>CBDCOR010000019.1:0-157653 GCA_965219855.1 Acidobacteriota bacterium
TTCAAGGAGCAGTGGGGCCATTTCGCGGCCACTATCGAAGATCTTTCCAAAGACCTGGTCGTAGAAATGAGAATAGTAGTTGTAGACCTTTTCCATGTATGCAACGTCAGCGCTCAATATGATCCTCCTTGGTGTGCCGACATTCTAGCACTATCGCTACGGAAAATCTCGCATTCGAGATAGCACACACGCCCTCCCGAGAGTTGCCGGCCTGCACCAGAGGAGCCATCCCCCGAGGAGGCTTCTCGGATTCTCCCGGAGCGAGCGGTAGTCCATCCACCCTCACCAGGACCCTCCTGGCGTGTGCTATGATCTGCGGCGTGACTGCTTTGAGCGATGGGCTCGAGGCCCTTATCGATGCCAGACAGATTCGAGAGCGCATCGCTGAGCTTGGCCATAGGCTCGACCAAGACTACCATCACACCACGCCTCTATTTGTCGGCGTTCTTCGGGGCGCCGCCATCTTTCACGCGGATCTCGTCCGGCAGGTAGGGGTTGATCTCAAGATGGACTTCATTGCCTTGTCGAGCTATCGGGATGGGTCCGGAGCAGCAGCACAAATACGACTCATCAGCGATCTCGAGAGCAGCATTGAGGGCGTGGACGTAGTGTTGGTGGAAGACATCGTCGACACGGGAAGGACCGTTAGCCACCTGCTCCAACTGCTGCGTGGCCGAAACCCGGCGTCCCTGCGCGTGTGTACCCTCCTGTCAAAGCCGACCCGGCGACAGGTAGACGTGCCGCTCCACTACGTTGGCTTCGAGGTTCCCGACAGCTTCGTTGTGGGCTATGGTCTCGACTACTGTGAGCAGTACCGGAATCTTCCCTACCTCGCCACACTGGGCCTAGCACAGCGTGACCTAGGAGACGCGATCATTTCAGGTAAGCCAAGGCCAGCGGAGACGGGTAGTGGCCCTTGAGAATGCCACCAGACGAGAAGATAAGGATATGAGCTTGAGCCGCGATGACGCCTGGAGGCTCCTTGGACGATACACCAAGAGTCAGAGTCTGCTTCGTCATGCGATGGCAGTGGAAGCTGCGATGAGAAGCTACGCGAGAAGCCTTGGTGGCGACGAGGAGAAATGGGGCATCGTAGGGCTTCTGCACGACTTTGACTATGAGCAGAATCCGGATCCCGAGGACCATCCTCTGGTGGGTGCCCGGATTCTCGAGGAAGAGGGATATCCCGAGGAGATAATCTACGCGATCAAGTCGCATGCGGAGTACCTAAGCCTACCCCGCCAAAGCCCGATGGACAAGACGCTCTTCGCCGTCGATGAATTATGCGGCTTTCTTACTGCCGCCGCGCTGGTCAGACCTGGGAAACGAATTGCGGACTTACCAGTCAAGTCCGTCAAGAAGAAGCTGAAGGACAAGGCCTTTGCGCGCTCTGTTCGCAGGGAGGACATTCGGCAAGGCGCTGCCGACCTAGGGGTAGACCTCGATGAGCATATACAGACGGTGATCCAAGCCATGTCGGAGATCGCCGCGGATTTGGGTTTAGCAGGAGAGTAGAAGGGAAGAGGCTGGCCTTCGCGCCCTGGCTCGGGCCAAGGCCCAATCTAGTTGGCACGACAAGAGACCAAGATAAAAGCAAAAGGAGAGGTTTGATGGCCGAACAAGAAGGAACCATATCTGCCCTATTGAAGGAAGATCGCCGCTTCCCGCCGAGCGAGGCGTTCACGTCCCAAGCGCACTGGAGTGATCCTGCCATCTACGAGCAGGCACGCGAGGCCCCCGAAGAATTCTGGGCCCAGATGGCAGAAGCCATTGATTGGTTCGAGCCTTGGAACCAGGTTCTGGAGTGGGATCCACCGACGGCCAAATGGTTTCTCGGTGCCCAGTTGAATCTCTCCTACAACTGCCTCGATCGCCACCTTTCTACTTGGAGAAAGAACAAGGCTGCGATCATCTGGGAGGGAGAGCCAGGTGATACCCGAGTCCTGACATACCTGGACCTTTATCGGGAGGTGAACCGCTGTGCCGCGACGCTTAGGAGACTGGGCGTCGAAAAGGGCGATCGCGTCGCCCTCTATCTGGGGATGGTTCCCGAGTTGCCCATCGCCATGCTTGCCTGTGCTCGCATCGGTGCGCCCCACAACGTGGTCTTTGGGGGCTTCAGCCCGGATGCGCTCAGTGACCGGATCAACGATTCGGACTCGAAGCTTCTGATTACCGCCGACGGCGCTTGGCGCAGAGGCAAGGTGGTCGCCCTGAAGAAAAATGCGGATGCGGCCCTGGAGGATTGCCCCGGTGTCGGACATGTCCTGGTTGTCAATCGGGTCTCCGACCCCGCCCAGGTCTCGATGAAAGAGGGGCGCGACCACTGGTGGCACCAGGAGATGGAGAAGAGTGAGGGCGAGATCGTCGAGCCGGAGCACCTCGACAGCGAGCACCCTCTCTACATTCTGTACACTTCAGGCACTACCGGGAAGCCGAAGGGGCTGCTGCATACCACGGGTGGCTATCTGGTAGGTGCGCACACAACCACCAAGTATGTCTTTGACCTGAAGGATACGGATACCTACTGGTGCGCGGCAGACGTGGGATGGGTGACGGGACACAGTTATATCGTTTACGGGCCCCTCTCGAATGGAGCAACCTCGATAATGTACGAGGGCGCGCCCGATCAACCCGACAAGGGCCGTTTTTGGTCAATTGTGGAGAAGTACAGGGCCAACATTCTATACACAGCACCGACCGCCATCAGAGCCTTCATGGGCTGGGGAGTGGAATACCCGGAGCGGTACGACCTTAGCTCGCTTCGTCTCCTGGGAACCGTCGGCGAACCAATCAACCCCGAAGCCTGGGTCTGGTATCGGCGCCACATTGGTTCGGATCGAGTGCCGGTCGTGGACACCTGGTGGCAGACAGAAACAGGGATGGCGATGATCACTCCCTTGCCTGGGCTGACCAATCTCAAGCCAGGTTCCGCGACCTTCCCCTTCCCAGGGATCGAGGCCGACATTGTTGACAAGCAGGGTAATTCGGTGCCGCTGGGCGGAGGCGGCTTCTTGATTCTGAAGCGGCCCTGGCCGGCAATGGCGCGGACGATCTGGGGCGACCCTGATCGCTGGAAGGAACAGTATTGGTCACAGCATCCCGGCGTCTACTTCACCGGCGACGGTGCCAAGCGGGACGAAGAGGGATATTTCTGGCTGCTCGGACGTGTAGACGATGTGCTCAATGTCGCCGGGCACAGGATCGGCACGATGGAGGTCGAAAGCGCCCTGGTGAGTCACCCAGCGGTAGCGGAGGCGGCCGTGATCGGCGTTACTCATGAGGTTAAGGGACAGGGAATCGCAGCCTTTGTCACCCTGCGTGCGGGGAACGAGGCCAGCGACGACCTGATGCAGGAGCTACGACACCACGTGGGTGAGAAGATTGGGCCTATTGCGCGCCCAGAAAAGGTCTTTCCGGCTTCTGAATTGCCCAAGACGCGGAGCGGAAAGATCATGCGCCGCCTTCTTCGCGACGTGGCCGAAGGAAGAGTTCTAGGCGACACGACGACCCTGACCGATCCAGCGGTTGTGGACTCGATCAAGGACCAATACGAAGAAAAATAGAACCGGTGACGATCAAAGATCAGTCGAAGGCCGGGATGCCTGTGATGGCGTCGCCCAAAATCAGGGTGTGGATGTCGTGGGTTCCTTCGTAGGTGTAAACAGTTTCCAGGTTGGCCATATGTCGAAACACGGGATACTCGCTCAGAATCCCGTTTGCCCCCAGGATATCTCGTGCCAGGCGAGCCGTTTTCAGAGCAATGGCTACATTGTTTCTCTTTGCCAGTGAGACTTGCTCGTGCCGTTCGTTGCCTGCATCCTTGAGCTGTCCCAGGCGATGAGCGAGGAGCTGGGCTTTGGTGATTTCGGTCAACATGTAGACTAGCTTCTGCTGGACCAACTGATGTGATGCAATGGGGCGATTACCGAACTGAGTTCGCTCCAGCGCCCAGCGCCGGGCCGTGTCGAAGCAGGCCATGGCCGCCCCGACCGCCCCCCAGGCGATTCCGTATCTGGCTTGATTCAAACACATCAGGGCGCTCTTGAGGCCGGTGGTTTCAGGCAGCAGACTCGACCCAGCAACGTAGCAGTCGTCAAGCACCAGTTCCGAAGTGACAGAAGCCCGCAGAGAGTGCTTGTTGCGATAGTCGCGGCTTCCGAATCCCGGAGTTTCCCTTTCAACCAGAAAGCCACGGATCTTCCCATCGTCACAGCGGGCCCAGATTACCGCCACGTCGGCGATACTGCCGTTGGTGATCCATGCCTTGGTGCCACTCAGGACAAAACCACCTCGCTTTTCCCGAGCAACCATTCTCAGCCCGCTTGGATTTGAGCCAAAGTCAGGCTCCGTCAGACCGAAACAACCAACGGCTTGTCCTGACTGTAGGCGCGGCAGCCACTTCTCCTTTTGTTCGGCACTGCCGAAAGTATAGATCGGGTACATCACCAACCCACTTTGTACCGAAACGAAGCTTCTCAGTCCGCTGTCACCTCGCTCGAGTTCCTGCATGATCAGCCCGTAGGCGATGCTGTTGAGACCCGAGCAGTTGTAACCTTTGAGATTGGCCCCAAAATAACCCAGCCTTCCCATTGGCCCGATCAAATGTGAGGGGAATCTGCCCTCCATGTAGTGGTCTTCGATGACTGGGAGCACCTCTTCCTCTACGAAGCGGCGGACGCTCTCGCGAACCAGCGTTTCCTCGTCGCTGAGGAGGTCGTCGAGGTTCATGAAATCAGGGCTCTGAAACGCCATAAAGGGAATATAGCATAGGCAGATCTGGCCAGCCCAAAGATGTATCATAGAGAGACAAATGGTCATTGGTCTGACAGGCAGAAATGCTTCAGGTAAGGGGCTGGTAGCCGAGTTTCTTCAGGCCAAGGGCTTCGACTATCTGTCTCTCTCGGACTTCATTCGGGAAGAAGTAACGAAGCGAGGCCACGAGGTTACGCGGGAACGATTGATTGAGGTGGGGAGAGATCTTCGCGCGAGCTTCGGCAATGGCTATCTGGCGCAGCAGATCCTGAAGCAGTTGGACGAGGATAGGAACTACGTCGTCGACTCGTTTCGTCATCCCGAGGAAGTCGAGAAATTCCGCAAGCGACGCGATTTTTACCTGCTTGCTCTGGAAGCAGAGGCAAAAACGCGCTACCAGAGGATCAGGGCCCGAGCGCGGGAATCTGACCCTGTTGAATTCGAGGAGTTTCTCCGCTTGGAGGAGGAAGAGATCTCCAGCAAGCGACCCGAAGGACAAAAGCTTTCGGAAAGTGCGAGCCTGGCCGACTGTACGGTTGAGAACAATGGCACCAAAGAGGAGCTCTGCTCACAGGTCTCGAGCTGGCTCCAGAAGCTCATGCCGCAATTGAGTCGGCCCGATTGGGACGAGTACTTCATGAGAATGGCCAAAGTGGCCGCGCTACGAAGCAATTGCGTCAAGAGGAAGGTTGCGGCAGTAATCGTTCGCGACAAGAGAGTCATTTCCACCGGATACAACGGGACCCCGCGAGGCACGCGAAACTGTTTCGAGGGGGGCTGTCCTCGCTGCAATCAATTGGCGGATAGTGGTACCCAACTAGACGATTGTCTGTGTTCTCACGGCGAAGAGAACGCTATCACCCAGGCTGCGTACCATGGGGTGAGTGTCAAAGACGGCGTCCTGTATACGACCTTCTCCCCCTGCCTCACCTGCACCAAGATGATCATCAATTCGGGGATCCGAGAAGTCGTATACAACTTGGAATATCCCCTGAGTGACACATCCTTTCAACTGCTCCAGGAGGCAGGGTTGGTCTGTCGGCAGTTCAAAGTCGAGTAGGTCGCTATGGCATTAGCATCCCTTCTGCTGTTCACGATGGCATCCGTCGGGTTTATTGTTTTCCTGGTCAAGTATCCCCGCGGTTCTGAAGTCCGTCTCTGGGGCATCCGCGCCTGTCATGGTTTGGGCTTTCTGGGAGTGGCGTCGATGAGGCTCGCGCGCGCGAGGGAATTTCTCAGATCTGTCACTGTTGATCATCTCGTCTCTGGTGGTCTCGGTAGTCGCCTTCGAACTGTCTTCCAGGTACCTCGATCAGTAGGCGTGCTTCGATTCCCGAAGTCGAATGCGATCGCGGACAGCGTACTATGGGTATCACCCAGGATTTCCGTATTGGTGTTGGAGTTCTTGTCGGGCTGAAAGCAGCTCGGCGCTGTACTCCACCGGATAGGGAGGGCAGGCCTCCAGCAGCTTGATCGAATCCGGCAGAGCTTGGAGTTGACTCTGCGCGTAGTCCCGGATTTTGAAGACGTCGGGAAGCCCAGCAGTTAGCTCGCCTTTCTTTACATACCTTTTCAGCAAAGGAAAAGACTTCGAACCCGCCCCGGCGGGAACTTCGTCCCACCGGGCCACCTCGTCCCCGCAGAATCCCGCTGGACTGCCCCTTCGGAAGATCTGCTTACGATAGGGCATGGTGTCCTTGTTCGTGGCTAACTTGACGCGCGGCTGGGTTTCCCCGGAACGGGTTGCCGACACCAGTTTGTAGACCAGGTCACAGCCTGGGGCGTCTCGGGACACCACCAGTTCGGTCCCGACACCGTAGGCGTCGATCGGAGCGTCACTCAAGGCCAAGGACTGCAACTTTTCCTCATCGAGATCACCGCTGGCGACGATTCGAACTCTGGTCCTACCCGCGCGATCCAATAGCTGGCGCGTCTCTACGGCCAGACTCCCGAGATCCCCGCTGTCCAGGCGCACGCCATCGATATCACCCGCGACTTGCAATGCCTTTCGCACTCCAGACAGCGTATCGTAGGTATCCACGAGGAGGACGGCATTCTGTGGGAAGGTGTCGCGGAACCACTGGAAGGACTCCAGTTCGTCCCCAAAGAATTGCACAAAGGAGTGGGCCATGGTGCCGTGTACGGGGAGACCCAGCTCGAACCCGGCCAAGGTGTTACTTGTGCCCGCACAGCCCCCGATGAAAGAGGCCCGCGCAGCCAAGGTGCCGGCCTGGGGGCCGTGTGCACGACGACTTCCGAAATCGACCACCTGCCTCCCGCCGGCTGCCAGACACAGCCGTGCTGCCTTGGTCGCCACCATGGTCTGAAAGTTGAGGGTGTTGATCAGATAAGTTTCCAGTAGCTGAGCTTCCATTACGGGAGCAGTTACCTGAAGGATCGGCTCATTCGGGAAGACGGGCGTACCCTCGGGAAGCGCATAGACATCACCAGTAAATCGAAAGTCGCAGAGGTATTCGAAAAAAGCGGGTTCCAGATGCCGAAAGGCTTCCAGGCTCCTTAGGTAGTCGGTTATCTCCCTGTCAAAAGACAAGTTCAGGACGCAGTGAAGCGCCTGTTCCAGCCCGGCGGCGAGCAGATAGTTTCTCCGCTTTGGAAGGCGTCGAGTAAAAAGCTCGAAGGTGGCCTCATCAGTAGCCTGCCCAGCGCGGAAATAGGCGCCCAGCATGGTTAGCTCGTACAGATCGGTGTTGATGCCCAGGGTTTTTTCAGAGGGGAAGAGAGGGTTCGGCTTCATGCCGGATTGAAGACCCGCTCATAGACGGTCTCCACGTGCTGAAGCGTGCTTCGGAGATCGAATACCTCTTCAATTTCTTTGGCAGAAAGATGGGTCCGGATATCCTCGTCCGCCAGGATGAGGCCTTTGAAGTCGGTCTTTTCGTCCCAGGCCCGCATGGAATTCCTCTGGATCCAAACGTAGGCTTCATCGCGGAGGACACCCAGCTCGACCAACTTGACCAGCAGTTTACTAGAGAAGGTCAGGCCGCCCGAGAGCTCGATATTGGCTTGCATTCGGGCTTCGTCGACCGCGAGATTCTTGACGACATTGGCAATCCGGGTGGTCAGGTAGTGGGCGAGTGTCGTGCTGTCGGGCAGTATCACCCTCTCTGCCGAGGAATGAGAAATGTCTCGCTCGTGCCATAACGGAATATTCTCGAGTGCGGTGACCGCATTGGATCGCAGGACTCGGGCCAGACCGCTAATGTTTTCGCTGGCGATCGGGTTCCGTTTATGGGGCATCGCCGAACTCCCCTTTTGCCCGGATCCGAAGGCCTCGCGTGCCTCGCCGACTTCGGTACGCTGCAGGTGACGGATTTCGGTGGCAATCTTGTCGTAGGTGGAGCCCAGGATGGCCAGCGAGCAGATGTACTCGGCGTGCCGATCGCGCTGAAGAGTCTGTGTGGAGGCCCGAGCAAAACCGATCTCCAGTTTCCTGCAGACCTTCTCCTCCACGTCTGGGGGAAGGTGGGAGAAGGTCCCTACTGGACCACTTATCTTGCCGACTTCCAGATTCTCCCGGGCCCGACGGAAGCGTTCCAGGTTGCGTTGCATTTCCGAATACCAAACGACCAGTTTCAAGCCAAAAGTGGTTGGTTCGGCATGGACGCCGTGGGTTCGACCCATCACCGGGGTGTCTTTGTAGCGAATCGCCTGTTGTTTGAGGATCGAGAGAAACTTGAGTAGCTCGGCCTCGATTGCGCTGGAGGCATCTTTCACCAACAATGCCTGCGCCGTGTCCCCGACGTCGGTGGAGGTGAGTCCGAGGTGGATGAATCGTGATGCCTCCCCGACCGATTCGGCGACGGAGCTTAGAAAAGAGATAACGTCGTGGCGAGTGACCTCTTCGATCTCGTGGATTCGCGTTACCGAAAAAGCGGCCTTTTCCTTGATCTCGGACAGGGCGTCGGCCGGGACCTGGCCCTTCTCAGCCAAAACCTCGCAGACGGCGATCTCGACATCGAGCCACTTCGAGTACTTGTTCTCTTCTGACCAGATCTGCGCCATCTCAGGCCGCGTGTATCGGGGGATCATAACTCCAGGACTATGGTCGGTTTGTGTTGATGAGTCAAGTGGACCTGGGGACTGCGGTGGTCGCCCTTGCCCCGTTTCCGGAGCGCCTCCGAAGCGGCTTCCGCGGCCAGTTGGGGCAGGTTGTTGTTGCGGCTCAAGTGGGCTAGAAAAAGGTGGGTAGCGCTCCCGTCGAAGTCCTCGGCCAGGAAGTGCGAAAGCGCCTGGTTGGAAAGGTGTCCCTTCTTTCCCAGCAACCGCTGTTTGAGAAACCAGGGGTAGCCGCCGACCTTGAGCATTTCCTCATCATGATTGGATTCCAAAATCAGCCAGTCGCAGCCTCGCAGTTGTTTCATGACATCAGCGGACAGCTCACCCAGGTCGGTCACCGCGGCACCAGCAACTCCACCCGACGAGAACCGAAAAGCAACGGGTTGAGCGGCATCGTGATTCACGTCAAAGGGCTGAACTCGGATATCCCCAATCGAAAAGGATTGTCCCGCCTCAAAGCACTCCCAGCGCTCCAATTTCCGCAGTTCGGGAACCTCCCCCCGCGTACCATTGTTCATGAAAACCGGAATTTCAAGCTCGCTGGCGAATGCGGCAGCCCCGGCCACGTGGTCACTGTGTCCGTGGGTCAAAATAAGGGCCTGGACTTTGTCGAGTGCGAGGGCGGCCTCCTCGAAGCGGCGCCGGATGCTGCGTGCCCCGAAACCCAGATCCAGCAAGATGTGGGTGTTCGCCGTCCCAATATAGGTGCAATTCCCCGAACTCCCACTCCCAAGCACACATAGCTGCATCGTGAGATAGAATGTAGCAGCCAGGTATGAAAAAGAAAAACCTCTTGGGTCTAAGTGCTGCGGAGCTGGAACAGCTAGCGCTCTCGATGGACGAGAAAGCGTTTCGTGGAAGGCAGCTCTATCATCAAATCTACCAGCGCAGAATCCAGGAATTTCACCAGATGTCGGAGCTTCCGAAGAATCTTCGGCGTGCGCTTGCCGAGCGGTATTCGCTGACCTATCCTGAAGTTGAAAACCAGACCGGGTCCGGCGATGGGACCGTTAAGTTCCTGCTGCGACTGGAGGATGCCCGATTCATCGAAACGGTTTTTATACCGGAAGGCAAGAGGCAGACTCTCTGCGTTTCTTCACAAATTGGGTGCGATGTCGGCTGCACTTTCTGCATGACAGCCCAGATGCCCTTCCAGCGAAATCTACAGTCCGGCGAGATTGTCGGGCAGTTGTTGGCAGTAATGCGGACCGGCTTGCTTCGAGAAAGAGGCTTCAACCTGGTCTTTATGGGAATGGGCGAACCTCTGTACAACTACCAGAATTTGGGAAAAGCGTTTCGGATCATGATTGACCCGTCAGGGATGGGGCTTTCCCATCACAAGATCACGGTCTCGACGTCTGGAGTAGTCCCGGTGCTCAAGAAGATGGCCACAGAAGAGACCCTGCCCAATCTTGCCATCTCACTCAACGCAACGACAAATAAGATTCGTGATGTTGTCATGCCCATCAATCAAAAATGGAATCTAGACGAACTGATAGAGGTCTGCCGGTCGTTCCCGCTCGAGCCCCGGCGACGACTTACGTTCGAGTATGTTCTGCTGAAGGAGGTGACGGATTCCGATGAGGATGCACGGCGGCTGGCGAAGCTGGTAAGGGGCGCTCGTGCAAAAGTGAACCTGATTCCCTACAATCCAGGAGTGGGTCTGGGCTACGCACGGCCCCACTGGGAAAGAGTAAAGAAATTCCAACAGATCCTGATGAGTCAGCAGGTGACGACGCTGGTCAGGAGGCCTCGTGGGGACGAGATAGCCGCGGCCTGTGGCCAGCTGGCCTACCTGCAGAAGGCCGGCAGTCCGGCGAAGGATACGACGAGTGTGCGATAAGAAGTTTCACCTGGCCACATTCGGGTGCAGAACGAACCAGGCGGATAGTGCCGCGCTCCGGGACGACTTCCTTTCCCAGGGTTATCTCGAGACGCCAGATTGGCGGCAAGCGCGGATCATCGTAGTCAACTCCTGTACCGTCACCCACCGTTCGGATCAGCAGGTGCGGCAGCTGGCTCGGAAATTCTCGCGCGGCAACCCTGGGGCCCAGATCATTGTCACTGGATGCTACGCTCAGCGGGACCCACAGCAACTTGCAGAGATCCCGGGAGTCGCCGTGGTGGTGGGTAATACTCACAAGCATCAGCTTGTGGAGATCGCAGGGACGGAGCTGGCCAACGAACGCGTTTTGCCGCCCCAATACGACGACATTGCGCGGATCTATCGAGATGATTTCCAGAAGGTCCGCGTCCTGGATTCATCGGCTGCGGCACAACCGGGAGCCAGGACACGCCCCTTTGTAAAGATACAGGATGGCTGTGATTCCAAATGCAGCTACTGCATTATCCCATTGGTCCGAGGTCCCAGCCGAAGCGTGCCCCCAGGGCGGATTCTGCAGCAGGTAAGGGAGCTGGTCCAGTTAGGTTTCAAAGAGGTGGTACTCACCGGCATCCATCTGGGGACCTACGGGAGATATCTGAAGCCGTGCTTTTCACTAGATCGCCTGCTCGCCAGATTGACCGCGATCCCGGGGTTGGCGCGTGTCCGTCTGAGCTCGATCGAACCCATGGAGCTTTCCGACAGGGTCCTCCAGCTGGCGGCCGAGAGTGACAAGCTCGCTCCTCACTTCCATCTCTGCCTCCAGAGTGGAAGTGAGTCGATTTTGAAACGGATGCAGCGGCCCTACAGCATTTCGAGGTTTGGGAGCATGGTTTCTCAGATTCACTCGAGCCTGCCGGACGCGGCCATCGGTACCGATGTCATCGTCGGCTTTCCAGGCGAAACCGATGAGGACCATAAGCAGACCCGTGCCTTCGTGGAAAGAATGCCTTTTACCTACCTGCACGTTTTTCCCTATAGCGACCGCCCGGGTACCAAGGCGACCCTCCTGGGCCAGAAAGTAGACCCGCAAGTCAAACAGCAACGAGGTAGAGAGCTGCGCCAGATCTCAGAGGAAAAAAACAGAGCATTCCGGAGACGATTCCTGGGCCGGAGATTGTCGGTCCTGACCCTGACCGAAGACCAGGGGGGGATGCGAGATGCCCTGTCGGCGAACTATCTGAGAGCCCAGGTGCCGGCCTCAGTCCCTCCCAACCAGATAATCGACGGGCTGGTGACCCAGGAGCAGGGCAACACTCTCGTGCTTCGGCCGATCGGCCGATCTGGTTAGCCGTAGCCTAGGTAAAGTATGGCCAATGGCCCCTTCGGCCCGCGTCTACTGCCTTCTGTTCAAAGCCCGTTTGTCTATGGCGCTGCGGCCCAACCCCTCGCTTGGGCTTCAGGCTTCCCGCATTTTCGCATTAATCGGTTGCCTGGTCGTGAGAGATTCCAATGAAGTTTCAGCTTAGCCGCGCCCCCGGCTGTGAGCCGGATCATTCGAGAAGGAGGCAGATTAAGGGTTCTTGTCGCGCAACTTGAGTTTGTCTCTAGCCACGCACGCCAAGAGCAGAAAGTCCTACGCCGGTCGGTCATTACTCGATGAAGTTTTACCTTAGCTTTCCAAGATCACGACGGCAACCGCATAGTCTGAGGCGTGAGTGATGGTGACCAAGGCGCGAATGGCACCCGACTCGTCGAACAGCTGTTTGGCCTTGCGGTGGAAGTTGAGCCCAGGTTTGCCCAGCGGACCTGCCGCTCTTTCGACGTCCTTCCAGCGAATGCCTTTCTGCCACTCCCGCCAGCGCCCAGCGCCTTCCAGCGCCCAGCGCCTTCAGGGCGGCTTCTTTTGCGGCAAAGCGACCAGCGAAGTGTTGAAACTGGTTCTTTCGTTCTGAACAGTACTCAATCTCCTCTGCCGAAAAGACTCGATCGGTAAGAGACTTGCTTCCCTGAAGGGCCTTGGCAATCCGGTGGACCTCAACAATATCGAGACCAATACCGATAATCATCGACGTGTGCTACCTTCTCAAAAGATGTTCTACCAGAAGAGGTCGGGGCAATTCCGCTACTCCGCGTTCCAGGAATTCGAGGCTATTCCAGGCCTGATTCACGCTATTACCAACCGAGGTGCTGGCGATGGATTCAAAACGCCAACAGGAGCAGAGACGGGAAACCCCATTCCTAACGGGCAGCTCCTCGACGCCCTGGGTGTACCGAAGGAGAGACTGTTCCTCTTGGACCAGAAGCACTCCGATCGCGTCGTCGCAATCAACCACGAGGAAGTGATATCACTTGAGAGCCGGCGTGCGCAACCAGGAGATGGCATCATCCTGACGGGACCCGGTTGTTTCGCCGCCGTTCGAACCGCCGACTGTGTCCCTTTGCTCGCTCTGCTGCCCAGACGCAAAATGGTGTGCCTTATCCATGCGGGGTGGCGCGGGACCTGCGAGCGAATCGCCGCCAAAGGAATTCAAAGATTCCTGGAGGTTTCGAGTGCCAGCCCCAAGGACCTCCTGGTGGGAGTGGGGCCCTGCATCCGCAAGTGCTGCTATCAAGTCGGATCCGATGTGCGAAACCGATATCGGAGTGCAGGGCACGACGTTGAAAACCTGCTCAGCGGATCCCGCCTAGACCTGGTGAAGGCCAACATCTCGCAGCTTCAGGAACTGGGTGCAGTCCAGATTGAGGATTCCAGATTGTGCACGGCCTGCCGCCCTGATCTCTTCTATTCCTACCGCCGCGAGGGCGCAACCGGGAGACTTTGGACCATCGCTGGATTCGTTGGTGGGACAACCGGATCGAGGCAGAAGTCGGCACCGGGACTACAATTCGATGGCTAGAATGTCCTGCCGCATCTTCTCTCGATGGGCTTGAAGTTTCTCCACCAGGCTGGGGTCGCTGCGGCTCAGGATCTGCACAGCGAAAAGACCTGCATTGCGTGCTCCAGCCTTGCCAATAGCCATGGTTGCCACAGGTATTCCACCCGGCATTTGCACCGTTGACAGCAGCGCGTCGAATCCCCCCAGGGATGAAGAGTCAATGGGGACTCCAATGACTGGCAGGGTGCTGTGGGCGGCCAGGGCGCCTGCCAGATGTGCGGCAGCTCCCGCACCCGCGATGAGAACATGAATCCCGTTGCTCTCGGCAGCTTGCACGTACTGCTGCGTCGGACCTGGGGTTCGATGTGCGGAAAGAACCTTCATCTCGTAGGGCACACCGAAGTCATCCAGGATCTTCGCCGTCTCTCGCATGACGCCGGAGTCGGAGACACTGCCCATCAAAATGGCAACTTTCGCGTCGGTCATGAAGTTTTTCCTCTCAGTTTGGCCAAGCCTTTTGCAGCGATATCACGCCGGTAGTACATCCCGTCGAAATGGATCTTGTTGACACCTTCGTAGGATCTGGCGATAGCTTCGTCCAGCGAAGCCGCCTGAGCAACGACACCTAGTACACGCCCACCACCGGTGAGAAGCCGCCCTTCGCCGAACAGGGTGCCCGCATGGAAGATCAGGATGTCGTCCCCCTCGGCCGCCATGTCCAGCCCCCGAATCTCCCTTCCAGAGGGGTAAGGCCCAGGGTATCCTTGGGAGGCGACAACGACGCAAACACAAGCACCCCTGCGCCAGGAGACGTCCCTTCCCGCCAGCTCCCCACGGGTCGCCGCTTCGAGCAAATCGGCCAGATCGCTATCCATTCGGGGCAGGATGACCTGGGTTTCTGGGTCTCCGAAGCGGACGTTGAACTCTAGCACCTGCGGTCCCTCTGAGGTAAGCATCAGACCCGCATAGAGGACCCCTTGAAAAGGCTGGCCCTCTGCCGTCATTCCCTGGATGGTGGGGCGAATGATTCGGTCGAGGACTTCCTGCTGAGTTGCTTCCGAAAGCAGACCGTCCATCGAATAGGCCCCCATGCCCCCGGTATTGGGTCCGGTGTCGCCCTCGAAGATCTGCTTGTGGTCCTGGGATGGAACCAACGGCGTAACATTCACGCCGTCAGATAGAACCATGAACGAAGCCTCTTCTCCCTGAAGACAATCCTCAATTACCACCCGATCACCTGCCGCTCCCAGGGTGCGCGCCCTCATAGTGGCGTCGACGGCCTCCAGGGCCTGATCCAAGGTCTGGCAAATAAACACGCCTTTTCCAGCGGCCAGCCCGTCGGCCTTGACTACCACGGGAAACGAAAACCTGCCGGATTTGAGACTCTTCTCCGCTTCCTCGGCAGAGTCGCGAACCGCGAACGCGGCTGTGGGTATTTCGTGTCGGGCCATGAACTCCTTGGCAAAAGATTTGCTGCCCTCCAAACGTGCTGCCCGGGAAGAGGGGCCGAAGACAGCCAGTCCAGACCTCCGAAATTGGTCGGCGATGCCTGCGACAAGTGGCGCCTCCGGGCCTACAATGGTCAGATCAATTTCGTGAAAAAGCGCAAATTCGTGTAGTCCGCCCAGATCGTCCGGAGCAATTGAAACTGTCTGTGCGGCGGCTGAGATTCCCGGGTTGCCAGGGGCGGCGTAGAGGACATCGACTCGAGCGCACTGGCTCAATTTCCAGGCAAGCGTGTGCTCTCTGCCACCCGAACCTATTAGGAGAATTTTCACTTTATCCTACTTGGTGGGAAAGGCTTGTTCGAACCCTAGTTATCCTTCGACGAGCTGCTCTTTTCCGAAGTCTTCGACCCAGAGTCGGTCTTTGCCGCCTTCTTTTCCTTCTTTTCTTTGTTTTCCTTCTTCTCCGTCTTGTCTGCCTTCTCGGCCTTCTCGGCCTCAGAAGGGTCCGCACCCTTCTTGGCGTAGTCCGTCACGTACCAGCCAGCGCCCTTGAACTGGATTGCGGGAGCAGATATCAGACGTTCAACATTTCCGCCGCAGCTACCACACTCCCCCGGCGGCGGGTCGGAGAACTTCTGGAGGACTTCAAACGTATGACCGCAGACCTCGCACGCGTACTCGTAAAGGGGCATTCTCGTGGGCGCTCCTGAGCAGTAGACAGAATACGGAATATATGATTCCGGCCTGTCGGATGTCAAGAGATGGCAGTCCGCACTTCCCGCCCCAGCCAGGTTTTCCCCAGGCCTCTTCGGCGTGCTATCATCCTGCCGGTTGAGATGACCAGTCGGGAGTATCGGTGAGACGACTTCGCAAGGCGGTGTTTCCCGTGGCAGGACTGGGGACACGTTTTCTCCCAGTGACCAAGGTTGTACCGAAAGAGCTACTGCCGATCGTCGACCGCCCCCTGATCCAGTATGGCGTCGAAGAGGCGGTCCGCTCCGGGTTTAGCGACGTCATCTTCGTGACCAGTCGTGGGAAAGACTCGATCACAGACTACTTCGACTTCGACTACGAACTGGCCAATCGCCTGAGAGACCAGGGAAAAACCGACCTCTGCGGAATCCTGGAGGAAGTCTCCTCAATGGTCTCGGTATCCTCAGTGCGGCAGAAGGATCCCCTTGGGCTCGGGCACGCCGTATTGGTTTCGGAGCCCCTGGTCGGGAATGAGGCGTTCGGTGTTGTCTTGTGTGACGATCTCATCGCTCATGAAACACCCTGCCTGGAGCAGCTACGGCGCGTCCAGGCAACCCACGGGGGGAGCGTGTTGGCCACCATGGAAGTGCCTGCCGAATCGGTTTCCCTCTACGGCATAGTGGCACTAGAGGGAGAGGCTATCGATGAAGAACAGAGGCTTTTTCGCATACGTGACACCATTGAGAAACCGTCTCAGGGGAAGGCTCCCTCCAATCTCGCGATCATCGGACGCTACTTGTTCACTCCCACAATTTTCGATCTGCTAAGAGAGACGCCTCCTGGCGCCGGCAAGGAGATCCAGCTCACGGATGCGATTCGCCGCTTGATCGAACGAGAGCCGGTATACTCCTATCGTTTCAAGGGACAACGGTACGACGCCGGAAACAAATTGGAGTTCCTGTTGGCCAACCTGTCCTTCGCCCTGAAACGGGAGGATCTGGGTCCCGAACTGAAGAAACACATTGCCGCGCTCGATTTGTCCCACTGAGATAGCGGCGCACGCCGTCAGAAAATTATGCTTGACAGGGTCTTTGTCAGGGAACACTTAGGGTCGGTGGAGCAGAGGCTCCTGCCCAGAGGCTTCCAGCTCGACAGCGCAGTTTTTGAGGGTCTTGACCAGAGAGAGCGTTCGACCCGGGTCGAGTGCGAAGAGCTGCGAGCCGAGCGCAACCGAACCAACGACGAGATTTCCAGCCTACGCCGAGAAGGAAAGGATACGGCCAAAAAAATTGAGAGAATGAAACAGGTCTCGGCCCGGATCAAGGACTTGGACGAAGAGCTCGGAGAGGTGCAGTCGAGTCTGAAGGATTTTCTCTCTCGGATTCCGAACCTGCCCCATGAGTCGGTCCCTGCGGGTGCGGACGAATCAGCGAATACCGTCGTGCGTGAAGTCGGCACGCCTCCCAAGTTCGACTTCCCCTGTCGGGATCATGTGGACCTCGGAGCCGACCTGGGGATCCTCGATCTCGACCGGGCGAGCAAGATCACGGGGGCCCGCTTTGCCAACTACTACGGAGCCGGTGCCCTTCTGGAGCGGGCCCTTATCAATTTTATGCTGGATCTGCATACACGGCGGCACGGCTATCGAGAGGTGATTCCACCTTTCATGGCAAACCGAGGAAGTTTTTTTGGGACTGGAAACCTGCCAAAGTTTGAGGCGGATCTGTTTCGCATTGCGGATAGAGACTTCTTTTTGATCCCGACTGCCGAGGTTCCTGTTACCAACATCTTTGCCGGGGAAGTACTCCAGGAGGAAAATCTACCCATTAGCTTCGTTGCCTATACACCGTGCTTTCGCAGTGAGGCCGGCTCCTATGGAAAAGACACCCGAGGATTGATTCGACAGCACCAGTTCAACAAGGTCGAGTTGGTCAAGTTCTCGAAGCCGGAGGAGTCGTACGAGCAGTTGGAGAAGCTGACTCGCGACGCGGAAAAGGTGCTGTCTCGTCTGGGGCTAGCCTATCGGGTGGTAACTCTCTCCAGCGGGGACATGGGGTTCAGTGCGGCCAAGACCTATGATCTCGAGGTTTGGATTCCTGCCCAGGGCACTTATCGTGAGATCTCTTCCTGCAGCAACTTCGAAGACTTTCAAGCTCGAAGAGCCGGTATTCGATACCGACCCAAATCGGGGAAGCCTCAGCTTGCACACACTCTAAATGGATCCGGGTTGGCGGTAGGGAGAACCTGGGTAGCTATTGTCGAGAACTTCCAACAGGCGGATGGCACCGTCTTGATACCAGAGGTCCTCCAGCCTTATATGCACGGCATGACCCATATCACAGATCAGGGGGCTCTCAATTAGTGAGACTGGGCGAGTCAGGGCGGCAAATGATTCGCTGCCGACTCCCAAAATTTCGGGATGATCAGGTTTAATCTCGACAAAGAAGTTCCACTGAGCTTCTACGAGCAGATCAAGGGACAGCTGCTTTCAGCGATCTATTGCGGCAAGATCAATGAAGCGGATCGACTTCCCTCGATTCGAGAGCTTGCCGAGGATCTCGAGGTAAACTACAAGACCATCCGCAACATCTATTTGCGCCTGGCTGGCGAGAACTACATCGAAATTGTCAAAGGAAGCGGTGCCTTCCTGCAAAAACGCAGCGGCGAAGACACCTATGAACAAATGCGCCGTAAGGCGATTTTCAGACTGCTGGGTGAGGTATCGGAGAAGGCTGGCGATCTGGCAATTGCGCCAGAGAAGTTCGCTGTCCTGTTGGAGAGCTATTGCACCGGAACCAACTTGAGAAAGCTACGCCTGGCGGTGGTCGACCATGAGGAAGAGGCATTCATTTTCTCTCGCGAGCTCAAGATGCGAGTGAAAGGTGTCGAAGTATCTTCGGTGTCGTTGAATCAGCTGCAGGGCGATGGCGTCGAGGAGACGCTGACCCAAAGCGACTACCTGTTAACCACCAGCTATCATCTGCAGGAGGTTGGCAAGCTGGCGGACCGGTTTCAGAAGAAGCTGGTTGAAATAAAGCCCAGCCATCAGATCTATACCGAGATTCTCACCGCGGCCCGCCATCAGAACGTCGCCGTCGTGATTCGGGATGAACAGACACTGCACGCGTCCATGGAAATCTTCATGAACCTCTACTATCCCTCCACCGAGAAACAGTTCTGGATTGCGCCGATTGACAGCGAAGAGCTAATCACCAAAATCATCGCTGAGGCAGATCTCATTTTCGTTTCTCCGATGTGTTGGGATGAAATGCGGAAACGAACTCCGGCCGAGAAGAATCTCAAGACCTACGAGAACTTTATCTCCGATGAAACCATTGACCAGTTGAAAGAACTGCAGCTGTTGGGGTGAGCATGGCCTGATGGTGCCCGGCTATCGGCCAGGCCGTTCAGACCGGCGAGATCCTGGTCTCCAGCCCATGGAGCTTTCCAAGGAATACATCAGATCACTCCCCAAGGCGGAGCTCCACGTGCACCTTGAAGGCTGCATGACGCCGCAGCGTCTACACGAACTGAGTCAAACCTACGATTCGCGCTACAAGCCACTGGCTGACGAGATCCTGGCCCGAGAAAGTTTCCAATACGAGGATTTCAGTGACTTTCTGAACACCTACAAGATCGTCTGTTATCACCTTCGCCAGCCCCAGGACTACATTGGGCTGCTGGAAGATCTAGCGGAGGATTATCGTCTCCAGAACGTGCGCTACGCAGAGATCATCTACACTCCTTCTATTCCATGGAAGTGGGAAAGAAGCGGTGAAGAGATCTTGGAAGCCTTGACCGAGTCCAGCCGCAAGATCGAGGAGCAGCAGGGCACGATAATCCGGTGGATTCTGGACTGCGTCCGGCAATTCGGCCCGGAGTCAGCCTGGAGGACGGCTAGACTGGCGCATGAGTTTCGGTCTCGTGGAGTAGTTGGTATTGGTCTTGGGGGCGATGAGCGATCATTGCCCATGAGCGAGTATCGCGAGGTTTTTCTGTGGGCGCAGGCCAACCAGCTTTTTGTCCACGTCCACGCTGGGGAAGTCGGGGACCCGGATCAGGTCTGGGACGCCTTGAAGATTCTGGGTGCCAATCGAATTGGACACGGGATTCAGTCGGCTCGCGACCCTCGCCTGATGGAATACCTGCGTGAACATGCCATAGGGCTGGACATTTGCCTGACCAGCAACCTCAAGACCAGAGCCTGGGCTCCCCTATCCGAGCATCCGTTCCACTTGCTCTATCGCCGCGGTGTCCCCACCACACTGAACACCGATGATCCGGGACTCTTCCAGACCGGTCTCACGGAAGAGTTGGTGAAGGCGGTGGAACGTTTCGAGCTTAGCACAGAGGATCTCCATCACATCATCCTGCAGGGCGTCAGATCCTCATTCCTGCCCCACGATGAGAAGATGTCGTTGATGCGCAAGTTCCAGGGAGAGCTCAATGGCTGAACAGGTCGAGGTCGGGAGCCAGCAGTACCTCTACCTGACCACAACCGGGCGTCGCAGTGGGCAGGCACGAGAGATCGAGATCTGGTTCACATGCTACCAGGACCGCTACTACCTCATCACATTATGTGGAGCTCCACATAACTGGATTCATGTTAAGACATCAGAAATGTGGAGCGGACCTCGCAAAGACAGGTTTCGCCAGGGTTGAACCGGGCCGACTCCACATTACTTTCGCCGAACTCAGAGGGCTTCCAGCCAGTCCAGAATCGATTTGTCTTTACGCCAAGGAAGCGGGCTGTCACGACCGAGGGGTCGAGCGCGAGCCAGGGCCTGGCGCTTCATTTCCAAGTCGACGGTGGCGTACTTGTTGGTGGTGTTGACACTGGCATGACCCAGCCATTGAGCAATGGTCGAGAGATCGACACCGGCTTTCAGCAGATGAACCGCGGTGCTGTGTCTCAGACTGTGAGGGTGCAACCTCTTGCGAACCAGAGTGGGAGCCTGAGCCTGGGCTCGGGTGAGGTATTTGTTGAGGATATAGCGGACGCCGAAACGGGTTAGCGGCTCCCCACGGTAGTTGAGAAAGACCGGCCTCTCCGAGGCAGGATCGAGAAGTTGTTCCCTGCACAGGGACCGAAGGATCTGGGCGGTTTGCGGCCAGATGGGACAAAAGCGCTCCTTTCTTCCCTTGCCGAATAAGCGCACTTGGAAAGGTTTCGTCAGCTGCAGGTCGCGAGCCCGAAGATCGAGGATTTCCTGGACACGGGCACCGGTATTGAACAGGGTTGCCAACAGAGCGTAGTCTCTCTGGCCTTGAGCTGACGAACGGTCGACCGTCGAGAGCACAGCCTGGAGTTCCTCGTATTCCAGGTACTCGATCCTGGGCGTTGAGGTGCGCTTGAACGGAATCCCCAGAATCCTCTGCGCCTGCTCGAGACGATCGGGGTGATGAGCGCCCACGTAACGGAAGAACGTGTGAATAGCCGAAAGCCGGACATTGCGGGTAGCCACGCTGTTGCCACGCTCTTGTTCAAGATGGCTCAGGAAGGCCATCACCACGGCTGGATCGATCCAATCGAGCTCCAAAGAGACGACCGGAACCTGCCGAGAAGCGCTGACGAAACGCAGGAGCAAGAGCAAGCTGTCCCGGTAGCTGGCAATGGAGTGAGAACTCATCCCTCGGAGGCGGGTCAGATAATCGGCGAAAAACCCATGCAGCGCCACAGCGAGCTGGTTCGGTAGGCGTTTTTTCATGAGGGAATCCTTTCCACTGAGGGGGTGATGAGCTGGCCACAACTTTGGGCGAATCGGTCACTGGCGAGGGTCCGAAGCGGTTCGATCAGAGGCAGATAATATTGCGTGGAAGCGATCGAGACGTGGCCCATGTAGGCGGCCAGTCCGGGCAACCGGGTTCCCACGTCGATACCGGCGCGATACCAGCGCAGCAGGGCGTTAACGGCGAAACTGTGACGAAAATCGTGCACCCGCGGCAAGCGGCCATCGGGTTTGCGGATCTGCGCCAGTCGGAGCAGTGTTCCGATCCCGTCGCTCAGACCCGTACCGGTGTAATGGCGCCAGCCTTGCCGGCTGCGATTGCAAAGTAGGGGGGACAGATTGACTGGGGACACGGAGCAGCTTCGGAGCTTCAAGTACTCCTCGATCTCCGCCGCCACGTCCTGGGGCAGGGGAAGAAGGCGCGACTTGTGGAACTTGGAAGCACGAATGCTCAAGACATCCTGTTCGCCGTCGTAGTCGTCCAGTGTCAGCCGTAGGAGTTCCCCTCGACGCAAGCCGGTCGTGTACAGCAGCACGATAGCTAGGCGAAAGATTCGAGGGCGCAGGGGAGAGTTGGCAGAAGGCCTCAGCAGGGAGGTTTTGCTCAATAACCGTGCAATCTCCGCCTCGGAAAAGATGTAAGGCCGTACCCTTTGGTGGTTGCTCGGAAAGAGCAGCGGGTCTGGTATGAAGCAATCCGGTTGCTCCCGACGCTGGTACAAGCAGCAGTTGCGTACGATCCGCATTCGGCTTCTGAGAACTCCCGAACAGAGATGCTGCTGGGAGTGGCACCAGGCCGCGAAACTGCCCGCATCGAGATCGGCTGCACCCGAGGTGTTGAGGAATCGGTCCAGGGAGTGCAAGACATGTGTTTCCACATCATAGCGCCGTCCCAATGCCTGCTTGAGCTCAAGATAGCGAAGAATGACGGGTCCCAAGGGAGAGGAAAAAGAAAGGCTTGCCATCATGATCGGACCTCCCCCTGCGCAAAGCGCGGCAGCGCCAGAGCTACCTGCCGTAGATCTTCCGTGGCCAGACGTAGGTAGACGTCGGTGCTTTCGGCGTTTCGGTGACCGAGCAGGTCCCCGATGCTTTTCAAGGAAGTGCCGCGCTGAAGTAGATGGATCGCGTAGGAATGCCGCAGACAGTGGTCACCTTGAAAAGGAATGGAAAGTCCGCTGAGGCGAGCGCAACGTTGAAAAGCCTCTACGACCGCTGTGGGCTTGAGAGGACCTGCTGGAGCCCGCACCCGAAGGAAGAGTTGGCGGTGAGAGGAGACTGGACGGGCCCGCTTCAGATAGCGAAAGAGCACACTGGCGGCGCCATCGGTCAAGGGTAGAGTCAGAGCGGCTGAGGTCTTGAGCTGCCGGACTCGCAGAATCTGGCCTCGCCAGTCGATGTCGTCCAAAGTTAAGGCCACGATCTCGCTGTTTCTCAGACCATACGTCGCCATTAAGAAAAAGATGGCGTAGTCTCTCAAGCCCATTGGGCTGGTTTGATCAACGGACTGAAGAAGGCCTTGAACGGTCTCCCAGGGTAGGAATCGGGGAAGGCTTTCCAAGCGATAGCAACGTGGCGTGTCGATCTGCTCCTCCAGCCCCGGCGGCAGGGTTCCCTGAACGACGAGAAACCGGAGCCAACCTCGAAGCGCTGCCACCACGTGTTGCAGTGTCGCGCGACTGACTCGTTGGCTGGTTACCTGGAGGAACCTTTCGATCTGCCCAATGCACAGGGAGGTGAGTCGTTCGGGTCGAGCCCCATAGTCGAGAAACGTGAGAAACTCCCGGACAGTTCGTTGGTGAGAGTTGAGGGTAGAGGCCCCGAAACCCCGGACCTCGGTCAAGTACTCGAGGTAGGCGTGCAGCAGGCGGTCTATCCGACTGGGTCTCGGCGACTGAGTCGGCCGGAGGAGGCCACGCGTTTGAAGAAAGCGTCCCAACACTCGCACGGTGCCGGCTTCGGTAGGTCGGCAACGATGGAAGGCCTTCCAGCAACCGTCCAGATCCTGCTGGCTCAGTTCGTCTACCGTGTGGAGTTCCCGTAGCGAGAAATAGCGGTCCACGCGACTCAGGGTCCAGAACATCAGTCGGCGGGTGTTCCAGGTGTAACCCTGCCCTTCGAGCCACGTTGCCCACTCCTCCGCCACGGGTCAAAACAAGGGGAGTGACAGAAACTTCTTGAAAGCTTTCGGAAAAAGTTGACTCAGCATCGGAACCTCCAGGTTGGGAGTACCGGAAATGGCACCAACTCCGATGCTATTGGAAAAATGTGCAGCCGAGAACAGCAAAACGCTTTGAATACAGCGCCTTACTCCAACCGCTCCACATAAGTCGTTGAGGTCGGGTTCCAGGTCATGAGCCGGCTGGAGGCCAGCCTTCTGTTCCGGCTCGTCAGTGCCCGCTACGAAAGGGGAGCCACGTTGATCACCACCAACAAATCAGTAAAGGACTGGCCCGAGATCCTGGCCGGAGACGAAGTGATGGCGACGGCGCTGCTGGACCGGCTGCTGCACCGTTGCCACGTGCTGAACATCAAGGGAAGGAGTTATCGGCTCAGGGATTTGGAACGGGCCCTGGCAGGGGAGGCGGCCGAAGCGCCTCAGACTCCCGTCGCCCTGCGGGCTCCTTCCGTCTGAGACGCTCAGTGATCAATGACGATTAAAACTCCGGGGCGCATTCGCTCAGCAAGCTTCAAACTGATGTCAGACCGTTGCCTCATTACACACCGGCGGGTGCACAGCAAAGGTGACCTTCATCCAGGAACCCGCATGAGGAAGCGACAGCCGCCCCCGCCAGCCTGCCCTCAAGAGCCTTCTCCCGGCTGGGCTAGAGTTCCTTTCCGGGAACCAACGTCCCGGAGAAGGGGTTCGGAAGGCAATCCCGAAAAAACTTTGCCCTCAGTCGCCCCTCACGCTCCGATCGTCGCGGGAGCGTGTCCCCGGATACCCCAGCTCGGGACCCGAGCCAAGCTCGCCTACTTGGGCCAAAGAAAGCTATGGAAACTGCCGCGCTGTGGAAACCGTGGAAAACCAACTCCACTTGGTGCCCATCGATTCGGCTCGGGGGGTTTGTCCACCGTTCCCACAGCGCTTGGAAAACTCCTTCGGACGGAGTTTTCCACAGTTCCCACAGCTTCTGCGGCTGGTCACATCCAAATGAATCTATGCTTTGGGACGGCGCTCGCCCTCCCGCTCGAGAAGAGAAATCAAAGGCTGCCCTTGCAATCAGGAGAACAAACTTTTATCGAACAAAAAACGAACACGTTCAGGTTCCTCCCGAACCTGCATTTTTACTAACCGGGGAAGGGTCGTAAAACAATACGTCCCCTAAGGTCGTGAAAGTTCCTGTCACTTGACACCAGGTAGCTCTCCACCACCCGCCACTGGCTCTTGCGCGAGCGTTTGACCGTCTGGTTCGTCAGCAGCATCAGGGGACGGGGGTCAAAGCCATCCACCACCACCAGGTGCAGCGGCTGGTCAAAACCGGGTAAACGCACCCCTCGGGCCCCAAACTCCAAGCGGTAGACCTTCTCTCCCGCACTCGTTTCCTTGATCACCACTTCCCGGTAACGACGCCGGCAGCCACGCGCCCACTCCTCGGCGCTCTTCTTGCTACGGCTGATTTCGCTAACGTAAAAGTGACCCGTTTTGGGGGCGAGTGATCGAGCAAAAGTGACCCACCCCAGGCTAGCCCCCCGGACCGGATCTGCACCGCGGTCATTGTTTTTCCCCACCCCCTTTGGTTTTTCGGCGCGGGACCCGATAGCTGTCTCCCTGGATGTTGAAGACGATCGAGTGGTGCAGCAACCGGTCCAGCATGGCAGAGACTTGAACCGAATCTTCGAAGATCTCAGCCCAACCACTAAAATCCTGGTTCGTCGTAATGACGAGCGATAGCGTCTAATAGGTTTGGCTTACCAGGCGGAACAGGAAGTTTCCCTGAGACCGGTCGACTTTGAGATGTAGGATCGACGGAAGGCGCGGTGGCCGGATTTCGCCGGCACCGTTTCCCTCCGCCGTCCTCCGAACCGGACGTGCACGTTTCCGCGCATCCGGCTCTCTACGATTGCCAATGTCTACGGGAAAGAGCCTCTTGCAGTCTCTCCAAGTGGAGAAGGTCGTTCCACTCGCTCTTAGCGAAGCGGCCAACCGGGCCGTATTCCTCCGGATCCATCCAAGGCAGTAGGATCTTGGTGCCGCGATAGCGGTACCGTTCCACTGGTACTTTGGCGATTCGACCTGCCGAAAGTGCCACCCACCATTGCAGTACCGCTGTCTGAGATACTTCCAGTTCCGCTTCGGATGCTTCTTGCGCAACCAGCGGGCTATCCGCCACCAAGTGAAGTGATCCACGTAAGCGAAGGTTCGCTTACTGGCAGCGTAGCGAAAGTAAATCGCCCATCCTCTCAGCACCTGATTGATGCGATAGAGCAGCGCTTTCAGACTCAGGTACGTTGTGGAACGGGTGGTGAGACTCTTGATCTTGTCCTGGATCGCAGCCAGGCTCTTTTTGCTCGGAAACGTCCACGCGACCTCCTTGCCGTTCCAAGATACGCGTCGGATGTGATGCCCCAGAAAGTCGAAACCGTCAGCCACGTGCGTGACAAGGGTTTTCTCCATGGACAATTCCATCTTCAGCTCGTCCTGGATGAGACAGGCCGCTTCATCCCGGATCGCTTCGGCCTGCGCCCGCGTCCCTCGAACGAGGATGACGAAGTCATCGGCGTATCGGACGAGCCGATACGTCGCTTGACCCCGTCGGCGGTAGTAGGTCGTGCATCCGGTGTAACGGGTCTGGTGTTTCCAGGCCCGCTCGAAGTGCCCATCCAGCACGGACAAGTAAATGTTCGCCAGCAGCGGCGAGATAATGCCGCCTTGTGGCGTTCCGGTCAGTGTGGTTGCCAGGCCGCTGCCCTGTCGCATCACCCCGGCCTTCAAGAACCCTCGGATCAACTCGACCACCTTACGGTCAGTGATGCGCTGGCGGACCAGACGCAAGAGCCTCCCGTGGTGGACGTTGTCGAAACAGGCCTTGATGTCTCCTTCCACGATGTACTCGTAGGAGGAGGGCGGGTTGATGAAGCGGGCGACCTCCGCGATCGCGTCCTGGGCTCTTCGGGTGGGCCGATACCCGTAACTGGTCGGGCAGAAGTCCACTTCGAAGATCGGCTCCAGCAACAGCTTGAGGGCCATCTGAGCGACGCGGTCCCGAATGGTGGGGATGCCCAGGTACCTGACCTTGCCCCCCTTCTTCGGAATCCCATGCTCACGTACGGGGTTGGGTCGATATTGGCGGGACTTCAGGGAGTCCCGGAGGTCTTCCAAAAAAGATTCCACGCCAATGCGATTCTCGATTTTCCACCGAGTCACGCCGTCGACCCCGGCCGTCTTCGACCCTCGATTGCTGCGGATTCGTTCCCAAGCCACCCAGAGCGTGGCCCGGTCGTAAACAAGATCGAAGAGGTCGTCAAACCTCTTCTCCGGGTCCCGTCGGGACCATTGGTGCAGTTTGCGTTGGATGTGAAGTACCCGTTGCCGAGCCCCTTGGGGCTCTGGCCATGGCTTGTCGCTATTCAGCGTCATCTCCTTCCTCCTTCACCCCCTGCGAATCGCTGTCCCCCTTCGCCATGCGGCCGACTTTCCCGACCTCGGACTACTACGGGGACTCCGCCCCACGGCGGTCTCCTCAGCCGACCATGGGCTTGCCCTTCACCCGAAGGCGCACGGGCAAGTCCGCCGTGGTTCCCACGTTCGCTGCGAACCATTGAACAGGTGAGACACTCAGCTACACCCCTACGGCATCGCCACAGATACATCACAGTTTTCTCCGCGGCCTCCCTGCACCCATCGGCTTGCGAGCGGAGGGAGAGGTCTTTCCATAGGCTTGCGGTCAGACCAGCACCGTACCGACCCAGATCCGCCAGGTTGGAGTCGGTCGACGGCTGAAGGGGCCTCAAACACTGATTCACTTTCGTTGTACCTTCCTGTTTTACTAGCGCGACCACGGTGTCTGGCAGTTCCACCGCTCCGCTACGTTGTCGGGGCTGCTCCCGGCTCCGCGTGCATGCCCACGCTTTGCCTGCCCCCAGCTTCTCAGGTCCGCTGTGACGGACCCGGGCGGGCTTCTCATCCCGCATGGTTCATTCAGCGCCTCGTGGCGCACAGCCTAGCTCGTCCAGGATGATGACGTCGTGCTTGAGAAGCTTCTTGCGTAGAGTCAGGAGCTGGCCACTGGCCGTGGCCACATTGACTTGGTCCATTAGGTCCGCCACGGTGGTGAAGCAGACGCGATAGCCTTTGTGGATGGCTTCCAGGCCGAAAGCGATGGCCAGATGACTTTTCCCGGTTCCGGATTAGGAGTGTACCGTTCTTTCTGTAATTTCCCGTTAGGAGGGAATTTCTCGGGATACCGAGTATTGGGTTGACGAGGAACCTGGCGCGGCTCAGCGCGGCGGGCCCCCTGGAAGGGGGCCCAAGGCCGTTCGCTGAACGGCTGAACAGTCAGAGGTCTGGGACAAGATTTTCCAAATCATTCGTCGAAAAACGAAAGGAGAATCCAATGGCCCCAGACCTGGAAAACAGAGTACCACGAGAGATCCTAGAGGCGTTAATTGAGGAAGGCACGGAGGCCTTTCGCAAGGTCATGGAGAAGCTCTTGAACCTAGCCATGGGAGTGGAACGATCTGAGTTCCTAGGAGCCGAGCCCTACGAGAGGACGAGTCGACGCCGGGGGCATGCCAATGGCTACAAGGACAAGAAGATCGCCACCCGGGTGGGAGAGCTCCGACTGAAGATCCCTCAGGTACGAGGGCTGTCGTTCTACCCCAGATCGCTGGGAAAAGGCTGCCGCTCAGAGAAGGCACTGAAGCTGGCCGTCGCCGAGATGTACGTCATGGGCGTCTCGACACGCAAAGTCAGTGAGATCACCGAGCAGCTGTGTGGCACCGAGATCTCCGCCAGTCAGGTCTCCCGGGTGGCTTCCCTGCTGGACGAGGAGCTGGAGAAGTTCCGCAGCCGGCCGCTGAGCGGCGCGTACCCCTTCGTCTACCTGGACGCCCATTACGAGAAGGTCCGTATCGATGGCCGGGTTCAGGACTTGGCCATCCTGAAGGCCGTGGGAGTCCAGGCTTCGGGTCACCGTGAGGTCTTGGGTCTCAGCGCCCGGCTGAGCGAAGCGGAGGTTCACTGGCGAGCGTTTCTGGAGGATCTTGCGGGGCGAGGCCTCAAGGGAATCGAGATGCTCATCAGCGACGACCACGCCGGACTGAAGGCCACTCGACGCGCGCGGTCTTTCCTGCGGTCCCCTGGCAGCGGTGCCAGTTTCATCTGAGCCAGAATGCTCAGCGTTTCGCCCGTCGCCTCGAAGAGCGGGGCGAAATTGGCCAAGCGATGCGGGACATCTTCAACAGCCCCACGCTGGAGGACGCCGAAGCCATGCTCCAACGCAAGATCAAGGCGTTCACTAAAACCAACCAGGCGCTGGCCCAGTGGATGGAAGATAACGTGCGTGAGGGCTTGACGATCTACGCCTTCCCCCGCAGCCTCCACAAGAAGATTCGGACGGTCAACGGCGTGGAGAATCTCAACAAACAGATCCGACGCCGCACTCGAGTGATGGGAATCTTCCCCCATGAGGCCTCGGCGTTGCGACTGATCTCCGCCGTGCTGGCGGAGCCCGCGGTCGTGGCTCTGAGAGCTTCTGACAGCGTCTTTTCTCTGGAAGACGGAGCTGGGAGCCTGAATCGCTCTCACATACCGGCTGGCTGCGGGTGGTGCACGCTGCTCCAGCCTCTCATTTTGATAGATCCGTCGGTGCCTTAGAAAACGCGGAGATTCACAACAACCGGCTCACGGGCCAGTGCCTTTCTGGACCCGAACAGCCAAACAAGGAGGATCCTGTCCCACAACCGGCCCTGAAATTACAGAAAAATTGTTGCGCTGCCTCCCGTTCAGATTAACATCGAAAGAAAGTGCACCACCGATCAGTAACGATTGATGCAGACAGCCGTCACCTAGCCAGGATACCGCTTGGTTTTCCGACGCTGGTGCGTTCCCAGGTTAACCACGACATCAATTCGCCTTGGGAGCAATTTCCCCGAAGCAGCGGTTACTGAATGCTGCGTAACTGTCTACTTTCAGACTCGGCTACAAATGGGGGGATTACACCCGTACCTCGATTCCGTTCTGATTTTGTGGCTGGAAAGCATCGGGCGTTGGCGCGGGGGTCGAAGGTCAGAGACCACCACAATCAGGATATCGATAGTTTAGCTAGTGCCCGTCCGAAAACCGGGGTTTTCAGAACTGTAATCTGTTGAATCGTAAACACTTATTATACTTGAGACTGCTGACAGACCGGCTCGACCCAGCTCGATCCAGAGCAAGGACCCTCGAGCGAGGGCACGCGGGCCAAAAAGCAGCGGTTCGGCGCAGACCTCTCCCCGAGTCGGAGCCACAAGGCAGTACGGTCAGCCACAAAAGGCTACAACAGGAGTCGGGCCAGGACGACCAGGTTATAGGTCAGGACGCTGGCATGGACGTAGCTTTGAAAGTGAGGCCAGCCTTTCCAGCTACAGCGGTGGAGACCGAAGGTGTGCTTGAGGGTCCCAATGCACCCCTCAATCCCGGCGCGGAAGCGTTTGAGTTGTTTGTAGACCCAACTGGAACGCACCATGCTCTCAACCGTCAACCCACACTTTTTGGAAAAGGCCACATCCTGTACCCCCTGCTCTTTGGCCCAGCGCAGGTTGGCAGCCGAGGCAAAACCACCATCCCAGGCGCTCTGGCGGGGGACCTTCCCGTACAGCTGTCGATGCCGCTCTAAGAAGGGTTGCACATAGTTGCTGTCGGCCGGATTCCCCCGTTCCACCACACAATCCAGGATCAGCGACGAGGCGCCCGTGCTGACAAACACCTTGTGGCCGAAGACCGTTTCCCGAGGGCTCTTCTTGATAATATCGGTGTGCTCTTCGAAGAGGGAACAGATCTTCTCCTGGGCCGCGACGGCCTCGCCCGAAAGGACCCGTCGTTGAGTCTGCTCGATGACTTTGTGCAACAGCCCCAGATAGTGGGCCAGTTGCGCCGCCACGGCCAGACTGAGGGGATCGCTCCACTGCGCGGAAGCTGCCAGCGCCTGCTCGGCATAGTGAGCCGTCTTGGACGCCACTTTGATCAGATCGCGGTAACTGTCCAGGCGCTTCTTGCCGCGGCGGTTGCGGATGTTCAGGACGCGCCGCTTGGCCCGCCGCGTATGATCGACGAAGCCGATCCCTTCCCGCTCCCGCAGCCGCCCCAGCCACTGGGTCACGACTCGAATGCCGTCGTACAACAGCTCACTGTCGAGCGGATAGTGGATGTTCGTCTCGACCGCCGTGGCATCGACCCGAATCCATTGGCCTTTTTCCAGACCCCGAGCCTGCGCCCAGAGCACCAAGTGGTCGTTGATCGCCTTCCAAGTCCCCGGCTCAATCTTCCCCAGGTTCTCCGCCAGGGTGGCTTTGCTGATCGACGCCCCATAGGGCAAGCGACAGAACCTCTGACAGCTTTGCGAATCCACCAGATGAAACTCCAGCTTGCGATAGCTGAACTGATGCAGCTGTTTGATGACGGCGCAACGCAGCACCTGCTCGGCCGTCAAACCGGGGGCGCCAACACCGGAATCGACCCTGTCAGAGAGATCTTGTACTATCAGCTCCACCGTCTGGGGATTGTCGTCTAGGATGCGCGAGATCACCTTCAATTCATGGGCCAGCTGGTGATCGGGCCATTGCGGGGAAAGGGGGCGTTGTTTTTCACGCTTTTTACGCATCTCCGAACTCCTGAAATCGTCGTAAGTCGTTTTAGTCTAATTGTTTGCACCAAATAGTCTAGCAAACGGCCCTGACAGTTTCGGAGCTTGCAAAAGCCCTCTTTCCCCTTCCTTATCAATTACTTACACATTTCCGGACGGGCACTAGCTAGTGCCCGTCCAAAAACCGGGGTTTTCAGAACTGTAATCTGTTGAATCGTAAACACTTATTATACTTGAGACTGCTGACAGACCGGCTCGACCCAGCTCGATCCAGAGCAAGGACCCTCGAGCGAGGGCACGCGGGCCAAAAAGCAGCGGTTCGGCGCAGACCTCTCCCCGAGTCGGAGCCACAAGGCAGTACGGTCAGCCACAAAAGGCTACAACAGGAGTCGGGCCAGGACGACCAGGTTATAGGTCAGGACGCTGGCATGGACGTAGCTTTGAAAGTGAGGCCAGCCTTTCCAGCTACAGCGGTGGAGACCGAAGGTGTGCTTGAGGGTCCCAATGCACCCCTCAATCCCGGCGCGGAAGCGTTTGAGTTGTTTGTAGACCCAACTGGAACGCACCATGCTCTCAACCGTCAACCCACACTTTTTGGAAAAGGCCACATCCTGTACCCCCTGCTCTTTGGCCCAGCGCAGGTTGGCAGCCGAGGCAAAACCACCATCCCAGGCGCTCTGGCGGGGGACCTTCCCGTACAGCTGTCGATGCCGCTCTAAGAAGGGTTGCACATAGTTGCTGTCGGCCGGATTCCCCCGTTCCACCACACAATCCAGGATCAGCGACGAGGCGCCCGTGCTGACAAACACCTTGTGGCCGAAGACCGTTTCCCGAGGGCTCTTCTTGATAATATCGGTGTGCTCTTCGAAGAGGGAACAGATCTTCTCCTGGGCCGCGACGGCCTCGCCCGAAAGGACCCGTCGTTGAGTCTGCTCGATGACTTTGTGCAACAGCCCCAGATAGTGGGCCAGTTGCGCCGCCACGGCCAGACTGAGGGGATCGCTCCACTGCGCGGAAGCTGCCAGCGCCTGCTCGGCATAGTGAGCCGTCTTGGACGCCACTTTGATCAGATCGCGGTAACTGTCCAGGCGCTTCTTGCCGCGGCGGTTGCGGATGTTCAGGACGCGCCGCTTGGCCCGCCGCGTATGATCGACGAAGCCGATCCCTTCCCGCTCCCGCAGCCGCCCCAGCGACTGGGTCACGACTCGAATGCCGTCGTACAACAGCTCACTGTCGAGCGGATAGTGGATGTTCGTCTCGACCGCCGTGGCATCGACCCGAATCCGTTGGCCTTTTTCCAGACCCCGAGCCTGCGCCCAGAGCACCAAGTGGTCGTTGATCGCCTTCCAAGTCCCCGGCTCAATCTTCCCCAGGTTCTCCGCCAGGGTGGCTTTGCTGATCGACGCCCCATAGGGCAAGCGACAGAACCTCTGACAGCTTTGCGAATCCACCAGATGAAACTCCAGCTTGCGATAGCTGAACTGATGCAGCTGTTTGATGACGGCGCAACGCAGCACCTGCTCGGCCGTCAAACCGGGGGCGCCAACACCGGAATCGACCCTGTCAGAGAGATCTTGTACTATCAGCTCCAGCGTCTGGGGATTGTCGTCCAGGATGCGCGAGATCACCTTCAATTCATGGGCCAGCTGGTGATCGGGCCATTGCGGGGAAAGGGGGCGTTGTTTTTCATGCTTTTTACGCATCTTCGAACTCCTGAAATCGTCGTAAGTCGTTTTAGTCTAATTGTTTGTACCAAATAGTCTAGCAAACGGCCCTGACAGTTTCGGAGCTTGAAAAAGCCCTCTTTCCCCTTCCTTATCAATTACTTACACATTTCCGGACGGGCACTAGCTAGGCTGGCGTCCAAACGGTTGGCCGAACTCTGGAATCTACACCAAGCCTGGCACGACAACGTTCGAAGACTTAGTAACGCTCACACGGTCTTGGTTGCCGAGAAGATTTGCTATCCTAGCGTTGAATGCGCCCCGACACACTGTTCTCTCCCTACAAAGTTCATTTCCTCACTCTTGGAGGCTATGTATTCGTGTCTGCAGTAATGGCTTGGAACAAGCCATCAGATTCGTACAACTCTGTTTTTTCGATTTACACAGTCATTTTCTCCGCTATCGCAGCCGTTTCTCTTCTCATCGCCTGCCGCCTGCCAGAGCCCTCATAGGTGGCCGTTCGCACTCGTATTGGCCCAGTTAGCAGGTCCGTTTCTGGTCGGTGTAACTTCCCCGAAGTCGGTGTTGTTGCTCAATGTGGCAATACTAGCTGTCTTGCTGGTTGCCAATTTCATGAATCGTATCGCCGCCAAAACTGCAAATCCCCCAGACGCAGCGAGAGAACTGCCTTCGGGAGGGAAAACGTCGCGTACCGTTCTCGGGTTTGGAGCCACCGTGCTTTTGGTCCTGTTGTTTGACAATCCAATCGCGATTTATGCATCTGGGCCCACAGAGTTCTTCTCATTCCCCCTACAGTCAGCATTGCTGGCTCATTCAATGTGGTTTGGGGTTCTGCTTGGCGTGCTGGCACTTTGTCTGCGATTAACTCCCGGCACTATCACCCAGCGGATTATTCTGCCGGGAATCGTTTGGGTCACGGTCGTCGTTCCTACCTACTCGAAAGCCGTGGTGCTCGACTACGGACTGATGAGCGCTTTCCACTTTGACAATCCAAACGGACTCATCCATGACTGGGTTTCCCTATTTATTGAGATACTTCTTCTTGGAGTTTTGGCGCACTTAATCTTTAGCCGAAACGAGTTTCTCTCCAGGCACTACACAAAGTTTCTAACTTTCTGTGCAGTTCTAGTCGTTTTGTCGACACTAACCAATCTCCTTCAATATACATCTTTCACGGCAAACTCGGTGGGAGGGTCAGATGAACATCATGAGATTGCTGACAAGTTCGGGCTAGACCTGTCATCGACCAAACCCAATGTCATCGTTTTTCTCTTTGATGGGTTTTCAGGCGGTACCCTGCCGCAAATTCTCTCGGAGAAACCTGAGTACCGCAAGGCTTTAAAAGATTTTACGTGGTTCAAAAATACCGTTACGTCGAACACCGGTACAGTCGGTGCCCTCCCAGGCATCCTAGGTGGCAATAAATTCACCGTTGATGCAGTTGTAGAATCAGGCCAGAACGCAGTTCGTGATGTGATGATGGAGGCGTACGCGGCTCTACCCAAGATGTTCAGACCACACGGATTCACGATCAATTTTGTAAACCCGCTGTTTCAGCGCGGGTGATCACGGGCTGGTCCTTCATGGGCGAGAAATGGATCCCGTCAGCCGATTCGAGAGCGTAGAGTCCACGGGGATCCCTTCCGAAGACCAGGGCCTTGTAACGGGCCTTCTCCGGTGCAATGGGATTGGGATCTCGAAAGGGTACCGTCCAGGCGGGATCCAGCTCCAAACCGGGGAAGCTGCCCTTGTGAAGAAGGATGTTGTTCTGCCCGGAGCCCTGGAACTCCACCAAACCGAGATCCGGTCGCCTCCAATGGATGCCGTCGTCGCTTTCGGCATAGCAGAGGAAGGGACCTTGGGGGAAGGAGATCATCCCCTCTGCCTTCAGCTCGTAGTGCCCCCCCCATGTAGTACATGCGGTAGCGGTCGGTGGTGACGTCGAAGAACTTGATGCGACGCAAAGGTTCGGGGTAGGCTTTGGCCGGATAGAAGGTGCTCAGCAGGACAGTTTGGTCGCAGATCAGTCCCGTCGTTCTGTCCACCGGGTGGGAGTAGCGGCGGCGGAACTTGAAGTTGGCCTTGGCGCGGGTCACGAATAACGACCGGGCAGAATGGAGTCGGTACAGGCGCCCGAAATCCAGGTATCCGCGATCCATGATGTAGTAGGCACCGGGACAAGGAATCAGGTGGTCCAAGGCGTGGACATCGTGCAGTTTTCCGTCCGAGATCAGAACGAACTCGGGAATGGCGCCGTGCAGGTTGAGCAAGGTATGCAGTTTGATCGCCCCCTTGGTACGGCGGAAGCGCGCCCAGGGGAAGACCGAGAGGCACAGGTCGATGGTCGTGGAGTCCAAGGCATAGACGGTCGCGTTCAGGTCGACTCCCAGGTCCTCGTCGGTGTACAGGCGGCGCGCTTCGGCGATAAGCACTTGGGCAAACTCGGCATAGATGCGCCAGTCGCGCCTCTCGTTGGCATTGGACAGATTGTTGCGGGAGACCGTGGAGCGAATGCCCATGTGGAAGAGCTTGGATCTCATGGCCCGTAGGCAGGCTTCGATATCGCGCAAGCTCTCGCGATAGGTCAACTGTGCAAAGGCCATGACCCGGTAATGGTCGGCACAGCGGAACGACTTGACCTTGTAGTCGCCTCCGTAGTGCTGAACAATGCGATGAAAATGATGCCAGGGAAGATGCCGCATCACCTGAGAAAAAATCGTCGTGCCCGTGTACATGCTCGCCCTCCTTATGAACTGAAGGGCGTGAGCGTACACTCACTTTCAAGTCGGAAACACCCATTATCTTCTCTAACATATTACTCATTAATACTTTACAGAGATTAGAAGCCCAAACGTTGGGACACTACTGGGCCTGAGTAGCGGAAACCACAGAGGGTGGGACTCGTGGGGATGACTTCAGAGTTCCAGGCCCAGCAGCCGAATGGCGTTGCCACCCAGAACCAGCTTCTTCTCCTCGTCTGATATCCGGCTCACCATCACCTTGGCCAGTTGTTGGGAAGCATCCAGTAGAGGCATGTCGGTCCCGAACAGGATCCGATCAGCCCTGCTCTCCCTGACCGGGTACTCGATGCCACCGTTGTGCAGTCCGGAGCCGCAGGTCTCCAGGTAGATGTTGGGAAAGTCCCGGACCGTCTTTCACCGGACCTTCGCTTGATCCCGTCGGATCGGTCAACTGATGCCGGGCTGGCTTATTGGACCGAAATGGACCGAAATCGATCTATCTCACCCCGGGCTAACTCGTTGATAAGATTGGTAGCGGGTGAACCCGCGACCTTTGGGTTATGAGCCCAACCGGATAGTGGCTCGTCTTTTCTGCTCAGCGACATCTGTAGACGTTCATGGTCGTCTGAATGTCGGCATGCCTGAGCATCTCCTGGGCGACCTTCATCCTCACTCCTACCTGCTCTAACACGGTCGCATTGGTGTGGCGAATCCCCACCAGAAGAGCCCGGTCACGAGAACTCGGCCGGTTCCACAACCAAGTTCCAGGACAGAGGCTTCGGGTGAGGGGACGCGTTGTTGATAAAACGCCAAGTCCCCAGGTGCGTTGAGCGCGTTGGTGATTGGCGACAGTTAGAATTTCCCACGACGACAAATAGAATTCCCCACTTTTTCAGGGCTGATCCTGACCATGAGGGCATGGTTAAGGATCAGCAAGTGCGGAGGTTAGTAAAGTTGCAAAAGAACGAGAAGACGCTAACGATGGCGGCGGCCAAAGCGGGGCTGTCGCGAAAGACGGCTCGGAAGTACCTGAAGTCGGGAAAGCTGCCGAGCCAGAGTCAGCCGGAGCGATATTGGCGAACTCGATCGGATCCGTTCGAGTCGGTGTGGCCAGAGGTGGAAGAGATCCTGAAGCGATCTCCGACGGTGGAAGCGACAGCGGTGTTCGAGTATTTGTGCCGCCAGCAGGAAGGGGCCTTCCAGCAAGGTCAGTTGAGGACGCTGCAGCGCAGGATCAAGCAGTGGAAGGCACAACACGGAGAAGCGAAGGAGGTGATGTTCCCGCAGAAGTATCGGCCGGGACATCAAGCTCAATCGGACTTTACGTTTATGGGGCGTCTGGGAGTGACGATCCAGGGCCAGCCGTTTCCCCATCTGCTGTACCACTTTGTTTTGGCCTACTCGAACTGGGAAGCGACCACGCTGTGTTTCAGTGAGTCCTTTGAGAGCCTCAGCCTGGGGCTTCAGAGCGCGTTGTGGGAGTTGGGGGCGCTGCCCGAGGAACACCGAACAGACCGGCTTTCGGCGGCCGTCAACAACCTGAAACGGGAAGAGTTCACCGAGCGCTATCAAGGGTTGCTGAGACACTTCGGGATGCGCTCGAGTCGCTTTCCAGCCGGGAAGAGTACGAGGGTTTTGTAGCGGTGATTGTGGACCGGCGCAATGCGACCCGGCAAAAGCGCCTGGGAGAAGAGCTGGCCGTGATGCGCCCGTTGCCGGCACGCCGTCTGGATGACTTCACCCGGCAGTGGGTGAGAGTCTCCCCCAGCAGTACGATCCGGGTTCGCCACAACACCTATTCGGTGGACAGCCGGTTGATCGGCGAGCGGGTGCAGGTGAGGGTGTGGGCGGATCAGGTGGAGGTCTACTACGGGGGTCAGCCACAGGCACGCATGCCTCGCTTGCGAGGAGAAGGCAAGCATCGCATTGACTACCGGCAGGTGATCCATTCCCTGGTGCGCAAGCCGGGGGCGTTCACTCGCTATCGCTGGCGCGAGGATCTGTTTCCGGGGATCTTGTTTCGAGTCGCCTACGACGAGCTGCGCCAAGATTGTCCAGCCACGGCGGATCGCCAGTATCTGAAGATCCTCGAGTTGGCTGCCCAGGAAGGTGAGCAGCGAGTGCGAGAGGCACTTCAGGGGCTGATTGAGAGGGGACAAAGAATCCGTTTCGAAGCACTACGAGAATGCCTCGTCGATCCGGTGGTGGAGCCCTGGGAAGTGGCGGTGGAGAAGATGGACGTGGGCGTCTACGACACGCTGCTGGAGAGCCGGGAGGTGAGATCATGAGTGGAGGCAACTTGACCCGGCTTCGCGAGTGCCTTGTCCAGCTGCATCTACCAGCCTTTCGGGAGCACTCCGCCGCCCAGGCGGCACTGGCTACCCAGGAAAGTCTGTCCTATCCCCGGTTTCTCTTGTCGTTATCTGAGATCGAAGTGGCGGAGCGGCACGAGCGCAAAATCCAGCGCCTGCGCCGAATCTCGAAGCTTCCCTGGGAGAAAACGCTGACGGCGTTGGACCGCTCGCGCTTGCCCCAAAGCGTGGATCGACAACTGACGGCGCTGCTGGAAGGTACGTTTTTGGATCGCGCCGAGAACGTCTTGGCTTTCGGCAACCCTGGAAGCGGCAAGACGCATCTAGTCTGTGCTCTGGGGCAGGAGTTGATTCTGCTGGGGCGCCGGGTTCTATTCTCTACCTGCGCCCTGCTGGTACAGCGATTGCTGCGGGCCAAAATCGATCTGACTCTGGAGAAGGAGCTCAAGAAACTGGATCGCTTCGAGGCTCTCATAGTCGATGACATCGGCTACGTTCAGCAAAGTCGGGAGGAAATGGAGGTTCTTTTCACACTGCTGGCCCATCGCTACGAACGCCGCAGCATCTTGCTGACCAGCAACCTGATCTTCTCGGACTGGGAGAGGATCTTCAAGGACCCCATGACGACGGTGGCGGCGATTGATCGGGTGGTGCACCACAGCGTGATTCTGGAACTCAACGTCTCGAGCTACCGAATGGAGAGCGCCAAGAAGAAACAGCAGGAAACCACGAAATGAGGAAACCGCGAGGAGTTCAAATCCGGGCAAATCGGCTGATTGGCCCCTGGGAAGTGCTTGGTGGGGACGATAGACGAGTGCCCGCCAAGGGGAGAGGTCGTACAGCGCCCTACAGAGGCCGCTCAGGAGCCTCGTGGATCTGGTCCACTCCCCTCGACGCCGGCGCGAGCGAGGGGGAGCTCCGTTCGGGCTACGCCCTCACTCCATCCCCCTCGCATTCTAAAAACAATCTCTCTTTTTTACAGAAAGGAGGACCCCGAAAAGAGTCGTCTCAGAGGACGGCTACAGCTCTTTTTTTTTATCCCTCGTGTGGGGATTTCCAATTGTCGCTGCGGGAATTCCATTTGTCGTTGATCAGTCGCCTATGGAAGCTGTGTATAATCCTAGCACAAGCGCTACAAAGCCCTTTGTTTCATGCCTTTGATAACAGCACAGGAGTTAGAAGAACTCGGCTGTCAGATCTTTCAGGCAGCTGGTACGCCGGCGCAGCAAGCGGCCGAATTGGTGAACGCGCTGGTGGAAGCAAATCTGAGGGGTCACGATTCCCATGGCGTCCAGTACATACCGCCCTACGTCGAGGGAATAGAACGGGGTTGGATCGTCCCCTCAGCCACGCCTTTTGTAAGTCGGAAGCGTGCCAGTACTGTGGTAGTGGACGGATGTTGGGGCTTCGGACATATCACGGCCCGCTTCGCCACCGAGGTCGCGGTACAGCAGGCTCGAGACAGCGGAGTGACAGCGGTGAGTGTTGTTCGGTGTAACCACACCGGACGGGTAGGTCGTTATGCCGAGCAGGCCGCAGCGGCCGGATGCATCGGTGCGTTTCTGATTGGTCGTACCCATCCTCCTGGTTCCGTTGCCCCTTTCGGTGGCGCTGACCGTGCACTCACGCCCAACCCCATCTCCTTCTGTGTTCCGGCGGGCGAGTCTCCCCCTATGATCATTGACTTTGCAACCTCCACCGTCGCGGAGAGCAAGATCAAGGCCGCCCGTGCTCGTCATGACCGGATCCCGCTCGGTTGGATTGTAGACAAGGAGGGAAATCCGAGCACAGATCCGGCTGATCTGTATTCCGGCGGCATGCTCCAGACCTTTGGAGAGCACAAGGGTTATGCGCTGGCACTGCTGGCTGCGGTCCTTGGAGGAGTGGCGACTGGAGCCGAGGCGTTGGAGGAGGACAAGCCGGCGCCGGATAATCCCTGGGGTCACGGCGGGCTATTGATCCTCTGCCTGGATCCAAGTGCATTCGTGGATAGTGAAACCTATGGCGAGTCTGTTGACCGGTTCTTCCAGAGGGTCAAAAGCGTCCCACCAGCGACAGGATTCGAGGAGGTACTGATTCCCGGCGAACCCGAGCTCAGGGAGAGAGAACAGCGACAACGAACCGGGATTCCAGTACCAACCGAGACCTGGAATGAGATCCTAGTGACGGCACGACATCTCGGTGTGGATATCTCGTCCGCTCGGAATGCAAACTGCGTGCGAGGCAAACATTGAGGTATCTCGTCTACGGTGCAGGGGCAGTGGGCAGCGTGACCGGTGCCTATCTGCACCTGGCTGGACTTGATGTTCTGCTCGTAGCACGACCCGGCCACGCCGCTCGGATCAATGAAAAGGGCCTGATCGTTCGGAGTCCTTCCAAGCGCTATCGAGTCTCCCTTAGAGCTGTGACATCTGCCTCTGATCTAGCACCTTTCCAATCCGACGACGTCGTGTTGCTGACGGTCAAGTCCCAGGATACGCAGACTGCCCTGGCGGAACTGCGTCAGGCCGGACTACCCTCGAGAGCCGCTCTCGGCTGCATGCAGAATGCTGTGGTCAACGAACGGTTGGCCACGAGTGTTTCCCAGAATGTATACGGAATCCTGGTAGCGATGCCGGCCTTGTTTCTGGTGGACGGCGAGGTTGCGGCTGCCGACCGCGATCATCCGGGTACGCTGGAGGTTGGACGATACCCGGAGGGCGTCGACGAAACCGTGCACAAGCTGGCTCTCGACCTTGAGAAGGCCGGTTTCCTGGTGATGACGAATCCCAGAATTATGCGATCGAAAAACACGAAGCTTCTGTTGAATCTGGCGAACGCAGTCGTGGGTATCGTCGGGCTGGACGATGATCTAGAAGAGAGAGCCGCGTTCATAGAAGAAGTGGGGGAGGAGGCCAGACGAGTTTGGGAAAATGCGGGTATTGATTTCGAGCCGGAACAAGAACTCAATGAGCGCGTTGTGGATCACGTGATGAAGCACAGTGTCCTTCCTGAGAAGGTCCAATATGGCGGATCTACCTGGCAAAGCCTTGTAAAGCGCTCGGGGAGTGTAGAGACGGGGTGCCTGAACGGCGAGGTCGTGAGAGTCGCACGAAAAACAGGTGTCGCAGCCCCTCTCAACGAGCGATTGTGTCGCGTTGCAGAGGAAATGGCAAGAACGGGTTTGGAACCTGGCTCCTACAGCATCTCCGATCTGCTGCTGCGATAACGTGGTAGCATACTGGAAGGAGCAACCACCATGAAGCAAGCCACCTGCTTTTTCTCGGCTCTTCTTCTGACCAGCGCTTCCATCGCTGCCAATCCGCAAGGGATCCGCCCCAAGGGAGAGGTAGACCGGTACACCGCGTCCGGGGAAGAGAATGGCCACAACGTTGGGGCACACCTGCTCTCGGATTTGGAGGTGCTCCAGAGGTTCTCGAGTGATCTGAAAGACACCTATCTGGTCGTGGAAGTGGGACTCTACCCGGGGGACGATGAGCTGGATGTGGTGATAGGAAGCTTCTCTCTGCAGGTCTCGGATAAGAAGCGAAAGCTGACGCTGCCAGCTGAGGATCCGGCAACTATCGACGCTCCTGAGAGGAAGGGTGGCATCGCGGTTCTCTCGAGCCGGTCACAGAGAATGGGATACCCGTCCGGCGACTCCGGTGGCTTAGGGCGGCGACGCTCGCGGGGACCGAGACCCATTACGAGCACGGGAGTCGGTGTTGGGCGGCGAGAAACGGTCCCTGGTCGAGTGAAGCTGCGAACTGGGACCGAGGCTGAGGCGAAGGGTCTCCCGGAAGGAGTCGCCCTGGATTCCGTGGCGGGCTACCTCTATTTCAAGCTGGAGAAACGCGAGAAGAAGGCCCGCTACAAGCTTCAGTACACGTTGGAGGGGGGGGAAACGATCCGCCTGGAGTTGCCTCGCCGTTGATACGATTCCCTGGATCAAGTCGCGGATTGCAATAGCCCAGATCTGGCCGTACAAACAGTGCCAGAGTAGATCGCCCCCGATCGGCCGCTTTCCCCACCTAGAAGCGGACATTCAGGTTTCCCCAGAAACGTCGAACGAACTACCACAAACGGCCAGAAACCATCGTTTATGACAGTTTGATTACTGGGACACTGGAGCATGTTTCGCGAGAAATCTCTCGATTTCCACGAACGCTTCGTCTGCTTCCGGTACTTGAAACGCATGCCATACGTGCATAACGAACGGCCAAGTTTGAAGGACGATGTGCGAACCGTGTGCGGTGGCTTTGGGGCGGGAGCCGAGGTAGAGCTTGTCGACGATTTGCGAGTAGTCCATGTCGTCTCTCTCGTGATCCGTCAGTCAATGGTCGTTCAAGATTGTAGCGAAACTCGGGGCCTAGCCCGGATTTCTCATCGCTTGTCGTAGCGAGGCGCCGCAAGGGCCGTCCTGGCAAGGCTTGCGACCGAGGCCGCCGCAGTCGTATTTGTACAGTACGTCGAGGAGGCCGACCGAGCATAACACAGCCAGGGCGGATGGAAAGGCGAAGTCCGTTCGCGTAAGTGGGTTGATGTTTGGCAACAACACCTTGCCTCATGAAGGGGAGCCTTCAGACAGCTCCGAACGACGAAGCTCACCTGCAGGGCCGCAGGTGAGGTGTTAACCCACGAAAAACCGTCATGCCGGCCCGGTCAACTGCAGCGGCTTCTTCGGCGGCAGACGACCGACCCTGTTTTGGGCCGCGCTCAAAAAAGTCCCATGACAAGGCGGTAGCGGACCTTCTGCGCATACTCCGCATAGCCTTCCAACTCTTGCTGCAACAGCCGATCCTCCAGGACGGTACGACGAACAAGGAGGCCAAAGCACACCAGGATTGGAAGCATCGCCAGCCACGAGCCTAGGGCCACGCCACCGCTCAACATGGCGAACAGCGTGGCGGCGTAGCCGGGATGACGCACGAATCGGTAAGGGCCTGCCGCGACGGCATGATGCCCGCGCTCCGTTTGCACCCGAACCACGGACGAGTAGAACGGGTTCGCATGCACCCAGAACAGGACGCCCAACGCGGCGGCATAGCCGACCAAAGCGGCGAACTGTACTTCCCAAGGGACCAGACTCCACTGGAACCGGCCCACGTCCAGTCCGAGTACAACCCAGTGCCCGACCAGCATCCCTCCGCCGAAGAAGCGTGTGAGCCGGTCCTGGTCTCCAGGCCCGGGGGCCAGACGCTCGCGCATCATGCCGGGGTCGGCGAACACGGCCAACGCCAGGTAGAAGGCGGCCACGACGCCGACGATTGACCAGACGAAGGGCAGGTCCCACCGCCCTGCGGAAGCAAAGATGATCACGCCCATAGCAGCCGGGAAGGCAAGCGGCAGAATTGCGGTTGTGAACCTGGACATCACCGTTACTCCGGACCGACGACCGTTGAGGTAAACCGACAGCGAAACAGGCTACCTCGTCACCACTCGCTGCCGAACTTCTGTTTATATGGTTTCCAGATAAAACCCACGTTTTGGTTTCATTTTCCAGATAACACGCTGCAATCGATTTCGCCTAAGCTCTTTGCAGTCCATTCATTGGAGTCGCGCTTGCGATATTCCGGAGTCTTATCTGCTTTCCGCATAATGTGTAGCTGCATCCTTCATCAGAGACTGTCTATCGGACTCTTAAAGCCACGATTCAAGATGTGGGTGTGAATCCATGTATTGGGGCCCCGGTACCAGAGCCATTTGTCGCCGGTCAAGCTGGCCAAGACGGCTTTTGCCTCGTCCAGGCTCAGGACATCGACCAGTTCTTTGGAAGCCGAATTTCTAGAACCTAACACATCCTCGGGCGGCCTGCACCAATGACCTAGCACGGCTTAAGGGCGATCCTACGATCCTGGCGAGGAGAGGAAGGTCATTTGGACGTAGAACGGCCTACCTGGAAACTGACAGCTCCTTTCGAAGCGCCCGAAATAGAACGTCGGCTCCTGGCCGTTTGCGGTAGTTCATTCGACGTTGCCGGGAAAATGTGAACGTCCGCTTTTAGGGTGCGCCGTGCAAAGGCGGCGCTTTCCCAGTGGGTGAAAGTTCCACCCGGCAACCGCTCCAGCGGGAAGCAACCGGAGCAACTATGGAGGTAACGAAATGGTTGAAGCCTCTGGTGAAGCGAGTCACGAATTGGTGACCGCGCGAGTGTGCAGGCCGTAACGCGAGTGAACGCCGAGCAAGCCTCGAAAAGGACAATGCGCAGGCTGACCCGGCCCCTAGACCGGGGAAGGCTGATAGGGCTGGGGAAGTGAGCGAAGCAGGCACCCAGTCGCTGCCGCCGGGGTAGTAGCGACAGCATGTACACAAGGGAAGCGCACGCAACACGGGAAGCCCCTAGGCGTGGTCAGGGATGGCCAACCGGAGGCCCGTGAGGGACAGTCCGGGCGCCTTGGGGTGGCGGAGAGGCCCCGTAGTACTGAGGAAGCCGGGCAATGCCGGTGGAGGGAAGGGGCCTTGGTTCAAGACGAATGCAGGACGTAGTGAGGGACCAGGAGATTGGGCAACCTATCCACTCCGAAAAGGGTTCAGAAACTGCAGAAGGCATTACACGCGAAAGCGAAGGCTGAGCCCAGCACTCGCTTCTATGCCCTGTACGACAAGCGGTACCGCGAGGACATTCTTCACGCTGCCTATGCCCAGTGCCGCTCCAATCGGGGTGCGCCGGGCGTGGATGGGCAGGAGTTCGCGGATATCGAGGCGTATGGGGTGCAGCGGTGGCTGGGTGAACTGGCACAAGCGCTCAGAGAGGAGAGGTATCGACCGGACCCCATTAGACGAGTGTTTATCCCGAAAGCCAATGGCCAGCTCCGGCCCTTGGGCATCTCGACCCTGCGGGATCGGGTCTGCATGACCGCAGCGATGCTGGTGCTGGATCGGGTGCCGACTATCGCACTTCTGGCTGATTTGTCACGTTGTGCCGGTATTGACCCCGTAGGTTTGACGACAGATTCGTTTCCCGTAGGGAATGTCCCGGACGGCTCCCTACCGGCCCCGCCATCCCGAGAAGACCCCCTTCTACCACTTAGAGCTGTGACATCTGCCTCTGATCTGGCACCTTTCCAATCCGACGACGTCGTGTTGCTGACGGTCAAGTCCCGCATACGCAGACTGCCCTGGCGGAACTGCGTCAGGCCGGACTACCCTCGAGAGCCGCTCTCGGCTGTATGCAGAATGCTGTGGTCTTGCTCTCGGATTTGGAGGTGCTCCAAAGGTTCTCGAGTGATCTGAAAGACACCTATCTGGTCGTGGCAGTGGCACTCTACCCGGGGGACGATGAGCTGGATGTGGCGGTAGGAGACTTCGCGCTGCAGGTCTCAGACAAGAAGCGAAAGCTGACGCTGCCATCCGAGGATCCGCGCGCGTGCGTATCGACGTTCCCGAGAGGAAGGGTGGCATCGCGGTCCTCTCCAGCCGGTCTCAGAGAATGGGATACCCGTCCGGTGGGTCCGGTGGTTTAGCTTAGGGCGACGCCGGCGGGGACCGAGACCCATTACGAGCACGGGAGTCGGCGTTGGGCAGCGAGTGTCACTGTGGCCGTGGTGGAGGGGTTGAATCTCGAGAGGCCGCAACGGTTTTGCCCCGGCCCCAGAGAACGAGCTCCGGATCCGGCTGGGGACCACTCAGCACAAGGCTGGCCAGGTATCCAACTCCCGCACAGATCCCGAAACAGAAGGGGAAGTAGTAGATAAAGTGGACTGCGGTGAAGTTTTGCAGCCAGGCCGACGCGGCAACCGCCAGCACTAATCCCACCAGCCAACCCCGGAAATGGGTTCGCCGGGTCAACATCCCCAACATGAAGAGGGCCAGGATCGGTGCCGCAAACATACCCAGAAAGGCCTGGGACGCCTTCAGAACCTGTCCAATGGTGACGGCGTAGAAAGCCGTTATCAGGGCAAAACCACCGATCGCGGCCGTCAGGATCCGGGCCAGCTTGAGATCCTGCCGATCAGTCGCGGAGCGGAGGCGCAGAGGCCTCACGAAATCGTTCACGATCACCGTCGCCAGCGAGTTCACACCGGAATCTACGCTGGACATGGCTGCAGCAAAAATGGCGGCGAGCAGCAGTCCCGATACGCCGGTGGGCAGGGCGTGAACAATATAGAAGGGGAGAATCTGGTCGCCGGAGACATCTTCAGCAAGCCGCTCCGGGAAAGTATGGAAGTAGGCGAAGAGGCCGGTGCCCACGAAGAGCAGCAGTGCCACGATGAAGAGATCCGAAAGCGAGTTGAGGACCGCCGCCTTCGCCATTCCCTTGAGGTCCTTTATCGTCAGCAGTCTCTGCACCGCCACCTGGTCGGTTCCGTAGTCCTGCATCAGCTGGAAGAAGTAGGAAATGACAACGGCTATGCCCGTCATCTGGAAGGGATCGAGTCCTCCTTCCCAGACGTTCAGCCGAGAGGTAGTTGAGGCGATCTCCATGATTCCCGAATATCCGCCCGGCACTTCCTGAACTAGGCTTACGCCCACCCACATCGCTCCGCCCACCAGCATGATGAACTGGAGAACGTCGGTCCAGACCACCGCCGAGATCCCGCCCAACATCGCGTAGGCGGTCGCGATCGTACCGATCAGCAGGAGACAGAGCGACAAGTTCATTCCGGTGACCACTGAGAGGGCTAGAGACGGGGAGTAGATGACCACTCCCAGCCAACCCAGGCGTGCCAGGCAGAAGAGACCCGACACCGCGTATCGCGCGGGTCGACCGTAGCGGCGATCGATGTACTCGTAGGTGGTGGTGACTCCAAGATTCCGATAGAAGGGGTAGAAAATGTAGACCAGAAAGGGAACCACCACGGGGCTGGTAAATCCCAGGACGATCAGGGCTATGTTTTCGCGATAGGCTACCCCCGGGATCCCGATGAAGGAAGAGGCGCTGGTGATCGAGGCGAACATACTCATCCCGACCGCCAGCCAGGGTAGGTTTCGTCCCCCCAGAAAATAGTCTTCAGTATTTTTTTGCCGACCGGAGAACCTCAGACCGATGGTCACTAGGACCGCCATGTAGACGATCAGAATGAGGTAGTTCCAGGTGTCGAACATCCGAATTACTCGCGGATAGGAAGCAGGAGTCTATGACCCTCGGCAGGCTAGGATGGTTTTCTGACCATCCAGGAGACCGGATCTACTGCCCTAACATCTCGACCAGTTCGACGATGACCCCCTCGGGGTCGCGGCAGTAGGTCATCTTGGCGCCCCCATCGGGCGACACCGTAGGCGGAGCATGGAAACGGATTCCTTCAGACTTCAGCGTCTCGTACAAACTGTCGATATCATCCACCTGGAGTGCGATATGGTTGCATCCCACATCGCAAGACCGTCTAGGGGAAGGAAGGCCCTGAGGATGCGACAGGTACTGAAGCAACTCGATCGACACTCCATCCTTGGCCTTGAGCTTGATCATCCAGATGTGGGCTCCCGGGACCTCCGTGACCGACTGCAAGATGGGGTTGTCGTCCTTCATGTCGGCCCAGATCTCCATTCCGAGAAGATCACGGTAAAACCTCAAAGAGGCTGCCATGTCGTTTACAACGATTCCGGTGTGTCTGATCGCCGTGACGGTCATCGCGGCGATTCTATAGCTACGCAAAGACAGCGGTCAAGGTCATCTCAGCGAGGTTCCACAATTCTGTGATAGCGGCGAAGCTCTAGCGGCGGAAGCTTCTGGGATCCCCCGCTGGTCCACGAAACTCGGATCTCCTCCATTTTCTCATCGGCCTGAAGGCCGAAGATCAAGCGACGGTCATGTCCTGCCTGATAACTCCCTCCACCATGCAGCTGCCGCACGATCTCTCTACGGTCCGTCTTCAGTCTGACAACTACCCCCACGGCATCCCGGTTGCTCGAGCTACCAATCAGACTCAATCCCAGCCAGGCGCTCTGATTTCCCCCGTCGTTCCGAAGCAGGACCGCCGGTTCGTTGTTGTTTACGAACAAGAGATCACTGTCGCCGTCGTTGTCGTAGTCGCCAACGGCGAGTGCTCTACCAACCAACTTCCTCGACCAGATCTCGCCGGCTTTACCCCCGATGCTGGCAAAACGCCCATCTCGGTTTTCGAGCAGGAAGGGTTTCTCGGCGTACTCGACGGCAGATTTGTAGTGCCGAATATTGTCGAGCACGTGCCCATTCAGGATAGTAAGGTCCAGATCGCCGTCGTTGTCGTAGTCTACGAACCGAACTCCGAATCCACTTTGCAAGAGACCCACCTGCCCCGCGCCCGAAGGAATGGTCCTATCAGTGAAGTAGCCACTTGCCTGGTTGGCATAGAGATTGTTCATCTCATTGTCGATATTGGTGACGACCAGATCGAGCCGCCCATCGCCATCGAAGTCACCAAAGTCAGTGCCCATTCCCGATTCCGGTTTGGCCGCGATTCCATAGGCCACCTCCGCCAAGAGGCCGGTTTCTTTAAAGGTCCCGTCGCCCTGGTTCATGAAGAGGAAGTTGGCTACGGCGTCATTGGCCACGTAGAGATCAGCGTAGGAGTCGCCGTTGACGTCTCCGCTGACGACTCCAAGCGCTTTTCCAGGAAGATCGACCCCCGCGGTGCTACTGACATCGGTGAAAGTGCCGTCACCATCGTTCTGAAACAGAACGCTTGCGATGGGACCGAAAAAATCGGGATGACAATAGGCCCGATGGCCCTCCTCTCCGCAGTACACGTTTTTTTCGTAGTCCCATTTCAGATAGACGCAAACAAAAAGGTCCAGGTCGCCATCGTTTTCGAAGTCGAAGAAGGCGGCACTGGTTGACCACAGGTTCAGGGCTACGCCTGCCTTGCTGGTCACGTCGAGGAAGGATCCGTCCCCGCGATTCCGATACAGAATATTCCGACCAAAGCTCGTCACATAGATATCGGTCCACCCATCGTTGTCATAGTCTCCTACCGCGACGCCCATCCCATATCCGGATCCAGGCACTCCAGCCTTTCCAGTAGCGTCGGTGAAGGTGCCATCCTTGTTGTTCCTGTAAAGTGCGTTGCGGGCAGTGAGGGGTTGGGTGGAGCGAGCATGGGCCCCGCTATTGACGAGGTAGATGTCCAACCAGCCATCTTGATCGTAGTCTAGAAAAGCCCCGCCACCCCCCATCGTCTCAATCAGGAACTTATCCTTTGTTTTTCCGTTTTGATGTCTCCAGAGAATCCCAGCCTCTTTGGTCACCTCTTGAAACTGGAGTGGTGTTTCCCCGGAGACGATACGCCAAAGGCTGACAAACAGGCCGAGGGCAAGAAACCTCCGGTACGACATTGGGACCATTTTAGCATTGGCCCTATTTCGCCACTGTAAGCTGACTGGAACGGCGGTCCTGAAACTTGATCGGCGAGGAAATCCCTAGAAAGAGCCGCCATTTGACAGAACCGGTCATGGCTCCGTCAGGATTGCTAACCAGGGTCATGATAGAAGCGATCCACGTTTCCAACTGAATGATCCAGCGGCAGCTGTGATCTCGAGGTCCTTCTGTGAGAAAATCGGATGGAATGCAGGGTTGTCCTCTCAACTGTCCCCACGATCTGCGCTGGCAGCAAATGGGCATTCTCCAAGTATCCTCACGAACAAGGCGTGCGCACGGGCGCTTGGCCGGATCCACGCTCGGCGCTTTGGCACTTACTCTCCTTCTTCTTAGTTGGACCTCTCGCCCCACAGCCGGCCATGGAATGCTCGAGGAGCTGGTTGAACATCGCGTCGAGATTGTTGTAGGGACGGGTAATATCGATTTGGAAGTCGAGCTGACCTTCCATGGCAAATATGCGCAGGGTGAACGACATCGAATGGACCGGGACCGGGATGGGACGATCTCTAGCAGCGAACTTGCCACATTTGTGGCTGGAACGACTCTCAGACTTGCAGAAGGGATTCGGCTCAAAGCGGACGGTCGTGAGCTCGAGACTTTTCAACTGTACAATCCTGAACCCGACCTCCTTGGGAATGATCGCTCTGGTTCCCATCCCTTCAAGTTGCGGCTGTTTTACTTTGCCAGAGCGCCGCGCTTTTCCTTCGCAGAGGGGATCCTCGAACTGGAGGATGGGCTCTGGGCGGAGGCGCCGGCGTTGTGCTCCCCGGGGACTGGTCGTCGCAACGGCCTGCGTCTGGTATCCATACACAACGCCTCTCGGGCTCGTGATTCAGGGACGCTCCGTGTGTTCCGCTTCCATTATCCATCTCGGGGGAATGAAAGATGAAGCTGCTCTGCGTCGGTAGGCACGTCTGGGAATCAATCAATCGGGGTGGGTCGACAGTTCCCAGGGTAGCACTGCTCGTCCTTTGTGCTAGTGGATTGGCATCGGCGAAAGGGCTGTCGTCAGATCCAGTCGACTTTGTCGGCACCCTGCTCCGTAAGCACGCCTACCTATTTGAGGAGATAACCCAGGTAGAGTTGGACTCGCTCAACCGTAATCTGCGTGAAGCTGTGACTGCCAGGAAAGAAGCGGCCACGGCACAGGCCAAGAGCGAGGCAGAAGCAGCCGCTGATGCCCAGGAAGAACGGCTGGTCTCCTTGTTGCGGCGAGTTCCCTCGACGGTAACCGTGGATCTTGCGGCCGACAGGTCCAACCAGGCTTCTCGGATACCCGTGCTTCTACCCGGAAATGTGGGGGGCTTGCTACTTCGGATTGTGAGGGGAGAAGGAGAGCACCAATACTTCACGATTGACTACACCCTGGCGGTGACCGAGAACTCGAGTCCAATTGCTATCGAAGTCGCCCAGCAAGGAACCACCTGGGCTCTGGTGCGTCTCACTGACGTCCCTGTGGGAAGGACATCCCTCCTCTTTGAATTTCGAAATAAGGCTCTGGGACGGGTCAGGTGGCCGTTGGATGTCCAGGTACCGAAGCCCGCTCGGCTGAAAATCAAAATCCTGTCGCCGGACACGGGCCGGCCGACACCCGCCATGGTCCGTTTGGTGTGGAAGACCGATGGCCTCGACTATAGACCCAGCAACGCCGTCGACTTCACGGCTCAGTTTGACGGTCAAGGGAGAACTTCGAGTCGACGTGCGGCCTACTTGCCCGGGCGGCTTCGCGGAAACTATTGGTGTGTACCGGGACCCCTTGACATGTCGGTCCAACCAGGAGAGTGGGAAATCACCATCCGCCGCGGATTGGAGCACGTTCCGATCTTTGACTCCATCTCGGTGTCGGAGGGAAAGGCTCTGGAGAAAACATACACGCCCCGACGCTGGGTCGACATGCCCGCGCGCGGATGGTTCTCGGGTGACGACCATGTCCACTTCAGGATAATGAGCGACGATGATGCTCGACGGCTCATGACCTGGGTGCAGGCGGAAGATGTACACCTGACCAACGTTGCCAGGATGGGTGACGTCAGTCGAACCTTCTTCGAGCAGCGCGGGTTTGGCCCCCAGTATAGGATCATCGACGGTGAGTTCATCCTGTCCCCCGGACAGGAAGGTCCTCGCACCCATGGCGGGCAGCGACTGGGCCATATTCTCGGCATGAACATCACCGGCATGGTGCACGACACCAGTCGCTACTTCTTGTACGACTGGGTTTTGGATACCTTCCGCAAGCAGGGTGGGCTGGCCGGCTACGCCCACGGCCACAAGTACTCCCACGCCGAGCTGGATATGAGCATCAACATTCCTGGAAATAGAGTCGACTTCGTCGAGGTAATGCAGGTCGCTGTTCTGGGCACTGAGATCTACTATGAGTTTCTCAATCTCGGTTTCAAGTTGACGGCTTCGGCCGGATCCGACGCTCCTTTTGCGGGAACGGTGGGCGAGGAGCGAGTCTACGCCTTTATTGGCAAACAGCCCTTTAGCGCGGATTCGTGGTTCAAGGCCTTCGGGCAAGGAAGGACGTTCGTGACGAATGGCCCTATGATCGAGTTCACGGTCGATGGAGCACTCCCCGGGGATGAGATCGCGGTCGAAGGGGATCGCAAGTTGCGCGTGAATGCTCGAGCTTGGGGAGACCCCGAACGGATGACACCGACACGGCTGGAGATCGTCCGGCATGGAGAAGTGGTTCAGCGTGTCGACTCCGATGACTCTGCTGAGAGAGAACTGGCAACCAGCTTTGAACTGGGCGCGGACGACGGTTACTGGATCGCCGCCCGCGCCGAAGGCAGCGACGGATCGAAGGCGCATACCACCCCTGTCTACGTGGTGCGCGCACCCCTGCGCTTCTGGAAACAGGAGGAGGTGGGCAAGCTGATTGACAAGAGGCTTGCGAGCCTGGTCCGAGTCCGTGAAATGGTGGCGGAGGTCCTGGAGCACCCAGCAAAGACCAAAGATGCGGAAAGCAACAGTTGGGAGTGGTGGCAACTCAAGAGACTGGCGCAGCAGGGTCCGGAGTTATTGCAGCGGGTAACCGTGGCGGAACAGACCTACAAGGAGCTCAGACAAATCCATGCGCAGGAGCGAAGTCTTCGCACCTCTGCTCACTGAGCCTGAGCGATGGTCGTGGCCGAACTTATGTCCTGTTCGAAGATGTCGCCGCGAACTGTTGATGGTCATCACCGGGATCAGAGGCCTGCCCTGGCATTATGGCCCTTGCCATCGTTTTTTCGAGAAACAAGGACAAGGATGGAAGTTTCAAACACACGATCAGCTTCGCAGCGATCGATATTCCGAGTGTCAGCGCGGAAAAAGCGGATTGAATTCCGCGTATCCTTCCGATTTCTATGGATGCCGTCCCCTGACGTTGCCCTTCCAGGCCCAACGATCTAGTATTGCGGCAAAGACTCCCCTATAGCCTGGAGACTCTGTTGATAGGTCAAACCCTCTCCCACGACAAAATCACCTCCACGCTCGGTGAAGGCGGGATGGGTGAGGTGTACCGGGCCGAGGACACCACTCCAAAGCGCGAAGTCGCCGGCCTCGAAAGGTAGGTACCCCTCAGGTAGATCATGCTGGAGAGACTGGAACTATTCATTCTGGGCTGGGGAGCAAATGAACCTGTTGCTCACGCGGCGACACGTCTCATCGCTTTCGTCGTTGTCCTGATCCTGAGTCTTGTCGTCTTCTTCATTGCCAGTCGAATCGTTCTGGGGATCATTGAGCGAATAGCCCTCAAGACCAAGGCACAGTGGGACGACAAGATCGTTCGCAGCAGAGCCCATTTCTGGGCTGCCCACCTGGCGCCCGCCATCGTGATCTACCTGCTCGCGTCCACAGCTTTGGGGGGTTGGGACACGGCCATTGAGATCGTTCTCGGGGCGACTCAGATCTACATGATCGTGGTGGCGCTCCTCGCCCTCGACGCGCTGCTGGACGCGGCCTTGGCAATCTACAACGACTTCCCGGTGTCCCGCGAGATCCCGCTCAAGGGTTTCGTGCAGGTTGCGAAACTCATCCTCTACATCCTTGCCGCCATCGTCGTAATCTCGACACTGCTCAGTAAGTCTCCGATCTACCTGCTGAGTGGAATGGGCGTTCTAGCTTCGGTCCTCATCCTGATTTTCAAGGATGCGATTCTCGGTTTCGTGGCCGGGATCCAGCTCTCCGCCAATCGGATGCTGGCCAAGGGCGATTGGATTGAAATGCCGAAGTATGGGGCCGACGGCGATGTCCTGGAAGTCGCCCTGACCACCGTCAAGGTCCAGAACTGGGACAAGACCATCACGACGATCCCGACCTACGCACTCATCACAGATTCCTTCAAGAATTGGCGGGGAATGTCCGAATCGGGTGGCCGTCGCATCAAGCGCTCGATCTACGTGGACCTCAACACGATCAAGCGCTGTACTCCCGAGATGCTCGAGCGCTTCAAGCGCATCAAGTACATCGCTGCTTATGTAGAGGAGAAAAGCCAGGAACTGGCCAGGTGGAATCAGGAGCGCGGTATCGACATGTTGGACGTTGCCAACGCCCGCCACCTCACCAACGTGGGGACGTTTCGCGCCTACATCCAGAGTTACCTCGAGAATCACCCCCAGGTCAATCCGGATATGACCCTGCTGGTGCGACACCTGGAGGCGATGGCCCAGGGTCTGCCCATCCAGATCTACTGTTTCTGCAGGGATAAGGCATGGGCGAATTACGAGCGCATACAGGCCGACATTTTCGACCACATACTGGCTATCGCCCCCGAGTTCGACCTTCGCATTTTCCAGAATTCGACTGGCAGCGACTTCAGGGCTCTGTCCGACGCCCGTGTGTACAGAACCGAATGAAGAAAGACGGCTGGTGTCGTGTTTTAAGTTCCCGTCCGGAATCGCACAACGTACTGGCGGACAGCAACTTGTCGTCAGACAAGTCCCCTGGAATCCCGAAGGAATGAAGTAAGAAGGCGTTGCTGCATAACGCGGTTGTCGTCTAAGATCTTGGAATCTCAGATAAACTGACTTAGGGCTCTGTCGAGAATAACTTCGCAGAGTTGGGGCTCAGATTTGCGCCAGATTTGGCCGCGAACGATTGAGTGAAAACCGCAAGAGTAGCCAGGTCTGCGCTGAGGATTTCGCGATTGAGGAGCGGCTGAAGATGGGGTAAAGATGGGCCCCAGAATGTGAAGTTATTTTTGACAGGGCCCTTAGTTCAGATTTCCTGAGAGAACGGCTTGCATGACCACCTTCATTAACCATAAGCAGTTAATTTACTTCTCCTGTCGAGTGGGATGTAAGATACTGTTTGAATACAGAGAAAGGCCTGTAAAATTGGGGTTTTCTCGAAGAGCGAGACACTCAGGACCTGGAGAATTGTGTAGAGCGGCAACTCGAGATAGAGGCGCTTGCGGATGATGGCGATGAGCAGGTAGGTACTGAGGGCGATCCAGATTTGTGTTTTCACGGCATTGGGACTGGTGCCGTAAAAGGCCTTGATGCGGAGATGCTGTTTGATCCATTTGAAGAACAGTTCGATCTGCCAGCGGAGCTTGTAGAGCCGGGCAATAGTCAGAGCGGGAGAAGCAAAGTCGTTGGTGAGGAATACTAGCCGCAGGTCGGTGGTGACGCCGAAGAACTTGATGCGACGCAAAGGTTCGGGGTAGGCCTTGGCCGGATAGAAGGTGCTCAGCAGGACAGTTTGGTCGCAGATCAGTCCCGTCGTTCTGTCCACCGGGTGGGAGTAGCGGCGGCGGAACTTGAAGTTGGCCTTGGCGCGGGTCACGAATAACGACCGGGCAGAATGGAGTCGGTACAGGCGCCCGAAATCCAGGTATCCGCGATCCATGATGTAGTAGGCACCGGGACAAGGAATCAGGTGGTCCAAGGCGTGGACATCGTGCAGTTTTCCGTCCGAGATCAGAACGAACTCGGGAATGGCGCCGTGCAGGTTGAGCAAGGTATGCAGTTTGATCGCCCCCTTGGTACGGCGGAAGCGCGCCCAGGGGAAGACCGAGAGGCACAGGTCGATGGTCGTGGAGTCCAAGGCATAGACGGTCGCGTTCAGGTCGACTCCCAGGTCCTCGTCGGTGTACAGGCGGCGCGCTTCGGCGATAAGCACTTGGGCAAACTCGGCATAGATGCGCCAGTCGCGCCTCTCGTTGGCATTGGACAGATTGTTGCGGGAGACCGTGGAGCGAATGCCCATGTGGAAGAGCTTGGATCTCATGGCCCGTAGGCAGGCTTCGATATCGCGCAAGCTCTCGCGATAGGTCAACTGTGCAAAGGCCATGACCCGGTAATGGTCGGCACAGCGGAACGACTTGACCTTGTAGTCGCCTCCGTAGTGCTGAACAATGCGATGAAAATGATGCCAGGGAAGATGCCGCATCACCTGAGAAAAAATCGTCGTGCCCGTGTACATGCTCGCCCTCCTTATGAACTGAAGGGCGTGAGCGTACACTCACTTTCAAGTCGGAAACACCCATTATCTTCTCTAACATATTACTCATTAATACTTTACAGAGATTAGAAACCCAAACGTTGGGACACTACTGAGGAGTTAATTAATTTAAAGAAGTTAATCGAGGAGGAACTTCGGTGGATGTTTCCTTGGACTCGCATCTAAGGGGAAAACGGTGTTCAATGCTGCATCAGAACACCTCCCGGCTTTTCGAGACAAGAACGCTGGATGCACTTCCGATTAACGACGGTGTGAAACTCGCATTGGACTTAGCCGATTAGCCTAGGTCAAGGATAAGGCTTGGAGGTTCTTTCCGACCTGGCCAGCAGTCTACTCCAGAGTCCATCTCCCGATGTCTCACCATCCTTTCTGGTCTACGCATCGTCGGAAAGAGGAGGGGAAAGAATTTGTCTATAGAAGATGAATATGACGGGCTTAAGGCATTAATCACCATCGGGGAAGAAAAAGGCTATCTTCTATACGACGAGGTGCATGATGCACTTTCCGAGGAACGCCTGGACTCTGAAGATCTGGAGCAGATCCTCCACTTTCTCGGTGCTGCCGGAATTGAAGTGGTCGATTCAGAGCACCGGCCCAAGGGGGCCCGGCAGAAGATCGATGGCCCGGGAAGGGACGAAAGCCTGCACCTCAAGTCGACAGCCGAAAGCCTGGGAAGGACTACCGATTCGGTCCGCCTCTACCTACGTGAAGTGTCGACGGTGCCCCTTCTGAATCAAGGACAGGAAGTAGAGCTCGCCAAGCGCATAGAGAAAGCACAGACGAATGTGCTCAAAGCGGTCTCGTGCTGTCCCCTCGCTGTCGCTGAAATCCTGGACTACGGGAAGGCGCTCCGTGCTGGGAAAACTCCCATCACGAAGCTGGTCGACGTCGACAAGGAGGGAAGGACTGAGGAGAACCTGTCGGCGCGACGAGAAGATGTGCTCGAGCGAATCGCCGAGATCGAGAGACTGGAAACAAAGGCTTCTCGGATTTGGACGCGTTTGTATCAGGCCCGCCCAGAGTCTGGTGAATACAGGCAACTATTTGCTCAGCTGGCGCATGATCGGAACTCAATCGCCCTTTGCATCCCGTACCTGAACCTCACACCAGCGACCCAGGCAAGGCTGCTGACTTTGGTTAAGACGACGTTCGATCGGATGGTGGCTCTGGAGGGGGAAACGAAGAAGTCTCAGGAACAGCTGAGCTCTTCATTGGGGCAGCCCGAAGCGGGGAGGGTGGAGGATCTGCTCCGAGGATTCGAGAAGGAGTTGAAGGAGATTGAGGAGAAGGTTCAGGCTAGCCCAGGAGAGCTCAAGCGGACTCTGGCGACGATCAAACAGAACGAACTGGAGGCAGATATTGCCAAGAAGGAACTGGTGGAAGCCAATCTCCGTTTGGTGGTTTCCATTGCGAAGAAATATCCTAATCGAGGCCTATCGTTTCTGGACCTGATCCAGGAAGGCAACACCGGGTTGATGAAAGCGGTTGAGAAGTTCGACTATCGACGGGGCTACAAGTTCTCGACGTATGCCCACTGGTGGATTCGACAGGCCATTACCCGAGCGATTGCCGATCAAGGTCGGACCATCCGCATCCCGGTGCATATGATTGAAATGATCAACACGCTGGTGAAGACCGATCGAGCTCTGGTCCAGAAGTACGGGCGCCAGCCCACTGCCGAAGAGATTGCCCACAGAGTGGGACTGCCTGTCGTCAAAGTTCGCAAAGCCATGAAGATTGCGCAGCAGACAATTTCTCTGGAAACTTCAATAGGTAAAGAAGAAGAGAACCCTTTGGGTGACTTCATCGAGGATCATGGAGTACTCTCGCCGGAAGAGGCCGTGATCAATCACAACCTCGCAGAGCACAATTCCGCGGTTTTGCTCACCCTAACGCCACGCGAAGAACAGGTAATTCGGATGCGTTTCGGACTTGACGATGGCGTCGGATGCACTCTCGAAGAAGTCGGGCAGAAGTTTTCTGTGACTCGGGAGCGCATCCGTCAAATCGAGGTCATGGCACTGCGCAAACTGCGCCAGACACCCAGCACGGAAGCCTAACTGCAACTCTTATGTTGATCGCGACGAGGAATTTTTCTGCGATTCGCTCCACCTGGGTGCTCGTCGGTTGCCAGCTGACTTAGTACACTGGAACACTACTGTCCGGTTAAAAGTCGAATGATATCAAGTGGTTAGCGAAGTGACCTACTTGGCCTTGCAAGTCCCAATGCCTAAGTACCGCATTTCATAATTACGGTCACGTTTGCAGATGGGGCTTGTGAGGCGAGATCAAGGCAGGAGGAGGAAGACGATGCTTGGCCAGCTTCGACGACGACCAACGCAGAGATCGTCCGTAACCCCCGTCTGCCCTACGGGTGGCGACGGGACGGGCCGATGGAGTCGCTCCTCCTCTACGATACCCAGCATCGCCTCGTCGTCGCTTCGCGCCCTCGACGCCGTCGCGCTCGCCACAAACGTTGCCGTATTTACGTTCCAGTGTACTTAGCTTCGTAATTTCGTGATCACTCATTCGGCAGTGTTACTCCATCGAATCAATTCCCCTTTAGCGAATCGCTCCAGTCCGAATACTTCCATGTCTTGGGGTTTTACCCCCTCCGCCATAAAACTGGCCATCCTCTTGCCCACCCAAGGTGAGGTCGAGAATCCACCGCCACTGAAACCAATGGCGAAATAGAGCCCCTCTACGGATTCAGCTTTATCCAGGATCGGCATCTCATCAGGAGTAACATCGTAGGTACAGGCGTAGGTGCGATGCACAAATCCCTCGCTCATAAAGGGAAGAGTGATTTCCAGATTCTTGTGCATTTCCTGCAAGGAATGGAAGTTTGCTGTCTGCTTGTAGTTATCGGGATCGATGGCTACTCCGTTGCTTTCATAATAGTCGCTCCATGACAAACTGATCAATCAAGCCGTTCCGTGTCCAGCTGTCGTGGTCCTCCAGGTAGGCTCTCAATGGGTCTGCCAGTGGGATCATCTTGTCGTTGGTGGCCAGCCCTGGACGACCCCGTGGGCAACCGAACACGCCGATCTTTGCGTTCGGGTACTTTCCTTTCTGGACCTCGCGGACCTTACGAACGAACCCGGTCATATAGTCTGCTCGGAACTGAACCCATTCGATATCGCCGTTGGGAATCTGGAAAGGATCGCGCCCCGTCTTTGCCTTGAAAGCTTCCACGGCCGGCGTGTCGTAGGTGCAATACCACACGCCTTTGTCGTCGAAGTGCGCCGCGATGCCCTTGCCTGGCGTGCTGGTCATACTCTTGACGAAATCGAACATCAGCCCGTCCACGCCTAGACTCAACACCTCGGCCGCCAGATCTACGCGATGTTGGACTGCCTCCGGAATGGCCCAGGAGAAGCGGCATGCAGAGCGCCTGCCGTCTCGGTTCAGGGTCAACCACTCGGGATGCTCCAGTGCCTTGTCGCTGATCTGCCCCACCGCCCCATGGTCCTCGGCGTGCTCGTGCCAGGCCCAGAATTCCAACCCCGCCTGGTGAGCCAGATCGCGTGCCACGGTGACCGAGTTGAACTTCGAGAAGTCAAAGGCGCGGCCGCTGTTGATGAAACTCTCGAGGATGTGGAACTGCTCGGGAAACCGCTTGGCGTCCACGACAAACTGCTGGGCGGCATTGGTGATCTTGCTGGGATAGAGGGTCTGCCCGCAGCCGTCAGTGGTCCGCCAGTACACCCGGCTGAAACCAGCCTCTGCCATGCGGTCGATGATGTACTTGACGGCTTCGGCGGGTTCCTGCTTGAAGCGATGGGCGGAATGATCGCTGACCGCCCAGTCCCCGGCGGTGACCATGCCGGAAAAGCGCAGCCCTTCTTCTTCCTTGGCGGCGGCCTTGCCGGGCCACCCCGCCGCCCAGGCAATCGCCCCGGTCTTCTTGATGAAGTCACGTCGTGTTTGAGAGACCTTCGAAGGTTTATTCATGTTCAGATCCTCGATGGAGGGACAAGATAAGCATCGTGTTCGTCCTTCCTTTGTGGTAAGAAAACACAGCGACACCACGAATCCGCGGTTTCCGCGTCGACTCTGGATTGACTTCAACTGGACAGGAACCTCGACCATTCTGCGTCCTTCCTCTCCAGTTAGCAAGACGTTGCCAGGATGGCGGGATTGAGGGGGGAAGTGTGCCAAAGCATTCTTCAAGGCCGGAATCTGACGGAAGCCTAGGCACGCCGGACCGATGGGTCCTCCTGACCCTGGTGTCGATGAATTACTTCGCCCTCTATGTGCACCGGAACCTGATCAACTATTTTCAGCCCCCACTGCAGGCTGATCTAGCTTTGGACCAGTTCCAATTAGGTCTGCTCCGATGGGGATTCGTCCTCCCCTATTGTCTGGCCCAGCTCTGGGTGGGATACCTGGGAGACCGCTACCGACGGCGAACGGTGCTCCTGTTGAGTTTGCTCGCGAGCACGGTGTCCTTGGGACTGATGGGACTGGTCCAAAGCTTCGAGTCCCTGCTGGCACTTCGGATTCTGCTGGCCTTGGCACAGTCACCCAGCGTTCCTGCGATTGCCAGCGTCATCGCCGATTGCTTCACTCCGCGAACTCGTTCGACTGCGGTGGGGATCTACCTGGTCTCGTACAATTTTTCGTTGGTGGTTGCAGGCTGGTTGGGGGGCATGGTCGCCGACAAGGCAGTGTGGCAGATCCCGATCTTCTTCTCAGATTCGCCCGATCTGGAGGTAGCTGGATGGCGCATGTCATTCTTTCTGTTCGCCTGTGTGGGAGGGGTAGTCGCTCTGGTTCTGTTGCTGCTCTTCAGAGAGCCTCGAAGGACTGATCGGGGAGCCAGCGATGATGCTGAAAGCGAGATGGGCCGTTGGCAGGCCGTGGGTTCGGTCGTTCGGATTCAAACCTATCAGGCGATCGCTCTCGTCTTCGTAAGTACTGGAGTAGTCATAAGCGCAATTCAGTATTGGCTCCCCCGGTATCTGACCGATCACTTCGGGTTGAGTTTAGCCGACGCGGGTCTTCAAGCGACCATCTGGATACAGTCGGCTACCGTCCTGGGCCTCTTTTGCGGCGGAAAGTGGGCAGACAACCGGGCAGCTCGATCACTGACCGGCCGAACACTGGTTCAGCTGATTGGGTTGATCGGCTGTGGACCCGCACTTGTGATCATCGCGACGACCGAATCGCAGACCGTGATGGCGGGGACAATGCTTGTTCTCGGCTTTGGAGTGGGGATGTATCAGGCTAACCAGTGGGCCTGCACTTTCGAAGTCGTGGACCCAAAAGCTCGGGCCACCGCGATTGGGCTGTTGAACCTGTCCTCGGGGGTCTTTGGATCCTGGGCGGACCCGGTTATTGGCCGCGTTGCCGACTCTGGAGTTGGTCTGGACCAGATCCTGGCCTGGATAGGTGTGGGTCCGATCTTGTCAGTGGGTATCATGTGGTTCAGCATCAAATACCTGTTGCCGCGAGATTACCAGACGGGCAGCCAGAGAATTGACAAGGCTTGAGCACAGAGGCTCTGGCTCACGCCAGGTCAATCCTGCCACCAGCTCCACTGGATCCTGCAGGAAGAAACTCCAGTCGCTTCAGGCTCCCCTGACTTGTCGCAGGGAGACCCGGGTACCGATGCTAGCGCGGAAGGGTCAGGACGTAGAGGTCCTTTCGCTCGATCTCGTCGGCTCGAGCGGCGATCTCTGGTAAGCCCCATCGAACATCCAAGTGGCGTCCGGTCAATGCATCTGCCTTACCCGAGGCAAGAAATAACAGTCCCTCAGCAGATGTCTCGGGAGGCACGGAGAAGCCCGTCTGGAAGGCCTTTCGGATGGTGGCAGTAGCCACTTCAGGTAGCTCTGGCGATCCCTCCATGAAATCCGTCATCTCCGTTCTCACCAACCCGGGACAGTAGGCAAAGACACTGATCCCATACTCCCTGGTCGCATCTGCCAGGGATCTGCTCATGTTCGTGAGCGCGGCCTTGGAAGCCGGGTAGGACGACAGGTAGGGGTTGGACTGATAGGCGGAGCTGCTCGATACGTTGACGATACGGCCGCGCCGCCGCTTGATCATGCCTGGTACTACCGCCCAGGAACAGAGAAACGGTCCCCGCACGTTGATCTCAATCACCCGCCACCAGCGGTCCGGGTCGGCCTCCCAGTCGCGGCCAGGAGCACCGGGCACTCCCGCGTTGTTCACGAGGAGGTCGATGGGACCGAGGTCACGCTCGACCGCTGCCACCATCTCTTCGACGGCCGTGCGGTCGGAGACATCCGCAGAAAAGGCTATCGCACGACCACCACTTTTGGTGATCAGCTCCACTGTCTCAGCCAGCTGCTCCTCGGTTCTGGCGCTGACGGCCACCGCAGCGCCTGCCCCTGCCAGCCCCAGGGCCAGGGCGCGACCGATGCCTCGTCCTCCACCGGTGACCAGGGCAAACTGACCGTTCAAGTTCGTACTTTCGCTCATGTCACTACTCCTGATGTCACGGTGGGTTAGAACCGAGGTATCGAAGGCGATTACGGAGACATGCTAACATAACGTTTTCCCACATCAAACGGGGGGGTGTGTACCCGCGCAAGCTAACATTGCCCGGGACGAAACCTCCTGAATCCGCAAGCAGTGCCTATATCTTGGAGCTGGGCACGGGGAGATTGATCATGACTAGTGGCAGCAGAAGTTGTGTTGGCCGGTTCTCTCTGGGCCTGATGACCCTCGGTATGATCCTCTCGATCAACTTGTCATGCAGCACTCGGCCTGAGGGCGTACAGGTGTCCACCGCACAGCGCGTTCACCCCGTTCTGATTCGAAAAGAGCATAATCCGCTGATTCAGGTGATCGTCCAAGCCGATCAGGAGGGAGTCCGGGCGACGTCGTTCAGCTTTACGCTGACCGGTACGGACGATATCGAGGACATCGAGTCCCTCCAGATGTTCTACTCCGGTACAGAAGGGGAGCTCACAACCGCAACATCGTTCGGCAGTACGCTGAAGCCGTCCCAGCGGCTGACCTTCGACGGAGATCAGATGCTGAGCGCCGGAACCAATGTTTTCTGGCTTGCCTGCAGGCTGAATCCCACGGCGGATCTGTCCCACCGGGTAGCTGCTGCCTCCACCTCGGTCAGGACATCGGCAGGTGACGTCACACCCACGGAAAACGAAAGGCCGGGAATCCGTAAGCGGATTGGCGTGGCCCTCAGACAACACATGGATGACGGAGTCCACACCTATCGCATCCCCGCGCTAGCGACCACTCCCAGAGGGACCCTCCTCAGCGTCTACGACATGCGACACCGCAAATCGCGCGACCTGCAGGAAGACATCGACATCGGGCTAAGCCGCAGCACCGATGGTGGGCGCAGCTGGGAACCCCAACGCGTGATCATGGACATGGGAGAGTGGGGGGATCTGCCAGCGGAAGAAAATGGCGTCAGCGACCCGGGGATCGTAGTGGATCAGGAGACCGGAGAGATTTTCTGTGCTGCCGTGTGGATGTGGGACAAACTTGGCAAGCATCAATGGGTGGACGACGGCTCGGAACCCGGATTCGAGATTGGTAAGAGCGCCCAGTTCCTGATGGTGCGCTCCAAGGATGATGGTCTGACCTGGAGTAAGCCAGAGAACCTCACAAGCAAGCTGAAGAAGCCCGAATGGTGGCTTTTCGCCCCGGCACCCAACCAGGGCATTACGCTGCGGGACGGCACTCTGGTGATGCCCAGTCAGGGACGGGATGAGAATGGATATCCCTTCGCCAACATCATGTACAGCCGCGATCACGGGGAGACCTGGACTCTGAGCAACCACGCCTTCAGCGGCGGCAACGAATGCCAGGCAGTACAGCTCAGCGATGGGTCCCTGATGCTGAACATGCGCAATGACAAGCCGGAACCCTATCGTGCCGTCTACGCCACCCAGGATCTGGGGCAGACCTGGAGCCCTCACTCCACGGATCGGAACACCTTGATCGAGCCGAACTGTAACGGCAGTTTGTATCGATTCGAATACGAGGAGGAGGGACAACCGAAGAACATCCTGCTCTTTGCGAATCCCCATACCAAGAAGGGTCGCACGCACCACACTCTTCAGATCAGCTTCGATGAGGGCAAGTCCTGGCCGGCGGAGTACCGGATCTTGCTAGACGAAGGGCTTGGTCGGGGGTACCCCAGCATCAGCCGGGTCGACGACAGCCACATCGGAATCGTCTATGAGGGGAGCCCGTCTGACCTGGTATTCGAGAAGTTTTCGCTGCAGGAACTGTTGACCAAGAAGGAGCCGCAGTCGTGACCGGAGTTAGTGAGCAGCGAACACTACTGTCCGGTTAAAGCATTTAGATATCGCTTCAACATGCTTATAGTCATTGATTTAGAAGGACAATAAGCTGGAATCGATTTCCGCTGAGACTTCCTCTGTCTTCCCTCTCGTGTTGGGATCGGATTGACTTTGGGATCGAGGGATGGAAAATGGGTGTTGTCAAAACCAAGCGAGGTCAATCCCAACGGGATTGCGTCTTCCAGCCCAGAGTTTCCCAACCCTGGGTAAGAGAGTCAACCCCTTAAGAATCAACCCTGTAGGGGTTGCGTCCTGACCCATTCGTTGCCCTTCTGCACGCAACCAATTCAGGGTTGAAATGCGGGGGCGACGCCGTTGACCCAGGGTTCGGAAACCCTGGGCTGAAATACGGAATCCCTTCAGGATTCACCTCCTTCCTACTAAATGATCAGCCGATCTTACCGCTCTGACTTCAGCGCCTGGTCAGGCTCACTAGGCCCAAAAGAAGTAGATGAAAGTGGACTAAACCACATGTAAACACCTGAAATGCCAGACCTGACGGGTATTCTGGGGTTGTCAAAGAAACTTCAGAACAAGCCGAAAGGAGGCATTGCAGGTGAATAAAAAGGATAGCGCAATCATCCGCAAACGGGAAGCAGAGGTTGCTCAGCGATTGAGCCCCAGCTGGAACGGTCAAGACCCGAAACCGGTGCTCTCGCCCGAGGTCATCAGCTACGAGGTCTCGGAGAAAACGGGTGCGGTCAGTTACGGTGGTCTGGGGCTGCTGCAGCAGGTGGTGAAGTGGAGTGGGCTGGGGAAAGCCATTGACCAGGCGGTGACGCTGCTCAAACGCCACCAACCGTACCACGAATCGGACCACGTCCTGAGCCTGATCTACAACGTGGCCACGGGCGGGACCCGCTATCAGGATATTGAACTGCGACGTCAGAGTGTGAGTTTCCTGGAGGCGGTGGGAGCCGAGAAGATCCCCGCCCCCAGCACGGCCGGAGACTTTGTGCGCCGCTTTGACGCGCCCGACGTGGTGGATCTGATGGAAGCCGTCAATGCCAGCCGCCTCAAGGTCTGGGCCCAACAACCGGCCCGTTTCTTCCAACGGGCGGAGATCGACGTGGATGGGACGATGGCCCCCACGAGCGGCGAATGCAAGGAAGGGATGGAGATCAGCTACGACGGGCAGTGGGGCTATGCGCCGCTGATCGTGACGCTGGCCAATACGGGAGAGGTGCTCTATGCGGTCAACCGCTCGGGCAACCGTCCCTCTCATGAGGGAGCGGCCGAATGGCTGGATCGGAGTATCGAGCTGGTTCGAGAGGCGGGTTTTCGGAAGGTGCGCCTGCGCGGGGACACGGATTTTTCGCTGACGGCTCATTTTGACCGTTGGACGGAGGCGGGCGTGGAGTTTGACTTCGGGATCGACGCCCATCCGAGCTTCGTCAAGTGGGCGGAGGCGTTGCCAGAAGCGAGATGGAAAGAGCTGGGGCGCCCCAGCCAGGGGAAAGGAAAAGGGAAGAAGCGGCGCCAGCGGCGGGACAAAGTGAAGCCGGAGATTGTCAAGAGACGCGGGTTCAAGACGCTGACGCTGGAACGGGAAGAGATCGCGGAGATCGACTACCGTCCGAGCAAAGCGAAGCGAACCTATCGGATGGTGATCTTGCGCAAGACGATCCTGGTCGAGAAAGGTCAGAAGCGGCTGCTGCCGCAGACGCGCTACCACTTTTATGTCACCAATATCTCGGCCAGAACGTTGGGAACGGCGGGAGTCGTACGGGAAAACAACCGGCGCTGCAACCAGGAGAACGTCATTGAACAACTCAAGAACGGAGTCGAGGCCCTGCGGATGCCCTCGGATACGCTGGTAGCCAACTGGGCCTATCTGGTGATTGCGGCTCAAGCCTGGAATCTGAAGGCCTGGATGGGGTTGGTGCTGCCGGCGCGACTGCAAGCCCGAGAGCTGGTGAAGATGGAGTATCGCCGTTTCCTGCGAGAGGTCATTGAAATGCCCTGCCAGATTTTGCGCAGGGGCCGACAGTTGGTCTATCGGCTGCTGGATGTCAATGGTTGGAGCCGTCTTCTCTTGGAAGGCAGTAAGTGGTTGAAACACCGGCCAGCTACCTGAAACTGAAAGGAGATAAAGTAGCTCCGAGGGTCGCCAGAGCTGGGGCGAGGTGTCTCTACAAACGCCCCCCAAGAGGGCAGAATCGTTTTCCCTGAGCGATCGGCGTGGAGGACAGCTGAACACGTGCCTGTTCTGAGTGACTTCGCGCCGAAATTTAGAATTTAGGTCTCCAAAATGGCTCCTCGGAGCCGACAAAGGGGTCTATTTTCGAACTTGCGCTTATTTTGGGACTAGGCCCAAAAGAAGTGGATGAAAGTGGACTAAACCACATGTAAACACCTGAAATGCCAGACCTGACGGGTATTCTGGGGTTGTCAAAGAAACTTCAGAACAAGCCGAAAGGAGGCATTTCAGGTGAATAAAAAGGATAGCGCAATCATCCGCAAACGGGAAGCAGAGGTTGCTCAGCGATTGAGCCCCAGCTGGAACGGTCAAGACCCGAAACCGGTGCTCTCGCCCGAGGTCATCAGCTACGAGGTCTCGGAGAAAACGGGTGCGGTCAGTTACGGTGGTCTGGGGCTGCTGCAGCAGGTGGTGAAGTGGAGTGGGCTGGGGAAAGCCATTGACCAGGCGGTGACGCTGCTCAAACGCCACCAACCGTACCACGAATCGGACCACGTCCTGAGCCTGATCTACAACGTGGCCACGGGCGGGACCCGCTATCAGGATATTGAACTGCGACGTCAGAGTGTGAGTTTCCTGGAGGCGGTGGGAGCCGAGAAGATCCCCGCCCCCAGCACGGCCGGAGACTTTGTGCGCCGCTTTGACGCGCCCGACGTGGTGGATCTGATGGAAGCCGTCAATGCCAGCCGCCTCAAGGTCTGGGCCCAACAACCGGCCCGTTTCTTCCAACGGGCGGAGATCGACGTGGATGGGACGATGGCCCCCACGAGCGGCGAATGCAAGGAAGGGATGGAGATCAGCTACGACGGGCAGTGGGGCTATGCGCCGCTGATCGTGACGCTGGCCAATACGGGAGAGGTGCTCTATGCGGTCAACCGCTCGGGCAACCGTCCCTCTCATGAGGGAGCGGCCGAATGGCTGGATCGGAGTATCGAGCTGGTTCGAGAGGCGGGTTTTCGGAAGGTGCGCCTGCGCGGGGACACGGATTTTTCGCTGACGGCTCATTTTGACCGTTGGACGGAGGCGGGCGTGGAGTTTGACTTCGGGATCGACGCCCATCCGAGCTTCGTCAAGTGGGCGGAGGCGTTGCCAGAAGCGAGATGGAAAGAGCTGGGGCGCCCCAGCCAGGGGAAAGGAAAAGGGAAGAAGCGGCGCCAGCGGCGGGACAAAGTGAAGCCGGAGATTGTCAAGAGACGCGGGTTCAAGACGCTGACGCTGGAACGGGAAGAGATCGCGGAGATCGACTACCGTCCGAGCAAAGCGAAGCGAACCTATCGGATGGTGATCTTGCGCAAGACGATCCTGGTTGAGAAAGGTCAGAAGCGGCTGCTGCCGCAGACGCGCTACCACTTTTATGTCACCAATATCTCGGCCAGAACGTTGGGAACGGCGGGAGTCGTACGGGAAAACAACCGGCGCTGCAACCAGGAGAACGTCATTGAACAACTCAAGAACGGAGTCGAGGCCCTGCGGATGCCCTCGGATACGCTGGTAGCCAACTGGGCCTATCTGGTGATTGCGGCTCAAGCCTGGAATCTGAAGGCCTGGATGGGGTTGGTGCTGCCGGCGCGACTGCAAGCCCGAGAGCTGGTGAAGATGGAGTATCGCCGTTTCCTGCGAGAGGTCATTGAAATGCCCTGCCAGATTTTGCGCAGGGGCCGACAGTTGGTCTATCGGCTGCTGGATGTCAATGGTTGGAGCCGTCTTCTCTTGGAAGGCAGTAAGTGGTTGAAACACCGGCCAGCTACCTGAAACTGAAAGGAGATAAAGTAGCTCCGAGGGTCGCCAGAGCTGGGGCGAGGTGTCTCTACAAACGCCCCCCAAGAGGGCAGAATCGTTTTCCCTGAGCGATCGGCGTGGAGGACAGCTGAACACGTGCCTGTTCTGAGTGACTTCGCGCCGAAATTTAGAATTTAGGTCTCCAAAATGGCTCCTCGGAGCCGACAAAGGGGTCTATTTTCGAACTTGCGCTTATTTTGGGACTAGGAGTAGCGAGCGACCTCATACCGCCGAGTAAGAACTGAGAAGAATGTAGAGAGGGCGATCCTGGAGGATTGCCCTCTCGTCGTGTCGGCGATAACCTTCGGTGATAACCAAAACACTGGAGGTTGTCATGACCGACTATGCCAGTCTATTGCGGGATCACGTCACTCTCAAGTGCCGCTGCATCGACCGAGTGTTCTTGCAGGCTTACGTTCCCAAGCTGCAGTCGGTGGGACAAGTCTGTACCTTTCTGCGTTGGGTCAAGGGGTTCAAGATCCCCTCCTCGGCGGCCTTCGGCAAGATCGGTCAAGGCTACGTCAAAGCCATTCACCGCTTCGCCGAAGAACACAATATTCCGGTAGTGCACTTCAAGAAAGGGGAAAACAAGGAGGAGACGGCTCGTCCCTACCTGGAAGCGGCGGCGAAGGAAGGCCAAGAGCGGGTGGTGTTGATCGGCATTGCCCAGGAGAAAGCATCGGCGTGGCGGTCCTGGAAGGGCAAAGGGCAGGAAACGGCCGCGCATCCCCATATGGAGTGGGGCCGTCAGATGGTTTACATCAACCACTTCTACTTCTACCTCTGGGACTCCGAGTGGGGCGGCACGTTTTGGAAGACCAATGCCTACGCGCCTTATCCCATCTGGCTGTGGCTCAACGGCCATGAGTGGGTCAAGCGGCAACTAGAAAAAGCGGGCATCGCCTACGAGGCCCTGGACAACGGATTCCGTTCTTGCGCCGATCCCGAGGCCCTGCAGAGCATCTGTGACCGGTTGGGTTCGGGGGCCGTGCACAGCTTCTTCTGGCGTTGGTGGTGGCGTTTACCTTCTCCCTTCAGCTCGGAGGACTTCGAGGCCGGTTACACCTACGAGTTGGCTTTCCGCCAGTTCGAGGTCTCCGACACCTGTGTCTTTGACCGACCCCAGGCCGGGCGGATGTGGTTCGAAGGGGTGATTCGAGACCATTTGGACATTGGTCGCCCCGAACAGGTGACGCTGATCTTCGATCGGCGAATCACCCGACGAACTCCCGGAAGCTTTCGCTCCCGAGTCCTCAGACGAGGGGTGGACCCGGTCCTCAGTTGTTATTACAAGTCGTCTCGTATCAAGCAATATTTCAAAGAGGGCCGCGCCTTGCGGACCGAAACCGTGATCTGCGACAGCCGCGACTTCGGAGTGGGTCGCCGCGTTTGCGCTCGCAACTGGTATGCCCTTTGGGCTGTTGGCGATTCCGCCAACCGGCGTCTGTGCGACGCCGAAGCTGCAGACGCTCGACCGGCACCCGACGTGCTCACCTTCCAAAAGGTGAGCCAACCCTCGAAAACTGCCGAGGGTCTACACAGTTCTGGCCTTCGCTTTGGCGATCCTCGGGTGATGGCGGTCTTCTCCAGCCTGGTCGCATTTAGCTGTCTCGTAGCCGGTTTTGACAACCGTCGACTGGTGGAGCAAGTCTCCGCCTTGCTCGATGCCCCCTACACTTCACGCCAGGCGAGCTACGATCTGCGCCGGTTGAGGCGAAAGGGACTCATTGACAAAGTGCCCCGCAAGCGCCGGTACCATCTAACGCCCTTGGGAAGAAAGGTGGCTGTCCTCTTCATCAAAGCCTACGGTCGAGTCCTGGCACCGGGCTTGACGGCGCTCGATCTCAAGCTGCCACAGGAAGTGGCTCAGCGCTGTCCGCTGGCGACGGCTTGGCGACGGTTCGACCGCTCGCTGAACGTCTTTGTTGAAGAGCAACTACTCGCTGCTTGACACTTCTTGATCAGTTTGTGAACTTTTTCTTGACCAAGGGGTCTCTAGGAACGGGCACCACCAACCGGGCCGAAACGGAAGGAATCGTATAGGGAACCTGCTCTTGATCTCTTCCTGCAAGAGTCGAAGAGGAAGTCAGTTCGATGCTGAACTCGCCCGGTTCAACCGATTCGCCCGCCTCGCAGGGGACCCGGAACTCGACTTCGTCAGCCGAGACCTGCGTCGTCCGGCAAAAGACCCCGAGAGGAAAATCTTCAGGCTTGATCGTAACCACCTGGGTAAACAGCGGGTTGCGTTCCAGTTTTCCCACCAACTCGGCTCGGCTCCCGGCGCGCAGAATCACGCCCTCCGGTGAGGGTATGATCCTGTAGCCTTGCGCTACCTCAATCGTGGTGGCCGGCGAGTAGATCGTGTGCTTGCTGCCTTGAATCTCCACTTCACCAGACGCTACCAGATTGAACTTCCCGACTTTGGTGCCCATCGTGGTGTCCACGTACACCAATCCGGTTTCCTTGTTTTCGGCGTCGGTCTCAGGGATTCTTACGTTCACCTCGGAGGCGCCGTAACTCGTGGCTTCTACTTGGAGCGGGGGCTGGATGCTAGGGTCTCTGGATACGAATTTCCATTTCAACGCGTAGGTCATACCCTGCACTAGCTGGACCTGGCGAGGTCCCTCAACCACTAACTCGATTGGTATCTCCTTGGTGACCATCAGCGGTAGACTGAAACCCAACCACGGGGCTGTGAACCGCTCTTCCCGATAAAGAAAAGTCGTGTCGGGGATACCCGTTCCAGAACGAATCTGGGTGATCAGACCGGGACCCCGCGCTCGACGGCGGATCACGGTCCCGTCCGGCAGCAACCCCTCACCTATGAGGGTCAACTCGGACTGATCCAATTTGGCTTCCTGCCGAGCGGTCAGGGTCAAAACGCCCTTCCTTGCACTAGATCGGCGGTCCGCGTCATCCAGCTCCGAAGGAATGGCACCTCCTTCCACGATCAGGTCGCTCGGGGCGTCGGAGAAGCTGAGCCGAATCTGGCCCATGTACCCCCGGCGTTGGGCGGTGACGTCGACCAGCGCGGTGCCCCTTTCGGGCACGTTCACATAGGCCGTATCCAGCACCAGGGTAAAGTCCGGGGCCTGCCTTTGGGCAGAGAGGCGATAGCCAAAGAGGGGACCCCCTCGGTCAACCAGGTCCTCCACGGTCACGGTAACCTCATGGACTCCCGAAGGGACCTTGAAGTTGAGGTACGGATCCGGGCTCGTTCGACCGTGGACGATCAGGGCACCGTCGGCGCCCTTCGGGACTTTATCCCCAGCCGAGTCAAGCCTTTTGTGGTCATTATCAAAGACGGTCAGCCTGCCGAAGAGGCGAGACATCCCTAGCCCCGCAGCCTCCAGCTCCAGTCGCCACTCTTCTCCTGGGGTGACCGCCAGACGGTAGCGGTCAACCTCCCCTGGCATGGAGATCTGCCCGTGGACCTCTGTCGCTGGGTGCAGAGACATCAGTTTCTGTTCCGGGCGCTCCAGAACCTGAGGCAGGTCGCTGACCGTAAAAGGGATGGGAAGCCCTCCGGGCGCACCGGGAACCGAGATCATTACGAAATCACTATCGACGCCCTGTAAGTCCACTTCGACTTCTCTGGGTTCCGTAAGATTCCCTCCCAGCAGACGGACCGAGGTTTTTTCTCCTCTTCTCCAGCCCAGTGGGAAAAGACCTTCTGCATAGGTGAAAGAGCCTAACTTGAGCCGATAGAAGTTCTCGTCCTGACGGCTGAACTTCGCATCGTGGACGACCACGTAATAGAGGCCGTCTGACGGGAAGAGGAGGTTCAGACGGCAGTCAACTCCTAGACTGAGAGCATCATTGTTCATGTCGAGCTGACGCTTGTTGGCATCCAGGACCCGGATTACCGGATCCAGGGCCGACCCCGCCCGGCGCGCCTCGACCTCGATCACGAAGCGCTCTCCCTGCTTTGCCTCAAACCGGTAGACATCCTGATCCGGACCAGCCAGCGTCCCGTTTACCGTGCCCGGCACATCAATCGGCTCGCTAGTCTCGGGAGAGTCGTTGCTCCGATCCGAGCCCATTTCCAGCTCCATCCGTTCCGGGAAGACACCCACACTGAACAGAAGGATGTTTGACAGACCCTGCGGACTGGCAAGGCGAATCGGGTACAAACCGGGCTCGGCTTCAGCGTCCAGCTCTACCAGAAAAAGCAGCTGTTCCTGGACTGTCTCCAAGTCGCCTCTTCGAGGTGAGGTCAACGGCGTGAAGGTAGCAGAAAGGCGTGAAACGATTCTCGTACCCACTCCCAGGTTACGGCCCGTGAGGGTCAGCGTGAAGGCTTGTCCCCGCTGTGCCCCCCGGGGACGCATCTCCTCGAGGTAGGGGCTGACCGCCAACAGCTTGGGGCAGAAGAGTACCGCAAACAGTACGAGAGATCTCACGATCCACCGTGCGCTTTGTTGAGATGCCAAAGTCTTCTTCGTCATCCAGTGCTAGGGCTTCTTCTGAAGACTGTCGGCTCCATCGGTGAGCCATTCGACATTGAAGCGTGCGACCACAACCTTGGTCTTCAGGACGTATCCGTAGCCTGGAACCTGTTCCTGGGTTTGGGCGGTGGCGCGATGAGTATCCTTCCCGTAGATCAGGAGGCCTGTCATATCTGGTGCAATCGCAAGATCAGAGTACTCGCCAGGCCCCTCGTAGATCAACTTGTTGACAGGCCAGGTACGGCATTCGTCATAGCTGAGGCTGACAGTCATTCGCGATCGCTCGGTGGTGCTGAAGGGGTGAGAGAGCAACACGCGGTTCTTCTGAAATCGGGTCTGATCCGTAAAGCGGACCAGGCCGCCCTGGCAGGACGGTTCCGGGAGCGTCTCGTCGTTCTTCACCTCCGACCAGGTCTCCCCTCCGTCGCGACTCCAGGCATAGGAACGGCGGTGCTTGTTGTGGCGGCTGCGTGCGTTCATATAGAGCGAACCGTCGGCGGTCTCGACGACCTCACACTCGTCGGAGGTGTTCTGGGTGGCGATTTCTCCTCTTTTCCAAGTGGTTCCGTGATCGTCGCTATAAATCATGTAGGAAGACTGGACGTTCTGTCCGATCCAATGGGGACTCCAAATGAGGGGGAGGGCCAGTCGGAAAATCAGGTCGAGGATCTTCCTGGAATCAGGTCCCAGGTCGCTAGCCCATGGCAGGGGGGCGGGGGTGACGTCGTTCCAACTCGGCACCACCAGCCTGCCGCTCTTCAGCTGAATGCCATGTCCTGGACCGGTACCCACGTAGCTCCAGCCCGGGTCGGCTACATCATCGGTGATGTCCACCGGCGTGGACCAGCTGGCGCCGTCATCCGTGCTCTTCATCATGAAAACGCGACGGTTATTCTTGCAGAAGGGCATCCAGATGGTGCCGGTTGTGTGATCGACCACAGGGCAAGGCTGATTGACACTTTCCAGGCCCTCTGTGGCGATGACCTCCATGTCGGTCCAGGTTTTTCCGTTATCGAAGCTTCGCCTGAGCACGATGTCGATGACGTCCCAGTCTCTGCAGTCATTCTTTCTGGCCTCACTGAGAGCCAGAATAGTTCCCTTCGTGGTAACCGCAATGGCTGGGATCCGAAAGCAGACGTAACCCTCCTCGCCACCCGTGAAGAGAGTGACCTCTTCGAAGAACGGCTTCTGTTTTTCAGCTCGGGCCTCCCACAAATCGGCTCCTGGGAAGGCGAAGACTAGCAATACGATGAAGAGCAGGAGGGGGCGCAAAGTAATTCTGGAATGGGTCATTTGATGTCTCCCTTGATTGATAATGGCCTACTTTAACCTATCGTGATCATTTCCAGCGCGATTCTAACCGTCAAGAACTACGGATGTAACCGACCGATCTGAACAAAATCTGTTCGCGTTTTGTAACCCGAATCCTCTCCGCCGATAACATAGAGCCGTCCCTGGACATACACGCTGCCGTGATCCGCTACTGCCAGGGGTAGGGAGTTCAAGGTCTGGTAGCGGTTCTTCTTCGCATCATAGAGGAGACTTCGGTTGGAAAAGAAGGCGCGAGTTCGGTCATCGGGCGTCCGCTCCCTGGGGATGGCCAGCTCGATACCCCCCGTGATGAGAAGGCGATCGTCACCTACAGCAATGCAACTGGATGATCCAAGTGAAATGGGAAGCGGCTTGATGGCTTCCCACTGACCGCTCTCAATATCGAAGGCAATCGTCTTTGTCTGCGGGATCCAGGGTTCGAAGTTGTGCCAGGCTCGAACGAACGAACCCTCGGAAGAGAGAGGATCGGGCGCCTTCAGGCCCCCGAAGAGGTAGAGTTTTCGGTTGCTAACCGCGCCTGTCCGCCACTCCACATGAGGCGTGGGACCTGGCTTCAAGCTGGCTATTCGGCGCCATCCCTGGGTCGGATCGCGCGTATCCAGAGCCAGCAGATCAAAGGCGGGGCTAACACCTCCTTCTTTCGAGAGATCTCCTTCGGTTCCAGCGACGATGTAGATCACACCATCGAGGGAGCCTCCCTGATCTCCCCAACGCGGTAGCGGCAATGGAGCGGAGGACCTCCACTTCGGGTTCTCTTGTCCCAGGTCGAGCACGTACGTCTCCGCGTAACCCCGCTTCTCGCTTCGACCACCGATGACGAAGAGCTTCCCGCCCAGGCCAACCGTGAATGCGTATCCAATCGGCAGAGGATAGTCGGGAAGCCGGCTCCACTGCATCATTTCGATATCCAGGCGATAGACGTGATTGGACCAGGTCTTGCTTGTGGATTTGTCCTGGGTCTCGACCCAAGTGGTCCCTCCAACAAGGACGATGCTGCTATCCACCACTGTGGTACCGAGAGCGGTCTGCGCTACCGGCAATACGGGTCCGAAGGACCAGCTGATGCTCGGCGAACCGGCCCAGGCCGAGTTGACCAACATGACGATCACAGTCAGGGCAATTCCCAGTTGCATTGGTCGAGCCTCCAGGAAGTAATCAGTGGCACTCGGGTGTGAGCGTGTTGCGAGTCTAGTTCGGGGCCATGACCGGAGTCAAATCCATTATTCGAAGTGATTAGGAATTCTCCTGTCGATAACCGACGATCACCAAGCACGGGACCTGAGCTCCTGAGCCTTGCGAGCTTGACAGCCAATGGCTGAGAGCCTAGCCTGGATGACAATATTAACACCTTCTTTGGAGCATGAACATGAGTCGCGAAGAACAGCTTGTGGTATCCCGCCGAGATTTCGTCAAACTGGGCGCCGCTGCGGCCGCCACCTCTGGACTGCGATTGCCAAGTTCGATGGCCGCAGCTGAGGGCGAACCCGGCGTGCGCTTCGCAGGCTTCGTCATTCCGCCTCAGCCGAAGGTACAGGAGGCCACGCTCTCGCAGCTCAATGGACGCTATTGGCTGCTCTTCGGCGAGAACCACAAGATGGTCGGAAAATTCTCAGACGACCATGGCCGTACCTGGGGTAAGACGATTCCTTTGCGAACCGGTGACGGCCAGGGAATTTCATTGGCGCGAAACAACGCCCATCACAGCCTGCTCCGCCTTAAATCCGGGAAGTTGGGGCTGGTCTACGGTGGACCCCTGAAGCGTCCCGGACGGGACGGCACGGTGGAGTTCCGGTGGTCGGAAGATGAAGGCAAGACGTGGTCGACTCCGGTCGTCATCGAACCTCTGTTCGCGTTATGTCGGACTGCTTCCTGTCGCGTCTTGAGCAGCGGCCGGATCGTCGCGCCCACGCTGAAATGGATTAGCTGGATCGGCAGCGGCAAGTCGGAGAGTGAGGAAAACCAATTCGTCTACAGCTGGGTGAACTATTCCGACGACGAAGGTCGAACCTGGAAAAAGAGCCTCAGCGAACTGTATATCAGCATCAACAAGGGTCACGACGGCTTCTATTCCTTCGACGAGCCGGGCCTTGAAGAAATGGCCGACGGACGGTTGATGATGATCGCCCGCACCCAGCTGGGCCGCCCCTACCAGAGTTTTTCGGAAGATGGCGGGGTCAATTGGTCGAGTCCAGAGCCGGTGGAGCTGGCGTCTGGAATTTCTCCCCAGCTGCTGATCCGCATCCCCGGGACGGATGACCTATTGCTGGTGTGGAACCAGATTTCGACCACGGAGCTGATGAAGGGCCAGATGCGTCATCGCCTTTCGACCGCAGTCTCCAAGGACAACGGCAAGAGCTGGACCCATTTTCGCAACCTCGAGTCACTCGATGATCGCACCCGGATCGAGCCCCCTCCACCAGAACCCAAGCAGTACCTGATGAAAAACTACGCCTACACGCAGCCTGAAGATCACAAGAAGTATCCCCATGCACCAGGCTGCTTGCGCGTCTGTTATCCGACCGCTACCTTCTGGGAGGACGAGGTTGCGATTAGCTACGACTATGGCTATGGTGGGCCCGGTCCCCTGCAGAAAGGGCATGCAACGAAGATCAAAGTAGTCTCGTTGGACTGGATCTACGAGCGCGTGTAGAGCCGGTCTCCAGGCCGGTTTTCCAGTCCGCGTCACTGACCTGCTAACAGGGACAAGACTACAACCACACGGGGAGAGGATCGATGGGAATCGCTGTCAGCCAACTGAAACCTCACGAGACTGAGCGAGTTCAGACGCGCTGGCGTCGCATCGTGACTCCTATCCCAGTTCCCGAATCGCTGCCGATCATCGAGCGGCTGCGTGCCGCCGAACCGCGGTCGATGAGCGGTATGCCTCCGGTGCTTTGGGATCAGGCTGAGGGCTTTGTGGTGCGGGACCGCTTCGGCAACCAGTGGATCGATCTGACCAGCAGCATCATCGTAGCCAACTCTGGCCACTCCCATCCGCGGATCCTCCAGGCCATCCGACAAGCGCTCGATCACAAACTGCTCACCACCTATGCCTTTCCTCAAGAGCCACGGCTTCGCTTGCTGGAGAAGCTGGTGGCCCTGTCGCCCATCGAGGACTCGAAGGCAATCCTATTCTGCGCGGGTACCGAGGCCACCGAATGCGCCATCATGCTGATGCGCCGCCAGGGTAGGAAGATCCATCCTAAGAAGGTCGGTATCCTCAGCTTTGAAGCTGGATATCATGGCCGCACGCTGGCGGCCGATTCGGCCTCAGGCAAGCCGAATCCCAAGGAATGGATCCAGCGCGGCCAGCTGAACCATTACCAGATTCCCTATCCCTTTGGACTGCGCTGGCCCTGGGGAGATGTCCGAGACGATCCCAGCGGCGAGCGGGCCTTCGCGCAATGCATCGAGTCCCTGGAAAAAAGCGGCATCACCCCCGACAAAATTGCGGGCTTTATTGGCGAGTCCATCCCGGGTTGGGCTACCTGGCCGATCCCAGAAGGATTCGCCCATGCTCTCGCCGATTGGGCGCGTCAACACGACATCCTGATCTGCTTCGACGAGATCCAGTGTGGATGCGGCAGGTCCGGCAAGTTCTTCGGGTTCGAACACTTCGGCGTTACACCAGACCTGGTGACCCTGGGAAAGGGTTTGTCGGCCAGTCTGCCGGTATCGGCGGTTCTCGGCTCAGCATCGGTCATGGACGAACCTGAACCCGGGGAGATGTCCAGCACTCAGGGTGGAAATCCTGTCTGCGCGGCTGCGGCTCTGGCCAACCTGGAAGCCTTCGAAGCCGAAGGCCTGGTCGAGGCTTCGGCAACGACAGGAGAAATGGTGCTTAAGGCTTTACGGGGACTCCAGCAAGAATATCCCACTCAGGTGTTGTCCGTCCATGGCCCGGGGCTATTCATATCGATCCATTTCCAGGATCCGGAAACCGGCGAACCAGCGATCGAGCTAGCCGACGGGATCGCCATCGAAGCTGTTCGCCGAGGCGTGTTGATGTTCACCACCGGCCGAGGAATGCTCAAATTCACCCCACCACTGTCCATCGATCCCGAAGCCGCCATGGAGGCGGTCCAGGTGATTCGGGAATGTCTGGACATTGGCCTGGGCAACTGATGCCAGATCGCCTCAAGATGTCGCGGATCTGCTGGCTGAACTCGACGTCATCCTTTCCTACGAAACCGTTCGCTGCTGGTGTATCAACTTCGGACCCCAGTACGCTAAGGGTGGCCTGAGGCATCGAAGATCATCTTTTAACGCCGAGCAGGGACGTCGCTGGGATCAGTGATGATGGAGTAGGCAAACTGGTGCATGAAGGGGATGATCAGGTTGTTTTCACGGGATCCGTTGTCTTCGATGAGTCCTAGAATCGGCTTCTTCCAGCGAAGACCATCCTCGCTGGTAGCGTAGGCTACACCTCGAGGACCGTCGGAAGTCTCTCCCTTCCAGCGCATGAGGGTGTACCACATCTTGTAGAGCTTTTCCTCTTCGTCGTAGAGGATGCTGACATAGTTGAGCATGTCCCGATTCGTGTCCCAGGGAGCGTCTAGGGTCATCACGGGTTTGGGTCTCTTGATTGCCTGATTGACCCTGCGCTTGAAATTGTGGCTCTTGACCAGGGACCGGTCGTCTATGAGCAGGCACTTGTAGTGGGCAAAGGAGTCAGCTCTAGCTTCGCTCGGTACCGAGGCTCCTGCCGCCTGGACTCGCGTGCATACTCCGACTATCAGGAAGAGGATCAATTGTGCGGCGCTAATGTGTTTGAAGGGCAGAAATGTCATTCTAGTTTTCTCCGATAACTTCGGTCACTGCAAGTCGCAAAAGAGTACTATCCTGCAGGGCGCGATGTCGACTCCGGGTCAACTTGGGCAACTTGGGGAGTCCCTGGGCTGACAGACACAATCCCGTTGGGATTGACCTCGCTTGGTCTGACGGGACCCATTTCCCATCCTTTCCGATGCCAGTGTGGAACCGAGCCCGCACGAGTTGGGCACCGGCGGAAGTCCCAGTTGAAGTCGTGTCCAGTCTATTATCCTTTGATTGGCGACAGTTAGAATTTCCCACGACGACAAATAGAATTCCCCACTTTTTCAGGGCTGATCCTGACCATGAGGGCATGGTTAAGGATCAGCAAGTGCGGAGGTTAGTAAAGTTGCAAAAGAACGAGAAGACGCTAACGATGGCGGCGGCCAAAGCGGGGCTGTCGCGAAAGACGGCTCGGAAGTACCTGAAGTCGGGAAAGCTGCCGAGCCAGAGTCAGCCGGAGCGATATTGGCGAACTCGATCGGATCCGTTCGAGTCGGTGTGGCCAGAGGTGGAAGAGATCCTGAAGCGATCTCCGACGGTGGAAGCGACAGCGGTGTTCGAGTATTTGTGCCGCCAGCAGGAAGGGGCCTTCCAGCAAGGTCAGTTGAGGACGCTGCAGCGCAGGATCAAGCAGTGGAAGGCACAACACGGAGAAGCGAAGGAGGTGATGTTCCCGCAGAAGTATCGGCCGGGACATCAAGCTCAATCGGACTTTACGTTTATGGGGCGTCTGGGAGTGACGATCCAGGGCCAGCCGTTTCCCCATCTGCTGTACCACTTTGTTTTGGCCTACTCGAACTGGGAAGCGACCACGCTGTGTTTCAGTGAGTCCTTTGAGAGCCTCAGCCTGGGGCTTCAGAGCGCGTTGTGGGAGTTGGGGGCGCTGCCCGAGGAACACCGAACAGACCGGCTTTCGGCGGCCGTCAACAACCTGAAACGGGAAGAGTTCACCGAGCGCTATCAAGGGTTGCTGAGACACTTCGGGATGCGCTCGAGTCGCACCCAGGCAGGAAAGGCTCACGAGAACGGGGATGTGGAACAGGCCCATCACCGCTTGAAACGGGCCATCGAGCAGGAACTGCTGCTGCGGTGTAGCCGTGATTTTTCCAGCCGGGAAGAGTACGAGGGTTTTGTAGCGGTGATTGTGGACCGGCGCAATGCGACCCGGCAAAAGCGCCTGGGAGAAGAGCTGGCCGTGATGCGCCCGTTGCCGGCACGCCGTCTGGATGACTTCACCCGGCAGTGGGTGAGAGTCTCCCCCAGCAGTACGATCCGGGTTCGCCACAACACCTATTCGGTGGACAGCCGGTTGATCGGCGAGCGGGTGCAGGTGAGGGTGTGGGCGGATCAGGTGGAGGTCTACTACGGGGGTCAGCCACAGGCACGCATGCCTCGCTTGCGAGGAGAAGGCAAGCATCGCATTGACTACCGGCAGGTGATCCATTCCCTGGTGCGCAAGCCGGGGGCGTTCACTCGCTATCGCTGGCGCGAGGATCTGTTTCCGGGGATCTTGTTTCGAGTCGCCTACGACGAGCTGCGCCAAGATTGTCCAGCCACGGCGGATCGCCAGTATCTGAAGATCCTCGAGTTGGCTGCCCAGGAAGGTGAGCAGCGAGTGCGAGAGGCACTTCAGGGGCTGATTGAGAGGGGACAAAGAATCCGTTTCGAAGCACTACGAGAATGCCTCGTCGATCCGGTGGTGGAGCCCTGGGAAGTGGCGGTGGAGAAGATGGACGTGGGCGTCTACGACACGCTGCTGGAGAGCCGGGAGGTGAGATCATGAGTGGAGGCAACTTGACCCGGCTTCGCGAGTGCCTTGTCCAGCTGCATCTACCAGCCTTTCGGGAGCACTCCGCCGCCCAGGCGGCACTGGCTACCCAGGAAAGTCTGTCCTATCCCCGGTTTCTCTTGTCGTTATCTGAGATCGAAGTGGCGGAGCGGCACGAGCGCAAAATCCAGCGCCTGCGCCGAATCTCGAAGCTTCCCTGGGAGAAAACGCTGACGGCGTTGGACCGCTCGCGCTTGCCCCAAAGCGTGGATCGACAACTGACGGCGCTGCTGGAAGGTACGTTTTTGGATCGCGCCGAGAACGTCTTGGCTTTCGGCAACCCTGGAAGCGGCAAGACGCATCTAGTCTGTGCTCTGGGGCAGGAGTTGATTCTGCTGGGGCGCCGGGTTCTATTCTCTACCTGCGCCCTGCTGGTACAGCGATTGCTGCGGGCCAAAATCGATCTGACTCTGGAGAAGGAGCTCAAGAAACTGGATCGCTTCGAGGCTCTCATAGTCGATGACATCGGCTACGTTCAGCAAAGTCGGGAGGAAATGGAGGTTCTTTTCACACTGCTGGCCCATCGCTACGAACGCCGCAGCATCTTGCTGACCAGCAACCTGATCTTCTCGGACTGGGAGAGGATCTTCAAGGACCCCATGACGACGGTGGCGGCGATTGATCGGGTGGTGCACCACAGCGTGATTCTGGAACTCAACGTCTCGAGCTACCGAATGGAGAGCGCCAAGAAGAAACAGCAGGAAACCACGAAATGAGGAAACCGCGAGGAGTTCAAATCCGGGCAAATCGGCTGATTGGCCCCTGGGAAGTGCTTGGTGGGGACGATAGACGAGTGCCCGCCAAGGGGAGAGGTCGTACAGCGCCCTACAGAGGCCGCTCAGGAGCCTCGTGGATCTGGTCCACTCCCCTCGACGCCGGCGCGAGCGAGGGGGAGCTCCGTTCGGGCTACGCCCTCACTCCATCCCCCTCGCATTCTAAAAACAATCTCAGTAGTGTCCCAACGTTTGGGTTTCTAATCTCTGTAAAGTATTAATGAGTAATATGTTAGAGAAGATAATGGGTGTTTCCGACTTGAAAGTGAGTGTACGCTCACGCCCTTCAGTTCATAAGGAGGGCGAGCATGTACACGGGCACGACGATTTTTTCTCAGGTGATGCGGCATCTTCCCTGGCATCATTTTCATCGCATTGTTCAGCACTACGGAGGCGACTACAAGGTCAAGTCGTTCCGCTGTGCCGACCATTACCGGGTCATGGCCTTTGCACAGTTGACCTATCGCGAGAGCTTGCGCGATATCGAAGCCTGCCTACGGGCCATGAGATCCAAGCTCTTCCACATGGGCATTCGCTCCACGGTCTCCCGCAACAATCTGTCCAATGCCAACGAGAGGCGCGACTGGCGCATCTATGCCGAGTTTGCCCAAGTGCTTATCGCCGAAGCGCGCCGCCTGTACACCGACGAGGACCTGGGAGTCGACCTGAACGCGACCGTCTATGCCTTGGACTCCACGACCATCGACCTGTGCCTCTCGGTCTTCCCCTGGGCGCGCTTCCGCCGTACCAAGGGGGCGATCAAACTGCATACCTTGCTCAACCTGCACGGCGCCATTCCCGAGTTCGTTCTGATCTCGGACGGAAAACTGCACGATGTCCACGCCTTGGACCACCTGATTCCTTGTCCCGGTGCCTACTACATCATGGATCGCGGATACCTGGATTTCGGGCGCCTGTACCGACTCCATTCTGCCCGGTCGTTATTCGTGACCCGCGCCAAGGCCAACTTCAAGTTCCGCCGCCGCTACTCCCACCCGGTGGACAGAACGACGGGACTGATCTGCGACCAAACTGTCCTGCTGAGCACCTTCTATCCGGCCAAGGCCTACCCCGAACCTTTGCGTCGCATCAAGGCCTTTTACGGCACCAGTCCCAATGCCGTGAAAACACAAATCTGGATCGCCCTCAGTACCTACCTGCTCATCGCCATCATCCGCAAGCGCCTCTATCTCGAGTTGCCGCTCTACACAATTCTCCAGGTCCTGAGTGTCTCGCTCTTCGAGAAAACCCCAATTTTACAGGCCTTTCAGGACATGCATTACATTACTCAGAATAGTGACATTCATAAACAGTTGATGTTATTCGACTAACGCTGGGACGCTACTGAAACAATCTCTCTTTTTTACAGAAAGGAGGACCCCGAAAAGAGTCGTCTCAGAGGACGGCTACAGCTCTTTTTTTTATCCCTCGTGTGGGGATTTCCAATTGTCGCTGCGGGAATTCCATTTGTCGTTGATCAATCCTTTTAACTGATTGATTATAATCAGGTTGTCACGATATCTGAATAGTTCAACCGGACAGTAGTAATTTTGTACCTTGGAACAGTAGCGTCCCAGCGTTAGTCGAATAACATCAACTGTTTATGAATGTCACTATTCTGAGTAATGTAATGCATGTCCTGAAAGGCCTGTAAAATTGGGGTTTTCTCGAAGAGCGAGACACTCAGGACCTGGAGAATTGTGTAGAGCGGCAACTCGAGATAGAGGCGCTTGCGGATGATGGCGATGAGCAGGTAGGTACTGAGGGCGATCCAGATTTGTGTTTTCACGGCATTGGGACTGGTGCCGTAAAAGGCCTTGATGCGGAGATGCTGTTTGATCCATTTGAAGAACAGTTCGATCTGCCAGCGGAGCTTGTAGAGCCGGGCAATAGTCAGAGCGGGAGAAGCAAAGTCGTTGGTGAGGAATACTAGCCGCAGGTCGGTGGTGACGTCGAAGAACTTGATGCGACGCAAAGGTTCGGGGTAGGCCTTGGCCGGATAGAAGGTGCTCAGCAGGACAGTTTGGTCGCAGATCAGTCCCGTCGTTCTGTCCACCGGGTGGGAGTAGCGGCGGCGGAACTTGAAGTTGGCCTTGGCGCGGGTCACGAATAACGACCGGGCAGAATGGAGTCGGTACAGGCGCCCGAAATCCAGGTATCCGCGATCCATGATGTAGTAGGCACCGGGACAAGGAATCAGGTGGTCCAAGGCGTGGACATCGTGCAGTTTTCCGTCCGAGATCAGAACGAACTCGGGAATGGCGCCGTGCAGGTTGAGCAAGGTATGCAGTTTGATCGCCCCCTTGGTACGGCGGAAGCGCGCCCAGGGGAAGACCGAGAGGCACAGGTCGATGGTCGTGGAGTCCAAGGCATAGACGGTCGCGTTCAGGTCGACTCCCAGGTCCTCGTCGGTGTACAGGCGGCGCGCTTCGGCGATAAGCACTTGGGCAAACTCGGCATAGATGCGCCAGTCGCGCCTCTCGTTGGCATTGGACAGATTGTTGCGGGAGACCGTGGAGCGAATGCCCATGTGGAAGAGCTTGGATCTCATGGCCCGTAGGCAGGCTTCGATATCGCGCAAGCTCTCGCGATAGGTCAACTGTGCAAAGGCCATGACCCGGTAATGGTCGGCACAGCGGAACGACTTGACCTTGTAGTCGCCTCCGTAGTGCTGAACAATGCGATGAAAATGATGCCAGGGAAGATGCCGCATCACCTGAGAAAAAATCGTCGTGCCCGTGTACATGCTCGCCCTCCTTATGAACTGAAGGGCGTGAGCGTACACTCACTTTCAAGTCGGAAACACCCATTATCTTCTCTAACATATTACTCATTAATACTTTACAGAGATTAGAAGCCCAAACGTTGGGACACTACTGACCTTGGAACTTCTCCTAGTTTCCGCTCAGCCCTTACTACCGTCGCATTCTGAAGCGAACGGACCGGTACATCTGCAAGGCCAGTTCGGCCGAGGGGACCCTTCGACGTCGTTCGCGTAGCGCGGTAATGAAGTGTCCCACCACCAGGTACGCCAGGGCGCAGTAGGTGAAGTAGATCGCGTAGTAGCCGTAGGGATCCTCCGGGTGCATCTTATCGGCGATCCAGTCCAGAAGGAAGCCTCCCACCAGCGAGCCCAAGAACATTCCCGTTCCGTTGACGAAACTAGTCGCGGCGACGTAAACGTTGGTCTTCTCCTCGTCGCTGAGGGACAGGTTCAAGTATTGCTGTCCGACGACCAAACCGATGCCGAACACACCTTCGTTGGTATTCCAGGCCAGGACCGCAAAGATCAAGACAGGGACGATGCCCTCTCCGGTCAGGATGAAGAGGCCCAGAGCCACTCCTACCACTGAGAGCCTGAGGACGTTCTTTCCGCCGTAGCGGTCGCACATACTACCCCAGACGCGCCTCAACCCCACTCCCAGGATGGCAACACTGACGCCGATCAGGCTCACCTCCACCATGCTCAGTCCCTGAGCATTCAACAGGTAGGGATTGATGAAGGAGAGGATCATGGTGCTGACCAGGCTCAGCATGAAGGAGGCGTGGAGGTAGACCCGGTAGGCCCGGTTCTGAAAAGGCTCGCGAATGTCCCTGAACCCCAGTCTGGGTCGTCGGCTGTCTGCTGGGGTGATCGGGTTGATCTTGAGCATGAACCAGCCTGCTGCCAGCACAAAAACTGTAGTGGCCAGCAACACGTGCAGAAAGGCGCCATAGAACTCGCTGTCATCCCCTGCGGAGTGGAGGTCTATGTACCAGCTGCAGGGGATTGCCAGAAAGAAAGCAGGCACCAGCCAGAGCGACAGGATGTTGCCCATGTGTCTGCCCAGGTCTGCTTGAGGGATGTGAAACCTGATCAGGGCCGAGACGCTGTTCCGGCCCATCATGGGGAAAAGCATGGTGGTCAAGAAGACGACTGTACAACCCACCGTCAGCAGGGCTGTGTCCTGCCAGAACCAGGGGAGAAGCAGGAAGAGAAAGGGGACGCTCACCCGGAACAGATAGCAGATGGCCACGATTTCCCGGTCTCGGCCCAGCCTGGCCAGATAGGGAGCCAACAACAGGTTCAGGCTCACTGGAACCAGGAAGGCCAATCCCTTGATGATCCCAAACTGGGACATGCTGAGGCCCATGCGAAGGAACAGCCGGTCAATGAAGAGGAAGGAAGAGACCGCCGTCAGGGAGATGGATAGGAAGAAATGGAAGAAGTAGAGTCTTTTGATATCCGGTTTCATTTTCGGCCAATGCCCAGATTACGGCGCCCGCTTGGCTGGCACAAGAGCTATGATGGTGAGAAAGAATATGCGACCGATGGATCCATGGGGTGCTCTGGAAGGGCCCGATGATGCCTACGAGTGCTTCTACAACTGGACCTTGTGGCTAACGGCAGATCCGCTCATCCGAGAGCAAACGGCTATCCTTTTCCTGAACCTCCAGTCAGACGACCGGATAGTGCTATACTACCGCGTCCAAGCATAGAAATTCCCATGCGATCTGGCTGTACCCCGACTCCAATCGGAGCGTTAACCGTCCTGGCGGTTCTCTGGATCTATCCGGGCTGTTCCAGCCCTCCTTCCCCGTCACCTCAGGCCGATCCCGTGGGTAGGATCCTGAAGCGGTACATGGTGGTTGATCCTGCGGTGACGACCCGGTTTTTCCGCTTTCCCGAGGAGCCGGAAACTCCCTTCGACCCATCAGCTCTGGTGGAAGCGGGCTTCGACGTGGCTGGACTGGGTGTGGGAACCATCACCGAACCCGTTGTGGTGCGGGATTTTAGCCCCACCTCTACACCTCCCCGGAGCCGGGAAAGCCCCTTGCGATGAGGGATTCAGTCTGGAACCGGGCAGGTTTCATCCGTTTCTACCCCGTGCCCTCTGACTCTTCCTGTTTCTTCGGCCTTCGCAATCGGCGGAATCGGGTAACATGAACCTTCGTCCGGGCTCAGCCTGGCTCTATGCGGGACTCGCTCTTGTGCTCGTCGGATTGATCGCTAACGAGTGGCTGATCCGGACTCTTCTCTACGATGGAGTCCTCTGGAGCGTGGGCCAGCGGGTGAAGATTTGGCTCTTACAGGCTCCCCTTATTGCAGTGGGGCTGCTCCTGTTGTTCCATTATCGAGCTGGGCAGAACCTACACACGAGCATTCGTTCTCTGATCCGCAATCATCCCCGGAAGATGGCCTTGTTCTTGGGATTATCTTTAGCGGGACTACTTTGCGTTCTGCTAGCGCGAGTTGCAAGGTCTCCGGAACCCCAAATGCTGAGGCAGGTCGTTACGGATGCCTCAACCGGTGAGCTCAAGGCCCGCTTTTCCCAGGTCGACCCCTTGCTTGGCTACAAACCAGGCGGCGATCAACAGGTTCGTGTCCAGAAACTCTGGGACGATTCATCCGTCTACGACGCCGTCTACACATTCGACGCTTTCGCCCGCAGGCAGACCCCGCTGGAAGGGCCCGAAGGGAAGTCCGAGTTTGTCATTTTCACGGGCTGCTCATTTGTCTTCGGTGAAGGGGTAAACGACAACCAGACTCTACCCTACCTTTACGGCAAGCAGAATCCCGCGGTTCGCTGCTACAACTACGGTTTTCCAGGCTATGGCACTCAGCAAATGCTGGCGCTGCTCCAGCAAAGGGACCTGCGTCTAGAAGTTAAGGGCGACCAAGGCACTCTGGTTTACGTCTATCTGGGATTTCATGTGAGCCGGGTTGTCGGAAGATTGAGTGTGGTCACCGCTTGGGGAGAGTTCATGCCCTACTATGCCATCGACAGCGACGGCGAGCTGCAGCACAGGGGAAACTTCACAAGCGGCCGGCCTGTTCTTTCTCTACTATTCTGGCTGGCCGGGAAATTGGCCTTGAAGCGCCGGCTCGGCATCGATTATCCTCGCCCGCAGAGGCCGGAAGATCTGGAATTGACGGTTCGAATCATCCAGGAGTCACAAAGTACCTTTCTTGACCTTTTTCCCAATGGCCGCTTCCTTGTCCTTTTCTATCCCTCCAAGGGCTCGACCAACAACATCCGACCGGGCCTGGATCGGGCCGGAGTAGCGTATTTGGACTATCGCAACCTCTTCGACCCGTCCTCGAGCGAATTCTGCATCGCGAAGGACGGCCATCCCACGCCGCTGGCCTACGAGCTACTTGCCCGACAACTCAGCGTCGACTTGAACTGAGTGGGTATCCCGTCCTGCCAAGCAAAGAGGGGTTACTGTTTAAACAAGCTCGGATCGCGATAGATCTGGCCACTGGGGCGAGCCTTGACAAGATTTTCCGCGTTGCCTACGTTGGTTTGTTTAGCTAGTGCCCGTCCGGAAATGTGTAAGTAATTGATAAGGAAGGGGAAAGAGGGCTTTTTCAAGCTCCGAAACTGTCAGGGCCGTTTGCTAGACTATTTGGTGCAAACAATTAGACTAAAACGACTTACGACGATTTCAGGAGTTCGGAGATGCGTAAAAAGCGTGAAAAACAACGCCCCCTTTCCCCGCAATGGCCCGATCACCAGCTGGCCCATGAATTGAAGGTGATCTCGCGCATCCTGGACGACAATCCCCAGACGCTGGAGCTGATAGTACAAGATCTCTCTGACAGGGTCGATTCCGGTGTTGGCGCCCCCGGTTTGACGGCCGAGCAGGTGCTGCGTTGCGCCGTCATCAAACAGCTGCATCAGTTCAGCTATCGCAAGCTGGAGTTTCATCTGGTGGATTCGCAAAGCTGTCAGAGGTTCTGTCGCTTGCCCTATGGGGCGTCGATCAGCAAAGCCACCCTGGCGGAGAACCTGGGGAAGACTGAGCCGGGGACTTGGAAGGCGATCAACGACCACTTGGTGCTCTGGGCGCAGGCTCGGGGTCTGGAAAAAGGCCAACGGATTCGGGTCGATGCCACGGCGGTCGAGACGAACATCCACTATCCGCTCGACAGTGAGCTGTTGTACGACGGCATTCGAGTCGTGACCCAGTCGCTGGGGCGGCTGCGGGAGCGGGAAGGGATCGGCTTCGTCGATCATACGCGGCGGGCCAAGCGGCGCGTCCTGAACATCCGCAACCGCCGCGGCAAGAAGCGCCTGGACAGTTACCGCGATCTGATCAAAGTGGCGTCCAAGACGGCTCACTATGCCGAGCAGGCGCTGGCAGCTTCCGCGCAGTGGAGCGATCCCCTCAGTCTGGCCGTGGCGGCGCAACTGGCCCACTATCTGGGGCTGTTGCACAAAGTCATCGAGCAGACTCAACGACGGGTCCTTTCGGGCGAGGCCGTCGCGGCCCAGGAGAAGATCTGTTCCCTCTTCGAAGAGCACACCGATATTATCAAGAAGAGCCCTCGGGAAACGGTCTTCGGCCACAAGGTGTTTGTCAGCACGGGCGCCTCGTCGCTGATCCTGGATTGTGTGGTGGAACGGGGGAATCCGGCCGACAGCAACTATGTGCAACCCTTCTTAGACCGAAGTTACCCTGAAAACTAGCTGAAAAACAACCTGTAAGCCATTGTGGATCATCAGGTAAGGGTCTTTTTGTGTTCGACAATCTGTACCCATGTAATAGTTGGTTTAGTGTCCTTTATTGTCGGTAGTATGTGATATTATAGTGCCCATGTACATCGAATCCGTTCCCAACCGCAACTCGCCCCCGGCCATTCTCCTGCGCGAGTCCTACCGGCAAGCCGGCAAGGTGCGCAAGCGCACTCTGGCTAACCTCAGCAAGTGGCCCGCGGAGATCGTCGAAGGCCTGCGCAGCCTCTTGAAGGGAGGCTCCGTCATCTCCGACTTGAGCCAAGCCTTCCAGGTCCAGCGCACTCGCCCCCATGGTCATGTGGCGGCCGTCTTGGGTACCCTGCGCCGCCTCGGTTTGGAGCGCTTACTGGCCACTCGCAACAGCCTGCAGCGCCGCCTGGTAGTGGCCCTGATCGTGGCGCGCATCCTGGAGCCCCGCTCCAAGCTGGCCACCGCACGCGGATGGGATCCCCAGACCCTGTCCAGCAGCTTGGGCGAGCTCTTACAGGTGGAGGCCGCGACGGCCGATGATCTGTACGGCGCCTTGGACTGGCTGCTCGTTCGACAACCAAAGATTGAAAACCAGCTGGCGGCTCAGCGCCTGCAGGACGGTTGCCTCGTGATCTACGACGTCACCTCGACCTACTTCGAAGGGAGGAGTTGCCCGTTGGCCCAGCGGGGGTATTCCCGAGACGGCAAAGGGGGTACGCTGCAGATCGTCTTCGGCCTGCTGTGCGAAAGGCTGCCCCGTCGCGGTCGAGGTCTTCGAAGGCAACCGAGCGGACCCCACAACAGTGACCAGCCAAATCCAAAAACTGCGCCAACGCTTCGGGTTGCGCTCGGTGGTGGTGGTCGCCGATCGAGGAATGCTGACGGAAGCCCGCATTCGGGAGGAGCTCAAGCCGCTGCCCGGCATGGGCTGGATCACGGCCCTGCGAGGCCCTCAGATCCGCAAACTGTTTCAATCCGGTCCGCTGCAGCTGTCCCTGTTTGATCAACGCGACCTGGCCGAGATCCAGAGCCCGGACTACCCCGGGGAACGGCTCATTGTCTGCCGTAATCCCCTCTTAGCGGAGGAACGGGCCCGCAATCGCCAGCAACTGCTCCAGGCGACCGAGCTGGAGTTGGAGAAGATTGTCCAGGCAACGCAACGTCCGAAGCGTCGCTTCAAGGGCAAGGATCGGATTGCCCTGCGGGTGGGCAAAGTCCTCAACCGCTACAAAGTGGGCAAGCATTTTGTCCTGGAGATCGGCGAGGAGTCCTTCTCCTACCAGCGCCGGCAGGAGCGCATCGAGCAGGAGGCGGCACTGGACGGGATCTATGTGATTCGCACCAACCTGGCCCGCGAGCAAATGGATGCCGAACAAACGGTGGCTGCCTACAAGGGGTTGTCCGTCGCCGAACGGGCCTTCCGCAGCTGTAAGAGTGTCGATCTGAAGGTCCGACCCATTTACCACCATCTGGAGGATCGGGTCCGCGCTCACGTCTTTCTGTGCATGCTTGCCTACTACGTCGAGTGGCACATGCGACAGAAGTTAGCTCCGATCCTGTTCGACGACGAGGATCCCGAGGCGGGGAGGCAGCTTCGCGATTCGGTGGTGGCACCCTCTCAGCGCTCTCCTCAGGCCCTCCGCAAGGCTCACCGCAAGCGCACCGTTGAGGGTGGGCCCGTGCACAGCTTTCAGACCTTGCTCAGCGATTTGGCCACGATCTCCAAAAACCGGATTCAGCCGCAGTTGCCCGGCTCAGCAGCCTTCGACAAAATCACCCGTCCCACATCGCTTCAGCAGCGAGCCCTGGATCTCCTCGGCGTTCGTCTATAATGTACCCAGTACCGACGCAGCTGATTTGTAGCATTACCCCAATCTTAACAATAGGTTACATCACTTTTCTACGAGGTAACTTAGGCTTAGAGCGGCATCGACAGCTGTACGGGAAGGTCCCCCGCCAGAGCGCCTGGGATGGTGGTTTTGCCTCGGCTGCCAACCTGCGCTGGGCCAAAGAGCAGGGGGTACAGGATGTGGCCTTTTCCAAAAAGTGTGGGTTGACGGTTGAGAGCATGGTGCGTTCCAGTTGGGTCTACAAACAACTCAAACGCTTCCGCGCCGGGATTGAGGGGTGCATTGGGACCCTCAAGCACACCTTCGGTCTCCACCGCTGTAGCTGGAAAGGCTGGCCTCACTTTCAAAGCTACGTCCATGCCAGCGTCCTGACCTATAACCTGGTCGTCCTGGCCCGACTCCTGTTGTAGCCTTTTGTGGCTGACCGTACTGCCTTGTGGCTCCGACTCGGGGAGAGGTCTGCGCCGAACCGCTGCTTTTTGGCCCGCGTGCCCTCGCTCGAGGGTCCTTGCTCTGGATCGAGCTGGGTCGAGCCGGTCTGTCAGCAGTCTCAAGTATAATAAGTGTTTACGATTCAACAGATTACAGTTCTGAAAACCCCGGTTTTCGGACGGGCACTAGCTACTGGCCGCCCGGACTTTGCGGAATCTGCTGCCGACTTTGCGGTATCCTCAGAAAGCCGGGCCATCCCGGGTCGGGCTCACTGCTCAAAATCAAGGAGATGAACCATGCAGAGAAGAAGTTTTCTTCGAACCCTACGAAGCACCTTTGCGGGCGCGACGGCCTATCTTCTGGCGTCTCGGAATACCAGGGCACGGCCGGCGGCCGGCGTCGGGGTTCGGGTAAATGAGCCTGCGCCGGCGCCGGCTGGATCGGCCAACGATAGCTATCGTTTCAAGTTGGGCATGTATTTGCCGGAGCTCAAGCTGCCCTTTGACCAGGGCTTGGCCAAGGCTAAAGAGATCGGAGTCGAGTCGGTGTGGTTCAATCGATTGCATCAGGGGGCGGAAATCGCCCAGTTGAGCGACGCCGAGGCCGACCGAATGGCCCAGCGGGTCCAAAGCCACGGTTTGGAAATCTTCCTGTTGAGTGCAGGATCCAGCTTCAAGCACATCCACCTCACCGAATTGGATAAGGACAAGCCTACGGCTAACGAGCGATTTCAGAAGGACCTGGCCGAACTGGTCCGCTGCATGGAGATTGCTTCCCGCATCGGAGTCGGGGCAGTGGGGGCGTTCACCTTTGCCTGGCCGGGAGAGTACTCCGCCGGCAAACCCACCTGGCCCATGCGCTGGTTGACGCGGGGCGGCTACATTGCAGAGGTGGACATGAAGAAGTGGGTAGCCGCCTTCACCCTGGTCGCAGAAGAGGCGGAGAGGCATAAGGTGGACGTAGCCCTCTCCATGATGCCCTGGAACTACACCAACACCACCGGTAACTTCCGGCGGTTGGTGGAGGCCGTCGGCTCCCGCAGGCTCAAGGTCATGTGGGGACCGGCCGACAACTTCAATTCGGGCGAGTGGGACGTGTCCACGGCCGGGTTCAACAACGTCAGGCCTCACCTACACGGACTTCATCTCAAGGATCTCCATGTCAGCGATGGCTTGCGGCTCAAGTTCGAGTACCTGCCCCTGGGTACGGGTGACGTAGACTATCCCGGAGTCCTCCGCAATCTGCGGGCGCATCGTTCGGATGCGGTTCTGTCGCTTTCTACCCACTTCACCCCGGCTGGTGGAACCAAGGAAGATGCCATGCGGACCAACTACGCAAACCTCCAGAGGTTGAAACGGGAGGTAGAGTCCGAGGCAAGGGACAAGAGGCGAGCCGAGGAGGGAGAAAGAGCATGAAGGGCCTATCCCGCCGTCATTTCATCGGGGGTTCTGCTCTGGGTACTACTGTAGGGGTGTATCCACGGCTCGGCCACGCTCGTACGGTCTCGGCTAACGACCGGGTCTCGGTGGCCGTCGTGGGGTTGAGAGGCATGGGTCGTGGGCATGTTGGTCGACTTTTGAAGGCACCGGGCGCTGTCTGCGCTGGCCTTTGTGACATCGACCAGAACATGCTGGATAGGGAGCAGCAAAAGGTGTTTCAAGCCACCGGTAAGCGTCCCCGGGGCGTGAAGGACTTCCGGCACATTTTGGACGACGCGTCCGTCGATGCCGTGGTAGTGGCAACGCCCCACCACTGGCACGTCCACATGGCCGTCCCGGCTCTTCGTGCCGGTAAGGATGTCTATCTGGAAAAGCCGGGTTCCCATGTGTTCCGGGAGGGAAGGCTGCTGGTAGAGGTGGCACAGGAGACCAATCGAATCGTTCAGCACGGTACCCAGATGCGCTCCAGCCAGGTCACCGCTCGTGCCCGGGAGGTTCTGGATTCAGGTGTCATCGGGAAGATCAAGATGGCCAAGGCCTGGAACTTGCAGCAGCACCGCCACAGGCAGCCCGTCCCTGACGCTTCCGAGCCCCCCGGCGTCGACTACGACATGTGGCTGGGTCCGGCTCCTCGGCGTCCCTTCAATCCCAACCGATTCCATGGGAATTGGAACTGGTACCGAGACTACGGTAACGGCGACATCGGAGGGGACGGGGTCCACGACCTGGACCTGGCGCACTTTGGATTGAGTCCTGAGACCCACCCGGTGCGGATCACGGCACATGGGAGCAGTGTCCATCTGGAGGGAGTCGAGCGCGAGTTCCCGGACAATATGATGGTGGCGTATCACTTCCGGGAAGGGAAGGTACTTCTCTATGAGGATCGGGCCTGGACACCCTATGGAAGCTACGGTGTGGATAGCGGGAACGCTTTCTATGGGACCGAGGGATTCATGGTCTTCTCCCGACGGGGTTTCTTCCAAGTCTACCTGGGCAAGAAGGAGGAGAAGGGGCCGGGGATGCGGGGCGACAGAGGAGACAGAGGACACCCTCAGCACCTGCTGAACTTTCTTGATTGTGTTCGGACGCGAAATCAGCCGACTGCGCCGGCGCACCAAGTCCACCGTACGTGTGCCCTGGTCCATTTGGGAGAGGCGGCCTACCGCGCAGGAAAGGTGCTGGAGTTCGATCCCGAGAGTGAGACCATCACCAACGACAAGGACGCCAACCGGTTTTTGACCAAGGAATACCGGGAACCCTGGTCGTTGTAGTTTGCGTCTGAACGTCTGACTGGCGGTCGAAACTGACTCTTATCTGGAGGTAGCTTTGGGCTCCAGGCCGAAGTTCCGGCCTCCGCTCCTACTCCCTGTCAACCGCGTATGAGAAAGTTCTGCATCATCCCGGTGTCCTCGTGCGGGAGGATATGGCAGTGGTAGACCGATTTGCCCGTCCACTCGCGGAATCTCATCCTGATGATCACCTCGGTATTCTTCTGGACCCAGATGGTGTCCTGGATGGTGCCCGGTGGTTGGGCCTCGCCATCGATCGAGATGACCTCGAAGGAGTTGACGTGAACATGGAAGGGGTGACCCTCGGATCCGCCGTTCTGCTCGTCGGGAACGCTGATGCGCCATTCCTCGGCGGAGCCGCGATCGACGGTCATATCGATCGCCTCTTCGTCGTAGAGCTGATTGTTCACCATGAAATCGAGGCCGACGATCTTGTTTAGTACGGGGGGAAAACCCATGCTGAAGACGATCTTTCGGGTGCGCTTGACTTCCTCAGTCTTGATGAGCGGGTAGTGCCGGCTGGGAATCGGCAGCTTGTCGGGAAGCTCCATGTCCACCGGATTGCCCGTGATCTCGATTTCAGCGAGCAGCCGCCGGCTGCTGACGAGAAACTGTTGATCCTGCTCCAGCTGCACCACCTGGTAGATTCCGGGCTTGGCGTTCGCCTTGAACAGGAATTCGGCCCGGTTGGCCGGGGCCAGCAGCAACTGCTGGTCACCGTACTTACCATCGATACCCTTGACCGGCAGGGTTCGGGGCTCCGAGAAGTTGACGCCGTCGAGGGCGATGAGATGCAGCTCATGGTCCTCGAAGACGATCGGTGTCACGCCATCCGAATTAGCATTGAGCAGCCGGAACCGGACAACTTCACCAGGCTTCAAAGTGAAGCGGGGCACCGGGAGCTGGGTGCCGACCGGATCCGCCGGGTTATCCTGGTTGTGCACCTCCTTGTAGAAGGGCTCGCCGTTGATCAGGAAATAGCGCAGTTTGTAATCGCCGGTTGTGAACCCCCCGTGAAGCGTTGGTTCCGGTTGGCCGTTGAGATAGACCTGGCTTTTGAGGGTGTTCCAAATCGCATTCTGCCGAGGTTCATAGAGCCACAGGTCTGATTCTGTCTCGCTGGGAAAGAGACCGATATCCTGGATTACGAGGGGGATGTCTCTAGCCGCCTTGATCTCGGGTACTTCATCGGTGTCCCCGAAAATGATCAAACCACCGGCCATGCCGCTGACGGCCTGAACGGCCGTCGATCCGTGGTGGTGAGGGTGGTACCAGAACAAGCCTGGTGGCTGATCGTCTGGGATCTGAAAGAAATAGTCCTTGTCCTCGCCAGGCGGGATCGCAATCATCTCTGACGTGGTATCCGAAGTGCCGACCGGCTCGAAGAGGTGTGGGACGATTTCCAGACCGTGAAGGTGCAGGTTGGTGGTGTCCAGCATATGTGGAACGTTGTGGTCTCCGTTCCACCCGGAAGAATCGTAGGCGGTGAGCCGATTGCGAACGCGGACATGGAGTTGTTCGCCGGGTCGGGCAGTGATTACTGGCCCCGGTACCACTTCGTTATACGCCCTCAGACGGACTCGTGTTCCGTCGAGCGTTTTGTTAATCCAGGCCGCTTCAAGATCCCAACGCTTACTGTGGGGAGCGGGCTGGTTCTTGGAAACGCACGCTGCTCCGCTCAGGATGGCGCCTCCTGCTAAAAGCGCGCTCGATCGAGAGAGAAAGTCTCGTCTGTCAAAGTCTCTCATTTGATCCTCCGTAGTCGATCAAGATTAGGTCGTGGCTAGACACGGCCCTCCCGTTCGCAACCCAAAGACGAGTACCTTGGCGTTGGGCGGCCGATTATATTGGCGATGCACTCGCCAGGTCGAGATATTTCCCAGACAACTTGCGGGGCCCTGCTTTGGTAGAAGGGTTCAGGGAAATGTCATTCTGCAAGTTTTTGTCGATGAAGAAGGGCAGGTTGAGGAGACCCGAGTTATCCGAGGTTCAGCCCTGTTTCAACAAGCGGCGGTGGATGCGGTCCTGCAGTGGCGCTATCGGCCGACTTTCTTGCAGGGCTTTCCCGTTTCGCTCATTGCGACGGTTGTCGTTCACTTCCCTCTGCCTCCGGATTGATACCAAGACGGTCCTGCAGGTAGACCTTTTTCGAGTCCTGGCCCGGTCACATTTGCTCTTATCCTCGATCCTTCCAAGACCGAGATTCAGACTGGCTGCAGGGCCAGTCTCCCGATAGTCGACTCCCTTGATTTTCAGAATGGGATCGATTCTAATTCACTCGCCACTGGCTTTTGCGTCAGGCAGATCCCAGACTGGACGGTTTCCGGTTCGGGATCGGAGGGTCTTTTCTTTTCAAGGAGATAACCAGAGATGAAGCAGGGATTATTGCTTGTAACGATATTCGTCATTGGGCTGAGCGTCCTAGCAGCGGAGCCGATCAATATTGGATCTCGGCTGGAGCTGTTTGTTGACCATCATGTCGTCGACAGGACGACGGGTGGTGTGGAACTGTACGTTCACAGACCGAAGCCGGAGGAAGTGGTTTTAGTGACCGGCAAGCCCTGGGAAGGGAACACCAGCGCCTATTACACCCTTTTCCAGGATGGTGATCTCTACCGCATGTACTATCGGGGTTCAAACTTCGATCAATCCACCAAGAAGGTCACTCACGATGAGGTGACTTGTTATGCCGAGAGCCGGGACGGTATCCATTGGACCCGACCGGAACTGGGCTTGTACGAGTTCAATGGATCGAAGAAAAACAATATTGTCTGGGAGGGGATCGGGACCCACTGCTTTGTGGTGTTCAAGGACAGCAATCCAAAGGCTCCCCCCGAGGCGCGTTACAAGGCAATCTCTCGGGGCCGGCCACAGGGCGAGAAAGGCCTCTACATCTACCAGTCTCCAGATGGGGTCCATTGGTCCTTGATACGGGATTACCTGGTCATTACTGAGGGTGCCTTCGATTCTCAGAACCTGGCCTTCTGGGACCCGGAGATCGGTCTCTATCGAGAGTATCACCGTATTTTCGCGGGCGGCGTGCGTGCCATCATGACGGGGACATCCAACGACTTTGTCAATTGGACTGACCCGGTGCTGCTCGAGTATCCCGGATCCCTCAACGACCATCTCTATACGAACGCCGTCCAGCCTTACGCCAGAGCTCCCCATATCCTCTTGGGATTTCCGACTCGCTACCTCCCGGAAGAGGGAAGTCGGGTCGAACCGGTCTTGATGGCCAGCCACGATGGGAGAAGCTTCCATCGTTGGCCCAAAGCGGTGATACCTGAAGATGCGCCCCAGGATCGTGGAGGCAACCGCAGCAACTACATGACCTGGGGAATCCTCTCACTTCCTGGCAAACGCAAGGAACTCGCGATGTATGCCAGCGAAGCCTACTATGAAGGTCCGGACAGCCGCCTCCGTCGATTCAGCTACCGGGTGGATGGCTTCGTCTCGGCTCGGGCGGGATCCCAAGGGGGAAGCTTGATTACCAAGGTCCTTGTTTTCTCTGGGAAGCGACTCGAGGTCAATTTTGCTACCCGGCCAGGGGGCAGCATCCGGGTAGAGTTGCAGAATGAGAGGGGAAGACCGACCAAGAACTATACCCTGGACGATTCTAAGCCGCTCCAGGGAGATTCACTTCAGCAGACCGTGGCCTGGACGGGGGGGGCAGGACGTCGGTCAGACGCCCAGGATGGGTGTCAAGGTACGGTTCGAGATCAAGAACGCCGACCTGTACTCATTCCGGTTTCGGGACTAAGCTGAGACTTCATTGGGATCGTCGCACGTCCGAACGTCGCACGTCTCTTGCCACTGGACAGTGTGGCGAGAGGCTTCAAGTTTCTTTCTCGAATGGGGCAGCCCGGCTGGGGCGCGACTAAGCTGAAACTTCAAGAAGGGGTCGCAAGCCGCAGGTCGCACGTCGCAAGTCTCTTGTCGCTGGACAGCCTGGCGCTTCAGGCTTCCTGCCACCAGGAGTGGAACGCCGAAACCAATGAAGTTTCGTTCTCGAATCGGGCCAGCACGGATTAAGATGCTGCTTGTCTCAGTCTTGAGGCTCCTCGTCGATAATCGGCGGTTCGCCTTGCAGCGCCTGGATCCGCTCCCGCGCCGCACCCACCTCTTCGGGTGAGAGATGGGCGATGATGTCGAGGCGGCTGTGGTAGCTCTCTCCACCCTGGAGAACCGGCACCCTGCCGTGCTTCCTCTCGGTACTGCGCAGGTTAGGGTAGTTCGTTGCCGGTTCGAGGCCGGTGACGTAGCCATCCGCCTCGGCGCTGGTATTCTTCCATAGCGTCATATACGGAAGTTGCTTCAGAGAAAACTGCAGTGACGCTCCCCGGTTTCCGTCTGCGTTCTGAAGAAGAGCCTCGGTTTGTCCCTCGGCGTCGGCTGCCAGATCTAGAAAATAGACCTGCTCGACGTAGCCTGGCTGCGGGGGACCGTATTGGTTCCAGTTGCTCATTCCGCCATCTGTCGCTCGTTGGTCGCGCGCTGTGACCCGTTTGACCGGCACTACCAGACGGGCTCCCTTTCCCAGCAGGGGAGGGCCAAAATTACAGTGGTACAGGAGCTGCATTTCCTGGGGCGTCGTCGCCAGGTTCTGAACCTGATCCCGAACCGTCAGCCTGGTAGAGCCTACTTCGGTCGAGATTTCCGTGATGAGTCGCAGGCGTGGGCCGAACACCATGGTCTCATCGACCACACCCCGGACCCGGATCATTCGCGAAGGAGGTGGCTCGATCACGACCTCCAGCTTGCGTGCTGGGATGTAGCTGACCTTCCCATGCAGAGTGAGATCGACGCTAATGGTCTCGCCGGTGTTGATGATGATCTCGTCCCGCCCGGGCGCACCGGTGGATTCGAGTCCGCAGCGGCTGATCCATTCGCCGAAGCCTTCAAGCCATCCCAGTCCGCCTCTGGCGTTCAGATTGACGAACTGAGGATGGACAATTTCGGTAACGGGGGAATCCCATCCCAGTCGCAGCCCGTCGCACTCGGCCTGCCACAGATTCATGCCGCGGGTGGGAACGACCTTGAAGGAGAGGCGCCCGTTGTCCACCAGGAGCATGTCGACGCCCTCCTGGCGGCCCCCGTGCAACACATACTTGTGCACTCTCCAGCGGTGCGGGGTCTCGAGGTTGATGCTGTCGGAATCCGCAGCCCAGCTTGGGATTCTTAGATTGTGATCGACGTCAATCAGGGTCTGCTGAACCACGGTCGACTCCCTTGTTTCGCTGGCCTGCGAAGAGCTGCACGAGGTTAGGTACAGGAAGCACAAGAACAGAAGACTCCGCTCCACCATCCTCAGCCTTGCCTTATCTATTGCTGTCGAGCCAGCGGAGCCTTTGCTAGTCCTCGATCTTGAACGGAGTGGTCACCGACACGTCCAGGCCTCGCCCGACGTGTAAGATCTCGACCTTGTAATCGGCCGGCGGCAGCACATCGCCCTCGTTGTTCCTGAGTTCGATTTCGTCTCCGACCTGGATTCTTTCCCCGGGTAACAGCTGCTCTTGGGTGACCGGGAGTATGAAGGCTCTCCCGAAGCTCCAGCGGTAGACCTCGGTCCCCTTGGAGTCTGTTATGGAAATATCGAACCTCTGGCCACTGAAGTAGGTGTAATCAATTGCGGTCTGGGTCCCATTCAAGATCTCCAACTGGATTGACATGGTGTCGGGCACGATCGTGCCGTCCGTCGCCGGACCCACCGTATAGACCGCCTTGTCGAGTGTGGCCGAACTCCTAAGCCCTCCCCTGAAGGGATCGGCGCTGTATTCCTGTCCGTTGACCACTGCGTGCTGGATCACCCAGCGACGAGGGCCACCGATCGACTGGGTCTCATACTCGACAATACCGAAATTCGGCGCGAAGACCATCCTGGTAACGCCGGCGTCGGCGCAATTCTGGTTTACCAGAGTAATCTCTAGCGACTGGTTGAAGGTTCCCACAGGAGTATTAGCGGTAAAGCTTTCGTTGTTGATCATGTAGGTGGCTCCATCCCAGCAACCCATTCCCGCGTCCTGGTCGACTGTGAAGTTCTAGCCCTGCCCCACACCTAAGTTGGCCCAGAAGGCGAAGGTTCTAAGGTTTGGGTTCCAGACCCAGGCTCGAGCGCTGACGCCGCTTTCCCAGATCCAGCCGTCCCCCCAACCAGGTATGCCCTCGAAGTAGACCCAGCCACCGCTGCGCCGGACCGCGGCGATCTGACGTTGGTCTCCGGAAATTGCGAAGCCCGAACCCTCGTAAGTCCAATGATTACCAACTCGATTGGGCAGGAGATCCTGGAACGTGTGCCCTGTCGAAGTTTGGGCGGGCGCAGGGGCATGGGCCCCGAAGAGGAGGAGGAAGCTAACAGTAGCGATCCGTTTTCTAGTCATGTTCGTCGTCGTTTCCTTTCCCTCGGCAGACCCGTGCACGGGTGAGGCGTATTCATGCTGGGTCGACCCGATGCCCTCCCCATGGCTTCGGCCGGCTTCTTTCCTGAATCGGTCAGAAGCGGCTATCCAATGCGTTCCATAATATCGTATCCAGCTGGAACGGGGAAAGTTACACTTACACGAACCCTACGTGGTGGCTCGCCCGAGAGACCCGGGGCTTCAGTCTATCCCGCCTACCAGCCCTTCCAGCTACCGTCTTCGTGTCGATACTGGCGATAGGTCATGCTCTGGTCCTTGGGTAGCCTCGCAATGTCGGCCTCCTTGACTTCGATTCCCAGGCCCGGTCGATCCTCCAGGTTGATGTGCCCATCATCGAGTTTGAAGCCGCGGTCCACGTAGGTGTCGAAGCGCTCCAGGTTCCAGGCTTCCTGGATCAAGAAATTGCTGATAACGGCATCAGCCTGGAGCAAAGCGGCAAAGTGGACGGGTCCCGAGGCGTTGTGAGGCGCCATCAGCATCTGAGCCTCCTCGGCCAGGCGGGCGATGGCGAGGAATGTGCTGATTCCAAAGCTGTGACTCAGGTCCGGCTGCAGGAAGGCGCAGGCGCGGCGGTCGATGATTTCTTTGAACTCGCCGAAGGAGAAGAGCTTTTCCCCGGTGGCTATGGGTACCGGGCTGCGGGAGGAGATTTCTTGGAGCGCTGCCACCGAGCCCACTTTGCAGGGCTCTTCGAGGAACAACGGACGATAGGGCTCCAGCGCTCGGGCCAAGGTGATGGCGAGGGCAGGGTTGGGGCTGCCGTGGGTGTCCAGCATGAGATCCACATGGGGGCCCACTTCGTCCCGAACGGCGGCCACCACCTCGACGCAGTGCTCGAGGGCCTGCTGATCCATGGGCCAGGTGCGAGATTCGAGCGGGTTCCCCTTCAGACCCCTGGCACCGGATGAGACGGCGGCTCGGGCCTGGCTGCGAGCCTGCTCTACGGATTCGAAGTTGATCCCTCCATTGTAGACCCGGACACGGTCTCGCTTCTTTCCTCCCAAAATCTGGTAGACAGGGACTTTCCATGCCTTTCCCGCAATGTCGTAGAGAGCCATGTTTATGGCCGCTATGGCGGAGCCTAGAACCGGACCTCCCTTCCAGGGAAGCCGGTCTGTGATGTCGTCGCAGATCGCCACGACATCCAGCGGGTCGCGGTCGATCAGGAGCTCTTCCCATCCCTGAAGGGTGGTTTCGACTACCGGGGAAAGCCACTCGATGCTTGCTTCACCCCAGCCTGAATGCTCCGTATTGGTCTCGATCTTGAGGAAGAGCCAGGTCTTGAAGGAGCTGTAGATGGCCCGTCTTGGACCCTTCTGCCGACTGCTGGTGCCTGTACTCACATTGAATCTGTAGGTCTTTATTCCGGTGATCTTCATTCGTTCTTCCTTTCGCCAAGCTGGACTCGGTTGCGAAGGCGAGCCCAGGGTGAGTGGCACTGTCATCCCGATTCCCGCGCTGGCGGTTAAGAAGTCGCGTCGATCCAACTCAAACGGACCTTTACCCATACCGTGAGACGTTCGAAGATTAGGACTTCGAAAGCTTGTCCTATCAGACGCCGCGTTGCAAGCTGAAGGCAGCACTCATGCCTTGGCGGGAAAAGGGGGTAGTAGGATCGTTGACACGTCGATTGGACTTCCTCAAGATTGTACTTGGCTGGCTCTGTCAGACTTCCATTTGAGCCGGGGGGGGGGGCGGTCCCTCCTGGACCAGGGCTCTGGTTTCGGGATCGGTCGAGATCCGAGACGGCTACATCGAGCCCACCGAGCGGCCGGGGCTGGGGATCGATTTTGATACGTCGATAGGCGAACAGCACCCGCTCAAGGGTGATCGCGTGATCGATCTGATTAGCGAGGGTTGGGAGGGCCGTTCGGACGTGTTGGAGGAATGATTCAGCGTATATTCTAAGACCCCAGGCTCGTGATTTTGAGGAGTCTGACCCCTGGAGTATGCCTCCCGATACTGCGGAGATACCTTACCAGTTCTGAAATTTAGGAGAAGAAGTGGTTCAACAAGTCGGTCGTCGCGAATTCTTGAGGAGGTCATCTGTTGCTACGATGGCGCTGGGCTCCCAGGCCCCGCTGGTCTCCGCTGTCGGATCAGGGTCGGCTCTGGAAAAGCTCAATATTGCCTCCATCGGTGTCCACAATCGGGCGGCGTCCAACCTGAAGGGAGTTGCCACGGAGAACATTGTCGCTCTTGCCGACATCGATCTCGATCTACTCGAGGGAGCAGGGGCGAAATATCCAAACGCTCGTCGTTACCGTGATTACCGGGTCATGCTGGAGAAAGAGGCGGAGAACATTGATGCCGTCGTGGTCAGCACTCCGGACCATTCCCACGCTCCAGCGGCATCGATGGCTTTGAAGCTGAAGAAGCACGTCTACTGCGAGAAGCCCCTGACGCACACGGTCTACGAAGCTCGAATGCTGGCTGAACTGGCGGCCCGACAGGGACTAGTCACCCAGATGGGGACTCAGATCCACGCCGAAGAAAACTATCGCCTGGTGGTTGAGCTGGTCCAGAGGGGTTCGATTGGCGAAGTTAGGGAAGTCCACGTCTGGGTCGGAGTTGACTATTCCGGACGGCGGTTGGTTACGGGCAGACCGCAGCCCAGTCAGGTCGACTGGGATCTGTGGCTGGGACCCTCGCCGCCTCGCCCTTACTGCGAGAGTGTCAAGGAGGACGGATCGGTGACCGTCGTTCATCCCTTCAATTGGCGCTGGTTCTGGGACTATGGAACCGGCTCCCTGGGCGACTTCGCCTGCCACTGGATGGACCTCCCCCACTGGGCGCTGAAGCTGAGGCACCCCAGCAGAATCTCGGCTGCCGGACCCCCGCCGCTGCTGGAAAGTACCTCTTCCGGGTTGGTCGTTACCTATGAGTATCCGGCTAGAGATAGCCTGCCGCCCGTGACTTTGAAGTGGTACGACGGAGGAAGAAAGCCTGAAATCGCAGCGGAGCTCAAGGACGCCAAGGGCACCCCACTGAACTGGAAGAGCGGCCAACTATTCGTCGGATCCGAGGGGATGATTCTCTCGAACTACTCAAAGCACATGTTGCTTCCGGTCGAAAAATTTGCGCAGTTCAAACCCCCTGATCCATTCATTCCCAGGTCGATCGGTCATCATCAGGAGTGGATTCAGGCCATCAAGTCGGGCGGCACCACAACCTGTAACTTCGACTACTCAGGTGCCCTGACCGAGGCCGTTCTGCTGGGAGTCGTATCCTACCGGAGTGGCGAACCGCTTGAATGGGATGCCCCGGCTCTGCGCATCACGAACTCAGCAGCTGCCCAGCAGCTCGTCCACAAGGACTACCGCAAAGGCTGGAGCCTCTAGAGAGAAAGGAGTATCTCTTGTCATTGAAACGCGAGGATTTGCGAGTCCAGGCGGCAAGGTCAACTTTTTCCCCCTCAGTCAGCTTCTGCAGCATGTCGTCAACCATTCTTCCTACCACCCGGGACAGGTGGCCACTTTGATCAGGCAATTGGGTGCAACGCCCGCCAAGACAGATCTGGTCACCTACTTTGGGTCGTTGACCTGAGCCTTGAATAGTTCGTCCCACCGTCGTCTCAAAGAAAGCACGATCTCTGGCTGAAGACCGCTTCGGTGGAGTTGTATACTCAGCGGATGAACCGAAGAAAGTTTCTTGCCCTCTCTAGTACGGCGGTAACCGCGAGTACCTGGCCTCTGGGAGCGGGATCGACTGCTTCCCAACAACGCCCGGGACTATCCAAGGAGTTTTTGTTGGGTGTCGAGTACTACCGCGCACCCATGCCTCCACCCGAGTTCTGGGATAAGGACTTCGCGGACATCCGACGTGCCGGCCTACGCATTGTGCGAACCTTCTCCTACTGGAACTGGATGGAACCTCAGCCTGGCAAATATGAGTTCGAGGACTTCGACCGTTTCTTTGAGCTGGCCCTTAAACATGATCTCCTGGTCTGGTTTGATATGACGCTCGCCACCCATGGGGCGGCTCCCGAGTGGATGAGGCGTCGGCATCCCGACATGCGAGTGGTCTCGAGCGAGGGGCAGGTCGCCGTTCCCAGGGCTGGCAACGCTGCTCCCCAGGGCCGGCAATGGCACTGCTATGACCATCCCAAGTGGCGGGAGTATGGCGAGGCCCTCCTACGCGCGGTTGTTTCCCGCTACAAGGACGCGCCGAATCTCCTCATGTGGAGCGTCTGGGATGGTGTGTCACCGCCGGGGTCACACTACGGTTTTCCCAAGGGCTGCTACTGCGAGCACTCGATCTTGGCCTATCGTAACTGGCTGAAGCAACGTTTCAGCTTGGAGCAGTTGAACCAGAAACTACACCGACGTTATCGGGACTGGGCGGACGTGGAACCGGCTCGGTCGTATTCAGCGATCGTGGAGATGATGTTGTGGCAGGAGTTTCAGAAGCAGGATCTTCGGGACCAGGTGCGTTGGCAGGTAGGGGTCGTTCGGAGCCTGGATGGTCAGCATGAGATGCGAGGGCATGGAGCACATTTTCCCCGAATCTGGGATGAGCTCGGTGCCAGGGAATTGGACTCCTGGGGATTCTCATCACGCAGCAATGGCGTTCTCACCAGTAACGATCCCTACCGCTTCAGCGACATCTGTTTTGCCACCGACTGGTCGAGGAGCATCGGTGTCGGCGGTCGCTGGTGGTATGAGGAAATCTACGCAGGGATGAATCCTGGGAGCATGCATCACAAGAAACAGACAACGCCCCAGGAGATCACCATCAACATCTGGATGGCGTTGGCTCGGGGAGGCTCGGGCGCCCTATTCTGGCAATACCGTCCAGAGTACATGAGCTTTGAGGCTCCCGGTCTGAATCTGGTCTCCCTCGGTGGAGTGCGGCTGCCCCGTTTGGCGGCGGCCGAAGAAGCGGCCTGGCAGATCGGGCGTCTGAAGCCTCATCTTCCCCTCAAGGTGCCCAGGGCCGAAATGGCCATTGTCTATCACGAGAAGAGCGATCTGTTACATCAGTTCGGGAAGGCGGGGGTGGACTACCGGGATACCTTGAGAGGCACTTACGGGACACTGTGGAAGAACAATATTCCAGTGGACGTCGTCAGTCCGCGCATGGACTGGAGTCGTTATAAGGTGGTTTACCTTCCCAAGATGGCGGTGCTCGACAAAGAGCTGGTGGAGAAAATAGGAAAAACGGTGAGTACCGACCAGGGCCCCCGTCTGGTGGCTGATGGTCCCTTCGGGACGAACAGCGGTAACGGCCGGTTCAGCTATGACCCTCCAGAGGGACTATCCGAGTTGTTTGGCGTCAAAACACTGGATCACAGCCGGATAGACGCGAAGGATATCCGTGATGGCTCCAATCGTTTGCGCTTGCAGGTGAGTGAAGTCTCGATGACAGGAGAGTGCAACTATATCGGGCTACACCTTTCAGGTCGGGCTGAGCCCATGGCGTGGTATGGCGATGAGGTCGTGGGAATGCAGACTCCCGATCGTCGCTTTACCTGGATCACGGTACCTCTGTGGGAGGCTTTCGACAGTCCCACCCGTGATGAGGTGCTGATTCCTCTCATGCGATCCCTGGGTATCGAGGCACCCGTCAAGACGGAAGGTGATCGGATCATCGTGCAGTTGGCCCGACCCGCACAAGAGGGCATGCTGATGTTCTTGTTCAATCTGGAGCCCCGAGTTGCCGAAACGGTGCTGTCCCCCCAATGGACGTTCTCTGCAGTGCGGGACCTGATTGAGGAGCGCGCGCTGGGAGTGGAAGCGGACCGGATCAGGGTGCAGATACCACCAGGTGGAGTCAGGGTCCTTCTTGTCAGTTAGGTTGACTTAGACCGATAGGGAAGGACACCACGCTAATGGTGAAAAGAACCCTTGTTGTCGGAACTGGTTCGATAGGTCTACGGCATCTCAGGCTGCTGCGGGAAAGAGAAGATCTATCAGTAGAAGTCTGTGATGCCAGGCCTGAGGGTTTGGCCGAGGCGGCTGAGATTGCTCCCAAAGTCCGGCAGTGGAGCGATTTCCAGGAAGCAGTCGCCGCATCGCCCCAGATCGTTGTCGTTGCGACACCCCCAACTTCTCACGCCGCTCTGGCCTGCGCTGCCATGGAGGCGGGAGCTCATGTCTTCTGTGAGAAACCGATTTCCGACAGTGGAAAGGGAGCGCGATCCATGGTCACAGCTCAACTCCAGAGCGGGCTGCTGCTTAACGTCGGATTCGTCCAGCGCTTCATGCCTGAAATGCTGTACGCCAAGAAACTGATCAGCGACGGCGTGATCGGTCGAGTCTGTTTCGCCCGTTTCGAGGTGGGTTCGCACGAGACTCTGAGCCTGTCTCGGTCGCGACATCAGAAGACCCTTTTTGGCGCGGCTGCCCTCGACTACGTCTATGGGTTAGATCAGTAGTGTCCCAACGTTTGGGCTTCTAATCTCTGTAAAGTATTAATGAGTAATATGTTAGAGAAGATAATGGGTGTTTCCGACTTGAAAGTGAGTGTACGCTCACGCCCTTCAGTTCATAAGGAGGGCGAGCATGTACACGGGCACGACGATTTTTTCTCAGGTGATGCGGCATCTTCCCTGGCATCATTTTCATCGCATTGTTCAGCACTACGGAGGCGACTACAAGGTCAAGTCGTTCCGCTGTGCCGACCATTACCGGGTCATGGCCTTTGCACAGTTGACCTATCGCGAGAGCTTGCGCGATATCGAAGCCTGCCTACGGGCCATGAGATCCAAGCTCTTCCACATGGGCATTCGCTCCACGGTCTCCCGCAACAATCTGTCCAATGCCAACGAGAGGCGCGACTGGCGCATCTATGCCGAGTTTGCCCAAGTGCTTATCGCCGAAGCGCGCCGCCTGTACACCGACGAGGACCTGGGAGTCGACCTGAACGCGACCGTCTATGCCTTGGACTCCACGACCATCGACCTGTGCCTCTCGGTCTTCCCCTGGGCGCGCTTCCGCCGTACCAAGGGGGCGATCAAACTGCATACCTTGCTCAACCTGCACGGCGCCATTCCCGAGTTCGTTCTGATCTCGGACGGAAAACTGCACGATGTCCACGCCTTGGACCACCTGATTCCTTGTCCCGGTGCCTACTACATCATGGATCGCGGATACCTGGATTTCGGGCGCCTGTACCGACTCCATTCTGCCCGGTCGTTATTCGTGACCCGCGCCAAGGCCAACTTCAAGTTCCGCCGCCGCTACTCCCACCCGGTGGACAGAACGACGGGACTGATCTGCGACCAAACTGTCCTGCTGAGCACCTTCTATCCGGCCAAGGCCTACCCCGAACCTTTGCGTCGCATCAAGTTCTTCGACGTCACCACCGACCTGCGGCTAGTATTCCTCACCAACGACTTTGCTTCTCCCGCTCTGACTATTGCCCGGCTCTACAAGCTCCGCTGGCAGATCGAACTGTTCTTCAAATGGATCAAACAGCATCTCCGCATCAAGGCCTTTTACGGCACCAGTCCCAATGCCGTGAAAACACAAATCTGGATCGCCCTCAGTACCTACCTGCTCATCGCCATCATCCGCAAGCGCCTCTATCTCGAGTTGCCGCTCTACACAATTCTCCAGGTCCTGAGTGTCTCGCTCTTCGAGAAAACCCCAATTTTACAGGCCTTTCAGGACATGCATTACATTACTCAGAATAGTGACATTCATAAACAGTTGATGTTATTCGACTAACGCTGGGACGCTACTAGGGTTAGATACCTTTTTCTGGATACTGGGAGAGCGACCTGAATCTGTTTATGCCCAGGGCGTCCTGGTTCCGGGCCTTCCCCTGGAGAGTAATCCCAATCTGCTCAGTGCCGTGCTCCAATACGCCTCCGCCAGACTTGCAGAACTGCACATCGACTACGTGGCGCATCCAGCCCGCTGCTCTTACACCTTCCAGGGAGAACTGGGCCACCTGCACGTGGATCTGGTTCGCCAGACCGTCGAGCATGGCGAGCGAAACTCCGGGGAAGCGAAGTGAGCAGACCTTTGCCCATGATCGCGACGCTGTGATGCGGGACCAGAGAGACCATTTTCTGGGAGCCTTGGACGGTACTCACTCAGTGAGTACCTCCGCTGAAGAGGCGCTTCAGGCAACCTTGGGAGTCGAGGCATTGATCCGCTCGCTCAAGAGCTCCCAGCCAGAGACGGTGGAAGCTCCTTAGTACACCGGAGCGTAAATACGGCAACGTTTGTGGCGACGGGACAGGCCGATTTCTTTGTCGCTCCTCCTCCACTATAGAAAGACATGGCGGCGGCGCTTCGCGAACTCGACCCGTCGCGCTCGCCACATACGTATCAGTATTTACGTTCCAGTGTACTTAGAATCAGCCGCAGCTTTCTGCCGAACCGGAATCGGCAGGTCCGCTGCCCAATACACTGCGTTGCGTAGCAGTTTCTGAAAATCCGGAAGATCAAAGTCGCCGGGATGACCGAGTGAAGTGTAAAACACCTTGCCGCCGTTCGCGCGCCTGTTCGTCCAGGCAACCGGCTCGTGCGACTTGAGGTCTTCGGTGCGTCCAAACAACAGCGTCGTCGTCGATTCGGCCAGCGGAAGGGTTTCGTACAGCGAACCGAAGACCCGGAATTCGCCAGTGCGCACTCCGGTCATGATCGGCCACTTGCCCGCACCTTCTGCCGCCCAAACGAAAGTCTTCGATTTCTTGCCACGGTGGCCCTGATAGTTACCGCCAAGAACTTCGCCGTCAAACTCAGGCCAGTCCTTCAAGCCCTCGCCCAGTGTTTCGGAGCGCAAGCAAAACGCGTGGCTGGTGGTGCGAATGGCGACCAACGGTTTACCCGTATCGAGGTATTTGCGAAAAATGCCCAGCTGGGCTTTCGGCAGAGTTCGTCGCCGGATTGACCAGAGCGCCACGTCGGCATCGTTCAATACGTCGATTCCGGGAATGTCGTTTCTGTCTTCGGCGTTGGCATAGACCAATGAAATCTTGAAGTCCTTGCCGAGATGCTTCAGTGCGAATGAAGGCAGTGTTTCATCCGTCTTGTACTCGACTTCCGCCATCACAATGACCACGTGTTTGCGCTGGTCGCGCGGAAAGCGGAACGATTTGTCTCCGAGAATGTCCGCGCTGGTGATCGTGGGGCACCAATGACGCTCGACGTGTTCGTTGACCAGATCGTTGCCCGTGAAGTGATTGACGAACGGTTCCTGCCTGGGGCTATACATCGAGTCGGTCAGGTCGCGCATCAGCACCACGTTTTGTCCCTGGTACACCATCTGCCGAACGCCAAAGGGCCGGCCGAGCACGCACATGTTGGTGTGGACGCCCATGACGATCACGTTGCTGATTCCGCGCTGCCGCATCAGATAATAGGCTTCCGCGTTGTCAGTAATCGCGTCGCCGTCGGCGATCTCGAGCGTCTCGATCTGTTTCTCCCAAAACCGTACGCTAGGACGGATCTTGCCGGCATCGTCACAGGGCTCGGTATCGACGATGGGCAGCTTCGGCTCGAGCTTCTCGTCTAGGTAGCACCAACCCTGCAACGGAATCTTGGTCTTCAGCGGCGGCGCTTGCTGGGCCAGTTTCCGCTGGGGCGTATTCGCATATTTGTCCAAGCAGTCGCTGGGACTGTGAATGATCAACACGCCCATCTTGCGGGCCCTCTTGATCACCTGGTTCATGTGCGGCGCCATTTCGGCCACGCGGCGAGCGGAGTTACGGCAGTGGTGGTCGTCCCACATGTCACAGATCACAATCGCCGTTTTTGCCGGTTCCCACTCGACAGGCTTCGTCACTGCGTGGTATCTCCCACTTCCTTCGGTAGTCTCGACGCGCGTGCGCAAATTGAGTCGAAGCTTGTCCTTGGCAGAGACAAGCGGTGCTGTGAGTAAGAACAAACCGAGGAAGATTGCTGATTTGAGACGCATGACTTGCTTACTCCGTTCTGCGTTCTAGATTGGCCCCGGACTATTTACGTTCCCGTGTCACTACTGTCCGGTTGAACTATTCAGATATCGTGACACAGTAGTGTCCCAACGTTTGGGCTTCTAATCTCTGTAAAGTATTAATGAGTAATATGTTAGAGAAGATAATGGGTGTTTCCGACTTGAAAGTGAGTGTACGCTCACGCCCTTCAGTTCATAAGGAGGGCGAGCATGTACACGGGCACGACGATTTTTTCTCAGGTGATGCGGCATCTTCCCTGGCATCATTTTCATCGCATTGTTCAGCACTACGGAGGCGACTACAAGGTCAAGTCGTTCCGCTGTGCCGACCATTACCGGGTCATGGCCTTTGCACAGTTGACCTATCGCGAGAGCTTGCGCGATATCGAAGCCTGCCTACGGGCCATGAGATCCAAGCTCTTCCACATGGGCATTCGCTCCACGGTCTCCCGCAACAATCTGTCCAATGCCAACGAGAGGCGCGACTGGCGCATCTATGCCGAGTTTGCCCAAGTGCTTATCGCCGAAGCGCGCCGCCTGTACACCGACGAGGACCTGGGAGTCGACCTGAACGCGACCGTCTATGCCTTGGACTCCACGACCATCGACCTGTGCCTCTCGGTCTTCCCCTGGGCGCGCTTCCGCCGTACCAAGGGGGCGATCAAACTGCATACCTTGCTCAACCTGCACGGCGCCATTCCCGAGTTCGTTCTGATCTCGGACGGAAAACTGCACGATGTCCACGCCTTGGACCACCTGATTCCTTGTCCCGGTGCCTACTACATCATGGATCGCGGATACCTGGATTTCGGGCGCCTGTACCGACTCCATTCTGCCCGGTCGTTATTCGTGACCCGCGCCAAGGCCAACTTCAAGTTCCGCCGCCGCTACTCCCACCCGGTGGACAGAACGACGGGACTGATCTGCGACCAAACTGTCCTGCTGAGCACCTTCTATCCGGCCAAGGCCTACCCCGAACCTTTGCGTCGCATCAAGTTCTTCGACGTCACCACCGACCTGCGGCTAGTATTCCTCACCAACGACTTTGCTTCTCCCGCTCTGACTATTGCCCGGCTCTACAAGCTCCGCTGGCAGATCGAACTGTTCTTCAAATGGATCAAACAGCATCTCCGCATCAAGGCCTTTTACGGCACCAGTCCCAATGCCGTGAAAACACAAATCTGGATCGCCCTCAGTACCTACCTGCTCATCGCCATCATCCGCAAGCGCCTCTATCTCGAGTTGCCGCTCTACACAATTCTCCAGGTCCTGAGTGTCTCGCTCTTCGAGAAAACCCCAATTTTACAGGCCTTTCAGGACATGCATTACATTACTCAGAATAGTGACATTCATAAACAGTTGATGTTATTCGACTAACGCTGGGACGCTACTGATCGTGACAACATAATTATAATCAATTAGTTAAAAGGATAATAGACTGGACACGACTTCAACTGGGACTTCCGCCGGTGCCCAACTCGTGCGGGTTCGGTTCCACCCTGGCATCGGAAAGGATGGGAAATGGGTCCCGTCAGACCAAGCGAGGTCAATCCCAACGGGATTGCGTCTTACAGCCCAGGGTTTCCCAACCCTGGGTAAGAGAATCAACCCCTTAAGAATCAACCCTGTAGGGGTGCGATGAGCCGCAGTGGCTCGAACTAAGTCAACCATGGTAGACAAACGGTGAGGCGTTTGAAAGGAGGGAAATAGAGGGATAAGAGAAGCAAGACGCCGAAGCCTACCTGTGCGAGTCCACGCTGGTACAGAACTTCCTGCTCGAACTCCGCAACTAACCAGCGGAGGTAGGCAGCCAGGGCGCTCCCAACGGCAGGTCTGGAAGAAGGGATCGTCACGAAGGGGCCAGGCAGGAAGACTTCGGGAGACGGCACTTCGGCCTAGAGCAAAGCGCCAACGACCGCCCTTGAGCGAAGCGTCGGCGAGGTTCCCTGACCTCGTCTTCAGAGAGAACATGTGGTTATCTCTCTGGAACTGCTTTGGGTGATACCTGTCGCCGCCTGAGGAAAATGGTTCGAGTCATGACCGGTGAAGGTCCCCCACCGTCCCACGTTGGGTGAGTCCGCGCTATAAGCCCTCGGCGAAAGGCGACGGATGATGCGGTGCTGTGGAGAAGGCCTCCTGAGCCGCCTCCGCTTTAGGGATTGCCGCAGAGCCGGAGTACTCCAGTTTCGACTGGAGGAAAGGTAAAACCGAAGACGAGCTGAGGAAGGATCTGAGCTCTGGGTAGTTAGCGTCCCGGCCGTGGCCTCCAAAATGGGCCGGCCCGTGCTCTTGCCCGGGTCAAACCGAGAAAACAGACACCTAGGTGCCTGGCTAAGAAACACCCGATAGATCCCCGATCCGTCTCACCTGATGATGCAACCTAACAGGAACACCATGGTGAAGAGCAGAAAGGAGCACTCGCTGACCGGTCGCATTACGATCGAGCTCATGCGGGCCGCTTTCAAGAAAGTCAAGCGCAACCGAGGTGCCGCTGGAGTGGACAAGGTCAGCGTCGGGAGGTTCGAGGCTAACCTCGAACCAAACCTTCTCGCCCTGATGAAAGTTCTCAAATCAGGGGCGTTTCGGCCCGATCCGCTGCTCCGCGTCCGGATCTCCAAAGGCCCTCGCACGAAGAAGACCCGGCCGCTCGGGATCCCCGTGGTCCGCGATCGCGTGGCCCAGGAGGTTCTGCGGCGGCTGCTGGAACCTATCTTCGAGCCGCTCTTTCAGGACGCCTCCTTCGGGTTTCGTCCTAAACGCAACTGTCATCAGGCGATCCAGTGGCTGTTGTCCCTTCACGACGCCGGCTACCTTTGGGTACTCGACGCCGATGTGGAAGGTTTTTTTGACCACATTCCACAGAACGTCATTATGCAGTTGGTGGCCGACAAGGTTGCCGACGGCAATATCCTTCGCCTTCTCCAACGATTTCTCACTGCCGGGGTCATGGACGACGGAGTCTTCAAGCCGACCACGGTCGGCACGCCACAGGGAGGAGTCATTTCCCCACTGCTGGCTAACATCGTCCTCAACCAATTGGACTGGGCCTTGCACCGGGCGGGTTTTCAATTCGCCCGCTATGCTGACGACTTCGTCGTCTTGACCCGGTCCCAACAGCAGGCGCAAGAGGCTATGGAACTCGTCCAGCAAGTGCTGGAAACCCCACTTCAGCTACGGCTGAGTCCGGAGAAAACCCGGATCATGACGTTCGGAAAAGGCTATGAATTTCTTGGCTTTTTCCTCTCGTCCCGTTCCCGGCGCATGCGCGACAAGTCCCAGCAGAAATTCAAGGATAAGGTGCGGGAATTAACCGTCCGCTGCCATAACCTCGATGCCGAGGCAATCCTGAAATTGAACCGAGTGATCAGGGGGACAGCACAGTACTTCACCCCCGAGTTTGCGACCAATCGTTGGCTCTTCCAAAAGCTCGACTCCTGGGTCCGAATGCGACTCCGGAGCATGAAGCTTAAACGGAAGAACTACAACGACAACCGCAAACTCCGGGTGGGGTTCTTCTGCCGAAAGCTCGGCTTGCTTTCCCTGGAAAGCTTCTGTCTCTGTCGCAACACCTACGGTCAAGTATGTTACGTCGTTCCCCGAAATGGGGCAACGTCTTTGGGGTCGCCCGGTGAGTGACCCTCACGCCGGTAAATGTGGGGAACAGACCCATCGCGACAACGGGGAGGGGCAGGCGGGAACTCCGCCTGCCCCTTACCCGCGTGTTTCCTGACCAGTGTTTGCCTTCTGTACGCAACCCATTCAGGGTTGAAATCAGGCGGTATGTTCCGGGCACATAGGTAACAGTTTCTCCCAGGCACATAGGTTACAAGAGGAGTCATGCCATGGAAAGAGACGTGTGTAATGAACGAACGAGTGAAACTGCTGACCGAGTATCTGGAGGGGGAGTATGGGATTACAGAGTTATCGCAGGCCTATGAGGTGAGTCGGAAGACGATGTACAAGTGGATTGCTCGATACGAAAAAGAAGGCTGGGCGGGGCTGGAGGATCGGTCCCGTGCGCCCCACAGCCACCCCAACGCGGTAGAAGAGAAGATCGAGAGGAAGCTTTTAGAGTTGAAGGCCCGTTGGCCGTTGTGGGGAGCGCCGAAGTTGTGGGTCAAACTGAGAGAGGCGGTGGGAGCGGATCGGTGTCCGGCGGAGAGCACGGTGAGCGAGATCCTCAGACGGCACGGTTTGAGTGGGCTGGTCAAACGACGACGGCGAGCGGTGCCGACGGAGCAGCCCTTTGAGGAGTGCCGGGAGGCCAATGCCGTGTGGTGTACGGATTTCAAGGGCTGGTTTCGGACCACCAACGGCCGCAAATGCACGCCCTTGACGATCAGTGATGCGCACAGCCGCTGCTTGTTGTGCTGCCAGGGGCTGGGGGGAGCGACCGGATTTATCACGGTCAAGCCGCTGTTTATTAAGACGTTCCGGGAGTGTGGGCTGCCCGATGCGATGCGCACGGACAATGGACCGCCGTTAGCGTCGAGGGCCCTGGGAGGGCTCAGTGACCTGGCGGTGTGGTGGGTGCGTTTGGGGATTGAATTGCAACGCATCGAACCGGGTTGCCCGCAACAGAATGGAAGACATGAGCGGATGCATCGGACGCTGAAGGAAGCGACGGCCCAGCCGCCGCGAGCGAATCTCGGAGCCCAGCAGAAGGCGTTTGAAGCCTTTCGCCGGGAATACAACGAGGAGCGTCCCCATGAATCCTTGGGCCAGAGGCCCCCGGCGCTCTTCTACCAGCCGGCGGCTCGGGAGTATCCTTGCCGGTTGCCCGAGCAAAGAGGTTATCCCGATGAGTGGGAGAAGCGGAGGGTGCGCAAAGCCGGTCAAATGAAGTGGAAGGGCGAAGACATCCTAGTGAGCTCGACCTTGCGGGGGCAGGAGATTGGATTAAAGCCCGTGGGAGAAGCCCAGTGGGCCGTCTACTTCGAGACCCTGGAACTCGGCCTCTTCGATGAACGGCTGGGAAGGGTGCTGCCGGCCAAACGATTGCGACGAAAACCGCCAACCCAAGATCAGGAGCCACCCCAGAGTGGCCAATGACCCGGAAAGCCGTGGAAACTGCCGCACTATGGAAACCGTGGAAAAACGGCGACATGGAGAAGACGACTCCAGGCGTGGAGTTTTTCCACCGTTCCCACAGCGCTTGGAAAACTCCTCCGGACGGAGTTTCCCACAGTTCCCACTGCTTCTGCGGCTGGATCTATAAACGGACTGCCTCTGCCGCTTTGCGGCGAGGCTTCACGAGCGATTAAAATGAATCGAACCCAAGGAGATCCTGGTTGAATCACTGGCTGGTTTCGAGCCGGCCCCCGGCACAACAAAATGAAGTCCCCAGACTCCAAAAGTGTAACCTATGTGCCCGGGAGAAATTGTTACCTATGAATCGGGAGCTACAAGGCCGGTGAAACCACATTTTGGGACACTCTCCGATCAAGCTGGAGTAGGCTCCCGGACTCAGTAGCTGCGATATTTCACCTCGAACTCGGCCCTGCAGCCCTTGTCGACCCAGATGCGGTCGCCGGTGAAACCGTAGCTCTCGCCCTCGACACAGGGTGAGGTCGACTTCTTCTTCCGCAGTTGCAAGGAATCAATGGGGCCGTCGACCCGGCAGGTCTGACGCTTATTGCGCTTGCTGCTGCAGCTGACTTTTCTCTTCTTGTCCCGACTACCCCAGGGCGCCGGTTTGGTGACGGAGCTTCCGGGTTTGTACTCGACCTCGAAATTTGCTTCACAGCCCTGACTGACCCAAATCGATTCGCCACGGTACCCGTAGCTTACCCCCAGAGTGCAGGGGGAGTCAGACTTCTGCCGACGCAGCTTGAGGCTCTGTATCGTCCCTTTCACACGACAGGTGTTCGGCTTGAAGCGCTTGCTCTTGCAGCTGACGCGGCGCTTCTGCACTTGGCTTTGCTGGTTCCAGCCGCTCCACCACCTGGAGTCCTCATCGCTGGAGTAGCTCACCTCAAACTTGGCCGAGCAGCCCTTGTCGACCCACACTTGGTCGTCATTGAAGCCGAACGACGACCCCTCGACGCAGGGTGATTCAGATTTTTGCTCTAGTAGCAAAACGGCCTTTATGTTCCCTTTTACAGAGCATTCCTTCCGTGCGAACTTCTTGCTCTTGCAATTGATCCTCTTGATTTTGTCGACTGACACTGATGCCAGACAGTTCCCGGACAGCGCTCCTCCCAAGACAAGCAGCAATAGGGGTTTCATTTTCTGTAGACGCTCCTTAATGGTCAGGAGTGTGGTTGGTACCCATTTGATTTTCATCCACTTCAGAGGCTGGCCTGGACCTGCTCCTGGTCAGCTGCTGGGGGTCGGGAGATCAGGACACTAAGGCCCCAGCCAACCAGAAGAGTAATTGTGCACCCCAGAGGCGACCACCACCAAAAAGTCATTTCAGTCGCGAAGGCGCAGTAGGCCGCTATGGACCAACCTGCCAGGGCACCTGCCAAGCAGGGCAGATCTCGGGTCTTACGGGTGAAGAGGGCCAGGAGAAAAATGCCAGTCAGGGGCCCTGTAAAGAGCCCCATCACCTTCACACTCATGAGCACGATGCTGCCGGCATGAGGCATGACGAAGAGAGCGGTCGCCGTTCCCACAAACCCCCAGAAGGCAGTGAGTCCGCGGGCCAGCTTGAGCTCCGAGCCCTTTTCTTGGGGGGAGAGTTCGTCCGGTTCACTCCCGGCAGGAGGACGGATCCAGCGCCTGTAGATGTCCACCACACACGCCGTGCTCATGGAGTTGATGCCAGAGTCCACGCTGGACATGGTGGCGGCGAAGATGGCCGCGATCATGAGACCGGCGAATCCTGTGGGAAGTTGGGTGGCGGCGAAAAAGACCATGACGTGATCCTTTTCGATACCCGCCTGGAGTTGGTCTGGAAACTGCTGATAGAAGGCAAACAGGCCCAATCCCAACGCACCCAGCAGCAGAACCAGCGGAATCACGGCCACGGCGTTACAGAGGATGGAGCGTTGGCTGTCCCGCAGACTGCGGGCGCTGAAATAGCGCTGGAGGGCTACCTGATCGGCCCCGTAGTCGGCCAGATAGGCCGCGATACTGCCAATCAGTATGGCCCAGATTGTGGTGTCACGAAAGAGGTCTCCCTCGAGCTGGAACAGCGTGGTTCTACCCCCGGCACTGGCCTTTTCCCAGATTCCGTGTGCTCCTCCCTCGACGCCTTCTATCAGGGTAGCGACCATCACCAACAGGCCTCCGATCAGGACGAAGAATTGGATGACATCCGTCCAGACCACCGCTTTCATCCCACCTAGAACTGTATACAGCGTAGCTCCCACGCCGACGGCGACGACACAGAGCTCCAGGCTGATCCCTGCGACTCGGGAAAGGGGGACGCAGGGGACGTAGATCACGGTTCCCAGCCAGCCCAGGCGCGTCAACAGGAACAAGCCCGTGGCTAACAGGCGTGAGCCTGCTCCAAGTCGGTGTTCCAAGTACTCGTAAGCGGTGGTTACCCGGAAGCGGTAGAAGGTGGGGAGAAAGAAGTAGAGGACGATCAACATGATCGGGAGCATCAAGGGAGACACGGCGATCATCTGAAGGTCGTGTCCGTAGCTGTATCCTGGAGTGCCCAGAAAACTGTTGGCGCTCATGAGGGAGACGATGATCGATAGGCCCAGGGGGAACCAGGAAAAGCTGCGGCCCGCCAGGAAGAAATCTTCCGACGTTTTCATCCCGTGAGCGAAGTAGCTGCCCAGCCCTACGATTCCAAGCAGATAGACCAACAGGATCAGGAAATCCCAGGATTCAAGCGAGGTCTCCACAAACGCTCCTATCAGCACCTGCGTGCTCGACAGCCAATCAGGTCGCCAGCGTAGTATCGCCTTTCTGAGGTACCAAGCCAACGGCTTGTTGGAGTGTGGTTGTAGTCAACTAGTCCCAAAAGAAGTAGATGAAAGTGGACTAAACCACATGTAAACACCTGAAATGCCAGACCTGACGGGTATTCTGGGGTTGTCAAAGAAACTTCAGAACAAGCCGAAAGGAGGCATTTCAGGTGAAGAAAAAGGATAGCGCAATCATCCGCAAACGGGAAGCAGAGGTTGCTCAGCGATTGAGCCCCAGCTGGAACGGTCAAGACCCGAAACCGGTGCTCTCGCCCGAGGTCATCAGCTACGAGGTCTCGGAGAAAACGGGTGCGGTCAGTTACGGTGGTCTGGGGCTGCTGCAGCAGGTGGTGAAGTGGAGTGGGCTGGGGAAAGCCATTGACCAGGCGGTGACGCTGCTCAAACGCCACCAACCGTACCACGAATCGGACCACGTCCTGAGCCTGATCTACAACGTGGCCACGGGCGGGACCCGCTATCAGGATATTGAACTGCGACGTCAGAGTGTGAGTTTCCTGGAGGCGGTGGGAGCCGAGAAGATCCCCGCCCCCAGCACGGCCGGAGACTTTGTGCGCCGCTTTGACGCGCCCGACGTGGTGGATCTGATGGAAGCCGTCAATGCCAGCCGCCTCAAGGTCTGGGCCCAACAACCGGCCCGTTTCTTCCAACGGGCGGAGATCGACGTGGATGGGACGATGGCCCCCACGAGCGGCGAATGCAAGGAAGGGATGGAGATCAGCTACGACGGGCAGTGGGGCTATGCGCCGCTGATCGTGACGCTGGCCAATACGGGAGAGGTGCTCTATGCGGTCAACCGCTCGGGCAACCGTCCCTCTCATGAGGGAGCGGCCGAATGGCTGGATCGGAGTATCGAGCTGGTTCGAGAGGCGGGTTTTCGGAAGGTGCGCCTGCGCGGGGACACGGATTTTTCGCTGACGGCTCATTTTGACCGTTGGACGGAGGCGGGCGTGGAGTTTGACTTCGGGATCGACGCCCATCCGAGCTTCGTCAAGTGGGCGGAGGCGTTGCCAGAAGCGAGATGGAAAGAGCTGGGGCGCCCCAGCCAGGGGAAAGGAAAAGGGAAGAAGCGGCGCCAGCGGCGGGACAAAGTGAAGCCGGAGATTGTCAAGAGACGCGGGTTCAAGACGCTGACGCTGGAACGGGAAGAGATCGCGGAGATCGACTACCGTCCGAGCAAAGCGAAGCGAACCTATCGGATGGTGATCTTGCGCAAGACGATCCTGGTCGAGAAAGGCCAGAAGCGGCTGCTGCCGCAGACGCGCTACCACTTTTATGTCACCAATATCTCGGCCAGAACGTTGGGAACGGCGGGAGTCGTACGGGAAAACAACCGGCGCTGCAACCAGGAGAACGTCATTGAACAACTCAAGAACGGAGTCGAGGCCCTGCGGATGCCCTCGGATACGCTGGTAGCCAACTGGGCCTATCTGGTGATTGCGGCTCAAGCCTGGAATCTGAAGGCCTGGATGGGGTTGGTGCTGCCGGCGCGACTGCAAGCCCGAGAGCTGGTGAAGATGGAGTATCGCCGTTTCCTGCGAGAGGTCATTGAAATGCCCTGCCAGATTTTGCGCAGGGGCCGACAGTTGGTCTATCGGCTGCTGGATGTCAATGGTTGGAGCCGTCTTCTCTTGGAAGGCAGTAAGTGGTTGAAACACCGGCCAGCTACCTGAAACTGAAAGGAGATAAAGTAGCTCCGAGGGTCGCCAGAGCTGGGGCGAGGTGTCTCTACAAACGCCCCCCAAGAGGGCAGAATCGTTTTCCCTGAGCGATCGGCGTGGAGGACAGCTGAACACGTGCCTGTTCTGAGTGACTTCGCGCCGAAATTTAGAATTTAGGTCTCCAAAATGGCTCCTCGGAGCCGACAAAGGGGTCTATTTTCGAACTTGCGCTTATTTTGGGACTAGAACCGCATCGCTTCCTGACCTTCTATTACCAGGATGACCAGTCTTCGGAGAATCGCAAGGCTGAGATTGTCGGAGTCTTCTGGGGCCTCAAATAGGTTCTGCTTTGACGCCGGCCGGCCGCGATAGGGCATTCCCGAGTCGAGCTCCGTCGCCTATCCCTCAAGGTAGCAGATCGGACCAGGTTTTACCATCTACCGGCAGAAGCCCTGATTCGTGTGAGTGGGAGGTCCAGGATTCGCTTTGCAGAGGTTCCAGGGTTTTAAGCCTAAGTTACCTCGTAGAAAAGTGATGTAACCTATTGTTAAGATTGGGGTAATGCTACAAATCAGCTGCGTCGGTACTGGGTACATTATAGACGAACGCCGAGGAGATCCAGGGCTCGCTGCTGAAGCGATGTGGGACGGGTGATTTTGTCGAAGGCTGCTGAGCCGGGCAACTGCGGCTGAATCCGGTTTTTGGAGATCGTGGCCAAATCGCTGAGCAAGGTCTGAAAGCTGTGCACGGGCCCACCCTCAACGGTGCGCTTGCGGTGAGCCTTGCGGAGGGCCTGAGGAGAGCGCTGAGAGGGTGCCACCACCGAATCGCGAAGCTGCCTCCCCGCCTCGGGATCCTCGTCGTCGAACAGGATCGGAGCTAACTTCTGTCGCATGTGCCACTCGACGTAGTAGGCAAGCATGCACAGAAAGACGTGAGCGCGGACCCGATCCTCCAGATGGTGGTAAATGGGTCGGACCTTCAGATCGACACTCTTACAGCTGCGGAAGGCCCGTTCGGCGACGGACAACCCCTTGTAGGCAGCCACCGTTTGTTCGGCATCCATTTGCTCGCGGGCCAGGTTGGTGCGAATCACATAGATCCCGTCCAGTGCCGCCTCCTGCTCGATGCGCTCCTGCCGGCGCTGGTAGGAGAAGGACTCCTCGCCGATCTCCAGGACAAAATGCTTGCCCACTTTGTAGCGGTTGAGGACTTTGCCCACCCGCAGGGCAATCCGATCCTTGCCCTTGAAGCGACGCTTCGGACGTTGCGTTGCCTGGACAATCTTCTCCAACTCCAGCTCGGTCGCCTGGAGCAGTTGCTGGCGATTGCGGGCCCGTTCCTCCGCTAAGAGGGGATTACGGCAGACAATGAGCCGTTCCCCGGGGTAGTCCGGGCTCTGGATCTCGGCCAGGTCGCGTTGATCAAACAGGGACAGCTGCAGCGGACCGGATTGAAACAGTTTGCGGATCTGAGGGCCTCGCAGGGCCGTGATCCAGCCCATGCCGGGCAGCGGCTTGAGCTCCTCCCGAATGCGGGCTTCCGTCAGCATTCCTTGATCGGCGACCACCACCACCGAGCGCAACCCGAAGCGTTGGCGCAGTTTTTGGATTTGGCTGGTCACTGTTGTGGGGTCCGCTCGGTTGCCTTCGAAGACCTCGACCGCGACAGGGCAGCCTTGACGGTCGCACAGCAGGCCGAAGACGATCTGCAGCGTACCCCCTTTGCCGTCTCGGGAATACCCCCGCTGGGCCAACGGGCAACTCCTCCCTTCGAAGTAGGTCGAGGTGACGTCGTAGATCACGAGGCAACCGTCCTGCAGGCGCTGAGCCGCCAGCTGGTTTTCAATCTTTGGTTGTCGAACGAGCAGCCAGTCCAAGGCGCCGTACAGATCATCGGCCGTCGCGGCCTCCACCTGTAAGAGCTCGCCCAAGCTGCTGGACAGGGTCTGGGGATCCCATCCGCGTGCGGTGGCCAGCTTGGAGCGGGGCTCCAGGATGCGCGCCACGATCAGGGCCACTACCAGGCGGCGCTGCAGGCTGTTGCGAGTGGCCAGTAAGCGCTCCAAACCGAGGCGGCGCAGGGTACCCAAGACGGCCGCCACATGACCATGGGGGCGAGTGCGCTGGACCTGGAAGGCTTGGCTCAAGTCGGAGATGACGGAGCCTCCCTTCAAGAGGCTGCGCAGGCCTTCGACGATCTCCGCGGGCCACTTGCTGAGGTTAGCCAGAGTGCGCTTGCGCACCTTGCCGGCTTGCCGGTAGGACTCGCGCAGGAGAATGGCCGGGGGCGAGTTGCGGTTGGGAACGGATTCGATGTACATGGGCACTATAATATCACATACTACCGACAATAAAGGACACTAAAGCAACTATTACATGGGTACAGATTGTCGAACACAAAAAGACCCTTACCTGATGATCCACAATGGCTTACAGGTTGTTTTTCAGCTAGTTTTCAGGGTAACTTCGGTTTAAGCTCAGAGGCTGAGAACGCCACCGATCGGTTCTTGCCGGCGCGCTTGGCCTGATATAGGGCTTTGTCGGCTGCGCGCAGGATCTCCGCAGTACCGTCAAAAGGCTCCTCTGGCGATTGGGTGGCATATCCTAGCGAAACAGTAACGTGAACAGAATTGCCTGAAGCAAGTCCGCGAGTTTCAGTCGCGACAGCCTGACGGATTCGTTCACTGATTACCCCAGCACCGGATTTGTCCGTGTTGGGAAGAAGCAATACCAGCTCCTCTCCGCCGAAGCGAGTCAGGGTATCCATCTTGCGGATCTGCTCCGAAACCGTCTTTGCCACTCCTTCCAATACTTGGTCTCCCGCCTGATGACCGTAGCGGTCGTTGATTTCTTTGAAGTTGTCGATATCACAGAACACGAGACTCATGGGGATGCCTCGTTCCTTCGCCCACTCGAACTCCTTCCCCAGTATCCTGTCCAGGTGTGCTCGATTGTAGAGACCTGTCAGCGCATCACGCTCTGCCAACTCCTTCAGCTGTTGGTTCCTACTGGCCAATCCCTCAGCTTTGACGCTCGCCTGGTAGGCGTCTCGAACGGTCTCCAGACTCAAGGCTGCCAACGCTTGATTTGCCTGATCCAGGATATTTCTTGTGGATTCTGGACTGCCTAGGCTGATCTCGAAAATACTGGAGATTTCTTCCTGACTCTCAGCGATCCCCTCTAGAATGGATTGGAGATCCTCACCGCTCATACGTGTGGACTCAGAGACAGCAACCTTGGCTCGATTGGTTGCGTCGGCGGTATCCTCGCTGACCCAAATATCGGCGAGCAGGCCGGAGAGAGCCACGAACTTGATGAAGGAGAGCGAACCTTCGGGGACTTCGGACGGGTCTGGATCATGGCTGAAGCGCAGAGCCAGCTCATAGATCTCAGGAAGGTGCCACTGGCGGGCCAACCAGCTGCTTACTTCCCCATGATCACATTCAAGCTTTTCCTTTTCGAGCTGAAGCAATGTCTCGTGTTGGCCGTGTGATTCGTCGACGAGGTCCCTGTACGTTTCCGGAAAGGACTCTCTGAGAGCCAGCATCCCAACGTCCTGCAGCAAACTGACGAGAAATAGCTCCTCTGTCTGCGGTAGCTGAGCCCAGTCGCCCAGGGCACGCCAAGCCACTCCGGAAATCAGGGAGCGACGCCAGTAGTTGGGCAGCTCACGTCCTTCAGAGTCGTCTCGTCGCAAACCCTGGACGAGTGAGAAGCTCAGGGCAAGCGTACGTACCGAGTTTGCCCCCAAAAGCGAGAGTGCGTGGCTGATGGTATGGACCTCGCGCCGAAGTCCGTAGAAAGGAGAGTTTACTAGCTTCAGTACATGAAGGGTGAGAGCCGGGTCCTGGCTGATGACCTCAGACATTTTGATGAGGTCCGGGTGCTCGCCTTCGCAGAGTTGGAGGATTTGGAGCGCGACCCCCGGGAGGCTGGGCAGCGTCTGGCAATTCTTCAATCTCTCCTGTACCAGTGGATTCATCGAACTTCCCCTCCGCACGGTTTCTTGAAGCTTGAAAAAGACTCCTCCATTCAAGTCCTTTATCGGCAGGCTGTGTCTCTCGGATGAGTCTCAATTTGCGTCTCCTCTCTCGATAGGGTAGGGAAGCACGGTCACCCGGCTCCCCTCCCTCCGAACTGCACGTGCGATTCTCCCGCATACAGCTCTCCAGTCAGTAGGTTCCTATGGATTGGACGAAACGGATATGGGCGTCAGTCAGGCTCGTGAACCCATGATCCGTAAAGAAGGCGTTGGGCCAACGGTGATTTCGACAGAGGCGTTTTCTATTCTTCCGGTTGCGCTTCAGAAGCAGGCGTCGCAAACGACGACGGATCAGACCGTCGTAGTCCTTGAAGATGTTCCAATGACAGTGCCGGAAGTAGTTGAACCAGCCTTGCGTCGAGCGATTGAGCCGCTGGAGGATGACCTCCAGCGAGTCGCCCGACTTGCGCGGCGTCAGCTCGTGAATGCGCTCGACGAACTTTCGGTGGCTCTTCGCTCGTGGAAACCGAAAACGGCCTCGGAACGAATCGCCCAAGAACGAAAAGCTCTTCTCTCGCGAGTCCACGATGTGTGTCTTCTCGGGATGCAGTCTCAGCCCGTTGTCCTCCACCCAGTCCCGCCCTTCGGCCAGGGCCGCTTCAGCCTCCTCGGGTGCGCGACACAGCAGGACAAAGTCATCCGCGTAGCGCACCATCTGGAAGCCCAGATCGGCCATCCGATGGTCCAGGGGATTGAGGTAGGCATTCGACAACACCGGAGAAAGAACGGCGCCTTGGGGGACTCCGGCTTCCGGAATCCACTTACGCAGCTCTTCCAGTATCCCCTGATTCAGAAACAGCTGAACCAGGCCCAGCACGCGGCGATCCGATATCTTCTGTTGGATCAGGTCCAACAGTCGATCTTTCGGGATCGTATCGAAGTAACCCTTCAGATCCGCGTCGACGACATACACATAACCGGCTTCGAGCAGCTCTTCGACGTACCGCAGTGCGCCGTGGCACCCTCGCCCATGACGAAAGCCGTAGCTTCGATCATGGAACGTGGCCTCCAGAATCGGCTCGATCCCGTGGACCAAAGCCGTTTGCACGACTCGATCCCGCACGGTCGGAATCCCCAGCGGTCGCTTTTCCGAACTGCCTGTTTTGGGAATCCACCTCCGCAGCACCGCTGCCGGACGATAGGTCCCCTCACGCAGTTCTTCCTGCAACCATTCGAGTTCCTCCCGCTCGTGTTCGGCGAAATCCCCCCACGTTTGCCGGTCCACTCCCGCCGCTCCTTTCCTGCCCAAGACCTTCTCGGCCGAGCTGGAAAGGTTCCGGCTGCAAAACACCTTATCGATCAGCGTGTGCCATTTCCCTCCTCTCACCTTTCCTTTCAAAAGTGTCTCCAACATGCGATCCGTCCAAACCGCGCGATGAGCCCACTGTTCGATGCCAGCGGGCTCTCCAGCCGGGCTAGCCGAAAACGGCACTGTGACCGGGATGTAGTCCCGCCTTTGGGCGGAGTTACGTTTCCGCGATTTAGTCATTTCGCATCTACCTTCCTGCTCCCCTTCGCTCCACCGCGTTTTGCTGCACGGCTTCCCCGCTACTATGGGAGCTCTGACTTCTGTCGAGCCGCTTCAACCGACCTCACCGGTATCGCCAGGTTCGCTCCCCTTCGGCGGGCGATACTGCACCGCGGGCCTGGGCCATTGCTCACGCAGCGTCCCCCACTGCGAGCTCTCACGATGGGTCGTCCACGTCCCTCACCCGACAGATCTCCCTGCTTATCTCGTTTGACCTTCCGACCTCTCCATCTCCAACCACCGCATTGCCATTTCGTCACGGTCGCTTTGTCACGTTACTTCACCGCCGTGACTTGCCGCGTCTATCCCCTCGGGCAGACCGTTCAGGTCGGAGGGATGGCCGTCGCGCGGTCAAGGGTTCGGGCTTTGCCAGGACCCTCCCCGACAGGCTTGGCCGAATCGAGTTCACTTGCGTTACGGATTGGTCGTTCGTCTCAGGTTGCTCTCCACCCTTCCTCACGGAAACGCAGTTACCACTGTCGACTTCAGGCCGGTAACGTTAGCCTGGAAGGGACTTTCACCCTTCTGATCAAACGCCTTCACAGGCGCACTAGCGGTGGCCTCCAGGCCGCCGTCCGAGCCAAAGGCTCGAAAGAAGGATACTTCGGCCTGGAGCCCAAAGCTACGTCCGCCCAATGAAGTTTCAGGTTAGCTCGCCGATCCTATTGATTCCTCCTTTCAGTTTGGCCACCATTGGCCAGTGATATGCCCAATCAGCCCCGCAACCTGATCCTGGCCAGTCGGTCGCCACGCCGTCGACAGTTGTTGGCTGACGCTGGATACAATTTCCAGATCGTTTTCCCTGCCGAGAGTGCCGAGGGTGGAAGATGTGGTCAGGAAACTGCCAGCGAGCTCGTTGCTCGTTTAGCGCATCAAAAGGCAGAGGATGTGGCTCGTCGGGTTGACGGCGGGGTGGTGTTGGGCTGCGATACCGTCGTCGAGTGTCTTGGCCGCATCCTGGGCAAACCAACAGATCGTGAGCAGGCCTCTCGGATGCTCCGGTTCTTGCGCGGGCGAACCCATCATGTCCACAGTGGTGTCTGTCTTTGGCGGCGACCGGACGATACGACGCTGGTCAGAGCCGATGTCACAGGGCTCCGCATGGAGCCAATCTCGAACGACCAACTTGAGATGTACCTCGATTCGGACGCCTGGCAAGACAAAGCTGGTGCCTTCGGTTATCAGGATCGGCTGGCCTGGATTCAAATCGTTACCGGCAGCGAGTCCAACGTAGTTGGCCTGCCGATGGAACTGCTAGCCCGGATGATCCACGATCTCGGTGCCTCGTAGCCAATCAATCATGGATCGAATAGGTCTTGCCCGTGGCACTTTACCGAGCGCCCCGAAGTGTGCGCAGTTGTGCCCATAGCCCTGGTAAATATATGCTTGCAAGAGCATTCCCTGTTGGAGAGGGCTGATGCACAACAGTAGGAGAGCTTGGATCTTCCGCCGGCGGGTGGCTTTGTTCGTTGTCGGCGGCTTTATCTGTTGGTTGGGGGCGCAGCAAGCATCCACCGATGCACCAGCGCCGCATCGTGCCCTCATCAACGAGTATTGCGTTTTCTGTCACAACGACAGCCTGAAAAAGGCCGGGCTCGCGCTCACCACACTCAGTGCACACAACGTGGACGAGAATCCCGAGAAATGGGAGAAGGTCGTCCGGAAGCTTCGCGGACGTCAGATGCCGCCGCTTGGAGTGCCCCGCCCGGACCCGCGCACCTACGATGAGGTCATCGCCTCGCTGGTGGCTTTGCTGGACAGCGCGGCCGCCTCTGAGCCCAATCCCGGCCGAACGGATACGTTCCGGCGGCTCAACCGAACCGAATACCAGAACGCCATCCGCGACCTTCTGGTGCTGGATGTCGACGTCGCTCCCCTGTTGCCGAGCGACTCGTCTAGTCACGGCTTCGACAATGTGACGGTCGGAGATCTCTCCCCGACACTCTTGAATCGCTATATATCAACGGCGCAGAAGATCAGCCGGTTGGCGGTCGGGCGACCCGGCCGTTCTCCTGGGGGCTCGACCATCCGGATTCGGCCGGACATTACTCAAGAAGAGCACTTCGACGGGCTTCCCCTCGGCACCCGCGGTGGAACACAGGTTCCCTATACCTTCCCGGTCGACGGCGAGTACGAGATCCAGGTTCGGCTGGCGCGAGACCGCAACGAGCACGTCGAGGGCTTGACCAGGGCCCATGAGTTGGAGTTGCTCTTGGATCGGGAGCGAGTGCAGCTGTTCACGGTTACGCCTCCGCGAGTGGAGGCAGAATTTATCGAATCTTATCAGCCATCCCACCAAAACGTAGACCAGCACCTCAAGGTCCGCGTCCCAGTGAAAGCCGGTCCGCACACACTCGGCGTCACATTTCTGAAGAATCCTTCGGAGCTGCTCGAAAGCGGACGTCAGCCGTTCGACGCGCACTTCAATTATCACCGGCATCCCCGAATCCAGCCGGCCTTATACCAGATCTCGATCACCGGCCCTTATGCGGTAAAGGGTCCTGGAGACACGCCCAGCCGCCGCCGGATATTTGTGTGCGAACCAGCAGAGTCGGACGAAGACGGAGGGTGCGCTAAACGCATCCTTTCCACGCTGATGCGCAAGGCCTATCGGCGGCCCGTTACGGATGCGGACTTAAAAGGGCCGATGGAGTTGTACCACGAAGCTCGGGCGGCGGGCGGATTTGAGGCCGGGATCGAAGAGGCCTTGGCTGCGGTTCTGGTGAATCCGGAATTCCTTTTCCGCATCGAACAAGATCCTGCCGGCATCGGGCCGAATACGGCTTATCGCATCAGCGATCTGGAGTTGGCGTCCCGCCTGTCCTTTTTCCTGTGGAGCAGTCTGCCGGACGACGAGCTTCTCGATCTGGCCATTCGGCGGGAGCTCAAGAAGCCCGCGGTGCTCGAGCAACAGGTGCGACGACTCCTAACCGACTCCCGTTCGCGGAGCTTGGTGACCAACTTTGCCTCGCAGTGGCTGCACTTGCGCAATCTGGCATCGACCACTCCGGACATGCGTTTGTTCCCGGACTTTGATGACAATTTGCGGCAAGCCTTTCGGCGGGAAACGGAACTCCATTTCGAAAGCATCATGCGCGAGGATCGTAGTGTGCTCGACCTGCTGAGAGTGAACTACACGTTCCTGAACGAACGCCTGGCCAAACACTACGACATCCCGCATGTGTACGGCAGCCGCTTCCGGCGCATCGCGCTTGACGAGGACAGCAAGCGAGGCGGGCTGCTTCGCCAGGGAAGCATCCTGACGGTGACTTCCTATGCCACTCGAACCTCGCCGGTCATTCGCGGCAAGTGGATCCTGGACAATATTCTCGGGGTGCCTCCGCCCCCGCAGCCAGCGAACGTACCGGCGCTGGAGGACAACACGGTGGATGGGAGCCTTTCGGTGCGTGACCGACTGGCCGAGCACCGCGACAATCCGGCCTGCGCCAGTTGCCACAACCTGATGGATCCGGTGGGCTTTTCGCTTGAGAATTTCGACGCGGTGGGCCGCTGGCGAAGCGTCGAAGAAGGGGTACCTATCGACGCTTCCGGAGGTCTTCCCGATGGGAGCAAGTTCGCGGATGTGTCCGGACTCGAGCAGGCTTTGCTTCGCCGTCCGGAGATGTTTGTGGGAACCTTTTCTGAAAAACTTCTGACTTTTGCACTAGGACGGGGAGTCGAGACCTACGACGCCCCGGCGATCCGCCGGATCGTCCGCGACGCGAGCCGGAACGATTACCGCTTTTCGTCGCTTATACTCGGAGTCGTCAACAGTACGCCGTTTCAAATGAGGGAATCACGATGATTATCTCGAAAAAATCACTACCCCGCCGGACCTTCTTGAGGGGCATGGGTGCCACCTTGGCACTGCCGTTGCTGGATGCCATGGTTCCCTCCATGACCGCTCTGGCCAGGACGCCGGCACATCCCGTGCGTCGCTTGGGTTTTGTCTACATGCCGATGGGATCCGACGCCTCCCGTTGGACGCCCCCCGGCGAAAACGGCGCCCTCGGCGAGCTTTCTCCGACGCTGCGCCCGCTGGCCCGGGTGGTGGATCAGGTCACGGTCATTACCAATCTGGAGCTGAAGAACTCCTATCCCGGCACCCACGCGACCTCCAACTCCGGCTTCCTGAGCGCGGCCAAAGCGAAGATGACCGAAAGCACCGACTACTACCTGGGAACGACGGTTGATCAAATCGCCGCCAAGCAGATCGGCCAGGGGACGCAATTACCGTCGCTCGAGATGGCGATGGATTTGATGGAGACGGTTGGTCAATGTGACAACGGCTTTGCCTGCGTCTACCAGAACAGTCTCTCCTGGTCGTCGCCGACCACGCCGCTTCCGGCCGAGGCTCACCCCCGAATCGTTTTTGAGAGCCTCTTCGGCGAGGGCGGGAGCAGGGCGGACCGGCGGGCCGCGCTGCGAGGAAGGGCCAGCCTTCTTGATCGGGTTCGTGAAGACATCGCTCGCCTGCAGAGGAAGCTTGGTCCAGACGATCGCAGCAAGGTAAACCAGTATCTGGACAGCGTCCGTGAGGTGGAGCGCCGCATTCAGAAGGCTGAGGCGCAGACCGCGGACAACCGCTTGCCGGATCTGGATCGTCCGGTGAGCGTGCCGGCCGCCTACGCCGACCACGCGCGGTTGATGTTTGACTTGCAGGTGTTGGCTCTCCAGGGCGATGTCAGCAGGGTGATTACGTTTCAGCTTGCTCGCGAAACCAGCACCAGAACTTATCCCGAGATCGGTGTTCCCGATCCGCATCACCCGACATCGCATCACGGAAACGACCCGGAAAAGATTGCGAAGATTGCCAAGATCAATCAGTTCCACGTCTCGCTGTTCGCCTATTTCCTCGAGAAGCTGAAGTCCGAGCTACCATCAGAAGGTGTGTAAATAGCATAGGCGGTGAGTATCCTTCCGGGTTGATAAAACCCAGGGCCGAAAGGCCCGCAACGGAAGGAGTACACACCGCATGAGCAAGCAGAACATTGAGGAAAGTGTCCAGTCAAGAGTTTGTTTCGAGGAGCTGGAAGATTGGGTGCGGGAGAAGATCCAAGGCTGGGTTCAAGAGCTGCTGGAGGAGGAAGTCACGGAGTTATTAGGGCGGCGTAAGAGTGAGCGGCGAAGGGCCGTGGACGCTCCGTCGGGCTATCGCAATGGATATGGGAAGCCGAGGCATCTGACGCTGAGCTCGGGGACGATCCAGGTTCGAAGGCCTCGAGTGCGGGATCTAGAGGAACGCTTTGAAAGTCGGGTGTTGCCCCTGTTTGCCAAGCGGACGCGGCAGGTTCGAGAACTGATCCCTGAGCTGTACTTGCATGGTCTGGCGCTGGGGGATTTTGATCTGGCTCTGAGAGGGCTCTTAGGGGACAAGGCGCCTCTGTCGGCCTCCACGGTGGCGCGGTTGAAAGAGAAGTGGCAGGCCGAATGGGAAGTCTGGCAGAGTCGACCCTTGAATGATCTGGAAGTGGTGTATTTATGGGTAGATGGAATCTACGTCAAGGCGGGTCTGGAGAAGGAAAAGGCAGTCCTGCTGGTGGTGCTGGCCGCCTTAAGTGACGGAAGCAAAGCCGTGGTGTCGGTCACGAGCGGCTATCGGGAATCGACCCAGAGCTGGTCGGAAGTACTGCGCGACTTGAAGCGCCGGGGGATGGGCTGTCCACGGCTGGTGATCGGAGACGGCCACCTGGGCATCTGGGAGCTTTGCGCAACGTCTATCCCCAGGCCGAGGAGCAGCGCTGCTGGAATCATCGGATCGTCAACCTGCTGGCCAAGCTCCCTAAGCGAGTGCACAAGCCGGCCTTGCTGATCCTGCGGCAGATCCCTTACGCCGAGACTCGAGAGGAGGCACAACGACTCAAGCAGGTCTTTCAGCACTGGTGCCGGCAGCGAGGGCTGACCCTGGCGGCTGAGCTAATCGAGCAGGACTGGGACCGGATGGTGACCTTTTACAACTATCCAAAGAAGCAGTGGCAGCATCTGCGAACCACCAATCCAGTGGAGTCACCGTTTGCCGCTCTTCGGCTGCGAACGGACGCGGCCAAGCGATTCAAGAAAGTGGAAAACGCCCAGGCGGTGATCTGGAAGATGCTGTTGGTGGCGGAGCAGCGATTCCGCCGGTTGAAGGCACCGGAGCTGATGAAAGACGTCTACCAGGGCGCCAAATATGTCAATGGAGTCCCGGTCAACCAAGTCCCGGAGGAGAAAGCCGCCTGATGTTTTTCCACACCTATTGACAAGAGCTCCTGAAGTCCACCCCAGATGGCAACGGCTCCCTGCTGGAGCACGTGCTCTACCTGTATGGCAGCGGGATGGGCAACCCCAACGTGCATGACCACGTAAACCTGCCAATTCTTGTCGCCGGCGGGGGGGCCGGCAAGGTCAAGGGGGGCCGTCACATCAAGTATGCAAAGCCGACGCCGATGGCCAATCTTCACCTGACGTTGCTCGACAGCGTGGGAGTCCATCTCGATTCTTTCGCCGATAGCACGGGGAAGATCGACACCCTGCGTGAACCGATTTCTCTGACAGGATGAGGGACCAACGATGATGTGCCCAGGAGCGTTCGACAAATGGCTGATGGTCTTGATGCTTTCCGTAGCAACGGTTATCGCGGCCGGCTCGGACGCGCCGTTGTCGGATGCAGCGGAGAAGATGGATGGGGCCAGCATTCGCGTGCTGCTCAAACAGGGCATCGACGTAAACGCACCCCAGGTCGATGGCACGACGGCCCTCCACTGGGCGGCGTACCAGGACGATCTCGAGACGGTGAAACTGTTGGTGCACGGCGGCGCCAACGTGAGTGCTGCGAACCGCTATGGCGTGACGGCACTTTCTCTGGCCTGCTCCAATGGAAACGTCGCCATGGTCGAGCTGCTTCTGGAGGGTGGCGCCGACCCCAACACCACCCTTCGCGGAGGAGAGACTGCCTTGATGACCGCCGCGCGCACGGGCAAGCCCGGGCCCGTGAAGGCGTTGCTCTCCCGCGGAGCCGAGGTTGACGCTAAGGTCGGACGGGGACAGACGGCCCTGATGTGGGCGGCGGCGGAAGGCCATGTGGAGGTTGTGGAGGAACTCGTCCAGGCCGGAGCAGATTTCCGTACGGCCTTGCCAGACTCCGGGTTTACGCCTCTCCTCTTTGCCGTGCGGGAAGGCCGCAGCCGCGTCGTTCAGACCCTGCTGAAGGCAGGGGTGGACGTGAACGGGACCGTGCAGCCCGGACCGAAACCACTTGCCTATAATTTCCATCATTACCGTGGCCCCAAGGCCGGCTCCAGTCCGCTGATCTTGGCGGTTGAGAACGGGCACTTCGAGCTCGCAGCAGCCTTGCTGGAGACTGGCGCTGATCCGAATGACGAACGCTCCGGTTTTACGGCGCTCCACACGATTACGTGGGTCCGTAAGCCGGGCCGCGGCGACAGCGGAGACCCTGCACCGCAGGGGTCCGGAAATATGAGCAGTCTTCAGTTCGTCCGGGAGCTTGTGGCGCACGGAGCGGACGTGAACGCAAAGCTCGAGGAGAAACTGGAGAAGGGAATGTGGGGAAAGGGCCAAATAGGCAGAGTCGGCGCAACGCCTTTCCTACTGGCTGCTATCACGGCGGACGTCGCGCTCATGCGTACTCTCGTCGCGTTAGGTGCTGATCCACTGCTACCGAATGCTGAGAACTGCACGCCTCTGATGGCGGCGGCCGGAGTCGGAACGAGTTCTCCCGGCGAAGTAGCCGGAACCGAGCCCGAAGTGTTGGAGGCAGTGCAACTGCTATTGGATCTCGGCGTCGACTTGAATGCGGTTGACGATAACGGTGAAACCGCCATGCACGGTGCCGCCTACAAGAACCTCCCCAAGGTCGTGCAGTTCCTCGCCGACAGGGGGGCCAGGATCGAAGTCTGGAATAAGAAAAACAAGTACGGATGGACGCCGTTATTGCTCGCCGAGGGTCACAGATTCGGGAACTTCAAGGTTGCCCCCGAGACAGTGGCCGCGGTTCATCGAGTGATGATCGCCGCGGGCGTCTCTCCGCCGACAAAAGCTACGCACTGTAGCGGGACATTTTGCGCGAGATGTGAGCTTGGACTCCAGCGCTGAGCGGTTGGAGTCCTCAAGCCCAAGCCAGGGGAGGGGAAGCTTTTCTCCTAGATCATGAAAAAGCCTCATTTCACCTTAGCCTTGCTTCTGAAGAAACGTGATTTCCCTTGCCACAGTGCTCTTGGATAGGCTTAGCCTCTGAGCAATTTTGCCTGAGGCTCAGGCCTGCCTGACGCAGTTCTAGAAGCTCATCCCTGTCAACCCCAGCAGTGGGCCTGCCAATCCTCGCTCCGTTCATTCTCGCCCTTCTCAGGCCGGCCCTGAGTGAAAAAGAAGAAATTCTGGAAAATTGAGCAAACCGTCGATTTTGATTCCGTATAGAATTATTTAGAAGATAATAAGAGACAGTAGTGTCCCAACGTTTGGGCTTCTAATCTCTGTAAAGTATTAATGAGTAATATGTTAGAGAAGATAATGGGTGTTTCCGACTTGAAAGTGAGTGTACGCTCACGCCCTTCAGTTCATAAGGAGGGCGAGCATGTACACGGGCACGACGATTTTTTCTCAGGTGATGCGGCATCTTCCCTGGCATCATTTTCATCGCATTGTTCAGCACTACGGAGGCGACTACAAGGTCAAGTCGTTCCGCTGTGCCGACCATTACCGGGTCATGGCCTTTGCACAGTTGACCTATCGCGAGAGCTTGCGCGATATCGAAGCCTGCCTACGGGCCATGAGATCCAAGCTCTTCCACATGGGCATTCGCTCCACGGTCTCCCGCAACAATCTGTCCAATGCCAACGAGAGGCGCGACTGGCGCATCTATGCCGAGTTTGCCCAAGTGCTTATCGCCGAAGCGCGCCGCCTGTACACCGACGAGGACCTGGGAGTCGACCTGAACGCGACCGTCTATGCCTTGGACTCCACGACCATCGACCTGTGCCTCTCGGTCTTCCCCTGGGCGCGCTTCCGCCGTACCAAGGGGGCGATCAAACTGCATACCTTGCTCAACCTGCACGGCGCCATTCCCGAGTTCGTTCTGATCTCGGACGGAAAACTGCACGATGTCCACGCCTTGGACCACCTGATTCCTTGTCCCGGTGCCTACTACATCATGGATCGCGGATACCTGGATTTCGGGCGCCTGTACCGACTCCATTCTGCCCGGTCGTTATTCGTGACCCGCGCCAAGGCCAACTTCAAGTTCCGCCGCCGCTACTCCCACCCGGTGGACAGAACGACGGGACTGATCTGCGACCAAACTGTCCTGCTGAGCACCTTCTATCCGGCCAAGGCCTACCCCGAACCTTTGCGTCGCATCAAGTTCTTCGACGTCACCACCGACCTGCGGCTAGTATTCCTCACCAACGACTTTGCTTCTCCCGCTCTGACTATTGCCCGGCTCTACAAGCTCCGCTGGCAGATCGAACTGTTCTTCAAATGGATCAAACAGCATCTCCGCATCAAGGCCTTTTACGGCACCAGTCCCAATGCCGTGAAAACACAAATCTGGATCGCCCTCAGTACCTACCTGCTCATCGCCATCATCCGCAAGCGCCTCTATCTCGAGTTGCCGCTCTACACAATTCTCCAGGTCCTGAGTGTCTCGCTCTTCGAGAAAACCCCAATTTTACAGGCCTTTCAGGACATGCATTACATTACTCAGAATAGTGACATTCATAAACAGTTGATGTTATTCGACTAACGCTGGGACGCTACTGATAGAAGACAAGTAGTAATTAAGACAAGTAGTAGGAGCTACTGGCCTGTGGAAACAAAATTAAAAAATCCAAAGCCCGGATCGAAGGCGGCTCCGCCGCCACAACGCGGGCCATGCCCCCTTTCCCTGAGCGCGTGATTCTACGGCCCGGAGCCTTGGGGACTCGCTGTTTATGAACGAGAATGTTAACCCGCTGAGGCTCTTGCGATGCTCATCGGCTATGCCCGCGTATCCAGCGACGATCAAAACTTGAATCTGCAGAAGGACGCCCTGACGCGGGCGGGCTGCGAGCGGATTCTTGAGGACCGGCAAAGTGGGGCCAAGGCGGATCGGCCGGGATTGAGAGACGCCCTCTTTCCGGTGCGCCGCCGGGAGGGAGGAATCAACCCGGGGGTCGCCATTCACAACCTGGAATCGAGTCCGGGGCTGGTGCGCTGCGACTTGATGCGGGAGGGCGTGCTGCGCGACTCCGCGAGTTTCCCTCTGGAGGCCAACGGGCAAACGTCCTGGCTCATCGACCAGGCGTTTCCCGCCGCCGATACGTCCGACTTCACGGGGTCGGTGCGCTGCGATGCGGTTGGGGAGGGGCGGTTCAGCGCCGTGGCCCTGGAAATGGACCCCGGCAACCGCACCTTCATCACCCTGCCGGTGTTTCCGGTGGCAGAGAGGATGTCTCAGGAATAAGAAGGCGGTGCTGAACACGGCCCCGTTCTGTCTGACGGGCGGGAGAGAATGAAAGGCTATGCAGCAGCGTCAACACGGCGAGTTGGTTCCGATCGGGGAAGTCCTCTCCGGTATGGGCGGCCCCGTGAAAGCGATCCGCGAAGCGACGCCCCAGGCGCGGCACCACTTCACCCTTGCCGATCAGGTGAACCAGCTTGTCTCGGCCAGCGAAGCGGACTCCGATAGGGACTTCATGGGGCGAATGATGGCGCTGTGCAGCCTGCCCCGCACCACCCCCGGTAACCGGCTTCAGTACAAGCGCGTCAATGGTCCTTACACTCTGTACATGACCGCTGGCGGCGGCAACAGGCTCCCCTACGGGAATACTCCCCGCCTGTTGATGGCCTGGATGGCATTGTCAAGTTAACTGGTCGCCGAGAGACCAAGCCACTATATTGAGCATTCAGATGAAGTCTCGCTACCCATATATTTGGGCTATTTCAGCTTGTGATGTGTTAATTTGACAATGCCCCAGTGAAGCGGAGGCCGATCTCGGTTTCATGGCGCGATAGTCGAGTCGCCTGAGCAATCAATCTGATCCACCTCGGAGGGAGCATGTCCTCACTTGAAGAGCAGTTGCATAACGCACGGCACAAGGTCGTCACTGACGGGTATGAGATGTCGATCGGTGAAATCGTCAGTCTCTATAAGGGTGGTGAACTTGTCATTGATCCGGAGTTTCAGAGGCTCTTCAGATGGGACGAAGGACGAAAAACCAGCTTCTTAGAATCACTTCTCCTAGGAATCCCCATCCCTCCGTTGTTTGTTTTTCAGCGCGAGGATGGCATCTGGGAGCTCATAGATGGGCTCCAGCGCACATCGACAATTCTGGAGTTTATGGGAGAACTAGTAGACCCGATCGGTAAGCGCCTGCCTGCCTCGGTCTTATTTGCTACTAAACTTCTTCCGGCGCTTGAAGGTGTCACCTGGAATGCCACATCAAAGCCGTGTTTGACTTCTGCGCAAAAACTGGATTTTCGAAGAGCGCGACTCAGAGTAGAAATTCTGAAGCGCGAAAGCCACACCACGGCCAAGTTTGAGCTATTCCAACGCCTCAACACCGGTGGCACATCGCTCTCTGAACAGGAAGTGCGGAACTGCACTATGGTCATGATAAGACCCGAGTTCTATGCCTGGCTTCAGAAGCTTTCCCAGCACGACTCGTTTGTCAAAGCCACATCGATGACCAGTAAAGCGATTAATAAGCAAGCTGGTCTTGAACTGATTCTCCGCTTTTTTGCTTTCCTGATGGTGCCTTATCAGAAGGGCCTTGATGTGCATGAGTATTTGGACAACGCTGCCATTTCTCTGGCTATGGATGACAGCATTAATCAAGTCACCCAGGAGCAGGTTTTTCGTTCAACGTTTGACCTTGTTTATAGGGCCTTAGGTGAGAAATCTTTTCGTCGATGGGATGGTTCCAAGTTCTCTGGACAGTTCCTTCAGTCCGTCTATGAAGTGATCGCTACTGGTGTCGCCCAGAACATCGATTCCTTTCTTGATCTAGATGATGATGAGGCAGCAATGGTGATTAAAAATCACTCTAGAGATCTTTGGGACGATGAGGTGTTCCAAAAGTATTCAGGCGCCGGGGTTAGGGGTACTGACCGCCTTGCCAACTTGATACCGATGGCGAAGGAATTCATGGCCCAATGAAGCTTCGGACTGATTCAGAGCTCCAGGAGTATTTGGATACGGAGTTTGCATGGCGTCTTCAAGAGATCGATTTTCTGAAGACGACTGTCCGAAGAGCATCAAATAGATATTGCAGCACGCTCATACGAGCCGGCCTTCCGTTGGTCTATGCACACTGGGAAGGATTCGTAAAGGCGGGAGCTGAGGCCATGCTGTGCTTTGTGTCACTGAGCGGAAAGACCTACAGGGAGTTGGTGCCTTGCTTTGCGGTGCACGGTCTGGTAAGCGAGATTGATGTTCTCACCAGATCCAAGAAAGAGCACTTACGGGTTGCAGCGCTGGAATTCGTGATGAGCAAGATGGACGAGGAGGCGCACTTTCGCTGGAGGGGGCGAGTCAGCTCTGGCGGAAATCTTAATTACGAGAGGTTCTGCGGCATTGCGGCTGCGGTTGGGATCGACGTTTCGCGCTATGAGCCTCGGTCAAAATTCGTCGACAAGAGCCTTCTTAAACGTAGAAACGAGATCGCCCACGGAGATTCGGTGGATCTGACTGGTGCTGGCTTCGCCGACGTCGCTGACGGGGTTCTGTTGCTCTTGCGTTGGTTCAAAACGGACATAGAAAACTCCATCGCGCGCAAGTCATACTTGGCGACACACAAATAGAACATCGTCCCGCAGCCAAACACAACCCTCCACGATCCTGTACAACCCTTCGCTGAACGACCTTCCTTCCGAGATGCAAGATCACGAACTGTGTAGGCGCGTCCTCGGCCTCGGAATCGATGCTCTCTGGTAGCTGGCCTCGGTGGACTTAAAGCTGGAGGCCGGAGAAGCCTATGTGCGTCTGGTGGCGACCCGGGCTGCACAAAGGAGCGGTTTTGCAACCATCCACCACCTAACGGGTTTTCAAGGGCTCGGGTGTTGCGAAACGGTATTGCAGTATGGATTCGATTGGCGACACCTTTGTGCAATGGTGGGTGGTTATGCCCGCATCTCCACATCCACCAGACACGCGGGGGCCTCTTTTTGCTTCCGGCCACAGTCAGATCCCCTTGATTTTGATCACGGGACAGCCCTTTATGTCTTATGCGAAGGTGTTCGTGTGTGAGCGGTGCCTAGCTTGGGCTTGACTGAAAATGTGGAAGGAACCATGACTAAGTATTGGGCGGTTGGACGGGGCGGCGCATGGCGTACCCGAGGCCGACCTGGTGTGATCGAGATATGACGCAGGCTGGCGGTTCTGCTGCGATCAATGGCTTTCTCTATCAAATCCTCCACCATCTTGGCTGGCTGGCCGATATCAGGCTGACCGGCAAATTGGCTGGTCAAAGGGTAGAGGATGCTCGTCTTGTACTGGAACCACGAAACGGTGGCGACGCGCAGGCGAAAACATCCGGTCTATACCTCGTGGAACAATACAAGACACGGGCTACAGGGACGTGGGCTCTCGCCAATGTGAGAGCCGTTTTGCGTGATCTTCGCAAGGCCGTACCACCTTTGCTCCCCACGAACGCATGCTACCGTTTCGTAACTGACGGAAAGGCTGGCGAACTAGCAGAGTTCGATAGATTCAAGGCCGATTTGAAGTCGGTGGAAAACCTGGACCATCTCGACAACGAAAAAAAACAGAGATTCAGCAAGACGCTTTCCCTCACTGATTGGGAATTCTTCGTTCATATCGCCGAGAAAACTCGAAGCGATGGCGGCGAAACCACGGCAGAGGAACGCGCAACCGTCTTCCACCTGCTTTCTCATTTTGAGATGGAATTCGGGGTAAGTGGCTCCGCGCTGGCTGAAGCTGTTGAGCAACGCCTTCGGCCCTATGTTGCCAACCTTGGCGATGAGCACGGGGTTCGTGAGCGCCTGATTGGTCATCTGATCGAGAAATTGAGCGAGGGGGAAACCCGCCTCGACATTGCCGGTCTTGATGCCATGTTCCGGTCCGTGGGTCTCAGTCCAAACCGGCTGCACAAAATGGCAAGTTTGCCCCAAAAATTAGCAGTGTTGACGCGGCAACACTTGATAGACTTGAAATATCGGCACGAAGGAGATGTGCGCGCCGTTCCGCACTGGCCGGAGGAAAAGCCTGTATTAGTGATTGCAGGGGAAAGTGGTACGGGGAAAACATGGCAACTAGGCAAGCTTTTGGAAGCGTGCACGGAAGCGGATCAAATCAACGCACTTGTTCCTGCTGCCAAGACTGCCGAAGATATCCTGATACGGGCGGCGCGTAATATCTGGCAAAGAGCGCTTGGCGAAACATCCGAGAAATCGCTGATCGCCGTATCCAATTTCCTTCGTGAAGAAGCCTTCGATCCGCAATCTCCGCTATTCACGATCGCCGTCGACGACATCCGGGATGTCGATCTCGCCCGCGATCTCATCCGACAAGTCCGGTCGGGTTTAGATGTACGTTTGGTATTGACCGTACCGCTTACGATAGCCTCCGCACTTGAACTGACCGACAGCGAAGCCATCCATGTGCACCGTGTCGATGATTTCTCTATCGATGAACTCGATGCATTACTCAAGATATCCGGGCAGCGATGGGCGGATCTCCCACCGGACCTGAAACGGCTGCTGCGCAAACCCATTCTTGCGGGACTTTTTCTGAATCTCCCCCATGCGTCGGTGCAGGACGCGCCGCACAGCGAATATGAGATATTCGAGGCATTCTGGAAGCAGATTACGGCTAAGTGCAAACCTGGTGACAAAGGAGTTGTAAAGGCTTTCGCCGCTTACGTGCGAGGAGGCAATCCCTATCCACTTCCCCGAGAAAATTGGGGAGAGATCGGACTGACCGACGAGAACCTTGCACGGCTCGAAGCTGCGGGGTGGCTGCGTAGCAGCATAGAATACGGCGAAGCTGCGTTTGCCCATGACCGTCTGCTCAACTGGGCGGTAGCGCAACATATTGAGCGCAAGTTTTCGCGCGGAGAGTTGGCGGTCGATGGGTTATACGATCTTCTGGTCGGCACAAGTGACGGTTCACAACCGGACCTCTTCCGACAATTTGCCTATGTGCCAATGGACACGTTTTGGTTGCTGGCGGCTGACGAGCAGAACTCCAAGGGACTCGGTCAACTCGTGGAAAAAATGGAAAACCACCATGAATTTGGGAGCTACGGTCGAGATCTCTACATTCATCTTTTGCCGACGCTTGGGCAGCGGTCTGTTCCTGTCCTTCTTGAGCGGATTGACGCAATCGCCACTGGTTCGGATGATGACTATCGAGTCAACCTGATCGGCAAGGCCTTTGCTGATCTCGCCCGACAAGAAAACGTCGATTTGCGGACAGCGATCGATTCATTGCTGAACTCGCCGTCCTGGGACCGTCAGTCGGTGGCGCTGGCCGCGCTTGAGGTTGCGCCTGATCCTCAGTGTCTCGATTGTCTGTGGGAGATCCATCAGCAGTGCTTCGATGCACTAGAGGACAATACGGACCGTCGTGCTTATCACAGATATCAGGCCACCTCGACAGCGTTGCAAATTCAAGTCGAACAGGATCCAGAATGGCTCCGTAACCGCATCCACGCTGCCGATGCGGAGAAGGAACGGGTTTCAGAACTTGGATATCTGTTGAGTGGCCTGGAGCACCCGGACGCAACCGCTATCTGGCGGGAGATGCGTGATGTATTGATGCGTAAAGTTTCGACAAATAAACCGCGCAGCCTGCTGCGTTGCATCGCGCGTTTTTCGGATCATGAGAAAATCGATTTTGCGGTCAAACATCTATCGAATTCGGAGGACATTGCCAGCGCTACAGCGTTGGCGACACTGGCAATCCTGAATCCAGGGAGAGCCATCGATCGGCTAGTCGATCTCGATGACTCACAAAAATTTTGGTCGAATCAATGGCTTCGGCCTCTTTTGCGAGCTCATCCTGAATTGACGCGTCGGCGCATCCGCGAACTCGCCGAATCGGATCCGAAGGGACGCCGCCTGATTGAACACTTTTTTGGGAAACGGCCAGACGAGCTGGATGAGGCTACGTTGCAGTTCATGCTTCGGTCGCTTGAGACTGAACTGGGCGGGCATCTCGATAAATCTATATCGGAAGACTCGGTCTGGCTCTGTCACCCTCTGGATCTTCTCGGCCGCATTGCCCGTCCGAGCCTGCTGAACATTTTACAAGCGGAGGCTGGGGGAGAACTGGAACGGATGATAGTCGATGTCGCATGCAGCCGCCTGCACACAAACAGCCGTACCCAAGACCCTGTACTCGAAAGTGCTCGCCGTGTATTGGTTCTCATAGCCGGTGCAGGCGTTACCACTCTGATCAACCGGGAATTGGATTCCGAGCATTTTTGGGTCCGGCATCGCGGATTGAACTGGGCTTTTGTTCGTGCCGACGACCTCACCATAGAACAGCTCGCCACTATCGCGCGACGCCCAGTGCCCTATGACGCCAAAGGGCAACCGAAGTCCGGACCCTACCAGGAATTTTGTGGTGCCATGACCGCGCTTGCGACATTGGGAGCTGACGAGGCTCTGGTTGAAATACTAACCTCCACAGGCATGGTGGAGGTGCCGCTTGATCTGGCCAAGTCCCGGGCACACCGGGGTCCGATGTCGAAAGCCCTGACCGAGAAAGCGATGCAAACACTGCAAAATGCTGCATCACCAGAAAATTCATTGGTGATCTCTCTGTTGACTGCTTGGCTAGGCGGCGACGCTGATCTGATCCCGGAGGTACGTACTGTCCTTGAGCGAGCGGACCCAGGAAGCCGGGTCGCAAGATATGCTTGCCTCGCGCTCCATGGACTTCGTGATCAGTCGGATGACTTTGCCAGGCTGTCCGGGCTCATGTCTCAGACAAAAGCAAATGCCAAGTGGGGGCTTGGTGCCTTGATCGGTCTTGGGGAAAGAGGGCTGGAGTTCCTCCGGAATTGGCTGCAAAGTCAGAACAACACGGAGTGTGTGGAGCATAGTGATCGCGTGATTCGCGCTCTTTACGCCCACGCCAGAACTCGAAAATTGGCTGTCGATGCCGCTGCCCAACGCTGTCGAAGCGGAGGCTTCATGCTCCATCCACTCTACGATATTGCCGTCGAATCGGGTGAACCCGACCTGCGGGAACAAATTCTTGACAAGGCTTTTGCTGAAAATCCGGTTGCGACGACGGCGCTGATCGAGGCTATCCGAGGGTTGGCCAAGTTCGATACCACACGTGCAGTGGAAGCGATCGAACTAGGGCTTCAACGGCCCCTAAAAATAGAGCAAGCATTATGTCGGCTTCTTGTCCGCATTGCGCCGGAGACTGCGGCAGAAAGGCTCATTGAAACCGTAACTTCAATTGAACGAAAATCGTTACATCAGGCCGTCGGTCGAACCCTGCGCCGGCTCGATCCGAAGATTGTTACGCAACTCGTCGTGGAACGAATGTCCGGTTCGGAGTCTGTGCGGAAAATTGCTGCCGAACTCGCTGGATGGGTTCCTGTTCCCGAAATCTCCGAGGCTCTGGGCCGTCTTGCCGACCGTGACAACTCGACAGAAATTCGCCAGACTGCATTGGGGGCACTTTACCTACACCGCCAAGAGGAAACAGTCCGTGCGCTTCTCGCAGAATTTCAGAGGGCCGCTCACGCACATCGATGGGCTTTGCTCGTCGCGATCCTGGAAGCGGCGGATCCGTATTTGCTGACTGAACGAGAAGATCCGTTATGGCTTGGTTTAATTCTCAAGGAGGATATTCCAGGTTCCTTCGCACACTATGCTACGTCGGTGATCAGGAAACGCAAACAGAACGAACGGATAAAATAGAATCAGCCAAGCGCGACTTTAATCTCAGGCTGATACTGAACAGCAACAGTCGCAACTTGATCGACATTTCGTCTCAGGCTCGTGCGTTTCTGCGGACGGCGTGTGCTTCTACCATTGAGGACCAGCGGGGGCATTTGAACAGGATGTTGCGGTTTTGGGCGCAATGGGAGTGCGCAACCGCCTTCTCCCCTAGCTTAGCTATTCTCGATAAAGTACGTGCCATTCGGTAGGACATGCCGGAACGGCAGCAGAGAGACGTGCGATAGCGTTGCATCGGAGATGTCCTCGCCTTGTGCCCTGAGACGGACCACGGTCTCGGCGATCTTGATCGTATTCCAATACAGAATGGCGTTGGAAACCAAGCTTGGGTACCGACCAGATTGCTGTTGAAATACAACATAAGGACCCGTTCCTAGCGGACAAGGGCGCGATCGAGCACGTACTGGCCGTACCGGATAACGTTGTCCCATTCGATCGGGCTAACGTGCCGCAGCAGCCTCGCGGGCCGCTCTGATACGCAACAAAGCCCCAGTGGTGCGGATCCCCGCGACACCTGGCGATCTTCGCCAGGTCTGTTTTGGTCAGGGCCGAGTCGAACTGGCTTTGAGACGGAAGGGTAATGGCCAGGTGTCGATAAAAACCCACGTATTGTTCTACGTCATCCGACCATGCAACGGTCTGGATACCATGGTCTCTAACGGTCGCAAAAAGACCATGTTTTGCCTTTTATTGGACACTGCCGTGAAAACCGTCGCCTACCGCTGGCAGGTGATCCAAATCGTGGAAACGCTGGTCCATCGCCAGATCCGCTTCATCCCCATCAAAGAGGGCATCGAGTTCGACGGCTAGCAGGACCTGCGGACCAAGGTGATGATCGCCCTGTTCGGATTGTTTGCCGAGGTCGAGCGGGATCTGATCTCAGAACGAACCAAGGAAGGACTCGCCGCTGCCAAAGCCAAGGGGAAACTGCTCGGCCGGCCCAAGGGGGCCTTGGGAACATCCAGGCTCGACGGCAAGGAGCAAGACATCCGGGAGCTGTTGGGCAAGGATGTCTCCAAGGCCTCGATCGCCAAGATACTGGGCGTCTCCCGCTCCGCCCTCTACCATTTCATCCAGACCCGCAAGATCGCTCCGGACTGAGCACAAGGCTCGGACCGCCCTTATGTTGTATTTCAACACGAATGTGGGCGCTACCCTAATGAGGCTCATGAGTGATGTCCTCGCAGTCTCGAAAACGTTGCCGCAAGTGCAGTTTATCGTAAAAAGATATCTTATGGATTTTCGTGAATCTCTGCCGTGAAAAGACGGGTCGTGAGGACGCATCGCAGCACGCCACGACAAAGAAGTGTTTGTCGGGAACGCCTCGTGCAGGAAAGACCGCGGGACAACAAAGAGAGGACCCTCGACGCTTAGAGTGTCATTTCGCCCTTTTCCGCAACCGACCCCAGTTGCCGGAGCCTTGTTCGTAAAGGGTCATCGTCTTTCGCCTTCGCTTGATAGCGCACCACCGAGCGGCAAATCCCCACCAGTTCACAGGCCCGACGCTCACTTCGCACTCTCCGCTCCACCAGGTAGCGGGCCGCCTGGCGTTGTTGCGCGGGCCTTACCAATTTTTTACCAAGAGTTCCTTCAGCGCCGCCTTGTCCAGCTGCGCCTCCCCCAGGAACTGCTTGAGCTGGCGATTCTCCGCTTCCAGTTCCCGCAGCCGTTTGGCGTCGGAAACCTTCATGCCTCCATACTTGGACTTCCAGCGATAAAAGGTCTGTTGCGTGATACCCACCTGGCGGCACAGGTCCGCGGTCTTAGCCCCCGCTTCGGCCTGCTTCAGTACCCCAATGATCTGCTCTTCGTTAAATCGCTTCCGCTTCATGCTCGGTCCTCCTTTTGCCGGCTATTAAACGGCAATACTCACTTTGGGTGTGGACCTAATTTGGGGGGAGGAGATCAGCTACGGCTCGACGCTCTGGGTGAGGGCGGGCAATCTGAGGCGTGGATCCAACTCTCGGGTTCCTTGTTCGCCGAAATCGATGAGGCTCATATCGTGTCCTGCGCTGTCCGGGCGAATGGGCGTAAATGACCCCGAGTCCTGGGCGTCCCCCTGGGTCAGGTAGCGCGATCAATCCTCCATCAACTTGCGTCGGCACTCGAACAAGTCCGAGCGGGCATAGGCCGCCTCGTCCCGGAACCAGGAGCGAATCCGGCAGGGAACGCTCAGGGATCGCCCACGGTCTGAGACGTCAACTAGAACCCAAGCCGAGGAACGACTGGACTGCGTGGCTAATCGTATTGATCGTCACACCCTTTGCGAGCGACCACGTATCGGAAGCCACCGCCTGTTTCGCGCGCTTAAACCAGTCGGTGGCTATCGGTCTGACTTTTTGCCCGTTCTCGCCGACGTCCTCAATCGCACTTTTGAGCGCATCGACTTGATCAGGCGGGACGCCGACTTCACGCAGCGCCTTCGTCAGCCCTGACAGGTCGCCCTTTTTGACGTCCAGCGCGATTTGCTCCACGGCAGGACTGGCGTTCGCGATGTTGCCGGTATATGGACCGAATACGAAGACTTGGTTGAACACGTTACTCGCTGCGACCTCGACGGCAGCTGTCGGCGAGGGTTCGTCGTCCGCCATTAACTCCGGCATCTCTTCCTCAAGGCGAAGGCAGAATTCCAGGATCCGGTTTCTAACCGTATCGATCATGTCCACAATCGCAGACACGCCGATGACCTGCCGAGCTGCAATCAACGTCATTTCGAACTTTCCGTCGCGTTGGGCCCACAAGATCCAATCCCCCGGCCATTCGAGAGTCACGTACTCGCCCTCGCCTTCGAGAAGCGACTCCAGACTAGCCACGCCTGCCGGAAAGCGGGCGGTCCGTGCACGGTCCTGCATCTTCTCGGGAAGGAGCATCGCCGGAATAGGTGCATTCTTGTAGCCCGATTGAAGAGGTCCAGCGAAATCGCCCGTGAGGGGTACCATCGCCTTCCGGTACTCTGGCAAGTCGTTCTCGTCCTTATAGCCGTTGAGTTCCTGAAGCGCCCAGTCTCGAAGCTCGTTGTTCTTCAACTTGGCGCCAAGGACGGCGCATTTTCGGAGCACATTGGCGATGGGTACGTTCGCATCAACGGCGGCGTCCCGGATCTCTTTCAGCAAACTCAGCATTCCTCTTAGTCTCCCCTGCGTGGGTGATACTTCGAAACAATGGCGAACGTGGACGTGCCCGACTCCCATATCCCGTGGTAGCCGCATCCTGGCCACCGCCCATGGTCTCGTGACAATGGTCTCATGAACAGTGATACCGCGGAACCGGCTTCGTATCTTGCTTCCCGTCACGCGTTCCGTGCGCGATCCCCAGACACACGGCTGATCGCCCAATACGGCGCCATCGTCTGCCGGGAAATGGCGGAACCCGTCGCCGTTGTATGAGAATCGCGTGACGACCGGCCCTCCCAGGAAGTGTTGAGTTTTTGAATCCCTCGTGATTCATTCCAACCCTCCTTTGCACGCTCACGAACTTGATAGCGGGTCACGGCTGATGATGCTTTCGCCGCTATTCTCGTCTGTCTCTTTGCTCGTCCAACAGTTGGCGTCGTTCGGAACGCTGTTCAAGCCAGTCTTCCATAAGCGGCCGGAACTGCTCCCATTCTGAAGGCATGAATCGATCCATCGTCTCCGACCACGGTAACTCCGGGTCTGTATTGATCCTTGCGTCTTCCAATATTCCTACTAGGTGATAACAGGCGCGTGATCCGAAGATGAAGGCGCATTCCCTTATGGCCCCGACGACGCTGTCTTCGTCGCAGAAAGCAATTTTGTGAAGCGCTTCGAGGGCGGCTCCCACCGCCTCGCGTATCTGATCATTTGTGCTACCAGTTTGAGCAGAGATTTGAGCCAGAATGTCTTGCGTCATCATGCGGCCTCCTTCGCTGGTGAGTTATTCCCCACCAACGAGAGCACGAACCAAGTTTGACGGGGACCAGCTTTCACTCAATATACGCGAGACCGGGAGAACCGACGTGACCTTGCCCCCTAAAACGAGTCCAGTTTGAAGGTTAGGATTTTCGGTTGAGGAAGGAGGCAAGGATGGCACGGAAGCGGTTTACGGCAGAACAGGTCATCATGGAGCCGCGTGAGGCAGAGGTGGGTCTGGCCCTTGGAGTGGGCTTCAAAGGATCCCGGGCCTAACTTAAAGGGTGGTACCACTCGTGGGGGCATTTCAGGGACCCTCCGAGGCATCCGGTGGTTGGATCTCCAAGGTGACGTTCTCCTTGTCCTTGTTTCTTCCCCACAGGTAGCCGAGTGCCGTCATGCCGCTCCATACTCCGCCCGCCGCTGCCGTTCTCCCGTCACTGTAACCCTCTCTCCCCGCAATGATTCCAACTGCTAGCCCCATGCCGCCGAAGAAAAACAGCGTGCCAAGAAAGGAGACTCTTGTACCCTTTCTGCCGGGTGAACTGCACGGTGGAGAGCCGATCCGTGGGGATGCTCTGAAGCCTGGTTAAGCCCGCTCTGGGGCCGTTGCTCTCCTTAACGTCCATCATCAAGAGGCCATCCTGGACCTCCTGGACCCGGCCCCCCACGCGAGTGCCATCCGCAAAGGAGGCATCGATTCGTTTGCGGTCAAGCAGATCGCGCAACCGCTCGGTCTCCGAAACACTGACGGATAAGACCTGGCGCCGAGCACTGCAGGCCGTCAGCAAGCAAACACAAAGCGGCAGCACCAGGAGCCGCCTCCACCGCCACCCCACCGTTCCTTCTTGTCGATTAGATCGTGTCATTTTTCCACCTCTTTCCGATTCAAGGTCCGCATCCTTCACAAATTCACTCCAACGACCATCCTGACTCAGGGGGAGCTCAAGCTTCAATGCACCCGGGGTTGATTCTTCATGGACTAGATATGGATTCTCTATGAAGCGTTTCTGAACAGGGAGAAATGCTTTTAGGTATAAATATTTAGACTGGAAACTTTTGAGTGGGAGTTCAAGTTGGTTCGAGACCGTTGTCACCCCGGTTCGGATCGCTGAACGGGAGGCCAGAGACCAAAGTTCTCCGGTGTCGGGGGCCACTTCAAAAGCGGCCAGGCGGGGCCGGGTCAAAACCGGCCAGTGATTCAGTAGTTATATCCTCCGGTTCGAGTCATTTCAATCCCTTGTGAAGCCCTCCCCGCGAAGCGGGGGGAGGAGGCTTTGTTGTGTGTTCAGCCGTAGAAGCGGTGGGAACTGTGGGAAACTCCGTCCGGAGGAGTTTTCCAAGCGCTGTGGGAACGGTGGAAAAACTCGCCTCCTGGAGTCGTCTTCGCGAGGCAGCCGTTTTCCCACGGTTTCCATAGCGCGGCAGTTTCCACGGCTTTCCGGGGGTGTTGGGGGAAACTCGAGAAGCCTGGCTTCCATGGTCTCTGCTTGGTTTCAACGACACGGCTTCTTCCTGGCTTCCTTTTTTCAAAAAACATTCGCTCAGAGGCCCCTCAAGCAATGATCTCTGCCCCACCCTGTATGCGTTGATCAATATCGTTACATGTGTGCCCAGCTTGTTGCATGTTTCCTGTCAAAGTTTCGACCTGGCCGACCAACTGCGTCTGCTCCCGCGCGTATTGCTTGGCCAATTCCCGCCCCGGCCCTTCCAAGCGCTCGGCCTGCCAAATTTCTTGCCGCATCCTGCAACTGCTGGTCAGGATCAGCTCGGACTGGGCCACTCCTAGTCGAGGAAGTCAAAGCCCGAGTTCCGAATGTGATCCGAGACGAACAAGCCGAAGCGTGTCGGCCCCGTGCTTCTGATAGATCAGCACCAAGTCGGGTTTCACATGGCAATCGCGGTGATCTTTCCAGCCTCCGCTCAGCGCATGGTCGTGGTGCTGAGATTCCAGCGGCTGGTCATCGGCCAGAGCAACCAAGATGGGCACCAAGTTGGCGTCGAGTGACGCCCGGTGCTGGCCTCTGGCCTCGCGCTTGTAGTCGCGCCTGAACTGGCTGGTGCGCTCAATCGTGCGCATGCAGATCATCCATGAGGGCCTGCACGCTGTCGAACTGAGGGAGGCCGCCCTTTCGGGCTTCCTTCATCGCCTTGATGGTTGTGGCATTTGGAATCAGCGGCGCGAACGGCAGGGCCTTTTCCTGTGCAACCCTGGTCAACAGCAGCCGTACGGCATCAGACACGGTTAGGCCCATTGCGGCCAGTACGGCGGCCGCTTCTTCCTTGATAGCCCCGTCGATGCGGGCCTGGACGAGTTGATTTGCAGCCATGGTCGATTCTCCTTTGGTTATATGAATGACATTATCATGCGAAAAGAAATGGAAGACAAGGGGGCCTGGGCCGATTGAGGGCCTGCAACGCCGGTGAGGATGCCTAAGCGTGGAGCGAAAGCAACGGCTCAATCGAAGGGTTTTTTCTTGGAACACCTTGAGGCCCCCGAATGGAAACAGTGTACCGTGCATTCGGACTGCCATCTGATCCTGAACAAGTGCTACTACTCGATCCCTTATCCGTACCGGGGAGAGAAGCTCTGGGTGCGGGCCGACCTGAAGCTGCTGCGGGTCTATCGGGAGCATCAGTTGATCAAGACCCATGTCCGGGTCTTCGAGCCCGGAACTTGGCAGACCGATGAGGCGGATTACCCTCCGGACAAGCGAGTCTACTTGGAGCAGACCCCGGCTTATTGTCGCGCCCAAGCGCAGCCGCTGGGGCCGGAGGTCAGCCGCTATATGGAACGCATCCTGGCCGATCATGCCGGACCAGCGGGGGCATTTGAACAGGATGTTGCGTTTAGCTCCACCGCTTTTCGTAGATGCAACATTCTGCGCGCAAACGCTTGCTCAAATGCGGCGGCACCCCGAGCTCGCAGTGGGGGTAGGCGATTCATGCCTCCACGAACCGCATCGTCGATCCGCTAGAGACCGCTCTGGGTCGCCTTGAGTCGGATGGCCCGCGTTGCACCCTGACAGGCAGCTCCTAAGATCGAGAGCCGACGCACCTGATTTCCTCGAACGACAGCCCTTGAGTTGATGAGCCAGGGACAACGCCAAGTTCAAGTCGTTTCAGTGCGCGCTGCTTGGATGTATTTATAGAGTGTGGGTTTGGATACCCCCATCACTTCACAGATTTCCTTCACCGAGTGCTTTTTCTCGTCGTACAGGTTGACGGCGATCGCGCGTTTCGCAGCGTCCAAGGATTTTGGGCGGCCCCCGCTGCGGCCCCGGGCGCGTGCCGCGGCCTGGGTGCGTTCGCGGATAAGATTGCGTTCGAACTCCGCCAGTGCGCCGAATACGTGAAAGATTAGTTTGCCCGAACTCGATGTCGTGTCGATGGACTCGTGGAGACTCTTTAGGCCAATACCCCGGGCCTCTAGCTGCGAGACCAAGTCAATAAGATCCTTGAGAGATCGGCTGAGCCGATCCAGTCGCCATACCGTCAGCGTATCCCCATCTCGTGCATAATCGAGGGCGTCTCTCAATCCCGCCCGATCCGCCTTGGCCCCGCTTTGCCGGTCCTCAAGAATCCGCTCGCAGCCCGCCCGCGTCAGGGCGTCCTGCTGCAGATTCAAGTTTTGATCGTCGCTGGATACGCGGGCATAGACCCCCACATCGCCGCCGGTGTGTCCGGTGCGGAGCGCATCAACTACTGGCAGATCACACTGGGAAACACCCATCTTGGTCTAATTTTAAACTTCCAAAAACCCAAAATGTCAGGATTCCAGAATTTTGAGTGTCGGATATATTGAGTACACTAGAAAGCTATGGTCATCACTGTGGCCTCCTACAAGGGCGGCGTGGGCAAGTCCACTACTGCCATCCACCTTGCCGCTTACCTCAAAAGAAGTCTCCTACTGTTCTGATTGACGGTGACCCTAACCGCTCAGTCTGCGGCTGGGCTATCAACGGCAACCTCCCTTTTGAAGTTATCCACCTCCACCAAGCCACAAAACTCGCTCGCAACTATGAACACGCCGTTATTGACACCAGCGCCCGCTTGGAACCCGAAGAAATCAGGGATCTGGTCGAAGGCTGCGACCTCCTTGTCATCCCCTCGACCCCGGATGCCCTCAGCCTCCAGGCGCTCTTGATGACCACGTCGGAAATCGAGAACGTTGGGGAGGGGAATTATAGGATTCTATTAACGATCATCCCACCCAAGCCGAACCGCGACGGCGAGACGATGCGCCGGGAACTCCAGGGAAGGCAGATTCCCCTTTTCGCGACCGGCATCCGCCGGTTTATTTGCTATCAGAAAGCCGCCTTGGCTGGGACCACTGTCTACGACGCTAAAGACCGCCGAGCACAGGAAGCTTGGCAAGACTACCTCAAGCTGGGAAAGGAGATTCTGCCGTGAGTACTCCATTTGGAAAGGTGTTAGAGAACTTCGAAAAGCTACCTGCCGAAGAAAAACCCCAAACTCCTACACGTAAAGCCACCGCCCGTGCAGCGGCTCCCCGCAAAGTGGGGCGACCGCCAGGCAAAAAGAGCAACCCTGACTACACTCAGGTAACCGTCTATTTGCGCAAACAGACACATCTCGCCGCTAAGAAGCGTCTCTTAGACGAGGGTAGGGAGTTCAGCACGCTTGTCGAGGACCTCGTCAGCCAATGGGTCCTTAAGAAGTCTGAAAATCTAAAATTCTGAAAGTCTATACATAAGCGCCAATGAGACACATGCAAATATTACACTGCATTCAGTGGACGGACACCGTTCAGTGGAACCGTAGTATTGGTGTGGAAACTCAAGCGTTACCCTGCGATTCGCGTGTCCTTCACCCGCTTCCCAACGGTTGTCTATGCTGCTTTTCCCAGTCGGAAAGGTTTCTCAACTTAATTTATTGTTGGGTGCGTAGTTCCAGTATGCGCCGCTCGGCCTTCAAGCTATGGTGGGACCCTTTTCGCACTTGGATGGACCCTCCTATAAGATTACAGCGATAACTTCGCCTGAGATGACATGGCGCACAAGAAAATTCTACTGATCGAGCCCGGATATAAGAATAAGTACCCACCCCTTGGCTTGATGAAAATCGCCCAGTACCACGGTCCACAGGGGAAACAGGACTACGTGAAGTTTATCAAGGGGGAAGACTCCGCCGCTCTCGGGCAAGCGTGGGACCGCATATACATAACCACGCTGTTTTCGTTTGAGTGGGCCATGATAGCCCGCACGATCGACTTTGCGATTGCAGTATCGAACCATCAGCCAGAGAAGATTTTCGTTGGCGGCATCGCGGCGTCACTGATGCATGATGCCTTTCTGGATGAGGAGCGCTGGTATGGGATTCGGTTCATCAAGGGGCTATTAGGGACCTCGCCTGCTCCTTCGCTCCAGCTGGATGACTTCTCGGGTGACTTCTATGCCGACGATATAAGCGGTACGCCGATCGAGGACCTCCCCCCTGACTACAGCATCCTTGAACAGGTGGAGTACCGCTATCCGGTGAGCGACGCTTACTTTGTGTACGCGTCACGCGGTTGTATCCGTACCTGCAAGTTTTGTGGAGTGCCGACTCTAGAAGGGACTCAGCGAGACACATATTCCGTTGCGCGCATGGTCAATGAAATCGAAAGGATACATGGCCCGAAGAAGGACCTGATCTATATGGACAACAATGTGGTGGCGTCAGCACGTTTTCACGACATTGTTGCAGAGGCTCGCGATTTGGGTTTTGTTGCTGGGGCAAAGCTGCAGAGGCCCGGTGAACGCGTACCGGTCCAGCGTCGAGTTGATTTCAATCAGGGAGTCGATGCGAGAATCCTCTGCAAAGATCATCGATTTCTTGAGGAGTTAGCAACGATCTGCATAAGTCCGCTTCGTATCGCCTTCGACCATCTGGGGCTGCGTAAGTCCTACGAATTATCGGTGCGCTACGCACACCAGGCGGGATTGAACCGTCTTTCCAACTATATGCTTTACAACTTCCACGACACACCCACTGATCTCTATGCGCGCATGGATATTAACGTGAACCTCAACGAGGAACTTGGTTGCCGGATCTTTTCTTTCCCAATGCGTTATCAACCAACCGACCGTAAGGACCGAGGTTTCGTTGGCGAACACTGGAATCGATACTATTTACGCTCAATGCAACTCATACTTCAAGCGACTCATGGGGTCGTAAGTGGTGCTCCTGAATTTTTTCGACGGGCATTCGGCAAGAGCACCCAGGAATTTGAGAATCTTCTCTCGCGGCCCCATCGTTTTATCTTTCATAGGGATTGGTTCGAGCAACTTGACGGCCGCGCTGAACTAGCCGAGTTTGAGAAGGCCTATGCGGCGCTCAGTTCAACGGACCGCATTGAGCTTCTCAACTCGCTGTCAGGGTGTAGTCCGCGTGATTTCAATAAGCTGCCAACAGGAGTGAAAAACCTAAACCTCAGGCGTGTTCTCAAGTACTACCCTCCGTTGTCGCGAGACGAAGACCGGGAGATATGGGAAGAAGTCAGACGGAGGAAGCGGATATCTGCAGAAGAACGGATAGACATGCCTGAGGAAGAAAGAATCGAGGACGCAGGACTCGAAGTCGCGTGAGCTGAGGGAGGCCCATCATGACATCCTTGGTTGTCGGCAAGGGCATTCTCGGACTTCTAACCGAGGCAATGCACACAGATCCATTGGCGATCTATCGAGAATATGTACAAAATGCAGCGGATTCAATCGATGAAGCCGTAGCGGACGGTACCATCACTCATGCACAGGGAGCCGTAGACATATCGATAGATCGATCATCGAGGACAGTTTACATCCGTGACAACGGACTTGGGGTCCCGGCGCATGTTGCGGAAAGGTGCCTGAAGGCTTTCGGTGCAAGTAAGAAACACCCATCAGCCCGTGGGTTTCGCGGGGTTGGTCGGCTCGGAGGGATTAGCTATTGCCGTAGATTAACTTTTCGAACGCAGGCTCAAGGGGAATCAAAGACATCGACGCTGACTTGGGACTGTGAAGGCATTAAGAGTGCGCTTCGGGATAATACGAACGACTTAGGACTATCAGCTATCGTCGAAAAGCATACTGAATTCTCCTCCTGTTCCTCGGAGGAAGCAACCAGTGGTTTCTTCGAGGTGGAGCTTTCCGGTGTAGTCCGATACAGGAACGACCGCCTTCTTAACCGAGAGGAAATATCTTCGTATCTCGCGCAGGTGGCTCCGGTCCCCTTCTCTCCGACCTTTAGGTTTGCGGAGGATATTCAAAACTTCTTAACAAAACATGGCATTTCGGATGGGGTTCGGGTTTTCGTGGACAAGAGCAACGAGCCGCTTTATCGCCCGTACCGGGACGAGTTTGAACAAGATCAGTTCCATGGTCTCAAGTGCTTCCAATTGGATGACCGAGACGGAGGCATTCTTTCGGTTGGGTGGCTTCTTGATCACGGCTATCATGGAGCTCTACCACGGCGGCTGGGTATCGGCGGTCTTCGCTTGCGCCACGGCAATATCCAGGTTGGGACCGAGGACATACTGCGTGATATTTTCCCTGAGCCCCGCTTCGCGATGTGGTGTGTTGGCGAGGTCCATTGTGTCAGCGATCAGTTAGTTCCGAACGGTCGGCGAGACCACTTCGAGCAGAATGCGGATTTTTCCGATCTTCTGAATAAACTTGCGGTGCTGGCTCGAGATATCGGGCGCACGTGCCGGAGTCGTTCAGCATCGCGCAACAAGCAACGCAGCTTTGAACTTGAGGTGGAAAAAACGGATGAAACCCTTCGGCTGTTGGAGCAACGTATAACCCGACCGGCCGACACCCAGCTGATGCTGCGCGAGTCCAAAGGGCGAGTAGCAAGAATCCGCGAGATGCTTGAAGCCCCAGGGTTGTTCTCAAATGCGCAGATCCGAAAAGAAAAACGGAGTGTCATTACGCTCGAGAAACGTCTGAAGGCAGTTGGGCCATCCGTCAACGGTGAGGACCCACTATCCGGCCTTAACCCAGCCAAGCGAAGGCACTACCAAGAGATATTCGGACTTATTGTTGAATGCTCTCAGAATAAAGCGGCGGCCGTTGCACTACTAGAACGAATCAAAGCCAGGCTGTAAGGTACCCTACCCCCGACCGACCGAATAGTGGCCATTCAAACGGCTCTAGTGCCGATGACTTATGGGTTGACTACAGGCGAGGAAGGTTGTAAATGACAGAGTATGTTGAGGGTGAGCTTTTTCCACGCGATGAACTGAAGAGTGAATACTCGCAACGATCCAAAAGTGTCATTTACGAGACGGTATCTGCGAAGGATAAAAAAGCACTTGCGGATATCGTTTCGGGGAAAGAAAAGGAAGGCTGGGAAGTCTTCACAAAGAACAAGCAATCCACACGTTTACAGACACCAAAGAAGGAGGGTAAGCAGCTTGAGGATGATATATGGTGCATCCTCTACCGCATGGGTTTTACACGCCTGAATAAAGGGATACTTAAGATCAAAATTAGGTCTAATGAGTTCAGACAGATAGACGTTCTCGCTGTGGATAACGAGTCTGCGGTATTTGTGGAATGTACACAATCGAAGGAGCCGAAGAAGAAGCCGCTGACGGGGCTAATTGAGAAAATAGTGGCTTTCCGACAGGGGGCAGGGAACTCCTTGCGAAGCTATTGTGGCAATAAGAAGCTCAAGATTGGCTGGGTCATTGCCACTAGGAATATTCACTGGTCCCATGCTGACCTCGAGCGTGCGCGTGAGGAGAAAATCATTCCGGTCCAAGACTCAGACATCCACTATTTCAGCCAACTGTCTGAGCACCTCAAATTCGCCGCACGTTACCAATTCCTTGCACATCTGTTCCGAAATCAGAGCATACAGGAGATGGAATTACAAGTTCCTGCAACCGAGGCTCGGATGGGTGGCAAAACATTCTACAATTTCGTGGTCCACCCAGGTGAACTCCTGAAGCGGGCATATATCGCACACAAAGCCAAAGAAAGCAGTATAGATATTGAGTATTACCAACGCCTCATCTCCAAGACACGATTGCGAAAGATCGCCGACTATGTCGACAATGGCGGCCTGTTTCCAACAAACATTGTTATAAACATCCACGGGCGAACCTTGAGGTTTGACGCGAAGAAGAAAATCGGGGGCGCATCTGTGGGCACACTATATTTACCGTCTCAATACGCATGCGCTTGGGTGATTGATGGACAGCATCGCTTGTTTGGATATGCGCATAGCAAACGAGCGGCGAAGAAGGACGATAAAACGGCCTTCCCAGTCCTAGCATTCCATGAACTTCCCGCAGCAGAGGAAGCTCAAATGTTTGTGGATATTAACCATGAGCAAAAGGCAGTCTCGACCAGTCTGCTCAAACAGATCTATGCGACACTTAACTGGGAATCAGCTGACTTTAAGCTTCGCACGGAAGCACTCGCATCCAGACTTACACTGGAGTTGAATACGCGACTAACGTCGCCACTCAAGGGGCGGGTCCAGGTGCAAGGGAAGAAACGCGGTCACTTGCGCTGTTTGAGCGTCCAGCAGATTAGCGACCCACTAAGAGCTAATGGTTTCTTTGGAGAGGAAAGACCAAACGGCCAGGTCGTACCGGGTCCGCTCTCGGATTCCAATAGCAAGAGCCTCCATGCCACGTTAGAAAAGGCATACGAGGTGCTCGAAGAACTGTTCAATTGTATTGCGGAACAAGCCGACGGTCATTGGCAGCTTGGGAACAATCCAGGTGGATTTCTTGCTACGAACATGGGCGTTCGGTCAATATTGGGAGTCTTTCGAAACGTGCTGTCATACGTTCAAAACAAGGATGGTCTTTCTCTTGACAGGTACAAACCAGACGCGTTCATGGAAGATGTTCTCAAGCTAATCAAACCGATCACAACTCACTTCCAAAAAGCGACTGAAGACGAGGTCCTTATCTTCCGAAAGAATATCGGAATGGCGGGAGTAAGGCGATGCGAATTTGAGATGATGAGGTTGATAAAAAACGAGATCCCGGACTTCACCGCCAAGGGGCTTGATGATTATATTGCGCAGCTGGACGTCGAAGGAACTAAGGGTGCTCTAGAGAATGTTGTTGATCTAAATCGTGAATTGCATGAATTTGTGGTTGCTCAACTTAAGAAAAAATTCGGAGACGGCGATGGTGCAGGTGGGCAGCCGAATTGGTATTCAAAAGGAGTCGCAGAGTCAATTCGGTTGAAATGTGCTGAACGACACACAAAGGATCAGGCTCAGAAGCAAATATGGCAATACCTGGACCTCATCGACTATCACAAAATCGGTGAAGATCATTGGGATTTGTTTGAAGACACCCTCACCATATTTAAAGAAGATACGCACAAAAAGAAGAAGGATCGGCTTCACTGGATCGTTGAACTCAACCGGTTGCGGCAGACCGTTGTACATCCGGAAAAGCAATATCTATCTAACGAGGAGGTCAAACAGTCTCGACGCATATACGCTGCAGCTATGGAAAAGCTTAGCGGAACGAGCTGAAGGCTATGACCTTACCCCCTAAACGAATCCAGGTTGGATGTTAAGGTTTTCGGCTTAGCCCGGATTTCTCAGAGATAAGAACAAGCAGTCAGCTCTATGTGATATAAAGTGTTTGTTATCAGACACTTAATAATCACAAGGAGCTGACTACTATGACCCCAGAGTGTATCGCTTCCAAGCTGGAGTTTCAAGGGCTGAATGGGCGCCCTTCCCCTCGATTGATCTGTTGCAGAATGCGACGGCGGTACGCTTCGTCGTCGATGTAGGCCAGAAGGTGAAGTGTCTTGGCGATTCTCCCAATTTCAGAGATGGCGCGAGCCAGAGAAGAGGGCCTTCCACCCCG
>CBDCOR010000020.1:0-225167 GCA_965219855.1 Acidobacteriota bacterium
GGAAGTGCCACTGGTGAACCTGGGGCTTGATCTCCTCGCAGCGGATCCCGGCCAGTTTCTTGAGACCGGCGATGTCGATTTCATTGTCGAAGTGGCCGATGTTGCAAACGATGGCCTTTTCCTTCATCTGTTCCATGTGCGAGGCCTGGATGATCTCGCGGTTGCCGGTGGCGGTCACAAAGATGTCGATTTCCTTGACCACGTCCTCCAGGCGCACCACCTGGTATCCCTCCATGGCGGCCTGAAGGGCACAGATAGGATCGATCTCCGTCACCAGGACGCGAGCGCCTTGTCCTCGCATCGATTGAGTGCAGCCCTTGCCCACTTCACCGTAGCCACAGACCAGCACCGTCTTGCCGCCGATCATGACGTCGGTGGCGCGCATGATGGCGTCGGGCAGGGAATGGCGGCAGCCGTAGACGTTGTCGAACTTGCTCTTGGTGACGCTGTCGTTGACATTGATGGCCGGGAAGAGGAGCGTGCCGGCTTCCTGCCGCTGGACCAGTCGGAGGACTCCTGTGGTAGTTTCCTCGCTCACACCAATGAGGCCCTCGGCCATCCGATGCCAGTACTGCGGATCCTCAGCCAGGCGGCGACGCAGGAGAGCCAGGATGATTTGCATCTCTTCGACGTCGGTGCTGTCGGGGTCGGGCAGGGAGCCCTCTTTGTCGAAGGCATCCTCAGCCTCATTTCCCATATGGATGAGCAAGGTGGCGTCACCGCCATCATCCACCAGGACCTGAGGTCCACCTTCGGGGAACTTCAGAGCCTGATCCGTGCACCACCAGTATTCTTCCAGCGTTTCGCCCTTCCAAGCGAAGACGGGGATTCCCGCATCGGCGATCGCGGCGGCGGCATGATCCTGGGTGCTGAAGATGTTGCAGCTGGCCCAGCGGACGTCGGCGCCCAGTGCCGTCAGCGACTCGATCAGAACCGCCGTCTGGATGGTCATGTGAAGCGAACCCGAAATACGAGCACCCGCCAGGGGTTTAGTTTCGGCGTATTCTTCACGCACAGCCATCAGACCGGGCATCTCATGCTCGGCCAGTTCGATTTCCTTGCGGCCGAAGGCAGCCAACCCGATATCGGCCACCTTGTATTCGCTCTTCACTGCAGTCGTCATTCCTTTTCTCCTTTTAGTTCACTACATTCCAGTTAAAGATATCATTTCAACATGCTTATAATCAATGGTTTAGAAGGAAAATAAGCGGGACTCGATTTCAGCTGAAACTTCCGCTGTTTTCCATCTCGTGTGGAATCGGATCGACTTTGGGATCGAGGATGGGAAATGGGCTTTATCAAGACCAAGCGAGGTCAATCCCAACGGGATTGCGTATTCCAGCCCAGGGTTTCCCAACCCTGGGTAAGAGAGTCAACCCCTTAATAATCAACCCTGTAAGGGTTGCGTCCTGACCCAGTTGTTGCCCTTTTGCACGCAACCCATTCAGGGTTGAAATCCAGGGGCGACACCGTTCACCCAGGGTTCGGAAACCCTGGGCTGAACACCTGCCTTCGGCCGGAATCACTGAAGGATCGAAACAGGAGACTTTCATCCACAGATCCGAATATACGGATAATCCTAGGTGACGGTCAACCTTTTCTCTTGCCATCCAGCCCGTTCGTCGTGCCGCCTCATTCCGGGATCTTGGTTATCGTGACCTCTCGCCGGTCGACTCCGACACGAGTTGAGTGGATGGAAACCTCCGCCTTAATCCGCTCCACATCCTTCAGACGGACCTTCCAGGCGACCGTCCGCGTCTGGCCCGGGTCCAGCCAATCTGCCTCGATATCCTTGCTGCGTAGGGACGGTTCCACCACCTCGACCTTCCCTGCATCTACCAACTCCTCTTGAAACTCGATCTTGGCCGTGTCCGGCCTGACGATCTTGACCAACTTGGCCTGCTTCAGGGCGGTAGGAAGATGTCCGACATTAGTAAAGCTGAGCTGGATAGAGTAGAGGCCGGGTTCGAGGTTTTCTGTCTTGACGCCGGTAATCTGGATCTGAGGAAGATGGCGGGCCAGAAAGAGATTGAAACGGGCGCTACGCAGAGCCCACTCTTGGAGAAAACTGTAGATCTCTCCGTAGGTAGGGTAGTGCTGAAAATCCAGCTTTCCCGCCTTGAGCGGTTGCACCTCTGGATAGCGCTGCTCGGGGAAGAAACTGGGGCCATCCCGGGTTCCCTTGACCCGGTAGACCTGCGCCGGTTCCTCCTCACTTACGGCTTCCTCAGGTGGGACCAGGGCCCCGCCAAGGCAGGCAGCAGTGGAGAGTCCGAGGATTAGAAGGAATATCCCTTCTGGTTTCAAAGTCTTCAGAGGAGGATCAATCGAGTCCATTGGCGGGACTATAAATGAGAGGAGTGGTCGAATGAACCTGTCTCGTGACTTTTGCTGTTTTTACCCCGAATCTGGTTGTTGGGCTCTCTTCTTGGGTCCTAAGCTGAAACTTGATTGGGCGGACGTAGCTTTGGGCTCCAGGCCGAAGTCTTCTTCCTTCGAGCATTTGGCCCGATACACGGCGGCCTGGAGGCCACCGCTACGCCGGGACCCGGAGTTTCATTCTCGAATGGGGGAGGCCGGCTGGGGCGGGACTGACCTGAAACTTGATTGGCGAATGATAGGGTAGGGAAGCACGGTCACCCGGCTCCCCTCCCTCCGAACTGCACGTGCGATTCTCCCGCATACAGCTCTCCAGTCAGTAGGTTCCTATGGATTGGACGAAACGGATATGGGCGTCAGTCAGGCTCGTGAACCCATGATCCGTAAAGAAGGCGTTGGGCCAACGGTGATTTCGACAGAGGCGTTTTCTATTCTTCCGGTTGCGCTTCAGAAGCAGGCGTCGCAAACGACGACGGATCAGACCGTCGTAGTCCTTGAAGATGTTCCAATGACAGTGCCGGAAGTAGTTGAACCAGCCTTGCGTCGAGCGATTGAGCCGCTGGAGGATGACCTCCAGCGAGTCGCCCGACTTGCGCGGCGTCAGCTCGTGAATGCGCTCGACGAACTTTCGGTGGCTCTTCGCTCGTGGAAACCGAAAACGGCCTCGGAACGAATCGCCCAAGAACGAAAAGCTCTTCTCTCGCGAGTCCACGATGTGTGTCTTCTCGGGATGCAGTCTCAGCCCGTTGTCCTCCACCCAGTCCCGCCCTTCGGCCAGGGCCGCTTCAGCCTCCTCGGGTGCGCGACACAGCAGGACAAAGTCATCCGCGTAGCGCACCATCTGGAAGCCCAGATCGGCCATCCGATGGTCCAGGGGATTGAGGTAGGCATTCGACAACACCGGAGAAAGAACGGCGCCTTGGGGGACTCCGGCTTCCGGAATCCACTTACGCAGCTCTTCCAGTATCCCCTGATTCAGAAACAGCTGAACCAGGCCCAGCACGCGGCGATCCGATATCTTCTGTTGGATCAGGTCCAACAGTCGATCTTTCGGGATCGTATCGAAGTAACCCTTCAGATCCGCGTCGACGACATACACATAACCGGCTTCGAGCAGCTCTTCGACGTACCGAAGTGCGCCGTGGCACCCTCGCCCATGACGAAAGCCGTAGCTTCGATCATGGAACGTGGCCTCCAGAATCGGCTCGATCCCGTGGACCAAAGCCGTTTGCACGACTCGATCCCGCACGGTCGGAATCCCCAGCGGTCGCTTTTCCGAACTGCCTGTTTTGGGAATCCACCTCCGCAGCACCGCTGCCGGACGATAGGTCCCCTCACGCAGTTCTTCCTGCAACCATTCGAGTTCCTCCCGCTCGTGTTCGGCGAAATCCCCCCACGTTTGCCGGTCCACTCCCGCCGCTCCTTTCCTGCCCAAGACCTTCTCGGCCGAGCTGGAAAGGTTCCGGCTGCAAAACACCTTATCGATCAGCGTGTGCCATTTCCCTCCTCTCACCTTTCCTTTCAAAAGTGTCTCCAACATGCGATCCGTCCAAACCGCGCGATGAGCCCACTGTTCGATGCCAGCGGGCTCTCCAGCCGGGCTAGCCGAAAACGGCACTGTGACCGGGATGTAGTCCCGCCTTTGGGCGGAGTTACGTTTCCGCGATTTAGTCATTTCGCATCTACCTTCCTGCTCCCCTTCGCTCCACCGCGTTTTGCTGCACGGCTTCCCCGCTACTATGGGAGCTCTGACTTCTGTCGAGCCGCTTCAACCGACCTCACCGGTATCGCCAGGTTCGCTCCCCTTCGGCGGGCGATACTGCACCGCGGGCCTGGGCCATTGCTCACGCAGCGTCCCCCACTGCGAGCTCTCACGATGGGTCGTCCACGTCCCTCACCCGACAGATCTCCCTGCTTATCTCGTTTGACCTTCCGACCTCTCCATCTCCAACCACCGCATTGCCATTTCGTCACGGTCGCTTTGTCACGTTACTTCACCGCCGTGACTTGCCGCGTCTATCCCCCCGGGCAGAGGGTGCCCCTGATGTAGTGGACAGTGATCCGCGAGCCATCCCCCGAGGCTAAGCCATCCAGAACCGACCGAAAAGCCAAGAAACGAAATGCCCACAATAGTAGGTGCGACTCCGACCCCGAACCAGAAGGCGCTGGGAAATTGCCGGCGAACCGCCACCATTTTTCGTACTACAGGGTAGGTCAATATTGAGAATACCCAGGCCGAAATCAGCCCAATGAGTCCCGCGGAAAGACCCAGGTAGATGATCGAATCAAGTCTCATGGTCGTCTCTGCTTGATCAACTTTTCCAGTTCTTTCAAGAGGTCCTCATCGGCAGCGACTAGATCCACGAATGTCGACAGAGTCGGGCGTGAGCCCTCCTTGAGCAAACCTTCCAGAACATCACGTGTAACACTCCTGTTAAACTCCGTTTCAGTGATCCCCGGGCTGTAGAGGAAGGCTCTTCCGTCGAGGTGGCGTTTCAGGAATCCCTTCTTGTGCAGCCGGTCTAAGATTGTAACGATCGTTGTGTAGGCCAACTGCCGCTGATCGGCCAGTCGGTTGAGAACCTCCCGCGCTGTGCAATCGGGGTTTCGCCAGACTTCTTTGATAACCGCGCTTTCCAGTTCTCCTAGAACCTGGGCGACGCCTTTACTCGATGGCTTGAAGGAAAACTTCATGATGGCCTTGAATTCTACAAGATGTAGAAGATTGGATCAAGGAGGGCAATCCCAGCGGCTGGTTGGTACATTAATCGGAAGGATGAACGGGTCTACTCCACCTGTACAATGCCGGGGGAGTGGCTGATCTTGAGAGGATTGTAGTGTGGAATCTCAGGGTTGAAGTAACGATTGGTTTCCTGATTGGCGCTCTCTGCGTTTCCTCACTGGCGGCGCAGATGCCAAACAAGTGCAGACTCCTCTGCCTTCCTAAACTCAACCTGGAGCCCACCCTTACTATCGAAAACCTGTTCAAGCCGCCCCGGATAGCCGAACTGGAGAACGGCGTGCCTGTCAGCAGCAGGAGAAAACCGATTGAGGTAACAGGGCTCCAGAGCGAGCTTCTCCAGAATCTTGTAGTGGGACATGTTGTGGCCTACCAAAGCGGGCCTCCAAACTGTAGGGGAGCCTATCTGGAAATACTAGATCTTTGAGTCTGGAAGGACAATCTCAGAGGAAAGTTTTCTATATTAATATTCGGTGGGCCCCACTTTGCCCCCAAAGCCAAGAGTATGATCTGGCTGTTCATGCAGGGCGGCGCCAGCCAGATGGAAACTTTCGATCCCAAGCCTGCACTCAACAAGTACGCGGGGATGAGCATCGACGAGACGCCCTACAAACACATCCTCGACTCGAAGTACAAGAAGAATACGGTGGAGTTCTTCGGTCGGAACCGTCGTTCCTTCATGAAACTCTTCCCTCTCCAGGTGGGCTATGGCAAGCGGGGTCAGAGCGGCATCGAGGTGACCGACTGGTGTGTCGGGGGCCACTTCAAAAGCGGCCAGGCGGGGCCGGGTCAAAACCGGCCAGTGATTCAGTAGTTATATCCTCCGGTTCGAGTCATTTCAATCCCTTGTGAAGCCCTCCCCGCGAAGCGGGGGGAGGAGGCTTTGTTGTGTGTTCAGCCGTAGAAGCGGTGGGAACTGTGGGAAACTCCGTCCGGAGGAGTTTTCCAAGCGCTGTGGGAACGGTGGAAAAACTCGCCTCCTGGAGTCGTCTTCGCGAGGCAGCCGTTTTCCCACGGTTTCCATAGCGCGGCAGTTTCCACGGCTTTCCGGGGGTGTTGGGGGAAACTCGAGAAGCCTGGCTTCCATGGTCTCTGCTTGGTTTCAACGACACGGCTTCTTCCTGGCTTCCTTTTTTCAAAAAACATTCGCTCAGAGGCCCCTCAAGCAATGAGCTCTGCCCCACCCTGTCCTGACCCCTCCCTCGGAGCGGGCAATCTACGAAGCCTGGGGCTGAGTCCCAGGGTCTGCGAGTAGGGGACAAGCCCGCACTCACAGCACTCGCCTCGCAGGTGTCATTTCTCTTTCCCTCGCTTCGGGGTGGATTTCTCTCGTTGCTGTCGCTCGTAGAGGCGATAGCTCTTGCCCCGAATGAAGGTGACTTCCGAAGTGTGCAGGAAGCGGTCCAGCAGCGCCGAGGTGGCCGCCGTATCTCCTCCCAGCATCGCGCCCCAGTCCTCCAGGGGTCGATTCGAACTGAGGATCGTCGAGGTCTTCTGGTATCGGCGGTGCAGGATCTCCAACAGATCTTCTGCCGCCGACTCCGGCACTCTGCGGAGTCCCAGATCCTCGAGGATCAGCAGCGGGATCCGGGTCATCTCCGTAATGTAAGATCGGCGTCTGCCGGTGGCCGTGGCTTCGGCGATGTCTTCCAGCAGATCGAAAGCCGACTTGTACTGCACCCGGTGACCGGCTTCGACCGCCTTGATCCCGACGGTGATGATCAGATGGCTCTTGCCGACTCCGGTCTGACCGATGACCAACCAGCCGCGGCGCTGTTGGATGAATCGGCCGGTAGCCAGATCGAAGATCTGCTGCCGGTTGATGGAGGGGTTAAAGGAGAAGTTAAAGTCCTCCAAGTGCTTTTGTTCCGGAAACTGGGCCTGGCGCAAACGTCGCTCCAACAGCCGGTCCCGACGGCGGGTCAGCTCGTCATCAATCAGCAGCTCAAAGAACTCCTGATGGCTGAGCCTTCCCTGGACGGCTTGTTGCAGGCGAACGTCAAAGACCTGAGCCAGGCCCGAGAGCCGGAGGTGACGAAGTTTTCGTTCCAGTTCTGATGAGATCATTCTGGTTCTCCTGTGGGATCGGTGATCTGGTACTCGGACAGCGGTCGGATCAACTCGTGCTCGGAGGTAAACAAAGAGCGCTGCGGCACGTCCAGTCGCTTACACAAAGCCACCAGAGTCCGGTAGCGGAAGGCGTCATGTGCGAGCGCCTTGCCGCAGGCTTCGTCGACGACCGAAGCGCGGTAGCGGCGGGTCAGCGAGATCATGCCCTGCACGAGTCGGTAGGCGAGCATGTCTCGGACCTCCAGAGCTCGCTCGGCCCAGCGGTGCGCCTCTGGACCCACGGCTCGGGCTTGCTTCAGCAGATGATGCTCGGTTCGATAGTGCGCGTAGCGTTTGCGTTCCGGAAGATGGCTCGTTTCGGTTCGGAATCTCCCCGGCGGGTGCTTCGGATGCAGGGCCACCTGTTGCTCACGAAAGAAGACGCGGACGATACGATCATCCCAGTGCACGGCGACTTCACAACCGAGCAGATGATTGGGCACCGAGTAGAACGCTCGGTCGACTTCGATGTGGCCATCGGTGGAGACCGTTCGACGGCCCACGCGGAAGAAACTGAAGCGGGAATCCGGAAGCGGTCGGAGATGCTTCTGTTCTTCGACAAAGCGGGGCCAGACCTGCTGCTTGGTGGTGCCGTGGATGCGCTGGCGGGCGATTCGCTCGTTCCAACTCTGCAGATGCTCATTCTGCGCATCCAGGCTCTCGAAGCGGCGAGCTTTGAGCGCGCTGGAGTCGGTATATCCGATGCTTCTTTCGACTTTTCCGTTCTCGTTCGGAGCGCCCGGATGGATGGGCAGCACGGCGAAGCCGTAGTGGCGAGCGAGCGCACTGAAGACGGCATTGACCTCGGGGTCCACCAAGCAAGCCCGGGTGATCCCGGCCTTGAGGTTATCGAGGCGAACCACCTCCACGCCGCCTCCAAAAGCGTGAAAAGCCTCCTCGACACAGCGGATGAACGTCTTCAGTTCCTGCCGCCAGACGACTTCCTCATAGGAGTGGCGCGAGTGGCAGAGGACGGCCTTGAACAGATGAGGACGGCGGTAACGACCCGATTCGGTCCGAGTCAGGGCTCCTTTGCCGAAGTCGATCTGCAGGTCCCGACCGGGGGGAGTTTCCACCCGAGCAAACACGCGAGGACTCTCCGCCTTGAGCTTTCCACAGAAGCGCTTGACGGAGTTGTAGGCTCCCCCGAATCCCTGCTCGAAGACCAGGTCCTGCCAGATCCGCTTGGCCTGCAATCCCTGCTGGAGTTTCTTTTCAATCTGCTCCCGAAAGGGCTCACAGAAGCTGCGCAGACCCGGGGGCCGCTTTGGCCGCTTTTGCTCCTCCGAGCCGGGGGCCGCTTTGGCCGGTTTTGAATCTCGGGAGGGATCATAGCGGGCAATCCTCTCTCGTCGGACTCCCACCTCTCGCTCGATCCGACGATACGACCAGCCCAGCTTCAGGAGCGCCAAAACCGTTTGCTTCTTTTCCATTTTCAATGTATTGGCCATCGGCGCATCCTACGCCGGATGCGGCCCTCAATGGCTCTTGAAAATGGCCGGTTTTGAAGTGGCCCTCACTGGCCGCTTTTGGGTGGCCCCTGACACTGGTGGCCCCACGTGAGCGAATCGATTGACGATATCGCCGTAGTTCGCTCCATGTGGACTACTGACAACAACCATGCCGCTCAGACCCAATTCCACACCGGACGGCATCTTTTCGAGGGCCTCTTCCCTTCGATTGGCTCGTGGGTTCACTACGGGCTCGGCTCGCTGAACGACAACCTTCCCCAGTTTATTGTCCTGGGTGGCCGCATCCATCCTCATGACGGCGGTCCCGCTGCGATCTCTGGCAACTATCTGGGACCCCAGCATAGTGGGATCACGCTCGACGTGAATCCCAGCAGCCCACTCCCCTTCTCTCGGCCGATTGAAGGCGTTTACAAGGAGGAACAGGAAGCTGAGATCGCTCTGCTGAGGCGTTTCAATCATCTGGAAGCCGTGCAGTACCCCGAGGATTCGGGAATTCGAGCCCGTATCAAGGCCTACGAGCTTGCTTTCCGGATGCAGACCTCGGTTCCCGAACTGTTCCAGTTTTCGGCAGAGAGGCCGGAGACGCAGCGCCTTTATGGACTCGACGACGAGGTCACCAAGCCCTTCGTAGAGATCTGCTTGACCGCTCGTCGGCTGGTCGAACGTGGCGTGCGTTTCGTCCAGCTCATCCACGGTTATACCACCGACAACATCGGTTGGGACGCTCACTTCCACTTGAAGAGACTGCATGGACGCACCTGTTCGGAGGTCGACCGTCCCATCGGTGGCCTGCTCAAGGACCTCAAGCAAAGGGGGCTGCTGGATGAGACGCTAGTGGTCTGGGGGACCGAGTTCGGCCGCACTCCAGGTCTCCGGGCTGGACCGGGGGCCGAGATCACCATCCCCTTGCCTTCACCTGCTGGCTAGCTGGTGGCGGGATCAAGGGTGGAATCGCCCACGGAGCCACCGACGAACTCGGCTATCACGCCATCGAGGACCGCCACTACGTCACGGACCTTCACGCCACCGTTCTGCATCAACTCGGGCTGGACCCCCGGAGGCTGGACGTACCCGGTCACAAACGTCTCGAAATCGACTACGGTAAGCCAAGTCACGAGATCATCGCCTAGCGCGAACACCGGGGTCTTTTGACTGACCCTGCCATCGACCTCCCTCTGGTTGGGTAGTCGAACGCATCTCAGCTTGTGCAGCCCTGACTGCCGACCGCGACTTCAGCCGCTACTCCGGCCTGCATATTCGAAATCCGATTCTGGAAGGTCAGTGAGCGGTGGCTGACTTTCTACCCGACAGAGTTCTAAGGACAGGAGAAGCGGCGGTGCCGGCGAGGACGTATCTTGAAATTTGAAATTCTTCGACAGAAAGGAGGCAGATTCTCCTTTCCGGGATTTTTCCCGAGATATTTCGCAGTTTGGCCTCTCGAAGCCTGCTCGAGGGCGTAGGGTGTGTATACTGGAGTGTACGAGGTGGTGTATGAGAACGAATGTGTTTCTGGACGACGATCTGGTGGAAGAGGCTCGGAAGCTGACCGGGATCCAGACCAAAAGAGAGTTGGTGAACGAAGCCCTTCGGGTTCTGATCGAAAGTCAAAAGCGAAAGAACCTGCTGGAGATCATGGGGAAGATCGAATTTGCGCACGGGTACGATCACAAGGAATTGCGGGGAGACTCATCTTGATCGTGGTGGACACCTCGGTGCTGGTGGACTTCCTTCGAGGAACGGTGACGGCGGCCGCAGAACGTCTGCGGCAGATGGAGGATCAGGGTACTCCCTTCGTCCTGCCGGCAATCTGCTGCCAGGAGGTGCTTCAAGGCGCCAAAGACGCCAAAGAGTGGGGGCTACTGCTTTCCTATCTTGAAACCCAGCGCATCCTTTATCCCAAGGTATCCTGGGCCTCCTACGCAGAAGCTGCCCGTGTTTTTTTCGAATGCCGACGCCGGGGCGTCACCATCCGATCGACTCTGGATTGCCTGATCGCTCAGATGGTAATCGAGGAGGACGGCATCCTGCTCCATGACGATGAAGATTTCGAACGGATCAAGGAAGTTCGGCGCCTCCGGACGGTGAGAAAGTAGGTTTCGTGCAGGATTCTCATGGGGGGATCGTGAGCGCCAGGATTTCGGTTGTGATTCCAGTCAGGAATGGCGCCCCCGTGTTGGCACAGTGCCTAGAAGCGGTCACACACCAGAGCCTCCGCCCAAGTGATTACGAGATCATCGTCATCGATGACGGCTCCTCCGACGATACGCGCCGAATCGCGCTAGAATACGGAGTTCGTCTCGTCTCCCAAGCTTCGTCGGGCACCGCTGCGGCTCGCAACCGAGGTGTGGAGAAAGCAGGCGGAGCAATCGTCCTTTTTACCGACGCCGACTGCGTGCCCGATCGGCGTTGGGCCGAGACCCTGAGCCATCCTCTTCTGGAGGGCAGGATTGCCGGAGTCGTCGGGCGGTGTTTTTCCAAGCAAACACAATGGGTGGCAGGATTGACTCAGATCGAGCTGGACGAGCGCTATGCGAAGATGGGAAAACATCAGCAGGTTGATTTCCTCAATACGGGCAATTGCGGCTTTCGCAAGGACATCCTGGCGGAGAATCCGTTCGACGCAGACTTTCATTGGCTGGAGGATGTCGAGCTGTCTTTTAGGCTCTCACACCGTCAGCACAGCCTGCGCTTCGTACCCACCGCCCAGGTTTACCATCCCCATCCGGATAGGTTCTGGCACTATCTGCGAAGGAAGTTTCGCTACGCTAGCTAGTGCCCGTCCGGAAATGTGTAAGTAATTGATAAGGAAGGGGAAAGAGGGCTTTTTCAAGCTCCGAAACTGTCAGGGCCGTTTGCTAGACTATTTGGTGCAAACAATTAGACTAAAACGACTTACGACGATTTCAGGAGTTCGAAGATGCGTAAAAAGCGTGAAAAACAACGCCCCCTTTCCCCGCAATGGCCCGATCACCAGCTGGCCCATGAATTGAAGGTGATCTCGCGCATCCTGGACGACAATCCCCAGACGCTGGAGCTGATAGTACAAGATCTCTCTGACAGGGTCGATTCCGGTGTTGGCGCCCCCGGTTTGACGGCCGAGCAGGTGCTGCGTTGCGCCGTCATCAAACAGCTGCATCAGTTCAGCTATCGCAAGCTGGAGTTTCATCTGGTGGATTCGCAAAGCTGTCAGAGGTTCTGTCGCTTGCCCTATGGGGCGTCGATCAGCAAAGCCACCCTGGCGGAGAACCTGGGGAAGATTGAGCCGGGGACTTGGAAGGCGATCAACGACCACTTGGTGCTCTGGGCGCAGGCTCGGGGTCTGGAAAAAGGCCAACGGATTCGGGTCGATGCCACGGCGGTCGAGACGAACATCCACTATCCGCTCGACAGTGAGCTGTTGTACGACGGCATTCGAGTCGTGACCCAGTCGCTGGGGCGGCTGCGGGAGCGGGAAGGGATCGGCTTCGTCGATCATACGCGGCGGGCCAAGCGGCGCGTCCTGAACATCCGCAACCGCCGCGGCAAGAAGCGCCTGGACAGTTACCGCGATCTGATCAAAGTGGCGTCCAAGACGGCTCACTATGCCGAGCAGGCGCTGGCAGCTTCCGCGCAGTGGAGCGATCCCCTCAGTCTGGCCGTGGCGGCGCAACTGGCCCACTATCTGGGGCTGTTGCACAAAGTCATCGAGCAGACTCAACGACGGGTCCTTTCGGGCGAGGCCGTCGCGGCCCAGGAGAAGATCTGTTCCCTCTTCGAAGAGCACACCGATATTATCAAGAAGAGCCCTCGGGAAACGGTCTTCGGCCACAAGGTGTTTGTCAGCACGGGCGCCTCGTCGCTGATCCTGGATTGTGTGGTGGAACGGGGGAATCCGGCCGACAGCAACTATGTGCAACCCTTCTTAGAGCGGCATCGACAGCTGTACGGGAAGGTCCCCCGCCAGAGCGCCTGGGATGGTGGTTTTGCCTCGGCTGCCAACCTGCGCTGGGCCAAAGAGCAGGGGGTACAGGATGTGGCCTTTTCCAAAAAGTGTGGGTTGACGGTTGAGAGCATGGTGCGTTCCAGTTGGGTCTACAAACAACTCAAACGCTTCCGCGCCGGGATTGAGGGGTGCATTGGGACCCTCAAGCACACCTTCGGTCTCCACCGCTGTAGCTGGAAAGGCTGGCCTCACTTTCAAAGCTACGTCCATGCCAGCGTCCTGACCTATAACCTGGTCGTCCTGGCCCGACTCCTGTTGTAGCCTTTTGTGGCTGACCGTACTGCCTTGTGGCTCCGACTCGGGGAGAGGTCTGCGCCGAACCGCTGCTTTTTGGCCCGCGTGCCCTCGCTCGAGGGTCCTTGCTCTGGATCGAGCTGGGTCGAGCCGGTCTGTCAGCAGTCTCAAGCATAATAAGTGTTTACGATTCAACAGATTACAGTTCTGAAAACCCCGGTTTTCGGACGGGCACTAGCTACGCCCCGTCGATCTATAGGCGCTATCCCCAGAAGACTCTTTCGGACAGTCGAACCCCTCTCAACCGGAGGCTCCAACTCCTTTTCCTGGCGCTGGCCATGCTGTGCGGCGCTGCCGCTCTATTCTCTCCAATCTTCGGCCTCGCTGGAGCAATCCTTCTTGGGCTCTCCCTCTTCTGCTCCTTGCCTCTACTAAAGCGGGTTTGCAGACAGTCGGCGCGACTGGGGCTGCTGGCTCCCGGGTTCGTGCTACTTGGAAATGTAGCCTTCATTTTGGGTACGGTCAGAGGAATCTTTCCACAGTTGGGAGCTTTGTCGCCCCGCAGCCGTTTAGCCAAGTAGCAGGAAGCGGTCCTTTCCAATCGCTGGTCCAGCTCGGCCAGAAAAAGGCCCCGAGGATGGGGCTCCGAGGAGAGCCCAGTGGAATCCCTGGGGGTCGTCCGAGAGATGAACGTCGGCAAGTGGACACTTAGTCCTCTTCTTTGGGGTTTGCGGGATGCTAGCCCGAATAGCTAACCAAAAGCTAACCAAATGCGTATAATTAGGCGATATTAGTGAGTGCTAGGTTTCTTGGAAAAAGGGATCAAGCCCTTGGATTGGAGCGATTTATAGCACTATGCCACACAAGGCAGCATTCGCCTCGTCGAATCCCGCCGCCGGCACCATTTCTCCGATTCTCCCACGCCAAGAACAGGTTCCCGGAAGACAGAGCACGCCACCGGTAGGAGAATATCCACCATGCACATCGGCGTCTACATTTTCCCATCTGCATACTCGATTCGGGTAGACGAGTTGGCCCGGGCTCTGGAAGAACGGGGGTTCGAGTCGTTGTTCCTGCCCGAGCACACTCACATTCCCGCGAGCCGGCTCAGTCCCTGGCCAGGTGGTGGCCCCATACCCAAGGAGTACGTCCATCTGATGGACCCTTTTGTCGCCCTCAGCTGTGCTGCAGCCGTGACCACGCGCTTGCGCCTAGGGACCGGCATCTGCTTGCTCCCAGAACATGATCCGATTGTGGTTGCCAAGACGATTGCAACTCTGGATGTACTTTCCAAGGGCAGGTTCGAATTCGGCATAGGAGCCGGCTGGAATGCGGAGGAGATGGAGAACCATGGAACCGAGTTCGGGACCCGATTCCGAGTAATGTCGGATCGAGCCCGTGCCCTCAAGGTGATCTGGACCGAGGAGGAATGCACCTACCACGGCGAGTTCACAGACTTCGACGCAATCTGGTCCTATCCCAAGCCGGTGCAGAGACCTCATCCGCCAATCCTGATCGGTGGGGAGAGCGATCACACCCTTCGACGTGTCGTCGACTTCGGAGATGGCTGGTTGCCCCGGGCTCGTGCGATCGATCCGGTGACGCGGTTGGAGAATCTCAGAGCCTTGGCCGCCGAGGCCGGTCGGGACCCCGAGACTATTTCGGTTTCAGTCTTCGGCGCCCAGGCCCAGGCTGCCACTTTCGAGCGCTACGCCGAGGCCGGCATCAAACGGGCACTGCTCCAGCTACCTCCCCAGGACCGGGAGCAGGTACTGCCTTTGTTGGACACCTACTCCAGGTTGCTGGCCTAAGCTGAAACTTCATTGGGATCGTCGGACGTCTGAACGTCCGAACGTCGCATGTCTCTTGCCACTGGACAGTGTGGCGAGAGGCTTCAAGTTTCTTTCTCGAATGGGGCAGCCCGGCTGGGGCGCGACTAAGCTGAAACTTCATTTTTAGATTGGGATGGAGAAAGGACGTAACCCATTGATCTAGAATTGGATAGAGCCTCCTCCAGTAGCGGTGGCCTCCAGGCCGCCGTTTTTCAAGCCAAAGGCTTGAAGGAGAGAACACGGCGGCCTGGAGGCCACCGCCACGTCCCTCGACTGAAGTTTCTTTCAGGTACGATCCGCATTCGGCTGTTCGCTAGGTACAAGCGTGTCACCCATTTATTTTGGCGATTTTTGCTGCGTATCGGAGACGGCTAGCTCGGACTCTAGACAGACGCGCTCGGACAATCGGCGCCGCCACAGTCCCTATACCGCAGACCAGAACTTGACCCGAAGGGGCCTTATCTTGATGACGGGTTTCCCCTTAATGGCCATGGTTCGGTACTGGGGATACTTCTGCCGCAACAGCGTCACCGCCCGTTGGTGTTCCGGACCGGTTGGTGCCAGGATCTCAGCCTGACCCCAGACCAATGCGTAGGCCAGCCGGCTCCAGTCTTCCTCGTAGTCGTCGATGACCAGAGAGACCTGGGGATGCCTCTCGATGTTTCTGAGACGGCCCAATTTTACTGCCGAGACTCGCTTCGGCTTCTCGTCGATGGCCGAGTAGAGCAATTGCCCGTCCCTGACATAGCAGACCGGGAGAACTGCGGGCCATCCCCGAGGATCCACGGTGGCCAGACGAGCCACACGATGCAGATCCAGGAATTCCTTCAAATGCGCATCCAGTGTAAGAGCCATGGGCGAGGGAGTGGTGAAAAACTCGGCTCTGTTGAGATTGTTCCCGCGACGATTGGTCGGCTGGTCCGATTCTGTAGGGTCGTTTTATTGGGAAGGAGACTCTACTTTGAGACCCAATCTGGTATCGGTTGGTTTGTCGCCCATTGTGCATATTGGGGGAAGAATCTATTCCCGATCCATGTCATGACTGGGACAACAACGAGAAAAAGACCGGCACCAACAACAAGTCCAACCCCCAGCGGCAACAACCTATCCGCCCACCAGACCTCCTTGAAAATCCAAAGGAGATAGCTGAGCAATGCCGCATCCGCCAGGTAAAACCAGGATGAAAGTAACCCCGGATTTCCGAGAAAGACGCCATCCCATCTGTAGCCTTTGAGAATCTTCCCAAAGTGGGAATTCCACCAATCGGAAACACGTCCACCGATCAAGAATCCGATGGCAACCAAAGCAAACCAAACAGCAGCTGGTTTCCCATCAATTCCCAGAATCCCGAATGCCGCCAGCAAAAGCGTTACTCCGAGGAGGAACGTGAAAAAGAGTCTACCGACCCAATCCGCAACAGGGAGTCCCGCGATTGCACCAAAATACCGCCAGAGCTTTCCCCGATGTTCTTCCGCCAAATGCCAACTCGTCAGAACAAAACTTACACCGACGCAAATATGGACGAGGGTCGTCTGCTTCATGATTGTGTCTCCGAGAGGCGCTGATATCTCCTGTGCTCAAAGAAAAGCTGACTTCAAGCAAGCTACCCTACCGATCTTATTGCCGATTCGTCATCAGCGGCGCACATTCGGTCAAGCGTCGGTGCTCAAGTTCTGCCTTGCGCACCCGGCCGCCTTCTTCATTGCGCGGTGAATCGGCTACCATAAGCTGTTGCTATACTACTGCAAGCAGGACCCAGTCCTCTACCAGCAGCCACGATTCCTTCGAGGTCCACTCGCAGACCGACTGGAACAGCTCGACAGCCTTCTCTTTTTCAGGCGTTGCCACTGGTGAGGGTAAGCGTCAGTGCCATCATGGGACGGGGAGAAAGCGTCACGATCGAATCGGAGCCCTTCAGTTCCTGTGATCGTTAGGCCCGATGATCCAATCTCTTCCCTAGTAGAGACCGATGCCAAACGAGACGTCATCTCTCGAAGATCAGATTCGGCAGGCAAGAGGTGATGCGGCCGCGCTGGAGCACCTTTACCGAAAGTCCCAGGCGGAGGAACGTGAACGGGTGTTCGCGGATGCAATGGTGCACTGTCTGGAGGACTTTCAGGACGATGTACTTCTCCAGGCCTGGGCCTACCGTCTGAGGATCCGGTCTCTTGATGCAGAAGCTGACAAAAACCGAAGCGGGGAGCATCGGCGGGCCGTTTATTGGCTGACCGCTATCGCTTATAGCGTCTTGCTCGGGAAGAGACCGCCTTACGTTTCGGTATCATGTCCTTGAGCATCCTCACTCTGGTGCTCAATGTCTACGCTCTGGCGGCGATTGTCAGTCGTACTTTCACCTTTGGCCTGACGCCTAACAGGCAGGCCGTGCTGGGGTGGAACACCATCACGATGGTGATGATCGTGGTGGCACTGGTTCGTCTACTGAGGGCCAGTGACGCGGACTGGATCGATTCTTTTCGCGAGTCAATTGCTCTGCTGATGCCGCCAGCATTTTTCTGGGCTCTGTGGCTGACTTTTGCCCTGCCGTACTTTTGAACCGGCGCCTCGCCAGATAGATGTTCGTCTTACGCTCGTGGGAGGAGCCGTTGAGGTCGTCCGGGCTTACGTCCCATCTTGCACCGTTTTGCACCGTTCAGATCGACGAGGTTGGTGCGAATGATGGGATCCGTCACAGCCGCAAAGGTGTTCGAGAAATGGAGCGAATCATCCTCGCTTGCGCTTCAAGCCTCCTGCCACCAGGAGTGAGACGCCGAAGCCAATGAGTTTGTTTCTCGAATGGGGCCACCACCGCTGGGGGAGGCACTAGCCCGGATTTCTCATCGCCAGTCTGCTGCGTCGCCGCAATCATCCGCCCTGGCTGTGTTTCGCTCGGTCGGCCTCCTCGACGTACTGCACGAGTACGACTGCGGAGGCCTCGGTCGCAAGCCTTGCCAGGACGGCGCTTGCGACGCCTCGCGACGACGGGCGATGAGAAATCCAGGCTAGACTAAGAGTAGCGAGCGGCCTCATACCGCCGAGCAACACCGGCGCCTGCTTGAGTGTACACTTTCCAGGAGGCCGCTTCAGCGGCCTGGCGCGAAGCGCAATAGACCCGGTGTTTACGCCGGGGTAACCCGGTCTCCTACCCCTCCTGAGGGCCGTTCACGGTCCTTCTCGAACGGCGGCTTTTGCCATCGTCGACCCGGAGTCTGGCTGAAGCCCGCCTTCGAGAAGCCCGCTAAAGCAGGCTCCGCCATCTGCCGTTCCGCCCACCCGGCCCTGAAGGACCGGGCTATTGCGCTTCGCGCTAGACCGCTGAAGCGGTCTCTTAGCAACCACATCACGCCGAAGCAGGAAACTTGACCAGTCTGTGAACTTCTTCTCCACTAAGGGGCTCTAGTCTGACGCTCATGCCTGACGGTAGTATCGTGGCCACGATCTTCGGACAACCCTGTTACGGCACCTGCGACGGTGAGGCTGAGTGCCGCGTTACCGAACCACCCCACGTACGACTTTTTGCACGGTCAGGCCCTGGACGATGATGGAGAAGATCACGACACCGTAGGTCGTCGCGAGCAGCAGCGGTTTGACGGGACTCAGCGGCAGGGACAGGGCGAGGGCGACCGAAATGCCGCCCCGCAAGCCGCCCCACGTCAGCACCGGGATCGCGCCTTTCGTAAACTCTCGCCAAATCCCTAGAAGCTTGATTGGGCAGGTCACGCTCACCCATCGCGCCAGCAGCACCACGGGAATCGCCAAGACCGCAGCTCCCACGATTTGACCGGTGATTGTAATCGCCATCACCTCGAATCCGATGGCAAGGAACAACAGCGAGTTCAGTCCCTCGTCAATCAATGACCAAAACGTGTCGATGTGGTAACGGGTCTCGGCGCTCATTCCAAATCGCTTCCCGTGATTGCCGATGAACAGTCCGGCGATCACCACGGCGAGTGGCCCCGACACATGCAGTTGGGACGCAAGGGCATAGGTCGCCATCACGAGCGACAACGTAATCAACACCTCGAGGTTGTGCTCGTTGATCGCCTTCATCGCGCGATACGCGGAGTAGCCGGCTGCGAGCCCTAGCGCGATACCACCGAGCGCTTCATTTGCCAGCAACTCGACTGCTCCAGCGAAGCTTGCTTCCCCGTGCCCGTCCTCGCCGGTTGCCACCGAAACGAGGACAGTGAAGAGCACCACGCCCACACCATCATTGAAGAGGCTCTCGCCCGCAATCTTTGCCTCCAGAGTCTGGGGCACTTTCACCTCTTTGAGGATGCCCATGACGGCCACTGGATCGGTCGGTGAGATCAGGGCGCCGAACACGAGGCAGTACATTAGCGGGACGTCGAAGCCTAAGATCCCGAAGCCGTAGAACATCAGCCCAGCGACGACCAAGGTGGACGTCACGATGCCGACGGTCGCGAGCAGCGATATGGCCCAGCGCCGGCTGAGGAGCGCGTCGAGGTCGACATGCAACGCCCCGGCGAACAGCAGGAAGCTGAGGAGCCCCTTCATCAGGGTGTCCGAGAAGTCGATGTCGGTGAGGGTCTGATGGACGGTGGCCTCCAGTCCCAGCGCCGGGAAGGCGGCATCGGCCAGCAAAATCGTCACCGACACCGCCAGGGCGATGATCACCAGGCCGATCGTGTGTGGGAGTCGCAGCCAGCGGTAATTGATGTAACCGAAAACGGTCGCAAGGGTGATCAGGAGGGCAACCAGGTTGAAGATCGTCGCAACGGTCATGAGGGATCGCCATCTTGGAGTCTGATGGAGTGGGTCTTCTGGTCCCGTGCCTACAGGTACTAAGGGCTCGTTCAAAAATAACTTCACATTCTGGCATCTCAGATTCACACCATCTTCGGCCGCTCCTCAATCACGAAATCCTCAACGTAGGCCTGGCTACGCCTGCGGTTTCGCTCAATCGTTCGCGACCAAAGCTGGCGCAAATCTGAGCGCCAACTCTGCGAAGTTATTCTTGAACGAGCCCTAACTACGATTGGCACAATCCACTTCTATCAGATTCCGCGCTGGCTTATTGTACTGGAAATCTAGCTGAGAGATCACCGGCGCCGGCGATGACCCAGCGTTGAAGACTAGTCCCAAAATAAGCGCAAGTTCGAAAATAGACCCCTTTGTCGGCTCCGAGGAGCCATTTTGGAGACCTAAATTCTAAATTTCGGCGCGAAGTCACTCAGAACAGGCACGTGTTCAGCTGTCCTCCACGCCGATCGCTCAGGGAAAACGATTCTGCCCTCTTGGGGGGCGTTTGTAGAGACACCTCGCCCCAGCTCTGGCGACCCTCGGAGCTACTTTATCTCCTTTCAGTTTCAGGTAGCTGGCCGGTGTTTCAACCACTTACTGCCTTCCAAGAGAAGACGGCTCCAACCATTGACATCCAGCAGCCGATAGACCAACTGTCGGCCCCTGCGCAAAATCTGGCAGGGCATTTCAATGACCTCTCGCAGGAAACGGCGATACTCCATCTTCACCAGCTGTCGGGCTTGCAGTCGCGCCGGCAGCACCAACCCCATCCAGGCTTTCAGATTCCAGGCTTGAGCCGCAATCACCAGATAGGCCCAGTTGGCTACCAGCGTATCCGAGGGCATCCGCAGGGCCTCGACTCCGTTCTTGAGTTGTTCAATGACGTTCTCCTGGTTGCAGCGCCGGTTGTTTTCCCGTACGACTCCCGCCGTTCCCAACGTTCTGGCCGAGATATTGGTGACATAAAAGTGGTAGCGCGTCTGCGGCAGCAGCCGCTTCTGGCCTTTCTCGACCAGGATCGTCTTGCGCAAGATCACCATCCGATAGGTTCGCTTCGCTTTGCTCGGACGGTAGTCGATCTCCGCGATCTCTTCCCGTTCCAGCGTCAGCGTCTTGAACCCGCGTCTCTTGACAATCTCCGGCTTCACTTTGTCCCGCCGCTGGCGCCGCTTCTTCCCTTTTCCTTTCCCCTGGCTGGGGCGCCCCAGCTCTTTCCATCTCGCTTCTGGCAACGCCTCCGCCCACTTGACGAAGCTCGGATGGGCGTCGATCCCGAAGTCAAACTCCACGCCCGCCTCCGTCCAACGGTCAAAATGAGCCGTCAGCGAAAAATCCGTGTCCCCGCGCAGGCGCACCTTCCGAAAACCCGCCTCTCGAACCAGCTCGATACTCCGATCCAGCCATTCGGCCGCTCCCTCATGAGAGGGACGGTTGCCCGAGCGGTTGACCGCATAGAGCACCTCTCCCGTATTGGCCAGCGTCACGATCAGCGGCGCATAGCCCCACTGCCCGTCGTAGCTGATCTCCATCCCTTCCTTGCATTCGCCGCTCGTGGGGGCCATCGTCCCATCCACGTCGATCTCCGCCCGTTGGAAGAAACGGGCCGGTTGTTGGGCCCAGACCTTGAGGCGGCTGGCATTGACGGCTTCCATCAGATCCACCACGTCGGGCGCGTCAAAGCGGCGCACAAAGTCTCCGGCCGTGCTGGGGGCGGGGATCTTCTCGGCTCCCACCGCCTCCAGGAAACTCACACTCTGACGTCGCAGTTCAATATCCTGATAGCGGGTCCCGCCCGTGGCCACGTTGTAGATCAGGCTCAGGACGTGGTCCGATTCGTGGTACGGTTGGTGGCGTTTGAGCAGCGTCACCGCCTGGTCAATGGCTTTCCCCAGCCCACTCCACTTCACCACCTGCTGCAGCAGCCCCAGACCACCGTAACTGACCGCACCCGTTTTCTCCGAGACCTCGTAGCTGATGACCTCGGGCGAGAGCACCGGTTTCGGGTCTTGACCGTTCCAGCTGGGGCTCAATCGCTGAGCAACCTCTGCTTCCCGTTTGCGGATGATTGCGCTATCCTTTTTCTTCACCTGAAATGCCTCCTTTCGGCTTGTTCTGAAGTTTCTTTGACAACCCCAGAATACCCGTCAGGTCTGGCATTTCAGGTGTTTACATGTGGTTTAGTCCACTTTCATCTACTTCTTTTGGGACTAGTGGACTAGATGATCGATTCCGAAATAGCTAATTGCAGCTGGGGCTTGCGCGGCGAGGTCAAGGTGCGAGGAGGAAGACGATGCCTGGCCATCTTCGACGACGACCAACCAAGAAATCGCCCGCAACCCCCGTCTGTCCAACGGGTTGCGCGCCCGAGTACGAACCCAACCTCTCTCCTGTCCAGACGAGCACCTCAGATCCATTCAGTTCGCTTAATGGGCGCAACAATTGTCATGTTATTCCGGAATCGATCATCTAGACCTTGGGCTCCCAACCCTCGGCATACTCGCGGGACCAGTACTTCATGGCCTCCGGATCGTTCCTGATATGACCATTGCTGGGATCGCAAGAGACTTCGTCCAGTCCTATATGCAATGTTCCTCAGGTGGCACATCAGGGTGCTCTTGTGGCCTTCCTCGCGAGGTTCAGGCTGAGAGGCTTGTCGTTGCGGATGGCAGCCAGAAAATTCTGAGCGTGCTCGATGTCACCATAGGTGCTTTCCACCGCTTTCTTGACCACGGCGCCATCTTCGTCAAGGGCGCCGGTCTGGGAGGGAAAAACAGATACAAGGATATTTGCGGGTCGACACGGAAAGTCTCATGGCATAGAGTCAGTAGATATGGGTGCTGAAAAGCCGAAGAAGCGTGTTGTTCTGGTTACGGGGAGTTCCCGCGGAATCGGACGGGCAACCGCCCTGCGGCTGGCCGCGGAGGGAGCGGCGGTCGTTGTCAACTATCACCGGCAGGAAGCAGCGGCTGAGGAGGTCGTGGGGCAGATTGCCGGCGCTGGCGGCCGTGCCATTGCGATTCAAGCGGATGTAGGTGACCGGTCGGCCGTCGCTAGGCTGGTCGCGGAGACGGCAGAGCGCTTAGGCCCGATTACTGTCCTCGTCAACAATGCCGGTATCGCACATTTTGGCGAGTTCTCTCGCTACGACGAAGACGAGTTCGAGGCGATGTGGCGGACCAACGTCAAGGGCGTGGTCCATTGCACCGCTGAAGTCGCACCTTCGATGATCCGGGCGGGCTTTGGCCGGATCATCAATCTGTCTTCAATTGCCGCCCTCGGAACGGCATTCCCTGGCACGACCCTTTACGGAGCTACCAAAGCCGCTGTCCTGACCCTCAGCAAGAGATGCGCTTTCGAACTGGGAGGCCATGGCATCTGCGTGAACGCTGTTTGCCCTGGATTGATCGCGACGGACATGCCCTTCCAGGGAAAGACACAAGAGGAGATCGATGAGATGATCGGCGTCTTCTCAAAAAGGAGCATGCTTCTGCGAACCGGTGAGGCGAAGGAAATTGCCAACGTGATCTGTTTTCTTTCATCAGATGAAGCCGGTTTTATTACAGGACAGACCCTAACGGTCGACGGAGGCCGTATGGACTACCTGGCCCACTGAAGGAACTTCCCATGCCTCAGACGCACTTCCCCCAGATCGATCCAGAAGAAGAAATCGGCTTCATCAATCTGGATGAGACGGATTTCGCGTCCATGACGCGGCTTGGGTGCAGCCGCACAAGCCTGAGGGCATGAGGATGCACGCCCCCGGCATCAACCCGAGCCGCTGGGGAGATCTCTAAAGATCAAAGCGTAACGCGATCCAGCCCCTTGCCACTTCTAGCCCGCAGATTGCGGGTTACGCATTTCGCGTCGGAGCGGGACCCCGAAGCTGTTGTTGGTGTGAGCCTCGTTGATAGCTTGTAGCGCTGCAGATTGTGGAAATCCATGGTGTACGAGCCCATGCCCACGGACTGGGGTGTGGGGCGTCTTCGCAGCACTTCGTGTTCCCTCATCACGAACTCGCCCCGCATTCGCCAAGAGAGCATCATGCACCGAGCACCCGGACTTCCAGATCGGCCACCTGTTTGAAATGGGATTCATCGTTCGGGCCGACAAGGACGCCAAAGCCCAAACAACGGGCGGTCGCAGCGACGGCAATGTCATTTTGAGGGATCAAACTTCCTCGCGCGGAAAGCTCGACGAAAATATCAGCGTAGTGCTCGGCGACCTCAGCCGAAAAAGGTTCGATTCCAGCCGTACGACGCAAAGCCTCCAGGCGCGCCAAGCGCTGCACCGCGCGTCTTGCAGAATTCGCCAGCCGGACTCCAGTCAGGGCTTCAGCCCAGACTATGGCAGGCATGGCCAACTCCTCCGTTTCATCCAGGGCTATCGGCCAGCCCTCTGCAACCGCGCGTTCCCAGGCGACCACCGCCGAGGTGTCGATGGTCAAGCCCATGGATTTTCCGGAACGCTATCAGCGTTGTTGACCTTTTCCAGATCGTCCGCAAAGGTTGGGTCGACTGGCAGTTGGCTGACGGCAGCCATGAGTTCCGCCCAGGTGGCGCGACGTGAGCCGGTCGCCGGCGAAAGCTCTGCAATCGGCTGACCATTCTTTGTGAGAATGAAGCGCTCCCCCTTGTGCTTCACCCGCGCGAGGTAGTCCCCCAGGTGGCGAGCAGCTTCGGTGGTGCTGATGACGATAGACATACGTAAAATTGTATTATACAGAATTCCGGACTTAGATCCAGCTAATTGGCCGTGATGAGAGCCGTCTGCCACTGGTCGTCAAGGAAGAAGCCTCGGGGCAGGAACATGAGAGACAACATCGCCGGCAGTGCGATGCCGACGAAACAGCTGGGCATCCAGACACCCCACTGGTCACGGGCCACGAATCGAAACCAGCGGCGCCAGATAGGGATCACTGCGGCGCTCACCTCGAAGACCATGCCCCGGTGTGAGAGCTGGATTTCGTGTCCTCCGACGATGCTGGGAATGGCACCCACGTGAGCTCCCATCCCCCAACCCTGCTCACGGGTATAGTTACTGGTCGAGGAGTTCCCCAGGCCTCCGTTGCCGGAAATGGCAACTAATGCGCACAGGAACAGAAGAATGCTGAGGTCGACATCCGGCAGGGGACGCCCTTCGATCAAGGCAGTGAATACATTGTCCAGGTTGTCCCCGTCACGGGTCCCATCACCATCAACATCCAGGAACACGTCGAGCCTACCGTCCCCATCCTGATCAAAGGAAACCATTCGGTCAGGGTTGCCGTCACCGGAGGTATCGACGGCCAGGCTCTCGTCGGGCTTTCCGTCGCCGTCGAAATCAGGCCAGAAGCCTGGCGTGACTTTAGTAACAATGGCGACCATTGGATCCGGCAGCCCATCCTGGTTAGCGTCGGTAGCATCCAGCTCGCCGTCACTGTCGGTGTCGAACTGCAGCTTGAGCGAGGGTTCCTTGCCGTCCAGCCTACCGTCACCGTCCCAATCTTCTTCGGGGTCGAGAAGGCCATTGAGGTTGGCGTCTTCGCTGCGCCGAATCGGAACGTTGCCGAATTTGAAAAAGCCACTGGTAATCTCGGCCCACGTCTCCAGAGTGGAAAACATACACGCCAGCAGCAGCAAGAATCCCATGACCAGAACGATCTTGGCGGTCATGAGGACCCTGATCGAGTTGTAGATCTTGCCCCCAACTATCAGGGGGATCATGAACACCAGAAAGATGCCAATCGAGACACATCTGAGCACAAACTCGTCATGCGGGTTGCTGGCGGGATCGGGAATCTCCCCTCGAAGCAGTGCCAACAGGGGAATCGCGCCGCTGGCGGCCAGGTAAGGGAAAAACGCGCTGGCATCGAATAGCAGATAGACCGGCACCCAGAGGGCGGGTCCGGGAAGGGCGCGGAGCTTGCCGGCGAAGATGGGTTCACCGGTGTACAGTGTGTAGCGGCTCACTTCCACGTTGTAGAGGGCCTGACCGAGGATACTGAGAGTAGCGAGCCAGAGCAGCCCCCCGCCATAACGGGCCGTGACCACGGGCCCGGTCAGCCACTCGCCGCCACCGATCGCCGCTCCCGCCATGAACAGTCCAGGGCCAAGCATGGCCACCAAATTCCGCATTCTGAATGCAGGCGGCTGGGGCAATTGTCCGATCCCCCAAGCCGGCATGCGCTTCGAACCTGGAGTTGAGGCTGTCGCGGGATCGACAGTGGGGCCCTCGCTCCCACTCACGGTCACCGGCGTTTCTGTGCGGTCCGGACTGTTCATATTTGACCCACTGCAGCCGGCTCCGACGTCGCTGGTGCAGTTGCCTCAATGAGCTTCTGTGGCATATCCCAGAGGGTAGGCCCTGGCACATCAGGCCGCAAGTCCCATCCCAACCTCCCGGACCGGCGAGGCCGAGGCCGACCCCTCAACATTGGATCGCAGCGACTGGCTTGGATCTGGCTCTGAAAGAAGTTAGACTATAAGCCTTCAATACCCAGGAGAGGCTGGTCTTCCAGACTGTTCATGGGATGGAGGTAGAGTCGACGACGTTCCCTGCAAAGGTGTCGATCAGCCCGTGCAGGCATTGTCGATGATCAGGGGCCGTCGGTGGCATCCGTCGCAAAGAGATGAAACCTGGCCCGGATTGACCCCACCTGCTGATTCTGGTGAAACAGAACCGAGATCACCTTGTCTTGGCCTTCGAGGCGATACATGCGCAGCGTGGCGTCCCAGCGACGGCTTTCTTCTTGATACTGGGGCAACCCCGTCTTGCTGTGATGACGCTCGACGTCGGTGCCTACGGGATCGGAGATGGAGCGCAGGTGGATGGTTCCAACTAGTGGATATCCCGATTTTTCTTTCTGGGGACCCTCCTCAGGCTGCGCTGCGGTGACGGCCTTCTTACCCCCAGCTGAGAGGAAATGCAGGGTATAGGCTCCGTTCTCGGCCCGCACTTCTAGATCGAAGGGACCCTTCTCGAGCCGGCTTCCTTCGGAAGTCTCGAGACTCAGGGGCAGGTGAACCTTGCCCGTGAAGGGCGGGACACTCTGGGGTTTGGGATTCTCCGCCCAAGCCGGACTCAGGAGCAGGAGAAAAAGGGCCCCAGCGAGGGCCCTTGAAGGAACACCCCACCACGGTCTCTTGAAGCAGTGGATTACGTGAGGTTTCTTCACGACCCGACCCCAATCGTTACTCCGCTCTGGAAATTCGGCGCCGGGATCAATTTCGGTAGCGAGCGTAGAAACTTCAGAATAGCGATCCTCTGAAGACTTGTCAATATCATCGAGCCGGCCTCCAGAGCAACTCCCCTGGGGCTGCACGAGCGTCTCTGACCTGAAACTTGATCGAGCAGTGTCCTACAACGGACATGTTGCTATCGATGTTCGTGGCTAAAGACAACCAAAGTTTCGTTCTCGAATGGGGCGGCACCGCTGGGGGGCCACTAAGCTGAAACTTGATTGGGATCGTCGCACGTCTGAACGTCCGAACGTCGCACGTCTCTTGCCATTGGACAGTGTGGCGAGAGGCTTCAAGTTTCTTTCTCGAATGGGGCAGCCCGGCTGGGGCGCGACTAAGCTGAAACTTCATTGGCGAATGTAGCTTTGGCCTCCAGGCCGAAGTCTTATTTTTCCGAGCCTTTGGCTCGGACGGCGGCCTGGAGCCCACCGCTACGCCGGACCCAAAGTTTTCCCCTGAATGATCCAGCGCAGTGAGTATGTTCAGTTAGGAGACCTTTTTCCCAACCCCACCTTCTTCAAGACCTCCGCGATCTCGTTGAGGACGACCGGGTCCTCGATGGTCGCCGGCACCTTGTGGGGTAGACCATCGGCGATCTTCCGCATGGTGCTCCTCAAGATCTTCCCCGACCGGGTTTTGGGAAGCCGGGCCACCACCACCGCCGTCTTGAAAGCTGCCACCGGACCAATCCGCTCCCTCACCATTCGAACCACCGACTTGACGATTTCGCCCGGTTGGCCCTCGGCTCCAGCCTTCAAAACCAGAAACCCTAAGGGAAGCTGGCCCTTGAGCTGATCCTGGGCACCAACGACAGCACATTCGGCCACATCAGGATGGGCCGCCAGGACTTCCTCCATTGCTCCTGTTGAGAGGCGATGTCCCGCCACGTTGATGATATCGTCGGTCCGGGACATGACATGGACATACCCGTCCTCACCCATGTATCCGGCATCCGCAGTGTTGTAGTAGCCCGGAAACCGGGTAAGGTAGGATTCAGTGAAACGCTCTCGGGCATTCCACAGGGTGGTAAACGTCCCAGGAGGAAGAGGCAACTTCACCACCAACGCTCCAATCCGACCGCGCTCCACCTCCCGGCTGTCGTCGTCGACCACTCGCACATCCATACCGGGTACGGGTCTGGCCGTCGAGCCATGCTTGACCGGTAACTGCTGGATACCGATGCAATTGGCGCAGATGGCCCAACCAGTCTCGGTCTGCCACCAATGATCGATGACTGGAACCTGCAGGAGATTCTCTGCCCACTGCAGGGTACTCGGGTCGGAGCGCTCACCGGCCAGGAACAAGGCCTCGAAGTGAGAAAGATCGTAGTCTCCCAGGAGCTTGCCCTCAGGGTCCTCCCTCCTGATGGCCCTCAGCGCTGTCGGCGCCGTGAAAAGCACCTTCACCCCGTGCTGGGAAATGACCCGCCAGAATGCGCCGGCATCCGGCGTGCCAACTGGCTTTCCTTCATACAAAACCGTCGTGTTGCCGTGAAACAGGGGTCCGTACACGATGTAGGAATGCCCCACGACCCAGCCCACATCCGAGGCCGCCCAGTACACATCTCCCGGCTCCACTCCGTAGATGTGCTTCATCGTCCAGTTCAGGGACACCAGATGTCCTCCGTTATCGCGGACGACCCCCTTTGGCTCACCCGTGGTGCCCGATGTGTAGAGGATATAGAGGGGATCGGTGGCGGCTACCGGCACACAGTCGTGGGGACGGGCCGCCGCTTCCAGTTCCTGCCAATCGTGATCGCGCCCGGTCACGAGCTGAGCCCTGGCCATGGGACGCTGCAGGATGATGCACTTCTCGGGCTGATGGTGAGCCTTGCGAATCGCCTCATCCAGGAGTGGCTTGTAGGGAACGATCCGATGGGGCTCGATCCCACAACTAGCCGAGACGACGACCCTGGGCTTGGCATCATCAATCCTCAGGGCCAGCTCCGCCGCGGCAAAACCTCCAAACACCACCGAGTGCACTGCTCCCAGACGGGCCGCGGCCAGCATGGCGACCGCGGCCTCGGGAACCATGGGTAGATAAATGATGACCCGATCCCCCTTGCACACCCCCAACTTGGCCAGTGCACCGGCAAAGAGAGCCACACGCTGGCGAAGCTCGGAATAGGTGTAGACCTGGACGCTCCCGGTCACCGGACTGTCGTGGATCAGGGCTGGTTGATCACCTCGCCCCCGATCTATATGCAGGTCGAGGGCGTTGTAGCAGGTGTTGAGCTGGCCACCTGTGAACCAACGATAGAAGGGTGCCTCGGAATCATCCAGGACCCGGTCCCACCTGCGGTACCAGTGCACCGCCTCGGCCGCATCACCCCAGAAACCCTCAGGATCCTTCAAAGATCGATCGAACAATTCCTGAAACACACTTTCCTCCCCGGGACTCTCACTCTCGGACAACGTACTAGTACCCTGTGTTACAGGGTACTAGGCCCAAAATAAGCGCAAGTTCGAAAATAGACCCCTTTGTCGGCTCCGAGGAGCCATTTTGGAGACCTAAATTCTAAATTTCGGCGCGAAGTCACTCAGAACAGGCACGTCTTCAGCTGTCCTCCACGCCGATCGCTCAGGGAAAACGATTCTGCCCTCTTGGGGGGCGTTTGTAGAGACACCTCGCCCCAGCTCTGGCGACCCTCGGAGCTACTTTATCTCCTTTCAGTTTCAGGTAGCTGGCCGGTGTTTCAACCACTTACTGCCTTCCAAGAGAAGACGGCTCCAACCATTGACATCCAGCAGCCGATAGACCAACTGTCGGCCCCTGCGCAAAATCTGGCAGGGCATTTCAATGACCTCTCGCAGGAAACGGCGATACTCCATCTTCACCAGCTCTCGGGCTTGCAGTCGCGCCGGCAGCACCAACCCCATCCAGGCCTTCAGATTCCAGGCTTGAGCCGCAATCACCAGATAGGCCCAGTTGGCTACCAGCGTATCCGAGGGCATCCGCAGGGCCTCGACTCCGTTCTTGAGTTGTTCAATGACGTTCTCCTGGTTGCAGCGCCGGTTGTTTTCCCGTACGACTCCCGCCGTTCCCAACGTTCTGGCCGAGATATTGGTGACATAAAAGTGGTAGCGCGTCTGCGGCAGCCGCCGCTTCTGGCCTTTCTCGACCAGGATCGTCTTGCGCAAGATCACCATCCGATAGGTTCGCTTCGCTTTGCTCGGACGGTAGTCGATCTCCGCGATCTCTTCCCGTTCCAGCGTCAGCGTCTTGAACCCGCGTCTCTTGACAATCTCCGGCTTCACTTTGTCCCGCCGCTGGCGCCGCTTCTTCCCTTTTCCTTTCCCCTGGCTGGGGCGCCCCAGCTCTTTCCATCTCGCTTCTGGCAACGCCTCCGCCCACTTGACGAAGCTCGGATGGGCGTCGATCCCGAAGTCAAACTCCACGCCCGCCTCCGTCCAACGGTCAAAATGAGCCGTCAGCGAAAAATCCGTGTCCCCGCGCAGGCGCACCTTCCGAAAACCCGCCTCTCGAACCAGCTCGATACTCCGATCCAGCCATTCGGCCGCTCCCTCATGAGAGGGACGGTTGCCCGAGCGGTTGACCGCATAGAGCACCTCTCCCGTATTGGCCAGCGTCACGATCAGCGGCGCATAGCCCCACTGCCCGTCGTAGCTGATCTCCATCCCTTCCTTGCATTCGCCGCTCGTGGGGGCCATCGTCCCATCCACGTCGATCTCCGCCCGTTGGAAGAAACGGGCCGGTTGTTGGGCCCAGACCTTGAGGCGGCTGGCATTGACGGCTTCCATCAGATCCACCACGTCGGGCGCGTCAAAGCGGCGCACAAAGTCTCCGGCCGTGCTGGGGGCGGGGATCTTCTCGGCTCCCACCGCCTCCAGGAAACTCACACTCTGACGTCGCAGTTCAATATCCTGATAGCGGGTCCCGCCCGTGGCCACGTTGTAGATCAGGCTCAGGACGTGGTCCGATTCGTGGTACGGTTGGTGGCGTTTGAGCAGCGTCACCGCCTGGTCAATGGCTTTCCCCAGCCCACTCCACTTCACCACCTGCTGCAGCAGCCCCAGACCACCGTAACTGACCGCACCCGTTTTCTCCGAGACCTCGTAGCTGATGACCTCGGGCGAGAGCACCGGTTTCGGGTCTTGACCGTTCCAGCTGGGGCTCAATCGCTGAGCAACCTCTGCTTCCCGTTTGCGGATGATTGCGCTATCCTTTTTATTCACCTGAAATGCCTCCTTTCGGCTTGTTCTGAAGTTTCTTTGACAACCCCAGAATACCCGTCAGGTCTGGCATTTCAGGTGTTTACATGTGGTTTAGTCCACTTTCATCTACTTCTTTTGGGACTAGGAGGTGAGAGCGCCACAGACCGGGTGCTACTCGGAGACCACGGCATACCCGACAAAACCAGCGACCAACAGAAAAGGCAACAAGAGGATCCCAGCAATCCGTCTCTGACGACGACTTAGCGCCCAAGCAGCCCCGCAGTTCGACACAAGTGCGGTCAAACCCAGCAAACCGACCTTCGGATAGCCACTGACGAACAAACAAAACGGCGCCGACAGGGCGGCAGCCACGACGGCCAGCCACGGGCGACTGGCCAGAAAGGCAACTGCGTACACGGCGATCGAAGCGACTACGCTCGGCCAGCCGAAGACGACGGGCCACCATTCTGGCAATCTACTTTCTCCTTCTCCCCCGGTTTTGAGATTGCAATCTGCAATCTCAAACAGCAAGGCCCCAAAAGCCTTCCATGCTCTACCCTACTGCAGGACGTCGAGTTGCGCCAGCGGGTCCAGGCGGGTTGAACAGGGGGGAAGCCAAGAACCCGCACCATTACTCGGACAGGCTGCTAGGTGAAGTCAGCGACCGCCCCTTCGAGAATCGGCGCGACCCTGCCAGCTTTGCTGCTTGAAGTTTACGACAAGGGTTGTCGTCGCGGCTTAAGCATCCCCCATACCAATTGTGGGATGGCCGCGAACGGCAGCTCCCACAATCCCTTTTTGCCCATAGTGGCCTCTAGACAGTGTTGGAAGAGGCGCCCAGACCGTGACAGCGCTCGCAGGCTCAGAGTGCGAAGCCACAAGTGCCTGGTAAGACAGAGGGCAAGACCGGTCATCCTGAGATACGCCGCGGTGCTCTGGGTTAGAGCTTCAGCCAGGGGCTGTAGGCGTTCTTCACATACTTGGTCTCTCTCGAGGTGTTGAGGAAGATGTTGAGCCAACAGCTCCGCCTGGGAAAAACCCAAGGAGAGCCCCTCGCCCGTCACACCGTCGAGAAACATCAAGGCATCGCCAACCAGAACGACGCGTCCCGCTACTGGACTGGTAGAAGCCACGGCAAGAGGGCCGAGACCGCGCAAGCGGCTCAGTGGGGAGGCCGGTTGTATGCGGGCCGCCAATGCTGGAAAAGGGGAGAGAAAGGCGGAAATACCCGGGTCGTGGGTGGGAGAGAACTGCGCTCGGTCCCAGAGGAAAGCGATCTCGACCTGTCTAGGCCCGGAGGGCGTGATGTAGGCCTCGATGCCTCGCTGCCACCAGACTTCCACATACGGGCTCCAGGGGGCGATTGCGAAGTGCTGGCGGGCACCCCAACGCTGCTGTTTTCCGGGGGGCTGGCCTTGTAGGCCGGCAAACCTGCGGACCCGCGAGCGAAGTCCGTCGGCACCAACGAGAAAATTGAAGGTCTCCTTGCATTGGACCTGGGAGGCCAGTTCGCTAGCGAGTGCCCGTCCGAAAACCGGGGTTTTCAGAACTGTAATCTGTTGAATCGTAAACACTTATTATACTTGAGACTGCTGACAGACCGGCTCGACCCAGCTCGATCCAGAGCAAGGACCCTCGAGCGAGGGCACGCGGGCCAAAAAGCAGCGGTTCGGCGCAGACCTCTCCCCGAGTCGGAGCCACAAGGCAGTACGGTCAGCCACAAAAGGCTACAACAGGAGTCGGGCCAGGACGACCAGGTTATAGGTCAGGACGCTGGCATGGACGTAGCTTTGAAAGTGAGGCCAGCCTTTCCAGCTACAGCGGTGGAGACCGAAGGTGTGCTTGAGGGTCCCAATGCACCCCTCAATCCCGGCGCGGAAGCGTTTGAGTTGTTTGTAGACCCAACTGGAACGCACCATGCTCTCAACCGTCAACCCACACTTTTTGGAAAAGGCCACATCCTGTACCCCCTGCTCTTTGGCCCAGCGCAGGTTGGCAGCCGAGGCAAAACCACCATCCCAGGCGCTCTGGCGGGGGACCTTCCCGTACAGCTGTCGATGCCGCTCTAAGAAGGGTTGCACATAGTTGCTGTCGGCCGGATTCCCCCGTTCCACCACACAATCCAGGATCAGCGACGAGGCGCCCGTGCGGACAAACACCTTGTGGCCGAAGACCGTTTCCCGAGGGCTCTTCTTGATAATATCGGTGTGCTCTTCGAAGAGGGAACAGATCTTCTCCTGGGCCGCGACGGCCTCGCCCGAAAGGACCCGTCGTTGAGTCTGCTCGATGACTTTGTGCAACAGCCCCAGATAGTGGGCCAGTTGCGCCGCCACGGCCAGACTGAGGGGATCGCTCCACTGCGCGGAAGCTGCCAGCGCCTGCTCGGCATAGTGAGCCGTCTTGGACGCCACTTTGATCAGATCGCGGTAACTGTCCAGGCGCTTCTTGCCGCGGCGGTTGCGGATGTTCAGGACGCGCCGCTTGGCCCGCCGCGTATGATCGACGAAGCCGATCCCTTCCCGCTCCCGCAGCCGCCCCAGCCACTGGGTCACGACTCGAATGCCGTCGTACAACAGCTCACTGTCGAGCGGATAGTGGATGTTCGTCTCGACCGCCGTGGCATCGACCCGAATCCGTTGGCCTTTTTCCAGACCCCGAGCCTGCGCCCAGAGCACCAAGTGGTCGTTGATCGCCTTCCAAGTCCCCGGCTCAATCTTCCCCAGGTTCTCCGCCAGGGTGGCTTTGCTGATCGACGCCCCATAGGGCAAGCGACAGAACCTCTGACAGCTTTGCGAATCCACCAGATGAAACTCCAGCTTGCGATAGCTGAACTGATGCAGCTGTTTGATGACGGCGCAACGCAGCACCTGCTCGGCCGTCAAACCGGGGGCGCCAACACCGGAATCGACCCTGTCAGAGAGATCTTGTACTATCAGCTCCAGCGTCTGGGGATTGTCGTCCAGGATGCGCGAGATCACCTTCAATTCATGGGCCAGCTGGTGATCGGGCCATTGCGGGGAAAGGGGGCGTTGTTTTTCACGCTTTTTACGCATCTTCGAACTCCTGAAATCGTCGTAAGTCGTTTTAGTCTAATTGTTTGCACCAAATAGTCTAGCAAACGGCCCTGACAGTTTCGGAGCTTGAAAAAGCCCTCTTTCCCCTTCCTTATCAATTACTTACACATTTCCGGACGGGCACGAGCTAAGCTAGAGAGACGTCGACGCCGCGGCTGTCCTGGCTGAAGTCGACCAGCCGAGTGTGTGGCAGTAGCTTAACCAGAGGATTGTCACGAGTCGATTCGAAGAGGGCACGGCTGAGGGCAACACGTCGGACCCCTAATCCATGTCCCCTTTGGAAGTCGGCCTCGACGAGCACACCCTTGTGATCACGGTAGCGAATGCCTCGGAAGGGGCGGAACATGTCCGTCTGCAGTCGAGGCAAGACGCCAAAGCGTCGCAGGAAATCGACGCCTGTAGGCATTATGCCCTCTCCGCACACTTTGTCTAGTGGCCAGGAACCCTTCTCGACGACAACTACGACAACACCAGCAGCGGCCAGGCTAATGGCGGTGGCGAGGCCTACAGGTCCACCTCCGACCACAAGGACTCGAGGTGTGCTCAACTCAGTTGTCTTTCCTGTGACCGATACCCGCCGGGCCAGAGCCTTCTCTGGCCGGAGTTATGAGCTCTCCTTGCAGCCAGAGGCTGCGGGCTTCGGAGCGACGGATCTTTCCGGATGAAGTGAGGGGTAGTGTATTGGGAGGTAGCAGCATAAGGTCGGAAACGCTTAGATTGTGGTTTTGTTGAACAATCGTGATTATCTGGGCCCTGATATTCGACCGTTCTGGAGACAACAGTCTGAGGCTGCATTCGGCTAGCACGATCAGGTCTTCGGTGCCTGTCTGGCTATCTGGGCAGCCAAGGGCCACAACACGGCCGGGCCGAAGTCCGCTAATTTGCGTGATGCTCTGCTCGATTTGCGCGGGGTCGTAGTTCCGGCCTCGGATGATGATTATGTCTTTGTCGCGGCCACAAAGGTACAGATCGCCCTGATACACGAAGCCGCGATCCCCGGTATCGAGCCAACCGCCGGGCATCGTCTCCTCGGTTTCGACCGGCCGGTCGAGGTAGCCATGCATGACGCCTGGACTACGGACGCATACTCTTCCCACTCGCGCGGACGGAAGCCTGCGGTCCTGCGTATCTCTAATCTCGACCTCAACATCCGCGACAGGTCGGCCCAGGGAGACCAACCGAGCTCCGCTGGCCGTTTCGACCGCGAGACCTTTGCCTTCTAGCTCCTGGCGACTGAAATCGGTCGCTCGGGGTGGTTGGCCGATCTCTGCCATGGTCACAGCGAGGGTTGCCTCCGCCAAACCGTAGACGGGTGTGAGGGCGTCTTGTCTGAAGCCAACCGGGGCAAAGTGCTTCGTGAAGGCTGATAGAGTTTCGGCATGCACGGTTTCGGCTCCGCAGTATGCGATCCGCCAGTTTGAGAGATCCAGGTCTGCCAGGTCCTCAGCCGATATCCGGTCCACGCATAGACCGAAGGCGAAATTGGGCGCCGCCGAAATCGTCGCCTCTGTGTCGGTCAAGGCTTCCAACCAGATCCGGGGACGGGCCACGAAGCGTTCGGGAGGGATGAGTGTGATGGGGCCGGGAGCGAGCATCGCACTTACCAGGCAGCCGATCAGTCCCATATCGTGGTAAAGCGGCAGCCAGCTGAGGCCGCTATGGTTCGAGAGATCTCCCGGGAAGGACCTCAGGATCGCGTCGGCATTACTCAAAACGTTGGAATGGGTCAGCGCTATTGGTTTGGGGCTTGCGGTAGCGCCTGAGCTGAACTGCACGATGGCCAGATCGTCGCTCCGCCGCTCGACATAGGTCCCAGGTTGGGCTTCATTGATCAAGTCTTCGACTTTGAGGCAACCGAGATCGCAAGATTCGTGGCCAAGTGGGTCTTCCAACAGTCGAAAAAGACGGGGGTCGGTCAGGACCGCTCGGCATGCCAAGGCCCGGAGCATGGCCTGGGTCCGCTCTTTCCAGGCCTTGATTTTCCCCAAGCGCACCGGAGGATAGAGAGCCGACGGGATGGCACCAGCCAAAATAACGCCGAAAAAGGCCCGGTAGAAGTCGGGATGGGTAGGCAGGACGATAGCCACTCGATCGCCCTTGCGAAGGCCGCGCTGTTGGAGGGCTCCGGCGACCACCAGGGCATCCCTGACGAGTCGGTCGTAGTTCCAACGCTCAACTTTACCTCGAGAGCGCCAGAAATCCACCCCTCCAGCATCGAGTTCCGCCGCACGAAACAGCGTGGCACCCAGCGTAGAATCCATCAATAACTCATTCGCTGCATTCGCTTTGTTCTCGCAGCCGCTTCTGGACCAGCGCCACCAACTCACCGATGGTCTGGGGAGGATTGTCCGGAGCCTCACCCAGATAGATTCGCCAATGGTTTTCGATTTCCAGTGCCAGGGTCAACAGGCCCACGCTGTCGAGGTCCAGATCCTGCTGCAGCCGGGTGTTCGAATCGATGTGCTTTTCGCCCACAGGACAGTGCTCGAGTAGAATCCGGAGCAACTGATCTTGGATGTAAGCCTCGTCGTTCGTTTCCATGGCTTCTAGGAAGGGGATGAGGGGAAGAAGCGTCGCGTGGGGCGGAAGGACTCTTCATAGTCGCTGACCGCTTCTAAGGCAGCTTCCTCCGTTTGGATGCGTATCCATAGGATGAGTGCGTTTGCTGCGCTGCCTGCCAGGGCGGTAATCCAACATCCGAAGATCATCGGCAAGGCCGCAATTTCCAGGATCACCCCAAGGTAGTTCGGATGTCGCATATAGCGGTAGATCCCGCGCCTGACCGGAGGCACTCCGGGCAAGGCGATGATGCGGACCGTCCAGCGGTCACCCAACGCCGACATCGCGGCTAGTCGGAGTATCTGTCCAAGCAGAAGCAGGGCAGCGGCCGGAAGAACGATGGTAGGCGGCGGCTCCTTGATCCAAAAGGCCTCTACGACGCAGCCACAGAGCCAAAACAGGTGCAGCAGGCGCATCGGGACAAACTGATTGGGTGCCATTTCCAGGCCGCCTCGAGCTTTGAGGGCGGCTTCGTGGTTCCGGGCCCGCTTGAGCTCCAGAAGACGCTGACAGGCGATGATCCCCACCAGGGCAAGATAGAGGCTGAGTGGGGGCAGATCAGCTGCCAGGAAGGTTAAGTACATAAGTACACTGGAAACGTAAATACTGATACGTATGTGGCGAGCGCGACGGGTCGAGTTCGCGAAGCGCCGCCGCCATGTCTTTCTATAGTGGAGGAGGAGCGACAAAGGAATCGGCCTGTCCCGTCGCCACCCGGAGGGCAGATGGGGGTTGCGGACGATCTCTGCGTTGGCCGTCGTCGAAGATGGCCAAGCATCGACTTCCTCCTCCTGCCTTGATCTCGCCTCGCAAGCCCCATCTGCATACGTATCAGTATTTACGTTCCAGTGTACTAAGGGCCCTGTCAAAAATAACTTCACATTCTGGGGCCCATCTTTACCCCATCTTCAGCCGCTCCTCAATCGCGAAATCCTCAGCGTAGACCTGGCTACTCTTGCGGTTTCGCTCAATCGTTCGCGGCCAAATCTGGCGCAAATCTGAGCCCCAACTCTGCGAAGTTATTCTTGACAGAGCCCTAAGGTCGCTGACATTGTAGTACGCCCAGTTCTGCGCAGAACGCCGGTCCCATTGAGATCATCAGGCCCAGCTCACCGTCCTGGGGCGGCTGCTCCAAGGTTTGGGCCAGGACGAACAATACCGACACCGAGCTCATGTTGCCATGGGTTGCCAAACTATCCCAGGTTTTCTGAAACGCTCCCGGAGGGAAGGGAAGGGCTTCCTCCATCGCTTCCAACACCTTGGGTCCCCCTGGATGGGCGACTGCAAACGCCAGGTCCACCGGGTTGACGCCCGCTGCCTGGCAGACCGCCTCGGTGGCACCAGGCATTTCGCTGGCCGCAATCTTGGGGACGTCCGGACTCAGAACCACCTTGAACCCGGTGTCGACGATATCCCATCCCATGATGCGCTCAGTTTGGGGAAAGAAAGCCGATTGCCAGGCAAGCAGCTCCATCGGTGCCTCGGATGCCAGTGGATGATCATCTCCAAGCAGAAGGACAGCGGCTCCTCCGTCTCCGAAGAGACCCGAAGAAATGATGTTGGCGACGCTGAGATCTTCCCGCTGCAGCGTCAGCGAGCAGAGTTCAACCGTGAGAAATATGGCTGCTTCCTGGGGATGACCACGGAGATAATCGGCTGCCCTGTGAATTCCTGCGACTCCGGCCAGACATCCCAGTCCAAAGATCGGGAGGCGTTTGGTACTGCCGGCGAACGGCAGCCGGTTCATCAGCCTCGCTTCCAGACTGGGAACCGCGATGCCGGTCACGGTGGAGCTGACGAGCAATCCAATGTCCCGGGCCCGGAGACCGCTGCGCTTCAGCAGACTCGAGACCGTTTTTTCGGCAAGATCGAGCGAAACCTCGAGCCAGGCGTCGTTGCGCGCCTGCAGGCCGCTAAGGTTTTCATAGTCCTCGATGGGTAGGGCCAGGTGGCGTCCACCGACCAGGACGTGGCGGTGGAAGGCTGCGATGCGGTCCGGATTAAAATAGCGCTGTGACCATTGTTTGAGCAGGCCCTCAATCAAGGTCTCCTGGTCGTAGTAGTGGTCAGGCAAGGCACAGCTGACACTGTGGATATAGGGCATTCTCTTATCCGAACCCCTGCCCTGACATCATCTTTTCGGTTGCATCAACGCCAGAAAAACGCGAGACGGTTGGCGGGCAAGGGCAGGTGCAAAGGCAAGGGCAAGATAAAGACAGTACTGGATCGCTATAGTCCATTCTTAGGACTATAGATGAGAGGAGAGTTTGAATGAACCGTCTTCTCGGGTTTTCCTGTTTCCTGCTGCTTTGCGTCCCCACCCTTCTGGCGGCTCCACAAACCGAGCGAGAGCGGGCTGATGCCTATTTCTTTGACCAACCCCCGAGCACCGGTACGGACACCGGCGCGGGCAAGTGCAAGAAGGGGGCACTTTCTTGACCCGCCAAGTTTCGGTGGATAGACTCCGAAAACGTTTTCCTGGTTCAGCAGAAAAGGAGAGGCCCTCATGCGTCAGCGGATCCCAATCGTATGGCTGGCACAATTGCTGCTAAGCGCACCGCTTTTGCAGGCCGAACACCACTCTAATCCCAAAAGAAGTAGATGAAAGTGGACTAAACCACATGTAAACACCTGAAATGCCAGACCTGACGGGTATTCTGGGGTTGTCAAAGAAACTTCAGAACAAGCCGAAAGGAGGCATTGCAGGTGAATAAAAAGGATAGCGCAATCATCCGCAAACGGGAAGCAGAGGTTGCTCAGCGATTGAGCCCCAGCTGGAACGGTCAAGACCCGAAACCGGTGCTCTCGCCCGAGGTCATCAGCTACGAGGTCTCGGAGAAAACGGGTGCGGTCAGTTACGGTGGTCTGGGGCTGCTGCAGCAGGTGGTGAAGTGGAGTGGGCTGGGGAAAGCCATTGACCAGGCGGTGACGCTGCTCAAACGCCACCAACCGTACCACGAATCGGACCACGTCCTGAGCCTGATCTACAACGTGGCCACGGGCGGGACCCGCTATCAGGATATTGAACTGCGACGTCAGAGTGTGAGTTTCCTGGAGGCGGTGGGAGCCGAGAAGATCCCCGCCCCCAGCACGGCCGGAGACTTTGTGCGCCGCTTTGACGCGCCCGACGTGGTGGATCTGATGGAAGCCGTCAATGCCAGCCGCCTCAAGGTCTGGGCCCAACAACCGGCCCGTTTCTTCCAACGGGCGGAGATCGACGTGGATGGGACGATGGCCCCCACGAGCGGCGAATGCAAGGAAGGGATGGAGATCAGCTACGACGGGCAGTGGGGCTATGCGCCGCTGATCGTGACGCTGGCCAATACGGGAGAGGTGCTCTATGCGGTCAACCGCTCGGGCAACCGTCCCTCTCATGAGGGAGCGGCCGAATGGCTGGATCGGAGTATCGAGCTGGTTCGAGAGGCGGGTTTTCGGAAGGTGCGCCTGCGCGGGGACACGGATTTTTCGCTGACGGCTCATTTTGACCGTTGGACGGAGGCGGGCGTGGAGTTTGACTTCGGGATCGACGCCCATCCGAGCTTCGTCAAGTGGGCGGAGGCGTTGCCAGAAGCGAGATGGAAAGAGCTGGGGCGCCCCAGCCAGGGGAAAGGAAAAGGGAAGAAGCGGCGCCAGCGGCGGGACAAAGTGAAGCCGGAGATTGTCAAGAGACGCGGGTTCAAGACGCTGACGCTGGAACGGGAAGAGATCGCGGAGATCGACTACCGTCCGAGCAAAGCGAAGCGAACCTATCGGATGGTGATCTTGCGCAAGACGATCCTGGTCGAGAAAGGTCAGAAGCGGCTGCTGCCGCAGACGCGCTACCACTTTTATGTCACCAATATCTCGGCCAGAACGTTGGGAACGGCGGGAGTCGTACGGGAAAACAACCGGCGCTGCAACCAGGAGAACGTCATTGAACAACTCAAGAACGGAGTCGAGGCCCTGCGGATGCCCTCGGATACGCTGGTAGCCAACTGGGCCTATCTGGTGATTGCGGCTCAAGCCTGGAATCTGAAGGCCTGGATGGGGTTGGTGCTGCCGGCGCGACTGCAAGCCCGAGAGCTGGTGAAGATGGAGTATCGCCGTTTCCTGCGAGAGGTCATTGAAATGCCCTGCCAGATTTTGCGCAGGGGCCGACAGTTGGTCTATCGGCTGCTGGATGTCAATGGTTGGAGCCGTCTTCTCTTGGAAGGCAGTAAGTGGTTGAAACACCGGCCAGCTACCTGAAACTGAAAGGAGATAAAGTAGCTCCGAGGGTCGCCAGAGCTGGGGCGAGGTGTCTCTACAAACGCCCCCCAAGAGGGCAGAATCGTTTTCCCTGAGCGATCGGCGTGGAGGACAGCTGAACACGTGCCTGTTCTGAGTGACTTCGCGCCGAAATTTAGAATTTAGGTCTCCAAAATGGCTCCTCGGAGCCGACAAAGGGGTCTATTTTCGAACTTGCGCTTATTTTGGGTCTAATGAGCCTCTGCATGTCGGAACCCGATTGGAATTGTTTGTCGATGATCATCTGATCGACTCCATGACCGGAGAGCTCGATCTGAAGCTACACACCCCCTTGTCAGCGGGCAAGGCATTGAGCTTCGAAAAACCTTGGGAGGGCACCACCTGTTTCTACGTTTCGGTGGTACACGGCGACGGTCTGTATCGAATGTACTACCGGGGCCACAGCCAAGCCACATCGGACGAGCCGCTTAGTAGAGTCGCTGGAAAAGCGGTACGGCTGCGGTTCGTGATGAAAGACGCGGACCTGTATTCACTGCGCTTTCAGTGAGGATTGAGTCCCAAGTTACCGAGTTGGTTCAACACAGCCGTGACTGTGAGGGACCGAGCCCGAATATTGGGCCCAGACACTCCAACCAATACGACCCAAATGGGCCGTGCTGAGAAAGGATTCAAAAATGCCAAGATATCGTTTCGAGCTCCAAAGCCAGCGCCGCCGGGCCATCGACGATCGTGTCCTGGTCTACATTCTCGAAACAGAGAAGTCCGGCCTGGTCAGGAATGGGCGGAACCTAAAGCCTGACAACAAGAGTTTCACAGTCGATGTTGTACCAGGGAAATACCAGCTGAGTCTCGAGGTCTCCGACTTCGAGAATTTCTTTACGGATGAGTTGGTACTCCCCAAAACTGATGACGATCCGCGGACGATTCTGGTTGAGCTGGAGCACAAGTGTAGGGTCCTTCCGAGATATGCTGAAATGGACGAGGAACAACAGCGCCTCTTTGAAACCTACCGTCCCGACGGTGAGAGTGCCTGGGATTCACTCGATGACAATCGTGGCGCCACCTTTTTTCAGATCAGCTATGCCCTCAGCCAGACACGATTCGAGGGAGCGCCGATCAGTTCCTTCGTTAGTCGCGTGAAAGAGCTTGGAGGAGCCAGGATCGAAGACGACATTCCGGACGGCATAGTTCGAGAAGCTACCGGTTGGTGGATGCACGTCGTACTGGATGATGGTGTTCGGGATGATATCGAGGACATTCTGACCTCGGAGGAGCTTGCCTTTGAGCAAGACAAGGGTGAAGCGGTCGACACGCACGCCAAGTTTGGTCTGATTGCGTATTCCGGACGAAACCGGCCACTGATTCCGGAGCAAACCGGCCACCCAATCCGGCGGGAAACCGGCCACTAGAAACGGGGTTTCCGGAAGGGTGGCCGGTTTCCCGGAATCGGTTTCCAGAGCGGACGGAAGCGACGTTGGACTCCTTCGGTACCATGACTCCTTTTCGGAGGAGCGATCGTGCCGAACCAAAGGAAGTCCATGCGCAAAATCAAAAATGTCCTACGCCTGAAGTTTCAGCTTCATCTTTCGGATCGGCAGATCGCCCGTAGCTGTGCCCTCGCGCGCAGCACCGTGGCAGAGTATGTGCGCCGGGCCCAAGGAGCCGGTCTGAGTTGGCCACTCCCTGAGGGGTGGGATGACCGGGCGATTCAGAACCGGGTGTTTCCTCCCACGGGTAAATCTCCCCCGGAGCAACGTCCCCTCCCCGACTTCGCCACCGTCCATGAGGAGCGCTGCCGACACAAACATGTGACCTTGATGCTGCTCTGGGATGAGTACAAGCAGGCGTATCCGGAGGGCTATCAGTACAGTCAGTTCTGCGATCTGTAGCATCGCTGGCGGGGCAAGCTGGATCTGGTGCTGCGGCAGGAACACCGGGCCGGCGAGAAGCTCTTCGTGGACTATGCCGGCGACACGGTCCCGATCGTGGATCGCCATACGGGGGAAACCCAAGAGGCCTCGATCTTCGTGGCCGTGCTGGGGGCAAGCAACTATACCTATGCGGAAGCCTCCCTAAGGCAGGACTTACCCTCGTGGCTCGCGGCCCACACTCGGGCTCTGGAGTTCCTGGGGGGTTGCCCCTGCGTCGTGGTTCCAGACAACACCAAAGATGCGGTCCATCGCCCCTGTCGCTATGAACCGGATCTCAATGCGAGCTATTCGGATTGGGCCTCGCACTACGGCGTCGCGGTGATCCCGGCTCGAGTGCGCCGTCCTCGAGATAAAGCGAAGGCGGAGTCGGGTGTGTTAGTCGTCGAGCGCTGGATCTTGGCCGCCTTGCGTCACCGGACCTTCTTTTCCCTGGGAGAGCTCAACGAAGCCATTGCCGAGCTGCTGGAGCGTCTCAACACTCGAAACTTTCACAAGCTCCCCGGCAACCGCCGCCAGCGCTTCCAGGACCTGGATCGTCCGGCTCTGGGGCCCCTGCCGGCCCAACGCTACGTCTTCGCCCAGTGGAAGAAGGCCCGCGTCAACATCGATTACCACATCGAGTTCGACCGCCACTGCTACAGCGTCCCTTATGTCCTGGTGGGTCAGAAGGTCGAGCTGCGCACCACCGTCACCACCGTGGAGATCTTCCATCAAGGTCGCCGCGTGACCTCTCACCGTCGCTCCTATCAGCCGGGCAAGGCCACGACCTTGGACGAGCACCGGCCCGAATGCCATCGCCGCTATCTGGAGTGGTCACCCTCGCGTCTGATCCACTGGGCTCAGAAAGTCGGGCCCCATACCGCATCGGTGGTCGAGAAGATCCTCCAATCCCGTCGCTATCCCGAGCAAAGCTATCGCTCCTGCTTGGGTATCCTGCGCCTGGGCTCCAGCTTTGGGGAAGACCGTTTGGAGCAGGCTTGCCGTCGGGCCCTGCGACTTCAGGCCTGCTCCTACAAGAGTATCCAGTCCATGTTGAAGAACGGTCTGGACCGTCAAGCGGAACCGCAACCGTTGCCGGAACGTCCTCCGATCGAGCACGCCAACGTGCGAGGGGCCGAGTACTTCGAAGGCGAGAAAGGAGCCTCTCATGTTGGTTAATCCCACCGTCGAAAAACTTCACGCCATGCGGCTCAGGGCCATGGCTGAGGCCTTCACCGAGCAACTCTCCGACCCGGAGATGGCCCAACTGAGCTTTGAAGAACGCTTTGCCCTGTTGGTGGATCGGCAGTGGACCTGGCGAGAGAATCGGGCCTTGGAGCGTCGTCTGAAGAATGCCCGATTGAAGCTCTCGGCCTGTCTGGAAGATGTCAACTATCGCCGACCTCGGGGGCTGGATCGCTCGCTGATTGCCAGCCTCGCCACCTGCCGTTGGATCCAGACCCACCACAATCTCCTGATCATCGGTCCCTGTGGAGTCGGGAAAACCTTCTTGGCCTGTGCCTTTGCTCAGAAGGCCGCTCGCGACGGGTGGACGGCTCTGTACACTCGTGCCGCTCGACTCTTTCGCGATCTGGCTTTGGCTCGAGCCGACGGCTCGCTCGACAAGCTCCTGCGTAAGATCGCCCGCACCGACGTGCTGATCGTCGATGACTGGGCCATGAATCCCTTGGCCGAGAGCGAGCGACGGGACTTCTACGAGATCTGCGAGGATCGCTACGACAGTCGATCCACGATCCTGACCTCCCAGCTTCCCGTCGCCCATTGGCATGAGCAGATCGGAGATCCGACCACCGCTGATTCCATCCTGGATCGTCTGGTCCATAATGCCTACCGCATTGAGCTCGAAGGGGCTTCCATGCGCCGGCATCGTCATCCTCCCACCAAAGCAAAGGACGAATCATGAGTCCAACACCGCAGTTGAAAGTCCAAGGTGGCTGGTTCGCCGCCGCCGGTGCTCCGTTGCTACAGGCGATGGAGAGCGTCAGCGACGGCGCCTTCAAACTCTTTGTCTATCTGTGCCTGAAAGCGGATCGCTGCACCGGCGAACTGACCGTCTCGCCTACCCAGTTGGCTCCGGCCTTGCGCAAATCTCGCCGCTCCCTGTTCACCTACCTGGGAGAACTCCAGTCCCGAGGTCTAGTTCAGCTCAGCCTCGCTCGCAATCAACACGAGCGCACTCACATCCAGATCAGCGAGGCCTTCTGGCCCTACCAAAGATCCCTCGTCCAGGAGCCCGAAGCGGCCGAATCCCAATACCTCGATCAGGTGGCCTGTCTGCTGCTCGATGCCCCTGGCGTTCAGTGCTCCTTCTCCCCGGCCGATCGGCAGCTGGCCGCTCGCCTCTACCGCCAGGGCCTGTCCTTGCGGCAGATCGAGCAGGCCCTGCTTCTCGGCTGCGCCCGCAAGCACGTCGCCTGGCTCAACGGCCACACCGGTGGACCGATCACTTCCCTGAGCTACTTCGAACCTCTAATCCAGGAAGTGAGACAACAACCTGTCTCCGATCAATACTGGGATTATCTCAGGAGTCGCCTGAAGACTCTGAGGCAACAATGGAAACAACACTCTGCTGAAGCAAGCTTTGCCTCAGCAACTCACTCAGGAAAGGAGAGACGAGATGATGTGTTCTCAACCCAAGAGACTCCTGTGGATTGACTCAAACCGGCCACTTCGGAGATGATTATCAACCTCCGGCGTCGCTTCGCTCCGACCCGGCCGGTTTGCTCCGGATTCGGTGGCCGGTTTCACCGGAATACGCAGTCTGATTCACAGTTTCCGTCAGACCGGTGCTTCTCCCCATCTCCAATTCGTGCTCAATGAGGGTGTGCCGGGGACAGACCGGATGGCAGATATCGATCTGGACGTGGGCGCGTTTCACCGTTCGGCGCCCTCTGTTGTCTATGACGACCTCAGCACCAGGTGGCCTGAGGTCGCCGAGCGCTACAGTTTCTGATGCCGGCGGGAAGACTCTAGCGGCGTAGTTCCAGGACGTGCCTGACTTGCTTTACCGGCTCGTAATGGCGTCCACCGCAGTACATCCGATAGATGTCCCCATCCCGGAACAGGGTGTGGTGGGCGGTGAAAGTCCCCTCCCAAGGAACGTCCTGGACCTGGACGACCTCCCGGCGTTGGGGCTTGCGGAGCTGAAGGCGAGCCTTTCCCTTCAAGGACTGAATCAGAAATCGGTCTACCAGGGGTTTGAGGCGGGAGCCCAGATCAATGGGATCTTCAGACTGAGCGGAATCCGCCGCAAGGGCCAGGATCAGGAACAGGATTATCGCCCGGATCTGGCTTGCCTTTATTCGCGACCCAGGAACTGGAAGGCATACAGTTTGACTGACTGACCTCTGAAGCGCAGTCGGATAGACTTGCCGAAAAGGGAGGATAGATCCTCTTTTCCTTTCCAGGTCACACTCCGGTGGACATCGTTCGAATCCAGGCGATCGGCGTCCTCTTCGCCGAAACCGGAGATCGGTTGCCCACCCTGATCCAGGATCTCCACCTTGAGCCAGCCACGAGAGCTGGCATCCAGATTCACTTCCAGGCGCTTTCCGGCCAGCTCGAACGGGTGTGTCGTCAAGGTTGCAGCCTGAGCCGATGCATCTCGTGAGATGAAGCCGTCGCGTCGGATCCGCAGCCGTCCAATCGAAGAACTGTAGGTCTCCACTTTTGACTGGTCGTGTAGGCGGTCATAGCCGCTGTAGTACATCCAGAGTTCGTCGCCCCGGGCCACGATACCCCGCCCCATGTACAGCATCCCCGAATCGAATTGTCCCCGGCGGCCCAGACGGACAAAGGGCTCTCGCCAGCGCCGGAAGTGTTTGCCGTCGCTGCTCGCGGCCAGTTGGATGTCCAAGGTGTCACTGCTGTGGTGGAAGGCGGCGGTAAAGATGAAATAGGCCTCTCGAGCGAATGGGTACTTGAGGGCCGCCGAGTCGTAGAGCCCTCCACCCCATAGATCCTTGTCCTCGGGATGGTCGAAATCGGGTTCCAGGATCTTTTCCGGTTCCGGGAAGTTCTCGAAGTCCTCGCTCTCGGAGCGGCCGATGGCACGGTAGTCAAAGGAACCCCTTAGTTCCCCATCCTTGACGCGCAGGAATTCGTTCCAACGCACGAAGGCGACGTACTTCCGGATCCGTTCGTCCCAAAAGGCTACGTTCGCGGTGTCTGTGTACCAGGGAAGGATGGACTCGTTCTCGGTGTAGGTCCAGTGGACACCGTCGGGTGAATAGGCTCCACCAATACCCGAGTAGTGCCAGGTAGCAGGGGGTTCCTCTGCGTAGCGGAAGCGGGCACCCCCATCGTAGAACGAAACGTAGGGGTACTTGCCGCGACCGCAGATGAGCTTGAAGCGTTTCTCGTCGCTGGCCGATGGATCCAGGAAGACGCTGCCGACGTCCGCCAGGACGATGTTGTTTTCCTTGCTTCCCGCATAGGCCACCAGGCCCAGGCTGGGTCGGGTCCAATGGATCCCGTCGTTAGACGTCGCATAGCAGAGCCTGCCGACCTTGTCCTCTCCCCGGGCACCGTACCAGAGCCTGTAGAGGCCGCCGTGGTCGACCACGCTGACGCTGTGCAGTCCATACTTCTCCCAGGGCTTTTCGGGTGAGAGCACCGGCCCCTCGGTTCGCAGAGCTGGGTTGAGGGTGATCTGGAATCCCCCTCTGGGGTCCGCCACCAGCGCATCGTTGAAGAGAAGGTGGCGGTGTGTCCCCAGGTCCAGATGCTGCAGGACCAGCGGCGGCGTCGATTGGCAGGCGGTTGCCAGTCCTGACAAGAGCAGGGCCAAGATGAGGCGACGGTAGAGCCCCTTCAATCCGGGTAGGGGAAGGGGGTCTACTTCAGCGGGTTTCGGTACCATACGACGTTCTTGCTCCCTCTGCCCGCGACCAGGAGGTCCAAGTCAGTGTCCGCGTCCAGATCCACCGCGCGGATATCATAAGCCTCCTGGTCTTCGTCCAGGATATGAGTCTCGAACTGACCGGAACCGTCATTCTCGAACCAGGCGGCCTGCTTGGAACCGAAGGCGCAGGTAGCGGCGTCCATATCTCCATCCCCGTCTAGGTCCGCGACGGTGAGGGAGTGGGGCTCCTGGATGGTGGGATTGATGTCGTGGATCTTCCACTCGGGAGCCTCGAACCAGATCACACCCTTGGCGTGTCCGCGCGAAGCGATGAAGTCTGTCTTTCCGTCGCCGTTTACATCCGCTGGATGGATGTTGGTTGCACCGGGTTCGTCGCCGCCCAGACGGTGCTTCGTCCACGGCTGTTTCGGATTTTCGGGAGCCTCCCACCAGGCAAACCAGTTACCCAGGCCAGTGGAGTCGCTGGGTCCCCCCTTGGCCGCGCTGGCAGCGTCTGGTCGTCCGTCCCCATCGACGTCGCCGAATCCCAAATAGTGACTCAGACCAGGAGCGTCACCGGCGGCAAAGACGTGGCGGTCCCAACTGGGAGCGGACCGGGGATCCTCAGGGACACGCAGCCAGACCAGGGAGTCAGGAACAGGTCCCTGGGGTTGGGCACTGGTGGCGAGCAGGTCCAGTTTGCCGTCCTGATCGACGTCACCTGTGAGGAGTCCATGGATTCCGTCGACCTGATCGTCTACCAGGTGATAGGTCCAGGGCTCTGAGAGGGGTGCCGCAGGCTGCTCTAGCCAGAAGATGAGGCCCGGTTGGTAGCGCGCACCGATCCAGTCCATGTCGCCGTCGTCGTCGACGTCCATGACTTCGCTGTGGATGCAGTCCCTCTCCGCGTCGTCATCCAGGATGATCTCCTTCCAATCAGGAGCCACGAAGAGGTGAGTCTTGCCATCGCTGTTGCTGATCACATCCGGCAAGTCGTCCCCGCTGAACTCTCCTGCTACTGCGGTGAGGGTGGAGAACCCCGAATGGATCGGGTGCTTTTGCCACACAAGCTTCTCGGCCGGAACGGAGAGCTCCATTTCGGGGGAACAGGACAGACACAAGGCGATGCTGGCCAGCATGAGTGAAGTTGACCAGAAAAAACGAAATCGGCCACTTGATCGAGACGGCTGATAGATGTTCCTCAACGCTTACCTCCCCATTTTTCTGTTGGTCTGGACTATAAGCCTGCATCACCTGGAATGCCAGTCGGGATTGACTGTAGAAGTCTCCGATAGGTATGCCGCGCGACACGCTCCAGGGGGCGACCCCGGTCTGTTATAATTTTTTCTGTACCACCAAACTCGACTGACAAAGGAGAGAACCGCCGATGAAAACTACGTTGTCTGTTTGCCTGGTCATCACGCTGATTCTGGGCCCACTCTTTGCTGGAGTTGTGTACGAGATTGACGTCACAGATCACGAACAATCGCCTCCGAAGTCCGAAAGCATTCAAGCGGCTGTCGAAGGACGCCATCTGAAGATGGGAATCGCTTCGGGAGGGAAGGGCAAGCAAGGGGAGATGATCTTTCGTGGAGATCGCCGCGAGATGGTTGTGGTCGATCACGAAAATAGAACCTACCACTTGATGGACAAAGAAGCGATGGGTCAAATTGCGGGGCAGCTGACCGAGGCAGAGCAGAAAATGCAAGAAGCGCTCAAGAACGTGCCTGAAGACAAGAGGGCGATGATAGAGCAGATGATGAAGCAACGCATGCCCCAACAGCAATTGCCCCCGAAGCGCTCCGAGAGCGAGCTGAAGAAAACCAGCGAACGAGCCGATCGCAACGGTTACCCCTGTGTGAAGTACGAAGTGTTTCGCGATGGCCGTAGGACTCGCGAGCTGTGGGTAACGGACTGGGGTAATGTGGAAGGCGGAAGCGACGTCGTCGACGCGTTCGAAGATATGGCGGATTTCTTCAGGGGAAGTGATGGGCTCCTTCTCGGGCACAGGCCTTGGGAGCGGGGTGGGAGGACCAAGCGTGGATGATAATGTCTTCGAGCATATGAAGGAATTAGGTGGTTTCCCGGTAGTGACCCGCGACTTCGGGGACGGCGGTTCGCTGGAGGGCGAAACCGCGCTGCGCTCCGCCAAGCGTCAAACTATCGACCCGGACGCCTTTGAGCCCCCTTCAGGCTACAAGCGTCAGGAGATGTTCCGAGGTCGGTAGCACTGCTGGGAGTGAATCCTTTTGAATCCAGTAGGCGAACGCCACTGAGGGACGCTTGGCACCAAGATACAAGCTACAAGATACCGTCAAAGTCCAGAACTGGGACAAGACATCACTCCGATCCCGACCTACGCACTCATCACAGATTCCTTCAAGAACTGGCGGGGAATGTCTGACTTCAGCATGGCGAAGCCTCTGCCAACCCTCTCTTGCCTTTGACAGGAAGGCAAGGATAGGGGTATGCTTCCTATGATTTCTTCAGTACAAGGCCTCCTGAAGCTGTCTCAAATAACAAATTGAAGGCCTAGTCAGTCTTACCCCTGCGAAAGATACCCCTTAAGGAATCAGCGACTAGACTGTGGCACGAGACCGAGCATCCGACCATGTTCTGTTTTCCTTTTCCGGTCAGGATCTCAGGGTTGGCAGACGAGCATTTTCTCTTTAGGAGGAGAACAGTGAGTAACAAACTATACGTGGGTGGTCTGCCCTATTCCACAACGGATGAACGGCTAGAGCAACTCTTTTCGGAACAAGGGGAAGTCGAATCAGCCAAGGTGATTACAGACCGAGATACAGGTCGATCACGCGGCTTCGGTTTTGTGGAGATGGAATCTGCTGGAGATGCGCAGAAGGCGATCTCGGCCCTGAATGGCACTGAGCTTGATGGGCGGACTCTTACCGTCAATGAGGCCAGGCCGCGGGAAAATCGATCCGGAGGTGGAGGTTACGGTGGCGGTGGGCGTGGACGAGACCGTTGGTAGCCGGGTAGTCTGCGAGCACTAACAGAAAGAGGGGCGTACTGGTCGGTGCGCCCCTTTTTGCGTGCGGACAGCCAATCTTAGGGCTCGTGCAAGATTAACTGTTTTCGCCGAAGACCGCTAATTTCTCTGAGCGGAGACAGATCATAACACTTAGATTCAAGCAGTTATGGGATTCCTCCTATCGCTATTCTGGCCTGATCTCTGGCGGAGAGTGAGGAATCCACAATAGGTTCTTTCCCCGGTACCCACAATGGGTACCAAACCAACCGACCAATCGTCGCGGGAACTGGCCCCGTTCGAGAACGAAACTTCGGGTCCGGCGGAGCGGTGGCCTCCAGGCCGCCGTCCGAGTCAAAGGCTCAGAAGAATAAGACTTCGGCCTGGAGGCCAAAGCTACTTCTGCAAATGAAGTTTCAGCTTAGTCCCGCCCTCGGCTGTGAGCCGGATCATTCGAGAACGAAACTTCGGGATCCTGCAGTGGCACGGGCATCCCTGCCCGTGATTTCCTATCCGTCGAATCATGGGCGTATAGCGGTCTCTTTCAAGAAGGCAAGTAGATCGGCGAGCTCCTGCTCAGACAGGAGCTGGTCCAGGCCGGAGGGCATGACGGAGACTGTGCCCGGCCTTATCTCGGCAATCTCGGTTCGAGCCAGACGAACCCTGGTCTCTGCTCCGGTCACCAACAGCACCTCGTCGTGAGCTTCCTCGCGCAGCACTCCGTTGTGAAATTCGCCTGACTTGGTTTCGATCACTACGGGCTCGTAGCTGCGCACGAAGCTGGCGCTGGGAAAGACCATCGACTCCAAGAGGTCCCGTTCGTCGCGAATCTGGCCGATTCTGGAGAGGTCGGGGCCAAGGTCCCCACCCAGGTAACCCACTTCATGGCAGGAGGAGCAGGCTGCCTTGGACCCATTGAAGACAGACTGGCCGCGACGCGCGTCCCCTCCCTTACAGCTCTCCAGGAGTTCCTCCAAGAGCGCCTTCTGCTGCGGGATGTTCAGATCAAGCGAGGACAGCAGTTCCTGCCCCTGTTTCCTTACGGACTTGGGAAAGCCGAGCAGACAGGATTGGAGCTGATCTGGGCGCAGACTTTGTAGACTGTGCGATTCTCCGAGGGAGACCAGGAGCCTTTTACCGACCACCTCGTCGTCGGAGTTGGAGAAAGCGGACAACAGCTGGGGAAGTTCCTGGGGGCCCACCCGTGAAATGGAATCGGTCAAAGTGAGCAGCTGCTGTCGATCCAGCCTCGCTTTTCCCAGCACCCTGGATCCCGCGGTTCGAAGGGCCAGGGTCTGGCTGGGTTCGAGGCTGTCTATCAATACCTCGAAGAGCTCGGGTTCGAGGCTTCCTGGTCCTTCTGGGACTGCAGCCAGCGCCTGCAGACGGACTGATTTCTTGCGGTCGACCTCCCGGCCGATATTCAGGAGTGCCGATTTGAGATCGTCAGCTCCCTCCTCGGGAAGCGGCAGGGCGGAGGCCGTCGAAACCGCCCCGCGAACCAGTTCTGTATGCTTTTCGGACAGTACCCCGGCCAGGGCCGTCGTCCAAGCAGTTGGCAGCTCCCTCAGCGGGGCTTGTGCCATCGACCGCAGGGCCGCAAGCCGGGAGTCTGTTGACCTGGTTCCCTGGACCAAACTGGCCAGGAGATCCTGGATGGCGGCACTGGTGGCGAGCTCCGCCAGCCGTCGTTCGAGGCCCTGATGCTTCTGGGGGGTTAGGCTTTGGTCAGCCAGATGTCGTCGGAAGAACCCGGTCAGGTCGGGGCCCCAGTCAGGATGCCGCCCGATGATCCACCAGGCGGCGTCCTCGAGCAGCGGGTCTTCAGAGGACACCAAGGCTGTGATCGTCGCGGGAGTCAGTTTGCCAGAGTCCATCTGATCCAGAGCAATCAAAGCAGCCTTCCTGGTTGTGGACGCGGCAGCATGTAGACCCTCAGCCGTGCCGATCGGATCATCGATTTCGATCAGGGCATAGGTCAGTGCGTGCTCCAGGACCCGGTCGTTCTCAGCCCTGGCCCGGGCCAGCAGGCCGGGAACCGCCGCTTTATCACCGATCCGGCCAAGCGCCTCGGCAGCGGTCCGCCGGAGATGGCTGGAGCTGCTTTTCAAGAGATTCATCAGCTGCGGCAGGGCTCCGGCATCCCGCCAGGCACTGACCGAGTGCAGCGCCGCCTGGCGAACGCTGTCGTCCTGGTCTGAAAGGGCTGGTCGAACCATCTCTCGGGCTCTGGCATCTTCGATGCGAGTGAGAGTCCAGACGGCCCCACGTCGAGCTCTGACGGAACTCGAATTCTTCAGGGTCTCGGCTAGGGTGGGGAAGGCTCCCTTTTTCAGTCTTGAGAGTCGATGAATGGTCTGGCTCCTCACCGCAGGTCGATCATCGTCCAGTAGCTCTGCCAGCTGCTTGGATTTCAGTCCGTCCCAATCAATACGCCGTCCCCGGGGATCCTCTATCCTGGTCGCACCCCTTTTTCGAACCCGGTAGATGGCACCTGGGACGTCGGGTTTGGCCAGCTGCGAAGTGGGACAGCAGAGCTTGTACCAGCCGCCTGTGTCGATCACCAGCAGGCTGCCGTCGGCGTCTTCCAGGACATCGGTAGGATGAAAGTCCTGGGCGCTGGAAACCAGGAAGTCGCTATCTCGGGTCTCGAAGGTGGCACCCTTGGGTACCAAAACGTGACGCGTCACCTTGTGCAGGTTGAAAAGGGAGGTAAACAAATTGTCCTGATACTCCTGACCGAAGACGGTTGAGTGGTAGCGGGCCAGACCACAGGGTGCCCCAGGGCCGAAGTGGGTCATTGGAGGCAGCAGCTCCCCGGTTCTCTTGTGTCCTTCGGTAACACCATGGGCCTTGCCGTAGACGCCACCGTAGACGGCATGGATCAGGCCATCGCGGCGGCCTTGTCCAGGTTGGCGCACGAAGGTTGCTGACACGATCCGCTCGCCGCCAGGGGTGAAGACCACGTCCACTGGATTGTCCATCCCCCCCGTCATTACCGGCTCCACGAGGGTGTCTCCGGGCCGGCGACGGAAGACATGGGCTGCCCGCGTGACCCATGGTGTCCTGCCCGGACGCGGGTAGGTTTGTTCGGCGAATGCCCCTTTACACCAGTAGATCCAACCATCGAGTCCCAGGTAGGGGCCGTGAAGATCGTTGGCGCAGCCGGTCAGGGTCTTGCCTTGAAACCACTCCTCCCGTCGATCCGCAACGCCGTCCCCATCCGTGTCCGTCAGTTTCCAGATGCTGGGCGGGGCCGCCACGTAGAGCGATCCGTCAAACCACATGGTGCCCTCTGGAAACATCATCCGGTCGGCAAAGACGACCCGCTTATCAAAGTATCCGTCGTCGTCGGTGTCCTCCAGTCTGAGGATGCTATGAGGCTTTTCCCGGAGCTGTTTCTCGACTTTGTCGTTGGATCCGGAAGACTCGGCGACATAGAGGAAGCCCTGTTCGTCGAAGGCCGCCACGATGGGGCGCTGGACCAGAGGTGGAGCAGCCGCGAGCTGCAGCTCGAAGCCCTCCGGCACCTGGATCAGATCGTTGACAGAATGGCGTTCTTTCAGGAGCAGCCAGATTGCCAGGCTGATGACGGCAGTTGCTATCAGTGCGGCGAGAGTCTTTAGGGACGTCACTTTACCAGTGCGGAACGAAACCAGCCGGCCATCCACTCGAAATACTCAACCCGGAAGACATGGCCGTCATTGGGACGGTACGCCTTGAATTTTTCCGGATGCCCAGCCTTCAGGTAGGCGGGGCTTGTCACTCGAAGAAGCTGATCGACGCCCGAGGCCGGCATATCAGGATCGTGCAACGGAGCCAAGACCATCAAGGGTCGCGGTGCGATGCAGCTGGCCACGATTTCGGGGTGGTCGAAGTAACGGAGCAGACCGGGAATGTAATGAAAAGAGCTCTGCAGGAGGCCAAGAAGCGTTGAAGCAGCAGCGATCAGGGCAAATCTCTGAATCATCGGCAAGGCAGCATCCGGGTTTCGACGAGAGAAAGGCGGGGTGGAATCAGTTTCCCACTTCTTGGTGGCCGTTCTTGGGAGTAACGTCGGTGTGGACGATGACTTTTGAATAGATCCGTCCCAGATCCACGTTTCCTTGTCGCAGCCTCGTCATGTGGCTCCAGCAGTTCGAGCAGTAGCCCCAGATCTCTGTCTCCCCGTTGTGGCCTGTGGGTCGGCTTTCCAGGTGGGGTTGGATCAACTCCAAGTCTTGTCCACAGATGCAGCATTCTTGCATGATCAGCATTTCATCATCGCTCTGGCTTTCTCCCCTCTGGACATCCAACTTGGCCGCCTATGTTACTACAAGCAAGAGTCCTAGCTGTTGAAAGCCCCAAATCTCAAGCATCAAACTCCAAAAAGGGCGTCAAAAACACTCATTTCTCTACGCTGCGGGTGGCCTCCCGATGGTGTCCTGAGGCCCAGCGTTGCTCCTTCGCGTTTCTGATTTTCGTCTGGTAGACTTCGCTGGACATGATCCACAGATTGGCTTCGATGGCGCCGGCGTGCGCCCTTCTGGCGATGGGCGTTGGGTGTCAGACCGAAGCTCCTGCCGAGGCTGGGAAGAACCCCAACATTGTCCTCATTCTCGCCGACGACATGGGTTATGGCGACATTCGATCTCTGAACCCTAAGTCGAGGATACCCACTCCCCACCTCGATGGACTTGCCGTCGCCGGGATGACCTTTACCGATGCCCATGCACCGTCGAGCGTATGTACGCCGACACGCTATGGTTTGCTGACCGGCCGTTACTGCTGGCGTACCCGGCTCAAACGGGGAGTCCTGGGGGGCTATAGTCCTCCGTTGATCGACCGGGAGCGCCTGACTATTGCCTCGATGCTGAAACAGTACGGCTATCATACAGGAGCCGTGGGCAAGTGGCACCTGGGTATGAACCCATCGTTTAAAGAACCCGACGAGGCAGACAGGTCCCTGTGGCAGGGCGATCCTGGCGTGAACTTCGAAGAGACGATCGCCGACGCTCCCAGCAGCCGCGGCTTCGACAGTTTTTTCGGCGTCAGCGCCTCCCTCGACATGGCGCCCTATGTGTTCGTGCGAAACAACCGATTTACCACGCAGCCGGTGCTTCAGCAGGAGCCGGTGTCGTTTCCGCACTTCATCCGCGCAGGACCGCGCGCCCAGGATTTTGTGGTTGATGAGGTTCTGGACCGACTGACCGAGGAAGCGGTTGGTTTCGTCCGTAGGCGGGCCCAAGTGAGCAGTCCCTTTTTTCTCTACTTTCCGTTGACCGCGCCGCATAAGCCAACCCAGCCACATCCTCGCTTTCGTGGAAGTACTGATCTGGGCGAATACGGCGATTTTGTCGCGCAGGTAGACTGGACCGTGGGACGTGTGTTGGGCACATTGGAGGAGGTGGGTGTAGTAGACAACACCCTCGTGATCTTCACCTCCGACAACGGCTCGTATATGTTTGGCTCCCGTGATCCTGCACGGAGGGATCACGTCGACGATCCAAGCATCCAGGCCTATCGGACCAACCGCCACCGCGCCAATGGACCGCTACGGGGTACCAAGGCAGACATCTGGGAGGGTGGGCATCGTGTCCCCTTTCTGGCTCGCTGGCCCGGTGTCATCGAATCCGGCTCCAGGTGCGAGCAGACGATTGCCCTGACCGACCTTTTCGCCACCAGCGCCGAAATCGTGGGTGCGGAGCTGGAGGCCGATACCGCTGAGGACAGCTTTTCCCTGCTTTCCGTACTGCGTGGCGAGGAAGGCCCAAGAGGCGCTCCCGTGATTCATCACTCCTATGCGGGCATCTTTGCGATCCGCGACGGGAGTTGGAAACTGGTATTGGGAAATGGCTCCGGTGGGCGGGAGAAGCCTCTGGGAGATCCCTTCGCCCAGCCCTACCAGCTCTTCGACCTGTCCCAGGACATCGCGGAAAGAAGCAATCTGGCAGGGAGCCATCCGGATGTTGTGAAGCGGCTGGTTGCGCAGTTCCAGCAGATTCGAGAAAGTGGACGCAGTCGTCGCTAAGAAAGAACTCGTCGCACGTCGGAACGTCGTGGAGAAAGGCATCTATTGATGTACGAGCGGAGATGAAGATTACCGATGTGACGGCTCAATGTTATGCCTGGCCACGGCCCAAACCGATCAGCAACGGCAAATACACCTACACCAACGTGGTGCTGAACCTGGTCCACATAGAGACGGATGAGGGAGTGACCGGTCTGGGCTTCGGCGGGGGTGCCGTGGGACGCCCGGGACAGGTGAGCAGCGCCCTGGTCGAGCACTTCAAGCAGGCCTTGGTAGGTGAAGATCCCTTCAACTATCGACGCATCTGGGAGAGTATGTGGTTGCCCAAGATGGCTGCGTTCAGGTCCCTCAGGCTCCGGGCCTGGGTCTGGAACCGGACTACGAAGTGTTACAACCGCATCGTGTAGCCTGATTTCCAACCTGATTCCAGGCGAATGATCGGCTTTATTTTTGGATTGGGATGGAGAAAGGACGTAACCCATTGATCTAGAATTGGATAGAGTCTCCTCCAGTAGCGGTGGCCTCCAGGCCGCCGTTTTTCGAGCCAAAGGCTTGAAGGAGAGAACACGGCGGCCTGGAGGCCACCGCTACGTCCCTCGACTGAAGTTTCTTTCAGGTACGATCCGGCGCAGCCGGTAGCGCTGCTAAGGTGGAACTTGAATAGTAAGCGGTAAACAGTGAGCAGTATTCGAAACAGGCTGTCAGAGCCGCGAACGACTTGACTCGTTAGCAGCGTGAGTCCAAGTTCTGAGGAGAGAGCCGGACAACAGAAAGATCTCTGTTAACCCCCAACAGTTTCTTTCTCGAATGTGGCCAGCACCGCTGGGGGTAGTACTGAGGAGGCATGATGAGCTTCAACGATTCGAGGAGTGCGGCGATATCGGCACGGCCTCCAAACATCCTTTTCATTCTCTTTGACAAGTGCCGGACGGATGCCGTTGGCTGCTATGGAGAAAAGGAAGTCCACACCCCGAACCTGGATGCCCTGGCAGGGAGGGGAGTCCGATTCGCCAATTGCTTCACCCCACAGGCCCTATGTGGCCCCGCTCGGGCGTCCATTCTCACCGGCAGCTACCCCCACGCCCACGGTCTGCGGCGCAACGTCTATCCGATCCCGACCACCTCGGTCCACTCCAACTACAAGGAGTCTATCGCCGACCCCTTCCGAGATCCGCGTTTTCGGCTCTGGGACAACTTTCCCTTTCTGCTCGATAATGCCGGCTATGCCACCGCCCACATCGGCAAATGGCATCTGGGTCCCCCAAATCCTGGCTTCTTCGACTACTGGAAATCCTTCAACTCCTTGTTGCGTCACTGGATTGGCGAACCCCACCAGTCCCGCTACCGACCCGATGTCCACACCGAGCAGGGAATGCGTTTCATGGAGCGGCACGCGGATGAGCCCTTTTTCCTCTACCAGTCCTACTACGCGCCCCACGAGCCATTGGATCCGCCCCACCAGTTTCTGGAGCATTACCAGGGTGACGAACGCGCCCCCTACTACGGTACGGTGTCCAACCTGGACTGGAACGTGGGGAGGCTGGTTGAGACGCTGCGCCGTCTGGAGATTCTGGACAACACCCTGATCGTCGTTACCTCGGATCACGGGCGTGTCTGGAGCGACCGTCCGGGTACCGAAGAAGGGCTGTGTGTCGCCTACGAAGGATCGGCCCGGGTTCCGCTGATCATGGCCCACCCTGAATTGTTACCCCAGGGAGCGGTGTGGCAGTCCGGCGTCAGCCTGGTAGACCTGATGCCCACCTTCCTGCAGGCTGCCGGAATCTAGCCCGTGATGGGGGTTCGCTCCTACACCAAGCGACTGAACCTTCAGGGAGAAAGCCTGCTGGAACGGGTCTCCTCAGGACATGACCGATGGGATCGGCCCGTAGTGATCCAGAATATTCCTCAGGCGCCGATCGGGGGCTCCCTCTATGACGAGCGAGCGCTGAGGACGGAGCGCTTCAAGCTGATCCTACGCCGGTTTGACTCCGGCGACGCCTTCCGGCCCGGCGAGCTCTACGATCTGGAGGAAGATCCAGGGGAACGGAGGAGTCTGTACGCTTCGGCTTCCCACACACAGATGCGACAGGAGCTGTCATCGACCCTGAGGGATTGGGGGAAGGATACCGAGGACCGGGTAGCGGTGGACCTGGCCAGCTGGGTGTTGAGTCAAGACGATTGATGTGGGCGGGAGAATAGGCCGAATGTTATAACCGCAGAATATCGATCGAGCGAATCAACGGGACGAACTTCGGAGTTCGCATGTTCGGTGTTTTGCGGTTTGAGATTTGGGCTTTCTTTCCTTGCTCTGGGGGAGGCAACCGCTTAACCGCGAAATATCGAACAGGCGAATTTCAAAGGGGACGGAAGCACTTTGGAGTTCGTATGTTCGGTGTTTAGAGGTTCTGAGGTTTGGACTTTCTTCCTTGCTCTGGAGAAAAGAAACCGCTGAAAATACTCAACCGCAAAATATCGAACAGGCGAATTTCGAAGGCCGGAGAGTCTACCTCTTGCCTTCCTTGTCTTGGGCCGTACGAATGCTCCTGACGAAGATCGCGACGAGCTCTCCGCACTCTTCGATATTGACTCGCATCTGGGGCGACTCCGAGAGTCTCATCTTTAACCCAAACTTGAGCCAGATCTGGGTTTCTCGCAGTTCTTTGAGGCAGACCTTCATCTTGTGAATGAAGTCTTTGCGAGACTCGGCGCTCTGGGCTTCACCGTAGTTGGGAGCTGCAGAGGTGCAGCTGCGAAGGAGCTGATTGGTGACCAGATTGCCTACTTTGGTTGTCGGGGGCCACTTCAAAAGCGGCCAGGCGGGGCCGGGTCAAAACCGGCCAGTGATTCAGTAGTTATATCCTCCGGTTCGAGTCATTTCAATCCCTTGTGAAGCCCTCCCCGCGAAGCGGGGGGAGGAGGCTTTGTTGTGTGTTCAGCCGTAGAAGCGGTGGGAACTGTGGGAAACTCCGTCCGGAGGAGTTTTCCAAGCGCTGTGGGAACGGTGGAAAAACTCGCCTCCTGGAGTCGTCTTCGCGAGGCAGCCGTTTTCCCACGGTTTCCATAGCGCGGCAGTTTCCACGGCTTTCCGGGGGTGTTGGGGGAAACTCGAGAAGCCTGGCTTCCATGGTCTCTGCTTGGTTTCAACGACACGGCTTCTTCCTGGCTTCCTTTTTTCAAAAAACATTCGCTCAGAGGCCCCTCAAGCAATGAGCTCTGCCCCACCCTGTCCTGACCCCTCCCTCGGAGCGGGCAATCTACGAAGCCTGGGGCTGAGTCCCAGGGTCTGCGAGTAGGGGACAAGCCCGCACTCACAGCACTCGCCTCGCAGGTGTCATTTCTCTTTCCCTCGCTTCGGGGTGGATTTCTCTCGTTGCTGTCGCTCGTAGAGGCGATAGCTCTTGCCCCGAATGAAGGTGACTTCCGAAGTGTGCAGGAAGCGGTCCAGCAGCGCCGAGGTGGCCGCCGTATCTCCTCCCAGCATCGCACCCCAGTCCTCCAGGGGTCGATTCGAACTGAGGATCGTCGAGGTCTTCTGGCATCGGCGGTGCAGGATCTCCAACAGATCTTCTGCCGCCGACTCCGGCACTCTGCGGAGTCCCAGATCCTCGAGGATCAGCAGCGGGATCCGGGTCATCTCCGTAATGTAAGATCGGCGTCTGCCGGTGGCCGTGGCTTCGGCGATGTCTTCCAGCAGATCGAAAGCCGACTTGTACTGCACCCGGTGACCGGCTTCGACCGCCTTGATCCCGACGGTGATGATCAGATGGCTCTTGCCGACTCCGGTCTGACCGATGACCAACCAGCCGCGGCGCTGTTGGAGGGGTTAAAGGAGAAGTTAAAGTCCTCCAAGTGCTTTTGTTCCGGAAACTGGGCCTGGCGCAAACGTCGCTCCAACAGCCGGTCCCGACGGCGGGTCAGCTCGTCATCAATCAGCAGCTCAAAGAACTCCTGATGGCTGAGCCTTCCCTGGACGGCTTGTTGCAGGCGAACGTCAAAGACCTGAGCCAGGCCCGAGAGCCGGAGGTGACGAAGTTTTCGTTCCAGTTCTGATGAGATCATTCTGGTTCTCCTGTGGGATCGGTGATCTGGTACTCGGACAGCGGTCGGATCAACTCGTGCTCGGAGGTAAACAAAGAGCGCTGCGGCACGTCCAGTCGCTTACACAAAGCCACCAGAGTCCGGTAGCGGAAGGCGTCATGTGCGAGCGCCTTGCCGCAGGCTTCGTCGACGACCGAAGCGCGGTAGCGGCGGGTCAGCGAGATCATGCCCTGCACGAGTCGGTAGGCGAGCATGTCTCGGACCTCCAGAGCTCGCTCGGCCCAGCGGTGCGCCTCTGGACCCACGGCTCGGGCTTGCTTCAGCAGATGATGCTCGGTTCGATAGTGCGCGTAGCGTTTGCGTTCCGGAAGATGGCTCGTTTCGGTTCGGAATCTCCCCGGCGGGTGCTTCGGATGCAGGGCCACCTGTTGCTCACGAAAGAAGACGCGGACGATACGATCATCCCAGTGCACGGCGACTTCACAACCGAGCAGATGATTGGGCACCGAGTAGAACGCTCGGTCGACTTCGATGTGGCCATCGGTGGAGACCGTTCGACGGCCCACGCGGAAGAAACTGAAGCGGGAATCCGGAAGCGGTCGGAGATGCTTCTGTTCTTCGACAAAGCGGGGCCAGACCTGCTGCTTGGTGGTGCCGTGGATGCGCTGGCGGGCGATTCGCTCGTTCCAACTCTGCAGATGCTCATTCTGCGCATCCAGGCTCTCGAAGCGGCGAGCTTTGAGCGCGCTGGAGTCGGTATATCCGATGCTTCTTTCGACTTTTCCGTTCTCGTTCGGAGCGCCCGGATGGATGGGCAGCACGGCGAAGCCGTAGTGGCGAGCGAGCGCACTGAAGACGGCATTGACCTCGGGGTCCACCAAGCAAGCCCGGGTGATCCCGGCCTTGAGGTTATCGAGGCGAACCACCTCCACGCCGCCTCCAAAAGCGTGAAAAGCCTCCTCGACACAGCGGATGAACGTCTTCAGTTCCTGCCGCCAGACGACTTCCTCATAGGAGTGGCGCGAGTGGCAGAGGACGGCCTTGAACAGATGAGGACGGCGGTAACGACCCGATTCGGTCCGAGTCAGGGCTCCTTTGCCGAAGTCGATCTGCAGGTCCCGACCGGGGGGAGTTTCCACCCGAGCAAACACGCGAGGACTCTCCGCCTTGAGCTTTCCACAGAAGCGCTTGACGGAGTTGTAGGCTCCCCCGAATCCCTGCTCGAAGACCAGGTCCTGCCAGATCCGCTTGGCCTGCAATCCCTGCTGGAGTTTCTTTTCAATCTGCTCCCGAAAGGGCTCACAGAAGCTGCGCAGACCCGGGGGCCGCTTTGGCCGCTTTTGCTCCTCCGAGCCGGGGGCCGCTTTGGCCGGTTTTGAATCTCGGGAGGGATCATAGCGGGCAATCGTCTCTCGTCGGACTCCCACCTCTCGCTCGATCCGACGATACGACCAGCCCAGCTTCAGGAGCGCCAAAACCGTTTGCTTCTTTTCCATTTTCAATGTATTGGCCATCGGCGCATCCTACGCCGGATGCGGCCCTCACTGGCCGCTTTTGGGTGGCCCCTGACATACTTTGGTTGAAGGAAAGTCATCGAGGATTCGACAGACGTCCACGGCAAATGCTACCAATCTGTCCTCCAGATCGTAGATCCGAGTTTTCTTGTTTTTGGTCGTCCCTGCAGCCATTCTTGTTCGGGACACGAAAAAGTTGCGCCAGCTATACAAACACTGTTACTCGAAAATCTGCGAGAATATCTGAAATGAACAAGATACTCACTATCTCACTCGTCGCGACGGCTCTGGCCGCCACCGCATCGGCCGGAGACGAATACGAGGCTTGGATCAAGCACACCAGCCACCAGGACTTTGCCTCGGGCAGGATCGGTGACGGAGGAACCAATCTCTACATCACCCGCTCCGGCCGGCTGGAGATGATCTATCGTTGGGACCTGAACAATGATGGCTATCTCGACGTCCTCGTGATCCAGGATCACAATCCCCTGGAAAACACTGACGCGCTGGTCTACTGGGGCAAGAAGGGCGGACCCGAGTCCATCCTGCCTCCCTTGCCTGAGCAACAACCGCTGGCGCGTCTGTTGCGCCAGATCAAGGTGCGGGACAAAGGGGTGACACGCCTGCCCAGCGACGGCGGCGGCCCCTCACTAGTCGTCGACCTCAATGGGGACGACTATCCTGAGATTGTCTTCTGCAACTTCATCCACAACTACTCGGTCCACATGATGGGGTTGGTTTACTGGGGCAGTGAAAGAGGCTACCGGCGAGACCATCGGACAGAGCTACCGACTCTTTTGGCGGGTGGTGTGGCGGCGGCGGATTTCAACGGGGACGGCTTCGTCGACCTGGCTTTTTCAAACCGGGGTATCGAAGGGGGAGAGCGCTTCGGCTTCGATATGCATCTGGAGTCGTACGTTTATTGGAATGGTCCACGGGGGTTTGACAAGGAGCGGCGCACGGCCCTGGCCACGACCAGTGCTGCCGACGTAGTCGCCGGAGACGTAAACGAGGATGGCTATGGGGATGCCCTCTTCCTGAACAACAACTCCCGGAAGCAGAGCCTGGTGTTGTACCTGGGTGGAGCCGAAGGCTTCAAGACACCAGGGGAAGAGTGGAAGATCGGGGACGCCATAGGAGCCAATTTGGCGGACCTCGACGCAGACAGTCACCTTGACCTCGTCCTGGCACACAAGGACGACCGGGTGACCATTCATCGGGGCAGCGGGCAGGGCTTCTCGCGGGAGACCTGGGTCGAGCTTCCTTCCCAGGGTGCAGAGGATAGCGAGTCGGCTGACCTCAACCGGGACGGATATCCGGAGGTGGTAGTAGCCAACAGCAAGGGAGACTCGTCCTATATCTACTGGGGCAGCGGGGACGGCTATGCGCCCGATCGACGCACCGAGCTGCCGACCTTGGCGGCCAGCGACGCGGCCCTGGCTGACATCAACGGCGACGGATGGGTAGATGTCACGTTTTCCAACAAGCATGACGAGGACACTTCCGATGTGAATTCCTATATCTACTGGAACGGTCCGGAAGGGTTCGACGGTGCCCACCGCAGGGAACTGCAAAGCTTTGGGGCGGTGAGTACGACTGCGGGAGATCTGGACCGGGACGGAGACCAGGATCTGGTGATCATCAATCAGAACAGCGGAGCTCACGGACGATCGATCCCCTCGCTCGTCTATTGGGGCAATGCACGGCACCACTACTCGACTGCCTCGGTGAGCGTGGTGCCAGGGGAAGGCGGCCTTGCCACGACAGCCGACGTAGACCAAGATGGCTGGGTCGATCTGATCTTTCCGAGTGGCTCCATCTTCGCCGGAGGCCCGGACGGATATCAGCTGAAAACAGATCTGGGGATCGAAGGTGCTAACGGGGTGTCGGTTGCCGATCTGAACCGGGACGGCCATCTGGATCTGGTGGCCGTCTTGGGATCTGCCTACCGTGAACCTCCCTCCACCGCCTGGATCCTGTGGGGCAACGAGCAGGGCCACGACAAGTCGCGCCGTAGCGAACTGAAGCTGGGAATCCGCATCGGACAGGCTAGCCGGATCGCCGATTTCAACCGGGATGGCTACCTCGACCTGATCTTCACCGATGTGGACTCGGAGCACGTGGATCTCTTCTGGGGTTCTGCCGAGGGTGATTACAGCAGCGAGAAACACACGGTCCTGAAGGTCCAACCCACCTCCAACCCCGAGATGGCGGACCTCAATGCTGACGGTTGGTTGGATCTGATCTTCGGCGGAGGTTGGGATCCCAAGCGCTTTGGCCGACCAACGCAGCAGGCCATTCTGGTCTGGGGCAGTAAGGAAGGCTTCAGCTCAGACCGAACCACTTCGTTGGAGAGTTTCGACTCACTGGAACAAGCGGTGGCGGATCTAGACAAGGATGGAAACCTGGACATCGTCATGACCAACTACCACGCCTACCACACAAGGAGCATCCCCGCATTGATCTATTGGGGTGCTGCGGGCGGTTCCTACAGCGAATCCCGCCGCACTACTCTGCCCGCCGAGTCATCCAGTGCGCTGACGGTAGCGGATCTGAATCAGGACTCCTGGATGGATCTGGTAGTGATCAACCACCTGGAGCGGGGAGACCACTCGGTCGGCAGCAATATTTACTGGGGTGGGAAGGACGGCTACTCCTACGCCCGACGCCATTGGTTCCAGACCTTCGGGCCTCATTTCGGCCGGCTTCGCGACATCGGCAACATCTACGATCGGAAGCTTCAGGAGGAGTACATTTCGGCTCCGCTGGAGTGTCCCAACGGGAAGCGCCCCGGACGCATCCGCTGGCAGGCGGAGACGCTGCATGGAACCGGAGTCAAGTTCCAGGTCCGGAGCGCGTCTTCCAAGGCAGGGCTGGAGAAGGCGTCCTGGCAGGGACCCGGCGGGGGCGAGGGTTTCTATAAGCAATCGGGTCAACCCTTGGACCTGCCAGCTGTGAAATGGTTCCAGTATCGAGCGATTCTTACGACGCCCGACGGGGGTAGCACACCGGCGCTGGACGAAGTCGCAATTGATCTAACTCTTTAAGAGAACCTCAAGGTACAACTGTTCTCCTTCCGTTTCGCGAATGAAGGAGGATAGGCAAGGGCCCCAAAAATCCGCCACCCGCTTCCCGGATAGAGTCGCGGAAATGTCTGGTTTCACAAATCCTAGGAGGTCATGAGAATGAGAGTTTTCGGTGTAGGAAAGGGTTTCTGGCTGGATAGAAACTCACGTCGTTTTTTTCTCAAGAGGGGCTTTATGGGAAGTTTCCTGTCCTTGCTTGGAGGAGCGAGTCTTGAGGCTGCTTCGGCCGCTCCGGAGGAGAGATCCCAGGCTGCTTCCTCTCTGCCCTGGACGATCGAGGAGCTCCAATCCCGGCTGGGAATCTTCACACATGTGGACTATTTCACTACTTCCTCTCTTACCATGCTTCCCCGAGAGCTACGCTTATTTGGAAGAAATCAAAGCTGCGGGTATCCCTTACCTGAGCGTCGGGGACTTCGCGAAAACCGGCCGGCGTGACGACAAGACTTACGCCCCATTCCGGTTTTCGGATCAAGACTCGGTGAGAAGATTTGCTCGTGCTTGTCGAAACGTTGGCCTCAAGATCTACGATTTTCACAGCGCGCAGGGCATTGATCCACTCTTGCTTACACAAACGGATGGGGCAAAGCGGGAGATCGATTTGTTAGAGGAACTCGGAGGAAAAATCTGGCTGACCCACGCAAGCTCGGGAAAGGGTTTATACGAGAATCAGAGGGCTCTGGAGCAGCTGGTCCGTTACTGCGAGGGCAGGGACATTCGGATCACGGTCGAAAACTTGAAACCCCCTTCCAGTGGCCCACCTCATGACTGGACGGATGTTCTGAAGGTGGTAGATGCGATCGATCATCCCCAACTCGGATTGACGGTCGACGTGGGGCACTGCACCGAGCCCTACATCCGTGAATCCCGCGAGAAAGGGCAACATCCCATGTTACAGCCCGGAAGACCTACGGAAATCTTTCGAGCAGTCGCGCACCGGTTGAATCATCTGCACCTTCACGACTTCTGCTACGATCCGGTTAGCAGTAGATGGTTTGACCACCAGCCTCCTTTCGCAGGAAATATGCGCTGGGTGGAGATCTTCAAGGTCTTGGCCGAAATCCGCTACCAGGGCGTCTTCAATTTTGAGACTACCGCCCTCTACCGCGGCGAGGCCATCAAATCGGTGGGACTTTTTCCGGAACTCCTAATGCAGGCAGCCACCTTGCCCCACATTGGCTAGCCAGGCGCAGCGGTCACCGCTCGGTTGGGACGGTAGAAGAGGGGAGGGTAAAGACCACGAAGGAGTCGCCGGCCGGGGTTCCAATGTACCCAGCCCCACCGGCGGCGATCACGACGAACTGGCGCCCCTCGACCATGTAGGTGCTGGGTGTGGCATAGCCGCCGGCCGGCAGCGAATACTCCCACAGGACTTGGCCGGTCTCCTTGTCGAAGGCGTGGAACTTCTCGTCCCCGGTGGCTCCGATGAAAACAAGTCCGCCGCCGGTGACGATGGTTCCCCCGAAGTTCAAGCTTCCAGTGCGTGGAATCCCACGTGCCGTCAGCTCCGGATACTCCCCCAACGGCACCTGCCACCGAAACTCCCCCTGGTTGAGGTCGATGGCCGCGAGCACCCCCCAGGGCGGCTCGTTGGCTGGATAACCGTCATCATCGCGGAAGAGTGGTGAGGGGACACGCTTGTAGGGGTAGCCTTTCCCGGGCTCCACTTTGACCAGGGTCAGGACGTGTAGCACATTGTTCGAGTTGACGTAGAGGACTCCAGTAGCCGGGTCGAAGGAGGCTCCCGACCAGCCGGCCCCACCGTAGAATCCTGGAGCGACCAGGGTCCCCTGTAGACTCGGTGGATTGAAGGCCGAGCCGGCTCGAATCTTCCGATATTTTTTCAGCGCCGAAGCGTGGGCCTGCGGAGAGATGTTCGTCAGGTCATCCTCACCGTAGTGCTGGCGTGCGAAGGGCGGTGGCTTGACCGGAATGGGTTGAGTTGGCCAGGCCTCCTCACCGGGAACGTCCGAGGGCGGCACAGGCCGCTCCTCGATCTCGAACAGCGGCTTGCCGGTGATTCGATCGAATAGAAACACATAACCCTGCTTGCCGACCTGCGCCACGGCGTCGATCTGTTTGCCGGCGTGTGTCACCCGCACCAGGTTGGGATAAACCGGCAGGTCGTGGTCCCAGAGGTCATGATGCACGGTCTGAAAATGCCAGATTCGCCGTCCCGTGCTGGCATCAAGCGCCACCACCGAATTCGCAAACAGGTTCTGTCCTTTTCGGTCGCCGCCGTAATAATCATAGGAGGCCGATCCCAGGCCGACAAAGACCATGCCTCGCTTCTCATCGACACTGGCGCCGCCCCAGGCATTGGCGCCGCCCCGGTCCTTCCACGAGTCTCCTTCCCAGGTGTCGTTGCCAAACTCACCCGGCCTCGGGACGGTGTGGAAGCGCCAGACCTCCCGGCCGGAGCGGACATCGAAAGCTCGCACATCGCCCGGTGCCACTGGGCCCGGACCTTCGTCACTCGAGATGCCGATAATGGCGATGTCCTGGTAGATGGCTGGGGGCGACGTGGGCCCGTAGCGAAGACGCGAGATGTCCCGATCGATCCCCGCACGAAGATCCAGGATACCCCCCTGGCCGAAGCTCTGGTCCGGCTTGCCGGTCCGGGCATCCAGAGAGAAAAGGCGGCTGTCGGCCGAGGCGTGTAAGATGCGCCGCTCTCTCTCCTCTTTCCCATCCGACCAGTACGCAACCCCCCGATTCACACCCGCCGAAGCCAATCGTGCAAGCTTGCCGTCTCCCACCGTTGGGTGGGGGGGAGGATCGAACCTCCACAGTTGCCGCCCGCTGGCCGCGTCCAGGGCCACCACCTTCAGATAAGCGGTCGTGATATACATCACCCCATCGATCACGATCGGAGTGCACTCGATGATCTTACCTCTCCTGCCCTTCAGTTCCCCAGTACGATAGGTCCAGGCGACTTTCAGACTATCCACGTTCTTGCGGTTGATCTGATCGAGCGGGGAGTAGCGCATGTAGCCTCGGTCTCCGCCCACGCTGATCCAATCTCGTTGCTCCCCCTGAGCCGGATTTTTCTGAAGATGGGTCGCAGATGGAGCACTTTCGCCCAGGAGTGCAGAAAGGACCAGCAGGAATACCAGAGTCCCGAAGTATGCTTGCGTCAGGTCAAACCTCGACTTTTTCATTTCGGCTGCTCCCATTTCCATTCCGCCACTGCCAGCCCGATAAGATCGATGTCCAGATTAGTCCCACCCCCAGGGATGCTGGCCCCATCGAGAACGTAACTTTGGTTGTCTTTAGCCACGAACATCGATAGCAGCATGTCCATCCTACGCCGGTCACTGCTCGATGAAGTTTCAGCTTAACCCGAAGTTACCCTGAAAACTAGCTGAAAAACAACCTGTAAGCCATTGTGGATCATCAGGTAAGGGTCTTTTTGTGTTCGACAATCTGTACCCATGTAATAGTTGGTTTAGTGTCCTTTATTGTCGGTAGTATGTGATATTATAGTGCCCATGTACATCGAATCCGTTCCCAACCGCAACTCGCCCCCGGCCATTCTCCTGCGCGAGTCCTACCGGCAAGCCGGCAAGGTGCGCAAGCGCACTCTGGCTAACCTCAGCAAGTGGCCCGCGGAGATCGTCGAAGGCCTGCGCAGCCTCTTGAAGGGAGGCTCCGTCATCTCCGACTTGAGCCAAGCCTTCCAGGTCCAGCGCACTCGCCCCCATGGTCATGTGGCGGCCGTCTTGGGTACCCTGCGCCGCCTCGGTTTGGAGCGCTTACTGGCCACTCGCAACAGCCTGCAGCGCCGCCTGGTAGTGGCCCTGATCGTGGCGCGCATCCTGGAGCCCCGCTCCAAGCTGGCCACCGCACGCGGATGGGATCCCCAGACCCTGTCCAGCAGCTTGGGCGAGCTCTTACAGGTGGAGGCCGCGACGGCCGATGATCTGTACGGCGCCTTGGACTGGCTGCTCGTTCGACAACCAAAGATTGAAAACCAGCTGGCGGCTCAGCGCCTGCAGGACGGTTGCCTCGTGATCTACGACGTCACCTCGACCTACTTCGAAGGGAGGAGTTGCCCGTTGGCCCAGCGGGGGTATTCCCGAGACGGCAAAGGGGGTACGCTGCAGATCGTCTTCGGCCTGCTGTGCGAAAGGCTGCCCCGTCGCGGTCGAGGTCTTCGAAGGCAACCGAGCGGACCCCACAACAGTGACCAGCCAAATCCAAAAACTGCGCCAACGCTTCGGGTTGCGCTCGGTGGTGGTGGTCGCCGATCAAGGAATGCTGACGGAAGCCCGCATTCGGGAGGAGCTCAAGCCGCTGCCCGGCATGGGCTGGATCACGGCCCTGCGAGGCCCTCAGATCCGCAAACTGTTTCAATCCGGTCCGCTGCAGCTGTCCCTGTTTGATCAACGCGACCTGGCCGAGATCCAGAGCCCGGACTACCCCGGGGAACGGCTCATTGTCTGCCGTAATCCCCTCTTAGCGGAGGAACGGGCCCGCAATCGCCAGCAACTGCTCCAGGCGACCGAGCTGGAGTTGGAGAAGATTGTCCAGGCAACGCAACGTCCGAAGCGTCGCTTCAAGGGCAAGGATCGGATTGCCCTGCGGGTGGGCAAAGTCCTCAACCGCTACAAAGTGGGCAAGCATTTTGTCCTGGAGATCGGCGAGGAGTCCTTCTCCTACCAGCGCCGGCAGGAGCGCATCGAGCAGGAGGCGGCACTGGACGGGATCTATGTGATTCGCACCAACCTGGCCCGCGAGCAAATGGATGCCGAACAAACGGTGGCTGCCTACAAGGGGTTGTCCGTCGCCGAACGGGCCTTCCGCAGCTGTAAGAGTGTCGATCTGAAGGTCCGACCCATTTACCACCATCTGGAGGATCGGGTCCGCGCTCACGTCTTTCTGTGCATGCTTGCCTACTACGTCGAGTGGCACATGCGACAGAAGTTAGCTCCGATCCTGTTCGACGACGAGGATCCCGAGGCGGGGAGGCAGCTTTGCGATTCGGTGGTGGCACCCTCTCAGCGCTCTCCTCAGGCCCTCCGCAAGGCTCACCGCAAGCGCACCGTTGAGGGTGGGCCCGTGCACAGCTTTCAGACCTTGCTCAGCGATTTGGCCACGATCTCCAAAAACCGGATTCAGCCGCAGTTGCCCGGCTCAGCAGCCTTCGACAAAATCACCCGTCCCACATCGCTTCAGCAGCGAGCCCTGGATCTCCTCGGCGTTCGTCTATAATGTACCCAGTACCGACGCAGCTGATTTGTAGCATTACCCCAATCTTAACAATAGGTTACATCACTTTTCTACGAGGTAACTTAGGCTTAACAGCGCCACCGGCTGCGCCGGATCGTACCTGAAAGAAACTTCAGTCGAGGGACGTAGCGGTGGCCTCCAGGCCGCCGTGCATCGAGCCAAAGGCTCGAAGGAAGAAGACTTCGGCCTGGAGGCCAAAGCTACGTCCGCCCAATGAAGTTTCAGGTTAGGCTAGATCTTTCTCTTCTTCTCAGCCCCTTTCCGTTAGTCAATGTTTCCATGGCAGAAATCGCAGCCGATGGGAGCGACCCGCTGGGCGTGGCAGTCCATACAGAACTCCATCGAGGTCGGCTTTTCCTTGACGATCACGTCGCGTTCCGCAACCGGCCCGTGGCACAGCTCGCAGGCCAGGCCTGCATCTTGCTGGTGGGACCGGTGCGAAAACCAGACGTATTCTGGGACGCTGTAGATCCTCACCCAGGGCAAAGGCTCTCCGGAGGCCTGGTGTGTCGCCAGTTTCTCGATCGCGGGGCTGTCCTTTTTGATGCTGGCGTGGCAAAGCATGCACTGGGTCTCGGCGGGCAGACCGGCTTCGATCCCGGGAGCCTCAATCGGATGGCAGCTGAGACACTCGAGCCCGAGGCTGACGTGGACCTTGTGGCTGAAAGGGATCGGCTGCGGAGGGGGCGACTCTAGGTTCTCAGTAGTGACGGGAGCGGCATTCTGGGCCTGCAGGCCTGGGGCGAAGGGGAAAAGTAGAAGGAATCCCAGAATCCACATTACTCAACCGACATTCCTCATATTAACCCCAGATCCGAGTTCGCCTGGGCTCTTCATGATGAATGATCACAACCTATCAACCTTCCCACATTGGAGCAAGCATCCCTTCTCATATTTCGGCTGAAGGGGGGTAACGATTCAAGAGAAACCGAGGGACAGAGGAACAATAAAAAACCGCTTGAGGACGGGGTAAATCGTGCTGTTGTCCAGCTCTCTCCTCGGAACTTCGGCTCATATAGCAGGCAGGTCAAGTCGTTCGCGGCTCTGCCGGACTTGGCTTAATAATACTGACAATCCATCCGTTCGTGGCAGCGTTGGCTGCAGCTGTTTCCGGTACCGCTCACTGCTCACTGCTCACTATTCACCGCAACCGGACCCTGTCCTCCCACGCCTCGTACATCCCGATCATCTCCTGGACGCGATCCGGGTATTTTTCGGCGAGATTGGTTTGCTCGGTTCGGTCGGTCTCCAGATCGTATAGCTCCCATAGGGAGTGGGGAGCTGTGGGTGGATCCTCGACGCCACGTCCGGTTCTTTCGGCCCTCCACGGGTTGTATTGGATGGAGTGGTCGGGTGAGACCAGTTTCCAGTTTCCCATTCTCACTGCTCGCCAGAGACCCTGCTGATTCCAGAACAGCGCGTCATGACCCGGCCGTTGTTCGCCCTGAAACGTTGGTGCCAGGCTCTTGCCCTCCAGGGGTGTGACCTTGTGGCCGTCATAGGTCCCGGGGTACTGGGCTTCGGCAATCTCGATGACGGTGGCCATGATGTCGATCAGGTGGCTGATTTCGTGGTTTATGCTGCCCCCGTTCTTGATCCCTTCGGGCCAGTAGGCGATCAGCGGAGTCGAGATTCCTCCTTCGTGATTCCAGCGTTTGAACTGGCGAAACGGGGTGTTGCTGAGGTTCGCCCAGGGTAGATCGACGGTCCGGTAGGACTCGACGGGTCCTGGTGGAATCTCTGGAGTACTGGTTCGATCCTCGTCGCTGGGACCGTTGTCGGACAGAAACAACACCAGCGTGTTCCGTTCTTTGCCCAGCTGGCGGATCTTCTCCAGCACCCGGCCGATATTTTGGTCCATCCGGTCCACCATGGCGGCGTAGACAGCCATCTTCATGTCCCAGGCGTCCTGGTCCCCGATCTGGTCCCAGGCCGGGGCGTGAGGGCTGCGAGTGGACAGTGCCCACTCGGGACGAATCAATCCCATTTGCACCATCCGCTGGAGACGCTGTTCCCTCAGTTCGTCCCAACCCGACTTGTAACGTCCCCGATACCTGGCGATGTCCTCGGGCCAGGCGTGGAGAGGGTAATGGGGCACGTTGTGGGCGATGTAGAGGAAGAAGGGGCGCTCCTCGTGGCCATATTGATCCAGGTAGTCCAGGGCATAGTCGGTGAAGGTGTCGGTGGTATAGAAATTCCTGTCTTCGGGTGTGAAGGGATGGATCACCTGGGAGTCGATGGCGAAGCGTGCCAGCGAGCCGGTGGACTTGATGCCGGGAGGTGGCTCGCCTGATCGCTGCTCGCCGGGGTTGAAACAGTTGCAGGTCCCGTCAAGCAGGCCGAAGTAGCGGTCGAAGCCTCGCTCGAGCGGCGTCCCATCGAGGTGCCATTTCCCGGTCATCAGGGTACGGTAGCCGGCGCCCTGGAGCACTTCCGCAAGGGTGACACTGTTCTCCATTCTGCGTCCGCCAACCTGCTGAGAATAGAGCCCGCTGAGGAGGGAAGCTCGGCTCTTGTCGCAGATGGCGTTGTTATAGAACTGGCTGAACCGGAGACCCTCGGCAGCCAGGTGATCCAGATTGGGGGTGTGGGTCTCGCCACCGTAGCTTCCCAGATCCGAGAATCCAAGATCGTCGGCTACGATCAAGACGATATTCGGTCTCGAGCCTTCTGAGACGGGTCCGACGCAGCCTGGTGCTAAGGCCAGGGTGAGGACGAGAAGCGGGGCTAGTACCCTATGGCCGGATCTTTGTTTCATCATTGGCTCGGTTCGATTTCCAAGTCTCTCCTCGCTTGTGCATCAGTATTCGATGTGCTTTTCTTAACACCATGGGAGGGCGAGAACGACCTCCTTGTGATGGTCCGAAGTTGAGAAGGAGTACCCGTCATGTCCCCGGTCGAGCCAGCTTACAGTACGCCCAACCACTGTCTCTTCTATCCGGAGCCTCCCTATCAGTACGTGGGAGCCCGCTGCCTGATTGGTGTCTGGAGGGCCGAGCAGTCGGTCTTGGAAAGAGTGCTTCCAGCACCTCTGGAGCTGACGCCAGAAAACCAGGTCATCTCGACTGTTTGTGACTATCCTCATGTCACTGGACTGGGTGGCTATCACGCATCGGCCCTCTTTATCCGGTCCAGGTTCAAGGATATCGAAGGAGCCTTTTGCTGTCACTGTTACATGGACAATGACGCGGCGGTGGCGGCGGGCCGCGAGATCTCCGCGCCATGAAGCCCCGGTCGGGGTCTAGGGGATTTCCCAAGAAGTTGGCGCGGGTGCAGCTGCAGGAATCGGGAGAGATCATGCGGGGTGTGGTGGAGAGGGGAAACATCCGGATCATGAGCTTCAGCATGAATCTCCTTATGGAAGCAGAGGCATCGGAGCTGCCGCCTCTGGGGAACCTGTTCAACCTGAAACGGATCCCTTTTCCGGAAAAGGGGGCCCCTCCCGAGGTTCACGAGCTGACGCTGATTCAGTACAAGCGTTTTACGACCCATCTGATCGTGGGAGGGGAAGGGACCGTTGAGTGTGAGCGGTCTCCTTCTGACCCTCTGCATATCTTCGAGCCTCTGGAGAAGGTGGAAGCCTTCTACGTCAAGCAGGACGTGGAACTACCCCTGGGAAGAGTCCTACACCGGTATGCATGAGGGAGGCTTCTTAGAGTCCCTCGACGGATTCTCCAACGCGAGAGGGAGCGGGCGAAGGGGAGGAGGAGTAATAAAGAAAGTAAGATTGGACCGCAGAGGGTTTCTCAGCCAGACGGGTGCCGCATCCCTGGGGGGTAGTCAGGTTTTTTGATTGGGAGTAACCGGAGATAGGGAATCAGAGATTATGAAAGTCATTCTAGCTGTTGATCTGGGTGATGCGTTCGTCGAGGACCTGAGGAATACCTTCCCCGAAGTCGATTTCCGGACAGCCTATTCTGTCGAGGAACAGCTGAGGCAGGTACCCGACGCCGAAGTCCAGTTCGGGTTAATCGGTGGAGAAGTCTTCAGGGCCGCGAAAAAACTGCGCTGGTTCCACTTCGTCGGCATCGGATTTGATGTCATTCTCAAGAACGCGCCCGAGATGTTGGAGAGCGATGTAGTGATGACGAATGCCCGGGAGACACACGTCATCGCCATGGCGGACCATGCCCTGGCGATGGTGTTGGCGTTTGCCCACCGGGTTCCGGACCTGGTGGAAGATCGGAGTGCACACCGCTGGGACATCAAAAAATACGAGGGCACCATGCGGGAACTGGCGGGGACCACGATGGGTATCCTGGCGATGGGTGATATTGGTCAGGCGGTGGCCCAACGTGCCAGCGGCTTCGACGTGGAAGTGTACGGGATCGATGTCCGCCGGATGGACCCTCCTACGGGAGTGAAGGAAGTCTGGGGACCGGAGCGTCTTGACGAGGTGTTGGCCATCTCCGACTGGTTCGTAGTGACCGCCCCCCTGATTTATTCCACCCGAGGACTTCTGGATCGACAACGACTAGCACGGCTCAAGCGGGGAGCCTATGTGATCGTGGTTTCGCGTGGGGGAATTGTGGTGGAAGATGCCCTGGCGGACGCCCTCCGCTCCGGCCACGTTGCAGGAGCCGCTCTGGATGCCGTAGACCCCGAACCTCTGGTCGATGGCAGCCCTCTGTGGGATCTACCCAACGTCATAATCTCACCGCATGTGTCTGCCGATTCGCCAGAGATGTGGGAGCGCCGTCGCCAGATCTTCAAGGAGAACTTACGCCGTTACCTAGCCGGTGAGACTCTGTTGAACGTCTGTGATAAGAAGAAGGGTTTCTAAGCTGAAACTTCATTGGCGAATGTAGCTTTGGCCTCCAGGCCGAAGTCTTATTTTTCCGAGCCTTTGGCTCGGACGGCGGCCTGGAGCCCACCGCTACGCCGGACCCAAAGTTTCCTTCTGAATGATCCGGCTCGCAGCCGGTGGCGGGGCTAAGCTGAAACTTCAACAATCGTTCACAGGAAACAAGTCGAGGAATCTCATTCAGCCATGAAAGTCTATTCAGCGGTAGCCGTAGCCCGGCGAACCATGGAACTGCAGTCTTTTGATCTTCCTGCCATCGGTGAGGATGAGGGTCTGCTCAAGGTGGAGATGTGTGGGGTCTGTGGTAGCGATCCGCGTATCTTCGATTGGGCAGATCCCAGCCGTTTTCCGCTTATCATGGGACACGAGATGGTGGGCCACATCGACCAGGTGGGGGCGGGCGCAGCCAAACGATGGGGCGTCCGCGAAGGAGATCGGGTCATCGTCGAGCACCTGTTTGGATGCGGCCACTGCCGTTGGTGTCTGCTGGGTGAGTACCGATTCTGCCAGCAACACCAGGGCTACGGTGGACCGACCCCTGCCACGGTGCCGCCCCACATCTGGGGTGCCTACGGCCAATATATGTATTTGGCACCCAACTCGCGTGTTCACCGTATCTCAGCCAAGGTGCCCGCGGAGGCTGCCGCCATGACCTGTGCTAATATCGGAAATGGCCTCCGCTGGGTTCGCACCAAGGGAGGCATGACGATCGGCGACAATGTGGTCGTCGTCGGCCCAGGAGGACAAGGTCTGGCTGTAATCCTGGCCGCCCACGTGGCGGGTGCCGCGCAGGTGATTGCCGTGGGTATCAGCCAGGACCAGCATCGGTTCGAGCTTGCCAAGCAATTCGGGGCCACACACACGATCAACCTCGACCAGGAAGACACCGTGGAGAAGGTCAAGGAGCTCACGGATGGGATTCTGGCCGACGTGGTTGTCGACGTGACCGGTGCCACCGCATCGCTATCCTTGTCCCTGGAGTTGGTGAGACCCATGGGTACACTAGACCCAAAAGAAGTAGATGAAAGTGGACTAAACCACATGTAAACACCTGAAATGCCAGACCTGACGGGTATTCTGGGGTTGTCAAAGAAACTTCAGAACAAGCCGAAAGGAGGCATTTCAGGTGAAGAAAAAGGATAGCGCAATCATCCGCAAACGGGAAGCAGAGGTTGCTCAGCGATTGAGCCCCAGCTGGAACGGTCAAGACCCGAAACCGGTGCTCTCGCCCGAGGTCATCAGCTACGAGGTCTCGGAGAAAACGGGTGCGGTCAGTTACGGTGGTCTGGGGCTGCTGCAGCAGGTGGTGAAGTGGAGTGGGCTGGGGAAAGCCATTGACCAGGCGGTGACGCTGCTCAAACGCCACCAACCGTACCACGAATCGGACCACGTCCTGAGCCTGATCTACAACGTGGCCACGGGCGGGACCCGCTATCAGGATATTGAACTGCGACGTCAGAGTGTGAGTTTCCTGGAGGCGGTGGGAGCCGAGAAGATCCCCGCCCCCAGCACGGCCGGAGACTTTGTGCGCCGCTTTGACGCGCCCGACGTGGTGGATCTGATGGAAGCCGTCAATGCCAGCCGCCTCAAGGTCTGGGCCCAACAACCGGCCCGTTTCTTCCAACGGGCGGAGATCGACGTGGATGGGACGATGGCCCCCACGAGCGGCGAATGCAAGGAGGGGATGGAGATCAGCTACGACGGGCAGTGGGGCTATGCGCCGCTGATCGTGACGCTGGCCAATACGGGAGAGGTGCTCTATGCGGTCAACCGCTCGGGCAACCGTCCCTCTCATGAGGGAGCGGCCGAATGGCTGGATCGGAGTATCGAGCTGGTTCGAGAGGCGGGTTTTCGGAAGGTGCGCCTGCGCGGGGACACGGATTTTTCGCTGACGGCTCATTTTGACCGTTGGACGGAGGCGGGCGTGGAGTTTGACTTCGGGATCGACGCCCATCCGAGCTTCGTCAAGTGGGCGGAGGCGTTGCCAGAAGCGAGATGGAAAGAGCTGGGGCGCCCCAGCCAGGGGAAAGGAAAAGGGAAGAAGCGGCGCCAGCGGCGGGACAAAGTGAAGCCGGAGATTGTCAAGAGACGCGGGTTCAAGACGCTGACGCTGGAACGGGAAGAGATCGCGGAGATCGACTACCGTCCGAGCAAAGCGAAGCGAACCTATCGGATGGTGATCTTGCGCAAGACGATCCTGGTCGAGAAAGGCCAGAAGCGGCTGCTGCCGCAGACGCGCTACCACTTTTATGTCACCAATATCTCGGCCAGAACGTTGGGAACGGCGGGAGTCGTACGGGAAAACAACCGGCGCTGCAACCAGGAGAACGTCATTGAACAACTCAAGAACGGAGTCGAGGCCCTGCGGATGCCCTCGGATACGCTGGTAGCCAACTGGGCCTATCTGGTGATTGCGGCTCAAGCCTGGAATCTGAAAGCCTGGATGGGGTTGGTGCTGCCGGCGCGACTGCAAGCCCGACAGCTGGTGAAGATGGAGTATCGCCGTTTCCTGCGAGAGGTCATTGAAATGCCCTGCCAGATTTTGCGCAGGGGCCGACAGTTGGTCTATCGGCTGCTGGATGTCAATGGTTGGAGCCGTCTTCTCTTGGAAGGCAGTAAGTGGTTGAAACACCGGCCAGCTACCTGAAACTGAAAGGAGATAAAGTAGCTCCGAGGGTCGCCAGAGCTGGGGCGAGGTGTCTCTACAAACGCCCCCCAAGAGGGCAGAATCGTTTTCCCTGAGCGATCGGCGTGGAGGACAGCTGAACACGTGCTTGTTCTGAGTGACTTCGCGCCGAAATTTAGAATTTAGGTCTCCAAAATGGCTCCTCGGAGCCGACAAAGGGGTCTATTTTCGAACTTGCGCTTATTTTGGGACTAGTCATCGGATCGAACACCGGCAACCAGGAGGCACCTATTATCCCGAGCAGGATCCCGGTCAAGGAGATCCGGGTCCAGGGGGTGAACAGTCACGACACGCCCGCTGTTCGCACCGCCATCAAGATTGTCGAGTCACGCCGCTTCCCAATCGAGAGGATGGTGACCTATCACTTTTCGCTGGAGCAGGCAGAAGAGGCTGTTCATACGGCCGGTGACGAGCTCCAGGCAGAGGGTTTCATCAAGGGCGTGATTGTTCCGGAGTAGGACGAAAACCATTGCCGGTTGGCTTATTCGCCGCCGGCTGCGGCCAAAAAAGGAGGCGAAGTGAGCACCACCTGGGATTACGCTAACCAACGAGAGTACGTCCGGCGCATTCAAGAAGGGATGCCACCAGTGATCATCAGTGCGGTAGTAACTGGTGGTCATCAGAAGGATGAAAATCCCGCGGTACCGGTAACGGCAGAAGAGCAGGCGGCAGAGGCCGCCGCCGTCCTGGAGGCGGGCGCGAGCATCATTCACATCCACGCTCGCCAGTCCCAGGACCCGAGCGAGGCATCGCACGAGGCCGATCGCTACCGTGAAATCAATGATCTGATGCGATCCCGGGCACCGGGCATCTTGATCGACAACTCCCAGGGGGTGGCGGATCTGTCGACTGAAGGGAGTGGATTGGCTGGAACGGCACACTTCTATAAATCAGCGCCGATTGAAGCCGGACCCGATATCATGGCCCTCAACCCCGGCCCCATGACCTTCCGAGGCGGAGCCAGCTACACTGGCGGTGGCGACTCGCCCAGCAAAGTCTATCTGTCCACCTTCGACCACACCGAACGAGACGCGCATCGGTTGAGAGAAAAAGGTGCCAAGCCCCAGGTGTTCCTTTACCACCCCGGCCATCTCGACCTGCTGGATTACCTGATCCAGCGAGACGCGTTGGACAATCCCTACTTCGTTCAGCTGGTGTTTGGCCAGCAGAGTGGCATCAACACCAGCATGGACAGCTTTCTCTACATGGTCCGGAATCTACCGGAAGACTGTATCTTCCAGACCTGTGCTCTGGGTCTGGAGGAGATTCACGTGAACATGATGGCCTTGCTTCTGGGAGGACACGTACGCACCGGCCTGGAAGACTGCATCCAGTACCAACGGGGAGAACTCGCCCAGAGCAACGTCCAATTGGTAAAGCGGATCGTGCGTCTAGCGGAAGACCTGGGCCGGGGTGTGGCAACGGCAGACGAAACACGCCGGATGCTCGGTCTTGCCTAGAGCGAGATTCAGAGGACCTTGGTCACGGAGGCCTCAGCCGTAGGGAAGAAGGTCCAAACGAAGTTCCCAATCAGCAAACCGTCTCATAGTAAACAGCCTCTGACGTGAACTCTATCCCAAAGTCCGGGTATCATATATATTCAGAGTAGCGAGTATCTTCAGGGTAGCGAGTTTGACCGATGGAAATCAGGGGGTTTAGGAAGATGATGCCAGCCGTGACCCGATTGCTAGCTTTGTCGCTGGGACTTTTCGTGTTCGGTGAAGTGCCTCTTTACAGCCACGCACAATCACAAAAGAACGAAGACATAGACTACTTTGCCAAGTGGCTGAAGGAAGACGTCGTCTACATCATCACGAACGAGGAGAAGGCGGTCTTTGATCGCCTCACCACGGAGGAGGAGAGGGAACAGTTCATCGAGCAGTTCTGGGGAAGACGCGACGAGACGTCCGGGACCTCCATCAACGAGTTCAAGGAAGAGCATTATCGTCGCATCAAGTACTCCAACGAACGATTCGCCGCAGGTTTTCCGGGGTGGCAGACTGACCGCGGCAAGATCTACATCAAGTTTGGGCCGCCGGACGAGATCGTGAGCAACCCCAGCGGGGGACAGTACACCCGTGAGTTCTACGAGGGAGGGGGCAACGTGGCGACGTACCCCTTCGAGCGCTGGTGGTATCGGTACATCGAAGGCATTGGACAGGATATCGAAGTCGAGTTCGTGGATCGTCTCCACAGCAACGAGTACCGCATCGCCCGTGACTCATTCGAAAAAGAGGTCGGCTTCGAGATGGGCATGGGAGAAACCACCTACGAGAGGCTTGGAGTCTATAGTCGAGCCGAGCTCAACCGGGCTCGCTATCTGGGCAATCCATCCAATCCCTACATGAGGAGTACGCGCCGTCAAGATCAGCCTCTGGAGCGCTTGAGTCGGTATTCCCAACTGATGAAGCCTCCCAAGATTCGCTTCGACGATCTACGAACGTTAGTGGAGACGCGTGTCACTTATAGTCAGCTGGATGTGCATCTGGTGTCGCACATCACGCCGGTTCATGAAGACATGAGTCTGGTCCTGCTGAGCGCCGAAATCGAGATCAACAATGACAACTTTGCCTCAGTGAGCGAAGGCGTTTGGAGGGCCGAAACCAACATCTATGGGCGTTTGACGAACCTCACCGGACGGGTCGCTTTCGAGTTTGATGACGATGTAGCCGCCGAAATCAGAAAGGACCCTACTCTTCAGCTCCAGACCTCTCGACTGTACCAGAGAAAAGTGCCTCTCAAGACCGGTCGATACAAGCTCCAGATCGTGGTTCGCGAGGGCAAAACCGAGAGGGTGGGAACGCTCAACAGCCTGGTCATCGTTCCCGGACAGACTCCGAATTTGCGGGGCATGCTGATGCTGGCAGACAGGGCCCGACGGGTTCGGGAAGGTGAAAGTGTTGTCGATCCCTTTGTGGTCACGGAGGAGTTGAAAGTCTTTCCGGATATCCACAAAATCTTTTCACCTTCCGAGCAGTTGGGAGTTTTTCTGGAGGTGCACAATCTAACGCTAGACATGTCGACGCAGGCAGCGGACGTGAGGCTTTCCTACAAAGTGCTTTCCGACGGGCAGCCGGTACCCAACTTCGAGAAGGTGATGGAGCCTCAGAGAATAGACAATGACTCGGTACTCGACGCGTTTTTCGCCGTCCCTCTGGACGGACTCTCGTCTGGTAAGTACGCCTTTCAGATCGAAGTTGCCGATCTCGTCTCCGACAAGAAGCTGGTGCTCAAGGACATCTTCGAGATTCAACCGAAGTCGGCTTCAGCAGCCTCGAACTGAAGCTTTTTTAGAACTTTCTAGGGTCAGTGAGTCTACCGTAACCCGTTGGGATTGAAACTTGGACGCGGCCTTTACCCAGAGTGTGGAAATACTAAGCTGAAACTTGATTGGGATCGTCGCACGTCTGAACGTCCGAACGTCGCACGTCTCTTGCCACTGGACAGTGTGGCGAGAGGCTTCAAGTTTCTTTCTCGAATGGGGCAGCCCGGCTGGGGCGCGACTAAGCTGAAACTTCATTGGCGAGCGTAGCTTTGGCCTCCAGGCCGAAGTCTTATTTTTCCGAGCCTTTGGCTCGGACGGCGGCCTGGAGCCCACCGCTACGTCCCTCGACTGAAGTTTCTTTCAGGTCCGATCCGGCGCAGCCGGTGGCGCTGCTAACCTGAAACTTGATTTTTGGAGGTCCGCAGGGAAATAGAACGTAACCCATTGATTTAGCAGTGCATTAGATGTATTCAAGACACGTCTCTACGCTGAGGGCGTTATTGCTACCCGCAGTAACGGCTTCGGTGTAGGTGATGGGCCCCTGAGCCACGTCAAGTTTCTTTCTCGAATGGGGCTAGCGCCAAGCTCTCGCAATGTCGGCCCACCCCGATTGGGAGTTTCGATCGGACGAAGCGATCCCATGAAGAAGATGCTTCCTTCCCTGCTGTTTGCCCTGGCGATGGTCTGGCTGATCTCTGCCTGTTCCGATCCCTTCTCGACCGAACCTGATTCCAAGCCGGAGCCGACGCAGTCAGCGAGTTTGCCGCGACCCAAGAGAGTCATTCTCATCACGGTGGATACTCTCAGGGCCGATCGGCTCCAGTGCTATGGGTACAGGAGCATCGAGACCCCTCACATTGATGGGTTGGCGGCCGACGGTGTCCTCTTTCAGCAGGCGATCGCGCAGGTGCCCTTGACCCTGCCCTCACACTGCTCGATTCTGACGGGTACCTACCCCTATGCGACTGGAGTCCGGGATCAGGCTGGGTTTCGCTTGAAACCGGAGCAGGTGACCCTGGCGGAAATCTTCGAGGCGGCTGGATACGACACCGCCGCTTTCATTGGGTCGTCCGTGCTGAATGGCAACACCGGCCTATCTCAGGGCTTCGATCTGTACTGGGATCTGAAGGCCAGGGGGGAGTCGGAGCGCCGGGGTGACCAGGTGATGCAGGAGGCTTTGACCTGGATCCAGGCGCGAGGTCGGCGCCGATTCTTTAGCTGGATCCATCTCTTCGATCCTCATACCTCGTACGCTCCCCCGGAGCCCTACAAGACGCGGTATCAGGGAAGGCCCTACGACGGAGAGGTGGCGTTTGTCGATGAGCTGATGGGGCGACTGATCGAGACGCTGAAGAAGAAGCGACTGTACGAAGGCAGCCTGATTGTCTTTACCAGTGACCATGGGGAAAGTCTGGGTGAACACGGTGAGGCCAGCCATGGCCTCTTCCTCTACGACGCGACCCTGCGAATTCCCCTGATTGTCAAGGTCCCCGGTTCCCAATTGAAGGGCAAGGTCATCCCCCAGCAGGTACGGGGCATCGACATCGCACCCACCATCCTGCAGTTGGTGTCCCTCAAGGCGAAGAGACAGATGCAGGGCAGGGGACTGCTGACCCTGGTGATAGGAAAGTGGAATCAGCCCGACCTGGTGGCTCACAGCGAGACCTACTACCCCTATTATCACTTTCAGTGGAGCCCACTCTTCTCGCTCCGGACGGCGACGTACAAATATGTAGAGGCCCCCCGGCCCGAGCTGTTTGACCTGGAGGCCGATCCCGAGGAGAAGCTGAATATTGTCCAGGAGGACGGGGCGATGGCTGCGTCACTGCAAGCAAGGCTGGAGCAGGAATACCACAAGTTCGGTTCCCAGGATACGCAAGACCAGGCCCCGGAGCTGGAAGAGGTAGATCGGGAAAGGATGGAGCGCTTGCGGAGCCTGGGCTACGTTGGCTTCTCAGCCGGAGGAGCTCGGCGCCCCGCCATCGATGGGCTGCCCGATCCCAAAGACAAGATAGGCGTCTACAGCCTTCTAATGGAGGCGTTTCAGGATTCTGAGCAGGGCCGCTTCCAGGAGTCGACCCACAAACTGAGAGAGGTTCTGCGACAGGATGATGGGTTGGTTGATGCTCACCTCTATCTGGGATTGAATCTGGTCGAGGCGGCCGATTATCGCAACGCCTCGGATTCCTTCAAGAGGGTTCTCGAGCTGGACCAGCGCAATATCCTTGCGACCTTCAATCTGGCTCTCTGCTATGCCAACCTGGGGAAACTAGAGGCAGCCTTCGAGGGTCTGCGTCGAACTCTGGAGCTGGATCCGGAGGATACGCCGGCTCGAGTAGCGTTGGGACGTGTCTACCAGCTTCAAGGAAAAACGGATGAGGCAATCGGAGCGTTCCAGAGAGCCATCAATCGGAATCCTGATTTTGCGGAGGCACACCTTTTCCTGAGTCAGGCCTACGAGGCCAAGGGTCGGAAGGACCAGGCTCGGGTAGAGAGACTGGAAGCCGAGCGATTGGGGTCTCGAGGAGCTCGCTAGGATCCCAGGTCAGGCCGCATCGCCAGCTGCCGTTAGCCCCCCAGCTGGTCATTGCACCGTTATTACTGATCGCTGCCGAGTTTCAGGTCAGTTCTACCCCCATCCGTGCTGGCCCCATTTCGGAAAGGAAACTTCCGCGAGACATAGAAGCCTGAAGCGTAAGCGAGGGGTTGGGGCGCACCCCGAATCCTCCCGGCTTGGCTGCTTGCCGCGCATCAGGCTCCTTCGTCCACCCATTTCGCTGCCCTCCAACCCCTCGCTCGCGCTTCAGGCTTTCTCAATTTTCGCACTAATGGGCGACCTGGAGGTGCGAGTTCTCAAGCGTTGGTGGTTGAGCGGTATTCCAGCAACGACTAAATAGTTGCAGTTTTCCTTGTGACGTTACCTTTTTTCTGTTGCTTTTCTAACAATTGGATGACTTGACCTTTGAGTCATTGAAAAAAATTGTTTATGAGTTGACAACAGCGGGGTGGTTATTCAAGAATGCTCGGACTCGGAGAATAAGAGGTGTGCTCCGGGTTGTATCTCAGGTGTTAAAGCAATAGGGGGTACTCGACAACGAAATCAGTACCCAAACCCTGGCTGACTTGGTGGGGGAGAGACCCGAGATCATAGCGAACCCATCCAGTTTCTTGGATGGAAGGGCGGAAGACCGTCCAATCTTTTGGATTCAGCAGGTGTGAGGCGGTCCCGACTGGGCGAGCATATCTGTTTAAAAACAAACGGTTGCAAGAGCTTCAGTGTGGGTGGCATGTGGATTGCACTCCATTTATAACGTTGTTGTCGGATGTGCTTGTCATAATGTTGTTGTCGTATGTTCTGGCATTTTTCGGAGTAGGCGGATGCATTCTCCTGCACAACAGAAGGTCTATTTTGCAGCCTTTTCCCGCCGATGATGTGTCCAAATCTATGATGGCCAAGGAGGAAATCATGAGAGTAAAGAGAGTATCGTTGTTGTTGCTGCTGTGTGGCCTGAGCTTCGGCCTCGTCCTGGGACAAGGGGACAAGGCTATTGTGGTCGGGACGGTGACCGATGAGACGGGTGGGGTCATTCCCGGCGCTGAAGTCACGCTGACCCGCGTCGAAACCAACGAGGCCTTGATGGCGCTGACTACAGATACGGGGGACTTTGCCTTTCCAGGACTCGTCTCAGGTATCTATGACCTGCGGGTTTCAATGCCGGGATTCAAAACGGATGAACGGACCGGAATGAAACTGGACCTGGGTCAAACTTATCGCCTGGATGCAGTGCTGAATGTGGGCGAAGTTAGCGAGGTGATCTCCGTCGAATCCACAGCACCCATCTTGAAAACAGAAGAGCCCGAGCTGGGCCAGGTCATCTCCAACCAGAAGCTCATGAATCTGCCTTTGAATTCCCGTGACGTCTTCGTTTTGGGGACCTTGACCCCTGGGGTCATCCCTTCGAGGAACAGTACGGGACGGGGGTCGAGCTACAGCGTCAAAGGGATGCGACGCACCGACAACGTGGTCACCATCGACGGTTCTCTGGTTAGTGAAACCAACGCTGGCCTCGAATTCAGAACGAACCCGGATGCGGTTCAGGAGTTCGAGATCAAGACCGGGCTTTATGGGGCGCAGTATGGGTTGAAACCCGGAGGCCATTTCAGCCTGATTACCAAGAGCGGCACCAACCAGGTTCATGGCTCGGCCTTCTGGTTTCATCGCAACGACAACCTGGACGCCCGAAACTTCTTCGATGCCGGACCGCGACCCGAGTTCAAGCGCAACCAGTTCGGTGCGGTGATTGGCGGGCCCATCGTGCTCCCAGGCCTCCTGGATGGCCGAGACAAGGCCTGGTGGTTCTTTGCGTACGGCGGGGAGCGGATACGGCGAGCTACGACGCAGACGGGAAATGTGCCCACAGACGGGGAGAGAAACGGGATCTTCTCAAGCACGATTATCGATCCGCTGACTGGGGAGCCTTTTCCCAACAACACCATTCCCCGGGAGCGCTTCGACCCGGTCTCGCAAAAGCTGATTGGTCTCTATCCACCTGCGAACACGGATCCTTCACGCGGCTTCAATTACTCCCTCCCTTCCCCCTCCCCGCGGGACACCAACGAGATCATCGCCAGAATGGACTTCAAGACCTCAGAAGACAGCCGATGGTCGGGCCGATTCTTGTATAATGACGCGCCCCACCTGGTGGTGAGGCCAATTCCCATCTTTAGCCGTACCGACACCCTCACCAACTACGCCCAGAATCTTACCAATACGCGCTCGATTGGGGGCAACGTCGTCAATGAGTTTGGGTTTCACTTCTACCGGAGGCCGTATTTTCCAGGCCTGATTGCCGCAAATTCACCCGTGGACTTTTCGAACAACTTGGGTATCAAGAACTGGCCGGTGCGAGATCCGGATTTTGAAGGGGTGCCGGTGGTCAATGTGACCGGACTAGTAAACATGGGGGACTCAGGCAACAAGGGAGGAGTGCCGGAAGGGAATTGGGAGATTAAAGATAATGTAAGCCTGACCAAGGGATCCCATTTGATGAAGTTTGGCTACCATTATCGCATCCAGTATCTCGGTTTTTACTTCCGCAACCGAAGCGGATTCACCTACACCAGCGACCGTTACACCGGCAATGCCTTTGGCAATATGCTGCTGGGGCATCTGAGCGAAGCGGGTTTAGGAAGTGAATACCGGTTGAACACGCACCAGCCCGGCCATTTCTTTTATTTCCAGGACAATTGGAAAGTGACGCCCAAGCTGACGCTGAATCTGGGTCTGCGCTACGAGCTGCGGCTGCCTTGGCACGACAAGCGCGGATTCTTGTCGAACCTGCGTTATGATTGCGCGCTGGCGGCTAGACCAGCGAGTCCGATTCCGGGCTGCTACGACCCCGGCGTTGCCATTGCAGACCCGGTGTTTCCGGCCACGGGACGCTTCGAAGAAGAAAAGGCTTTGTGGAGCTGGACCAAGACCGGTTGGCAGCCTCGACTCGGTCTGTCGTATCGTTTGACTGACGAGACCGTTATTCGTGCTGGGTCTGGCCTTTATGGTAATGAACCAATCGGAGGAAAGCTCTATTCGGGGCTGGGGGGCTCACGCAACCCCCGGGCCAATGCCGCTCGACGGATCTTTAGCGCCAGCAAGGACTTTCCAGACTTGCCTCAGAGCGATCCCTTTTCGGCCTTCACGCCTGGTGGGGGTCTTCCCCTTGCCGGCGCGTTTGAGAGTCCGCTACCGCAGTGGTACGTGCCCAACTGGGGGCTGGCTTTACAGCACCGACTTACGGACAACGCGATGGTTGAGGTGGGCTATCAGGGGTCGCGTTCCGTTCACGAAGTCCAAATCCGGGAGGTGAACGATGCAGACCTGGGTACCGCTCCCCGCCAAGAGCGGCGACCCTTTCCCACGCTCCAGAGCTATCAGTATATGGAGGCATCTGGGGATCAGTACTACAACGCTCTCGAATTCAAGCTTGAGAAGAGACCCGGTCCCGAAGGCCTGACCGCGCTGGTCGCCTACACCTGGTCGAAGAGCATCGACACGACTGGCCCACGCGGAACTATCGCCGGGGACCCCAGGGGCATAACGCGAAACCGAACGATCAGAGAGAACAGAGGACCCGGAGAGGCGAATATTCCGGGCCGTATTGCCACCATGTTAGGCTATGAAATCCCCATCGGACGCGGTCATCTATATGGCTCGGACAATGTGCTGGGCAAGGTCCTTGGGGGCTGGAGTTTCTACACCATCCTGATCCTGCAAAAGGGCGCGTTTATTACGCCGTTTATAAATGCTGACTATCATGACGTGGGGTCGCGCCAAACTGTGCGTCCCGACGTGAGTGGAAATCCGAACCTGGACAGTGGATCACGCAGACCGGAGCGTTGGTTCGATACGTCGGTGTACTCCCTCCCTCCTTTGGACCGCTATGGCAATGCGGGACGGGGAACCATCGAGAGTACGGGGGTGCAGAATGTCGACTTCTCCTTGCTGCGAAATTTCGACCTTTCAGAGAGTGTCAAAATGGAGTTTCGCTTTGAGGCCTTTAACCTCCTGAATCATGCCAACTTTAATGTCCCGCAAAACAATTTCCTAAGTTCTTCTTTTGGCGTGGTTGGGAGTGCCCTGGAAGGTCGAGATCTCCAGTTCGGCCTGAAGTTCTACTTCTAATCCCTTTCCTTTATGCTAGGCATATGAACCCGCTCTCAACCGAGGGGGCGGGTTCATAAGGCCCTCATCCCGCACCCGAGCCACTACCACAAGGGCGCCGCTGGAGGGGGCCTCCGGCAAGACGGTAGAGGCGGCCCTTGCGGCCGCCCGGTAGCTAGCAAAGCTAGCACGTTGATCCTGGGGGATCGGAAGGCTGATCCATTGTTGCCTGCGAGGGTGGTTCGTTGTGGCGAATCCATTCCGAACCACCGAGGACGATACCTACCTGAAGAATGCCTGCGGCTCTGGCTCCCGAAGAGCACCGATCAAGGCCGCAACTGCTCCGATCCCTTTACGGCCAGACACCCAGGGCCTGGTTGCTTCTTTGAGTTCGCGAGGTAGCGACTGCACCACCTGAGTGAGTGTTTAAACCTGTCCGATAGAGTCACGGAAAGGTCTGGTTTCATTAATCTTAGGAGGTCATGAGAATGAGAGTTTTCGGTGTAGGAAAAGGCTTCTGGCTGGATAGAAACTCACGTCGTTTTTTTCTCAAGAAGGGCTTCATGGGAAGTCTCCTGTCCTTGCTTGGAGGAGCGAGTCTTGAGGCTGCTTCGGCGGCTCCAGAGGAGAGAGCCCAGGCTGCTTCCTCTCTGCCCTGGACGATCGAGGAGCTCCAATCCCGGCTGGGAATCTTCACACATGTGGACTACTTCAATACTTGCTCTCTCACCATGCTCCCCCGAGAGCTTTACGCTTATTTGGAAGAAATCAAAGCTGCGGGTATCCCTTACCTGAGCGTCGGGGACTTCCCGAAAACCGGCCGGCGTGACGACAAGACTTACGCTCCATTCCGGTTTTCGGATCAAGACTCGGTGAGAAGATTTGCTCGTGCTTGTCGAAACGTTGGCCTCAAGATCTACGATTTTCACAGCGCGCAAGGCAGTGATCCACTCTTGCTCACAGAAACGGATGGGGCAAAGCGGGAGATCGATCTGCTCGAGGAACTCGGAGGAAAAATCTGGCTGACCCACGCAAGCTCGGGAAAGGGTTTATACGAGAATCAGAGGGCTCTGGAGCAGCTGGTCCGGTACTGCGAGGGCAGGGACATTCGGATCACGGTCGAAAACTTGAAACCCCTATCAAGTGGTCCACCTCATGACTGGACGGATGTTCTGAAGGTGGTAGATGCGATCGATCATCCCCAACTCGGATTGACGGTCGACGTGGGGCACTGCACCGAGCCCTACATCCGTGAATCCCGCGAGAAAGGGCAACATCCCATGTTACAGCCTGGAAGACCTACCGAAATCTTTCGAGCAGTTGCGCACCGGTTGAATCATCTGCACCTTCACGACTTCTGCTACGATCCGGTTAGCAGTAAATGGTTTGACCACCAGCCTCCTTTCGCAGGAAATATGCGCTGGGTGGAGATCTTCAAGGTCTTGGCCGAAATCCGGTACCAGGGCGTCTTCAATTTCGAGACTACCGCCCTTTACCGTGGCGAGGCCATCAAATCGGTGGGACTTTTTCCGGAACTCCTAATGCAGGCAGCCACCTTGCCCCACATTGGCTAGAAAACCCCGCAGGAAGTCACCGGAAAAGGGGATTCAGCTTGTTCAGGTTATTTCTTCTGATTTCTGCAGGCTTGATGGCTCTGATGAGTGAGGGTGGAACACAAGAGTCGGAGTCTGAAAAGGTCGCCCCTCGCGACAGATACGTGCTGCCCAACAGTCTGCAGGAGTCGGATCTTCATCCCGCCATCGTCGAAGAAATGCGCCGCATCGACAAACTGGCGCCCATCGTGTCCGCAGATCCGACTCGGCCGGTCTATCATTTTCGGGCGCCTGCGGGATACACGGGCGACGTAAACGGCCCCATTTTTTACAAGGGCTATTACCACATCTTTTATCAGGCGAAAGGCTTCTGGGGCCACGCTCGAAGTAGAGATCTGGTTTACTGGGAACATCTCCCCATGGCGCTTTGGCCGTCCCGGGAATTGGCTGAAAGATCCTGTTATTCCGGGAGTACGATCCTTGACTCTCAAGGCAGACCAAGGATCTTCTATACCAGCATCGGCCGAGGAAAGTCTTCGGAGATGGGATCCGAGCAATGGGCGGCAGTGCCTTTGGATACGGAGCTCGTCCGTTGGCGCAAACATCCCGACAACCCGGTACTTACGGAGGCCATTCACGGCAATCAGAAAGTCTATGACTGGCGGGATCCAGCAGTTTTCCGCCATGAGGGCCACTATTTCATGGCCCTCGCGGGTAATCTCAAACGGCGTGAGGCCCGTAACCTGGACGGCGGGTTTGTCGCTCTCTACCGAGCCCTGGATGAAGATCTCACTCGCTGGGCGTATATGGGTCCCATGCTGCGCTACCCTAAGATCGAAGGGAGCGGCTTGGAGGATGCACCGGAGCTGCACGTCGAATGTCCGAATGTCTTTCACTTGGGAAACAAACTCGTTCTGGTGATTCTCCAGCAGCCTGGCTCGGAACAACGTAAACGGGGGCACGGCGGTGGAGTATTTCGTGGGCAGCTTCGACGGCAACCGCGGGCGATTCAACGTCGAGAAGCATGGCATCTTCGATGAGCTGGCTCGGCAGCCTGACAGCGAATATGCAACACACTTTCTCTTTGATCCTCAGAAGCGATTGATCTTCTGGGCGTGGGTCCTCGATATGCCCTCCTCGGCGCTCCTCCCCACCGCCACCTTCGACGAGTCAAGAGTTAAGAGGGCTTGGCAGGGCTGCTTTACGCTGCCCCGCACCCTGACCTTGGGACCAGATAATGAGCTCTTGCAGAAGCCGATCCCTGAGTTGAAGAGACTGCGAGGCAGACACTTCGCCGCATCCGGAATTGGACTCGATGATAGCTCTCACCTGGTGTCTGAAATGGCAGGAGACACCCTGGAGATCCTGGTTGAGTTCGAGGCGGGGTCTGCGACGGCGTATGGGCTGAAGGTTCGGAGATCTACAGATGGGCGTCGTGGGCTCACGATCTCCTATGACGGCCGGGTTTTGGATACCATGGGCGCAAGGGCGAGCGTGTCACCCCAGGGAGGAGCTTCGACACTGAGTCTGCATGTCTTCTTGGACAAATCTATTATCGAAGTCTTCGCCAATGATCTCATCCATATGACCCGGAGGGTCTTTCCCAACGAAGAGGATCTGGGAATCGAGTTGTTCGCCCGGGATGGTAAGGCCGTCGTGAAGTCCCTAGACATCTGGGAAATGAAAGCAATCTGGTGAACGAGGATTCTCCTATGGAGAGCGAAGGTCGTGTCATTTGTGTGGATGCTGTGTTGCCTGTAGTCGGGGGTAAGAGCGGCACACCCGCTGTCGACAACCCATTGATAAGAATCTGTTCTCCTGACTCGAAATCGCGTTTGGTGCATCCCAAGCTACCGTGGCAGTTTTGTCACAGGGAGGCCCCAGCTGGCGGGCAATCCCAAACTGCCGGACAGCCAGAGAAGGTCGGAGCGGCTGCTCAACACCGGTGCTTTCCAGGGCGCTCCCCGATTCCTGTGCGAAAGCGCGGACCGGGGCGTCGTCGAGGGTCCCGGACTGTGCAACGCGGATCTGGCCCTGCTCCTGGAGTTCAAGCTCAGGGAAAGCTCCAGGCTCGAACTCCGCTTCGAGGTCTGCTACGACTGGCCCGCAGGTTCGGGGGGAAAGGTATCCTTCTGCTGATGGCGTGGGGGGTGGGGATTTCCTCCCTGCAGGCGGCTCCGGGCCCGGAGGAGAAGCGACCCAACCTTCTGTTCCTCCTCACCGACCAGCAGCGGGCCGATACCCTGGGAGCCTACGGTAACAGGAAGATCCGGACTCCCCATCTGGACCAGTTGGCCGAGAAGGGCTTCGTCTTCGAGTCCTTCTACGTGGTCAACGGAGTCTGTGCCCCCTCCCGCGCCACTCTCCTGACCGGGCTCTATTCCCACACTCACGGCGTGTGGACCAACAATGTTCCCCCTCTTAACCAGAAGGTCCCCATCTTGATCGACATGCTCCGGGAGGGGGACTACGTGGCCGGCTACTACGGCAAGTGGCACCTGGGGAATGAGATCTTCAAACAGCGGGGCTTTACTCACTTCGACAGCACCGAGATTTACCAAAGGTGGTGGACGGAAGATCAGGACCACTCCCAGCGCTCGGGCTATTATCACTTCTTGGTGGAGCGCGGCGTGAAGCCAGATGGCCCCTACGGGCATTCGCGAGACCTGGCCAATCGCCTTCCCAAGGAGCTGTCGAAGCCAGCCTATCTGGCCCGCAAGGGCATCGAGTTTCTGGAGCGCTACCGGGACCGGCCCTTCGTGCTCTATCTGAGTTTTCTGGAGCCTCACGCCTGGGCAGACCACTCGAAGCTCCCCTTACGGAACGTGAACGACAAGCTTTACGACCCAGCGGAGATGGAAGTCCCCGAGACCTTCTTCGAGGAGATGGATCCTTCCGTCTCGTATCCCAAACGGGAAGCTCGAGTCTCTCTGATTCGGGGGCAATTCCCCATCGCCTACCCCCAGACCCTGGAGGAGTTCAAGGAGTCCAAGGCCCGCTACTGGGGACTGGTGACCCTGGTGGACGAGATGGTGGGCCGGGTTCTGCAGCGCCTGCGGGAGCTGGGGCTGGAGGAGAATACCCTGGTTGTCTTCACCAGCGACCACGGGGAGATGATGGGGGATCACCGGCTCATGTCCAAGGAATTCACCTACGAGGAGTCGATCCGGGTGCCCCTGATCTTGAGGGCACCCGCTCTGGAGGGGAAACGGCGGAGGATCGCCCAACCGATCGGACAGGTGGACCTGGTGCCGACCCTTCTGGAGTTGATGGGCCAGCCCCTGCCCCCCCACCTGCAGGGCCGGAGCCTGGCACCCTATCTCTCAGGGCGCGAGGAGATACCGGATCGGGACATCTTTGTTACCACCTCGTTGCCCGGCTATACCCAGAGCTGGAACAGCGGCCACGCGGCCCATTTGCGGACCATCATCACGGCGGAGAGATGGAAGCTGACCGTCAATGGCGTGGGAGGGGGTGAGCTGTATGACCTCAGGCGTGACCCCAAGGAGCGGAAGAACCTGTTCCATAGGGAAGAGCATCGCCAGATCGTGGAGGATTTGACCAGCCGGATCCATAACTGGATGAAGGAGACAGGCGACGACACTTTCGTCGACCTGAACTAACCCTGGCCTTCCGAGCGCGACTACGGGCAGATCGATCTGGATCTTCGTGTCCCTTCAGAAGGTCGACTCAACCAGCGGATCGAGCTTTCCGCCGTGGTGGGTGGCGGCAAGCCGGTGTTTCAATGCCGGTGGTCGGGGGCTGTAACCTCGAACTGCGAGATCACGACTTTCGACGAAGTGGGCGAGTACGTCACCAGGTTCACGAACACGTTCTCAGAAGCAGGTGAGTACCGGATCCGGTTCACCGTCACGGACGCACGGGGGAAGAGTTTGAGCAAGTTCAAGATCATCAAGATCGTGGCTCCGTAAGGGCTCGCGCAGAAATAAGTTGGTAGAATTGGCGCTCAGATTTGAACCAGATTTGGCCGCGAACGATTGAGCGAAACCGCAGGCGTAGCCGGGTCTACGTTGAGGATTTCGCTATTGAGGAGCGGCCGAAGATGGTGTGAAGATGAGATGCCAAAATGCCAAGTTATTTCTGCGCGAGCCCTAAGTACGGTATTTGTGAAATGCCCTGCTGAGGACGCGACACCCTGGGAGGGGCTTCCCTGAGCGCACGGGGGAAAGGGGTGAGATGCGACGATTGAAGGTTCTAGGATTGCTTTTCTCCTGCCTCTGCGTGGGGCTCGACGCCCAGCGTTCCCAGATCGACCTGGACGGCTCATGGCAGTTTCAGATCGACCCTCAGCGCCTGGGGAAGAGTCAGGGATGGCATTCCAGGGCTGCCCCCCTGGGCAATCAGATCCAGGTGCCCGGATGCTGGCAGGCCGAAGGGATTGGGTCGGCGCGCGACTACCTACGTCATGACTACACCGGCCTGGCCTGGTACCGGCGGAGCGTCGAGATTCCGAAGCAGTGGAGCGACAGGCAGGTCTGGCTGAGCTTCGGGGGTGCTATCCGCCGGGTCGAGGTTTTTGTCAATGGAACGAAGGTGGGTGCCCATCGCGGGTTTTCGGCCCCCTTCCGGATGGACGTGAGCCGCTCCGTGCGGGCGGGAGAGGAGAACCTCTTCGCCATTGCCGTGGACAATTCTGCGGGTTCGCACCTCTTCGGACCCCTGGTGGAGCACGACTACTCGAGGCCTGTGGGATCTCTCAATTACCTGGGCAACTGGGGCGGCCTCTACGGTCATGTGTCCCTGGAAGCCACCGCTCCGATCTGGATTGATGAGATCCACGTTCGGACTCGCCTTCGCCCCCGCTAGGCCCGGGTCCACGTCAGAGTAGCCAGCCAGCCAGAAGTTTCCTCCAGGCGGCTAGACCTGGCGCTGAAAATCCGTCCCGCCCAGGCGCAGGAACCCTCCTACACAGCCGGATCGACGTTAACGCTTTCACCTCGGGCGCCTGAGCTGCGGGAGCTGACGGTCGAGATGCCCGAAGCCAGGCTGTGGTCTCCGGAACATCCTTTTCTGTACCAGGTCGAGATCGAGCTGCGAGAGGGCTCGCAGGTTCTCGACCGGGTTCTGCAAACCTTCGGAATTCGCCAGATCAGGGCCGAAAACGGGAAACTCTATCTCAACGGTCAACCCTACTCTCTCCGCGGCTTCGGCGACCTGAGCGTGGAAGTCCTCACCGGAACCCCCTCCGTTTCCCTGGCGGAAAACCGGCGCCGGGTGGGGGTGGCTCGGGATTATGGCTTCAACTTCGTCCGTCTTCACTCCCGGATCCCTCCCGAGGAATTCTTCCAGGCCGCGGATGAGAAGGGGCTCCTTGTCCAGGCCGAGCTGCCTGCCTTCAATTCTCGGTGGCTCGCGCCCCACGTGGAAGAGCTGCTGGAGGAGTTGCCCGAGATTTACCGGGCTTTCCGAAATCATCCCTCCTGGATCTCCTCCGCTCTCGGCAATGAACTGGTTCTGTTGCCGGGAAAGGAGGGGAAGTTCGAGCAGGCCTACGCCCGCTTCTACCGGGAGGCGAAGCGGTGGTACCCGGACCACCTGGTCATGGCCACTTCCGGCTATCCCATGGAGCCATCGGACTACTTCGCCATGTACGTGGGCCACTCGCCTGATCCCCGAAAACCGGCCATAGCTCATGAATTTGGGGGCTGGTTGTGCTCCCTGCCCAATCTGTCCCTGACACGGCGTTTTACGGGCGTCCTCGAGCCCTACTAGACGCGGGAGGAAGAATGGCTGCGCGAGAACGGGCTGTGGGAGATCTATCCGGAGATCATGAAGAACTCCCAGCGCCTGCTCTTTCTGGCCCGAAAATTCCGGATCGAGGAGCTGCGCCGCAATCCGCATTTGCAGGGTTATCAGCAGTGGCTCATCAACGATTTTCCGAGCGGCACCCATCAAGGGTACCTGTGGGAGGAGGGGGTGTTGGACTTTTTCTGGGAGCCCAAGTACGGCTCCTCGGGACAGTGGTCGCAACTGAACGGGGCCACGCTGCTGCTGACCGATGCGGACATCTCCCAGCGGACCTGGTGGCAGGGTGAGAGCACCAGGATCGGTATCCAGGTCTCCCATTACGGGCCTCGGTCCCTTGAAAAAGCCCATCTGTTTTACTCGCTCGAGCACAACGGAAACACCCTTGTCGAGGATAGCGTTGCGGACCTAGCTGTACCCCGCGGTGAAGTGACGACCCTAACAAACCTACAGATCCCGGTGCCGGAACTAGGCGAGGCGGCTGCCTGCACGCTGCGCGTAGAGCTGCGCCAGGGCCGGTCCATCGCGCGGAACGAGTGGAGCTTCTGGGCCTACCCCAGAGACCGCCTCAGGGCTTCCGCCGTGCGTGTGATCTCGCGGATTCCGGACAGACGGTTCGGACGCTTCTATCCCTTCATCAGATATCAGTAGTGTCCCAACGTTTGGGTTTCTAATCTCTGTAAAGTATTAATGAGTAATATGTTAGAGAAGATAATGGGTGTTTCCGACTTGAAAGTGAGTGTACGCTCACGCCCTTCAGTTCATAAGGAGGGCGAGCATGTACACGGGCACGACGATTTTTTCTCAGGTGATGCGGCATCTTCCCTGGCATCATTTTCATCGCATTGTTCAGCACTACGGAGGCGACTACAAGGTCAAGTCGTTCCGCTGTGCCGACCATTACCGGGTCATGGCCTTTGCACAGTTGACCTATCGCGAGAGCTTGCGCGATATCGAAGCCTGCCTACGGGCCATGAGATCCAAGCTCTTCCACATGGGCATTCGCTCCACGGTCTCCCGCAACAATCTGTCCAATGCCAACGAGAGGCGCGACTGGCGCATCTATGCCGAGTTTGCCCAAGTGCTTATCGCCGAAGCGCGCCGCCTGTACACCGACGAGGACCTGGGAGTCGACCTGAACGCGACCGTCTATGCCTTGGACTCCACGACCATCGACCTGTGCCTCTCGGTCTTCCCCTGGGCGCGCTTCCGCCGTACCAAGGGGGCGATCAAACTGCATACCTTGCTCAACCTGCACGGCGCCATTCCCGAGTTCGTTCTGATCTCGGACGGAAAACTGCACGATGTCCACGCCTTGGACCACCTGATTCCTTGTCCCGGTGCCTACTACATCATGGATCGCGGATACCTGGATTTCGGGCGCCTGTACCGACTCCATTCTGCCCGGTCGTTATTCGTGACCCGCGCCAAGGCCAACTTCAAGTTCCGCCGCCGCTACTCCCACCCAGTGGACAGAACGACGGGACTGATCTGCGACCAAACTGTCCTGCTGAGCACCTTCTATCCGGCCAAGGCCTACCCCGAACCTTTGCGTCGCATCAAGGCCTTTTACGGCACCAGTCCCAATGCCGTGAAAACACAAATCTGGATCGCCCTCAGTACCTACCTGCTCATCGCCATCATCCGCAAGCGCCTCTATCTCGAGTTGCCGCTCTACACAATTCTCCAGGTCCTGAGTGTCTCGCTCTTCGAGAAAACCCCAATTTTACAGGCCTTTCAGGACATGCATTACATTACTCAGAATAGTGACATTCATAAACAGTTGATGTTATTCGACTAACGCTGGGACGCTACTGATCAGATATGAAGGCCCAGCCCAACCCGGCGATCTGCTCATCCTGGATCGGGTGGATTATTCCTCCTTTCAGGAGATTCGCTCTGGCGCCCGCGCCCTGATTCTGGCCCGACCAACCGTCCCGAGAGCGGGCGGAAACTGATCCACGACTTTTTCCCCACCCTCAACAGGGGTCCCCACGCCAATGGGACGCGGGTAGAGGAGCACCCCGTGTTCCGTCGGTTTCCACAGGAGGTACCGGAGGAGGAGTTCACCAGGTTTGTTTTCAGCGAACGGCCATGAGCAGGATAGGGAGTTGGTTGCGGCGTCGGGCTTCGAACGCCGGGGCGCTGGTTCGATACCTCGGTCTACTCGCTTCCAACGGGCGGAATCTATGGCAATGCGGCACGGGGAACCATCGAGGGCCCCGGGACGCAGAATCTCGACTTCTCCCTGCTGAGGAGCTTTCCGATCCACGAAGAGGTCAGGATGGAGTTTCGCTTCGAGGCCTTCAACATCCTCAACTACACCAACTTCCTGATCCCGGTCAACAATTTCCAAGGCTTCACCTTCAGCACGATTGGGAGCTCACACCCAGCTCGAGAGCTCCAGTTCGGCTTCAAGATCTACTTCTAGACCTCTCCTGCGCCATACTGTTCATTCCCTTCATCTCGCCCTGACCAGCTGTTCAGGGCCAACCCCGGTGCTAACAGGAGGAACCCATTGTGCGTTACTGTTAGAAATCAGTAGCGTCCCAGCGTTAGTCGAATAACATCAACTGTTTATGAATGTCACTATTCTGAGTAATGTAATGCATGTCCTGAAAGGCCTGGAAAATTTGGGTTTTCTCGAAGAGCGAGACACTCAGGACCTGGAGAATTGTGTAGAGCGGCAACTCGAGATAGAGGCGCTTGCGGATGATAGCGATGAGCAGGTAGGTACTGAGGGCGATCCAGATTTGTGTTTTCACGGCATTGGGACTGGTGCCGTAAAAGGCCTTGATGCGGAGATGCTGTTTGATCCATTTGAAGAACAGTTCGATCTGCCAGCGGAGCTTGTAGAGCCGGGCAATAGTCAGAGCGGGAGAAGCAAAGTCGTTGGTGAGGAATACTAGCCGCAGGTCGGTGGTGACGTCGAAGAACTTGATGCGACGCAAAGGTTCGGGGTAGGCCTTGGCCGGATAGAAGGTGCTCAGCAGGACAGTTTGGTCGCAGATCAGTCCCGTCGTTCTGTCCACCGGGTGGGAGTAGCGGCGGCGGAACTTGAAGTTGGCCTTGGCGCGGGTCACGAATAACGACCGGGCAGAATGGAGTCGGTACAGGCGCCCGAAATCCAGGTATCCGCGATCCATGATGTAGTAGGCACCGGGACAAGGAATCAGGTGGTCCAAGGCGTGGACATCGTGCAGTTTTCCGTCCGAGATCAGAACGAACTCGGGAATGGCGCCGTGCAGGTTGAGCAAGGTATGCAGTTTGATCGCCCCCTTGGTACGGCGGAAGCGCGCCCAGGGGAAGACCGAGAGGCACAGGTCGATGGTCGTGGAGTCCAAGGCATAGACGGTCGCGTTCAGGTCGACTCCCAGGTCCTCGTCGGTGTACAGGCGGCGCGCTTCGGCGATAAGCACTTGGGCAAACTCGGCATAGATGCGCCAGTCGCGCCTCTCGTTGGCATTGGACAGATTGTTGCGGGAGACCGTGGAGCGAATGCCCATGTGGAAGAGCTTGGATCTCATGGCCCGTAGGCAGGCTTCGATATCGCGCAAGCTCTCGCGATAGGTCAACTGTGCAAAGGCCATGACCCGGTAATGGTCGGCACAGCGGAACGACTTGACCTTGTAGTCGCCTCCGTAGTGCTGAACAATGCGATGAAAATGATGCCAGGGAAGATGCCGCATCACCTGAGAAAAAATCGTCGTGCCCGTGTACATGCTCGCCCTCCTTATGAACTGAAGGGCGTGAGCGTACACTCACTTTCAAGTCGGAAACACCCATTATCTTCTCTAACATATTACTCATTAATACTTTACAGAGATTAGAAGCCCAAACGTTGGGACACTACTGGTTAGAAATATGACTGTATGGCGTTGGATTTCACCCCCCGGACTCCAGTAGTGTCAAAGACGATTGATCCCAGCATTGGAAAGGAGCGTTCAGTCCTTAGAAGTCTTTTGGTTGGCCTGATCGTGGCCCTGCCGCTGGTGCCACTATTTGGATAGGACTAGGCCCAGGTAGTTTCCGGCAGGGTCGTTCTGGAGGAGGGAAACCCTCCACCGGAACCGGTGACCGTGGAGCTGATATGTAACGGATCTCTTCTCCGCCAGGAAATGACGTCCGCCAAGGGGCAGTTCACCTTCCAGATGGGAAGCAGGGACTCCACCTTCCTGGACTCCAGTGTTTCCCGTCCACCCGAAGCGGAGACTTTCGATGCTGGCGCCAATCGCTTTCTTCCGCACACGAGGGGGCTGGGCGTTACTGGAAGAAACGATTTCAACGAGCTCTCGGGGGTCAATCTGAAGGACTGCGAGCTGCGTGCCGCGCTACCGGGCTTCAACTCGGACACGGCGCGACTTGGGCTGGGTACGGTGGCGGGTCACACCGAGGACGTCGGCATGATCGTCTTGCGCCGCCAGAGTCAGGGAGAAGGAACCACCGTGAGTCTGAACCTCTGGCCGCACCCAAGTCGGGAACCAACCAGGAGTCAAAGTATGACCGCTATTGAAGTCGTCGACCACCATGCTGTTTACGAAAACCTCCAGCCTCAGAATCGAGCACTTCACGGCTACTTTCCTGGCCTCGTGAAATTGCCATCGGGTGAACTGCTAGCTCTGTTCACTCTGGGTGAAGCGTTTGAGGCGGCCAACGTGACGACTGTTGTGACCCGCTCATCTGATCAGGGGCGAACCTGGAATCTGGAAGGGCCCATTCACCAGAAAGATGCGGAGCACCGCTACAACTCCGATTACTTGAAGCCGACGCTGCTGAGCAACGGCAAGCTGATCGCGCTGGGTTATCGTTTCCACCGCACCGATCCGGATCAGACGATCGCCAACCCGGAGCCGAACGTCGATGGAATACGTGGTGGTGACGACCTGGTTTCGTTTTCCGAGGACGAAGGACACACCTGGTCACACCCCAGGATCATCCCCCGAACGCGCCCCGAATTGATTGAGCAATCGGGTCCTGCGATTCAACTGCGCAGCGGCGTCATACTGGGGGCAGGCTCCTTGTTTCCCAGGTGGGACGGCAGCAATCCCAGCGGCTCCGTCGGAGCCCTGCAGCGAAGTGAAGACGGTGGCGAAACCTGGGATGACCGTACCAATTTCTTCGAGGACCCTGCGGGGCGCTATGCCCCGTCGGAACCAAGATTGTGCGAAATGCAAGACGATCGCATCGTCTCCCTGAACTGGATGATGGATCACGTCGAGGGAACGAACACGACCAATCACGTGACCGTGTCTCACGATGGCGGAACGACCTGGTCGGATCCGATCGAGACCGGCGTCTGGGGACAGGCCTCTAATCTGATGCACTGGGCAGACGATGTCCTCCTGACGATTCACTGCCACCGTGAAGGGGAGGATATCGGGCTGTTCGTGCGAGTCGTTGATTTTTCGGGCGACCGCTGGCGCACGATCGAGGAAGCCAAGATCTGGGGCAACGCGCCCTCAATGGAGGTGGCCGCTTATTCGACCATGGGGCAGAACCTCAGATTCGGCCAAGCTTCACTGCTGCGTCTGGACAACGATGATATCCTGGCAACCCACTGGGCGATCGAGGAAGGTCAGGGTCGCATCCGTACCCACCGGCTCCGCGTCCAGATGTAGCGGTCCGGGCCGGTAACTGCCAACCGGCTTCGCTTCTGGTCTCCAGAGACAGGGGGAGAAATGATCTCAGCCAGTTGGAATAGTCGAGGCTCGGTCTTGGGGCTCGTTGCGATTGCTATCAGTCTCTTAGTGCTGAGCGTGACCACAACGCAGGAAAACTCGACGATCAGCATCGGCTCGAAGCGTGAATTGTTCATCGACACCCACCTGATCGAGACCCTGTCAGGAGTGCGGCTGGAGCTACACGTTCCCACTCCCAAAGAGATCGTGATGCACCACGACAAGCTCTGGGAAGGCAATGGCTGCAATTACTATTCGATCTTCCGGGACGGTGACATCTATCGGATGTACTACGATGCCTGGGCTCATGAGCCTTCGACTATTCCAGTCCACGATGTTCTGATCGCCTATGCCGAGAGCAAGGACGGGAAGACCTGGGTGAGGCCGGAGCTGGGACTCTTCGAATTCAATGGCTCCAAAAAGAACAATATCGTCTGGGCGAGTCCCAAGTTGGATAATTGGGGTTCCTTCAAGGATAGCAACCCTCGATGTCCTGCCGATTCGCGCTACAAGGCCTTCTACAACGGTAAAGGGGCGCTGATGGCTGCCAAGTCGGCCGACGGTATCCACTGGTCTCCGATGAGCGATGAGCCGGTTCTGACCGATGGCGCCTTCGATAGTCACAATCTGGCCTTCTGGGACGCGGAGCAAGGTCATTACAGGGCCTACTATCGAGATTTCCGGATGCCGGATGGGTCCTCGGGTGCCGCTTCGATGGCCCGGAGCGGTGGCATCCGGGACATCAAGACCGCGACCTCCGACGATTTCATCAACTGGACGAAGGGGGAGTGGCTGGAGTACCCGGGTGCGCCGGACGAGCAGCTCTACACCAACAACGTCATCCCCTACTACCGCGCACCGCACATCTACCTGGGGTTTCCGGCCCGCTACCTGGACCGCGGATGGTCCGACTCGATGAGGGCTCTTCCTCAGCTGGCAGACCGCGAGGAGCGCGCCGGTTTGAAGACCTACACCGGAGCCTCCGGCAAGACGTCAGGCAACGCCCGGTATGGTACGGCGCTGACAGATGGACTCTTCATGAGCAGTCGCGACGGCAAAGTCTTCCACCGCTGGCTGGAGGCTTTCCTTCGTCCCGGTCTTCGCTACACCGATAACTGGGTCTATGGGGACAATTACCAGAACTGGGGGTTGATCGAGACCAAGTCCGACCTGCCGGGCGCCCCGGACGAGATCTCGATCTATGTCACCGAGCACTACTGGAGAGGTGCTTACACCAATCTGCGCCGCTTCACCTTGCGGGTAGATGGGTTTGTCTCGATCAAAGCTCCCGGCAAGGGCGGAGAGTTTACCACCCGGCCGCTGTCCTTCAGTGGAAGGGAGCTGGAGATGAACTTCTCAACCTCCATTGCGGGGAGCGTGCGGGGGGAGATCCAAGATGCTTCCGGTAGACCGATCTCCGGCTACGGGTTAGCTGATTGTCCCGAGATCTTCGGGGATCACCTGGAACGTGTGGTTGCCTGGAAAGGTGGAACCGACGTCAGCAAGCTTGCCGGCAAGCCCATTCGTCTGAGGTTTGTCATGAAGGACGCGGACCTCTACTCGATTCGCTTTCGGCCCTGATCTGAAGCTTCATCGCCAAGCTTCCGAACTTCGGCGTTCGAATTGTTCGGTGTTTTGCGGTTTGAGATTTGGGCTTTTCTGCTTCCCGAGAAGGCAACCTAAACCGCTGAATATCGAACACGAATTTCAAAGAAAACCACTTTAGCCTTCGTGTTGGATGTTTAGCGGTTCGAGATTTAGGCTTTCTTTCCACTCAGGAGAAAGAAACCGCAGAAAATACTAAACCGCAAAATATCGAACAGGCGAATTTCGAAGGCCGGATTAGGCGACGCTGGCCTGTGGGTAGCCAAAGTTTCTTTGTCGAATGGGGCAGCACGGCTGGGGGGATACTGATCTGAAGCTTCGGACGAGGCTTCGGTCTGCAGGCCGAAGTTTTCTGCCTTCGAGCCTTTGGCTCGAAGCACGGCGGCCTGGAGGTCACCGCCACGGCGGCTCCTATTTCGCATCCCAGCCCGAATTGGCTTCTCATTCTCACGACCATACCGTCACGAAGATGGTGATCACTGAACCAGTCCCAGTTCCCGAGACTTTTCCCGGATGCGCTGCAGTCGATCCTGAATGGGTACCAGCCTGCTGCCATCGGGAGTGGAGCGTGCCAGGTGAAAGAACTCGTACAGATCGAAGCCCGCAAAGCGCTGGTCGTGGTAGAGCTGCTGGATGTTATCGACGTACTCACCGATGGGGATTGCCCGGCTCACATACCGATTCATGTAGACAGGCAGCCCCATCCTTTCGGTCACTTCCAGGACCTCCCGGACCACGGGATCCTCCAGGATGTTTTGTAGGTTGCTTCGATTGCTGGGGGAGCCATCCAGGGGATCCTCGGCCGCCTCATACCAGCTGGCCCTCAAGGTGACGGCGTCTACCAGTCCCTCTTCCAGCCACCGACGCCAGGAGAAATGGAGATTGGCTGGAAATCCCATGATCTGACCGAAAACGGGATCGGGACGGAAGGCCTCGGTGTGGACCTGCACCTGGAAGAGTTTTCCAGCCTGCCGGGTCCTACGGCTGGCCTCCCTCACGAACCGGGTATAGTACTCTCCCCGCGCAGCGCCGCCAATAGCTGGGAGTCGTACGGCTGGGTGAGAGGATCAACTCCGTAGCGTTCTTTGTAGGCCTCCACGATGGGTTCATTGAAGCCGTATTCGTAGGGCTTATCGGTCAGCGTTCCATGGGCCGAGACCCTGAGAACGACGCCATCTACGCCTTTCTCCAGCATTCTGCGGATTCGCCAAAGCCAGAGCTTCTGAACCTCGGGATAGGCCTCGCAGGGAGCCGTGGGCAAGTACTTGTTCTTACCCCGGGCGAAGCCAAGGAAACCTCCTCCGGAAGCCAGGCCCAGCTCAGCTCGATGCTCGTGCCATTTAGTGATCTGGACCTTCTCCGGCTTCAAATCCTCGGGTTCAGGTTCCCAGGCCCGGTCCAGGGACATGAGCCGGGGTCCATAGCCCGAATCGAATTCCAAGCCGTAGCTGCGGAAGTCCCGGGGTCGGATCCAGGTTGCATCCTGAGTGGCGACCACGATGGGCAAGGGATCGGACGCCGGACCGTAGACCTGGATCATGCCCAGCGCCGTGTTCTCGAAATCGGCGTTTCCCCCTTGAAAATTGGTTGCCACCACCACGTATCGATCCCTCAGATCCAGATCCTTCAAGGTAAGGATCCGGACCGGGTCTCCTTTTCGGGTGACCAGGTTTCCGTAGTAGTCGCGGACCTCACTCGGTGCTGGCTCCACCGTTTCCTCGAGGGCAAACTCGACCTGCTGGCGTTGGTAACGGTAGTTGTTGGAGCTGGTCCAGATCTCCAGATGCTTTCGCCGAACGCGGGTAGGGGAGTCGTCCTTCTTGATCAGTCGGATCTGGCGAATCGGTAACGACTGCAGGTCAGCAGGTCCTTTGACCGGGCGGCGTTTGATCCGGGTGTGGGGAAAGCGCTCCATGAAGGGATTGAAGTTCTGGACGGTGCCACCGATCCGGCGTATCCGGGTCTCAGGATCGGCGTCGGGAGAGCCCTCGGGAAAGGTGGCCGACATTCCGGTGTGGTAGGGCTTGAGGACACCGAAGATCTCCAAGCCGTTTCGGTGAGCCGCTTTCACCGCCGCTTCCAGGGGCTCCCCGATGGCGGCCAAGGTGCGGGTGCCGAATTCGGCCCATCGAGAAAGGAGCAGGTTGGTGCCAGCACCATACTTCTCCTGTTCCAGGTCTCCTAGATACTGCCAGTAGACCCGGCTGACGCCGAGACTGCGGACCTCTCGCATCATCAGGTCTAGGGTGTCGTGGGTGTAGAGACCCTTACCGCCGTCGCCGTAGAAGTCCACCGTGACCGAGAGCTTGAACTCCGGCCTGTCGGTCGAACAGGAAGCAGCGAAGGGAAAAGCAAGCATCAGCGCCAGTAACACCCTGGAGAAGCTCATCGGGACCTTAGCCATTGGCCCAGACATGTTAGCACCCTTCTCACCCCCCATGCCCTTGCCCGTGCCCTTGCCTTTGTCCTGACTTCATTTTTCGTCTGCATCAAGGCTCTTGACGAACCCGGTCAGGGTTGACACTATTCCAAAGAGTATCCCCTTTCGTGCGCCGAGAAAGAATAGCAAGAAACGATCGCCTCGCGCGGGCACGGGCAAAGGCAAAGGCGAGGAGGAACGAGAAATCCGCATTTCAAGGAGGCATTTGAGCTATGGCACAGGTTGTAGTCGCGTGGGGTGAGCGCCCTTTCACCCAGGAGATCGAGGCCACGGGCCACCGTTGGCAGGCCGATGAACCGCAGGAGTTGGGCGGTCAAGATCAGGGACCCAATCCCTATCAGCTTCTGCTGAGTGCCCTGGGCGCTTGTACCTGCATCACACTCCAGATGTACGCAGGCCGCAAGGGCTGGCCTCTGAAAAAGGTCCGGGTAGAGCTGGATCACCAGCGACTGCACGCCCAGGATTGCCGAGACTGCGAGACGAAGGAGGGCTACATCTCCGAGATCAAGCAGAGACTCTTTCTGGAAGGAGAATTAGACCAGGAACAACGTCAACGGCTCCTGGAGATCGCCGGAAAGTGTCCCGTCAAGAGGACACTGTCGAAAGAAATCAAGGTCCGGTCGGAGCTGGATCCGATATGAGCTCCTTACCGAGGTCGGGTGAGCCAGTGGAACAAGAGCACTTATCCGGCGGCTCGGGGTCCAGATCCCAGCTCGCCCGAAGGAGGAGGTAGTGAAACGACGAGAGTTCTTGACCAATGCCTCGAACGCCAGCGTGCCTGCGGACCCCAGCCCAAGGGCACGGGCAAGGGGAAGAAGAGAACGCGAAACACATGCTTTGGGGCTCCGATTCCATGTATCACCTGTCTCAGCTGTCGTCTGACGTTGCCTCTAACCGCCCAAAGCTTTAGAATCTAGAGAGGTAGGCCCCCGATATTACGGAGAGACGGCGGTGGTCGGCGAGACCCTAGCACAACATTGGATTCCGAAAAAGCTGGGCAAAGACCGCGCGGCCCTTCTCTTGCTACCGACGATTCTGCCGCTAGTAACTTGGTGTACCTAGGCAGGAAGGGGTGCGGGAAAAGTTGAGTATGGCGCATCATCCATGGCTCCTCATGCTCCGGCGAGTTGGTCTCCTGTGGGGCCTGGGGACAGTCGTTTGTCTGAGCTGGGGGAGGGGGCAGGAGGCGGCCGCAAAGCTTACCGAAGAACGCTTGCCGGCCGGGCAGCAGCGGGCGTTGTTGGACCTGATTCGCAGTCTTGAGACCCTGCATGGCGAATCGAGCGAGGCGTTGAGACTTTGGATCGAGACCGAGATTGGGGGCAAAAAGGCGCAGATGAGGCGCCTTGAAGCAGAGATTCAGGAGCTGGAAGGCAAGCTGGAGGGAACTGGGTCGCAGCAGGTGCAGGAGCTTCGGGGGAAACTGCAGGTCGCCCGGCAGCGGAGGAAGGCGTTAACGGAAAGTATGAATGCCTTAGCAGCGTCTCGACTCCTGTTTGCAGACGCGTCGTGGCGCACAGATCGGGTGTCCCGGGAGGCAGGTCAAAGACTCTTCGTCGAGCAGATCCGTCCCCTCTTCGAGGAGCGTTGCAAGGCCTGCCATGGCGGGGATTCGAAGGAGGCTGGACTGGATCTGAGCAGCCGGGAGGCGCTACTCGAGGGGGGGGACTCGGGGCCAGCCATCGTGCCTGGAAACGCCAAGGAGAGTCTGCTGTACCAGCTGGTGACGCACCAGCGGGAACCGACCATGCCGGCCATGGATGAAAGGCTTTCCGCAGGGGTCATCGAGGTGATCGCGGAATGGATCAATTCCGGAGCTCCCTTTGCCGCAGGTTCCCGGGGGCGCAGTGCGAAGCAAGCCGATCTCACGCAGGAGGCAACCGGTTCGGGCGGTCCGCACTTCGAACGGGTGCGTCCCATACTCGAGTCCCGCTGTCTGGTCTGTCACGGGGGCAAGTTCAAACAAGTAGGACTGGATCTTTCCACCCGCGACAGCCTACTGCGAGGAAGCGAACAGCACGGTCCCGTGGTGCATCCCGGGAATGCCGGGGCGAGCCTGCTGGTCAAGAAGATTCGGCACGCACATGAACCGGGGATGCCCTACAAGGGACAGAAGCTTTCCCAGGAGGAGATCGCCAAAATCGTCGCCTGGATCGACGCCGAGGTTCCCTACCAGCGGGCCTTGAAGATGCCCGCTGCCAGCGAAGGGACGACCGAACAGAAAGCCTTCCTGCACGGCAGTGATCACTGGGCCTACCAGGTGCCCAGGCGTCCGCTCCTGCCTCCGGTGAAGAATCAGTCTTGGGTGCGCAGCCCGATCGATGCCTTCCTGGCCGCCCAGCATGAGAAGCGGGGACTCCAGCCGCTGCCGGCGGCCGACAAACGGGTTTTGCTGCGTCGAGTCTATCTGGATCTGGTCGGTCTTCCGCCCATGCCCGAAGAGGTGGCGGCGTTTTTGACGGATGACTCGGAGAAGGCCTATGAGAAGGTGGTGGACCGACTCCTGGCGAGCCCTCGTCACGGGGAGCGTTGGGGCCGTCACTGGATGGACATCTGGCGTTACAGCGATTGGTACGGTTGGCGCAACATGTCGCGCAACAGCCAGCGGCATATCTGGCATTGGCGCGATTGGATCATCGAATCCCTCAACCAGGACAAGGGTTACGAGCAGATGATCACCGAGATGCTGGCCGCTGACGAGGTCGCGCCCACCAATCCGGAGATCTTGCGTGCCACCGGCTATCTGGCTCGCAACTTCTACCGGTACAACCGCCACGTCTGGCTGCAAAACACGGTGGAGCACGCGGCGGCGGGTTTTCTCGGAATCACCCTCAAGTGTGCCCGCTGCCATGATCACAAGTACGATCCCATCGCCCAGGAAGAATACTATCGTTTCCGAGCCTTCTTCGAACCTCATGATGTGCGAGCGGATCGGGTTGCGGGACAGCCTGACCTGAGCGAGAACGGGCTGCCCCGAGCCTTCGACTCCGAACCCCGAGAGCCCACCACGGAGGCGCCGTCAGGGATCTTCGCACAGACGTATCGCTTGATCCGAGGTAATGAAAAGAATCCCGATAAAGAACATCCTCTTTCGCCGGGCATTCCTGAAGTCTTGGGCATGAAGGGCGTGAAGATAGAGCCGGTGGAGCTCCCAGCCGAGGCTTTCTATCCCGCCCTGCGGCCGTTCGTCCGTCGGGATTTGCTGGCCCAGGCGAAAAGCGACATCCAAAAGGCCGAGGCCGCTCTGGATCAGGCCCAGCAGGCCTTGGCCGAAGCCCGAGAGCGGGTGGTCCGGGAGAAAAGGGCCGACCGGGCTGCAGCTGGAGCCGGCCAGATGAGTTTTGAAGAAGAGATCCTACCCATCTTCAAAGGGCGCTGTGTTCCCTGTCATACGCCCGCCGATGCCGAAAATGGGCTCTCCCTTCAAAGCCTGGAGGCGGTCCTGGAGGGAGGCCATCTCAACGGTCCCACGGTGATTCCGAAAAAAAGCTCTGAAAGTCCGCTGATCCAGTATCTTCGAGGAGAGAGGAAACCGCGAATGCCCCTCCTTGATGCCTCCCTGTCGGAAGAGCAAATCGAGCGGATTGCCAAATGGATCGATCAGCTTCCAGAAGAAAAGCCCAAGCTGGCGCGTCGGCAGGCGGAACAGCAGATGGCGTTGGCGCAGAAAGAGCTGGCCTGGGCGCGCGCCAATCTGCCGGCCCTCGAGGCTCGGATAGCGGCCGACAAGGCAAAGTACGCCGACCCACCGGATCCGGAAGCCAAAGCCCTGGCTGAAACCGCCCGTGAGGCCGAACGTCGCGCCCATCTGTTAAAAGGAGAAAAGGATCTGTTGCTGGCGCAGCAGAGGCTAGCCGAGGCTCTGAGTGCCGGGGAAGCTTCAGAGCAAGAAGCCCGAGAGGGCCGGGAAAAGAAAGTAGCCAAAGCGCGTAAACGGCTAGAGGAGGCTCAAGCGGCTCTCGACCGCGCGACGGAAAGCTACACCCCCCTGGGTCGTCTCTATCCCCGGACCAGCACGGGGAGGCGTGCGGCCCTGGCGCGCATGATTGCCAGCAAGGAGAACCCGCTTACGGCCCGGGTGGCCATCAACCACATCTGGATGCGGCACTTCTCAGCTCCACTGGTTGCCACGGTCGCGAACTTCGGCCTCAACGGCAAGCCACCCACCCACCCGGAACTGCTCGACTGGCTGGCAGTCGAGTTCATGGAAAAGAACTGGAGCATGAAGGCGATGCACCGGCTGATGGTTACCAGCAGCGCCTACCGGATGCAATCTTCAACCCAGGACCCGGAACATCCCAATGGTTCAATCGACCCGGAGAACCGCTACCTGTGGCGAATGAACCCGCGCCGCATGGAGGCAGAGACCGTCCGCGACAGTGTTCTGCATGTGGCGGGTCAGTTGGACACCACCATGGGCGGTCCGGAGCTGAGTGAATTCGACGATCAGATTTCTTACCGACGAAGCATCTATTTCAAGCATACGCCCGATTCGCAGGTGATGTTCCTGAAGCTGTTCGACGCAGCCGATCCGACGGACTGCTACCAGCGCGAGGAAAGCATCGTTCCTCAGCAGGCCCTGGCCCTGGCCAACAGCCAACTGGGCTACACCCAGGCTCGCTTGCTGACGAGTAGACTTTCTCGGCAGATCGGTGACACGGCCGGCGAGGCCGCCTTTGTGGTGGCCGGCTTCGAGAGGGTTCTGGGCCGGGGACCCTCTCCCGAGGAACTGATCGAGAGCCAGAATTTCCTGCTTAAACAGGTCCGACTCTATCGGAGTCCCCAGAAGTTGGATGCATTCCAGGCCGGTCCAGCAGCGCAGGTCCTACCCGCCGCTGAGCCAGGATTGAGAGCCCGGGAGAGTTTGATCCACGTCTTGTTCAATCACCACGAATTTGTGAGCATTCTGTAAGGAGAAGCGATATGAAACCCGGCAAAGTCCAACCAGGTGTCTCCTCCTGTTGTGGCAATATCCGGCGCAGGGTGTTCCTCGCAGACTGTGGGATGGGTTTCACCGGCTTGGCACTGGGTGCCATGCTGCAGCGTGATGGGATCGTCCGGGCCGCATCGCCTGAGTTATGGTCCCCGGGAACGCCGCACTTTGCCCCCAAGGCGAAACATGTGATCTGGCTGTTCATGCTGGGTGGCGTCAGTCACATGGAGAGTTTCGACCCCAAACCCGCACTGACCAAGTATGCAGGAATGACCATCGACGAGAGTCCCCATAAGGATGTACTCGAATCTCCCTTTGGGAAGAAGAACGTTCGCAAGTTCAACCAGACCACCAAGAGAAACTGGGAAACCCTCTTCCCACTGCAGATCGGGTATCGCAAGCGGGGACAAAGTGGCATTGAAGTGGCCGATTGGTGGGAGCACGTCGGCGAATGCGTCGACGACATTTCGGTGATCCGGTCCATGTGGACGACCGACAACGACCACGGGGCCCAGCTACAGTTTCACACCGGGCGCCACATCTTCGAAGGCTTCTTTCCCTCCATCGGTTCCTGGGTGCACTACGGTTTGGGTTCCCTGAATGAAAACCTGCCCGCGTTTGTGGTTCTAGGCGAGGGGGTCGGGACCTGCTGCGGAGGATCCGGGGCCATTGGGGGAAATTATCTGGGGCCAGAACACAGCGGTGTCCAGCTCGGAGGTGATCCGCAGAATCCACTGCCCTTCGCCTTTCCCGGATCTGGTGTCTACAAACAGGAGCAAGCAAACGAGTTTCAGCTTCAACAGAGATTGAACCGCCTGGCGGGGGTCAAGTATCCCGACGATCCGGCGATTCGGGCGCGCATCAAGTCCTACGAGCTGGCCTTCCGGATGCAAGCGGCGGTCCCGGAGGTCTTTCAGTTTGCCGAGGAAAGTGCGGCCACGCGGAGGCTCTACGGACTCGATCAGGAGAAGTCTCGGACCTTCGGGGAACGATGCCTGACCGCCCGTCGATTGGTCGAACGGGGGGTGCGTTTCGTGCAGGTCTTTCATGGGATATGGCCTTCCAACGCCTGGGATGCTCATCAAAATCTGAAGAAACAACACAGTGACACCTGCGCCCAGGTGGACAAGCCCATTGCCGGTTTGTTGAAGGATCTCAAACAGCGGGGCCTGTTAGAGGAGACGGTGGTCGTCTGGGCAACGGAGTTTGGCCGGACACCAGCGGTCGAAGCCCAGGGCGGGATGGCGGGGCGCGATCATCATCCATTAGGTTTCTCTGTCTGGATGGCAGGAGGAGGAATCAAAGGCGGTGAGGTCCACGGTGCGACCGATGAACTGGGCTACCATGCCGTCGAACATCGCCACTATGTGACCGATATCCACGCGACTGTCTTGCACCAGTTGGGTCTGGATTCACACAGACTCGAAGTGCCAGGTCAGAAGCGTCTGGAACTCGATTACGGCAAGGTGATCGAGCAGATCATTGCGTAGTTTTGGGAGAACCTGTGAAGACCTTCCTCAGGGTTGTCTCGCTTTCACTGGTCTCATGGCTCATTTCGTAAGGGATAGAAAGGCTTAGGCCATGTCACGGCTTGAACGACGTCATTTTCTGAAAACTTCCTCGACTCTACTTGTCGGAACTTCCCTTGCAGGCAAGTCGGCTGCCTGGGCCGGCGCCAACGACCGGATCCGAGTGGCTCTGATAGGAGCGGGGATTCGGGGACGAGGCTTGATGTATGAAGTCTCCGACGTGGACGGCGTCGAGGTCGCCGTCATTTGTGATCCGGACGAAAGGCGCATGGCTGAGAAAGCGGCCGAATTGGAGAAGAAGACGGGAAAGAGGCCGAAGACAGAGCCAGATCTCAGAAGGGTTCTGGAGGATCCCCAGATCGATGTCGTCACGGTTGCCAGTTGTGACCATTGGCACGCCCTGGCCACGATCTGGGCCTGCCAGGCGGGCAAGCACGTCTACGTGGAGAAGCCGGTGTGCCACAACCTTTTCGAAGGACAGAAGATGGTGGAGGCGGCACGCAAGTATGACCGCATCGTGCAGGCCGGTACCCAGAGACGTTCCAACGGCTCCTTCCGCAAGGCCGCGCAGCTGATTCAGGAGGGCGTCATCGGAGACGTCTACTGGGCCAACTGGGTGTTTCCCAGCCCTCGTGCTCCCATCGGCTTCAAGGAGGTCGAATCGGTGCCCTCCTGGCTTCACTGGGATCTCTGGCTGGGACCAGCACCTCGACGGCCCTACCATGCCAACCTGGTCCACTACAACTGGCAGTGGTTCTGGGACTTCGGCAACGGCGAGCTGGCGACCAACGGAATTCACTTGATGGACATCGCCCGCTGGTGCCTGAATAAGAAGGAGCTCCCTTCCAGGATCCACTCGATGGGTGGACGCTTCGGGCCAGCAGACCAGGCCGAGACGCCCAATGCCCAGCGAGCCAACTTCGTCTACGAGGACGGGACCCTGTTGAGCTGCGACTTCCGGAACCTGTATTCGGCCCAGGGTCGAGTGCGGCCGCGAACCCAGAGCGGACCCAATCCGAAAAGGTGGTGGCTGGAGGAGTGGTCCTGGGGGTTTTACGGAAGCAAGGGCTACATGCATCTGAAGCCCAGCCAGTCTCGGGGCGGTCGCCCACCTCGCCAGTTGGCACGGTATTACGGCTGTGAGTACCAGATCTTTCTGGGACGCAACCCGGAGCCGGAGCCGGACAGGGGCATACTCGAGCACCTGGACCACTACACCAACTTCATCGAAGCCGTGAGGGCAGGCAAGCGCGAGATGCTGATGGCCGAGTTGGAAGAAGGCGTCGTCTCCACCAGCCTTTGTCTACTGGCCAACATCTCGTTGCGGCTGGGACGGGAGCTTCACTTTGACACCAAGACCAGGCGGTTCAAAGGAGACCCCGAGGCCGATCGGCTGCTGACTCGAGAGTACCGAGAGCCTTTTGTGGTACCGGATAAGGTGTGAGCTTAGTCCGGCCCCCGGCTGCGGACCGCCGGATCATTCGCGAAAGAAACTTTTCCCGCTTCTGGGTCCATCGCCGGAACAGAAGGTGTTGCTGCAGGTTACCCTATCCAGGAGCCCGCTTCAGCGGGCTGGCGCGAAGCGTAATAGGCCGGTCCTTTAGGGCCGGTTAGCCGCCAGAGATGAGGGGGGGAGTCCGCTTCAGCGGACTTCTCGAACAAGGGCTTCAGCCAGAATCCCAGTCCATAGTTGACGACGAAGCTCGATTCAGCCTTCCAAGGGCTGCCCTGGATTCCCAGCCCCGGTCGTCATTTACGATCACCACGCGGTAGTACAGATCATCTGACTCCGAACGCCTTCTCTGATTCCTGGAGACTCACGCGACGGACCGGATCATGGCTAAAGCCTTTCCTCGAGAAGTCCGCTGAAGCGGGTTCAACTCTTGCCGAACCCGGCTAACCGGCCCTAAAGGACCGGCCTATTACGCTTCGCGCCAGCCTGCTGAAGCAGGCTCTTGGAAAGGCCCAGAAGTCCCGATCAAGCAGGCGGAGATTGGACGTCCTGGTTGGCGTCCTTCCCCTCCAACCGGGCAAACAGGGCTTCCACTTCCCGCTCCTTCTCGGGCGAACGGGTGTTGATCCAGCCGTCTCCGAAGAAAATGATCCCTGCCACCAGTAGCTCCCCTCCCGTGTAGATGACGAAGTCCTCCGGATAAAGTAGCTTCAAAACGGCGAAAGCCGCGAATCCCCCTAGCATCGAGAAGAGAGCTCCCCGGGCCGTGGTCCGCTTCCAGATGAGTCCCAACATGAGGGGAAGCGCCACTGGGGGGAAGATGGCGGAAAACAGCTTGACGGTCTTCTCGAAGACCTTTCCCATGCCCTCGCTCTGGGCCACCCACACGGCCATGACCAGGATGGCCAGGCCGAAGAACACCGTAGCCAGTTTCCCGGTTCGCAAGAGCACCGGACCGGAGGCCCCTGGATTGAGGTTGCGCTGGTAGATATCACGGGTGAAGACGGCGGCCAGGGAGTTGAGATCGCTGTCGATCATGGACATGGTGGCGGCGAACATGGAGCAGATGAGCAGGCCGATCAGACCCGGTCCCACGCCAGCGAGCACCTCGCGAGCCAGTAGGATGTAGGTCTGGTCGGGATCGAAGCCTGGGTTGGGCAGCATCGTGTTCGGGTCGAACTGGCTGGTGAGGATCAAAGGACCGGCCCAGGCAGGAATGAAGATGACCAGGGGGTAGATCAGGTACAAAAACCCCGAGAGGAGGGCCGCTTTCTGGGTGTCCCGAGGACGAGCCACGGAGATGAAACGCTGAGCCAGCCCCCAGGTGCCCCCGCTGTAGCTGATGGCCGTCACCACCAGCAGGACCAGCCAGAACGCAGGATCGATCCCGGCATCAGGATTGAAGAGGGCCGCCCGGTTCTCCGGGAGCCGGTCCCACATGGATCCCCAGCCCCCCACCTTCGACAGCACCAAAACCAGGACCAGAACGCTCAGGACCAGCTGGATCAGAAACTGCGTTAAATCCGTCAACACGGTTGCCCAGAGTCCTCCCACCAGCACATAAGCCGTGGTGATGGCTCCGGCCCCCAGGATGATGGGGAGCAGAGGCCAGCCGCTGCAAATCTGGACCACCAGGGAGATGGCGTAGAGCTTGATGCCCAGGTCCAGAAACTTGATAGTGATCCCCGAAAACCCCACCGCTAAGCGAACCGAATTGGAGTATCGCCGTTCCAGGTACTCCACTGGCGTGATGACCTTGAGTCGGGACCACCTGGGTGCCCACACCACTACGGTCACCAGCATGGCTAAAAAGACGGAGAGGGAGAAGAGGGTCCAGATACTGAAACCGGCGCTGGCGGCCAGTCCTGTGTAGCCCACGAAGAGCACCGCGCTGTAGCCGGAGACGTGATGGGAGATGGCGGCCATCCACCACGGAAGTTCGTGGCCGGCGGCGAAATACTCCTCGACGCCGGCCGATTTCCTGCTGGCGACCAGTCCGATCCAGGTCATGAGGACCGCGTAGACGGCGATAACCACGAAATCTGCTGAGGTAAGCAATGGACCTCCTGAGCACTGTCAATCAGAGGAACGCCCATGCCGAAACTTCGGGACGAACGAACGCGCAGCCGTTTGAAGTCCTTCGACACGGCCGATTGCTCGTCCAAGCTTCAGCTTAGGGTCTGCGCAAGAATAACTTGGCATTTTAGCATCCCGGCTTCACACCATCTTCGGCCGCTTCTCAATCGCGAAATCCTCAACGTAGACCTGGCTACGCCTGCGGTTTCGCTCAATCGTTCGCGGCCAAATCTGATGCAAATCCGAGCGCCAATTCTACCAAGTTATTCTTGCGCAGACCCTTAGGGCTCGTTCAAAAATAACTTCATATGCTGGCATCTCAGATTCACATCATCTTCGGCCGCTCTTCAATCGCGAAATCCTCAACGTAGGCCTGGCTACGCCTGCGGTTTCGCTCAATCGTTCGCGACCCAAGCTGGCGCAAATCTGAGCGCCAACTCTGCGAAGTTATTCTTGAACGAACCCTTAGGCTCGATGCAGAGCTAGATTTTCTTACCTACGGGATTCTTCTTGGCTCGGTCTCGTGAGGAGCCCTCCCGATAGAACTCGTCTGGTGGAGCACCGATGAAGACCCACCAGCAGTCCTCGTCGCTGTTATTGTAGACGGAGCGCGGGACATCGGGTGGAAAGCGAAAGGCATCGGTGGCTTTGGCGTCTAGCACCGTCTCCCCGATGCGGATCTGGCTGTGACCTTGCAGGAGAATATAGACTTCCTCGGCCTCTTCATGGGTGTGGTGTCCTACCGACTGGCCCGGCTTGAGATGTCCGATGGAAAAGGCAACGTGCTCGCAAGCCAGGTGTGGGTCATAGGCTCGCAGGTCTCCGTTCAAGGCCTTGGGCCAGGGATGATCCTCGGCCTTGATTGGACTGCCGGGGGTGCCCGCTGACTTCATCCATTCCCAACGGACGCGATTCGACCGTTTCGCGTGTCCTGCCGCAGCCGCGGCCGGGGTGGCTGCGGAGGCGCCCAAGCCGGTTTTTTGGAAGAAGAGTAGAAGAGCGGATGCTCCGCCGGCAAGGGTCTTCAAGAAAGTACGTCGCTGGTCCTTAGATTTCCACATAGATACCTCCTGAGATTAGAGTGTCCGAGTCAATTATGGGGACTGATCTTCGTCGGAGCCTCGCTCCGACGAAGAAGCTTCAAGTCAAAACGGGCGGCCACCCACGTGAACACCTCCCACTTGTGCTCGCGCCTGCAATTCCTTCCATTGACGGCTGCCGTCGTTCGGAATCGGTTCCATGTAGACTCCACTCGGAAAGACGGGCAGACGGCCAGCCAGAAAATCGTCGCGATACTGGATCGCCCTGGCGTAGTAACTGCTAGTCCCGGAAGGCCAGCGGATCGCGAGGAGGGCTCCGGAGGGCGGTCCAGGAGGCTTTTCCAGCGGCTCAATTCGGCGACGCTCCAGGGCATCTTCATCCAGCTCCACACCCAAGCCGGGCTCATCGGGTATGGCTGCTGTTCCGTTTTCGACTTTGATCTCCGATCGGATCATCGGTTCCGTGAAGAGGTGATGGAGGTTGATCGCTGACCAGCGGGCATGTGTCAAGACGGCGGCCAGATGCAGGTCGAATGCGGCCGTGATGCTGCTGCCCACATGTTGCAGCCAGAAAGGCTTCGCAGCCGTGGCGGCGACGGTTGCCTGCTGAATCACCTTGCTTGCTCCGCCTGAGATGATAAACCCGTCGCAGACCTCTTCGCTCAGCGCCGTCATGATGGGGGGATTGCCATAGTGCATCGCGATAGGCACACGGGTCCTGCTCCGGAGGAATTTATTGCCGGCCACGTCTTCCTGAGGAATCGGCGTCTCGTAGATCCCGATGTGAGAGTACTTCTCGATCTCGACACAGTACCGGACGGCATTGGTTGTATTGAGCAGTAGGGAGTTGAAGTCGAAATCGATCTTGAAGTGTTTTGGTAGCGTCGCCGTCAGAATACGGCATTGCTCGTTGAGGTCGAACCAGGGACGAGCTTTCGCCTTGAAAGTGGTGTAGCCCCGGGAGACGGCCTCCTTACATTCGCTCGCCCAATCCTGACCCGGCATGTCGCAGGACCACCAGCTCAGGAAAGCACGGTCACGCTCCTGGTGACCAAGCAGGCGGTGGACAGGCACGTCATTGCTCTTGGCGACAGCGTCGAACAAAGCCATCTGCAGGCCCCGGCCCAGGGAGTCGTCCCACATAGACTCCGCCGCATTTCGTCCCATGACTCGTTTGACGCCCGATTCGCTGTGCCGTTCTCCTCCAGAGTCGCCGATGCCGACCATTCCGTTCGCCAGAGTGACCTTCCAGATCACCCGAATGCCGTAACCCGCTCGTTCTCGATACATGTGCCGTTTGGGCACCGGCTTGTAGGGCAGGTCGATCCAGGTGAGGTCGATCTTCTTGACATCAAGGCTGGCCGTACCAGCGAGGGCCGGTGATCTTGGGGCCTTGGGGCGGGCGAGAATCTGGGGAGCCGTCGTGACACTGAGTCCAACGGCGCCGACCATCCCGGTTGTCTGCAAGAACCCTCGACGGGACGTCTGAGGTTTCATGGTAGGCCGATTCTAACAGATCGATGGTGAAGGCAACAGGGGAAATTACACCGCCACAGAAATCCCCTTTTTTGCAGTGAGGGCACGGCCGAACCGCTGTCTTCCATCTGCTGTGGGATCGGATCGACTTTGGGATCGAGGGATGGGAAATGGGTTTTATCAAAAATCAAGCGAGGTCAATCCCAACGGGATTGCGTATTTCAGCCCAGGGTTTCCCAACCCTGGGGAAGAGAGTCAACTCCTTAATAATCACGCGGGTAAGAGGCAGGCGGAGTTCCCGCCTGCCCCTCTCCGTTGTCGCGATGGGGTCTGTTCCCCACATTTACCGGCGTGAGGGTCACTCACCGGGCGACCCCAAAGACGTTGCCCCATTTCGGGGAACGACGTAACATACTTGACCGTAGGTGTTGCGACAGAGACAGAAGCTTTCCAGGGAAAGCAAGCCGAGCTTTCGGCAGAAGAACCGCACCCGGAGTTTGCGGTTGTCGTTGTAGTTCTTCCGTTTAAGCTTCATGCTCCGGAGTCGCATTCGGACCCAGGAGTCGAGCTTTTGGAAGAGCCAACGATTGGTCGCAAACTCGGGGGTGAAGTACTGTGCTGTCCCCCTGATCACTCGGTTCAATTTCAGGATTGCCTCGGCATCGAGGTTATGGCAGCGGACGGTTAATTCCCGCACCTTATCCTTGAATTTCTGCTGGGACTTGTCGCGCATGCGCCGGGAACGGGACGAGAGGAAAAAGCCAAGAAATTCATAGCCTTTTCCGAACGTCATGATCCGGGTTTTCTCCGGACTCAGCCGTAGCTGAAGTGGGGTTTCCAGCACTTGCTGGACGAGTTCCATAGCCTCTTGCGCCTGCTGTTGGGACCGGGTCAAGACGACGAAGTCGTCAGCATAGCGGGCGAATTGAAAACCCGCCCGGTGCAAGGCCCAGTCCAATTGGTTGAGGACGATGTTAGCCAGCAGTGGGGAAATGACTCCTCCCTGTGGCGTGCCGACCGTGGTCGGCTTGAAGACTCCGTCGTCCATGACCCCGGCAGTGAGAAATCGTTGGAGAAGGCGAAGGATATTGCCGTCGGCAACCTTGTCGGCCACCAACTGCATAATGACGTTCTGTGGAATGTGGTCAAAAAAACCTTCCACATCGGCGTCGAGTACCCAAAGGTAGCCGGCGTCGTGAAGGGACAACAGCCACTGGATCGCCTGATGACAGTTGCGTTTAGGACGAAACCCGAAGGAGGCGTCCTGAAAGAGCGGCTCGAAGATAGGTTCCAGCAGCCGCCGCAGAACCTCCTGGGCCACGCGATCGCGGACCACGGGGATCCCGAGCGGCCGGGTCTTCTTCGTGCGAGGGCCTTTGGAGATCCGGACGCGGAGCAGCGGATCGGGCCGAAACGCCCCTGATTTGAGAACTTTCATCAGGGCGAGAAGGTTTGGTTCGAGGTTAGCCTCGAACCTCCCGACGCTGACCTTGTCCACTCCAGCGGCACCTCGGTTGCGCTTGACTTTCTTGAAAGCGGCCCGCATGAGCTCGATCGTAATGCGACCGGTCAGCGAGTGCTCCTTTCTGCTCTTCACCATGGTGTTCCTGTTAGGTTGCATCATCAGGTGAGACGGATCGGGGATCTATCGGGTGTTTCTTAGCCAGGCACCTAGGTGTCTGTTTTCTCGGTTTGACCCGGGCAAGAGCACGGGCCGGCCCATTTTGGAGGCCACGGCCGGGACGCTAACTACCCAGAGCTCAGATCCTTCCTCAGCTCGTCTTCGGTTTTACCTTTCCTCCAGTCGAAACTGGAGTACTCCGGCTCTGCGGCAATCCCTAAAGCGGAGGCGGCTCAGGAGGCCTTCTCCACAGCACCGCATCATCCGTCGCCTTTCGCCGAGGGCTTATAGCGCGGACTCACCCAACGTGGGACGGTGGGGGACCTTCACCGGTCATGACTCGAACCATTTTCCTCAGGCGGCGACAGGTATCACCCAAAGCAGTTCCAGAGAGATAACCACATGTTCTCTCTGAAGACGAGGTCAGGGAACCTCGCCGACGCTTCGCTCAAGGGCGGTCGTTGGCGCTTTGCTCTAGGCCGAAGTGCCGTCTCCCGAAGTCTTCCTGCCTGGCCCCTTCGTGACGATCCCTTCTTCCGGACCTGCCGTTGGGAGCGCCCTGGCTGCCTACCTCCGCTGGTTAGTTGCGGAGTTCGAGCAGGAAGTTCTGTACCAGCGTGGACTCGCACAGGTAGGCTTCGGCGTCTTGCTTCTCTTATCCCTCTATTTCCCTCCTTTCAAACGCCTCACCGTTTGTCTACCATGGTTGACTTAGTTCGAGCCACTGCGGCTCATCGCACCCTGTAAGGGTTGCGTCCTGACCCAGTTGTTGCCCTTCTGTACGCAAGCGGGTAAGGGTTGAATCCAGGGGCGACGCCGTTCACGCAGGGTTCGGAAACCCTGGGCTGAAATACGGAATCCCTTCAGGATTCACCTCCTTCCTATGATTCCTCGCCATGAAGTTTCAGCTTGGGAGGTTGGTGTGTTCCCCCAAAAAAAAACGCGCCCGCCATCCCGGCGGGCGCGCTTGGGTCTCGAGTCTATGAACTCGAATCAGAAATAGATCTTGAACCCGAACTGGAGGTCCCGAGCTTCCGATGCACTGTTGAACACGCCGAAGTTCGGGTTGGTAAAGCTGAACTGGGGAGTCAGAGGCCTGAAGTTGGTGTGGTTGGTGAAATTGAACGCCTCGAAGCGGAATTCGAGACGCGTACCCTCCGTGAGGAAGAACTCCTTCATCAAGGAGAAGTCCATGTTGATGATGCCGGGAGCCTCCACGATTCCTCTTCCCGCATTGCCGTAGGTGTTGGGGGCCGGGATCGCAAAGGCTGAGGTGTCGAACCACTGCTGCGGTGTCCGGGCACTGGGATCAAAATTGGGGTTCCTCAGCAGATCGGGCCGCTGACTCGAACTGCTGCCGACATTTAGCCGGTCGGTATCGGAGACGGTGAAATAGTTGCCCTTCTGCAACGTCACGATGGTGTACATGCTCCAGCCCCCGAAGACCTTTCCGAGCATGCTGTCGGCGGCGTAGGCACGTCCGGGACCGTAGGGGACGTCCCATCCGGTCAGCCAGGCCAGCCGACCCGGAATGGTGCCTTCTCCTCTGCCCCGGTTAAGGGAGCCATGGCCCCGCTCGTAGAGGTTCCTGGAGATGCCTGCCGGGTCTGCAAAGCCGCCCGAGCGACCACCGGTGGTGTCGATGCCCTTGGCCCAGGTGTAGGCAATCAACTGGCTGAGACCCTCGGGACCCGGCCGCTTCTCCACCTTGACGTTCAGGGCGTGATAGGTTTGATTTCCGTTGGCCAGGAGTAGTTGATAGCGGGTCATCGAGGGCCAGGGTCGGCGGTCGATGAGGGGCTCAGAACCGGGGCGGGCGTCGTTGAATTCCCAGATCTGCATCTCGTGAACCGAGCGCGTCCCCTCATAGCCGATCTCCACCATGGTGTTTGCCGGCAGCATATGCTGAACGGCTAGCCCGAAGTTGGGCACGTACCACTGCGGCATCGGGTCCTCGTAACCGGCCCCGAAATCCAGGACCGCCCCAGCCGCCTGAGACGCCGGATCGAAGGGATTCGTGAGTCGCATGGTGGGGAAGGATGCATCTGACAAGTAGTCTACATTCGACGCGTTGGCTCTGGGATTTCCCAGGGCCGCCGCGCTGTAGAGCATTCCACCCATAGGCTCGTTTCCGTAGAGACCGCCGCCGCCCCGTAGGACGGTGTTGTCGGTCAGCTTATAGGAGAACCCGATCCGCGGCTGAAAGCCGTTCTTGGTATAGGTATAGATGTTCTTGCCCGCCTCAAACCGCCCGGTGGCGGGGAAGACGGCCTCGCTGCCAATCACCAGCGCCGGGTCAAAGCAGCTGGGTTGAGGCGTGGTCGTGGCCAGAGCGCAGTCTGGCTGAAGGTTGCTGGAGAATCCTCGTTTGTCTTCCCAGCCCTGCCGCAGCTCGTAGCGCAGGCCCAACTGGAAGCTCAGCTTGGGATTCACCTTCCAACTGTCCTGGAAGTAGAAGTAGTGGCCCGGGAAGTTCTGGTTGAGCCTCAACTCGTTTCCCTCGCGGGCACTGGACGGGTAGCCCAGATAGAAATTGGCGACGTCATTGCCGCTGTACCAGCCTGGTGTCACGAAGTTGAATCGGGTGCGGCCTGTGAGTCCGAAGAACACATAGTGGTAGCGGTAGTGGTAGCCGGCCTTGAAATAGTGGGATCCCTTGGTCCAGCTGATGTTGTCCTTGATCTCCCATTGGCCTTCAGGGACCGGGCCCTGGATGCTGTGGGAACCGATCAAAACCATTCCCTGGACGGCTGTGACCGGCACGCCGTCAAAATCGACCTCGCGCTTGGGCCAATTGGGGAGGCCGAGAGTAGGACCGAAGGCGTCGGGACCTCCGCCGGGAATGCCCGGTTTGTAGGGACGCCGGAAGAAGTGAAAACCGAACTCGTTCACCACGTTGGACCCGAAGTTTCGGGTGTTGGTGACGGACTGTGCCCAATTGTCCAGTCCGTTGATTCGGCTGAAGGTGTCGATGGTTTGTACGAAGGTAAGGGGCCGGACCGCCAACATGAAACGAGCCATCCAGCGGCTGTCGGGCCCCGTCTGGAAGTCCATCTTGGCGATGTAATTGTTCCTGTTTACCGGAGCACTGGAAGCGCTGGTGAAATTGAACCCTCGCGAGGCCTCCGTGTTGGCGTTGGGCCAGAATGCCCCCAACTTCGCGGCTATGGGGTCGAACCGCCCCGCTGGGATGGTGTTGTTGGGGAAGGGTTCGTCGTTGTTGAGGGGATCCACGATGCCACCGGCGAAGATACCGCTCCGTTCCTCGGCTGTGGGAACGGTCCCAGTCAGGGACCGAAACTGCCGGATCCGCTCGCCGTCGTAGGAAAAGAACCACCAGGCCTTGTCCGTCCCGTCTAGCAGGCCGGGTATCTTGATGGGACCGCCGATCACGGCCCCGAACTGGTTGCGCTTGAACTCGTTGCGCGGACCCGGATCGAAGAAGTTCCGGGCATCCAGGTTGTCGTTTCGGTGAAACCAGAAGACGGTTCCGTGAAGCTCGTTGGTTCCGCTCTTGGTGATAGCGCTGAACTGGCCACCGGGTTTGATACCGTACTCCACGCCGTAGAGGCCGCTCTTGATCTCGAACTCCTGCAGCGCATCCGGGTTGGCGAAGAACTGGAGGTTGGCGTTGGTCTCGCTCACCTGGGCCCCGTCGAGCATCGCCACGTTGTCGGATCGGCGGAGTCCCCGAACGTTGAAGGAGACTGCGCCGGCTATGGCACCCTGGCCTTGAGTCGGCTGAATGCCGGGAGTCAGGGAGCCCAGCACGCCGAAGACGTCGCGCTGGTTGAGCGGGATGCTGACGATCTTTTTGTTGTCGATCACCTGCCCGTACTCGGGTGACTCTGTTTTCAGGATGGGTGCAGTGGAAGCGACCTCCACGACCTCGGACACCTCTCCCACGCTCAACTGGATGTTCATCCGATAGGTCTGCCCCACATCCAGCTTTATTCCCGAGTGCACCTCGGTCTTGAAGCCGGGCATGGAAGCCCTCAAATTGTACACCCCCGAAACCAGCGCCCGAATGGCGAAATCGCCGGTGTCGCTGGTTATGGTTGCAAAGGTCTGGTTGGTGGCGGTCCTGGTTATATCCACTTCGGCGCCGGGAATGACGGCGCCGGTGGTGTCGGAGACGGTCCCGACCACTACCGCCTTATCCCCCTGAGCCAAGGCCAGGCCGAAACTCAGACCCACCAGAATCACCCCGAGAAACAATCGTTTGATGATCATTAGGTACTCCTTCTTTACGCGAAAAAGCTCTTTACGCGAAAAAGCTCTTTACGCGAAAAAGCTTGGAATGCAACAAAATCGTTAGAAAGCAAAGCAGAGGCCGTTCCACTTAGAGACTACCCCCAGCACAGATCAACTATGCGATCGCCCAATTCTGTCGCCTTATCGGCTCTTTGTCAAGAAAAAAAAGGGATCAACAAATCCCTTTCTGGCTGGCGCTTCTCACTATTTCCACTCGATCTCGAATTTCACCGAAGAATCAGGGGAGCCAGTCGTTACTAGGATCCAATCGATTCCGAAAAGCGTCCGCGGCTCTCCGTTCACTGCTACGTCCTGCACTCGCGCTTGCCGGAAAATCGCTCCTGATTCGAGTTTCGCTGGAAACATCCATGTCAACTGGGGGTTGGACCTCTCAACCCGAAAGCTCAGACGATTCGAGCTCCAATTCGATGCCTTGATCTTCACCGCTTCGCGCGCCAACAGAAAATCAAGCCACCGTTCCGCACTCAGAATGGGCATGTCGAGTTGGCGCGCCAGTTCCAGACATCCCCGTGTGAATTCCTTGGAGAAGTTGACGAAAAATGGGGGATGGATGTTGAACGACATGGGGGTGTGATAGCGAGTGGCACTCTCGCGGAACATTCTCCCGGCGCGACCGAGCGCTTCGCTGGTTGACAGTGCGTCGTAACCCAGACCCATACCGGGCAAGGGTTCCCTGGGAGCACAGGGGGGAACCGCCAGGCGTGGGCCTGTCCTTGGGAGTCGTTGTTTGAGCACGACGTCGTCTTCGAATAGCGTCGGTTGATGAAAAATATTCAATACTTGTCCCTGCTCGTCGACGAAGCGCATGGGAAGTCCACTGCCGCACATGTAGCCCATGGATTGTTTTGGCGGGCCGATACTGACATGGTCCAAACTCATCTGGACCCCATTCTTGGCAAAGAAACGAGCCTGCTCGACCCACCCTACCCACTGGATTCCGTGGGTTCTTGCAGTCCGCGGTTTGATTCCGTAAGTTTGGTGAAAAGCTTTCAGCGATGCGGTGATGGCGGTTTCTGCGTCGGACGGGCTCAGGTAGTTGGTGCCCCACTCCTGGAGGCCATACAGGTGGAGATGTTGTGCCAGATCGTGTTTCCCTCGTCTCCAACCGAGGATCGTCTCGCGATCGGGCTGGGTCTCCTGGGTCGCACCCGGTGGGTCGTCGCAGCGCCATCGGCTCGCGCTCATGATGTAGACCGTCATGGAGCCACCGTATTCTTCAACCAACTCGATCTCGGCAAGCACGTCCTCGGCCTTGTCACCATGATGGTCACCCGTCATGATCATTACAGCGGGTTTCGCGTTTGGGTACTTCCAGATCAGCGGTGTCGGACGACGTTGAGCCAGCAGTACTGCCAGGGATTTTGCGAAGATCATTTGTTGGATGTCGGCCTGGGGGATCATGCGGCGCTCCGAATCCAGCATGCCGATGAACAAATCACTGGCTCGAATCCCGCCTCCGTGGAGGTCGTTCTCCTTATCCACTTCATCGGGATCTCCCTGGCGGGTCCAAACTATGTTCTTGGGAAGATTGTAGGCAAAGAGAATGCTGTGTCCCTCTCCGTATCGATGCTGAGTGATGGCAGGAAATTTCGGTTCATCCTCTGGTGTCCGCAGTAAGTGGGCAGCGCTTTCCGCCCCCTGCAGGTCATAGAGGTCGGCACGGGTATGCAGCTGGAGCGCCTCCGTCTCACTCTGCAGTCCCAGGGAGGATTGGGGGTCCATCCGCATATATCCGGTCGCGAACCTCTCGAAACGGTAACGCACACCGAAAACCTCGCCCAATCGTGGGTCCGGCCTGAGGCCAACTAGCAGCCCTCCCCGCTTAACCCAGGGCGGGATGTACAGAAGCTGTTGTCCATTCAAGCGGCTCTCGGTGAGGATTAGCACTCCGGTCCGCTTCAAGACGTCCGGATCGAGATCCCTCAATCCAACAACTTCGAAATCCAGGAAACCCTCGGTCTTCAGGATTTCTGCCATGAAGCTGCCAAATCGTTCGGGATGTCTGTGATCGGTGACCAGAGTGATCTGCGTTGCCGCCGACAGTTGAGCTGTAGAGAGAGCCAAACTGTAGATAAACGAAAAGGCAGCACTCAGCATAACTTTCTTCATTTTCGGGCCTTTCGCTCGAAGCACGGTGGCCTGGAGACCACCGCCACGGCGGCTCCTATTCGCGTCCCAGGCCGAACTCATTCCCCATCCGCACCACCTTGCCGTCGCGAAAATGAATTTCGATGAACTTCGAGCTGGCGAACGGTCTACCGTTTTCGTCCTGGAAGATGCCGATGTGTTTCTTGGTCTTGGTCTCGAAGATATCAGGCGCATGGGAGTACACATATTTTCCATCCAGGCTGAAAGTCACCCATCCGTGGCCTCGAATTGACAGGTCGACGTGGCCCATCTCCTTGGGGGGCATTTGGGTAGCGTCAAAGTAGAACAGCTTCTGGCCATCCTGGTCGCTGATCCACAGTTCATCCTGATCGGGGGTGAGGCCGGCTCCGTGGGTTCGATGCGGGATCTTTTCCTTGCTCGCAAACACCCGATGTATGCGTTTCCCCTCTTTCAGATCCACGACGTCGAAGCCCACGTGTTTGCCGAGGCAGACCTAGGCGATGCTGTTGTCCTTGGTAACGGTGTAAGGGAAGATCGCGTACTCGCCGACATCCTCGATCTGGTGCAGCATCCGATCATCCCGGGTATCGAACATCGACAGCGTGGTCCTGGTGCCGAGATAGACGAAGCGCCCGTCCAAACTGACGATGCTGTTGTGGGCTCGGGGACCTACGGGTATGCGTTTGATGAGTTGACCGTCTTCGCCGTTGACGACCACGAAACCAGCATCTTCTGCCTCATACCAGAATCCTGTGGGAGCGTAGATCTTCTTACCATCCAAGGTTATGGACGATCGATCACAGCAGCCCCCCTCGAAGGTGCTTTCCCAGACAATTCTCTCCCTTTCCAGATCGAAGCGTCCCAGGCGATGATTCGTGGTGGAGTAATAGACAGAGTGGGCCTTGAGGTTGCCGGTGAAACCGCGTAGACCTTCCTCAAAGATCGGGATCTCGATCCGCCTGACGAACTTGTGTCCGGCGTCAATGTCGAAGACAAGAATCCCGTTGCCTGAACGGACTTCCTGCTGGGCGCCGTCCGGAGTGCTCATGTAGAGATAACGCTTGGTAGAAGGCTGACCAGAAGCGAATGAGGCGGTGGAGAAAAGAAGCATGAGGATCGAGATAAGTGCACACATAGGCCCAATTCTACCTTCGTCCAACCGAAAGCTCTATCTGGTCCAGCGAAAAAAGGAGCAGGACTAGCCCGGATTTCTCATCGCTTGTCGTAGCGAGGCGCCGCAAGGGCCGTCCTGGCAAGGCTTGCGACCGAGGCCGCCGCAGTCGTACTTGTACAGTACGTCGAGGAGGCCGACCGAGCATAACACAGCCAGGGCTGATTGGCGACAGTTAGAATTTCCCACGACGACAAATAGAATTCCCCACTTTTTCAGGGCTGATCCTGACCATGAGGGCATGGTTAAGGATCAGCAAGTGCGGAGGTTAGTAAAGTTGCAAAAGAACGAGAAGACGCTAACGATGGCGGCGGCCAAAGCGGGGCTGTCGCGAAAGACGGCTCGGAAGTACCTGAAGTCGGGAAAGCTGCCGAGCCAGAGTCAGCCGGAGCGATATTGGCGAACTCGATCGGATCCGTTCGAGTCGGTGTGGCCAGAGGTGGAAGAGATCCTGAAGCGATCTCCGACGGTGGAAGCGACAGCGGTGTTCGAGTATTTGTGCCGCCAGCAGGAAGGGGCCTTCCAGCAAGGTCAGTTGAGGACGCTGCAGCGCAGGATCAAGCAGTGGAAGGCACAACACGGAGAAGCGAAGGAGGTGATGTTCCCGCAGAAGTATCGGCCGGGACATCAAGCTCAATCGGACTTTACGTTTATGGGGCGTCTGGGAGTGACGATCCAGGGCCAGCCGTTTCCCCATCTGCTGTACCACTTTGTTTTGGCCTACTCGAACTGGGAAGCGACCACGCTGTGTTTCAGTGAGTCCTTTGAGAGCCTCAGCCTGGGGCTTCAGAACGCGTTGTGGGAGTTGGGGGCGCTGCCCGAGGAACACCGAACAGACCGGCTTTCGGCGGCCGTCAACAACCTGAAACGGGAAGAGTTCACCGAGCGCTATCAAGGGTTGCTGAGACACTTCGGGATGCGCTCGAGTCGCACCCAGGCAGGAAAGGCTCACGAGAACGGGGATGTGGAACAGGCCCATCACCGCTTGAAACGGGCCATCGAGCAGGAACTGCTGCTGCGGTGTAGCCGTGATTTTTCCAGCCGGGAAGAGTACGAGGGTTTTGTAGCGGTGATTGTGGACCGGCGCAATGCGACCCGGCAAAAGCGCCTGGGAGAAGAGCTGGCCGTGATGCGCCCGTTGCCGGCACGCCGTCTGGATGACTTCACCCGGCAGTGGGTGAGAGTCTCCCCCAGCAGTACGATCCGGGTTCGCCACAACACCTATTCGGTGGACAGCCGGTTGATCGGCGAGCGGGTGCAGGTGAGGGTGTGGGCGGATCAGGTGGAGGTCTACTACGGGGGTCAGCCACAGGCACGCATGCCTCGCTTGCGAGGAGAAGGCAAGCATCGCATTGACTACCGGCACGTGATCCATTCCCTGGTGCGCAAGCCGGGGGCGTTCACTCGCTATCGCTGGCGCGAGGATCTGTTTCCGGGGATCTTGTTTCGAGTCGCCTACGACGAGCTGCGCCAAGATTGTCCAGCCACGGCGGATCGCCAGTATCTGAAGATCCTCGAGTTGGCTGCCCAGGAAGGTGAGCAGCGAGTGCGAGAGGCACTTCAGGGGCTGATTGAGAGGGGACAAAGAATCCGTTTCGAAGCACTACGAGAATGCCTCGTCGATCCGGTGGTGGAGCCCTGGGAAGTGGCGGTGGAGAAGATGGACGTGGGCGTCTACGACACGCTGCTGGAGAGCCGGAAGGTGAGATCATGAGTGGAGGCAACTTGACCCGGCTTCGCGAGTGCCTTGTCCAGCTGCATCTACCAGCCTTTCGGGAGCACTCCGCCGCCCAGGCGGCACTGGCTACCCAGGAAAGTCTGTCCTATCCCCGGTTTCTCTTGTCGTTATCTGAGATCGAAGTGGCGGAGCGGCACGAGCGCAAAATCCAGCGCCTGCGCCGAATCTCGAAGCTTCCCTGGGAGAAAACGCTGACGGCGTTGGACCGCTCGCGCTTGCCCCAAAGCGTGGATCGACAACTGACGGCGCTGCTGGAAGGTACGTTTTTGGATCGCGCCGAGAACGTCTTGGCTTTCGGCAACCCTGGAAGCGGCAAGACGCATCTAGTCTGTGCTCTGGGGCAGGAGTTGATTCTGCTGGGGCGCCGGGTTCTATTCTCTACCTGCGCCCTGCTGGTACAGCGATTGCTGCGGGCCAAAATCGATCTGACTCTGGAGAAGGAGCTCAAGAAACTGGATCGCTTCGAGGCTCTCATAGTCGATGACATCGGCTACGTTCAGCAAAGTCGGGAGGAAATGGAGGTTCTTTTCACACTGCTGGCCCATCGCTACGAACGCCGCAGCATCTTGCTGACCAGCAACCTGATCTTCTCGGACTGGGAGAGGATCTTCAAGGACCCCATGACGACGGTGGCGGCGATTGATCGGGTGGTGCACCACAGCGTGATTCTGGAACTCAACGTCTCGAGCTACCGAATGGAGAGCGCCAAGAAGAAACAGCAGGAAACCACGAAATGAGGAAACCGCGAGGAGTTCAAATCCGGGCAAATCGGCTGATTGGCCCCTGGGAAGTGCTTGGTGGGGACGATAGACGAGTGCCCGCCAAGGGGAGAGGTCGTACAGCGCCCTACAGAGGCCGCTCAGGAGCCTCGTGGATCTGGTCCACTCCCCTCGACGCCGGCGCGAGCGAGGGGGAGCTCCGTTCGGGCTACGCCCTCACTCCATCCCCCTCGCATTCTAAAAACAATCTCTCTTTTTTACAGAAAGGAGGACCCCGAAAAGAGTCGTCTCAGAGGACGGCTACAGCTCTTTTTTTTTATCCCTCGTGTGGGGATTTCCAATTGTCGCTGCGGGAATTCCATTTGTCGTTGATCACAGGGCGGATGATTGCGGCGTCGCAGTAGACCAGCGATGAGAAATGCGGGCTAATTGTGGGGAAAGAAGAATGCTCCCTTGCTGGCACCCTTCTGTTGGGTTGTCGGATAGTGAGGCATATAATTGGTTCACGAAGTGCGCCCTGGGATTCCCTCTTGCTGGGATCAGCGGTATGTGAGTGTTTGATGGAGTGAAAGATGCGACTAGAAAGCCTTGCGACTTGGGTTCTCTTCCTCGGTGGGGTGGCGCTGGGCCAGTCTGAGGGGAAGGAGAGGGTGACTTGGGAAGAGTACTGGCGGCTGGAGGCGCGACTCCGAGCCGGTGCCGAGAAGCCGATGGAGTCTATTGAGCTGGGTGGCAAGCGGCAGCTCTTCGTCGACAACTATGTCGTTGAGCATCTGGAGAACCTGAGGAAGGTGCTTCACCAACCCCACAAGCACCCGCACAATCCCGTCCTCCGTCCCGAGCACCCCTGGGAGGAGCGGATCGAATGGGCCAACGTCCTTCGGGACGAGGAGGAGAGAATTCTCAAGGCATGGTATCTCACCGGAGAAGGCCTTGCCTATGCTACGTCTCAGGACGGCCTGACCTGGCAAAGACCCTCCCTGGGTATCCGAGAGTTCCAGGGAAGTCGGGACAACAATCTGGTAAGGGACTACATCACCAGCCCCACCATCTTCAAGGACCCCTTCGAGACTGATCCGAAGCGCCGCTACAAGTGTTTCGGCCTGGAGCGGAAGCCCGACTATGCCATCCACGTCTCCTTCTCACCGGACGGTCTTCACTGGACCCGAAAGCAAGGTCCGGTCCTGACCTCGGCCCACGATCCCGGCTTGAATGACCGGCCCAATATGATGCACGACCGAGTCCTCAGACGCTATGTAGGTCTGACCAAACGGGAGATGATCAACCCCTTCGGAAGAGGGGACTGGGGCATGATCCATCGCTCTCGGGCCGCCTCCGTGAGCTACGACTTCGAGACCTGGTCCGACCCTGTCCTTGCCCTGCATCCGGACGATCAGGATCCTCCCGATTTCCAGATCTATGGTTTGGTGGGATTCAACTACGAGGGCTTCTACCTGGGTCTGATGGATGTCTACTGGAGTGGGGAGCGCGGCCCCAGGGAGCGCACCCTGGACACCCAGCTGGCGCTGAGTCGGGATGGTCTGACCTGGTGGCGAGCCGGCGATCGCCAGACCTTCATGCCCTTGGGGCCTGAGGGATCCTGGGACCGCTTTGTGGTTGCTCCCAACAACAGCCCACCCATTCGGAGAGGCGAGGATCTGTGGATCTTCTATCGGGGTGGTTCGGAGAGACATCGAGCCGGACCGACTCCCGCTCACAGACGGCGGGAACCCTGGCTGGCACCGGGACACCCGAAAGATCTCCCCCTTCCGAAGGGAGTGCCAAGCTCGGGGGTGGGGGTCGCCAAGCTCAGGGTGGACGGGTTCGTTTCAATCGACGCAGGCCCGCGCCCGGGTCGACTGCTGACCCGGCCTCTCCTCTTTGAGGGTCAGGAACTGCACGTGAACGTGGATGCAGGGCAGGGAAGCCTTCAGGCCGAGTTGTACGAGGCACGGCGTGTTCCGGCCTACTCCAACTCGCCCAGCTGGGGCTGGGCCATCGCTGAGCCACTGGAGGGTTTTTCCCTTCAGGATTGCCAGCCCTTGGAGGAGGATACCACCGACGGTGTCCTGCGCTGGAAGGGTGGGGATCTTGCCGCCTTTACAGGGCGGCCCATCGTCATTAGGTTCCAGCTGGTGCAGGCCTCCCTCTTTTCCTTCTGGATGCGCTGAAGAGGCGCTGTCTATGACAGGTCTACGCTTACTTGGCTCGGAACCGGCGTTAGTGCTTCGTTCGCACCAGCCGCGCGCTGCCGGTCACTGCTCGATGAAGTTTCAGCTTAGTGCCACCCCCAGTGGAGCTGGCGCCATTTGAGCATGAAACTCCGGGTCCCGGCGTAGCGGTGGCCTCCAGGCCGCCGTCCGAGCCAAAAGCTCGAATCAAGAAGACTTCGGCCTGGAGGCCAAAGCTACGTCCGCCAAATGAAGTTTCAGCTTAGTCTTTCACTTCGCCTCGCTCCAGCTGGTTGCTCGCCTCCCCTCTAAATGTTATCGTCAGACTCTCATGCCTACGCGAGTGTTGGGCAGGGGGGCGGGTCTTCTTCTATTCTCCTCCGCTCTGCTGGCCTTAGCGGTACACCTCATGGCTTCTCAGGATATTCCCGCTGACGTGGTTGGCGCTCTTTATCCGGCCAGCCTGAACCTGGAAGATGGCTCGCCGCTCCTCGACATCAGTTTCAGCTCCCGTGGTATCCAGAAGCTGATGACCTCTGAAGAGCCTGATCTGGACTGGGTCTATCAGGGTGACTATAGCGCCTGGGACTACACCGAGTGGCACTGGTGGAAGGGGCATCCTTTCGATTTTGAGGCGAGTGGGCACGATAAGCCGGCCTACTGGCAGTCCTTTCGCCCGCGTTTCTGGGGCAAGCCCCAAGTGCGCGCCGAGCAGCTCGATCAAGGTTACCTGCGAATCGACTTCGGGTCGGACGGCTTCCAGTTTATTCAAGATTACCTTCTACCAGGGCAGGCGGAGCCCGGTGCTGGTTACTGGGACATGATGTTCACCGCCACCAACTCTACCGGGAAGCAGATCGAAGAGTACGGACATTTTTTCGCTTGCTATACTTCGATAAACGGCGAGAACTCCTACTGGTTCTGGGATGCGGCAGGGGAGCTGGTTCTTTGGAAAGATCGAGAAGCCGGCCACCTGAACGGCTACGTAACCAGTTCAGAAGCGTATTTCCAACCTAGCGGGAGTATTCCTCACTGTCCTCGAGGGAAGGGGCGGATCATCGGGGCTTGGCGCCATCCGGTGCTGGTCTCGCATGCCTCGCCCAAAGGCTGGCGTTCGGTGATTCTCCTGGATCCAGATACGACTGGTGGCGTTGCCTGTGGGATGCAGGGGGTGGCCATGGACTTTATCTTCTACCCAGGCCACCGGGAGCGCGTCTTTCAGTCCGGCAGCAGCTTCACTTCCAATATGCGCCACCTCATGGTTAAGAGTCCTGGCCTTCCCTCCCGGGCGCAGCTGGAGGGATGGTGGACACAGTTCCAGGAATCCAGGTCGGAGATCAGGCGACGGATTGGGCGCTTTCGGGAGAACGCAACGGGACAGAGCGTCGAGAAGTGACCCCGAGCTGCCCCTGAAAGAACTGTTCCTAAGCCGACACCAACGGTTTTCTTTTTCTCGGAGTCAGAAGTCATGGATCGTCGGGACGCTCTCGGTTTGATGGCGGCCAGTGCCCTCGCCTCCTGGCCCAAGCTATCCCTGGCTGAACAGCGAGTGGAATCTCGCCGTAGCACGGGAATTGTTAGGGTCACCCGTGGACCCTCCGACCTGGTGGCGCCAGCCGATGGGGGCGAGTTTCGATATGGACTGGGGATCCCCTTTCAGGTCTCTCCAAGGCAGGCAGGTCTGATCTGTAATCTGAGGACAGAGGGGTTCCCGGTGGGGGACTTCGAGGCCGGAGCGGATTTGATCCTGTTCGACCATCTCGACAAGATCTCCTCTGGAAAGACAATCCCGATTACGCGTACCTCGAAATACGCCGATCGGCACAACGGCCAGTGGCGCGTCGCGATCAAGCATTGGGTAGCAGGCGGCTTTGTACCGTTCGGCACCCTAGGTGCCGATGGAACTCCCCATCCGCATGCCGGAACCGGATTCCTGGTGTGTGAGGTGATGGATTTCCCGATGAGTGGCAGCGGCTACTACGGCTACTACAGCAAACGGGAGAAGGGCGGAGGAGTGGTGCGCATGACCGAGGTCTACCACCTGGTTCATGACGGTCGGGAATTGCGCTTGGTCGAGACCGAGGCCAGATCCCCCGCCGGTCCGCTGCGGCCGTCTGACTCGCGCTGGTCGATCATCCACGCAGGCCTTCATATGGCGGTACCGGACGGCGATGATCTGCTGTTTGCGGTAGAAGCGACTCGGGGTGATCCAGCCTTGTGGCAGGCCGAGCCGCTTGCTTCAGGGATCTCACGCTGGCGGCGTATCGGGGACCGTTGGCAACCCAGCTCGTTTGTACCCATCGCCTTGAGCAGAATGCCAGAGAATCCGCGCATCGTTCACGGTCAACCCCAGGTTCTGAGACAGATGGAACCCACCCTGATCCGCGACATCGATGGGTCCCTGCTTTTCACGGTTCGGAGCACGCAGTCGGAGATCGAAGACCATATTATTCGCGTCTGGCGCTCCACCGATGCCGAGGTGTGGGATCTAGCGATCGAGGTTCCAAACGGCCGGGGGCAGGCTCCGGTGACGCTGAACCAGGCTGCCGATGGTACGCCTTATCTCTGCGGAAACCGCTTGGGACACGAACGTGATTGGCTGCTTCTATGGCCTTTGAAGGCGGATCGCTCAGGTCTGGAGGAGCCGATCACAGTGCGGAACGCACTGAAGCAGTTCGGGCCTCCGCCCAGTGGCAAGGTGTGGTTCATGGATCACCCCATGTCCCGAACCGTGCGCCTGGCCGATGGAGCCTGGAGGCACCTGTTGGTTTATCGGATCATGGATCGAGGAGAACATTCGGGCTTTCCACCCGCGCCTCAGACCGGACTCTATGTAGAAGAGGTCATTTCGGCCGGTCCAGCGATACCCAGTTGGAATTTCCAGTGAGTTCCTGATCCGTCTGGATCCGTGCCTCATCACGCCGGGAGCGGTTTCCCTAACCCGCATTTCTCATCGCTGGTCTACTGCGACGCCGCAATCATCCGCCCTGGCTGTGTTATGCTCGGTCGGCCTCCTCGACGTACTGTACAAGTACGACTGCGGCGGCTCGCCACGAGTGGTCTCGGTCGCAAGCCTTGCCAGGACGGCCCTTGCGGCGCCTCGCTACGACAAGCGATGAGAAATCCGGGCTAATCATCTGTCTTTTGCTGCATGTAGTCGAGGACGGCTGTTAGGTTCCGCCTCGCCTCCGGGAAACCGGGCCGAATCTCCAAGGCCGCGTAGTAATGATCGATGGCCTCCTGGAGCTTTCCCTGTTCCACCAGGGCATTGGCCCAGTTGTTGTGGGCGTCGGCGTTATCCGGATGAGCTTGTAGGGCCTGGGAATAGTGTCCAATTGCCTCATCAAGCCTCTTCTGTCTGGCCAGAGTATTGCCCAGATTGTTGTGGGCCTCAGCAAAGCTAGGCCGCAGGCGCAGGACCTCCAGATAGTGTCGAATTGCTTTCTCCAGTTGATTTAGCTGGGCCAGCGCAGTTGCCATGTTGTAGTGAGCTTCCGCGTAGTCTGGATTGATTTCCAGAGCCTTGGAGAAGTGGGGTAGTGATTCGTCGACGCGTCCGGACTTCAAGAAGGCATTGCCCAGGTTGCTATGGGCCAAAGCGTAGTCCGGGCGGATTCGCAGGGCCTCGGTGTAGTGCCTTATCCCTTCGTCAAACTCACGGCGGCGAACCAGCGCGAATCCCATATTGAAATGGGCGTTTACCGAGCCCGGATTGATCTTGAGCCACTGGCTGCTGAAGCTGACATCATCCTTGAAGTAGCTGGCTCGATGGTGAGTCATCGCCACCGCGCAACTTAACAGCGCCAGTCCTGAGACCAGAACCGAGCGACGTACTGTTTCTGTGCTCCAGAAGGCTGAGGCAAGCGATGCAGCCACGGCAAATACCGAGAGTGATGCCAGAAAGACATAGCGGTCGTCGAAGGGAGCCTCCTGCCGGAGCAGGTTGGCAGTAGGCAGTAAATTCACCACAAACCAGCCAAGCCAGAACCAGGAGGCGCGTCGGTAAGGTGGTCCCAACCGAATCACCAGGAGCGCGATCAGAACCACCAGACCCAGGGCGACGAGGAGTCGGGGCCAAGATAGCCAGATCGCTCTCGTGGGCTCATAGTACAGCGCCGCAAAGGGGACGAAAATGTCCTGTAGGGCATAGGCAAGCGAGAGAAACGGACCTCCCAGGCTTCCCAGGGCGAATTCGGTGCCTTCGAAAAGGATGCGGCGAATCCCAACGTAGGTCACCATGATGGGGACGATGGGCAAGTAGCGCACCGTCCAGCGGCGGAGACTGCGCCTGGGTGGGTCCCCCGACAGGCCCAGGAGATCGGCCAGCAGGAACAATACGGGAACGATCACCGCCTGTTCCTTGCTGAAAAGGGCGCCCGCAAAAGCAAAGACAGCCAGCCCATACCACTTTCTGCCGGGACGCAGATAGGCATAGATCGCCAGGACGGTCCAGGTTGAGGGTAGGAGTGTTTCCCGTCCCGACGACGCCGGATAGACCACAGATGAAGCAATAGGATGCAAGCAAAACAGAGCCGCTCCGAGTAGTGCCGGGATCCTCTCGATCTTGAATACAGGCAGGCGTAGGAGCGCATAGACGAGCAATCCAGCCACTCCAACCAAGAAGGCATTAAACAAGTGAAAGGGGCCTGGATTCTCGCCGTGTACGGCTCTCTGCAGCATCAGAGTCGTGGTTGTCACGGGACGGTAGTAGGGAAGATTGGGAAAGGAAGGCTCGGCAAACAGGTTGGCTACGTCTGAGAGAGAGTGCGCTCCTGTACGGTTCAGAATCATCTGAACGTCGTCGTAGATGAACTCGCTGTCCCAGGAGGATATCCCATAAACGGCTACGATCACGGAAAACAGAAGTAGGACCCCCAGCAGCTGCGGGTTCGACTTGTTCTTGGTCGGCCGGGGTTGGGACCTGCGCGTCGTAGGCTTACTTGAAGCAGACTTGGTCTTTTTCACAGTAGAATAGCCGGTTCAAGGTTGAGCGAGCCCGATTCTAACACGAGGTCCTTCACGTAATGCGGCTTGCTCCGGCTGCCAGAGAGAACGCTGAATAAGGAGAAATCCCATGTCAAACCAAGAGGGAAGCGAGGAGAATCTGGTTGAGGAAATCGAGTACAAAGGCCACAAGATTACAATCGTCATGAAGGAAGGTCGCCGCGAGCTGCGGCTGGAAGAAGAGAGAAGGGCTGTGGAACGCGATGACGACACCGAAAGCTATCATTCACCCGATCTGCCTTATATGACATTTCCCTCCCTTCAGGAACTCGGGAAGGCGATGGTGGATCAGGGACTCGGCAGAGCTGCCGAGGACGAATAGGATTGGGTAGACTGTCATCCTGTTTGATCGTCTGGTCGGGTTTGTCTGACCGAAGTCACGAGGAAGATATATGTACGTAAGAAAGAATGCTGCCAGCCTGACATCCGAGGAATGGACTCGCTTTCTCAACGCCATCGTTGCTCTGAAACATACGTTTGCGCCCGGATCAAGCATCAGCCTCTACGATCAGATCGTCGCCATCCATATTGGCGTTGTACAACTGATCTGGGGAGCGGGACCCGGCTCAGGCCGAGATGGGGCCCACGGAGGACCCGCCTTTCTTTCCTGGCACCGTGAGTATATCCGTAGATTTGAGACCGCCCTCCAATGCATTGATTCGCAGGTGACGTTGCCGTATTGGAATTGGGGTCAGGGAGATCTTTCTGAAACCACAGCGCTCTTCCAGGACGACCGCATTGGGCCGATGGGATCCGGGGGTGCCAGTGGTATGGACATCGCTACGGGCTATTTTGCACTCAACCCGAATGCCTTCAATCCTCTGGGTTGGTCGATTCGCGCGGAACTGAGGCCCTTGGGTCAGGCAATGCAGCGCAACCAGATCCTGAGCACGGGTCCGGGCTGGCCCACGGCGGGAACGGTAGAAAACACACTCTCCCAAGCTCAGTACCATCAATTTCGTCCTTCTTTGGAACAGAGCCCCCATCACAATCTGATTCACGGGAGGGTGGGACGAGACATGGCTCAGATGACTTCCCCGAACGACCCCATCTTTTTTCTCCATCACTGCCAGATAGACCGGCTCTGGGCTCAGTGGCAGCAGGAACACCCGGGCGGCGCTAACTACAATCCTCTGAATAGCGGGGGCTACGGCCACCGGCTGACGGATCGGATGTGGCCCTGGGACGGAGGGCAGACCACGCCTGGCGACTGGCCCGGGAACTTCCCATCTGTGTCTCCGTTGATAGCCAATCTTTCGGCGATCGATGTTGTCACGCCGGAGGATGTGGTGGATCACCGAGCGCTGGGCTACTGTTATGACGACGAGCTCGATTGTCCCTGCCGCGAGATCAGTACGCCTCCACTGATCTTTCCCCAATATGCCGACGGACAGAGTGGAGGCACCAGCAACAAGACCCGAATCATCCTACGCAATACCCGGGATCAGGTTGAGACCGGGCAGATCAGGTTCTTCGATCCCAGCGGAAGTCCTGCCATCGTCGATGTTGGGGGTGGCCCAACCAGCACCGTAAACTATAATCTCGGCCCCTGGGGCTCGGTGGAGGTGGAGACCGATGGAAACGGTCCCCTGAAGTCAGGCTCTATTGAAGTGTTTTCCGATCAAGGGAAGGATTCGGCCATCGTGGGTACGGAGAGCTTCGGGCTGCTGGGACATGGCGTTTCGGTGCCTCACTCGCCGTCGCGCCCCGAGCACTAGGTTTATGTGAGCCAGACTACCGATGAGAGGGCTGGTGTCGCTATCTACAATCCCGACAGGGTGAACTCAGCTACGCTGGACTTGTACCTGCTGGATGCTGCCGGAGCACAACAGGCGAGCGTTCAGCTCGCGCTCTCGCCAGGGCAACAGATCGCTCAATTTGTGGATGAATCCAGTCTCTTTCAGGCCTACTTTTCGGCTAATCCGGGAGATTTCCAAGGCACCCTGAACCTACAGGCGCGAAGCAATAGAAGAGTCTCCGTCATAGGACTTCTGCAGAATCGGGCCAGCGGAGCTCTGGTCGCAGTATCCACGGCCCTGGACGCCTTCAGCCCGTAGGCGAGATATTTCCCTTCTGCGTGACAAAATAGGGATTCGCTAGTCAGTTTTAGGCTTCGAGAGGCGGCTAGCCCCAAAATAAGCGCAAGTTCGAAAATAGACCCCTTTGTCGGCTCCGAGGAGCCATTTTGGAGACCTAAATTCTAAATTTCGGCGCGAAGTCACTCAGAACAGGCACGTGTTCAGCTGTCCTCCACGCCGATCGCTCAGGGAAAACGATTCTGCCCTCTTGGGGGGCGTTTGTAGAGACACCTCGCCCCAGCTCTGGCGACCCTCGGAGCTACTTTATCTCCTTTCAGTTTCAGGTAGCTGGCCGGTGTTTCAACCACTTACTGCCTTCCAAAAGAAGACGGCTCCAACCATTGACATCCAGCAGCCGATAGACCAACTGTCGGCCCCTGCGCAAAATCTGGCAGGGCATTTCAATGACCTCTCGCAGGAAACGGCGATACTCCATCTTCACCAGCTCTCGGGCTTGCAGTCGCGCCGGCAGCACCAACCCCATCCAGGCCTTCAGATTCCAGGCTTGAGCCGCAATCACCAGATAGGCCCAGTTGGCTACCAGCGTATCCGAGGGCATCCGCAGGGCCTCGACTCCGTTCTTGAGTTGTTCAATGACGTTCTCCTGGTTGCAGCGCCGGTTGTTTTCCCGTACGACTCCCGCCGTTCCCAACGTTCTGGCCGAGATATTGGTGACATAAAAGTGGTAGCGTGTCTGCGGCAGCAGCCGCTTCTGACCTTTCTCGACCAGGATCGTCTTGCGCAAGATCACCATCCGATAGGTTCGCTTCGCTTTGCTCGGACGGTAGTCGATCTCCGCGATCTCTTCCCGTTCCAGCGTCAGCGTCTTGAACCCGCGTCTCTTGACAATCTCCGGCTTCACTTTGTCCCGCCGCTGGCGCCGCTTCTTCCCTTTTCCTTTCCCCTGGCTGGGGCGCCCCAGCTCTTTCCATCTCGCTTCTGGCAACGCCTCCGCCCACTTGACGAAGCTCGGATGGGCGTCGATCCCGAAGTCAAACTCCACGCCCGCCTCCGTCCAACGGTCAAAATGAGCCGTCAGCGAAAAATCCGTGTCCCCGCGCAGGCGCACCTTCCGAAAACCCGCCTCTCGAACCAGCTCGATACTCCGATCCAGCCATTCGGCCGCTCCCTCATGAGAGGGACGGTTGCCCGAGCGGTTGACCGCATAGAGCACCTCTCCCGTATTGGCCAGCGTCACGATCAGCGGCGCATAGCCCCACTGCCCGTCGTAGCTGATCTCCATCCCTTCCTTGCATTCGCCGCTCGTGGGGGCCATCGTCCCATCCACGTCGATCTCCGCCCGTTGGAAGAAACGGGCCGGTTGTTGGGCCCAGACCTTGAGGCGGCTGGCATTGACGGCTTCCATCAGATCCACCACGTCGGGCGCGTCAAAGCGGCGCACCAGTAGTGTCCCAACGTTTGGGTTTCTAATCTCTGTAAAGTATTAATGAGTAATATGTTAGAGAAGATAATGGGTGTTTCCGACTTGAAAGTGAGTGTACGCTCACGCCCTTCAGTTCATAAGGAGGGCGAGCATGTACACGGGCACGACGATTTTTTCTCAGGTGATGCGGCATCTTCCCTGGCATCATTTTCATCGCATTGTTCAGCACTACGGAGGCGACTACAAGGTCAAGTCGTTCCGCTGTGCCGACCATTACCGGGTCATGGCCTTTGCACAGTTGACCTATCGCGAGAGCTTGCGCGATATCGAAGCCTGCCTACGGGCCATGAGATCCAAGCTCTTCCACATGGGCATTCGCTCCACGGTCTCCCGCAACAATCTGTCCAATGCCAACGAGAGGCGCGACTGGCGCATCTATGCCGAGTTTGCCCAAGTGCTTATCGCCGAAGCGCGCCGCCTGTACACCGACGAGGACCTGGGAGTCGACCTGAACGCGACCGTCTATGCCTTGGACTCCACGACCATCGACCTGTGCCTCTCGGTCTTCCCCTGGGCGCGCTTCCGCCGTACCAAGGGGGCGATCAAACTGCATACCTTGCTCAACCTGCACGGCGCCATTCCCGAGTTCGTTCTGATCTCGGACGGAAAACTGCACGATGTCCACGCCTTGGACCACCTGATTCCTTGTCCCGGTGCCTACTACATCATGGATCGCGGATACCTGGATTTCGGGCGCCTGTACCGACTCCATTCTGCCCGGTCGTTATTCGTGACCCGCGCCAAGGCCAACTTCAAGTTCCGCCGCCGCTACTCCCACCCGGTGGACAGAACGACGGGACTGATCTGCGACCAAACTGTCCTGCTGAGCACCTTCTATCCGGCCAAGGCCTACCCCGAACCTTTGCGTCGCATCAAGTTCTTCGACGTCACCACCGACCTGCGGCTAGTATTCCTCACCAACGACTTTGCTTCTCCCGCTCTGACTATTGCCCGGCTCTACAAGCTCCGCTGGCAGATCGAACTGTTCTTCAAATGGATCAAACAGCATCTCCGCATCAAGGCCTTTTACGGCACCAGTCCCAATGCCGTGAAAACACAAATCTGGATCGCCCTCAGTACCTACCTGCTCATCGCCATCATCCGCAAGCGCCTCTATCTCGAGTTGCCGCTCTACACAATTCTCCAGGTCCTGAGTGTCTCGCTCTTCGAGAAAACCCCAATTTTACAGGCCTTTCAGGACATGCATTACATTACTCAGAATAGTGACATTCATAAACAGTTGATGTTATTCGACTAACGCTGGGACGCTACTGGCGGCGCACAAAGTCTCCGGCCGTGCTGGGGGCGGGGATCTTCTCGGCTCCCACCGCCTCCAGGAAACTCACACTCTGACGTCGCAGTTCAATATCCTGATAGCGGGTCCCGCCCGTGGCCACGTTGTAGATCAGGCTCAGGACGTGGTCCGATTCGTGGTACGGTTGGTGGCGTTTGAGCAGCGTCACCGCCTGGTCAATGGCTTTCCCCAGCCCACTCCACTTCACCACCTGCTGCAGCAGCCCCAGACCACCGTAACTGACCGCACCCGTTTTCTCCGAGACCTCGTAGCTGATGACCTCGGGCGAGAGCACCGGTTTCGGGTCTTGACCGTTCCAGCTGGGGCTCAATCGCTGAGCAACCTCTGCTTCCCGTTTGCGGATGATTGCGCTATCCTTTTTCTTCACCTGAAATGCCTCCTTTCGGCTTGTTCTGAAGTTTCTTTGACAACCCCAGAATACCCGTCAGGTCTGGCATTTCAGGTGTTTACATGTGGTTTAGCCCGGATTTCTCAAAGACAAGAAAAAGCAGTCAGCTCTATGTGATATAAAGTCTTTGTTATCAGATACTTAATAATCACAAGGAGCTGACTACTATGACCACAGAGTGTATCGCTTCCAAGCTGGAGTTTCAAGAGCTAGAAGGGCGCCGAGTCGAGGCAGAATTCAATGGGGGGCAGATCACCTCAGACTCCGGGGGGTTGCTGTTACGGGAGGTGGAGAGCCGCTATGGGTTCATTAGCGGCTTGGCCGCCTGCTTTGGGGACCGGCGCGATCCTCGCTTCACCGAGTTCAGTGTGGAGGAACTGGTGGGGCAGCGGATTTACGGACTGGCCCTAGGCTATGAGGATGTCAACGATCATGAGGAGCTCCGGGCAGATCCGCTGATGGCGGTGTTGGTCGGCAAGGAAGATCCCTTGGGGAGGGATCGGCGAGCGGAAGCGGATCGAGGCAAGGCGTGTGCGGGCAAGAGCACCCTCAATCGTTTGGAGTTGTCCTCGGTGACGCAGGATAAATATCGCAAGACGCCGGTGGATGAAGCCGCGGTCGAAGCGTTTTTGGTGGAGCAGTTCATTCGGGTGCGAGGCGGGAAACCGAAGGAGTTGGTCTTGGACCTGGATGCGACGGATGATCCGCTGCACGGAGAACAGGAGGGTCGTTTCTACCATGGCTACTACCGGTGTTACTGCTACCTGCCGCTGTATGTGTTTTGCGAGGGGTATGTGCTGGGGGCCAAGCTGCGGGTGTCGAACCTGGATGGCTCCGAAGGAGCGGTCCAGGAGATGGAGCGGATGGTGGGACAACTGCGGGCGAAGTGGCCGAAGGTCCGCATTACTCTGCGGGCGGACAGCAGCTTTGCCCGCGAGGCGTTGATGAAATGGTGTGAGGAGCATCGAGTGGATTACGTCTTCGGTCTGGCCCGCAATCAGCGCTTAGAGGGGGCCCTGGAGTCCGAGTTGGAACAGGCCCAGGCACTGCAACAAGCCAACGGCAGCAGCGCCCGAGTCTACAAGGACTTTCGTTACCAGACGCGCAAAAGCTGGAGTCAAGAGCGGCGAGTGGTGGGCAAGGCCGAGTACACGGGTAAGGGATCCAATCCCCGCTTTGTCGTCACCTCGCTGGGAGCGAAGCGGTGGCCCGCCCAAAAGCTGTACGAGGAGCTGTACTGCGCGCGAGGGGAAGCGGAGAATCGGATTAAGGAGCAGCAGCTAGAGCTGTTTGCCGATCGGACCTCGACGCACCGCATGAAGAGCAATCAGCTGCGCCTGTGGTTTTCCTCGGTGGCTTACAATCTGCTGCACACGCTCAGGTGTGTCGCTTTGAAGGGGACCCAGTGGGCGAAGGCGCAATGCCAGACGATTCGCCTCAAACTGTTGAAGATAGGAGGCCAGATTCGGGTCAGTGTCCGACGGGTGAGCTTGTCGCTGAGCGAGGGTTATCCTTACCAAACACTCTACGCCCAAACCTTGGCCCAGCTTCAACAGCTCGGCTGAGCGGAGGCAAACCGGAAATCCCAACCATCTGCAACTGAGGCGGCTGAGGTGTGTCTGAAAAACCGGTTTTCCGCCTTCAACATAGGTGTCACCAAGCTCTCGCACTCTACAGTGCCCTCAACTGAGACTTCGGCTCAAACCAGAGTCGAAAAATCGACTAAAAATCAGCCTTTCTGCTTTCACTATGAGAAATCCGGGTTAGTCCACTTTCATCTACTTCTTTTGGGTCTAGTGAATGTGCCATCTCTTGGCGATCACCCAGAAAGTTAAGGATATAGTTCGGCAGGGTTGTCTTGAACATCAGAAGCCGGGTGAGTTCCCGAGAGTTTAGTGTGTTAGCAGGGAAGGCCGGCAACAGCGAGGTAAGATCGCGGAGAGGATCAACTCGATGCACACCTTTCTGAAAAGTACTGCTTAGAACTTAGCGGAGTCTCTGTTGATGCAGCAGCACTCGGAGTGCGGAATAGGGGTAGCACCCAAAGAGGTCCGTGACATGTTTATGTTCGGGAAGATGGTCTATCTTCGTCAGCCCTGCTACGTTCGTTTCTTCTCTTAGGAAATGCCGCAGATGGGACTGGGTAGACCGGGAGTTTGGGCTCTGATGGTTTTGTTCAAGCAAGGATAAGTGCGTGAAGAGGCGATAGCCAGCGAGAAGCTCGTCCGCGCCCTCGCCAGTCAGCACAACCTTGACGTGGGACGACGCCAGCGCCGAGAGCAGATGCTTGGCGGTGCCGTGGGTGTTTATAACCGGAGTCTCACTGTGCCACAGGGACTTTAGAAAGTGGTCTCTGAGATCGCCGGATCCAATGTAGAGTTCGTGGTGGTCCAGTTGTTCACGCTGAGCGATGGCCCGAGCTTGACCCGATTCGTCGTATTGCTCCTCCTCGAAGCCGATCGTAAAGGAGGGAAACTTGATCGGACGCAGCCGTGAGAGAATCGTTGTTACAGCGTTAGAGTCAACACCTCCTGAGAGGTAGACCCCCACCGGGACATCGCCATGACAGCGCAGCGAGACCGCTTCTGAGAATCTGTGCCCGAACTCTTCAATATGGCTTTCCCGCAATCGTCCGCTGGTTTTCTCGGTAGGCGTGCAGCACAAGGGAAACTCCCAGTAGCAGATTTCTGTCGTCGCCGTTGTGGTCACCTTGAGGTACGTGCTAGGCTCAACTTGCTTGACGCCGGCAAAAATCGTCTCTGATGGCAGAAGAACTGAGCAAAGCGAACGATATAGGTTGGCGGTGTCTAATTTCAGTTGGTGGGAAAGACCAGCAACAAGGGCTTTGATTTCGGACGCAAAAAAGAGGCTCGTCCCTGTGTTCACGTAGTAGAGCGGCTTGATTCCGAATCGGTCACGCACGAGCAAAAGAGTGGATTTGCGCTCATCATAAAGAGCGAAGGAATATTCGCCCCGAAGCTTCTCAACAAAGCGCTCGCCATACTCTTCATAGAGATGGATCAAGACTTCGCTGTCAGAATTCGTTCGAAAGACATGTCCTCGTGAAGTTAGCTCACGTTTAAGATCTGAAAAACCATAGATCTCGCCGTTACAGCTGACCCATATAGTTTGATCCTCATTCGGAAGGGGCTGGTGACCCTTGGGAATGTCAACAATCGCGAGACGCAGATGAACAAGAATAGCTCGACGGTGGGGTGCAACGTAAAATCCCCAGCCATCTGGACCTCGGTGGACTAACACCTTGGCCATTGGCGAGATATGAGCAGGGTCGACGGCGCCCTTAGGGTCTGTAGCGAATTCGCCCGCGATTCCACACATGGCCTGTCTCAATCCGCAGCACCGAAAAGTGACAAGGAAGCGCCAGCTGGATCCGGCCCTTGCTTGGTGTGACGTCCATCAGTGTTTCAGGGATAAAGCCCGACAGTCAAGCAGATGCTGTCCGATTCCGGGAAGGCCTTAGACGATTGCGAAAAAGGGTACTGTCAGGTTAACAGGTCCTAATGAGTTCGAGACGCAATATACGCTCGGACGGCTCCGCTCAACAGACACAGGTCACCTCTTTCCACTCGGCAAAACGCCCGGTCGCGGAGGAGACGATGATTAGCTGCCCTCAGGTGGTGTCGACCAACCCGGAACAGGTTCTGGACGGATCCGTGGACAGCTAGAAGTCGTTGTGCTTGCGGGACTGACCTGAACCGTCTTACTTGGCGCTCCTTCTCGCGGGTGTGTTGGTGCGAGACCTCAGCCCGGTTGTTCTCGTACTGACCTGTTCTATGCTCAACTGAAGGGAAGACCTCGCGGTGTGCGGCGGGATAGGTCTTGAGCCTGTCAGTGATGAGTTTCCACGGAGGCTGACCTTGGTGTTTCAAGACTTTGCGAAAGAAACGTTTAGCAGCCTGCTTATCGCGACGCTTGGTCACCAGAATGTCTAAAACATCGCCATCCTGATCAACAGGTAGACCTGCCTGCCTTGAATCCTCACGAACAATTCATCAACGTGCCAAATATCGCCCAGCCGACCTTGCTTCCTTCGGATCGACTTGGCGTATTGCGGTCCGAACTTGAAACACCAGGAATGGTCTCATAGGAAACGATGACACCGCGTTCCGCCAACAGATCCTCGACATCTCGAAGGCTGAGGGCGAACCGATGGTAGAGCCACACAGCGCGGCTAATGATTTCAGAAGGAAAGCGATGGCCACGATATAGAGATTCCATCTGATGATTGTCGCTGCCACCGGCTCAGTTTGACAATACCACCATGATCGCCAATACGGCGGCTATGCCCCAGGGAATGGTCCTTTTCCACCAGACTGGGGCCGCAGCTACAACTTCCCGAGGAGAATCATCAGAAGGCTCGCTGAGCACATACTTGATCACAATGCGGACATCGCCAATGTGCTGAAGGCGGTCATAAGGGTCCTTTTAAAGGCACCTGCGAAGCAATCTCTGGATGGCCCTGGGAGTGCCCTCAGGTAGTACTTCCCACTCTGGATCTTTGTGAATAATCGCTGCGAGGATGTCCGTGACGGTCTGACCGCCGAATACCTGCCTGCGGGTCAGCGCCTCATACAGGACACATCCGAAGGCCCAGATATCAGTTCTCTTATCTACTTCGTGTCCCCTAGACTGTTCCGGGCTCATGTAACCTGCTGTCCCCATGATCACTCCGACAGCGGTGCCTGTTTTTGTTGGCGAACTGGTCAGATCAGTAGCAGGGGTCTCGTCTTCTAGCGCCTTGGCCAGCCCGAAGTCCAAGACCTTCACTTTGCCTTCCGGTGTGAGCTTCACATTGGCAGGCTTGAGATCCCGGTGAATGATCCCCTTCGCATGAGCTGCTTCCAGTGCCTCAGCTACTTGAAGAGCTATCTTCAGGCTCTCGTCTAAGGGAATGGCCCCTTTGCTAACACGCTCTGCGAGGGTTTCCCCTTCCACCAGTTCCAGCACCAGGGCGTGCTTGTCGTCGGAATCTTCGAGACCGTAGATGGACGCAATATTGGGATGATTCAGAGACGCCAGCACCTGGGCTTCTCGGGAGAAGCGGGCCATGCGCTCTCGATCGGAGGCAAAAGCATCAGGCAGAACTTTCAGGGCCACCTCCCGGTTGAGCTTGGTATCGGTGGCCCGGTACACCTCACCCATACCCCCTTCACCGAGTTTGGCCGTGATCCTGTAGTGGGAGATTGTCTGGCCTATCATTTCCTTTGGTCTTCCTGCCGATCTCGGAACTCGGCGAACCAGTTCTCCACAACGCGGATCGACGGCTTCGGGGCCTCTCCTATGGACTCAGCGAAGATGAACCGCTGGCCATCGACAGAGACATCGTACTCCTGATAGGAAGACCTTCTCAGCTTCGGCACTTCAAACACTGGTCTCGCTGAGCTTATTGACAACGTCGGCTCTGTGGAGACGGCGACCACCATCAACTTGGTGCCCTCGACGTAGAACAACTCTCTGCCGTCTCGGCTCCAGCGGGTTTGTCCTCCGCCCTTACTCGACACGGTGTCCTTCCCGGCGCCCTCCGGAAAGGGGCGTACGTAGACTTCGTGCCGACCGGATTCGTCCGATGAATAAGCTACGAACCGACCGTCGGGCGAGAATTGCGCTGCGCGCTCGTTGAAGGCTGTCTGCAGGAACGGGTGTGCCTCCCAGCTCCTTGCGTCGGTGGTGCGCTTCAGATACCAGAGGTCGGTTGTCGCTTCCGGATCCGTCAGCTCATAGATCAGATACGTTCCATCCCGTGACCAGTCACAAACGATCTCGCCCTGGGGTGTAGCCGCGAGCGCCTTCTCTTCCTCGCTGCCATCAACCCTCCCGAGGAAGATGTCCCAGTTGCCGGAGCGAAGAGAGGAGAACGCAACCTCTTCTCCAGTCGGTGACCAAGCCGGCTGATTAACATTGTGTGGGCCGGAGGTCAAGCGAGTCCTCACGTCGCGAGCAATCTCGTAGACCCATATGTCCTGATAAGATTTCTCTACCACCTTAACCGCCACCCACCGTCCATCCGGAGAGAGTTTGGGGAAGCGGATCTGCACATGGGGGCTGCCCGTCCTCTTGATTTCGTTGCCATCACGGTCACGCCAAAGCAGTAATTCCTTTCCCGAGCCTGAGCCGTCGACGTAGACCAGCGTTCCCTCGGTCGAAACCGTTGGGAAGCGGCTGTTCTGGGCGATGGGGAAGGCTTCTCCAGTGGCCTCCAGTGTCTCAATAGAAAAGGGTAGTGCCCAAAGATCCTGAGCCAAGGGAGAAGACTCGTACACAAGATGGCCGCTGGGGGAATAGAAGGGGTTCGCGCCGGGACCGATACGCTTTCGCCGGCCAGTATCCAGGTCTTGGACCATCATGAATGTCTCGTATGGTCCTCCATCTGCGTACACCAAGATGCGGCTCCCGGTCTCGGATGGTAAGAAACGGGGATCAGCGATTAGCCCTTTGACACCTGGTGACGACCCGTCAGAGTCGTCCGGCGAGACGAGCCGACTGGGATCGCCTCCCTGGGCAGGAACTTCATAAAGCACGAGGGGGAAGTTCGCGCTGAAGACAATGGAGGCGCCGTCGGGACTCCAACTCCCCTCCCAGAAGCTCTCCCCGGGAATTTGGCAAACCTGGATGGATGGACCGCCTTCGACTGAGACCTTTCTGAGCTCCTGCTGGGTGGCGAAGGCTATAAAATCACTGCCTGGGGACCAAAACGGCGCGTACGCCTCTTCGGTACCTTCGATCGGACGTGGTAGTTGCTGATCGAGGTCTTGGAGCCACAGCCTTCCATCCGGATCGGCGGTGACATAGGTGATGTGCTTTCCGTTGGGTGAGATCGCGACATTCATGATCCAGGTGCTGTCGTGGAGAGCTGCTGGTGGGGTGAAAGCAAACCGGCGCAGAGGAGCTTCTGGAGCTTTCTGAAGTGTCTCCCGGAAGTAGAGAGCCCAGAGAGCTAGTATGGCCAGGATAACTACAGCGAACAGTGTCCACGGGAGTCCAGTAACGCTCCAGAGACGAAACCGGAGTAACGGTTCAGTTGCCGGTGCAGTTTCGAAAGAGTCTTCGCTACCGTGAGGCAACTCACGCAGATCGGTCCCCACCTCATGGACAGACTGATAGCGTCGATCTGGCTCTTTGGCCAGCATCTTTCTGGTGGTGTGCTGAAGCAAAACCGGCGGGTTCTGGACAAGGGGCTACCACCTCGTTCAGAATCGCATTAGCCGTCTCAACAGGGGTGTCTTTCTTAAAGGGATGAAGCCCCGTGAGCATCTCGTAGAGCACCACACCGAAGGAGAAGATGTCTGACCTGGAATCCACCTTCTGGCCACGGACCTGCTCCGGAGACATATAAGGCAGCGTTCCCAGCGTGGCCCCCGTATCGGTCAAGCTGGAGCTGGCCGTTTCGTCGTGACTGCCTACACCTTCAGCCGGAACCAGTCGCTTCGCCAACCCGAAATCCATCACCTTCACATACCCTTCCGGCGTAAGCATGATGTTGGCGGGCTTCAGATCCCGGTGGACGATCTTCTGCTTGTGAGCAGCCTCCCGGGCCTCGGCAATCTCGGTGGCCTTCTGGAGAGCATCTTTCAACTCCAGTGGCCCCTTGGCCAGCCGATCCTTCAGGGTTTGCCCCGCTAGGTACTCCATCGAGATGAAGGACTGATCCCCGTCTTCGCCGACCTCATGGATGTGGCAAACGTAGGGGTGATCGAGAGCAGCAGCAGACTTGGCTTCTCGCAGGAAGCGTTGCCTGGCAGCCGGGTCTTCTTGCATCTGTTGGGACGGGAACTTGAGAGCGACCTTACGATCGAGGGGGCCGGTGTCCTGGGCCAGGTACACTTCCCCCATGCCGCCCTCACCGAGTTTCTCCAGGATGCGATAGTGCGAGATGGTTTGGCCGATCATACGAATAGGACTTTCCCCTCATCCTACCCCGCAGCAGGCTCGGTCTCAATAGTCGTGATGGGGTTGTAACCTGTGCGGGACCTGCGGGCTTACTCGGTCCAACTACCCAATGGGGCTAATCAGCCGATGCAGCGCGGGAATACTCAGCTTCTCTCCTCCGCGATGGAGCATCCGGTGACAGTTCGCGCAGACCAAGCCGAGATCGCTGAGCTTAGTCCGCTGCCCGGGTCGCAGCTGAGAGAGCGGAACAATATGGTGGCACTCGATGAAGCCCTCTCCAACGCTTCCATAGAAATCCGAGAAGTTAAAGCCGCACACCTCGCAGCTTAGATATCCCACCTCTTTGAGAACCTGTGCCTTCTTGCGCCGGACCAGCGAAGAGTTGCGCTCCCTGGTTCGGTGCAGTTGGAACAAGACCTTGCCTTCAGGGGCTTCTTCATCGTCATCAGTCGGTTGCGCCGCCGAAATTCTGGCGTTCTCCTTGATGGCCACAGCGACCTTGTGCAGCCGCAGTTTGTCATCGGCGAACTCATCCCAAACGACTTGCTCGTATCTCCCTCCCCGCGTCAGTCCAGATCCAGAGTAAGCAGGATCAAAGCGCAGGTTACACAACTTCATGTAGACGCCACTTGGGTTGCGGAACCGCTCCTCGTCAGGGCGATCTGAGTGGAGGGGAAGACTATTGAGTACGTCGCTTAACGCGATGACGTCGGGGTGGCTCTGGGAGATCTGGCTTGGTGGATGCTCAAGGAGCACCGCTTTATGATCCGAACCGACGTGAAGTCCTACTATGCGTCCATCGATCACCTACGCCTGATCGAGCGTCTGGCACGGGTCATCCAGGACCGACTTGATCGACGCGGTGAAAACCCAGGAACCAATTGAGTTTTCAGTAGTTTTCGTCAGATTTCACCTACGGCAGACTATGACCAGTAGTGTGCCTCTTCTGAGTGTCTGCTCGTGGTCGTTTGCGGTAGTTCATTGGACGCTTCCTGGGGAAAACTTGAATGACCGCTTTTAGGTGAAAGCGGCCGTTCAGGGATAATCTACTCTGACACTGTTTGTACGGTCAGATCTGTGCTATCACACATGAGAAGGACGGCACAGGAGCAGTATTCCGTCCGGTAGATCGGGGTTGAGCGATTGGCGCTGAAACTCAACATCGTCGTCTTTCCCATGAAGTCTCCCACAGTCTGTCCAAGAAAAACACCCGGTGGGAGTCTGGGTGTAGAGGCTCCGGCAAGTAGGTGCTGTTCGCTCTCTTCTTGAGAGGAACCATATGAGGAATGTCCGATGAAGCCATCAGGTAACCATGACGCTCCCCGAAGGTTCCCGTTGAGGTCATCCCTGGTGTTGGGAGCCGTGCTCTGGGTTTCGGCGCTTTGCATCCAGGCTGGCTCCAGTCAGATCCGGCACCGCGGTTTCGACGACCTGTCCCAGGGCAGCGCCGGGGACTCGGGAGCCAACCTCTACGTTTCCCGCAGGGGAAGGGTCCAGACCATCAACCGGTGGGATTTGAACCTGGACGCAGAGCTGGACCTGGTTTTTACTCAGGATCATGACGCCGTCTACAATCCCGACTCTCTCATCTACTGGGGAGGTCCTGGGAGCTATCAGTCCCTGCTCCCGGACGGGTGGCAACTCCGGGCACCCTGCTCCATCTTGAAGGCGCTGGAGAGTACCTCCTCGCGAATCACCCGCCTGCCGACCCAGGGTGGGGGCCGGAGTCGGATTGCCGATCTCAATGGAGACGGATACCAGGACATCGTCTTCACCAACTTCATGCACAACTATCGTCCCGACCAGAATGCCTACATCTATTGGGGCGGATCACAAGGCTTCAGCCCCGCGAACCGGCTGGAGCTGCCCGCCCTGAGAGCCGGCGGCGTGGCGGTGGGAGACCTCAACCAGGACGGCCACCTGGATGTGGTCTTGGCCAATCGAGGGGATGAGTTGGGAGAACGTATGGGGCTGCGACTCCACCTGGAGTCCTATATCTACTGGGGCAATGTGCAGGGATTGGACTCCAATCGCCGCAGCTCGATTCCCACCATCAGCGCCGAGGACGTGGCCATCGGAGACTTCAATGGAGACGAGAAGTTGGATCTGGCCTTCGCCAACAACAACAGCCAGGTTCAGAGCTGTTTCGTCTATTGGGGAGATGGAAGTGGCAACTACACTCCTCAGAGGCGCCTGGTCCTGGAGCGCCAGGATCTGTTGCTACAGCCCGAGGAGAAGACGGCAAGAGGATTTCCGAGCGGCATGACCACCCTGTTGGCCTCCGACCTGGACGGCGATGGGCTCTCCGATCTCGTGGCCGCTGGCACGCACAGCGGTGTCGTCCTTTACAGCTCGACCAGCGGGTTGCGCCTGGATCGCGCTCTCCGTCTTCCCGCAGAGTCCTGCAAGGGATTGGCCGCGGCTGATCTCAATGCAGACGGTCGAGCCGACCTGGTGTTCGCCAATGAGGGGAGCCGCTCCGGCCCACCGCCCCCATCTGACGTTTTCTGGGCGTCTCCTCAGGGCTTCTCGCCAGAGGACAGGACTCGTCTGCCTACCCTGGTTGCTACCACCGTACAGGCTGCTGACTTCAACCGGGACGGCTTGCCCGACCTGCTCTTCGGAAACAATCGTGACGATCGAGGCAGCGACGCTCCTTCCTATATCTACTGGAGCAGCCCCGGGGGCTTCTCGAAAAACCATCGCAGCCTTCTCAGGGGATTTGGCGTCATCGGATCAGGTGTCGCCGACCTGGACGCTGACGGATACCTGGATATCCTTCTGGTGAGCCACCACAGCGGCCGCCGAGGTCTGCTTCCCACCTCCATCTTCTGGGGGAACTCTGAGCACCGATACTCCACGAACTCCTTGAGTCTCCTGGAACCAGGTGCGAATATGGAGTACAGTACCGCCGATCTGGACGACGACGGTCTTCCAGACTTGTTCCTGACCCACAGCGACGGTCCTGCCATCTGGTGGGGCGATTCGCAGGGCTACAGCTCCGATTTGCGAACTCGCCTGGACGTCCCCCGGCCCAGCAGCAGCAGCGTGGCCGACCTGAACCGGGACGGCTATCTGGATCTCCTCTTGAGTGCTGGTCCAGAAGCGGGCCGGAACACCTCCCGGGCCATCATCGTCTGGGGAAAGGAGGGACGCTTCGAGAATCCGAAAACCACCCAGTGGAATCTGAGCCACAAGGAGCTTTTTGGAATCCAACGCCATTGCCGACCTGAATCGGGACGGTCGCCTGGATCTGATCTTTCCCTTGAGCTACGAGGACCACTCTGAGATCTATTGGGGTAGCGAAGAGGCTTACGGGCCTCACAATCGGCTTCTCATCGAGGCCCATGGGGCCGCCCACGTGGTGGCGGCCGACCTGGACCAGAACGGCTGGTTGGACTTGATCTTCACCAGCAGTGCAAGTCCCAGGTACCGGAACGCGGATGGACCGGGCCTCATCTACTGGGGTAGTCCCGATGGGCTGCAAGCAAACGACCCGACCCCGCTCGAAGGGTTCACCAGCCTGGATGCTACCGTGGCCGACCTGGATGGCGATGGAAATCTGGATATTGCTCTCACCAACTACAAGTCGGGGACTACCCGGGATCTTCCGGCTTTTATCTACTGGGGAGATGGTGGCCGTGGCTACGGCACTCAGAATCGTGGTCTTCTGAGGGCGTCGTCCTCTTCGGCTATTGATTCCCTGGATCTCGACCGGGATGGGTGGGTGGACGTGGTGGTCTCTAACCACCAGGTCGACTTCGACCATGCAGCCGGGACCAACATCTACTGGGGCTCGTCCGCCGGTTTCTCCTGGTCCGATCGGACCCACCTGCCCACCGTCGGAGTCCATCTGGATGCCATGGTAGACGCCGGCAACATCTACACCCGGAAGCCCGAATGGGACTACGTATCCGTTCCGGTCCAGGCTCCCTCTGGCAGCCGCTTCTTGCAGCTGAGCTGGTCGGGGGAGACCCCTCTGGGTACGGGGTTCAAGTTCCAGGTAAGGACTGCTCCGAGCGAGCGGGATCTGGAAGCGTCTCGCTGGAGGGGTCCCCAGGACAGGGAGTCCTTCTATCTGGAATCGGGCCAGACTCTCTCCGCAGTCCCCGAAGATCACAACTGGTTACAATACCGGGCAATCCTGACCTCTCCCGACGGCGGCAATTCCCCCGTCCTGACAGAGGTTGTTGTCGACTGCGGGCCCTGATCCTGCTTTCGAGATGGCGATCAATGTACTCCTTAAGTTTTATAGGTATGAATCTTTTGATCCAACAGGAGCCGATCGTGCTGAAAACGTTCAAGCTGGACCAGCAGGAGCCGCTGATTAATAAAGGCTTAACAGCTTAGAGAGAGACCGAGATACCAGGCCGATAGGTGTCAGATGCGGGGAAGTTACGTTGAGATAGAAACGAGTTAAGCGAAGCTAGAGGGGGTTTGCTCTAATGCAACGGGACGCCTCCACCTTCGCACCGATTTTCCCCTCCAATTCCGGTGCTTCTTCGACCTGCAGGGCCAGGGGAAGTGGGTCGGCCCCAGCGCCCGCATGTCGCCACCCTTCGTCCGTCAGGAATCTCCTGAGCCCGATGCCGCCAGACCCCTTGGCGGTGGATCGCACGATGAACAGCCGGTCGTTTGTCAAGGCCTGGAAGCCAGCCACCTGGGCGATCGTCTCGCCCGGATGCTCGTGCGTCATGTAGACGCTATCTGGTACGGGCTCGCACAGCCACCTGGCGTAATCGTCGGTGCTTTCGAACAGAATCTCGCCGCGGCGTCGGCAGGGGGATCTTTCGTCCCTGAATCGCGTCATGCCAAGCACACTACAACCGACGGACAGCGACAGGTTAAAGCTCTCCTGGCGCGAGACGATTTCATACCTTCCCTTCCAGACATGGTGCTCCGCCACGGTGAACCTCTCCTGGACGCTTTCTCGGTAAACGATGCCGAAACCGAGGGGAGTCTTGGTCCGGGTAAGGGTCCCGTTCCCGGAAGCTCCCACAGCCGCCAGGAATTCATCAGCGAGGACACGAAACGAGGCTTCCATCTCCTCGGCCTGGGTCTGGCAGTAGGCGCTGGCGCGTTTCGCCAACTCCCCATCCATTGCGGGGCCAGACGAGGACCGGGCCGCTCCGGAGGACACCTCCTCCTGCGTGTGCTCACTAAAGTCCAGTTCGGCGGCGCAGCCGCCGTCTTCGCTGTCTTTTTGACCGTCCCCGTCGTTGTCCCGACCATCGCTGCAGGCGGGCCGAACTCCCGACGCTGAGGTTCCCGAAGGAGCTTGCGGGGTGGCCTCTACTTCAAGCAGGGAAAGAGGCGTGTAGGCCCAACCGAATCCAACCAAACCGGCCAGCAGGACCAGGACGAGTGTTCTTGCTTTCATCGCGAGCTCCCGAAACGCCCAGCAGTCTAATCGTCGGTGGGGTTCACCAGCTTCGATGTGATCACGAAATCCCTACCTTGTCAATCCGGCTACTGTTGTTGCCATAATGACGGTAATCCCCGGAAGCGATCAGGCTCGTGCTTGATGTTTTCTAGAGCCCATCACCGATCCCACCAGCAGGACCACCAAGCCTCCGACCACGTTGTAGTATAGCCAAGAAACCTCGGTGAGAATGCTGAATAAGACGACGCTCAGCATGCCCGCAATCAAGCCCCAGAAGGCCCCTGTGGCAGTGGATCTTTTCACCAGGAACCCAGCAAGAACGCGCCCAGCAGCGAGCCCAGTTGTCCTGCATAGAGGGCCATTCCGGTAGCCAGTAGGCCCCAGAACAAGGTCGCCAGCCGAGCCGCCAGGAGGGAGTGGCGCTCGCTTGCTCCAGAAGCCCAATAACGCTGGTAGAAGTCGACCACAGTGACGCTGGACAAGGCCGTTAGTTCCGAATCCAACGAGGACATCGCCGCGGCGAAGATCACCGCAATCATCAGGCCCAGAATTCCCGTAGGGACATAGTGCAGCAGATAGCTAGGGAAGACGTAGTTGACGTCGCTCGAAGCTCGTCCCCGACCCCGCACGACGAGCTCTTTGGAGCTCTCGCGCAGATCTGCCAGCTTCAGATCGTATTCCCGAACCTGAGCCTGCTGGATGGAGGGATCACCGCCATAGGAGCGCAGCCGCAACAGCTCCAGAGTGCTGCTGCGTCTCTTCGTGTGAAGGACCTGGTAGTCTTCTTCGAGCTTTGAGTACTGCTCTTGATGGACACCGGTTCTGAGCGCTTCGGCCTCGGCCGGATTGAAAAAAAGGGGAGGACGCTGGAAGTGGTAGAAGACGAAAAGTAAGACGCCGATGGCCAGGATCAGGAACTGCATGGGCACCTTGAGAAAGGCGTTGAAGATCAGAGCCAGTCGGCTGTGGGTCAGCGAGCGAGCCGTGAGGTAGCGTTGCACCTGGCTCTGATCACAACCAAAGTAGGCCAGAGCCAGAAAAAAGCCTCCAATGAGGCCCGACCAAATGGTGTAGGTGTTGGTTGGATCCCAGGACCAGTCGATGCTTCTCCACATCTGGTGGATCCCTCCGATGTAGATGACGTCGCCGACCCCCACCTGGGCAGGGAGTTCCTGGAAGAGCACAAGCAGTGCAACTCCGATCCCCGCGAACATCAGGAGCATCTGAAGCACGTCGGTCCAGACAACGGCCGTGATTCCTCCCACCACTGTATAGAGGATGGTGATTCCCCCTATGACCAGGATGGTGATGGTTTCGTCCCAGCCCATGAGAATAGAAAGGACTACGGCGGGCGCGTACATCACGATGCCGGTTGCCAATCCCCGGGATAGGAGAAACAAGAAGCTGGTCAGAGATCTTGTCTTGGCATCGTAACGCTGCTCCAAGAACTCGTAGGCCGTGAAGACCCTGGCCCGGTAGAAAAAAAGGCACGAAGAGAACACAGATCACCACCATGGCGAGGGGTTGGGCAAGATAGATCTGGATGAACTCCATGCCTTCGTCATAGGCCTGTCCTGTGGTTCCGATGAAGGTGATGGCGCTGGCCTGGGTGGCCATTACCGAGAGTCCGATTATTCCCCAAGGAAGAGCACGTCCACCCAGAAAATAGCCTTCGATTCCCGAGCTCTTCCGGCTCTGGACGACGCCGAAGAAGACAACTCCTGCCAGGTAGACTCCGAAGATCAGCCAGTCAATCCAGCTCACTGCTTCGTTCCGGGAAGGGCCTTGGTCATTGTGATCAAGTCGATCCTTTAGACAGAAGGTAGGAACCCAGCAGATGAAGCAGAAGGATCAGCACAACCGTGTAGACGAGCACGCTGAGGTACAGCTGACGCCAGCTGAAGATTCCAATCTTCTCAGATGGAGTTTCTACAGAGGCGGGGTGAGGTGCTTTCATCAGATGGCGCCAAAGTACTCGTGATCGAATTCGACTCGGCTGATCTCGTCGCGGCGGTAGCGGAATTGATAGTGGGGAATCATTAGGTAGTGCCCGTCCGAAAACCGGGGTTTTCAGAACTGTAATCTGTTGAATCGTAAACACTTATTATACTTGAGACTGCTGACAGACCGGCTCGACCCAGCTCGATCCAGAGCAAGGACCCTCGAGCGAGGGCACGCGGGCCAAAAAGCAGCGGTTCGGCGCAGACCTCTCCCCGAGTCGGAGCCACAAGGCAGTACGGTCAGCCACAAAAGGCTACAACAGGAGTCGGGCCAGGACGACCAGGTTATAGGTCAGGACGCTGGCATGGACGTAGCTTTGAAAGTGAGGCCAGCCTTTCCAGCTACAGCGGTGGAGACCGAAGGTGTGCTTGAGGGTCCCAATGCACCCCTCAATCCCGGCGCGGAAGCGTTTGAGTTGTTTGTAGACCCAACTGGAACGCACCATGCTCTCAACCGTCAACCCACACTTTTTGGAAAAGGCCACATCCTGTACCCCCTGCTCTTTGGCCCAGCGCAGGTTGGCAGCCGAGGCAAAAGCACCATCCCAGGCGCTCTGGCGGGGGACCTTCCCGTACAGCTGTCGATGCCGCTCTAAGAAGGGTTGCACATAGTTGCTGTCGGCCGGATTCCCCCGTTCCACCACACAATCCAGGATCAGCGACGAGGCGCCCGTGCTGACAAACACCTTGTGGCCGAAGACCGTTTCCCGAGGGCTCTTCTTGATAATATCGGTGTGCTCTTCGAAGAGGGAACAGATCTTCTCCTGGGCCGCGACGGCCTCGCCCGAAAGGACCCGTCGTTGAGTCTGCTCGATGACTTTGTGCAACAGCCCCAGATAGTGGGCCAGTTGCGCCGCCACGGCCAGACTGAGGGGATCGCTCCACTGCGCGGAAGCTGCCAGCGCCTGCTCGGCATAGTGAGCCGTCTTGGACGCCACTTTGATCAGATCGCGGTAACTGTCCAGGCGCTTCTTGCCGCGGCGGTTGCGGATGTTCAGGACGCGCCGCTTGGCCCGCCGCGTATGATCGACGAAGCCGATCCCTTCCCGCTCCCGCAGCCGCCCCAGCCACTGGGTCACGACTCGAATGCCGTCGTACAACAGCTCACTGTCGAGCGGATAGTGGATGTTCGTCTCGACCGCCGTGGCATCGACCCGAATCCGTTGGCCTTTTTCCAGACCCCGAGCCTGCGCCCAGAGCACCAAGTGGTCGTTGATCGCCTTCCAAGTCCCCGGCTCAATCTTCCCCAGGTTCTCCGCCAGGGTGGCTTTGCTGATCGACGCCCCATAGGGCAAGCGACAGAACCTCTGACAGCTTTGCGAATCCACCAGATGAAACTCCAGCTTGCGATAGCTGAACTGATGCAGCTGTTTGATGACGGCGCAACGCAGCACCTGCTCGGCCGTCAAACCGGGGGCGCCAACACCGGAATCGACCCTGTCAGAGAGATCTTGTACTATCAGCTCCAGCGTCTGGGGATTGTCGTCCAGGATGCGCGAGATCACCTTCAATTCATGGGCCAGCTGGTGATCGGGCCATTGCGGGGAAAGGGGGCGTTGTTTTTCACGCTTTTTACGCATCTCCGAACTCCTGAAATCGTCGTAAGTCGTTTTAGTCTAATTGTTTGCACCAAATAGTCTAGCAAACGGCCCTGACAGTTTCGGAGCTTGAAAAAGCCCTCTTTCCCCTTCCTTATCAATTACTTACACATTTCCGGACGGGCACTAGGTAGCTGAAGGGGGGAACAAAGACCGGAAGCTCTTGGGAGAGCTTTGCCGCTGTGCCTGGGCCAGCCTCCGGGACTACGTCCAAAGCCGCTTGGGTCCCGGCTCGGTTCCCGGGGCCATCCTCACTATCCAGACCTGGGGAGAGAACTTGCGAGCACACGCTCACCTCCATGGGTTGGTCAGCGACACGGCCTGGAAGCGGGACGGGAGTGTGGAGGCGATCGGCGGCTTCGACTCCGCTCTGCTCAGCCGCCTGTTCCAACACCGGGTCTTGGAGATGAGGGTGGCCCGGCACCGACTCAGTCCGGGGTTCGCTCAGAAGTTGCGCGCCTGGTCTCCCTCCGGATTTGGGGTCTACTGCTCTCGAGCCGTTTCCCCCGAGGATCGCCCGGCTCTGGAGCGTCTGGCGGCCTACATTCGACGTCTCAGCTTTGCCGCCTCCCGCCTCGACTATGACAGTGATCGGGGTCAGATCCTCTATCGCACCGCCAAGGGGAGACTGCAATCTCTGGATGCCCTGGACTGGATGGCCCGGGTCTGCTCCGCACATCCCCGATCGAAATGAGCATCAGGTCCGTTATTTATTATGGCCGTTACGCCAGCGCCTCACGTGGGAAACGACGGCAGCAGCAGAAAGCCGTCCACGGCCCCGATTCCGAGGACCGCCCCGCTGAGGAGGAGTCCGCGGCCGAGCGCTTCAGCCGCCGGCGCCGTCGCAGCTGGGCTCGTCTGCTCCGCAAGATCTATGACGTCGATCCCTTGCGCTGTGGTTGCGGCGGCTCTCTGCGTGTGATCGCGGTGATTGAGCAGCCTCACGTGATCCGCCGGATTCTGGCGCATTTGAAGCTGGGGCAAGGGCCGCAACGGGCGCCCCACCCCGGTCGTTTCCGCAAAAGCTGGAACACTTTCTGGCGGAACTTTCCCCCCAGCAGGCTCAAGCCGTTCGAGCCTCCGACGACTCGCTCTTCTGGGACGAGGTTGCGGATTGGCCCGACTGAAGAGCTCGAGCTCTTCAGTCGGCTTGCCATATCCCTGTGTCTGTTTTCCCTCCCGACCGGCTCTTTGGCATCGCCTCGTCTCCGCTCCCACCCCCGTTACACGATCTCAACCCTGGGGATCCCCTTCGATTTCCCCATCCACCTCATTTCAGCCACTTTTGGGCTCCTTTCGGTTGTTTCTACACTCTTTTCTAGAACTCAATCCAAAAGGAAATTCCTATTGATTTATTGATGGTCGTGGTCACTCACAGCATGATTTGCTCGATGAGGCGACCTCCCAGGTCGGTGAGATGCTTGAAGCGGCCGGCGTGGTAGTAGGTGGAGGATAGAGGATAGGAGTTTGGTTTTTTGGACATCGGGTATTGGTCAGCATTTCGGGTTTGGCGGGGAGTGAAAAATGGGGTCGAGGGAGGAGGAGGAAGAGCTTGGTCGGGGCTGAAGGAGAACAGAGGATGAAATGCGCCCGATGAAGACGTCGAGATCGAGAAAAGGGCGAGAATCGAGGCGGAAAAGGATACACGGATCTGGAATCCGCTCGGGGGGTGAGCGGCTCAGTCTTCCCAAGTCGGGACCTCGTCCCAGAAGAGTGCATCGTTGCAGGTTCGGGCGGCTTGAGCCTGCTGGGGTGAGAGCGAAGCCAGGGAGCGTTCGAGTTTCTGGGGAAGAGCCGGGGCGGGGGAGCGCGTTGGGGGAGTTGCCAGAGATCCAGGTGTTTAAGGATGTCTTCGATGACACTCGGTTGTTCGATCACCGCGATAATCTCGAGAGCGTGACCGCATTGGGGACACGCCAACGGGTCAATCTCGTACACCTTCCGCAGCAACCGCGCCCAGTTGCGCCGGCGTTGCCGGGAGAACGCCTCGGCGGCAGAGTGCTGCTCGGAGTCTTCCGCCGCGGGGAGGCCGTGGGCGGTCTCCTGGACCGCAATCCGTCACTGGTTCAAATCAAGCTGCTGGAGCCCTGAACGCCTTCGCAGTTTCCTTGCTTCCACCCGGCACTTTGGTTGCGAATCAGCCGGACTCGTTCACTTTGTTCACGGTCACTTTCGCGGTCATAGGGGACGGGAACACTTCACTTAATGTTGCCCAGGACGCTCCCCTGGGCGACGAGAATGGGGATCCTCTGGCTGGCAGTGTTCAAGGAACTCCGTTTCAAGGAGTTCCCATTGTTCCGACACTTTCCGGGTGGGGCTTCCTGCTATTACTGAGTGGACTCGCGGTGGCAGGGCTCTATCGACTTCTAAACCGAAGAGCGCGTCGATCCTAGAGACAGACGAGTGAAGATCAAAGGTATCACTGCCGGTACGATCCTACTCTCCACAGCGGTGCTTTTGATTCTCACCTTCACCGTTTTCGCGATCACCGGAGATCTGGATAACGACGGGGATGTCGACAGAGATGACCTGAACATACTGCTCGCTGCAAGGGGGCAAGCCGCCGCCGCTGGTGACCCCAGGGATTTGGATGTCGATGGGCAGATCACGGTCCTCGACGGCCGTAAACTGGTTTTGCTGTGCACAAGACCGACGTGTCAGCGGATGTAGCGCCTACGCCGAGTCCCACATCCACCGCCGCCCGGCACCGGCACACCAACTTCCACATCTACCCCAACAACTGTCAGCACTGCTACGGTTACAAGCACTCCCACAGTCACGGCGACTAGCACCCCGACCTCAGCGGCTACGAGTACAGCCACACCGACTGTGACCCCAACGAGCACTCCGGCAGCAACAAGTACAGCCACCGCGACGGCAACAAATACGCCAACTAACACCCCCACTTCTTCGGCCACCAGTACCACCACATCCACGCCAACCAATACTCCTACGGCGACTGCCACAGTCACCAATACGCCGACCTCGACGCCAACCGCCACCTCCACTCCGACTTAAATTCCCACGTCAACCTTAACTAGTACTAGTAAAGCTACAGCCACAGCGCCTAATACGCCGACAGTGACTTCAACGAGTACACCCACAGCGACAGCAACGGCTACGGCAACTGCTACCAGCACCGCCACTCCGACTAACACGCCCACTGAGACACCAACTCATACACCCAGGGTGACGAACACGCCGACCTCGACGGCTACAAACACCCCGACAAGTACACCAACCAATACGCCGACTAGCACTCCCACGGCCACCGCCACGAGTACGGCCACTCCGACAGTGACTGCTTCGGCAACAGCTACCCCGACGGCCACAGCGACAGCCACAAGCACGCCTACAGTGACCTCGACAACAATCAGCAACTACTCGGACATCAGAATGCGACAGTAGCGGTAGGTTCTAACACGGTCCAAACTCCCGGTCCTGGGGCCAAGCCCAAACTCAACAACACGTCGGGGACCTGCATCACGCTGGCTTCTGGGAATACGGTGAGATACATCCAATGCGGCAATGCTCCGGTCAGCGGAAACGGAATCGCCGATAATGGCAATGTGGGGACATTCACTTTCTCCGATGTCGATATCTCTAACACCGGGGGGACGGGGATGCTTCTCAATAGCGGAGGCACTGCGGTTGTAGGCACTGGCACGAACACCATCGTCACGACAAGCGGTGTCGCACTGAACATCACTAGCACGACCATCGGCGCCGCTGGCGTGACCTTCCAGAGCATTAACTCCACCGACGCCAGTGCCAACACTGGCATCATCCTCAATACCACAGGCTCCTTGGGCGGTCTGACTGTCACCGGTACTGGCGGTGATTGCAAGGCCAATGCGGCCAACTGCTCCGGCGGCACGGTCGCTAACAAGTCCTCTCCGAACATCGACCTTGACGCCACGCAGAATGTCAGTCTGTCGGCTATGAACATCACCGGTAGCAGCAACCATGGCATAACGCTCGACAATGTCACCGGCTTCACGCGCTCAACAACAGCCGGATTACGAACAACGGCGACAGCAGCGAGCAAGGGGTGCGGGCGCGAGAGCTCTCTGGCTCCGTCAATATCACGGACAGTTTCTTTCAGGCTAACAACGAGGATCACTTGGAGGTCGTTAATGAAAACAATGCCGTAACGTCAACGGTTACCGTGACCAATAATCTGTTCGACGTGAACAACGCCGCCTCGCCTGGTAACAACGGTATCAACTACGCTTCGCGCGGCACCCTGGTGAAGAACATTACCTTTGACATCCGGGGCAACACGTTCCAGAACATTCGGGCAACCGCTATCCAGATGGACGCTGAGCGCAACACCACCCACGACATCACAATTGGCGGTCCCAGCGTCTGTGTGTGAATCCGTGTGAGAAGATCTCTCCAAAACCTACCAAAGCGTGGGAAATTGGCCAAGATCTGAAAAAGCTAACCGACTCTCTTTCCACAACTTACTGAAAATGAGGAGGTTGTGAAATCGGGGAGTTCTGCTTTGCAGGCAGGGGGTCGGTGGTCGAGTCGTAGAGTACCCTCGGAGCAGATGGTCCCTGGTTGGTTGCTCGTCAACGAGGGTCTCAACAATGCGATTCCCTCGGGAGAAGACCTGATTCTGGGCATGAGCTGTCGGAAGCTTGAGACGGCCGCTCAGCAGCAGGGCAATACTTCTCACGCCGCGGGAGTGATGCGCTGGAGCCGTAAAGGAAACAAATGGCTGCCTGTCTCCTTCATTCCAGTGACGCCTCCCGACAATTCCATCGAGTCCACTCTAGTCAGAGACCAAGATGGATCGCTGCTCTTCGCGGTCCGGGCGGGCCGCCCGGAAGATCTCCACGCGGTCCAGGTGTGGCGGTCCCAGGATGAGGCTCAGTCCTGGGAGAAGGTCATCGATGTTCGCGGCCTTACTTCGATCGCCCCGGTCACGGTGAACGTGGCGGCGGATGGCACACCCTACATCGCGTCCAACATCTATCTGGTGCCCACCGACCCAATCGACAAGCGCTTCAAGCTCTTTCGGGATCGCCAAGGGCGGATCAAGGGTGGGGGCTGGACCCGGCAGAAGCTCCACCTCTGGCCGCTGACGAAAGACCGCAGGGGCCTGGAGGCGCCGATCCTGGCGCGCGAGCCCAGGGCCGATTTCGACCCGCCTCCAGGAGGGTCGATGTGGCGTGTGGATCATCCCTCCAGCGCCAACCTCCAGCTGGCAGACGGAAAGTGGCACAATGTTCTGGGGTACCGGATCCACGAGGACGTCGAAGATCACGATGCTGTCATACCAGCCCAGACAGGCGCCTATCTGGAGGAGGTGATTTCTTCAGGTAGTCCCGTTCCAGCCTGGGATTTCTAGAGGGGCTAGCGGGCTCTGAGCCAGACCTTGGCGAGATGGATCCGGGTCTGGGCTTGTCGGTGGCTGGAATAGTAGCTCACCCAAAGGATCCCATCGTGCCAGACCATGCCCGGGTAGGAGTTGTCCCCACTGGACGGTAGGTGGACGAGCTTGGACAGGCTTCGCTTTTCTGTGTCCAGGTAGGCCAGCGTCATCCTCGAGGTCCGCTCGGCACGGTCCTCGCGCATTCGTCCTCCGGCGATCCACCCATAGGGCGTTTTCACCATGCTGGGGCCTCCCATCGGCTCGAACCAGGGACCCAGTTCATGGGCGCTCCAATCGGTGTAGGGTGGCTCACCCACCAGCAGAACCGGGCCATTGTTCCGCCTGCCCATCTCATCGTTGAGCGACAGTACGCGTCGAACCAGGCCATAGGCGGTATCGCCGTCGAACTCCAGATGGGTTTCCGAGGGTTTGTCCTTACAGTAGGCTTCTTCGGCCACGACCCGGAAGCTGGTGCCGTTGCTGCTCTCGAGGAATGAGAGGCAATCGGGTCCGTCAGGAGCAGGAAGGGAAAAGCCATAGAGCTTTCCCCGGTGCCAGGTGGCTTGCCACAGGATTCTTCCGGGTGCAACTGCGATCTGGGGATGGGACCAGTTCCATCCATCTTCAGTGAAGGAAACAAAACTGCCGGCGGAGTTCTGTGGGTCGTGCTCCAATCGGACGAGTCCCAGCAGCATGAGTCTGTCGTCGGGGGTAATCTCCAATTCTGGGTCTCTCAGATCGTAACCGGGGAGCACAAACAGAGCTGCTGGCTTCCAGGTCTCTCCGTCCTCAGAGACCAGTACGCGGATCTTGCCGTCATACGAGACGTGTTGGTAGCCTTCGCGAAAAGTACAGTAAAACCGATCCCGCCAGCGGATCAGGTCGGTGAAGGCGTTGTGTGCGCCATGATGCCAGAGCCCTTTGACCTCCACCTGCTCTACGGCAACCGGTGGATCCTGTGCAAAGGCGGGTCCGCAGGCGATAACGAGGAGAATCAGGGCGGCTGTTCGATTCAGCATTGGTGTCGGGAATCGGACGATAAATCGAATCAGTGGTCTGTAGGTGTAAGCTAGCATGGTCTGGCATCCTAGGTGTAGCGAGCGGCCTCATACCGCCGAGCAACACCGGCGTCTGCTTGAGTGTACACTTTCCAGGAGGCCGCTTCAGCGGCCTGGCGCGAAGCGCAATAGACCCGGTGTTTACGCCGGGGTAACCCGGTCTCCTACCCCTCCTGAGGGCCGTTCACGGTCCTTCTCGAACGGCGGCTTTAGCCATCGTCGACCCGGAGTCTGGCTGAAGCCCGCGTTCGAGAAGCCCGCTAAAGCGGGCTCCGCTATCTGCCGTTCCGCCCACCCGGCCCTGAAGGACCGGGCTATTGCGCTTCGCGCTAGACCGCTGAAGCGGTCTCTTAGCAACCACATCACGCCGAAGCAGGAAACTTGACCAGTCTGTGAACTTCCTCTCCACCAAGGGGCCCTAGGCAAGGACGAACCCGACGGATTCCCCGCACAGTGATGCCTTCCCAAAGGAGAACTGATGGTAGCGGGTCCGGGAAGCCTGAAGCGGAAGCGAGGGGTTGGGGACAGCGGGATCTTGCCGTTGTCCGCTCTCTCCTCGGAACTTGGGTTCCGGTTGCTGAAGTGACAGCCGCGCGCGGCACTGTCGACCAGAGACCATTTGGGATTTGGTGGTTGTGACCAATACCAGGGGTTTTTCGCTGATTTCGCCTCACTTCACCTCAGTGCCTATCATTTTGGGAAATGGGCCCTTAGGTCTTCCCCAGCTCTTTACCTCATTTCCTCTCAGTTGAGAAATACCTAGAAGCACCTAACTACTCAGCAGCATACACCTATTAGCAGCTATTTGGCGCCTGGAAACGATACTCTCAATGACCGAGGTTGCTGAGCAGCCCCCAGGGATAGAGGTAAAGCTCGAAGGACGTTGGTAAGGACGAGGTTATTTTCAACGGTACGTACAAAGTGTCAGAGTAGATCACCCCTGAACGGCCTCTTTGCACCTAGAAGCGGTCATTCAAGTTTTCCGAGGAAACCTCGAACGAACTACCGCAAACGGGCCAGAAGCGGCCATTCACTCAACGGGATATGGCCCCTCGTCAAACTCGACGGAGTGATCGTCCTTCGCTCCAGCAGTCGCCTACAACTCGTCCAACAACGAATACCTAGTGGTATGGAGCGCAGACGACACCGACACCCCTGGCGTTGGCGACGACGAGTTCGAGATTTTCGGACAACGTATCGATGCTGCCACCGGTACCGAAAGAGGGGTGAATGACCTTCGCATAAGCGACGCTGGAGGAACGGGAGATGCTGGCTTCATCGGCCCGGGCCGACCGGCCGTCGCCTATAATCCGACCAACAATGGCTATCTGGTGGTGTGGCTAGCGAACGACCCGGACACGGCAGGGATTGTCGCTGGCGAGCTGGAGATTTTCGGACAATGCCTCGACGCCGCCACCGGTGCCGAAGTAGGGGTGAATGATTTTCGCATCAGCGACGTGGGAGGAACCGGGAATGTGTCCACCCGGGTGGGCTTTCCCATTGTCGCTTATAACACGACCAGCAACGAGTATCTGGTGGTGTGGCAAGCGGACGATACGGATACGCCAGGGATCGTCGACGGTGAGCTGGAGGTTTTCGGCCAGTGCCTCGCCGCCGCCACCGGTGCCGAGATCGGAGCCAACGACTTTCGCATCAGCGACGCGGGAGAAACGGGGAATCCTGCCTTTACCGCTACCCGTCCGGCCGTCGCCTATAATCCGACCAACGACGAGTATCTGGTGGTGTGGCAGGCGGAGGATACTGATACGACAGGGATCGTCGATGGCGAGTTGGAGGTTTTCGGGCAGCGCCTCGCCGCCGCCACCGGTGCCGAAATAGGCGTAAATGACTTTCGCATCAGCGACGTTGGAGGAACTGGTTTTCCCGACTTCGACGCGTTCTTTCCAGACGTCGCCTATAACCGGACAAACAACGAGTATCTGGTGGTGTGGCAAGCCGACGACACGGATACGTCCGGGATTGTCGACGACGAGTTTGAGATCTTCGGCCAGAGGCTCGTCTTTGCGTTCGTGCTCCACTTCGCTCAATTTGGCAATGGAAGCGGCCTGAAGTCTGAGATCGTTCTCACCAATCCTCACCCGACTCAGACGGTCACCGGCGAGGTCACCCTCCTCGATGTGGGCGGTGCGGTTCTGGATCTGCGAAACAACCTCTCTGGGACGACGGGCGTGGACGCCACGAAGGTGATGCCGCAGTTCAGCATCCCTGCTTTGGGCTCGGTTCGGATCGAGACCGACGGCCTAGGTCCCCTCAGCACTGGCTCGGTGGTGGTGGTGGCTACGGGGGCCGTTGGAGGAGTGATCCGTTTCGAGATCGCCGGAACCGGTGTGGCCGGAGTCGGATCGGGAACCCCGTTCAAGAAGGCCATCGTACCGGTGCAGCGGATCGGATCCATCAATACTGGGATCGCCACTCGCAACACCAGCTCTGTCGAGCAGGCTGTGGTGAACATGACTTTGCGTAACCTACAGGGGAACGGAGTCGCCGCGGGCCAAGCCGCGGTGACCCTGGAGCCCAACGCCCGCAACTCCCAATTCATCAACGAGATTTTCCCGGGCGCTAATACCGAAGACTTCCAGGGGACGGTCACCCTGGAGAGCGCAAACTCCATCAGTGCTCTGGCCCTGGAGTTGGGCGACACCGGAGAGTTCACGACGCTGCCGGTTACTGCAGTCCCGACCAACGGAGCAGCCCAGGTTTCCATCACACAAGCGGTCGCACCCTTCGAGCTGAGCTTCGCACAGTTCGGAAACGGAGGCGGGCTGACCTCGGAGATCGTTATCATTTCGCCGGGAGCCTCCACGGGCAGGTGTCCCTGTTCGACCTCACCGGAGTTCCTCTGGACCTGCGAGGCAAGTTGAGTGCCTCGGGTCCCATCGACGACGCGAACGCCGTGATTGGCTACGACCTGCCGGAGAATGGATCGTTGCGCTTGAAGACGGACGGCGCCGGAGATCTCGTGGTGGGATCGGCCCGGGTCACTTCCGAAACGCTAGCAGGAGGCGTCATTCGTTTTCAGATCGCCGGCATCGGTGTGGCCGGCGTAGGGGCGGCCTCGCCGGTCCGACGGGCCATCGTACCCGTCCAACGGACCGCCGGAGGAATCAACACGGGTCTGGCCATCCGCAACGGGAACCTGAATCCTACGGCCAACGTCGCGATCACGTTGCGAGACCTTCAAGGGAATCCCGTAGCCAATGGAACGGCGGCGCGGGATCTGGCTTCGAACGTGCGCGTGGCTCAGTTCATCAATGAGTTGTTCCCCGACGCACAGACGGACGACTTCCAAGGTACGGTGACTTTCGACAGCAACGTTCCCGTTTCGGCCATCTCGCTGGAGTTGGGACAGGCCGGCCAGTTCACGACGCTGCCTGTGACTGGGCTGATCGCAGCACCTTAGGAATCGGGTGATCGCAATCGATCTCGCAGATTCTCAGCCGTAGGTCGTTATTACTAGTCCCAAAAGAAGTAGATGAAAGTGGACTAAACCACATGTAAACACCTGAAATGCCAGACCTGACGGGTATTCTGGGGTTGTCAAAGAAACTTCAGAACAAGCCGAAAGGAGGCATTTCAGGTGAAGAAAAAGGATAGCGCAATCATCCGCAAACGGGAAGCAGAGGTTGCTCAGCGATTGAGCCCCAGCTGGAACGGTCAAGACCCGAAACCGGTGCTCTCGCCCGAGGTCATCAGCTACGAGGTCTCGGAGAAAACGGGTGCGGTCAGTTACGGTGGTCTGGGGCTGCTGCAGCAGGTGGTGAAGTGGAGTGGGCTGGGGAAAGCCATTGACCAGGCGGTGACGCTGCTCAAACGCCACCAACCGTACCACGAATCGGACCACGTCCTGAGCCTGATCTACAACGTGGCCACGGGCGGGACCCGCTATCAGGATATTGAACTGCGACGTCAGAGTGTGAGTTTCCTGGAGGCGGTGGGAGCCGAGAAGATCCCCGCCCCCAGCACGGCCGGAGACTTTGTGCGCCGCTTTGACGCGCCCGACGTGGTGGATCTGATGGAAGCCGTCAATGCCAGCCGCCTCAAGGTCTGGGCCCAACAACCGGCCCGTTTCTTCCAACGGGCGGAGATCGACGTGGATGGGACGATGGCCCCCACGAGCGGCGAATGCAAGGAAGGGATGGAGATCAGCTACGACGGGCAGTGGGGCTATGCGCCGCTGATCGTGACGCTGGCCAATACGGGAGAGGTGCTCTATGCGGTCAACCGCTCGGGCAACCGTCCCTCTCATGAGGGAGCGGCCGAATGGCTGGATCGGAGTATCGAGCTGGTTCGAGAGGCGGGTTTTCGGAAGGTGCGCCTGCGCGGGGACACGGATTTTTCGCTGACGGCTCATTTTGACCGTTGGACGGAGGCGGGCGTGGAGTTTGACTTCGGGATCGACGCCCATCCGAGCTTCGTCAAGTGGGCGGAGGCGTTGCCAGAAGCGAGATGGAAAGAGCTGGGGCGCCCCAGCCAGGGGAAAGGAAAAGGGAAGAAGCGGCGCCAGCGGCGGGACAAAGTGAAGCCGGAGATTGTCAAGAGACGCGGGTTCAAGACGCTGACGCTGGAACGGGAAGAGATCGCGGAGATCGACTACCGTCCGAGCAAAGCGAAGCGAACCTATCGGATGGTGATCTTGCGCAAGACGATCCTGGTCGAGAAAGGCCAGAAGCGGCTGCTGCCGCAGACGCGCTACCACTTTTATGTCACCAATATCTCGGCCAGAACGTTGGGAACGGCGGGAGTCGTACGGGAAAACAACCGGCGCTGCAACCAGGAGAACGTCATTGAACAACTCAAGAACGGAGTCGAGGCCCTGCGGATGCCCTCGGATACGCTGGTAGCCAACTGGGCCTATCTGGTGATTGCGGCTCAAGCCTGGAATCTGAAAGCCTGGATGGGGTTGGTGCTGCCGGCGCGACTGCAAGCCCGACAGCTGGTGAAGATGGAGTATCGCCGTTTCCTGCGAGAGGTCATTGAAATGCCCTGCCAGATTTTGCGCAGGGGCCGACAGTTGGTCTATCGGCTGCTGGATGTCAATGGTTGGAGCCGTCTTCTCTTGGAAGGCAGTAAGTGGTTGAAACACCGGCCAGCTACCTGAAACTGAAAGGAGATAAAGTAGCTCCGAGGGTCGCCAGAGCTGGGGCGAGGTGTCTCTACAAACGCCCCCCAAGAGGGCAGAATCGTTTTCCCTGAGCGATCGGCGTGGAGGACAGCTGAACACGTGCCTGTTCTGAGTGACTTCGCGCCGAAATTTAGAATTTAGGTCTCCAAAATGGCTCCTCGGAGCCGACAAAGGGGTCTATTTTCGAACTTGCGCTTATTTTGGGACTAGTGCCGCTCGGGGAACAAATCGAAGAGTCGTATCTGGGTTGCAGTACTCCGAACTTTGGTCACTCCGCAGCATTTCAGCGAAGTGACTCGGTCTTGATACTGTCCATGATCTGTTGAAACCGGGCAGGCGGCTTTTCGAGGTTCGAGATCAGGACGTCACCATCTTCTCGAGCTGCCCATAACACATTCCCTAGGAACGCTGTTTCTCTTCAAGATCTTCGACGACCATCCCGTAAATCTTTCTGGAGGTCTCGTCTTTCGTCTCATCCATCAACCGTCGGTACCTCCGAAGCAAGTCATCCTCGGCCGGTGCATCTTCCCTTCCTCTGAGAGTTAGCGACCCAAGTCGAGGAAGAATTGCGTTAGGAGGAGTAAATAAATAAAGGTGTCAATATATAGTTAGTAATGCTATGCTGCACATGCATGGATACGCTGACCGAATTGACGGAGAAATTCCGCTCTGTATGGCCCCTGTTGGATGAACGAACGCGGCGGATTATGGCGGCCAGTGAAGCGAGAGCGTTGGGCCATGGCGGAGTCAGTTTGGTACGCCGTGCCTGCGGACTGTCGCGCAAGGCAATCGCTAAAGGAATCCGTGAAATCGAAGAGGGTTTCGTGCCCATGGAAGGCCGCATCCGGCGGCCCGGAGCGGGACGCAAGCCCCTGACGGTTTCGGACCCGGGGCTGGTGGAGCAATTGGAAGAAATGAGCGAGGTCCAAACTCGGGGTGACCCGGAGTCTCCGTTGCGTTGGATTTGCAAGAGCACGCGGGCCATCGCGAAAGAACTGGCCCGGCACAAACACCCGGTCAGTCATACGAAGGTGGCGCAGATCCTTCACGACCTCGACTACAGTCTGCAGAGCAATCGGAAGACCGAGGAAGGGAAAGATCATCCGGACCGCGACGCCCAGTTTCGGCACATCAGCGCCACCGTCAGACACTGCCTGAGGGAAGGCAGTCCGGTCATTTCCGTGGATACCAAGAAGAAAGAACTCATCGGCAACTACGACAACGCGGGCCAGCAATGGCTTCCCGCCGGGCAGCCGATCAAGGTTCAGGGTCATGACTTTCCCACTCCCGACGTTCCCCGTGCCTATCCTTACGGCGTTTATGACATTGGGCGCAATACCGGCTTTGTCAATGTCGGCACCGATCACGACACGGGAGCGTTTGCGGTCGCCTCCATTCGCGGCTGGTGGCGCCAGGAAGGGAGACGGATCTATCCGAATGCAAGAACGATACTGATCACCGCCGACGCCGGCGGGAGCAACGGTTGGCGGTTGCGCCTTTGGAAATTTGAGTTGCAGAAGTTCGCAGACGAAACGGGCCTCCCGGCTTCGGTCTGTCATTTTCCACCCGGCACCAGCAAATGGAACAAGATCGAACACCGCCTCTTTTCTTTCATCTCTTCGAACTGGCGCGGCGAACCTTTACGAGACTACGAAACAATTGTTCAACTCATCGCGAAGACAACGACAGCTAAAGGACTCAAAGTGACGTGCCGGCTAGATCGCCGCAAGTATCCCACTGGACGCAAAGTCTCCAATGAAGAAATGAAGCGAATCCAGATGCGGCCCAACCCGTTCCATGGCGAATGGAATTAATGTAATAGAACCGAACTCCGCCGAATCATAACATGATACCTTTATTTATTTACGATGCCTTAATCATCCGCTCGATCGTGTTGAACAAGAAGTCTGTACTGTACCCGGCTAGGAATCCCGCTGCTGCACCCTTAAGAGCGTACGCGCCATTGTCGTCAACGAAGAGAACCATCACACCTCCACTGAGAGTACCGAGGAGGAAGCGGGCACGGTTCTCAGGAATGCGGCGAGGATCGAATTCCCGAGTATGGAGCTGCTGTGTGGTTTCTCTGAGGATGTAGGCATCGGCACCGAGCGCCCCATAAAGGTAGGGAATGACCAACGTCACTGTAGTGTCAATGTAGGGCCCTGGAATGCGTCACGACTCAAGTGAAAAATGTGGAAAATCAGTATGACAATGATGTTGATGAAGGTACGCCACCAAAGGTGCCGAACATAAGACGACGCTTCCGATGGCACAACGACTTTACCATTCTCAACTTGATCCTCAGTGGCCTTCAAAGTGTTTACATTAACCGAACCGAGACGCCGCTCAAGAGTTTGGTATGCGCTGACCAAAGTCCCGAAGTCTTCTTCCGATACGCTACCAGTTCGATCGTAGTTCAGCCGGATCTGGTAGAGCGTCCTAGCATCAACAGAAGCTGGTAGCTGTCCCGTTTCAACGGCGAAACGGACAAGTCTCCTGACGTCGCCAAGCAGTTCCTTGAGGGATTCTTTGAGTTCGGAGGGTTGAGTGCCCGATTCAACTGAACTTCGAGCGTTATGCGGATCCGAAGTTTGGGCCTCGGCCTTGCGATCTTTGTCCATTTTTGCCGCCTCCAAACTCTATGAGGAGTGTCTGGACCTTCTGACACGTAGAAGCTAGTACGCCTATCGTATCGGAGGAATCAGGGGATTGCAATCAACCTCTCAGATTCCCGCTCGACCGTCGTTTAATAGCAGAGTTCGCGAACCATCATGGGTCACTGGAAGGAACCCCTAGACGTAGCGAGCGACCTCATACCGCCGAGTCGTGTTACGATACAAGTTGAACATAGCGATGTCCGGTGTCTCAGAAAAAGACCGTTTACAGGAGCGGCAAAAAGATGCGGCTCAAACCTAGAGTCCCAGTTCCGGGGTATTAGGGTTCGAAACCGGTCTGGCGGCGGTGGTGTCCCTCCCTGGTATCGTGATCGAGCCAGGGCTCGGATCCCAGTCGAACCGACCAGGCTGTTTCGGAGTAGCCGCTGGTGCTCGGAATCGAGGCGAATCTGACCTGCAGGAGGCTTCCGGCAACCAGGGGCTGAGGTGGGCGCAGGGGCGCCAGGAACTGGCCCCAGTGGGTCTGCGGTGCGTCGGGCGCGTTGGTGAGAACCAGGCCATCGCCGAAATCAGCCCAAAACCAGGAGGCGAGTGCGTTTACGACAGCGTCACGATCGATGCGGAAAGTCAGATCCGCTGTCAGGGGTTGTGCCGCGTTTTCAAGAGGAAAGTCAACCATCTCAAGGCTCCACAGTTTGCCCGGTTCCGCTAGAATCCCCTGTGGAGAAACGTCCTGCATCGAAGTCGGAAGATCCTCACCCATGAGGCTCATATCCAGGTCGTAGGGTCGATTGAGCCAGAAGTTTCTGTCCTGCTCCAGGTCTGGGTTGGAAACGGGTGCCAGCCATACGGTGACCCGATCCGGCAGCATTCTACCTCCGGGCCTCAGCCAGCGATCTCGTGCCGTCAAGAGGGGAGCCAGGAGGTTCTCGTTGACTCCGTAGACACCGAGCCACTCCGAGAGGATGACATCTACCTTCTCCGGAGGATTGACGTTTTCGATATCGTTTTGGATGATTTCAATGCGGTCGCTCAGTCCGTTTCGTTCCACCATTTCGGTGGCAAATTCTGCGATGTTGGTTCGTTCCACAGCATAGACGCGCTTGGCTCCGGCCTGAGCTGCAAACATGCTCAGGACTCCCGTCCCCGCACCCATATCAAGCACGACGTCTCCCGGCTTGACTGAAGAGAAGATTGCCTGCTGGTAGACCCGAGTCCGGGTCGCATCCCGCAGCATCCCTCTGTGGACTTCCAGGTCCTCGTATTCTTCGAGGTAATCTTGGCTTTCCTGCACTCGATCGGTGCTTTCGATCCTAGCCCGCATTTCTCATCGCTGGTCTACTGCGACGCCGCAATCATCCGCCCTGGCTGTCTTATGCTCGGTCGGCCTCCTCGACGTACTGTACAAGTACGACTGCGGCGGCTCGCCACGAGTGGTCTCGGTCGCAAGCCTTGCCAGGACGGCCCTTGCGGCGCCTCGCTACGACAAGCGATGAGAAATCTGGGCTAGTCATTCTGGGCCCACTCTGGCCGCCATTTCTTGGTAGAGCTCCCGGGCCTTCTCGAAGAGTTGGATCACCTCCTGCCGCTGAAGGGGATCTGGAATCTTGGCCTTCTTCCTTGCCCAAAGGAGAGCCTCATCGACCCATTTGAGAAAGAAGGCGGCGTCGCGGGGCGAGGTCCGGGGCTCGGCGTCGACGTCAATATAGATCGGACTGGTGTGGGCCATCAGGGGGATTCCCATTTGGTAGGGGAGTTGACGTCCCCGGGCCCGTGCGGCAATCCAGGAACTGTTCCCAACCGTGACTCGTCCACGCAGGATCAGATCCCGGCTTCCGGCTTCGTTGTCCCAGGCAGCGACGACCTCTCCTCCCTGGACAATCTCGATCTGGTCGACAGGGATCCAGGATCGTACCGAGACCTCGAAGTCGATCTCCTCCCCTTGGGAGCCGTTTATGGTTGCTCCCAGGTTCTTGCCTGCGGCCTTGAAGCGGAGAAGAGGTCCGGTGGTGACAAAGGTACGACCCGCGCGAATTCCTTCCAGCCAGCTCTCGTACGAGAAAGGGCCCTTCACCTGGACATAGGTGCGAGGGATCCCGGTGACCTGGCTGTTGGCCATCTTGTCGGTTCCGGCCGTGGCAGGCAGTTTGAAGCCACAGTTCAAGAAGCCGTACCAGACCTTGGCCCCTGGTGGGCGGCCGCTGCGGGAAGCAAAAGGATCACCCCAGGTCATCAGATCGACCGAATCCACCTTCCCAAGGGCCACATCGACGGCCAGCTCACCATGGGGACCAGGGAAATGGGCCCAGCCGACAAAGCCTCCCTGGGCGTGGGTTTTATCGGCTTGGTGCGCCATCGGAGGGTAGTCCAGGCCTCCCAGCACACCCTCATCCGGTCCACCCCAGGTCAGGGGATAGACCAGGTCTTTGAGGTTCAGCAGAACCGTGTGTCCGAGGTAGTCGTGCCGGCATTCTTCGTTCACATAGACAATTCGGTCTGGTTCCGAGATCAGATCGGGAGCACCCGTGAAATGCTCCACGTTGGTGATCAGCTCGTCCCATTTGGTTGCCAGGATGTTGACCACATTGAGTTCCTCCGCCTGGGCTTCCAGAAGCGCTCCGTGGGGGCTGACGAAGTGGACGTGGGTGTCTCCCGAATACCAGCCTTCCTGCTGCAAGTTGGACCAGCGCTGCAGCTTGACTTCGAGTGCGCTCGGCGTGGAACCTTTTACCGTGAATTTCGACCGATACGGCTCGTACTCGAGCCCCCGCAGGATCTCCAATTTGTAGTCACCATCGCGGAGGGGCAGGATGAAATCCGCTGGGATATAGGCATAGGTCTTGTCTTCGACTATCACGTCGCCGCCCACGTCCTCTCTCCAGCCCGTAGAGATCCTTTTCTGATGGCCCTGAGGCGGCCAGTAATTGTCGCCACTATCTACGACTCGGACTCTGGCGGCCAAGGGCAAACCGGTCTCCGCATCCCGGAGACGGACTGGCAAGAGGTGGAGCTGGTGTTGCTCCGGCAAGTCCACCCTCAGGGCGGAAGGAAGTTCGGGCCGTCTCTCGCTGGCGATGTGGTGGATCAGCCATTTGTCTGCTGTCTTGCGTAGGGTCAGCGTCAGGCCCGGTTTGAAGACGCCGCGGGAGCGATAGATAAAGACGGGGTGCACACGGATTCCCTCCTCGACTTGTTTAAAGTAGGCGAAGCGCATCCAGATGTGTGTGATCTTGTGCATCCCGAGCCGGAGTTGTTCCACGTACTCGTCCCGAGTCTTTCCCTCGGCCGTATTCATGTCCGGAGCCAAAACCGAAGCCATCGTCTCCAAATCTCGGTTGAGCAGGGCGTTGGCCCACCTGTGCACGGCCAGGCGGGCTTCGACCATATCCGGGGTGGTATGGCTCAGCAGGTAGGATTCCGAGCTGGTGGCAGTTACCAGCAGTAGAAGCATCGTCCAGGTTTTCTTGCTCAGGGATTTACGGTTCATCCTAGCCTCCTTACCTAATTGTAGCGAGCGGCCTCATACCGCCGAGCAACACCGGCGTCTGCTTGAGTGTACACTTTCCAGGAGGCCGCTTCAGCGGCCTGGCGCGAAGCGCAATAGACCCGGTGTTTACGCCGGGGTAACCCGGTCTCCTACCCCTCCTGAGGGCCGTTCACGGTCCTTCTCGAACGGCGGCTTTAGCCATCGTCGACCCGGAGTCTGGCTGAAGCCCGCGTTCGAGAAGCCCGCTAAAGCGGGTTCCGCTATCTGCCGTTCCGCCCACCCGGCCCTGAAGGACCGGGCTATTGCGCTTCGCGCTAGACCGCTGAAGCGGTCTCTTAGCAACCACATCACGCCGAAGCAGGAAACTTGACCAGTCTGTGAACTTCTTCTCCACCAAGGGGCCCTAGAATGTAGCGTGCTTGAAGTCTCCCTGGAATTGAACGGAACGGCTACGGCTAAGGTAAAACTTGAACCAATACCTGGCGCATGCGCGGTCATTGCGAAGGGTCAGGGAAGCCCCAAGCACAAGCGAGGGTTCGGGCCGCGGCAGCATACGTCGACAAACGGGCTTTCAAGCGAAGGCCAGCAGACGAGTCGGGAAGAGTTGTGCCGGTCCCCAACCCCTCGCTCGCGCTTCAGGCTGCTGTGGATCGGAAAGTTTCCTTCTTGAATTGGGCCAGCGATCCTGGGGGCGGGACTGCGTCTAGTCGTTTCAGTCCCCTCTTCATTGGGGAAGTCATTTCAACCGCTTGTGAAGTTACTCCAAATCAACCAGTTACGGTATGGGAAGCTGATGACGTTGACGAGAACCTGTTTCTTGCGGCTAAGGCCTTCCACTTTTCGCATTCTTGCCAGCCTGAGCCAATAAGTCTCTAACAAAAGTTACCAGAAAGCCAGTTCAATCAAAAGACGTCTCCGCAGTAGTTCCTGAACTCACAGTCTTTACATCGACTTCGGTAGGTTGTCGCGTCAGGAAAATCTTTTTGAGCGATCATGGTCCGAATTTCAGATAGAGCTGCAGCGGTCTCGGTTTTCAGCTGCTGGGTCAGGTTCACTTTCACTACACTATGTCGCTGGATCAAATACACGAACCCGGTGGCATTGCGCAAGGCGCGCGCGCGCCAGACTCAAGAAGCCAGCGTTTTCGACAACATTTTTCATGGCGAATCCTTTCGCGAGCAGCCGATCGAGATAAATAGTGGAAAAGGGCCGCCCAAAATCCTTGGTGCCGAACCTCTGCATCAGATGAACGGCAAAACTCGAGTGAAATTCCAGCAGCTCGTCAAGTTGCCCGGTGAGCAGCCAGGCCGGAAACCGCTGCAGAATCGCGCCATCGTCGGACTTGCTTTCGTCCAGAGAGGCAAGGCAACCGTAGCTGCGCTTGGTTCCACGCCCGGGGTCCGAGCCGATCGCTTCGCGGATCAGCTCCAGGTAGTCCTCACCGTCGTCTCGGTTCTTGATCTTGAACCAGGCTGGCAACGGCAAGAGCGACTCGTTCATCAGAGCCGACGCCGTGCCCAGACTCATGAAGTAGGCCAGTCGCAAACCGGCGATGATGTCCGCGGGACTCTTGCCGAGAATGTCTAGGGCGAGCGTCGTTTCGTTCTCTGTCAACTGGCCAGCATCGCTGACGAAGCCCTCAGAGTGACGGATGAGCACCTCGGTGCAGCGTAACGTCGCCTCGATGTCCAGACGGACGCCGCCCCAGAGATTGAGCTGACGCAAGGCGTTCCGCACTCGTTCCAACTCTGAGACGCGAATATTCCGAGGCTCGATGACGTAGAACTTGAAGTCGTCACCGCTGCGATAGGCCAACATCGCGGTCCACATCCCGCGGATCTTCATCCACTCCGCGAAAGGATCCAGGAGCTGGTTGGGAACGGAGCCCGGTGACCGGGACTCCGTCTTCGGAGCGCTGACACCCTTGCCGCCAATCGGATTGAGAATCTGGGAGTTGGAAACAGTGGGCTCGTCATCGAAATTCTCACCGGAGAGGCGGGCGATCGCCCAGGCAAGAGCGCGATCAGGATCTTCGGCTATCCATTTGGCGAGGTGCAGATCGGCCCACCAGCCCTTTCGCATCGATGCCAGTTTGGATGCCAGGTCAAAATCGGGCGACGGCTGTTCAGGCGCGCTCGCGCCCTGAGTCTCGAGGGCGCCTTTAATCTTCCTCTGCGCTTTCTCCACTCGACGAAAACGTCTCGCTTTTGGCGTTCTCGCTCGTAATCGATAACGTGGAATAGGGCGGGATGCTCAGCTTCGTTCTTCCGTACGCAGATGTAGGGATAGCCAGGACCCGGCGGACGACTGGCTGGAGAGCTTTCCCATTGAATCTGGAAAGCGCCGCCGTCTTCAGCGATAAATGGTGGCGAAGCGGAGCCCATCTCCTCTATCAAGGAAGCGATCCCGATCGCCTCCAGGATGTCGGCGTAGGTGCCAGTGCGCCTGGCACAACGGATCGGGTGGAAATAGTCGGGTGTGTGACTCGCGTCAATATCAAGAATCTTCTTGCCTTCTTCTGATGCCCGTGTCATACCGCAGATCCTATTCTTGTGCCTTCCTGGTCCGCCAAGCGCAGCCGGCGCGATAGGTAACAATACAATGGCCAAAGCAATCCGGGGTCGTCCCGGAAATGGACCTGAGCGTCTGGCTTTTCCATTCGCTGCCGAAACCGCTGCTGTTGGGCCGGATCAGAGGCAAGGTCGAAGCCTTCCTGGTGCAGAATCTCAGCTAGCGCCGACTCTGCACCGGACGCGAGGTGAAAATTCGCAGGCAGTGTCGAAAGTCGCGCTGTATGGTGCCGCCCGATGGCCCAAATGATGGCGACCAGTAGATCCTATCGGGTGTTTTCAACATTGGCGCCATCTAACGATCGCGCTAACCCCGGAAGCGATGCCAACGCTCCCTCCATAGCGTGGTTGGGCCGCGCGAAGCGCCTCTCGCGCTGCAGCTGCCAATCGGTCCATGGATCGTAGTCTGTGTGCGCGATGAGCCCTTCGGGAGCCGCAGTCGAGTCTTTCTGGAACTCGTTTTGACGCTGCCAGCGCCAGATCCGCCGCTTGGAGCGCTGAGCCGGCAAGTCTCAAACTTCCTCGTCGGAGATCTCGAACGGTTCCGCGTCAAGCGTTTCGGCGATCAGGTTGATCGCTGGATCCGACAGCGTAGCGGTCATGAGGAGAAACTGGCAAGGCCTTCGCTCCTTGTGGAGTCGATGCAGCATCTCTATCGCCGTTGCCAGCGCCCTGTCCGGCTCTAGCAGGTGTAACTCGTCGAACACGACCATCGAGCCAATTAGAGCGCCGGCATTCATGTTGTCCAGCCTCGGGGGGAGCGAAACCGGATGGAGGAGGTAGCTGGACAGGAGCTGATCGATGGTCGTGAAAGTCAGATCAGCTTGAAAGAAACGATCGTCTTGTTGACCTCCAATCTGGAGACAGCAGTAGCGGACATCGCCCGAGTAATCTCGATGATCGATTCGATCCTCGACCCGACCTAGGAGTCCGCACTTGCCCATCCTGCAGAGGACCTCGGAATGAAGGGTGGTTGCAAGGGTTCGCAGCGGCAAAGCGTAAAGCAACCGGTCGGCAATCGGGGTGCCTTGGAGCACAGCTCTGCCTTCATTCTCATAGTTTAGAAGAGACCCCTTCACAGCCATGCAGGGGCAGGAATTTGCTGCTTGCGGGAGTGTATATACGCTTGTATGCTAACCCATGCAGTTCGCGTGGGATCCTAGCAAGAGCGAGGCTAATCTGCGCGACCGTGGCTTCGACTTCGCCTTTGCAACGTTGAACTTCGACGGACCAACAGTGGAGGTCGAGGACCGCAGACGGGACTATGGAGAGAGGCGCATGGTGGTGATGGGCCTGGCGGACGGGTGGAATCTTACCGTAGTCTACACCGACCGAGTCTACACTGACCGGACTGCCGAAGGCCGCATCGTGCGGCGAATCGTATCAGCACGGAGGAGTAGTTGCCGTGAGCGTCAAATCTACAACGAAGCGACCGAGCAAGGCTAGGCGGTCTAGCCGGGGACAGGCCGATCTTCATCGCCTCCACCGGGCATCTGAAGCTGAAATCGCTCGTACGTCACCACCAGAATTGCGAGACCTGCCACCGGACTTCTGGGACGAAGCCGCTGTGTTGCCCGCGCCGAAGCGAGCGATCTCGTTGCGCGTAGATCAGGATGTCCTCGAATGGTTCCGAGAAACCGGACCTCGGTATCAAACCCGGATGAACGCCGTGTTGCGCACGTACGTCTCCAAGATGCGGCAAGCTCAGAAAGCCAAGCGCTAGAAACGCCGCACACAGAGTACGGTCTGACACGACGCGGACCAGCCGTGTAGTCGAATTCGATTCGACATCTTTACAACCCCTCGCCGACACCGTCGCCAACCGAGAACTCGACTAGGAGGATCTGGCTGTCCAGTTCTCTTCGCGGGTGAACGCCCAATTGTCCGCCGAAGACAGACTCTCGTTATAGGAGTAACCGCGCTCATCGAATGCCTTGATCTCTTCCGCGTCTTGCAGCCGGTTCTTGATGATGAACGCACTCATGAGGCCACGAGCCTTCTTGGCGTAGAAGCCGATCACCTTGTACTGGCCTGCCTTGGCATCCTTGAACTCCGGCGTCACGATGCGGGCGCCGAGCTTCTTACTGACAACAGACTTGAAATACTCGTTGGAGGCCAGGTTGATCAGCAGGCCACCCCGTAGCCGCAGATCCGCGTTCAAAGACTCCGTGATCTTGTCACCCCAGAACTGATAGAGGTTATTCCCCTGGGCCGTCTTCAACTTGGTTCCCATTTCCAGCCGATAGGCCTGGATCAGATCGAGCGGCCGCAGCACTCCGTAGAGTCCCGAGAGAATCCTCAGGTGGTCCTGGGCGAAGGCGAGATCGTCAGCACTGAAGGTCTGGGCAGACATGCCCTCGTAGACATCACCTCGGAATGCCAGCAGCGCCTGCTTGGCGTTATCCGGGGTGAAAGGCGTCTTCCACTGGCGGTAGCGCTGGTAGTTCAAGAGAGCCAACTTTTGACTGATGCCCATCAACTCCGACAACTCTCCGGGGGAGAGTTTGCGGGTGGCCTGGATCAACTGGCGCGACTCCTTCAGGAAATCGGGAGTCGAGTGATCCTTACAGTTTCCCGGCGGGCTGAAATCCAGTGTCTTGGCGGGTGAAATGGTGATCAGCATAGCGCTTGCCTCTTTGATGTGATCCGTGTCTAGGTGTAACGGTTTCCATTGTAACGCAAGGGGGCTGAATGTCGACCGGGAGCTTGGGGCCCTGGCCGGAGAAATCGGATGAAATGTCCGGACGCGCGGTGCGCTGAAGAAGGGAGTTGCCGAATCACTCTACTAGCCCTCGGCTGGACCGAAGGATCGTTCGAAGAGCTCTTCGATCGCGCTTCGACCGGCATCATTCAACAATCGGGTTCCCGTCCCCGTGAACCGTGTCCGGCGAATCCAGGGAGCGTCAATCTCCTTCCAGGCTCCATCGTTCCACTGGAACCAGCTTCCCTTGGACTGGTCGAAAACATAGAGTGTCTTATCGAAATGCCTAGCCAGCTCGGCCCCCCAGCCGGTGCCCCCCTTGACGGTCTGGTCGTCGAGGATCTCACCGACAACGAAGACTTCTCCCGCGGTTGCAACCTGGTGCCAGATGCTCTTGAGGATTCGCTGGAATTTCTCGGTTTTGGGAAACGATCGGTGTAGCTGAGCCTGGATGTAGGAGTCGCTCACGCCACCTCGTTCGAGCTCTTCCTCGCCGAGCTCGACGACACCACGCTTGCGTTCGGTTTCGCGCCCGGCAAAAGAGAAGTGGACCTCGCGCTGTCGAAGCAGTACGAGGCGGAGCTGCCCAGCCCCCACCTTTCGGCGGCGTTGCCGAACACTGCCTCGCTGCCCTTGGCTCCGCCAGAGAGCAGGGTGAACGCCTTCGTGGGAAGCTTCACCCGCAGATCAGCTCCATCATCAGAAGCGAGCCTCATCGTGTCGCTGTGCAAGGTGAGATGAGTTTCTTCAGGTTGGGGGTTGTCGTGATCTTTCAGCAGACGCACTGAGATGTCACGGCCTTTCGGCTCGAGAAAGACCGCAAGCTCGATGAGATCGTCGTAGGTCTCACACGGGGCCATCAATTCGGTTGGATGCTGAGGCGTGGCGGCTCGATAGGTCTGTGCGGTGATCCAGAGCTCGGCCTTGAGACGTTTGGCAATGATCTTGAGCGCACCGAGCTCGGCCGCCCGCTGGACAATCTTGCCACTTTTCCAGTCGAAGTCGTCGATCAGGATCGCACTGGGTTTGAATTCAAGGCGCTCATGCGGCAGCTCCGAGTCCGGATAGGCCTGAATCAGCCGGTGTGTGTTGACCAGCGCACGCACCTGTTCACGATTATCGAGAGCATTGAGCTCAGCCAGATCGTCGAACAGGGCGTCGTACCAGGACTGCACGTGCTCCAACTTCTGCCCTAGTGCGATGTGAAGCACATTGCGTTCGCGCATGGCGTCGTCGAGTCCGATCTGAACCAGAAAGGCGGTCTTGCCGACCCCTGCTCCGGCCATGACGACACCGAGGTTGCCGGGTCCAAGACCGCGTTTGGTAGAGCGCTCGAGAATGCGAAGAGGACTCCTTTGATTGACTTCTTTTCGATACATCTCGATTAATTCCTCAGCTCGCTTTGGCCTGCTCCACGGCTCTGGAGACTAGTTCCTCTCCGACGTTTGTGGGTACTGCCAGGTAGCGTGTAAATTCCATGGTGAAGTCGGCTTTTCCCTGGCTCGAAGAACGTAGCGTGGTGGCATAGCCGAACATTTCAGCCAGAGGAACTTCTGCCTCGGTTACGGTCATGGGGCCGTCTTCCTGTTGGCCGATGATCGAGCCTCGCCGCTGCATCAGGGTGGTCAGTACTGCCCCCGCGAACTCGCTGGGCCCCTCCACCACGACCCGCATGATGGGCTCGAGAATCTTCGGTCTGCCTCGGTCGTAGGCTTCTCTCCAGGCGGCGCGCGCCGCTTCCTGGAAGGCGACGTCAGAGGAGTCGACTGTGTGGTGGTTGCCATCGTTGACCACGGCACGCACGTTGACGATCGGGGCTCCGATCTTTCGTCCCTTCTGAATCATCGATCGGAAACCCTTCTCGACAGAGGGGATGAACTGTTGCGGGATCGCCCCGCCCTTGATCTCGTCCACGAACTCGAAATCCTGCTCTGAGTTCGGTTCCAGGTATCCGACCACCCGCCCATACTGTCCGGATCCACCCGTCTGCTTCTTGTGTGTGTAATCGAATTCGGCTCACCGCGAGATCGCCTCTCGGTAGGCTACCTGAGGAGGCGAAGTCTCTACTTCTACGTTGTACTCGCGCTTCATGCGTTCGAGGTAGACCTCCAGCTGGAGCTCTCCCATCCCCTGAATCACCGTCTCTCCCGACTCCGGATCGGCTCCCGCCCGAAAGGTGGGGTCTTCCTTGGAAAATCGGGTAAGTGCTTTGCTCAGATTTACCTGTGACTTGTTGTCCAGAGGGTGAACCGAGAGTGAGATGACGGGAGCCGGCACATGGATTGAGGTCATGGTGACTCTGAGCTGACCCTCGCTGAAGGTATCACCTGAATGGCACTCCAGACCGAAGATGGCAACGATATCGCCGGGGCCTGCCGACTGGATGTCTTCCATATCGTCGGCGTGCATGCGTACCAGCCGACCAACCTTGGTTTGCTTCCCGCTGCGTGTGTTGGTTATGAAGCTGTCCTTGTTGAGGCTGCCCTGGTAGATGCGCAGGTAGGTCAGCTGACCGTAGCGTCCGTCTTCGAGCTTGAAGGCCAGGGCAACGGTGCCTTCCTCTGCGTCATTGACCAGAGTGATCGTTTCCTGCTCACTTTCGCTGTCGAGATCGATGGCCTCGTTGGTGATGTCGGTTGGGTTGGGGAGATATTGAATGACCGCATCGAGAAGCGGCTGGACCCCCTTGTTCTTGTAGGCTGAGCCGAGCAGGACCGGCGTCAACTGTCGAGACAGCGTGCCCAGGCGGATCGCTTCGTGCACGAGCTCCTCCGTCGCCTGATCTTCCAAGACGGCTTCAATCAGCTCGTCCGAGAACATCGAGACGATGTCGAGCATCTCTTCGCGATGAGATTCGGCTTCCACCTGCAGGTCCTCCGGAATATCCTTCTCCACGACCTTTTCGCCGAAATCCCCCTCGAAAAAGAGGGCGCGCATGCGAATCAGATCGATGACCCCTTCGAAGTTATTTTCGAGGCTGATGGGCAGTTGGAGCAGGACGGGGTTGTGGGCCAGCTTCTCGCGCAACTGGTCACGAACCCGGTTCGGATTGGCTCCGACGCGGTCACACTTGTTGACGAATGCGATGCGTGGAACCTTGTATCGATTCATCTGCCGATCCACGGTGAAGGACTGGCTCTGGACACCTGCCACCGAGCAAAGTACCAACACGGCGCCGTCCAGAACCCGAAGGCTCCGCTCCACCTCGATGGTGAAGTCCACGTGGCCGGGTGTGTCAATGATGTTGACGTGGTGGTCTTTCCACTTGCAGTGGGTGGCAGCGCTAGCGATGGTGATACCTCGCTCGCGCTCGAGTTCCATCGAGTCCATTTTCGCGCCCACGCCGTCCTTACCCCTGACATCACGGATCGCGTGGACGCGATCCGTGTAGAAGAGAATCCGCTCGGTCAGGGTCGTCTTGCCGCTGTCGATGTGAGCCGAAATCCCAATATTCCGTAGGGTCTCAAGATCCTTGATCACTTTTACCTCGCTCGATACTCAGGTCGCAAAAAACCCTAGATGCTAGGTATCTTCGTTTGGATTCGGTGAGCTTGGAAAACAGCGCGGGTTGACTGTAGGCTGGTTGCCGACCTGAATAACCGCTTTAAGGCTATCCCTCCTGGATATCGGCAGTGATCGCAATGTCAATCGAGTCGCGCACGCTCATCGCCGCGGGACATTTCAATATGTGCGTATCGAGTGCTCGCTGGGCCCGATCCCGAGTTCCCTCCGGAATAGTCAGGTGGTATTTGACGCGGATGCGGGTAATTCGGATGACGCCGTCGACGTTCTCAATATCGCCTTCGACTTCGCTCCAGACCTTGTTCGGATGACTGGGTATCTTGCGAACTGCCAGGGCCCCTGACAGTGTACCGGTCAGTCAACCACCGACGGCTGCGATCATGTGATCCAGCGTCGCAGGAAGATCGCGTTCTGGTTCCATCCCATAGAAGTGCTTGATTCCCCCATGCACGCCGAACGTCAAGGGATCTTCGAAATCCTCTACGAAGGCCCGCCGCTCGGGGGGAGTATCCTGAAAAATACGAATGTGTGATGTATGAACCAGCTCGGCCATGATTTCGGTTCCTAACCGTTACGACTCGACGCGACACAAGTGTACAACAATTTGGATCCCGTCGGGTTGCGGGTCGGTAACCTCGACTATATCATTGGCGATCAGTTGCCAAAGGAGCCTTTTTGACTCGAAGCATCTGGATCTTCTCGCTCTCAGCACTGTTAGGCGCCCCGCTGTTGGCGGCGAAGTTCTGGGAAAACAAACCTTACAGTGGTCGAAGAAGGAGGCCATAAAGGTCTTGGAGGATTCGCCATGGGGGAAGGTTCAGAAGGTTCATTCCAGTAATTCTCCTCCACCTGGCACGGCTCTTCCCGGGGACTGACCAACGCCATTCCGGATGGCGACGACCTGCTGGTAGCCATGTCGGCAGGCCGAATAGAAAAGACGCCCCAACCAGGAGAGAGGGTGCCGATCGGCGCCGGTGTCATGCGCTGGCAGCGCAAAGAAGGGAGCTGGCGACCCGTTTCCTTCGTTCAGGCGACTGGGAACGATTCCTCGACCGCGGCCAGCCTGATCCGAGATGGGGATGGCAGACTGCTTCTCTCGGCCCGCGGCCAGCAGGACAGGGATGACCATGCGATCCGAGTGTGGCGCGCTAGCGCCGATGGTGAGAGCTGGGAAAAGATCATCCATGTGGCAGACGTCATGTCCAGCGGTCCGATCACGCTGAATCAGGCTGCGGACGGGACCCCCTACATCGCTTCCAACATCTTCATGGTCCCCCTGGATCCTATTCCCAAGCGCTTTCGGATTCCGGCAGACGATCAAGGTCGGGTGCGTGGAGGCGGCTGGACTCGACAGAAGCTCTATCTCTGGCCCCTGACGGAAGACCGAACCGGCCTGGAAGCCCCGATACTGGGCCGGCACTGCAAGGCTGACTTCGGACCCGCTCCCAGCGGCTCCATGTGGCGGGTGGATCACCCGGTGGCAGCAACGGTGCAGCTGGCCGATGGAAACTGGCACAACATCATGGGTTATCGCATCCATGACGATGTCGAGAGTCACGACCTGGAGGCTCCACCACAGACGGGAGCGTATCTGGAAGAGGTGGTCTCTGTGGGTAAGCCTATCCCAAGCTGGAACTTCTAGAAGACTGGACTATGGGTGTAGGATACGGGACGACCAGAGTTTCTCTCACGAATGCTGGTCGCGGCGGGCAGGAATCGGGTTCGACTTCAGCTCCCGTATCAGATCGACCAACCCCTCAACTGCCGCCTCCAGAAATTTCTCGCCCTTTTGCCGAGTGGCCTTGGTGGCGTCGCCCATGATGCCGCTGGCGGTGAGAGCACTCCAATAAGGCATCATGCTGGCACTGGCACTGCCTGGCATTCCTCCCGCCAGCAGATCGAACTGGAAGCTGGAAGACAGGGGTGAGCGTTCGTCCACCGCCTTGTCCATCTCAACTAGTTCGGGCTTGAGAGCCAGGTAGAGCGATGTTTCATACTCTCCTGCATGCGAGGTGCCGCCAATCTCTGAGTCTCGTAGTTCCTTGCCGGCTTCCTTCAACCGGCCCAGCCCCCAGTGATTCACCGAGGCACAGAGAATCTTGCCCTCAGATTCGATGATCGAGAGCCGAGCCGCCAGATCCAGGGGAGAGGTGTTGCTGCCGTGGCCGTTGACGATCAGGATCCGCTTGAAGCCATGGTGGGCGAGGCTGTCACAGACGTTCTTGACATAGCGGATGAAGACGTCCCAGTCGATGGTCAGCGTCCCATGGAAGTCCATATGGTGAGGGCTGTAACCGTGGGAAACCGGTGGGACCAGCACCGCCTCTGAGGGAATCTGACCAACCGCCCGTTCGCAGATCTGGGTACACAGGACGACATCTACGTCGACCGGCAGATGAGGACCGTGATCCTCGTAGGTCGCTACTGGGAGAACGGCGACGCGGTCCTGCCGGGCGGCCTCGCGGATTTCATGCCAGATCATTTCAGCAAAACGGTACTTCATGTCTTCTTCCTCCCGACCTTGACGTCGAAAAAAGGCCCCTGGGAGGCCGGCGCTGTTATTGAAATGTGAAGCTGTAGAGGGCCGCCTCGCCCTCTAGAGGAAAATGTAGACGGAGCAGGCCCTGCGACAGGGTTAGCTTTCTGCGGGTTTCCCAAGAGACCGGGACGCGTATTCCATCTTCGGTAAGGGCATGACTTGTGGCCACTATCTCGCCGTCGACCAATAGGTCGACCAGGATCCTGCCTCCACCCTGACTGAGACCGTCGGCGTTGAGTTCTAGTGCCAGGTCGCTCTCTGAAGGCTTCAGCGGGATTGTAGCGAACGAACCGCGTGCCTTTCCCTCTTCCACCTCCAGGCTCACAAACCCATCCCTGCGGATGGTGGCCAGGCCGGTCTGCATGCGCAGGTCATACCACTCGTCATAGTGGCCACCGATGCTCCGTGGACCTCCTGAGTAGTAGACCCAGATCTCGTCTCCCACCATGACCGGGACATTGGTGGGGGAGACCCACCCGGCGTCCCAGGCACCTTGTTTGCCCAGTTCGATCGCAGCCTGACCGTCGAAGACATGGAAGAAGTTCACTCCATCCCGGCTGGCCATCAGGTATTGGGGCTGCACCTGGGTATGCTGCCAGCAGTCGACCAGGCCCAGGTACATCCCCGCTTCGATCCAGACCGAGATCATGTGGTACTCGGCAGCCGTACTCGCCCGGGGGTGGGCGATCGGGTTGCGGGGATCGGAGGTCCAATGGATCAGGTCGGCGCTCCAGTCTCGACAGATCTTGCGCAGACCAGAAGGAGCCCGGGAGCCGCAGTGGCTGTACACCTTCCAGGGTTTTTCAGGATCTGTTTCCAGGGAATCAAAGAAGAAACTTCTCTGATCAGACCATCCTCTCTGCTGGACTCGAAGACCCTCGCTCCAGCGGATCCCATCGGCGGAGAAGTGAATCGTGTTTCGTCCTCGCTGCTCGACGATCATCTTGAAGCGTCGGCCGGGATCCGGGTCCCGATCGTCGTGGACCACCATGGGCATGTAGGCATGACCTCCATGATCCCGCTCTCCCAGGTTGACGATATTGTTGTCGACGGATCCATTGAACTCATACTGGCCCAGAGACGGTTTCACCCAATGGACCCCATCCTGGCTCTCGGCATAGCCTACGTGATGTCCCGCGGTGCCGCTGAAGAGTGGGTTGTCATCTTCCAGCGGCCAACCGGAGTACCACATGCGGAATTTCTCTCCGTCATAGTAGACCTCCCCGTATGCATGGGCCCGTCGGGAGTCGAAGCTCCCCGGAGGCCCCGTGCCGAGTACCGGGTTGGCGGGGTGTTTCTTCATCGGATGAAAGGACTCGACCAGGCCGTCCACGCTATCGATCTCGGCGAGGTCGAGAAACAGCACCTTCCGTCCCTTTTTCACCTGGAGTTGGGGGACGCTCATGCGATCGAAGTAGACGGGTCCGGAGGCACTGTTTCCGGAGATTGCCAGGCCGATCGGTGAACCCGGACCCAGCTGACGCTGCACCGTGTGAGAAGGACCAAGGGTGGGTCCGGTGTCGGCGGCCAGATCATCCGGAGCCAGGTCGTCGATCACGGTCCGGGAGGAGAAGGGAGCACTGAAACGCGTACCCAACCAGCGCGAGAAAAAAGTATGACCTCGGCTGAGATTGGCCCAGAAGACCCAGGCGCTCCCCTGCTGGTCTCGGACCAGAATCGGGTTACGATAGACCTCCTCGGTTGAATTGAGTGACCGATAGTCCCAGCTCGTACCGTCGAAGTAGGCGTAGAGGGGGATGTGCTCGTTTCTTTCAAAGACGACCAGGGCTCGCTCGCCCCATCCCACAACGCTATAGGTGGCGTATCCGGTTCCGGCCCAGAGAGGGTAGGGACGGGTAGCGGTCAGGTCGGCCTTCTGCTCAAACGGGGAAATGAAGTCTGGATAGTGCAGATAGTAGAGGTGAGCCCGCCGACTGGCAGAGACCAGGTGCAGGCTGCCCTCGAGGTCCAGGTCCATGACGGGTCGCCGGTAGGGGCCGGGCAGTGTGATCCGCCTGCGCTCGAATCCTTGTGGGCTGGGTCTGGCCATCCACAGTTCATAGCCTTCCCGATTTCCCAGGACGAAGGGGCGGTCTTCACCCTTCATGTCGATGGGATACCGGTAGCCGGGCTCCACCTGGACCGCCTCGCTGTAGACGATCCAAAGATCACCTGATGGCCCCAGAGCCAGGTCCCCGAGAGACCCGTTCCGGTCAGGAGAGCCGAGACGCGTCGTTTCTGGGCTGTTCTCCAATCCCTTCCAATTCTCACGGCGCTTGATCTGTTGTGCCGCCTCGTCCCCACCTACGTCGCAGCGGCTGTACCAGAGACGTTGAGGTTCACTGCTCTCCCAGAGAAGGTGCATCGTATCGTCGCTGCCGATGACAAAGCTGGCGAGGCCAACCGGTCCGCCGCCTGAGGTGATGACACCGCTGTCGTCAGCGGCGACCAATGTGAAGGCAGGATGAAAATCTCCGAAGAACCGGGGATCGGCGGTTTTGGAGACGGCCATGAAGATGGTGCCACCCTGCTGGGACTCACCTTGGAACGCCAGGAACCAGAGGCCAGCAGAGCTTTGTCCGATCTGGCGGCCGTTCAGGTGGGGGAAGGGCTCTAAGCTGCCCGCCTCACCTACCTTGAGCACGACGATGGCGTTTGCGCCTGGTCCCGCGAGGAAGATGAACAAGTAGACTGCGACAGAGCAGAAGTATGGCGATCTGCGCCGAGAACGGCTCTCAGCAGGAGCGCCTGAGGCTGTGTTTCGGATCCAAGACATTTCGCACGCTCCCCTGCGAGACAGTGGTGTTAAAGACCGTGGGAACTTGGCTGGCGACTATACCATAGGGGTGTTCAAGCGAACATTCGAACACCCCTTACGCTCGACTTTGCAACCTGCTACGATCATCGCGTCATTTCGCCGGGGGCAGAGGTCGCCGGCCTGCAGCGAGGAGAAACACTATGTCTAAGGACATCAAGGTCGGAATCATCACCAAGTATCGTGGCCCTCACCTGAGCTACTACATGAAGTCCCTGGCGATTGCCAAGGGGGTGAAGCAGGTTGTCCTGGCTGACTCCACCGAGGAGCACTTTCCGCAGGCAGAGGAGTTACTGCGGGGTCGCTTTCCAGAGCTCAAGACGTACAAGGACTACTCCCAGATGCTCTCGGCCGAGAAGCCGGACATGGTGCTGGTGACAATCGAAGCGCACATTGCTCCGGTAAGGATCCGGGCGGCATTGGAGTCAGGTGCCCACGTCATGTGTGAGAAGCCTTCCTGCACGCGTGCAGAGGACTTCGAGAAACTGGTAAAGCTGGCGGATTCGAAGAATCTGTGCCTGATGTTGGCCATGGCCAATCGCTTCGCTCCTCCAGTCCAGAAAGCCAAGGAACTGGTCAGTTCAGGAGCTCTGGGGAAGCTCTACAGCGCCGACTTTTTCCTCATTTCCGATCAGACCCGTTTGACGCGCCCCAGCTATCAGAAGTCCTGGGTGGTCAAGAAGGATCAGGCCGGAGGTGGGCATCTCACCTGGTTGGGAATCCATTGGCTGGACCTGGTCCACTACATCACGGGGGACCGAGTTCAGCAGGTGAGCGGCTTTGCCCGCAATGTGGGCGGCCAACCCATCAACGTCGAGGACGCCGCTGTTCTGGCCATGCTTTACAAAGGGGGAATGGTGGGGACGATGCATTCTGGCTACTACCTGGACAAGGGATCCCACAGCCACCTGGCCCTCTGGGGTTCGAAGGGCTGGCTCCGCTTCGACCTCACATCCCAGAAGCCTCTCGAATGGCAAACCACGGCGGAAGGATCTCCGGAAGGGATCCAGACCTTCTCCTACACTCGGGGAGACGACCTTTATCTTGGGGCGATTCAAGCAGCCGTGGACTGCGCTCGCGGTGTTGGGGAACCTGCGATCACGTCGGAAGAGAGCCTGGCTGTTCTGAGAACGATCCACGCCCTCTACAAAGCGGCGGAAACCGGTCAGACACAGACAATTGAGTGAGGACTCGTTTGCCTTGATTCTTCCGGCAGTCAGCTTCGCCGCCGGACCCACTTCGACCCCAGACCTGATCTACCCCTCCCCAGATAGACGCGGAGGATAGTTATGGGATCGAACTTCGAGCCAAAGCCTCGTCGCCGCTTCATTCAAGACCTCATAGGGATTGCCTCAGGCCTATCGGTAGGCCGGACAGTGTCCGGAAGGCACGCCTCGAAACTTCTCGTAATCGATAACCATGCTCATGTGGGTGGACTCGAGCCCATTGATTTCGTGGAGGGCTATGATCCAAACACCAAACTCGGCCTGTCACACCTGAGAATGCTGCGAGTCCTGCAGGCAACCGGTGTCGACAGGGCGCTTCTGCACAGCCTGCGCCCCTGGGCTAACAAGTATCATGCAAGGGTCGTACGCGAGTATCCCGACAAGTTTCTGGCGGTCTGCAAGCTGGATGAGCCAAAGGCCCATACCACGCAAGAGCTGGACAATCTGCAGACGTACGTTCGGGAATGGGGATTCAAGGGACTCTACTACGATCCTCCACCGGGTTCGGATCCTCACGATAATCTGAACGCCCCCAAATACGAATCCCTCTGGAAGCTGGTCCAGGAGCTCAGGATTCCGGTCTCCTTCGTGTCCTACGGGCGGAGCTACTCGTCCATCTCCTATTCCTCGAATTTCGAGACGCTCTGGCCCATTCTTCTGAAGTTGATGGACCGGTTCCCCGACCTGAGGCTGGTTATCGTTCATGGGATCTCTCCCTTTCGCTGTCTGCAGGAGGACGGTTCCGTAGTGATTCCGGAGTCCGCTGTGCGCCTGGTGAAGAACTTCGACGTCGTAATGGACGTCTTGCCCAGGACCACGCAGGACTACGGCCCGAACGATCAGGTGATCAGAAGCTTCTACGAGACGTTTGGAGCTTCGAAGCTGGCCTGGGGAACGGAGTTCATCAAGAAGGCAGCAGATACACCCGAGGAGTACTCCCGCCGTCGCTACTACCTGCAGCGACGATGTCCCTACCTGTCTTCCGAGGATCTACAGCAAATCATGGGTGGCAACGTCCAAAGGATCTACAAACTCACTTGACGACGTTGACTACGGAGTGGATCTGAGTCGAGTAGATCATTGACCCGGTGCTTGCCGGGATTCGTCCTCTACTTTCCAAATAGGCGTCGCGTGAAACCGTTGGCAAACTTGCCTTCAGGATCGTGGTCACGCATTAGTTGCCGAAACTTTCGAAAATGTTCCCCGTGAAGTCTCTCCATGTCTGAGGCCAGTTGCTCTTTCCCCCAGATCGTTTTCTGGAGCCCATCCTCCATGGTGTTGGGGGAGCGATAGAGTCGGCCCTCGACCATCCAGATCTGCAGACCCTTACCCCAGCGAATCGTGCGGTAGGTCCGCTCCCCCATCGGCACCTGTTCGCGGTAGATGTTGAATCCCTCTTCAAACGTCAGCGGGTTCAGCCAGGGGGCATGTATTGTAGGCCATCCGTCATTGGCCCAGGAATCATGGTCGTCCACTTCCCAGTAGCCAGGCACGTAGCGGTGAAATTCGATATGGCGGGGCAGGGAATATACATTCGATGCCAGTGGTAGCGAGCCAGCGCAACGGTACGGGCTCGGGGTGCCTCGCTGTCGAGGTAGACGGTGTCGCCAGTCGGTACGATGAAGTGTGGTTTGAGCCGCTGCATGGCCGGGTAGATGTGATAGCCGTCCTTGTGGTCCAGATCCCAATAAGATTGGCCCGTCACCACAGTAAAACTCACGTCCTGCCAAGTGTCGGGCCTGGCTGGTGTCTTGAAACTTCCACCGGTCGCGGCGGATACCGGTCCATTCGCCGAATCCCGAGTTTCCACGTACACCGAGTACCTGGTTCCCGATTCCAGTCGATCGAGTCGAAATTGGTGGACGAAATCCTGGTCGGCTGTGACCGCGACCCAGTCGCTGTAGGTGAGGACGCCTCCTGCTGAGGGTGCATACCTGACCCGGACTTGGCCCGGAGCACCGACGACTTCACCCTGACGGTCCGCCACCTTGATTTTAGAAGGCACATATTCGTCTACGTAGGGCTGGCGCTTGGTTGGCTCGCGATAGCCTTCCCAGTTGCGTTCGCTGTACTTCGTGATTCGTGTCCAGATGATGGCTGAATCCTGTTTGACTTCTCCTACCCGAAAGCCCATGGCCAGCTGTGCCCCGGTTGCCTCACAGCTCAACAATGAGAAGGCGCCGAGAAGCCAGGAAACGAGAAGATGACGCTGAAGCGAGAAGCTCTGCACCGGGACCGTCCTTTCGCTAGTTTTGAGTGATTCTGTGGAGGTTATCCAAGGGACTCACAGGTGTCAACGCACGCTGCTCCGAAACAGGAAAGCCTCGGCTTGACAGATCGAGCGTCATACGCTCAGATAGGCAAGACGGGATACAATCCTGTAGGTGACAAGATGTTGCAACCGCTGCTGTTGACCAGTCTTCCGTCGGCTTCCCCTTCCAGCCTAACGAGCCAGAGGCCTCCAGCTGAGAGCACACTCAACCGGAACCAGGCAGGGCGAGCCACAGTTCTCTTGGGTTTGGCTCTCTTCATGTTGAACCCGCTAGCCAGGGCCGGCTCATCCCAGGTAGTGACCCATCTCTTCACCAACTGGTCCAAGGTCGATGCCGGCAACGCCATCTTTCCCGTGAATCTCGACCATGTCAGCGAGAAGGATCAGAGCCTGATCGAGAAGGTGAACGATTACTACAAAGTGACGATGAAGGTGGAGAAGGGCGAGCGCTCGCCAAAACGAGTGAACACCCCTACTGGGGTGAAGATCGAGATCGAGAAAGGGCAGCTGCTGGGTCCCTGGCTGCAGTCGGAGCGACCCTGGGAGAAGGCCGGTGCTGGTCCCCTATCGGTGATTCAGGAGGGCGATCGGTATCGCCTCTGGTACGGCTGCTCCTGGACCGTGCGGGATCGGGCTGTGGTGGCGCCCGATGGTCGCTTGAAACTGGGCTCAGAAGGAGGGGGAAGCGGAGTCTGCTATGCCGAGTCTTCCGACGGCTTCAACTGGGAGAGACCCTCGCTGGGGATCGTGGAGTTCGAAGGAAGCCGGGACAACAACATCATCTCCCTGAACGGGCTCCAGAGAATTAGAGGCCACGTTTTCCTGGATCCCAATGCTCCTGAGGAGGAGCGCTACAAGGTTGCTGGACTTACCAATATCCGCACCTATCGACCCGAGGCCAAGAGCGTGAGTTCACGACTCATCGATTTAGCTAGTGCCCGTCCGGAAATGTGTAAGTAATTGATAAGGAAGGGGAAAGAGGGCTTTTTCAAGCTCCGAAACTGTCAGGGCCGTTTGCTAGACTATTTGGTGCAAACAATTAGACTAAAACGACTTACGACGATTTCAGGAGTTCGAAGATGCGTAAAAAGCGTGAAAAACAACGCCCCCTTTCCCCGCAATGGCCCGATCACCAGCTGGCCCATGAATTGAAGGTGATCTCGCGCATCCTGGACGACAATCCCCAGACGCTGGAGCTGATAGTACAAGATCTCTCTGACAGGGTCGATTCCGGTGTTGGCGCCCCCGGTTTGACGGCCGAGCAGGTGCTGCGTTGCGCCGTCATCAAACAGCTGCATCAGTTCAGCTATCGCAAGCTGGAGTTTCATCTGGTGGATTCGCAAAGCTGTCAGAGGTTCTGTCGCTTGCCCTATGGGGCGTCGATCAGCAAAGCCACCCTGGCGGAGAACCTGGGGAAGATTGAGCCGGGGACTTGGAAGGCGATCAACGACCACTTGGTGCTCTGGGCGCAGGCTCGGGGTCTGGAAAAAGGCCAACGGATTCGGGTCGATGCCACGGCGGTCGAGACGAACATCCACTATCCGCTCGACAGTGAGCTGTTGTACGACGGCATTCGAGTCGTGACCCAGTCGCTGGGGCGGCTGCGGGAGCGGGAAGGGATCGGCTTCGTCGATCATACGCGGCGGGCCAAGCGGCGCGTCCTGAACATCCGCAACCGCCGCGGCAAGAAGCGCCTGGACAGTTACCGCGATCTGATCAAAGTGGCGTCCAAGACGGCTCACTATGCCGAGCAGGCGCTGGCAGCTTCCGCGCAGTGGAGCGATCCCCTCAGTCTGGCCGTGGCGGCGCAACTGGCCCACTATCTGGGGCTGTTGCACAAAGTCATCGAGCAGACTCAACGACGGGTCCTTTCGGGCGAGGCCGTCGCGGCCCAGGAGAAGATCTGTTCCCTCTTCGAAGAGCACACCGATATTATCAAGAAGAGCCCTCGGGAAACGGTCTTCGGCCACAAGGTGTTTGTCAGCACGGGCGCCTCGTCGCTGATCCTGGATTGTGTGGTGGAACGGGGGAATCCGGCCGACAGCAACTATGTGCAACCCTTCTTAGAGCGGCATCGACAGCTGTACGGGAAGGTCCCCCGCCAGAGCGCCTGGGATGGTGCTTTTGCCTCGGCTGCCAACCTGCGCTGGGCCAAAGAGCAGGGGGTACAGGATGTGGCCTTTTCCAAAAAGTGTGGGTTGACGGTTGAGAGCATGGTGCGTTCCAGTTGGGTCTACAAACAACTCAAACGCTTCCGCGCCGGGATTGAGGGGTGCATTGGGACCCTCAAGCACACCTTCGGTCTCCACCGCTGTAGCTGGAAAGGCTGGCCTCACTTTCAAAGCTACGTCCATGCCAGCGTCCTGACCTATAACCTGGTCGTCCTGGCCCGACTCCTGTTGTAGCCTTTTGTGGCTGACCGTACTGCCTTGTGGCTCCGACTCGGGGAGAGGTCTGCGCCGAACCGCTGCTTTTTGGCCCGCGTGCCCTCGCTCGAGGGTCCTTGCTCTGGATCGAGCTGGGTCGAGCCGGTCTGTCAGCAGTCTCAAGTATAATAAGTGTTTACGATTCAACAGATTACAGTTCTGAAAACCCCGGTTTTCGGACGGGCACTAGCTAAGCTACGAGGGCAAGGAACTGCAGTTGAATCTCAGAACCGGGGGACGCTCCGGCTCGGTGCGGCTGGAGTTGATAGTCGAGGGCGAGCCGGATCGAGCGCCGCTCCGCTCCCGCGATATCGTCGGAGATCATCTCTGGGTGCTGGTGACTTGGGAGGGGGACCCTGAGCTGTCCAGCCTGGCGGGAAAGACGGTGAGGCTTCGTTTCCAGCTCTTTAATGCCAAAGTCTTCGGCTTCCGAAGTGAGGGAATGGTAGGATTGGATCTGCAGTCGCCACCTCCAGCACCAAAATGACAAGCTCCCTGGTTGTAGATCAGTTCCGAAAAAAGAAGCTTCGTGCCCGGCGTAGCTTTGGCCTCCAGGCCGCCGTGGGTCGAGCCAACGGCTCGAAGGGAGCGGACTTCGGCCTGGAGGCCAAAGCTACCAGGACATCGGAGGTGATGTCAGCATGAACCGACGGGCAATGGCTCTTTACCTCTTTGCAACCCTGATTATCCCGGCGTTGCTACCATCGCCTGCGGCAGGATCCGTTACCACCAGGGAAGCAGTGTCGCCGGAAGCGCTCGAGTTCTTCGAGAAGCAGATCCGTCCCCTCCTGGTTGACAAGTGCTACGCCTGTCATGGACCCAAGGAACAGCTCTCTTCACTGCGCCTCGACTCCAGAGCAGCAATGCTCGAAGGGGGTACGAGAGGCCCCTCTCTAATTCCTGGAAAGCCACAAGAGAGTCTGTTGTTTCGAGCGGTTCTTCACCAGGAACTCAAGATGCCGCTGGGGACCAAGCTGCCCGAATCACAAGTGGCGGACCTGGAGAGGTGGATCCTGATGGGGGCGCCCTGGCCAGAGGCCAAACCGGCGGCTGAGGCAGATGATGCGAACTTCTACGAGCGCATCTTGCAGGAGCATTGGGCTTACCAGCCGATGGGCGACAGCTCCGCGCCCTTTGCGGAGCGTCCGGGTTGGTCCAGGAACACCACCGATCGCTTCGTCCTATCCAAACTCAATAAGGCCGGGCTGGAGCCGGCAAACAGGGCAGACCCACGCACGCTTGCCCGTCGACTCAGCTTCTCCCTGATTGGACTTCCACCCGATCCCTCAGCCGTCGATGAGTTGGCTGCCGATCCCTCCACGGCAGCCTATGAAGCATTTGTCGATCGCTTGCTTTCCTCGAGTCAGTTCGGCGAACACTGGGCACGTCACTGGATGGATGTGGTGCGCTTTGGAGAGACCTACGGCTACGAATGGAACTATGAGGTACTTGGGGCCTGGCGCTATCGTGACTACCTGATCCGGGCATTCAACCAGGATCTGCCCTTCGATCGATTTATCCGGGAGCACATCGCCGGAGATCTGCTGCCGAGTCCTCGGGTCAATCAGGAAAAGGGAATCAACGAGTCGCTCATCGGAGCCGCCTTTTTTCGGTTCGGGGAGATGGGGCACGACGACTGTGTCAAGTTCCGGGAAATCCGGACCGACGTTGTGGACAACCAGATCGATACCTTGACCCGGGGATTTCAGGGCCTGACGGTGGCCTGTGCTCGCTGTCACGATCACAAACTCGATCCCATTCCCACGGAAGATTACTACGCTCTCTACGGAATCCTGACCAGCTCTCGGCAGGTCACGCGGACACTGGACACGGGCAAGATGCATCGCAGTCTGATGGCGTCTTTGCAGCAGTTGAAACCCTTGATCCAGCAGGAGCTGGCCTCGCAATGGAGTGTCCAGGTGGATGACATTCCTGCCTATCTTCTGGCCGCCCAGGAGGTTCGTCTCACTAGTTCCGGTGGGCCCAATCTACGGTCGAATCTCGAACGGGAGAGGCTGCGGCGCTGGTGGCAGGCACGTGAAGCAGAGAGCCTCGATCCGGAGAGTCCGCTTTTTCCCTGGGCCGTGCTCGCCTGTGAAACCGGATTCGGAGGAGAGGGTTTGGCCGCGGCATGGAAGAGGGAAAGGGCTCGTTACCGGGACGAGATACGCTCTCGGGAGTCTTTCAACCGTCAGAACTACACCCCCATCGCCGCTGCAGTAGCCGACTGGAATCGCGATGGCCTGGGGCTGGAAGGACTCTCCGTCGGTGGCGATTTTGCACTGTCGACGACGGCTGGCGAACTGGTGAGAGGTGTCTACCCGGCAGGTATGTTTAGCCATTTACTCTCCAGCCGGCTGAATGGTGCTATCCGTTCTCCCTACATACCGAAAGATAAGAAATTCGTGAGCCTGCGAGTCGTGGGCGGCCAGCTGGCGTCCTGGCGGGGTATCGTCGACAACTGCATGCTAGGAGAGAACTACACGGTTCTCGACAGCGACTCGCTCGCCTGGGTCAAGATTCCCAACAAACACGAAGAGAAGGATCTTCCCTTCTATGTGGAGTTGGTGAGCAAACACGACAATCCGCGTCTTCCGGACCGCCCGGGAAGGGTGATGGGTTTCAAACCCGAAATGCTGCAGACGCCCGGCTCCTACTTCGGGATCACCGGTGCGGTTCTTCACGACGTCGAGGAGTCTCCGCATGAGGACCTCTCGTACATCTTGAGGCTTTTTCGGGGGCCGGCCCCTGGGAATGCTGAAGAGGTGGCATTTCGCTACGCCGAAGTCTGCCGCGAAGCGGTCATAGCCTGGACCGAGGGTCGCGCTGATGAGGGCGATTTGAAGTGGGTCGATTGGCTGGTTCAAAGAGGACTCCTGGATAACTCCAGCGATCTGAGTCCGCGTCTGGCTGAATTAGTGGGCCGCTATCGCGAGATCGAAGCGCGTCTAGCCCGTCCCCAAGTGATCAGTTCAATGGCCGATGTTGACCCGGGTTACGATTTTCCGGTTTTGCTGCGAGGTAGTGCGAAGAGTCCTGGGAAACCGGCTCCTCGCCGCTACCTCACGCTGATCAATGGGGCGGAGGACCGATTCGATTCTTCCGGCAGCGGAAGGCGGGCCTTGGCCGATCTGGTGGCCTCTCCGGATAATCCGTTGACTGCACGAGTCATGGTCAATCGCGTGTGGCACCATCTGTTCGGCCGCGGCATCGTGGCTACAGTCGACGATTTTGGACGCTTTGGAGAGGCGCCGTCGCACCCTCGCCTGCTCGATTCATTGGCCCTGGAATTCGTCAGGCAGGGCTGGTCCATCAAGAAACTGATCCGGTCGCTGGTCCTTACCCAGAGCTTCCAGCAGTCGAGCCAGACCTCCTCCCAGGCGATACAGGTGGATCCCCAGAATCGCCTGCTGCACCACTACCCGGTACGCCGCCTGGCTGCGGAGACGATCCGCGACTCGATCCTCTCCACCTCGGGCCAGATCAACCTCAGCCTCTACGGACCCAGTATCCAACCCTTCCGGCCGGCAGCCAAGGACTACCGCAAACTCCTTTCAGGGCCGTTGGATGGCAATGGCAGACGCAGCCTCTATCTCAAGGTGACTCGAATGGAAGGACCTCGATTCCTGGAGTTGTTCGACTTTCCTATTCCTTCCGTGGTTCGGGGACGGCGAGACGTGACTAACGTTCCCTCCCAGGCCTTGGCGTTGCTGAATGATCCTTTCGTTACCGGACAGGCAGCGCGCTGGGCCGATCAGCTCCTCGGCGCAGGCAACCCGAGTGTGGAATCCCGGATCGACACCATGTTTCGAAGCGCCTTGGGCCGACCGGCTGAAGTCCATGAACAAGAACGGTTTGTCTCCCTGGCAGGGGAGCTCGCCAGCTTGCGCGAAATCCCAGAAGAGCGTATCCTCCAGAGTAGAATCGTTTGGCAGGATGTCGCTCACTGTATCTTTAACCTCAAGGAATTTATCTACTTACGATGAGACCGAAGAATAAGACCCATCGCCGCCATGGGACCGAAGGGAATAGTTGTCCCGGCTGCGTTGGCGTTCCGGTTACCCGGCGAGAGCTGTTGCGGCAGACAGCGAACGGTTTCGGTATCACGGCGCTGTCGGCTCTGATGGCGGATCCGGCCTACGCAGGTCTATCCGGGCCTCTAAAACCCCACTTCCCACCGAAGGTCAAGAACGTCATCCTCTGCTTCATGCCGGGCGGCGTTTCTCACATGGACACCTTCGACCCCAAGCCCAAGTTGGCGGAGCTCCATGGTCAACTCTCGGGTGACGGCATCCGGACCTTTACCCGGAGTCCCTGGTCATTCCAGAAGTATGGAAAGTCGGGAATCACGGTCAGTGAGCTGCTGCCTCACATCGCCACCTGCGTGGATGACCTGGCAGTGGTCCGATCCATGGTCTCTGAATTTCCGCTGCATCCGAGAGGGAACATCCTGTTCCATACCGGACGAAATGTCGGGGGCTACCCGAGTCTCGGCTCCTGGATTACCTACGCCCTGGGCAGCGAGAACCGCAATCTTCCCGGCTACGTGCTCTTGCACACAGGGGCCAGCATCCCAGGAGGCCTCGAAAACTTCTCCAACGGTTTCTTACCGGCGACACACCAGGCTCTTCCCATGAAGGCCGATGGCAAGCCGATCGAGAATATTGTGGCGGCCGACCCGGAGCGGGTTCAGCGGACGAAGTTGGCAGCCCTTTTGGACCAGGATCAGGAATTTCTCGCTTCTGCGGGACGAAATGACGCAGTGGAGTCGGCAATCCGCAACTATGAGATGGCTTATCGGATGCAGTCTCTGGTACCGGACGTCCTGGACCTGGACAAGGAGAGCAAGGCGACCAAACGTCTCTACGGCTTGGAGACATCGGACGAAAACCAGCGGTTGTACAGTCTCCAGTGTCTTCGTGCCCGCCGTCTGCTAGAGTCTGGGGTCCGATTCGTGGAGATTACCTGTCCTGTCCTCTTCGGCCAGAATAACGGGACCTGGGACCAGCATACCGAACTGAAAAGGGGTCATGAGGCCAACGCCAGGGTGACCGATCAGGCGGTCGCGGCGCTGATGAAGGATCTCAAGGCTCGCGGGCTTTTCGAGGAGACGCTTCTCATCTGGGGAACCGAGTTTGGCCGCACTCCCGACACCGGTACCGTTGACGGGGATGGGCGGGATCACCTGGAAACAGCCTTCACCATCTGGATGGCCGGTGGCGGCATCAAAGGCGGAACCCTGTATGGCACGACCGACGAGATTGGAAAGCACGCGGTAGAGAACGTCACCACGGTACACGATCTGCACGCTACCATCCTTCACCTTCTGGGCCTGGATCACAAGCGACTGACCTACCGCTTCGGCGGACGCGACGTCAGCCTCACCGACGTCCACGGGGAAGTGATTTCCCCGATTTTGGTCTGACGAAACTCATCAGTTTAGCGAGTTCCTCTTCAAACTCTTGCCTTTGCCCGTGTCCTTGCCCTCTCGGGTCCACTTATGCCAGCGGCCACGCTTTATATCGAAGCAGGCGTTTCCGGATCATGGGAGCCTGAAGCGCAAGCAAGGGGTTGGGGAGCAGCACAAGCTTGCCGACGTATGGAGCCGCGGCCAAACCCCTCGCTTGCGCTTCAGGCTTCCTTAACCCGCATTTCTCATCGCTTGTCGTAGCGAGGCGCCGCAAGGGCCGTCCCGGCAAGGCTTGCGACCGAGACCACTCGTGGCTAGCCGCCGCAGTCGTACTTGTACAGTACGTCGAGGAGGCCGACCGAGCATAACACAGCCAGGGCGGATGATTGCGGCGTCGCAGTAGACCAGCGATGAGAAATGCGGGTTAACAGTCGCGGCAATGTTTTGACTTCCTATGGCGTTGCGCGAATTGACAGCGAACAGGCGAGCTGCTATCACGGTTCGGTGCTGCATCTGGTTGTAAGTTTTTCCGTCCTCCGGAGATCGGGCTTCCTGGCCCTGCTGGCACTGACGTTTTCGACAACCCTCTGGCTCCAAGCACGGGAGTGGCGCCACTACGGTGGCGATGCAGGGGGGACAAAGTATTCCGCCCTGAGGCAGATCAACCGCGAAAACGTCTCACAGCTCAAGCCAGCCTGGACTTTCGATACCGGCGACTTCAGCGACGGAACCCAGTATCCACCCAAATCGGCCTTTGAGTGTACTCCACTGATCGTGGATGGTGTGATGTACGTCTCCACCCCGTTTCACCGCTTGATCGCTCTGGAGCCAGAGAGGGGCAAACAACTGTGGACCTTCGACTCCGGATTCGATAGGCAAAGCCGGCTGGGCCTCTTTATCAGTCGAGGAGTGACTTACTGGCAGGAAGGAAGCAGGAGGCGCATTTATCTGGGTACTCAGACGGGGCAACTCTTCTCGATCGATGCCAAGACGGGAAAGCCGGATCCAGCATTTGGGAAACAGGGTAGGCTGGATCTCAAGAAGGGAGTCGCCGAAAAGTTTCCCCATCTGAGCTCTGGACTCACATCGCCGGTCGCGGTGTGCGGCGACAGAATCGTCGTAGGTGGCTGGGTCAGCGACGGAGAGCCCCAGGGGCCCAGTGGAGACATCCGGGCTTTCGATGCCCGCAGTGGCCGGCAGGTCTGGCGCTTTCACACGGTACCACGGGAGGGCGAGTTTGGGAACGATACCTGGCAAGGCGAATCCTGGAAGGACCGGGGCGGCGTGAACGCCTGGTCCACCATGAGCGTCGACGAAGACAACGGCATGGTGTTCGTCCCCCTTACTTCGCCTGCCACCGATTTCTACGGCGGGGATCGCAAGGGAGCCAACTTGTTCAGTGATTCCGTGGTGGCGCTCGACTGCCGCACCGGGAACCGGGTCTGGCACTTTCAGACCATTCACCACGACCTTTGGGACTGGGACCTTCCCGCTCAACCCGTGCTGGTCACGGTGCGAAGAGAAGGGCAGGACGTCCCCGCCGTAGCCCAGATCACGAAGACTGGTTTCGTCTTCGTGTTGGACCGGCTTACCGGGGAGCCATTGTTTCCGGTGGAAGAGAGGCCGGTGTTAGCCAGTTCTATCCCTGGTGAGGAATCCTTTCCCACCCAACCTCACCCGGTAAAGCCTCCACCCTTCGCTCGCCAGTCCATGACCCGCCACGAGATCACCGATGTGACTCCCGAATCGCGAAAGGAATGCCTGGAGATGCTCCGGGAGGCCGTTATAGAAGGCCCTCTCTTTCGGCCCATAGGCAGCCAGTTGACGGTCATGTTCCCCGGGACGAACGGCGGCCCCAACTGGGGTGGAGCTTCTTTCGATCCCATGACCGGTCTGCTCTATGTGAACTCAATGGATGTCGGGGCCTTTTTAAAAATGGTGCCAAGGCCTCAAGGTTCAAAGCTTCCTTATCGCGTCCGAGGCACGAAGTATGGGAGATTCTGGGACTCCAATCAGTATCCCTGCCAGAAGCCTCCCTGGGGAGCCCTGACGGCGATCGATCTGAACCAGGGTGACTTTCGCTGGCGAGTGACGTTGGGAGAATTTGACGAGCTGAAGAAAAAGGGAATCCCTCAAACAGGCACGCCCAACTTGGGAGGCTCGATCGTTACCGCAGGGGGCGTGGTCTTCATTGGCGCCACCAACGATAGTCGCTTTCGCGCCTTTGACAAGGATTCCGGTAAAGAACTGTGGGCGACAAGGCTCCCAGCCAGCGGACATGCCACCCCTGTGACCTATCTAGGCAAAGACGGAAAACAGTACGTCGCTATCGCCGCCGGCGGCGGAAACAAGTACAACAAGAAGTACACCGGCAAGCTAGTGGCTTTTGCCCTCCCCTAGAACCCTTGCCCCCCGGAGGCAGATGCGATCAGACCGTATCAGGATCCCGCCGTCCTCAGGTCGGTTTGCGGGACTGCTCATTCTCCTGATGTTGGCTGCTTCTAGTGGAAACATCGGCTTCGGTCAGACACCTCTGGTTTATAAGGGGAAGCCCGAGCAACTGCCTCGTGAGGTCGCTCCTCAACCCATCGTCTTTAGCCATAAGCTTCACGCTTCGAGTGGGATAACCTGCAAGGGTTGTCACCTGGGTGCTGACTCTAGCGAGCGCGCAGGTTTTCCTGCGCTTCAGAAGTGTATGTTGTGTCATAGCAGCATCAGAGCGGACAGTCCTGCCATCCAAAAGCTAGCCACTATGGCTGGAGAAGGCCAGGAGGCAGCGTGGGTAAGGGTCTATCAACTGCCCGACTTCGTCTTCTTCAGCCACGCCAATCACTTCGCGGCTGAGGTTGAATGTGGGAAGTGTCATGGCCCGGTCGAGAAGCGGGAGGTCCTGTCACAAGAGATATCGACCAGTATGGAGGCGTGCATGAACTGCCACCTCGCTCGCCAGGTTTCCACCGACTGTCATCTCTGTCATGAGTTGGGTGAATAGACCGTCCGAAGAAAAGCGATTGCGTCCGCCGGCATTTTGAGTGAGAATGCTGCCAGCGGAACCAGACTGAGAGTCTGGACTCCGAGGACGTACTAGCCCCAAAATAAGCGCAAGTTCGAAAATAGACCCCTTTGTCGGCTCCGAGGAGCCATTTTGGAGACCTAAATTCTAAATTTCGGCGCGAAGTCACTCAGAACAGGCACGTGTTCAGCTGTCCTCCACGCCGATCGCTCAGGGAAAACGATTCTGCCCTCTTGGGGGGCGTTTGTAGAGACACCTCGCCCCAGCTCTGGCGACCCTCGGAGCTACTTTATCTCCTTTCAGTTTCAGGTAGCTGGCCGGTGTTTCAACCACTTACTGCCTTCCAAGAGAAGACGGCTCCAACCATTGACATCCAGCAGCCGATAGACCAACTGTCGGCCCCTGCGCAAAATCTGGCAGGGCATTTCAATGACCTCTCGCAGGAAACGGCGATACTCCATCTTCACCAGCTCTCGGGCTTGCAGTCGCGCCGGCAGCACCAACCCCATCCAGGCCTTCAAATTCCAGGCTTGAGCCGCAATCACCAGATAGGCCCAGTTGGCTACCAGCGTATCCGAGGGCATCCGCAGGGCCTCGACTCCGTTCTTGAGTTGTTCAATGACGTTCTCCTGGTTGCAGCGCCGGTTGTTTTCCCGTACGACTCCCGCCGTTCCCAACGTTCTGGCCGAGATATTGGTGACATAAAAGTGGTAGCGCGTCTGCGGCAGCAGCCGCTTCTGGCCTTTCTCGACCAGGATCGTCTTGCGCAAGATCACCATCCGATAGGTTCGCTTCGCTTTGCTCGGACGGTAGTCGATCTCCGCGATCTCTTCCCGTTCCAGCGTCAGCGTCTTGAACCCGCGTCTCTTGACAATCTCCGGCTTCACTTTGTCCCGCCGCTGGCGCCGCTTCTTCCCTTTTCCTTTCCCCTGGCTGGGGCGCCCCAGCTCTTTCCATCTCGCTTCTGGCAACGCCTCCGCCCACTTGACGAAGCTCGGATGGGCGTCGATCCCGAAGTCAAACTCCACGCCCGCCTCCGTCCAACGGTCAAAATGAGCCGTCAGCGAAAAATCCGTGTTCCCGCGCAGGCGCACCTTCCGAAAACCCGCCTCTCGAACCAGCTCGATACTCCGATCCAGCCATTCGGCCGCTCCCTCATGAGAGGGACGGTTGCCCGAGCGGTTGACCGCATAGAGCACCTCTCCCGTATTGGCCAGCGTCACGATCAGCGGCGCATAGCCCCACTGCCCGTCGTAGCTGATCTCCATCCCTTCCTTGCATTCGCCGCTCGTGGGGGCCATCGTCCCATCCACGTCGATCTCCGCCCGTTGGAAGAAACGGGCCGGTTGTTGGGCCCAGACCTTGAGGCGGCTGGCATTGACGGCTTCCATCAGATCCACCACGTCGGGCGCGTCAAAGCGGCGCACAAAGTCTCCGGCCGTGCTGGGGGCGGGGATCTTCTCGGCTCCCACCGCCTCCAGGAAACTCACACTCTGACGTCGCAGTTCAATATCCTGATAGCGGGTCCCGCCCGTGGCCACGTTGTAGATCAGGCTCAGGACGTGGTCCGATTCGTGGTACGGTTGGTGGCGTTTGAGCAGCGTCACCGCCTGGTCAATGGCTTTCCCCAGCCCACTCCACTTCACCACCTGCTGCAGCAGCCCCAGACCACCGTAACTGACCGCACCCGTTTTCTCCGAGACCTCGTAGCTGATGACCTCGGGCGAGAGCACCGGTTTCGGGTCTTGACCGTTCCAGCTGGGGCTCAATCGCTGAGCAACCTCTGCTTCCCGTTTGCGGATGATTGCGCTATCCTTTTTCTTCACCTGAAATGCCTCCTTTCGGCTTGTTCTGAAGTTTCTTTGACAACCCCAGAATACCCGTCAGGTCTGGCATTTCAGGTGTTTACATGTGGTTTAGTCCACTTTCATCTACTTCTTTTGGGACTAGCTATAAGGCACGTCTCCACGACCGCCAGCGCATACAGACCCGTCGGCTAACTTCAGCACGGGGTGCACCACCTCTGGCTGGACAATTGTTCAGAAAGGAGAAGCCCATCGTGGCGAAGGAGAACAGAGAAGAGATCCTGGCCCAGTCCAACGACATGACACCGGTTGCGGGAACGGTGGACGTCAATATACCAATTCACGAATTCTGGGAGTTCTTCACCCATGCCAATTGGTGGTCCAGGTGGAATCAGTGCTTCTTTTGGGCTCTAAACAAAGACCTCGTCCTGGGAAAACAGCTGATCTGGGCCTTTCAGCCGATCCGCTGGTATTACCTCTACCGGATGTTCGCGATTGCCCGGATTGTCGAGCTGGAGAAAAACCGAAAGGTAACCTGGGAAGTAACTGCCCTACCCGGATTCTACGCTCGCCACACCTACCACGTGGAGGACCTGGGAGAGGGGCGAAGCCGCTTCGGATCCTGGGAGAAGGCGCACGGTTGGGGCTTCCGCTTGATGAAGAAGTTCTGGATCGCTCACTTCACCTTCGTCAAGGATCTTTCCCTGGAGGGGGCCAAGTTTCTGGAATATGCGTACCGCCGGGATGGCAAGCTGACCGAAGGCGGCCTACGACGTAAAGCAGGCGGATGCTCTTGTTCGCTGGTTCTGGTTCTTATGCTTCTGGTTTTCGTCGCGGGCACTCTGGGTTTCGGTTGGTTCTATATTTCCTTCGTTTGACAGACTAGTACGGAGCTCGCTCCAGGCATCCACGTCGTCTTCGGTGGAGGCGGTAATTCGTTGCTGGTACAGGATGGAAACGAGGCGCTGCTGGTCGACACCAAGTTTCCTCCGGGCTCCAAGACATTGGGAAAGTGGGTCTCAGGGCATGCGGAGGCGCCGGTCACAAAGATTGTCAACACCCACTACCACTATGACCACACCCGGGGGAACAGTCTCTACCCTGGGGCCAAGATCTTCGCCCACGAAAAGGTCCCTCGGTTAATGGGGTTGCACGACGAGTCCTGGTGGTCAGACCATCCTGAGGGTGTGCCCAAGACCACCGACCTGGTCGGTCAAGCCCGGAGTATCCAGGTTGGCAAGCACGAGGTAGTGCTGACTTATCCCGGGCTTGCCCATACGCACGGTGATATCTTCGTCCATTTGCCGAAACAGAACATCATCGCCACTGGGGATCTGCTTTTTCACACCTATTACCCTTTTCTAGATCTTGGTGAAGGCGGCGTCTCCATTCCCGACTTTGTCCCCGCGATTAGAAAGATTGCCGACGAGCATCCCAACGCCACCTATGTTCCGGGCCATGGCCCTCTGGCCAAAGCGGCCGACCTGCGCCGGTTTGCTGATTATCTGGAGGCAGTAGCGTCCCAGCGTTAGTCGAATAACATCAACTGTTTATGAATGTCACTATTCTGAGTAATGTAATGCATGTCCTGAAAGGCCTGTAAAATTGGGGTTTTCTCGAAGAGCGAGACACTCAGGACCTGGAGAATTGTGTAGAGCGGCAACTCGAGATAGAGGCGCTTGCGGATGATGGCGATGAGCAGGTAGGTACTGAGGGCGATCCAGATTTGTGTTTTCACGGCATTGGGACTGGTGCCGTAAAAGGCCTTGATGCGGAGATGCTGTTTGATCCATTTGAAGAACAGTTCGATCTGCCAGCGGAGCTTGTAGAGCCGGGCAATAGTCAGAGCGGGAGAAGCAAAGTCGTTGGTGAGGAATACTAGCCGCAGGTCGGTGGTGACGTCGAAGAACTTGATGCGACGCAAAGGTTCGGGGTAGGCCTTGGCCGGATAGAAGGTGCTCAGCAGGACAGTTTGGTCGCAGATCAGTCCCGTCGTTCTGTCCACCGGGTGGGAGTAGCGGCGGCGGAACTTGAAGTTGGCCTTGGCGCGGGTCACGAATAACGACCGGGCAGAATGGAGTCGGTACAGGCGCCCGAAATCCAGGTATCCGCGATCCATGATGTAGTAGGCACCGGGACAAGGAATCAGGTGGTCCAAGGCGTGGACATCGTGCAGTTTTCCGTCCGAGATCAGAACGAACTCGGGAATGGCGCCGTGCAGGTTGAGCAAGGTATGCAGTTTGATCGCCCCCTTGGTACGGCGGAAGCGCGCCCAGGGGAAGACCGAGAGGCACAGGTCGATGGTCGTGGAGTCCAAGGCATAGACGGTCGCGTTCAGGTCGACTCCCAGGTCCTCGTCGGTGTACAGGCGGCGCGCTTCGGCGATAAGCACTTGGGCAAACTCGGCATAGATGCGCCAGTCGCGCCTCTCGTTGGCATTGGACAGATTGTTGCGGGAGACCGTGGAGCGAATGCCCATGTGGAAGAGCTTGGATCTCATGGCCCGTAGGCAGGCTTCGATATCGCGCAAGCTCTCGCGATAGGTCAACTGTGCAAAGGCCATGACCCGGTAATGGTCGGCACAGCGGAACGACTTGACCTTGTAGTCGCCTCCGTAGTGCTGAACAATGCGATGAAAATGATGCCAGGGAAGATGCCGCATCACCTGAGAAAAAATCGTCGTGCCCGTGTACATGCTCGCCCTCCTTATGAACTGAAGGGCGTGAGCGTACACTCACTTTCAAGTCGGAAACACCCATTATCTTCTCTAACATATTACTCATTAATACTTTACAGAGATTAGAAACCCAAACGTTGGGACACTACTGATCTGGAGGCTCTCTACAGCGCAGTTCAAAAGGCACACAAAGAGGGATTGACCGAAGACCAGGCTGCCAGTGAGATCGATCTCTCGGAATGGGATCTATCCATTTTGCCTTCGGCACACGATACGATTCTGCCCGAGTGGGCTACGGCCGAGAGCAACATACGATGGGCCTACCAGCTGGTTGAGCGCTCGTCTGGGTAGTGATTCGTTTCACTCTTTCCAATCCGGGGAAGCAGGTGGTCCCAGCAATACCTCTGGACAACAGGTCGCGCTCTGAAGGATCCCAACAAAAGGAGGTCTGATGAACGAACAGAACCAAGGTTTTCAGGAAGCTCTTCGCTATCCGCTCTTCAGCTCTATTTTCAACCGACGTTCCCGCAGAATCGGCAAAGGCATCACTTCCATTCCGGCAGGCAGCCTCAGCTACACCTCGAATCAGGATCCCCAGCCGCTTAGCCCGCTGGAGGAGGCCCTGCTGATCGCCTCTACGGGGATTACCGGTGTCACCATGCCGGACATGCCGTTCAAGACGGAACAGGGCAAACCCCTTGTGGGTTCTCCCATGCTGGAGGTCGCGGGTCGCACCGCTAGTAGTCCTGACAATGCCCAGGCAACCCACTTCTTCTTGATCAATGATAGTGGGACCTATTTCCTCAAGAAGCCCGACGACCTCGATCCCTTTTACCTGACCGACGGAGAGCTGACCCCGGACAAGCTCATCGAATACGCCGAAAAGTGCAAGGTCAAGGTGTTGGATAAGCGCTTGGATTTTCCTCGGGAGTATCCCTGTTACCTGGGCCGAAATCGCTATGTCTCCAATCCTCCCGGCAGCACCATCCTGGTCCCTGTCATGGACATGACGAAGCAGTACATCAACGGACTGATGTACTTGCTTTCCCAGGATGATGGGTTTCGGCCGATGTTCATCGACGATTGAAATTTCTACCGGCCTGCTGGAGTAAAGAAGTGGGCCAAGAGCGGTTTCGTGAACAAGAAACTGCCGATTCCCATGGGGTACATGGGTACCTTTCGTATCCATATCGAAGCTGATTTACTGGTCCAGAATGTGCTCCTAGCGATCCAGGTCATGGGCCTGGGGGGATGGGTTCACGCGGCCTTCGCCGGACCCATTCTGATGGGCGACCCCGAGTATCGGGATCGATACGGGGCTGGCCTGAGCTTTCGCTATGAGGAACCTAACAAGAGGCTGAGAAGACTCTTCCGATTCCTGACGCCGCTGCCTACATGGCGTCCTAATCCAGTCGGACTGGACGGCATTCTCGAAGCATACACGCCCCCCTACTACAAGGATATGTCCGAGGCGATCGACGCTCTCCTGGAGACGAAGTACGGCCCCAAAGGGCACTACAAGGATCCCAAGGCGTTCGATGGAATCTTCAAGCCGGGATTGGCCGAACGATTCCTGGATGAAGTTCCTCACTATAGTGACGATGTCGTGGCCTGTGCCAAGGACGTCTGTAACTACATCTACGATACCTACGGCCGCTTTCCGGCCCACATCGACGCCATCTTCGTTCCGGGGGTTTGGGTCCAGGCTCACCATCTCGATCTGGACTACTATGACCAGCTCTATAAGGGTGGTTACAGCGAGACTCAGGCGAAACACCAGGAACTATGGCACGCTCACGATTGATGCTTCAGGGGATGCAATTGAGAAGGCGAGGGAACTGACATGCCTGAAGAAAATAGAAAAGGAGGGCGCTGGATTCGGCTGATCCGGATCTTCGCCATTTGTATCACCACCGTCCTGCTCCTGATGACACTGGTTTTTCTGTTCCTGGAATCAAGGTGGGTCGAGGAGAGACCGTCGCCTTCACCCGAAGAGGCGTTTCTTTATGGGCTGGCCGGAACCGAGGTTCTCCCCCTTCCGGTCTTTAAAGTCCTTCCCTCTCTGTTTCCGGATCAATTTCAGCCTGCTGGAACGGAAGCCGGAGACTGGGTCGAGCAATTTGGCTTCATCCGAGGAAAATCAGATGTAAACGAAGGCTTACCTCAGGGTTTTAGCGTCTCCAACTATCGGCCCCGGTCGGGCTCACCATCCCCGGTCAAGTTCGTCGGCTTCAACTGCTCCCTTTGCCACACCTCAATGATCAAGAGAAGCGAAGAGGACGAAGGCGTGATGGTCCATGGAATGGGGAGCACTTCCCTGGACTTCATAGCCTGGGTCGATGCACTCAGAACTGCCCTTCTGGACGAAGAACGGCTGACGATGGAGACGATCGAAGACGCTTACGAGGAAGAATTCCAGGGATCATTGGGTTTGATGGAGGGCCTGATGGTGCGGCTGTGGCTGACCGGAATTCGCTCTGCCTTGAACGAGTCGGTGGCCCGATACGACGAGCCCTACCATGGCGAAGAGCTGAGAGATGCGAAGCTGATGGTAAACGGTCCCGCCCGGACCCAGCCCTTCAGAAACCTGGTGCGAAGTGTCCTGAACCGGCCTGCTGCTACCGATCGAGCCATGTGCAAATTCCCCGTCCTCTATCAGCAGGGACTCCGAGAGTGGGGGCAATTCGATGGCAGTGTCGGCGACCGGCTTACACGCAGCGTGCTGGCCGCGACCGCCACTGGAGCCACCATCGACAATCTGGTGCTGCCCGATGTTTCCGAGAGTGTACAGCAGGCCATCAAGTACTCAGAAACCCTCAAAGGACCTCGTTACCTGGAGATCTTTCCCGATCAGACTCTGGATGCGGAAAAGGTCGAAAAAGGACAACCCGTCTACATGCAGTACTGCAACGACTGCCACGGAGCTCCGGGCCCCGATGGAACCTGGGTCAAGGGAGGTCGCGAGGGTGAAGTGGTGCCGGTCGAAGAACTCCAGACGGATGCCGAACGGGTCACGTTTCGCTACTACGATATCATCACCGATCACCTTTACGATCTCTTCCCCGACGAGCATCCTCTCAAGCCGAAACGGGAGAACCTCCGACCCGGGCCCCGGGGGACGACCAAAGGCTATCTCAACATGCCCATGGATTCGGCCTTCGCCCGAGCTCCCTATCTGCACAACGGAAGCGTGCTCACCATGGCCGAGCTGATCAACCTGAAGCCGCGCCGAGAGGTTTTCTACCGCGGAGACAACGTCTACGATCCCATCGATCTGGGACTGATCGCTCCAGATCAACCCGATGTTCGGCACTACTACGAGATGGACACGCGACGAGACGGCAATTCCCGCAAGGGGCACGATTACCCTTGGCCCTATGAAGGTCCAGGTTGGGACAAGGCTGCCCTCGAGGATCTGCTCGAGTACATGAAGACGCTATAGCCTGAGGAGTTCGAGAAATGGAAATGGCAAAGGCAAGAGAAAACATATCTTTGGCGGAGTGGACACATACCTACGTCCCCTTTGGAATCTTGATCACACTGGCTCTGATGGCCGCAGAAATGGCTCAGAATCTGGTCCATCAGCGGATGATCTACTCTATCTGTGTCAGGGGCCACCCAAAAGCGGCCAGTGAGGGCCACTTCAAAACCGGCCATTTTCAAGAGCCATTGAGGGCCGCATCCGGCGTAGGATGCGCCGATGGCCAATACATTGAAAATGGAAAAGAAGCAAACGGTTTTGGCGCTCCTGAAGCTGGGCTGGTCGTATCGTCGGATCGAGCGAGAGGTGGGAGTCCGACGAGAGAGGATTGCCCGCTATGATCCCTCCCGAGATTCAAAACCGGCCAAAGTGGCCCCCGGCTCGGAGGAGCAAAAGCGGCCAAAGCGGCCCCCGGGTCTGCGCAGCTTCTGTGAGCCCTTTCGGGAGCAGATTGAAAAGAAACTCCAGCAGGGATTGCAGGCCAAGCGGATCTGGCAGGACCTGGTCTTCGAGCAGGGATTCGGGGGAGCCTACAACTCCGTCAAGCGCTTCTGTGGAAAGCTCAAGGCGGAGAGTCCTCGCGTGTTTGCTCGGGTGGAAACTCCCCCCGGTCGGGACCTGCAGATCGACTTCGGCAAAGGAGCCCTGACTCGGACCGAATCGGGTCGTTACCGCCGTCCTCATCTGTTCAAGGCCGTCCTCTGCCACTCGCGCCACTCCTATGAGGAAGTCGTCTGGCGGCAGGAACTGAAGACGTTCATCCGCTGTGTCGAGGAGGCTTTTCACGCTTTTGGAGGCGGCGTGGAGGTGGTTCGCCTCGATAACCTCAAGGCCGGGATCACCCGGGCTTGCTTGGTGGACCCCGAGGTCAATGCCGTCTTCAGTGCGCTCGCTCGCCACTACGGCTTCGCCGTGCTGCCCATCCATCCGGGCGCTCCGAACGAGAACGGAAAAGTCGAAAGAAGCATCGGATATACCGACTCCAGCGCGCTCAAAGCTCGCCGCTTCGAGAGCCTGGATGCGCAGAATGAGCATCTGCAGAGTTGGAACGAGCGAATCGCCCGCCAGCGCATCCACGGCACCACCAAGCAGCAGGTCTGGCCCCGCTTTGTCGAAGAACAGAAGCATCTCCGACCGCTTCCGGATTCCCGCTTCAGTTTCTTCCGCGTGGGCCGTCGAACGGTCTCCACCGATGGCCACATCGAAGTCGACCGAGCGTTCTACTCGGTGCCCAATCATCTGCTCGGTTGTGAAGTCGCCGTGCACTGGGATGATCGTATCGTCCGCGTCTTCTTTCGTGAGCAACAGGTGGCCCTGCATCCGAAGTACCCGCCGGGGAGATTCCGAACCGAAACGAGCCATCTTCCGGAACGCAAACGCTACGCGCACTATCGAACCGAGCATCATCTGCTGAAGCAAGCCCGAGCCGTGGGTCCAGAGGCGCACCGCTGGGCCGAGCGAGCTCTGGAGGTCCGAGACATGCTCGCCTACCGACTCGTGCAGGGCATGATCTCGCTGACCCGCCGCTACCGCGCTTCGGTCGTCGACGAAGCCTGCGGCAAGGCGCTCGCACATGACGCCTTCCGCTACCGGACTCTGGTGGCTTTGTGTAAGCGACTGGACGTGCCGCAGCGCTCTTTGTTTACCTCCGAGCACGAGTTGATCCGACCGCTGTCCGAGTACCAGATCACCGATCCCACAGGAGAACCAGAATGATCTCATCAGAACTGGAACGAAAACTTCGTCACCTCCGGCTCTCGGGCCTGGCTCAGGTCTTTGACGTTCGCCTGCAACAAGCCGTCCAGGGAAGGCTCAGCCATCAGGAGTTCTTTGAGCTGCTGATTGATGACGAGCTGACCCGCCGTCGGGACCGGCTGTTGGAGCGACGTTTGCGCCAGGCCCAGTTTCCGGAACAAAAGCACTTGGAGGACTTTAACTTCTCCTTTAACCCCTCCATCAACCGGCAGCAGATCTTCGATCTGGCTACCGGCCGATTCATCCAACAGCGCCGCGGCTGGTTGGTCATCGGTCAGACCGGAGTCGGCAAGAGCCATCTGATCATCACCGTCGGGATCAAGGCGGTCGAAGCCGGTCACCGGGTGCAGTACAAGTCGGCTTTCGATCTGCTGGAAGACATCGCCGAAGCCACGGCCACCGGCAGACGCCGATCTTACATTACGGAGATGACCCGGATCCCGCTGCTGATCCTCGAGGATCTGGGACTCCGCAGAGTGCCGGAGTCGGCGGCAGAAGATCTGTTGGAGATCCTGCACCGCCGATACCAGAAGACCTCGACGATCCTCAGTTCGAATCGACCCCTGGAGGACTGGGGCGCGATGCTGGGAGGAGATACGGCGGCCACCTCGGCGCTGCTGGACCGCTTCCTGCACACTTCGGAAGTCACCTTCATTCGGGGCAAGAGCTATCGCCTCTACGAGCGACAGCAACGAGAGAAATCCACCCCGAAGCGAGGGAAAGAGAAATGACACCTGCGAGGCGAGTGCTGTGAGTGCGGGCTTGTCCCCTACTCGCAGACCCTGGGACTCAGCCCCAGGCTTCGTAGATTGCCCGCTCCGAGGGAGGGGTCAGGACAGGGTGGGGCAGAGCTCATTGCTTGAGGGGCCTCTGAGCGAATGTTTTTTGAAAAAAGGAAGCCAGGAAGAAGCCGTGTCGTTGAAACCAAGCAGAGACCATGGAAGCCAGGCTTCTCGAGTTTCCCCCAACACCCCCGGAAAGCCGTGGAAACTGCCGCGCTATGGAAACCGTGGGAAAACGGCTGCCTCGCGAAGACGACTCCAGGGGGCGAGTTTTTCCACCGTTCCCACAGCGCTTGGAAAACTCCTCCGGACGGAGTTTCCCACAGTTCCCACCGCTTCTACGGCTGAACACACAACAAAGCCTCCTCCCCCCGCTTCGCGGGGAGGGCTTCACAAGGGATTGAAATGACTCGAACCGGAGGATATAACTACTGAATCACTGGCCGCTTTTGAAGTGGCCCCCGACACTATCTGGATATCTCTTTTATTTTTAATACCGGCTATTTGCCTCTATCTACTTCCAGGAGTGTCGAGTAAGAAGACCCACTATTGGCTTCTCTTCTGGACTTTTAGCTTCGCTTCCTATCTGGTCCATTTCTACTACTCGGTATTCGTCTTCTATGGAAGCATCGCCGCGGTCTACGAAGGTCAGGGAGCCTTGATCGCCAGCAGCAACTTTCTGGTGACGCTGTGGTGGACGTTGGATCTATTGCTAGCCTGGTTCAGCAGCTCGGAATCAAAGTGGGTCCGGATACAACGCGGGGGTGCCCACATCTACATCACGCTCACCTTCTTCATGTCGTCCGTGGTCCTGGTGGGTGGGCCGGTCAGCAGTGCCCTGGGAATGATCCTGGCAGCAAGCGTCGTGATCTGCCTGATTCTACGCATCCGGGCCAAGAAGGCAGCATGAAGCTTGAGCCACTAAGCTGAAACTTCATTTGCAGAAGTAGCTTTGGCCTCCAGGCCGAAGTCTTATTCTTCTGAGCCTTTGGCTCGGACGGCGGCCTGGAGGCCACCGCTACGCCGGACCGGAAGTTTCGTTCTCGAATGGGGCCAGCATCCCTGGGGGTGGGACTAATCTAAATCTAGCGAGACCACGAGCTCATCACCCTCGACTGTCACCGGATAGGTCCTGACACGGACACGAGGGTTGCAGAGCGCCTCGCCCGTCTTGATGTCGAATTCCCAGTTGTGCCAGGGGCACCTGAGGATTTCGCTCTCGCGCTGATAGGAGACCTGATAGGGGCCGTCGGAAACGATCAGCGGACGTAGTCGGCCTTGGCAGAGAGGGCCGCCCTGGTGGGGGCAGAGGTTCTTGAGTGCGTAAAACCGGCCCTCGATGTTGAAGACCCCTAGGCTCGTCTTCTTACCTAGAGGGACGATCTTCACCTCTCCGGAATGCAAGTCCTTTGTCTTTACAACGACACGGCGGCGCATCTCTGATCCCTTGTCAGTGCTGCCCGACGGTCGCTGGGGCGGCGACCCGGAGTTTGTCCCCGTAGAGTTCCCGGGCGTTCTCGAAGAAAACCCGACGCCGCATAGTGGCCGGGATCTTCTGCCAGACCTTGGTGGGTTCATCCCAGTCCCAATGCGGGTAGTCGCTGCCGAACAGCAGGATCTCGTCGGCGTGAAGCCACTCCAGGAAGATCTTCAAATCAGAGGCCCTGGGCGGCTGCTCCATCGGTTGTGAGCCAAAGCGGATGTGCCCCCGAATGTATTCGCTGGGAGGCCGCTTGATCCAGGGAGTGTATTCCCGGGTTGATTTCCAGTCGGCATCCATGTGCCACATCATGCCGGGGACCCAGAAGGTATCGTGCTCGATGAAAAGGAACTTCAGCTTGGGGAACTTTTCGAAGACACCCTCGCAGATGAGACTCACCACATGTGCCATCGCCGTCTGGGGACGCGCCATACGCATTTCCAGGTAATAGGAGGGGTAGCCGACTCCGGTCGGTGGACCCGAGACTCCTACTCCTTCGGCACCGAAATGGACGCAGATCGGCAGCCCATGTTCCTCGGCCGCCTGGTAGATAGGATGGTAGAAGCGGTTGCCGAAGGGCATCCGCGCCCCTGCCGGTGTGAGCACCTGGACCACGGCCGGATGCTCTCCGAGTCGATGGATTTCTGCAGCGGCCTGTTGTGGATCGACGGGAGCGATGGAAATGGAGGCTCGAAAACGTGGATCGGCGGATATCCAGGTATCCAGGGTCCAATCATTGAAGGCCCGGCACAAAGCGGCCGCGTAATCTGCATTGGGATGTACCGCGGCTCCATAGACCGACGCTCCGGTCAATATCGCCGCCTCGACGCCGTAGGCATCCAGGTGTCGACGCCGTGCGACCTCGATATTCGTGGCCGGATGGATCTCGCCTTCAAACAGATCCGCGCGAGCCCCCTCCCTTGGCATGTTGGTATACCCGCTGGAGAAGTTTGCCCCTGGCATCATGAAGCCGAAGTCCTTGATTTGATCCACGAAGAAGCGTGGCAGGTAGGGGAAGAGATCGTCGATCTTCGGATTCAGGTGGTGGACGTCACAATCAACTATGGGGCAGTCGCGAACCCTGGGCATTGTGCCCGTAGGGGTCTCGAGTGTTTTCATGACAAGCAGAGTTTGCCATATCCAGTCGATGGCCGCCAAGGAAGAACTTGCTTCAATGCTCTAAGCTGAACTTCATTTTGTCTGACGTAGCTTTGGGCTCCAGGCCGAAGTCTTATTCTGGCGAGCCCTTGGCTCGCCGGTCGTCGTCCTGGAGACCAGCCCCACGACCCGGCCTTCACTCGATCGTAAGGACCCGCAACAGGTTGGTCCCGCCGGGGACACCGATGGGCAGGCCGGCTACCAGGACGACACAATCTCCCCGGGTGACGCCTGGAAAGCTGCTTGCCCCCTGTTGCGCACGCTCAAAGAAATCGTCGACCTGTTCGATTGCTCCCGTGATCACCGGCCGAACGCCCCAAGTTAGCGTCAAGGATTGTTGGGTCTGGCGGTTGGGTGTGAGGGCCAGGATCGGTGTTCGCGGCCGGTACTTGGAAACCCGATGGGCGGTACTCCCGGATTCCGTGAAAGCGACAATGAGAGCCGCGTTCAATTGATGCGCAGTCTGGCAGGCGTCGTAGGCGATGGCATCATCGGTCTGGCGCTCGAGATGCTGTCGCTTTTCCACCAGCATCGAATCATAGGGAAGCGCCGCTTCCGCCTCTACCGCCACTTCGGCCATGACCCCTACCGCCTGAACCGGGTACTTCCCGATCGAGGTTTCGCCCGAAAGCATGAGGGCATCGGTCCCGTCGAAGACTGCATTGGCTACATCGGCTACCTCGGCTCGGGTCGGCGCCGGGTGTGTCATCATGGATTCCAACATCTGGGTAGCGGTAATCACAGGCTTTCCCAGATGATTGCAGGCCCGAATCAGCTCCTTCTGAAGGATAGGGACGCGCGCCAGGGGAACTTCAGTGCCAAGGTCCCCGCGGGCGATCATGATCCCGTCGCTGGCGGCCAGGATGGATTCCTGATCGGTAATCGCTTCCGCCCGTTCGATTTTCGAGAAGATGGCGCCTCGGTAGTCGCGCTGGGCTAGAATTTCACGCGCTACTGTTATTTGCTTGGTAGAGGTCACCGTCGAGAGGGCGACGAAATCAGCCTGGTGCTGGGCAGCAAAGTTGAGAGCTCGCTGAGCCTTCTCGTTGGGGAAGGGTTGTGACGGCAGGATCCCAGGGGTGCTGACACCGCGTCCTCTGGTGATCCGTCCTGGCGTCAGAGCTTCGCAGAGGACGTCCTCTCCGTCGACTCCAATCACCTGAAGAGCCACGATTCCATCCGACAAAAGAATCCGATTTCCGGGAACGGCATCGCGGTGGATCCCCGGAGGGAGCACAGGGAGGGTCTTCTCTCCGGGCTCAAGTGCCTGGCGGCTGCTCAGGACCACTCGGTCACCCAGTTCGAAATTTATCTGCCCTTCGTCGATGGCTCCGGTGCGATATTTGGCTCCGGGGACGTCAACCAGGATCCCGACGACCTTATCCTTAGCCCGGGCGACAGCCCTGACCGACTCCACAGCCTTGGTATGTTCCTCCAGAGTTCCGTGAGAGAAGTTGAGCCGGGCCACGGTCATGCCCGCCTCCACCAGGGCCTGGATGGCTTCGACTGATTCAACTGCAGGACCCAGAGTGCAGACGATCTTTGTCTTGAGTCCCTGGGGCTGGGGAAAGGGAGTCATGGTATTATCCTACTCTGGCCGAGAATCTTGAGACTAGCTTCCCCAAGGCGGCAAAGTCAACCGAGGCGGTTTGGTGGGAGTGCCGGGTGCGCAGCAGTTGACAGGGGAGTGTGCATGATCACCGCAGCTTTGCGAAATCCGTATCTGGTCGTGGTTCTGGCCCTGCTTCTACTGGTGCTCGGTGTCGTCTGCTATACCGAGATTCCGGCGGACCTTCTGCCCATCTTCGAAACTCCCGCAGTCCAGATTGTCACCTTCTATCCTGGAATGCCTCCAGAGGTAATGGAGCGTGACATCATGTCTCGGCTAGAGCGCTGGACTGGCCAGTCCGTGGGCATCTCTCATCAAGAAGGGAAGGCCATGCTGGGTGTCTGCGTGGTCAAGGACTTCTTTCGGGAGGGCATCAGCCTAGACACAGCGATGTCCCAGGTGACCTCCTACGCCGTGTCCAACATGTTCTATCTGCCTCCGGGGACAATTCCTCCCATGGTGATGCCTTTCGATCCCACGGCGTCTCTGCCCTTGGCACTGGTAAGCGTATCCAGTCCCACTATGGACGAGCAGGAGCTGTACGACGTTGCCTACTTTGAACTGCGCAATCGTCTGCAGTCGATTCAAGGGGTCATCGCTCCGGCAGTCTACGGAGGCGTGCTGCGCCGGATTCTGGCCTATGTGGACCCGGAGAAACTCCAGGCTCGTCGCCTCTCACCCCTGGACGTCGTGACCGCTCTGCGGCGGTTCAATGTCTTCATCCCAGCTGGCGATGCCAAGTTTGGAAATCTTGATTATCAGATCTTCACCAACGCCATCCCCTCTCGGGTCGAAGAGATGAACTCGATCCCTATCAAGGTAGTGGATGGAAGACCGGTTCTCATTGGAGACATTGGGAAGGTGGTTGATAGCCATCAGATTCAGAGCAACATCGTGCGTGTCAACGGACGACGGCAGGTCTATATCCCGATCTACCGGCAGCCTGGCGCCAATACCATAGAAATCGTCGATGCCATAAAGGATCGGCTGCAGCGGATCCTGCAGCGGATCCGGGAGATGGACCCACGAGCCAAAACACTTCAGCTGGAAGTGGTGATGGATCAGTCGGTCTATGTCAGGGAAGCCATCAAGGGACTCCAGCTCGCGGCCGGCCTGGGCGCAGTTCTGGCGGCCCTCGTTGTTTTCTTGTTCCTCAGGAACTTCCGACTGACCTTCATCATCTTTCTAGCGATTCCCCTGTCCATTCTGGCCGCCCTGATGGGGCTCTTCTACTCCGGCGACACCATCAACGCGATGACGCTTGGTGGACTCGCACTAGCCGTGGGAATCCTGGTAGACCAGTCGATCGTCGTTCTCGAGAACACGATGCGCCATTATCAGAGTGGCAAGGGACGCCTCGAGGCCGCCAGAGAGGGTGTGCGCGAAGTCGCGTGGCCGGTGCTGGTCTCGACCATAACCCTGGTGGTGGTGTTCTATCCCGTCGTTTTTCTCTCCGGTCTGGCCAAGTACCTGTTTACGCCGCTGGCTCTGGCGGCTACTTTCGCGATTGGGGCCTCCTACCTCATCGCCGTGACCTTGATTCCGAACTTCTGCGCTAGATTCCTGGGGGAGAGAACCGAGGCGCAGGCCGCCACGGAAGAGGGCAGGGAAGACATCCCTCGTGGCTTCTACCCCGGTGTCCTGGCCTGGGTTCTACGGCTTCGCTACCTGGTCGTCGTGTTGGCAGGCCTTCTGGTGGCGCTTTCCTTCCTGCTTCTGAATCGCAGCGGATCCGAGATGTTTCCCAGAGTCGACGCCGGTCAGTTTACCGTCTTCGTCCGCCTCCCGGCGGGCACGCGGATCGAGAATACGGAGAAGACGATCGCCGGAATCGAAGAGGCGATTATTGAGATTGTGGGTCAACCTGATGCCGAGTTTCCTCAGGTCGAACGGCATCCGGACTCCAACCTTCGCATTCTGATCTCAAATATCGGGGTCCTCATGGACTGGCCGGCAGCCTACACTCCCAACACCGGACCCATGGATGCGTTCGTCCTGGTTCAACTCAAGCAGAAGCCGGAATTGCCAGACACTTTCGAGTATGTGAGCCGCCTGCGAGAGCGGCTGCTTCGTGATTTTCCCGGAACTCGATTTGCCTTTGACACCGGAGGCATGTTGACTGCTGCTTTGAATTTTGGGGAGCCCTCTCCCATTCACGTGCAGATCAGTGGGAGCAACTTCGAGACGTCGTACGAAATCGGTGAGATCATTCGCAGGACGGCTTCCCAGGTTCAGGGAGCCGTAGACGTCAGGATTGCGCAGACCCTCGACTACCCCATCATCGATGTCGAGGTAGATCGGATCAAGGCCGCTCTCTCGGGCCTGACCGTGGACGACGTGATGAAGAACATTGTCACGGCCACCAACTCCAGCATCAACTTCGATCCGGCCTTCTGGATTGACAGCAACAACGGCAACCACTACTTCATCGGAGCACAGTATGCGGAGGAAGGAATCCGGTCACTGGAAACGCTGAAGGATATTCCCATCCGAGGTGTGAATGGAGTCGAGCCTGTCCGGCTCAGGAACCTGGCACAGTTCACTAGAAAGACAGGCCCAGCGGTCATCAATCACCGGAACATCACCCGCGTCATCGATGTCTTCGCCAACGTCGACCAGGGACACGGTGTCGGCTCGGTCATGAACGGGATCGAGGCCAAACTACTGGAGCCCCCTGAATTAGGGCTGGTTCCAAGGCTGTCGGAACGGGGAGGCTACTATGAGGTCGGTGGTCCCGAGTACGCTGGGAAGGGATACAGCGTCGAGGTCATGGGCGAGATGGCCCACATGCGCCAGGCTTTCGTCCAGTTTCGCACCGGGCTGATCATCGCGGCCATTCTGGTCTATCTGGTGATGGTGGCACACTTCCGGAGCTTTCTGGATCCGCTGATCGTGATGCTGACGGTTCCTTTGGGCTTCATCGGTGTCGCCCTCTTTCTGTATTCCACGGGGACGGCCTTGAGCATCCAGTCCTTCATGGGGATCATTATGATGGTGGGAATCGTGGTGGCCTACAGTATTGTCCTGGTGGATTTCAGTAACCGGCTCTTGGAGGAGGGACACTCCCTCAGAGAGGCGATCCTGACGGCAGCCTCGCGTCGAGTCAGACCCATCCTGATGACTTCGCTGACGACCATCCTGGCACTGCTGCCGATGGCCATCGGGTGGGGTGGAGGGGACGCGAATATTCCGCTGGCTCGCGCAATCGTCGGTGGAGTCATCGCAGCCAGCCTGGCTTCTTTGTTGGTTGTCCCCTGTTTCTATCTCATATTGAAACGAGAGCCGGTTCGCTCGCAGGCCGGATGAGGGCTTCAAGGATCTGAAATGACAAAATCGCGAAAACAGGTTTGCAGAGGCCGCGGTTTCGAAAAGTGGATCTGCTTGACCCTGCTGCTTCCTGTTCTGCAAATGAGCTGCGGGACAGATTCGACGACAGCCGATGAGCCCAGGCAGGCATCAGAGCAGACGTCCCCGATCCCAGCAGGCGTCGATGTTGAAGTGACGCAGCCTGTCCGAGAGGAGCTGACCCATGAAATCAGCCTTCCTGGAAGCGTCGAGCCCTTTGAAAAAACGACTCTCTACAGCCGGGTTGGAGGATACCTGGAGTCAATTCGGGTAGACATCGGAGATTCGGTGAAAAAGGGCCAGCTGCTGGCCAAGGTTCTGATTCCCGAGATGTTCGATGAATACCAGGGGTTGGAGGCCGAACTCGAAGGGGCCAAGGCAGACCAGCAGAATGGTCTGGCGGAGCTGGAGCGGCAAAAGGTAGACCAGGAATTGGCAAAGCTGACCTATGATCGGGTGCGGAGTGTACGCGAAGAAGAACCCGATATGATGCCCCAACAGACAGTGGATGAAGCCCGCGCAAAGTTCCAGGTCGCGGGCGCCCAGAATCAGGTCATCCAGACTCGAATCGTTCAGGCGCAAAGTGAAGTCAAGCGAGTAGAGGCGGCTTTGAAGCGACTCCAGACACTGATGGAGTACGCCGAGATAAAGGCGCCTTTCTCGGGAATCGTCAGCGAGCGCTTCGTGGACCCGGGTGCTCTTGTCCAGGCGGGAACGGTGTCGAGCGGCGCCATGCCCCTGGTCACGATATCGCAGCTGCAGCGGCTGCGCGTTTTCTTCGACGTTCCCGAGGACAAGGTACCGCTAGTCCAGGTCGGCGATATGGCCGAGATCACGGTGGACGCGCTGCCAGGCCAGCTGCTGGAGGGCAAGGTCGCCCGCTTCGCCAAGGTCCTCGACCCTGAGACGCGGAGCATGAAGACCGAGATCACACTGAGGAACTCGGACCGCCTTCTTTTCCCAGGCATGCACGTGAGGGTGCGTCTGCTGCTGGAACAGCGCGCAAACGCGCTTCTGCTTCCAGCCGAGGCCTTGCGCTTCAAAAAGGGGGCGTCGTTCGTGTACGTGGTCGACGGTGATACCGCTCACGAGATCCCCATCGAGACTGGGCTGGATGATGGCATTCGAGTGGAGGTGACTGGGGGACTCAGCGGCCAGGAGAGGGTTATCGTCACGGCGCGCGAATCCCTGAGCGATGGCGTCAAGGTCAAAGCTTCGAAATGGGTGTCGAAGCAGGGATAGATGAAACGCAACCTTCTGGTTCTCCTACTGCTAGCGAGCAGCATCAGTGGTCGCCTCCCGGGCCAGAACCCGGAGGCGGGACTGACTCTGTCCCAAGCGATTCAGAACGCACTCGTGCAGCGCCCGCGATTGCTGCAAATCGAAGAAGAAATAAAAGCGGCCGAAGCCCGGTTGAAGCAGGCGCGCTCGGCTTATTTCCCTCAGATCGGGTTTGGAGGAATTGCCAAGCAGGGCCTCTCCGGTGCAGGAAGCGCCTTTGGCCTTGAAGGCCTGGCGTCCTCTCCCTTTCCACGCGATCTGGCGGCCTCGATCAACGTCTCCTACGATCTGCTTGATTTCGGTCGAAGGAAACACAGGACCGCGGCCCACCGCTTGAGAATTTCGGCTCTCAAGGAGTCGAGCAGAACGGATCGGGCGAGGGTCATCCTCCAGGTCGAAAGGGCATACTATTCTGCTCTGGAGGTCAAGAAACGGATTGAGCTAGGCAGCCAGACCGTCAGAGAGCGCGAACTCACGATGAAGCAGAGCTCGGCCTTTTATCGCGCCCAGCTGAAGTCGAAACTGGATGTGAGTCTGGCGCAGGTCGAGTTGTCGCGGGCCCGGCTCGCCCTGGTCCAGGCCGAGAGCGCCTACAGCCAGGCGTTGATCGGCCTGAATCGTGCCATGGGTGCCCCCTACTCCGGAATCTATGCCCTGGAGGAGCCGGTTGCAGCAGTCCAGCCGCCAGGTAGTCTGCAGAGTCTCGTCCAGGGCGGACTCGCAGAGCGACCCGAGCTCAAGAGCCTGGATGCCCAGATTGCAGCTTATGAGGAATGGCTGCAGAAGGCCGAGAGTGAAAAGAAGGCCAAGATTCTGGGAGCATTCAGCGGAGGGATCACCCGGTTTGCCGAGCTGACAGCGGGCAGGCTACTTTTCGGGGGGATCGGCATCAGGCTGCCTATCTACACGGGAGGCCGCCTGGAAGGGCAGATCGAAGAAGCCAGGTACACCCTGGAATCATCGCGAGCCCGTCGTCAGATCCTGAGCCAGGACATCGAAGAGGAAGTCGCAAGGGCTCACAGCCGGCTCACGGCAGCTCTCCATGCGGTGGAGGCCAACCAAGCCATCATCGCCCAGGTTCGGCAAACTCTTGAGCTCGCCAGGCTGCGATATAAGGCCCAGTTAGGAGACTTTGTCGAACTTGCCAGGGCCGAGACAACCCTTTCTGCAGCCAAGACCGACTATGCCAAGTCCCTCTATGATTACAAGTTGAGTGAAGCGGAGCTGCGGTACGCCACAGGTTCAGGGGCCGACTAGCCCCACAGAGGTCTAAGGACCATGTTGGTCAGAGCACCTTAACATCGGGGAGAATCAACAATGCCGACAAAT
>CBDCOR010000021.1:0-854039 GCA_965219855.1 Acidobacteriota bacterium
TGACTTCGGCCAGTTCAGAGATGGCACCGATGTCGGCTTCATCGATCTGGGCGATCACCTGCATTTTGCTCAGGTCGTTGGCGATGAGAAAGAGGATTGGAGCCTGGAAACTGGCGGCCACGGTCTGACCGATATCCACGTTTCGTTCGATGACAACGCCGTCGATAGGTGATGTGATCACGGTGTAGCGCAGGTTCACCCCAGCCATTTTTAGCTCGGCCCGGGCCTGCTTGACGTTTGCGGCTGACTGGTCACGCTGGGCCTGGGCGGAGCGGATCGACGCTTCCACCTGGATGACCTGTGCCTTGGCTTGACTAAGGCGTGCGTCGGCCTGGTCCGTAGTGGCTTGGGCGTTCTCCAGTTCCTGCTGGGATATTACCCTCTCTTTAGAAAGCTCCCGGCTCCGCTTTAGCTGACGCTGTGCCTCTTCTAAGGTGACCTGTGCCGCCTGGACGTTGGCCTTGCTGCTGATGAGCTCGGCCTCGCGGTTTAACAGATTGGCGTCGGAGCTCTTCACCGCCGCCTGGGCCGTTGCCAGGGAGGCCTTGGCCCTCTCAAGCTGTGCCTCGAAGTTGGCGGGATCGATCACCGCCAGCGTCTGGCCCTTTTTCACCACGCTGTTGAAGTCGGCGGAAAGCTCCTGGATGCGTCCCGAAACCTGACTCCCCACCTGGACGGTAATGACCGCCTGCAGCGTACCGGTGGAACTCACGGTCCGGCGCACGGACCCACGAGTGACGTCCACCGTGAGGTACTCTTCTTCGTCTGTGCTGGCCCCCATTCCCAGGTAGTAGTAGCCTGCAACCACCAGGGCCAACAAAACCACCCCTACCACGACGTATTTGCGAGCTCGATTCTTTTTCACGATAGCCTATTATACCTGTTGGTTTCGTAGTTGTTTCAAGGGAATCTCTGGCCCTAAGCTGAAACTTCATCGCCAAGCTTCCGAACTGCGTATTCCGGACGAAACCGGCCGGTGATTCCAGAGGAAACCGGCCACTGATTCCGGAGCAAACCGGCCACCCAATCCGGCGGGAAACCGGCCACTAGAAACGGGGTTTCCGGAAGGGTGGCCGATTTCCCGGAAGGGTGGCCGGTTTCCCGGAAAGGCGGCCGGTTTCCCGGAATCGGTTTCCAGAGCGGACGGAAGCGACGTTGGACTCCTTCGGTACCATGACTCCTTTTCGGAGGAGCGATCGTGCCGAACCAAAGGAAGTCCATGCGCAAAATCAAAAATGTCCTACGCCTGAAGTTTCAGCTTCATCTTTCGGATCGGCGGATCGCCCGTAGCTGTGCCCTCGTGCGCAGCACCGTGGCAGAGTATGTGCGCCGGGCCCAAGGAGCCGGTCTGAGTTGGCCACTCCCTGAGGGGTGGGATGACCGGGCGATTCAGAACCGGTTGTTTCCTCCCACGGGTAAATCTCCCCCGGAGCAACGTCCCCTCCCCGACTTCGCCACCGTCCATGAGGAGCGCTGCCGACACAAACATGTGACCTTGATGCTGCTCTGGGATGAGTACAAGCAGGCGTATCCGGAGGGCTATCAGTACAGTCAGTTCTGCGATCTGTACCATCGCTGGCGGGGCAAGCTGGATCTGGTGCTGCGGCAGGAACACCGGGCCGGCGAGAAGCTCTTCGTGGACTATGCCGGCGACACGGTCCCGATCGTGGATCGCCATACGGGGGAAACCCAAGAGGCCTCGATCTTCGTGGCCGGGCTGGGGGCAAGCAACTATACCTATGCGGAAGCCTCCCTAAGGCAGGACTTACCCTCGTGGCTCGCGGCCCACACTCGGGCTCTGGAGTTCCTGGGGGGTTGCCCCTGCGTCGTGGTTCCAGACAACACCAAAGATGCGGTCCATCGCCCCTGTCGCTATGAACCGGATCTCAATGCGAGCTATTCGGATTGGGCCTCGCACTACGGCGTCGCGGTGATCCCGGCTCGAGTGCGCCGTCCTCGAGATAAAGCGAAGGCGGAGTCGGGTGTGTTAGTCGTCGAGCGCTGGATCTTGGCCGCCTTGCGTCACCGGACCTTCTTTTCCCTGGGAGAGCTCAACGAAGCCATTGCCGAGCTACTGGAGCGTCTCAACACTCGAAACTTTCACAAGCTCCCCGGCAACCGCCGCCAGCGCTTCCAGGACCTGGATCGTCCGGCTCTGGGGCCCCTGCCGGCCCAACGCTACGTCTTCGCCCAGTGGAAGAAGGCCCGCGTCAACATCGATTACCACATCGAGTTCGACCGCCACTACTACAGCGTCCCTTATGTCCTGGTGGGTCAGAAGGTCGAGCTGCGCACCACCGTCACCACCGTGGAGATCTTCCATCAAGGTCGCCGCGTGACCTCTCACCGTCGCTCCTATCAGCCGGGCAAGGCCACGACCTTGGACGAGCACCGGCCCGAATGCCATCGCCGCTATCTGGAGTGGTCACCCTCGCGTCTGATCCACTGGGCTCAGAAAGTCGGGCCCCATACCGCATCGGTGGTCGAGAAGATCCTCCAATCCCGTCGCTATCCCGAGCAAAGCTATCGCTCCTGCTTGGGTATCCTGCGCCTGGGCTCCAGCTTTGGGGAAGACCGTTTGGAGCAGGCTTGCCGTCGGGCCCTGCGACTTCAGGCCTGCTCCTACAAGAGTATCCAGTCCATGTTGAAGAACGGTCTGGACCGTCAAGCGGAACCGCAACCGTTGCCGGAACGTCCTCCGATCGAGCACGCCAACGTGCGAGGGGCCGAGTACTTCGAAGGCGAGAAAGGAGCCTCTCATGTTGGTTAATCCCACCGTCGAAAAACTTCACGCCATGCGGCTCAGGGCCATGGCTGAGGCCTTCACCGAGCAACTCTCCGACCCGGAGATGGCCCAACTGAGCTTTGAAGAACGCTTTGCCCTGTTGGTGGATCGGCAGTGGACCTGGCGAGAGAATCGGGCCTTGGAGCGTCGTCTGAAGAATGCCCGATTGAAGCTCTCGGCCTGTCTGGAAGATGTCAACTATCGCCGACCTCGGGGGCTGGATCGCTCGCTGATTGCCAGCCTCGCCACCTGCCGTTGGATCCAGACCCACCACAATCTCCTGATCATCGGTCCCTGTGGAGTCGGGAAAACCTTCTTGGCCTGTGCCTTTGCTCAGAAGGCCGCTCGCGACGGGTGGACGGCTCTGTACACTCGTGCCGCTCGACTCTTTCGCGATCTGGCTTTGGCTCGAGCCGACGGCTCGCTCGACAAGCTCCTGCGTAAGATCGCCCGCACCGACGTGCTGATCGTCGATGACTGGGCCATGAATCCCTTGGCCGAGAGCGAGCGACGGGACTTCTACGAGATCTGCGAGGATCGCTACGACAGTCGATCCACGATCCTGACCTCCCAGCTTCCCGTCGCCCATTGGCAAGGCTAAAGGGGTTTCCTTTGAAATTCGTGTTCGATATTCAGCGGTTTAGCCTTTAGCGGTTGCCTTCTCGGCAAGCAGAAAAGCCCGAATCTCAAACCGCAAAACACCGAACAATACGAACGCCGAAGTTCGGAAGCTCGACAATGAAGTTTCAGCTTAGTGGCCCCCCAGCGGTGCTGCCCCATTCGAGAACGAAACTTTGGGCCCGGCGTAGCGGTGGGCTCCAGGCCGCCGTCCGAGCCAAAGGCTCGAATCAAGAAGACTTCGGCCTGGAGGCCAAAGCTACGCTCGCAAATGAAGTTTCAGATCCAGTGGGGCCCCCAGCGGTGCTGGCCCCATTCGAGAAAGAAACTTTGGCTACCCACAGGCCAGCGTTGCCTGATCCGGCCTTCGAAATTCGACTGTTCGATATTTTGCGGTTGAGTATTTTCTGCGGTTTCTTTCTCCTGAGTCTTAGGCGGTCGTGCGCGTGAGGCTTCAGGATGAGGGTACCGTGAAAAGCAAAGGGAAAAACGAAGGCTATGTTCTGGTTACAGTCGCACTGAGCCTGGTAGCTCTGTTGGGCTTTGGTGGTTTCGCAGTGGATCTGGGGATGCTCTACAGCGCTCGAGGCGCGGCTCAACGCGCAGCCGCCGCCGCCCTGGCTGGTGCTCTCAGTTTCGTAGTTACTCCTCTGGAACCCCAACCCCAGACGGCTATAGATCGGGCCGTGCAGGTGGCGACAAGCAACACGATCTACGACAATGCCATCCAGGTGGCTGACCTGACCGTGCCGGTGGACGTTCCCAACCGGCTGGACATCCCCGCAAAATTCCATCGGGCCCCTGGGGTGAGACGTGCGACGATCCCAATGAAGTTTCAGCTTAGGACAAAGGCAAGGGCGAGAGGGAGACCCAAGGCTCGGAACTGATGTGTTTTCATGTGCCGTAGAGTGCGGTATCCTTGCAGGCATATCCGAATTGAGTGCACAGTTTTTGGGGGCCAATTGCGACGGCGCCGTCGCGAAAGGGCAATTGCTAAGGTTGTTCACCGCCCGGCAAAGTTTGTCAGCTGTCGCGTATTTGACGAGGAGAAGGCATGAACAGGACAAGACTCATTATTTCGGCCGTCGTAGTTTTTATCGTGTTCCAGATTATGGAGTATCTGGTTCACGAGGTGATTCTGAAGAGTACCTACGTGTCATTGGCTTCGATCTGGCGACCCGAAGCCGACTTTCAGTCCAAGTTCTGGATCATGATTCTTACCAGTGCGATCTGGTGCTTTCTCTTCACCTACTTCTACGCCAAGACGTGTAAGGTGGGAGGACTGATGACCGGTGTACGCTTTGGGTTCTTGATAGGACTCTTTTTTACGATCCCCACGTCCTACAACTGGTACGTGATACTTCCGATTCCGTATCACCTGGCGCTTAGATGGTTTCTATTTGGGATGGGGGAAATCATTATCGCCGGAATCATCGTGGCGCTACTCTACAAGCCGCTGGCAACCACGGACGCGTAGAGCACCAAAAGGAGTCGTCAGTGCTGCAAGGCGGAGATATCGACGTAGCGGACGCCCACGGTCTGTCCGCCCTTTCTTAGCTTCGCTTCCAGTCGGGTGTCTCCGGCAGCCAGCTGGGCCGACTCGAAGGTGACTTCGCTGGCGTCTGCCCCGATGGCTTGGATCTGGACGATATTCTGTATCCTGAGTTCCGCTTCACCCGACTGCTCGAAGGGACCGAAGCGAAATCGGATCTGGTAGTTGCCGGCGTTGGCAACGCTGACTTCCCAATACCCCAGGTCCGAGTCTCCCCAACCATCTTTTCCCACCATCTGCCAGTCCTGTCGGGTCAGGATTACCGGATCTTCGTGGGAAGTTCCGATAGCGATACGCGGCGGGCTGTAGCCGCGCGTCGCCGAGACCTCCCGGAACCAGGTCTCGTACCCTTGCCTCATTCGATCCACGACTTCCGGAAGTTCGGTCGAGAGATCTCTGCTTTCGCCTGGGTCGGCGTCCAGGTCATAGAGCTGGAGCTCCGCGTCAGGGGGCATCTTGTCGGAGAAGCTAAGAGGCTGTAGCAACTTGTACCTTGGACCGATGGCAGCGAAGTTGCGGTAGAGCTGGGGGACGTTACCTCTATGGGATTGGATGTAGAGGGTGCGGTCTGGGAGCGAAGCTTCCCGGCCCTCCATGCGGGCCAGGAGGCTGATCCCATCCAGGGGAACATCGGCAGCGACATCCCCAACCGCCTCGAGCAGAGTGGGCACCAAGTCGATATGGGCGGCGATGTCGCCGATCCTGCTCGGTTGCATTCTGCCTGGCCAGCGGAAGAAGAACGGGACCCGAATACCTCCCTCAAAGACAGTTGTCTTCCTGTCCCTGAAGCCGGCTGTAAAGTGCTCGGTGGTAGGGCCATTGTCGGTCATGAAGATCAGGATTGTGTCGCGATCCAACTGAAGTTCTTCCAGCTTCTTCATCAGACGTCCGACATTGTCATCGATATTCGTGATCATGCCGTAGATCCGGGCGTCCTTGTCGTTCAGGCCCTGTTCCAGATAAGGCTGTATATACGAGTCGGGGACGTCATAGGGCGAGTGGGGAGCGTTGGTTGGGATGTAGGCGAAGAATGATTCCTTCCGGTTCTCCTGGATGAATTCCAAGGCGGCATCGAAGAAGATGTTGGTGCAATATCCTTCGTATTTGCGGGGCTGTCCGTTGAGCTGCAGGACCGGGTCGAAGTAGCTGTTGCCCAGGGGGTCGGAAGGCTGTCCAATACCCCCACCTTTGTGCACCAGCGACTCCTTGAAGCCCTGGTCGATGGTGCGCATGGGGTAGTTGTCTCCGAGGTGCCACTTTCCGAAGATACCGGTACGGTAGCCGGCCTGGGAGAGCATCTCGGCCAGGGTGGCCTCGTCCGAATGCATCATCGCGCGTCCGACATAGGTGTCTACCACGCCGGTGCGGTAGTTGTAGCGGCCCGTCATGAGGCTGGCTCGAGTCGGAGCGCAGACCGGGGAGACATAGAAACGCGTGAACTCCACGCTTTGGCGGGCGAGCCGGTCCAGATGGGGTGTCGTGATGCTCTCGTTCCCGTGCGAGCCGACCTGTGCCCAGCCCTGATCGTCTGTCATGACCAGGACGATGTTGGGTCCTTCTTGGGTCTTGGTTTCGGGCGACTCGCCGCATCCTGAGTGGAGCAGCGTTAGGAGCACGCAAGCCACCTGAACAGTTCTAGCCCAGCTACTGGTTTTCATATTTCGCCTCAGAGAAACAGATCTTATATCTTGGGACTTGTTCTTTCAGCGATAGCGGACTTCCAGCTCAACCCTACTCAGCGTCAGCGGTGCTCCGCCCCGTTGGTTGACGACCTGAAGCTGGTTCAGCCCTTGGCGCACTCGGGAGCCTTCCACGGGGTAGCGCAGGTGGAACCTGGGCTCTTCTGAGGTCGTCGATTCTTGGGGTGCGGGCTGGGTGTCCGCCGATTCGAGAACCCCATCGTTGAGGCGGGCAGAAAGCTTGTCCCGCTCAGACCAGTTTCCAATCTCCAGCAGAAGCTCTACCTGGTCCAGGTGGCCTGAGGATTCGGCTGCTGCCACGTCGTCGCCCACCCGCAGCTGGATCTCCTTTGTCGCCTTGCCGTCTAGTTCGGCCGGGACCTGTCCTGGAGAGCAAGCATAGGAGTAGGGGCCGGCGTTACCCATCACCGATGTGACCTGCACGTAGTCGACGGCGAAGCGCTTGTCCTGGTGTTTGAGACCTTCTTTGGAAGCGATGTGGTTCAGCACCTCGTATGATTCTGGCTGGGGCCGTCCGTAGGAGATTTGGGGAGCCTTCCGGTAATGGAAGTTCCAGAGATAGATTCCGTCCCCTCCCGCCCAGAGGATATTGGAAGCGGCTCCGCGAAAGGCCGCGTCCGATCCGAAGATATGGGTCCCGCAGTTGATGCACGGGTAGACTGGAACTTCGTGTCGATGGCCCAGATTCACCAGTTCTTCTGCCGGGTTGTTAAACGGGGTGTAGCCTCCTCCGATCAGGAGCCGGTCTACCAGTCCCTCCTGAAGCCAGGTCTCGATGTCGATGCCAATCTGGCGGCAGGTCTCCACTGTACCCGGCGTTCGGACTCCCAATAGCACCGGCTTGCCTTTGCTCTCCGCAGCGCGATCGACGACCTCACGGGCAGATCTGATGAGCTCCGTCATCAACGGCATTCCTTCCTCTTCCATGCCTGGCTTGAAATACCAGGGCATACGGAAGAAGTTGAGGTCCACTCCGGCGAGGTCGTAGTTTTCGACACTGTTTCTGATCCACCAGAGACGATCCTCGCGCACTTCGGGGATGGCAAAGTCGAGTCCCGACCAGGTTGCTGCTTCCTGACTGCTGAAGACCTCGCCCTGTTGGCTCTCGTCTCCGATCAGCCACTCCGGGTGCTGCACTTTCAGCGGATAGATAAGCTTTCCCGCCGGCATCCCATAGGAGTCGTGGGTATCGTTCATTCGCAGGGACCCGAAAATCTCGATATTGTGCTCGCGGCCAGCCTCGACCATGGCCGGAGTCGGATCCGCCAGGACCGAGTTCAAGGCCTTGCCCTGCTGCTGCGTCTCCCAGTAGCGGGTCTCTCCTTTACCGATCGCGATTCCCTACATGATGCACTAGGCGATGCTGTCGATCGGTACCTCTGCTGCGGGTTTCAAGCGCTGCTGGAGAAAGGCTTCGATACTCTTCTTGGCGTCGTCGGAATAGCAGAGATCCCCGTCGTCGTCGAGGATGATGCGACGTCTTCGGTGGGCTGCCTTCTTTCGGGCTTCCTCCAGCTGAACTTTGCTGTTACCGCCACAGCCCAGTAGCCCAGCCCACAGCGGGCTCGACAGAGCGCCTCCTGCTCCCTGCAAGAACCGTCGCCGGGTGGGTCGATTCGAGTCCAGGTCGGGTATTGGATGATTGTGCACGGTGATTATCTTTCTGTGTCGTCTTAGTGATGCTTTCCCGGGCAGCCGTATTGGAGAGTCTCGCTCAATGGTCGATCAAAAGCGTAATCATACGTCATGCGATTGTGCCTGGCCATTCACGGGTGCGTCGCCAATCGGACTAGCCGCTCTGTGTATAATTCTGTTGTGAACCCTGTGGCACGATTGCCTTTCGTGATTCCCTTCGGATTCCTGTTTTCCTTCGCCAGTCCTTCAGCCCATGTCGGCGAGCCTATTAGCGCAGGCAGGATCCTGGAACTCAGGTTGATGCTGGTTGAGTTCATCAACCAGGACAGGGAAAAGGCATCGGTCGATCCGGTCCTGTTCTCCGAAGAGTTGTCACAGATGGCGGACAAGCACTGCCGTGAGCTTCTGGATAGCAAGTACACAAGCCACTGGAACCGAGCCGGCTGGAAGCCCTACATGAGGTACTCTCAGGAAGGATTTGTGGATCAGACTTCGGAGAATATCTCCAGCATGGACATCGATCACATGGAGGTTTCGCCCCAACGCCTGAGGCAGGAGATGGCTGTGCGCCATCAGAGTATGATGGACGAGAAGCCTCCCAATGATCTGCACCGTCGGAGTATCTTGCATCCCCTGCACACTCACGTGGGCATCGGTCTGTCCTACAGCAATTGGGGCATCAGGTTGATCGAGGTCTTTGCAGACCGATACGTGGAGGTGGAGCCCCTGCCGCGGCGGTTGAAGCCCTCCGGGGGGCTCTTCCTAAATGGGAAGTTGCTCAAGCGTGGCTACGAAATGCAGGCGGTTTCCGTCTTCTACGAGCCCCTGCCTAAGCCTCTTTCCCTGGTGGAGCTGGCAGGCACGTTTATGTATAGCCTCCCCGATGACGAGCGGGTCCTACGCCCCAAGCTGCCTCAGGGACTACGCTACAATTCACCGGACGCTGGCAGGGGAGAAGTCGAGGTTCAGGGACGCCGTTTCTCCTGTCCAATCCAGGTAGGAGAGGATCCGGGGGTCTATACCCTGGTGGTCTGGGTTCAGGGGAAATACGAGGGAAAGGCCTTTGTGGCTACGAACATCAGTATCTTTGTCGAGTAATGTAAGAGGTCGCACGTCAGGGAGGTCGCACGTCGCACGTCTGAACGTCGCACGTCTCTCGGCCCCGAGAATTTTAGCTGGAATCTTTGAACTCTAAGTTTCGAGCGACATGTCGCAGGCCAAGGGACGTGCGACGTTCAGACGTTCAGACGTGCGACGGTTCACACAGACGTGCGACGGTTCACACAGACGTGTGACGTTCAGACGTCCTCTTGATCCGACCTGCGACCAATTGTCGAAGTCGCCGATCAAGATCCCGCCGCCAGAGCCCCCCGCAAAAACCTCCCCGTATAGGATTCCTCGCTCTGGCAAATAGTCTCGGGCGGACCCTCGACCACTAGGTTGCCACCCCGGTCTCCGCCTTCCGGGCCTAAATCGATCACCCAGTCAGCGCACTTGATGACATCCAGATTGTGCTCGATGACCAACACGGTGGCCTGTTGTCCGATGAGCCGATCGAAGGCGCGCAGAAGCTTGCCGATGTCGTCAAAATGAAGTCCGGTGGTGGGTTCGTCGAAGATGAAGAGGGGGCGGTTGGAAGTAGGTTTGGAGAGATACGAGGCCAGCTTGATCCTCTGCGCTTCTCCCCCGGAAAGCGTGGTCGATGCCTGACCCAGACGCAGGTATCCCAGACCCACCTCGTCCAGCACCTTGAGCTTGCGGATCAGCCGAGCATGGGATTTGAAGAAATCAATCGCTTCCACCGCCGTCAACTCCAGCACTTCCGCGATGTTCTTTCCTTTATAGTCAATGTCAAGAAGGTTTGGCTTGAACCGCTTCCCCTTACACTCCTCGCAAAGCAGTTCCACGTCTGCCAGGAACTGCATATCCACGACCAGACTGCCAGCACCCTGACAGGCCTCACACCTGCCGCCGGGAACGTTGAAGGAAAAGTGTCCCGGCTTCAGATTCTGACTCTTCGATCGCCGGAGTGAGGCGAATATCTGCCGGATATCATCGAATGCCTTGAGGTAGGTGACTGGATTGGATCGAGGTGTTTTTCCGATGGGCGATTGATCGACCAGGAAGACCTCCCCTACCTGATCTTCGCCTTCGATCGCGTCGAATTCGCCTACCTCGGCCTTCCAATCCCTTCTCAGCTTCTTGAGTCCGGCATAGAGAACGTCCCGAACCAGTGTGGACTTACCCGAGCCTGAGACCCCGCTGACGCAAACCAGTACCCCCAGTGGCAGACGGATGTCCAGGTTCTTGAGGTTGTGCTGGCGTGCGCCTCGAATGGTGAGGAAATGGCCGTCGGCGGAGCGGCGAAAAACCGGTGTGGGGATCTTGAGTGTGCCGTTGAGGTATCTCCCTGTCAGCGAGTTCAGATCGGTCGAGAGAGAGCGGACGTCGCCGCTGTGCACGACCTCGCCGCCGTGCTCGCCCGGACCCGGACCCATGTCGATCACATGGTCGGCGGACTCGATCATCTCTCGCTCGTGCTCCACCACCACGATGGTGTTCCCCAGATCTCTCAAGTTCTTGAGGATGTCAATCAAGCGCCGTTCGTCGCGGGGATGTAGGCCGATGGAGGGCTCATCCAGCACGTAGAGGGTTCCCACCAGAGAGGACCCGAGCGAAGCTGCTAGTTGGATTCGCTGCATCTCACCGCCGCTCAGGCTAGAGGTGAGGCGATCCAGGGTCAGGTATTGGAGTCCTACCTTGATCAGGAAGTCGAGTCTTTGAGTGATCTCCCGCAACAGCGATTCAGCCACGCCGAGCTTTGTGGGGTTGAGGCTAAGTTCGGAGAAGAAGGAATAGATCTGTTCGATCGTGTCACTTGTCAACTGGTGGATACGTTTTTCCCCCACGTGGACCGTTCTGGCTTCCGCGCAGAGTCGTTCACCGCGACATTCGGGGCAGCGCGTGTAACCTCGGTAACGGCTGATGAAGATTCGCACGTACATCTTGTACTTTTTGCGCTCCAGGTACCGAAAGAAGCCCATCACTCCCGGGAAGCTGCGGTCTCCCTCCCAGAGCTTCCGCCTGACCCCTTCCGGCAGGTTCTCAAACGGTAGATCAAGCGGAATCCCCTCTTCCTCGGCATAGGCTGCCATCTTCTTCTGAAAGCGCCGATAGCGGGGTTTGGTAAAGGGATCGATCGGTTCCTCGGCCAGAGTCTTGCTGGGGTCGGGGATGACCAGGTCGGGGTCGATGGTGGTGGTGCTTCCGAACCCATGACAGGTGGGGCAGGCTCCGTAGGGGCTGTTGAAGGAGAACAGGCGGGGTTCCGGAGCACGATAGGCGATGGAGCAATGTTGGCACTCGAAGCGTAGGGTGAAGCGGCGTGTTTGGGGCTTCTCCCCATCCTGGTCGGATGGGAGAATCGTCACGTCAGCCGTCCCATTGCCCTCTCTGTAACAGGCCTCCAGAGAGTCGGTAAGCCGCTCTTCGATATCCGGCCCCAGAACGAGTCTGTCCACCAGCACGCGGCTGTCCATCAGTTCCTCTATCGATGGGGGCGCCTCCTGCGGAAGTTGGCAGAGGACGGGGGCAGAGTCGACAATCATCAGCAGCCGACGGAATCCTTCTCTAACCAGATGCTCTATTGTCTGAGGGAGCGCTGTCTCTGCTGGGGATTCCAGGTCCAGCCGACTTCCAGCGAGGGGAAAGCTCAAGTAGATTCGAGTTGCCTCTGGCAGCTTCAAGATCTGATCAAGCACCACATCCAAGGTGTCTTTCTTGACCTCGCGCCCACATTCTCGGCAGCGAATGGTCCCGATCCGGGAATACAAGAGCCGCAGGTGATCATAGATCTCCGTGACCGTTCCAACGGTTGATCGGGGATTTCTGGAAACCGTTTTCTGCCGGATCGCAATGGCCGGACTGATGCCCTCGATTTCGCGCACCTGTGGTTTCCGAATCCGGTCGAGGAATTGACGTGCGTAGGCTGACAGAGACTCGACATAGCGTCGCTGGCCTTCTGCGTAAAGTGTGTCAAAGGCAAGCGAGGATTTTCCCGATCCGCTTACACCGGTGATGACCGTCAACTGGTTGACCGGAACCTCGACGTCGATGTCCTTGAGATTGTTCTGTTGGGCGCCCAGGATGCGGATAGACCCATTGTTTGACGAGTTTTCGGTCATCGGAACCTTCGAGTTTACCATGGGGAAGGTTGAACGTCTGAAGGTCCCCTGGCCTTCGACATGTTGCTCGAAACTTAGAGTTCAAAGCACCGAGTGGTTAGATTCCAGCTAAAATTCTCGGGCCGAGAGACGTGCGACGTTCAGACGTGCGACGTGCGACGTTCTGGGGATCGCTAACCTCCGTGATATAGTGACGGCATGAGAATCAAATCGGTCAGACCCGGTATGGCCTTGCCTTCTGGTATCGTCCGTGTGGAGGTAGAGCAGAGGGGGCGGAGGCCGGCGGCGGGTGTCGATGTGGGGGGAGTCCCGGCCGGCATTTTGGGGGCATCCCCGAGGGCTCTGACGATTAGGATTCCGGAGGAGTGTGACAGTGGGATTGTTGTTCACAACAGGAGTACGGCAGCCGCCGACCTCAAGGTGGGTCGGGTCGTTGCCTCAGAATTGCATCCGGTGGCGAATCCAGTCGTAGATTCGCTGGACAACGTTTACGTTACCTACAGTGGTACCCGTGGCGAAAAGGTGGCCTTCAGCGTCTTCGTTGTATCGGCTGATGGCACCAAGGAACCCTTTCTGGCTGAGATCACCAATCCGACCGGCATGGCCATCGGGCCCGACGAGTGTTTGTATGTGAGCAGCCGCCTCACCGGAGCCGTCTACCGTTCAACCTTCGACAAGCAGGTAGAGAAATACGTTGAAGGATTGGGTCTGGCAACTGGCCTGGTCTTCGACCGTCAGGGCAACCTCTTCGTAGGGGATCGTAGCGGTTTGATCTACCAGGTTTCACCGGAGCGAGAGCTGTCTGTTTTCTGTGAGATTGAGCCCAGTGTTTCGGCCTATCACTTGGCCATGGGACCCGATGATGCACTCTACGTGACGGGTCCTACCCTGGCTACTCAGGATTGTATCTACCGGATTGATCCGGGAGGGGCAATAGAGGTTTTCTTCAAGGGGCTGGGTCGGCCGCAGGGCCTGGCCTTCGATTCCAATGGGAACCTTCAGGTAGCGGCCTCCTACCGAGGAAGAAAAGGGCTTTTCACGTTGCGAAATGGCACACCCGAGCTGACTGTCTCCGGACCGATGTTGGTAGGGCTAGCCTACAATCAAGAGGGAAGTCTGCTCTATCTGGTGGATAGCTCTCAGCTGTATCAGATTGAACTGAACTGAACCTGGTGCTCGCGCAAGAATAGACTTGCAGGACTGGAGCTATGTTCCAGCGTGCTTTGGGTTAGGGTTCGTGTGTAGCATGAGGATTTTAGCGGGTCAATTGTGACCGATGCGACCCAGCTTTCGTCTCCTGCACCAAGACAGAACCTGCCAGGCCCGGACGGGCCTTCTTCACACCCGTCATGGAGTCATTGAAACCCCGGTCTTCATGCCTGTCGGCACCTCCGCCACGGTCAAAGCAATACCCCATGAGTTCCTGGAGCGCCTCGACTCGAAGGTGATCCTGGCCAATACCTACCACCTGTTTCTACGTCCCGGTGAGGAGGTCCTGGGCCAGCTGGGAGGACTCCACCGTTTTATGGGCTGGGATCGGGCCATCTTGACCGATAGTGGAGGCTACCAGGTGTTCAGCCATCGGGGCCTCAGCAAGGTCAGCGAAGAGGGGGTCGAGTTCCAGTCGCACCTGGATGGTCGGCGCCATTTCTTTTCTCCAGAAGACTCTATAGGAGTCCAAGAGACCCTGGGTTCAGATCTGATCATGGTTCTGGATGAGTGCACTCCTTATCCCGTGAGCCAGCAGGAGGCTCTGGAGTCCATGCGCCGCTCCCTGCGCTGGGCCAAGCGCTGCAAGGATCGACACAGGCGTGCCGAGCAGATGTTGTTCGGCATCGTCCAGGGTGGGATGTTCCTGGATCCTAGAAAGGAAAGCCTGGAGCATCTGACCGAGCTGGACTTTGCTGGGATTGCTCTGGGAGGCTTCAGCGTGGGCGAGCCGAAGCTCCTCATGTATGACCTGGTGGAGAGGCTGCAACCCTACATGCCGCGCGATAGGCCGCGGTACCTGATGGGAGTAGGGACCCCACTGGATCTTGTCTTTTGCGTGAAGCAGGGTATGGATATGTTCGACTGCGTGATTCCCACCCGAAACGCGCGTAATGGAACGCTCTACACTTCGCAGGGGAAAATCAACATCAAACAGTCCCGCTATCGTCGAGACGCTGGCCCCCTGGATCCTGAGTGTGACTGCGTCGTTTGTCAGCGGCATAGTCGGGCCTACCTCCGGCATTTATTCGTCTCGGGGGAAATTCTGGCGAGTGTGTTGAATACCTATCACAACCTCCACTTTTACCTTGACTTGATGAGAAAAATCCGACAGAGTATCGCGCTTGATTCGCTGTTGCAATTGGAGCGGGAGTTGGCAGCCCGATATTCTGAAACTGTATGATTGACACTGCGCCGATCGCAGTGCTCGTACTCAATCTGCTATTGACGCCGTCATCATCCGCTCGGCTCCATCGCTTTTCTTGGGCCGCATCGACGCAGCGCGAAGAGGGTCGCCTTAAGCCTCGGCAGGAGGGTTTGAGTGAGCAGCAACTCGCACCAGCAGCGAGGGCGATGTTGGCAAAATTCGGGCCACGATAGCTAGACGGGAAACAGGGGATATGTACTATCTTCTGGCGCAGCAGAGCGGTTCGGGAGGGGGAATTGCGGGCTTTTTGCCGATCTTTCTCCTGGTTGCAATTTTCTACTTCCTTATCTACCGCCCCATGCGCAAGAAACAGAAAAACGTGGAAGAGATGATCTCCAGTCTCAAGAATGGAGACCGAGTGATCACGAGTGGGGGAGTCTTTGGCACAGTCTCGGGAATCCGTGAGAACAGCGTTCTGCTGAAAGTAGCCGATCAGGTGAAGATCGAAGTTGCGAAGAGCGCCATCACCTCCCTGCAGGCTCCCAAGGAGTCCGCTAAGAACTAGTACTAGTACTCTGTGTTACAGCGCTCTGGTTTCACTGGAGAATCTGAGAACGCTTGAGATGAAAAGAGCGGATAGTCCGGCAGAAATCTCTCGGCTGAGAAGATGAATAAGAAAAATCTACACTATCGTCTGATCATTAGCCTGGTTGTGCTGGGCGCCAGCGTTTTTCTCTTCTACCCACCCTCGGAAAGGATCAGGTTGGGACTCGACCTGAAGGGGGGAATTCATTTAGTGCTTCAGGTGTTGACGCAGGATGCCCTCGAGGCCGAAGTAAATCAAGTCCGAGAACGGATGGAACAGGACCTGGCGGAGCAACAGGTATCATTCAAGGAGACCAAGGTTACCGAAGAGTATGATATCGAGATCCTGGGTGTTCCCGAAGACGGGTCCAGCCTGGCGGAAGATTATCTGAGCGAGTATTCGGGAAGCTACACCTACCGATCGCGATTTAGAGAGGGCGAGGTCGACTTTGTGGTGAGTATGTTGGCGGCGGCGCGTAAGAGGTTGGCGGATCTGACGGTCAGGCAGGCGAAGGAGACGATCCAGAATCGGGTCGATCAGTATGGTGTTGCCGAGCCCACCATCACCATCTACGGCAGCGGAGACGTCAAGGACCAGATCATTGTGGAACTGCCTGGTGTCGACGATCCGGACCGGGTAATCAAGCTGATCCGCAGCACTGCTCGCCTGGAGCTCAAATTGGTTCACCCCTCTCAGGGGGGTCCCTATCCCAGTCGAGAGGCAGCTCTCGAGAGTTTCAAGCAATCGCTTCCCTCGGACTATGAGATTCTTCGCTATCGCAACCCCGATGAAGCAGGTTCCGGCCCTGCTTTCATGGTGGTCCGCAAGGCGGCCTCCATTACCGGGCAGCACATGAAGAACGCAAACCGGTCGCAGGATAACTACACCGGGAGCTGGAACGTACTCTTTTATCTCAATGCGGACGGTGTCCGGCTTTTCTCAACCACAACCGAGCGCAATGTAGGGACACGTCTCGCCGTTGTCCTGGATGACGAGGTGCGGTCAGCCCCGAATATCAGCGAACACATCCCTTCAGAATCGGCTCGCATCACGGGTAACTTCACAGCTGAAGAATCGCAGGACCTGGCTTTGGTGCTGCGCTCGGGTGCCCTACCTGCAGCGCTTCGAATCCTCGAGAATCAGATTGTCGGACCGTCGCTGGGTGTGGATTCGATTCGAAGTGGAATCCTGGCCTCTATTCTCGGTTTAAGCCTGGTGGTGATTGGGATGATCTTGGTCTATCGGATCTCGGGACTCAATGCCATCCTGTGCCTGCTGCTCAATCTGTTGATAATGCTGGGTGTTCTGGCTCATTTTCAGGCGACCCTGACTCTGCCCGGAATTGCGGGAATCATTCTGACCATAGGAATGGCTATTGACGCCAACATTCTGATCTTCGAGCGAATCAAAGAAGAGCTGCGTCTGGGCAAGACGGTCCGGGCCGGAGTGACCGCGGGCTTCAACCGTGTTTTCGTCACGATCCTGGATACCAACATCACGACTCTTATCGGGGCAGTCTTCCTGTTTCAGTTCGGCACTGGTCCCATACGGGGGTTTGCGGTGACGCTGTCGGTGGGTTTATTAGCCAATATCTTTACCGCGACCTTCGTGTCGCGGACGATTTTCGGCCTGTTTCTGCAGAGACGGGAGATCGAACAACTCTCTATTTAATCTCTGGCGGATCGCTCCTCTGGGTTTCGCCTTAGGACCTCTTCATGGAACTGTTCAAGGACCCTAAAGTCGACTGGCTTGGCATGAGCCGGATCCTGATCGCGGTTTCGTTGGCGCTGGCGTTGTTGGGCGTCGGCTCCATGCTGTTCCGGGGAGGCCTGAGGCTGGGAGTCGATTTCGTGGGGGGAACCCTGGCCTACGTCAAGTTCAAGGATGAGCCGGAATTGGACCGGATACGACGCACCCTCAGCGATGGCGATTTGAAGGCCGAGGAGGTGACGCGCTTCGATGAATTGGATAAGAACGAAGTGCAGATCCGAATGGGACGGATCGAGGATGAAGAATCGGAAGATCTGATTGCTCAAAGCGACGGGATCATCGAGGCGCTGCGACGAGAGTACGACCAGGAGGGGCTGGACTCGGACAAGTTGGATTTGAACAATGTGGTCGTAACCGCACTCTCCTCGAAGCTCCAGCAACTCGATCCAGACGGTGTGGGCACGGAGAAATCGGTTCAGGACTCGGTCGACCACTACGATCAGCTGGCAGGAAGGGTGATCGCCCATCGAAACAGCAGCGGGGGAGTTTTTCAAAGCTTGGAAGAGCTCCAGGGGATAGATCTCTCTGAGGCGACACAAAAAGCCCTTCAGGACAATATCTATTTTGGGAATTTCACGGTTCTCAGTGTGGAGAGCGTGGGCCCCAAGGTGGGGCAGGAGATGCGGGATAGGGCGCAGAGTGCGATCATTTTTTCACTCCTCGGCATCCTGATGTATATCGCCGTACGCTTTCGGATCGTCTATGGTGTGGCAGCAATCGTGGCGCTCTTTCACGATGTCTTTATCATCGTAGGGGCCCTCTCACTGGTGAACAGCGAGTTTACCCTGACCGTGATCGCTGCCCTGCTGACTCTGGTTGGCTATTCGATCAACGATACGATCGTCATATTCGATCGGGTTCGTGAGAACCTTCGTCTTATGAGGCGGGCAACCATGGCCGAGGTCATCAACGCCAGCATCAACCAGATGCTGAACCGTACCATCTTGACTTCCGGCGGAACCTTTCTGGCGGTTTTTGCCCTGTATCTGCTGGGAGGCCCGGTACTTCGCAACTTTTCCTTCGCGTTGGTGATTGGTATACTTGTAGGAACCTATTCTTCCGTCGCAATTGCCAGCCCGATCGTCGTCTGGTGGTACGGTCAATCGGAACAAAAGCGAAGACGGAAATGAGACGCCTGCTATTCTTGGTGTGGAATTGGATTCCCTATAAGCAACTCTTATAACAGGCTATGACATAACGGGTTACGACAAAAAAGACGCGCGAAAAATTCTCTTGACTCTACCAGGGTCGGAGTGTAACATCGGCCCATTGTCGCGAGCCTTTGGCTAAGGAGAGTCTGGGATAAGAAAGGAAGAGACGACAAATGTTTGACAATCTGATCGAATCCACATCGCAGAAATCGTCAAGGGCAAAGAGCACGTTTTTTATTTCCTTCATGGTGCATGCGGTGTTGATCGGCGTCTTGATCGTCATTCCGTTGTACTACTACGCCGTATTGCCTGAGCACGAGCTCCTGACGATGTTGGCCCCTCCACCTCCACCTCCACCTCCACCTCCGCCGCCGCCACCGCCGGCCCCGGTGAAGCGGCAGGAAATCCAGGTGATCAAGCTGGATCCTTCCCAGTTCGTCGCACCTACCGAAGTTCCCAAGGAGATCCCGGCACCGATGGATGACGTCCCAGAGTACTCGAGTCTTAGCGGAATCACCGGCGGTGTTGCGGGTGGAATCCCGGGTGGAGCCGTGGGCGGAGTGCCGGGTGGTGCTCTGGGTGGAGTCCTTGGGGCTATTCCGACTGATGCCCCTCCGCCGCCACCGCCCCCGAAGAAGAAGAAAGACCCGATCCGGGTCGGAGGCAACGTTCAGGCGTCCAAGTTGGTCAAGCGTGTGGAACCGAACTATCCGGAACTGGCCAAACGAGCCCGAGTCAAGGGCATGGTGATACTTCAGGTGACGGTCGGTGAAGCAGGGAACGTAATTGATATCAAGATCATCCGTGGACATCCTCTATTGAACGATGCGGCCGTAACCGCGGTGCGGCAGTGGGTATATTCTCCTACCCTGCTGAATGGAGAACCGGTACCCGTTCTTGCCACGGTTACCGTGAATTTTGTGCTTAGGTAGGAGATATTGGGTTCGAGTAAATCAGCCTGTTGGGAGGTTAGAGAATGGAACTAGGATTCATGGAACTCTGGAACCAAATGGGGTTTTTGGCCAAAGCGGTCGTAGTCATCCTGTTGCTCCAGTCGGTTTGGTCTATTGGGGTGATGATCGAGCGCTTCTTGATGTATCGGGCTTCGCGCAAACAGTCGGAAGAGTTTGTTCCGGAAGTGACTGAAGCCCTGAAGAACGACAACATCCAGGGGGCGATCGACCTGGCAGAAGAGAAGTCGAAGAGCCATCTGGCCAAGGTGCTGATAGCCGGCTTGAAGGAATTTCAGGCCCATGAGACATCCGACCAGATTTCTGGTGAGAAGATAGAAGCCTCTCGACGCGCTCTTCAGCGAGCCACTGCAGTCGGCGTCGAAGAATTCAAGCGAGGTCTGGGAGGTCTGGCGACGATCGGAAGTACCGCTCCTTTTGTTGGCCTTTTGGGTACCACCGTCGGCATCATCAACGCTTTTGCCGGCATGAGCCAGGCTGAAGATACGGGTTTGGCGGCGGTAGCGGGTGGAATTTCCGAGGCCCTGGTCGCCACCGCATTCGGTCTGTTCGTCGCGATCCCTGCCGTGTGGATGTACAACTACTTCACCGGGAAGATCGAATCCTTTGTGGTCGAGATGGACAACTCGTCGTCTGAGTTGGTCGACTTCTTCCTGGCGCGGAGGGCCAAGCAGCATGGCGATCGGTAGCGGCGGTGGCAAGAGTAGTAGCATGGTCAATGACATCAACGTCACTCCGATGGCTGATGTCATGCTGGTCTTGCTCATCATCTTCATGATCACCACGCCCCTGCTGCAGCAGGGGGTTTTTGTCAACAAGGCCACGGCGGCAAATGCCCAGGAAGCGCCTGAGGTCGAGGGCGAGGACGCCACCACGGTCACCATCACCCGGGATGAAAGCATCTACGTGAACAAACTGCCGGTTCCGGATGACGTGTTGCTGGAAAAGCTCGAAGCTCAGGTCGCTCTGGCCCCGGAGAAACCCCTGTTCATCAAGAGTGATGTCGCCACTCCGTATGGAAGGGTGGTAGAGGTCATCAACAAGGCGCGAGAGACTGGAGTCGAGAGGATCGGACTCCTGGTGGACCGGGTAAGCAAGGAAGGGGGGCTGTAAAGATGGCGATGCAGACCACTGGTCAAGGGGCGATGTCGAACATCAACATCACCCCTTACATCGATATTCTGTTGGTGCTGTTGATCATCTTCATGGTGATTCAGCCCACCACCCAGTACGACCTGGAGGCCAGAGTGCCGGAAAAGTCGCCCGATGACATCCCTGAAGATGTGATTGTCAAGTCAGATGCGATTGTCGTCTCGATTGACGCTGGCGGCTTGCTGAGGATCAATAACGATCCGGTGACCTTGCCCCAGCTCGGCACCCGCCTGTTTGACATCTACAGCGCCCGAGCCAACAAGAACATGTTCATTCAGGGCGATCCGGGTCTACCCTTTGAGGACGTGGTTCGCGTCATCGACACCGCCAAGGGGTCGGGTGTAGGCGACATCGGCCTGTTCACTCCAGAGGGATAAAATCCTGAAGGGACTACCCGCGCGTCCTGAAGAAGCGGTCTTTTAGAGAATCGGGAGGCGAAGTTTGTAATGAGCCGGACGACGAAATCAATTTTGCTTGTGCTCGGAGCAGCACTCCTCCTCAGCGGGACGGCGGGTTGTAAAGCGCTGAGCCTGTATGACAAGCTCAAGGCACGGAACGAACTCAACGAGGGCGTGAAGGCTTACTCAGGCCAGAGGTATGACAAAGCAGTAGAGCGTTTCAGCGAGTCGATAAGGCTCGATCCCGAGCTCCTGGATGCTCAGTTGTATCTGGCCACCACCTACCGGGCCCAGTTCGTACCAGGGTCCCAGAGCCTGGAAAACCTGCAGATGGCCAAGCAGGCCATCTCCACTTTCGAGAAGGTTCTCGAAATAGATTCCCAAAATACCACCTCCATGGCCAGTATCGCGGGCATCCACAACAGCATGGGCGACTACCAAAGTGCCAAAGAGTGGTACCGCAAGCAGATGGAGGCCGATCCTAGCAATCCGGAACCACTCTATGGGGTTGGAACGATCGACTGGCAACTTTCCTACGACAAGACGGGGATGACCGGCGAGAACGTGGAGTACTTGACGGAAGAGGAAAACGCCCAGGTTACCCAGCTGATAGATGAGGGGGTCAGCGCCCTCAAGGAAGCCCTCGAGATCAGGCCTAGCTATACCGAAGCCATGCAGTACCTGAACCTGCTCTACCGCGAAAAGGGTAAGCTCGCCACGGAAGAGGAAGAGAAGCAGAAATGGGAGCTGGAAGCAGACAAGCTGGCATTGGAAGCCCTGGAAATGAAGCGGAAGCAGGAAGAAGAAGCCGAGCTGGCACGGCGAACCATCAGTGGCGCGGCCAATAGCGAAGAATAGGAAGAACCAACTCCAACCCCCAAACCGACAACCTCGTATCCTGCTAGAATGGCCGGTGGCAGAGTGCCGTGCCATGATCCGTTTCGAAGACCTAGAGCGCAAGGTTCACCAATACCATCCCAGCGCGGACATGGAACTTCTGCGCAAAGCCTACGTTTTCTCGGCTCGCGAGCATAAGGGACAGGTCCGCCAGTCGGGTGAGCCCTATCTTTCTCATCCCCTGGAGGTTGCCAACATCCTGGCAGAAATGAAGCTCGATGTCTCCTGCGTCAGTGTGGGACTGCTGCACGATGTTGTCGAGGACACCCTGACTCGGATCGAGAAGATCCGCGAGTATTTCGGCGACGACATCGGACACGTCGTCGATGGGCTCACCAAGATCAGCCAGATCCACTTCTCTTCACGAGAAGAACAGCAGGCGGAGAATTTCCGCAAACTTCTTCTGGCGATGGTTGACGATGTGCGGGTCATCATGGTGAAGCTGGCAGACCGTCTTCACAACATGCGCACGCTTCAATATTTGTCGCCGGAGAAGCGGGAGGCCATTGCTCAGGAGACGCTCGACATCTACGCTCCGATCGCTCATCGCCTGGGCATGGCAAAGATGCGAGGGGAACTGGAGGATCTGTCGTTCAGCTACCTCGACCCACCGGCCTTCCAGAACCTGGTAGGCCAGGTTGAAGAGAAAAAGGCGAACAGCAGCCAATTCATAGCAGAAGTCACCGATGTCATGCTCCAGCGGATTCAGGAACAGGGGATCCAGGTTCAGATCGAAAGCCGGATCAAGCGGATCTACAGCCTTCACCAGAAAATGATGCGCCAGCGAATCACTCCGGACCAGGTCTACGACTTCATCGCGATTCGAATACTGGTGGACTCCGTTTGTGACTGCTACACCATTCTCGGTCTGGTCAACAATCTCTGGAATTCGGTGCCGGGACGCATCAAAGACCTGATTGCGATGCCGCGTCCGAACATGTACCAGTCGCTTCATACGAGTCTGGTTGGTCCTAATGGACAGCCTTTCGAGATCCAGATTCGGACGCATGAGATGAATCGGGTTGCCGAAGAAGGTATCGCCGCTCACTGGAAATATAAGGAAGGCAGGTTGGAAGAGGAAGGCGATGAAAAGCGATTCCTTTGGCTGCGTCAGCTCCTCGACATGCAGCAGGAGGTGGACGATCCTCATCATTTCCTGAGCAATCTCAAGATCGACCTGTTTCCGGAAGAGGTCTACCTGTTTACGCCTAAGGGAGAGGTTGTGACTCTTCCAAGAGGCGTGACGCCTGTCGACTTTGCCTATTACATTCACAGCGAGGTTGGAAACCGGTGTGTCGGTGCCAAGGTCAACAGCCGCATCGTACCCCTGAAATATGAGCTGAGAAACGGGGAGATTGTAGAGATTCTAACCTCCAGCGAGGAGCGCCCGAGTCGCGACTGGATGAACTTCGTCAAGACCTCGCGAGCCCGAAACTCAATCCGGCGCTGGTTGAATCAGAGGCAGAAGGAGCGCGCGATTGAAATAGGGCAGAAGATGTTGGAGAAGGAGGCACGCAAGTGCAAGCTCAATCTCAAGAAGTACAAGGCCGAGCTGGAATCGATTGCCTCGGAATACAAGGCGGCTAAGCTCGAGGACCTGTTCGCCAGCATCGGTTATGGAAAGGTTGGGTCGAGGCAAATCCTGCGGCGGTTGGATCCGGGGAGGGTGACCAGAGACGAGACCAAAGAGTCGACGTTGTCGACCGTGGTCCAGAAGGTTTTCGGAAGTGCGGATGCTGCCATACAAGTGAAAGGATACGACGATCTACTCGTGTTTCGAGCAAAATGCTGCAATCCGATTCAGGGTGAACAAATCACTGGCTATATCACGGTGGGACGGGGAATCTCGGTGCACTCGACGAAATGCCGCAATGTGGAAAACCTGTTGGTCAACCCAGAGCGTAGGATCGATGTCGAATGGAGTGATGGGGTCGGTGAGGTCGTGTATCCAGTACGCCTCTCCATCGCGACGGAAGATCGTACCGGCATGTTGGCCGAAATCACCGCTGGCGTTTCGACCCTGAACACAAACATCGTCGATGCCCAAGCCAAGACCGTCAACAGCCAGTTCGGTGAGATCCGGATGACGATCGAGGTCAGGGATATGAAGCATCTGCAGAAGGTCGTTGGCTTTCTCAAAGGAATCGCTGGAATCCATTCCATTGAGCGGCGAGGCAGGGTGCGGATGAGGTAGCGGGTCGGGCTAGCCAGGATTGGCAAGTGTTGAAGCTGCCGCGGGAGTCTTAGGTGTTCAGAGCGGGCTTCTGAACCTTACCTGACTTGAGGCACTTGGTACAGATTCGGATCTTCCGCACGGTTCCGTTGATGACCGCACGAACCCGCTGGATGTTAGGTTTCCAGCGGCGTCTGGTGAGGTTGTGAGCATGGGAAACATGGTTCCCCGACATGGGCCTCTTTCCACAAATCTCGCAAACCATGGACATATCGTTAGCACCTCAACAGTAAGGAGGTTTTTTATCATCCCGAGCCCCCGGTTGTCAAACCCGGGCGCTGCCTCAAGCGGGATCCTGTCATTGAAAAAGGAGGGTTATCGGGTGCCCTCTCATGCTGCCTGGGAAGTCATAGCCGTCGGCTACAATTAGCTTCGCGGATTGAGTTTCTGAGTCGTTAGGGCTGGAGGGGCAGGGAACGAGAAACCAGGTGGTCATCGCTGTCGTTGGAGCAGGAACCATGGGTAGCGGCATTGCTCAGGTCTGCGCCTACCATGGCCTCAGAGTGCATCTGAAGGAGACTCGACCCGAGTTGCTCGAACCTGCCTTGGAGAGGATTCGCCGCGGGCTCGAGAAGGCGGCCCAGGCCGCTGGAGGGGATGCCGGGACGGCAAAGCAGGCCTTGGCGCGCATTGAGCCGACCACCGAGTGGGAAGATCTGAAAGACGCGGATATGGTCATCGAAGCTGTCTTCGAGCAGTTTGAATCGAAGCAGGAGGTCTTCGAGGAACTGGACCGGATCTGTGGTTCCGACGTCATCTTGGCCAGCAATACTTCGTCGATTTCCATTACGCGTCTGGGTGCTTCCACCCAGCGCCCGGCTCGAGTCGTGGGAATGCATTTCATGAACCCGGTGCCTCGAATGAAGCTGGTGGAAGTGATACGGGGTCTGGCCACCAGTGCCGAGACGATTGAGGAGACGAAGGCTTTGGCTCTGCGTCTCGAGAAGGTACCGATCGAGGTGCGGGATTCCCCCGGATTCGTGACCAATCGGGTCCTGATCCCGATGCTCAACGAAGCTGCCTTTGCCCTGATGGAAGGTGTGGCAGAAGCAGAGGAGATTGATCAGGTGTTGAAGTTGGGCATGAACCACCCCATGGGTCCCCTGGAGCTAGCCGACTTGATTGGCTTGGACATCTGCTTAGACATCATGGAAGTGCTCTATGACAGTTTCAAGGATTCGAAGTATCGCCCCTGCCCCTTGTTGAGGCAGATGGTTGACGGAGGCTGGCTGGGAAGGAAGTCAGGTAGGGGCTTCTATGACTATACGTCCTAGGAGATGTTGCGGGAACCCCAATGGACGGTTTTCGAGGAAAGGAAGAGATCATGAGTGAACAACAGAACAAGGAGAGAGCGATTGAGTTGGCCCTGGCTCAGATTGAACGACAGTTTGGCAAGGGTTCCATCATGAAACTGGGCGATGGGATCAGTCTGGATGTTCCTGTGATCTCCTCTGGTTCTCTCTCTCTCGATGCGGCCCTCGGGATCGGCGGATTGCCTCGGGGCCGGGTCATCGAGATCTACGGGCCCGAATCCAGTGGAAAAACCACAGTGGCGCTGCATGCCATTGCCGAGGCTCAGAAAGTAGGTGGAACTGCCGCCTTCATCGATGCCGAGCACGCCATGGATGCTGTCTACGCAGGTAATCTAGGTGTCAAGGTGGCTGATCTTCTGGTCTCACAACCAGACTATGGTGAGCAGGCCCTGGAGATCGGAGAAGTGCTGGTCCGAAGCGGTGCCGTGGATATCCTGGTGGTCGACTCCGTCGCCGCCCTGGTTCCTCGCGCAGAGCTCGAGGGCGAAATGGGTGATTCCCACATGGGACTCCAGGCTCGTCTGATGTCGCAGGCGCTCCGCAAGCTGACCGGGATTGTTTCCAAGTCCAACACCTGTCTGGTTTTCATCAATCAGGTCCGGGAGAAGATCGGAGTGATGTTTGGCAACCCCGAGACCACTACCGGAGGTCGTGCTCTCAAGTTCTATTCCTCGGTTCGTCTGGAGATCCGTCGAGTCGCGGCGATCAAGGAAGGCGACCAAAACGTGGGCAACCGGACCAAGGTCAAGGTGGTCAAGAACAAGATGGCACCGCCCTTCAGGAATGCAGAGTTCGATATCGCCTTCGGGCGGGGAATCTCGCGCGAGGGAGAGCTCCTCGATCTGGCGGTTGAACACCGGATCGTGGAAAAGAGTGGCTCCTGGTTTTCCTACGGCCAGGATCGCTTAGGACAAGGGCGTGAAAATGCCAAGCAATCCCTGATGGAGAACGCAGACCAATCTCGTGAGATCGAGCACAAGGTAAAGATTGCCCTCGGAATCATCAAGCCCTTGGAAGAGGTCGAGGCGGCAGGAAAGTAGATCCGGACAGGCACCGAACACCCAGTAACAGACCGACCACGTCGCTGGTTTCAGAGAGCCGAGTTGCGGCTCAGACGGTTGCTGAGGTTCTGGACAAGTCGCGGGCCGCAACGCCCGCCGTGTAACCCTTTCGCGGCGTGGCTCTTTTAGGATAAGATGCGACTCTGATTCGGGGGTCGTCCAACTGGTAGGACAGCGGCCTTTGGAGCCGCCGATCTAGGTTCGAGTCCTAGCCCCCGAGCCCTCCCTCCGTTAAGGCCATGACCCCTTTGTAGCAGAGCATGCTGTATTAACCGCGTACTCTTCCTTTCTCGGGCAATTGGACATTGATTGCACTTTTCCGGTTCAGGCGATAGCGATAGAGATCTAGCGGTATAGGTCCAAGTGGCCGCGGTTCAGCCACGGCACGGAGCTGCAACGCACTCCGCCTGACTGGTGTCCGATGTCGGCTGGAAACGCCTGCTATGTCGTGTTCGCCCAAAGCAGTCAGCGGAAGACCATGAGATCGATGGGCTCAACAATCGCGTCGCCATCCTCTACCGCTGCACGAGCACGCAGTGCTGCGAGGCCGTCGTGAAGTTCCTTTGGACGAAGGCGTGCAACGATTGAATCGCCTCCGGCCGCGAGTTTCTCGGCGTAAGCCGCCCGCCCCGGAGCGATGGTCTGCGTTACCACATCCGAAGCCACCACGCGGAATCCCGCCGCCTGGAAGACCTCGCGCAACTGGAGCCTATCTGGGAGTACCTCCTCAAGCATCGATCGGCTGGAGGGGAAGAACGGTACGTATGCGTATGAATGGATCTGTTCGCGAGTGCCCGTTCTCACAAACGTGTGTCCGCACGAACCAAGCACCCGTCGGCACTCCTGGGTGGCGAGAACTGGATGGACGAAATGATGAAAACTCATCGACATGAAAACTATGTCAACCGATTGGGACGCGAGGGGGATAGCCTCCGCGTGTCCGAGCAGATACCGAACGCGGTCATCGCGACGCTTGGCGCTCGCAAGAGCCAACATCTTCGATGAGGGGTCGACGCCCACAACTTCAGCATCGAATCGGGCAGCTAGGCCTTCGGAGAAACGGCCAGTCCCGCAGCCCAAATCGAGGATTCTAGTGATGGCTCCACCGTCAAGATGCGATTCGACGGCACTCATCCATAGGTCAAGGGCCTCCGGACCATGATCACGGCCCCGGTCGTAGCCTGCTGGGATGTCGGTCTGGTCGTAGTCCATGATTCAGGTGCGTCTCACAGTTCGGTGATAACTTCGCCACCCCATTTTCCGTGATCGCGTCTGGCAACCACCAAGGCTCTACCCTCCGAACTGGCTTTGGTACCCGTTGAAGGCTCAGAGCCCTTTTGTCATTCGATAGAACTTCAATCCCGGTATAGCCAATCGCTTCGGCCATTGCGACTCGACGTTCATCCCGCGGCGCTCGTAGAATCGGCGAGCCCCCTCATTCTTAGCTGACACGTCCAGGGATAGTCGAGTCGATCCGCTCGCGCGAGCCCGCTCTTCAAAAGAGTCCATCAAGACGGAGCCGACGCCATCGCCGCGAAGCTCTTTATCAACAGCGATGGCATGGAGGTAGAAATCGCCATCGGCGATTGAATCGATAATCCGCATGAGTGGAGCAAACAGTATTAGCACGATCCTCATTCGTAGATTACGCCTTCCGGCAGCGCGCTTCAGGGGTTGGCGCGAGGAACGGCGATGCTGCTCCGCGGTGTACCCCGAGGCCATTCCCACGATGACGTTGTCACGTTCTGCGAAAGTCACATTCTGGTAGGAGAGGTCGTGGTCGGGCTGGACGAACGCCGTGGCGGTAATGTACCCGACCCGGCGACCGAGCATAAAACGAAAGAACCCCTCGGCTGCTTCGTCAACGTAGCGGGCAAATGCCAGACCTTCATCGAACGTGGGGTTGGCGGCCCTTAGGACTATCGAATGCCGATCCATATGGTCCTTCTACGCCGAACAGTGAATTTTATAAATTGATTGCCTTGAGTCTTAAGTCCCAACTCTAACAACAGCCGATTAGGTCTATATAGTCTCTATAATAGCCAGATTTCTTAGAGTCTGGTTGTAGAGTCTTCTCTTACCGCGTCCTGGCGAATGGGGCGGGGTAGGTACTTTCAAACCGGCGCAATTGGTCCCCTTTTACGCCGGTGCTGACAAACAAAAGGATTGAAGAATAGAACGTCGGTTCCTGACAGGCTTACTGTTTTCATACGTGCGTAGGTTAGAATAGCTCACGTCGTCCGGCAACCAAGTCACCGCGAGAGAAGATCGATGAAATGCGCAACCTGCATGCTATCCATATTGGTTGTCGCCACGCGTGGCTTGTCCGCTGCGCCCGCTGAGGACCTAACCTGTCTAACCGCGAGTCAGCAAAAGCAATCTGGGCTCTATTCCCACTGGCAACAAGAAGCGTACGCCGCGTTGGATCGCCGGCGAGAGGGTTATGAGAAACTCGAAACGCCGGAACAGATTCGCGCGTATCAAAAGCGTCTCCGCGAGTTCTTTGTCGAGCAACTTGGAGGCTTTCCCGACCGATCGCCACTCAACTCCAAGACGGTCGGCACTATCATGGCCGGCGGCTATCGCATCGAGAAGGTGATTTACGACAGTCAACCGAACCACCGTATCACGGCGAACTTGTATTTGCCTGATGGCGATGGTCCGTTTGCCGCTGTTGCCGTCTACCGGTTAACTTGACAATACCTTTGATAGAGTTTTAAGGGCCCTGAAGACATCTAATCCGAGGCGAGGCGAATGTCGAAAGGGGTAGAGACCCACCCAGATTCTGGCTGCCAGCCGTTCCCCAAATCTCAAATCACTTCTGCCGGTGATTCTCCAGTATTCTTTCGTGTATCTCCAATTCGGAAAGTAGAAGCGTCCCTTGCTGGATGTGTCAAACCACCTGGCCAATGTCCTCGGATCTTCTCGCAGGCTGGCTGTCTGCTCTGGATGGCAGCGCCTGATTGGCGACAGTTAGAATTTCCCACGACGACAAATAGAATTCCCCACTTTTTCAGGGCTGATCCTGACCATGAGGGCATGGTTAAGGATCAGCAAGTGCGGAGGTTAGTAAAGTTGCAAAAGAACGAGAAGACGCTAACGATGGCGGCGGCCAAAGCGGGGCTGTCGCGAAAGACGGCTCGGAAGTACCTGAAGTCGGGAAAGCTGCCGAGCCAGAGTCAGCCGGAGCGATATTGGCGAACTCGATCGGATCCGTTCGAGTCGGTGTGGCCAGAGGTGGAAGAGATCCTGAAGCGATCTCCGACGGTGGAAGCGACAGCGGTGTTCGAGTATTTGTGCCGCCAGCAGGAAGGGGCCTTCCAGCAAGGTCAGTTGAGGACGCTGCAGCGCAGGATCAAGCAGTGGAAGGCACAACACGGAGAAGCGAAGGAGGTGATGTTCCCGCAGAAGTATCGGCCGGGACATCAAGCTCAATCGGACTTTACGTTTATGGGGCGTCTGGGAGTGACGATCCAGGGCCAGCCGTTTCCCCATCTGCTGTACCACTTTGTTTTGGCCTACTCGAACTGGGAAGCGACCACGCTGTGTTTCAGTGAGTCCTTTGAGAGCCTCAGCCTGGGGCTTCAGAACGCGTTGTGGGAGTTGGGGGCGCTGCCCGAGGAACACCGAACAGACCGGCTTTCGGCGGCCGTCAACAACCTGAAACGGGAAGAGTTCACCGAGCGCTATCAAGGGTTGCTGAGACACTTCGGGATGCGCTCGAGTCGCACCCAGGCAGGAAAGGCTCACGAGAACGGGGATGTGGAACAGGCCCATCACCGCTTGAAACGGGCCATCGAGCAGGAACTGCTGCTGCGGTGTAGCCGTGATTTTTCCAGCCGGGAAGAGTACGAGGGTTTTGTAGCGGTGATTGTGGACCGGCGCAATGCGACCCGGCAAAAGCGCCTGGGAGAAGAGCTGGCCGTGATGCGCCCGTTGCCGGCACGCCGTCTGGATGACTTCACCCGGCAGTGGGTGAGAGTCTCCCCCAGCAGTACGATCCGGGTTCGCCACAACACCTATTCGGTGGACAGCCGGTTGATCGGCGAGCGGGTGCAGGTGAGGGTGTGGGCGGATCAGGTGGAGGTCTACTACGGGGGTCAGCCACAGGCACGCATGCCTCGCTTGCGAGGAGAAGGCAAGCATCGCATTGACTACCGGCAGGTGATCCATTCCCTGGTGCGCAAGCCGGGGGCGTTCACTCGCTATCGCTGGCGCGAGGATCTGTTTCCGGGGATCTTGTTTCGAGTCGCCTACGACGAGCTGCGCCAAGATTGTCCAGCCACGGCGGATCGCCAGTATCTGAAGATCCTCGAGTTGGCTGCCCAGGAAGGTGAGCAGCGAGTGCGAGAGGCACTTCAGGGGCTGATTGAGAGGGGACAAAGAATCCGTTTCGAAGCACTACGAGAATGCCTCGTCGATCCGGTGGTGGAGCCCTGGGAAGTGGCGGTGGAGAAGATGGACGTGGGCGTCTACGACACGCTGCTGGAGAGCCGGGAGGTGAGATCATGAGTGGAGGCAACTTGACCCGGCTTCGCGAGTGCCTTGTCCAGCTGCATCTACCAGCCTTTCGGGAGCACTCCGCCGCCCAGGCGGCACTGGCTACCCAGGAAAGTCTGTCCTATCCCCGGTTTCTCTTGTCGTTATCTGAGATCGAAGTGGCGGAGCGGCACGAGCGCAAAATCCAGCGCCTGCGCCGAATCTCGAAGCTTCCCTGGGAGAAAACGCTGACGGCGTTGGACCGCTCGCGCTTGCCCCAAAGCGTGGATCGACAACTGACGGCGCTGCTGGAAGGTACGTTTTTGGATCGCGCCGAGAACGTCTTGGCTTTCGGCAACCCTGGAAGCGGCAAGACGCATCTAGTCTGTGCTCTGGGGCAGGAGTTGATTCTGCTGGGGCGCCGGGTTCTATTCTCTACCTGCGCCCTGCTGGTACAGCGATTGCTGCGGGCCAAAATCGATCTGACTCTGGAGAAGGAGCTCAAGAAACTGGATCGCTTCGAGGCTCTCATAGTCGATGACATCGGCTACGTTCAGCAAAGTCGGGAGGAAATGGAGGTTCTTTTCACACTGCTGGCCCATCGCTACGAACGCCGCAGCATCTTGCTGACCAGCAACCTGATCTTCTCGGACTGGGAGAGGATCTTCAAGGACCCCATGACGACGGTGGCGGCGATTGATCGGGTGGTGCACCACAGCGTGATTCTGGAACTCAACGTCTCGAGCTACCGAATGGAGAGCGCCAAGAAGAAACAGCAGGAAACCACGAAATGAGGAAACCGCGAGGAGTTCAAATCCGGGCAAATCGGCTGATTGGCCCCTGGGAAGTGCTTGGTGGGGACGATAGACGAGTGCCCGCCAAGGGGAGAGGTCGTACAGCGCCCTACAGAGGCCGCTCAGGAGCCTCGTGGATCTGGTCCACTCCCCTCGACGCCGGCGCGAGCGAGGGGGAGCTCCGTTCGGGCTACGCCCTCACTCCATCCCCCTCGCATTCTAAAAACAATCTCTCTTTTTTACAGAAAGGAGGACCCCGAAAAGAGTCGTCTCAGAGGACGGCTACAGCTCTTTTTTTTTATCCCTCGTGTGGGGATTTCCAATTGTCGCTGCGGGAATTCCATTTGTCGTTGATCAAGCGCCAACGGAACAAAGGTTTTGGGATGCGTTCGAAACGGCCCAGGAGAGCCAGGTGCGTCAGCAGGACTCGATCTGATCCGATGAAAGGCCCAATCAAGTCGGTCTTCTCGAGAGCGTCCCGTCTGATTACACCAAAAACGTGCTGGCACGCGTGTTTTCGAAGCATTAGCTGGCCAAACCGCCAATGAGCGGAGGCTCCAGTAGGATTGACTGGTAGGGAAAACGCGGATTGAGATAGACCTTCCGAGTTGATTGCCTCAATATCTGTGTAGGCCAGGACTACTTCGGGATCTCGTTCGAGAGCCTCGAGGCAGGCTTCAAGGAATTCAGGCTGAAGAATGTCATCGTAGGCAGCCCATTTGAAGTAGCGGCCGCGGCTGAGTTCGAACACCCGGCTGTGATTCCAGGAGGCACCTCGATTCACATCGGATGAGTAGAATCGAATGCGCGAATCATGGAAAGACTGGCTGATCTCCGCGGTTCTGTCGGTCGAAGCATTGTCGGAGATGACGATTTCGAAGTCACTCTCCGTCTGGCCAAGAATCGAAGCAATGGCATCCTCCAGATACTTCTCACCGTTGAAAACGTAAAGCCCGATTGAAGTCTTCGGCATTACTCGAACCCGACTCCGCCAGGAACCACCGCGACCGGCCGCGACATGTCGACGCCAAGAAGCTGGTTCACCTAGTCCTCCTATCCCTCAGTCTAGGGTCACAGTCCTCGATTGGGGACTCAGCTTCGCTAATTCTGACTCGATCTCTTCCTGATAGATGGGATTCATCACAATCACCCAATCCGGCTGGTACTCCTGCAGAAACTCGGGGGGAACAATTTCCTGACCTCCGCCTGCCAAGTAGGTCCCCTGCCTGTGAGGATTGATGTCGACTACGAAATCGATCTCACTCGTCAACTTGGTAGTGGTCAAGAATGCAACCGCCTTCGATCCTCCTCCCCACAGCAAGATTCTTTTGCCAGCCTGCTTCATTTCACGGATCCAAGAGCGCCAGTTATCAATCTTATGCCGAGAAGAAACGGAGAATCCCTTGGCTCCTTTTATGATGGACTCGGGAGAAGGCATCTCTACCGAGGCCTGCTCCGTTCCATCAGCGAAGCGCGCTTCCGCGGTCAAGTATTGATTCGAGAAACTCGGCCAGATACCGATCTCCTGAAAGCCCTGAAGAGCAAACATTTTCATCAGACTGGGCCGACTGAAGTACGAGCAGTGCTCGTAATAGATATCCCAGAAGGCTGACTCCTTGAGTACTCTTTCAGTGTCAGGCACTTGGAAAAAGAACCGAGTGCTTCCATCTTCAGACCGAACCCGTTTCATGAGCGAAAGAAGCTTGACGGGAGCCTCGATATGCTCGAGAGTCATCCGACAACAGACCAGGTCTGCGTTGATTTGGGTGTGACTCTCGGTAAGGTGCGTATTCCGGACGAAACCGGCCGGTGATTCCGGAGCAAACCGGCCACTGATTCCGGAGCAAACCGGCCACTGATTCCGGAGCAAACCGGCCACTAGAAACGGGGTTTCCGGAAGGGTGGCCGGTTTCCCGGAATCGGTTTCCAGAGCGGACGGAAGCGACGTTGGACTCCTTCGGTACCATGACTCCTTTTCGGAGGAGCGATCGTGCCGAACCAAAGGAAGTCCATGCGCAAAATCAAAAATGTCCTACGCCTGAAGTTTCAGCTTCATCTTTCGGATCGGCAGATCGCCCGTAGCTGTGCCCTCGCGCGCAGCACCGTGGCAGAGTATGTGCGCCGGGCCCAAGGAGCCGGTCTGAGTTGGCCACTCCCTGAGGGGTGGGATGACCGGGCGATTCAGAACCGGGTGTTTCCTCCCACGGGTAAATCTCCCCCGGAGCAACGTCCCCTCCCCGACTTCGCCACCGTCCATGAGGAGCGCTGCCGACACAAACATGTGACCTTGATGCTGCTCTGGGATGAGTACAAGCAGGCGTATCCGGAGGGCTATCAGTACAGTCAGTTCTGCGATCTGTAGCATCGCTGGCGGGGCAAGCTGGATCTGGTGCTGCGGCAGGAACACCGGGCCGGCGAGAAGCTCTTCGTGGACTATGCCGGCGACACGGTCCCGATCGTGGATCGCCATACGGGGGAAACCCAAGAGGCCTCGATCTTCGTGGCCGTGCTGGGGGCAAGCAACTATACCTATGCGGAAGCCTCCCTAAGGCAGGACTTACCCTCGTGGCTCGCGGCCCACACTCGGGCTCTGGAGTTCCTGGGGGGTTGCCCCTGCGTCGTGGTTCCAGACAACACCAAAGATGCGGTCCACCGCCCCTGTCGCTATGAACCGGATCTCAATGCGAGCTATTCGGATTGGGCCTCGCACTACGGCGTCGCGGTGATCCCGGCTCGAGTGCGCCGTCCTCGAGATAAAGCGAAGGCGGAGTCGGGTGTGTTAGTCGTCGAGCGCTGGATCTTGGCCGCCTTGCGTCACCGGACCTTCTTTTCCCTGGGAGAGCTCAACGAAGCCATTGCCGAGCTGCTGGAGCGTCTCAACACTCGAAACTTTCACAAGCTCCCCGGCAACCGCCGCCAGCGCTTCCAGGACCTGGATCGTCCGGCTCTGGGGCCCCTGCCGGCCCAACGCTACGTCTTCGCCCAGTGGAAGAAGGCCCGCGTCAACATCGATTACCACATCGAGTTCGACCGCCACTACTACAGCGTCCCTTATGTCCTGGTGGGTCAGAAGGTCGAGCTGCGCACCACCGTCACCACCGTGGAGATCTTCCATCAAGGTCGCCGCGTGACCTCTCACCGTCGCTCCTATCAGCCGGGCAAGGCCACGACCTTGGACGAGCACCGGCCCGAATGCCATCGCCGCTATCTGGAGTGGTCACCCTCGCGTCTGATCCACTGGGCTCAGAAAGTCGGGCCCCATACCGCATCGGTGGTCGAGAAGATCCTCCAATCCCGTCGCTATCCCGAGCAAAGCTATCGCTCCTGCTTGGGTATCCTGCGCCTGGGCTCCAGCTTTGGGGAAGACCGTTTGGAGCAGGCTTGCCGTCGGGCCCTGCGACTTCAGGCCTGCTCCTACAAGAGTATCCAGTCCATGTTGAAGAACGGTCTGGACCGTCAAGCGGAACCGCAACCGTTGCCGGAACGTCCTCCGATCGAGCACGCCAACGTGCGAGGGGCCGAGTACTTCGAAGGCGAGAAAGGAGCCTCTCATGTTGGTTAATCCCACCGTCGAAAAACTTCACGCCATGCGGCTCAGGGCCATGGCTGAGGCCTTCACCGAGCAACTCTCCGACCCGGAGATGGCCCAACTGAGCTTTGAAGAACGCTTTGCCCTGTTGGTGGATCGGCAGTGGACCTGGCGAGAGAATCGGGCCTTGGAGCGTCGTCTGAAGAATGCCCGATTGAAGCTCTCGGCCTGTCTGGAAGATGTCAACTATCGCCGACCTCGGGGGCTGGATCGCTCGCTGATTGCCAGCCTCGCCACCTGCCGTTGGATCCAGACCCACCACAATCTCCTGATCATCGGTCCCTGTGGAGTCGGGAAAACCTTCTTGGCCTGTGCCTTTGCTCAGAAGGCCGCTCGCGACGGGTGGACGGCTCTGTACACTCGTGCCGCTCGACTCTTTCGCGATCTGGCTTTGGCTCGAGCCGACGGCTCGCTCGACAAGCTCCTGCGTAAGATCGCCCGCACCGACGTGCTGATCGTCGATGACTGGGCCATGAATCCCTTGGCCGAGAGCGAGCGACGGGACTTCTACGAGATCTGCGAGGATCGCTACGACAGTCGATCCACGATCCTGACCTCCCAGCTTCCCGTCGCCCATTGGCATGAGCAGATCGGAGATCCGACCACCGCTGATTCCATCCTGGATCGTCTGGTCCATAATGCCTACCGCATTGAGCTCGAAGGGGCTTCCATGCGCCGGCATCGTCATCCTCCCACCAAAGCAAAGGACGAATCATGAGTCCAACACCGCAGTTGAAAGTCCAAGGTGGCTGGTTCGCCGCCGCCGGTGCTCCGTTGCTACAGGCGATGGAGAGCGTCAGCGACGGCGCCTTCAAACTCTTTGTCTATCTGTGCCTGAAAGCGGATCGCTGCACCGGCGAACTGACCGTCTCGCCTACCCAGTTGGCTCCGGCCTTGCGCAAATCTCGCCGCTCCCTGTTCACCTACCTGGGAGAACTCCAGTCCCGAGGTCTAGTTCAGCTCAGCCTCGCTCGCAATCAACACGAGCGCACTCACATCCAGATCAGCGAGGCCTTCTGGCCCTACCAAAGATCCCTCGTCCAGGAGCCCGAAGCGGCCGAATCCCAATACCTCGATCAGGTGGCCTGTCTGCTGCTCGATGCCCCTGGCGTTCAGTGCTCCTTCTCCCCGGCCGATCGGCAGCTGGCCGCTCGCCTCTACCGCCAGGGCCTGTCCTTGCGGCAGATCGAGCAGGCCCTGCTTCTCGGCTGCGCCCGCAAGCACGTCGCCTGGCTCAACGGCCACACCGGTGGACCGATCACTTCCCTGAGCTACTTCGAACCTCTAATCCAGGAAGTGAGACAACAACCTGTCTCCGATCAATACTGGGATTATCTCAGGAGTCGCCTGAAGACTCTGAGGCAACAATGGAAACAACACTCTGCTGAAGCAAGCTTTGCCTCAGCAACTCACTCAGGAAAGGAGAGACGAGATGATGTGTTCTCAACCCAAGAGACTCCTGTGGATTGACTCAAACCGGCCACTTCGGAGATGATTATCAACCTCCGGCGTCGCTTCGCTCCGACCCGGCCGGTTTGCTCCGGATTCGGTGGCCAGTTTCACCGGAATACGCAGATTGCGAACGAAAAGCTACTTTACCAATTTGCTCTGGACGGCAAACAGGTAGGAATAGGCCGTGACTTTCTTAGGCTCCCTGAGAAGCCCTGTGATGAGGCCGCAGGCAGCAAGCGCTGCGCCAAGCAGGTCGCCAGTGCCAAGAGACCAGGCACCCCCCGCAAGCCCAAGTGACCACGATAGATTCTTACGGCGCGCTCGTGTAGTAGAACTGCGAATGTCGTGGGCAGCGTCGGCGATTTCCTGGCGGCGTTCCAGCAGCAATGCTTCTCGTTCTTCAGCGATGTCGATGCCGGCGAGTTCGGCCATAAACCGCTGTAAGTTGCGCATGTAGGTTCGGTGGGCATCCTGATGGTCATCGCGAAATTGGAGGATGTCATCGAGGGGCATCGAATCCATGCCTAGACTGACGACGGGTTCGAGGTCAAACGTGATCACTTTGCCACGCGATGGCATCGGCTGTCTTGACAGCGTCTCGATTAGGTCTGAGATGGCTTCGGGGTGATTGGTTGTTGGGTGGATAGCAAAACCGTGTTTGCTTCCGGCTGCGCGGGAGAGCTGACCAAGAATAACAAGAATTGTCGTGCGAACGGTCGGGTGAAGTGGAATAGAGACGCCGTCTTCACTAGGGCGTGCTAGGTCTCTGGCTCTGAGTTCACCGACGAGAAAGGCTGCGAGACCAACATCGGCGCTGTAGCCTATCCGTGACTGGGACAGTTCGTGGAAGTATTTTTCTTTGGGTAGGTCATCAAACGCCCCATTGGTGAGCAGTTCGACAACGATCTCCGCAAGCTGATTGGCCATATTCTCGTCTACCCACTTCTTGGGTTCGAGCACTTGCAACAGACCGCGATCCTCAAGTGGTTCAACAAGCGTCGGATCCGCCGCTTGGTGGCGCCCATACATGTAGTCGGGTAACAGGATGGCAACTTGGTCGAAGAACAAAAGCAGGGATTTAACCCAAGCGCTGTCGTAGATTCCCCAATATGGAGCGGGGTAGACGTAAGCGACATCCGGTGGGGTCTTGTTTTGTTGGCTCATAATTTGACTCTATTCTCCGCGTTCATCACTCACTCCCCAAGCGCACGGACGACAGGACATCCCATTGGGAACCGCAACGCTAGAGGTCGGCGAAGGGCAGGGCCGTCACGCCAGCGCCGAGGGGCAGGCGTATGTCACCGGGATGCACCACGTATCCGGGCATCGCCGCACCTTCCATATCCCCTCGGAATGTCTTGATGGCGGCGGCCATGGCCGGTCGCGGCGTGGCGGACAGCTTCACCTCGATGGGGACAAGCCCCGCGGCGGTTTCGACCACCAAATCCACTTCCGTTCCCGCCATAGTCCGCCAAAAGTAGACCTGCGGGTCGATCCCCCGATGCGTCAACGTCCTAACGATTTCTGACAGCACCGCCGTTTCCATGATGGCGCCTCCCATGGGGCCTGAGACGGCATGGGCGGGGTCCTTGAGACCTGCCAGGTAGCAAAGCGTGCCGACGTCGGTGAAATACACTTTCGGGGTCTTGACGAGCCGCTTCCCGACGTTGGCGAAGTAGGGGCGTAGCACCATCACCTGGTAGGTGGCTTCGAGCACGGAGAGCCAGGCCTTGATGGTGTTGACCGCAACCCCGAGGTCCCGGGCGACGTCGGTCAGGCTGAAAAGCTGCGCACTTCGGGCCGCCAGGACGCGGAGGAAATTCTGGTACTGGGTCAGGTCCCCCACCTGCCGGAGCGTGCGCACGTCCCTTTCAAGATAGGTCTGAATGTAGCTGGCATGCCACAAGGAGGTATCCCGGTCCGGGTGTATCGCAAGTTCCGGATATCCGCCTCGAAGGAAGTTCCTCCACAGTTCGCCAAACACATGCGACGACTGCGAAGACCGCCAGCGCTTGCGCTCCCAGGCGAGAGCAACCCGCGGCCGTCTCTCCGCTTCCCGCCTGGACAGCGGCAACAGGCGGAGCATCGCCGCGCGGCCTGCCAACGACTCGGTCACTTTCTCCGCGAGCAATAGATTCTGTGAGCCGGTCAACAGGTATTGACCGTTCCTGGCGCGGTCCGCGTCGATCTTTTCCTTGATGTAGGGCAGCAGGTCGGGGGCGTACTGCACCTCGTCGAAGATCGCTGGGGGCGGGTACAGCTCCAGGAAGCCGCGCGGATCTTCCGCAGCGGCCGCGCGAACATCCGGCGGCTCCAAAGATACATACCGGCAACGTCTGCCGAAGAGATGTTGCAGCAGGGTCGTCTTGCCGGACTGGCGCGGCCCGGTCAGGACCACGGCGGGAAACTCGGATGACGCCTTCTTGAGGACCGGCTCCAGCGAGCGTTGGATATACGGCGAATTCATGACTATATATTATGCATTTAGAATGCAATAAGTCAAGTGGGATCGTCCTCATAGTACCAGGCCGGTCTTTGGTCCTTCCGACGAACGGCCTGCTCGCCTCTCATCCGATCCGACACTTTTCCCGCCGCGCCGGTAAGTATCTGTTGAGGACCACCCTGTGCGGTGGTCCCCAGCGGAGACCGGACGCATGGATCTCGACACCTTTCAACCGACGTTTCTCATCCAGATCGAGGGACAGGCATTTTCGGCGGACATCACCGGCGAGATCACCTCGTTCGTCTTCGAGGACAACGAGGAGGAACTCGACGTGATGGAGCTGTCCGTCAGCAATCGCAATCTGCAGTTCGTGGACGATCCGCTCTTCCAGGAAGGCAACGAGATTGTCGCCCGCTTCGGCTACGTCGGTAATCTTTCCCGGCGCAAGAAAGCGGTCATCAAGGACATCGATTACGACTTCCCAGAAAACGGCGATCCAAGAATTCGGTTCAAGGCCTATGACAAGGACTTCCAGCTGGCGGGCAAGGAGAACCAGAAGGTCTGGCAAAAGCCGGTGCCCGGCATCCTCTACTCGGAGATCGCCGAGCAGATCGCCGCCGCCAACGGACTGAAGCCGTTCGTGATGCCGACCGTAGGGCGGCATCTGCGGGTCGTGCAGAGCAATGTCTCAGACGCCCGGTTCCTCAAGGACTTGGCGGCCAAGGCCCGCGACCGGGACGGTAACGGTGTGACCGGCTACGCCTTCTTCGTCCAGGACGACGGCCTGCATTTTCACCCCCGCCTACTGAAGGAGGAACCAGCCACCGTCCTCGAATATTTCACCGACCGGAAGAGCGTCCTTCGGTCCTTTCGCCCCTCCACCCAATCGCAAGGGGCCAAGGGAGCGTGGACCCAGACCAAGTCCGTCGGCGTGGACCCCCGGCAGAAGGTCACGGTCGAGCACGCGGCCGACAACGAGAGCACGCCCGAGCGGACCTCGCTCGGCAAGCGCACCTATCTGGTGGATGGCAATACCGGCGAGGCCGCCTACAAGGAGCAGGAGTCCGGCCGGATCGTGCCCAGCGTCGAGCGTTCCGAAGGCTTTCATGAGGACCCGAGTCAGGAGCCGGCTCAGGATCTGGCTGAAGGGACGTTCGCCGAAGCCGAGTTTCGCCAGGTAGAGGCTGTGGCCGTGACCATCGGCATCCCGACTCTTCGGGCCAAACAGAACGTCGACATCAAAGGCGTTGGGGCGAAATTCTCCGGCGTCTACTACTGCCACTCGGTCCGCCACGCGATCAATGGGTCCGGATATCACTCGGAGCTCAAGCTCCGCAAGAACGCCCTGGGCCGTGGCGCCGGCGACAAGTCGGTCGAGGTCAAAGGCCGCCCCAACGAGCAGGAAGCGCCGCGGGTCCCGAGAGACGAACCGCCTGAGATGGTTCGGATCGACGCCAACAGCGGACAACGTCTGGAAGGAGTCGAACATGGGTGATTTAAGCCGTAACTTCTCGAAACACGAATTCCGCTGCCGCTGCGGGTGCGGCCAGGCTGAGGTCAACCCTCAACTGGTCGAGGCGCTCGAGCAGCTGCGGGACCTGGCCGGCCGGCCGGTGCGGATCACGAGCGGCTACCGCTGTCCCGATCACAACCGGGCCCAGCGCGGCAAGAAGCGTAGCCAGCACCGGCTGGGCAATGCCGCCGACCTGGTGATCGACGGACTCAGTGTCGTCGAGATGTATTGCCTGGCCGACAAGGTGGCGGCCGTCCGAGACGGCGGCATCGGCCTTTATACCAAAAACGGAATCATTCACGTGGACGTGCGAGACGGCTATGCCCGTTGGGGACGACTGGGCAGGAAGTACGTCTCGCTGGCCACAGCCCTTTCCGCCAAACAGGCGGGACGACAACCAACAAAAGGAGACGACCATGCAACAGCTTGAACAGATTCTGAACTTCTTAATCGAGAACAAGGAGCTCTTTGCGACCTTGTTCGTGACGCTCCTCACGATCCTCAAATTGACGTCCTGGGGCCGATCCGAGTCGGCGGCGCTGGATGCAGTGATTGAGGCCGTCGAGCGCGTGGATGACAAGAAGGTCAAACGACAGGTCGCTGCCCGGCAGGCACACCTCAATACGGCCGTCCAGGACGCCCTGGACTACGCCGTGTCCAAGGTCGACCCGCTCGACGTTGCCTCGGACATCAAGGGACAACGCGCCCGGATCGAAATCACCGACCTGTGCCGTCAGTTCCTGCGGCTGGAGGCGTGGCAGGACCGCGAGAAAATCCACCTGCAGTCCTCCGACAAGACCCGCTCGCGCTGGCAGAAGATTCTGCTCGACACCACCAAGGGACGAGAGAAGCTTCATCTGTGGGGTCTTGGCGGGGGCCAGGAAGTCCTCATCGATTCGACTGCCGGCGCCGAGATGATCCGGGTGACCGACAAGGCCGGCCAAGTGCTCGTTCTGCACGCGGCTCGCAAGCGCATCGAGGCGCGGGATGTGGCAGGCAGCCGGATGGTCCTGGACGGCGCCCGAGGTAACGTCATCGTCCGATCCGCGAAAAAGGTGCTGATCAACCCATGACAGCGATAAGGAGAAACCCCTATGGATGAATCGCAACGACCGCCCTTTGACTGGGCGCAAAGCGAGCACCTGCTGGTACGGACGTTTGAGGCCTGGCGCAGCGAGTTTCGCGGCATCCTCGAGGATCACCGCCGCGAGATTCAGGCGCGCCTGGAGAAGATCGAGCGGGAGATCGAAAAGAAATCCGACAAGGAGACGGTCGACCTGCTCGTAAACAGCGTCCAGGAGGACCTGCGCCGCCATGCCGACGACATCAAGACCCTGGAGGCCGGACTGGCCAACAAGATGGAGGTTCAAACGATGTGGAAGGTGGTGGGTCTCGTGCTCACGCTGGGCTCCGCCGTGGGCGGCTTGGTGAGCTTCCTGGTCCAGCTCGTAACGGGGAAATAGCAATGGCGAGACCGCAGGCCCGAATGGGCGACAAGTCCAACCACGGCGGGGTGATCGTCACCGGCGCCTCACGCACCCTGGTCAACGGCAAACCGCTGGCCCGCATGGGCGACAAGCACAACTGTCCGATACCGGGTCACGGCACGACGCCCATCGTGAGCGGCAGTCCCGACACGCTGACGGAAGGCAAGCCCAACGCGCGAGTGGGGGACGCGGCGGCCTGCGGCGCCCGTATCGTGACGGGGAGCCCGGATACCTATGTCAACTGAAGCGGAATTCACCGAAGCGCTACGCCTGCTGGCAGCCGGACTGGGAATGAGGGAAGGCGAGGAGACGCCCTATCTGCGCCAGATACACGACCGGTTGGCCGAGATCAAGGACTTACTCGAGCAGAGCCACGAAGCCTCGGAGGCCATCCGCGCCGATCCGGTCCAGGTCGCCGACGGCCGCTACCGCGTGGAGCTACCGGGCGGGACCCGTCTGGATGTGTCCCATCCCGAACGCGCAGCCCTGATCAGCAATACCGACGGCACCGTGGACGTCGTCGGTCTCACCCGCATCGAAGGGATCGGCGAGGAGGTCCAGGTGCGTGCGGTCCCAGGAGGCGCCAGAGGGTTCGCGGCTATGGCAAGCGGGCACCGGGGGATCGTCGAGGTCGACGGGACGATCCATCTCGCCACGGCAAGTGGCCTCGATCTCGTCATCCGGTTCCCCGATGCCGACGACCCGGGCCGGGAACCCATTCCAGTTGATCCGCCGACGGTCGACTGCGAGGAACGCAACTGATGACGCTCGACATTCTGGGCAAGGGACTGGGATTCCCGTTCCAATTCGAACGCCGCTCCGGTGGAGCCCAGGTGTCCTCGGCCACCTCCACCGAACACGCACACATCCAGGAGAGCATCATCCAGATCCTCGGCACCAGCCCGGGCGAGCGTTTCATGCGTCCCGAGTTCGGCTCTCGGCTCAAGTCCCTGGTCTTCGAGGCCAACGACGAGGTGCTCAAGGGCCTGATCCGCCACACCATCGTCGAGGCGATCCAGCGGTGGGAGAAACGCGTCATCGTCACCGCTGTGACCTTTGACGTCTCTCCCCAGGAGATCGACCGTCACGTGCTGCCGGTACGCATCTCCTACCGCGTCATACAGAGTCAGGTGGAAGGCAACCTGGTCTATCCCTTCCATCGCGAGCCGGCCCAGGGGTCTACTTCCCGACACATTTCCGCCGTTGCCGGTAAGTAACAGACAGGGGCTTCGCTCGGTCCGGGATCTGGTCCGGCTGTCCCGGGCCGAACTTCGGCGCCCCAAAAACGGTGGAGGAACGATAAAGATGGGTCGAGCGAGCATCGCCTACACGAACAAGGACTACGACTCCCTGCGCCGGGAGCTGCTGGGACGGGTGCCGCAGCTGACGGACCGCTGGACGGATTTCAACGCCTCCGACCTGGGAGTCCGTGCTGCTGGAGCTGTTCTGCGGCGTCGGCGACATGCTGGCCTACTACCTGGCCGCCCAGGCGGGGGAGGCCTTTTTGCCCACGGCCCGCCAGCGCCAGAACGTCATCCAGCTTTGCCGGCTCATCGGCTACCGGCTCCATGCTCCCGTGGCCGCGACGACCACGTTGCGGTTCTCCCTGGCCGCGCCCCTCGAGGCGGACTTGGTCATACCATCGGGGACGGCGGCCAGCGCTCGTCTTGAGGACGGCGACGTGGACTTCGAGACGGCGGCGGAAGCCGTCCTTCCCAGAGGCAAGCTGAGTGTCGATGTCGACGCGCGCCAGGGACGCCGCAAGGTGGAGACTTTCACCGGCACGGGAGAGCCGAACACGTCCTTTCGACTCAACGGGACGGAGATCGCCCAGGGGAGCCTCGGCGTCCTCATACAGGAGCAAGCGTGGCAGGAGGTCGTTCACTTCCAGGAAAGCAGCGGCGAGGACGAACACTTTCAGGTCGAGACCGACGGTCTGGACCGCACACGGATTCTGTTCGGCGATGGCGTGCGCGGCGCGACGCCGGCGGCGGGAACCACGATCCACGTCGAGTATCTCAAGACCCTCGGCGCCGCAGGCAATCTCGGTGCGGAGGTCGTCAATGAACTCAAGAGTCCGATCGATGTTGGCGGGGAGGCTGTCGTGGTGAGTGTCTCCAATCCGGTCCCGGCCACCGGCGGTGCCGCCCGAGAGAGTCTGGAGCACGCCCGCCGACAGGCGCCAGCCGAGGTCCGCTCGCTGTGGAAAGCGCTCACCAAGGACGACTACCAGGCGCTGGCGGAAGGGTTTCCGGGGGTAGCCAAGGCTCAGGTGCTGGACGTCAACGACTGCGGTGACCTCCGCTACTACCAAGTCAACCTGGCCGTCGCCCCCCAAGGCGGCGGACCGCCCTCGGCGCTGTTGAAACGCGATCTTGCCGCGTTTCTGGAATCGCGCAAGGTCATCACCATCGAGGTCCACCTGTACGATGCCCTTTACCGGCCGGTGTCCATTGAGGCGGACATCCACGCCTACGCGGGCGAAGACCTCGAGCTGGTGCACCGCCGGATCGAGCAGGCGCTCGGGGACTACTTCGACTTCCAGCGCATGGGCTTCGGCCAAGCGATACCGTCCTCGGACCTCATCGCCCTGCTCGATGGCGTGCGCGGCGTCAGCCACGCGCATCTCTACAACCCGGCACAGGACGTTGAAGTCCAAGCCGGGACCATCCCCGTGTTGGGCGAGGTGCGTCTGGATGTCCGGAGGGCGGCCTGATGGCTCCCTACTTCGAGAAGAAACTCATCGAGCAACTGCCGCCCCTTTACCGGGAACGCGACGAGACGGGGGATCTGGAAGCCTTCCTGAATATCCCGGCCTCGGCTCTGGACGAACTCACCGAATACATCGACCGTTTCGGCAACCTGTTCGACGTCGACCGCTGCGAGGACCGGTTCCTGCCCTTGCTCGGTGAGGTGGTGGGGCATCGTTTCGACCCACTGGCCGACGCCGAGACCCAGCGCGCACGAATCCGCGAAGCGATCGAGATCTATCGGCGCAAGGGCACGCTGCCGGCCATCGGCCGCGCGTTGGCTGAGGACGGCTGGCAGGGCCGCATCGAGGAGACCTTCCGCCAGGCGCTGCGGCCGAATCGTCGCGCGGTGGTGGGCCGCTCCAAGCTCCCCGGATCGATCTACAGCCTCGGCGCCTACCGCATCCAGAGCGATGACGTGGCCCCGGGATTGAGGGACCGCCTCGGGTTTCATCATCCCGCCGGCACGCGGGTCTTCTTCCTGCAGTGGCTCGCGCTCGTCGGGTCGATGGAGCCGGAGGCCGAGGGTTTTTCAAAGGAACGGGTGCGGCGCATCGGCCTCGGGCAGCTTGAGGAGACCTTCGTGGTTGGCAGCAACGTCCTGAACGGAGAGCATCGCCTGACGCTTGCCCAAAAGACTTGGAATTTGTGGTCGGTCACCGCCGCCGCCACACTTTTGCACGAGGTGGAGCGCGCCGGGGTGTGCATCCGCCGCTGGCACGGGCGCAATCCGAGATTCCAGCTGAACGCGAGCGCGCTGAACGGCGAGCAGCTACCCAACGTCTGGGTCAGCGAGCGCAAGCTCGCCCTCTGCTGCGTGATCGAGACCCGTTTCGTCCGGCCCCAGCCGCCGCCTTCATCCGCCTGGCCGGTCAGAACTTGAACCACGCCCGCCTCAATCGATCCGCACCGGCCTGCACCTTCGGGTTCCGCCAGAAGGACGACTACGCCGAAGTGCGGGCGGGATTTGAGGCGGCGGTGAATCTCTTTACCGTGACCCAGTGGCCGGCGGCCGCTTAAAGGAGGATTCGATGGCCATTCATCTCTTTGAGGACAGCGCCCTGACTCAGCAGATCTCCGAAGGCGATCTCACCAACCCGGACAACGACAGCTACAACGGCACCGATGGGGAATCGAAGGACAAGGAGCTGTTCCTTGCCAACGAGCAGACCACCCTGGCCTCGGCTCTGGCTTCGGGCGCGACGTCGGTCTCGCTCACCGCCCCCCGGTTCGCCAACGACGAGGTGATCATCATCGGCGACGAGCAGATGAAGATCACCAGCGGCGGCGGCACCACCACACTCACCGTTACGCGCCCGCACGCCGGCACCACTGCCGTCGCGCACAGCTCAGGGGACACCGTCTATTCCGGATACGACTACACCGATCTGGCCATCGAACCGGTCGATTCGACGGGCGGCGACGAGAGCGGCTGGTACACCCTGTCGCTGACGGAAGGAGGCCTCGACTCGGCCACGGCGGGCGCCTCGCTCACCGTGGCCGACAAGGACCACGACGACACCGTCTCCATCTGGCGGCGTTGCACCGTGCCCGCGTCGACCCCCGTTCAGAACAAGACCGACTTGAAGCTCAAGATCACGGGCACGGAGAACCCGATTGAGTAGGGGATTTCCATGGTTGACCACGATGTAGGGGGAGCCGAGGAATGAGCCCGAGCATCCAGCAGGAGGCGGACACGGCGCTGCGGGTCGTCGCACCGGTGTCCATCGAGGCGGATACCTCTGCGGGGGTGTTTACCGAAGCGGCCGTTGCCGCACGGGTGACGGGCGAACTGGACCGGAGCGCCGACTGCGGGCAATGGGTCACGTGGCCGGTCCAATTCGAGGGCGACCTGGCCGCGCGCATCCATCGGCCGGTTTCGATCCGTGGCGATACGCGGCAGCTGATCGCCGTGGACGTGGCCGTGTCCTCGGACGCCAGCCAGTGGGTGGTCCAGGACGAGATGCGGGAGGCCGACACCCGCCAAGCCGTCACCGAGGTGCTGGCAGCGGTTGTGGACAGCCAGCAGTGGGTGGTGGCAGGCCGCGAGTCGTTGATGGACTGCCACCCACGCGTCGTCGGCAAGGTAACGCCGGAAGCGGCGAGCCGGCAGAGGATCTTCGCCGTGCTCATCCGGGAAAGCCACCCCATCGAGACTTAAAGGAGGCACGTAAACATGTCCCTGGGATTGATCGTCAAAAGCGGCCGCATCCTGACCGCCAAGCTCCTCCTGGGCGAGCCCGTGGAAGGCATCACTCATTGCGCCATCGGCGAGGGCGACGCCACCTTCACCGATCCCCTCAATCCACCGGCACCGGACATTGACCAGACGGCGCTCAAGAACGAGCGGGCCCGCAAGAAGTTCTACAAGCGAACCTTCCTCGAGGAGGACCCCCAAGGAGCGCTCATCGTGGGCGGCGTCCATTATCTGGAGACCGTTCGGGAGACCCGTATCCTCTGCGTCTACTTCCGCTTCGAGGAGAGCGAGGCCAACGGCATCACCATCCGGGAGTACGGATTCTTCGGCGGCAACGTCGCCTACGTCGACGGGCACGACTCGGACTACGCCGGCGGCGGCCTTCACCATCCCGACGCGAATCCGACCGGCGAGGTGCTCCACGCCGGCTATCTCTACGAAGTCAAAAACATCCCCGACTTCAGCAAGATCTCCGATACGCGGGTGGAGCTGCTCGGGATCATCAAGATCTAGGAGAAAAACGCGATGTCCATCTCACGTGACACTTTCGATTCGGCCAAAAACTACAAACAGGTGCGCTACCACCAGGACCGCGACCTGCTCGATTCCGAGCTCAACGAGCAGCAGGACATCCTGCATCGGGAGCGCAAGAAGATCGCCGACCGGCTCTTCAAGGAGGGATCGATGATCCACGGTCTCGGGGTGCGCTGTTCAATTGTCCACGCAGCCGCTCTAACGTCTCCTGGAACTTCTCCCAGATCACGTCGATCTCGGTGTTGTTGGCGATAGACTTCAGCGTGATGTGGGGTACGCGCTCGTACACGAACCCCTGTCGAATGTCGTTGTAAGTGGGCGTGATGGAGAGCGCCCTGCGCGTGACCTCGGCTTCTTTGAGTTGCCCGTCGCGGCTATCGGAAAGCAGGTAGTAAGGATAGCGGGCGCCCATAATGCGAGCGCGGGCAAGCGCCAGCGCCACACGGGAGGTGTCGATGGTGATCCACCGGCGGCCCCACTGCTCGGCGACGTAGGCGGTGGTCCCGGAGCCGCAGGTGGGGTCGAGCACGAGGTCTCCGGGGGCGGTCGTCATGAGGACGCAGCGCCAGATAACTAAGGGATTCGTTTCTACAACATACCGCTGATCTCGAGCGCCGATTGTATCAGCCCAGGTGAGGTTGAGCTTGACTGTATTGTCGTCAGAGAGACGCATCACGTAACGGAGATGCGCCCCTTCGACTTCAACACGATCAGCCTTGATCACCCGTTCGAGGCGTTCCCTCGTGCTTGGCCAACACTGATTTGGAGCGGGATTCCAATTAACTCCATGAAAGGCTAGAGGATATACGTCTTTCGCACTGAAAGATGGCGGCCACATTGAAACGAGTCTCAACGGATCGCCTGGAGGGTCATTCTCTAGTTGGATTTTGCCGTATTTCTGTCTCACACCATCAGCACTTTGCCTCCAGTTCCAATGGAAGTCGCCTGATATGTCGATCTCCTTAAATAGTCTACGGAACTTTGTCGCGTTCTCGTCTTTTCCGTACCAGACGATATAGTCACCCATTCTCTCCAAGTATTTGTCGCCAAGTGGCATTGTCTTTTTGCGGAACCAAACCAAGCCAATGAAATTCTCGTCACCAAACACCTCGCCCATCAGCGCCCGCACCCGGTGTACATTTTCATCCCCAATCTGTACAAAGATCGAGCCGCTCTCCGTCAACAGATCCCGCGCTACCGTCAGACGATCCCGCAAATATGTCAGATATGAGTGAATCCCATCCCGCCACGTATCCCGAAACGCCTTGACCTGCTCCGGCTCTCGAGTGATGTGGTCGGCCTTGCCATCCTTCACATCTCGGCTGGTGGTGGACCACTGAAAGTTAGAGTTGAATTTGATGCCGTAGGGAGGATCAATGTAGATGCACTGGACCTTGCCGCGTAGCCCTTCCCGCTCCACCAGCGACGCCATCACCTGCAAGCTGTCGCCGAGGATCATGCGGTTCGACCAGTTGGCGTCGTGCTTGTAGAACTCGGTCCGGGCATCTTCGCTCGGCAGCCCGTTGAAATCGGCGAAGAGGTCCGCCTGGACACCCGATCCGTCGGCGCCTTTCTCCGTCTCCGTTTCCTTGCGGCGGCGAAGCAGATCGTCGATCAGCACCTTGGGGTGGACTTTCTCCTGAATAAAAAGCGGCGGCGCCTGCACAACGAGATCGGACCAGTTCTTCACGTCCTTGCCCCGCCAGACCAGCTGTGGATCGAGGTCACGGTCACGGTGCTCGTAAGCGACCTGGATGGGACTCCGGTCATCCTCCTCCATCACGGCCTGATATTCCGCCGTGGGGATGTTCTTTCGCGACGCTTCGTCGTGCGTAATGGTGGCAACGGTCTTCCCACTTCGCTTTCTCGTTCGTTTCTTCGCCATATTTGCTCCCTCTTACACGGCCGGCTCAGCCGCCACGGCGTCTATCATCTTGTTGAACTCGTCTTCAACCCTGGCCTCGAAATCCGACTGCATCTCGTAAACGTCTGTGAACTCTGCAAAGGCCCAGCGGCCGTAGCGGCCGTGATTATTCACCCCGGGCACCCAGTAGGTGTCCATGGTAGCCTTCTTCTCTTTGGCGTCTTCTCTTCGGTAGCCCTTGATCTCGACGATGAGGTGCAAGAGATCGTCCTCACCATGGCCATCGTCGACGAGGACGACAAAGTCTGGAATGTACGTCCGCGTTTCGGAGGCGTAGCGATAGGGGACTTCAAGACCGAGATTGTGGTTCTTGACGTACGCTCTGACGCGAGGATGGGATTCGGCCACGCGGCAAAACTCGGCTTCCCAGTCGCTATCGAGGATGACCCAGTTGATGTGGCACCGTCGGGCATCCGTTTCGTAGCGGCTGGTCTTGGACGTGTTGAAGTTGACGTGGATCGTGGAGCCGAGAGGGTTGTACGGATCAAGCACAGCCTTGACAGGACGACGGCCAATTTCCGCTCGCGTGATGGCAGCTGTAATGCGCTCGCAGGCTATGTCGGCGAGCGCCTGGTACATGAGCTGGGCTGGGTAGGTGTCGCCCTTGCAGACGAGACAGCCATCGAGCCACTGTTTGGTGATGCGCTTGAGCTGCCCGAAGAGATAGAGCTTGGGATCGTCGCCCGGATCGCGCCACTTCGTGTAGAGGAGCTGCCTGGTCAGCTTATAAAGCACTGTAGAGGGACGCATGCCCTCAAGGTGCTCGACCGTCAGCTCCACGCCCTCGCCGATAATCCCCTGGTTTGTTGTAATCGACGGACCGACCAGATCGGGCGTGAGTTCCAGCACCGAGTCTTCATTGAACTCGGCGCTGAGCCTTTCTTCCGGCAATTCCACCCGATACCCGGCTATCCGAGGGAAACGAATCTCGAGCGCGTCTCGTTCGGGCCGCACAGCCCTCACCTGAACCGTCTCTCGCGGCGCTTTTGGTGTGACCACAACGGGCTTCGCCGTAAAGTCGAACGGTATCCCCAATACATCGGCGTACTCGACGTCAAACAGACCGCGTTCGTTGAGATCGTAGGATTGCCGACGTAGCGCACGACCGATGACCTGCTCGCAGAGCAACTGCGTTCCGAAGGCACGAACGCCCAACACGTGACTGACGGTGTTTGCATCCCACCCTTCAGTGAGCATGGATACCGACACCACGCAGCGAATCGAATCCCCCAGCCGCCCAGGCTTGCCAACGGTGTTCATGACCTCGCGAAGCAGATCCTGGTCGCTGATGTTCTCGGCCTGGTGACGATCACCGGTGCGCTCCATGATTTCTCGCCGAAAACGCTCGATCTCGTTGGCGGCCATGTTGCGGAAATTCCTGTCCAGTGCGTCACCGGACTCCAGCTGTTCGCTGTCGATCAATAGGGTGCGAGGCCGTGGGTACTTGGTTGCCATGCTCGTCAAAGTTGCGAAACAGCTTCAATCGTCCGTTTTCGAGCCTCGTTGAGCCATCATCGTTCTCACGGTGGAAGCCGGAGATAAAGTCGTAGACCAGCTTAGAAGTCGACGTGTTGTTGCAGACCACAATGAAGCACGGCGGAACTTCAATGCCCGCCTCCTCCATGAGCTCGAAGGTCTTCTGATAATGTCCGTACAGGGCCTCCAGGGCGGTCTGGGCTCCACGGGCAGGCTGAGGGGATCGAGATGTTTGGTCTTGCCCCGCCCCTTCTTTGGCATCTCGGTGCGGATGTGTTCCCAGAGATTGCGGAACTTTGGCATTTCGCCACCGGGGATATTGTTGGCCACCGGGACCCGGGGAAGTTTGACGATCCCGCATTCGATGGAATCCATGAGCGAGAAGTCGCACATCGTCCAGGGGAACAACGTCCCTTCGGCATAGCCGGACCCGCGCAAAAAGAAGGGCGTCGCCGAGAGATCCATCACCCGGTTGATGCCGAGTTTTTTGCCGACTGTTTCGAGACCTGAAATCCATAGCCGGGCGGCTTCCGTGTTCTTTTCTGCTTCCTTCCTGTCATCACCTTTGAGCGCATCCTCCTGTTTCTCGCCCGGCTTCTCGCGATAGCAGTGGTGCGCTTCATCGTTGAGGACGAGGACGTTCTTGAAGCCCATGAGTTCGGGCATGACCCGTTGCAGCATTTGGCCGTCGGTTTCCAGGGTCGTCAGCGGCTCACCTCGTCCCTGGAGCAGAGAACGGCCGCCTTTGGATAGCTCCAAGCGTTCACGCAGTTTGAAGGCGTGGTAGTTCGTGATGACGATCTTTGCCTTTTCCAGATCGGGGAGCATGTCGCTCGGAATCAACTCGCGGCTTCGGTAGTAGCTGTCCGGATCGTTCGGCTGCAGCACGCGCAGGCGATCCTTGATCGTGATGCCGGGCGTGACCATCAGGAAACCGCGCGTGAATCTTTTGCTCTGGGGCCGGCGGACCGCGTTGATAGTCTGCCAAGCGATCAACATCGCCATAACCGTGGTCTTTCCGGCGCCTGTGGCCAACTTGAGAGCCAGCCGCAGCAGCTCCGGATTGGCGTCGTTGTTGGCGTTCGCCAGATGGTCGAGGAATCCCTTGCCGACCCGGCCTGTGCGTGGTGCAACCTCGGTGAGCCAAATGGCGGTCTCTGCCGCTTCGACTTGGCAGAAGAATGGGCGAATACCACTGAATCGGTGGTGCCGCCAGTGCTGGAGCAGGCGGGCAGTCTCCGGGGTCACCTGCCATTGGCCCGCGTCCGGTATGTTGCGCCACCGCTCGACCTGCCGGCGAACCCCGTTGATGACTGCCGTCAGGTCGTATTGCTGGCCTTTCGTCTCAAGCTTCTTCGCCGCCTCGTCGAGCACCAGTGCGATTTGCTCTGCCGATCCCTTGCGCTTTTTGGGCTTCGGGATCGGCGTGATAAATTCGGCCGGCCGTCGGCTTTCGATGATCTTCTGGGTCGGCTGCCCCGTCTCGTCCAGTTCCCAATGCCGGCTCGGGCCCTCGTAAGGCGAGTTGAGAACAGGCTGTTCGAAGAATGGATTAGTCAAGTTGGTACACCCCCGAAACAATATTCATGGCAAGTCGGATTTAGGATTCTCCTCTTAGGCTACGTTCGGTTGATCGCGGCTTCAGCATGGCTAAGCTGTTCCATGACCCATCCGAAATCCGGGACGTCGCCGAGGATCATGCCCTGCATAGCTCCGTAGTCGCGTTCAATCACCGTACGCAGTCCTGCCTGCGGAACCAATCTGAGCGATCCGGGGACGGCTTCCTCGAACCGCTTCCAAGCCTGCCGGAAGGCGATCAGGTTGTGGTTCCGGACCGCGTCCAGCAGGTCGATGTTGGACAGCGCGGACTCGCCGGTCTCGGTCGCCGTGATCAGCGCGACATCGTAGTAGTGGCGCGAGATCCGATCCTTGTCCGCCGGCAGACGCTGCGCCTCTCGGTATCCACAGTGCACGCCATGCAGAATCAGCAGCTTTTCCCAATAGGTGCGCTCCGGCGCGATCACTCTGATGTCGTGCACGGCGAACGACCAGTCCGGTAGTTCGTCGGCGACAAAGGGGGTGACGGTGCAGCTCAAACTGGGGTCGAGCGCCGACCTCGCTCCCGCCTCGATCCTCACGCGCGGCGCCACATAGGCGACATCACCGCTCGGATACAGGGTGGGGTACTCGATGAAGAGCGTCTGCCCTTCGACGTCGGCCTCATCCGGGTGGACGTGGCACCCCTCTGCGATCTCGTCGATCCGCCTCGTCAGGGCGGTTTTCATGTCTCCGCGAATGTAGCCGCTGCACGCCTCCCTGAGTTCCTTGAACAGGGCGGCCCGTCTCTTGTTCGACAGATTGCTGGCTACGGTCGGGTCACGCTCCCCTTCGAAGCCAAGACCGTCACGGTAAACGACGAGATCGATGTCTTCGGAGAACCGCTCGATGAGCCCGAAGGCCTTGGACAGGGACGTGCCGCCTTTGAAAAGCAGGTTTGGGTGCCCGTCGGGCAGCCGGTTGTAGAGCGCGTCGAGGACGACACAGACCCAGAAGTCCTTCTCCACATAGCCCGGCAACGTGTCGAGGCGGCTTGCCGCCGCCTCGAACACATCTCGCTTTCCCTGCTCCGGAAGAGAGAGAAAGGTCTCGAAAGACTCATTCATAAGGCAACGGCCTCGTCGGTCGTAATGGTCCGAGCAAGCGGTAACGCCCAGCCGGGCAGATCTCGGCTGTTTTGCAACAGGTCGCGCTTTACGCCGTCGGGCAGAAGACGTCTCAAGGTCGAAACGACACGTGGGTCCGCAGCGGCGTCGGGTCCCAGCCACCGCAGCGCTTGAACCACCGGGGCCGCGGGTTTCCCCGCCCACTGCATGACGCTCGGACCCGCATGCCGGAACCGGACCGTTCGTCCGTCGATCTTCAAGGACCTCGTGTGGCCGTCCGTGACGTAGCTCGCCTTGGCAGGGACCGCGTTGGTGAGACCCAGCTGGTTCGCAGCCACCAGGCCGTCCAGCATGATCCGGACACCGTCCCGGCGCGCTAACGCAGCGATGGCGGCATCCAGATCGACCGGCGCGGGGCGCTTCAGTACCTCGCTGATCCTCGGCATGTCGTACAAGCCGTGGCCGACCCGACGCAGCTGGCCCGCTTTGACGAGGCGGTACAGAGCCTGATCAACGGCCTCGCGGCTACCGAGATCCAGGAAGTCTCTGGGCGTGCACACCCACTTCCCACTGTCGTGCGCGGACACCCTGTGCATGATCTTGTCGGCCATACGCGTCATTGGATCACACCCTTTGTGAATTCTCCTGTTGACCTTTAGTAAGAAATCTGCTATATTTTTCTTACTCTGTCAACTAGGTTCTTCAATAATCGCTCGGTGCGGGAGCGAGCAGTGTCCACGGGTCGCTGTCCAGCGACGCAGTGGAGACGCACACCCGAGACTGTCGGGGATGAATGAGACCCCTATAAAGCCTCTGGGGTCGGATAGGGGTCTCATAGGGGTCTGATTCGTCGCTCGACCACAGGGTCGGTCCGGCCAGAAACTCGGGACGGAGGACAAGGAGAGCATCCGCCGATGTGTGGCCGTTTCACACAGCAGCTGACCTGGCGTCAGATTCACGACCTTTACAGCATGAAGGGACCGACGCTGCCGCTGAACCTCCAGCCTCGCTACAACGGTGCGCCGACGCAGGACTTCGCGGCGTGCCGGCTCGATGAAGACGGGAGGCGCGCAATTGCCCAGTTCCGCTGGGGATTGGTGCCCTCCTGGGCAAAGGACGCCAGGATGGGTGTGCGCCTAATCAACGCTCGGGCGGAAACCGTCTACTCGAAGCCGTCTTACGGCGCCGCCTTCCGCTCACGTCGGTGCCTGGTGCCGGCCAACGGGTGGTTCGAGTGGCAGCGGGCCGGGCACGGCAAGCAGCCCTACTTCCTGGCACTAGCGGACGGATCACCGCTGTCGTTCGCCGCGCTGTGGGAGCGCTGGGACAAGGGCGGCGACTCCTTGGAGTCCTTCACCATCATCACAACGGCGGCCGCACCAGGGCTTGCCGACATCCACCACCGACAGCCGGCGATCATCGACGCCGAACTATTCGACGACTGGCTCGATCCGACGTCGCCGGTAGGGCGACTTCTCGAGCTGGTGCGTGAACCCCGTGCCGCTCCCTACGAGCGGCGCGCCGTCAGCACCAGGGTGAACAGCGTCCGGAATGACGACCCGGAGATCCTGGCGCCCAGGTTGGAGAAGCGCCCGATTTGACACCTTTGGGAATCGAACCCACGTCCGAAAGTCTTTAACGGAAGTGATGTTGACACGATTTCCACCCCCGATCTGACTGGACAAACGAAGATCGGCTCCATGATTCCCTGAGTGGGAGAAATCCAGAAAAAAAAGACTTCCCCATTGGAAAATCGGCGAACTATTGTTGACGTTTGTAAGCCTATTAAAGTCACTGGATTACGCGGCCGCTCCGACGAGAGACTGGGTTGCGGGAACTCTGCAAGCCCTCCACCATTCTTTCAAACACAACTCGTCTCTCCGGGGTGATCCTCCGGGGAGACGTGCCTCCTATAACCTTTTATTTTCAAAGGGTTTGGGAGCCAATCACATCCTTCCAGCCCCCTTCTCTACCGGTTGGATTCGTCCTGTTTTCCGGCCTCTTGTTCTCTGTTTGCCCCGTATTCTCCGTTTTGTTCGGACCTAGTCCGAAAGTCGTCCAATTGGCTTAACCCGTTTGGTATCAACGAATTGAGCCAAAAGGCCGTGTTGGGGAGTTGTGGGAACACCTCGTGTGCTTAGGCTTGAGCACCCGACTCGTCCGAAAGGTACGGGATTGCCATTTAGAGGAATCTGAAATTTCGAACCACTCGTCCGACACTTTTGCAAGGCCTGCGGTAAGTATCTAGAGACAGCGGTCGGGCATGGCGCCCGGCCCGAAACGTCAGAAACCAGACAACGGACTGGCAGCGAAAAGCTGAGGCGGTTGTGGGTGTCGGCGAATCCGCCTCTCTGCCCGTCCGGCGAGTTTTCGCGGCATCCACACCGGCCCAACCGGTCCCGACCCACCGGAGGTCACGATGTGGAGTGCCGATTTTGAGCTGGGAACCACGAGACCTTACGAGAGGCCGGGTTTGGAATCCGCATCACTCAGAACCGGCACGGTACCAAGCTGTATTCGATCCACCAAGCCGAGTGACGTAGAACCTCAGCCAACCCTCACTGGCCCGTTTGCCTATGGCAGGCGGGCTTTTTTGTGCTGTGAGGGGCTTTTGCCGAAGGGTACCCTTCGGCGCGCCGAAGCTACCTTCGGCGTTACAACTGACTGTGAATAATAGGGTTAAGTCCAAAGCGCCGAAGGTGCCGAAGGTTCTGAGAGTCTACCCCCCCTTAGACGAAAGAAAAAAACAGGTACTGGAAAAGAGCCATCCTACGAGGCTCGGACCCCCTTTTTTTAAAGCCTCACACGAGGGGTAATATTTTCTAAAACCCTTCGGCGCCTTCGGCATCTCTCTCTACTATCTATCTATAACTTATTGAAAAATAATAAGATATAAGAGAAGACTGCCGCGCCGAAGGTGGGTGCCGAAGGTCTCAGAGCGCCGAAGGTACCTTCGGCGCTTTCGGCGGCTGCCCGAGCGCCTGGCTAAGGTGGATGCCATCCGCGACCAGGCAATCTCCCTGGGATGGAGCCAGTCCAGCCTCTACCAGAACCGGGGACGATTCCGCTTTCCTTGCGACCAGGATTACGGGCCGGTCTGTATTATGGGCGGAGACCAGAAAGCTCGATCACGACGGGTTGCTCTGCTTCGCGCTCTGCCGCTTGAGGATTGCCTCGACTTTGGATGGGGAGGACCTTCACAGATTGGCGTCGAGACTCTTGCTATGCTCGTTCTTCTTCACTTCGCCCAGCCTCCGCGCAGCATGGCGACAAAATTATCTGCAGTTCGCCCCGGCCCGGCTCTTGCTCAGCCTGTTCATTGGTCTTCGCGTGCTGGCTCGCAGCCGCCCCGAGGAGTCCCTGCTTCGGTCGATTGCAGACCAAGCTGAAGCCTTGCTCGAGTAGCGCAGGGCCACCCCAGCCGCTCAACAGAAATTTTTTTCCTCATCATCCGACACTTTCGGGTTCGCTCCGGTAAGTATCTACCGAGGAACATCTATTAACCGGAGGTCCGGACGTGAGCCTTCTGAATCTGTTTGAGCAGCCGACGGCCGGTGGGGACGAACCCTTCACGATCGAGAAGCAGGCCGCCCCCGTCAAGGAATCCAGCAAGCGGAGAACCGAGCTCTACGTCGCTACCAACCTCAAGTCCTGGAAGACGAACGAGCCGCATCACTTCGCTCGAGACATCGGGATCGACGGGACCTGTTTCCGCCGGCTCGATCCCGACTACTACGCCTGGCTCCGGCACAAGATGGAGCTGGCGAAGAAGGCTGCGAGCTCGGGACATATCACGGCCCAGGCCTTCGACACGCTGCGTACCCGGTTCAACGAGATCCACGCCTGGGCGATGGAGCACCTGGGAGAAGAAGCCCTCCGTACCGCCGTCCGCTCGCTCGACCCGAAGACCTATGCGCCACCTCGGATCGATAGGCTCGATAGCCGGCCAGCCGCTATTGCGCCCGAGAAGGCGTCCCCGGCCATTCAGCCGTATCTCTTCCCGCCGGACGGCGACTGGCGGTTCACACAGCGGGTTCGGTCCTCGGCCATACCCAAGGTGGACGCCATCCGTGACCAGGCTCTCTCCCTCGGATGGAGCCAAGCCCGGCTGTACCAGAACCGGGGACGATTCCGTTTTCCCTGCGGGGAGGACTACGGCCTCGTCTGTTTCCTGGACGAGAACAAGCGTATCGGTCAGGTGACCCGGCAGTTTATCGAAATCGTCGGGCTCCCTCCCAAACAGTACGGTACGCGCTTCTTTAACCCTGACGTGGAGCAACCATGGATGAAGAAAACGATCAACGAAGTGTGAAACGCAAGTATGCCAACGCCAAGGATGTCTTGCCGCCGGAGCTGTTGCGCGAAGTCCAGAAGCGCGTCACCGGACTTCTGTGGGTGCCGTCCAATAGACAGTTCTATGTCTTGCGCCGCCGGCTGGTCCTGGCACTGAAAGATCAAGGGGTCGTGACCCGCGAGATCGCCAAACTGGCCGGTGTCACGCCGCGGCGAGTGCGACAAATCCTGGCCAAGGCCAGCAGCGAATCGCCGCCGACACAGGCTAACGTTTCGCGGTAGGCAACCGAAGGGCGGCCTCGTTTGGGGGCGAAATTTACCTTCTCCCCCGCACCCCGAAGTGCCAAAACTAAAACGGCAGAGATCATGGCTGGTGACAAGGCGAAATCCAGGATTGGCAAACACGGCGCCGGACAACTCGACCGCTGGCACCGCAACGCTGTGTCCGAACCAGAAATCCGAGCGGCCGCCAAGGCGCAGCCCCGGACCATTCCCCGCGAAGGCAATCAGAACAGCCTGGTGCACGGCATCTACGCCGACCGGTTCCTGGGGCCCGAGGAGCGTCCTCTGTTCGAGGCCATCATCGGGCAGCTCTACCAGGACTTCGTGTTCAACAAGAGCTCGGACTTTATGCAGGTCGAGCTGGTGGCCGTCTATTTCCTGAAACTGGGACGTGCTCAAGAGGCGGGCGACTGGGACGCGGCTGAACGTCTCGACCGGATGATCCGCTGACATCTCAAGGACCTGAAGGCCACCAAGATCGCCCGCGAGGGCGACATCTCCACAGGTCCCCAGACGACACCGGCCGAGTGGGCCACCGCCCTGCTGGAGAAGGTGGCCGCATTGGAGAGGAAACCGGCCCGAAAGCCGCGCAAGAGACGGAAAACGCAGAAATGATTGAAGATAACACCAAGGGGTCGGAGAACACGGCCCCGAAAACACAAAGACTTACGGCGACCCATTTCGGTGGAATCCAGCATAAGACAGTGTTCTTCTCAATTCTGCAGTCGGGGTCCAACGCGCATCACGCCCGATCATCGTCTGGCGAGGGGATATGGGATGGCGCGTCCGCCACGTCACAGACCTGGCGAGCACAGGCGGCCACCCCGGACGGTGCAAGCAACGATCAACGCTTGCAGGGCCCAGTCCCCGCAGTTGCCGAGACGTGCCCGTCCGCTCGGCTTCCAGACCGAACCGGCTATCCGGGACCTCTTCCGAGAGGCCTTGCTGGCGCTAGCACACAATTGGGCCGTGGGGGCCAGTGACCCTCAGCAGCACAAACCCGGCAGGTCCGGCAGGGATGCAGTGGACCTCCCCTGGGTGGTTGGAAATCGCTCCACAGGTCCGGTCTGTCGCTTCGCTCGGGGGGTGGATGATTCGTTTCGGCACTGGGGGCAGAATGGCATGCAAAACAGTACAAAAATGGGTCGATTGGGTGCAATAACGGTCCCAAAAGTGTGCAAAACGGACCCTCGCGCGGACAAAAACGGCCTCTCCAAGCAAGTCGCAGATCGAGCACTGGCCATGGACGCAGCGGAAAATTTTGTCAATCCATTTTTTCCGGCCTCACCGAAAGGCTCCAGTGCTGTCCAGCTCACATTCGGCGATTGTGTTCAGGAAGGCGACTGTCAGCTCACTGTCTCCAGCTTCGGTGAGTGCCTGTACCGGGGCCGGAATGGAAAAGCGGCCCCGAAGGACCGCTCGGTTTCTGGACCGGTGTGCTGCCTACAACCGTTCGAGGGCGTCCTCGAGGGCATCGTCGACCAGGTGGGTGTAGATCTCGGTGGTTGTGAGATCCCGGTGCCCAAGCGCCCGCTTGACCACCAGGAGATTGCCGGTGCGGCTGTAAAGGTGAGTGGCGAAGGTGTGCCGCAGACCGTGGGGACTGATGCGCTTGTCGATACGCGCCCGTCGCAGCCAGGACTTGACCCGGTTGGCGACCTGCCCTGCCGACAGGCGCGAGCCACGGTTGGAGAGGAACAGCGCCCGGCATTCGCCATTGCCCCGGCGGCGGCGTTCCATCAGGTAGGAGCGTAGGAGGGAGCGCAGCGTGGACTTTAGGAACTTTACCTGGGGGACGCCGCCCTTGGCGCGGACGCGGAGATGTTTGGCATCGAGGTCCACGTCCTCGAGGTCCAGGTCGACCAGCTCACGGAGCCGGATACCGGTGCTCAGGAACAGCTCGATGATCACCCGATCCCGGCGGGCGATCGCCGAAGACCGGCCCCGGAGCGTTTTCGAGAGCCGCCGCTTCTCGGCCTCGGTCAGGAAGCTCGGCATGGTGCGAGGCAGCCGCCTTAAGGTCACCGACCGAGCCGGGTTCTCCGTGACCTGCCCGGTCTCCTGCGGCCAGGCGAAAAGGGACCGGACGGCCGCCTTGAAGCGATGCAGCGACGCCGGTGCCCGGGGGGCGCCGGCGGCCGAGTTAACGACCACCGGCGAGGTCAGCGCCTCATCGATCAAGGCGCTGGTGACGCGGTCCAGCGTGAGACCCGGGCGGAGCGCCAACAGGACCTTGGTTAGCTGCCGCAGGTCCCGCAGGTACGCGCTGATGGTGTTCGGGGAGCGACTCTGGGCGGCCAGCCTTCTGCCGAAGGCCTCGACCGCTTGCTCGAGCGGCTCAGGACTCGGCAGGAGCCGAAGCGCGCTGCTGGTCATGCTACTGGTCTCCTTCCTTTTTCACGCTCCGGCCCAGGGCGGCGCCTTTGGGCAGGGGGAGCTTTTCGATCCGGCCGGTCTCTACGGCCCAGACCAGGAACATGCGCAGCACCCGCTTGGTCTTGTCGAGGGTGGGCTTGGCGCGCTCTTTCCCGCTCGGGAGTTTCAGCAGCGCGTCGGAGCGAAGGAATTTGCCCACGTGCGGGGCCAGGATGCCCTTGAACTCCCGGTCAGCCCCAAAGAAGGCTTCGATCTGCTGCAGGTCTTTCCTGTAGGTATAGACCGTGCGCTCCTTCTTGCCCTGGCTTTTCAGGTATTCGAGGTAGGCTTGGCCGGCCTCGTGCAGTGTGTCGGTCATGGTGTGACTCTCCTTTTTGGTTGGTTCAAAGTGATTGATTTACAAGCGCTTATTGCGCTCGACACACATGGACGCTTCGTGTCGCTATGGAAGTCAAGGCGATTGGTCGACATCCGCCAAGGAAGATCAGGTGCCCAACTCGGGCGAGGAGGAAACTCATGAAAAAAACGGTTGAAGCGATGACCCGGGCCGTCCTGGTGGTCGCCCTGGTAGCCTCCCTGGCGGCGTGTGCGGCCAAGCGCCCCCCTCAGCGTATCCAGCACGCCATCCAGACCATGAACCGCCACATGCCGGAGTACGTGGCCGAGGCCAATAAGACCTTGGAGGATGCGAAGCACCGGGACCGGGAGCGACTGAGAGGGATCGGCGAACGGTTGGCCGAAGCGCTGGCCGCCCTGGATCGTTGGTCGCGGGGTGAGGAGCCGCCCCAGACGCAGAGTGAAACGGCGCCGCAGAAGGAGAAGTGATGAATGCGATTCTCGAAGAGAACCGGGAAGCCGTCAAGCTGATGGAAATCGGCGCTGTGCTGGCCGAAGGGAAGATGGACGAGGCGCGGACCCGGGCCGCCATCGCCCGGCGAACCTACCGCGAATGGGAGGAGCTGGATCAAGCCCGCGCCGACATTGAAGACGTGATCCGGGATCGGGAGCGGATGGTTGCCACCCGGCGGGAGTTGGCCGAGCTGGTGGGAACCATCATCCGGGCGGCGCTTCTGCCGGGGCCGCCCTGAAATGGCTCGACTATCCGCCAAAGAACGTCAACTGGCCCAGACCCTGGCTGACCCGGTGCTGTGGGGCCAGGCCTACCTGCGTAACCGGGACGGCAAGGGGCGGCTCTACTGGCCGCATCAGATCGACGACCTACGCAGCCCGGCACGTAACATCATTCATCTGGACGGACGCGACGTCGGCAAGAGCGTCTGCATCAGCACCGACGCCCTGCATTTTGCCTTCACGAATCGGGGCAGCCAGGGTCTGGTCGGCGCTCCCGACCAGGGCCATCTCGACACACTGATCGAGGAGTTCGAGTTCCAACTCGACGCCAACCCGGACCTGATGGGCAGCATCGCGCTGACCAAGTACGGCAAGCCCAAGATCCATCGCAAACCCTACTTCCGGTTGGAGTTCACCAACGGTTCGATCCTCTACTTCCGTCCGGCGGGCGCCTATGGCGATTCCTTCCGGTCGCTGCACGTAGACCGCGTCTGGGTGGACGAAGGCGCCTGGCTCACCGAGCGGGCCTGGAAGGCCCTGCGCCAGTGTCTGAAGGCTGGGGGAACGCTGCGCATCTACTCGACCCCCAACGGGCTGCGCGACACGACCTATTACCGGCTCACCAGCTCGTCGCAGTTTGAGGTCTTTCGCTGGCCCTCCTGGTTGAGTCCGACCTGGAACGAGGAACGCGCAGCGGAGCTCGAGGAGTTCTACGGCGGCAAGGACAGCGCCGGCTGGCAGCACGAGGTGGCCGGCGAACACGGCAAGCCCTCTTACGGCGCCTTCAACGTCGAGCACCTCAATCTCTGCCGCCAAGAGGTGATCGAGTACCAGAAATGCGTGATCACCGGAGAGGAGCTGCGCGGCTGCGAGACCGAGGAGGCCTCTCACGACCGGCTGGAGATGCTGCTGAACCTTATGCCGCAGACCGGGGTGTTCTGGATCGGCGGTGACCTGGGCTACACCAACGACCCGACCGAGATCGTTGTCTTCCAGGAGATCGAGCTACCCGAGCGCGAGTGCTAAAGTTGATCCTGCGCGTGCGCATGGAGCACGTTGCCTATCCCCACATCGCCCAGACCATCGGGTTGCTGGATCGCTACTACACGGCCACCGGCATCGGGGTGGACAACGGCGGTAACGGCCTGGCCGTGGTGCAGGAGCTGCTGACCCTAGACAAGTACCGGGACCTGCAGCTGGAGGGGCGGCTGCGCGGCTACGACTTCGGCGACATGACCACCCTGGCCGTTCGGGACGGCAAGCAGGTCCGAAAGCGCACCAAGGAGTTCATGACCGGCCTGATTAACGGCGCGCTGCAGCGCCGGCAGGTGGCGTTCCCCGTTGAGGACCTGGAGATCGAAGACCAGTTCACGACCCACACCTACACGCTGCACGACGGCCGGGTGGTCTACGCCAAGGGCAACGACCACATCGTCGACGCCGTGCGCTGCGCCATGCTGGTGCGCGAGCAGGCCAACCTCGATCAGGTCGGCGAGGAGACGGTTTCCCTGGTCCCGGTGATGACGGAGCCGGTCTTCCTGTAATTCTCCGGTTGACTTCCTGGTCGGTATCAGACATATTGTTACCACTTATAATAAAGTGAATACGATATGTATGAGGCCGGTTATGCAAGAACGACCGGAAGAGATCTTCCGCGAACACGGTGGTCAGCTTCGAATGAGCGAGGCTATCGCGCACGGGATCACACGCTACATGCTCTATGCGCTTAGGGACCGGGGCGTCATCGAGCCGGTCAGCAGAGGCATCTATCGGCTGGTGGACCTGCCGCCGATCGGTAACCCGGATCTGGTCACGGTGAGCCTTCGGTATCCGAACGCCGTCATCTGTCTCGTCTCCGCACTCGCCTACCACGACATCACGACCCAGGTCCCGCACGAGGTGTCCGTGGCGGTGCCCAGGGACTCGCGGATTCCCTCGCTGCACTATCCTCCCATGCGGGCCCACAGATTCTCGAAGGAAGCCTACGAGCCCGGCATCGAAACGCACCGGGTCGACGGCGTACCCGTCAAGATCTACAACCCCGAGAAGACCTTGGCCGACTGCTTCAAGTTCCGCAACAAGATCGGCATGGACGTAGTGTTGGAGGCACTGAAGCTGCACAAGGCGCGAAACGGGTTCGATCTGGGCCAGCTGCTCGAATACGCCAGGGTCTGCCGGGTCGAGAGGGTGATGCGGCCCTACCTGGAGGCCACCCTATGAATTCTCCCCGCAATGTGCCGGCTTCCGTCCGGCAGCGCCTCCTCAACCGGGCCCGCAGCGACCGCCGGCCTTTCAACGAGCTGCTGCAATACTTCGCCATGGAGCGATTCCTCTACCGGCTGTCTCAATCCGATCACGCCGACCGGTTCGTCCTCAAGGGCGCGCTGATGCTGCGAGTCTGGCGTTCGCCGGAACCGCGTCCGACCATGGACATCGACCTGCTCGGCAGGACGCGCAACGAGGAAGCCGGCATCGTCGAGCGGGTCCGGGACATCCTGGTCGTCGATGTGGAACCGGACGGGCTTGCCTTCGATCCCGACTCCATACGGACCGTGCGGATCACCGAAGGCGCGGATTACGAAGGGATCAGGGCTCGGTTCCAGGGTGCACTCGACACGGCGAGAATCCACATGCAGGTGGACGTCGGTTTCGGGGACGTCGTGTATCCCGAGCCGGAAGTGTCGGACCTTCCGACCATGCTGGATTTCCCGGCGCCACGACTGCTCTGCTACAGCCGCGAGAGCTCCATCGCCGAAAAGCTCGAAGCCATGGTCAAACTCGGCATGCTAAACAGCCGGATGAAGGATTTCTACGACATCTGGTTCCTGTCTCGGCAGTTCGACTTCAACGGACCCGAGCTGGCCCGGGCCATTAGGCTGACCTTCGAGCGGCGAGGCACCGCGCTGCCCTCGGAAGTCGAGGCATTGAGCACATCCTTCGTCGATGACAAGCAGACCCAGTGGGCGGCGTTCCGGAACAGGCTCCAGCAGGAACACGTTCCCGCGTCGTTCGGAGAAATTACAGCTTCAGTGGGTGAGTTTCTGTCGCCCGTCGTCGCGGCTCTTTCCTCTGGAAGGCCAAATCCAGCACACTGGACCGCGCCTGGTCCCTGGACCTGAGCCGGCATCCTTCCTCTAAACCAGAGCAACCTCCCAGACCCCGCCGTTTCCGCCCCTCCGACGTTTTTCCTCCGTCTCCGGTAAGTATCCCCTAGGGCGAAGTGTTCTCGCCACACGGCGCGAATGTCGCGCCGCAAAGCGCAAGACGCGCCGAGGAGGACGCTTATGGAGACACGGACCAAGCCAAAACCCAACGACGCGGCCGCGGGTAGCAAAGCGCCGCCGCTCGCAGCCGACGCCGACGTCCTCGTTCCCCTGGCCACGGCCGCGGCGCTAGACGCCTCGGCGTTCCGTCCCGTCAACGCCACCGAGTCCGTTCCCGCTTCCTGGGAGGAGCGGGCCCGCAAGGCCTGGGAGTACTACCTCGAAGAGCCGCTGGTGAAGAACTGCGTCAACTCCTGGCGCACCTTCGCCGTGGGCGACGAGATCAAGATTGCCAGCGACGACGAGAAGGTGAAGTCGGGCGCTGTGGATCTCGCGGCCCAACTGGGCGTCTTCGCCTTCGTCAAGGATATGGTGCTACAGCTTCTGGTCAAGGGCGATGCCGTTGGGTTCAAGCGTTACACCACCGACGGCAAGGCGCTCGAGGAGCTGGTCTGTGTGAACCCCGTCTCGGTCAAGGTCAAGTACGCCCAGGGGGAACTGGTCGAGGCGCGCCAGTTCCCGGAGGAGCACCCTGGCGCGGGAGAGGGTCTCGATCTCCCGGTCGAGCAGGTGCTGCATCTCAAGTGGGACGCCCCGTCGTTTTCTCCGCGCGGCAACTCGCTGGTGCTGCCGGCATTCCAGTCCATCGAGCTGCTGCGCGACTATCGCCGGGCCGAGCAGGCCATCGCCAAACGCTGGGCCACGCCCTTTCGCCTGATCAAGGTGGGGGGCGCCTTCGGCCAGAAGATGGTCATGCCCGACCAGAAGATGCTCGAGCAAGTCCGCGAGCGGGTCAACAAGGTGGACCTCAAGAGCGGCCTCGTGGTGCCCTTCTACGTCACGGTCGAGACCCACGGCACCGACGGCCAGGTCCTCAATGTCGAGGACAAGGTCAAGGAGGTGAAGGAAGACATCGTGGTGGCGTTGGGACTCTCGCGGTCCCTGGTCACCGGCGACGGTCCCAACTTCGCCACCGCCTCGGTGAGCCTCAGGAAAATGCTGGTGATGATCCGCGAGATCACCCAGGCCGCCAAGACCATCCTCAACTGGGTGTTTCAAGACTGGCTCGAGCTGAACGGGTGGGGCAACAAGACGCTTCAGTTCCTGTTCAACGATCTGGACCCCTCGGACGCTGTCGACTTCAAGCGCCTGCTCATCGAGCTCTACGACCGCAAGCTGATCAGCCGCTCCAGCCTTCAGCTCAAGATGGACCTCGACCCCGACCTCGAAGCCGCCAACCGGGACAGCGAAGGGAAATTGGTGGACCTGTTCGACACCAAACAGGTCAAGCCGATTGTCGACATGGTGCTGGCCGGGATCATGAGCGTCCAGCGTGCCCAGAAGATGTTGGGTCTCGACCCCGAGGAGAACACGCCGACCGGGACGGAGGCCGCCTGGGGTGGCCCCAGCGCGCGCGGAGACATCGCGGACGCGGTTTGCGACGACTGCGTGCACTTCGACGAGGCGCGCAACCACTGCCAGGTGCATCGCACTGAGACCACCTTCGATATGCCGGCCTGCCGCTTTCTCGATCCCAAGACGGGGTCGCCGGGCCTCCCCACGGAACCCGAAGAAGCCCGCCGGCGAATCAGGGCTTGACGGGGGCGAAAGCTATGCTTGGTGCAATCGCCGCTGCCACACCGCTGACCCAGGCCGAGGCCATCCGAAAGGCCACGGCACGAAGCGTCCGGCACCGAAACCGCTACACGGAAGCAACCGTCGCTGATCTGACCGGCCTGCTCGCGGGCGCCGAGGACCAGGTGCGAGGGGCCATCCTGCGCTACAAGAGCCTCGGCTCGCTCCCCGACAACCAGCTGGCGGCTCTCGAAGGCCTCAAGAAACTCCAATCCGACATCCGGGAAACGATGACGCGCCTCGGCCGGGATCAGACCCTGCGCTTTCGCCAGGCGGCCCGGACTTCCTTCCGCCAGGGCATCTCGGGCGGCATCGGAGACTTTGCCGCAGCCCAGTTGCCCTTCTACCAGGACCTCACCCCCGACGGGATCGACAAGCTGGCGACCCGCGCCTTCACCCTGGTCGACACCGATGCGCTCGATTTCATGAGCCAGTACAACCTGGTGCTCGCCGGCGACGTTCACCGCGAGTTGGCCGATGGCATCCGGCGCACCGTCATGAGCGGCATCGCTACTGGCAAGGGCGTCGAGGACATCGTCCGGGACCTCGGCCACGTCGTGAAGGACCCGGAATCGTTCCGGCACGCCGGCTCCAAGGTGTTTCGCAAGGCGCAGTACCGCATGGAGGTGATCGCCCGCACCGAAGTGCTGCGCGCCCACAACCAAGGACGCATCAAGTTCCACCAACAGGTCGGCGTCGAGAAGCTCGAATGGATGACCATGGAGGACGAGCGGGTCTGTCCGATCTGTGGTCCGCCGATGGCAAGCGCTTCAACACGGGCCGGTTCCCGCCGCAGCCGGCTCACCCCAATTGCCGCTGCACCAGTGTGGTGGCCTCGCCCCTGGAGATCTGCGGCGGAGAGCTGGGCGCGAAGGCGTCGCTCGTTCCCCTGAGTGCGATCTCGGCTCCCGTCCAATCGGGCCCCGCCTGCATTCTGCCGCCCCAGGCCATCGAGGAGCAGGCGAAGGTCAAATCCCAGGAGACCGCAAAGCTCAAGGCCCCGTTTGAGAGCGGTCAGATCGGGGACCTCTCCGGTCTCACGGTCAAGCAGCTGCAGACGCTGTCGAAGCAAAACGGCGTCTCTATCGCCCGCACCAAGGCCAACTTCATCGAACTTCTCGACCAGGTGGAGCCGGGGATCAACCACGCTGATCTCGCCGGCGCCGCCCTGAAGGCCAAGCTCAAAGAACACCAGATCGGGCTGCTGCGCACCAAGCAGGAACTGGTCGGCCTTCTGGCCGAGAAACAGGCGGCGCTCAAACACGCCCAGCAGCTGGCCGAGCAGTTGAAGAAAGTCCCGGCGCCGGGCGGGCTCGACCAACTCACCGTGGCCGAGCTCAAGGAGATGGCCAAGTCCAAGGGCATCTCGCTCAACTTGACCAAGCAGGACGTGATCGCGCTGCTCGACGAACTGGAGCCTGGCGTGGACCACTCCGGCCTCAAGGGGAAGATCCTGATCGAGGCCAAGAAGAAACACCACATCGGCCCTCTCAAGAACAAGCAGCAGCTGATCCAGGCGCTCGAGAAAGCCGCCGGCGAGGAACTGGCCGAGCAGGCCACCCCAAGATGCCCTCGAGGCCGCCAAGAAGAAGGCGCTCAACCAGGCCAAGGACGCGCTGGAGCAGGCCACCGCCAAGGTCGCCGTGCCCGAATCACCGGCCGGATACGGGAACTTCCTCTCGGCCGTGAAGGAGGCCGAAGCGGCGCTCGCCAGCGGCTCCGGTCTGCCGCAAGAGCTGCCAGGCCAAGGAAATTCTCCTCAAAAAGCAGCTTTTCCACGATCAGGTCGCGGCGCTCAAGGCAGGCCAGCTCAAGAACCTGGCCAAGGAGACCCAGCTCAAGCACTGGCAATGGACCAACAAGAACGAGCTGGTCACGCTCTTTACCGAGACCGATCCGGCCAAAGTGCAGGCGGCGCTTGACAGCATCGAGAAGAAACATGCCGGCTGGCTGGCCAAGCACGGCAGCAAGAAGAAGGCCGCAAAGCCCAAGGCACCGGCAACTCCCAAACCGTCACCAGGGCCCAAGGTGCCGGAGCCGTTCCACCCACCCGCCTTTACCAAAAAGGGCAGTGAGTTCGAAGCGATCGACGACGCCTGGGCGGACAAGGGCAAGCGGGGGAGTTTCAAGTATTCCGGCAAGGCCAAGGTCGGCGGCGCCCACAGCAAGGAGTTCTGGAAAGAAGAGGCGGGCGACCGCTGGCTCTTCAAGCCCAAGGAGCGCGCCGCCGATGACTTCATCGCCCACGGAGAGGAAGCGGCCTACAAGATCGCCCGGCTCATTGACCCGGAAGTCATCGAGGTGCGAACCATCCGGCTCAACGGCAAGCTGGGCTCCATCCAGAAGTGGCGGACCGACCTCAAGCGAAAGATCGATTTCGACGGGGTGAATCCGGCCGAGCTGACGACGCTTGAGGTCGAGCAGGTCCAGCGCGAGCACGTCATCGACTGGTTGACCGCCAACCACGACGGCCACGCCAAACAGTTACTGCGCGCCCGCGACGGCACGGTCTACGGCATCGACAAGGGTCAAGCGTTCAAACACCTGGGCGAGGACGGCCTGTCGATCGACTATCACCCCAACGGCGGGTTCGGAGAGCAGGAGCCCTTCTATAACACCCTGTTCCGTGCGGTGAAGAGCGGCGACGTCCAAGTCGATCCGGCCGTGACGCTTCGCACCATCCGCGAGGTCGAGAAGATTCCCGACGACGACTACCTGGCTATCCTGCGCCCCTACGCCGAAGGGCGCTTTGGACCAAACGTTGCCCAGAAGAATGCCTTCTACGAGACGGCCCTGGAACGCAAGCGGAATCTGCGTCGGGACTTCGAGGCGTATTACGCCGAAATGCTGGAGAAGAAAGACTTCCGCTTCGAGGATGCGCTCGACACCCTGGCCCAGGCGAAGCTCGGGCCGGCGGAGGAAGAACTGCTCGAGGAAGTCCGCGAGCTTGGCTGGCAGGGCAAGGCAATGGCCTTCGATGAGGGTGACATCGAGGACCAGAACGCGCTTGTCTTTGTTGAGACTTTCAAGGGCCGGCAGCGCACGGTCGTCAAGATGAAGGTTCGACCCGAGGCGGAGGAGAAGCTGCTCGCGGTGCTGCAGAAGGCGGGCGCCGAGACGACGCCGGCCAAGGTGGGCCAGTCGATCCCGGAGGACGTGTTTGCCAACGATATCCTGGCCGCCGTGAAGACCATCAACCACCACGCCGTCGACCAGCAGTACAACCAGGCGACGGTTAAGAAGGCGACCCAACATCTGGCGGCGCTCAGGCGATTGCGCGAAGTGGACAACGCGGACGTCAAAGAGATGGCCGAGACCTATATCGCCTGGATCGAGAACGTGCAGAAGGCGGCCCGCGAAAAGACCCCCATCGAGGAACACTTCAAGACCTATCTCAAGAAGCGTAGAACCCGAAAGAAAAGGCCGAAGGACGTGCCCTTCACCGTGCGGCGAACGAAGGTGCTCCAACCCAAACGGCGGCTGATGAACGGCGACTTGACCGTGGTGGAGGACGCCGCCGACAACAAGGCCCTGTTTCAGGGACGGTCCCTCAAAGCCGGGGAGCAGTATGAAATCGACTTCGGCGACGGCGTGCGGGCCGTGTACCGCCCCTCCTCGGCCAAGAACCTGTTCGCCCAGCGAGGGGAGCTCGAGCTGATGCTGCCGGAGCGCCCCGACGCCAAGAGTCTGAACCGGGCGCTGGAGCAAATGGATTCCCTGGGCCTGAAGACCGGCGCGGCCACGCCTCAGGACGCCGAGTTGCTTTATCTCCACAAACAGGCCTATCTGAGCAAGGTGGATCGCCAACCGGAATACCAAAGCCTGATCAAGGAGCTCGACCGCCACGCCGCTGGTAAGGAAGAGCGCATCCAAACCATGCGCGGCTTCTGGGAGCGGCGCCTTGGCGTGAAGGACCTGACGCGCATGCCGGGTTACACGCCTCTGGGCGAGCACCAATCGGCCTTCAAAATCCCTGGCAAGATGGCCGGCTACCGGCACCAGTACCGCTTCGATCTCTCGGACAAAGACCTCGAGAAGCAGATGAAGGGCTATGGACTCTATCACTCGGTGACCGGTGATCAGGACCTGCCGTCGCTCATCGACACGGTGCTCGCAAACAACGACGCCATGGTGAGCACCATCGAGAAGATGCGAATCGGTATCCCCGTGCGGGGGATGTCGCCGGCGGAGGACATGGGGACGGGCGGCGCGTCCTATGTGTTCACGCGCATCCGTAAGCTCCCCAACGCAGGTGGCCCACGGGACTCCGGACTCTACTTCAAGAAACGGTTGCTTCGCCGCCAGGACGCCATCAGCTACAACCACGACGCCTTCGGGAAGGTCCGGGACGACTACGTCTCGAGCCATCGCGGGAGCACTCCGGTCGATTGGAAGCGATACGCCAGAAACAGCGGCAACGAGACCATCTTCAAGTACTCCATCACGTTGCTCGACAACATTGACGTGATCGTCGTCAATACAGAGGAGCAGCGCCGCCGGCTGCTGGACGTGTTCCGCAAGCGCCATGTCGCCAAGCTGCCCGACGGCCGCAAGGTCGAAGATTTCGTACTGGTGAGGTGACCCGAATGAACGAACTCGTCAAACAAGAAAAGAACCGGCTGCAGGCGCTGTTCGATCCCTTCAACGAGCGCGGCTCGTGGATGACGCTGGCCGAGAGCCGGGAGAAGCCGATGCATCTGGGCATCATGGAAGGCTACACGGTGACGCGCGCGTGGCGCCGCATTTCGACGCTAAGGGGAATGTCAAGCGGGTAGACTTCTGGCTGTTCCTGAAGGCGCTCGGCTACCACGAGGGCTTCCAGCACGCCCACACGCTCAAGGTGCTCCGCTGGTCCCAGGAGGACACCTACTTGTTGGACCTAGTGGACGACCGGGAGCGGCGTTTTCACATCGAACTGATCTTTCCCGAGCTGGAGCGGGACCTGGGAGCCGACTGGCAACGCTGGCGCGAGTACAAGGCGGAGAACCGGGAGATGTTCCAGCGGATCGACCAGCAACTGTTGGCCGAGCACATCAAGATCGCGGAGGAATGGGAGTGAAGCTGCGCTACATGGTCGAGTATGCGCTGCGGGACCGCATCCGGGAGCCGCGCTATGATCCGATCGGCGTCTGGGTCCAGGGACCGGGCCCCGGGCTGGATCTCGTGATCGAGTTCCTGCCCGGCCATGCCGAGGCCCAGGAGGATGCCGAGTGGGTCATCAACCGGCTGGTGGAGAATGACGTCCGGTCGCTAACCGAGGACTTCCTGCACTACCATCAGTCGACCCTTTCGCCCTATCGAGGGATGCGCGGGGTGGTGGTCGAGGCCGACGAGTACCCCTCGGCCGAGGCCTGCGCCCAGTCCATCCTCGAGAAGATCGCCTCGGGCCGAATCGCCTGATTCACGCTCCGACAGTACCAATTAGTCGTTTGCAGTGGAATATTTGGAGTAGACCTTGACACGCCTCATTGTTGTAGCTACAGTGGAGCTACAAATAGGAGAAACTCCAAGATGAGTACCGACACAGTTGTACGCGCACGAATCGACAGCGACACCAAAGCACGAGCCACCGAAGCCCTGCAAGCCATGGGCTTGTCGGTGTCCGATGCAATCCGCCTGCTGCTGCTGCGCGTGGCGGACGAGAAGCGACTGCCATTCGCTGTCCAGGTGCCGCACCCGACCACCGTCAAAGCCATGAAGGAATTGGAAGAGGGTAAGGGGCAGCGTTTTGGCAGCGCCGAACAACTGTTCCGCGACCTCGACATCTGACATGCTGACGCCCGTTCGCTCCTCGCAGTTCAAGCGCGACGTCAGAAGAGCCAGGGTGCGAGGCAAAGATCTGAGCAAGCTGCGAGCGTTTTTGGCGCCGCTGATCGAGCAGGAGCCGTTGTCCGCGCGCTACCGCGACCATCCGCTCCGGGGCATTTGGAAGGGTTACCGGGAGGTGCATATCGAGCCCGACTGGCTTCTGATTTACCGAGTCAAAGGCGACGAATTGCACCTGGTGCGCACCGGTACTCATTCCGATCTCTTCAAGGAATGAGCTCAGCTAAACCCAACTTTTACTTCACTCCCGACAAACACGCATTATCACATCGTTCGGTGAGCCGGATGTGCGGCCTGGACCACTGTTCCCACCTACGCGCGGCCGAGCATAGCGAAGCCGCATCCCCGACGAGCTGACCCCGCCCCCGACACTTTTCCGACATCTCCGGTAAGTATCCATTGACGGGACCTTTGCGCCGTGCGACGGGCAGCCGTCCGTCGACGGGACTTGGGTCCATGCCGGCGAGTAGCCGGCGAGTCGTGACTACAACCGGAGACTGGAATGGAACTGTTTTCAAGCGACCGTGACCGGCTGGCGTTCTTGCTGGAGACCGATGCCGCGCTGGATCTGGACTTCGAGGCGCTCGAAGCGAGAGGCCGCGATGCGTCCGATGAGGAGCCGGCCAAACGGCCCAGCTACATCACCAACTACATCGGCTCGAAGCAGAAGTTGGTCGATTGGATCTGGAAACACACGCCTGACGGCGTATCTTCAGTGCTCGATGCCTTCTCCGGCTCGGCGGTCGTGGCCTACATGTACAAGACCAAGGGTCTGGAGGTGGTGGCCAACGACCGGCTGCGCTTCTGTTACCACGCCGCCCGGGCCATCATCGAGAACAAGAGCGTCCGCCTCAGCGATGACGACCTGGAAGCATTGCTTGCCGACAACCCCAAGGCCGGCAGCTTCGTCCGGGACCACTTTGCGGGGATCTTTTTCGCCCGGGGCGTCCACGGCCTGATCGACACCATCCGGGCCAACATCGACGGACTCTCGGGCTTCAAAAAGGACATTGCGCTCTTTGCCCTGGGCAGGACCTCGATGTCGGGCAAGGGCGGCTTCGGGCACTTTTCCTCGACCACACCCTACGGCAAGCGCGAGGACACCCCGACGGAGTTCAAGGAGCGGTTCGCCAAGACCGTCTCGCGCATCAACGCCCTGGTCTTCGACAACGGCGCCCCGTGCAAGGCCTCTCGAAAGGACGTCAACGACTTTCTCCAAGGCGCCAAGGCGGACCTGGTCTATTTCGATCCGCCCTACGCCACCGAGTTTTCCACCACCAACTACGAGAAGGCCTACCACTTCCTGGAAGGCTTGATGACCTACTGGAAAGGTCTGAAGCTGGTCGAAGGGTCCAAGACCCGGCATTACGAGACCGACCACAAGACCATCACCGCCGCCACCGCCAAAGCATTCTTCGAGGGTTTTCTCAGTAACGCCCGGCACATCCCGCACTGGCTGATCTCCTATCGGGATCATGCGTATCCCAACGAGCGGGAGATGCGGGCCCTCATCGCGGCGCACGGTTTCTCGCCGGCAATGCGCTCCCACGATCACCGCTACTCCATCACCTCCCGCCACGGCGAGGCGTCCCAGGCCACCGAAAGGCTCTTCATCTGCCGCTCCGGCAAGGGCGCCTCCGCCACGGCCGATGCCACCTCGGACACGCTGGCTTCGGAGGCGATCTGGGAGGAAACGAAAAACGAGATCCGCTACCGCGTGCGCGACCCCAATCATTTCAAACCGGGCAGTTTTCGGCGCAAAGCACTGGACGGCATGGACGGTGTCTCCATCCTGGTCGGACGCTTGAAGCCGGAATTCGTCCCGGAGGGGAGCGACCCGCGCTCTCTGGTGCTCGAGGCCTACCGGTTCACCCGCAAGACACCCGAGACCCCGGACGGCTGGACGTTAGAGAAGGCCCAGAAGTGGATCGAGAAGCACGAGGCCGAACCGGCGGTCGAGGCTGCCCTGCGGGTGGAGGAGAACCTAAGCGCCCTGGCCGAGGCGCCACTTGGCGAAGCGGTCGACCTGCTGTCGTGTCAGGCCGGGAAGCCGGACAAGGTCCGCGTCACCGGGTTCATGGGCAGCAAGTACCTGATGCTCGACTGGATCGAGCGCCAGGCACCAAAGGACGCGGAGAGTTTCCTGGATGCCTTCTCGGGTGGCGCCAACGTCGCCTATCACTTCAAGCGCAAAGGATTGAAGGTCATCGCCAACGACCTTCTGCGGTTTCCCTATCACCTGGCTCGAGCCGTGGTCGAGAACTCGAGCGAAACGCTGAGCGACGAGGACGTTGAGATGTTGCTGGCGTCGAACGCAAACGCCGGCGCCTTCATCGTCGATCACTTCCACGGCTACTACTACACCAAGCCGGTGCTGGAATGGCTCGACCGGGTCTGGTCGAACATCCAGCGCTTGCCCGGTTATAAGAAGGACCTGGCGCTGGCGGCACTCGGGACCACGGTCAAAGCCAAGAGCGCCTTCGGGCAGTTCTCGCGCTCCAAGCAACACCGCCGGGCCGACCTCGTATCCGAGTCGAGTTTGGAGCAGTCGCAGCTCTCCAACCCGCCGCTCTCGAAGTTCATCGAGTCGTTCCGCCGTTCGATCCACCAGCTTAATCGCCTGGTGTTTGATAACGGCAAGTCGTGTCAGGCCCTCCAGCTGGACGCGGCCGAGGCGGTCCGGCGGTTCGGTGCCGACGTGCTTTATCTCGATCCGCCCTACGTGACCGAGTTCGGCACGAACGACTACGAAGATGCGCTGCACTTTGTCGAGGGGCTGATGACGCGCTGGGCCGACAAGACGCTGCGATCCAACCCGCGCCGCAACTTCCCGTCGCGCACCCGTTTCTCGAAGGCCTCGATCCGGAAGCTGATCGAGACGCTGGCCTCAGACGCCCGCGACCGCTACCCGACGGTGCTTATGTCTTACCGCGACCGGGCGTTTCCACGTGAGGACGAGATCCGGGACATCTTCGGCACCCACTACGGCCGCGTGCGCGTCGCCGGCCTGGAGGTGGAGTACAACATCGCCAAGGACATCGGACGCGAAGGCAAGCACGCCCGAGAGCTATTGTTCGTCAAGAGCTTGTATTCGACCAGGCCGTGTTTGGTAAGCTCCGCTTCAACCTCCCAGCCAGTACGCACGTGAACACCTTGGGTTCCTCGCAGGATCGGTTTCCATGCCGAGAATGAATTTATCATCGCGACATGAAGAGTGACCGAATGCCCACAAGACTGGGCTTTTATCGGAATAAGAGGTGGTTGCAACGCTTTAACATTGTGCACGCGTTCGAGATACACACGTGATACCGGTATCGCCGTGACGCGAATGCCAAAAAAACCCTGATCGCCCTCCACTTTCTCATAGAAGCTTGCCAGCCTGGCCTTGAACATCTCGCGCCGTTCTTTGAGGGTCTTGCGCACTACGGCATCTCCCCGTTCCAGATTCAGCGTCAAATCCTGAATCTCGCGCATGGTCATTTTGTCGGTCCGGTCAGCACGACGAATGTAACACTGAAAAGTCTGCTTGTGTCGGTGCGGGGCGGCATGGGATCGAGGCACGTAGAATGCGACCACGCCCTCGCTACTTTCACCGGTCGGAATCCCTGCAATCTCCAATACCGGCAACTGTGGCTCTATGCAGTCCCGGCACATCAACCGTAAGCGCTCAGCGAGATCGTGACAATCGCGGATCGGCGACAATTCAGCCGCCCGAGGTGGTTTATCCTTGCTTTCTCGCACACCCAGGAACAACCATCCACCGTGGCCATTTGCAAACGCAATGACCTCCTCGATTAGCTTGTTGCGGGCGTAGTCACCGACCTGATTTTCTCCGCGCTCCCAGGGGTCACCTTCATTATTTTTAGAGGGCAGGGCCTCTTTTAATTCGATTTGGTCGCTTTCCTGAACTTGTTCATCGACAAGACGCTGAACATCCTCGCCGGTGAGATCTGAAGGGCGTCCGCTAAGCATTGGAATACCAAGGGTATTCATAATGTGTTTCTATCTTTCTTTCCGCATTGGCTCTCGAATTGATATGGTCGGAAGCGGCCTTGCACGGTCTTCACCCCTGCGCGCTTGGACCAAATGTGGCTTGCCGGTACAGCCCAGAACTCGGCGTTCGACCGTCTTGACTCTGATCACCTACGGGCCGAGCGCACGCACGACCGCCTCGGGGTCGCGGTCGATGACGGCCAGCAGAACTCGGGCCGCCCGATCTGGAACACGGCGCCCCTGTTCCCATTCCTGCAACGGCACGCGCGTCGAGACCGAATCGGTCCGCGAACTTCTGGCGACTGAGCTTCATGCGCTTCCGTAACGCAAGAATGTGTTCTGCGGCGGGGATCGTCGACAATGCGGCACGGCAGCTCCGCTTCGCCTCGCACGTGGGCCAGAACCTCGCCCAAGGCTGCTTCTACCTCTTGACCCACCTGGGTTCGTTCCGTCGTCATCTTTGGGCTCCCAGGCTGCCGGTGATGGTTTCCAGGTCTCGTTGGAGATCCTCGAGGTCGTATTGGGTCGCCACCTTTCTGGCACGGGCATAGTCCATCATCTCCCACAAGGACACCCCTGCATCGCGAGCAGCCCGTGCAAGCGTGAGCTTTCTATCCCCATACAGCCGGACGTAGTGTTCCATCTTCCATTCTTGGACCGCCTTCGATAGCAACCGACGCACCGTCGTAGAGCGGTCGGACTGTTCGACTTCCTCGATGAGCTCCAACTCACGGACCAACTCCGAGGGGAGTCTGGTGCCCACCATCTGTTCTTTCTTCATCTCTTCGCCTCCCGCGCGAATCTCAATATTTCCGCTACGACGGCTGGGGAAAGCCACAAGACGTGGCTGAGATCCCGAAGCGTGGTTTCTAATTCTCCCAAGCCGAAAAGCTGTCGCAAGTACGCTTCCAACAACGTACCGGCGGTGCCCAGATGTTCTACTCCGGCAGCCGCAGCCACGCTCCGTGCCTCCTTGTCATCAAGGATCAGTCGCAGGCCCCGTGCGCGCGCCAGCGCGATGGACTCAACTTCGCCCTGGTCCAGTCGGGAGCGTCTCGTCAGACGTTGCATCAGGCCCTGCTCGTCGGCGCTTAAGCGAACCACCTGCAGCCAGCCTTCTTCCACGGCGGCCTCAAGCTGAGCCACACCCAGGGCACGGACAGCTTGGCCTGCGTCGATGGTTTCCGCCTTCACGACCGGTCCGATCAGCACCTCGCCGTAAAGCTCGTTCAAGAGTCCCAGACGCTGGAGCTTGGCGAGGACGATCAACGGGGAAGCGTCGGCTACAATCACTCGATCTCCCTCAAGCAGGACAACACCACAGGTATAAGTTAACGAATCAGACTATTGTTTGCAAGGTCTCCAACGGCCGTATCCGGATGCAAGCCCCAGGTGCCGTCATTGAAGCAGCCTGCCGGGCCGATGAACGGCGTCTGCTGAACCCCCCTCTTCCCCTCATCCAATCCGACACTTTTTCCACCGCGCCGGTAAGTATCTACTGAGGACCACCAAGGCGGTGGTCTCGAGCGGAGACCGGACGCATGGATCTCGACACTTTCCAACCGACGTTCCTCATCCAGATCGAGGGACAGGCATTTTCGGCGGACATCACCGGCGAGATCACCTCGTTCATCTTCGAGGACAACGAGGAGGAACTCGACGTGATGGAGCTGTCCGTCTCGGACCGCTTGATGCGGTTCGTCGACGATCCGCCCTTCCAGGAGGGCAACGAGATCGTCGCCCGCTTCGGCTACGTCGGTAATCTTTCCCCGCGAAAGAAAGCGGTCATCAAGGACATCGATTACGACTTCCCGGAAAACGGCGACCCAAGAATTCGGTTCAAGGCCTATGACAAGGGCTTCCAGCTGGCGGGCAAGGAGAACCAGAAGATCTGGCAAAAGCCGGCTCCCGGCATCCTCTACTCGGAGATCGCCGAGCAGATCGCCGCCGCCAACGGACTGAAGCCGTTCGTGATGCCGACCGTAGGGCGGCATCTGCGGGTCGTGCAGAGCAACCTCTCGGACGCCCGGTTCCTCAAGGACCTCGCCGCCAAAGCCCGCGACCGGGACGGTAACGGTGTGACCGGCTACGCCTTCTTCGTCCAGGACGACGGCCTGCATTTTCACCCCCGCAGCCTGAGGAAAGTCCCCACCACGGTTCTTGAGTACTTCACCGATCGGAAAGGCCTGCTCCGTTCCTTTTGGCCTTCCACCCAATCGCAAGGGGCCAAGGCAGCGGGCACCCAGACCACATCCGTCGGCATCGACCCCCGCCGTAAGGCTACGGTCACGCACACGGCCGACAACGAGACCACTCCCGAGCGGACCTCGCTCGGCAAGCGCACCTATCTGGTGGACGGCAACACCGGCGAGACCGCCTACAAGGAGCAGGAGTCGGGCCGGATCGTGCCCAGCGTCGAACGCTCCGAAGGCTTTCATGAGGAGCCGCGCCAGGAACCGGCCCAGGACCTGGCCGAAGGGACGTTCGCCCAAGCCGAGCTTCGCCAGGTGGAGGCGGTGGCCGTGACCATCGGCATCCCGACTCTTCGGGCCAAGCAGAACGTCGAGATCAAAGGCGTTGGGGCGAAATTCTCCGGGGTCTACTACTGCCACTCGGTCCGCCACGTCATCGACGGGTCTGGCTATCACTCGGAGCTCAAGCTCCGCAAAAACGCCTTGGGCCGCGGCGCGGGAGACAAGTCGGTCGAGGTCAAGGGGCACCCGAACGAGCAGGAAGCGCCTCGGGTGCCGAGAGACGAACCACCCGAGATGGTTCGGATCGATGCCAACAGCGGACAACGTCTGGAAGGAGTCGAACATGGGTGATCTGAGCCGCCATTTCTCGAAGCACGAATTCCGTTGCCGCTGTGGTTGCGGCCAGGCTGAGGTCAACCCTCAACTGGTCGAGGCCCTCGAGCAACTGCGGGACCTGGCCGGTCGGCCGGTGCGGATCACGAGCGGCTACCGCTGCCCCGATCACAACCGGGCCCAGCGCGGCAAGAAGCGTAGCCAGCATCTGCTCGGCAATGCCGCCGACCTGGTAATCGACGGACTCAGTGTCGTTGAGATGTATTGCCTGGCCGACAAGGTGGCGGCCGTCCGAGACGGCGGCATCGGCCTCTATCCCAAAAACGGAATCATTCACGTGGATGTGCGAGACGGCTACGCCCGTTGGGGACGACTGGGCAGGAAATACGTCTCGCTGGCCACAGCTCTTTCCGCCAAACAGGCGGGACAACAACCAACGACAGGAGACGACCATGCAACAGCTTGAACAATTTCTGAACTTCTTAATCGAGAACAAGGAGCTCTTTGCGACCTTGCTGGTGACGCTTGTCACGATCCTCAAACTGACGTCCTGGGGCCGATCCGAGTCGGCGGCGCTGGATGCGGTGATTGAGGCCGTCGAACGGGTCGACGACAAGAAGGTGAAGAGGCAGGTCGCTACCCGGCAGGCACACCTCAATACGGCCGTCCAGGACGCCCTGGACTACGCCGTGTCCAAGGTCGACCCGAAGAAGGAGACCGCCACGGTCGCAGCCCGCGTGGCGCGGGAAGTCCTGCGCGGATTTTTTCCGCCCAAGAAGTAGGTGGGGGACCGAGCGGTGATCGAGACCCAGGACCGGGAGCACGAGGCGCGCTACAAGCATCGATGGTACGGCAAGTACCGGGCCTTCGTGCGCGACAACAACGACCCCGAGCGCCTCGGCCGATGCCGGCTGGAGATCCCGGCCGTGCTCGGCCAGGGCCGCGAGAACTGGTCCGACTGGGCCTGGCCCTGCTTTCCCTACGGCGGCAACGAGGATACGGGCATGTTCCTCATTCCCGAGGAAGGGGCCTCGGTGTGGGCGGAGTTCGAGGGCGGACAGGTGCAGTATCCGATCTGGGCGGGCGTCTGGCTGGCCGGAAGCAACCCGGGCGAGCAGCCCACCGAATCCAAGCGCCTGTGTTACGACCCCACCTGCCATGACTGCGAGGACAAGGTCGAGCACAAGCTGGACCGGAGAGATGATCTGGAACACAAGAAGTACCACGGCCATCCGCCCTACACCTGCCCCCGGCGCAAGGTGCTGCTCAAGACCGAGACCGGCCACACCATCGTGGTTGAGGACCGCGACGAGGAGGAGTTTCTCAAGATCATCGACCGCGCCGGACAGATTCTGCACATGCACTCTCCGGTCAAGCGGGACGTTCAGAGCGGCAACGCCCTTCGCCGCGGGACCCGAGACGCCGAGCAGGGTGACCCGCTCGATATCGCCTCCGACATCAAGGATCAACGCGCCCGGATCGAGATCACCGACCTGTGCCGTCAGTTCCTGCGGCTGGAGGCCTGGCAGGACCGCGAGAAAATCCATCTCCAGTCCTCCGACAAGACCCGGTCGCGCTGGCAGAAGATTCTGCTCGATACCACCAAGGGACGAGAGAAGCTTCATCTGTGGGGTCTTGGCGGGGCCCAGGAAGTCCTCATCGATTCCACCACCGGCGCCGAGATGATCCGGGTGACCGACAAGGCCGGCCAAGTGCTCGTTCTGCACGCGGCCCGCAAGCGCATCGAGGCGCGGGACACGGCGGGCAGCCGACTAATCATGGACGGCGCCCGAGGCAACGTGGTCGTCCGCTCCGCCAAGAAGGTGCTGATCAACCCATGACAGCGATAAGGAGAAACCCCTATGGATGAATCGCAACGACCGCCCTTTGACTGGGCGCAAAGCGAGCGCCTGCTGGTACGGACGTTTGAGGCCTGGCGCAGCGAGTTTCGCGGCATCCTCGAAGACCATCGACGCGAGATTCAGGCGCGCCTGGAAAAGATCGAGCGGGAGATCGAAAAGAAATCCGACAAGGAGACGGTCGACCTGCTCGTAAACAGCGTCCAGGAGGACCTACGCCGGCATGCCGACGACATCAAGACCCTGGAGGCCGGGCTGGCCGGCAAAATGGAAGTTCAAACGATGTGGAAGGTGGTGGGTCTCGTGCTCACGCTGGGCTCCGCCGTGGGCGGCTTGGTGAGCTTCCTGGTCCAGCTGGTGACGGGGAAATAGCCATGGCGAGATCGCAGGCCCGACTCGGCGACAAGTCCAACCACGGAGGCGTGATCGTCACCGGCGCCTCACGCACCCTGGTCAACGGCAAACCGCTGGCCCGCATGGGCGACAAGCACAACTGCCCGCTACCCGGTCACGGGGTCACGCCCATTGTGAGCGGCAGTCCCTACACGCTGACGGAAGGCAAGCCCAACGCGCGGGTGGGAGATGCCGTGGCCTGCGGCGCCCGTATCGTGACCGGGAGCCCGGACACTTATGTCAACTGAACAGGAATTCACCGAAGCGCTACGCCTGCTCGCCGCCGGCTTCGGCATGACCGACGCCGAGGCCACACCCTATCTGCGCCAGATCCACGACCGGTAGGCTGAGATCAAGGAGATGCTCATGCTAAGCCACGAAGCCTCGGAGGCCATTCGCGCCGAGGCCCAGGCCGTACTGGACGCCCATACTCAAAACGCCCAGGACTGCCTGCAACAGATAGACGAGCCGGAATCGCCCGATTTCCATCCCTTCGTGTCCGCGCCTGAAGGCACGTCGGTGCGCGATCTGCCCGACGGTGGACGGCTTCTGACACTCGTTGATGGCGCGTTAGTCCGAGTCAGCGCCGAGGGAGGACTGACCTTCGTTGGCGAGGACGGCACGGCCACTCCGCTTGAGCCGGCCCGAGGTGGCATCGTTCGACTGCCCGACGGCCGGACACTCACCCTCAAGCCCGAGGCGATCCGCGCGACTCATGAAGCGGCTGGCATCGAGGGACTGCCGCTGGACATCGATCCGGTCCAGGTCGCCGACGGCCGCTACCGCGTGGAGCTACCGGGCGGGACCCGTCTGGATGTGTCCCATCCCGAACGCGCAGCCCTGATCAGCAATACCGACGGCACCGTGGACGTCGTCGGTCTCACCCGCATCGAAGGGATCGGCGAGGAGGTCCAGGTGCGTGCGGTCCCAGGAGGCGCCAGAGGGTTCGCGGCTATGGCAAGCGGGCACCGGGGGATCGTCGAGGTCGACGGGACGATCCATCTCGCCACGGCAAGTGGCCTCGATCTCGTCATCCGGTTCCCCGATGCCGACGACCCGGGCCGGGAACCCATTCCAGTTGATCCGCCGACGGTCGACTGCGAGGAACGCAACTGATGACGCTCGACATTCTGGGCAAGGGACTGGGATTCCCGTTCCAATTCGAACGCCGCTCCGGTGGAGCCCAGGTGTCCTCGGCCACCTCCACCGAACACGCACACATCCAGGAGAGCATCATCCAGATCCTCGGCACCAGCCCGGGCGAGCGTTTCATGCGTCCCGAGTTCGGCTCTCGGCTCAAGTCCCTGGTCTTCGAGGCCAACGACGAGGTGCTCAAGGGCCTGATCCGCCACACCATCGTCGAGGCGATCCAGCGGTGGGAGAAACGCGTCATCGTCACCGCTGTGACCTTTGACGTCTCTCCCCAGGAGATCGACCGTCACGTGCTGCCGGTACGCATCTCCTACCGCGTCATACAGAGTCAGGTGGAAGGCAACCTGGTCTATCCCTTCCATCGCGAGCCGGCCCAGGGGTCTACTTCCCGACACATTTCCGCCGTTGCCGGTAAGTAACAGACAGGGGCTTCGCTCGGTCCGGGATCTGGTCCGGCTGTCCCGGGCCGAACTTCGGCGCCCCAAAAACGGTGGAGGAACGATAAAGATGGGTCGAGCGAGCATCGCCTACACGAACAAGGACTACGACTCCCTGCGCCGGGAGCTGCTGGGACGGGTGCCGCAGCTGACGGACCGCTGGACGGATTTCAACGCCTCCGACCTGGGAGTCCGTGCTGCTGGAGCTGTTCTGCGGCGTCGGCGACATGCTGGCCTACTACCTGGCCGCCCAGGCGGGGGAGGCCTTTTTGCCCACGGCCCGCCAGCGCCAGAACGTCATCCAGCTTTGCCGGCTCATCGGCTACCGGCTCCATGCTCCCGTGGCCGCGACGACCACGTTGCGGTTCTCCCTGGCCGCGCCCCTCGAGGCGGACTTGGTCATACCATCGGGGACGGCGGCCAGCGCTCGTCTTGAGGACGGCGACGTGGACTTCGAGACGGCGGCGGAAGCCGTCCTTCCCAGAGGCAAGCTGAGTGTCGATGTCGACGCGCGCCAGGGACGCCGCAAGGTGGAGACTTTCACCGGCACGGGAGAGCCGAACACGTCCTTTCGACTCAACGGGACGGAGATCGCCCAGGGGAGCCTCGGCGTCCTCATACAGGAGCAAGCGTGGCAGGAGGTCGTTCACTTCCAGGAAAGCAGCGGCGAGGACGAACACTTTCAGGTCGAGACCGACGGTCTGGACCGCACACGGATTCTGTTCGGCGATGGCGTGCGCGGCGCGACGCCGGCGGCGGGAACCACGATCCACGTCGAGTATCTCAAGACCCTCGGCGCCGCAGGCAATCTCGGTGCGGAGGTCGTCAATGAACTCAAGAGTCCGATCGATGTTGGCGGGGAGGCTGTCGTGGTGAGTGTCTCCAATCCGGTCCCGGCCACCGGCGGTGCCGCCCCGAGAGAGTCTGGAGCACGCCCGCCGACAGGCGCCAGCCGAGGTCCGCTCGCTGTGGAAAGCGCTCACCAAGGACGACTACCAGGCGCTGGCGGAAGGGTTTCCGGGGGTAGCCAAGGCTCAGGTTCTGGACGTCAACGACTGCGGTGACCTCCGCTACTACCAGGTCAACCTGGCCGTCGCCCCCCAAGGCGGCGGACCGCCCTCGGTTCTGTTGAAACGCGATCTTGCCGCGTTTTTGGAATCGCGCAAGGTCATCACCATCGAGATCCACCTGTACGATGCTCTCTACCGGCCGGTGTCCATTGAGGCGGACATCCACGCCTACGCGGGCGAAGACCTCGAGCTGGTGCGCCGCCGGATCGAGCAGGCGCTCGGGGACTACTTCGACTTCCAGCGCATGGGCTTCGGCCAGGCGGTGCCGTCCTCGGACCTGATCGCCTTGATTGACGGCGTGCGGGGCGTCAGCCACGCGCATCTTTACAACCCGGCACAGGACGTTGAAGTCCGCGCCGGGACCATCCCCGTGTTGGGCGAGATCCGCCTCGATGTGAGGAGGGCCGCCTGATGGCTCCCTACTTCGAAAAGAAACTCATCGAGCTGCTGCCGCCCCGTTACCGGGAACGCGACGAGATGGGGGATCTGGAAGCCTTCCTCCAGGTGCCGGCCACCGTCCTCGATGAACTCACCGAACACATTGACCGATTCGGGGAGCTGTTCGACGTGGACCGCTGCGAGGACCGGTTTCTGCCCCTGCTCGGTGAGGTGGTGGGGCATCGTTTCGACCGACAAGCCGATGCCGAGACCCAGCGCGCACGAATCCGCGAAGCCATCGAGATCTATCGGCGCAAGGGCACGCTCCCGGCCATCGGCCGCGCGTTGGCCGATCACGGCTGGAGTGGCCGCATCGAGGAGACCTTCCGCCAGGCGCTGCGGCTGAATCGTCGCGCCGTGGTGGGCCGCTCCAAGCTCCCCGGATCGATCTACAGCCTGGGCGCTTACCGGGTCGCCAGCGACACCGTCACGCCAGGCCTCCGGGACCGCCTCGGGTTTCATCATCCCGCCGGCACGCGGGTCTTCTTCCTGCAGTGGCTCGCGCTCGTCGGGTCGATGGAGTCGGAGGCCGAGATTTTCTCAAAGGAACGGGGGCGGCGCATCGGCCTCGGGCAGCTTGAGGAGACCTTCGTGGTTGGCAGCAACGTCCTGAACGGAGAGCATCGTCTGACGCTCGCCCAAAAGACCTGGAATTTGTGGTCGGTCACCGCCGGCGCCACACTTTTGCACGAGGTGGAGCGCGCCGGCGTCTCGATCCGCCGCTGGCATGGACGAAACCCGAGATTCCAGCTGAACGCGAGCGCGCTGAACGGCGAGCAGCTACCCAACGTCTGGGTCAGCGAACGCAAGCTCGCCCTTTGCTGCGTGATCGAGACCCGGTTTCGTCCGGCCCCAGCCGCCGCCTTCACCCGCCTGGCCGGTCAGAACTTGAACCACGCCCGCCTCAATCGATCGGCGCCGGCCTGCACCTTCGGGTTCCGCCAGAAGGACGACTACGCCGAGGCACGGGCGGGATTTGAGGCGGCGGTGAATCTCTTTACCGTGACCCAGTGGCCGGCGGCCGCTTAAAGGAGGATTCGATGGCCATTCATCTCTTTGAGGACAGCGCCCTGACCCAGCAGATCTCCGAAGGCGACCAGACCAACCCGGACAACGACACCTACAACGGCACCGACGGGGAATCGAAGGACAAGGAGCTGTTCCTTGCCAACGAGCAGACCACCCTGGCCTCGGCTCTGGCTTCGGGCGCGACGTCGGTCTCGCTCACCGCCGCCCGGTTCGCCAACGACGAGGTCATCATCATCGGCAGCGAGCAGATGCTGATCACCGCCGGCGGCGGCACCACCACGCTCACCGTCACGCGCGGGCACGCCGGCACCACTGCCGTCGCGCACAGCTCAGGGGACACCGTTTATTCCGGATATGACTACACCGATCTCGCCATCGAGCCGGTTGACGGACCACGACAACACGACGTCCATCTGGCGGCGCTGCAGCGTGCCGGCCTCGACGGCGGTTCAGAAGAAGACCGACTTGAAGCTCAAGATTACGGGCACGGAAAACCCGATTGAGTAGGGGATTTCCATGGTTGACCACGATGTAGGGGGAGCCGAGGAATGAGCCCGAGCATTCAGCAGGAGGCGGACACGGCGCTGCGGGTCGTCGCACCGGTGTCCATCGAGGCGGATACCTCTGCGGGGGTGTTTACCGAAGCGGCCGTTGCCGCACGGGTGACGGGCGAACTGGACCGGAGCGCCGACTGCGGGCAATGGGTCACGTGGCCGGTCCAATTCGAGGGCGACCTGGCCGCGCGCATCCATCGGCCGGTTTCGATCCGTGGCGATACGCGGCAGCTGATCGCCGTGGACGTGGCCGTGTCCTCGGACGCCAGCCAGTGGGTGGTCCAGGACGAGATGCGGGAGGCCGACACCCGCCAAGCCGTCACCGAGGTGCTGGCAGCGGTTGTGGACAGCCAGCAGTGGGTGGTGGCAGGCCGCGAGTCGTTGATGGACTGCCACCCACGCGTCGTCGGCAAGGTAACGCCGGAAGCGGCGAGCCGGCAGAGGATCTTCGCCGTGCTCATCCGGGAAAGCCACCCCATCGAGACTTAAAGGAGGCACGTAAACATGTCCCTGGGATTGATCGTCAAAAGCGGCCGCATCCTGACCGCCAAGCTCCTCCTGGGCGAGCCCGTGGAAGGCATCACTCATTGCGCCATCGGCGAGGGCGACGCCACCTTCACCGATCCCCTCAATCCACCGGCACCGGACATTGACCAGACGGCGCTCAAGAACGAGCGGGCCCGCAAGAAGTTCTACAAGCGAACCTTCCTCGAGGAGGACCCCCAAGGAGCGCTCATCGTGGGCGGCGTCCATTATCTGGAGACCGTTCGGGAGACCCGTATCCTCTGCGTCTACTTCCGCTTCGAGGAGAGCGAGGCCAACGGCATCACCATCCGGGAGTACGGATTCTTCGGCGGCAACGTCGCCTACGTCGACGGGCACGACTCGGACTACGCCGGCGGCGGCCTTCACCATCCCGACGCGAATCCGACCGGCGAGGTGCTCCACGCCGGCTATCTCTACGAAGTCAAAAACATCCCCGACTTCAGCAAGATCTCCGATACGCGGGTGGAGCTGCTCGGGATCATCAAGATCTAGGAGAAAAACGCGATGTCCATCTCACGTGACACTTTCGATTCGGCCAAAAACTACAAACAGGTGCGCTACCACCAGGACCGCGACCTGCTCGATTCCGAGCTCAACGAGCAGCAGGACATCCTGCATCGGGAGCGCAAGAAGATCGCCGACCGGCTCTTCAAGGAGGGATCGATGATCCACGGTCTCGGGGTGTCGGTCACCGCCAACGTCCTGAGCGTGGCCGAGGGGCTCGTCTACATCGAAGGCTCCATCGAGCCGGTGCCGGGCGCGATCCTGACCTACGATCCGGCCGTCGACTCCGGCGCCGACTACGTCTATCTCGAGTTGCTCAAGTACAACTACAGCGCCAACCACGACGCCGGACTCGTCAACCCGGCCACGGGCGAGCCGACCGCCGAGCGTGAGAAGTGGGTCCTGTCGCTCAAGGACCACGACACCAGCTCGGAGGCACTGCCCAACAACGTCACCGAGCGCAAGGTCCTGCCGCTCTACAAGTTCGACCGGGCGGCCGGCGAAGTTTCGGCCACCGTGCAGGAGAAGTCACACCTGCAGCTGCGGGACCTTTTAGGCACATTGCCGGGCGACCGCATCACCGTCGCCTCCATCACCGAGAACCAACTCGCCTTCGCCGCGGCGGAAGGACTGAACTCGCTGCTCGACAACCTGGCTGAGCGGATCTTCGATCAGGCGGGCAGCTATCTGGTCGGGGGGCTGGACAGCTTCATCGGCGGCAACGACGGCGCCGCCGTCGAGGTCGTCACCAATGCCGGGCGCGCCTACATCCAGGGCTACCGCCTGCAAAAGGACCTGCCCACGACCACCCTGGCTCCCAAGTCCGTCGCCACCAAGGAGGTGCGCGGCGAGCAGAAGACCTACAACCCCGACATCTGGCGCTACGAGCTCAGCAACTCACCGCTCAAGGCGACCCGCCAGGTCGAGGCCATCGTCGCCATCGTCTCGAACATCACCCGCGGCTCGGTGGGCGGCGGCCAGGACCTGCTCCAACCCAACCCGGTGGTGAACATCCTTGAAGTGAGCCAGGGCGCCACCATCTATCGGAAGGGTGTCGACTGGCAGCAATCCGGCAACCACGTGGACTGGCTGGGCTCGGCCAACGAACCGGGCATCGGCACCACCTATACCGTGCGCTGGACCTACACCAAGCAGATGGTGAAAGACTCGGACTATGTGGATGGCGGCTGGTTCGGCGTCTCAGGGCATCCGGTCCCCACCCTCTACTTCTACCTGGTGACCGCCAGGAATGACCTCGGCGAGACCTCCTACTTCTCCCCCCAGGTGCCCCAACGGGTGGTTCGAGTGGCGCCGGACCAGGCGCGGCAAGCAGCCCTACTACCTGGCACTCACGGACGGCTCGCCCGTGTCGTTCGCCGCTCTGTGGGAACGCTGGGAAAAGGGCGGAGAACCCTTGGAGTCCTTCACTATCATCACGACGGCTGCTTCTCCGGGGCTTGCAGACATTCACCATCGACAGCCTGCGATCATCGCCCCGGACCGGTTTGACGACTGGCTCGATCCGACATCGCCGGTGCCGCGGCTCCTCGATCTGGTGCGTGAACCCCGTGCCGATCCATACAAGAGGCGCGCCGTGAGCACCAGGGTCAACAGCGTCCAAAACGACGACCCAGACATTCTGGCCCCCAGGTCGCAGAAGCGGCTGTCTTGACAGGCAGTGGGAATCGAACCCACGTCCGAAAGTTTTAAGCGGAAGTGGGTTGACACGATTTCCGCCCCTGCTGACTGGACGTCACCATCTATAATGCCTCGACTTGGGGAAATCTGGACAAAAAAGACTTCCACTAATGAGGACTCAGAGAGTCATCCGTTAATGATAGTAAGCCTATTAAAATCAATGGATTAAGATATCTGACCGAAGAGAGGATGAGTTGCGGGAACTCTGCAAGCCCTCCACCACCCTTCAAGAAGAGGTCGCAGGTCACAGGTCCCAAGTCGCAGGTCTCTTCTCCCTCGCGGCCAACCGCTCAACCGGTCGATCTCCTTGACACCCCAATTTCGACTTTCTATACTGAATCGCTTTTCAGGGGTTTTGGCAGGCCAGTTAGCACCTAGAGACGTTGACCATATGACTCGACCAGACCTGACGATAATCCTATCCCGGTCGGCCCAGGCAGGAGCTCGTAAGTATGTAGTTTCTTCGAGACTACTCTTCGTTTCGGGCCTGCTTGTGCTGATCATGTTGACCTCATTCACTCTCTTCGGACTTCACTACTATCACATGTGGAAGAAGACTGGAGATTTCAGCGACCTCAAGAGTGAGGCAGACCGTGTACGCAGGGAGAACGCAAGCCTTCGGGTAGCCTCAGAGCAGTTGAGTGAGAAGATCTCCTTGCTGGAAGTGACGGCCACGAAGTTGAAGTTCCTTACGGGGGCCGATGAAGATGCTCTGGTGAGGGCTGGTGGTCCCTTCAAGTCCTCGAGTCTCCTCTATAGCTTGAACCATCGAGAGCTTCTGAAACGCTTCAAGTCCCTCGATCGCAGACGGTTTACGCTGTCTACTGAGCTGAGGAGGCTTCACGATATTTACACCACTCGCAGCCTGTTTCTGGCAGCCATACCCACCATCATGCCGGTTCGCGGCTATCCTTCGGACCGGTTTGGCTACCGCTCGGATCCGTTTACTGGAAAGAGAGATTTGCATCCCGGCATCGACATCGCTGCTCCCTACGGCAACAAAGTCGTTGCGACTGCAGGTGGACGAGTGACCTTTGCAGGGCGAAAACTCGGCTATGGCAGGCTGGTCTCACTGAGGCACCCTTTCGGCATGGCGACCCGTTATGGACACCTGGCAGCGGTAAAGGTGAAGGTAGGGCAGCACGTGAAGAAGGGGGACATCATCGGATATGTGGGTTCGTCCGGGCGCGCCACGGGACCCCACTTGCACTATGAAGTCCGTTTGAATAACCAGCCTCTGGACCCACTGCGCTTCTTCCGTGACGCCTCCGAGGGAAGCAGTTAACCCGCATTTTCTCGCACTTGTCCTCCCACCGGAAAGCCGGGGCTCGTGAGCTCCCTTCAGGTGGAGGTGCGAAGTATTCTCTGATTGACCCCGGTTCTGTCGACTTGGGGGGGCCATCGCTCTTCTTTGTTCGACTTTTAGGAAGGTTGCTGCATCCTCATAGGGCAGCATAGGGCAGCGAGAGGTATGGAACACAGCGACGAATACTTGCTGCGTCTTGCACTGAATGGAGATGGCAGCTGTTTCGGGGAGTTGGTGACGCGATGGGAGTTGAAGATCTATGGGTTCATCTGCCGCTACGTCGGAAACCGGGAGGAAGCCAAGGATCTGACCCAGGAGACCTTTACCAAGGCGTACCAGAACCTGGGCCGGCTGTCCGATCCAAAGCGTTTCAAGCCCTGGTTGTACAAGATTGCACTCAACGAGTGCCGGATGCGTTTCCGGCGCCAGCGTGGCTTTACCCCTACCCCCTTGGAAACCTATTTGGAGTCTCCTCGGGAGGACCTGGATATGGTTACTCCGGAAGAGGTGTTTTCGCAGAAGGAGGCTGTTGAAGTCTTGAAGGCGGCGTTTCAGAAGCTGCCAGAGGATCAGAAGGCGGTGATTCTGATGAAGGAGTATCAGGGATTGAAGTTCCACGAGATCGCTGACACCTTAGACGTCCCCCTATCAACCGTGAAGTCGCGGATGTACCTGGGATTAAAGTCGCTCCGAAAGCTGATGGAGAGGGATCTATGAACTGTGAACACAGTCGAGAGAGAATGATTGATTTTCTCTATGGTGAAGAATTGGGTCCGGATCAGTCCTTTGCTTTTTTTCAGCATCTTCAGGAATGTGCTGAGTGCAAGCAGGAATATCGGGAGTTGGTTGAAACACGCGAAGTGTTGGCTCAATGGAATGGGCCCGATGAAGTTCCGGCCGAGGAGGCGTGGATCGTCCCTGCTAACTTTCCGACCCGGTCCGGGCCTAGATGGTGGTGGACGATGCTGCCGAAGGTTGCGGCCGGAATTCTAATCGCCTTGGGAGTCCTGTCCATTGCTCAGAATCTGGGCTGGTGGGAACGGCGTCAGCTGGGGGTGACGGAACAGGAGCTGACGGTAATGCTTCACGATCTGACCGTGTTGCGGCAGACCGAGGATCAAAGAATGATTGGAGCCATGCTGCTTCAGGTGAAAGATGATCTGGAGCAGGCAAGAAGGCAGGACCTCGCACTGGTGTACGACACTTTTCTCCAGGATCTTGAGCGGCAAAGTGTGGTGAATCGGGAGGAAAACTATCAATACCTGAGGTCCCTGGTGGTCCGTTGAGGAGGAAAGCTATGTGGTATATTGGCTGGGTTGTGCTGATGTGTCTTCTGTCTGCGGGGACGGGGCTGGCTCAGCAGAACCTGAGACTGGACCTGCTCAAGAGAGATACTCAGATTTTCGAGAGCATCGTTCGCGGGATGCTCAAACAGAGCTTTACCGATCCCTTTGCAGTTACCGCTGAACCCCGAGGGGCTTATCTTCAGGGTTATGGGGTAATCTTCACCTTTCAGATTACCCTGGGCCGTACGAAAATAAGGACCCCTTTTGGAGACATTGATCCGCGTACACTAGGAGCCACAACGGGCAATCAGCGCAGAGGGGATAAGTCCGGAAAAGCTTCGTCTCGGGTCCAGGAGCAGTTGGGTGTCATGAAGGAATCCATGATCCAGACATTGCAGGACTATGGCAGCACGATCAAGCAATTGGGCGGACACGATCACATCTCCATTACTGCTTACGTAAGAGACCGCAGTGTGCTGGATGAGATGAAGAGCAGCAAGGTTCTGGTCCTAACGGCTACCAAGGATGATGTCGATCTGGTGGCCATGAGGAAGATTTCACCTGAAAGCTTCAAAGGACGGGTGCATATCGTAGAGTACTAGTACCCTTGGCGGCTTTGCAATGTGAGCTGCCGATGCGGTCCCGAGTTCAAGAGACGTCATGATCAAAGCGGCCGATCTGAAGACCAAGAGATTGTTGGGTCAGGAGTTGATGGAAAACGGTGTCATCTCCCAGGAGGAGTTGACCTCTGCATTGGGCCTGCAGAAACAGTCTCGCGAGAGGCTGGGAAAGCTCCTGATCGACCTGGGGGCCATCTCGGAAACGGATCTGGTCAAACAACTGAGTGAGCACCTGGGTATCCCCTATGTTACCGCCGTAGATTTTCCGACCGTTCCGATAGTGGAGAATACGTTCTCCGTAAAGTTCATGCGGGAATGGAAATTCGCCCCGATTGGGGTTGAAAAGGGCGACTTGTGCATTGCCATGGCGGATCCACTCGATCACGGGACGATGGACGCTATTCGTCTCTACACTCAGTACAAGAAAGTAGATGTCGTGTTGGCCCCGGAGAGTGAGATTCTGGACCTCATCGAGAAGTTCTACGGAAACCAGGCATCCACTTTGGGCCGGATCGTTGAGGGTTATGATGACGGTGAGCTGGACTCGCTGGGTGAAGAAAGCGACGACGTTGAGCATTTGAAGGATCTGGCCTCGGAAGCGCCTGTGATTCGACTGGTCAACTTGATCATCTCGCGTGCGATTGAATCGCGAGCCTCAGATATCCATATTGAGCCCTTCGAACGAGAACTGAAGGTGCGTTACCGTATCGATGGTGTTCTTTATGACGTCGAGTCGCCGCCCAAACGACTGAAGGCCGCTACCATTTCCCGGATCAAGATCATGTCCAAGCTGAACATCGCCGAGCGGCGGGTTCCTCAGGACGGGCGCATCAAGATGCGGGTGTTGGGCAAGGATATCGACCTGCGTGTTTCCACGCTGCCGACAATGTATGGCGAGAGCGTGGTCATGCGTATTCTGGACAAGAGCAACACCCAGATCTACGACTTGGAGAAGCTTGGTTTTGCCGAGGCCATGTTCGACCGCTTCGAAGATCTCATCAAGCGTCCCTATGGGATCATCCTGGTTACTGGGCCCACCGGCAGCGGGAAGACGACCACCCTCTATGGGGCATTGAACAGGATCAATCTCCCGGATAAGAAAATCATCACGATCGAGGATCCGGTCGAGTACCAGATTACGGGGATCAATCAAATCCACGTCAACCCCCAGATAGGACTGACGTTCGCCGCTGGTCTACGCTCGATCGTACGTCAGGATCCAGACGTGATCATGGTGGGTGAGATTCGAGACCTCGAAACGGCTGAGATTGCCATCCGGGCAGCCTTGACGGGACATCTGGTTTTCAGCACCTTGCATACGAACGATGCCCCCAGTGCCATCGCCCGATTGGTGGATATGGGAGCAGAAGATTATCTGCTGTCATCCTCCATTCTGGGGATCCTGGCGCAGCGGTTGGTGCGGGTCATCTGCCCGGAGTGTCGGGAGCCGCAGGCGTTTGAGGCCGGCTCGTTGGGTCCGCTCGGAGCGGCGCTGGGCGACCAGGATCACGTCTTTCAAGGCAGAGGATGCAAAGAGTGTGGCAACACTGGCTATCGAGGTCGGCTCGGTATCTTTGAATTCATGCTGATGGAGGACTCTATTCGGCGCTTGACCATTACCAACTCCGATGCCATCGAGGTTCGGAGGGCAGCCATCGAAAATGGTATGATCACACTGCGTCAGGACGGTTTCGAGAAGATCAAGCAGGGGGTCACTACCGTCTCTGAGGTCTTGCGTGTGACTCAGGACCTCTAGGGGATCCTGAGAGGACTGGATCGGCCATCTGTCTGGCCTCTATCTATAGGGTACTCGTCGCCATGGCCTTCTTCGAATTCAAGGCAGTCACCGCCGACGGAAAGATCATAGAGGGAACTCTGGAGGCGGCAGATGAGCGGACCGCAGCCGCCCGCCTGGGGGAGCAGGGCCAGTTTCCCATCAAGTTGGTCTCGCCAGACTCGTCCGCGCTGCTGGGCCGCGAGATCACGCTTCCCTGGCAGCGCAAGAACGTTCACCAGAAAGATCTCCTGGTTTTTACGCAAGAGTTGTCCACCCTGATAAAGGCGGGCCTGCCCCTGGACCGAAGCCTGGCCATCCTGTCCGACTTGACAGAGAACGCGTACTTAAGAGAGATCGTTCAGGACCTCTTGAAGGAGATCAAAGGGGGCAAGTCTCTCTCCGAGGCCATGAGCGTCTATCCGCACGTTTTCCCGAAGATTTTCGTCAACATGATCAAAGCTGGCGAAGCGGGAGGCGCCTTGGATGAAATCCTGGAACGCCTGGTTGAGTATCTGGAGAATTCGGAGGAGCTGCGAGACTATATCGTTTCCTCGCTGATCTATCCTTGCATTCTGGGCCTGGTTGGAGCCGCTTCGATCATTGTGATGATTACTTTCGTGATCCCTAAGTTCGCTGTCATCTTCGAGAATGCTGGGGCTCCGGTTCCGCTTCCGATGAAGCTAATGTTGGCAGCCAGCGGGATCCTTGGGGGCTATTGGTGGTTGATCCTCCTGAGTGGTATCGCGGGATGGTTCGGTTGGCGTCGTTATCTGGCCTCCGAGGCTGGAAGACTGCGTTGGGACCGGACTCTCCTGAAGTTTCCGATTCTGGGCAGTGTCGTGCAGAGGATGGAGGTGAGTCGATTCAGCCGAACGCTGGGAACATTGCTCAAGAGCGCGGTGCCATTGATACAGTCCCTGACTATTGTGAAGGAAGTTGTGGGAAATCAGGCTATCGCCTTGGCCATGGAACCCATCAAGTCGGGAGTCAAGAAGGGCGATGGCCTAACCCGGCCAATTCGTGAGGCCGACATCTTTCCCGATTTTGCTATACACCTTCTGGCGGTAGGTGAAGAGACGGGACGCCTGGATGTAATGCTGCTGCAGGTTGCGGATACCTACGATCGGGAACTCCGCACCGCAGTCAAGCGATTGGTTGCTATGTTCGAACCGCTCATCATTCTGGCGATGGGGCTGGTGATCGGTACCATGGTGGTTTCGATGCTCTACTCGATTTTTAGCATCAACGATGTGCCGCTGTAACGTTCTCGTCTCCGAATCCGGGCTCGTCCAGCCCGTAGATACATAGAACGGAGGATTAGGGGAGCAGTCATGAAGGAACAAGAAAGGAAAAGACGCACCGAGGTAGAAAGAGGATTTTCTCTGATCGAGCTCATCGTGGTCCTGGTCATACTGGGACTCCTGGCCACCGTGGTTGGGCCAAGAGTGATGGATCGGTTGGGGAAGGGAAAAAGTGAGATTGCGAAACTCCAGATCGACCAGTTGGAGGGAGCTCTAGGGCTTTTTCGATTCGACGTAGGTCGGTATCCGACCACTAACGAGGGCTTGCAAGGGCTCATTGAGACGGCCGGAGTACAGAACTGGAGTGGTCCCTATCTGGACAAGAGGACCCTTCCCAAGGATCCATGGGGACGAGAGTACCAGTACCGAGCCCCCGGTCAGTATGGCGATTTCGACCTTTGGAGTTGGGGGGCCGACGGAACCCAAGGTGGCCAGGACGATAATGCCGACGTCTCTTCCTGGTGATTCCCGCGTAAGCACCCTGGAACGCAAATACGCATCCAGGGTACTAAGTTCGGGCTTCACTCTCCTCGAACTGATCGTCGTCTTGATTCTAATGGCGGCGTCCGCAGCCGTGATTCTTCCTTCCTTTACAAGCGGCTTGCAAGGGTTGGAGTTGGAAACCTCAAGCCGGGATCTGGTGACTCGGATGAAGCGGGCGCGGTCTGATGCCATTGGAACCCAGAGGGTCTTCCGTATCATTCTCGATCAACTTTCTCAAGGGCCTGCCTACTATGTGCTGACCAACGATTACGAGGAGGAGATCGGGCGGTATCCGTTTGCGAAGGGGACCCTGGTCGAGATTCCGCCCAGCCAATCCCTTCCGTTGAAGCTCAGCTTCTATCCGAACGGCAGGAGTTCTGGAGGAAACTTCCTCATCGCCAACGAACAGGGTAAGAAGTTGTATGTGATGGTCGATCCGATTACTGGGCTTGGTCGGGTCGCCCGCGAATTGGATGAAGGGATGAAGTGGCGTTGAAGGATCGAGGGTTCACTCTTCTGGAAATCATCGTGGCGGTTTCGGTTCTGGGGATCGCAGTGGCAGTGGCCATGCAGATCTTCTCGGGCGGGCTGAAGAACATTCGGCGGATCGATCTGGCGCACCAAGCCATGGAACACGCGGAAAATGTGATGAGCGAGATCCTGAGTGATGAAGAACTCCGGGAGCCGGTCGAACTCGGAGGAGAGCTGGATGAGGAGTTTAGCTACAGTGCGATTGTCGATTACTGGGGACCCGCAATAGAGGAGGACCTGCTGCTGGAAGTAGCGAGACCGAAAGTGACTTTGATGAAGGTCCACGTCGAGATTCTCTTCAAGAATAATCGGCATGGGAAGCGCTATCAGGCGGATTGTCTGAAGCTGGTTCCGGACGAGATGGCCGGGGGAGTTGAGGGAGTCGCCGGTGATCCCCTACAGCAGCTTCTGGGAAAGTAGCCGTGAAGATTCTCAGATCACCCTACGAATCGGCAGCATCAGAAGGTTCTGGTGGAATCGAGCCGACTGCGTTTTTGATACCGGTCGGGGCTGCCAGTCCGATGCGGGGCGGTCAGCGACACCCGGAGACTGGGAAAAGCGGATTTACGCTGCTGGAATTGGTGATCGCGCTCACAATTATGGGACTCATGGCAGGAATAGTCTTCTCATCGTTTCGACTTGCAATGAATAGCTATCTGAAGAGTCAGGTCGAGATGGAGCGCGAAGCCTCACGGCGGATTTTGAAAGGGCAGATCAGACGTCAGGTTGGCTCCCTGTTCCCCTTGCGGCCGGTGGCTTCCTTCAATAAGGCAGGATCCGAGTCTGAGTTGCTGGAAGGGGCGGATCCTACTCGAGCCTTCGCTCCTCTATTTTATGGGTCGCCGGATTCCGTCACCTTCATCACAGTGACGCCTCTGATCGATTTCGACAAACCTGGGCTTACCGTAGTTAGGTATGGAGCCGCTCAAGACGAGTATGGTGACTACTATCTGGGTTCTATGGAGGTTTCCTTTGTTGGTCTCGACAGCTTCGTCGGGATGGTTCAGGTTCCCAGGGGAAAGCCTCTTCCCCTGATTCAAGGCATCTCACAGATTGAGTTCGAATACTACGGTTACGATCCGGAGACACAGACCTTTGATTGGTATAGTGAATGGTTCGGAGATGAGCGCAGAGCCGTTCCCACGGCGATCCGAATCCTCTACGACAAGGGTGAGGTTGTGGCTATTGTAAATGCAAGCTTCTTTGGAGGCCGGGTTCAGTCCGGAGTCAGGAATCTACTTGGACGCACCAACTAGAAGCCCGTTCCGGGCAAGCAAGGTTGTGTCAGGTCCCATCACGGAGACCGGCGACGAAGTGGCTCTGCAGGGGGTTGTAGTTTGCCCCGGTTGGGGGCAGGAAGCCGGCCCCAATCATCGGGGGGCGGTCCTTCTCGTGGTTTTGTGGGTGATGCTGGCCCTGAGCTTGCTTGCTCTCAGCTTCTCGGCTTCCATTCGGACTGAGGTTGAGGCTGCCAGGAATGTCGTGACCCAAAAGCAATGTTTTTATTTGGCCCGCGCCGGAATCGAGTACGCTGTTTACGAGATCCTGGAATCTCAGCTGGCTTTTGCCCAGACTCAGCAGCTCATCGAAGAAGGACTCGAGTCGATTCCTCAGGTACTGACCGGGACGGTGAATCTGGAGCTGGAGGGACACAGTGCTGATGTGGAGGTCATCGACGAAACGGGAAAGATCAGCCTCAATGCTGCGCCCTCCCATCTAATCTATAACCTCCTGATTACGGTGGGCGTAGAGGGACCAGAGGCCGACATAATTACAGATTCGATCGAGGACTGGCGCGATCCAGATGAGTTCTACCATGACAATGGAGCAGAAAGCGACTGGTACCAATCTCTAACTGAGCCCTACTGGGCCAAGAACGGACCCTTCGACGTGCCCGAGGAATTGATGCTTGTCCGTGGCATTACACCCGAGATCTATTACGGACGTAAAGGCCTGACGCCGAGTGGGGAGAGGGTCGAGTATTATGGACTGCAGAATTACTTCACGGTTTTTACGAAAGTGAATCGGATCAATGTAAACTCGGCTCCCCTGCCGGTATTGGTATCTATACCAGGACTGGAGTACGAAGATGCCTTGCAACTCGTCGCCTGGCGTGAACAGATGCCCATTAGTGACGTCACTCAAGTCATGGAAATGCTCCCAGGCCTACCTACGGACACCACCAGCTATCTCTCTACGCTGCGGTCAAGTGTGTATACTTTGGTTAGTACAGGACGTATCCGGGACTCCGAAATCGTGAGCCGGATCCGGGCGGTGGTGCGGGTAGGTACGGGATATAAAGGTTACGGAGTGCTCTACTGGAACGAAATGAACTTCGAACTATGAGGTTGCCACGCGTCTCTGGCTGGAGGGCTGCCGTCGGTGTCATGCTCCGGGCGGGTTCCGGAAGAGAGAGTCTCAAGATGGGCCTTTTCTCGACAGAAATCAGTCCTCTTGTTGAAAACTAAGTCACCTATAAGAAGATGTTTGCACTAGGTTCAGCCCTCGGGGTCGAGTTCCGCGATCGCAATCTGATTCTACTCAACGTCAAGAAGGGAATCAGAGATTTTTCCTTGCTGGAGCACGGCGTGATCGAGGATTTCCGAGATCTTTCACCGGCGGAGCTTCAGAGGGCTGTCCGTGGCTTTCTGAAGCGCAATGGGTCCTCCCGAGAGCGCGTTATTCTGGGTATTCCGCGTGAGCAGGCAGTGGTGCGCTGGATCGAACTACCCCTGGATGTCGAAGAGAACCTGGAACAAGTGGTTCAGTTTCAGGTGGAGCGCTTCGAACCGACGGACGAGGAGCAGTCATACGTTGACCATGTGGTTCTGGCCCGTGACGAGGAGAAGAAGAAACTTCTTCTCCAGGTCACTTTGGTGCCTCGTATCATCCTTGATGACTATTTGCATGTGCTTCGTCAGGCCGACCTCTATCCCGCTGCAGTGCGTCTCGCGAGCCTTGCTTATCATCAGGTCTTTCTGGCCCATGCAGACGGATTTCCCAAGAAGCTACCCTGTCTTGTCCTGGCCTTGAACCCGGGATCTCTGGAGATGCTGTTCATCAGCGATTCCAGCAAGTTCTTTTCCCATAAGATCTTGTCGGAGGAGGTCGAGGAACTGGGCATCGTGAAGATTCGCCAACATATCAATACCTTTCTTTCCTTCGTGGACCCCCTGGGGCAAGACCTGTCGAAGCTATACCTCACGGGCCTCTTGGCCCAACGGTATCTCAAGGATTTTCAGTCTCTTTCTGGGGACTGTGAGCTCTTGCGCCGGAAGCTGCAATTGATCGGAAAGGATCTTTCGGGAGAGGCCTTGGAAGAATGGATTGGCGTGGCTGGCCTGGCTATCTCAGGCGTCAGCAACCAGGCGATAGCTCGATCCAATCTGATCCCTCCGGACAAGCGCATCGTCAGAGACCGACCCAATCTGGTCCCGACCTTCGTTCTCGTGGGCCTTTTCTTTGTGATCACCGTGGCAATGGTTGCTCGGGGCTACATACAACAGAGCCGGCTCCTGGGCCAGATCGAGACACAGATCGCATCGCTGCAGCCCCAGGTCGACGGCGTCATGAAACTTCGCGAGCAGACCCAGCAGCAGGAAAAAAGCTTGGTAGAGATACGGGATCTGATGACGGGTCGGCAAAAGGTCCTATCGGTGTTGAAGGAATTGACCGAGAAGATTCCTAATAACACTTTTCTGCAGAATCTGAACCTGCAGGGGGAACGGGTGAATATGATGGGATACTCATCGTCCGCATCAGCGCTGCTTCCGATACTCCTAGCTTCGGAATACCTGGAGGGCGTGGAATCCCGTTACATTATTCCGGATCGGAGTATGGGCGATCGAGAAAAGTTCAACTTTGAGGCCACTGTAAAGCAGAGGAGCCAATGAGGAAACTTTCATTCCGAGAAAAACGAGTTCTGTCAGTGGGTGGTCCTATTGTAATGTTGGTTTTGGTGTTCTTCTATCTGGTTCAGCCTTTTACTGAGGCGCAGGCGGACATCGCGACCCAGCTGGAAGTGAAGACAGATCTGCTGCAGCGCTCGATCCAGTTGATTGAGCAGAGGAGTCTCTATGTTGAGCGTCTTGATACATTGGAGCGCGCTCTGCTAGGTCACCGCGGCATGCTCCTGGATTCGCCCAATTCGAGCAAGGCCACCAGTGAGTTGGAATTGACCGTTCGGAACCTCGCGTCTGAGCAAGGTGTTACGATTGCACGAAGTAACCCTTTGCAGGAGCGTAAGCTTGGAGAGCGCTATTCCAAGATTACGCTGCAGCTCAATCTACAGGCCTCCATGGACCAACTCGTCAATTTCGTCTACGCCCTTTCCAACTATCCTAAGTTTCTGCTTGTGGAGGACTTCTATCTGGCCGGCTTGCGGGTGAAGAAGGAGATCCGTCTTCAACCTCGAATGAATGTGTCGGGTCTGATTCGACTTTCTTCGAAGTAGGGCATCAGTACAGGAAGAGTTGAGAATGAGACAGGTAATTCTGATACTGAATGTGTTGATGGTGGTGGGGACTGCCGTCCTTGCAGAGCGACTGATCTCAGGCTGGGAGGCGTTTGAGGAAACGAATAGCCTCGAGCAGCTTGTCAGTCACGTCGAGCCCGGTCGAGAGGCGCCGGCCAATGTTGGGGTCGCCCTGGAGGAAGGTGCCAGGCCCTTTCCAGAATTTCTGATCATCGCAGAGAAGAATCTTTTCACGCCCCAGCGCGGTCCCGAGGTGGAGGAAGAGGCTGAGCCGAAGGAGGAGAAGCCTCCCGTTCTTCCGATGAAACCCGCCCTGACCGGGGTGTCAATGATGAAGGGGGAAAGGCGCGCCTTTCTTACTGTCTATGAGGGAAAAAAGAGTCAAGGGAAATCCCGCTCTGTCGCGGTTGGAGATGAGGTTCAAGGCTACAAGGTCAGTGAAATCACCGACACCACGGTCCTATTGACCTGGCGTGACCAGGAAGTGCTCATCGATATCTTCGATACCAAGGGAGCACCACAGCAAGCAGCCGCAGCGCATAAAGGGACCGCGGTTACCGTGATCACGGTCGGAGCTGCGCCTGCGGCGGTGGAGACGACCACTGCCTCAGCCTCGAAGGAAAAGGAGGGGCGGGGGCTTGAAGTTGGTGTCGCAGGTGCTGCTGGAGGTCAGGCCGCTTCGGGTGGCCGAGCCGCAGGAGCACGCCAGGGAGCCATGGGCCAAGGTGGAAGAGGCCAGTCCGGGCGAGGTCGAGGTGGGTTAGGTCGCGGCGGTGGTGGACTCGGTCGAGGCGGACGCAGTGGGGGAATAGGACAATCCGGATACGGGGGGCAGGGAAGAGGTTTGCCTGGCAATCTTGGCCTTCCCGGAGGTCGGGGCCAATCTGGAGGTCGCCGCTACTAGTGCCCTGTCAACCTTGATCGAACTGAATATGTCCGAGGTGCTCGTCTGCACAAAAGAGAGGCTGGGCCCGTACTCGGCCGCGCAACCCGTTGGGCAGACAGGGGTTGCTGGCGATCTCTTTTGTGACGGAAGAGATTGCCGTCGAGGAGAATGAAATGCGAATCTGGACAGTCTCCAAACCTTCTAACTCCCTATTGGCTGAATCAAAATGATGTGGTTCTCAACGTTTGTAATTCTAGCGATACTGACGCAAACCGGGATCGCTTCTCCCGCGCTTGCCCTCTTCCAACGGGCGACGACTACAAAACGGCAAGGCGCGGCCATAGCTGATGCCGATCAACTTTCTGGTACTGTCGGGATTCCCAATCCTCCGGATGTCGATCATGAGGCGGAGATCATGGAGAATCGGCGACGCGAGCTGGAGGCACTCTACAAGGAGAGGGTAAAGAAGGCCTCCAGTGGCCAGAATGGGGCCCCCAAGGTTCACACCAGTGCGTCGGGCACTCCGGAAGTGGCGACCCCAGCCTCGACTCCCACCGTCGTCGCAGCTCCAACAATCCAGCCGCCAGCGCCAAGACCAGACGTTGGCAAGGCTAATTCGGCCGTCGGTTCTGGAGTAAGCCTTTCCTTTACAGAGGCGCCGATCGATCGCGTGGTCAACGCCATCATGACCGAACTTGGGCACTCCTACGTAATTGATCCCGGGGTATCTGGGTCGGTCAATCTCTTCACCGTGGGTGAGATTCCGAGAGATAAGCTGTTTGGAATCATGGAGCAGGTTCTCAAGATGAACGGGCACGCGGTCGTCCGGCAAGAGGGGATGTACGTGGTTCTTCCCATTTCCAAGAGTCCGAAGATTCCCCATCGGATTCTGGTGAAGCCAACCCAGCGTAGCAAGCAGTCCAGGGTCCCTGCGACATCCCAGGAAAACAAGCCGGAAGCCAAAGAGTCTCAGCAGGAGGAAACGCAGGAATCAGCGCCTCAGCAGAAGACCGGTCAGGAGGCTGAGAATTCCGAAAGCTCAGAACTGGGTTCGCAGGCGGTGGCGCTCAAGCCAGCCGCCACCGAACCGACCTTGACCCCCCAGAATCCCCAGGAAGAGAGTGAGCAGGAGCCTGAGAGCTCAGGCCCTACTGTGCTTACCGTGAGGCAGTCTGAAGCGGCGGCACAGATCGAGCAGGAGGAAGGGGTCTTTACCTACATCATTCCTCTTCACTACTTGCCTTCGTCGGACGTGCTGACCATGGTTCAGCCGTTCATTACCGAGGGTGCCACGGTCATCGACTTTGTCTCCGCCAATATCCTGATCATTACCGACTACCGCAGGAATATTCAGCAGATTCTCAACCTGGTCAGGGTTCTGGATACCGATTACTTTGATCTGAACACCGTCGAGCTCATCCCGATCGAGAACAATTCAGTCTCGGATGTGGCCGAGGACCTGGGCAAGATCTTCGCTCCCGGCGACAAAGCGGGTGGAGTTCGCATGGTGGCCATCGAGCGCTTGAACAGCCTGCTCGTAGTCACCCACTCTCCGTCGGTGCTGGACGAGGTGAAGAAGTGGCTCGAGCGGCTTGACGCCCCCTCCACCAACACCAATATGAAGACCTACGTCTATGAGGTCGAGAACAACACCGCGGCGAATATTGCCGAGGTTTTGGCCCAACTCTACGAGGGGGGCGAGGGGCTGCCCACCTCGGCGACCGGTACCGATCAAAAAGGAGAGGAACAGCGGAGACCCACGCAGGAAGCTGGCTTCGTAGACGAAAGGCAGCGTCGGCGGGGAGGTATGGGGAGAGGGGGCATGGGGCCGTCGTTGGAGGGGCGTCCCATGAGCACGCAGTCTGATATTCGAGCCGTCGATGCCGGCAACGTGCGTATTATCGTCAATGAATTCAACAATTCGCTCATCATCCAGTCTACCGAGGCGGACTATCGGTTTCTTCTACAGACCATCAAGCAACTGGATGTATTGCCCCGGCAGGTGTTGATCGAAGGCAGGATCTATTCGGTGGATCTCACCGATAACCTCAGCTTCGGTGTTGCCGCCTTTCTGCGTGAGAAACAAGCGGGGGGGCCGGCTACGACGGGTAGTATTTCGGGTCCGGGCGAGGGAGGCTCCGGTGGCACGTTTTCTGCTATAACACGAGCCATCATCGGGGAATCACGTGAGCTGGAGGCGACTATCCACGCCTTGCGCTCGCAGACCAATGTCGAGCTTGTTGAAGCCCCCCGGTTGATGGCCGTCGATGGGATGCAGGCCTCTATCAACGTCGGGGCCGAGGTCCCGGTTACCACCTCTTCCTACGGGAATCCTCTGGGTGGACTAGGCGGAGCCCAGAATTTTGTCAGTTCGATCCAATTCCGCCCAACGGGAACCACCCTCTTGATCATGCCCCGGATCAGTGCCGGCGGAATTGTCACCATGGATCTAGCCATCGAAGTCAGTTCTGCTAGCGGTGCCGCTCTGACGCCGACCATCAATCGCAGCTACGTGGAAACGTCCCTGATCGTCAGAGATGGACAGACAGTCGCGATCGCAGGAGTAATAAGCGATTCCTACAACGCGGGAAAGAGTCGGGTTCCCCTGTTGGGGGACATCCCCATCGTAGGTGCCCTCTTTGGTCATACCACCAAGGATAAACGTCGAGCGGAACTCGTCGTCTTCATCACGCCCCACATCATTCGGAATCTTCCCACGGCAGTGGAGCTCACGCGCGATTTTCAGCGCTCTCTCAAGCACGCTTACAGTTTCATCGAAAGAAAGCGCTTTGAGGAGAAGGCACTGAAGCAGAGGCGTCACGATGAAGAGTTGAGGAGAGAGGCCGAAGGCCGATAAAGAGGGGAGAATCAGTCCGGTAGCTGTTGCGCCTTTCGGTAGATCTCGATTGCTTCCTGCGTCCTACCTTGATCTTTTAGGTACTTTGCCTTGTACATCAAAAGCGTGTACTTGCTGGCCCGTTCTCCAAGCTGAGAAATAGAGCTGTCGAGAATTTGATGAGCGATTCCATGCTGACCCGCTTCAGTCATCGATTCAGCGAATGTGAGTGCTGAGTAGACTACCAAAGTTTCGTCTTTTCCTGTCAGACCAAGCTCTAGAATCTTACGAAATTCAGGGAGGACTGCCGTGTATTTGCCTTCTGCGATCAAGATAGAAATGATTTCATGTTCAGCACCGGCATACTCCAGCTTGGCCTGTGTTGCGGCGTCTGCCTGAACTTCGGCCTGATCGATCTGTCCCGGGACAACCGGATTTAAAGATCCCAGACATACCGAGGATGCCCCTTCTTATCGTGGGAGATTATCAGGGATTCGAGTCGCGGCAGCTGGCGTTCTGGTTTTGATCGGCCTCAGGAAAACATGCAACTTTTTTTTCGGAATGGCGAGTCGGAGTTAGTGCTGGTGACCGACCGAGGGTCGAGGTTGATTCTATATGAGCGCTCCGCAGACATCCTTCAGTATAGGAAGGAGCTGTTGCTGCCGTTCGCTCCGGGCCTGGTGGTAGTGTCGGAGACGGACTTCGGTGGGCAACAGCTTTTGGTGCTAGATCAGGAGCTGGAACGTGTTGCCACTCTCTCTCAGGGATTCCAAAACGATTTCATCAGCCAACACTTCCTGAAGCCTCCCCTGCGATCCTTGGCATTGGATAGCTTGGGATACGGAGGTGCGGTCGAGGTTCTTGTCTTCGAGGATGGGGCTCACCTTTCGCTGATCGTTCCGGGCAAAGAGGGTCTCGTCTTACTTGCGAGTCTGGTCCGACAGCCGGCATCCAGATCAAAGACCGCCATGTTGAGCACATTCTGGTGAAAGGCAAACCCTTGAGCCTGCCGCTCAAACCCTCCCGCCGACCGTCCCAGATACGATTCAAGCTTCGTATCCAGTTCCCCGATGCGCGCCCATGAGCATCTTTGACTCTCGATTTGCTAGCAGCAGGGACGATTTGTGTATTATAGTTCCACCTGTAGTCTGAATACTACGTGCCGTGCCCATTGGGGTCCGCTGAGCAAGAGTATTCCGCAACTGGTAACAGAGTTCGAATAGTTTCAGATCAACCTAACGTAAGGAGAAAAGGGCATGACAAAGATGAGATCAATCCTATGTTTCTCGACTCTGGTAATTCTCGCATTCGGTGTCAATGCACAGGCTGGAGGAGACGCGATAGCATTTGCGGAAGACGAGGTAACAACCTCCCAGGCCGCGGTCTTTGCGGCTTTTCTGGCTTGGCTTCCCAATCCGGATCAGCCTAACTTCAGTGCGGACACGGCTATATATATCCGTAAGTAATATCCTAGGAGCCCCCCCAGGCTCTCTGGGCGAGTTCTATGATTCTTTTGGAGACAGGCACGGCACCCTCGAGTTTTTTCTTTGGAACCGAGATGGGACCCCGATGTGGTACCAGACATCCGCGGATTCGCCGGGGGCTGGATTGGACGAGATGGGAGAGCTCTGGCCCTGCCAAACCCTATACGGTCCGTCTGGCTGAGATCCTGGCCCAGATCACGGGGTTGCCCGAGGAGGAAAACGAGTTTATTGGTTACGGGTGGGTCATCGGTAACTTTGACGCCATCGCTGGAACCTACAGTGTGACCATTTTCGGCCTCGGTTTCACTCAGAACTTCGAGTTGACGCCGGCCGTGGGACACGGTGGTATTCTTACCGGCCAACCCTCCTGCTGAGGACCCTCCTGCTGAGGAGTAAGTGACTGTGGCGGCAGCAAGGTGCTCTTTTCGGAGCATCCTGGCTCGGCGTGCCACTAACGAGAGATGCGAAAGGGTTATTCAGATCTGGATAGCCCTTTTGTACTTTCTGCTGCTTCCCACGGTCCTTTCGTAGGCGAGGGACTGTTCCCTCCTGTCTCCTGCCAAAGTGGGGTCGCTGCATGTCCCACTTGGCTAGCCCGCGATTCTGAGTTATGAGTTTCCCTCTGCTTCTTCTCCTTCTCCTTGGAGCCTCTCTTCCTCAACAGGAAGAACTTGAAGCCCCTCTTCCTCAACAGGAAGAACTGGAGAAGAGAATCTCCTCTTACTGGGATTTGTTGTTGGCTCGGGACAAGCATGGCACCCTCCAGTATGTGGAGTCCGAGTCACGCAACCGCTTTATCCAGCGTCGCGAACCCTACTTTCGATCCTGGGAACCCATCGCGATCGAGAAGCGATCGCAAACGGAGGCCCTGGTCACGGTCCGAATCGATAGATTGCTGGAGGCCGCGAAGACCTATTACAAGATCCCGGTGAAAGAGATCTGGGTGCTCGGTGATGAGGGCTGGCAGCTTCGGGTGCCAGACTTATCGTCGAAGGATCTGGCCAGGCTCTATTCGAACAAGGAAGAGGAGAAGCCGGCGAAGAAGCTCACGGGGGAGCTCAGAGTTCTTCCTGAGCCGATCAAGATTAACTTTTTCAACCAGGCCAACCTTGGTTCGATCTTCGTTTTCAACGGACTGAGCGTTCCGGTTCGCGTCACTCGTGTTGAAGTCGATGAAGAGAAGTTTCAGCTCAAGAGCAAAGTGGACCAGGTGGCTTCGGGTGAAAGAGGTAAGATCACCATTCGTTACCTCGGAGACGAGGAGGACAAGGAGCTGACTAGCGAAATCCGAGTGTTTGTGGAGCGGATCTCTGAGGAAGCTGGGGAAGAGGTGTTCGCTGTCCCGGTGCTCTACAATCATTTAAGCCCTGCCGCCCGCGCTCTGTTTGGTTTGACCGCAGCCAAGGCAAAGAAGTTGAAGCGTGGAGATATCCTTCGTCCCGCGATCCAGGCGCCCGAACAGCCAAAGGATGCTTCACAGGCGCTACCGATAACGCCGCCATCACCCAAGAAGCCCCTGGCGGCCCCCGAGACGCAGGCCGAGTAAGTTAGGCGTCAGTCCTCGAAGGGTCACTCGATCCTGGATCGCGAAGCTGTCCTTGCTTCCAGCGGTCGAGCTCACTCCTCGTGACCTGCCTGGGTCCTGATCCCACTGTAGAATCCCTTGGCCCAGCTGAAAAGGCCCACCAGGATGAGTGGCAAATGTGCTAGTGCATTCAGTCCTTGCAGAGGGCTGCTGTAGAACACCCTCCCTACAATCTTGGGAAGCCGAAAGCAGGGTAGGCCAAAGCTGAGAAGGGGAAGGTGGCGGAGCCAGGAGCCAGTGTCCCCATACTTCAGGCGATAGAGGCCGCTCCAATATCCCAGCAACTCCAGGTGCGTTCGCACCCCTACCCAGTCCCGGTGGAAATGGTGCCTCAGCGTGGTAGATCTATCGAAATAGAGGTGGTTTGAGAGCCTCTTCGAGAGGGCGAGGTCCTCCGCCATGGCCAGATTTTCGTCGAAGCCTCCGGTGGATCGGAAATCTCGTCGATGAATGAGGAGATTCGAGCTCGACAGCGCAGCGCGAAAACCGGAAGGGAGTCCGGGCAGAAAGTGGGAGAACTCGATCCAGTGCAGACTTCGACTGACGGCCGTTGGGTTACCGTTGGCGACCGCCGCCGAGACCATCTTGATCTTCGATGAAGTAGCCAGCCTAGAATGAAGTCGTTCCAGCCACTCTGGAGCGACGACGACATCCGCGTCGAGGAAGGCGAAGAGGCGACCCCGCGCTTGGGCTGAACCGAGGTTCCGAGCTGTGCTGGCATAGGTGCGGGAAGAGAGAGCATGAACGGTGACTCCGGGAAACCGCTTGCGAATCGATTCAGCCGTACCGTCGCCCGACGACTCGACCACCAGGATCTCGAAGCCCAAGGACGTAACCTGCCCGAGAATTGAGCTCAGGGTTCTCCCAACGGTCCCACCGGACCGATAGCAAGGGACGATGAAGCTGACCTCAGGGGTCTCCGTCGCTGGATTCGAATGAGCCGATTCCGACTTCGGGGCAGGTACTTGCTCCTCCGTCTCGAATGTGGGCGGTGAAGGACTCATGACCCCCTCATGACGATCCTCTATGGCTGCCTCCTTGGAAATAATCCCTCTCGTACACCCGAGAAAATGGTGCGGGCACGACGCCACCGGAAAAGGAGCATGTTGTAAATGAGGCTGGCCGTAAGCGTGGAGCAGAAGAAGGCCCACCTCCACGTCCCGACCTCATGCTTCTTGAGGAAGAGGGCGGTATTGCGGCGGATCCAGAAAGTTTTCTGTTGGGGCCTTTGCCGTGTCGAGTGAGCTCCGCGATGGAGGGCTTGAGCGAAGGGACAGTAATAGATCGGATAACCCATTCGGGCCGCCCGGTAGAGGAAATCCACTTCTTCGTGGTACATGAAGAATGACTCGTCAAATAAGCCGACCTTTTCAAAGATCTGTCGATGAACCAGCAGGGCACAACCCAGCAGCAGTTTGACCGGCTTGACGTGGTTCCATCGGGGTCCGTCCAGTGCCCCCTTGCCCTCATAGGAGCAGAGAACATGACTCCAGTTCAAGCGGCCCCAGGCGGCGTCCAGGCGCGAGCGATCCTCATAACGCAGGATTTTGGGTCCGTAGATCCCGGCGCCCTTCTCTTCGGCAAACTGGACCAACCGGCCGAGCCCGTCAGGATCAACGACGATGTCGTTGTTCAATAGATAGAAGTAGTCCGGACCTTTCTCTCTCCCGTCACCAGCGTCAACAGCTTCCTGGCTTTCACGGATCGCGGCGTTGAGGGCAGCGGCGTAGCCGCGATTCTGATCGAGAGCCAGGACCCGGATTGAAGGGGGAACGAGAGCCAGTGATCCGTCGCTGGAGGCGCCGTCCACTACGACGATCTCTAGCGATTCGTAGTGGCTCTGTCTGAGGGCGCTCAACGTTTCAGCGAGCACCTGCTGGCCGTTCCAGTTGACACAGATGGCTAGCACTTTTCGATCAGTTGACATACCTGGGAAGTCGCCAAAGTTCGTTCAGCCCACACTTTCCTGCGTTTCCCAAGTGCTCGGGGGGTTAGCAGTATTCCCGCCACGAGGCCCTTCAGGAAGGCACCGAAGAAACCAGCCTTGAGCAGATGAAAAAGGGCACTGCGTGCCCATCCCAGCGCTAGCCAGGGCGTGTTTCGAAAGAGCTGATAGGTGATCATGAGCTGCCAGCGATTGCGGGTGATCCAGAAGACACGACTCCGAGAATAGTAGGTCCGGACTCCCCGCTTCGATTTGATTGTCTCCTCTGTTGAGGTGCCGTTCGCTGTCCTGATTTTGGCACCCCTGGCCGGAGAACCGATCGGGTCACGACTGGAGCGCTCTGGATCGGATGCCGCTTCCACATGGTAGACGATGGCCTCCGGCAGGTATAGGCACCGTCGACCCGCAAACTGGGCGCGCAGGCTGAGGTCCACATCCTCAAGGTAGAGGTAGAATCCCTCGTCGAAAAGACCGATCCGGTCGAACAGGTCTCTACGGTAGAATGCTGCGCCGCCGCTGGCTCCAAGGACCGGGCCGGTCTGGGTGTAGCGGCTCGCCGGTTCCCCCAGGCCTCGTTTGTAGGGCAGGCCAGTGCGGCCGTAACAATCCCCGGCGCTGTCGACGTTTTCCCGGCAGTGGAAATTTAGCATTTTCGAGGCGAAGAACCAGTAGTCTGGGTAGCGCTCGAAAGCCTTCAACCCGGTCTCTACCCAGTGGGGATCCACCTCGGTGTCGTTGTTCAAGAGGGCGACAAACTCGGTTTTAGCCCTCTGAATACCGAGGTTGACGGCTTTGGCGAAACCGAAATTCTGCTCCAGGGGGAGATAGTCTACGTTCGGAAACTCGCCGCTTACCAACTCAGGGGTTGAATCGGTGGAACCGTTGTCTACTACCAGGACACCGCAGCGCACCGTCTGAAGCTGCAGGGATTGCAGACAGGTACGCAGAAGCTGCACCCCGTTCCAGGTGGGCACGATGACGGTCAGCTGGTCAAGGCTGTCTTCACTCATTGCGCGCCTGCAGAATGCCCAGGTTGTAGTAGTAGCTCATCAGGTCAGGGTAGTAACGACTTAGATCGGGCCAACTCCGCGTTTCGGTGAGGCGGCATAACCAGCTCAGGGTACCCATCTTCAGCCGTGTGAAGCCGGAATAACGAGGGACCCTTTGGACGTTCAGCAAGAAGTCCAGCTCGGGATGCATCTGATAGAACCTCCAAGCCGAGGAACCCACCTTTCTTTGCCTCTGCACAAAGGACCCCAGGGAGGTAGGATGATGGTGGTGGGCGATTGCCTCACGCTGAAAGACCAGTTGCATGCCCAGCTGCTGGAGCCGGTGACCTAGCTCGATATCCTCCCACCCGTATTCCTGAAAGCCTTCATCGAACCCCCCTGCTTCCCAGAAGAAGGACCGGGCAATCGAAAGATTGCTGGTGTAGAAGAAGTTGAAGGGAAGGTTCTCGGGATCCTGGATCAGCGAAAAACCGAACTGCCAGCCCTCCTCAACGATATAGCGCATGAAACGGGTTTGCCGGTATTCCTGAGGCCACGGCGTGTAGCCGATGACCACCAGCCGCAAGGAACTCGGATCGATACGAGGCTTGGTCCGAGCCTTCGCATGTTCTTCCAGAAAGTTGGATGCCGGAACGGTGTCGTCCCCGAGAAAAACCAGGAAGTCGCCCCCCGCTTTACGGGATCCCAGATTGCGTGCAGACCCCTGCTTTTGGTTGGCCTGCTGAAGGTAGTGTAGAGGGACTGGATAGTCCCGTCTCAATCTCCTGACCAGATCTCCCGTGTCATCAGTGGAACCATCATCCACCACGAGAATCTCGAAAGGAGGCTCTCGATCATCGGGCTGGGCGTCGGCGGACTTCTCGGCTTGGCGTGTCCGAGAGGCGGACAGCTCGGGCGGACCAGGTTGGCACAGAGTCTGGCGGCTCAGGGCGGCGAGAGTCTTCCCCAGAGCCTGAACTCGATTGTAGGTGGGGATCACGACGCTAAACAGCACGGCTGACGTATTCTACCAACCGTCGGCAGGCGACTTGAAAGCCCTGCGTTCTCCAGGAGCTGAAAAAGCGCCGGATCTTGCTCTCGGGAGCGGGGGGATGAAGCAGCGCCTGCATTCCCAGCCACTGTAACGCCTTGAGCTCCGATTCCTGGGTACGTACCTTCTCTCGGAGCTCGGCGGGCAGGGTCCCGAGCGTAGCCGCAGAATCCGATAGATCGAAGAGGGTGCCTAGATCGACCATCTCGAGGTATTCTAATTCTTCTTTAATATAAAGAGGGTCTTCCACGATCGGTCGCAGGGGATCCCCGAAGAGCGCCGCAATCTCGGCGTCGGATCGACGCCTACAAGCCTTGATCTGGCGACGCTTTTCCAGAGTCCGGGGAAGCAATTGGAGCGCATCGTCGAGTGCCACGAGATGATTCAAGGCATCAATCAACTGAGCCTGCATGGTTGGGTCTTGGGCTCTGAGACGGTGCCTTGTCTGGGACCAGAGGTAGAAGCTTTCCTTTTTGACGCCTGAGGATCGAACCGCGCGCTTCAGGGCAAGTAAGATCGCCAAAGGAAGAACCTTGCGGAAGTTTTCCTCCTCGTAATTCTTCATGATCGTCAGGAGGGCATTGCGGTGCATCAGGTAGCGGGTTTTCTCTTTCGCCTCAGTCTCGAGGGTTGCATGGCCCCGGTGGTAGACGATCGACTCTGGAGCAAGAGCTACACCGAATCCAGCGATCCAAAGACGCCATCCCAGGTCGACGTCCTCGAAGAGAGCAAAGAAGTCGGGATCGAAGCCGCCCAGCCGCAGAAAGATTTCGCGCTCGATCAGCATGGCTCCACCACAGGGGAACAGGATTTGTTCCGAGTGTGATACTTCCTCCAACAGCTTGCCCTGGTCTTTCTGAAGAGCGTAGCCCAGGTACTGTAGCGAGGAGCCGTTGAAGTCGAGCCGGCGTCCCTCCCAGTCCAGGATTCTGGATGCGACGCAGGGCACCTCAGGGCTGAGGTGTGTCAAGGCCGCATCGATCCAGTTGGTGTGGGCGCGCATGTCATTGTTGATGAAGGCGACATAGCGGCCATCAGCCTGACGGGCTCCCAGGTTACTGGGCTGGGCAAAACCCTGGTTGACCTGGTTTTCCAGGAGCTGGACCTGAGGGTAGTTTCGGCGCACAAAGAACTTGGATCCGTCGGTGCTGCCGTTATCGACCACGATTACTTCCTTGGCACCAAGTTGCATCAAAGAGGGAAGCAGTTGGGTGAGGTGGTCTTGGCCGTTCGAGTTGACGGTTACGACCGAGACCTCAGAGGCGGATCGGGACATCGTTCGATTGTATAATAAGGAATTGCAATTCCGCGTCCGAGCGCCGGCGGCGGTTCTGATTCCACTTTCTGCGTTTCAGAGTATCCGGCAGCTTCCGCAGATTCCAGAAGAAGTTTCTGCACTGATTCCATTTGCGGACCGAAGGTTGCGGCCTCTTGATGAGTCCCCACAGCGCGCTTAGCAGGTTTTTGGCTTCGTAGTTCTTGAGCAGCGCTCGCATGTTGTGACGCTCCCCCAGGAGCTCGCGCCAGGTCATTCCCCGGTGGGCTTGCGCTGCTGCTGTATTTCCAGGTGGGAAAGTGGCAAGCGAACCGGGAGGCCGGATTGGCGGCTGCCCTTCTAAACCAGGCGGTCAGCAGCAACTCCAAGAACCTGCGTCTGAAGCGGGCAATAGCCGAAACTGCGAATGCGAAGCTCGCCCTAGCGGAGGAGCGGTTCCCTGATTTCTACGAGGTCTACAACTTACGGGGGGCTGCGGCGATGCTGCTGGGAAGACATCAGGCGGCCATCGGCTACTACGGCAGAGCTGCACTGTATTTGCCGAGCCCTGAAACTCTCACCAACCTGGGTGCGGCTTATCTAGTGCCCGTCCGGAAATGTGTAAGTAATTGATAAGGAAGGGGAAAGAGGGCTTTTTCAAGCTCCGAAACTGTCAGGGCCGTTTGCTAGACTATTTGGTACAAACAATTAGACTAAAACGACTTACGACGATTTCAGGAGTTCGAAGATGCGTAAAAAGCATGAAAAACAACGCCCCCTTTCCCCGCAATGGCCCGATCACCAGCTGGCCCATGAATTGAAGGTGATCTCGCGCATCCTGGACGACAATCCCCAGACGCTGGAGCTGATAGTACAAGATCTCTCTGACAGGGTCGATTCCGGTGTTGGCGCCCCCGGTTTGACGGCCGAGCAGGTGCTGCGTTGCGCCGTCATCAAACAGCTGCATCAGTTCAGCTATCGCAAGCTGGAGTTTCATCTGGTGGATTCGCAAAGCTGTCAGAGGTTCTGTCGCTTGCCCTATGGGGCGTCGATCAGCAAAGCCACCCTGGCGGAGAACCTGGGGAAGATTGAGCCGGGGACTTGGAAGGCGATCAACGACCACTTGGTGCTCTGGGCGCAGGCTCGGGGTCTGGAAAAAGGCCAACGGATTCGGGTCGATGCCACGGCGGTCGAGACGAACATCCACTATCCGCTCGACAGTGAGCTGTTGTACGACGGCATTCGAGTCGTGACCCAGTGGCTGGGGCGGCTGCGGGAGCGGGAAGGGATCGGCTTCGTCGATCATACGCGGCGGGCCAAGCGGCGCGTCCTGAACATCCGCAACCGCCGCGGCAAGAAGCGCCTGGACAGTTACCGCGATCTGATCAAAGTGGCGTCCAAGGCGGCTCACTATGCCGAGCAGGCGCTGGCAGCTTCCGCGCAGTGGAGCGATCCCCTCAGTCTGGCCGTGGCGGCGCAACTGGCCCACTATCTGGGGCTGTTGCACAAAGTCATCGAGCAGACTCAACGACGGGTCCTTTCGGGCGAGGCCGTCGCGGCCCAGGAGAAGATCTGTTCCCTCTTCGAAGAGCACACCGATATTATCAAGAAGAGCCCTCGGGAAACGGTCTTCGGCCACAAGGTGTTTGTCAGCACGGGCGCCTCGTCGCTGATCCTGGATTGTGTGGTGGAACGGGGGAATCCGGCCGACAGCAACTATGTGCAACCCTTCTTAGAGCGGCATCGACAGCTGTACGGGAAGGTCCCCCGCCAGAGCGCCTGGGATGGTGGTTTTGCCTCGGCTGCCAACCTGCGCTGGGCCAAAGAGCAGGGGGTACAGGATGTGGCCTTTTCCAAAAAGTGTGGGTTGACGGTTGAGAGCATGGTGCGTTCCAGTTGGGTCTACAAACAACTCAAACGCTTCCGCGCCGGGATTGAGGGGTGCATTGGGACCCTCAAGCACACCTTCGGTCTCCACCGCTGTAGCTGGAAAGGCTGGCCTCACTTTCAAAGCTACGTCCATGCCAGCGTCCTGACCTATAACCTGGTCGTCCTGGCCCGACTCCTGTTGTAGCCTTTTGTGGCTGACCGTACTGCCTTGTGGCTCCGACTCGGGGAGAGGTCTGCGCCGAACCGCTGCTTTTTGGCCCGCGTGCCCTCGCTCGAGGGTCCTTGCTCTGGATCGAGCTGGGTCGAGCCGGTCTGTCAGCAGTCTCAAGTATAATAAGTGTTTACGATTCAACAGATTACAGTTCTGAAAACCCCGGTTTTCGGACGGGCACTATCTAGCCCCAAAAGAAGTAGATGAAAGTGGACTAAACCACATGTAAACACCTGAAATGCCAGACCTGACGGGTATTCTGGGGTTGTCAAAGAAACTTCAGAACAAGCCGAAAGGAGGCATTTCAGGTGAAGAAAAAGGATAGCGCAATCATCCGCAAACGGGAAGCAGAGGTTGCTCAGCGATTGAGCCCCAGCTGGAACGGTCAAGACCCGAAACCGGTGCTCTCGCCCGAGGTCATCAGCTACGAGGTCTCGGAGAAAACGGGTGCGGTCAGTTACGGTGGTCTGGGGCTGCTGCAGCAGGTGGTGAAGTGGAGTGGGCTGGGGAAAGCCATTGACCAGGCGGTGACGCTGCTCAAACGCCACCAACCGTACCACGAATCGGACCACGTCCTGAGCCTGATCTACAACGTGGCCACGGGCGGGACCCGCTATCAGGATATTGAACTGCGACGTCAGAGTGTGAGTTTCCTGGAGGCGGTGGGAGCCGAGAAGATCCCCGCCCCCAGCACGGCCGGAGACTTTGTGCGCCGCTTTGACGCGCCCGACGTGGTGGATCTGATGGAAGCCGTCAATGCCAGCCGCCTCAAGGTCTGGGCCCAACAACCGGCCCGTTTCTTCCAACGGGCGGAGATCGACGTGGATGGGACGATGGCCCCCACGAGCGGCGAATGCAAGGAAGGGATGGAGATCAGCTACGACGGGCAGTGGGGGCTATGCGCCGCTGATCGTGACGCTGGCCAATACGGGAGAGGTGCTCTATGCGGTCAACCGCTCGGGCAACCGTCCCTCTCATGAGGGAGCGGCCGAATGGCTGGATCGGAGTATCGAGCTGGTTCGAGAGGCGGGTTTTCGGAAGGTGCGCCTGCGCGGGGACACGGATTTTTCGCTGACGGCTCATTTTGACCGTTGGACGGAGGCGGGCGTGGAGTTTGACTTCGGGATCGACGCCCATCCGAGCTTCGTCAAGTGGGCGGAGGCGTTGCCAGAAGCGAGATGGAAAGAGCTGGGGCGCCCCAGCCAGGGGAAAGGAAAAGGGAAGAAGCGGCGCCAGCGGCGGGACAAAGTGAAGCCGGAGATTGTCAAGAGACGCGGGTTCAAGACGCTGACGCTGGAACGGGAAGAGATCGCGGAGATCGACTACCGTCCGAGCAAAGCGAAGCGAACCTATCGGATGGTGATCTTGCGCAAGACGATCCTGGTCGAGAAAGGCCAGAAGCGGCTGCTGCCGCAGACGCGCTACCACTTTTATGTCACCAATATCTCGGCCAGAACGTTGGGAACGGCGGGAGTCGTACGGGAAAACAACCGGCGCTGCAACCAGGAGAACGTCATTGAACAACTCAAGAACGGAGTCGAGGCCCTGCGGATGCCCTCGGATACGCTGGTAGCCAACTGGGCCTATCTGGTGATTGCGGCTCAAGCCTGGAATCTGAAGGCCTGGATGGGGTTGGTGCTGCCGGCGCGACTGCAAGCCCGAGAGCTGGTGAAGATGGAGTATCGCCGTTTCCTGCGAGAGGTCATTGAAATGCCCTGCCAGATTTTGCGCAGGGGCCGACAGTTGGTCTATCGGCTGCTGGATGTCAATGGTTGGAGCCGTCTTCTCTTGGAAGGCAGTAAGTGGTTGAAACACCGGCCAGCTACCTGAAACTGAAAGGAGATAAAGTAGCTCCGAGGGTCGCCAGAGCTGGGGCGAGGTGTCTCTACAAACGCCCCCCAAGAGGGCAGAATCGTTTTCCCTGAGCGATCGGCGTGGAGGACAGCTGAACACGTGCCTGTTCTGAGTGACTTCGCGCCGAAATTTAGAATTTAGGTCTCCAAAATGGCTCCTCGGAGCCGACAAAGGGGTCTATTTTCGAACTTGCGCTTATTTTGGGTCTAGCTAGTGCCCGTCCGAAAACCGGGGTTTTCAGAACTGTAATCTGTTGAATCGTAAACACTTATTATACTTGAGACTGCTGACAGACCGGCTCGACCCAGCTCGATCCAGAGCAAGGACCCTCGAGCGAGGGCACGCGGGCCAAAAAGCAGCGGTTCGGCGCAGACCTCTCCCCGAGTCGGAGCCACAAGGCAGTACGGTCAGCCACAAAAGGCTACAACAGGAGTCGGGCCAGGACGACCAGGTTATAGGTCAGGACGCTGGCATGGACGTAGCTTTGAAAGTGAGGCCAGCCTTTCCAGCTACAGCGGTGGAGACCGAAGGTGTGCTTGAGGGTCCCAATGCACCCCTCAATCCCGGCGCGGAAGCGTTTGAGTTGTTTGTAGACCCAACTGGAACGCACCATGCTCTCAACCGTCAACCCACACTTTTTGGAAAAGGCCACATCCTGTACCCCCTGCTCTTTGGCCCAGCGCAGGTTGGCAGCCGAGGCAAAACCACCATCCCAGGCGCTCTGGCGGGGGACCTTCCCGTACAGCTGTCGATGCCGCTCTAAGAAGGGTTGCACATAGTTGCTGTCGGCCGGATTCCCCCGTTCCACCACACAATCCAGGATCAGCGACGAGGCGCCCGTGCTGACAAACACCTTGTGGCCGAAGACCGTTTCCCGAGGGCTCTTCTTGATAATATCGGTGTGCTCTTCGAAGAGGGAACAGATCTTCTCCTGGGCCGCGACGGCCTCGCCCGAAAGGACCCGTCGTTGAGTCTGCTCGATGACTTTGTGCAACAGCCCCAGATAGTGGGCCAGTTGCGCCGCCACGGCCAGACTGAGGGGATCGCTCCACTGCGCGGAAGCTGCCAGCGCCTGCTCGGCATAGTGAGCCGTCTTGGACGCCACTTTGATCAGATCGCGGTAACTGTCCAGGCGCTTCTTGCCGCGGCGGTTGCGGATGTTCAGGACGCGCCGCTTGGCCCGCCGCGTATGATCGACGAAGCCGATCCCTTCCCGCTCCCGCAGCCGCCCCAGCCACTGGGTCACGACTCGAATGCCGTCGTACAACAGCTCACTGTCGAGCGGATAGTGGATGTTCGTCTCGACCGCCGTGGCATCGACCCGAATCCGTTGGCCTTTTTCCAGACCCCGAGCCTGCGCCCAGAGCACCAAGTGGTCGTTGATCGCCTTCCAAGTCCCCGGCTCAATCTTCCCCAGGTTCTCCGCCAGGGTGGCTTTGCTGATCGACGCCCCATAGGGCAAGCGACAGAACCTCTGACAGCTTTGCGAATCCACCAGATGAAACTCCAGCTTGCGATAGCTGAACTGATGCAGCTGTTTGATGACGGCGCAACGCAGCACCTGCTCGGCCGTCAAACCGGGGGCGCCAACACCGGAATCGACCCTGTCAGAGAGATCTTGTACTATCAGCTCCAGCGTCTGGGGATTGTCGTCCAGGATGCGCGAGATCACCTTCAATTCATGGGCCAGCTGGTGATCGGACCATTGCGGGGAAAGGGGGCGTTGTTTTTCACGCTTTTTACGCATCTCCGAACTCCTGAAATCGTCGTAAGTCGTTTTAGTCTAATTGTTTGCACCAAATAGTCTAGCAAACGGCCCTGACAGTTTCGGAGCTTGAAAAAGCCCTCTTTCCCCTTCCTTATCAATTACTTACACATTTCCGGACGGGCACTAGCTAAAGGTCAGCCCGGTCTGGCCCGAACCAACGTGGAGCTCGCCCTGCACTACAATCCTTCCTACCCTCGTGCCCGGGAAGCACTTGACTTCATCAAGAAGGGCCCGCGTTAGTGAGTGAGCAGTAAGTTAGTGAGCAGTCAGCAGTAAAAGGGTGATCAGGTCTATCGGTGCTCAGATAAACACTGCTGCTCACTGCTTCACTACTGTCCGGTTGAACTATTCAGATATCGTGACAACATGATTATAATCAATTAGTTAAAAGGCTAATAGACTGGGAGCGACTTCAACTGGAGCTTCCGCCGCTGCCCAACTCGTGCGGGTTCGGTTCCACCCTGGCATCGGAAAGGATGGGAAATGGGTCCCGTCAGACCAAGGGAGGTCAATCCCAACGGGATTGCGTATTCCAGGCCAGGGTTTCCGAACCCTGGGTAAGAGAGTCAACCCCTTAAGAATCCACCCTGTAAGGGTTACGTCCTGACCAGTGTTTGCCTTCTGTACGCAACCCATTCAGGGTTGAAGTCAGGGGCGGCGCCGTTCACCCAGGGTTCGGAAACCCTGGGCTGAAATACGGAATCCCTTCAGGATTCACCCCGCTCCCATGCACTCAGTGCCCTCGGTCACGCCAGAAGCTGACACCAATTGTCAGAATTACTCCGTTCGAGCCAATCCTGATTCTTCAACCACTTAGGCATTGGGACTTGCAAGGCCAAGTAGGTCACTTCGCTAACCACTTGATATCATTTGACTGTTAACCGGGCAGTAGTGCTCACTACTCGCTACTCACTACTCACTGCTCACTACTCACTGACTCACTCTACCTAGATCAGCTCGCGATACACCCGGACGGTTGCCTGCGCCGTTTCCTTCCAACTGAAGCGCCGAGCTCGTGAGAGACCCCTGCTGATGTAGGAATCGCGATCTGCACGGACCTCCTGGATAGCCGCGGCAAAGGACTCCGCATCTGGGTCAACTAGAGCCGCTGCATCCCCACAAACCTCGGGCAGCCACGAACGATTGGATGCCACGACTGGAACTCCGCAGGCCATCGCCTCCAGCACGGGAAGTCCAAAGCCCTTGTAGATTGAGGGATACGCGAACACGTTAGCGGCCGAATACACACCCTTGAGCTGGGTCTCGGACAACCCGGAATAGAGCAGGGGCCAATTCGCAAAGCCCTCCCCCCCCGTAGGATTTGGCCAACCAGGACCAAGGGCAATCCGAGCCGCTCAGCTGCCCCAGCGAGAGCCTCGAGATTTCGTCTCGGGTGTATGTCTCCGACATGCAGAATGTACTCGGAAGGAAGATTCAGCTCGGTCCGAACCTGGTCTGCTAGAGAGTGATCCTGGGAAAAGGACTCAGAAACACCGAGATAGACGCGCCTCAGCCGCGGCTGCAGCTCCGGGAAGCGCTGCAGAATCTCGTTCCCTGAAAAATCCGTGGGAACCAGGATGCGGTCGGCTCGCTTGAGCGATGCCAGGTAGTACTGCCTTCGGACCCGATCGAGGTGATACGGATACCACTCTTCGCGAACAAAATATGAGATATCTGCCACCGATAGGACCAGTGGGCAGAAGTTGATTAGCGGACCCGTGTAGGAAGGCGCATGGTAGAGAGACCAGCGGCGTCGAAGCTGAGCGAGCAGAACTTGAGAATGGTTCCAGAGGAAATTGTTGCTGGGAAAGTGAGGATCGAAACAATCCAGAATCGGAACGTTCCGGAGCAGGTTGCGCACATAGGTCGCCATTCCAGCGGGACCTGATCGAAGGGATCTGCCATCGATGCCTACGTGAATCTCGTCTGCCTTATTCACTGCCAGATGGTCCCTCTCAGGAGTCTTTGTACCAACCTCTAAGCCAAACCCGCCAGAATCTCTCACTGCTCACTGCTCACTGCTCACTAGTACTAGTTCGGAGACCCAACGTCCTTCCTACCGGTGATCGTTGTCCGCAGCAGAACCGACCAGTAAAGTAGTCGAATCCCCGCAAGCACCAAGGTGTTTTTCAAGAGGCTGGACTGAGTGCCGTAGTGTTTACGATAGAAGATGCCCATGGCTTCATAGTAGTGATAAGTACTCTTTCGGGTGCGGCGGTGTGAGCTCCGTCTCTTGAAGTGGGTGATTTTCGCTCCCGGATAGTAGAGCACCTTCCAGCCCTTTTGAAGGGCTCGGTAGCAGAAGTCCAGGTCTTCTCCGTAGAGAAAGAAGCTCTCATCCAAGAAGCCGTCTCCCTCCAGCAGGGCTGCTCGAAACATGAGAAATGAACCCGAGACCGCCTCGACCTCGTGCACCGAATCTTCATCCAGAAAAGTTAGGTTGTAAGCTGCCAGAACCTTACTGCGTGGAAACAAGAGACTCAGCCTGAGGAATCGGTAGAGCGCAGTGGAAAGACGGGGGATACTGCGGCGCGAAGCCAGCTGCAGGGTGCCGTCCGGGTTCAGGATGTCAGGGGCCACCCAAAAGCGGCCAGTGAGGGCCACTTCAAAACCGGCCATTTTCAAGAGCCATTGAGGGCCGCATCCTGCGTAGGATGCGCCGATGGCCAATACATTGAAAATGGAAAAGAAGCAAACGGTTTTGGCGCTCCTGAAGCTGGGCTGGTCGTATCGTCGGATCGAGCGAGAGGTGGGAGTCCGACGAGAGAGGATTGCCCGCTATGATCCCTCCCGAGATTCAAAACCGGCCAAAGTGGCCCCCGGCTCGGAGGAGCAAAAGCGGCCAAAGCGGCCCCCGGGTCTGCGCAGCTTCTGTGAGCCCTTTCGGGAGCAGATTGAAAAGAAACTCCAGCAGGGATTGCAGGCCAAGCGGATCTGGCAGGACCTGGTCTTCGAGCAGGGATTCGGGGGAGCCTACAACTCCGTCAAGCGCTTCTGTGGAAAGCTCAAGGCGGAGAGTCCTCGCGTGTTTGCTCGGGTGGAAACTCCCCCCGGTCGGGACCTGCAGATCGACTTCGGCAAAGGAGCCCTGACTCGGACCGAATCGGGTCGTTACCGCCGTCCTCATCTGTTCAAGGCCGTCCTCTGCCACTCGCGCCACTCCTATGAGGAAGTCGTCTGGCGGCAGGAACTGAAGACGTTCATCCGCTGTGTCGAGGAGGCTTTTCACGCTTTTGGAGGCGGCGTGGAGGTGGTTCGCCTCGATAACCTCAAGGCCGGGATCACCCGGGCTTGCTTGGTGGACCCCGAGGTCAATGCCGTCTTCAGTGCGCTCGCTCGCCACTACGGCTTCGCCGTGCTGCCCATCCATCCGGGCGCTCCGAACGAGAACGGAAAAGTCGAAAGAAGCATCGGATATACCGACTCCAGCGCGCTCAAAGCTCGCCGCTTCGAGAGCCTGGATGCGCAGAATGAGCATCTGCAGAGTTGGAACGAGCGAATCGCCCGCCAGCGCATCCACGGCACCACCAAGCAGCAGGTCTGGCCCCGCTTTGTCGAAGAACAGAAGCATCTCCGACCGCTTCCGGATTCCCGCTTCAGTTTCTTCCGCGTGGGCCGTCGAACGGTCTCCACCGATGGCCACATCGAAGTCGACCGAGCGTTCTACTCGGTGCCCAATCATCTGCTCGGTTGTGAAGTCGCCGTGCACTGGGATGATCGTATCGTCCGCGTCTTCTTTCGTGAGCAACAGGTGGCCCTGCATCCGAAGCACCCGCCGGGGAGATTCCGAACCGAAACGAGCCATCTTCCGGAACGCAAACGCTACGCGCACTATCGAACCGAGCATCATCTGCTGAAGCAAGCCCGAGCCGTGGGTCCAGAGGCGCACCGCTGGGCCGAGCGAGCTCTGGAGGTCCGAGACATGCTCGCCTACCGACTCGTGCAAGGCATGATCTCGCTGACCCGCCGCTACCGCGCTTCGGTCGTCGACGAAGCCTGCGGCAAGGCGCTCGCACATGACGCCTTCCGCTACCGGACTCTGGTGGCTTTGTGTAAGCGACTGGACGTGCCGCAGCGCTCTTTGTTTACCTCCGAGCACGAGTTGATCCGACCGCTGTCCGAGTACCAGATCACCGATCCCACAGGAGAACCAGAATGATCTCATCAGAACTGGAACGAAAACTTCGTCACCTCCGGCTCTCGGGCCTGGCTCAGGTCTTTGACGTTCGCCTGCAACAAGCCGTCCAGGGAAGGCTCAGCCATCAGGAGTTCTTTGAGCTGCTGATTGATGACGAGCTGACCCGCCGTCGGGACCGGCTGTTGGAGCGACGTTTGCGCCAGGCCCAGTTTCCGGAACAAAAGCACTTGGAGGACTTTAACTTCTCCTTTAACCCCTCCATCAACCGGCAGCAGATCTTCGATCTGGCTACCGGCCGATTCATCCAACAGCGCCGCGGCTGGTTGGTCATCGGTCAGACCGGAGTCGGCAAGAGCCATCTGATCATCACCGTCGGGATCAAGGCGGTCGAAGCCGGTCACCGGGTGCAGTACAAGTCGGCTTTCGATCTGCTGGAAGACATCGCCGAAGCCACGGCCACCGGCAGACGCCGATCTTACATTACGGAGATGACCCGGATCCCGCTGCTGATCCTCGAGGATCTGGGACTCCGCAGAGTGCCGGAGTCGGCGGCAGAAGATCTGTTGGAGATCCTGCACCGCCGATACCAGAAGACCTCGACGATCCTCAGTTCGAATCGACCCCTGGAGGACTGGGGCGCGATGCTGGGAGGAGATACGGCGGCCACCTCGGCGCTGCTGGACCGCTTCCTGCACACTTCGGAAGTCACCTTCATTCGGGGCAAGAGCTATCGCCTCTACGAGCGACAGCAACGAGAGAAATCCACCCCGAAGCGAGGGAAAGAGAAATGACACCTGCGAGGCGAGTGCTGTGAGTGCGGGCTTGTCCCCTACTCGCAGACCCTGGGACTCAGCCCCAGGCTTCGTAGATTGCCCGCTCCGAGGGAGGGGTCAGGACAGGGTGGGGCAGAGCTCATTGCTTGAGGGGCCTCTGAGCGAATGTTTTTTGAAAAAAGGAAGCCAGGAAGAAGCCGTGTCGTTGAAACCAAGCAGAGACCATGGAAGCCAGGCTTCTCGAGTTTCCCCCAACACCCCCGGAAAGCCGTGGAAACTGCCGCGCTATGGAAACCGTGGGAAAACGGCTGCCTCGCGAAGACGACTCCAGGAGGCGAGTTTTTCCACCGTTCCCACAGCGCTTGGAAAACTCCTCCGGACGGAGTTTCCCACAGTTCCCACCGCTTCTACGGCTGAACACACAACAAAGCCTCCTCCCCCCGCTTCGCGGGGAGGGCTTCACAAGGGATTGAAATGACTCGAACCGGAGGATATAATTACTGAATCACTGGCCGGTTTTGACCCGGCCCCGCCTGGCCGCTTTTGAAGTGGCCCCCGACATCATCCCCCCCACGAGTAGGCGTCACCCTCCAATCGAGGACACTCTCAAGTGTCTTGGCTCCCTTTGAAATGGTCAGCAGTAGATCCTCGATAATCATCCAGCGGGCAACGTCCAAGGCAGCTCGAATGTTAGGTTTTCTCTACCGATTTCGCGAGCCGATGCATAGGCGCAGTTGTATGCGGCCATAGCGATCTTGGTGCATTTCCTCCGTTCCTGACCCAGTAGGAGCGACAGAGGAGCCCTTTTGCTGTCCGGGGTGCATCCATCTCGCCTGTATTCTAGCACCCAATAAAATGAGATAGGAGTCTGTTTTCCCTGGGCATCACGAATGGGGCGCAGCTTGCTCCTGAAGGGAGATGGGAAAATCTAGACGATTCAGTCGGAGAAGAGGAAAAAAGTGGGTTGGAGAAAGGAGCTCTGAGCACCGAGACCTACCCCGGCACGCCGGTTTCATGTAACTTCTCCACAGTGTTTCGCCTGATTGCCTGCGTCGGAATCATTTTCCTGGTCTCGCTGACTATCGTCTATTTTCATCCACTATTGGCCCTTTGGATCGTGGCTCTGGTGGTCCTCACACTTTTGAGGCCCACCTACGCTCTCCTACTTCTGTTCATAGCCATCTCTATCGACATCGAGCGCCCAACCTACGGAGGTCTAATCGTATCTTTTTCCGAATTGGAATTTGGTGCTTGTTTTCTTGCTTGGTTTGGTAAGCAGGAACTTTCAAGACTCAGACTACAGCCGCTCCTGTGGGGCGTTCCATTCCTCTTTGCCGTTACCGTCTCTGGAATCTATAGAATTGAGTGGTACAAGATCCCGCCTCACACTCTTCGTGCAAGTGAGATCTTCTTGATGCTGTTTCTGGTTTTGGAGGTATTTCGCCCACGCGATCGCCGTGTGATTCAGGTCGGACTTGTCCTAGCGGGACTCCTTTACTCCACCTCGGGTCTGTTACAGTTTACTCCCTGGTCCGCCGCTAAACTTACTTCTGGAGCCCGAGCCTTCTCGTTCTTTACCAATCCGAATCAGTTCGCAGCCTACCTAAATCTGTTGCTCCCGTTCTATTTCGTCTTCATTCTGACTTCGGCAGGTCGGAGAATACGGCTCCTATGGATCTACCTCTTCGCGTGGACTCTAATCGCTCAGCTTTCGACCCTCTCCCGTTCCGCAGCGCTGGCACTGCTCATCTCGGTCCTGACGATGACTCTGATCCATTACAGACCTGGACTATCTAACTTCCTTCGTGACCCCGTTTCACCGGTGTGGCGATGGTTGAAACATTCAGTACCTGTTGTCATGGCTCACCTGGCAGCGGTTCTTTTGGTGGGATTGCTCCTGTTGTCCTCGACTTCCATCAATGACAGCATCCAGAATTCGCTCGAGAACTTGAAGTTGCGGTCTGCTCGAGGTTTGGTCGGCAGCCTATTCGACTCACGAATTCCCTACTGGGATGTCGGATTTCAGATTTGGAAGGATCAGCCCTGGGTAGGCGTTGGGCCGGGTAGATACACCCAGGTGGCCGGAGAGTACCGAGCGGTAGTGGACACGTACCAGGGAAGGGTCTCCTACTTCGCCCCGCTTGAAGCCAAGTATCGAATACACACACATGATCTCTTTCTGCAGTGCGCTGCAACCTACGGCCTTCTCGGCCTGGTGGGACTGCTCTTCTTTATGGTCCAGATCCTCCGACGCGTCCTTCTTCAGATGAACACCTCGGGCGGTTTTGTAACGATCGGTCTGCTCTTTGCGTTCTTGGCTCAAAACCTGGTCGACGTCACCTTCCCGAGCCTGGCGATGGAAACTGGGTTTGTTCTCGGATTAGCCTTGGGGTATGACGGACTGGTAGTCTCCTCCCACCCGCACTGCGTACCCAAGTGATTGGCGACAGTTAGAATTTCCCACGACGACAAATAGAATTCCCCACTTTTTCAGGGCTGATCCTGACCATGAGGGCATGGTTAAGGATCAGCAAGTGCGGAGGTTAGTAAAGTTGCAAAAGAACGAGAAGACGCTAACGATGGCGGCGGCCAAAGCGGGGCTGTCGCGAAAGACGGCTCGGAAGTACCTGAAGTCGGGAAAGCTGCCGAGCCAGAGTCAGCCGGAGCGATATTGGCGAACTCGATCGGATCCGTTCGAGTCGGTGTGGCCAGAGGTGGAAGAGATCCTGAAGCGATCTCCGACGGTGGAAGCGACAGCGGTGTTCGAGTATTTGTGCCGCCAGCAGGAAGGGGCCTTCCAGCAAGGTCAGTTGAGGACGCTGCAGCGCAGGATCAAGCAGTGGAAGGCACAACACGGAGAAGCGAAGGAGGTGATGTTCCCGCAGAAGTATCGGCCGGGACATCAAGCTCAATCGGACTTTACGTTTATGGGGCGTCTGGGAGTGACGATCCAGGGCCAGCCGTTTCCCCATCTGCTGTACCACTTTGTTTTGGCCTACTCGAACTGGGAAGCGACCACGCTGTGTTTCAGTGAGTCCTTTGAGAGCCTCAGCCTGGGGCTTCAGAACGCGTTGTGGGAGTTGGGGGCGCTGCCCGAGGAACACCGAACAGACCGGCTTTCGGCGGCCGTCAACAACCTGAAACGGGAAGAGTTCACCGAGCGCTATCAAGGGTTGCTGAGACACTTCGGGATGCGCTCGAGTCGCACCCAGGCAGGAAAGGCTCACGAGAACGGGGATGTGGAACAGGCCCATCACCGCTTGAAACGGGCCATCGAGCAGGAACTGCTGCTGCGGTGTAGCCGTGATTTTTCCAGCCGGGAAGAGTACGAGGGTTTTGTAGCGGTGATTGTGGACCGGCGCAATGCGACCCGGCAAAAGCGCCTGGGAGAAGAGCTGGCCGTGATGCGCCCGTTGCCGGCACGCCGTCTGGATGACTTCACCCGGCAGTGGGTGAGAGTCTCCCCCAGCAGTACGATCCGGGTTCGCCACAACACCTATTCGGTGGACAGCCGGTTGATCGGCGAGCGGGTGCAGGTGAGGGTGTGGGCGGATCAGGTGGAGGTCTACTACGGGGGTCAGCCACAGGCACGCATGCCTCGCTTGCGAGGAGAAGGCAAGCATCGCATTGACTACCGGCAGGTGATCCATTCCCTGGTGCGCAAGCCGGGGGCGTTCACTCGCTATCGCTGGCGCGAGGATCTGTTTCCGGGGATCTTGTTTCGAGTCGCCTACGACGAGCTGCGCCAAGATTGTCCAGCCACGGCGGATCGCCAGTATCTGAAGATCCTCGAGTTGGCTGCCCAGGAAGGTGAGCAGCGAGTGCGAGAGGCACTTCAGGGGCTGATTGAGAGGGGACAAAGAATCCGTTTCGAAGCACTACGAGAATGCCTCGTCGATCCGGTGGTGGAGCCCTGGGAAGTGGCGGTGGAGAAGATGGACGTGGGCGTCTACGACACGCTGCTGGAGAGCCGGGAGGTGAGATCATGAGTGGAGGCAACTTGACCCGGCTTCGCGAGTGCCTTGTCCAGCTGCATCTACCAGCCTTTCGGGAGCACTCCGCCGCCCAGGCGGCACTGGCTACCCAGGAAAGTCTGTCCTATCCCCGGTTTCTCTTGTCGTTATCTGAGATCGAAGTGGCGGAGCGGCACGAGCGCAAAATCCAGCGCCTGCGCCGAATCTCGAAGCTTCCCTGGGAGAAAACGCTGACGGCGTTGGACCGCTCGCGCTTGCCCCAAAGCGTGGATCGACAACTGACGGCGCTGCTGGAAGGTACGTTTTTGGATCGCGCCGAGAACGTCTTGGCTTTCGGCAACCCTGGAAGCGGCAAGACGCATCTAGTCTGTGCTCTGGGGCAGGAGTTGATTCTGCTGGGGCGCCGGGTTCTATTCTCTACCTGCGCCCTGCTGGTACAGCGATTGCTGCGGGCCAAAATCGATCTGACTCTGGAGAAGGAGCTCAAGAAACTGGATCGCTTCGAGGCTCTCATAGTCGATGACATCGGCTACGTTCAGCAAAGTCGGGAGGAAATGGAGGTTCTTTTCACACTGCTGGCCCATCGCTACGAACGCCGCAGCATCTTGCTGACCAGCAACCTGATCTTCTCGGACTGGGAGAGGATCTTCAAGGACCCCATGACGACGGTGGCGGCGATTGATCGGGTGGTGCACCACAGCGTGATTCTGGAACTCAACGTCTCGAGCTACCGAATGGAGAGCGCCAAGAAGAAACAGCAGGAAACCACGAAATGAGGAAACCGCGAGGAGTTCAAATCCGGGCAAATCGGCTGATTGGCCCCTGGGAAGTGCTTGGTGGGGACGATAGACGAGTGCCCGCCAAGGGGAGAGGTCGTACAGCGCCCTACAGAGGCCGCTCAGGAGCCTCGTGGATCTGGTCCACTCCCCTCGACGCCGGCGCGAGCGAGGGGGAGCTCCGTTCGGGCTACGCCCTCACTCCATCCCCCTCGCATTCTAAAAACAATCTCTCTTTTTTACAGAAAGGAGGACCCCGAAAAGAGTCGTCTCAGAGGACGGCTACAGCTCTTTTTTTTTATCCCTCGTGTGGGGATTTCCAATTGTCGCTGCGGGAATTCCATTTGTCGTTGATCACCCAAGTCACCTGATGTGCCCGATCACACTCGCTCCACGTAGCTTTGTGCATAATTGAAGTCGAAAAAAACGAAGGAAGGGTACTAGCCCGCATTTCTCATCGCTGGTCTACTGCGACGCCGCAATCATCCGCCCTGGCTGTGTTATGCTCGGTCGGCCTCCTCGACGTACTGTATAAGTACGACTGCGGCGGCTCGCCACGAGTGGTCTCGGTCGCAAGCCTTGCCAGGACGGCCCTTGCGGCGCCTCGCTACGACAAGCGATGAGAAATGCGGGCTAGTATCCACCAGGAACACTTTGAAGAGAGCCCTGGCTGTCTATGTTTCCCTCAGTTCGGCAGAGCGATTAGCGGTCCGTTGCTCATCCACCTGGCTCGGCTTAACCAGCAGCAACGGCAGTACGGTCACGAGGGAAAAAAAGCCCGCCAGCAAGAACGAAGTCTCGAAAGAAAATGAGCCGCGCACTGGCCCCGCCAGCCAGTTGCCGATGACATGTCCCACGTTAGACAGTGTCATGTACGTGGTAAACATGGTCGCCGTCGAGCGTGTCCAGGAGATTCGCATCGACAGCGAGAGGTAGCTTACCGTGACAACAGCGAACAGGCCTGGGTAAAGGAGCAGGTATAGCGTAGCAAACCAGGTCTCCGTCCACAGACTGGGGAAGGCGCCGAAAGCGACGGTAAAGGCAGCATAAAGGACCAGACCCACCGTGAGCAAATGGCGCCGGCCAAAGCGATCCGCCACGAAGCCGCCACCAACGGCCCCGAGAAACTCAGGAATGACGGCGTAGCCCATGGCTACCGACACCTCCACGAAGCTCCAGCCCAGTTGCTGGGTGTAGAGTGTCTTGGAGACGACTTCGGCGAGACCGTGGCCGATTGTCTTGATAGTGCCCACCACAGCAAAGGCCAGGGTCGCTCGTAGTGCGAAACCTTGTGCCAGATTCTTCAACACCTCCAGGGGGCTGCGCAAGCTTGACCCCTGACCCGCTTCGTTCGCAGTTCCAGGACTCCAGGGGAAGCGCTTTTCTCCGGCCCGCTCCAGGACCAGGAGAGGCAGCAACATGATGGCGAGCAGCAAGACGAACTGAAGTAGAACTGCGGCCGAGAGTCCCCATGCCGCCATGACTTGAGCCATCACGGCGGCTCCCGCTCCCTTGCCGATCAGCTTGGATCCCCACATGAACCCATTGACTCGCCCGTGCTCTGAGCGGGGGAGGAGGTCGACAGCCAAGGCATCCGTGGAGACGTCCTGAAGAGAGGCGAAGCAGTTGTGGATGAAGAACATCCAACCCAGAAGCTTCAGATCGTGGGTCAGGTCTCCCATGAGTATCAGGCCCAGCATGGTGACCGCCATCATCAGCTCTGCCCCGATGATCCAGGGTCGCCTTCGACCCATCGAGCGAATGGTGACGGTGTCGATCAAAGGGGCCCAGATCAGCTTGAAGGTCCAGGGAAGCAGAACGATTGCTGCCAACTCTCCGGCTTCGGCATCTCCTAGGCCTCGAGAGGTCAGAAACGAGATCAAGGCGATGGTCATGAATCCCCAGGGGACCCCCTGGGCGAAGTAGAGGGCACACAGGGTCGCGACCCTGTGCCCGAATCGATCGGCTAATGCCATGGCAGGAGATTGTAGCGGTCCGGGTTCAGAATTATTAGCTCTTGCTTCAAAAAAGTCATCGCTCGGATCCTGTTCATCGGCTGCCGCTAGAGCCGAAGGTTTCTCGGTTCAGTGCTGCCCTTGACCGCCCTGCATCATTCAGGTGGAAACTCCATTTGGGGGAACGGAGAGTATGTGCCGCTGACCGCTCTCTCCCCGGGGACCTCGGATCCTCTTGCTGTCAGGTCTGGTCGTTCCCATCTGTTGGACTGCGGCTGGTTCCGGAACTAGTTTGGGTTCTGGTAGACCGTGACGACTGCGGTGCGATCGTCTCCCCCCAGGTTTGCAGCGATACCGTATCGGGGTCGACTCCCGATTTGATAGTCGCCGGCCAGACCCTTTTGCTGTTTGAAGATCTCTAGGGCTTGTTTCACGCCGGTAGCCCCAACCGGGTGGCCGAAGGCCATCAGCCCACCTCCCGTGTTCACCGGTAGTCGCCCCTCTAGATTGGTGGTCCCGTCCCTCACCAGATCGATGGCCCGACCCTGTTCTGCGAACCCGAGGGCTTCGTAGAGCAAGAGTTCCGTGATGCTGAAGCAGTCGTGTATTTCGACCACTCCAATGTCTTCAGGTCCAAGATCGGCGTCCTGGAAGGCCTCCTGGATTGCCCGCTCCGCGGTGGACAGAACCAGAGGATCGGGCACTTCGTCTAAAGGCGCAGTCGCATGGCCGTAGGAAACAATCTGCACGGTGTCCTCCCGGGATTTGCCTAGTTGATCCAACCCCTCCTCCGAAACCAGGACGACCGAAGATGCACCATCCGAGACCTGGGAACAATCGCTCAACTTGAGGAACTCTCGATAATCCTTGTTCTCGAGGAAGAGCGGGTTTTTCTCGGAAACGGCTGCTGCCCTCTCCAGGGTCATCTCAACTGTTCGCATATGGGCGTGGGGGTTCTTGTTGGCGTTGCTATATGCCTTCAGCACTACGCGGCCGAGGTCTTCCTCAGAGACGTCGTAGGTCTGCCGATAGGCCTTGGCACGGCGGGCGAACAGACAGGGGAATGTATACGCATCGCAAGCGCGCTGAGTGGCGTAGTGAGCCGCCCGTGCCAGGTAGTCGGCCCCTTCCCGAGTGTTGACTGTGGTCTGTATCTCGACGCCGGCCACCAGGACCACATCGTTGCCTGCGGAAATGGCATCTACCCCCGCGAGGAGTGCCAAGCCTCCCGAAGCACACGCCCCTTCCACCCTCGAGAAGGGCTTGTACTTCAGATCCGGATGCAGGCTTGCCAGCATGGCCCCCAGGTGTCCCTGCTTGGCAAAGAGTTCGCCGGTGAAGTTTCCCACGTATCCCTTCTGCATCGCCGCGGGCTGTGTGTCGGTCGCTTCACAGGCCCCCAGGACGGCTGTACGCAGGTGATCCTCCAGAGAGGGATTGGTTCGCTTCCCGAAGTCAGGATGTCCCTTCCAGATGAAATCGGGATGAAACTTACCGATAAAGCCGCTGTGTGCTCCCCCGATCAAATACACGTTCCGCCTTGGTTTCATAGTTTCATGTTCCCCTTCGGAGGTGATTCGCCGGTCCGGATTGGCGCAGGGATGCCGTCTTGGTGCTGAATCACGATGGGTTCACTGATCGGTAGGCCAGGGTTTGGCGTAGTCCTCGCGGATGGGGCTGAAGACGTCCAATGCTCTTGCGGGTCCCCCTACAGCCGCAGCGCGGTGAGGTGTGTTGGGCGGAATGATGTAGAACTCGCCGGGGTTCAGGACCCGGGTTTCATCTCCGATCGTCAACTCCATGCGTCCTTCAAGCATGACTCCCGCCTGTTCGTGGAGGTGGCTGTGCAGCGTGACCTCAGATTCGGCTTCAAAGTCTACCACCGACAGCATCAGATTCTCGCCATAGGGTGCCCGAATCTGGACGCCGGGAAAAATCTGCTGAGGAGTCACGGTTGAAAGGTCAATGAACGGCATGAACTCTCCTTTCTAGATTTTCTTTGGATCTTCGCAATACTCCGATCATCTTATCGTGCCTTGCCTGGCCCCGCCACAGCGACCGGGTGTGCACGCCTCTGTCTCGGTGTCAGAATAGAGGAGTCGCTGAGACCTTTCTACGATATCTCTTGGACTCCAGTCCTGAGCTCACACCAACCGGGGACACTCTGCCTTGAGAAGTCCGGGTCCGAGGAGGCGTTTGAACTGAACTGAGGATGCGCTAAGATTGACCTCTTATGTCAAGCCGTGAAAACACGCTAAGCAACCCCAAGGCTGAGTCCGGATCCATCGAAATCTGCCTCCCTTTCATAGGCTGGACGATGCAGCCCTCGAGGACTCGGTTGGAGCAGGACAGTGCCTGAGCTCCCCGAGGTCGAAACAGTACGTAGGGGACTCGATTCGCGGATACGTGGCAGATCCATCGAAAGTGCCGCAGTGGCTCCCAATCGCGTCTTCCAGGTAGATCCTGAGTGGCTTCGCTGTCAGATCGTTGGCCAGAGGGTCGTCGCTTTGGACCGACGCGGAAAGTACCTTGTGATCGAGCTGGATGACTGGTATTGGATCGTTCATCTGGGCATGACCGGGCAGCTGACCGTGAAGCGCAAAGACCCCTACGGACCTGCTTCGGAGCGGAGGCCAAATCGCTTCCCGGATATCGCTGATGCACTTGATCGTCATACCCACCTGGCCCTCCGTTTTACCACGGGTGAGGTGATGACTTTTCGAGATGTCCGTAAGTTTGGACGTGTGTTTTTGATCGCCAAGAAAGAGGGGGCGCTGACGGATTTGTTCGGATCTCTAGGCCTGGAGCCTTTTGGCCCATCCTATCGTCTGGAAGACTTCTTGAAGAAGCTAGGGGACCGAAAGACACGGCTCAAATCCATGCTTCTGAATCAGGGATTCGTTGCCGGGGTCGGTAACATCTATGCCGACGAGGCCCTGTTTGAAGCCGCACTGCACCCGGCTCGCACGGTACGCTCCTTGAGGCGCTCCGAGAAGGAAGCGCTTTTTCGAGCGATTCCGGAAGTGCTCGAACGGGGGATGCTTCATGGCGGAACCACGCTGCGCGACTACGTGGGAATCGACGGAGAACCAGGTCAGAATCAGAACGGGCTGCGTGTCTATGGTCGAGATGATCGAGCTTGCTATCGGTGCGGCACGGTCATCCAGAAGATGGTGATCAGTCAGAGGGGTACCCATTACTGTCCCACTTGCCAACCGAGGAGCCGGAAAAAGGAGAAGCTGAATGTCATCAGAACGAGTGCAGTTTGAACCAGTTTCAGGAGCAGCGGAGCTCTTTACCCCAGAGTTTGTAAAGTATCTTCTCGACCTTCATGACCAGTTCAACTCTCGGATTCAGGAACTCAGGGAGCAACGCGCCGTTGTCTTGAAGCAAGCCCTGGAGCAGGGAGACATGCCGGCCCACCTGCCGTCCAGCGAGGCCAACACTGGCACCTGGAAGGCCCCAACAGTACCGGAAGATCTCAAGCTTCCGGGGATCGAGATATCGGGGCCCGCTTCTATCACGGGCATGTTCATCAACGCGCTGAACCCGGGTCCGGACGGCACTCGCGCCGAGGGAGATCTGGATGATGACGAGGATTCCGCCGGGCACCGTTTCCAGGATACGGTCCAAGCTGCCTGGAACCGAAAGGGAGCGGTTGACCGGACGCTGACCTACTACGATTCTCGGAAGAACAAAGAGTACAGGCTGGCGGAGGGTGAGCTGCCCTTTTTCATGCATCGGGAGCGGGGACTCCATCTGGACGAGTCCTCGGTCAGCGTGGATGGGGAGCCGATTTCGGCTAGCATTCTTGGGACGGCGCTGACGCTCTTTCATGCTGGCCAATCTCATACCAATCGGGGACAGGGCATCTATTTCTATCTGCCCAAGATGGAGTCGGCTGAAGAGGCTGCTTTCTGGCGGGACTTCTTTGACGCCAGTCGCGAGCGTGTGGATCCACTCCGAAATGCGACCATTCGAGCCATAGCCCTTATAGAGTCGCTTCCTGCCGCCTATCAGATGGAGGAAATTCTGCATGCGTTGGGTCAGTACGGCGCCGGACTGAACGCAGCCCGCTGGGATTTCAAGGCAAGCATTCTAGAATACGTCATGGCCGATCCCGCCTCGGTATGGCCGGATCGGTTCGGCGTGGACATCAAGACCACCGATTTCCTGAGCAACATCTTCAAGCGCCTGGTAGCCATCTGTCTCAAGCGTGGGGCTGTGCCCATCGGTGGTATGGCGACCGCCCTGCCCAGTAGGGAGGATGAGGTCAATCGGGCTGCCGGGGAATCGATTCGGGCCGACAAGGAATGGGAGGCCCAGCAGGGATTTCTAAGGGGTTGGGTTGCACATATCTTCCACATGAAAGCGGCCGCAGATCCTTTCAAGGAGCTGAGAGCCTCCGGCTGGGAGCCCTCTCCGGAAATGTTTCTTCCTGAGAACTACCCGGTCGAGGTACGCGCTCCTGAGGGTCCCATCACGATCGACGGCACCCGTCGCAACGCTCGCACCCTCATCGAATACCTCGAGGGCTGGTTGCAGGGGCGAGGCGCCAAGGGAATTGATAGCCTCTACGGTCGACCGGGTATTCATCCAGCTCTGATGGAGGATCTGGCTACAGCCCGTATCTCGGTAGCGCAGATCGCACAGCGGGTGTTGCACGCAGCGAGAGATGCAGAGACTGATCAGCAGCATGATTTTCCTCTGGTGAAGCGCCTGCTCAGGGAAGAACTCGCAAGCATCCTAGAGGCAGCAGGATCCAGCGCTGCGGCCTCGGCAGAACAGGCGCAGTTGGTGAGTCGCTATCGGGACGCCTTCAAGATTTCCCTCAAGTGGATCAATAACTATGTCAAGTTCGATTTTCGGAGTCTGGGCTCCTATACGCGCAAGGACCTCAGCGTGATTGCCGAGGAAGATGATGCTTTCTAGAGATCCCCAAGATACAAGGGACTCTACTGCTCCCTGAGTTTCTCTGATCCTTCGGAGGAAATCTCCAGGGCCCCGGGCTTCTCGAGCAAGGGCTTTAGCCAGAATCCGGTCCCTCTCGTGGGTCTCAAGGAACGTGCTCTTGGACCGATTCTGTCCGCATCGCTGAGGGGATTTGTGGGGGTCAATAGATTCCAGGGAAGACATTCGGAGGCAGATGATCAGGACTCACCGGGTGCGATCGTAAAATGACGACCTGGGCTGCGATGCCAGGGAGTCCTCGGGAGGCTGAATCGAGCGTCGTCCTCAACCATGGACTCGGATTCTGGCTGAAGCCTTGGTTCGAGAAGCCCGCTGAAGCAGGCTCTGCCCCTCATCTCTGGCGACTATCCGGCCCTAAAGGACCGGCCTATTACGCTTCGCGCCAGCCTGCTGAAGCAGGCTCCTGGTAAGACCCAGAAGTCTCTAACAAGCAGCTGCTGGGGATCGTTCGAGAAAGAGAATTGGCACTCGGAGACCGCTTTGGCGACCCTCGCCCGAGATACGCCCGATCCATTTCAAATCAATGAGTTACGTTGTTTTTCCTTCCCAGCCTGCGAATCAAGTTTGAGGTTAGGTCGATTGAGTTCTAACAAAAGGGAAACCGGTACTTACGCCACTGAGGCACTGGGAACATCCGGACTAGTGCTGTTCACAGAGTTCTCGCTCCTTCAACGTATCCACCCTGCCGGGACCAAATTGGTCGTTTACGAAAATTCCCTTCAGGCGCTCGCGCCTCGATTCGCCGCGGGCCAGCGTCAGCCAGTAGCACACCAGATGGTTCTCCGGATTCTTGATCCCTTCTTGGTTCTTGTTGGCTGGGTTGCAGAGCCTGGTTGGTTTCCCGACGTCGTAGAGCCTGACTCCGAACTGGTCCGTCACGGAAGCTTGGATTCCAGAATCGTCGTCATCATCGTCGTCGTCATCACCGCCCGGGTCAGCTTTGGGAGGCTGCTTCATCTCCCTCGCCGGATAGCAGAGGTAGTGATCCACAGCAGTCCTACTTGGATCCGGTTCGGCAGGTAATGTGTGGAGGCTTACTGAAGCTCAAGGCACCCAAATTCGAAAAAGGACGCGTTCGTGTGAACAATCAGTTTGGCGAACGGATTCTCGATCTGGAAAACACAATCGGCTCATGGTACCAAACTACATAAATTTGCCTGCCTTTTCTTAGAAAAAAGGTCACATCCACGGACTGGTCGGTGACACGACTTGGAACCGGGACGGGACTCTGGAGTCGATCGGCTGGACCGACTCTCCCCTGCTCAGCCGTCGGGGCCAGATCCTCTACCGCACCGCCAAGGAGATCCCTCAGTCCCTGGTGTTCCTTTTTCCGGATCAGCGAGTCGGAAATGAGCGGCAAGCCCTGGCCTTCGACAAATTGGCAGAAGTAGAATAGGACACTAGATGGGTGTTCTCCGCATTTCGAAGGGGATCGCATTGCTGGTCCTCGGGCTCTTTCTGGGCTGCTCGGGTCCTGTCCAGCTTGTATCTCGGAGTTTTCCCGCTTGAGGAGATTGACTTGCTTGCTCTTCTTTCTCTGATGCCGATCGTGGCAGTGGCCCTGTTTCTGGTCATCTTGCGCTGGCCAGCCAGCAGGGCCATGCCGATCTCATATGCTGTTGCGGCGCTCCTCGCGCTTTTCGTTTGGCGGGTCTCGCCAGCACAGGTTGCGGCAGCGTCGACCAACGGTCTGATTGTGGCGGCATCGCTTCTGTACATTGTGTTTGGCGCCATTCTGCTGCTGAACACGCTGGAAGAGAGCTCTGCGATCAGGACGATTCGACAGGCTTTTACCAACATCACTCCAGATCGCAGAATTCAGGTAATCATCATCGCCTGGTTGTTCGGTTCCTTCATAGAGGGTGCGGCCGGATTTGGGACTCCCGCCGCGGTGGCGGTCCCTCTGCTGGTAGCCCTAGGGTTTCCCGCGATGGCTGCTGTAATGTCCGGAATGATTATCCAGAGCACTCCGGTTTCCTTTGGTGCAGTGGGCACACCGATCCTGGTGGGCGTCAATACTGGACTATCGGCAGATCAAGGGATCGTCAGCTTCGCTTTGGCAGGGGGGTATGCCGATTGGCACCAGTTCCTGGCAATGATTGGCACCAAGGTTGCTTTGCTTCACGCTCTGACAGGTACCCTCGTCCCGCTTTTCGTTCTTGCCTTGATGACTCGCTTCTTTGGCCGGAACCGCTCCTTTCGGGAAGGACTTCAAGTCTGGAAGTTCGCTCTCTTCGCAGCCTTTGCGATGACCCTGCCCTATCTAACTGTAGCCTACCTTTTGGGACCCGAATTCCCCTCTCTCTTTGGCGGGTTGATAGGGCTGATAGTGGTCGGGACCGCCGCCAAGAGAGGCTTTCTGACACCTGGCGCGGAGGAACACTGGGATTTTGAGAGTTCGGATCGATGGGACAATGAGTGGACGGGCGAGTTCGAGCTCCCCGAGGAGAACCCAGCGAGTCAGAAGATGGGGATGGTCGCAGCCTGGGCTCCCTACCTCCTCGTAGCTCTACTTTTGGTGCTGACGCGCCTGCGTGATTGGCCCTTCTACGATCTAGTCAACGCCTGGACCATCTCGCTTCCGAATCTGTTTGGAACCGAGATCTCAGCCGGCGTACGGCCTCTGTACCTTCCCGGCTCGATTTTTGTGTTCGTTTCCCTTCTGACCTTTTTCTTGCACCGGATGGATTGGTCTTCCTATTGCAGAGCCTGGGGGCGCTCCCTCAGAACCTTGATCGCGGCCTCAACGGCTCTGGTCTTCACGGTTCCCATGGTTCAAGTCTTCATCAATAGCGGGAACGGCGGTGCCGGATTCGAGAAGATGCCGATTGTTCTCGCTGACGGTGTGGCCGCCCTCGTGGGCAGCGACTGGCCCATTTTCGCCCCCTTCATCGGGGGGCTCGGCGCCTTCGTAGCGGGGAGCAACACGGTCAGCAACATGATGTTCTCTCTTTTTCAGTTTGGGGTGGGACAGAGAATCGGCGTAGACCCGACCTGGATCGTAGCCCTTCAGGCGGTGGGAGGGGCTGCGGGAAATATGATCTGTGTCCACAACGTGGTGGCGGCCTCAGCGGTGGTAGGACTGATGGGAAGAGAGGGTGCTGTCATTCGTAAGACGCTCATTCCCTTTAGCTAGTGCCCGTCCGAAAACCGGGGTTTTCAGAACTGTAATCTGTTGAATCGTAAACACTTATTATACTTGAGACTGCTGACAGACCGGCTCGACCCAGCTCGATCCAGAGCAAGGACCCTCGAGCGAGGGCACGCGGGCCAAAAAGCAGCGGTTCGGCGCAGACCTCTCCCCGAGTCGGAGCCACAAGGCAGTACGGTCAGCCACAAAAGGCTACAACAGGAGTCGGGCCAGGACGACCAGGTTATAGGTCAGGACGCTGGCATGGACGTAGCTTTGAAAGTGAGGCCAGCCTTTCCAGCTACAGCGGTGGAGACCGAAGGTGTGCTTGAGGGTCCCAATGCACCCCTCAATCCCGGCGCGGAAGCGTTTGAGTTGTTTGTAGACCCAACTGGAACGCACCATGCTCTCAACCGTCAACCCACACTTTTTGGAAAAGGCCACATCCTGTACCCCCTGCTCTTTGGCCCAGCGCAGGTTGGCAGCCGAGGCAAAACCACCATCCCAGGCGCTCTGGCGGGGGACCTTCCCGTACAGCTGTCGATGCCGCTCTAAGAAGGGTTGCACATAGTTGCTGTCGGCCGGATTCCCCCGTTCCACCACACAATCCAGGATCAGCGACGAGGCGCCCGTGCTGACAAACACCTTGTGGCCGAAGACCGTTTCCCGAGGGCTCTTCTTGATAATATCGGTGTGCTCTTCGAAGAGGGAACAGATCTTCTCCTGGGCCGCGACGGCCTCGCCCGAAAGGACCCGTCGTTGAGTCTGCTCGATGACTTTGTGCAACAGCCCCAGATAGTGGGCCAGTTGCGCCGCCACGGCCAGACTGAGGGGATCGCTCCACTGCGCGGAAGCTGCCAGCGCCTGCTCGGCATAGTGAGCCGTCTTGGACGCCACTTTGATCAGATCGCGGTAACTGTCCAGGCGCTTCTTGCCGCGGCGGTTGCGGATGTTCAGGACGCGCCGCTTGGCCCGCCGCGTATGATCGACGAAGCCGATCCCTTCCCGCTCCCGCAGCCGCCCCAGCCACTGGGTCACGACTCGAATGCCGTCGTACAACAGCTCACTGTCGAGCGGATAGTGGATGTTCGTCTCGACCGCCGTGGCATCGACCCGAATCCGTTGGCCTTTTTCCAGACCCCGAGCCTGCGCCCAGAGCACCAAGTGGTCGTTGATCGCCTTCCAAGTCCCCGGCTCAATCTTCCCCAGGTTCTCCGCCAGGGTGGCTTTGCTGATCGACGCCCCATAGGGCAAGCGACAGAACCTCTGACAGCTTTGCGAATCCACCAGATGAAACTCCAGCTTGCGATAGCTGAACTGATGCAGCTGTTTGATGACGGCGCAACGCAGCACCTGCTCGGCCGTCAAACCGGGGGCGCCAACACCGGAATCGACCCTGTCAGAGAGATCTTGTACTATCAGCTCCAGCGTCTGGGGATTGTCGTCCAGGATGCGCGAGATCACCTTCAATTCATGGGCCAGCTGGTGATCGGGCCATTGCGGGGAAAGGGGGCGTTGTTTTTCATGCTTTTTACGCATCTTCGAACTCCTGAAATCGTCGTAAGTCGTTTTAGTCTAATTGTTTGTACCAAATAGTCTAGCAAACGGCCCTGACAGTTTCGGAGCTTGAAAAAGCCCTCTTTCCCCTTCCTTATCAATTACTTACACATTTCCGGACGGGCACTAGCTACTATGCCCTTCTACCCGGATCCATCGGCTACGCGATCGTCTGGTACTCGGAGAAGGGAATCGCGAACGTGGGCACGGCGTTGGTGGTTGCGATAGTTGCAGTCGCGGTCTACCTGATAGCCAAGAGCAACAAACTAGAATCAAATCCCGCACGCCAGGTTGCGGATAAATCGCCTTGAGATTTCTGCGAACTTCCTAGCCATCAGCTTCCCTGGCGATCTCCAGGGCGCGAGTCGTCGTGTAGTATTTTGCGATCATATTGGGGACCTCCCATTCGGGCAGTCCTCCCTGATCCAGGTAGCTCAGAAACTTCTTTGTGACTTCTCCGAAGTGGGCTTCGTGACCTACCCGAAAGAGGTCGGGGACCAGCAGATGCCAACCATTCGGAGCAGGTTCAAGCCCCAGTCCTGGATAGCTCGTTTTTGCCAGGCGCTCGATCGTGGTCTGCAGCTGTTTGCCCAGGGCGTCCGAGTCAACGCCTTGTGTTGGTTCCACGAATACCTCAGGTTGGTAGTGCTGCTCCTCACCCTGCTTGATCAGGACGTGCGACTTCGAGCCTTTGATAACTGAGAAGTGGGTGTCGCCGCATCCTGCCGGAGCTTCGAAGTCCCAGACCACTGAAATCCTCGAATGCACGCCTCGCAAGGCGTATCGGATTTCACCATTGCAGTAATAGGGTAGGACGCCCTCAGAGTCCAGCTGATCTACCAGAAAATCCGGGAAGTCTGGTAATCCTGTGACCCTGTTGAACTGGGCCTTGGTGAGTCGCGTAGGCCAATGACGGGCGGAGTAGATCTCCAGGTCGGTGGTGTAGTCAATGGCTTTTTCCGGGAAACAGACCCACATCACGATGTCGACCAAATGAGTCGCCACATCTACGATTCCTTCGCCCTGCTGCTCGACGTCGAAGTACCAGCCGGCGCGCTGGAGCGGTTTCCCAGCTACGTCCTTGAACAGATGGTGGACACTATCCTTGACGACTGCAGGATCACTTGGAGATCCCGTCTGGAGCTGTCCAAAGACCGTCTCGTTATTGACGAGTTCCCGCTGCAGGATGGTCGTAATTTCGAATCGTTCGGTCATGATGTCGTACAGCAGCACGCCGCAGTCACGGGCCGACTCGAAAGTATTTTTCAGCAGCAGCCAAGCTGTCTGATCGATGCACATCGGTTTGTCTGAGAGAACGTTGAGTTGGTTATCGACCAGGCTCCTGATGTATCGGGTCTTTTTCCGGTTATTGCCGGCAACCACGCCGACGTTCCCACTTCGGTCCAAGAGCATCTTCTCCAGAAAGTCGGGACCGCTATGGATCTGCTGCTGCCATTGAGTGGGATTCTCGGTTCGAGTGTTGAACCCCTTAATCTTTTTTAGATGATCGTCTACCTCAGCCCCTCCAGGAGCGTAGACGTGTACAACAGGCGAAACCTGGGGATACATCACCTTCTGCAGGAGCGCCGCGTGAAAATGTCCCGGATCCAGAGTGACAAGCTTGACCGGATAATCGTCTGAAGTACCTTCCTGCATCCTTCTCAACCTCCCTTGCTAACTGAGCTGATCGAGCAAGCATAGCATTTCCTCGCCGCAATAGAGTTCTTGCCCGAAGAAGGATGATGATGTCGCTCTCCAAGGAGTTTCTGCTTGACAGGAGCTAAGCCGGCACATAGAAGGGTAAGCCCCAGGTTCAAGATTCGGTAAGTGAGGGCACGATGTCTTCCCGAATGGGTCGGCAGTGGGTGTCGCTTCTCTCAGACACCTGGACTCTCGGGTTCAGGGTTTTGCATTTCTCGGATGCCGTCCTGAGCTAGGAGTACCCCCGACCTTCACATCTTATCCGGTCTACAAACAAGGAGAACTCAATGAAATGGACTAAGGAAATCGCCCTGATCTGTGTGATTCTACTTTGCAGCTTGGGGGCCAGCACCCCTGCCTTCGCTCAAACTACGTATGAGGTCACGATTCACAACCTGACCCAGAACCAGGTGATCACACCTCCCGTGGTTGTGAGCCACAGTGGAGCTATGTCCCTCTTTACGGTGGGCCAACCCGTAATCCCTGAGTTGGCGACGCTGCCAGAGGAGGGAGACCCCGGGCCCCTGATGGGCTTGCTGCCGACGCTGCCCGCGGTGATGGATTTTGACGTGGGGCCCGGTCCCATACCTCCTGCCGGGTCCATGACGCTACAGGTGATGAGTGCCCCTGGATTCAGACGCATTTCGGCAGTGGGAATGCTGGCAACCACCAACGATGCTTTTTTCGCCATTAGTGGCGTTCAGGTTCCGTTGCCCCCCACCCTGTTCTTTTTCCTGCCCTTCGAGCGTGCCAGAACGCTGAATGCCCCAGCCTATGACGCCGGCAGCGAGGCCGACTCCGAGTTATGTGCGTTCATACCCGGTCCTCCTTGCGGGAATAACCTTCACGATCCGGCCCCTCCCGAGGGGTTTGTTCATATCAGCAATGGGGTTCACGGTGTAGGCGACCTGCCAGCCGATGGATACGATCTGGCACAATCCTGTCGCCCGCGTCAGGATTGTCCGTATGGACTGAGCCGCCGAGAATTAGCGGTCGCAACGGTTCTGTACCGCGGTGACTGCTTTATTACGGATGCGCCTCTGGGAGCAGGCTGCGGATTCTGTGGCCTGATCCCGGGCGCCTCCGATCTGTAGTGCTTCCCTTCAGCCCGTCAGCAGCCACGCAAGATCGTTCAACTTCAGTCCAGAGGTCGTAGCGGTGGTCTCTAGGCCGCCGCGCCGCGAGCCGGCGCGAGGGAAGAAGGATTCTTCGCCCGGGAGACCGAAGCTACGATCGGGTTTTAGATAAGGCATCGGCACTGTACACTACCGCTCACCGAAGCCGGATTGGGGAGGACCTGACACTTTCCTGTTTTGAATTTCGAAAGGAGTGGAGTGATGAAGACGAATCGAGTGTTGGAGAAGCTGAAGAAGGACGAGGCAGTGTGCATGGCGTGCCCGACGCCTTATGTGTCGCCAAAGCTCATCGAGATGATCGGTCTGATCGGGTTCGATGGTATCTGGATCGACATGGAACACCAGGACTATTCGTTTGATCAGGTCTTCAATAGTATCCCGGTGGGAAGTCCCGACGCCGCTCAATCCTATTACGACAAGGGGGCTCGCTTCTTTGTCTGCGGCGCAGCCATTGTCCTGTTACAGCAAGGTTACTCCAAGATCTGGAACGAGTTTGCCTCGATCTTCAGATCAGGGTAAACGGAAAGTCTACCGACTGACCTCACAGTCTGCCCACGTGTGAAACCAGTTGGATCGGGACCGGGATGAAGGTGAGAAGAAAGATCAGAAGTCCCAAGATGGCCAGGATCCATCGACCCCGGCCCAGCTGAGTCAACCCGGTTTGGGGAGGTGGATGTCGGAACCCCAGGAATACAATGATCACGGCAAAGAGAAGGTACCCCAGCATCGGCCACGACATGAGACTGATCAGGACGAGTCCCACAAAGGTGATATACGAGACGGTCCGGTGTCCACGCGCTCCGAACAGGGCGTATACGATGTGGCCCCCGTCTAGCTGACCTATGGGTAGCAGGTTCAGGCTTGTCGCCAATAGGCCGAACCAGGCCGCCCACCCGATTGGGTGCAGGCTGATGCTGGATCCATCCGAAGCGGTGTAGAAAAGTGTGGCTGCCCACTGGAAGAGAAGGGGTTCACCGAATTCCCAGGTTTGGTCAACTGGCGCGTGGAACACGAACTCCTTCGAATTCAGAAGTCCGATGATCAAAGCAGGGATGATGAAGATGAAGCCCCCTAAAGGGCCCGCAATTCCCACATCGAATAGCTGCCGCCGATCGCGGAATGCCGACTTTATTCGGATGACGGCTCCGAAGGTGCCGAATGGGTTGAGGATTGGGGGAGCCGGGATCGCATAGGGAAGGGTGGCTTCGATCCCGTAGTACCTGCAGGTAAGATAATGTCCCATTTCATGGGAGAGTAGAATGGTGAGGATGGTTAGAGCGAAAGGAAGGCCCAGCAGGATCTGGGCAGGATCGTCCCAGGTCGCCAGGAGGAGTCGGGCCAGCGTGTCTGCCTCGTAGTCCGAGACGAAGTTGACGTGGAAGAAGAATCCGGCAAGGAGCGTGCTCAGGGAGGTGAGCAGCAACATCAGGGCCGGGAGGAATCGCTTGGGCTGCGCTTGACTCGAGGGTCCTAGCGGCTTGGATTCAGGGAAGGGAGCGGGTGCCTGAACGCCTGCCTGGAGAGAGGAATCGTCGTTCAAGTTAAGAAGACCAGCACGCTAACTCCTACGAACGTCTTTGCCGGGTTTGTAGCGTACCGTTTTTCCCGGGGGAATGGGTACCTCAGCTCCGGTTCTGGGATTGCGTCCGATGCCACTCTTACGGGGCTTGACCACGAAGACGCCAAAACCGCGTAGCTCGATGCGCTCCCCTTCTTTCATAGCGTTCTTCAGGGCATCTATGACGCAGTCTACAGCCTCCTCTGCTCTCACCTTGGTCATGCCCATTCTTCCAGAAACACGCGCCACAATGTCCTGTTTAATCACTGTGTCTTGGTTCCTCCATAAGTTGTTAGCGTGAATCTACTTGCATTGGATCACGCTGTCAAGACTGCATCGATTTCCGTGATTGGGTTCCTCCAACTAAAGGATGTTTACCTCGGAAGGATGTTGACCTCTGTCACCCGACTGGGCGGCCCTGGAATCAGGTCATCCGGGATCAGCTCGGGATAGGGGCGACTGCAGCCGATGGTCCAAAGGTTTCGTATAATGGCCGGGCAGGAGATATACCCGAGTCCAGCAGCAATGCGAGCAGACGCAGTCAACATCCAGGAGATGCGACCAGCACGAGCGTTCCTCCATGGAAACGAGATCATCCTCGTCTGGCTCGTTCTCGTGACCTGCCTTCCGGCCTTCTCCCAGCAACCCGGTACCCTGATGGATGCGGCCTTTAGGGGCGAGAGCCGTTTGGTTGAGACGCTTATCGACCAGGGGGCCAACGTCAACCAGAGGGATAAGGACAGTCTCACTCCGCTGATTTATGCCGTGCTGGGGGGACACGTTGAAACCGTGAAGGTTTTGCTGTCCCGCGGGGCCGACCGAGCTCTCAGGGCCGGGGATGGAGCAAAACCCGCGATGGTTGCCGCAGGCGCGGGTCATTTAGCCATTCTCCAGATCCTGCTGGAGAAGGACACTGAGGTGAACGCCCGAGACTCCACTGGGCATACCGCCTTGATCTGGGGGATTCTCGGGGGACAGATCGGAGTCGTGAAAGCCTTGTTGGATGCCGGAGCGGATCCCAACGCGAGAGATAAGATGGGATGGACCGCGCTGATGCGGGCGATTCATCAAGGGGACACTGCCCTTGTCGAAGCACTGCTGAATCGGGGTGCGGATGCGACCAGGGGTAGTCAGGACGGCTGGACGGCCTTGGGTCTAGCGTCTCTTCGGAGGGATGCCGCCACCGTCAAAGCGTTACTGGAACGCGGCGCGGACGCGAACTCTATGGCGAGTGATGGTCTGAGCATCCTCATGCACGCCACCTCGGAAGGGCACAGTCATATTGTGGAACTGCTGTTGGTTCACGGGGGCGACTCAAACTTCAGGGACCAGGAGGGTGCTACCCCACTTATGGCAGCGACCTACTAAGGGTTCACCGAGACAGTGAAGGTCCTCCTGGAACAGGGAGCAAATGTGGACTTGAAGGACAACACGGGGAGAAGCGCGCTGATGCATGCCGCCTGGCGCGGACGCGCCGAGGAAGTCAAACTGCTTCTGAGCCACGGGGCCGACGTGAGCTTGAAGTCTCGAGAAGGCCAGACGGCGATAGACTTCGCCGTCTGGAACGACCATTCCTCAGTGGTGGAAATCCTGTTGGCGGACAGCAGCAAGGTTAACACCAAGGATGAGATGGGCCTCACACCCTTGGGCCATGCGGCGATCGAGGGCCACTTGACTACGGTGAAGACCTTGATTTCCAAGGGTGCGGAGATCAATACCGGCGACAGCGGGGGCCGCACTCCCCTCATGCATGCGTCCCTGAACGGTCACATCTCGGTGGTGGAAACGTTGATCGCGGGCGGTGCCGACATCAATGTGAAAAGTGTCGATGGCTGGACCGCTTTGGGACTCGCCCTGATTCACGATCATTCCGCCGTGGTGGAAGCCCTGCTGGCGCAGGACAGTGATGTTAATGTGAAACTCAAAGAGGGGCAGACGGCTCTCGGACTGGCGGCGTACCGGGGCCGAAGCGCCCTGGTAGAGCTGTTGTTGCGGCATGGCGCCAAAGTGAACGCGCAAAACAACGAGGGACAAACCGCCCTGGGGTTTGCTGCCTTTCAAGGTTTTACCGGCACCGTAGAAGCGTTGGTCTCAGAGGGTGCCGATGTGAACTCACGGGACCATCGCGGCCGCACACCGCTGATGCACGCTGTTTGGAATGGACACGGTCCCGTCGTCCAGATCCTGCTGGCCAAGGGGGCTATGGTTAACACAAAAGACGAAGCGGGCTCCACCGCCCTGGAAATTGCCCGATCGAGAGGCCAGACAGCCACGGCCGACCTGCTTCTCGAGTAGGTTGGCGGCAGAATCTCCCTGTTCGCAACCGCTGAAACTTCATTGGCGAATGTAGCTTTGGCCTCCAGGCCGAAGTCTTACTTTTCCGAGCCTTTGGCTCGGACGGCGGCTTGATTGGCGAATGGAGCCCACCGCTACGCCGGACCCAAAGTTTTCCCCTGAATGATCCAGCGCAGCTGCCACAACCCGCACCTGGAAGATGTAGGGAAACCGGGATATCATCTAGCCTCACATCACAACCGTCCACGGGTGTAGGCTATCAAACCATTCGGACCTGGGTACTCCCACGGGCCGAGCTGCAGAAGGGACCCTGAAAACTAATGAAGATCAAGGTTGGAATGTCAGTGCTGGCGATCACGATTCTGGACATGGGGCTGGCAGCGGAAGAGCCGAAGGGCCCGGTTCAGGTTCGTATTCGCAAGAACGTCATGGTGGCAGCTCGTGACGGTGTCCACCTCGCCACGGGATATCTACCTTCCGGGATAGCGAGACGACCCCACCCGGTCCCTTTCCCGCGATCTTGATACGCAGCCCCTATGGAAAAGGAGAGGACAGCCAAAGTGGCTGGGTTCTTTACCACACGGGGCTACGCCGTGGCGGTCCAGGATGTGCGAGGCCGCTACGACTCGGAAGGAGAGTTCTACATCTACGTCAACGAGGCCGAGGACGGATACGACGCCCTGGAGTGGGTAGCGGCCCAACCCTGGTGCAACGGGGACGTAGGGACCTACGGAGGCTCCTACCTGGCCGCCACCCAGAACGCCCTGGCAGTCCTGAAACCCACCGCACCTGCGAACCATGTTCGTATACGTAGGCACCTCCAACTACGTGGAGGATGGGGCCGGTCGTGGCGGCGCCTTTGCCCTCCTTCACAACCTTGCCTATGGCTTCCGTCTGGCGCAGTGGGGCAAGGAGGCCCGCTCCAGAGATCCGGAGGAAGAAGAGGACTCCTTCTCTTTCGCGGCGCTGACCCGCGCCAATGACCAGCTGGCCAGCTGGCTCCAGGCGGCTCCCCTGAAGTCCACTTCTCCTCTCGCCTGGGCCCCGTCCTACAGTCGTTGGTATGCCGACTGGCGGGCCCACCCTACCTACGATGAGTACTGGAAGCAGAATGGTTACAACTTTGAGGAACATCATTCCCGCTATCCCGACATTCCGATCTGCTTCGTGGGAGGCTGGTATGACATCTTCAAGCGCGGAACGCTGAAGAACTTCGAGGGACTCTCGGGCCGCCGATCTTATGTCAAGCTTCTGATGGGACCCTGGACACATTCCACCGGGTTGACCTATGCGGGTGACGTGGATTTTGGAGCGGCCGCAAAGATGAAGCTGCAGGAGCTGGGAGCTCGCTGGTTCGATCAGTTCCTCCAGAACAAGGCTCTGGAACTGGAGCAGGAGCCTCCCGTCGAATACTTCGTGATGGGGGCCGCGTCTACGGTGCGCAACGCTAAGGGAAGGCTGCAGAGCGGAGGTGAGTGGAAGACAGCCCCTTCTTGGCCTCCTCCTGGGCAAGAGGAGCGCAGTTTCTACTTGGGTGACAATGGTAGTCTGCTGGAGAACCCCGGCAAGACGGAGACCAGCAGCCGCTTCGAGTATGATCCCCGGACTCCGGTACCCACCATTGGTGGCAACATCGATTCAGGGAAATTGCTGGTCCGCCGGGGCGCCCAGAATCAGGTGCCACGAGAGGGCGATTTTGCGGCTAGCAACCAGCTCCCCCTTTCGGCCCGCTCCGACGTTCTCTCCTTCCAGACCCCAGTCCTCGAGGAGGCGGTGGAGATTGCCGGTCCCCTGCGGGTCAAGCTCTGGGTCTCTTCTACTGCACCAGATACGGACTTCACGGCCAAGGTGATGGACGTCTACCCGCCCTCAGCGGATTATCCTGAAGGGTATGCCATGAATCTGGAAGACGGCATTCTGAGGGTCCGGTTCCGAAACTCGAGGGAGCGAGAGAAGCTGATAGAACCGGGAAAGGTGTACCCCATCGAGATTGACCTGTGGGCGACCGCCAACCGCTTCGCTCCAGGCCACCGCATCCGGCTGGATATTTCCAGCAGCAACTTTCCCTTCTACGATGTCAACCCCAACACCGGAGAGAGATTGGGTCGCCACACCCACATGAAGTCTGCCATCAACACGATCTACCGCGGGCCCAGTCGCCCGTCAGCCTTGATCCTTTCGGTGATGTACGGGGGTAGTATCGGTTAGTGCAGGTAGCTACGCGAGTATCTCTTCGACCACCCTTCCGTGCACGTCGGTGAGACGAAAGTCTTGGCCCTGGTACTTGAATGTCAGTTTGGTGTGTCCGATCCCAAGACAGTGCAGGATGGTGGCCTGAAGGTCGTGAACGTGGACTGGGTCTTGTGTGATGTTGTAGCAGTAGTCGTCAGTCTCTCCCAGGGTCATGCCGGATTTCACACCGCCACCCGCCATCCACATCGTAAAACAGCGGGGGTGGTGATCGCGGCCGTAATCGTCCTCACGCAGTATGCCCTGGCAGTACACCGTTCGGCCGAACTCCCCTCCCCAAACCACCAGCGTGTCGTCCAGCATACCCCGCTGTTTGAGATCCTGGACGAGAGCCGCGGAGGCTTGATCCGTGGCCAAGCACTGTTTTGGGAGCGCGGTAGGGAGCTTCCCATGCTGATCCCAGCCTCGATGGAAAAGCTGGATGAAGCGCACGCCTCTCTCCGCCAGTCGCCGTGCCAGGAGACAGTTGGAGGCGAAGGTTCCTGGTTTCCTGGCATCGTCACCGTAAAGTTTGAACGTCGACTCGGGCTCGTCTGAAAGATCGGTGAGCTTGGGTACGGAGGCCTGCATCCGAAACGCCATTTCGTATTGAGAGATTCGGGTCGAGATCTCGGGGTCAGCAAACTCCTCAAACTTCATCTGGTTCAAGCGGTTCAAGGCATCCAGGAAGTGTCGCCGATTCTTACGGCTGAATCCCTGGGGATCGGACAGATAGAGGACCGGATCTCCCACGGATCGGAACTTGACCCCTTGGTAGCGGGTGGGCAGAAAACCGCTTCCCCAGAGGCGGTCGTAGAGGGGCTGGCCTCCCGTCCCCTGGGTGACCATCACCACGAAGGCTGGGAGGTCCTCGCTCTCGCTTCCCAGACCGTAAGAAAGCCAGGCACCGAAGCTGGGACGGCCGGCAATCTGGGCTCCGGTGAGGAGAAAAGTAATCGCCGGGTCATGATTGATGGCTTCGGTGTACATCGACTTGATGAAGCACAGTTCGTCTGCCAGCTTGGCCGTGTGGGGCAGTAACTCACTGACCCAGGCCCCTGATTCGCCGTGTTGGGCGAACTGGAAGCTCGAGGGCACCACCGGGAATCGGTCCTGGGTGGAGGTCATCGCCGTCAGGCGCTGCCCCTGACGGATTGAATCGGGCAAATCCTGTCCGCGTCGTTCCTGCAGCAAGGGCTTGTAGTCGAAGAGTTCCATCTGCGAGGGTCCACCGGACTGGAACAGCCAGATGATGCGGCGTGCCTTGGGGGCGAAGTGGGGCAGACCTGGAAGCGCTGGGTAAGGTCTGCCCGCGGGCTCTACTGCCGAGGTCTTTGCGGCTGCGAAGCCACCGCCCGCCATCGTCGCCAGAGCAGCCCTGCCGATGCCTCCGGAGCTGGAACCCAGGAAGTAGCGTCTGGTCATCAATCGCCGGTATTCCCCCTGAGAATCCATCTATCTACTCCTTGGTGATGGTCTCGTCGAGATTCAGGAGAAGGCTCGCTACCCCTGCGTAGGAGGCAAGCTCGACCGCATCCAGAACCTGGTCTCCGGAAGATCCTCCATGATCGAGGAATCGACGCGCCGCTTTTGGATCTTCTTGGTGGTCGCTCTTGAACTGGGCAAAGAGGTCGCGTAGAACCCGGGCTTCCTGGGCCTTGGGCAGCCGCGCCGTTGCCAGGCGGAAGCCGTAGGCGATCCGATCTTCCACCGTGGAACCACCCGCCTTTAGCATCCGCTGGGCGAGCCGGTGGGAGGACTCCACGTAGGTCCTGTCGTTCATCAGGTTCAGCGCCTGTAGGGGAGTGTTGGTTCGGGGCGAGCGAACAGCACAGGTCTCACGATTGGCGGCATCAAAGGTCGTCATGGCGGGTGGCGGAATGGTACGTTTCCAATAGGTGTATAGACTTCGTCGATGAAGGTCTTCCCCCTGATCGGGCTCGTAGGCTGAGCCGGAAAAGGTGAGTTCCTCCCAGAGACCCGGGGGTTGGTAGGGCTTGACCGGAGGGCCTCCAATTCTCTCCACCAGCAATCCGGAAACCGCCAGAGCCTGGTCGCGGATCACCGCTGCGGGTAGCCGGAACCGGGGCCCCCGAGCCAGTAGCCGATTTTCGGGGTCCTTTTCCAGCAGCTCCTGCGTCATCCGAGAGGATTGACGATAGGTCGCACTCATGACAATGGTTTTCAGGATCGCCTTGACGTCCCAACCGTTTTCCACAAACTGGAGAGCAAGCCAATCGAGAAGGTCCAGATGGAGGGGCCGTTCGCCCTGGGTGCCGAAATCGTCGCCGGTCTTGACCAGACCGACGCCGAAGAGCATTTGCCAGAATCGGTTCACGGTGACACGGGCCGTTAGTGGATTGGAGGGATTCACCAGCCAGCGGGCAAGGCCCAGGCGGTTGTTGGGATAGTCTCGATCCAGCGGTGGAAGAACTCGGGGTACATCAGGGAAGACCTTCACGCCAGGGGCGTCGTAGGCACCTCGATTCAAGACGAAGGTCTGGCGTGGAGATTCGCGCTCCTTCATGACCATCACACTCGGAATAGATTCCAGAAACTCCCGATGCTCCCTTTGCAGCTTTGCCAAGTTGTGACGGGCCTCCCGGACTTCGGCCGGAGCGTATTGATCCAGGAAACAGAAGCGGAGTTTGTTGGCCTCGATGGGTGATCGCGCCTCTGGGGACGAGGCGGCGATCTCGGGGACAGTCCGGCGTAGAGCGAGCACCGCTGCCTCCTCAGCGGAGAGCACTCTGCGGTAGACCCGGATTTCATCGATGTATCCCTGAAAACGGTCCTGGGGACCCTCGCCGGCTCCGATTCGAAAAGGCTTTGGTTCCCCCATAGGCCAGAGCATCTGGTCGAATAGCACGCGACTTGGCTGTGACTCGCCGTTGACGTACAGTTTCAAGCCCTCTGCCTTTCGTTTGCCGTCGTAGGTCATCAGCACGTGCTGCCAGCGGTTCAGTTCCAGGGGATCCTCGGTCTCCAGGCGTAGCCCCAAATCCGTCCAACGCATGGTGAAGTGCACGCGGAGCCGTCCGCTTCTGAGGTAGAGGCCAATGCCTTGGCCTCGGTGCTCATCCTTGACGCTGGAGATGATGGCACCCTCGGGGGCCGTGGGGTAGATCCAGGCCCCCAGGCTGAAGGAATCCAGGTAATCGAAGGGAACTACCTTGCCAGCGTTGATGAAGCTCCGGCCGTCGAAACGTCCGGCCTGGCCTATGCTACCAGGGACAAAGGGGAGAGTATCCCCAGCCGTGTCGACCACCACGGGCCGCGTCACCTCCAGGCCGTCGAGTTCTTCAGGATCGGACTCCTCGCCGTAGGGTTGCGCCGGGGCGACTTGATAGATACCCGCCCGTTCCTCCAGATCACCATCCAGTGGAAAGTGTAGGAGGAGTCCCTCACGTATCGCCCAGTCGGACATCTCGGAGCCCCCAACCCAAGCCTCCCAGGCTGACTGTTTTTGCCTAACCCTGTCCTGGAGCGCGGCGTAGTTCTGCTGGGAAGCTACCAGCTTCCGGTCCAACTCGTCCAATCTGGTCTCCTGCTCAGGGATGGGCGCCTTGATCAGGGGTTCCTCGTTCCCGAAGTTGTAGACGAATCCCTTTTCCGGCACGTTGTTGAAGTAGGCGAATAACTGGTAGTACTCCTTCTGACTGAGGGGATCGAACTTGTGGTCGTGGCAGCGAGCGCAGCCGATCGTCAATCCCAACCACACCGTCGAGGTGGTCTCGAGCCGGTCGGCCACATAGTCCACCCGGAACTCTTCGTCGATGATCCCTCCTTCGGCGCTGCTCCGATGATTGCGGTTGAATCCAGTCGCAATGATTTGATCTCGGGTGGCGTTCGGCAGCATATCACCCGCGATTTGCTCGATAGTGAAGCGATCAAAAGGCAGGTTTCGGTTGAAGGCATCAATGACCCAGTCTCGCCAGCGCCACATGCTCCGCTTGCCATCGCTCTGGTAACCGTTGGTGTCGGCGTAGCGAGCCACGTCGAGCCAGGAGGCCGCCATCCGCTCGCCGAATCGGGGGGATCGGAGAAGACGATCAACCACGCTTTCGTAGGCTTGAGGCGAAGTATCATTCAGGAACGCGTCGACTTCCGAGGGTGAGGGTGGCAGACCCGTGAGATCGAGCGCCAGCCGGCGAATCAAGCGGGCAGGATCGGCCTCGGCAGAGGGTTTCAGGCCCGCTCGCTCCAGTCTGCCCAAGATGAAGTAGTCAATTGGGTTGCGCGGCCAATCGCGGGCTTCGACCGCTGGTTGAACCACCCGTCTGGGGGCAATGAACGACCAGTGTGCCTGCCACGTTGCCCCCTGCTTGATCCAGGTGCGGATCCGGTCCGCTTCCTCGTCCGTTAGCGGGTCGTGCCCGAGATATGCAGGAGGCATGCGGACGGACTTGTCCTCGGAAGCGATTCGTAGCCAGAGTGGGCTGGCAGAGGGGTCTCCGGGGACAATAGCGAGGGCACCGCCGCTCAGAGGGGTCAGGATCCCCTCTCGAGTATCGAGCCGAAAAGTGGTCTTGCGGGCGCTCTTGTCGGGACCGTGGCAGGCAAAACATCTTTCAGAGAGGATCGGCCGAATGTCGCGGTTGAACTCGATGCGTGCGGGCTCCGGGGGAGAGGCAGCTCTTAGCTCAGGCCGTAGAGGACTGGTCCAGAGTAGGAGAGAACCCATTAACAACAGTGCGAGGCAACCCACTCTGGACGCCTGCTCACTGAACATTGGTCCATGTTAGCTTGCCTGCTCTACCCTTGTATACTGGAAACACGCTCCGGTTTTCGCCGTCTATGAGTCGCCTCCAAGATGGGTAGTTTCTTGAGGGCCGAAGCGATTCCGTCTTCGCCCTGGGTGATCGAGAAGGGGCCCATTGCTGAACTCATTCATGCTTGCCACCAGGAGTGGGACGTCGAAGCCAATGAAGTTTCTTTCTCGAATGAGGCCAGCACGGCTGGGGGAGGGATTGATCTGCCCGACAAACAGTGACACTGCGCTATGTAAGGTGCATTTGACTAAGGGCTCGCGCAGAAATAACTTGGCAGAATTGACGCTCAGATTTGCACCAGATTTGGCCGCGAACGATTGAGCGAAACCGCAGGCGTAGCCGGGTCTACGTTGAGGATTTCGCGATTGAGGAGCGGCCGAAGATGGTGTGAAGCTGAGATGCCAAAATGCCAAGTTATTTCCGCGCGAGCCCTAAGCTAGTTCACGGAACTGCTCACTGATCACTCACGGAAGCGGTGCTTGCGATTCGGTGCTTTTTCTTGGAGTCCGGTATCTATCAAACCAGGCCAGGGTGTAATTCACCTTGGCGATCAAGTGGCTGGGGCGCTCGATAATTCCGTGTGAGGCTTCCGGAATCCGCACCATTGCCGTGTCTACTTTTCTCGCCTTGAGCGCCTGGTAGTATTGCTCCGTTTCGGAGATGGGTGTGCGGTAGTCGGACTCACCCGTGAGCAGCATTGTCGGGGTCGTGACGTTGCCAACCAGAGAGAGCGGCGAATGCTTCCAGTAGGTTTCGTAGTCTTCCCAGAACGGTGCCGGCATCCAATACCGGATAAACGTGATGTAGATGTCACTGGTGCCGGCTGCACTGATCCAGTTGATCACCGGCTTGGAAGCGACCGCCGCTCGGAAGCGGTCGGTTTTACCCACGACCCAAGTCGTCAGGACGCCGCCACCGGAGCCTCCCGTCACATAGAGATTCTTTGGGTCCACAAAACCCCTACGGATGGTGGCGTCAACGCCCGCGATAAGGTCGTCGTAGTCCTGACTCGGATAGTTTTGGTGGATGAGATTCGCAAACTCGACGCCGTAGCTGGTGCTGCCTCTAGGGTTGAGGTAAAGCACCACGTAATCCTTCGCCGCCATGAGCTGAAGTTCGACTGCGAAATAGGGTCCATAGTAGGCGTAGGGTCCCCCGTGGATCTCCAGAATGAGTGGGTATTTCCTACCCGGATCGAATCCCGGTGGTGTTATGATCCAGCCCTCAATCTCGCGGTTGTCCACTGGGGATCGATAGGTCATCTTCTCCACCTGACCCAGCGTTTTGTGGCCCAACAGGTCCTGGTTGAGATGGGTGAGTCTGGTAGTCTTGCCTCGGGTGGTTGAGATCGTTACCTCGGAAGGACGCTGCGTTGCGGTCGAAGTGTAGACAATCCCTACTTTGCCTACGTGGAAGGAGCCGGACCCGTAGGGGCGGCCCAGAGCCAGGCCCCCTACGTCATCCACCAGGTTCTGAATCTTGCCCTCGAGCGTGACGAGTGCCACCCGGGTCAAGCCCCGGTCTCCGTACATGACGTAGATCCCCTTGCCGTCAGGGGCCCACTGCGGATTCGAGACCGAGCGGTCTAGCTTCGCGGTCAACGTCCGCTGGTTTCCCCCGTCTCTGTTCATCACGTGGAGCCGGGCGGGCTGGTAGCTCAGTCCTTCGTCGTTGAAACCGGTGTAGGCAATCGAAGATCCGTCGGGAGAAAGGGCGGGACTGGTGTCGGGTCCATCTCTATCGGTCAGCGCCCTGATCTCGCCCTCGAGCGAGACCTCGTAGATCTCGGAATCTCGGGGTTCGTACTCCCAATCCGGAGACCGGTTGGCTGTGATGAGAATCCCAGCCGTCTCGGGCAGCCAAACCGGTTCGCCGACATGCTTGTAATCCCCCTTCGTGAGTTGGCGCGGCGTGCCCCCGGTTGCGGGGAGTACGAAGAGGTGCGAATGTCCCTCTTCCAGAGATCCCCGTCCGTCACTGCGGTAGTGTACGCTCTCGATAGCTTTCGGCTGAGGCGCCCATTGGGCGTTCTCAGGCTTTGCCGGCGGCATGGCTAAGGGCTCCCGGTGCCGCGGGACGAACATCGTAAACGCAATCCACTCGCCGTTGGGAGACCAGGCGGGATTGGAGGGTCCTTCGGTGACATTCGTAAGCCGGGCGGTCTGGCCCGTATCCAGCCAGCGCACATAGAGCTGGGTGGGGCCCTCCTGGGCAGAGAGGTAGAGGACCCGGTTGCCGTCGGGAGAGAGGCGGGCTGAGGAATATTGTCCTGCCCCTGAGAGTAGGGGGCGCTGGTCACTACCATCGGTGTTGAGAGTCCAGACGCTGGCACGGCGCCGGTCGGTCATCACGTCCATCGAGTGTCGGACGTAGACCACCCGTTTGCCGTCCGGCGAGATTCGTGGATCCGATGCCCATTCGAGTTGGAAGACGTCGCCCGGCTGGAATTTGGCGAGGTGGTGCTCGGAGGCGAGAGCCACCGTAGACGAAGCCACCAGAGTTAACAGCCCCGCGGACAGGATGCAGATGCGCAGCATAACCCCTCCTTGACGTGAGGTCACATCGTAGCGGGGAGCTATCAGGGAGGCAAGCAGGTGGGGGGCCTAATGCGCCAGGCAGCTGTTGGCATTGGATTGATCGCACACGTCGAGGCCCGTGTTGATCGGGTCGTCTACCTTCTTACCGGCTTTGATGTCCTTCAAGACATACATGGCCTTGTAGCCCATCTCGAACGGGCGTTGACCCACCTGGCCGTGACTCGCACCGGTCTTCAGCTGCTGCATCTGCATGGGGAGCGTATCGGCCACGACGACGACCAACTCGCCCTTGTCCATTCTCGCGCGATGCGGGGCAATCGCCTGGCGATATGCGTTGTTCGACCACTGGGTAAAGGCGCCGGTGGAGATGAACACGTCGAGATCAGCATACTTGTTGAGGATGTCGGCAAGCCCCTGCACTGCCTTGGCACTGTCGTCATCCGTGATCAGCGGGCAGCCGTCGACCTCTTTCCAGCCCTTTTCTCCCAGCAGGGCCTTGCCGGGGGGTGTCGTACTGCTGATGCCGCTCAGCGTATCTCGAATACCCTGCAATCGCTGATTATGGTTAGTCGCGGCCGCCCCACCGGTCTGTAGACATATGGACCCGCCTCGCGGCTTCATTCTCATGGTGAGCTTTGCGAGATGGACACCAATATCGTAGTTCTTCGTACCTACATAGGTCGCGCGGTTGGCCTTGTCGGACTCGAGCAGGTCAGAGTCCCACGTCATGACCGCGATGCCGGCGGCCTTTGCCCGACGCAATGCCTTGCCCATCGCCGGCGCGTTGGATGGCGAGACAGCGATGCCGTCGACTCCCTGACTGATGAGATCTTGCACGATCTGAATCTGCTCCATCTCGGCGTGCTCGTTTGGGCCAATGTAGTAGCACTCGACATCCGGGAGCTCCGAAGCCGCCTTGTAGCACCCGTCCCGAGCGAGGTCGTTGAACGGGTTGTTCATGGCCTTGGGCACGAGTGCGAATCTCATGCTTTGAGCGGTCGCCACTGTGCTGAGCGCCATCAGTGCCGCCGTGGTAATGATGAGACAACGGTTCATGTTCAGAAACTCCTTCATTTCGGAACGCTACGAGAAGAGCGGGATTAGCGCTCCCTTTTGCTTCTCAGCCGCTGTAGCAGCACCGCAAGGATGATGAAAGCACCGACGAAGGTACCTTGCCACAAGGGCTCCACGCCCGCCAGCAGCAAGCTGTTGCGAATGACCTCGACCAGCGCGGCGCCGATCGGCGCCCCGGCGGCGTACCCGTAACCTCCCATCAGACTGGCACCACCAATCACTGAAGCGGCAATGACGTTCAGTTCCTGGGTCTGGCCCAACGCGTTGGTGACCGACCCGAACCAGCCAACAATCAAAAACGCCGACAGGGCAGCCGTCAACGAGCTGATCATGTATACGGACACGATCACGCGCTCGACCGGGATGCCTGTCAGCCTCGCTGCCTCCCGGTTTCCACCCACTGCGAACACCCAGCGGCCCCAGCTGGTGTACCGGAAGGCGAACCAGAATACCAACGTCAAAATGAGGAGCAGCCAAACCGGGTTGGGCACTCCGAACGTGTCTTCCCCCCCGATCCACTCGAACAGCTCCTGATCGGGACCGAAATCATAGATCATCTTGTTGTTGGAAATGACCATGGCCGCGGATCGAGCGATAGCGAGCATGCCCAGGGTCACGACGAAGGGTGTCAGCTTCAGGTACGCTACGAGCACCCCGTTGATGAGACCCACGATCAAAGCGACGCCTATACAGGCACCGAAGCCAAGCCATATGGACAGGCCCGACTGCATGACCAGACCTACTGCGATACCACACAGTCCCATCAGGGAGCCTATCGACAAGTCGATGCCCGCCGTGATGATGACGGCGGTCATGCCGAGTGCCATGATGCCAACGAAAGCAAAATTCCGAGTGGTGTTATAGAGATTGCGCTCGGTCATGAAGGTGTCGGAGAGCATCGACATGACAAGAGCGATAGTGCAGAGAGCGACCAATACCCAGAAGGGTTGGCTGTGAAACAAGGACTGGATGGCGGAGACTTGCCGCTGGCTCGCAAGCTTCTCCAGATCCAGGTGCGGTGCTCCTGTCATACTCGCGTGATCGCGCCGGTGATCAGACCGGTGACCTCCTCGGGTGAAGAGCTGGCGATGGCCTTGTCGGCCACCTTTTCACCGCGCCGCAGAACCGCCACCCGGTCGCACACGGCAAAGACGTCCGGCATACGGTGAGAGATCAGGATCACGGCGATATCGCTGTCTCGCAATCGCCGAATCAGATCCAGAACCTCGGACACTTGACGCACGGAGATGGCTGCGGTCGGCTCGTCCATCAGCACGATCTTGGGATCTGACAAACGCGTGCGGGCGATAGCAACCGCCTGGCGCTGTCCGCCCGACATCTGCCTGACCAGGTCCCGTGGGCGCGTTTCCGATTTGAGTTCCTGGAACAGCTCGGCTGCTCGGCGATACATGGCCCCGTAGTCCATTACGTTGATGAAGCCGATGCGCCGCCTGAGCTCGCGGCCGAGGAAGACGTTGGCCGCGGCCGTCAGGTTGTCACAGAGGGCGAGCTCTTGATACACGATCTCGATCCCCTGCTGGCGGGCGTCCAGCGGGCGATGGAATTGCTTGAGTTTCCCTTCGATCAGGAGGTCGCCGGCGCTGGGCGGGTAGTTTCCTGCAACGATCTTGACTAGCGTGGACTTGCCGGCGCCGTTATCTCCCATGAGCCCCAGCACTTCTCCGGCTTTCAGATTCAGGTCAACTCCACGCAGCGCCTCAATTGCACCGAAGTGCTTCTCGAGGCTCCGCAGCTCCAGCAACGCCATGCGATTACCTCTCCTGCTCGATGGGCCCAGATGCGACCGCAACGATTGCGGCCGCCACAAGTCTGTCCATCACCCCGGTGAGTCCAGCCCCAGCGCTCAGTCTGGCGCCACCCGGACCATGCGTCCGCTGGCCAGGGATTCGTAGGCGGCCTCGGCCAGCACCAGCGCGCGGCGCCCGTCTTCGAACGTGACCTCACAGGGGCCACCCTGCTCGACGGCGATGGCGAAAGCGTCCAGCTCGGCGACGTAGGCCTCTTGATACCGTTCGACAAAAAAGTCGAGATAGGGCTCGCCGATGCCAGCTCGACTTCCGGTGAAGCGCCGCAGCTCGTGGGCGCGACGGTTGTCCGAGATGAGCATCCCTTGGTTCCCGAGAAGCTCGACGCGTTGGTCGTATCCGTAGACGGCCGAGCGAGAGTTGTTGATGTGACACATGCGCGCCGCTGCGGTGCGCATTGTGATCATTGCCGAGTCGACCTCGTCGAGCTCGGCCCCAAGCCGAGGATCCCCAAGCGCGCCGGCGATGGCAAACACCTCGGTTGGCTCCTCGCCCAGCATGAATCGGGCGAGATCGAAATCGTGGATGGTCATATCCCGCAGCAACCCCCCCGCCGCCTCCAGGTAAGCGCGTGGTGGAATCTCTGGATCCCGGGAGGTGATGAGCACCTGGTGAAGATCGCCGATCTCCCCTCGCCGCATCGCATCACGCGCTGCCCGATGGCCGGGATCGAAGCGGCGATTGAAGCCAATCTGGATGGGCACATCGCGGCCCACGATAGCGTCCCGACACTGATTCACTCTTTCGAGGGACAGGTCGATCGGCTTTTCGCAGAAGATGGCCTTGCCAGCCCGAGCGGCTGCCTCGATCAGGTCGGCATGCGCGTCGGTGGAGGTGGCGATCAGCACGGCGTCCGCCTCGGAGCCTTCCAAGATGATCTCCGGAGCCCTCACCGCGCTCGCGCCGAACTGCGATGCGGTCTCTTGAGCTGCCGCTTCTACGACATCATATACTTGCGAGAGGTCGAAGCCGGGATGGCGCGCAATGTTAGCGGCGTGCATCCTGCCGATGCGTCCACAACCGAACAAACCGATTCGAATCACGCTCATTGCTCCCCAGATCCACCCGCAGTTGAATTGCAAACCTTCATCACTGCATCCATTCAATTCCGTGTCCGGAACCAATCAAGGTTCTCAGTCTAGCAGAAGCACTAGAAAGGCCGCTCAGTGCCGACTGAGCCGTGAGTGTAAACGTGCTCGTGGCGTGCCTATCTCGACCGGACCATTCGGTGTACTCAGGTTCTTCCCGGTCAAGAATGCGCCTGATAGCTCCCAGGTGTCCTATCGCCAGCCCCGGATAGTCGGCAAATTGCTCTGCCACCTGCCTGGCGATTCGATCATCCGCGACCTTCAACTTCTGACCGGCCGATTGCACGTAGTACTGAAGTTGACATTCCCGCTCGAGATAGTAGAGGTTGTCGAAAGCCCGGGGAATGGTTTGCCCGACTACAATGACTCCGTGGTTGGCAAGGAATACAATCCGCTTGTCCCCGAGAGTCTCGCAGATCCGATCGCCCTCGCTGGTGCCCAGAGCCAGACCGTCGTACTCGTCCTGGTATCGTATATCGTCCGCGAAACGCATTCCGAAAATTGCCCTGGGGTCTTCGAGTTGGAAGCCCGGATCAACGCCTACGAGCTTGCCTTCCGCATGCAGGCGGAAACTCCGGAGGTTGTGGATCTGGCCAGTGAATCGGAAACGACCAAGAAGATGTAAGGGCTGGGGCCCGGGTTAATCCTGGGTTAACCCCAAACCAGACTCAGGAATACACGAACGGCGAAGAAAGCGTAGAAGGCAACACAGGCCAGTAGGCCAACCTGTCTCCACAGAGGCGGCTGGAGGCGGGCTGGCAGGAATTTTCGATTAACGATGAAGATCTGAATCCCCCCGAGTACCATCACGAGACCGCCCATGTTTCCCACAATCTTGAACAGCGTGAGAGGAGTTGCCAGGCCCGCGGCGTAGATTGCCAGGAAGATATAGATGACCAGTAACCCGTAGTACACCATCTTGATTCGTCCGCCCTGCCACTTCCGCACCCGCTCGTCGCCCAGCCAGACCACATCGGTCATGGTGCGGATCAGGACGTCCGTATCACCCAGCTGCGTGGAAAAGAGCACCCAGAAGCCGTTGAGCAGGGTCAGTCCCCAGAACCCGTACCAGAGGGTCTCGGCCATGTACTGCGCCTGGTAGACACCGATGGCCATACCGGACATCTCGGTGCCGTGGGGAATAACTCCGACTGCCAGATTCACGTTCAGAAACATCCCCACGGCGGCTCCCCCGGCCCACAACCAGACTTGATCGAAGTGGACGAACCGGGTCCAGTCTGCCCATTTCTTGAGATTGTCCGTCGTGATGGGGAAGATCTTGCCGAAGTGGGAGACTTGTCCTTCTTTGCCCCCGATGGCCGATGGGATCGCACCCGTATGAGCTCCCATGCCGTACCCTTTATCGCGCATCCAGTTGGTGATGGTGAGATTGCTCAGCCCGCCCGCCGCGGCCGTGGCCGCCAGGGCTCCTATCAGGGTCCAGTCCAGATTCGCGCCGCCAAAGCCGTCGACGCGGAAAAAACCAATCAGGGTATCGAGCCAGGTGCTGAACGGCACGAACAGGAGGTTGGCTATGAGTAGGAAGGAGAAGACGCAGATGAGCATCGTCACGGAGACGATCTCCAACGTACGTTCGATGGTCCCCCCAAAGGAAAGCAGCAGAAGAACCAGGAGCAGGAGAGCGGCGGCCACCCATTGAACCGTTCCCGCGTCGGCGTCGGTGGGAAGACGACCCGTAGCGCTAGCGAGCAGAGTCGAGGCCGCCGCGGCCGCCAGGGCCGGCCAACCCAGGTGTACGAGTGAGAGCAGGAAATAGAACGGTGTCCAGAAGCGCGGTCCAGGCTTCAGCCTGAGGAAACCTCCGTAGATCGGCTCGCCCGTATAAAGTGTGTAGCGGATTGCCTCCAGGTTGAAGATGAGCTGCAGGGCGATGGCGATCGTAACGACGCCCAGGATCGCGGTTCCATACTCAACCGCGGCAGCCGGTCCTACTAGCCATTCTCCGCCGCCGATGCTGGCGGCCAGCAGGATTGCTCCCGGGCCTGCCATGCGCAATTTGTTGCGGAAGTTCAGAACAGGTGGAGCTGGTAGGTCTGCTTCTTCCCATTTCGGCAACTGCCCGGCAGGGCTGGTCGAAGTGTTCATGTTTTTTCTTTGAGGTTCGAGTGGCCTGGATCAAGCCAGCAGTTTGGGTACGACCTTGCCGGCGACGTCGGTCAGGCGGAAATCGCGACCCTGATGCCGGAACGTCAATTTCTCGTGATCGAAGCCCAGGCAATGAAGGATGGTGGCGTGTAGATCATGAACGTGAACGGGATCCTCAATGACGTTGAATGCAAAGTCATCAGTTTTCCCGATCACCTGACTGCCCTTGATTCCTCCCCCCGCCATCCACATGGTAAACGCGTGACGGTGGTGATCTCGTCCCCAACTTTCTTTTCCAGCACCGGCCTTGCGGTCTTCTACAACCGGTGTGCGGCCAAATTCTCCGCCCCAAATCACCAGCGTGGTGTCCAGCAGCCCTCTATCCTTGAGATCTCTTATCAAGGCCGCAGCTGGTTGGTCGGTAATGCCACAGTTCTTCTTCAAGTTCTTGGCGAGATCCTGGTGGTCATCCCAGCTGGCGTGGAAGAGCTGGACGAATCGGACCCCACGCTCGACCATTCGCCGAGCCAGGAGGCAGTTGGTTGCAAAGGGTTTGGTGGGTTCCTCGTTGACGCCGTACATTTTGAGAGTCTTCGCCGACTCGTCGGAAAAGTCGAGAAGGCCTGGGGCAGCGGCCTGCATTCGGAAAGCGAGCTCGTAGGAAGCGATCCGCGAAGCTATTTCGTAGTCTCCGGTCTTCTGAAACTGCTGCTCGTTGAGATAGCGGATGGCGTCCAGCCGCGCCCGTTGAGCTTCCTTCGTAACCCCAGGTGGACTGGAGAGGTAGAGGACGGGGTCCCCGGTGCGCCGGAAGGGAACTCCTTGATGAACGGAGGGGAGAAAACCGCTGGTCCAGTTCTGGGTTCCTGCGCTGGTGCCTTTACCCGTGCTGAGTACAACGTAACCCGGTAGATTCTGCGAGTCGCTTCCCAGACCGTAGGTTGTCCAAGCCCCCATTGAGGGGCGACCTGGCAGGGGAGAGCCGCAGTTCATCATCAACTGACCGGGATGGTGGTTGACCGTGTTGGTCTGCATTGAGCGGATCAGGCAGATGTCGTCCGACTGTTTGCCCAAGTGCGGCAGTAGATCGCTAAGTTCCACCCCGCTTTCGCCGTAGCGTTTGAATTTGCCAGGACTGGCCCATACTTTAGCCGTTGGCCGAATGAACGCCAGATTTCCAAACTGTTTGCGCAGCGATTCGGGGAGGCTTTGCCCCTCCCACCGCTTCATCTGGGGTTTGGGATCGAACAGATCGATGTGGCTGGGAGCTCCGGCCATGTACAGGAAGATCACGTTCTTGGCTTTGGGGGCGAAATGAGGCGCTTTGGGCGCCAGCGGATTCACTTCGGGCAGTTCCCGGCCGGGCGCAGCCATTAATCCGTCCTGAGCCAGAAGATGGTAAAGCGCAACCATCCCGAAGCCGCCGGCGCACTCCTGCAGAAAATTACGTCGGTCCTGAATCTTGATGAAGTCCTTTAGCTCCATAATCTAACCCCGGGTGAAAAATTCGTCGAGATTGAGCAGAACACTGCTCAGGCCGACCCAGACTGCTGCCTCCGCAGGATCTATTCCCTCCACACCTTCGGCGGAAAACAATGCCTCGACCGATTCCGGATTCTGCCTCAGCATTTCCTCTCGCTCCCGGTAGTGCTTGATCAAATACTCCTTCTCGTGGGGAAGAGGTTCGCGAGCCAGGCAAAGGCGGAAGGCGTAATCCAGACGGTCGCTTACGCTTCCCTGTTTTTCTCTCAGTATGCGAGTCGCCAACCCACGAGCTGCCTCGAAGAACACGGGATCGTTCAAGAGATTCAGCGCCTGGAGCGGAGTTGTAGAGCGAACTCTGCGGCTGCAGGCACCCAGTGAATCTGGGGCGTCGAAGGTCGCAAGTTGTGGATACGGGATCGTCCGCTGATAGAAAATGTAGAGGCCCCTTCGATAGCGGTCGGCGCCCTTGCTTTCCTTCCATTGGACCCAGTCGTTCATCCCGAACGCCAGCTCGACCACACTCTTCGGCATCGGGGGACGCACGCTTTCGCCTCCGATCGTCGGGTTGAGCAGGCCGCTGGCCGCCAACGCCATGTCACGGATGGACTCTGCGTTGAGTCGAATTCGAGACTGACGGGCCAGCAGGGTGTTGTTGGGGTCCTTTTCCTGAAGGTCGTCGCGGATATTCGAGGATTGGCGGTAAGTGGCGGAGGTGAGGATCAATTTTTGAATCGCCTTGACGTTCCAGCCGTTGTCCATGAACTCGACGGCCAGCCAGTCCAGTAGTTCGGGATGCGTTGGGGTCGAGCCTCGCTTACCGAAGTCTTCGGAACTCGCCAACAGTCCACGGCCAAAGAGCTCCTGCCAGATCCGGTTGACCGCCACTCGAGCCGTAAGGGGGTTTTGTCTCGATACCAACCACCTGGCTAGGCTCAACCGTGCCGGTTCTCCGTCGACAGCCGCGAACGGAGGAAGCACTGCGGGAGGTGACGGTCGAACCTCGATCCCTGGATTGTTCCAACCACCCCGAACCAGAAGATGAGTTTTTGGCGGAGTTGGGTTTTGCCTGAGCGTTTGCGCCTCGCTGAGGGCCGGATATTCCGCCTTTAGCCCGTCCAGTTTCTCCCGTAGCTCCTTGAACTTGATTTCCTTGAACCGCTTCTCACTGGTCACCAGGTTGGACCACTGGACCATGTGGTCAACCAGAAGGTCGTGCACCTTCTGGCTCCGCTGCGAACGCGGAATGCGGATCAGATCCTGAGCGCCGTCCGCCGCGTGGTCCGGGTCGATTCCGAGAGTGTCCCAGGCAACTTTCCACTCGAGTTCCGCAGCCTCGAGATTGTCGACGGTTGCGAGGATCTTCTTTTCCCATTCATCGTAGAGCGGGGCCACATTGTATTCGTCCAGGAGTTTCTTTCTCTTCCGGTTGTACTCCTGCTTGGAGTAGAGGTAGGGGCCCAACTCTCCCGGTAGCGGAGCCTCGATGTTGGCCTCCTGGGCGGTATCGAAGAAGGCGTAAAGTTGGTAGTAATCCTTTTGTGTAATCGGATCGTATTTGTGATCGTGGCACTGAGCGCAGCCGACGGTTAATCCCAGCCAGACAGTGCCCAGCGTGTTGGTTCGATCGATGATCTGCTCGTTGCGCCTCTGCTCCAGGGGCATGCCCCCCTCTCGGTTGGTGAGCGTATGGCGAAAGAAGCCCGTCGCCACCTTCTGCTCGGTACTTGCATTCGGAAGAAGGTCGCCGGCGATCTGCTCTACAGTGAACTGGTCGAAGCGCAGGTTGCGGTTCAACGCCTCGATAACCCAGTGGCGCCAGCGCCAGGCATGGGGTCTGCCTCGGTCGTTTTCGTAACCGTCGCTGTCGCCGTAATGGGCCAGGTCGAGCCATTGTCGGGCCCATTTTTCGCCGTAATGGGGTGAGTCGAGAAGCTGGTCGACCAGACGTCCGTAGGCATCCGGAGCGGTGTCGGCCAGGAATTGGTCCACCTGGGCGGGAGTGGGAGGCAGTCCCAGCAGGTCGAGACTGAGCCGTCGGATTAGCATAGCCTGATCGACTTCAGGTGAGGGATCGATGCCTTGTCCCTGCAGGCGTTGAAGCACGAACGCGTCGATAGGGTTCTTGATCCATCTCCGGTTTCCGACTCGCGGAATGGGGGACTTTGCCGGCGGGATGAATGCCCAATGAGTCCGTCCCGAAGCTTTTGGCTTCGGATCGCCTCTCTCTGCTAGAGACGCCCCCGCGGTCCATTTGACTCCCTGGTCGATCCAGGCTCTGAATAATCCCACCTGCTCGGTTGTCAATCGGTCTCCGACCATAGGCATGACCGGATTTTCCTCACTGGCTTTGAGGCCGGCGATAAGATGAATCAGGCGACTCTGTTTACTGTTCCCGGGGACAACTACGGCACCCGAGTAACCTCCGGCAAGAGCCGCCTCCCGGCTGTCCAGTCGCAAGCCCCCCAACTGCTGCTGCGCTCCGTGGCAGGACTCACACCTGTCTTTGAGAATGGGCTCGATCTGCCCTTGGAAATCCACCTGGATGTCGGTGGCAGGTGGCAACTCGACGTCAGTCTCCTGGAGGGCAAAGAGGCTCGCCCAGCCCACAAGAATGACGAGCGAGGCGACGCAAGCCAAGGAGGTTTTCTTGCTGGAGCAGCTCACAACGACGTCAACCATATCAAAGGAACCGCCAAAGAGACGGGTGAAGTCTGACCAAGGTGGACATCCAAAATATAACATACCACAGGGGATAAGGAAACGGCCGTTGTGACTGGTTAACAATCTGGACGGCCGACCGCAAAACGAGTAGACTGTCCCTTCTCGACAGAAGCTGCTCGCGTGTTGAGCTAAGAACATCAAGAGACGTCAATCCCAAAGGGATTGCGGCTTCCAGCCCCGGGTCCAGAGCCTGAGCTGAAACTTGATTGGGCGGACGTAGCTTTGGGCTCCAGGCCGAAGTCTTGTTCCTTCGGGCCTTTGGCCCGATACACGGCGGCCTGGAGGCCACCGCTAGTGCGCCTGTGAAGGCGTTTGATCAGAAGGGTGAAAGTCCCTTCCAGGCTAACGTTACCGGCCTGAAGTCGACAGTGGTAACTGCGTTTCCGTGAGGAAGGGTGGAGAGCAACCTGAGACGAACGACCAATCCGTAACGCAAGTGAACTCGATTCGGCCAAGCCTGTCGGGGAGGGTCCTGGCAAAGCCCGAACCCTTGACCGCGCGACGGCCATCCCTCCGACCTGAACGGTCTGCCCGGGGGGATAGACGCGGCAAGTCACGGCGGTGAAGTAACGTGACAAAGCGACCGTGACGAAATGGCAATGCGGTGGTTGGAGATGGAGAGGTCGGAAGGTCAAACGAGATAAGCAGGGAGATCTGTCGGGTGAGGGACGTGGACGACCCATCGTGAGAGCTCGCAGTGGGGGACGCTGCGTGAGCAATGGCCCAGGCCCGCGGTGCAGTATCGCCCGCCGAAGGGGAGCGAACCTGGCGATACCGGTGAGGTCGGTTGAAGCGGCTCGACAGAAGTCAGAGCTCCCATAGTAGCGGGGAAGCCGTGCAGCAAAACGCGGTGGAGCGAAGGGGAGCAGGAAGGTAGATGCGAAATGACTAAATCGCGGAAACGTAACTCCGCCCAAAGGCGGGACTACATCCCGGTCACAGTGCCGTTTTCGGCTAGCCCGGCTGGAGAGCCCGCTGGCATCGAACAGTGGGCTCATCGCGCGGTTTGGACGGATCGCATGTTGGAGACACTTTTGAAAGGAAAGGTGAGAGGAGGGAAATGGCACACGCTGATCGATAAGGTGTTTTGCAGCCGGAACCTTTCCAGCTCGGCCGAGAAGGTCTTGGGCAGGAAAGGAGCGGCGGGAGTGGACCGGCAAACGTGGGGGGATTTCGCCGAACACGAGCGGGAGGAACTCGAATGGTTGCAGGAAGAACTGCGTGAGGGGACCTATCGTCCGGCAGCGGTGCTGCGGAGGTGGATTCCCAAAACAGGCAGTTCGGAAAAGCGACCGCTGGGGATTCCGACCGTGCGGAATCGAGTCGTGCAAACGGCTTTGGTCCACGGGATCGAGCCGATTCTGGATGCCACGTTCCATGATCGAAGCTACGGCTTTCGTCATGGGCGAGGGTGCCACGGCGCACTGCGGTACGTCGAAGAGCTGCTCGAAGCCGGTTATGTGTATGTCGTCGACGCGGATCTGAAGGGTTACTTCGATACGATCCCGAAAGATCGACTGTTGGACCTGATCCAACAGAAGATATCGGATCGCCGCGTGCTGGGCCTGGTTCAGCTGTTTCTGAATCAGGGGATACTGGAAGAGCTGCGTAAGTGGATTCCGGAAGCCGGAGTCCCCCAAGGCGCCGTTCTTTCTCCGGTGTTGTCGAATGCCTACCTCAATCCCCTGGACCATCGGATGGCCGATCTGGGCTTCCAGATGGTGCGCTACGCGGATGACTTTGTCCTGCTGTGTCGCGCACCCGAGGAGGCTGAAGCGGCCCTGGCCGAAGGGCGGGACTGGGTGGAGGACAACGGGCTGAGACTGCATCCCGAGAAGACACACATCGTGGACTCGCGAGAGAAGAGCTTTTCGTTCTTGGGCGATTCGTTCCGAGGCCGTTTTCGGTTTCCACGAGCGAAGAGCCACCGAAAGTTCGTCGAGCGCATTCACGAGCTGACGCCGCGCAAGTCGGGCGACTCGCTGGAGGTCATCCTCCAGCGGCTCAATCGCTCGACGCAAGGCTGGTTCAACTACTTCCGGCACTGTCATTGGAACATCTTCAAGGACTACGACGGTCTGATCCGTCGTCGTTTGCGACGCCTGCTTCTGAAGCGCAACCGGAAGAATAGAAAACGCCTCTGTCGAAATCACCGTTGGCCCAACGCCTTCTTTACGGATCATGGGTTCACGAGCCTGACTGACGCCCATATCCGTTTCGTCCAATCCATAGGAACCTACTGACTGGAGAGCTGTATGCGGGAGAATCGCACGTGCAGTTCGGAGGGAGGGGAGCCGGGTGACCGTGCTTCCCTACCCTATCGTCGGGACCCGGAGTTTCGTTCTGGAATGGGGCCATGAATCGGCAGTCGAAATGAAAATCCAGAAGATTGAGACCTATCACATCACCGAGTCGCGTTGGGCGGAGCTCTATGAGCGGGAAAAAGATCTCCCCCTGACCACGGTCGTGGACCACCATCCGGAGTACAAGAAAAGCCTTTCCTGGTACACAAGCCCCGGATTCTGTCTGGTCGTGCTGACGGCAGACGACGGTCAGGAAGGCATAGGATGGACAGACGACGGATGCCAGGCAGTCAAGGCTATCGTCGATAACCACCTCAGCCGTTTCTTGATCGGAAACTCACCATTCGAGGTGGAAAGGCTGGGGGACATCATGTTCCGAGCCTCGATTCCCTATGGGCGCAAAGGGGCTGCCATCGAAGCCATCAGCGCCTTGGACATCGCGATGTGGGATTTGATGGGCAAGGTAACCGGACGTCCGGTATATGAGCTCCTGGGAGGAGCCTGTCGAGAACGGGTGTCTCTGTACGCCTCTGCGCTTCACTCGATTGGGAAGGAGAAAGTTGCCGATGAGGCTCGGGCCTACGTCGAGGAGGGCTTCACGGCGATGAAAGGTCGTTTCATCGCCGGCCCAGCCGATGGTCCCGGAGGAATGTTGGCCAACCTCGAGCATCTCCACAACATCCGGGACGCGATCGGTCCCGACATCAAGCTGGCGGCCGACGCCTATATGGGTTGGGATGTTCCCTATGCCGTGCAGATGTGCCGGATGCTCGAGCCTTTGAATCTTTCCTGGATAGAGGAGCCAATCATCCCCGATGATTACGCAGGTTACGCCGCCATCCGACGGAGTACCACGATCCCCATCTCGGGTGGAGAGCACGAGTACTCGCGCTGGGGGTTCCAACAGATGCTGGACGCCGGAGCCGTCGATATTCTGCAGCCGGATGTCCACATGTGTGGAGGCTTCACCGAAGCACGCAAGATTGCGGCTATGGCTTCTACTCGGGGCCTACAGGTCATCAACCACACCTATTCCGTCCCGCATGTTCATTTCTCCATGGCCACGCTCAACTGCCCTCTGCTCGAGTACTTTCCCAGTCCCTGCTGGGCTCCACCAATCGATACCAGTGAAACCTTGTTCCTCGGCGAGCCCGAGGTGGCACGAGCTTCGGTCCGTCCCACCGATGCACCCGGGCTGGGGTTGGAGCTGAACCGGGAGCGGTTGGAGGAACTAGTCGCCGAGTAACCCTCGTCCCCCTCTCCCGCAGAACTCCCTGCGACGCCCCGCATCAATGATAAGAGCAACAATCCACCCCGGCTGATGCTCATGCAAAACGGCTGGGGTTTGAGTGAGCTGCCCCGCGGACCCGAGCAGTGGACTTTTGAGGAGAAGCTGAAACGTGTCAAGGACGCCGGTTTCGAAGGTATCCAGCTGGGAACAAGGCTGGCCGACGAGCCGGAGAATCAGGAGCTGTTGGCCAAGTACGAGTTGAGCTACAGTATGGCCTCAGTCCCCAAGACCGCCGAGGAGGTGCGGAAGGGTCTGGAGGCAGTTAAAAGGTCCGAAGCAAGGTTCCTGGTGGTGATTGCCGGGCATTCCTACATGAGCGATGACTTGATAATTCCCCTCAGTAGCGTCCCAGCGTTAGTCGAATAACATCAACTGTTTATGAATGTCACTATTCTGAGTAATGTAATGCATGTCCTGAAAGGCCTGTAAAATTGGGGTTTTCTCGAAGAGCGAGACACTCAGGACCTGGAGAATTGTGTAGAGCGGCAACTCGAGATAGAGGCGCTTGCGGATGATGGCGATGAGCAGGTAGGTACTGAGGGCGATCCAGATTTGTGTTTTCACGGCATTGGGACTGGTGCCGTAAAAGGCCTTGATGCGACGCAAAGGTTCGGGGTAGGCCTTGGCCGGATAGAAGGTGCTCAGCAGGACAGTTTGGTCGCAGATCAGTCCCGTCGTTCTGTCCACCGGGTGGGAGTAGCGGCGGCGGAACTTGAAGTTGGCCTTGGCGCGGGTCACGAATAACGACCGGGCAGAATGGAGTCGGTACAGGCGCCCGAAATCCAGGTATCCGCGATCCATGATGTAGTAGGCACCGGGACAAGGAATCAGGTGGTCCAAGGCGTGGACATCGTGCAGTTTTCCGTCCGAGATCAGAACGAACTCGGGAATGGCGCCGTGCAGGTTGAGCAAGGTATGCAGTTTGATCGCCCCCTTGGTACGGCGGAAGCGCGCCCAGGGGAAGACCGAGAGGCACAGGTCGATGGTCGTGGAGTCCAAGGCATAGACGGTCGCGTTCAGGTCGACTCCCAGGTCCTCGTCGGTGTACAGGCGGCGCGCTTCGGCGATAAGCACTTGGGCAAACTCGGCATAGATGCGCCAGTCGCGCCTCTCGTTGGCATTGGACAGATTGTTGCGGGAGACCGTGGAGCGAATGCCCATGTGGAAGAGCTTGGATCTCATGGCCCGTAGGCAGGCTTCGATATCGCGCAAGCTCTCGCGATAGGTCAACTGTGCAAAGGCCATGACCCGGTAATGGTCGGCACAGCGGAACGACTTGACCTTGTAGTCGCCTCCGTAGTGCTGAACAATGCGATGAAAATGATGCCAGGGAAGATGCCGCATCACCTGAGAAAAAATCGTCGTGCCCGTGTACATGCTCGCCCTCCTTATGAACTGAAGGGCGTGAGCGTACACTCACTTTCAAGTCGGAAACACCCATTATCTTCTCTAACATATTACTCATTAATACTTTACAGAGATTAGAAACCCAAACGTTGGGACACTACTGAATTCCCCTCATCACCGATTCGATCCGGGCGGCCGCCGAGCTGGGAGTGCATTTATCCTGGGAGACCCATCGTGCCGCGCTGACCGAAAGTCCTTATCGGACACTGAAGCTGGTCGAGAAGTTTCCCCAGATGCAGTTCTGCGCCGACCTTTCCCATTGGGCGCTTGTCCAGGAGCTCGAGAACTTCAACAAGCAGGCAACCTTCTGGCAGTACCCCAAGCCAGACATGTTTCAAATGTGGGGACCGGTTCTGGATCGGACGTCGGTCATCCAGTGCCGCATCTCCGACGGAGATTCAGTGCAAGTCGACGTGGGAGATGGAACTTCGGAGATCGCCCAGCAATGGATGGAACTGTGGTCCGAGATCATGCGAAGATGGCTGAAGAAGGCTCAGCCGGGGGACATCCTGCCGGTAGCCCCTGAACTGGGTCCGGCACCCTATTCGATTTATGATCTCGAGGGTGTGGAGCTCTCCGACCGGTGGGAGCAGGCCCTGGTAATGAAGAAACTGACGGAGCAGGCCTGGCAGAGGGCACAGTCCTCGCAAACGTAGATTCGACGAAAGGTTCAGGAAAATGCCACAAACCCAATCAGGAATCGAAGCGTGTGTTGGGGAGTATGGAAATCAGAATCCCCGGTCGCGGGAGTTGTACGAGCGGGCTCTCAAGATTTTCCCAGCCGGGAACACCCGGGCCAGCGTTTTCTTCGAGCCGTTTCCGACCTACATGGTGCGGGGGGAAGGGTGTCGCGCTTGGGACGCCGACGGCAATGAACGGATCGACTTCCTCAATAACTACACTTCGCTCATGCACGGTCACTGTGCCCCACAGGTATTGGCGGCCCTGGAGCAGCAGCTGGGACGAGGGACCTCGTTTGCCTCACCGACGGAATATGAGCTTCAGCTGGCGGAGTTGATCCAGCAACGCGTCCCTTCGCTGGAACGTCTGCGGTTCACCAGCTCGGGCACGGAAGCGACACTGATGGCGGTACGGACGGCTCGTGCTTTCACCGGCCGGGACAAGATCGCCAAGATCGAAGGCGGATTTCACGGCGCCCATGAGCATGTCCAGATCAGTATCTCACCTCGTCTCGATCACGCCGGCCCCGAGGATCATCCGGTTGGATTGGCAGAGGGCCCAGGAATACCTCAGAACGTGCTCGACAATGTGGTCGTGATTCCTTTCAACAATCCGGCTGCAATCGAGAGGATTCTGGATCCAATCGCTGGCTCTGTCGCGGCCATCATGGTGGAACCCGTGATGGGAGCGGGCGGAATCATTACACCGGCCGAGGGCTTCTTGGACTTTCTCAGGGAATACACCCGGCGTCACCAGATGCTCCTCATCTTCGACGAGGTGATCGCATTCCGCGTGTCCTTCAATGGGGCCCAGGGGTATTTCGGCGTCACTCCGGATTTGACTTCTCTGGGAAAGATCATCGGCGGTGGACTTCCCGTCGGAGCTTTCGGAGGCCGGGCCGACATCATGTCTGTCTTCGAATCGCCGGGGGGCGGCGGCGTCACGCATCCGGGGACGTTCAATGGTTATCCGCCCGCCATGGTCGCCGGGATTGCCACGCTGGAGGCTCTGTCTCCAGACAGCTTCACTCAGCTGGAAGAATCGGCCTCACGGATGGCTGCCACTCTGGAAGGCCTGTTCGCCAAGCACCAGTTTCCGGCGCAGGTGACGCAGATCGGCTCCCTGTTCAACATCCACACCAGTACCCACCCGATTTCCGACTATCGCACGTCGGCCGATCACGACATCCCGCTCAAGCAGGCCCTCCATCTGGGGCTGCTAAACCATGGATTCGTACTGGCTCCGCGAGGCATGGGATGCCTTTCCACGGTTCTCGGCCAGAGTGAAATAGACTCCTTCGTGGACGCGGTAGAATCGGTTGTTGGGATTATCGGGTGACTGCTGAGTCCTCCGGTATTGGTCGCCGACGTGCTCTTAGGGTTTGCGCAAAAATAACTTGGTAGAATTGGCCTCTCAGATTCACACCATCTTCGGCCGCTCCTCAATCACGAAATCCTCAACGTAGACCTGTAGCTAGTCCAGGTCAGGGAGGCCGTGAGTAAGGCGACTGATAAAAGGACCTGTTTGTGATGAATCCGGGCGTGATTCGAATCTGTCTGTAAAATGCCTTCAACACCTATGAAAGCAGTTTGGGCACCAGATTACCCGCAACGTCGGTGAGACGGAAATCCCGGCCCTGGTGGCGAAAGGTCAGCTCTTTATGTCTCAGACCGAGGCAGTGAAGCATGGTGGCATGCAGATCGTGCATGTCGATCTTATCCTCGACGATGTTCAATCCGAAATCGTCAGTCTTTCCGACCACCTGTCCTCCCCGGATACCTCCCCCGGCCATCCATAGGCTAAATGCAAACGGATGGTGATCCCGGCCCTGCCGGTCCTTTCCAGAGCTGGTCTGCACCATCGGTGTGCGCCCAAATTCGCCTCCCCAGAGGACCAACGTACTATCCAACAGGCCTCGCTGTTTGAGGTCCTTCAACAGGGCGGCGGTGGGCTGGTCAGTCATGTCGCAGTTCTTCTTCAACTCCTTCGTCAGGTCTGTATGCTGATCCCAGCCTCCGTGAATCAATTGCACAAATCTCACGCCTCGCTCGACCATCCTCCGGGCCAACAAACAGTTGGTGCCAAAGGGTCGTGTCACCTCGTTGTTGACTCCGTACCCTTCGAGGGTGCTTTTGGACTCGTCGGAGACGTCCAGGAGCGCAGGAGCCGCGGCCTGCATTCGAAAAGCCAGCTCGTAGGAAGCGATACGCGAGGCAACTTCCAGGTCACCGGTTTTCACGAAGTGTTTCTGATTGAGTTTGCCGATGGCATCGAGCCTGGCCCGCTGAGCTTCCTGGTTGATCCCGGGAGGATTCGTCAGGTAGAGCACCGGGTCGCCCTTGCTCCGGAAAGGCACCCCCTGAAAAGTGGAAGGCAGGAATCCGCTGGTCCAGTTCCCGCTGGCTGCGCGGGCGGGTTCTCCCGAGCTCAGCACGACATAACCCGGCAGGTCGGTGGATTCACTGCCTAACCCATACGTGACCCAGGAACCCATCGAAGGCCGCCCCGCCAAGGGTGTTCCACAGTTCAACACCAATTGGCCTGGATGGTGGTTGAACTGCTCGGTAAACATCGAGCGGATCATGCAGATGTCGTCCGCGCAGGTTGCCGTGTGCGGCATCCAATCGGAAAATTCGATTCCGGATTCCCCGTGGCGCGTAAACACCCGGTCGCTCGGCCAGATCTTCGCCGTCGGCTTGATGAAAGCCAGCTTCAGGTGTTTGGTCATCGAGTCGGGCAGCGATTGATCTGCCCACTTCTTCATTTCGGGCTTCGGATCGAACAAGTCGATATGACTAGGAGCTCCCCCCATGAACAGGATGATCACGTTCTTGGCCTTGGGGGCAAAGTGGGGCGCCTTCGGGGCCAACGGGTTCACATCGGGCAAGGCCCCCGCCGCGCTCGCCGCCTGACCTTCGAGTTCCATCAGGTGCCACAGGGCCATCATGCCCACCCCTCCGGCACACTCCTGGAGAAAGCTACGGCGTGTTTGGATTGCTTGGAAATCTTTAAAGTCCATGGTTACTCTCTCGTTATGAACTCATCGAGATTTAACAGGACGCTGCTGAGGCCTACCCAGGCGGAGGCTTCCGAAGGATCAGCACCTTCCACAGACTGGGGCGGGAATAACTTTTCTACCAATTCAGGGTTCTTTGCCAGGATCTGTTTCTTCTGGCGGTAGTAGGCAAGCAGATCCTCCCTCTCCGCGGAGCTGGGAGACCGCGCCAGACACAACCGGAAGGCGTAATCGATTCGGTCCTTGAAACTGCCGGGGGTCTCACGCAGGATCCGCGCCGCCAATCCCCGGGCGGCTTCAAAAAACACCGGGTCGTTGAGCAGGATCAAAGCCTGCAGAGGAGTCGTGGAACGCTCTCGTCGGCTGCAGGAAGCGAAAGAGTCCGGTGCATCGAAGGTGGCTAGTTGGGGATAAGGCGTGGTTCGCCGAAAGAGGATGTAAAGCCCTCGGCGATAGCGTTCCGATCCTTGGCTCACTTCCCAATCACGTCCTTCACCTCCCAACCCGAGTTCGCTCATTCCGGCCGGCTGAGGAGGACGAATACTCCTGCCTCCGATGGTTGGGTTCAGCAAGCCGCTGGCAGCCAGCGTCACATCCCTAACCAGTTCTGCCGGGAGACGAAAACGCGTTTGACGCGCCCACAACCCGTTATCCGGATCGCGTTCTTCGAGGTCCTTTCGGATGTCCGACGACTGCCGATAGGTGCCCGAGGTCAGCATCAGTTTTTGCAAACTCTTGACGTCCCAACCACTGTCCATGAATTCCACTGCCAGCCAGTCGAGCAGCTTGGGATGGGTCGGCGGCTCACCCCGGGTTCCGAAGTCCTCGGACGTCTCCACCAGACCTCGTCCGAATAGCTCCTGCCAGATCCGGTTGACCGTCACCCGGGCCGTCAACGGATTCTCGTGGGACACCAGCCAACGCGCCAACCTGAGCCTCAACGGTTCGGAACCCTCCGGCAGCCGCGGCAGCACCGCCGGGACCTCGGGACCAACCTCAATCCCTGGGTTCTTGTAATCCCCGCGAACGAGTAGGTAGCTTTTGGGCGGAACCGGATTCTCTTCCAGAGTCTGCGCTTCGCTGAGCGCCGGAATTTCTTTCTTCAGCTCCGCCAGCTTTTCTCGAAGTTCCTTCAGTTTCAATTCTTTACGCCGTTCCTCCTTGACTCCGGCTCCATGGCGCAGAATGTAGTCCGTCAGTCTCTCCTGCTCTTTTTGAGACCGCTCGGAGGGATCTTTCATCAGGGTTTCGTGTGCATAGTCCAACTCTATGCCGAGTACGTTCCAGGTTTGCCTCCAGACAGGATCTGCTGCGTCCAGATCGGCGCCGGCCGCGCGCGTCTTCTGTTCCCATTCGGCCACATGGGGCAGCACTTTGGAATTTTCCAGCAGCTGTTGCCTTCTTCGATCGTATTCCGCCTTTCGAGCTATAAAGGGTCCCATCTCACCCGCCAGGGCGGCTTCCACATTGATTTCCCTGGCGGTGTTGAAGAAGGCGTAAAGTTGATAGTAATCCTTCTGGGAAATGGGGTCGTACTTGTGGTCGTGGCACCGTGCGCAGCCCACGGTGAGACCCAACCACACGGATCCGAGATTCTCCGCGCGGTCCATCACCTGCTCCACGCGGTCCATCTCCTTTTCGAACCCCCCTTCACGGTCGGTGAGGGTGTTGCGATTGTAGCCGGCGGCCACCAACTGCTTGAGAGTCGCGTCGGGCAGCAGGTCCCCCGCCATTTGCTCGATGGTAAACCGGTCGAAAGGCATGTTCTGGTTCAGTGCATCAATCAGCCAGTGACGCCACCTCCAGGCGTGAGGTCTAAGGAAATCGCTCTCGTAGCCGTCGCTATCGGCGTAGCGCGCCAGGTCCATCCAGTGCCGCGCCCACTTCTCGCCGTAGTGGGGCGAGTCCAGAAGCCGGTCGACCAGACGCTCGTAGGCGCCGGGAGGCTCATCCGCCAAGAACCGGTCCACCTCGTGGGGCGTCGGTGGCAACCCAGTCAGATCCAGACTCGCACGGCGCATCAGGGTGATGCGCTCGGCCTCGGGCGAGGCGGTAATGCCTTGGGACTCGAGCCTTGCCAGCACAAAGGCGTCGATGGGATTACGTACCCAGCCAGCATCTCGCACCTCGGGTACGGGAGCGCGCTGCGGCGGATTAAAGGCCCAGTGAGGATGCTTGTCCCGTTTGGTCTGGACGCCACTATCTGTCTCTGAGGAGGTGATCTGGTCGGTCCAAGCAGCTCCCTGATCGATCCAGGCTCGGACCAAGCCGATCTGCTGTCCTGTCAGGGGCTCGCCTCCGACGGGCATGATCAAGCTTTCACCCACGCCTGCCAGCATGTGAATCAGCTTGCTCTCCGCGCTTTTACCCGGGAGTATGACCGGGCCGGAGTAACCCCCAGCCATGGCCTCGTCCTGCGTATCCAGGCGCAGTCCTCCCATCTGTTTCTCCGGGCCATGGCAGGACTGGCATTTTTCCTTGAATAAAGGAGCGACGTCGCTGTCGAAGTCAACTCTTTTCGAGTCCGGCGGGGGAAGCGTCTCCAGGATCGCTTCCTGGGCAGGCTGAGACCGCGCCCACCCCAGCAGCAGGAACACAACACAGGTCAATAGAAATGGACGACTGGCTTTTCCCATGGACAAGCTATTCTTACCTTTCACAATATTTTCCGCCGCTCCGGCCCCAGAGTCAAGCTCGCTTGACCCGAGCCCGAAAGGTCTCTCCATCTCATTCCGAACACCCTAACACGAATGACGTAAGTACGCGCCGATTCAGGTTCTCCACCACCGATCGTTGAAGTGTTTTCGCGAACAAAATGGGAGCATCCCGAAGTAAGGAGTCGACAAGTGCAAGGTACTATTGAGACGATAGGACGATTCAAGTGACGAGGAAAACCCCAATGAACAAGTATCTCCCAACACGATCGTGTCTGCTCTTGCGGGTTTCATGTCTGGCGAGCGTTTTATCCTGTTCGTCGGCGGAGTCGGAGGAGCAGAGCAAGGCCGCGATGCCGAACATCCTTTTCGCAATTGCGGACGATTGGGGTTGGCCTCATGCTGGGGCTTACGGCGATCCGGTGGTCAAGACACCCAGCTTTGACCGTCTCGCACGCGAAGGCGTGCTCTTTCACCATGCCTATGTCTCGTCACCTTCATGTACGCCGTCGCGAGGGGCTATCCTGACGGGTCAGTGGCATTGGCGTTTGAAGGGGGCAGGAAACCTCTGGAGCGTGTTCCCGGACCAGTTTGTCGGCTACCCGGAGTTGCTGGAGCCGAACGGATACGTCACCGGGCATCAGGGGAAAGCCTGGGGACCAGGCCGCCCTGAAACTGTGGGTCGAAACCTGGCCGGCAAACGCTATCCGGGCTTCAAACAATTTCTGGATCAGCGTCCCACTGGCAAACCGTTCTGTTTCTGGCTCGGTACCAGCGACCCGCATCGGCCCTACGAGCCGGGTTCGGGAAAGGCCAGTGGAATGGACCTGAACAAGATCAAGCTGCCGGCCTGTTTCCCCGAGCACCCCGACGTTCGCAATGATGTGGCCAACTACTACTTCGAAGTGCAGCGCTTCGACACACTGGTAGGTGACGCGCTGAGGGCATTGGAGGCGATGGGCGAATTGGACAACACCTTCGTGGTCATGACCGGCGACCACGGCATGCCCTTTCCTCGTTGCAAGAGTAACCTCTACGACACGGGGACGCGGGTACCCCTTGCGGTCCGTTGGCCCACCAAGATCAGACGGCCTCACACGGTCGATGACTTTGTGAGCCTCACGGATCTTGCTCCGACGTTTCTGCAAGCTGCTGGGCAAGACGTTCCCCAGGGTATGACCGGCCAAAGTCTGATGAATCTATTGGCAAGCCAGGAGTCCGGCCGGATTGATCCGAACCGCCATTTTGTGCTGACCGGTAAGGAGCGTCATGTGCCATCGCAGGAGGCGCCGGACATGGGAGGGTATCCCTCCCGGGCGATTCGAACCCACGATTTTCTGTACATCCGGAACTTTCGCCCCGATCGATGGCCCTCCGGCACACCCGATTACGAGAATGCCGCAATCCCCGGCGTCTGGTTGGGTGATTGTGACAACGGACTGACGAAGACATACATGGTCGAGAATCGGGGAAAAGACGCGACCCACCAGCGTCTTTATGATCTTTCCTTCGCGAAACGGCCGGCCGAGGAATTGTACGATCTGCGAAAGGATCCCGACCAACTGTCCAACGTGGCTTCAGACGCGGAGTATGCGGCGGCAAAAGAAGCACTGAGCAAGCAGCTCTTGACGGAGCTCGAAGCGAGTAAAGACCCCCGGGTCATTGGACCCGAAGTAGATTTCGATGGGTACGAGTACCTGGGCTGGGGACCGAGGTTTCCCGGGTGGGAATCCCGCTAGGCCCAAAATAAGCGCAAGTTCGAAAATAGACCCCTTTGTCGGCTCCGAGGAGCCATTTTGGAGACCTAAATTCTAAATTTCGGCGCGAAGTCACTCAGAACAGGCACGTGTTCAGCTGTCCTCCACGCCGATCGCTCAGGGAAAACGATTCTGCCCTCTTGGGGGGCGTTTGTAGAGACACCTCGCCCCAGCTCTGGCGACCCTCGGAGCTACTTTATCTCCTTTCAGTTTCAGGTAGCTGGCCGGTGTTTCAACCACTTACTGCCTTCCAAGAGAAGACGGCTCCAACCATTGACATCCAGCAGCCGATAGACCAACTGTCGGCCCCTGCGCAAAATCTGGCAGGGCATTTCAATGACCTCTCGCAGGAAACGGCGATACTCCATCTTCACCAGCTCTCGGGCTTGCAGTCGCGCCGGCAGCACCAACCCCATCCAGGCCTTCAGATTCCAGGCTTGAGCCGCAATCACCAGATAGGCCCAGTTGGCTACCAGCGTATCCGAGGGCATCCGCAGGGCCTCGACTCCGTTCTTGAGTTGTTCAATGACGTTCTCCTGGTTGCAGCGCCGGTTGTTTTCCCGTACGACTCCCGCCGTTCCCAACGTTCTGGCCGAGATATTGGTGACATAAAAGTGGTAGCGCGTCTGCGGCAGCAGCCGCTTCTGGCCTTTCTCGACCAGGATCGTCTTGCGCAAGATCACCATCCGATAGGTTCGCTTCGCTTTGCTCGGACGGTAGTCGATCTCCGCGATCTCTTCCCGTTCCAGCGTCAGCGTCTTGAACCCGCGTCTCTTGACAATCTCCGGCTTCACTTTGTCCCGCCGCTGGCGCCGCTTCTTCCCTTTTCCTTTCCCCTGGCTGGGGCGCCCCAGCTCTTTCCATCTCGCTTCTGGCAACGCCTCCGCCCACTTGACGAAGCTCGGATGGGCGTCGATCCCGAAGTCAAACTCCACGCCCGCCTCCGTCCAACGGTCAAAATGAGCCGTCAGCGAAAAATCCGTGTCCCCGCGCAGGCGCACCTTCCGAAAACCCGCCTCTCGAACCAGCTCGATACTCCGATCCAGCCATTCGGCCGCTCCCTCATGAGAGGGACGGTTGCCCGAGCGGTTGACCGCATAGAGCACCTCTCCCGTATTGGCCAGCGTCACGATCAGCGGCGCATAGCCCCACTGCCCGTCGTAGCTGATCTCCATCCCTTCCTTGCATTCGCCGCTCGTGGGGGCCATCGTCCCATCCACGTCGATCTCCGCCCGTTGGAAGAAACGGGCCGGTTGTTGGGCCCAGACCTTGAGGCGGCTGGCATTGACGGCTTCCATCAGATCCACCACGTCGGGCGCGTCAAAGCGGCGCACAAAGTCTCCGGCCGTGCTGGGGGCGGGGATCTTCTCGGCTCCCACCGCCTCCAGGAAACTCACACTCTGACGTCGCAGTTCAATATCCTGATAGCGGGTCCCGCCCGTGGCCACGTTGTAGATCAGGCTCAGGACGTGGTCCGATTCGTGGTACGGTTGGTGGCGTTTGAGCAGCGTCACCGCCTGGTCAATGGCTTTCCCCAGCCCACTCCACTTCACCACCTGCTGCAGCAGCCCCAGACCACCGTAACTGACCGCACCCGTCTTCTCCGAGACCTCGTAGCTGATGACCTCGGGCGAGAGCACCGGTTTCGGGTCTTGACCGTTCCAGCTGGGGCTCAATCGCTGAGCAACCTCTGCTTCCCGTTTGCGGATGATTGCGCTATCCTTTTTATTCACCTGAAATGCCTCCTTTCGGCTTGTTCTGAAGTTTCTTTGACAACCCCAGAATACCCGTCAGGTCTGGCATTTCAGGTGTTTACATGTGGTTTAGTCCACTTTCATCTACTTCTTTTGGGGCTAGGCCATCCACCAGCCGGCGGTGGATCGTTCAGGAGAAGACTTCGTTGGGGACGAGGGGCAGCGGCTCTTATACTTCGACATTCGCCTTTTCGATATTCTGCTGTTCGTCATTATCATCCCTTCGACGTTCGTGTGTTCGATATTTAATAATTCAGTATGTCTTTACACTGTTTCCTTCAGCCAGCTTCCGTAGCTCGAGATCAGGGTTGATCCCGCCAGCGCAACCAGGCCGATTGCGAGCAGGATACGAGTTCGTAAGCTGGTGCCCTTCCACTCCTGAAAAACAATTCCCCACAGGTTGCTGAACACGATGATGAAGGCCATATGGATTGGCCAGCTGGCGAACACGCTGAACTTTCCCATCTGCGATTCGCCCATGCCAAAGAAATAGAATTCCGCGTAGCCGACGATACCTGCCATGGCGGAGAAGACGTAGTTGGTGACCAAGGGCGATCGGCGATTGCTGTAATCACCTCCGCTAAGATTGCGGAAGTTCAAGGCGACACACCAGATAATGTTGGCGATGCCGCCACCTACCAACACCAGCAGCAGTGGAGCGTTATTGGCGTTTAAGTCTTTTGCGCCGTATTGGCCGGCCGCTTTCTGCAAGGGATCGCCCAATTCCACACCAAACGCAAAGCAAGCACTCATGACTCCAGAAAAAAATGCAACCCAGACCCCTTTGCCGAAATTGAACTCGGCAATCGTCTCTTTCTTTGCCTCGTCGGGAAGTTCCCGTTCTTTCGACGTCCCCGCCCAACTACAAAAAAAGACTCCCAACAGACAAACGGCCAATCCGCCCAGCGAGAATCGGCCGGAGGTTTCGTAAAACAGTCCGAGAAATTCGCCCTTGAAGATCTGCGGGATCAGGGCTCCGAAAAAAGTGCAAAAGCCAAGCACCAGGCCCATGCCAAGAGACATGCCCAGGTATCTCAGCGACAGCCCAAAGGTCAGGTGGCCGATTCCCCAGCCCAGCCCGCAGAGGAATGTCAGCACGACGACGGACCGCGGGACGGCCCCGAAAACCTGGTCCAACGCGGGAACGGTCAGGAGCGCAGCAATCAGCGGACAAATGACCCAGATGAAAAGTCCCCCCACCAGCCAATAGGTTTCCCACGCCCATCCAGTGACCTTTTTGTAAGGGATATAAAAGCTGCCTGCTGAAAAGCCGCCGACAGCGTGCAGTATGACGCCCAAGAATGGATTCGCTGGCATTCAAAAGACCCATCCCCGATCGTCGGAATCTCGGTGGTCAGAACCCCAGTCCCTTGGTCTTGAGCTGGATCCGCACCACGTACAGATCAGCCATGATGAACAGCTGGGATCCATCGCTTCCGCCGAAGGTGCAGTTGCCGGTTTCCTCGCCGGTTGTCAATGTCGCGATATGTTTGCCATCCGGCATGAAGATCATCACGCCGTCTGGGCCGGTGGCGTAGATCCTTCCGCCCCGATCCACGGCCATCCCGTCGGCCAGTCCCTTTTTCCCTTCCAGGAATGCTTTAGTCAAACGGTAAAAGACGCGGCCGTCGTCCAGGCTGCCGTCGTCCCGCACGCCGTACGCCATCCAGAGGGCGCGGTCGGGATCGGAGTTAGCGACATACAGCGTCTTTTCGTCTGGCGACAAGGCGATTCCGTTGGGACGCTTTAGCTCGCGCGTCAACAGACTCAGCTTGCCATCGGCCGTTAATCGGTACACACCTTGAAAGTCCAGTTCCTTGGCGGGATCATCGTCGAGCCCTTCCAAGCCGTAGGGTGGGTCGGTGAAGTATATATCGCCGTTGGAGTGTACGACTCCGTCGTTGGGACTGTTGAGCCGCTTGCCCTCGAAGCGATCGGCCAAAACCGTCTTGATGGCGCGGTGCACGTCGTCCAGGCGGGTCACGCGACGCTCGCCATGTTCCATCGAGATCAGCCGACCTTGTCGATCGCGTAACAGTCCGTTGGCGCCCGGTTCCCCGCCTCGAGGCGTCGTGCCTACATAGCCCGAAGGTCGGAGGTAGATGCTCAGCCCCGTCTTTTCGTCCCAGCGGAACACGGTATTCCGCGGAATGTCGGTGAACAGGAGGAATTGGCCCTCCGGCATCCAGACCGGTCCTTCGCTGAATTTAAATCCCTCCGCCAGGATTTCCATCTGGGCGTCGGGCAATAGGACCTCGTCCGCGGCCGAGTCATGGCGTTCAACTGACCCCAACGTGGGATAGGGCTTGTCTAGGGACGATTGACCAAGACAGGCTTGCTCGTAGGCCGATGTGGTAAGCGTCAGGAAGAAAGCGATCAGGACATAGAGGTGGTGCATGGGCATCGATCCTCTCCCGGCGCTACCAACCCCCAAGAGGGACTTAGACGTCCATGATCTCGGTCAGGGCACGGCCGCCGATGTCGGTCAGTTTTCGGAAGCGCCCGGCGTGCAGATAGGTCAGCTTCTCGTCGTGCAGGCCGAGCAGGTTCAGAATGGTAGCGTGAACGTCACGCATGTGGATGGGGTTATCTCCAATCGGCCCCAGGCCGAATTCGTCGGTTTCGCCGACTGAGGTGGCCCCCTTGACGTTTCCTCCTGCCATCCACATCACCAGGCCGTACTGGTTGTGATCCCGTCCCAGCTTGTCCCAGTCGGTATCGACGTCGTTGATGAACGTGGTGCGACCCATTTCCGAGGCCCAGACCACCAGGGTTTCGTCCAGCAGGCCGCGGCCTTTCAGATCCTTCAGCAAGGCTCCCACCGCTTGGTCCACTTCTGCCGCGTGTTCGGGCATTCGTTTAAAGGTGTTCGTGTGATCATCCCAGATCCGCTCTACCGCCCCGCCGCCGTGAATCAGCATCGTGTAGCGGACCCCTCTTTCGACCATGCGGCGAGCCAGCAGGCACTGACGTCCGAAGCCCTCTTTCATCGGATCATCCAGGCCGTACATCTTCTTGGTTTGCTCGGACTCCTTGGAGAGATCCACCGCCTCGGGGGCTGCCATCTGCATGCGATAGGCCAGTTCGTAGGCGCTGATGCGCGCTTCCAGCTCGGACGTGCGGCGACGCTCATCACGGTGCTGTTCATTGAGCGACCGAAGCAGGTCGAATTCTCGGCGCGCCCGCTCTCGAGTGACACCTGGGGGAAGATCCAGGTCCAGGATCGGCGTTCCCGCGGCGCGGATCAGGGTCCCCTGGTAGGCAGCCGGGAGGTAGGCGCAGCCCCAGTTATCGGCTCCGTTGATGGTGGCGCCTCTCGGATCCTGAATCACTACGTAGCCGGGCAGATTCTGGTTGGGGCTCCCCAATCCATAGGTGACCCAGGAACCCACCGAGGGGCTGCCGGGGAAGACCGAGCCGGTGTTGGCATGAAAGGTGGCCGGTCCGTGATTGTTGTTGTCGACTTTGATGCCATAAATGAAGGCCAGATCATCCACATTCTCTGCGATGTGGGGGAAGAGCGTGGAAACCCACTTGCCTGATTCTCCGTACCGTTTGAACTCCCAGCGGCTGGGCATAGCCCGGTGAGGTTGTTCCAGGTACCCTTGAATTTCTCCGGAGAAACCGGAGAGTTTGGGTAGTTGTTTACCGGCATATTCTTCCAGAGCGGGTTTGTAATCAAAGGTGTCCACCTGGCTGGCCCCGCCAGCCATGAACATGAAAATGCAATGCTTGGCCTTGCGCGGCAAGTGTGGAGTCTGGACTGCCATCGGACTGAGCGACTTTGCGGAGCTGGCTCCCAGTTCCTCGGCCAGCATGCCGGCCAGGGCCAGGGCTCCGAGGCCATTGTAGGAGCGGCAAAGAAAGTCTCTGCGGGAGACGGGTCCGCGTGCAAGACCTGTACAGTGATTCTTGTACGGGCTGCTCGAAAACTTTTTTCTCACAGACATGACGCAAACTCCTGTCGATTTCTAGTCAACATAGATTAATTCGTTGGTGTTCAGAAGCACCCGGCAGAGCCCCACCAGTGCTTCCTGGTGGGAGGAGGCCGATGTGAAAAACGTCTGGGCCATCTGGAGCTCAGCGGCACGGGGGTTCCGACTGAAGGCCAGCTGGAAGGCGCGTTGAATCTGCTCATTCGGCTCGGGGCTGGCCTCTTGTCTTACTCGTTGCGCAAAGTGGGAGACTTCCTCATTGACGAATTGGCTGTCGTACATCGAGAGTGCCTGCAGTGGCGTAATCGAAATCCTGCGTCGATCGCAGGAGGTGTTGAATACGGGAGCGTCGAACACTCCCAGGAAGGGATTGTTCAAGGAGCGCCGCTGGAAGGTATAGATGCTGCGTTTCCTGCCTTCGGGGCCATGGGTGGTATCCCAGGTATTCAGCCCCTGGACACTCTGCTTTTCCAACAGGTCTTTCGGCAGTGGCGGAAACACGGGCGGTCCACCCTTATCCCGATTCAAGCGACCGCTGACAGCCAGGACACTGTCTCGGACCAGCTCTCCCTCGAGTCGCCGCCGGTTGAAACGGGACAGCAATTGGTTTTCCGGATCTATCTTCTCGCTCTCCTCGTCCACCTTCTGGGAAGACTGTCGATAGGTGCTGGAAGTCAGGATGAGGCGGTGGACGGCCTTGATGCTCCACTTCTCTTCAATGAAGCGAATGGCCAACCAGTCCAATAGCTCGGGATGAGTGGGTCGCGCGCCGATTTTGCCGAAATCACTAGGCGTCGCGACAATGCCCTGGCCGAAGTGATGCTGCCAGATCCGATTCACCATGACCCGCGCCGTCAGGGGATTGGCCGCGCTGGCGATCCACCTGGCCAGGGTAATCCGCCAACCCCGCGTCGGATATCGACGGAAGCGATCCAGCTCCAGCTCCGCGGCCGCGGCATGGCCGGCGATGGCTCTGGGGAAACCGGGTTTCACCGGCTCGCCGGGATGGTCAAACTCTCCGCGGTGCAGCACATAGGTTGTGGGAGCACTGGGCGCATAAGGAGGGCCATGGGAGTGTTGTACCGACATGGCCAGAGGCTTGAGTCGCTCGATTCTATTTTTCAACCAGAGAATGCGGCTGCGATAGTCGAAGTATCGGCCTCGTTCGTCCGCTGAGAAGAGCTCGTTCTCCTCCTTCTTGGCCTCTTGTTTGAGGGCTGTTTCCAAGTCCCCCAGCTTCGCCACGCCCTTGTTTTGCTCCGTTGCCAGCTTTTCGAGCTCGTCGCTGACGCCTTTCAAATCCATTCTCAGGACAGTCATCCGGCGATCCAGAAGTGTCTCCTTTTCCGCCAGTTCAGCTGCCTCGAGCCTTCCCTGCAGGTAGAGAGTGGCTGCCCGGTTCATCTCCGCTCTTCGCTCTTCAATCTCCCGCTTCAGTTTGTTCTCCCGCTCCCGCAATTCCTCCAGGGGCCTATTCTCCGGCACGCCTCTGAAAGCGGTCAGCCTCTCCAACAGGGGCTTCTTGAAGGCCTCATATTCCGCCTCGAACGATTTGAGCTCTTTTTCATTCGTGGCACGTTTCTGGTCGGCCCATTCTTGCTCACCGGGCCTGTAGAATTCGGCAGGCTGCGGTCCCCCCAGCTGCTGCACATCGCCGATTCGGGGAGGTGTCATGTAGACGGTGGCGAAGAACGCCTTCATGCGATAGAAATCTTCCTGCGGAATCGGATCATATTTGTGGTCATGGCACTTGGCACAACCCACCGTGAGGCCTAGAAATACCGAGCCTACGGTTGTGGTTATCTCACTCAACAGCTCGTCCCGACTTCTTTCTCCACGAGGTTCGGTAAAGGGCGCCAGTCGGAGGAAGGTCAAAGCAACCGTGTTTTCCGGGTCCGGAGTGGGAAGCGCTGCTGCACCTTGATAGTGCAAGAATTCGTCGCCGGCGAGCTGCTCCTTGATGAACTCGTCGTAGGGCTTGTCGTTATTGAACGCGTCGATCACATAGTCACGGTAGCGCCAGGTGTGGTAGTAATCGGGATCCTGCTCGTAACCGTTGCTGTCGGCATAGCGGGCCAGGTCCAACCAATGGCGGGACCAGCGCTCTCCGTAACCGGGATTCGCAAGCAGACGGTCGACCAGTTCCTCGTAGGCGTTGGGAGAGGAACTCTCCACGAAAGCCTGGACCTCTTCCGGAGGGGGAGGTAGTCCGATCAAGTCGAAGTAAAGCCTACGGATCAATACTCTGCGGTCGGCTTCTTTGGCGGGCGTCAGACCCCTCTTCTCCAGTTTGCCCAGGATGAAGTTGTCAATTTCATTGCGCGCCCACTGGCTGTTTTGCACAGCCGGTAGATCGTGGCGGGTGGGTTTGAGGAAGGACCAGTGGGGCGCGGAATCCGAATCGGTCTCCGGTTTTAATTCCCTAATCCAGCGCTCAATGAGGGTTATGTCGCTGTCCGCCAGGCTCTTACCGAAGGGCATCTGAGGCTGGATCTCCCCACGTAGGACTTTCACCAGCGGGCTCTCGGCTGGCTGACCCGCTAATACCGCTGGACCATGTTTAGCGCCGCCCTCCAACACGGATTCAAGGTTTACCACGGAGAATCCGCCGGTTCGGGTTTCGTTGCTGTGACAGGAGAGGCAATTGGAGTTCAAGATCGCCTGCACCTGCTCGTGCGCGGGTGCCAGCATGGTGTCCCTGGTTTCCTTCACACCTGGGGCAGCGGCAGAGAAGCTGAGGACGCAGACTACGAGACCCGCCAGGCAAATAAGAGCCAAAGCCCTCTTTACTAGCATCTTTTCCAACTCCTCATGGAAATTCTAACCGGGCCTCGCAGGCCGAAGTCCACGGGAGGACGCTGAAGCGGCCTCCGAGAAAGGGTCAACTTCAGGCCATGCACCTTAGACCAAGGGCTATGCCTGGATCGACTTGCTTCGAAACTAGGTGCATCACCAGATGCCAACAGTTTGTTTTCGGGAACATCCCCGTCTCCTGGTCGCAGGCACTCAAGGCACCTCGTGTAAGTATATTCGACGTCAGCTCGTGTAAGTATATTCGACGTCAGTTTGACCAGTCAAGGTTTACCTGATAAGGATAGAGCAAGTCTTGATTCAACTTGCGGTCCGCAACTCCGCCCAGCCTTCCGCTCCGGGACGGGACTGACCCGAGTGGAGCTCTGGACTGGGGTCAAGGACCTTCCGCCTGTCGGAAAGTCAAAGGGGACGTAGGGGAGATAGCGTTGTGGATCACGATAGGATTCATACTTTGGAATGAGGAAAAGATGATGAACAGCCTTTTGGGGATCGCCCTTGTATTGGTGGTTTGGGGAGTGTTCGCGATGGGGACACCAGGGGCCCCCGAAGTCAAGGAGATCCCAGACGGAGGTGGGGGAGTCTTCGATGTTACACTCCACAACATCCCCTTGAGGGAGATCGAAGCCGGAGGCCCTCCCAAAGACGGGATCCCTGCTCTGACTGACCCCAGCTTTGTCTCGGCCAAAGAGGCCAATAAGTTTCTTCAATCGTGGGATCGTGTATTGGGTGTTGAGCACAGGGGTGTGGCTAAGGCTTACCCGATCAAGATATTGGACTGGCACGAGGTGGTCAACGACACCATAGCGGATAGGCCCCTCGCTCTTTCCTGGTGACCGCTGGCCGGTTCGGGCGTAGGTTACGACCCGTTAATCGATGGTAAGTGTTACTCATTCGGTGTTTCAGGCAAACTGCTCCGAAGCAACGTGCTGATGTACGATCGTCAGACCGAAAGCCTATGGTCGCAGATTTTGAGAAAGGCTGTGACCGGGCCCCTGACTGGAACACCCCTGAAAACCTTTCCCCTGGTCGAAACCAGCTGGAAGGATTGGAAGAATAGACATCCGGAGACGCTGGTTTTGAGCATCAAAACCGGCTACACCCGGCCTTACCATCAGGACGTTTATGGGCAGGACAGATTTGACCTCCTGTCTCGAGGGATTCGGGGGGAGAAAGCGCTGGGGGTGATCATCGGAGAAGAGGCGAAAACTTATCCCTTCAAGCAGCTGAAGAAAGTCAAGAAGTTCCCCATGAAGGATCGAGTGGGGAAGCAGACTGTGATGATTTACTTTGAGAAAAAGTCAAAGAAAGCTTGGGCTAGCATGTGGAATCCTTCGTCACTTACCTCTGGGCCTGGAAAGACTTCTACCTCACCGACATATTTAAGGGTCTGCAAGGAAATAACCGATGCCCTTTGGCGCCGCGCCCCTGCGGGCTGGGGTCCGCAGGCACGCTGGCGTTGTTGCTCGCTCCCCAAATACCGCAGCGCGTATGTGCGTCGCTCGCGCCTAGCCAGCGCACCCGGGGACCCCAGCAAAGTGTATCGGTTATTTCCTTACAGACCCTAAGTTCAAATAGGAGGGAAAATGAGCCAGTGGGACACTCAGATTTTCACCGATGCTGCCGCGCTGTCCGCGAAACTTGGGACATGGGTCGCGCCTCGCGACTGGATGGCAGTGCTGGCTGACAAGGAAAGAGAAGATCCATCGCTATGAGGCGACTCACTAAATCAGTCGGTCCTGCCGCCCTGTACGTCACGCTTTTCTTGGTTCCTCTTTTCGCAGCTAATGTATGGGTGGCTGAGATGACCGAGAATCATTACGAGATGAGTTTTCGCGAGATCTATGAGGGATCACCGGAATACGACATCATCTTTCTGGGGCCCTCCCACACAATGCACGGGGTCCACACCCAGTACATCGAGGAAGGGACGGGACTGAAAGCCTACAATTTCGGGCTTGATGGGTCCAACCCGCCTTTCCTTCATTCGCTCTACCGCTTTCTACTCAAGCCTCTCAAGAAACGGATCAGCATCGTGGCACTGGATACGATGTATTTTCAATTCGAGGAGCGCATCCTGTGGAGAACCATGTACTACGATGCCCAGTTTATTGACTGGTTGACACTGATACGCCACACATTTTCGGATGAGGTGCAGCCTGCCGGTAGGTCAGATGAACAGGGATACTCCATCTTTAGACTGCTTCTCCACAACAAAATCCCCCTGCTCAAGTACCACAAACAATTGATCGACATCCTAGCAGGAGAGGAAACCTACATTTACGAGAGGTCTCCCCACCAGTTCTGTGATCGTGGGTTCGTTCCTCTTCCATTGGGTTACCGACCAGGTGTCTACGGTCCGGAATATTATCGGAGCAACGTGATGTACAGGCCGGTGCAGATCAATCAAAAATGGGTTCAGGTGTTTGAAGACACCATTCGCGAGTTGCAGGAGGATGGGGTTCAGGTCGTTCTGTATCAGATGCCCGAGTATCTGGAAGGGCGTGATGCGCCGATATACGACGAGGTCGATGCCATACACCGAGGACTGGCGGCCCGATACCGCATCCCGTTTCTCAACTACAACACCGATTCAAGCTCGTTCCTCAACTACGACAAACGTAATTTCTGGAACTGGGACCATCTCTCTCTGGAGGGAGCGGTGATCTTTTCGCAGAGATTTGCTCGAGACCTGAAACGGGTCCTGTCAAACACCAGTGTCAATTTCAGGCTAAGAGGTTCAGATCAGAACTGAAAGTAAATAAAGACATGGGCTTCGCGGATTCCGAAAAAGATGATGGCAAAGAGCATGCCGTAGGTGTATACCAAACGGACCGCGGCAGGTTTGGTGGAAACGTATTCGTGCAGTGGTTGGATCCGGTCGGTCCAGTCCAGGGCCAACAACAGGGAGACTGAGGCGAAGCAAAGCACCAGTTCCTGGGGACTCAGGATCGTACTCCATTCATACCAGTCCTGCACATTGAATACATTCCGGAGGATGTGGAACGCATCCGAGACGGAGTTGGCCCGGAAAATAACCCAGGAGAGACACGACAGGTGAAAGGTAAGGCCTACTTGGAGGGGCTCGCGAATCCAGGCGGGCAGCCCTAAGCGCTCATGCAACGCGCCCACGTAGGGCTGTTTTAAGCGGGAGACGATGAGCAGAAAACCCTGCAAGGCCCCCCAGAGCAGAAACGTCCAATTAGCGCCATGCCAGAGTCCTCCCAATAGCATCGTGATCGAGATATTGAAATAGGTGCGGCCGACACCCCAGCGGTTGCCCCCCAGAGAGATGTACAGATAGTCTCGCAGCCAGCTGGAAAGTGAAATATGCCAACGTCGCCAAAACTCAACTGTGGATTTGGCAAAATAGGGGTGTGCAAAGTTCGAGCTCAGACGGATCCCCAGAATCTTGGCAGAACCGATCGCGATGTCGGAGTATCCCGAGAAGTCGCAGTAGATTTGAAAGGCGAAAAAGTAAGTCGCGAGTACAAACTGAAGCCCGGTGTGGTCGGGCACATCATTGTAGACGGCATCTACGTAAGCCGCCAAACGGTCGGCCACGACGACTTTCTTGAAGAACCCCCACAAAGCCTGCCGGAGACCTTCGTTGATGCGCGCGAAATCCAGAGTGTGCCGCTGTTTGAGTTGCGGAAGAAGATTCGAGGCTCTCTCGATCGGTCCTGCCACTAACTGCGGGAAGAAGGAAACAAACAGGGCGAAATAGCCGAGATGGCGTTCCGGTTGGATTTTTCTCCTGTAGACATCGATGGTGTAGCTCATCGTTTGAAATGTGTAAAACGAGATTCCGACCGGCAACACCACATCCATCCTGGGTATTTCGTAGGGCAGATCGTAATAGTGGAATAGGACGCGAAGGGAGCTGTTGAAGAAGTTGAAATACTTGAAGGCGAAGAGCAGACCTAGATTGCCGCAGATGCTGACCATCAGATAGGCATTCCGCGCAACCGGATTCTCAGTGCGGCCCATGCTGTTTGAGCAGACGTAATCGAGGGCGATACTGGCGATAATCAGAATCACGTAATCTGCTCGCCAGGCCATGTAGAACCAGAGGCTTGCCGCAAGAAGTAGGGTCCACCGAAAACGCTGGGGTAGGAGGAAATACGCGGGTGCCACGATTGCGAAGAAAACGAGATACTCGAGCGAGTTGAAGATCATTCCGTTTGGGGACGCAAAAAGCTACCGGTAAGACGAGCCAAATCGTCGTTGACCGGGCGCGTCGGATGCAGTATAGCTCATGGGCAATGGGGAGTCTGGATTCTTTAATGGGCAATGGGGAGTCTGGATTCTTTAGAAGAGTATCCGAAGATGGATGACGACTCCGGCCACTTGTGGAGATACCGCCTGGGCGTACTGCTGGGACTCGTTTGCCTGGGCGCGGCCTGCACTCAAGGCGACCCTTCGCTCCTGGTTCTCGAAAACGCATCAATCCGACTCCACTTTAATCGCGAGTTGGGTACGCTTGCCGCGATTGACAACAGACTCAGCGGTGAGAGCTATTCGGTTGAACGGGACGATTTTGAGGTGGAGATCGAGGAGTACCAATACCTCAGAGGAAGGGCGACGCCGAAGCTAAGGGAGCTGACGCTGGGGCGCCGTGACCTCAACCTTCGATCCGTCCACCTCGCTCAAGATAGACTGACCCTGGAGTTCGGAGATGGAAGCTACACACTTGGGGTCGATTACATCCTTCACCCTGAAGGGGCCTTTTACGAAAAACATCTCACGCTCACCTCCGACCTGAAATTTACCTGGAGGCGTGCGCTGATTAGCGTGCTGCGCATTGGAGGTGACCAGTTGCAATGGGTCCCCTACGCTCACCTTAAGAGTGTGACCTACTTCGGCCGGTCGGCTGACGGCGGACTCATGGCCGGAGTCGAGGTTCCTTTCGACCGCTCTTCGCTAACCGACGACGAGGTGCATCTGGCCTACGCTCCGAGCCTCATGGTGGTATCTCAGGAAAAGGCGAAAAGCGAACCCATCTACGTCGGAGTGTACCAACGACGCTCTAAAGGAGAAACACTGCGCGATGTCCCCTTGCCGTGTGAGTCCTCAGCCATGTTGGCTATGACCTCGGCCATTCTGGGGCCGCCTCGGCACGAACTGGTGCCGATCGCATGGGGTCCGTGTTCGGAGATGAACGGTCCCATCTCGGAAGCGGATCTCCAGACCGACATGCGTGCCATCGACACGCTTTCCCAATGCGGAATCGACTGGCTTAGCGGTGGTGAACCCTGGATGGGTGAGGCGAAGAAAGTAGCGGCCCTGGAGGGTTGGCAAAACTACGAGCCCGAGCCGTCCGTTACGAGGTTGCTCGGATACGCCCGTCAAAAGGGTGTGAAGATGATGTTCTGGCCCACTCTCAACAACAGCGATCCCTGGTCTGTGGCTGGAAATGGGCAGGGTCAGCCGTTACGGCCCGACCGTCCCGAGTGGCTGATGTTTCCGTCCCGCCGGGCCGTGACCTCAATGACCTTCGGCGGTCGCGTTTTTACCCAGCTTGTCCAGGGAAACTGTCTGGCGGTGAGACCCTTCCAGGATTGGCTGATTCGTACTCACCGCGAAGGTCTGGACACCGGCTATTTCGATGGTTGGGTTGTGGACGGTGACTTGTTCGGCGGCCGCGGAGCGGTGGAACCGGCTGACTGCCCTTCTGCCGACCATGATCATTTTCCCGGAGACTCGAACTACGGCGGCCAGCGGGCCTTGAATCGACTGGCCCGGACGATCCGAGAGCGGTATCCCAAACTCCTCATGATGTACGGGCGACCCGCCAGGGATCTCGGAGTGTGGTCCAATCGGTTTGTGGACGCCTGTTTCTCCCTTGATGATGCCTCTGAGGTGCCGAGTGTGCCGACCCCTCTCGCTCCACCTCCCGGCCTTGAATTGCATCGTCAGACACGTTCGTCGCCGCTTCTGAAGAGACTGGACGAAATTGGCCGGCAGTCGCTCTCCGTCCGATTGGGAGACAGAATCCGCACCTGGTCGCGGATACGGGTACAGCGCCATTTCTTTCCCCATTACATGGACCTGCCTCAGGTCGTTCTTCCGCCCCGCCGCATGAGAGAAAATGGCAACTGGTCCGGCCGAGGATTCGATTACATCCTGCTCAGCGCACTGGCGTCGTCTCCCAACCAGATCTATTGCCTGCCCCTGCACTCAGGCATGTCGGATCGAGACAAGCGAAGCCTCCGCCAGTGGCTCGAGTGGGGCCGAGCCAACATCAATTACTTGAAGGTTCGCAAAGACTTGAAGGATTGGCCTGCCGTGGACAGGGTGGACGGGTTTGCCCACGTTATCGACGATCAGGGATTTATCTTTCTTTTCAACCCAAACGCGAAACAGCTTTCAGCCAGATTCACCCTGGACAGCAGCATCGGACTAACCGCCGGGGAACGCTTCCGCATTGCCCAGGTGCATCCCCCAGGTTCCACTCGCGGGCAGCTGCGACTTGGTGACGAAGTGCATTGGAAGGTATCCGGGCAAACGGCACTATTGCTCCACGTCATGCCGGACTAGCCCGCCTTATCACAGGAGGCAGCAGCGGTGAATGTTTTTCCCTGTCAGATGATCCCTACGTCCCCATCCAAAGGCCACCCAGCCCTCGAGTCGCTTCGAAAGGGCTGATCGAGCACGAGCCGTATGGGACCGTCTTCCATTCCGGGATCAGGATGATGCAGTGGAGTATGACGCTGATTGCTTGCTGCCTGATGGCGGTATGGGGGACGCCGAAGGCTCTCGCCGCCGAGGGGCGCATCTCCCTGTCGGCGGAGCACGAGGCCGCGGTCAACCGCTCTCGTCGGATCGTTAGACAGTACGACGCAGCCGACCATCGCAACCTCAGGCTCCCACCCAAAGAGTGGTTGGCCTATGTATTCGACTACGTGGACCAACCGGGGAGCCAGATCGACTGCATCACGTGGGACATCGGACTGGTGGACGCGGTCTATCCGAGCACGGTTCTCCCTGCCACCAAAGACAAGAAAGTCGTCCAGTGGCGAGCCGCTGGCTTCGATTGGGTGGGCGCGCTGGTCGAAGAGTGTAAGAAGCGTAATCTCAAGGTTTTCTGGAACCATCGCATCAGCGAGGTAGATATCCGCCCGGAGGGTGGACTGGAGATGCGGGTCAAGCATCCACTCAAGGCGGCAAATCCGCATTGGCTCATCCTAAACTGGTGGTGGCAGGGATTGTGGAACCTCGCCGTTCCCGAGGTGCACGACTACAAGCTGAGAATGCTGCGGGAGCTGGCCGAGAACTACGATTTCGATGGAATTCAAATCGACCTGGCGTGCCATGTTCCCGTACTGCCTCCGGGGCGCCAATGGGAAGAGCGGGAAATGTTAACCCAGTTTTTCCGTAAGGTCCGCCGAATGCTTTTGGAAGTAGAGAAGAAGCGCGGCCGGGCATTCCTGCTGGCTGCCAAAGTGGCTGCCACTCTGGAAGGCTGCCGGATCGACGGCTTCGATGTCGAAACCTGGGCCCGCGAGAGGTTGATCGATGTTTTCTCCGTAGGCTCGCGTTCCAGCGAGGTAGATCTGGAGGGATATCGCCGCATCACGGCGGGAACCTCCATCAAACTCCACCCGGTGTTTGACGACCACCACACCACGGACGGCTACCGGTTTCCTCCCATCGAATACTTGCGAGGTGTCTTCAGCAACTGGTGGGCTCAGGGCGCGGATGCCGTGCAGACCTTCAATTGGTCGGCGGCCAGACCGGAGGTTGCCGCTCCCGTAGGCGGGTGGGTGGGTCCTGCATCCCACGGCCAAGCCTACAAGGAGGCCGGCAGCCCTGAGACGATGCGGTTCAAAAACAAGCTGTTCACGGTTCAGCGGCGTGGCGGCTATCCGTGGGCGGATGGCTTCATCAACCGAAACGACTGGGCCCCGCTCCCTCAGCTGCTTTCCAACGACGGGCAGATATCCGGCTTTAGAATCCGGGTGGCGGATGACTTGAGCGCCAGCGCCGACGAAGTGAGCCTACGGGTCGTCCTGTTCAACGCCGACCCTTCCGATCGGCTGGAAGTGAAGCTGAATGGAAAACTGCTAGGTGACGAGAAGAGGGACCCGACGTGGAAGGACCCCCAGATTTTTTCACCCGCGCCCCAACCGAACTCCGGGGGTGAAGGGGACTACAAGGTTGACCCCAATCAGAAACTGCTTCTGCTGGTTTTTCCTGTTCAGCCTGGGGACGTGCGTTTCGGCCTGAACGACATAAGCTTTCGGGTCGTGGACCGCCAGCCCTATCGGCCGGGTGCGGACATCAAGATCGAAAAGATCGAACTAAAGCTCGGTGCCCGACGACGGTGAGTCATTACTAGACGGGATTCAAGACAAAACGAAAGTAGGAGATAGTTCACGTAAATACTTGAGACCGCCCGACTTCTGACGTCCAAGCAACCTCTACAATTGCCCGACTTCGGAAGAGGCCTACCTGCGCGGCACCAGCCGCCGCCAGGGTTGGCATCATTGCAGCCGGCAAACGGGCACCTACATTCTGAAGGGAAAAGGCACCGAGGTGTGGGAGCCCCGATTTACCCTGCACGGTTTCCGCTACGCAGAGGTCACTGGATTTCCCGGCACGCCAACCCTGGCGAGTTTGGAAGGTCGTTTTGTGCGCTCGGCCGTGAGAACTAGTCCCAAAATAAGCGCAAGTTCGAAAATAGACCCCTTTGTCGGCTCCGAGGAGCCATTTTGGAGACCTAAATTCTAAATTTCGGCGCGAAGTCACTCAGAACAGGCACGTGTTCAGCTGTCCTCCACGCCGATCGCTCAGGGAAAACGATTCTGCCCTCTTGGGGGGCGTTTGTAGAGACACCTCGCCCCAGCTCTGGCGACCCTCGGAGCTACTTTATCTCCTTTCAGTTTCAGGTAGCTGGCCGGTGTTTCAACCACTTACTGCCTTCCAAGAGAAGACGGCTCCAACCATTGACATCCAGCAGCCGATAGACCAACTGTCGGCCCCTGCGCAAAATCTGGCAGGGCATTTCAATGACCTCTCACAGGAAACGGCGATACTCCATCTTCACCAGCTGTCGGGCTTGCAGGCGCACCTTCCGAAAACCCGCCTCTCGAACCAGCTCGATACTCCGATCCAGCCATTCGGCCGCTCCCTCATGAGAGGGACGGTTGCCCGAGCGGTTGACCGCATAGAGCACCTCTCCCGTATTGGCCAGCGTCACGATCAGCGGCGCATAGCCCCACTGCCCGTCGTAGCTGATCTCCATCCCTTCCTTGCATTCGCCGCTCGTGGGGGCCATCGTCCCATCCACGTCGATCTCCGCCCGTTGGAAGAAACGGGCCGGTTGTTGGGCCCAGACCTTGAGGCGGCTGGCATTGACGGCTTCCATCAGATCCACCACGTCGGGCGCGTCAAAGCGGCGCACAAAGTCTCCGGCCGTGCTGGGGGCGGGGATCTTCTCGGCTCCCACCGCCTCCAGGAAACTCACACTCTGACGTCGCAGTTCAATATCCTGATAGCGGGTCCCGCCCGTGGCCACGTTGTAGATCAGGCTCAGGACGTGGTCCGATTCGTGGTACGGTTGGTGGCGTTTGAGCAGCGTCACCGCCTGGTCAATGGCTTTCCCCAGCCCACTCCACTTCACCACCTGCTGCAGCAGCCCCAGACCACCGTAACTGACCGCACCCGTTTTCTCCGAGACCTCGTAGCTGATGACCTCGGGCGAGAGCACCGGTTTCGGGTCTTGACCGTTCCAGCTGGGGCTCAATCGCTGAGCAACCTCTGCTTCCCGTTTGCGGATGATTGCGCTATCCTTTTTATTCACCTGAAATGCCTCCTTTCGGCTTGTTCTGAAGTTTCTTTGACAACCCCAGAATACCCGTCAGGTCTGGCATTTCAGGTGTTTACATGTGGTTTAGTCCACTTTCATCTACTTCTTTTGGGACTAGTGGTCGTTTCACTTCTTCCAACTTGACTCGAGTGGAGAAGAAAAAGGAGATGAAGAACGATTTGCGACACGGCTTCAGGATTCGGGCGATTGAGTGCTTAGCAAAATGTTAGAAAACGGCCAATTTTGTGGATTCTCTGCGAGATCGTTTCATCTGTAAACTGTTGATTCTAAAAAGAGATCGCACTACGATTCGAGATTCTGGTATTGGGTGCTTGGAACTTTTACTTTCCTTCTTGCTCTGCTGCAGCTTAGGCCAGGCGGCACAAGTACACCAACAAGCCCGGGATCACTATGATCGTGCAACCCAGTCACTCAGCCGGGGAGATTTAGAGCAGGCAGAAAAGGAGATTCTTCGAGTCCTACAGGATTTTCCCGACCTGCCCCAGGCCCTGAACGTTGCCGGCATCATTTCCGATATGAAGGGGAACCCTCAGCGAGCTATTGAATTTTTCAAGCGTTCTCTCGATATTCGAAGCGACGATTTCGATGCGCGGAGTAACTTGGCTCGGGTCCATTTGCGCGTCAAGGACTACCAGAAAGCCCAGCGAGAGTTTGAACTCAGCTTGAGCATGCAGCCGAACCATCTGGGGGCGAATGTAGGCTTGGCAGAGGTTCTTTACGAAACGGACCAAGTCCAACAAGCCCTGAAAGTAGTGACTCGGGCAAAAAGGCTTCAGTCGGAGAACCCGAACGTGTTGTTTCTCTGGGCGAAGATCCAGTTTAAGCTGGAATCCACGGAGGAGGCGGTCGAGGCAGCAGTGAGAGTGAGCCAGGTGTCTTGGGATAACGGCAACAAGTTGCATCTTGTCGGACTTCTGTTACTGGAGAACGGTCGCTACCAAGATGCCGTGCCCATCCTCAGCCGGGCTATCGAACTGGAGGGACAGGACGCAGGAATTCTCCATTCCCTGGGTCTGAGTTATCAGTTTTCGCACCAACTCTCGAAGGCGATTTCCGTATGGGAAAAGGCGATTGAGTTCGATCCTCAAGATCCCCAGGGCTATTTACTGCTGGGGATGTCCTATGAGATGCAAGGGCGGTTTCCCCAAGCCGTCGAACAATTCCGCAAAGTGTTGGCAATGGGTGGCCCGAGTCGAGTCGAAGCCATGCATCACCTCGCCATCAGCCTTTATAAACAGGGAAAGTTCCAGGAGGCGTTGGGCCTTTTCACCCGGGTGAACGAACACCAGCCTGGATGGGTTCAAACCCTTTACTATCGGGCGCTCATTCTGTTCAGGCTCGGTCAGTACGATCAGGCCAGGAGATTGCTGGGACGGGTTTTAGAGCTTGACGCAAAACACTCTGGAGCCCATTTCAAAATGGGGCAAGTTTATCGGAAACTGGGCCGAAAGGACGTAGCGGAAAGGAGTTTCACAAAATTCGAACGGCTGAAAGCGCAAAGAGAGCAGGAACTCAAACGCAGGGCCGGTATCTATTCCATTTCTGATCAGATCCCCAATCAGATTCCGGGTTTTCCTCCTCAATGAGACGACTTCTCATCGCGTTCCTGTTATGGACACCGCTGCTGCGGGTGGCGGCATTTGAGAGAAACGAACTGCCTCAGTTTGTGGAGGTGGCGGTGGAGTCTGGTCTCCCGTTTCGGCATTTTAATGACGCAGCGGGGAAATACCGTCTGCTAGAAACCATGGGCTCTGGCGCCGCCCTGTTTGACTACGACAGCGATGGCAACTTGGATATCTTCGTGGCCAATGGCTGCCGTTTGCCCGTAGACGAGCATTCCGTCGGCGAAGGCGGGAAACTGTTTCGTAACCGGGGCAATGGCACCTTCAAGGAGGTGACGACCGAGGCGGGAATCTCCGTGGGGGGGCTTTTCGCCATGGGCACTGCGGTAGCAGACTACGACAACGACGGAGATGTCGACCTCTATCTGACGGGTTATCCGCGAAGCATTTTGCTCCAGAACCATGGCGACGGAACCTTCAGCGACGCCACAGAGCTGGCTGCCGTGGAAAATAGCGGGCACTGGGCAACCAGTGCAGGTTTCTTCGATTACAACCTCGATGGTTTCTTAGATCTCTTTGTCGGTAATTACGTGAAGTATGACCTGAGCAGGGAACGGACATGTGCGAAAGGGGAATTCCAGACTTATTGTCATCCCACCGTGTTCGACGGCGACTCCAGTGTTTTATACAGAAACAATGGCGACGGAACCTTTTCGGACAGGAGTGTCCCGAGCGGGATTGCACTGTTTAAGGGGAAAGCGCTGGGCGTGGTCTTTGCCGACTATGATCTGGACGGTGATCCGGACATCTTCGTGGCCAACGATTCGGTGGCCAATTTCCTTTTTCGAAACAATGGGGATGGGACTTTTGAGGAGGTCGGTTTGAACTCCGGTGTGGCCTACGATGAAAACGGAAAGGCAAGGGCAGGCATGGGAGTCGACTTTGGGGATTATGACCAGGATGGGCTGCTGGATCTGATTGTCACTAATTTCGTTGAAGAGGGAAACGCTCTGTTCCGGAATAACGGGGATGGATCTTTCTCGGAGGTCACCTATACGACCGGCATTCTCCAGAGCAGCTATCTGAATGTGGGCTTCGGGGTTGGATTTTTTGACCATGACAATGATGGCGATCTGGACGTTTTCGTCGCCAACGGCCATGTTTCTCCGGGCGTTGAAAAATACGTCGATTATGTTTCCTTCGCCCAGAGAAACCTTCTCTTTGAGAACCGGGGAGGACATTTCGAAGAAGGGTCAGCCGACGGTTACTTTTCCGTTCAGGAGGTCAGCCGAGGCGCGGCCTTCGGAGACATCGACAATGACGGCGACATCGATATCGTGATTACCAACAATGCAGCTCCTCTCCACCTGCTGAGGAACGACGTGGGTAACCGTCGAAACTGGCTGACCTTGAAATTGATCGGGAAAAAGAGTAATCGCGATGCCATAGGAGCGAGAGTGAAAGCTCGGGTGAAGGGACGGCTTCAAGTGGCGCAAGTTCAGCGTGCTCGCAGTTATTTGACCAGCAATGATCCGCGCGTCCACCTGGGTCTGGGAGATGCGGACCAGGTAGATGAATTGGAGGTCCATTGGCCCAGCGGCGCCCGTCAGACGCTTCACAACCTTCGGGCGAACCAAATAGTCACCATCGAGGAAGAACTCGGACCTTAAATCCTTTGCAACATCATTTATTTCGGAACGAAATGTTGTGATTTTTCTTGCAAAGTTTTACAAAGTATTTTTTATAAATTGCTGTTGACACCTCACTAAGTTGTGGCTATCCTTGCCGCACGAATGAATTCTTGGCTGTTTAGGCAAATTCATTACCCAGCCCACTTTCCCGATCATCTCTTTTCAATTACCGACATCCTCCGATCGGACGACAGTCGATATTCACGACTCTCTAGGGTAATACGAGTTAGCCGGCCTTTCCAAAGAACAGCGGACGGCCTTTAGGGTTCACGACTCATGATCCTGTCTCACGAGTCAGTTTCTAATGGCGAGAAGACAGCAGGTTATTGAAGCTTGGCGCGAACAGAATACTCATACCTCACAGAATTGTCTCTACCGGGAGGTTCTTAGACAATGTCCAAAATCCAATGTTTCGTCTCGGCGGCCGTGCTGGCCTTTTTCCTCGTCCCTGCGACGCTCTTTGCTCAGACAATCACCGGTACGATTACCGGAGTTGTCATTGATGAGAGCCGGGCCACGATTCCGGGTGCCGAGGTGGCGGCCACCAATGTTGCGACAGGAGTGGCCTTTGCTGCTGTCAGCGACGATCTCGGGTCCTACCGAATCGCCCTGCTGCCTCCTGGCACCTATGACCTGAGGGTGGAACTGCCCGGCTTCAAGACGGGTTTGGTCACCGGGATTGAGGTCCGAGTGGACGTTGTCGTCGCAAGAGATGTGATCCTGGAGGTGGGTGAAGTTACCGAGCATGTTACTGTCGCAGCAGAGACCAATCTTGTGGAGACCGAAAGCCCCAACATCGGTAGTGTAGTGTCGGAACGTCAGCTGGTTGAGCTGCCACTGGCCCAGAGGTCTTTTTTGGGGTTGGCCAGTACCACTGCCGGTGTAATGCCACAGCAGCAGCAAAATGGGGAGGCTCCCTATAGTCGTGGCAGGAAGGATTACCAGGTTTCGCTCTCCGGACAGCGACACGTTTCAACCAATACGATGTTCGACGGAATCCCGACCAAGGAATTTTTCGTCGGCGTCAGCATCCTCGCCCCTCCGGTGGACGCCATCGCGGAATTCAAGGTTCAGTTCGGCTACTTTGCGGGCAGCACTGATAATGGATCCGTAGTGAACGTGATCACGAAATCCGGGACGAACGAAATTCATGGATCGGCGTGGAATTTCCATCAGAACGACAACCTAAACGCTCGGAATTTCTTTTCCGCTGGCAAGCCAGAGACCTTGGCAAATAAATTTGGTGCTGCTGTCGGTGGACCGGCTATGCAAAACAAACTCTTCTGGTACGGCAGTTTTGAATACCACCGGGAGAAAGAAGGATTCACGGCGCGGGGGACCGTCCCTCCCGCTGGCTGGACCTCGGGAGATTTGTCTAGTCTGCTGCCCGACGTGCAGCTTGTAGATCCGCTGAATAATAATGCGCCTTTTCCAAACAACCAGATTCCGAGTTCGAGGATCGATCCGTTCGCGGAAACGTATCTTGGGTTTGGTTTTATTCCACAACCGAACCAGCCTGGTGAAGCACTAAATCTAGTAAAAGGCCTCAACCAGACGAGGCGCGATGAGACTTATCTGGCCCGCGTAGATTATTTCCTATCAGAGTCCAACAGATTTTTTGGGCGGTATTTACGGACAGACTCAGACATAAATCGGGAGAACGTGTTTTCGCCGTTTGCGGACGTCTTTTTTCCCTTGGACGGGACGAACATTGTAGCGGACTGGGTGAGCGTTCTAAGTCCTCAAATGACGCTCAACGTGAAGTTTGGTTATTCGCGGTCCTTTGGAACCAATAGTGGTCAAAGGCCAGCCTTTGAAGGCAGCGAATTGTGGGCGGACCAATTTGGGCTTCGGAACCTGAGCGAATCGAAGCAATGCGACCACGCGCCGGGTACAAGCATTAGAGGGTTGGGGGGTTATGGGGCTCGCACAAACTGTGGGGAACCGGAGAATCAGGACAAGCATTTCAATGTGAACACGCACTGGGTCCGCGGGAAGCACAGTCTTTCCTGGGGCGGCGAACTTCGTCGCAAGCTCAACATAATAGGTTCTTTTGCAATTAGCCAGGAGGGGTTCTTCCAATATAATAATGCATTTAGCGGAAACAATTTTGCTGACTTCCTGCTGGGCCATCCAAGTCTAGTAGAGGGATCCACAGTCGGGCCTGAGCCTCTTCATAAAACAGGCTACTGGTTTAATGGGTATATTCAAGACGAGATTAAGGTCGCCCCGAGTTTGAGTCTCTCGCTGGGGCTTCGCTACCAGGTTTATCCGTGGATGATTGAGGACGAAAATCGCACCGCCCTTTTCGACAGGCGTGGTGACGGCGGGTTTATTTTTCAGACTCCGGATCGCCCCAGGCTGGTCGATATCGATAAGAACGACTGGGCACCGCGGATCGGTTTTGCCTGGTCGCCTGGTGGACGAGATGACTTGGTCGTTCGTTCGAGTTTTGCCATTTTTTACGATGAAGTGCCGGGGAACGAGCTTGCCTATGATGGCCGGGGACCAAACACGCAAATCGTCCAGACCTTTGTCAGCGACAAGCTCACACCGACGGTCTCCATAGCGAACCAGTTTCCGGATCCACCACAAGGTGATCCCGGAGCGGTTAGAGGGATCGCCATGATTTTGCTCAGCGACCCCTTCCGACGCGACGCCTACCATCAGATGTGGACGCTGAATACGCAAAAGAGCCTGCCAGGGGGGATGTTGTTCGATGTGGGTTACATTGGGTCTCACGGTGTCAAGATGTCCAGGCGGAAGGAGATCAACATACCCGATACAGGGAACCCTTTTACGTGTGATGCGGCTTGCGTGCAATCCCGACGACCTTTTCCCGATTTTAGCTGGATCATGACGGATGACGGTGACGGACAGGCCTGGTACCACGGGTTGCAGACCAACTTGCGCAAGACGACGAGCAGCGGCGTCGCTTTCCAGATCGGCTATACCTACTCGAAGGCACTGGATACAGATTCGTATGACGCGAAAGGCAGCCGCACTCACGCCCCGTTGGACTTTCCCAAGGGTCGCTCCACCTACGACGTCCGGCAGCGTTTTGTCACCAGTTTGATGTATGAAACTCCGGCGTTGAGAGATATGGGCGCGGCGCGTCACATTTTGGGCGGATGGCTAACGTCCGGGATCCTAGCGCTGCAAACCGGTCTGCCCTACAACGCGCGAGCGCCGCACAATTCGAATGCCGGAAAACTTTTCCACAGCCGGCCCGACCGGATCTGCGACGGTAATCTGCCAGAGGGCCAGCGAACAGTCCAACGCCAGTTTGATACGAGTTGTTTCGTGCTTCCCGGGGAAGGCCAATATGGGAATTCAGGAGCTCACCCTCTAGATACTGATGGGATGTTCAATCTGGACTTCGCACTCGTAAAAAACATTCCGCTACAGGAGGAGGTGAAATTCCAGTTTCGTTTCGAAGCATTCAACGCCTTCAATAAGACGAACTTCGGCAGGCCAGGCCACACCTTCGGGCGTCCGGACTTCGGTGTGCTCAACAGCGCCCTGCCTGGTCGCATTGTGCAGTTCGGCCTGAAGGTGATTTTCTGAACTAGTGCCCTGTCAACTTGGAGATTGTGGGTTATGGACGAGCCATGGTGGTCGAGGTCAAGGCGCGCGGCCTTTGGCCTACGTCAAGGACGCGTAACGCAGAGATCGACCGCCTGACAGGGTACTAGGACTAGAGTCCTGCTGCAAACGAGTTTAAAGTTCAGAAAGGCTATCTTGCCGGCAGCTATGACAATGGCGCCGTGATTAACGTGATGGCAAAGTCAGGCACCAACAGCAGCTTCGCGGAGCGACCGACCAAGCGCAGGTCCCCCATGTCCATAGAGTTGATACTTCGATCTGGAATGGTCAGCGCGGTAATATCGATGTTGCGCGATTGACACTCGACCCGAGAACCACTTGGGAACACAAGGCAAGGCATGAGGTTTTTTGCAGCTGGCCTAATTCAGGTCGTCCTGTATTCCCTCGCCCTGGGCTTTGCCGAGGCGAAGCCGCCCAACGTCGTGCTCATCATCTCCGACGATCAGGGTTGGCGAGACTACGGCTTCATGAACCATGACACCGTTCAAACGCCCAACCTCGATCGCCTGGCGCAAGAAAGCCTGTTGTTCTCGCGCGGCTATGTGGTAGCACCGCTCTGTCGTCCTTCGCTGGCTTCCATCGCAACCGGCCTTTATCCGCATCAACACGGCGTTGTCGGCAACGACGTGAGTCCGGTCAGGTGGGTGGTGCGGGAGAAAGAAAACCGTCCGGTGGAGGAGCAGTTTCACCGATATCCGAGTCTGATCCGCACGCTGGTCGATCACGGCTACCTGGCGTTCCAGTCGGGAAAGTGGTGGGAAGGTTCCTGGAAAGAGGGCGGCTTTACGCACGGCATGACCCACGGCGATGCGACCCAGGGGGGCCGTCACGGCGACGAAGGCTTGAAGATCGGTCGGGAGGGGATGGAGCCGATCTCAAAGTTCATCGAGCACGCGGTGGCCGAGGAAAAACCGTTCTTCATCTGGTACGCCCCTTTCCTGCCGCACACGCCCCACAATCCGCCGGCCGAAATCCTGGCGAAATTCCAGAAGCCGGGTCGCCCTAACAACGTGGCGAAGTACTACGCGATGTGCAACTGGTTCGATCAGACCTGCGGCGAGTTGCTGGCGCAACTGCAGCACCACGACATCTCCGACAACACGATCGTGCTCTACATCGCCGACAACGGATGGGCCCCAGTGGATCGTCTGGCGAAAAACTCCGAGTGGTGGCTCGATTTCGCGCCGCGGTCCAAGGGATCACCCTTCGAGATGGGAATCCGCACGCCGATCATGATTTCCTGGCCAGGCCGAGTCAAAGCGGGACGGTCCGACGACCTGGCGAGCAGTCTCGATCTGTTGCCGACCGCGCTGAAGGCCTGTGGCATCGAACCGCCGGCCAACCAGCCGGGAATCGACCTGTTGAACGAAACTGCCCGCCAACAGCGCGATGCCATCTTCGGAGTCACCTATTCCATCCACAACATGACCCCCTTCAATCCTGCCTCAACACTGCAATACCGCTGGGGCATCGAAGGCAACTGGAAACTTCTGCTGCGTAGCCATGGCCTCGACACAACAAGATATAGAACGACTCACCAGTGGGACCGGAACCCTGTGCGGCTGTACAACCTGAAGGACGATCCAGACGAACGAACCAACCTCGCTGCGGATCACGAGGCGATCGTTCGACGGCTATTGCTGCGCATTGCAGCAGAGATTCCTGGAATGAAATCACCCGCATCTGATCCGTACTGATTGCTAAGTGCTCCATTCCGGAAATACTGATACGTTTGCAGATAGGCTTGAGTCTGATCTAAAATAATGAGACCTAACCTGAAACCGTGAAAAGACAACATCATATCCCCGGTATCGTCGTCCTTTTGTCCGGCCTGATCGGGGGGGCTACCGTCTACCCGGGGCTTCAGGATCGGGACCGCCAAGAGGATCGGAGGCAGGAAGAACAGGTTGACCCCTTCAAAAAATGGCTGAATGAAGATGTCGTTTACATCATCACTCCCCAGGAGAAAACGGTCTTCGGGGAGCTCACCACCGCAGAAGAGAAAGAAAACTTCATCGAACAGTTCTGGCGCCGTAGGGACACCGACCCTTCCACTGCTTTCAACGAGTTCAAAACCGAGTTTTATCGGCGCATAGCCTATGCCAACGAGATCTATTCCTATGCCGCCATCCCCGGATGGAAAACGGACAGAGGGCGCGTTTACATCACATTCGGGCCCCCGACTTCCGTGGAGCGGTACAGTGCCGGTTCGCCCTACGACAGGCCTATGAACGAAGGTGGAGGTACTACGGCCGTCTACCCTTTGGAGAGGTGGTATTACAACCACATCGAGGGCATGGGGAGCGGAATCGACGTCGATTTCGTCGACCGCACCATGACAGGCGGCTTCATGCTCGCACTGCGACCGGAAGAGAAGGATGCAATGCTGATGGTGGACGGTGCCGGGCTCACTCTTTTTGAGCGGATGGGCCTGGAGACGAGAGCCGGACGGATCAGAGGCATGGACCTGATGCGGGACACCGGGGGCGGGGACAGGGCCTTCAGCAAACGCAATGAAAACCCCTTTCTCAGACTCGAGAGATACTTCCAACTGCTGCAGCCCAAGCGGATCAACTTCCGAGATTTGAAGGCGGCTGTCGCCACTAGCATTACCTACAACGACATCGCTTTTTCAGCCAGCAACTCCTACCTACGGTTGAACCGCGAGTCGTTCCTGGTTCCCATTACGGTGTTTCTCCCCTCGCACGAGTTAGCCTACAAGACGCTTCTCGGAGGAGCCTCTCGAGCAAGTGTAAACCTTTACGGTTCCGTCAAGAATCTGGGCGGCCGAATCCTCGAAGAATTCGAAGACCTGATCTACTATGATCGATCGCCGAATGAAGTTGGGGTGGACTCCCACAAGCGCTATCAGAAAATCGTGTCGCTGGCTCCGGGTGTCTATAAGCTGGATTTGATCGTCAAAGACACGATCAGTGGGAAGATCGGTCATTTCGAAAGGAGACTGGATCTTCCCCGATCGGTGTCACAGGAACTGTCTTTGTCCGCGTTGGTCCTTGCCAATCGGATTATTCCATCCGGAGACGAGAGCCTGGCCAAAGCTTTCGCTACGGTTTTGGGCTGGAACGTCTATCCGGCTTTCGACAACCGCTTTGATACCGAGGAAGGGCTTGGACTTTATTTTGAAGTATACAACTATGTTGTAGACCAGAGCGCCGACAAAGCTGTTTTGGATATTTCAGCTACGGTTGCCGACGCTGAGGGGACACAGGTCAGAGAAGGTCCCGCCCAGCAGTTAATCGATCGCTTCGAGGATCGGATGGCTCTGGCATTCGTTTTTTCACTGGACGGGTTGAAGGGCCGGTGACTACACCTTGCAGCTGTCGGTGCACGACAAGCTTGGCCAGACAGATGTCAGCGAGACTGCCAGGTTTCAAGTTTCCCCAGCAGACGCTGGCGCAGTGGCCTTGAAATCTGATCAAAACTGAAGGCGAGACATAGAGCACTTAGTAGGAGGCCCGACTGATGTTGAAATTCAGCGACTACCTGGTGAGGAGACTTCGATTCCTTCAATTCTGGGGGTTGTATGCACTGACGCTGTGCTTTCTGGGTGCAGCGGGGGCGCCTGGCACAGGAGAGACGGGACAGGAGCCGGCCGCGCGCCGGCCCAATATTCTTTTCCTGTTCCCGGACAACATGCGGGCTCAGGCTATGGCCTGCATGGGTAATCCGGACGTGCGCACCCCGAATCTAGACCGCCTGGCCGCAGAAGGGATCCTTTTTCGCCAAACTTTCTCTAACGGCCCGGAGTGTTCTCCAGCCCGGGCCATGATGCTCACGGGTAAATATACCCACAGCAATGGCATGACCGCGAACGACTTGAGACTGCGCGAGTCAGAGGACACGATTGCGGATCTGCTGGCTGCAGAAGGATACCGGACCGGCTTTATCGGCAAGTGGCATCTCGATGGAGGAAATCGCAATCCGGGATTTGTCCCGCCGGGTCCGCGCCGTCAGGGATTCCAATTCTGGGCAGCCCACAAGGTGATGCATAAGCCCTTCGAAAACTACTATTTCCGCGACGATGAGACGCCCATCCGAATGGATAAATTCGAGACGGAAGGTTGGACTGACTTGGCGATCGAGTTCCTTCAGGGAACCAAAAAGGACCAGCCCTTTTTCCTCATGGTGGGCATGGGATCGCCGCATCCCCCGTACACGCTCGGTAAAGCCGGAGCTCCCCGAAAAGTACATGAAAATGTACGATCCTAAGGCCTTGACGATGCGGCCGAACTTCAAGGGGATCGTCAATCCTGTGGAGTATGAGGCGATCTCGAAAGAGATGCAGCAGGTGATGGAAAGGAAGGGGAGCTTCGACCATGTAAAGAAAGGAGCCCCATTCACGCCCCACCAACTCACTCAGGTGGCCTATGCTTTCCAGGAACGGGGATTTCTTAGAGAGATCGAGCAAAACGGCCGGAAGGAAATCGCGGGTTATTACGCAGCCGTGACGGCGATCGACGATCAGGTGGGTCGACTGATGCGGACTTTAGATGAACTTGGTCTTGCTGAAGATACCATCTTCTTGTTCACCTCCGACCACGGCAACATGCTGGGTTCGCAGGAGGTAGGTTTCGTGATGCAGCACATGAAACCCTGGGACGAGGCGGCTCGAGTTCCCGGCATTGTGCGCTATCCCCGAAAGGTGAAGCCTGGACAGCAGCTTGAAACGTTCTTTTCCCTGGTGGATATGGCCCCCTCACTGTTGAGCCTGTGCGGAGTGGACATTCCCAAGGATATGCAGGGCACAGATTTGTCGCCGGTCATACTGGGTGAGAAGGGAGAGGAACCCGATTCGGTGTTCTTCCAATTGCACTCCGGCTGGCGTGGGGGTATCGGAGGTGAGCATGGAGGTTGGCGCGGTATACGGACCCACCGATACATGTACGTCCGTTGGCCGGATAGACCTCGTTTCCTGTATGACATGGAAAAGGACCCCTATCAGCAGCACACTCTGGTAAACGAACCCGCAGCCGCTGCCGTTATGAAAGAATTGGACCAGAAGCTGGAGGATTGGATGCGGCGAACCGGCGACTCCTGGAAGTACAATTGGACGGCGCACGAGGGGTATCTGCCCGTACAAGAGAAGGCCCGTCTATTTTCGGGCGCCGCCGGCTTTGAAACCTTCTATACCATCGACGAGTACTTCCAGTGGGCTTCCGAGCACCCCGATCTCGTACCTGCGGAGTGAGATCCAGCTTTGGGCTCTCCGGTGTGCCACACACGCGCTCCCGAGCAGGTTCAGGCAAAGTAATGCAAGACGTCCTCTTCTGTCGCCTAACCGGCGGAAAGTTGGCCGGAGACGTGGCCATTTCGCATCACGACGATGCGGCTGCTCATCGACAGAATCTCCGGGATCTCGGAGGAGACCATCAGAATTGCCGCCCCGCTTCGTGCCAGCTCCGCCATCAAATCGTAAGCTGGTGGAGCCAAGCGCGAGACAAATGATCCGCTTCAGGCTGACTGACAAGATTTTCGGGACGGAAGGTGACAGGGCGATCAGCCACCACCCAGTTTCGGACCGAACAGCAGTGAGGAGACCTCGATTCTTTCAGTCATGGGGGGTGTACGCACTTGCGTTGTGTATGCTGGGTGTAGCCGGAGTTTCTGGCTCAGAGGTGACAAAACAAGAGCCGGCCGCGCGCCGCCCCAATATCCTTTTCCTGTTCCCGGACAACATGCGGGCCCAGGCTATGGGCTGCATGGGCAATCCGGACGTGCGCTCCCCAAACCTGGACCGCCTGGCTGCGGAAGGGATCCTCTTTCGTCAAACCTTCTCCAACGCCCCGGAATGCTCTTTAGCTCGGGCCACGATTCTCACCGGTCAATATCCCCACCGCAATGGTATGGTCGCAAACGACCTGAGACTGCGCGAGTCAAAAATCACACTTGCGGAGCTGCTGGCTGCAGAAGGATACCGGACCGGCTTTATCGGCAAGTGGCATCTCGATGGAGGACCTCATCTTCGGGGATATGTCCCACCCGGTCCGCGCCGGCAAGGATTCCAATTCTGGGCGGCGAACAAGGTTGGTCATCGGTATCGCTTCGATAGGTTTAAGCCCTCAGACGGCCAGTATTTCCGCAACGATGAGACGCCCATTCCGATCAAGAAATTCGAAGTGGAAGCCTGGACTGACTTGGCGATCGAGTTCCTTCGGGAAACGAAAAAGGACGAACCCTTTTTCCTTATGGTGGGCACGGTACCGCCGGCTCCCCCGTACAAGCTCGGTGGAGCCGGAGCTCCCGAAAAATACATGAAAATGTACGATCCTCAGGCCTTGACGATGCGGCCGAACTTTAAGGGGATCGTCAATCCTGTGGAGTACGAGGCGATCTTGAAAGGGATGCAGCAGGAGATGGAAAGGAAGGGGAGCTTTGACCATGTAAAGAAAGGAGCCCCACTCACGCCCGAGCAGCTCGCTCAGGTGGCCTATGCTTTCCAGGAACGGGGATTTCTTAGAGAGATCGAGCAAAACGGCCGGGAGGAAATCGCGGGTTATTACGCGGCCGTTACGGCGATTGACGATCAGGTGGGTCGACTGATGCGGGCTTTAGATGAGCTGGGTCTGGCTGAAGATACCATCTTTTTGTTCACCTCCGACCACGGCAACATGCTGGGTTCGCAGGAGGTGGGTTTCACGATGCAGCACATGAAACCTTGGGAGGAAGTGATTCGAGTTCCTGGCATTGTGCGCTATCCGCGAAAGGTGAAGCCTGGGCAGGAGCTGGAAACGCTCTTTTCCCTCGTGGATATGGCCCCATCGTTGTTGGGGCTGTGCGGGGTGGAAATCCCCGAGGAGATGCAGGGGACAGACTTGTCGGCGGTCATTGTGGGTGAGAAGGGAGAAGAACCTGATTCGGTCTTCTTCCAGATGCCATCTGGCTGGGAAGGGGGGAAAGGAGGTGAGCATGGAGGTTGGCGTGGTGTGCGGACCCACCGTTACATGTACGTCCGTTGGCCGGACAAACCTCGTTTCCTGTATGACCTGGAAACGGACCCCTACCAGCTCCGCACTCTGGTAAACGAACCCGAAGCCGCTGCCGTTCTGAAAGAAATGGACCAGAAGCTGGAGGATTGGATGCGGCGAACCGGCGACTCCTGGAAGTACAATTGGACGGCGCACGAGGGGTTTCTGCCCGTACAAGAGGGGGGCCGACTGTATAGGGGCGCCGCCGGCTTTGAAACCTTCTATACCATCGACGAGTACTTCCAGTGGGCTTCCGAGCACCCCGATCTTGTATCCGAGGAGTGAGATCCAGCTTTGGGCTCTCCGGTGAGCCACACACGCGCTCCCGAGCAGGTTCAGGCAAAGTAGTGCAAGACGTCCTCTTCTGTCGCCTCGCCGGCGGAAAGTTGGCCGGAGACGCGGCCATTTCGCATCACGACGATGCGGCTGCTCATCGACAGAATCTCCTGGATCTCGGAGGAGACCATCAGAATTGCCGCCCCGCTTCGTGCCAGCGCCGCCATCAAATCGTAGATTTCGCTCTTGGCTCCCACGTCAATTCCGGCGGTCGGCTCGTCGAGCAGGAAGACCCTGGCCTGGGTACTCAACCACTTGGCCAGGGCCACTTTCTGCTGGTTGCCGCCGCTGAGACTGGCGACGACCTGATGGCGCCCCCGCGTAAGCACCGCCACCTTGCGAATCATCTCATCCACGAAGCGGTTTTCCTCCGCGAGGTGGAGAACACCTCGGGGTGCAAACCGCTTGAGAATGGGGAGCGTGAGATTCTTCACGATCGAGAGACACGAGATCATACCTTCCCGGTGGCGATCCTCGGCCAGATACGCAATCCCTCTGGACAGAGCGTCTCGCGGCGAATCAATTCGAACCTGCTGGCCGTTCAATAAGATGCGTCCGCTCTCGTAGGCTAGCGCGCCGAAAATCGCCTTCGACAGCTCCGTCCGTCCCGACCCCACGAGTCCCGCGAGGCCCACGATCTCGCCGGCGTGAAGCGTCAGGCTCACGTCCTCGAAGGCGCCCCTGCGTGTCAGGTTCTCGACGCGGAGCACCTCCGTCCCGGTCTGCGGGGCGCAGCGGGGTCGCTGGTCGGTCAGCTCTCGCCCCACCATCTCGCGGATGAGGAAAGATCGATCGATGCGGTCATCGACGTCGTAGGTGCCCGTGATCTTCCCATCCTTCATGACCGTGACGCGGTCGGCGACGTCAAAGATCTCCTCCAGTCGGTGTGAGATATAGATGATGGTCTGCCCCTCTGCCTTGAGAGCTCCAATCGTCTTGAAGAGCTCTTCGAGTTCTGTGGGACCGAGCACGGCCGAGCACTCATCCAGGATGAGCACCCTGGCCGACGTCGACAGGGCGCGCGCGATCTCGACGAGTTGACAGGCGGCTGCGCCGAGGCTCTTGACGGGCCGGCGGAGGTCCAGGTCGAAGCCCAACCGTTCCACCACTTCCCCGGCCACCTCGAAAAGCCGTCTCCAGTCGACGAGACCGAACCTCGTGCGGGGCATGCTTCCGAGACAGATGTTCTCGGCCACCGTGAGCTCGGGTACCAGCGAGAACTGCTGATGGACCACGGAGATTCCCGACCGCATGGCGTCGTGTGGACTGTTCATGCGGACGGCGCGGCCCTCAATTTCGATGGTGCCGTGATCCGGCCTGAGAGCCCCGCAAATCACGTTCATGAGAGTCGATTTGCCGGCCCCGTTTGCGCCCACCACGGCATGCACTTCCTGCTTGCCCACTTCGAAAGTGACATGGTCCAGGGCGCGTGTCCCCCCGAAATCCTTGACGACTTCGCTGGCCCGTAGCATCGGTCCCGACATCTGCTCCACTCAATACGCCCAGAAGTCGTCAGGTTTGTCCATCGCAACGTAGTCGCCCACGTTCTCGGGAGTAATCTCCATGCTTTCAACGGGCCATCGTTTGGGGACCTGCTCCCCCCTCAGGACCTTGAGCAACGCTTTCACCGATTCGCTACCGTGCGCCCTGGGTGGCAGCATCACCGTGTGCTTGCCGATGCCCTCCACGATCATTTTCAGCCAACCGTTGTAGTTGTCCTGGGACGTGATGAATGGCTTGCCGGCCCGCATCATGTCGTCGGTCACCCCGGCCTCTCTCAGGGCGTGGATGCCTCCCAGGGCCATTTCGCCACCGTCGAAATGAATGCCGTCGAGATCTCGATGGGCGGTCACGATGTTCTCGGTGACTCTCAGCCCACTGGCGCGGGACCAATCGCCCGCCTGTCGCACCGCCTCGATCGCGGGGTACTTTTCCAGCACCGCATCGTAGGCCGCATTTCTCTCCACCGCCGGACCGGAGCCCGGGATCCCCTCGACGATGGCGATCTTTCCCTTTCCGCCGAGCAACTCGAGCAGCTTGTCGAGAGAGCGAAAGGCGACGGAGTAAAAGTCAGACGACACGAAGGTCGCATAGTTGTCGCTGGAGACTTTCCGGTCGACGATAACCACTGAAATCCCTTCGCGTTCGCACTGATCGAGGATGGGGCCTGCCACGTCGGCGGTCGCCGCGCCAATGATGAGCCCGTCCACGCCCTTTGCCAGCAGGTCCTCCAGGTCCGCCACTTGCTTGCTGGGGGAATCGTTGGCATCGGTGATGAACAGGCGTACGTCTTGATGTCTGTCGGCCTCCTCCTGGATTGCCTCTCTCAACGCGGTACGCCAGGTATTCGTCTCCGAGGCGTTGCTGAAACCGATGGTCCACCGAGTCTTCTTTTCGTCGCGAGAGGATTGCCAGATCCTGACCGAAGCAGCCACACCCAGCGCCAAAATGGCGGCCGCGCCAATGAAGGCCCGTCGTGTGAAGCGGCTGCTCATTCTGATCCTTGAGCTTCCCGTGTCTGTTCGTGCGAGACGGCCATCAACTTGAGGTGCCAGATTTCTTATACAGGGCGATTGCCACCAGGATGATCAAACCCTTGGCAAGCCCGTGCGCGTGGGGGGACACGTTGAGCAGATTCAAGAGGTTGTTGATCATGGTGATGATCAACGTTCCCAACAGGGTGCTCCACAAATGGCCCACGCCGCCAAACAGACTGGTTCCACCAATGACGACCGCAGCAATGGCATCCAGCTCCAGGCCGCGTCCTGCCCAGGGGTCGCCGACCGTTACCCGCGCGGTGAAAATGATGGCGCCGAGCGCCGCCGCTGCACCACTGATCATATAAGTGATCAACTTCACGCGATTCACAAGGATGCCCGAGAGTCGCGCCGCCTCCTCGTTCCCACCGATCGCGTATACCTGACGCCCGTAGGGGGTGAGGTGCAGCACGAAGCCACCGACAACATAGGTTGCGAGCATGATCAGCACCGGTACCGGGATCGGCAACCAGCCGATGTGGCTGGCCCCCAAAAGCGCGTACGCTCCCTTGATGCCCCCGATCGGCCTACCACCCGAAACGGACAGGGCGGCACCGCTGGCGATGGCCATCATGGCGAGGGTTACGATGAACGGCGCGACCCGGCGCCAGACGATGATCGCCGCGTTGAAAGCCCCGATGCCGGCCCCCAACGCCAGGGTGACAAGCAGCACCACCGGCAGCGAGTAGCCCTCTCCGTTGTCGAACAGCAACGCGGCAACCACGCTACACAAGCTGAGCACCATGCCCACCGACAGGTCGATACCCGCCGTCAAGATCACGAAGGTCATACCCACGGCGACGACGCCGAGCATCGATGACTGCTGGAGGATGTTGGTGATGTTACGCCTGGTCAGGAAATGTTCCGGGGAGACGATGCTTCCCACGACCACGAGCAGCAGAAAGGCCAGTACGACACCGGTGCCGGAGCCCAGTTGCTCGGGAATCCGCTCGACGACTCTGGCAACTAGTCGCTTGGACATGGTCGGCGTTTCGGGTGACGCGAATGAAGCCTCACGCACGATCATGGTACGCGTACTGGTGTGCTTTCGCAAGGTGTCGGTCACTGGGTCACTGGCCCTCGCGCGCAGTCGCGGGTCCTTGACCCGTCTGTTTTCTCGAAGGTACAATCGCGGCCGAATATCGATTACGCTCCATCGTGGCGCTTCCGATGACTACGATGGGGAGCCCTCCCCTAAAAGGTTCGACAAGTGGATTCGACGAACATGAGAACTCGCGTCGGCGTAGACACGGGCGGCACCTTCACCGATCTTGTTGCAGCGGATGAAGAGACGGGGCAGCTGATCGTTGCCAAGGAACCATCCACGCCGACCAGGCCGGCCCTCGCGGTTGCCCGTGTATTGCGAGAGACGGGCAGGCGTCCGTCAGACATCGGCTTCTTGATCCTGGGGACAACAGTTGCAACTAATGCTCTGATTCAGCGAACTGGAGCTCGTGTGGCATGTATCACGACCAGGGGCTTTGAGGATGTGCCTTTCATTCAAAGAATCGATAGAGAAGAGGTCTACAACCCTCAGTGGCAAAAGCCCAAACCTCTCGTTAAGCGTGCGAATTGCCTTGGCTTGGCCGAGCGCGTCGATTACGCCGGACGGATCATCGAGCCTCTAGAGCGAGATGAGTTGGAGCGCATAGGAAAGCTGATCGATGAACGCCTGCCGGAAGACGGAGTCGAGGCTCTGGCCGTGTGCCTGCTCTTCTCGTACCTCAACGGCGAGCACGAGCTGGCGCTGAAAGAGTATCTGGAGCAAGGCTACCCGGAGCTGAGCTGCTCGCTGTCTCACCAGGTATGCCCGATGTGGCGTGAGTTCGAACGCACCTCGACCACGATCGCCGATGCCTTCGTCAAGCCAGTCACCGCGAAATACATTGACGGTCTGAACCAGGAGTTTGCCGAACTGGAGCTGCAAGCCCCCTGGTGTCTGATGAAGTCCAACGGTGGCAGCATGCTCTCGGAGAGTGCCGCGGAGCAGCCGGTGCAGACCCTCCTTTCCGGCCTGGCGGGTGGCGTCATCGGTGGAAACTACTTCGGTGAACTGGCTGGACACTCCAACATCTTCACCCTCGACATGGGCGGAACGAGTTGCGACGTGGGCTTGGTCCGGGATGGCCAGCAGGCCTACGCGAGCGAGTTCCAACTCGGATTCGGGCTGCCGATCTCGGTCCCTTGCGTCGATATCTCGACCATCGGGGCAGGAGGAGGATCGGTGGGCTGGATTGATAAGGGAGGATTCTTGCGGGTGGGTCCTCTCAGCGCCGGGGCCTCCCCGGGCCCTGCCGCGTACGGGCAGGGGGGTACCGAGGCGACAGTGACGGACGCGAACCTGGTTCTGGGTTACCTCAGCCCAACCTACTTCCTCGGTGGAAGGATGTCGCTCTCCGAGGATAAGGCCAGGGAAGCCATCCAACCCTTGGGGGAGAAGCTGGAGATTTCGACAACGGAGGCGGCCGAATCGATCCGCAGAGTCGTGAACGAGAACATGGCAAACGCGTTGCGGCTCGTGGCCGTGAATCAGGGAGTCGACCCCAGGGAGTTTGCTCTGGTGGCGTTCGGCGGAGCCGGGCCGCTCCATGCCGTGGCCGTCGCCGAAGCCCTGCGAATTCCGCGTGTACTGGTACCGCTTCACCCCGGTCACTGTTCCGCCTTCGGGGCGCTCATCTCGGATTGGCGAGTGGACAAGGTTCTGACACGTCTCTATCGTTCAGACACTCTCGACGCCGCCACACTTGACAAGGAGTTCCAGCAACTGACCGAAGCGGCACTGGAAGAACTCCTCGGCGAGGGTTTCCAGGGCAACCCTGTCGTCCTTCGAAGCATCGACATGCGGTACCAGGGCCAAAACTACGAGCAGGAAGTGAGTGTCGAGGAGGGATCGATCAGTGGCGATGTGCTGCGTCGAGCGCTGGCCCAGTTCGCCGCACAGCACGAAGCTTTCTCCGGCTCCGCACATCTGGACGCCGTGATCGAGCTCGTCAACCTGCGTGTTACGGCCATAGGCCCCTCTTCCAGGATCCAGCTCGAAGAGCTGGCAAGAGGAACGTCTGCTCAGCCGGTCGCTCACCGGCCAGTTTTCTTCCCACGCGACGGTCTCGTCGAGACCGCGGTTTACCGACGTGAGGAGCTGCCCGGTGGATGTCGTCTGAGCGGCCCCGCAATTGTCGAGGAGATGGCCTCTACCACGCTGGTGCCGGCTGACTCTACCCTGAGTGTCGATGAACATGGCTTGATTACCATCTTCCGCGAGGAGGTACTCGATGGCTGATTTTGATCCCGTCTCCTTGCTGACTCTCCATAACCGCCTGGTCACGATCTGCGAGGAGATGGCGCTGGTGATGATGAAGACGGCCTACTCGACCATCTTCAGCGAAGGGCTCGATTTCTGCTGCGTCATCCTGAACAAGGATGCTGAGATCATCGCGGAGACCGAGTATACGCCCTCCATGATAGGTGCCATGACCCACACCATGAAATGGACCATCGAGGAGATGGGATTGGAGAGTTTCGCTCCCGGGGACGTGATCATCCACAACGACTCCTACCGAGGCGGATGCCACCTGCCGGAGCACATGGTGATGAAGCCGGTCTTCCTCGACGGCGAACTCTTCGGCTTTGTGGGCAATATGGGCCACGTCGCCGAGATCGGAGGCAAGGCTCCGGGGAGTTTTGCCGCCGACGCCACGGACATCTACCAGGAGGGTCTTCGCCTGCCTCCGGTCAAGCTGATGGACCGAGGCAAACACGTCCCAGACGTGTGGAGGATCATCATGGCCAACCATCGCACGCCACGCAATACGTGGGGGGACTTCCACGCCATGATCGGCTCGCTCCAAGTCGCCGAAAGGCGATTGGCGGAACTGGTAGCCAAGTACGGCAAGACGTATATCGAGGAAGCGACTCGCCAACTCATGGACTACTCGGAGCGATGTCTGCGCGCCGAGATCCGCGAAATTCCAGACGGTACCTACCACTTCCAGCATTGGCTCGAGGACGACGGCATCTCCGCGAAAATGATCCCGATTGAGGTCACCATCGTCGTCCGTGACGATGAGGTGATCGTCGATTTCACGGGTTCATCGCCTCAAGTCAAAGGACCCATCAACTGTACCTGGGTCGTGGCTGCCTCCGCGACCTACATCCCCATACTCTCGCTCACGGACCCGCATGTCCCTCGCAATTCAGGTGCGTTTAGACCCATCACCATCATTGCGCCGCCCGGGACGGTCGTCAACGTTCGACATCCCGGGCCCTGCGTAGCGGGTAACACCGACACGCAGATCAAACTGATCGATATCATCCTGGCGGCGTTCAGCCAGGTGATCCCTCGCAAGATAACGGCCGCATCGGGAGGTTCCAGCAGCAACTTCCTGATTGGCGGCGTCCATCCCGATACGGGCCAGTACTACAGCAACTATAGCTTTGACGGACAAGGCGCAGGGGCCACGGCCTACAAGGACGGGAACGACGCGGAAGTACCCAGGCACGGCAATTGCCGCAATACCCCCACCGAGGTCTTCGAGGGACGTTATCCGCTCAGGACCCTGGAATATCGCCTGGTCACGGACTCCGGCGGTCCCGGCAGATTTCGGGGTGGGCTCGGACTCAGCCGCAAATACGAAGTCACCGCGCCAGAGGTCACCGTGAGTGCTCTGTTCGATCGGCTGGAGGTCAAGCCCTGGGGACTGTTTGGTGGGAAAGAGGGCATGAACTCCAGACTCCTCATCAAGAAGAAGGGGGAGGATCGGTGGCAGACCTTCGCGGAGGCCTATCAGCGGCCGTCGGCCAGCAAGTTCACGAACGCGCTCGTCACCGGGGGTGATCTGATTCAAATCGTGACCCCGGGCGGGGGTGGATTCGGCGACCCCCTGGACCGTCCGGTGGAACTCGTTCTGGAAGACGTGAAGGAGGGATACGTCTCGCCCGACTCAGCCCAGCGGAACTACGGAGTGGTTCTTGAACGCACCGGGAGGGGGCTGCGAGTCGACGAAGAAGGAACTCGCCTGAAGCGTGAACACCAGCGCTCACTCCGTGTGGAGCCATTGCCAGTCTACGATTGGTGGCCCGATGAGTCGGAGCAAGCCGCCCAGGATCAGCTCATCGGGCGGCGCGCCCGCGGGGGGTAGTGACAGGTTTCAGCAAGAGGGTCGCAACGAAAGGAGACGGCTTTGGGTCGCTGGAAAGACATCGCCCTACCCTGGCACGAGACCAACATCATGAACTGTTCGCTGTGCGGCAAGATGATCCCGCATCGGATGTGGATTGTCGAAGTGGACGAGCAGGAGAAAGAGTTCTGCAACCCTAACTGCGAACAGTTGTATTTCAAGTACTGGCTACCGACTCACGCAAAGAAGTCTCGGTGATTGCCGGGCGGGGACCGAGACTTGATGGCCAGTCCCGTTTCGAAAAAGATCTCCATATTCCTTGAGCGTTCAGTTCCAGGAGAAGTTCTCCTCTCTGACTCGTGTTGATTGAATCTGACGGACTGGCGTCAACTGCCACACACTTGTCTCGCTTTTAGCCTGATCTCATAAGAACACGGCCTCCTCTTCAGGGGCTGACTCTACAATGAGTCGCGTAGGCCCTAAGTTCGAAAGAGTCTAGGGACTCATCGAAGAGGAGGCCGAAATGAAACTAATTGGATCTGATTTTCACACAAGATTCCAGGCGATTGCAATGGTGGATACGGAGAGCGGAGAGCTGGAGGAGCGACGCTTGAATCACGAAGGAAAGGAGGTCGAGAGATTTTACGGGGGTCTGGCGGGTCCGACCGTGGTGGGGATCGAGAGCACCGGGTATTCGATCTGGTTTCACGAGGTGATGGACAAACTGGGGGTACAACTGCAAGTGGGAGATGCGGCGAAGATCCGAGCGCAGCAGGTCCGCAAGAAGAAGAATGACCGCGAGGATGCGCGCTTGATTCGGCAGTTATTGATCGAGGACCGCTTTCCCCAGATCTGGGTGATCGACCCGGAGGGACGGGATCTGCGGCAGGTGCTGAGCCAACGCCGACGTTGGGTTCGGACCCGGACGCGGATCAAGAACGGGCTCCAGTCGTTGGCGATCAATCATCGACTAACCTTGGGGGCTGGGTTGTTCACTGGGGAAGGCCAACGAGCGTTTGCGCAGTTAAAGCTGCGCCCCTACGCCCAGCAGTCGGCCGAGCAGTTGTGGCAGGGTCTGGAGTGGCTTGGACCTCGCCTCGCCGTACTGGACAAACAGATCCGAGAGGCGGCGGCCCAGCGCCCGGAGGCGGAGCGCTTGATGACGTATCCCGGAGTGGGGCCGGTGACGGCCCTGTCCTGGGTGCTGATTGTGGGACCGGTCCAACGCTTTGCCAGTGGCGGCCAGTTGTGCAGCTATGTGGGCTTGACGCCGAGCGAACGCTCCAGTGGCGGACGGCGGCGGCTGGGTCACATCAGCAAACAGGGATCGACCTTTCTGCGCTACCAGATGGTGGAGGCGGGCGTCTCCGCCGCCCGCCACGAAGCCAACTTGAGGCGCTTCTACCGCCGTTTGGTCTCTCGGCGAGGCCGACAGGTGGCCCGGACCGCCGTGGCCCGAAAGTTGTGTGAGCATCTGTACCTGATGCAGCGAGATGAAATCGACTATGCGGAGTTTTCTCGCCGCGGTCTTCTCGCGAGGCGTGCCTGTGAGAAATGCTGACTCGTTCCGAGTCGACAGCCTGATTAGGCAGCCTCGCCTCCTTCAAAGGAAGGAGTCCGGACTGTAGATGATGCGTTGGACGAACGTGGTGCAGAAAACATCAACCGCCCATTGCCTGGGGCACACAGGAGTGCCGCAGAGGCTCTCATAAAGGCAATGGGCTCCTCGACCTTTTCCCAGGCGGCGCTGGGCCTTGCCGAGGACACCACCTTCGCCCGCTGATGCGCGTATAGATGGATGGGGGAGACCGACGTCACCGACGTCAACCCGCTGGTCATAACTAAAAACTAGAGTCCCCAGACTCGACGAATCCAATGGCCTACGAACAACTTCTTATCGCGCCTGGCCGGCTACGCGGCCAGCTGCTTAATCGGCTCTCCGAGCCGATCTAGGTGAAGTGCGCCCTTGACAACGGCCATGTTCTTATAGACGCATTTCTCATCGCTGATCTACTGCGACGCCGCAATCATCCGCCCTGGCTGTGTTATGCTCGGTCGGCCTCCTCGACGTACTGTACAAGTACGACTGCGGCGGCCTCGGTCGCAAGCCTTGCCAGGACGGCCCTTGCGGCGCCTCGCTACGACAAGCGATGAGAAATCCGGGTTAGGCGGAGCTGGCCCCATTCGAGAAGGAAACTTGGGTTTGCCTCCCAATGCTTGTCGTTACCGCTGGTGACAGAGCCGCGGGACATGAAATTATCCCTTCACTATGAATCCAGGTCGCACGCCAGCCTTGTGTCCGTTTTTTCCTCGCCACCGGTGCCTTGGCACCTTCTCGCTTCCGCTCCCACCCCCGTCACATAATCTCGACCCTCTGGCTTCTCATCGACTTCCCAATCTACCTCAGCTGAGCCCCATTTCTGTCTCTTTTGGTTGTTTCCTCCCTTTTTCTAGGACTCCATCAGAAAGGAAATTCCTATTGATCCGAAAGGACACGTCTACATCGCTTGGGACCACAACTTCCCCGCCACTCCCTGGCCTACAGATCAGGAGATCGACCTTTCGGCTGGACTGAATATGAATACCGTGATCAGAGGAGGAGCGGACAATCTGATTCTTGGGGAAGAAATCGTAGGCGGTCTAGATCTCGACGGCAATGGTATGACTGAGCTCTTTGTGGGGGATTTCCTGGCGGATGGCTCTGCCTCAAGAACCAAACCTCTTTCCGGCATCGGTTATGTCTTCTACGACGCCTATGCAATGAAGGGACTTTCCTTCAATCTGGACACCCTTCCCCCCGGCCTGGCTCTTGTCAGGATCCTGGGTCTGTCAATCACCAAGGTATATCCCCCACCCCGTCACCAAGGTAATTCCCCCATTTTGGGAGACATCATCATCTCGTCTCTCTCTGGTTTTGTTGGTTTTGGTTGGGAAAACTTTTCCCAACCAGTTTCCTCCTTGGAAGTTTGAGAGTCCTTCTGGGCCCTCGACCAGCGTTGTTCTAGCCGCCGGACTTGCCACCGATTGAACGCCCGATACGCGTCCGAAAGGGGGCTGACGGCGACCTCCTCCAGGATGGGACTGAAGTAATGGAGGCTTGCGATCGGCTGTCCTTGACCTCCATTGAGCCAAGAGACGTACTTGCGTCCGCATCCGAGGAGGATGGCTTGCTCGATATCCTCCAGCGGCACCTCCTGCTGGAACCACTGTACGGCCAGTTGGCGATCCGCGGCCGAGTACCGACAACTGACACAGGGCCGGCTCAGCAGCATCTGCTCGAGGGCCTCAACGAACAGTCTTTGAGCCGATCGATTCGAATCCAGAGCGTCCGTCTCGGAAGACCGCTCATAAGGCCAGTAGTCGCCTCGGATCTGAAGGGTCCCAGTGGCATGCTGGTTGGAGCTCAGAGAGATCTGGCAGAGCTGTTTTTCTTCGAGTTCTCTCAGATACTTGCCGATCGAGCGACGGGACTTGTTCAGAGCCTTCGCCAACTCGCCCTGACGAAAGACGAAGCGTCCCGTGCTCCGTTCGGCAGCCAGCGAGACGTAAACGAAGAGCTTGAAGGCTCCATCGGAGAGTTTGTGAGAGGCGGATTGCCAACTCCTGTCGGCAGCAAACCAACCCTCGCCCCTCTTGATTTTCAGTAGTGTGCTGGGGAAGCTCATCGGGAGCCCTCCTTGGTCTTCGAGGTTTTGCTCGGACGCTTGCGCCTGCGATAGGATTCCCCCTCCCACTCGAGTTGATGGGCATTGTGGCAGAGCCGGTCCAGCAACGAGTTGGCCTGAATGGGATCGGGAAACAGGGCCATCCATTCCTGGACGCTGCGATTGCTGGTCAGCATCAGCGACCCCTTTTGATAGCGTTCGTAGACAATGTCATACAGATCATCGGCCTGCTGATCGGTCAGGGGCTTGAGCCCAAAGTCGTCGATGATCAAAAAATCGGAGCTGCAGTAGTGTTTCATCAACCGATCGCGGGACAGATCGGCGTGAGCGGCCTGAAGCGTCCGGAACAAACGGGGCGCCTGGATAGAACGGACCTCAAAGCCGCGGCGGACCGCCTCGTGTCCCAAGGCCAGGGCGATGTGGGACTTGCCGACGCCCACCGGCCCGCACAGACAGATGTTGTCTTTGTTTTCGAGAAAGTGACAGGTCCCCAGATCATAGATGCGGCGGCGATCAATGGCCGGGTTGAACTTGAAGTCGAACTCTTCGAGCGTCTTGAGGTCGCTAAAGCAAGCTTTCTTGAGCCGGCGGGCAAACTTGCTCTGGGAGCGTCGTTCGAGTTCATCCTGAATCAGCAGACTCAGAAAGTCGAGGTAGGACAGCTGTTGTTTCTCCGCCTCCTGCAGCCGCAGCTCCAGGCTGTCCACCAGGCCTCCCAGGCGCAGCGGCTTGAGTTGCTCGATGAGATGTTGATAGTGACTCATCGGATCTCCTGGGTTGGGGAGTTGACGAAGTAGTCGTGGGGTCGGGCGAAACGACAGGCAGCGGGGGCCGGGCTCGTGGGCCGGGTCGGTGTCGAGGGTTGTCGCCACAGCCCTTTTTCCAAAATCTCCTTGAGGCTGGCCAAGCGCAGATTGTCAAAGCTCAGAGCTCGGTGACAGGCCTGGTCCAAGGCGGTGGCTCCGAAGCGTTGGCCTAGGCGCAGCACCGCCTGGGCCTTGCGCACGTTTCTCATGGCATGATCGGCCAGGATGCGTTCCATATAGCGGCCGACCTCCGGCCCCAGCTGCTCCGCTTGGGCGCGACAATAAGCCGGGGTCTGCTCCAAGTAGACTCGCTTGTCCGGAGGGTAATCCGCCTCATCGGTCTGCCAAGTTCCGGGCTCGAAGACCCGGACATGGGTCTTGATCAACTGATGCTCCCGATAGACCCGCAGCAGCTTCAGGTCGGCCCGCACCCAGAGCTTCTCTCCCCGGTACGGATAAGGGATCGAGTAGTAGCACTTGTTCAGGATCAGATGGCAGTCCGAATGCACGGTACACTGTTTCCATTCGGGGGCCTCATAGGGTTGCTCAGGCAGGGGCAGCAGCTCGGGGGCTTCCTCGGCCAGGAAGACCTCATAGGGTTTGCGATGAGTGGTTCCATGCTCTCGCAGGCCTACCTCTTGGAGGCACCACTGGAGCGCTCTCCGGTTGGCCTCGTCGATGTCCCGAAACTCGCGTCCCGCTAGGACCTGCTGACGGACGACGGGCACACATCGTTCGACCTTTCCCTTGTGACGAGCCATGGCCACCTTGGCTGGGTCGGCCACGAAACCGTAGTGCCGCTCGAGCTCGGCGTAGGCCGGGTTGAGGGTTGGATCGTACAGATCCGGCCGCAACACGCCGTTTTTCAGATTGTCGAGCACGATCAGGGCGGGGCAACCCCCAAAGAACTTCAGGGCGCGGATATGACAGTCCAGCCAGGTCGGGTTGTCCTGCCGAAACACAAAACGCACGAAGCGATGGCGACTGTGGCTGAGGATCAGGATAAAGGCCCAGGCTCGGCGCAACTTGCCGCTCTCCGGATCCCGCATCAGTCCGGCATACCCAAAATCAACTTGAGCTTGCTCCCCAGCTGGAGGGTGCAGGCGCACGGTCACCGGCCTCTCCAGTGGCTGGATGTGGCTGCGTACGTAACGATGTACGCTCATGTAGCTGACTCCCAGCTCGTGATTCTCCTCAAGCAGCCGCTGCACTTGTCGAATCGTCATGTCCGGCTCACTCAGCCAATCTACAATCTGCTGGTGGTAGGGCCGGATCCGCTCCCGCGCGGGCTGCTCAAAGACCGCCGGGTTCACCACCGACGTGACCAACTGCGCCAGCTGGTCCTCCTCGGGCAAAGGCCGTTCCCGACTCAGTCCCTCCTCCGCCAGCCGGCGCAGGTACTTACGGATCGTCTTGCGGGACATCCTCAGAGAGTCTCGAATCTGCCGAACGCTCCGTCCTCGGTGCCACTGGTAGACCATCTCTAGATACTCATTCATGCTCAGCTTCCTTCTCGCCATCCATCCTCCTTCTGTTCGAAGAAGGATGGCCTTCGCCTCTGTCAGTCCGAGATGATCAGGTGGGGGATATACCTTGGTGACGCCCCGGGGGAATTACCCTGGTGACGGGGTGGGGGATATACCTTGGTGAATCAGCCACCTAGGTGGGGGATATACCATGGTGACCGACATGGGTCCAAGGTCGGGGGCGATAGCCGCCGACACGGCGATCATGGCTGATTTCGATGGTGACGGGATCGGAGATCTCCTTTTCGGCTCGCCCCACGCCTATCCCCAGGGTCGAAGGTCCGCAGGAGCCATTCACGTGCTCTACGGCCAAACTGAGCTCTGGCCGCCGCTGATCGACACTTCCAATGGAGCGCTTCCCCCGCCCAGCGAGATCAGGATCAGGAGATACACGGCGCCCGGGGTGGCCTCCTGAACGATGCCGGGGACACCCTCTGTTATAGCGTCTCCGCGGGTGATGCCGACGGGGATCAGGTGGCAGACATCGTTACCAACGAGATGGTTGGAAACGGTCTGGCTCCTGGCAGTATCGACGTCGGGAATCTTGTTGTTCTCAGCGGAGCCTACATATCGAAGCCGAGTGTCCGTCGCTTTCCCCAATTCTCAAATGGTCAAGGCTCGAGCACGGAGATCGTTCTGATCAACCCCTATTCTTCGATCAGCGCGGCCGGCTCGATCCAGTTTACGGACGACCAGTGCATGCCCGTGGACCCCACCATTCTGGGTTCCGGTGAGGGCAGCGCGGAACTGGTCTCAGAGAGTCCCGCCGATCCCGGAAGATTCCTGGTACCACCGCTTGGATCCGTGGTGGTTTCCACCAATGGAGAGGGCGATCTTCTGGCCGGAGCCGTGAAGGTGACCTCGAACATAAACCTGGGAGGTACGGCCCGAATCGATCTTCCCGGAATCGGCCTACTAGGAATGGGTGACGCCCCACCGATCACCGGCTTCGTCGCGCCTGTACGCAGGTCGGCCGGCCAAATCAACGCCGGTATCGCGGTCGTCAACGCGGAAGACCACCCGGTCAGATTGGGCCTCGAACTTCGAAACCAGCAAGGAGAATCCCACAGCCCTCCCATCGAGCGACAGATTCCGGCCGGCGGACACCTTTCAAGGTTCATTGACGAGCTCTTTCCAGCTGCCGACACCGACGCGTTTGAAGGAACCCTGGTAGGTCGAGTCGACGAGGGGAGCATCGGTGTGGTCGCCGTAGAGCTGGGAGCCACGACCGGACACCTGATCTCCCTTCCGGTTGTCGCTCTGGCCAAAGCAGGGCCGTAGGGAAAGACGGGTGTGGTTCGCCAAAACCTCGTCGTTCGTGTTGGTAGATCTCTTTTTCTCGATCTCCACTTGACAGACCGCCGTCTGGGTTTGGTCCGCAGGAGGCATGTCGATTTTGACCTTTTGAGAAACGGGCCGGAAGTCGGTCACCAGAATGGACGTTCGGTGACATTGAAGTGAACTACCGTTCGTCGGTGGTGAGCCAAGACAACGAATACAAACAGGATCTTGAATCTGATCGTTGGCACAACGAAGAAGTCAATGGAAACGAGCTGGGTAGCATGATTCATCAAGAAACTCCGCCAGGTTGGTGACGGATCTTTGGGCCCTTTCGGCATCAGCCGGGAGACCGTCCGCTCGGAAATGTCGATACCCAACTTAAGCAATTCCCCGTGGATCCTAGGTGCTCCCCAGAGAGGACTAGCCTCTGCCATCCGTCTGATCAGATTCTTCACCTCCTTATTGACTCCCGCCCTCCCTCCTCTCGGTTTGGAGAGGCCGGTCCAGTAGAGTCGAAACCGCTTCCGATGCCATCCAATCACTGTTCTGGGCTGGACGATCACCAGAGACCGCTTCCAACCTGACCAGCAGCGAGACAATGCTGCCCAGAACAGTCGATCCAGATTGGTTAATCGAGGTCTGGGCTTCTTCCGATTAAGAACGAGCAATTGGTGTCGAAGCGCGAGATTCTCAACGACGAGCGATCTCTGATTCGGAAGGAGCAGGATAGAGAGAAGTCGAGCCCAAGAAAAGAAGCATGTCATCTTGACTACATTGTCCATCAAGGCCCTGGCAGGAATTAAATCCGTCGCGTCGTAACAGATTGAATTCACGCGTTACGAGGTTTTGTCGAGGGATAGGCCCATCCAATCTCCCCCACCTGGACCCATTCCGGCGCTTCCAGACAAATGTGAGAGCAAAATTCTCAGAATGCACGAGCTAGCAGCTAAGTCCTATGGGTACGAATCCTATCTTCACGATTTCCCTTTCTCTGATAGCATCTGAGGCAGCGGCCGCCGTCATCAAGATCTAGTAGCCGGAGAGATATTCTCTCCCCCTTTCCCCGATGAAGGCGTCGCCCTCGAAGTCGAAGAAGACGTCTCCAGGAGAGGGCTCGGGAAGCCGCGCCAGCTCCTGTCTCTCTTCCAGCGCTAATATTATTCTCATAAAATGCGAATTTCTAACAATCGAATATACCATTTCTATCCGATTTGTTCTGCACAGGGGATACTACATAAAAGTGCTATAACTTCCTGTTTATTGAGAAAATATGTTATTTTAGTATACTTCAATGAAATCACATAGAGAGCTACCTTCCGGACGAGCCAAGCTCGCTGCAGTGATCGGTGACGCTGGTGATGTCGTGCTAATTGAAGATGCTGCAGAGACCCTGGAACTTTCCAGGACGGAGGCTGCAAAGCTCCTTTCACGCTGGACCCAGCAAGGCTGGTTCCGGCGTGTGGGGCCAGGCGCGTATGTGCCCGTGCAGCTTGACTTGCTTACAAGTGAGCAGGTTGTTGATGACGCTTGGCTGCTGGTCCCGGCACTGTTTGCTCCTGCCTACATAGGGGGACGCACGGCTGCTGAGCATTGGGACCTGACCGAACAGATTTTCCGAGACATTCTGGTCTTCACGGCAAGACCCGTGCGCGGAAAGACGAAAGAGACGGCTGGGGTGATCTTTGCCTTGAAGCACACCACCGAAGAAATGATCTTCGGCACAAGGACGGTATGGCGTGGAAGATCCAGAATCGCGGTTTCAGACCCTCACCGGACCATCATTGATATGCTAGGCGATCCCGGGATTGGTGGCGGCATCCAGCACGTGTCAGATTGTTTTGACCGCTATTTGCGCAAAGCTGATAGCGATCCCGACAGACTGATCGAGTATGCAGGTCGCATTAGTAATGGTGCTATCTTTAAACGTCTTGGCTTTCTGGCTGAACGCCATCCCTCAGGCACATCACTCGTAGCAGCTTGTAGGTCTCATTTAACCAAAGGCCACGCCAAGCTCGATCCAGCATTGAAGTGTCCACGCCTTGTCACCAGATGGAGTCTACGCATTCCAGAGAGCTGGTCCGATGATCGGTAAGCGTGAGGTCCTTGAGCTGGCAAGTAGGCTGAGCCTTGCTCCTCACATCATCGAAAAAGACTATGCGCTCGGCTGGGTTCTGGCTGGTATCTACAGCCATGGCGCCGTGGCTGATGGCTGGGTGTTCAAGGGCGGGACTTGCCTGAAGAAATGCTTCTTTGAGACCTATAGATTTTCTGAAGATCTGGATTTCACGCTCAAGGATGAAGCTCATCTCCAGGAGGACTTCTTGAAGCTGACTTTCGGGGAAATCGGCGAGTGGATCTACGAAGAGTCCGGTCTCGCAATCCCACCGGATATGCAGAAATTTGACGTCCACAAAAATCCACGCGGCAGCATTTCGTCTGAGGGGACGATTGCTTATCGTGGTCCGGTATCTCCGAGGGGCAAAAACATCCCGCGAATCAAGCTGGACCTCACAGCAGATGAGCCTGTGGTGCTTACCCCGGTTCGTCTACCGATTTTCCATCCCTACAGCGATGAACCAGAGGGAGGTATTGAGGTTTTAGCCTATGCCTATGAGGAAGCCTTCGGTGAGAAGGTCAGGGCATTGGCTGAACGCATGCGGCCTCGTGATCTCTATGATGTCATCAATCTGTGTTGACACCGGCGTAAAAGGGAACCAGTTTCACCGGTTTGAAAGTACCCACCCCGCCCCATCTGCCAGGAGGCGGTAAAAGAAAACTCTACAGCCAGACTTAGCCAGACTCTAAAAAATCCGGGCTATATAGCCGCTATATAGAGGCGGCTTCTCGGCTTCCGATCCGGGCGCCTTGTGGGACACAGTTGGCGCACGATGAAAGCCGCCGACCAGAAGATCTGCCCCTACTGTCGGGACCCGTTCGTCCCCTCCCGTTATCGTCCGGATCAGCGCGTCTGCAGCCAGCCGTTGTGCCAGCGCCGGCGCCGGCGCGAGTACCACCGTCGCAAGCAGCAAACCGACCCTCTGTACCGACAAGTGTGTTTGGACAGCCAAGAGAAGTGGCGTGCCCGCCATCCCGAGTACCAGAAGAGCTACCGGCTGAAACATCCCGAATCGGTCCAGCGCAACCGAGAGGCGCAAAGGGGGCGCGACCAGCGCAGCCGCCTGGCCCATCTTGTCAAGAACAACCTAGCTTTGGACCTGAAAACCTTACCGGGTCCGCTTTGGCTGGTGGGAGGCCCGGTGGGCGATCTTGAAAAGAACAACGTAGCTTTGTCGCAAGTGACGATCTTGCAGCCGCTTGGGCGCTCGGGAGGGGGGGCACCGGCCGCTTGAAAAGAACAACCTTCTGGTGTGGGAACCGTCCAGCCTCTATTTAGAGAACATCACCTTGACGGAAGGAGGCGCCCACATGGTCCTAGACGGCCGTCACATCGAGGCCATCTACCGGCTCAGTCACGGTCAAGGCTGGTCGGTTCGCAAGATTGCCCGCCATCTGAAACTGAGCCGTAAGAGCGTGCGTAAGTATTTAGCCCAGCCGGCCCCGACGCCCGTCCAGCGCTCGCGCGCCAGCAAACTGGACCCTTACAAGGAGAACATCGGCCAGCTGTTGGAGGAAGATTCGAGCGCCAGCGCCGTCGTCATTGCCCAACGCCTGCGTGAGCAGGGCTATGAAGGCGGCATCACGATCCTGCGCGAGTACTTGAAAGGGATACGTCCCGGCCGATCACCTCGTGCCTTTGTGCGGGTGGAATCGGCGCCCGGCGAACGCTTTGAAGTCGACTGGGGGCACTTCGGGGCGCTCGACTACCAGGGCGACAAGCGCAAGCTCTACGCCTTCGTTTTAGTGGAGTGCCACAGTCGGCGGCTTTATCTGGAGTTCACTCATAGCCAAGGCTTCGAGACCTTTGCCCGCTGCCACATCCACGCCTTCCGCTTCATGACCGGCGTCGCTCGCGAGGTGCTCTTCGACAACCTCGCCAGTGCGGTGGCCGAACGGGAGGGTCGATGGGTGCGCTTCAACCCGCGCTTTCTGGAACTGGCACGCCAATACGGGTTTTTCCCTCGCGCTTGCACCCCCGGATCGCCTTGGGAGAAGGGAAAAGTCGAAAAACTACTCGGCTACGTGCGCCAGAACTTCTGGCCGTTGCGCTCCTTCACCGGCCTGGTCGACATCAACCACCAGGCCCGCCAGTGGCGGGACCAGGTTGCCAACCAACGGCTTCATCGCGAGACTCGCGAGCAGCCCCAGGCCTTGCGGCCTCTGCCCGAGCTGGACTCCGACTACCGCGAGACCGCCCAGCCCCTGGTGCACAAGGATCTGAGGCTCTACTTCGATGGGAATCGCTATTGCGCCCCGGCCCGTTGGGTGGGAAGGCGCCTGACCCTCAAAGCCGATTCCGATTCGGTCAGCCTCTATGACCGCGACCGCCTGATCGTGGCCTATCCCCGTTGCTGGCGCCGCGGACAGACGTTCGGGGCCGAGCGCTTTGAAAAACAGCTGCGTGAGCACCGTCCCGCCGCCCGATCTTCCCCCTCCCAGCAGCGTTTGATCGCCTTGCTGGGGGAACCGGCCGAAGCCTATCTGCGCGCTCTGGCTGAGGGCCAGCGCCCGTTAGCCCCCCACCTGGAGCAGTTGCTGGAGCTGAGCCGCCAATACGATCCGCAAGCCGTGGCCCAGGCGCTCGAAGAGGCCGCCGCCCAGAAGGCCTTCGGAGCCGAGTACGTCGCTCACCTGCTGCAACAGCAACAAAACCCGCGTCACCTCCAGCCGCCGCTGCAGCTCAAGGACCACCGCCTCAATGAACTGCTCACCGATCCCCTCTCCTTGCTGGAGTACGACGCCTTCATCTTGAGTGAAAGGAAAAAGCCATGAAGCCACCGGAAAAGACCGTCAAAGGACTTCTCCAGATGCTCGATCAACTCAAACTGAACACCATGAGCGCCGAACTGGAGCCCATCCTGGCCGAGGCCGCCTCCCGCAACCTCACCACCCCCGAGGTGATGCTACAGCTGGCTCAGCGCGAACTGGAGGAGCGCCGCAAACGGGCCCGTCGAAAGACGCTTCCGCCAGTCCCACCTGCAGACTCAATGGGACATCGAGGCCTTTGACTTCCAGCACCATTCCTCCCGCCGCCAGATCAAGAGCCGCATCTTGCGCCTCCTGGACCTGGAGTTCATTGCTCAGGGGACCAACGTCGTGATCATCGGCAATCCCGGCACCGGCAAGACTTTTCTGGCGAAGATTCTGGGCTGGCGTGCCTGCCAGGCCAACCTTCCGGTGCTGTTCACCCCCGCCATGGATATGCTCAACCACTTGCTCGCCTCGCAGGTCGATCATTCGCTGCTGCGCGCCCTCAAACGCTATACTTCCCCCTCCCTATTCCTGTGCGACGAACTCGGCTATTTGTCGCTGGACCAGCAGACTTCCAACCTCTTCTACCAGGTCATCTCGACCCGCTACAGCCTGGGCCTCCGATTGGGGCAACATCCTGCACAACACCACCATTGCCACCGCCGTGGCCGACCGCCTGGTGGAGGATTCCGAGATCTTCCTGTTGGGAGGCGACAGCCTGCGCAAGGCGAAGAAACAACGTTCGCTGGCGACCAAAACCGGTTGACCCGCCTCGAGGATGCGCCGCTCTGTGATGATAACCCGTTTCCCGGAGGGGTCCGGGACGGGCTAACCCCTCAACGGCGCTGCGGATGGGGCGGGACCGCCCCTCGGTTCCGTCCCTTCGTCCTCCCAGCGTGACCCCATGTTCAACTTCAGCGCCAATCACCTGGCCTTGATCCAGCGCATGGAATTCCGCTCCTGTGTTGTCTTCCTCATGAAAGACCACTACACCAACCGCCTCTATCGGCTCTATGACTTCAGCAAATCCCAGATCATCCGCCACGACGGTTTTTACTGCGTGGCCGGGAAAGTCAACAGCGCCGACAAGCTTTATCTGGTGATCGAATCGGTCAAGAGGGATGCCAAACACTCGTGGGATTCCCAGGCTCCAGCTCCCCCAGAGTGCGCAGGAGGCAAACCCCTATGAGACCTTGATCAGCTTCGTTCCCCCAGCCAACCATACCCGTCTTTTCTTTTTTCGGATGCCCGTCCGCCACCTACCGGTGTGTCGACTTCTCACGCTGGGGTACTTTCAAACCGTTGGCTTTGGTTCCCTTCCTGACCGGTGCTAACAAATCTGTTTCGGAACAGAGAAACGCGACCGGTGGCGTCCGTCTTACGTCATGTCCTGCAACAGAAATGTGAGTTCAAGGGTATTTCCGTTCCTGTCATCGATGATCTCGCGCCCAAGAGACCCGATCTTGAGGGTGGATGGGAACCGATGCTGGGTCACCAGCTTCCCTCATTGCCACCGGTGGAATCTTTCTGGAATGTCCTGCCAGAGTTTTTTGCGTGGCTGCTAGAAGACATTGTGCCTCCTGCACCTGCTGCTTACGCACTCGCCGGTGGCGAGACGGTGATCCGCACCCGTTCGGTGCGGCTTCCTGCTGCGAACGTCGCGCAATCCTCGCTTGAGGTGGTCCGCTTTGCTGCTGCAAACCGGCTCTGTGTTGATCTGGATTACCAAGGAACAAGGCGCCGGATTGAGCCTTACTCGCTGCGTCGAACACGCGATGGCAACATCATCCTTCATGCTTGGAACATCGATAGGAATGACCCTCGGAGTTACCGGGTTGATCGCATTCAAGGCGCAGAGGCAACCAACCAGACTTTTGCCCCGCGCTATCAGGTTGAGCTGATACCAGGCGGTTCCCAGGCCATCCCACCGACCGCGCGCTCCACCGGCTCTGATGTCACGAGAACAAGCCCGAGGAGATCGACTTCAATTCGCCGAGCCGCGACGCGTGGTCGATCCAAGTCCATGTTGGACGGGCCAACCTATGTTTATGAGTGTGGGCTGTGCGGTAAGAAGTTCCGGCGCAAGACGCAAACGAGCAGGCTCAACCCACATAAAATGCCGGACGGATACCCGTGTTCGGGGCGCACGGCACTCTGGGTCGACACGCAGGATTAGGGGAGTTGGAATGCTCTGGCGGCTAATCTTTCCCTGATTCTCTCAGGATTTCGACAACCCAGTTCGCGGATTCCAATAGGTCCTCCAGCTGTGTTTCTCTCCGGATGATATGCCCAGCAGGCTTTGGGATCTAGACCCAGAAACTGCTGAGGGTATGATCGGGGAGAATAGTACGAAAAATGGACTTGTCGGGAAATCCGCAGATGGATAGCTAGCTGGACCATGGCTCTGGTTTCGGACCAGAACCCGATCAAGGTTTCCGTCGCTGTCTGATATACGGATGCCTCCTTGAGAGAGATTGTTGAGCCGAGATATGGCGATCCATGGACGTGCACTCACAAGGCGGAGGGGGTATTGGGGCGAACTCGTCCAGATCCCCACGTCTCCGATAAAAGCTGCCGCAGGATCACCGAAGCCTCGTAGCCCTCCACCCGAGCTTGAGACGGCTGTGAGTCCAAAGCCAGTGCCACGATTCTGAACGTGTAGCGCCTCATTAATGGAGTTGGATCGGTTCTGGCTACTTCCGTCCGAGGAAGTATTGGGCAGTCGACATCACGACCATGGGGACACCTTAAAGGCAAGCAAACCGGTGCTCCTGTTTGAAAAGGAGTCTGTGTCGAGTACACCCACCCGAAGCTACGATGTTGCCCTCGACGGCCAGCGCTTCCTGATAGTTTCCACGAATGTGGCCCAGGATCAGGCGATGTGGCGGGAGTACTTCGGCGAGACTCTGAACATCGTCCTCAACTGGGCTGAGGAACTCAAGAAGAAAAATACCGACCGATAACTGCGCATATCTTTATCCTGTCGTATATTCATGGTTCAAGGTTCCAGAACTCCATGGCTGTGTGGTTTATCTGCCTAGAGTCAAGTGGATAAGTAGATTCGAATGAATAACGTCGCAGATACCGTTAGGCATAAGGTGCTAATTGACCGCACCACCCGCGCTGTGATGCGCGATGGGGTGGAGCTTGCAATGGTGATTGTTCGACCTGATGCCCCCGGACGGTTTCCCGCCATCATGTCCTATAACGCCTACCGCACGCTCACTGCAGTCAAGTCGGATTACTCGGAAACCGAGTACAACCATCGCTGGGACGGACCGAGCTATTTTGCCGAGCGAGGCTATGCGATTGTTTATTTCGACGTTAGAGGCACCGGTAATTCTGGCGGTTCGACGCAGGACATTTATTCCCAAGAGGAACAGCGCGATGCTTACGAAATGGTCGAATGGCTCGCCCGCCAGCCGTGGTGCGACCAAAATGTGGGCATGTGGGGAATGTCCTTGGTTGAAGGCAAGTTTTGTCCCATCCGGGAACCAGGAACCCACAGCCTGGTCCTGTCGACTGGGGAATAGCCGTTCAGGCTCACCAGCGCCGTCGACCGCCGTTGAGAACAGACTTCGAATCCCTAACCTATTCGAGTTAAAAACCAGGGTCGCGTCCTTCGATTCGAAACGACAACCGACCTATTGAGTGAGCTGGCGCAGTTGCTCGCCCAGTTGGGGAATCGCTGCCAACGGAACGACACTGATTCCCTCTTCGACCGGGTAGGAGTACTGGCCTGGATAAACCAACCACACATGTCGGAGTGCCAGATCCCGAGCAGCGATTCGAACTGATCGTGTGACGCGAGGACGCTCGCTGTACTTCACCTCAATGCCAAAACGCCGTCCCCGATGCCCGAAAATGAGATCGATCTCAGCTCCCTGGTAGGTCGCCCAGAAGTGTGCCGTCTGCGGTCGTAGAATCAGTAACAACTGCTCCAGAACAAAGCCCTCCCAGGAGGCACCGACCTTGGGATGGGCCGCCAGCGAATCGTAATCCGGAAGCGACAGAAGATTGTGCAGGAGCCCGGAGTCCCGCAGGTAGACCTTGGGCGCCTTCACTTGGCGTTTGGATAGATTCTCGTGCCAGGGCGGCAGTTGGCGGACCATATAGGTACCCGTGAGCAGGTCCAGGTAGCTTCGGACGGTCTTGTCGGTTACCCCCAGAGACCGACCCAGCTCAGATGCATTCCAGGTCTGTCCATGGTAGTGAGCCAGCATGGTCCAGAACCGCTTCATCGTAGTCGACGGGATTGAGAATCCCAGCTGCGGGATGTCCCGCTCAAGGAAGGTGCGGACAAAGCCGTCCCGCCAAACGAAGCTGTCCTCGTCGCTGTCGGCCAGGAAGGAAAGGGGAAATCCGCCCCGTACCCAGAGCGGGGTCGCCGAGGAGAGCCCCGTTTCTAGAATGCCGAATCCCCCCAGGTCGACAAATTCTACGCGACCTGCGAGTGACTCGGAGACGCTGCGAACCAACTCTGGAGCAGCACTTCCAAGAATCAGGAAGCGGCGGACAGAGGGTTCTCGATCGACCAGCACGCGCAACACGTTGAATAGCGCGGGCATGCGCTGGATCTCGTCGATGATGACGAGACCCTCAGTGGCAGCGAGTGCCAGTTCCGGATTCTGGAGCCGTGCCCTGTCCTGATCCGATTCGAGATCAAAACGGGTATCCCCGCCGTTCTGGCGCGCAACCATGCCAGCAAGAGTCGTCTTACCACACTGCCTGGGGCCGAGGAGAGCCGTAACCGGCGAACGTCTGATTGCGGTATTTATTCGGTTGACGTAGTCGGGGCGAGGGATCATCAACTGGCATTCTATCATGAATAATCGGAGTTCCGGTCCGAATATTCAATCCATTATAATGAGCTATTCTACTCTAAGTGCGGAAGCCGCCGCTCGATTTCGATCAAATCGGACGCTGTCTGTAAGATCCGGTACCGACTATCACAGCTCACTGCTACTCACTGCTCACAGCTGACTGCTCACTCCTCCTACTGCTCACCGCTGTCCTCGGCTTCCGAAATGAATCATAATGGGACTCCTTCGTGACTTCAGAGGGTGCAGTTTCAGCAAACCTCGATTCTGCTTCGGAATCGGCTCCCCGAACCGCCTTCGGGTTGACGGGCTGGGTGATTTGCGCCGTTCTGGTTGTGACTACGGGGCTCATCTACTGGAATTCCTTTCCCGGAGCTTTCCACTACGACGATTACCCTCTGATGCTCGAGAACCCATACGTTACTGAGACCTTTCCTCTCACGGCCTTTCTGGATCACTATGGCGGTCGTCCACTGACGCTCTGGACGATGCACCAAATCTATCTGCTCTTCGGAGCAGACGCCGGATGCTACCACCTGCTCAGCGTCCTTCTTCATGCCCTGTCGGCCACTCTTTTGTTCATCTTGACCCTTCGCCTGTTCGGCCGCTTGGACCTCTCCTTCGTCGCGGCGCTGCTGTTTGCTCTTCATCCCCTCCAGAGCCAGACGGTCAACTACATCTGGTCACAATCCGTCCTCTTGATGTCCTGCTGCTCGCTAGCCGCGATGATTCTGGCCAGACGACGCCCCTGGGCAGGATTGCTCCTTTTCCAGCTCGCCATCTGGAGTCGCGCCGACGCACTGGCGATGACGCCGTTTCTGATCGGGCTCAATCCTTCGCGGTGGCACCTATGGACAGCGGGGGCGGTCATCAACTTCGCTGCGCTGGTCTACTCGATGGCGAGCTATTCCCCCACCGAGGTTGCCTGGAATCATCCGGACGCAGCCGGCTATTGGATGGCGCAGCCCGTCGTGTTCTGGAAGTCCCTGGGCCTGATGTTCTGGCCTCTATCGCTCAACCTGGATCATGATATTGGACCACCCGATAGGGAGACAGTCATCCTCACAGCCGCCGCACTCGTCGGAATCTGCACCCTGGCTTACTGGTGGAGGCGCAAGCGTTCCCTTGAGGTGCTGGGATTCTTCTGGATTCTGGTGGTTTACGCTCCCTCCTGGATCATCCCCAACTCGGACCTGTTCAGTGAAAGCCGTCTTTACCTGCCTTTTGCTGGCTTTTCTCTGGCGGCGAGCTCGTTCCTGCTGGGGAGAGGCGACCTGAAGTCCTGGTGTTGGCGCGCCTGGGGCGTGACGCTCCTGCTAACACTGTTGACGGTTCCGCTGACGCTAGCCCGAAACGAGGTCTGGAAGGATGAGGTCACGCTCTGGGGAGACGCTGCTTTCAAGAGCCCCAACAAAGCGCGGGTTCACTACAACCTGGGGGCTGCCCTTGCGCGAGGCGGCGCTCTGGATAAGGCCGAGGCCAGTTTCAGCAGAGCTCTCGAGGTGAGCCCGAATGATGATTTCGCCTACGCCGGACTGGCCTATTGTGCGGAAAGGCGTCGAGATCTGATTAAGGCCCGTGAGCTCTACCGCGAAGCCCTGCGCCTGAATCCTGAGAACGACTACGCTAGGCGGGGAGCGGAACGACTAGGATCTAACCACTAGCTGCGAGCGGATGGGAAACGCCGGCGCTCGGGGTGTCCACCAGATGGGGCGGGATATCGACCTCCTCCGGAACCCCGGAGATTCGCGTCTGGCAAAGGCGGTCAACCGTGGTTTCTACGTGCTATTGGGCTTCGGCATGATCCTCGTGATCGGCACCGGGCTGGCGCTGATGACCGACTTCACCGGCTTCCTGGGCCAGTTTCACGGCGGGATGCAATCCATCTCGAGGTTCCTGGATCAGTCGCTCCATTGGATGATACTGGGGACGACGGTCGTCGTCATCCTCCTGGTCTTTGCGCTGAGTCTCTTCCACGATCCGCTGCTCGATCCACTGGGAATAGAGCACCGGCAGAATCTTGGAGTGGCGGGCCTAGTGGTTGTACTCTGTGTGGTAGTGGTGGGAATCCACTTCGCCCGGAGAAGGTCCAGAACATGAGGGGTAGCGATACAGACAACAGAGCTGAAGGCAAGCAGGATCCCAAGGACAATGCAAAGCGAAAGCCAACGGAAAAAGCCCGTGCCGCGCACCTGATCCGCCAGCCCAACCCCCCACGCAGATCAGTTTCGAGCGGACGGAAAGGCAGGAAATAGGTCCCAGTTAGCCCCGGTCTCCGAGAAAGGAAATCTTGCTTGTCTGGCAAGGCGCGTCGAACTTTACAACCCTTCCTCATGGTTTGAACTCCGGTGCTTGTGATCCTGAGCTTCCTCGCATACTTTATCTTTTAACGTGAGGGTTTCTTCAAGGAGGAGGAGACGATGTGCCCAGACGAACTTCCGGCGAACCGGACAACTGATTATCGAAGTGGTGCTTTTCCCCTGATTTGGCTGATTCTCCTGACCCTTACGGCGATGCTCTCCGAGTCCGCCTGGGGCGCCTCGCCGGCGTTTCTGGAGATCGGCAAGACCCGCCAGCTCTTCGTCGACGCCTACATCATCCAGAGTCTGACGGACGCCCGCCAGGTCCTGAACCAGGCGCAGAAGCACCCCGAGAGTCCGGCCCTCAAGCAGGACCGTCCCTGGGAGGGCAACCTGATCCAGACGGGAGCAGTGCTCTACGACGGTGACGCCAAGCTATTCAAGATGTGGTACTACACCGGCCAGTACTTTGCCCGTCTCACCCCGAACGGGCCGGTCACGGAAACGGTCGAGGGCAGCAGGAGGCGAGCTTATGCCTTCTCCCGAGACGGGGTCCACTGGGAGAAGCCCAATCTGGGACGGGTCGAATTCCAGGGATCGCGCGACAACAACCTGCTCCCCGAAGAGAGCCCGCCGCCGTTCTACTGGGACCCTCACGAGACCGATCCGGCCAAGCGATTCAAGGGCCTGGTCTGGACCGACGACGTCTACGCCCCAATGACGATGGACCTTTACTACTCCCCCAATGGGTTCGACTGGACGCCCTACGAAGGGAATCCCGTCATCGACACCAGCCCCCGGACCGGCCGTTGGGGACCGACCGTCTTCATGGGCTGGGACCCCATCCGGAAGATCTATGCCGTCCACATGGAGAGCTGTCTTCACAGGCGCTGTCCCCTGGGCAAGCGGGTGATCGGACGGGCCGAGACCCCGGATGGCATCCATTGGAACGAGCCTCAGACCCTGATCGTGCCCGACGAAAAAGACTATCCCGACACCGAGTTCTACGCCATGGCGCCTTCACCCACGCGGATCTGTACCTGGGACTGATATCGATCTATCGGACCACCAACATGCGGCACTACCCCGAGCTCATCTACAGCCGCGACGGCATCTTCTACCACAGGGAGTATCGGGAGCCCTTCTTCGACAACGGGCAGTACTTCGGGGATTTCGACGACACCAGCATCTACATCTTCGCCGCCCCGATCGTCTATGAGGGCAGGGTGTGGATCTACTACATCGGATCCAATTGGCGAAGCCCCGAGCAATTGCATGAAAAGGGAGAAAAAGCGCGTCGGGCGATCGGTTTGGCCACGCTACCGGTGGACAATTTCGTGTCGATCGATGGAGGCAAGCTCCGCCCCGGCATCCTGGTCACTCGGCTGTTTTCCTTCGAGGGCGACGAACTGTATCTCAACATGGAGGGGCATGGGGTTTCCCCAGAACTCCGTGCTGCTTCCCCCAAGATCAAGGTAGAAGTCATCGGCCCCAACCACCGGCCGCTGGAGGGTCTGAAGTTGGAGGACGCCGATCCCCTGACGAAGACGGGCCGGCATCGGGTCAGCTGGGGTGGGAAGAGCGATCTAAGCGAACTGGCCGGGACTCCCATCCAGCTGAAGATCTCGATCCAGAATGCCAAACTGTACTCATTTCAATTCGAATAAGAGGAACAACATGGGAGCCATGAAGCCAGGCGAGCTACACAGTCTATTCACGCAAGCCTTCAATCGAACAGGCGAATTTGGGTGCACGACAAGAAAGTGACGGGACGGCAAGTGTCTGCGGATTGACTTCAACGAGGGCCTCGACTTTGGCTTTCTCGGAGAGGCCGCTTGGTGCGTGTTGAGCCCCTCACCCTTGCCCTTGCCTTCGCCTTCAAACCTGCCTTTGCCTTCTTCTTACCTTATCCAGGTTCCTTCCCGCCTATCCAAAAGCAATCTTGGTCCCGCGTTTCCCCAGCCGAGAGCGTTGTTAATAGACAATGGCAAGATCAAAAAACACTGGGGTACCTCCTCTGCAGTTCGAGCATCAGCGCTTCAAGGTCTACGAGTCGGCAGGCGTTTTCGTGACAGTGGCCCACGAGTTGATCAGCACCTTACCCCCGGGCAACGCGACACTCTCGGACCAGCTGCGTCGTGCTTCTATCTCAGTCTGTTTGAATATCGCCGAAGGGGCCGGCGAATTCCGGTCCAGAGAGAAGGCCCGCTTCTACAGAATTGCCAGGCGTTCTGCGACGGAGTGTGCAGCGATCCTCGACATTCTGCGGCGTTTGAATGCGGTTGCGGATAGGGATCTGAGCCCAGGGGAACAGATCCTGTTTGAAATCGTTTCTATGCTGACCGGGTTGATCAAGCGCCTGGATACAGGGAAGGGATGAGGCCAGGTCAAGGGGGAAGGCAAAGGCACAGGCACAGGCACAGGCACAGGCAAGTTTGAAGGCGAGGACAAGGGCTCAGGGAACTAGACAGGGACCCTGCGTGAGTGCCCCCTCGAGGATTGGCTTCGACTCATCTTTCTGGTCTGACAGTGATTTGCTGTGTCAGAAGAGAGAAACGCAACCCTAGGCATTCTGCGGTCTACACCAACGTTATCACTTTCCTGTCGTGCACCCGGCGAATTTCTAAGGTCGGACAGAACACCTATCCTTGGCTACAGTTGGAGGTGCGTCCCCACGCCCATTTCGGAGGCACGGCGGCAAATGAGCCGGGCGGTTACCACATCTTCCAGGGCCAGACCCAGATGAACTGAGGCGATTCGCTCTGTTTCGGACTGTCGCCCGGGTTTGTGGGCGCAGACAATCTCCGCCAATTCCAGCGGATGCTCTGGTACACCGGCAAAGTAGCCGCCGCTTTTGTAGTACCGCAGCTGCTCGACGTCGTCGGTTACGAATGAGTCGGCTGCGTGCATGGCAGCGGGGGTCAGGTAGGAGTCGTAATCCAGCGTACAGATGAAGGCTCCTTCTTGAATCCAGTCTGGTAGGATCACTGGCGAGGGATTCCGCACTATTGGAGGGCCGGCGGTAACAATCACATCGGCCGCACGCACGGCTTCCAGAGGCGAGTCGCAGACGGTGCAGGGAAGGTCGTACTTTTCCTGGCACTCTCGGCTGAATTGCTGGGCAGATTCGACTCTCGTCGAATAGGCCAACACTCGTTCCAGACCCTGCAACACCTCCATCAGCGCCTCTAGATTCGACCGGCCCTGAACTCCACATCCTAGTATGGCCAGCGATCGCGATCCTGCCCTCGCCAGGTAGCGGGCCGCCACGGCGGTAGCGGCTCCTGTTCTCATGGCAGTGATCCAGGTCGCATCCATAACCACCAGCGGCAGCCCCGTATCCGGATCATTCAGGATAATCAGGCCCGAGATATAGGGTAGGTCACGGGAGGTGTTGGAAGGATATCCCGCCACCCACTTCAGTCCAGCGGCCTCTGCCGGCTCGACATAGGCAGGCATGGCGTGAATAAAGGAATCCTCCCGGGTATGGATCCCGGGCTTGGGAGGCATCTCAGTCTTTCCACTGCCCTTAGCTATGAAGACTTCTTCGGTCGCCTCTACGATATCAGCCATCGGGAGACCCACACTCTCGACGTCCCGACGCGACAGGTATAGGACTTCTCCAGGGTTCTTCATGATGGCGGCCGCGGGTCATCCCCCAGGCGGGGCTGCCGGGCTACTGGACTCTTCCCCTACCCAGAACCTGCCACTCGGCAACCACATCTTCACCCTGAACTCCATAGATCTTGTCGTGCATGTTGATGCAGGCGCAGACATGGTTCGGAATCACCCGAATCAAGTCACCGACTTCGAATCGGGTGGTGGCTCTATCCATGCCGAAGTGTCCGTGCTCTTCGGAAAGATAGACAACCTCGACCTGAGGATCCTCGACAACATAGCCGAAGCCCACATTATCTCCCGAGAGGAGCCGATCGCTGGAGAAGGTCTTGGACCCCCCGTCGATCACGGCCCGCCCGGGCACGCGGTTACTCACGACGGTAGCGAGTACAGAGACTGCACAATCCTCATAGGTCGCGGCCTGGCAGCAGACTGTGTTCTTGTCGTTGAAGATGTAGGTTCCCGGTCGGATCTCGGTGATCCCCTTGAACAGGTGTGACATATAGGCCGTCGGAGTCGAGCTGGCACTCAGAATCGGTAGGGGGATCGACTCGGCCGCAAACCAGTCGACGAGATTGGACATCATCTCGTTCTCCAGATGGAGAAGACGAGTCCGCTCTTCGGGATCCTTCAGAAAGTGTCCCGGGTAGATCAGAACACCCCCAAACTCGAGTGCAGGCAAATCCAAGATTTGCTTGACCACCGACATGGAATCGGGCTGGATAGGAAGACCGTAGCGCTTCATACCGGTATCGAACTCAACCAGCATCTTCAGGGTGACGCCCGCCTCTTCCGCTCGACTAGAGATGGAACGGGCGATTTCAAGTGAATCGAGACTAATCGTGATCTGCGCACGCTCAGCCAACGACATAAGGCGACGCCACTTGGCCTCCCCGTACAGGGGATAGGCAACCAGAACATCCTCAATGCCACCGTCGACCATCACCTCGGCTTCACCCAGCTTGGCGGCGGTTATGCCTACCGCTCCCAGCTCGATCTGGCGATGTGCTAATTCGGGAACTTTGTGGGTCTTGATATGAGGCCTGACGCTCAACCCGTGTTGGGCGCTGTATGTGGCTAGACGGCGCAGGTTCGTGTCCATGATGTCGACGTCTACCAGGACAGCCGCGTCTCTAATTCCATGACCTTCATACTTCGTCACGCCCCGCTCTGGTGATGGGCTGCCTGCACACTGTTCTCAAAGCTTACTGTGAATTGGAACCATCAGCTGGGCATAGTCGAAGCCCTGTCAGCTGACAGCGGGCAGTTATTATGATGGGATTGGCGAGAGATTGCTAGCCGATGTCCAACATCCGCTGGATGGCCCTCAGCGAAGCCCGTCTGGTCGCCTCCGGCACCTCCACCTCGAACACCTCGAATTCCAGACTGTGGAGGATCTTATCCAGGGTGATTTTCCGCATGTGTTGACAGAAGACGTTACAGGTCTGGACAAACTCGACTTGGGGAAACTCAGTGGCGAGGTTAGCCGCCATTTCGCATTCGGTGGCCAAGTAGACACGTTCCAACTGGGGATGCTGCTTGACGTAGTTGGCCATTTGAGAGGTACTGCCACAAAAATCCGCCTCTTCCAGGACCTCGGCCCGGCATTCCCAGTGGACCAGGACCGCAGCGGCTTCGCCCCCTCTGGGCATTTTGAACTGCTTCCGGATATCAACAATGTGCCGTGCAGTGAACTTCTCATGCACTTCGCAACGACCGAACCTCTGGTCGTATTTCCCCGGATATATCAGATCCAGACCAGCCCCCCTTCGGTCGAACTCGAGCTGCAGATTCTCGCCCATGAGAGAATCGGGAAGGAAGATGACCTTTTCGGTGCGAAACTCTCGTGCGGAGTGCTCAACCACTTCGAGCGCATTGGCAGAAGTACAGCAATAGTCGGATTCAGCTTTGATGCTGGCGTAACTGTTGATGTACGTCACCACCGGGGCATCCGGATAGCGCCTCCGATAATCCCGAACATCGTCAGCCGTGAACGGATCCGCCAGGCTGCATCCGGCATCGAGATCAGCGATGAGCACCTTCTTTTCCGGATTCAGGATCTTGGCCGTCTCGGCCATGAACCGAACTCCGTCGAACAGGATAATGGGCTTGTCCGACTCGGCCGCAAACCGGCTCAACGCAAGCGAGTCTCCGCGCTCGTTTTCGCCGGAGAGGTGATAGATAAGCGGTTCCATGTAGTTGTGTCCCAGTATCAGGACATCTTTCTGCTCACGCAGAAGCAAGATCCGCTCGATGAGGTCCTTCCTCCCCAAAAACTCGAGGTGCTGATCGGGCTTGGTCTGTAAGGTACGACCGATGCCCTCGAGGCGAGCCTTGTAGCCTTCCAAATAGGTTTGCTGCATCTCTCTACCTAAGAGCCGGGCCTATCACGGAACCGGGCGCGAGATTTCCGTAACAGACTCCCGAAGCTAGTTCGCAAAATCGCCACACATCCCACGTCGAGGCGCGCCGCAGTGACAGGGCCCAGTCTCACTTGATGGGGAAGAAGCTAGACTTCCCCCTACCGCGAAAGCAGAAAGCAGCTTCTCGGCGTGCAGGCCGTGGCAACTCGGGCACTCCGCCTCTTCGGAACTCCCCAGGACGATTTTCTCAAACTGGTTTTCGCAGTCCAGGCAACGATACTCAAAAATCGGCATGAGCCTGATTATACTCCAATTCCCTTCCCGCCGATCGGTTCCGAGCGGGCAGACCCCAAACGATTCCGGAACTCCTCCTGCGTGTTGAGTTCGCGGCCGACCGAAGCTTCTGGGAAAAGAAAAATCTGGTTCATCGATGAAAAAAGCCACTAGGAGGAGATCGAAGCAGACTCCTTGGACGGCACGTTCCTGCGTGAGTACCCCTCAAAGATCTGGCGAGGCCGCGCGATCTTCAGCTCAGGATCCCGTTGCATCTCATCCCACTGGGCAAGCCAGCCCGCCATACGGGCGAGGGCAAACAGGGTGGTAAACATGGAGGAGGGGAAGCCCATAGCCTGATAAATCAATCCAGAGTAGAAATCCACGTTCGGATAGAGCTTCCGGGAAACGAAATAGTCGTCCTCCAGAGCAATCTCCTCCAGCTTCAAAGCTATGTCCAGCAGCGGACTTGTCCCGGTTTTTTGAAAGACGTCGTGGGCCAATCGTTTGATGATCTTGGCGCGGGGATCGTAGTTCTTGTAGACCCGGTGTCCGAAACCCATGAGACGAAGTTCACCTTTCTTGACCCTCCCGATGTGCTCAGCGACCTGCTCTTTGGAACCGATCTTTTCAAGCATCCGAATGACGGCTTCATTGGCGCCCCCATGTGAGGGCCCGGAAAGCGCTCCGATCGCTCCTGCTGCAGCGGAATACGGGTCTGCACCCGAGCTTCCCACGCTGCGCATCGCACTGGTGCTGCAGTTCTGTTCGTGGTCTGCGTGAAGGACAAAAAGGGCATCCAAAGCCTTCTCCAATACTGGATCTACCTCGTAGCCAGTGCCAGGCTGGCTAAACATCATATAAAGAAGGTTGGCGGCGTAGGACAAGCCATCCTGCGGCGGGACAAAGGCTTCACCCTTGAGCCGCCGATAGACACAGGCTACCAGGGCGGGAACCTTCGCGATCAGGCGGCGGATCTGCAGCCGGCGGACTTCCTCAGATTCAACCTGAAGACCATCAGGGTAGAACATTGACAGAGCTGCCACGCCCCCGGCAAGAGCCCCCATTGGGTATGCTTCGGCCGGAAGCTCCTGGATAACCTTTTCAATCTGGGACGGGAGGTCTGCCTGCTCTTGGATCTGATGAACCCAATCTTGAAACTGCGATGCGTCCGGAAGCTCCCCTAGAAGCAACAGATAGGCGACGTGGAGATGAGAGTAATCCTCGACCAATTGTTCGATGGGATAACCCCTGTATTCGAGGATACCCTCATCGCCATCGATGTAGGTAATCTTGCTTCGGCATGACGCCGTGGCCAGGAATCCAGGATCGTAGGTCATCAGGCCGAAGTCGTCCGGCGAGACCTTGATCTGTCGCAGATTGCTGGCTCGAATCGTTCCATCCTCGATCGGGATTTCGTACTCTTTTCCGGTGCGGTTATCCCTGATAGTGACCGTCTTTGCCGGCATGGTTTCCCTTTCTGGATTTCTGAAAATCGTCTCTCAGCCCTTTGGAAGGAGGCATGAAATCGTGCGCCGCCTCCGGAGCCTTATAGGATAGCCAACTATTTCTGGAAACTCAATGCGTGTTAGACTTTCCATTATGAGATGGGCTTCGGTCTTATTCCTCTCAGCTTGCCTTTTTATCCCTGGGACAAGTCTACTCGGAAGCCGAACGCTGAAGATCTATGGAAAGGGTTTTTCCTTCTTCGTAACCGAACCCGATGGATGGATCATTGATGCCCGATCCGCGGCACAGCTCGCCAATTTTGTCATGTATGCGGAGGGTTCGGACTGGAGACAGACGGAGGTGCTCGCGTTCGGGCGACTGGTCGAAAGAGGGCCCAAAGAGTCCTTGCAGGAATTCGGCGAACTGGAGCTGATCCGCTTCCAGCAACATTGTCCCGAACTGAAAATCAGCGATTCGAATCTGGAGTCGATCAGCCTCGGAACTTTCTTCGCGAAATCTTGCAAGTGTCCAGGGGGAAAACAGGAGATCGTGGTGTTTTCTGAGGCTCCCGGGTTCTTCGCCATCTTCGTTCTCTCTTCGAACGACGGGAAGGCCCTGACTAGATCCCTCCCTCCTTTTGAAGAACTGGTTTCCTCTTTTCGGTGGTCAGGCAAGACCCACTCGCGAGCCAACTTACATCGCTCTAGGGAATAGGCAGGGACATGCGGATCGTCATCTTGGGCGGAGGAGCGGTGGGGTCACTGGTCGCCCGCAGACTCGTCCAGGAGAAGAACGAAGTCGTCATTGTGGAAGGCGACCCGGATCGTTGTCAGCGTCTGGAAGAGGGGCTAGACGCCCGGATCGTGCAGGGGCATGCGAACAGCATCAGCACCCTGGAGCGAGCGGGACTGCAGGAAGCAGACATGCTGATCGCGGTCACCAACAGCGACGAAGCCAATGTCCTAGGCTGTCTCATTGCCCAGACGCATCCCAACGTGAAGATCAAGGTCGCCCGCCTTCGGACCCATGAAGTGGACCGTTGGCGTTCGATTTGCAGCAGCGATCTACTCAACGTGGATCTGGTGATTCACCCCGACCGGGAAACGGCCGATCGAATTCTTCAAGTAGTCGAGATGCCCGGAATCTCGGACGTCGTGGAATTCGCGGCAGGCAAGGTGAAGCTTTTCGGCATGAATGTCGAGAGCAACAGCTGGATGGTGGGACGAAGCATGGCCGAGTTGGACCAGGCTGGCCCTCCCAAGAACTCTTTGATGGCGATGGTCTTTCGAGGCCAACGGGTGATTATTCCTCGAGGAAGGGATCGTCTCCAGGCGGGAGATCACGTCTACGTCATCGTCCCGTCGAACGAGATGGACTCGGTAATGGAGTTCATGGGCGTCCAAGCCCAGAGAAGCGCGGAACGGGTGTTCATCGTGGGCGGAAAGCAGCTGGGCATCGAGGCTGCCCTGAGACTGGAGAAGCAGGGTGTGCAGGTGAAGCTCTTCGAGCGCGATTTGGCCCGCTGTCAGAAGATCGCAACGCTTTTGAAGGACACCGTGGTGGTTCACAGTGACGGCACTGACAGACGGGCCCTATGGGAAGAGAACATCGAGGGCATCGACGCCTACCTGGCGCTCACCGGCAACGACGAAGTAAACATCATCGCCTCCCTGCTGTCCAAGCGTCTCGGTGCGCGTAAGGCGGTGGCCCTGGTCAACCGCATCGACTTTCTCCCCATGGCCCAACTCCTGGGAATCAATTCCACTTTCAGCACCCGGCTCTCGGTGGTGGACCGCATTCTCCAGTTCGTCCGCAAGGGACACGTCCTATCCGTGACCACGTTTCGGGAGGAGGAGGCGGAAGCCATCGAGCTGGTCGCCACACCGGATTCGAAGTATGTCGGCAAGACCTTGAGAGAGGTTCACTTCCCCCGCGGGACTGTCGTGGGAGCCATCGCCCGACCCTCGGGAGAGGTGGTGGTTCCCAGAGGGGACGCCACCATCCTTCCCCATGACAGAGTAATTTTCTTCGCTCTGGAGCGGCTCGTGCCCTACATCGAAACCACGTTTCTCGCAGAACCACAACGAGGAAGGGTGTGATCCATTGGGCCAACCTGCTGCAGCTCCTGGGATATTTCATCCTGGGTCTGTCCTCTAGCCTTCTGGCGACGGCGCTCTTCTCTCTGTTTAGCAAAGATAGCGGTCTTCTCCCGCTTTCCTTCTCCCTAGCCTTTGCGCTGCTCCTGGGCGGCACGCTTGTTCTCGCCTCCAGACGTCCTCCGCAGGAGCTGAATCGGCGGGAAGGCATTCTCTTGGTCGTGGGCACCTGGCTGGCAGCGAGTTTCATCGGGGCACTGCCTTTCTACCTCTCCCCTCATTTCTCAACTTTCTCCGCAGCCTTCTTCGAATCCGTTTCCGGTTTCACGGCCACGGGAGCCACTGTACTGGAGAACGTCGAGGCGCTTCCCGACAGTCTCCTGTTCTGGCGCGCGCTGATGCACTGGTTGGGGGGAATGGGAATCATTCTTCTGGGCATTGCAATCCTCCCCCTCATCGGGACCGGAGGAAGAGAGCTCTATCGCGCTGAGTTCTCGGGAGCTCGAGCCGAGCAACTCAAACCCCGGATCGCCCAGGCTGCCCTGGCTCTGTGGAAGATCTATCTGGCTCTCACGGTGATCGAGTCGGCCATCCTCTGGTGGGTAGGGATGCCTCTCTTCGATTCGATATGTCATGCCTTTTCCACGACGGCGACAGGAGGATTCTCTACGCGCGATGGCAGCGTCGGGGCCTTCAATAGTCCCACAATCGAGTGGATCATCGTGCTCTTCATGATCCTAGGGGGAATAAACTTCACCCAACACTACCGGCTCTTCGTCGAGCGAAAGCCCGCCTCCTTCTTCTCCGACCTGGAAACCCGCTTCTATCTGTCGCTGATCGCTATTGTAGGAATTGTGATTACCCTGGAACTCACACGCGATTCTGAGGTACTGCTGGCTGAGGCAATGCGGTTGGGGTTCTTTCAAGTCGTTGCCCTCATGACCACCACCGGCTTCTCCACCGCAGACTTCGGGAGCTGGAGCCCGTTCGCACAATTGATGCTGCTCGTCTTGATGTTTGCCGGAGGCTGCACCGGTTCAACGGCCGGAGGAATGAAAACCGCACGGGTCGTCCTATTGATGCGGGTTGTCGCTCGCGAGTTCAAACGAATCGTGGAACCCCACGGGATCTTCGCGGTCCGCTTCGGTGGCAGGGCCATCCCTGAGACCACGATCCAGAGCCTTCTGAACCTCGTCTATCTGGCACTGCTGATCAACTTTGCAGCTTGTGTCTGTCTCACCGCTCTGGGTATAGACGTGCTCACCGCAATCGCTGCAGTGGCGGCGTCCATGTTCAACATCGGTCCTGGCTTGGGACAAGTGGGTCCCAGCGAGCACTACGGTCATTTACCAGCCTTGGCCAAGTGGGTATTGAGTGGCTGCATGCTAGCCGGGCGGCTTGAGTATTACACCCTTTTGGTCCTGTTCACTCGACCTTTCTGGAGAAAGTGAAGTAGAAGGTTCCCGTCCTACCTTGGAATCGGGGGGCAGCGGAGCCCCTCGTATTTTTGACACGACAAGCCGTTGACGGCTATAATCCCTGCTTCGTGAGCCCGGATCCGCTGTCGGCTTCGGGCCTAGGCTGAAACTTCCCAGTGGAACGGCCTTCCGGGCCGTGATTGTCGAGCCCTTGGCTCGACGGACTGAAAGTCACGGGCAACGATGCCTGTGTCCACTGAAGGATCCTGAAGTTTCTCTCTCGAATGGGGCCAGCGCTCCTGGGAGCGGGACCAAGGAGGAAATGACTTGTACGCCATAATTCAAAGCGGTGGTAAGCAGTACCACGTGACTGAGGGTGCCCGGCTCAACCTCGAACGTCTGAAGGGAGAAGTGGGCCAGGAAGTTAGCTTCGATGAGGTACTCCTGGTCGGGGGTGACGACTCCGTCCAGGTTGGCCAGCCCAAGCTTCAGGGCGCCCAGGTCGTGGGCACTATTGTTGAACAGGGAAAAGGGGACAAGATCCTGGTCTTCAAAATGAAGCGGCGCAAGATGTACCGGCGAAAGCGGGGGCATCGCCAGCTCTTTACCCAGGTCGAGATTGACAAGATAGCGCTGGGCTCAAAAAAGACCGATTCGAAGAAGGCTGCTCCTACGGAGAAGAAGGCGGCATCCAAGCCAAAGACCAGCCCGACGCAAGAGGCAAAGGTGGCTGGAAGCAGCAAATCCAAGTCGACTCCAGCTACCAAGAAGCCCGGTCCGGCCAAGGCTCGAACACGGAAATCGGCCCCAGCTAAAGGGAAGGACGACTAAACCTCATGGCACACAAGAAGGGGCTGGGAAGCTCCCGAAATGGACGAGACAGTCAGGCAAAGCGGCTCGGAGTCAAGAGGTTTGACGGTCAGCTGGTGACTGCAGGGTCAATCCTCGTTCGTCAAAGGGGCACGCCCCTCAAACCAGGTTCCAACGTGGGGCGCGGCCACGACGACAGCCTTTTCGCCTTGATTACGGGCACAGTGAAGTTCCAGAACCGTGGGTCCTTGGGAAAGTTCGTCCACGTAATGGCGCAGAGCTAAACCCACCTCATACGGTCTGGATTTCTCCCACCTCATCCTTTCAGGCCACGTCGCTATGTTTCTCGACCGTGCGAAGATCTTCGTGAAAGCCGGGGATGGGGGCGACGGATGCATCGCTTTCAGGCGCGAGAAATATGTCCCCTTCGGAGGGCCGAGCGGCGGAAACGGAGGCGCTGGTGGCGACATCTATTTCCGCAGCACAGTCCATCTGAATACCCTCCTTCCCTTTCGATTCAACCAGCACTTCAAGGCTGGAAACGGCGCACATGGGTCGGGCAATGACCGGCAGGGCAAGCAGGGCAAGGACTTCACCATCGAGCTGCCTGTAGGCACTCAGATCTGCGACGAGACTGGGGACCTCCTCTTCGATTTCGAGGCTCCCGACCGAGTGCAGTTGGTGGCTCGCGGAGGCCGCGGAGGAAAAGGCAACGCTGCCTTCGCGACTGCATCTGACCGAGCTCCTCGACGGCGTGCCCGAGGCGATCCTGGCGAGGAATTGACCCTTCTACTGGAACTCAAGATTCTCGCGGATGTAGCCCTGATAGGCTTGCCAAATGCCGGAAAATCTACGCTCATTTCAGCTCTCTCTAGCGCCAAGCCCAAAATCGCTGACTATCCCTTCACCACCCTCACACCGAACCTGGGAGTGGTTTCGTGGACGGACTACGACAGCTTTGTCGTTGCCGATGTCCCGGGCCTGATCGAGGGAGCACACGTGGGCCATGGGCTGGGCGATCAGTTTCTGAGACACATCGAGCGCTGCCGCCTGTTGGTCCACCTGGTCGATGTCAGCGGTGCCCAGGAAAACGATCCAGTCGACTCAGTCCATACGATCATGCAGGAACTGGGATTGTACGACGCCACCCTGCTGCAGAAGCCCCAGATCATCGCAGCATCGAAAATGGACGCCGCTGAACCCGAAAGGCTGGAGCGCCTGCGGCAATACTGTGTTGACAAGGGTCTTCCCTTCAGACAAATCTCTGCAGCAACGGGCGAAGGGCTGCCTGACCTCAAACAGGAAATTGCAAAGCGGCTGGGAGCGAAACAAGGGTGAAGCTAGGTATCCTGGGTGGCACCTTCGATCCCATTCACCGGGGTCATACCTTCATCGCGCACCGCATCATGGAGACCCTGGGCTTGGACCAGGTTCTCTTCATGGTGTCCAACCTGCCACCCCACAAAGAGAAGGTCCACACGACTAGCCCTTTCCACCGCTACGCCATGGTGATCCTTGAACTTCTTCACGAGGAGGGCCTCTGTGCCTCACTCCTGGAGCTGGAGCAGGAGGGCCCCTCTTATACAGTCACAACCCTGGAACGCTTGCGAAATTATTATCCCAATGATCGCTTTTGTTTTATCGCGGGGAGTGACTCGCTCAAGGAGATCCACCTGTGGAAGGATTATGCTACCCTACTCAGCGAGCATTGCTTCGTCTTCGTCCAACGAACCCAATCCGAAGCTGATCTTGAACAACTGAAGATCAACGAAGCAGCCAGAACAACCATCAAGGTGGTGTCGGCATCAGACAAACCGATCATCCAGGCAGGTCAATCTTTTCTCATCAACATAGAAACCCTTCCGATCAGCTCGACCAGCATTCGCCGAGTGATCGCAACGGGACAGACTCCCGATCCAGAGAGCATCTCTGCACCCGTGCTTCAGTACATCCGAGAGTATAGACTCTATGAACGAAACCAAAGCCGTTCTGTCGAAAATCTGTAGGCTCATTGACGACAAAAAAGGGGAAGGCCTGCTCCTACTGGACATCTCCGACCTCTCCTCTTTCAGCGACTTTTTCGTCGTTTGCCACGGATTCAACACGAAGCAGAACCAGGCCATTTGTGACGAAATACTTGTCAGGTTAAAAAAGGAGGACAGCCTCTTGCCCAGCCACGTTGAGGGCTATCCACAAGCTGAGTGGATCCTGATCGACTATCTCGAGTTCGTCATCCACATCTTCTCGGTGCGAGCCCGCGAGTTCTACCAGTTGGAGAAGCTCTGGAGCGACGGTATCCGGTTGGAACCCACAGCTCTCCAAGCCTGACTGTGGCCCGGCGCAGTACTCGATCGAGGCTGGATTCAATTCTTGATTCAAATGAACTCCCTAGTGAAACTGAAGATCTCTTTTTTGTTTCTCTTGTTGCCGTTGCTGCTCGAGACCCTCTTCGCCGGTGCCTCTGCCCGCCTGGACATAGTGGCTAGGAGCTTGGCTCGTCTTTCGGACATCGAAAACGCCGGTGATGGGACGGGACGGCTGTTCGTCGCGGAGTTGATCGGGCGCATTCGCGTCATCCGTAACGGCACCATGTTGAACACACCCTTTCTGGATATCACAGATCGGGTATCCAAGCTCGGCGAGGGCGGTCTGATCGGGTTCACGTTCCACCCACGATATGCTCAAAACGGACGCTTTTTCGTCGCTTACACCGCAGGGCCCAAAGCTGCTTTCAAGACCATAATCGCCGAGTACAAGGTGTCGGACGAGGATCCGGATCGGGCTGCGTCTGCCACGCTGACGTCATCCGACGAGCGAATCATCATGGAGATCGAGCAGCCCACCACGGTTCACCAAGCTGGAGACCTCGCGTTCGGGCCCGATGGGATGCTCTACATCTCGTCCGGCGACGGCGGCCCTCCTGGACCAAACATCGGCGACCAAGCGCAGGACCTGACCAATCTCTTGGGGAAGATCCTGCGCATTGATGTCGAGGACGAGGATCAACCCTATCGCGTTCCTCCCGACAATCCATTCGTGGGACAGGAGGGTGCACGCTCAGAGATCTGGGCTTACGGCTTTCGCAATCCTTTCCGCATCGGGTTCGACCGCGGGTCGGGAAGGCTCTTCCTGGGCGACGTTGGAGGTAGCCGGTTCGAGGAAGTGAACCTCGTCGTAAAAGCGGGCAACTATGGATGGCCTAGACTGGAAGGCGGCGCATGCTTCCCGGAAGAGATCCAGGAGTGCGACACCGAAGGACTCATACCGCCCATCCATGAGTACGGGCGGGAAGTCGGAAAAGCTGCAATCGGAGGGCTCGTCTACCGGGGTCCTCAACCGACTCCCCTGTTTGGTGCCTATATCTTTGCCGACTTCGTATTGGGGAGGGTCTGGGCGCTTCAGGAAACATCAAGAGATGTCTGGCAGCGCCGCCTGCTGGCCAAAATAAACTTTCCGGTCGCCTTCGCCCAGGACGAGGAGGGGGAACTCTACGTCACCGAAAATTTCGGGAACATTTTCCGGATCAGCTTCATTTGGAAGGAAGTCTTCGCCCAGGTCGCCGACGGCGACACAGCGATCGGCCGTTTCCGAAGCTCGTTCCTGATCGCCAACAATGGAGACGAAGAGACCAGCGGCGAGCTTTTTTTTGGAGCGCCCGACGGAGCCCAGCGTCCAGTTACCATCAACGGCGCCACCGACTTGTCCTTCCGTTTCAGAGTCCCAGGCAAATCGACTCGGATATTCAGGACAGATGGAATTTCCGATCCCTTTTTCTCGGGTTGGGCGGTCTTCTTTTCCGAACGCCGACTGAAGGGATCGGTCATCCTCCAGTTGAGCGACGACAACGAAGTCCTGGCCGAGGCGGGCAGTTCGGGCGCGGCGATTGGAAGAGAATTCCTGGCAGCCGTGAATCGCTCCTCTTCCGGAGTCGACACCGCCGTGGCGCTCGTAAACCCCTCCGTGTCGGATGTCAACGTGCGATTGTCGTTGCGCGGCGCGGACGCGGTCGAAATCGCCTCTCTCGAACTGACGCTCGCCCCCCTGGAACAACGGGCCTTCTTCATTTACGAGATCTCTCCCCTGCCACCTGACTTCCAAGGGACGATTGTTATCGAATCCAATCGAGAATTCGCCGCCACCGTGCTGCAAACCCTAGGGGGAATTTACTCGGCTGGACCCTAACCCGCATTTCTCATCGCCAGTCATTCAATCGTTGCCTCCAGCAGGCGATAATTCGATGTCGAGCATGCAGGCAGCGAACGAAAAGAGAAGGTTCTCTTACCGCCTTCCCGCTTGACAGACTCCAAACAACCCTCCAGGACGTAGAGATTCCTTCCGTTGCCGCTCGATGGCGGTTCGAAGCCCTGAGAAGAGCAATCGAGCGCCGTCGCATCGGTGTAGTAGGCGATGCCTGTCCCCAAAACGAAATCAGAATGGACAATCGTGGAGCGGGCCGGGAGGCCGCAGTCCAGCAGGCCTCGGGAAAAAGCGATCCGTTCGTCGGAGCGCATCTCAGCCCGAATTCCCTGCGGATGGATCGGAACCTGGATGAGAAAGAACCCGATCAGAGCCAACTCGAGGAATGGAAATCGCCCCTGAACAGAACCCAAACCCCAGTCTCCAGCTTCTCGCCGGAACGTCGCTACAAGCGTCGCGGCGAGCAGCACAAACCCGGCAACGGAGAGGACCCCTGAGAGTTTGGCCATTTGCCAGCCCGCGAATTGGTTCAGTAGAAGCGCCGCCGTCACGCCGGCAGCCGCCGCCCCGGCCTTCCACAGCCAGGGGCGGGGGCCCACGCTGGGCCATCTCAGGATCAAAGCATTGTGCCATGCTGCCACCACCACGACGGGAGCCCATCTCTCCGCCGAAAGAGTCTCGTAACAGAAAGTGTAGACGAACCAGACCAGTTGCAGCAGCAGAACACCGGCATGGTAGGCCCCCAGGATCCCCTTGGGACGATTCATCAGGTAGCACAGCAGAGGGAGGACCCAGAAGAGGAGGCAGAAGCCGTAAACGCTCATATCGACGCCCAGAAGCAGGTCCGCTCCCCACCCCGGGACCGGCTGCGCGATCAGGACGAGAGTCCAGAGAGAGGCCACTCCGGCGCCGATTCTCAACAGTTTCTTGCGGCCGCGGCCGCTGATCCAGAAAACAGCCAACCAGGGCCCGAAGAAGAACAGCAGGGACAACCCGAAACCGGTCGCATGATCTCTGTGAAACCAGCCTCCGAAAAGCTGGGTTCCCCAAGCGTGAACGAACCAATCGATGTGAGTGCCCCAGTCGAATGCGGCGAACAACGAAAAGTCCTTGTCGACGGCTATTTGCCCGGCCAAACGCCAATTCCAACCGACGACGGCCTGGAGAAGTCCCGTCGAGAGGATCGAGTAGCCGACCGCCAGGCCCAAGAATACATTGAGGCAGAGGACGAAAAGTCCGACCATTAAGACGAGTTCGAGACTCCCTCGCAGACTGTGCTTCTCCGTCCACTCCAGTCCGAAGTAGAGGAGCAAGACGAGAGCCGCCATGATCGAAAGCTGGACGTGACAAAAAGGCAAGAGGGCCACGAGAAACGCCAGGGCAGCCCTTCCCGATCTCTGCTGCAGCAATGGTCTTCCCCCGCGGGGATGGAGCAGAGAAAGAAGGAGCAAAAGAAAAGGACCTGCCATCAGACCGTTCTCGCCAACCCGGTTGATGGCACCGGCGCTTCTGGCCAGAGAGAACAAAACGCCGACGACCAGTGAGGGCGCCAATCTCCCGGTGATTCGCCAGGATAGGTACATGAGCAGAAAGAAGAGAGGAGAGAAAACCCACTCGTAATGCCGAACAGGCCTGCCATCAGCCCGTGCAGAAAAGCCTGGGGCAGCACCGGCTGCCCCCAGCCGATCCTGAAGGTCCCGTCCGAAATCGGCGGTTTGGCAAGCGAGGCCCCGGCGATATCCCAATCCAACGCCGGAAAGGCGACTCCCAGGGCCAAGTGTACGGTTGTCGAGGCTGCCGCGACAGCGACAAAGATGAGTTCTTTCCTCAAGCGGACAAGAATACCACGCTTCCCAGAATGTCCTCCCTGCCTCGCAGAGTCCTCGAAAGGGGGAACACTCGTCCCACCCCTTAGGGCTCGCGCAAAAATAACTTCCCATTTTGGCATCCCATCTTCACACCATCTTCGGCCGCTCCTCAATCGCGAAATCCTCAACGGAGCCCTGGCTACGCCTGCGGTTTCGCTCAATCGTTCGCGGCCAAATCTGGTGCAAATCTGAGCGCCAATTCTGGCAAGTTATTTCTGCGCGAACCCTTAGAGATCACCAAACCCTCGCGGCAAGAATCTCGTACAGCAATCGCGCCGCCAGTGCATTCCCCGCGCCGTTCCAGTGGGAATCGTTGTGGAGGTAGAGTCTTTGACCGGCTGAGTGAGCTTGCTGAAAAGAGGGCAGAAAATCGTGAAACTCGATGCCTCTCCGTGCGCAGAAATCACTCAGCAACCGTTGAGCGTGGTTCCAACGATACTTGGAGGGATCCATCCGATAGCGCTCGATAACGGCCTTGCGAAGAGAAGGGTCGACCTGGAACTCGTCCGGGAAGGCGGCCACAATGAACTGGATCTCCTTCCGCTTCAGCAACTCCTGCATGGCGGCAAGGCTGTCGAGTATGTGCTTGCGATGGGGGCCGAACTCGGCGGTCTTCCCCAGGTTTGCGAATTGCATCCGATTGAATTCCAGCAGCAGATAGGAATCCGTCGCCATGGGTGCAGTGGGGACCAGCGATTCAGACGGGGCTGCCGTTTTCAGTCCCATCTCCCGCTTTGCCTCCAACTGTCGCTTGTAAACGATCCAACGCTCTTTGAGGTAAAGGTACAGCCGACTCTTCAGCAGAACCGGTTGTCCAAGCACTTCCCAGTAGCGATCGCTGCGCGTGTCGATATCCAGAAAGGCTCCCCCATAGACGATCCTCTTTCGCCAGGGCTGTGCGGAGACGAAATCGTTTCCGGCCACGAATCCCAAGATCACCAGATCGGGATTGTATTGAAGGCCGAACTTCTGCAACAGCAACAGTTGTTCATAGGTATGAGTGGACGAGTAGCCGGCGTTGACGATCTCGATGCGGCGGTCTCCGAACTTCTCCTCGAATCTGTTCTCCAGAATCGCCGTGTAATTCGCATCCGGACCACCGGCCCAGTTGAAAGAGTCGCTCAGGATGAGGACGCGGAATCAACAGTCCGGCCCAGCGTTTGAGGGGGACGTAGAAAGGATTGCGAGGAAAACCTGTCCTCTCGGCCAAGGTCCCGCTCTGCGACAGGAACTCCAGAAAGGGCAGGATGACCAGGGCAGCCATGAAGAAACCGAGTACAATCACGCCAGCAACGTACGGGCTTTTTCTCCAGTTCCGCCACAGAGTGTAGAAACCGAGCGCCAATGCCTGGAGAAAAGCGCTTTCCAGATGGCCGCTCAAAAAGGCGGCGCAAACCGTCGGTGGTCCGCTTCTCTGAGGTTACCAAAGTCTACAAGTCGTACCTAGGCCCAGCTTCTCTCCTGAAGGAGATTCTTCTCGGGTCCTCTTCCCACAACCAGTTCACCGCTCTGGAGGCAGTCAGTTTCGAGGTTCCTGAAGGCGGGACCCTGGGAATCGTCGGCAACAACGGGGCAGGCAAGACCACGCTTCTGAGAATCGTGATCGGCACCTCGACACCCACGTCAGGTCGAGTCGAGGTCGCCGGCAGAGTCGCTTCAGTGCTGGAGCTGGGGCTGGGGTTCGATCCTCAGTTCACCGGTCGGAGGAACCTCTACTTCGGCGGCAGTCTCCTGGGTCTATCCCGCGAGGAGATTGCCAGCCGGGAGGCCAAGATCATCGAGTTCAGTGGTCTTGGAGAGTACGTTGACCAGCCGATGAGGACCTATTCTGCTGGCATGTTCCTGCGGCTCGCATTCTCACTTGCCACCGGCGTTGAGCCGGACGTCTTGGTGATTGACGAAGTTCTGGCTGTGGGCGATGGAGCGTTCCAGAAGAAGTGCACGGAACGGATCAGAAGATTTCAGGAGCGGGGGTGCACCATTCTGCTCTGCTCTCATGCTCTCCACCAGGTGGAAGAATTATGCCAGCGGGCGCTCTGGCTCCACAGGGGTCGGGTTCAGGCCATCGCTCCTAGTGGCCAGGTGGTGAATCGGTATCTGGAGTTCTCTCGGCTCGAGTCTGAAGGCCAGGCGTCGGGCTCCAGATTGGACAAGTCAGCCGAGCAGGGAAGAATCTGCTGGATTGAGAGGGCGAAGAGGTCACCCGAACACGATCTCCTCCATACGGGCCAGGACCTGGCTTTGGATATCTGGGCCCGCTTTCTCCCCACATTCCCTGGCACTCCGGCTATCGGGGTGGCCCTGGTGCGCGAAGACAGAGTGATCGTCTACGTGACCTCCAACGTCTTCGACGACTGGGCTCTCCAGCAGGAGGGTCCCGACCTCTACCGAGCGCGGCTAGTCTTTCCCGACCTCCCTCTCCTGTCTGGGCGCTACTATTTCAATCTGGTCACCACGGATGAGCACGGTCTTCAGTCCTACCACGTTTCCGAGAAGATGGAACCCTTCTCCGTCGTGGGTGGAGAAGAGGAGCCGGGATTGACGCGTCTCGCCCACCATTGGGAGTCTCGCTAACCTGAAACTTCATTGGCGAATGTAGCTTTGGCCTCCAGGCCGAAGTCTTATTTTTCCGAGCCTTTGGCTCGGACGGCGGCCTGGAGCCCACCGCTACGTCCCTCGACTGAAGTTTCTTTCAGGTACGATCCGGCGCAGCCGGTGGCGGGGCTAAGCTGAAACTTCGTCGAGCATTGACCGGCGTAGGATGGGCATTCTTGCCCGTCGCTGTCGATGTTCGTGCCTAGAGACAACGAAAGTTTCTTTCTCGAATGGGGCCAGCACCGCTGGGGGTGGCACTGACCAGCAACATGGGCGGCCGTCAAAGGGAGGTCAGTGGCTGCTTTGCTAAAGCACTGTGCCAATCCAGGTGCAGAGATAGTCCATCAGAACCAATTCAAGGCGTTCCCATCTCTGTTCCGAGGAGAGAGCCCGATAGCGGCACAAATTCCCCCAGGACCTAATGTCTCGCACGCGGTTCAAGCGTGCGAAGTCTGGTCTAAACCCAAACGTCGACTCCCCTAGGGTCATTCTTGCTCAAGCCGTTATTGTTCCGGCGAGGAAAATTTAGTATAAGGAGTTCTTTTCTGTGTGGCTCAAGTTCGTGTGGATTGGAGAAACCAAGGATCCCTATCTCCTTCCCTTGGAGGAACGCTACCTGAAGAGGCTCGAACACTTCTTCCCTTGCAACCGCTCCTTTGTGCCCGAGATCAAACGGGTCCGGCACCAAGAGAAGAGGGCTTTCAGGCGCGAGGCACTGCTGCTGGAGGATAAAATATCACCCAATACCTATCTGATAGCTCTTGACGAGACAGGACGCGAATATTCCAGTCCCGATTTCGCCCGCCTCCTGGAAAGATTGTTGAACCAGGGCAAAGCCGGGATAACTTTTGTGACGGGTGGCTCTAGTAGCCTTCCCGACCAGATCAAGAATGGGGCGAATTTGAAGTGGTCGCTGAGCAGCTTGACCCTCCCTCACGAACTAGCCCGAGTCGTTCTCCTGGAACAGGTCTATCGGGCTGTGACCATTGTCAGTCGCGTTCCTTACCATAAGTAACGGAGGTTTCGGAATGTTAGCGAAGGACTCGGATCAGTTCAAGAAGAAGGACTTGGACAATTTCAAGAAAACGCTCCTGGAAAAGAAATCGGAGCTGATTCAGCTCCTGCAGAAGAGCCAGAGCTATGGCCGTGAAATTGACAGTGAGAGCGAGGCGATGGACATCGTCGACAAAGCTTCCAGCTCCTATACCAAGGAGTTCATGTTCAGTCGTAGCAACCAAGAGAGACTCTTCGTCCAAGCCATCGAAGAGGCACTGGATCGCATTGAAGACGGCTCCTTTGGAGAATGTTCCAATTGCGGTGAAACCGTTAATCGAAAGCGTCTTGAGGCAGTACCCTGGGCCAAGCTCTGTCTCGCCTGCCAAGAACTTGAAGAGCGGGGAATACTCTAGATCGGACCCTTGCTTCATTCGTTGATCTTTTACGATGCCCTCAGTTGCCCCATCTGAGCAGGATCTACTCGCATTAATGGGATCCGGTGTCACCTTGGACGCCATTCGAGCGAAAGCCGGTTTCTCCAGCAAACAGTTCGACACCTGGTGGCATCAGCAGATCGAGTCTCGGCTGCCGCGCCTCACCGGCAGCGCCACTGCTGAAGTGGAAAGTGGAGTCGAAATCCTCAGGGACAAGTGGGGAATCCCCCACATTCTCGCCTTGTCCGAACACGACCTCTTCTTCGGCTATGGCTACGCTATGGGTCAGGATCGGCTCTGGCAGCTCGACTATTTTCGGCGGCAAGCACAGGGTCGACTGTCAGAAATCATGGGACCCGAAGTCCTACCCAGGGCAACTGGCGACGCCATCACCCCTCTCCAACGAGACACCATCGCACGCACTATTGGCTTCCGTCGCATCGCCAGATCCAACCTGAAGAAGCTTCCTGCCGAAACCCTGAAAAGACTGAAGTCGTTCTCTGACGGCATCAATGCGGCCAGGAGGGCTTGCGGGGATCGGCTTCCTATCGAATTCTCCCTGCTCGGCTACGAACCGGAGAAGTGGATTCCCTTGGACTCACTTAATATTTGGGTGGAATTTCAGTACTACTTGACGGTGCGTCTTCCGGTGATCGTTCTTCCCGAGGTTGCGCGCCGGACTCTGGGTGACGGACCCCTCTATGAGGCGTTCCTCACGATCGAAGCCAGTGACGAGAGCATTCTCCCACCTGGGTCCTATGCAGCTTCGAGGTCAGACCTGGAGCGTCCAGGCGAGGTCGTCGGAGACCCGGACGGACCGGCGGGAAGCAACAACTGGGTGGTTACCGGCAGACGCTCCGCTTCTGACATACCCCTACTCGCCAGCGATCCTCACATCGCCTTCAACGCCGTGTCGTGCTGGTATGAGGCACACCTTTCGGGCGCAGGATTCAATCTGGCAGGTGCTGGGTATATCGGTGTCCCAGGAGTGATTTTCGGGCGTAATGAGAGAGTAGCCTGGGGAATCACAAACAATATATGCTCCCAGCGCGACCTCTACCAGGAGAAAACCGATCCCGACCATCCGGATCAGTTTCTTTACGATGGCACTTGGGAGCAAAGTCGAGTCACGGTCGAGCGCATCGCCATCAAGCACGGTGAGCCGGTTGACCTGCAGGTGCGCTTCTCCCGCAACGGACCGATCGTCGACGAGATCCTACCCCCCTTGGGACGCGGTACCGGCCCGGTTTCGCTCCGTTGGGTCGGAGCGACGTTCTGCGACGAAGTTACGAGCTTGTTGGCGGCCAACCTTGCCACCACCTGCGACGAGTTTCGCGAGGCCATGCGGGGCTGGCGCGCCCCCACTCTCAGTTGGGTGTTCGCAGACGTAGACGATCACATCGGCTACCAGTGCGTCGGACGTATTCCGATTCGGGAGAACTGGAACAGGGGCTATCGTAGAGGTTGGGATCCCGAGGACCAGTGGAGGGATCTGATCCCCTTCGACGGCATGCCTGCCTTGTCTGATCCCCCTGATGGGTGGATTCGTACCGCCAACAACCGGACCGCCCCGGATGACTATCCTTATCCACTTTCTGGAACCTGGGCCACCGGCTACCGCGCCCGGCGCATTCGCAACGTCCTCGAAGAGAAGACGGTTCTGTCGCGGGACGCCTGCTCGGAGTTGCAGATGGATACCTACTCTCTTCGAGCCGAAGAGGTCATTCCGCACCTCCTCGAACTGCTGGAGAGCGTCGAAGATTCGGAGGTTAGAGGGGCCCTCGATCTTCTCCGTTCCTGGAATCGCCGCATGGATCCGGGTGAGGTCGGCGCCGCCATTTTCGAGATCTTCTTCGCAAAATGGGAACAAGCCATCTCTCGTCAGCGCTTCCAGGGTGACGCAATCGCACCAATGGCCGGAGCCTTGGCCGGTCTCTCTGTTCAGCTCCTGGCGGAGGACCGCAGTGGATGGTTTGCCGGCGCCGACCGGGGCGAGGTTGCCTCCACAACTCTGAAGGACACACTGCACGACCTCAGCACGCGATTGGGGCCAGACATGTCCAGTTGGTCCTGGGGCCGGATTCACACGGTCATTCTGGCCCACTGTCTTTCGAACCTGGGTGATCTGGGAAAGCTTCTGGACCGGGGAGGCCAACCCGTGGGCGGGGCCGGCACTACCGTCTGCAATACCGGCTATGACCCCACCTACATGGCCGCGATGGGTGCGAACTATCGCCTGGTGGTTGAGGTAGGAAGCGATCCCGCGGTGCTCTGGTCTGTCGACGCCGCCGGCCAATCCGGACATCCCGGTAGCCCCAACTATGCCGACCAGCTCCCAGAATGGCTCGCCTCGCGCCGGCACGCCATCGACCTCGATCGCAAGGCTATCTTAACGGAAGCCCGGACCAAGCTGGTTCTCAAACCGTCGTCCTAGCTTGCACTGGACCGGCCCCATTCAAGAAGGAAGCTTCTGCACGAATAAAGGGGACGAGTCTGCCCTCGACGCTGGCCTTGACGACACTGATCCCAGCACTCAGGAAGTCCGTGAATCCTGAAGGGATTCCGTCTATCAGCCCAGGGAAGACACAATCCCGTTGGGATTGACCTCTCTTGGTCTTCGAAGCTCAAGGCCTCAACCGCCGGCTGCGGAGCGCCGGCATTCCTACAGGAAAGAAACTTCAGTCGAGGGACGATAGGGTAGGGAAGCACGGTCACCCGGCTCCCCTCCCTCCGAACTGCACGTGCGATTCTCCCGCATACAGCTCTCCAGTCAGTAGGTTCCTATGGATTGGACGAAACGGATATGGGCGTCAGTCAGGCTCGTGAACCCATGATCCGTAAAGAAGGCGTTGGGCCAACGGTGATTTCGACAGAGGCGTTTTCTATTCTTCCGGTTGCGCTTCAGAAGCAGGCGTCGCAAACGACGACGGATCAGACCGTCGTAGTCCTTGAAGATGTTCCAATGACAGTGCCGGAAGTAGTTGAACCAGCCTTGCGTCGAGCGATTGAGCCGCTGGAGGATGACCTCCAGCGAGTCGCCCGACTTGCGCGGCGTCAGCTCGTGAATGCGCTCGACGAACTTTCGGTGGCTCTTCGCTCGTGGAAACCGAAAACGGCCTCGGAACGAATCGCCCAAGAACGAAAAGCTCTTCTCTCGCGAGTCCACGATGTGTGTCTTCTCGGGATGCAGTCTCAGCCCGTTGTCCTCCACCCAGTCCCGCCCTTCGGCCAGGGCCGCTTCAGCCTCCTCGGGTGCGCGACACAGCAGGACAAAGTCATCCGCGTAGCGCACCATCTGGAAGCCCAGATCGGCCATCCGATGGTCCAGGGGATTGAGGTAGGCATTCGACAACACCGGAGAAAGAACGGCGCCTTGGGGGACTCCGGCTTCCGGAATCCACTTACGCAGCTCTTCCAGTATCCCCTGATTCAGAAACAGCTGAACCAGGCCCAGCACGCGGCGATCCGATATCTTCTGTTGGATCAGGTCCAACAGTCGATCTTTCGGGATCGTATCGAAGTAACCCTTCAGATCCGCGTCGACGACATACACATAACCGGCTTCGAGCAGCTCTTCGACGTACCGCAGTGCGCCGTGGCACCCTCGCCCATGACGAAAGCCGTAGCTTCGATCATGGAACGTGGCCTCCAGAATCGGCTCGATCCCGTGGACCAAAGCCGTTTGCACGACTCGATCCCGCACGGTCGGAATCCCCAGCGGTCGCTTTTCCGAACTGCCTGTTTTGGGAATCCACCTCCGCAGCACCGCTGCCGGACGATAGGTCCCCTCACGCAGTTCTTCCTGCAACCATTCGAGTTCCTCCCGCTCGTGTTCGGCGAAATCCCCCCACGTTTGCCGGTCCACTCCCGCCGCTCCTTTCCTGCCCAAGACCTTCTCGGCCGAGCTGGAAAGGTTCCGGCTGCAAAACACCTTATCGATCAGCGTGTGCCATTTCCCTCCTCTCACCTTTCCTTTCAAAAGTGTCTCCAACATGCGATCCGTCCAAACCGCGCGATGAGCCCACTGTTCGATGCCAGCGGGCTCTCCAGCCGGGCTAGCCGAAAACGGCACTGTGACCGGGATGTAGTCCCGCCTTTGGGCGGAGTTACGTTTCCGCGATTTAGTCATTTCGCATCTACCTTCCTGCTCCCCTTCGCTCCACCGCGTTTTGCTGCACGGCTTCCCCGCTACTATGGGAGCTCTGACTTCTGTCGAGCCGCTTCAACCGACCTCACCGGTATCGCCAGGTTCGCTCCCCTTCGGCGGGCGATACTGCACCGCGGGCCTGGGCCATTGCTCACGCAGCGTCCCCCACTGCGAGCTCTCACGATGGGTCGTCCACGTCCCTCACCCGACAGATCTCGCTGCTTATCTCGTTTGACCTTCCGACCTCTCCATCTCCAACCACCGCATTGCCATTTCGTCACGGTCGCTTTGTCACGTTACTTCACCGCCGTGACTTGCCGCGTCTATCCCCCCGGGCAGACCGTTCAGGTCGGAGGGATGGCCGTCGCGCGGTCAAGGGTTCGGGCTTTGCCAGGACCCTCCCCGACAGGCTTGGCCGAATCGAGTTCACTTGCGTTACGGATTGGTCGTTCGTCTCAGGTTGCTCTCCACCCTTCCTCACGGAAACGCAGTTACCACTGTCGACTTCAGGCCGGTAACGTTAGCCTGGAAGGGACTTTCACCCTTCTGATCAAACGCCTTCACAGGCGCACTAGCTTCGGCCTCCAGGCCGCCGTCCGAGCCAAAGGCTCGGAAAAATAAGACTTCGGCCTGGAGGCCAAAGCTACATTCGCCAATGAAGTTTCAGGTTAGCCTCGCGCTCACCCGAGATAGTGTCGCCTCCAGAATTCGGTAGTAGTTGGGAAAGAGGTCGATCGCACTCTCGAACAGTTGTCCTAGGGAGCTGTCGTCGGCAGAACGCCGCGACAATGCCATCACGTGCTGAACCGCTTCGCTTGTCTCACCCTCGACTAGGATATCGAGTCGAGCCAGACACTCTTCCGGGCCCAGATCGCCATCGCCTAAAATACTGGCGACACAGGAGAACACCCCCTGGCTCAGCTTCTTGATCCAACTCAGTTCCCAGATGAACAGTTGACCCGTATCGAAATGGTCGGGGGCGTTGACGTAGAAGTAGTAGCGCCCGGCGTGGATCCGCGCAAACCGGACGATCTCCATGAGATCGGCAAGGGGAGCGGTACCGATTGAGGCGAGCTGCTTCTTCATCGAGTCCGGTGATGTGGACAAGATCAGATCTAGATCCTGGACGGAGGCATGCACCAACTCCAAGAGTTCCTCAAATCCCGAGAACAGGAGTTCCTCGAATTGCCTCAACCGTGCTTCGTCGCCCAACTCAGGGGTGTCATAGTGGTGATCGACCTGGTGCAGGACAGCTCCAGCCTGCTCTACAACGTACCCGTGATCTCGAAGCCATTTCAGGGCGTTGCGCTTTCCAGGCAGATTACGACGGGCGAGAATCGAGGCTGCCGACAACATTGGGGGTGCAAAGTAATGCCAACACCGTGAGTGCAGGGGGTATTTGGGTTCGAACGGCCCCAGGTTTATGGGAGGGTCGATGCCATAGATGTAGGGCGAGTAGTAGCCCAGAAATCGGCTGAGATGATAATGCTCGTCGATAGGACCGAAAGGCCTCGATGACACTTGTTCCCTGAGTTCACTGAACCAGGACGACTCCCCCCACCACAGGTCCCAGACCGCGTACTCGGGGTTGTGGAAGCGTTCATCCATCAACTCTCCCAACGTCAAACCCGCCCCCGGCGTATGCTCGTTGATACGGTTCCATTCGGGATGCGTCTTGACCATGTCGAGGTGAATCTGGCCCAGGTAGGAGTCGATTTCCACCCAATCCTCGGCGCTGGTCTGGTTATCACAGACGGCCCGGAAAGCGAGATCGCTGAGACCTGGGACCAGATCCGATTTCTCCCACTTGGCAACCAGTGCTACCAGATGAGAGCTCTTGGCAGCCAGGCTTTCCCCAATCAGCCTGCTCACCGCCTCGAACTGTGTTCTGAATCCCAGCAGGTCAGGAGGATTCCCGTTCATTGAATTTCCACCCATCGAGCGCGAGCGGACGATTGGAAGATAGCGTCCATGATCTGGTTGGCTTTGATCCCGTCTCTGCCACTGAATCTGGGAGGCCGATTCTCGAGGATCGCCTTCGAGAAGTCTTCTAACAACGGACCATGCGCGTTGTCTGGCTTGGCTACCCTTCGCTGCTCGATATCGCGGCCCAGGGTGATCGTGACTTCCTCCCCATCACAGGGGTGAAGCGTAATCTTGCCTTCCGTGCCCACGACATGGATCTCGTCGGTCCAGGTCTTACTATTCCATTGGAACGAGGCCGTGCAGGGCGCGCCACCCTCCAGGATCATCAGCACAGCAGTCGAGTCCTCGACCTCGTACTCCTGGACCCTCGTCGAAGCATCGGCAACCAGTTTTTCAGGAAGACCGAACCACCAAGCCAGCAAATCGAGACGGTGCGAGCCGACGTCGCTCAGCACCCCGCCGCCGGCTAGTCCACGATCCGAGCGCCAACCTCCTTGATTTCCCAGGGCGAACCAGCTATGCAGGGCCATTCTGACTAGAACGGTTTGTCCTAGATCTCCCTGCTGCAGAAGATCTCGGACCAATTGGAAGCGCGGCCAGAAGCGTCGGTAGTAAGCAACGGACAGGCGTCGGCCGAGCTGCTCGGCCAAGCCACACATCTCCTCAGCCTGGATCGCGTTCAGGGCCATCGGCTTTTCTATCAGCACATCCTTTCCCGCCTCGAGAGCCTTGATCGTCAGGGGAGCATGCAGGAAGACCGGGGTTGCCAGGTAGACCGCATCCACATTAGGATCGTTCAACAGGCGATCGAAGTCCGAGTACACCTGCTGTGGCTGAAGAGCCTCGATCTGGGAGCGCTTCGCCCTGGGATCCCGGCTCATACAGGCGTAGAGTATGCTGTTCGAAGACGCACCAATAGCGGGGCCAACCCGCTTGCTGGCGATGTCTCCCATGCCGACTAGGGCCCAACGGACTGGTTGATCGTGCACGGGGGTACCCATCCTGAACGGAATTCTAGTGCGCCTCGAGCAGCGACTGCTTGATCGCCCAAACAATGTACTCGCAGTCATCTGGCGTGGTGTGGGGGAACAAGGGAAGGCTGAAGACTTGGCTGCACGCCTGCGCAACGACGGGGCAACCTGCGGTGCTCTCACTGTAGCCCTGCTGGGCGAAGGCGTCCCAGCTCGAGACCGCAGGGTAGTGATTGCCGCAGCTGATCTTGTATTCCTGTGTGAGCACCTGCAGAAAGGCCTCGCGATCAAAGGCAACCTTATCGGTGTCCAGCCGAGCCACATAGAGGTGACAGGCGTGTCCGGATTCGATGCCCGCAGGTCGAATAATCTCCTCAACCTCGGCGAGCAAACCGTCGACTCGGCGGAATACCTGGAGGCGTGCATCCGTAACCCGGTCTATCTTGGCAAGCTGGGTCAAGCCCACCGCCGCCTGGGCCTTCGTAAGCCGATAGTTGAAGCCCACAGAGACGACTCGCACCTCCTTGCCGTAGACGTAGCCGAAGGTCTTCAACTGGCGTACCTGCTCGGCGAACTCCTCGTCGTCGGAGGTCACGGCGCCTCCTTCTCCCAGAGTCGTCATGTTCTTATTCGACTGAAAACTGTAGCAGCTTGCCTGCCCCCAACCACCAATTGGTCGTCCCTCGTACTTTGCCCCGACAGCGTGGGCCGCATCGTAGACAACCGGGACTCCAGACTCTTGTGTAATCGAGTCAAAGCGGTTGCAGTCAGCGGCTAGACCAGCGAAATGGACCGGGATGATCGCCTTGGTTCTGGGAGTGAGCCGGCGCAGAACATCATCGGGATCCAGACAGAGCGTCCCAGGATCAACATCAGCAAAGACGACTCGTGCGCCTCGAGCGACGGCACAGCCAGCCGTGCAGACGAAGGTCAAGGGTGTCGTGATGACCTCGTCGCCGGGTCCGACTTCGAGGGCCATCATGCACAGATCCAGGGCTGTTCCGCAGCTGTTCACTGCAATCGCCTTGCGGGCGCCCTCGTGGGTCCCCAGGGCCTCCTGGAAACTCACTTCCTCCGGGAGAGGGAAGAAACTGCCACCCGGCCGTGCCGCGGCTTGCATGATTTCAGCAACCGCTCTGAGGTCGTCCTCTTCGTAGACGGCACCCATGGCGCCGAAGGGGATCTCTCGAATAGGCAGGGACTTCACTCTTAGTGCTCCCTTTCCACACTCCCAGTTCCCGAAGCGGCGCGGTGGGCGCGGGCAATCTCTCCCAGGGTGGACGGGATCAGCTTCACCCCATGCCGGTCGGCCAACTCAGCAAAGTCCCGGATCATTTGCTTCATGGTCTGGGTCCGAAATTCACGGGGATCGCCATAGTCGAAGATATTGTGCGTCAGCGGGACAATCGCCCTTACAGGTTCAGACCTGTCCCGTTCGCGTCTCAACACCTTGTCGATCATGAAACGCTGATTCTTTGCATCGAAGAGTTCGACACGCAAGTCCTGGGCGTGGGCACCGGACCAGAGCATGGAGTCGGGGTCCGTCGTGATAGGGACCTCCACCAGATCCATGGTCCCGGGGAGCAAGCGGTTGGCAGCATGGGTAAAGTGAGGGTAGTGAGGAGCACCCACCCAGTTGCTCCTGAGATTGGCCATGTTCCGTCCCGGCATCGAATGGGAGCAACTGGTGAAACCGAGCTCTTTGGTCACCGGAAAAGTCGAGTCGTTGGCCGAGCAGCTGCCGGTTCGAAAGGTCTTCGGCTGAAAGCCCACAGCCTCGGAGAATTTGGTGGTCGCCTCCGCGTACATGACCATCTGCTCGATTTCACTGTAGGCGCCGCAGTAATCTTGACGCCCCTCTTCCTGGGGGTGGTAGTGCAATCCTATCTCTAGGCCTTGGGATTCCAGCTCTCGCAGCAAGGTTGGGTAGCCAACGGCATCGGCGGGCAAGACAAACAGGGTGCCTCGCAAGCCCGAATCAGTGAGCAGTTCGACGAAGCCCCGAATCGCACGGGCACCCATTTCGAGGTCGGAGATCGCTTCCTGGGTAGCTTCGCAGTCTATCGTCCAACAGACATGAATGTCCTCAACGCTCATCGGGCTCGCTGCCGTAACTCATTCGCATCCGCCCTTCCCCTTGCCTTTGCCTTGATCTGAACAGATCTCTCAGCGCGCATCAACGTTCCCAGCCAGAAAAACGGGAAATGATTAGCGGGAAAGGGCAAAGACAAAGGCAAAAGCAAAGCAGGGATAGGGCGCAAAGAAACCCGTCACAGACCTGCTTTGCCCAGGTGATTCTTCAAAAAGGACTTCAGACGATTCTGCAGCTCCAGAGGGATCTGTACCTTTTGATCCCGCAGTTGCTGTACGATCTCAGAACAGGAACGATAGGTCTTCAGGAAGTGCAGGCAGGGTGGACAGGCAGAGAGGTGTTCATCCAATTTCTTGTGATCATCGACATGCAGCCCCCCTTCGACATAGTCGTGCAGAAGATCCACACACTCCCGACAATTGAGGAAGTTGCTCATGGCTTCCCTTCAAAGTAATGGGCGAGCCTCTCTCTTACGAAGAGCCTGGCTCGATGAATTCGAGTCTTCGTCGTCGCCTCCTTGAGTCCCAGCAAAGACGATATCTGCTTAACCGGATAGCCTTCTATGTCCCTCAATGCCAGAGGGGCACGATACTCGAAAGGTAGAGATTGGATCGCCTCGTACAGCTGGCTGGAAAGTTCTCGATTGAGCATCACCTCTTCGGGATCTCCAGTCCAGCTAAACACCGGATACTCGAGCTCTCCCTCATCGTTGAACTGAGGCATCCAGTCGTCTAGCCTCACTTCCCTCTTCCTGGAGCTCGTTTGCTTGCGCAGCCACATGATTGCGTTGTTGACTGCGATCCTTTTCATCCAGGGCCAGATATCACTTTCCTGACGGAAGGTGTCGATCTTGCGAATGATCTTGAGGAGGGTATCCTGAAGAATCTCCTCGGCATCAGAGGGATTCTTGGTGTAGTTCAAGATGACGCCGAAAAGAGGACGGGAGAACCGATCGACGAACCCGTCGACCACGTTGACGTCCAACTGTTTCAGTCCCTCGATGAGTTCGTCCTGGGAGGCTTCGTTGGTTTTCATTCAGACTCAGAATTACCCTAATACTCGCTCGAAAAGCCCACTCTAATCAAGCTATTGTAGGATACTCCAAGGGAGCGAGAAACCCAAACCGGCAAATTGCCTTGGAGCGCTTGCGTTTGCTACGATCCCTACATGAGTGGGGTTTTCTTCCTTCTCGCCCTTTTGACTCTGTCGCCGTCGCTGCAGGCCGGTCCACAGAGAGAATCGCGAAAGAAGCTACCTCGTGCGCCAGAGTACTTCAGAGAATTCCAGTCCAGGAAGGATCAAAACAACCTGGCACGGGTGGTGCTCAGGAATGGCCTCACAATCCTGGTTGAGGAACATCCCTCTACCCCACTGGTCGCAATAACTACCCTCCTGAGGACACGACCTTCCCTGGGTCCGAATCCAGACGGACTCCTCTCGGAAACCCTGGCCGAAGTGCTGCTCCAGCAAGACCACCTGAAAGCCTTGAGTTACGACGCGGGCGCAGTGTTTACCTCAGAGAGAGGGCGACACGGAGTGCGATACACTTCACTGTCGCCGGCGGACCAATTGGAGAAGGCACTCGCGACCCACGCGGACCTGCTTCGACCAATAAAGCCCGGGAAGTTGGGCGTCGAGCGAGCGCTGCGAGTTGTCGCTGAGCGGAAGAGTCGAGCGGAGCGATTTCCGCTCACCTACGCCAAAAACAGGCTCTTGGACCTGGTCGCTCCGGTGCCAGTCGGCAAAACAAGGCAAACGCCCGAGTCTCCTGACTCGGGCGCCCCGGGTCAACTCCCGGAGCGATTGGTGGACCTTCACCTACGCAGCTACCATCCCCGAAACCTGATCCTGGCGGTATCGGGGGCCGTTCTGAAAGAAAAGACCCTCGAATACGCGATCAAGCATTATGCCAAGCTGGGACAGGGCCAGGTGTCGGGAAAAAGCAGAGGAAGAGGAAAGGCTTCGCTTCAACTTGATGATCCCGGGTTGAAATATCTGCATCGCAGGGGCCCCGTCAATGTGCCCTACATTGTCATGGGCTACCGGGTTCCCGGCCTCGGGCACGAGGATTACCATGCCCTTCTCCTGCTCTCCTACATACTCGGCCAAGGTGAAAGCTGCGTCCTGAGCCATAAGATGGTTCGAGCCGGAATCGCCTTCAGAGCCGAGTCTGTACTTGAGACCTCAGCCGGATCAGGGACCTTCTGGATCCAAGTCCGACCAGACCCCGGAAGGGTGGATCAGGCTGAAGTACAGGTCCTGACTCAAATCGAAATCGTGAGACGTCAAGGTGTCTCGGCCGGTCAGTTGGGTCGCGCTAAAGCTCTTCTGACCAGGGACTTCTACAAGAGAATGGAAGACCTTGGCCAACGGGCCCTTCTCATGACCCTGGGCGAGTCGGTCGGCCAATTCTGGGACAGGCAACTTTTCCTTCGACAGATCCAAAGTATCGAACCGGCTCAGATCCAGCAGGTTGCCAAACGCCATTTTCGTGAGTCCAACCTGGCGGTGGTCGAATATTTTCCGAAGCAGGCCGAAGCAAGGACTTTCACGCTGGACTCATTCCGAGAAATGCTTCAACTGCTGGTTCCTACCTCGATTGACGAACAGATCTCAGAAACAGAGATCGTGCTTGGCTCGAGTCGAGAGCAAGGCTTCGCCCCCCTGAAGTTCAAGTCGGCCTTTTTTGGCGGCGACCTCAAGGCCACTTCGATTCTGAGGGGACCAACGGTCCACTTCAGGGAAGACCGCACCGTCCCCCTGGTCCACGTCGGTCTCTTTTTTCCCGGAGGACGAAGGACGGAGTCGATTGCACAGGCAGGGATCACGGAACTCATGGTCCGTACGTCCTTCAGGAGTATGCTGAAAGCGAAGGGCGAGTTGTCATGGAACGACCTGGAAATGAAGGGAGCCGAGATCAAGGTCGTCAACGAGCCCGATTTCTTTGGCTTGAAGGCAACCGTCCTCTCACGGCACACGTCAAAGCTTTTCAGCCTCCTCATCGACTGGTTCCGCAACCCGGTTCTTGACGAAGGAGTGTTCGAGACCGAGCGACGAAGAACTCAGGCCGAGCTTCAGTGGCAGGAAGACGAGTGGTTTCTCCACGCGCTGAGAAGAACCCGCCAGTTACTGTTCGGGCAGCACTCCTACGCCCTCAATCAGCTTGGGACGAAAGAGAGCCTCCCCAAGCTTACACTGAAAATGGCACGCACCCGGATCGACAGCCAGATGACCGCGATTCACCCGTGGATCTTTCTGCGTGGGGACATCCAGGGGACGTCTTTCTTACGCGACTTCGTATCTCGCCTGAGCGACTCCAACTTCGCTAGCCGCGACCCGGTGGGTAGAGCCGGCCGAGGCCAACGCCAGCCAGGCCGACCATCAGCAAGTGGAGAGTACGCCCAGTACGAAGGCGATGGGACCGTGATGGTGGGGCTGAATGGCCCAGCCCAGGGGACCCGGGATTGGCTGATCTGGGAGGTCTGGCAGACCCTCCTGTCGAGCCCCGAGGTGTCCGCGATCTTAACCCCCGAATTCCAGACTCCCATCCTGGAGTTCCAGCTATTTCGAGAGTCAGGGCTCAGCCGTGGTGGTATCTTTGCATTCGCCTTGTCGGCTCCGGGATCCGAAAAGGAGGCGGGCAAGGAGCTAATAAAACGCCTGTCTAATATGGAGCAGGCTCCCTTCACCCGGGATGACCTTCTAAACGCCATCGTGGGCTCGATTACGAGGTTTCATTTGGATCGGCAGGTTGGCAGCGAGGACCTCCTACTGCTGGCAAAACAGGTCCTCGGTGGCCACGGTGTCGAGTTTCAGCGGGAGTTCATTTCGGGCATCAAGCTCGTCACCCCAGGACAGATCCGGGCTTTTGCTCGGAGGTACTTTCCCGGCGATACCAGAACTGAGCTGAAACTTGAGAGTAAGAAGTCATCAGTGAGCAGTGAGCAGTGAACAGTTCAGGCAGTGACGTCCTCGACCTTCCGAACGAGTTGTCCAAACGCGACCGGCAAGGGATGCTTGAGATTCTGGGAAGGTTCGACCAGCAGCTGGAGCAGGCTCTAGAAATCGGTCAGGAAGTCACTATCCCCCCTGGCGGGCAACCCGTTGAGAAGGTTCTTCTGTGTGGGATGGGGGGCTCGGCCATCGGCGGGGATCTGCTCAGGGCCTACTTGGGACAGGACATGAAGGTCCCCTTTCTGGTCAACCGCAACTACTCCCTTCCCGGGTTCGTGGACGACAGTACCCTCGTCCTCGTCGCCAGCTATTCCGGTCAGACTGAAGAGACGCTTTCCTCCTTTTCCCAGGCCCAGGAAGCGGGAGCACGCCTGATCTGTCTGACCTCGGGTGGAATGCTGGGTCGGCTGGCCCAGGAGCATGGTGTTCCCTGCGCGCAGATTCCCGAGGGGTATCCCCCTCGTTCTGCGCTCGGATTCTGTTCCATTCCCTTCCTGGTCTGCCTGTCCCGTCTAGGTCTGCTGGCTGATCGCAGCGAAGAGCTGAGGCGTTCGATTGAGCTGGTGCGGAGAAAGATCCAGGACTATTGTCCGTCCACTTCAATTGCAGCGAATCCTGCCAAGGGTCTTGCAATAAGCCTCAAAGACCGAATACCGATCATCTACGGCAGCGACAGCCATCTCGAAATGGTGGCGATTCGCTGGCGAGGTCAGTTCTCAGAGAACGGAAAACAGCTAGCCTACTCTAGTACACTTCCCGAAATGAATCACAACGAAATCGAGGGTTGGACCCATCCACCCAAGTTGCTTCGCCAACTCGTCCCTATCTTTCTCCGTGATCGCGACGACCCTTCCAAGACCCAGGCCCGAATCGATGTCACCAGAGGTCTGTTGAGTGAAAAAGTCGATTCTGCCTTGGAGTATTGGACGGAGGGAGAGAGCTGGATCGATCGGCTGTGGAGCCTGATTCTCTTGGGTGACTACGCCAGCGTTTACCTGGCCTTCCTGAACCAGGTGGATCCAACCCCAGTGAGGACAATCGAAAGGCTGAAGACCCAGCTGAAAGAGCTTGCTTGAATCGGCAGCCCGGATTTCCGAAGAATCGAATCCCCATGATATCAGCCTCTAAGTACCATTCTTATGGTAATGACTTCCTGATAGTTGCCTCGGAACAAATCGCAGAGGAATACCATGCCGATTTTGCCAGGGCCATCTGTGATCCACATTTCGGGGTTGGAGCCGACGGCTGTATCCTCGTCGACCGACGGCCTGGTGGGAGCTTTTTCCTGCGCATCATCAACCGTGACGGCAGCGAAGCCGGCATGTCGGGGAACGGTTGCCGCTGCGCCGCCTCTTTCCTGCACCATCACCAATGGACCAAGCAGGAATCCTTGCCCCTTGAAACCATCTCAGGACAAAAGGTCTGCCAGCTGCTAGGTCGAAAAAATCTGGTCTGGCGCTACACGACCTCCCTCGGGGCACCGAGCTTCGCGACCGATGAAATCCCCTTCACCGGAAGCAATCTTTCGATCGTGGTTGATCATCCCCTCGAAATCAACGGTCAGAGTGTTTCCATTACGGCGCTTTCGGTAGGGAATCCACAATGTGTCGTCTTCGTTTCCGCGCTTCCAAGTCCAGAGGAGTTTGAACGCCTGGGCCCAGCGCTCGAGACGCATTCGGCCTTTCCTGAACGGACCAATGTCAGCTTCGTGCAGGTCGAGAGCAGACACCGTTTGAAGGTCCAAATCTGGGAACGGGGTGTGGGGCCGACCCATTCCTCCGGTACCGGCAGCAGCGGTGCAGCGGTGGCCGCGATTCGCACGGCTCGTGCCGAGTCCCCGATTGAGGTCGATACAGGAACGGGCTGCCAGCAGGTCGAGTGGAGCAAGGGAGGCGAGATCCTCCTCACAGGAGATTCGGAATTTGTCGCTGAAGTCGAATTCAACTGGAGCCATACATGAGTGTTCAGACTTTCCTCGAGACCGTCAAAGGCGAGCAGCAAGAGATCATCGGGCTATTGAAGAATCTCGTCGAGCGAGAGAGCCCTTCCACTGACAAGGCGCTGGTCGATGACCTGGGATCCTTTCTCATATCCCACATGAAGAAGGTCGGCTTTTCGGCTCAGGTGGTCCAGCGGAAAGATGTGGGTGACATCATCTGGACCGAGTGGGACGGCGGAGCCGCAGGCTCCATCTTGGTCTTGTGCCATATCGACACGGTATGGGAGCCGGGAAGTCTTGCCCGCCTACCCTTCCGGATTGAGGGTAACCGGATCCATGGGCCCGGGATCTTCGACATGAAGGCGGGCGTTGCCGCGACCCTCAAGATACAAGACTACATCGCGAAGGGCCGCATCCGTCCAGAACGCAACGTACGTTTCCTGTACACGACTGACGAAGAGACCGGAAGTCTTCAAAGCCAGGAGCTGATCGAGGAGTTTTCCCGCCAGAGCGATCTAGTGCTGGTGACCGAACCTCCGCTTCCGGGAGGCGCATTGAAGACCTTTCGGAAAGGCACCGGAACCGCCGGCATCAAGATTCAGGGACGGGCCGCCCATGCCGGAGTCGAGCCCGAAAAGGGCATCAACGCCGTTGAGGAACTGGCTCGACAGGTCCTGAAGATCCAGGCCCTCTCCTCTGCCGAACAGGAAACCACCGTGTCGGTGACCATGGCCAGGGGCGGGACACGTGACAACGTTATCCCGGACTCCGCTGATGCCATGGTGGACTTCCGCTTCCGCAGCGTGGAGGAAGGACAGCGGGTTGAGGCGGCCCTGCACCATCTGGAGCCTCATCTATCCGGTGCTCGCATCGGGGTTTCCGGGGGCATCAATCGTCCCCCCATGATCAAGGGGCCCAAGAGCGAAGCCCTTTTCGAAAAAGCCCGTGAAATCGGAAGGGATCTGGGTCTGGACCTGAAGGATGGAGAGACCGGGGGAGGAAGTGATGGAAGCTTCAGCGCCGCCCTGGGAGTGCCCACCCTGGACGGCCTGGGAGTCGACGGCGACGGAGCTCACGCGGTCCATGAGCACATCGAACTGGACGCACTCCCGGTTCGGGTCGCCCTGCTGGCCCGGTTGGTCGAACGTCTCTAGGGTGAAACTTCATAGGAATCGTCTGCACGTCAGAACGTCTGAACGTCGCACGTCTCTTGTCGCTGGACAGCGTGGCGGGGAATGAGACCAGCAAAGCGAAACCCATGGAAGCCTGAAGTGCGAGCAAGGGGTTGGGCCACGGCGGAATAGGTCGACAAGCGAGCCTTCCACCAAAGGCAAGCAGAGGAGACGGGAACATTTGTGCCGCTACCCAACCCCTCGCTCGCGCTTCAGGCTTTTATGACTCGAGTAGTTTCTTTCAGGTACGATCTGGCGCAGCCGCTGGTGAAGCCAAGCTGAAACTTCATCGAGCAGTGACCAGCGGAGTCGCTGTTATCGATGTTCGGGCCTAGAGACAAACAGAATTTCCCAGCAGTTTCCGGTCCGGAAAGAGGTGCTTTATCCTGAGTTGACTCAGGATTCGTTTCCAAGTAACTTAACCCTTTTTGCGAACCAGAGGTAAGCTGAGTGACAGATAGCAACAGAGCGGTAGCATCACCCGAGAATGGCGAGCGGATCACCTACGATGGCGACCGAATCAACGTACCGGATCGCCCGATTATACCCTTCATAGAAGGGGACGGAATCGGACCCGATATCTGGCGGGCGACCCAGAGCGTCCTTGATGGGGCGGTCCAGAAATGCTACCAGGGCGAACGGCAGATCGCCTGGCTTGAGATCCTGGTCGGTGAGAAATCCAAGAACCAACTCGACGAATGGCTGCCTCAGGAAAGTGTCGATGCCATCTCGGAGTATCTCGTAGCCATAAAAGGGCCTCTGACCACGCCGGTGGGCGGCGGGATTCGCAGTCTCAACGTCAGCCTGCGGCAGATTCTGGACCTCTACGCTTGCGTCCGTCCCTGCCGCTACATCGAGGGCGTGCCTTCCCCAGTCAAAGAACCTCAAAAACTGGATGTCGTCATTTTCCGAGAGAACACGGAAGACGTCTACGCCGGCATAGAGTGGCCCCAGGGGAGTGACGAGGCCCAAAGGCTGATCGAGTTCATCAACACCAACTTCTCGAAAAACATCCGCCAGGACTCTGGAATCGGCATCAAGCCAATTTCCATCTTCGCCACCCGTCGCCTGGTAAGAAAGGCGATCCAGTACGCTATCGCCCAAGGCAAGAAGCGGGTCACTTTGGTACACAAGGGCAACATCCAGAAGTTCACCGAAGGCGCCTTCCGAGATTGGGGTTATGAACTGGCCGCAGATGAGTTCGGTGATATCTGTATTCCCGAACAGGAGCTTTGGGACAAACACAACGGGCAGCTTCCGGAGGGAAAGATCCTCATCAACGATCGAATCGCCGATTCCATGTTCCAGCAGGTACTCTTGAGGCCGGATGAGTACGAGGTGATCGCGCTCCCGAACCTCAACGGGGATTACCTCTCCGATGCCTGCGCGGCTCAGGTGGGCGGTCTGGGGATGGCTCCAGGGGCGAACATCGGGGACAGCGTCGCCCTTTTCGAAGCAACCCACGGAACAGCGCCGAAGTATGCCGGGCAGGACAAGGTGAATCCAGGCTCTCTGGTCCTCTCCGGTGTCATGATGCTCGAGCACCTGGGATGGCAGGAGGCAGCAGATTGTATCGACTCAGCCCTGGGCAAGACGATCGCCCAGAAACGGGTGACCTACGATTTTGAACGTCAGATGGAAGGAGCGAGCCTGGTCACGACCAGCGGATTCGCGGCTGCCATCATCGAAAACATGTAGCCCTATTCGAAGAGACCTATAGGAAAAGATATGAGAGCAAGAGTAACTGTGGTGGGCGCCGGAAACGTAGGAGCAACAACAGCCCAACGAATCGCGGACATGGAACTGGCGGACGTGGTCCTGACGGACATCGTCGAAGGCATGCCCCAGGGCAAAGCTCTGGACATGCTCGAGGCGGGGCCGGTCCAGGGATCCGATTCAAGACTGACGGGATCGAACGACTACGATGCCACCGCCGACTCCGACGTGGTCGTTTTCACGGCAGGCCTGGCTCGGCGGCCGGGTATGAGCCGGGACGACCTTCTTCTCAAGAACGCTGCCATCATGAAGGCCGTCACCGAGGAGATCGTCGGGAGGAGTCCCAACGCTATCCTGATTGTTGTGTCCAATCCGCTCGACGCCATGTGCCAGGTAGCGAAGCAAGTGAGCGGGTTTCCTCGCCAACGGGTAGTGGGTATGGCGGGAATCCTTGATTCCGCCCGCTTCCGGAGTTTTATTGCCGAGGCCTTGGATGTCTCGGTGGAAAACACCCATGCCTTCGTGCTGGGAGGTCATGGGGATACGATGGTTCCTCTGGCCCGCTATTCAACTGTGGCGGGAATCCCCATCACGGAACTGCTGCCGGAAGACAAGCTGGAGGCCCTGATACAGCGCACCCGAGACGGCGGGGCCGAGATCGTGGGACTACTAAAGGACGGGAGCGCTTATTATGCTCCCTCGGCTGCCGTCGCCGAGATGGTTGAAGCCATCGTCAAAGACAAGAAGAAGATCCTCCCCTGCGCCGCCTATCTACAGGGCGAGTACGGCATCAACGGTCTCTACGTGGGCGTGCCCGTGAAGCTGGGCAGCAGCGGCATGGAAGAGATCATCCAGATCAACCTCAAGGGGGAAGAAAACGCGCTCCTCCAGGAATCAGCAGCTGCCGTCCAGACCCTTGTCGATGTCCTGAGGGAGAATGGCTATCTGAGCTAGCCCGGATTTCTCATCGCCCGTCGTCGCGAGGCGTCGCAAGCGCCGTCCTGGCAAGGCTTGCGACTGAGGCCTCCGCAGTCGTACTCGTGCAGTACGTCGAGGAGGCCGACCGAGCGAAACACAGCCAGGGCGGATGATTGCGGCGACGCAGCAGACTGGCGATGAGAAATCCGGGCTAGCTGTGCTGGATCCTTCAGGCTTCCCTAAACTGTCTACGATGACCGCAGATCCGCCAGCTCGCTGTTCAAGCTTCAGCTGATTCACCCGGCCAGCTGAAAAGCCCGCGGGCGGAAAAGGAAGTCCACAAGATTGCCTTCATGGGGCTGCAGCCAGTTGAGCTGTATGGTGGGAATCGGCCCCAGATTGAGCCGATCGATGTGGGAACAGTCCAGAAGACTCTCCCGGAAACTCTCGTCCTCGGTAATCCCGGTGCCTACCAGAGTCGTACCGATCTTGCTCAACATCTGCTCCTGAGGACATTCGACGACGCTCACGAAGGGAAACATGTACTCGGTGTTGGCCAGGCTGCGCTCCGGGGAATCACACTGGATTACGGTGGGCCGAAGGTAGGCACAGCGAGCCTGTGCCAGCAGCCGATCACGCTCACGATAGCCGGCAGTTACATCTCTGACTCCCGACTCCTCAAGTCCCTGTTCGATGGCGGCGTCAATCGCCTCGGCTTGTCCCGTCACGGTAAAAGCCGCCAAGGCCGCATCCGGGTCTTCGGGTGGCTGCGGAGCCACTGGACCGAGACGTTCGGCCAGGGCTTCCGCGATCTCCTTGGCGTTTCTGGAAACCCAGATGCCGGAGCAGCTGATACAGCTGCGGCCACTGTTGGTGAGGACGCTGTCCACCATCAGATCGATGTACTGCTCCCACCGATCGACTTGATCGTCGCCCAACAGGATCTTGCTGAATCCGGGGCCGTGCACCTGCACTCGGGGATTGCCTTGATACTGTTCGACCGTAGCGGTTCCCCCGAAGATCAGGTTGCTGGGGCAGTGCTGGAGGACTGCGGCCCCTACTTCGCCCAGACCGGGATAAAGGGATATCGCTTGGCGGGGAACGCCTGCCTGGAAAAAGGCCTCTGACATCCGATACGGAGTCCAGGGCTCCTGCGGACCCGGCTTCAGAACGAGTCCGACTTGCAGGGGTATTACCGGCAGCCAGAGGCCGTGAACCCCAGGGGAGTTGGAAGGCAGCACCATGCCCAGAACCGGAGCCGTGGCCTGATAGCTGCGCATGATACCGCGCTCTTCGCCATACCCGCGGCTGAGAATGTCCAGGTCCAGGCCCATGGTCAAGGACTCCAGGATCTGGTCCAGGTGGGTCAGTACATGATGCAACTTCTGCATGTTCTTGTGACACATGTGCTCGGGAAGTCCGGTCGTGGCCGATTGGTACTTGACGAACTGATCCGGGGTCTGGGTGCCATCTCCGGCGGGCAGTTCGGCAGTCATGAAGAGATCGGCCGCCGTCTTGGCCATGCCGATGAGTTCCTGGCAGGGGATTTCCCGGAGCACACGACGCGCTCGCGCAGCCTGACGCATATCACGGCCAATCATCCCACCGATGGCCTGGCTAACCTCGGCCAAAGGCTCACCGGTGACGAAGTGGACCACTTGATCGACGTCCAGGCTCTTGTAAGGCTCCCCCCAGCGGAGGATCGGGAAATGAATCACAATTAATAAACTCCCACGGTGGTGGTTTTGGCGAACCCATGGTAGGGACGAACGCCGCTGACGCCGTCCCAGGGGTAAAGGTAACAGGGCGGTTCGCGCTCCCCTTCATCGCGCTCCAGGAATCGCGGAATGAAGAGTTCCTTGGTCAGTGTCGTCAGCTGAATTCTACCCGTCTCGCCATAGTCGACGAGCTGCTCGGTGTTGTCGAAATCTACCACTGACAGGACGGCTCTAGGTTGGGGTGCATAGTAGGTGATCTTGTAGGCATCTGCCGGCTCGAAAGGTTTGGACGCGGCTAGGCCCATCAGGGAGTTCCCATAAGTCGGCGTCATGTAGACCCCGTCCAGAAGCTCTTCCGCCGCAAACCGATACCACTGCGGAGTGAACTCGGTCCCACCTGAAAAGATCCCGGCAATACCGCTCTCCTTGATACTCGAACCAGCGGCTTCGAGGCTGCCCGCCAGAGCCTCCAGAAGCTTGGGTGTGGTGAAGAGACACTTGATATCGTGACCTGCCGAGAGGACGGTGACCGCCTGATCGATCACGTGCTGTTGATAGGCCTTGAGATGATCTGTCCATCCCTTCTTGATCAGCTTGATCACCCAGCGGGGATCCAGGTCCACACAGAAGCAGATCCCTCCCCGGAGATGGGCCAGATGCTCTACTGCCAGGCGCAGACGGCGTGGCCCTGAAGGACCCAGCATAAGCCAGTTTGCGCCCATCGGGAAATGTTGCTCCGGAAGAGTCTCGGAGAAGATCTCGTAGTCGATGCGAAAATCCTCAATGTTGACGCGGGACTTCGGGATGCCCGTGGTTCCGCCAGTCTCGAAAACAAAAACGGGTCGGTCGCTGTAAGCCTTGGGTATCCATCGTTGGAGCGGCCCCCCTCGAAGCCACTCATCTTCGAAGAGACTGAACTTTACCAGGTCCCCATAGCCCTGAACTTCGCTGCGTGGATCCCAGCCGGCTTTTTCCTGCCATTCCAACCAGAAAGGACACCCGGATTCGGGGCTGAAATGCCATTCGATCATATCCCGTACATGGGCATCCAGCTGCTCCCGGCTGGCTTGGATTCGCTCTTGCGATGTCGGCTGATCGGTTAGTGTGGTGACGTCTTGCTGCACGCTTATGTCGCTCTACTTTAAAATGTTAGGACAACAACATACCCAGGAATCTCGGAGGGGATTCTATCGTGGCCGAGAAAAGCGGGTCAAGGACAGGCCTTCCACGCGATCTCACTTCAGCTCTAACCAAGCTAAGCTGAAACTTCATTGGATGGACGTCGCTTTGGCCTCCAGGCCGAAGTCTTGTTTTTCCGAGCCTTTGGCTCGGACGGCGGCCTGGAGCCCACCGCTACGCCCGGACCCAAAGTTTCCTTCTGAATGATCCGGCTCGCAGCCGGGGGCGGGGCTTAGCTGAAACTTCATTGGCGAGCTTCCGAACTTCGGCGTTCGTATTGTTCGGTGTTTTGCGGTTTGCTGAATATCGAACAGGCGAATTTCGAAGGCCGGATCAGGCGACGCTGGCCTTTGTGGGTAGCCAAAGTTTCTTTGTCGAATGGGGCAGCAAGGCTGGAGGGACACTAAGCTGAAACTTCATCGAGCAGTAACCGGCAACGTCGGAGGCAAGCAAAGAAGCTTGGCCTCTGCCGACCGACTAGAAAGTCGGCGCCCTGATCCCATCGACGTGAATGTTGACACAGGCAGGCAGCCGCGATGCTAGGGAGCGTTCTAGTGCCGGGCCAATCTCCGCCGAATTCGAAACGAACTCTCCGTATCCACCCAGTGCCTCCACAGCTCTGTCATAGCGAGACAAAAGCAACCCCCAGGCAACAGCACGCTCCTCACCGTAGTGCTGGACTTGCAGTTGGTACTCCGCGTTCCAGCGGGCGTCGTTGCCGACGACGACGACCAGGGGTAGAGAGTAGCGAACAGCCGTGTCGAACTCCGAGAGGTGATATCCGAAGGTGCCATCGCCTGAAATGGCAACGACTTGTCGCTCTGGGTGGGCCAGCTTGGCTGCAATCGCCATCGGGACCGAGCTTCCGATGGCACCCGAGGGACCGTTCGTCAGACGGATCTGGGAAACCAACCCAGCCTGGGCCCACTGTCCGAATTCGCCACCATCGCTAACAAGGATTGCCCCCTCGTCAAGGTGGGGCTGGATTGCTTCGCAGACGCGCAGCGGGTGGATGGGACGAGAGACCGATCGGCGCCACTCGCTCCAGGGCTCGGGCTCCGTCGCCCGCGCAGTCCGCACCTTCTGACGCCAGGAATCTTTCTGCCACCTCCAATTGCGGGCAGCGGCCGCCATCGATCGTGCGATCTCCGCCGGATCACCCTGAATCGAAAGGACTACCCTCTCATGCTCCCGGATCTCTTCGGCATCGGCGTCAATCTGGACGAATCGGGTTCTCGGAGAAAACGGTGATTCGCCAAAACGCAACGAGAAGTCCAGTTTCTTGCCCAACAGCAAGACCAAGTCGGATTCAAAGAGGCAGTGGTTCGCTCCATGCATCCAGGGATCGTTGACCCCTCGTGGGCTGTCCATCGGAAGGGCGGGTATCTGAGCAGTCTCTGCCAACTCCACAACCTGTTTCCAACGATAGTTCCGCGCTAGGGCTGGCCCGGCGACAATCAAGGGACGTTCAGCTTTGTGGAGTAGATCCAGCACCTGAGCTTCAGATGCTTCGGTTGGAGTTGGCGCCACTTCCCCCTCGTGGCCCCCTGTCCCCTGCGAGGCCTGCACGGGAGACTCCAGAACATCGCTGGGAAGACTGAGATGCACCGGACCGGGTCTGCCGGACTGGCACAAAGATAGGGCACGACGGACGTCGTTGCCCATCTGCTCCGGGTTCTCTACCAACCACGATGCTTTCGTCACCGGACGAGCTGCAGCTACTTGGTCAATCTCCTGAAATGCACCCTTCCCGATCTGCGATCGAGGACAGTGTCCACTCAACAACAGCAGCGGCGACTCCGCCATCAAGGCCACATACAGCGCCGAAAGAGCGTTGCAGTGCCCAGGTCCGGCAGTCACCAGGGCGACGCCGGGAGGATCCTCCATCAAACGTCCCCAGGCATCGGCCATGTGTACTGCGGCGGCCTCATGCCGGGTATGGAAAAGCTGGAAGTTGCGGCCGATGGTTGCATCGTAGATGGAGAGAATCTGGTTGCCCGACAGCGTGAATAAATGTCTGACGCCCGCTTCGATCAGAGAGTCGACCAAAACCTGTGCGGCTGTCTTGGACATGCATTATCCTCTCGGGGCAACGGAACCACGTCCTATCGAGTATGGCATACGAGGCCCTCGGCAAGAAGTCTCGAAGGTCGCGGCTCTGTCAAATGGCGAATACCTTGATCTGATTCTCTGCCCTCGGCTAGAATCCACCGGATCTAGAGGTAAACACTATGAAAAGAAATCCGATCTGGATCCCCTTGTTTCTGGTGGTTTTATTCTTCAATTGTTCCGGCGAACAAACCGTCCCACCTCTGGCCTCCGCGTCGGAGGCAGCGAACAACAGCGTGGCGGGCCATTGGCCCCAGTGGCGTGGAGTCAACCGGGACGGTCTTTCGGAAGAGAGAGACCTTCTGACCCAGTGGCCCGAACAGGGGCTCTCGGTACTCTGGAAGACTGCCGGAGGCGACGGATTCTCATCACTGGCCGTCTCCGACGGTAGGGTCTACACCTTTGTCGATCGAGAGAAGACCGAATGGGCTGTCTGCCTCAATGCCGACTCGGGAGAGGAACTTTGGAAGGTCCGCACCGCTCCTACATTCGAAGAACCGCAGGGAGGCGACGGCGCACGCTCGACGCCTACCGTAGACGGATCCAAAGTGTATTTCCTGGGAGCCACTGGAGCGCTTTTGTGTCTTGACAAAAGAACCGGCGAGACACTGTGGCAGCGAAATATCTTGAAGGACTTCAATGCCTCCAATCTGCACTGGGGCGTGTCCAGCTCTCCGTTGGTGGAGGGGGACCTGCTTCTGGTCAACGTCGGGGGCCCGAGCGCGTCAGTGGTCGCGTTCGACAAGACCACAGGAGAAGTGGTGTGGCAGGCCCACGACGATGTTGCAGGCTACGCCTCTCCGCTGCCCATAACAGTCGAAGGAGTGCGGGAGATCGTGTTCTTCTGCGGGAAGGCCATCCTTGGATTGTCCCCCGAGGACGGCACGCTCCACTGGCGGCAGGAGTGGCTAACGACGTCCGAAATGAACATCGCAACCCCTATTTTCTCTGATCCTTTCCTCTTCGTATCTTCCGGTCGGGGCACTGGCAGCGGCTTGTTTCGTTTGAGCCGGCAGGGAAACAGCGTCAACGCCGAGGTCCTCTGGACCAAGAAGCTGATGCAAAATCACTACAACGGCTGCATCCTGGTCGGAGATTATCTCTACGGCTTCGACGACTCGATCCTGAAATGCATGAGGCTCAAGGACGGCGAGGAGATGTGGGCCGATCGGAGCGTGGGGAAGGGTTCCCTGATTGCAGCCCAGGAACACCTCTTCATCCTGGGCGAACAAGGAGACGTCGCCATGGCCAAGGCAACTCCCGAGGGCTACCAGGAGCTCGGGCGGATGAAGGCCCTGGACTACAAAAGCTGGACACCTCCAGCATTGGCTGGTGGCCGACTCTACGTCCGAGACCAGCGCCAGATCGCCTGCCTCGACCTGCGCAACGTCAACCCAGAAGGCACCTGATCGATGAAGATTCAGAGGTACCGACTTCACCGCGTCCATCTGAAGTTGCCGCTTCCCATTGGGGACTCTCAGGTTGAATTTCAGGATCACTGGATGGTCGTCCTGGAACTCGACACAGACGATGGCCAGACCGGGATCGGATTCGACCTGGATCAGGGCATTCCCAAACCCAGTTTGGAGGTAATGACGGACCAGTTCGAATACGCGGTTTGGCCTGGATTGAGAGACTGCAATCCGTTCAGCACGGCTTTGAGGATTACCCGTCCCCGTGGAGGTAATGTCGGTGCCTCTCCATTTTCCCTGGGCGTCGAGACTGCGCTCTGGGACCTCATGGGCAAAGCCCTGGAGATGCCCCTGTACCGCCTTCTCGGGGGAAACAGCCCCCAGGCACGAGCCTATGGCAGCACGCTGGACTTTCGACTCAGCGACGACCAGTTTCGAGACAAACTAGGCAGATTTCGGGGAATGGGATTCCAGGCCGTCAAGATCAAGGTGGGACACCCCGATATCGAATGGGACCTGGCGCGGATACGCTTGGCTCGAGAGGTCATGGGGGAAGACAGCGACTTGATGGTGGATGCCAACGAGGCCTGGTCACCCAAGGAAGCGATCCTGAGACTCCATCGCTACCATGCAGAAGGCATTCCAATCTACTGGGTCGAGGATCCCATCACCAGGGACGACTACGATGGATATAGATTGCTGCGTGCCCAGGTTCCGTTCACCCGGATCAACACCGGCGAGTACCTTGGATTCTCGGGAAAGCGGCAATTGCTAGAAACAGGTGCCGTGGATGTCCTGAACGTCCATGGTTCAATCGGCGGATCGCGAGCCGCCGCCCATCTGGCAGGGGATTTCGGAATCCCCGTCTCCCTGGGCAACACCAATCTGGAGATAGGCGTTCACCTGGCTGCCAGTCTCCCCGAATGCCTGTATATGGAGTTTTCGGACCTGATGTGGAACGTCCTGGCACAGGAGCCCGTCCATTTCGCGGACGGTATGGCAACGGCAGCGGATCGCCACGGTCATGGAATCGAACTAGACCGAGAAGCCTTGGAGCGCTATTCAGCACCATAGAAGATAAGTACCTATGTTTTCCAAAGAAGTCCGGTTTGCAATTGATTTGGTCAGGGAGGCGTCCTCGCTGGCCGAAAGCATTCGTCAGGGAGGGCTGCCGCCAGAACTGGTGAAGGGTGACCACACTCCGGTGACCGTGGCAGACTACGCAATCCAGGCCCTGGCAGCACGACGATTGCTGGAGGAGTTCGGAGAGACGCGGTTGGTCGCGGAGGAATCTGCAGACGAGCTTCAGAAGCCCCAAGGGCAAAAGATGCTGAAGCAGGTGGCCGGAATCCTGGAGGCCGACGAGGAGGTGGTCTGTGAGTGGATCAGTCGGTCCCAGGGCGAAACAAAGGGAGAGATCTGGGTACTGGACCCGATCGACGGCACCAAGGGTTTTCTTCGAGGAGGTCAATACGCCGTGGCTCTGGCACTGCTCGAAAACCACGAGGTCGTGGCGGGTGTCTTGGGCTCTCCGGGCCTCGTCACCCGACATTCCCCTGCCGGTGGGTCCCTGACAGTTGCGGTTCGAGGTGAGGGCGCCTGGGGAGCTCCCTTGGAGAATTCGGAAGAACTTCAGAAGGTTTCGGTCTCAGAGTTGCGCGATCACAGTAAAGCAATAGTCCTGAGATCTGTTGAGTCCGGACATACCAATGAAAGACAGATGCAGGAACTAAGAGATTCTCTTGGCATCGGTCCGGATCCAGTTCTGATGGACAGTCAGGCCAAGTACGCTGCTCTTGCCTCGGGAGGTGGGGATCTTCTCGTGCGCCTGATCTCTCCGCACTTTCCTCGCTACAAAGAAAAGATCTGGGACCAGGCCGCAGGCACCTTCATGGTCGAAGAGGCAGGCGGAAAGGTTACGGATCTGGACGGCAAGCCTCTCGATTTCTCCCAGGGGATCGCACTGAACCAGAATCGCGGAATCCTGGCCTCCAACGGGCATCTACACGAATCGGCCCTGGCGTCAGTGGCCAAGGTGGAGGCGCTTTCCCTGGATGGCCAGGCATCTGAATTCAAGACTCACCCCTGATTCACTCCCGTTCGTTTCTCACCCTCAAGGAAGCATCATGCCCGTTTTCGAACCGACTGCACTACAGAAGATCCTGGAGGCCATACTCGAAGCGTCAGGCGCTTCGAAAGAAGAATCGGAGGTGGTTGCCGATCTCACCGTGGACGCCCATCTGGGCGGACACGACTCTCACGGAACCGGATCCTTCGCCCGGTACATCAGGGAGATCCGCGAAGGGAATATCGTACCCCGCGCTCCGCTGGAGATCCTCAAAGAGGAGGATGCCTGGCTGATGCTTGACGGGAACTGGGGATTCGGTCAGGTGATCGTCAGTCGAGCCACCAGGATGGCGATCGACAAGGCACGAGGCTCAGGGACCTGTACGGCCACCATCCGCCACTGCAACCATCTGGGGCGCCTGGCAAGCTACCTGCGGATGGCGGCGGCGGAAGGAATGATAAGCGTGTTCCTGGCCAACTCCCATGGTCAGAGAGGGCTGGTTGCACCCTGGGGAGGTTCCGCACCTCGGCTGGGAACGAATCCCATGGGGATTGGGTTTCCCACCGATGGCGATCCCTTCATCCTGGATATGACGACTTGCGTGGCGGCGGCAGGAAAGGTCGCACTCTCGCACACGAAGCGCGAGTCGACTCCGGAAGGCTGGCTGATCGACAGCGGTGGAACCCCTACAACCGATCCCGACGTGCTATTCCAGGATCCTCCCGGCGCGCTCCTCCCCCTGGGCGGTATCGCTGGACACAAGGGCTTCGGCCTGGGACTGGCAGTCGAAGTCCTCGCGGGCGCTTTGAGCGGAGCCGGGTGCACTCGATGGGAGTCAACCAGAGGAGGAAATGCCGTCTTTCTGATGGTTGCGAATATCGAAAACTTCTTACCAGCGGCCGAGTTCCGATCCGAAACTCAAAGGCTGATGGACTACGTCAAGTCCTCACCCAGGACGTCGGGCTTCGAACAGATCCAGATTCCCGGAGAGTTGGAGGCACGGCACAGAGAGAAGCGAGTCAGGGAGGGCATCCTCATCGATGAAAACACCTGGCAACAACTGCTCACGGCCGCAGGCGAGGTGGGCCTGAGCTGGGAACCCTCCCGGCAAGCCTGGGTCGAGAAGAGGCCGTCTTGAACGAGAAGTAGGACGATGCCGAAAACCAAATTGTTCTGGATGGTACCGGCCGGACTACTGTCAATCCTGGCCTGTGCCCCAGTGGAGAAACAAACGGGGAAAGACAGATCGGAGATCGCCTTCGAGTCCCATCGAAAACGGAGGCTGATCTACTACGACTCGGCCTCGCAGCAATCACACGGCTATCTGAACCAGGGGGTCGAAACTCCCTTCATGAGTCCGATCATCGTCCACCAGATCCTGGTAGCGGCCACCTATCCCGAAACGCCCTGACCCTCTTTCGTAGCGGTGGCCTCCAGGTCGCCGTACCTAGAGCCGATAGGCTCGACCGGAATACTTCGGTCTGGAGACCAAGCTACCCTAACCAAAATAAGCAGGTGCGCTCTCTGGTTTCCACTTGATATTGCAGCCGATGCTCGGCTTCTGATTCGGGTCGGGTGCGTCTCCGGCCAGGACCTGATCCAACGCAACCCTCAGGTCCTTTCCGTCAACTGGACTGTCGTTTCCGGGGCGGCCATCGTCCAGCTGCCCGCGATAGACCAATCTCGTCTGGGCATCGAAGAGAAAGAAATCAGGGGTGCAGGCGGCGGTGTAGTCCTTGGCGGTCTGCTGGCTTTCGTCGTAGCAGAAGGGAAACGAAAAACCGAGATCCTGGGCCATGGAGCGCAGCTTGTCGGGGGCGTCGTCGGGGTAGTTTTCTGCATCGTTCGAACCAATCGCCACAATTCCCACGTCCCGATCGCCGTAGTCCCGCCCGATCCGCGCCAGCTCATCCTGCACGTGGATCACATAGGGACAATGTTTACAGATGAACATCACCAAGAGGGCCTTCTTTCCCTCGAAAGTGCCCAGTGAAATCGATTCTCCAGATACGACATCCGGAAGCTCAAACTCGGGAGCTGTCGTCCCTAGATCCAACATGGTTGAGGGTGTCAAAACCATTGCATTCCTCCTTTGATCAATACCGATCCAATGAATATTCGTGAGACAGAGGTTGAGCCTTCAACTCTCCCTCCCGGAGCGTCCATGGGTCTTCCGCAGGTGTTCCTGATAGCGGTCGTTCGCCTCGGTGTCGCGTTTGGCCCGAGAAGAGTGGAAGGCGAAGCCCAGGTTTCGCCTCTGATCACCAGTTCGATTCGGTCCCGTGCGGTGGACCACGTTGACATGGTGGAGCGACAGATCACCCGGCTTCATGCAGAGCGCAACTTCGGGGTGACGGTTGAGGTCCGGGGCATCGGCTAGACCCAGACTGGCCCCAGTCACGCCGGAAGGCTGGTGAGGGAGAATGGGGCTTTTATGGGAGCCTTTCAGACAGACGATGGTACCGTTGTCCTCAGTAGCTTCGTCCAGGGCCAGCGTGGCTGCCACCGCCTCCGGTGGATCCCAGAACTGGTAGGCATTGTCCTGATGATAGGGAAACTCATAGGACGCTCGCGGGGCCTTATCGATCAGCATGACGCCGTCTGCCATCACCTCGGCACCAGGAAACAGTGCTTCTGCAAGGGCGGTCAGACGCGGATCCCACATCAGCTTCTCGAAGTAGTCGGAACGTTGGTTCATCCGAAACACACAGCGTATCGATCTGCTGGCTGCATCCTCGTAATATACTTCGCCTGACTCGGGCGCGGAGAGGGACTCCTCGAGATAGGACTGAAGCTGGTCGTCCACGGCTCTTAGCTCCTCCAACGAGAACAACCCAGGGATGATTCCGAAGCCGTTTGCGTGGAAGTCGGTGGCTATCGCTGCGTAATCCATGCTGCCCTCCAGGAGTCGACGGCGGATGGAGATATTTCGGTAGCGGAACAATAATTCAAGGGCTTTTTCGATCCGCTATCGTGAACTCGTCGACAAACCAGCCGCTATAACGAATCAAGAGGCCCCCACCCTTCTCGAGAATCGTCCTTCACCCGTCAAACTCTCTTCGGTAGGCAATGTCGTCCCCCAGCGGGACAGCCCGGAACCTGTGTTCGATCTTGCGATCGAGTACCGGGTCGTGCAGACCGATCAGAAAGCTATCCCCAACACCGAGAGCCGCCTCCTTGGGTAGACCAAGACGGTTGACCGTAGCTTCAGCCGAATCGAGAAAAGAGCTGCAGCCACAATAGAGGACCATCGGATCTGCCAGTCCCTTGACCTCGCCCATGACCAGCAGGTAGTCCAGGTCCACCAGTTCATCGATGGTTGTGTCCTGGAGGGGTACGGTTCGCTCTTTGACAGCGACGTGACTGTAGATACGCAGCTGGTCCCAATGGGAGCGGACCTCGTCATAGGGCCAGGCATCACAGGCCAGGGGGTGGGGACACATCTGCTTGGGCTTGTCGGGAAAGATCGGGTCGAGTTCACGATCGCATTGATCGCTGCCGACGGAGATGAAAATCTCCTCTCCGACTCGGATGGCCACCACCTCCGCTTCCCCGCCGGTCATGCTGCCCCGAACCTCGAACTCCGGGCCTTGAGTCAATAGATAACGACCCAGGTGGAAGACCGAGGGGTTGGTTCTGGTGGCCATGGTGTAGCGGCCGTCGCGCTCCAGCATCTCATCCATTTCCTCACGCATAGCCTCCACGTCGCGGGAGCAGAATCGGGCTCCCGACACGGAACCGACGGGGAAGGAGCGCTCCTGGACACCCTCTTTGCTGTGTATCCTCATCTGGATTGGACCAATCTTCATGATTCAAGCTCCTTTGATTGCATCGGCCATCTTATATGGCGATGGCGTCAAGCTTCGGGTCTCTTCTCGCACCTTCAGGTCCAGCTACAAAAACTCAATTTGCTGCCCGGCAATTATCATAGTCCTAATATGAAACTTGAATAGTGAGCAGTTGTCAGAGGATATCAGTGACCAGTTCCGCAAACAGCTGAAAACTCGTTTCGCATCGTAACACACCCTCAGGGACGCAGTCTCACTCTTCAAGGGAAAGACTTGAGTGTGCAGGACGGACAATGGCTGATACCCTGGAACAGACCACCCCACGGCTTGATGTAGGTTGTATGTGAGAGTCCAGATCAAGACACTTGTCATTCTATTTCTGCTTTTCCAAGCGGTGACCTCCCTCCCATTGCAGGCAGAGGATCCTCCACCTGACGCCTCAGATCTCGGGTCTGGGTTTACGGTTGTTGAGGCCTCCATCGTAGATCTGCAAATGGCTTTGGAGGAGGGGCGAGTGACATCGCGAGGACTGGTACTGCAGTACCTGACACGAATCGCCACCTATGAAGACAAACTGAATGCCGCCATCACGATTAACCCCAACGCACTAGAGGAGGCCGAAGCCCTTGACCGCGAGCGTGCATCGGGCAAGATCCGGGGACCGATGCACGGGATCCCGGTGGCTCTGAAGGACAACATCCACACCACGAATATGCCCACCACCGGGGGAACACTGGCCTTCGACGGCCTCGTCCCTCCCTACGAGGCGACGCTAACCCGGAACCTGGGGGCTGCCGGAGCCATCATCCTAGCCAAGACCGGCATGACGGAACTGGCCAACTGGGTGTCGGGCGATCCAACGTCCATGCCAGACAATTACAATTCCCTGAGCGGGTATGGGATGAATCCCTACGATCCCCGACGCGATCCTCGAGAGGCCACCTACGACGGCCGTCCGGCGCTTCTGCCGGGTGGGTCCAGCTCGGGCATCGGCACGGCGGTAAGCTTCTGGGCGGCCAACGTGGGAACCGAGACCTCAGGTTCGGTTCTGAGCCCAGCCAACGAGAACATGCTGGTGGGGATCAAGCCTACAGTTGGCCGCATCAGCCGACATGGGATCATTCCCATCACGGCCGACCAGGACACCGCCGGACCCCTCGCGAGAAGCCTGTCCGGTGCGGCCATTCTATTGGGAGTGATGGAGGGCCAGGGATCGGACGAAAACGATCCTGCCACCAGCAGGTGCAAGCCCCCTCCCGCTAACGACTATACGCGTTTCTTGAATCGGAATGGCTTGAGGGGAGCTCGCATCGGCGTCCCGAGGCCCTTCTTTTACGAAGAGGTCACGCCAGCAGAGGTACCGAGGGCTCACGCGGTGGACTGAACCCGAAGCAGACGAAGGTCATGACCGAGGCACTAGCTGTCCTAGAGCAGCAGGGAGCCATCATTGTGGATCCGGCGCCCATCCCCAGCATTGTGGACCCGGACCCGGAGCGCAACTTCCTGGATTGGCCCATCTGCTCCGGGATTGGGGATGCCAAAGGGAAGGACGAGTCCTGCTCCGTGGTCTTCAAGTACGGCATGAAAAGAGACTTTAACCAGTGGCTGCGTACCCTGGGTCCGCTGGCGCCGGTGAAGTCTCTGACGGAGCTTCGTCAATGGAATCTGGCCCATCGGAGAGCGGGCAGCATCAAGTACGGGCAGGCCAGGCTGGATATCTCGGACGAGATGGATCTGGATGGAGATCGGGCACGCTACCAGGCCGACCGGGCCAAGGACCTGGCCCTTGCTGGCAGACACGGCATCGATAAGGTCATGAAGGACTACCGACTGGATGCCCTTCTCTTCCCCGGAGCAAGAGGGGCGTCGATCGCCGCCAGGCCAGGATATCCGACGGTGATCGTCCCCTTCGGCAGGGTTCCCAATGAGCCGACTCCTCCCTTCCCTGACGGATTCGAAGCGCAGCCGTCCCCCTTCGGTGTGAGCTTCACAGGCCTCGCCTGCAGCGAGCCGAGACTCATCGAAATCGCCTACGCCTTCGAGCAGTCCACCCGTCGTCGGGTACCGCCACCGGGGTTTCGGTAAGCGCGCCCACCCAGCGCCCCCACAAGCGCTGGCCCCATTCGAGAACGAAACTCCGGGTCCCGGCGATAGGGTAGGGAAGCACGGTCACCCGGCTCCCCTCCCTCCGAACTGCACGTGCGATTCTCCCGCATACAGCTCTCCAGTCAGTAGGTTCCTATGGATTGGACGAAACGGATATGGGCGTCAGTCAGGCTCGTGAACCCATGATCCGTAAAGAAGGCGTTGGGCCAACGGTGATTTCGACAGAGGCGTTTTCTATTCTTCCGGTTGCGCTTCAGAAGCAGGCGTCGCAAACGACGACGGATCAGACCGTCGTAGTCCTTGAAGATGTTCCAATGACAGTGCCGGAAGTAGTTGAACCAGCCTTGCGTCGAGCGATTGAGCCGCTGGAGGATGACCTCCAGCGAGTCGCCCGACTTGCGCGGCGTCAGCTCGTGAATGCGCTCGACGAACTTTCGGTGGCTCTTCGCTCGTGGAAACCGAAAACGGCCTCGGAACGAATCGCCCAAGAACGAAAAGCTCTTCTCTCGCGAGTCCACGATGTGTGTCTTCTCGGGATGCAGTCTCAGCCCGTTGTCCTCCACCCAGTCCCGCCCTTCGGCCAGGGCCGCTTCAGCCTCCTCGGGTGCGCGACACAGCAGGATAAAGTCATCCGCGTAGCGCACCATCTGGAAGCCCAGATCGGCCATCCGATGGTCCAGGGGATTGAGGTAGGCATTCGACAACACCGGAGAAAGAACGGCGCCTTGGGGGACTCCGGCTTCCGGAATCCACTTACGCAGCTCTTCCAGTATCCCCTGATTCAGAAACAGCTGAACCAGGCCCAGCACGCGGCGATCCGATATCTTCTGTTGGATCAGGTCCAACAGTCGATCTTTCGGGATCGTATCGAAGTAACCCTTCAGATCCGCGTCGACGACATACACATAACCGGCTTCGAGCAGCTCTTCGACGTACCGCAGTGCGCCGTGGCACCCTCGCCCATGACGAAAGCCGTAGCTTCGATCATGGAACGTGGCCTCCAGAATCGGCTCGATCCCGTGGACCAAAGCCGTTTGCACGACTCGATCCCGCACGGTCGGAATCCCCAGCGGTCGCTTTTCCGAACTGCCTGTTTTGGGAATCCACCTCCGCAGCACCGCTGCCGGACGATAGGTCCCCTCACGCAGTTCTTCCTGCAACCATTCGAGTTCCTCCCGCTCGTGTTCGGCGAAATCCCCCCACGTTTGCCGGTCCACTCCCGCCGCTCCTTTCCTGCCCAAGACCTTCTCGGCCGAGCTGGAAAGGTTCCGGCTGCAAAACACCTTATCGATCAGCGTGTGCCATTTCCCTCCTCTCACCTTTCCTTTCAAAAGTGTCTCCAACATGCGATCCGTCCAAACCGCGCGATGAGCCCACTGTTCGATGCCAGCGGGCTCTCCAGCCGGGCTAGCCGAAAACGGCACTGTGACCGGGATGTAGTCCCGCCTTTGGGCGGAGTTACGTTTCCGCGATTTAGTCATTTCGCATCTACCTTCCTGCTCCCCTTCGCTCCACCGCGTTTTGCTGCACGGCTTCCCCGCTACTATGGGAGCTCTGACTTCTGTCGAGCCGCTTCAACCGACCTCACCGGTATCGCCAGGTTCGCTCCCCTTCGGCGGGCGATACTGCACCGCGGGCCTGGGCCATTGCTCACGCAGCGTCCCCCACTGCGAGCTCTCACGATGGGTCGTCCACGTCCCTCACCCGACAGATCTCCCTGCTTATCTCGTTTGACCTTCCGACCTCTCCATCTCCAACCACCGCATTGCCATTTCGTCACGGTCGCTTTGTCACGTTACTTCACCGCCGTGACTTGCCGCGTCTATCCCCCCGGGCAGACCGTTCAGGTCGGAGGGATGGCCGTCGCGCGGTCAAGGGTTCGGGCTTTGCCAGGACCCTCCCCGACAGGCTTGGCCGAATCGAGTTCACTTGCGTTACGGATTGGTCGTTCGTCTCAGGTTGCTCTCCACCCTTCCTCACGGAAACGCAGTTACCACTGTCGACTTCAGGCCGGTAACGTTAGCCTGGAAGGGACTTTCACCCTTCTGATCAAACGCCTTCACAGGCGCACTAGCTTCGGCCTCCAGGCCGCCGTCCGAGCCAAAGGCTCGAATCAAAAAGACTTCGGCCTGGAGCCCAAAGCTACATTCGCCAATCAAGTTTCACCTTAGCCCCGCCTCCGGCTGCAGACCGCCGGATCGTAGAGGAAAGAAACTTCTCGAGTCATAAAAGCCTGAAGCGCGAGCGAGGGGTTGGAGATCCGCGAAATCTTGCTGTTGTTCACTCTCTCGGCGGATTCATCGCTTCTCCGTTGGTGCAGGCTATCAAGGGGTCAGAGCTTCAGTCCCAACAGCCGAATGGCGTTGCCACCCAGCACCATCTTCTTCTCCTCGTCGGTAATCTGGCTGACAACGACCTTTGCAATCTGCTGCGAGGCATCCAGCAGGGGCATGTCGGTACCAAACAAGACCCGATCCGCCCTTCCCTCTTTGACAGCATGCTCGATACTTCGCAGTCCAGAACTGCAGGTCTCCACGTAGACACTGGAAAAATCTCGGACCGCCTTCACCGCCTCCTCTCCCCTGCCCCCGCCGGCATGAGCCATGACCCAGTTGATCTGGGGAAATCGCTTGACCAGGCCCTCGTACCGATCGTAGATCGAGGTGGACGGGGGATCAAAGTAGTGCCTGGCGTGAGACATGATCGCCAGCTTCCGCTCGTTTGCGAACTCGTAGATGGGAAAATAGAGCGGATCGTCGTGCGCGACCCGAACATAGTGTGGGTAGATCTTGATGAACTTGGTCCCCAGTTGGCTGAAACATCGCTCCAGCTCCTTGCCCATCTCGTCGGGGTAGTTAGGAGTGACGAAAGCGACACCCACAAACCGCTTGGGCCACTTCCGAACGTACTCGGCCATCAGATCGTTGCCCCGGTCAGCATCGCCGTAGAAGATGCAGTTGAGGCAAGCCACATCGATGCCGGCATTGTCCATACAGCGCAGATAGATATCGGGATCGTCTAGCATTCCGAAGCGGCCCCAGTTCCCAAGATGTGCATGAAAGTCGACGACTGGAGTATTCATTATCTAACCCATTCCCAGGAGCCGTTCCAGGTTGCCTGAGCAGACGGCTCGCACGGTGGACTCGCTCAGCCCCATATGGTGCAGTGCGTAAACATGGATCCCCATGGCGGAGGTGGGATACCGGGATCCGAACAGAATGCGCTCCTCGTCCATGAACTCGAGGAACCGGTTGATGGGATCGGCAATGGTCAGCCTCGAGGTCTCCACGTGCACGTTGGGGAGACTCTTGAGCAGCGGGACGGCCCAGGAGACATTGGAGTAGTGGATCTCGCTGAGTACGACGTTGAGTCGCGGGTGCTCTTTGATGGTGTCGTAGACGTCCGACGCATTCAGCTCCGTGGTATTCCCGAAGACGGTATAGGTGCTGGGAAGCCAAAGAGCTATGCCTTCCCGCTCCATCCAATCCAGCCAGGGACCCACCACCCATTCCCGGAAGGGATAGTGCTGATACTGAGGCACCATCCGAATGGAGCGAACGGCTGCGTCCTTGATGCTTCGAGTCAGGGCATCGAAATCGTCAAAGGAGGGATTGCAGAGGAACTGTGGCACCAGCCTGGAATCACCGTGGATCAATTCCATCAGGATGAGGTTGCCCTCGATGGAATCGTAGGCGACACCGTGGGGATGCCAGACCAGTGCGCGGTCCACCCCTGCCCGTCCCATTTCCTCGAATAACTGCTCCGGAGTGTCCTTGTTGACCACCTGGTCGTGTCGGCGCCCCAAAGCAACATTGGCATCGAAGACCGGCATCGACGGCTTGAAATTGAGATCGACTTTTCCCATTGCGTTCTACTTTCCGTTGATGGAACCAAAACCCCAGGCTCAGTTGACTCGGGACGATTCTAGCAACCCTACTGCCGCCGTTCAATACGGGGCGATGATCCAAATCCTCACTGATTCCATCCGAATAGCCGTAAGGAGGAGTTGACTCATGAGCGCACTGGCGAAAGCAACGACGAGAAAACACCTGACCCTGATTCTTATTCTTGTGGGGATGATGGCTACCCCTACTGTTGGAGCAGACGCAGCTTCGTCCGCGGTGGACCCGGGGCCCAGGTTCAAGGTCGAATCGGACGTGGTTCGTGTCCCTGTGGTAGTGATCGACAAGGAGGGCCGCCTTTATACAGACCTCAAGAAAGAGCAATTCAAGATACTCGAAGATGGTGTTGAACAGCCGGTGACTTCCTTCACAGGCGGGGAGGCACCCATGAACATCGTCTTGCTGCTGGAATACAGCAGACGCATCCTCCCGCTGCTGGGGGAGGTAGTCTATCCGGCGGGCATGTTTATCTCCCAGATCCTGAACCCGGAGGACTACGCCGCCCTGATCTCCTTCGACATCAAACCCAGAGTGGTCTCGGACTTCACAGCTCACCGCGGCAAGCTCTTCAACTCCCTCAGAGGACTCGCCAAAGATCCCCCCTTCTATCGCGAGAGCTCTTTATACGACGCGCTCGAGTTCGCTCTGGCCGGGAACATGGACTATGCGGGGTTGTCTGGCGTCGAGGGACGAACCGCGGTGCTCCTGATCTCCACGGGCCGCGATAGCCTGAGCAAGATCAACTTCGACCAGGCGCGAAGGGTGGTGGCCAACGCCGGAGTTCCCGTCTATTCCATAGGCATCGGAGAGGGGTCGGCGCTGCGAGCGGATCCCTACATGAGTGACATCGGTCGCCTCGATCACTACCAATCCAGAAACACGCTGAGGACCTTCTCCCAAAGCTCCGGCGGCAGATCCTACACGGTCCGGTTCCAAGCCGATATAGACGAGGTCCTGAAGTCCATCGCGGCGATGATCCGCTTCCAGTACACCCTCGGCTACGCGCCACTCAACGAGCGACAAAAGGGCAAAAAGAGAAAGATCAAGGTGTTGGTGGACGTAGACGGTGATGGCAAGCCTGACAACAAGCGTCTGGAGCTCCAACATCGCCGCTTTTATATAGAGCCTAATAGAGCCTAAGGCCTAAGGGCCTGTCCTCATGAGCTCGACCCGAAGATAGCCGAACTGAAAGTCCCTGAAGACCAGCCCTGAGCCCTCAGCTTTCAGCCTGCTCGGCTAGCCCGGATTTCTCATCGCTTGTCGTAGCGAGGCGCCGCAAGGGCCGTCCTGGCAAGGCTTGCGACCGAGACCACTCGTGGCGAGCCGCCGCAGTCGTACTTGTACAGTACGTCAAGGAGGCCGACCGAGCATAACACAGCCAGGGCCGATGATTGCGGCGTCGCAGTAGACCAGCAATGAGAAATGCGTCTATAAGAACATGGCCGTTGTCAAGGGCGCACTTCACCTAGATCGGCTCGGAGAGCCGATTAAGCAGCTGGCCGCGTAGCCGGCCAGGCGCGATAAGAAGTTGTTCGTAGGCCATTGGATTCGTCGAGTCTGGGGACTCTAGTTTTTAGTTATGACCAGCGGGTTGACGTCGGTGACGTCGGTCTCCCCCATCCATCTATACGCGCATCAGCGGGCGAAGGTGGTGTCCTCGGCAAGGCCCAGCGCCGCCTGGGAAAAGGTCGAGGAGCCCATTGCCTTTATGAGAGCCTCTGCGGCACTCCTGTGTGCCCCAGGCAATGGGCGGTTGATGTTTTCTGCACCACGTTCGTCCAACGCATCATCTACAGTCCGGACTCCTTCCTTTGAAGGAGGCGAGGCTGCCTAATCAGGCTGTCGACTCGGAACGAGTCAGCATTTCTCACAGGCACGCCTCGCGAGAAGACCGCGGCGAGAAAACTCCGCATAGTCGATTTCATCTCGCTGCATCAGGTACAGATGCTCACACAACTTTCGGGCCACGGCGGTCCGGGCCACCTGTCGGCCTCGCCGAGAGACCAAACGGCGGTAGAAGCGCCTCAAGTTGGCTTCGTGGCGGGCGGCGGAGACGCCCGCCTCCACCATCTGGTAGCGCAGAAAGGTCGATCCCTGTTTGCTGATGTGACCCAGCCGCCGCCGTCCGCCACTGGAGCGTTCGCTCGGCGTCAAGCCCACATAGCTGCACAACTGGCCGCCACTGGCAAAGCGTTGGACCGGTCCCACAATCAGCACCCAGGACAGGGCCGTCACCGGCCCCACTCCGGGATACGTCATCAAGCGCTCCGCCTCCGGGCGCTGGGCCGCCGCCTCTCGGATCTGTTTGTCCAGTACGGCGAGGCGAGGTCCAAGCCACTCCAGGCCGACTGCTGGGCGTAGGGGCGCAGCTTTAACTGCGCAAACGCTCGTTGGCCTTCCCCAGTGAACAACCCAGCCCCCAAGGTTAGTCGATGATTGATCGCCAACGACTGGAGCCCGTTCTTGATCCGCGTCCGGGTCCGAACCCAACGTCTCCGTTGGCTCAGCACCTGCCGCAGATCCCGTCCCTCCGGGTCGATCACCCAGATCTGGGGAAAGCGGTCCTCGATCAATAACTGCCGAATCAAGCGCGCATCCTCGCGGTCATTCTTCTTCTTGCGGACCTGCTGCGCTCGGATCTTCGCCGCATCTCCCACTTGCAGTTGTACCCCCAGTTTGTCCATCACCTCGTGAAACCAGATCGAATACCCGGTGCTCTCGATCCCCACCACGGTCGGACCCGCCAGACCCCCGTAAAATCTCTCGACCTCCTTTCCTTCGTGATTCAAGCGTCGCTCCTCCAGCTCTCCGCTCTCCGTATCCACCATTGCAATCGCCTGGAATCTTGTGTGAAAATCAGATCCAATTAGTTTCATTTCGGCCTCCTCTTCGATGAGTCCCCAGACTCTTTCGAACTTAGGGCCTACGCGACTCATTGTAGAGTCAGCCCCTGAAGAGGAGGCCGTGTTCTTATGAGATCAGGCTAGGAGCCTGTCCGAGTAATGGTGCGGGTTGCGAGAATGGGGCTTGCGAGGCGAGATCAAGGCGGGAGGAGGAAGTCGATGTTCTGCCATCTACGACGACGACCAACGCAGAGATCGGCCGCAACCCCCATTCTCCCTTCGGGTTACAGGCGGCGTCAGCCCATCTACTGTGTTCGGGCTCCTCGACGATGGCCGAACATCGAGAGCGTCGCCCTGCCTTGCAGCTGGACCAACGGCGTCTGTAACGCAACCCACAACATTACTCGGACAGGCTCCTAGGCCTCGTTTTCGATTGGTTTGCTTGGTAGGTGGGTCACGGTCAAACTCGATCGGAAGAAAGGAAGTTTCGAGGGTCATTGGGAGATGCAGTTCGATCGCATCACGCACGACTCTGGCATCGATCCCAAGATCTTCGCTTTCAAGTGAAAGTCCGCAGCTGACCCAACACAGCTGGTTCCGATCACGGTGATCTCTGCGTCTTTACGCAGCCGTCGAATCTCGCTTCGACGCCCAATTTGTCGATCCGTGGGGAGGGGTGTATACTCCCTTCATCGTAAAGCAATCCACGTTCTTGAAGCCCTTGTCCGTAGCCCTCGCCGTGGTTCTGGCGGTCGCGGCCTGCGGTGGCGACCCGGAGCCCGGCGAGCCGGCCCCCGCGCCCGCGCCACAACCGGAGCCAGAGAGGGTGGAAGCGACGATCGAGGAGTACCCGGTCAAGGGCGATGATTGCGACGAAGTCTCGGACGCCCTCTTTCCAGAGGAGGGAAGCCACCCAGGGAAGACGATCTGCGAGCCTCTTGTACCGGCCTACGGCTTCTCGGCGCGGACGGACGACGACGGCAATTGCGTGCTCACCCTGGGCAACCTGGACACGAGCTACACCATCAAGATCCGATTACCGAAGTGGGATGCACCCGAGGGAGCCGATACCCGCTGCTACGACAAGTTCATCGAGGATCTCAGAAGGCACGAAGAGGCGCACGCTGAAGTGTGTCGCGAGCACATGCCCACCAAACTTGAAGCAGCGAAAGAGGCCCTCGACGGTCTGGAAGTTCCCTTGGAAGGAGCGTGCGAGGTCGACAACGGACAGATCATCCTCTCCGATGCTCAGGAGAAACAGCTCGACGAGGCTGAGGCCGCCGCGCTCGCCGCAGCCAAGCCTTACAAGGACGCATGCGAGGCGTTGGACGCGGCTCAGGAAGCGATCGAGGCAGACGATTCGCTGAACGCGGTCCTCGACTGCGACTGTCCCTAGATCGAGTCCCGTCAGGCTAACCTAAGATTGTGTTCGTGGGCGAGACTGGTGGCCCCAGCACAATCCAAGCAGCGTCCTCCATCTTCGATCCAAAGGTGCGGTCCAATTTCTTAAAGTTCTGTGCTGGATAGAGGGCGCCGCGGCGGGGAACGACTGAGCGAGAAGGCGGACCGCGCGACTGGGCCGGTCGTCGATCAACGGGATGCTGCAGTACTGGAAACGGCTGCTGCTTCGTTCCAGATGTCGGCGCACAGGTGACGGTGCTGCTCGATGTCGCAGCGCTGAGCGGCGCGAAAGCCGGCCGTACGCATGACCTCCGGGTACGGTTGCGCGAGGAGTGTGGGCACGTCGTCGATCGACTTGAAGAGAAAGCCGCCACCGCCGAGATACGCGAGCTGCTCCTCCCTCCGACCGGGAAGCTCCTGCCAACACACACCGAGACCGGCGGCCTGCGCCTCGGCGATCGCGACCGGCAGACCCACCCGGTTGATCCTCGTATCCGACGGATAGACGAGCCAGTCGTAGCGCGGGTACACCTCGGGCATGTCTTCCGGATCTGCATAGCGGATGTCGACGATCCCGCCTGCGCGACGATTGCGCGTGCGAGTCTCCTCCAAGCTCGTCCCCGAGGCGTACAGATGGAAGGCGAGATCGCTCGAGCCGCGCATGGAACTGGCGAGGTCGACGAACTGGTGGCGGGCCTTCTTACGAGTCGCTGGTCCCGCGCACAGCACGCGGCCCTGTCGCTTGCGACCGGCCGGGCGATGAAAGCTCTCGAAAGCCACCAACGGCCAACAGCTGACCACCTTTTCAGGCGCCACACCGGCACCGATCAGCCGTTCCTGAGCCGCGGGAAACGCGAGCACGCGCCGGCACCAGACGCTGTTCAGTGCCTCGCACAGATCCTGGAGCTTCTGGGGCGACTCTGCGAGCTCGTCTACGGAATGGGTGCGGAGTGTGAAAGGGATCCGGTGACGCCGGGCCAAGTCTCGAAGAATCAGGGCCAGCCCGAGATAGTGGCCGTGCAGAACGTCCGGCTCGATCTCTCGAATCAAGGAGTCCATCCGCTGAACGAACTGGAGCCGCCATCGGCGGTCGAGGTCCGGGTTCAGCTGTCGGAGGCGGGCGCGCACAGGATGCGCCCCGCAGAGAGGCCCGGGGTAGGGAATCACTCGGTGAGCGAAGACCCTGCGACGGGGCTCGAGCGCCTTGCTCAGGGCCACGATGCTGAGGTTGAAGTCTCGACTCAGACTGCGAACTTCCTCGTGCATGTAGGTTGCCGAGTACACGGGGTAGCCGTGCATCAGGAGAAGGACTCCGGGCCGTCCTTCCACGTACGCCAGTGACTCCTCCTGAGGCGGTCCTAGCCGCTGGAAGTGAGCCTTGACCCGTCGCCGAGCGACAAGGACCCGAGCGACCCGCACGAACGACGGATCAGTCACTTCACCGGACCGCCTGCCACCGCTGGTTCCCGGACACGATCGCTTCCATTCGTCCGCGCACAGGTGTCGGTGCCGCTCGATATCGCAGCGGCGTGCGGCACGGAAACCGGCCTGGCGCATCGATTCCGGATACGGTTGCACGATAATCGCGGGCACCTCGTTGATCGACTTGAAGAGAAAGCCACCGCCTCCGAGATACGCCAGCTGCTCGTCTCGACGGCCCGGTAGCTCCTGCCAGCAGACACCTAGGCCGGCCGCTTGTGCCTCCGCGATCGCCACCGGTAGTCCGACCTTCTGGATCTTCAGATCCGCGGGGTAGACGAGCCAGTCATGGCGGGGGTACACCTCGTGCATGTCGTCTGGATCGGCATAGTGGATCTCGATCACGTCGCCGAGGCGACGGCTGTGGGTAAGAGTCTCATCCAGGGAGCTGCCTCCTGAGCCGTACAAGTGAAAGGTCAGATCGCTCTGCCCTCTCATCTTCGACGCCAAAGTGACGAAGTCAGAGTGACCCTTCTTGCGACCCGCGGGTCCGACGCAGAGCACCCGGCCCTGTCGCTCTCGCGCTTCGGGTCGGTGAAAACGCCCAAAGGCGACAACTGGCCAACAGTGCCGACCCTTCTCGGGCGAAAGCCCGGCCGCGACCAGCCTCTCGCGCGACCCGGGAAAGGCGATCACGCCGCGGCACCAGTCGCTATTCAGCGCTCGACACAGAACCTGAAGTTTGTCGGACGGCTCCGAGAGGGTGTCCATCGAGTGCGTACGCAGGGTGAAAGGGATTTGATGCCGAGCCGAGAGCGCTTGCAGAATCAGCCCGAGGCCGAGGTAGTGGCCGTGGAGGACGTCGGGCTCGAACTCTTCGATCACTTTGTCTAGCCGCCGCAGGAACCAGCGCTGCCACCACCTGTCGAGGCTCAGATTTATTCGAGCGAGCTCAGAGTACACAGGGCTCGAGCCGACAAGGCTCCCCGGGTACCAGACCACTCGGTGCTCGAAGGCCACGCGGCGGGGCTGTGGCGTTCGAGTCAACGAGACCAGTCTGAGGTTGAAGTCGCGGCTCAGACTTCGAATCTCCTCGTGCATGTAGGTCTCGGAGTAGGCCGGATAGCTGTGCATCAGGATCAGCACACGGGTACGACCCGGAGTCGACGACAGCGTTTCGAGCTGCAATGGCCCCAACTCACGGAACTGCTTCCTGAGGCGCAGCCGAGCGCGCGCACCGTTCACGGCCCTTCTGAGGATCCGCCTCACGAGCCCGACGTCCAAGCTTTGTGTGCGGGAGGTTGGAGGGAGCCGTGGCCGGCTTGCGAAGCTCGGCACGCGATGGCCCGGAAAATGAGCGAGTGGAGGGCGCAGCCGAGACGATAGACACGGGGACTTCGGCGAGCCAGCAGCTGACCGGCCGCAAGAGCGGAAAAGCTGAAAAGCGCAGCGCTCAAAGCACCGCTCAGACCTGTCTTCGAATCCCGGTCGCTCGGATCCGAAACCATTGTCCCTTCGGCTCCAGGAAAGGCCAAGTCTCTCTGGACCAGGTAGTTTTCGATTAGACGGTGAAGCTGCGGCTTGTCAGAGCCCCACTCCCAACAGCCGTCTTGGTTCAGGCGTATGTCCCGCTCAGGGTCGAAGTCGTGAAGCGCCAACCAGGAGAGCCTCCGAATGTGGTGCTTCTCGCTCGTGCTGCCGTGCCAGAGGTGGTGGGCCCGGCCGCTACCGCAGCTCACCCGCCCCCCGATGCAGCGGAAAAGACGCCCTTGCCAATCCCCGAGCTCTCGCACCATCGCGGGACTTAGGTAAGGCGCCAAAGAGCACGATTGGCCCCAGAAAGACTCCGATGTGAGGAGGTCACCGGAGCCCACGATCGATCGATCGTAGAAGCCTATGCCCTCGAAGGTGCGACGGCAGCCCGCCCAAGCCCCACCCGGACAACGTCGGCCCCGCCCATGCCCGGGACCGACGTAGACGCTGGCCATACTCGCGACGGCTCGGTTCTCCATCCGACTCGGCGGCCCACGACGGATGGACTTGCGGTGTCGGAGCAGCTCCGAGAAGGGTTGGACCACCGGAAACCGTTCCAGCAATTCGCAGGTCTCCTCCAGCCAGCCGTCGTCCTCGAAAAGAAGGTCCGCGTCGAGCCAGACCACCTTGTCGCAGACATCGGGAAGATGCTCGAATCCGAGGTTCAGGAGCCGTTCCTTGTGCCATAGAACACTCGTACTGCGAACTTGGAGAAGACGATCCGCGTCCCTCTCATCGAGCATGAAATCGTTGCCATGCAGCGCCAGCTCGACACATAGAAGAGGGAGCCCCTGGCCACGGACACCGGCGGCAAAGCGGCGGTAATTGGCAATTCTGAGCTCCCCGCCTCCGGGATTGAAGTACGAGACGAGTCCCCACAACTCACCAGGGAGGCGACGAGCTTCCTCGTTATTCCTCGTCATTGCTCGTCCAAAGCTTCGACGTCAAGAGCGCTCCAGGCGGGACGTTCCGCCTGCCTCAAGCGACCCGGGTGGACCCTAGCACGTATGCCACGACCCCCAGACGCACGCACATCAACCGTTTTACCCCCCCCCCGCCAAATTCACGCTCCAAGAGGATTGAAGGAGCAGCAGGATATTGCTATATACTAATAAAATAACACTCAGAGCATCCCCCCTACCTCCCTCGATCGGGGACCGCCTGGTGGTCCGGTTGAAGTGGCTAACCTACATACCACTAAAACCCGCCCGATAGTGGGTGAAGCGGTGGAAACTAGAACACGGTTTCCCATCTACCGTCTTTATGACCTTGACCGTCACCTCACAGCCAGGATAATTCATTCTACATCCCGGCAAAACAACAGTGACAATTTTTCCCATGTTGGATCCTACTAGGTGCTGATGGCTTGCCGGACACGCGTTACCTTCTACCGTCCACATGTATGTCCCCTCCGGCAGGTTAGTCTCGATGAACCTCTGGGTTTCCGCAAGCTTCCTCCCCCACCGACAGAAAATAGCAGTGGACCGGTGAAGGGCGAAGTGCTGCCGGCAAAGAGAAAATAAGCGGCACGTTGATTGATCAGACCATCGTCGTCCAAGCCCAGGAGGTGATCTTCCTCCCCCGGCGGTCAGTATTGGCCAGACTCGGTCTGTCACCAAATCCAGATTGGCATGAGCTGAACTTCCGTTTTTGGGTGAAAGCGGCCACCCGTGACAAACCACACGGTTTCTGGACCCTGGCCTTTCCTTGCAGCTATTCTATCCTGGTGGCGCCATCCTGGACGTTGGCCCGATCGCTTCATTGGCACTACCGATATTGACTATGACCTGGCCAGAAACGAGAGGCATCTCGAGTCCGAACTGGAAACCCTTACCAAAGCGGTCCAGGAAACAGGTTTCAGAGGCCTCTGCCCACACCTCCCAAAGGGGCAGCCCAGGGATGATCCGCGCTGCGATCGGCTCTGGAAAACCTGTACACGCCTCAAGATCCCGGTCTTTCTTGAAACCGGCTTCAACGCCAAAACGGACTACCTCAGGGAGATTGGAGAAATTGAAAACGTCTGTCGCCGTTTCCCTGAACTGCAGGTCGTCAATGCGCACCAGGGGAGCAACGTTCTGCCCCCCAGCAATCCCAACCACGTAGACAACCCAACGGAGTTCTTCAACCTCTTCAAGATGGGCAACTTCCACCTTGAGTTCGGATACGTGCTAGCTTGGGAAAACGAGGCCGTATGGGGAAAGGACTCGGAGTACCCCTGCCCTCGCCACCGCGACATGATCAGGAGGATCTATGAACGGTTTGGCGCAAAGGTGATGCTCTGGGGGGCAGACATGCCCTGGGCACAGCGCGCTTGTACCTATAAACAGTGCATCGACACCATCCGGCACCACACCGAGTTCATGACGGATAAGGACCGCCATCTGGTCCTGGGGGGAAACGCCGCTCGCATCTAACCGGGTCTCCCCCAACTCGGCTGCCGTTGGAGTAGAAACCAACCAGTCGTAGTGATAACGGCTTCAAGGAGGCTGACTGGGGAGGGAACTGGGGCGTCCGGAAGTGTGACACGACCACCATCCCGCCCGTAATCTCTCGGGGAATCCTGAATATTATCCCTTGCCCTCAATAATTGTCCCAGATTCCAGATAGTATTTCTTCCGAAGAATAGGCAAGGACTCATGAACAAAACGCTTTCAAACACCTCAACAGCAATAGGTTCGCTTCTCCTCCTGGTCGGCTGCGTTCAGAGCGATCAAGAAAGGGTTCCGCCAAAAGGGGAAAAGCCGCAGACGGAGCTCCGGTTCACCGAGCACCCGATCATGGACGGGTACAGCTACCCCTTCGGGATCGCAGCCGCCGATCTGGATGCGGACGGAGACCTGGATCTGACCAGTGCGGACGGGACGGGCCACGAAAAGCTCTACTGGTTCCAGAACGACGGATTGGGCAGCTTCAAGCGCTACCTGATCCAAGAGAAAGATCCCGTGCGTCTGGAGCGGCATTGAATCGGCGACATCGATGGGGACGGAGATCCCGACGTGGCCATTGCCAAGAACAAGTTCGGAGACCTCCTCTGGTTCGAGAACAGCGGCGATCCCAGCGGTCCCTGGACCGAGCACATTGGAATGAAGCGACAATAAGAGGCAGTGGCGGTACCGCTATTAACCCGCAGGGTGAACAAACAACCATCCATACCCACCACGACCCCAGTCCTATCATTGTCGCTGTTATCCAATGAGCGGACACTCGCCTTCTCAGGAGGATCCACTCTGACCCAACAGAGGGATTGCTAGCAGAAGATAGGTCACACGATCCAATGCTCACGATTCAGCTTGAAGTCAATAGGTTCGCCCATGATCCCGACATGAGGTGGGCCAGGAAACACGAGCCCACACGGATGTGACCCTCCTCAGGATTCTAAGTCCGGTGAAACTCACTCAGATCCTACATCATCGGCCACCGAGCTTCCCGGCCCGATTCGCCTGCTTCAGTGCCGCCATCATGCTCGCCTCGGCTATTCCTTCGACTACCGGGAAAGTCGTCAGGGTCGGGTTTCCGGGGTCGTCGATCAGCCTCAGCGTCATAGCCGCCAGCGGGTCGCGGCTATCCACGAGGACGACGCCCTCCATCTCCTGAGCCTGGGCGGCAATCTCGGGCTGGTCTTCGAAATACTCGTAAATGAAGCGGGAGAGCTGGTGATTCTCGGCCAGAAAAAAGGACGTCGTACCGACGGGTCGAAAATCAGTGTCGAAAAGCCGCAGGCGCACATTTGGCGCCTCTTCTCCCTGCTTCGCCTTGCGCCTGTCTGCTGATCCCACGCGGACCATGGCCAGGCCGGTGTTCCTCCTTTTGATCGAATCCAGAAAGATGCTGAACCTTCGCAACGGCCGGCTGATGGCCGGTATGCCCGCGTCGTAGAGGGTGACCTCGTTCTCCGTGTCCTCGAGACTGAAGACCGCGGTTGCCCCGACAGACGGCCCGGCCGTAAACCGTGCGTAGCCGACCTGGAGGTCTCCGAGTCCCTCCGTCTCTAGGGAGAGGGCCTGGCCGGCTCCCAACCTCGCGTTGAAGACCGACCCCAGAGACCGTCGGATTGGATTGGGAGGCAACCCCTTCAGTTTAACGATCAACTCGACGTTGTCCGCGCTGAAGAATTGAATCTGCAGATCGGTCTCTGGACCCGCGTTGGTAAAGATCATCGATGTCTTGAATTTCATGCCGCCCCTCTCGGCGAGGCCCTGGGGTCGTGCGGCTCCAGAACCGCCCACCGAACCGTCTCCGATCAAAGAGATGTAGTTGGTGAGTTGGCTTCCGGGATGACGACCTTTTCCTGAACCTCGAGGGTGCCCGTGGCCGCTACTTCGAACTCCGATGTCGAAGTGCCGTCACTGACCGACCAGGCACTGATATCACCCGACTCGAAGCCATCGGTAAAGATCAGACTGCCGGCAAGGGGAAACTGCTCAGTCAAGGTTGCCTGCAGTGCTCTTTCGGGGAGGGAAAGCTTGAGTCCCGATCCCAAGCCAAAACTGATATCTTGAAACGAGAGGGCATCATCGATGACCCCGATTATGGGTGAACCCGGCATGAGGATCTGTGGCACGCAGCCCTGGTTCGGAGAAGTCGGATCGGGGAGACACTGGTCACTCCCCTGGAGCCGTGAACTCTGCCCGCGCAGTTGGCGCACCCGGATTTTGCCCGGAGCAGTAAGAGATATCGAAGAACGCACTGACCGGAACAGTCTCCGTGGTCTGACGAGAGCTACCGCCGGACACGCCTGCCACAAACTCAAGATTCTCGGTCACTATATGCCCGGATCCCCGGGCCGTGATCGAGATCGAGGACCGGACTTCAGTCATGCCGGGGCCCAGCGGTACGGGCACATTCTCGGCTTTGTGCTGCAGCTCGAGAAACACCGGGACCCGAAGAGGGCTATCCCCGACAAAAGCCTGCGCCGGCAGCGAGACCGGTCCCGCCAAGACAAGGGGGACGAAGAGCGCCGACAGACGGATGAGATACAGGGAGATTTGGGATCGGGTCAGATCGGAGCAGGGCATGGATCACTTCCTTTCGGTGAGGACGTTACCCCGGAAGGGATGGCCCGGAAAAGGACACGGGCATGACGGGATTACTTCGGAGGGATGCCACTATGCCGCACCGAGACATTCGACGAAACAAGAGGCATTCGACTGCTCCTCTCACAGCGGTTTCTTCCAGGCGGCGGTGGGCCCCCGGGCAAACTTCTCGGGCACGATCTTCAGCGCTACCTCCCGGCCGAGACGAGTGTCCGTGGCCCGATAGACCGCACCCATGCCTCCTTCGCCTAGCTTCGCTGTGATCTTGTAATGATTAATACTTTCGCCTAGCAACCCGGATCTCCAGAACCGCAGAGGAGTCTATCTAGCAAATACTAGCTTGTGGGAACCGGAAGGGCAATGTCAGGGGACAGCACATATAGAAATCGGAAGGATAGGCGAAATTCAATCCGCCTTTTCCCCTGACACTCGGAATCTCGTTCGCTGCGAAGCTGGTTGTGTGCTTGAAACTGCCATCCTCGTCCTTGTTTCTCGAAAAGGCGACCCATTCTTTTCAGCCACAAGTTTTTCGTAGTCGCATGACCGCTTGGTCTGCGCGGAATGACTGCTCTTGGCCGTTTTCCGGTCGTTCGTTCGACGTGTCTGCGGAAAACTTGAATGACCGCTTTTAATGCCCTGACGCTGGACTCTAGTCTGGACCAGATGCGATCCTTCATCGTATTCCGAAGTCGAATTCGAGTCGAAGGAGGGACGATGCAGAGAACGAGACCCCTGCCGTTATGGTTGACCTGCCTGATGCTCTGCCTGCCGTTCTCACTGCTGGCGGCGGAGAGCAACCAGGAGTGGGAGAAGCAGGCCAGAGCCTACTTGAAGAGCATTCAGTACACGCGTGCGCAGCTGGAAGACTGGATTTCAGGCGCGGCCAGCCTGGGGGAGGCCGACGACGGCCGTCTGGGGTGGTTGTTCGCCGACAGACGGGTCAAACACGGAGTCGATGGGTCGATCTCTACCTATCGGTATTCGGGTGCCCGCCGAACCATCATGTACGGCGACAACCCCTGTCGGATCAACACCTACGGAGACAGTTTCACTCACTGTGACCAGGTCAGTGACGGGGAGACCTGGCAGGAAGTGCTCGCCGCCCATTTGTGTGAACCCTTGCGCAATTTCGGAGTCGGTGGGTACTCCGTCTATCAGGCCTACCTAAGAATGAAGCGGGAGGAGACTCGTACCCCCGCTCCCTACATCATCTTCAACATCTACGACGACGATCACTATCGCAATCTTCATGGTTGGCGAAACATCCGCTTGGGCTATACGACCGGAATGTGGCCAGCAATAGTCGGCTCGACCATGCCCTACGTCGAGGCGAATCCCGCGACCGGGCACTTTGCAGAGTTTGGAAATCCCTGTCCCACACCGGAATCCGTCTACAACCTCAGCGACCTTGACTGGGTGTTCCAGCGTTTCAAGGACGACTTCGTGCTGAAGCTCGTACTGGCCCAGAGGCATGCGGGCAGCAACTCTCCCCAGGCGAGCTATGATCTGCTGGAGACTCTGGCCCGGGAACACGGCCTGCAGGCCAACATCGACAGCCCGGAGAAGCTGCTGGAAACCACCCAGAACCTCTACACCAGAGCCGCATTGTTCGCCTCTATGAGGATCGTCGAGAAGATCGAGCAGTTTGCCTCGGCTCAGGAAAAGCGCCTCCTGTTTGTGCTCTCGTACGGGGAGAGAAGAACGGCTCAGGCGTTGAGAACCGGGATTCGGTTCGACCAGGAGTTTCTTGATTTTCTGGAGGAGAAGAGGCTGCCTTACGTGGACTTGGTGGAGGCCCATCGGAGGGATTTCGCTCAGTTCAACCTGAGCGTGGACGAGTACATCGATCGCTACTGGATCAGTCACTACAATCCGCGGGGTAACTTCTTCCAGGCGTTCGCCATCAAGGACAGCCTGGTCGAGCTGCTCGATCCCGGGCCTGCCAGCTACTCGACCGACCGCTCGAGCTACATCGAGATGAAGCCCAGAACTTCCCAAGAGAGGTAACAGCTCAAGCTACTCAGAGGCAGAAGATCTCGATCTTCATGAGGGCGAAGATCTGGTCGTTCGCCGACTCTTCGACCAGCCGTAGAAGTACCACGACCGAATCTCCTTCTTCACAGGACGGTGTACTGGCTTCCAAGGAGGGCGCTGACGCGTCCGCCTCAAACAATTCGATTCACACTGATGATCTGCAGTTCATCGTGGTTTGAATTCGCTGGGCAGTTCGGGGATCTTGCCTGGCCAACTGTGCTATACTCCTTGTTACTTCCCACCTTATCAGGAGTTCGACCCTATGAGAGTGCTCCGAATAGCTCAGGTGCCTGCGCCGACCGCGCTGGTGCACTCCACGGTTCTGGAAGCGATACGGACCATGCAAAACGCGCGCTGCGGAGCTGTAGTGGTCCTGGAGGCCGAGCACCTGGTGGGCATCTTCACAGAGCGGGATGTGATGTTGCGAGTGGTGGCGGCTCAGCGAGATGCGGAAACTACCCGCGTCCAGCAGGTCATGAGCTCACCCGTCAAGACCGTCACCGAGGAGCACGATATCGGCGACGCTCTAGAAGTAATGATCTCAAACCACATTCGTCATCTCCCCATTGTGGATCGCGAGGGTATCCTGTCAGGATTCCTCTCCATTCGGCATCTGCTCCGGAACCATGTGGTAGAGCTGGCGGAACAACTGAATTCGCTCGAAGCCTATTTTTCGGATGATGGTCCCGGCGTATAGCCTTCACCCGCCGTGGCCGGCCGGTAGCTACTTTCTCTCAAAATAAGGAGCCAAGCAGAATCCCTTTCGTCAAAGGTTACTTGGGACTTTTTTTGTCCTCCCAAAACTCCCATCGTCTTCCTCGGGTAAGTGTCTTGGTCTCTAGCACCAGGCCTGATAAGTTCAGCTAACCCAGATTATGGCGTATTAGATCGATGTCTTCCCAAAACCGCTGATGACGTAGGTTCCACTCCGGCTATCCTTATCCAGAACGACCAGCCCCAGTTTCTGCGCTTCCTCCAGGAGGCTGCTGAAGCTATCGTGGCCGAAACGCGTCTCGCTGAAGGCGGGCTGTTTACGTTTCATCGTCTGCTTGACCAAGGATGAGTACAGCACATCCTTGTCCTCGCGCCTCAAGGCCTGGATGGATTCGATCATGAGCTGGAAGGCCGGACGTTTGTCTTTGGGGATCCTCTGGCTCAGGCGTGGGGGTCGGGTGGCAACATCCTCCAGTTCCTCGTAGAAGATAAACTCGTCGCAGTTGTCCACCAGCATCTGGGAAGTGGAACCCTGACCCGCCAGTCCGATCACGTACTTGCCGTTTTCCTTCAGCTTGGATACGAGAGGCGAGAAATCGCTGTCGCCCGACAGGATGACGAAGGTATCGATGTGTTCTTTGGAGTAGCAGAGATCCATGGCATCGACGCAGAGGCGGATGTCGGCCGAGTTCTTTCCGGTCTTGCTGCGCCGTGGAATATCGATCAACTCGAAGGCTGCTTCATGCAGCTCCATTTTGTAATCGACAAACCGATCCCAGTCGGCATAGGCTTCCTTGACTAGAATCTTGCCTTTTTCAACCAGACGTTCAAGGACCGTGTCGATGCGAAACTTCTTGCGGCTCTGACCCTTGTCGAAACCAACAGCCAGGTTTTCCAGATCGAGGAAGAGGGCGAGTTGATGTTCTTTATCTTGCATGAGGTTCGGTCCACATTGCCATATTCATACTCAAAGTACCAGAAAGCGTCGAGATGGCACTCTCGACCTATTCTCCGGAGTGGGCGACTTGAGAATACTAAGTCACTCCTGTCTGGAAATCGTGGGTAGTGTCAGGTTCCGGGCGGAAAGTTTGTCCACGGTGTCTTCGTGGCTATGCCAGTAACGATACCTCATGTCGATCAGATCCACGGCTGGAATCCCCTCTCGGAGAACTCAAGACCAGCGGGAACCTACTTAACGAATATTAGATCCTTGGGTCTGGAAGGGTAATCTCAGAGGGATTGTGCGCCGGAGCACGTACCTCATTGAGACGTACCGGCCAGGTCCTCGCTCCTGACAGAAGTAAGCTGGAAGAAAATCACTTCTTCCTGTTGCAGCTTTACCCGGCGAAATCAACCCAACGTCCCCACGGGTCTCAGGCTCTCGATTTCAAAGGGTTTTTCTCCCATGGCGCGCCCGGAGAGATTCGAACTCCCGACCTACGGATTCGAAGTCCCATCCGCAAAAGCGTGATTTCCTACGAAAACTTAACAAATGCAAATACTTTCCCGGATTCTTCGCCACTAGAAAACGTGAAAAATTACGAAAGATTGAGCTTTGGACCGGGCGAAAAGCGGGCGAGAAAAGGCGTGGGCAAGTCTCTTCCAACCACACCGTAGGCAGATTCCTACACAGCCACCTGAGCAGGGTCTGATTCGTGAGTGCCAGGCCTTAGCTTTCGTTGGACGCTCGATCTGCGCAAGAGGTACTCCCCCGAGAGAAGGGAGGGCGCCCTTGTCCGCTTCTTCCATGATACGCTAGAGGAACATGGAGCCTGATCTTCTCCAATTCTCAATCGTCGTGCGCGGCGAATCTCACAACCCGACGGTTCTCAACCCAGACTTTCTCGCCATCCAAGGCATCATCCCACACGCATGGGGCTGGAAGGTCCAACAGAAAGTCATCACCACCCCCATGGTAGCCATGGTGGAGTACGCCAATGGGGTTTCCCTTCAGGTTCAGCCCGAGACTCTCCAGGTCGCAGACACCAGTCCCGACACCGACCCCAAACGAAGCAAGATTCCTGAGATCATCCGCGGATACGTGAATACCCTCCCACACGTCCGCTACATTGGGCTTGGCATCAACTTCAAGAGTGCCGTCATCGTGAATGCTCCAGCAAAGACGATCCGCGATCGATTCTTGAAAGCGGGACCTTGGAGCGCCAAACGCAATCTAGTTGGCGCAGGTGTCCGCCTGGTTTACCCGCTTGAAAAGGTCGGTAGGGTGCTCCTCTCGGTCGACGGTGGCACCATTCAGCAGCGTGGTAAGAACAATAAGCCCGTCTCTAAGGACGCTATCCTGATCAACTCGAACTTCCACCGGGACTTGGGCAACCATCCCGCAACGCAAGAAATTTCGACTTATCTCGACGGTGTCGAGAGGGACTGGAACATGCACGAAGAACTCCTAAGTACCGTTCTGCAATCGAAGGAATAACTACCATGCCTACAACGGTTACTGACGCCGACGTAACAACCCGCACAGGAGGAACCGGCTTTGAACGAGCTCTAGTCCAGCGCCATGTTGCTCGTACCTTCTGCGAGTTCCCGATCACACTTGGTGACCCAGATGATAACCCTGAGACATGGGGCTTCTATCACGCTCAACCTCCTACCAAACCCGGGCTTTTCGCCGAACGCTGGGTCGAGATCGCCGCGCTCGAAACCGCTCTCTCAGAGGAGTCTACGCGGGCGAGCGCATCAGCCACCTCGACTCTCATCAGCACTCTTGATGATTTCTTCGGAGCGTTCGAAGCCGATCGCGTAGACCGCGGCACTTACTCCCCCCCCTACTCTCACCGCGTTCTTTTCACCCAAGAAGTCGAGCTTAAAACTGCCGATCTCCCGCGTCGCAAACCGAGGGCGTACATCGACCGCCGTACTCTTGAGGAGAACGATGCCGACTGACTGGTACGAAGAGGTCTCCCACGACACCCCACTCACCCAAGGCGACCTCATCTTTGACTGCCCGGTTGTCGGCTGGAAAGAGGGCGACCTTTCCCTAACCGGGAACGAGCTTACCGAGACCCTCAAGGCTCACACCGAAGCAATCGCCGCAGACGTGGTCGTTATGACACAGGCGTGCGACCTTGAGTTCGAAAAGGTCCCAAACGTCATCCTGTGTCCCCATTGCCCTGCCAGCGAGTACAAGGAGGCCTGGGAAACAGACATGGAAGCTCGCGATCAACGACCCTCGAACAGGGCGTGGAACCGTCACTCAAGCGATATCTGCGATGGATTCTTGTGGAATCTCTCCATTCTCAACGCTGCCACCGGCACTACTCTTTCAACAGAGCATCGCATCGTCGACTTCCACCAGGTATATTCTGTCCCGCGCTCTTTCATTGAGTCGTTCCTTTTGCAACGAGAGAAGCCGCGCCTCAGACTCCGCCCCCCATACCGCGAGCACCTCTCTCAGGCCTTCGCCCGCTTCTTCATGCGCGTCGGTCTCCCTGTACCTGTAACTCTCGAAAGCTAGTCAGTAGTGTCCCAACGTTTGGGCTTCTAATCTCTGTAAAGTATTAATGAGTAATATGTTAGAGAAGATAATGGGTGTTTCCGACTTGAAAGTGAGTGTACGCTCACGCCCTTCAGTTCATAAGGAGGGCGAGCATGTACACGGGCACGACGATTTTTTCTCAGGTGATGCGGCATCTTCCCTGGCATCATTTTCATCGCATTGTTCAGCACTACGGAGGCGACTACAAGGTCAAGTCGTTCCGCTGTGCCGACCATTACCGGGTCATGGCCTTTGCACAGTTGACCTATCGCGAGAGCTTGCGCGATATCGAAGCCTGCCTACGGGCCATGAGATCCAAGCTCTTCCACATGGGCATTCGCTCCACGGTCTCCCGCAACAATCTGTCCAATGCCAACGAGAGGCGCGACTGGCGCATCTATGCCGAGTTTGCCCAAGTGCTTATCGCCGAAGCGCGCCGCCTGTACACCGACGAGGACCTGGGAGTCGACCTGAACGCGACCGTCTATGCCTTGGACTCCACGACCATCGACCTGTGCCTCTCGGTCTTCCCCTGGGCGCGCTTCCGCCGTACCAAGGGGGCGATCAAACTGCATACCTTGCTCAACCTGCACGGCGCCATTCCCGAGTTCGTTCTGATCTCGGACGGAAAACTGCACGATGTCTACGCCTTGGACCACCTGATTCCTTGTCCCGGTGCCTACTACATCATGGATCGCGGATACCTGGATTTCGGGCGCCTGTACCGACTCCATTCTGCCCGGTCGTTATTCGTGACCCGCGCCAAGGCCAACTTCAAGTTCCGCCGCCGCTACTCCCACCCGGTGGACAGAACGACGGGACTGATCTGCGACCAAACTGTCCTGCTGAGCACCTTCTATCCGGCCAAGGCCTACCCCGAACCTTTGCGTCGCATCAAGTTCTTCGACGTCACCACCGACCTGCGGCTAGTATTCCTCACCAACGACTTTGCTTCTCCCGCTCTGACTATTGCCCGGCTCTACAAGCTCCGCTGGCAGATCGAACTGTTCTTCAAATGGATCAAACAGCCAGTAGCGTCCCAGCGTTAGTCGAATAACATCAACTGTTTATGAATGTCACTATTCTGAGTAATGTAATGCATGTCCTGAAAGGCCTGTAAAATTGGGGTTTTCTCGAAGAGCGAGACACTCAGGACCTGGAGAATTGTGTAGAGCGGCAACTCGAGATAGAGGCGCTTGCGGATGATGGCGATGAGCAGGTAGGTACTGAGGGCGATCCAGATTTGTGTTTTCACGGCATTGGGACTGGTGCCGTAAAAGGCCTTGATGCGACGCAAAGGTTCGGGGTAGGCCTTGGCCGGATAGAAGGTGCTCAGCAGGACAGTTTGGTCGCAGATCAGTCCCGTCGTTCTGTCCACCGGGTGGGAGTAGCGGCGGCGGAACTTGAAGTTGGCCTTGGCGCGGGTCACGAATAACGACCGGGCAGAATGGAGTCGGTACAGGCGCCCGAAATCCAGGTATCCGCGATCCATGATGTAGTAGGCACCGGGACAAGGAATCAGGTGGTCCAAGGCGTGGACATCGTGCAGTTTTCCGTCCGAGATCAGAACGAACTCGGGAATGGCGCCGTGCAGGTTGAGCAAGGTATGCAGTTTGATCGCCCCCTTGGTACGGCGGAAGCGCGCCCAGGGGAAGACCGAGAGGCACAGGTCGATGGTCGTGGAGTCCAAGGCATAGACGGTCGCGTTCAGGTCGACTCCCAGGTCCTCGTCGGTGTACAGGCGGCGCGCTTCGGCGATAAGCACTTGGGCAAACTCGGCATAGATGCGCCAGTCGCGCCTCTCGTTGGCATTGGACAGATTGTTGCGGGAGACCGTGGAGCGAATGCCCATGTGGAAGAGCTTGGATCTCATGGCCCGTAGGCAGGCTTCGATATCGCGCAAGCTCTCGCGATAGGTCAACTGTGCAAAGGCCATGACCCGGTAATGGTCGGCACAGCGGAACGACTTGACCTTGTAGTCGCCTCCGTAGTGCTGAACAATGCGATGAAAATGATGCCAGGGAAGATGCCGCATCACCTGAGAAAAAATCGTCGTGCCCGTGTACATGCTCGCCCTCCTTATGAACTGAAGGGCGTGAGCGTACACTCACTTTCAAGTCGGAAACACCCATTATCTTCTCTAACATATTACTCATTAATACTTTACAGAGATTAGAAGCCCAAACGTTGGGACACTACTGTCAAACAGCATCTCCGCATCAAGGCCTTTTACGGCACCAGTCCCAATGCCGTGAAAACACAAATCTGGATCGCCCTCAGTACCTACCTGCTCATCGCCATCATCCGCAAGCGCCTCTATCTCGAGTTGCCGCTCTACACAATTCTCCAGGTCCTGAGTGTCTCGCTCTTCGAGAAAACCCCAATTTTACAGGCCTTTCAGGACATGCATTACATTACTCAGAATAGTGACATTCATAAACAGTTGATGTTATTCGACTAACGCTGGGACGCTACTGAAAGCTAGTCTAGAATTAACGGTCCTGGAATCCTCAGGCAGGAGTGATGGTCCAGCAAGCGGCGAATTTGAACACGGAGGCCACCAAAGCGAGCTTTCCTACTACCACGTTAACAAAACCACCCATTTGCGCGGATTTTTCGCCACCGAGAAAAGTAAAACGTTGAACAAGATTGAGTTGTTAACGCCGGTTAGAAGATGTATCAGCTTGGCCGGTTTAAAACTGAGCCAGTAAGATCGCCCCGTTCGCCAGGACGCGGTGCAAACTTTACATCAGGCTCTAAAAAAGGGCCGATAGGGCGCCTATATGTGAAGTGTCGGCGCACGATCTTACAGACTCTGTCCGATTTGATCGAAATCGAACGACGGCTTTCGCCCTAAAGTGGACATCGAGTTGAACCTGAATGGTGTTCCTATTCGCCCGCGAAGGCTTCAATTTCTATCAATAGGTCCGGAAGTACCAGTCGATTCACACCAAGCAACCCTACAATACGGAGGTCCAGTTACTCCCCCGTCGGCACCAGTCGCTTGAGTTCTTCGAACCAGTTCACGACGACTTGAAGCTGATTCGGAACCCGTTTCTCCTGGACCATGACGAACCTCTGCCCGTCGGCCGTCACGTCATAGTTAGCGGAGGAAACCGGTGGTCTGGCGTAGGACCCCTCGAAAAGAAAACGGGGCGCTCCCACCTGGAGGCTGGGTTTCGTTTCAATAGCAACCAGCATCATCTTGTCCCCGCTCCGGTAGAAAAGCTCTCCGCTCTCCCGTGCCCACATCGGCTCACTACCTCCCGCAGGAGAGATCTGTTCCATTAGTTGGCCGCCAGGATACGGTGCGATGTAAACCTCATCACGTCCGGAGCGATCCGAGGTGAAGGCCAACCACTGCCCATTGGGTGAGAAGGCAGGCTGGATCTCATGGGCGGGGGTCGCTAGAAAAGATTCCGGCTTCCCTCCAAGCGGAAGGAGCCAGATATCACTGCCTGAGGTCGCCCTCTGAATGTAGGCCAAGACCTTGCCGTCAGGCGACCAAGAGCAAGGCCCCCTACTTCCAAAGATGATGTCGTCATCCGGCCCCCAGGTCGCTCCCAGAACCTCTACGTCTGTCACATCACAGATCACCTGGGGAGAGCCGCCCGCCAGAGGCACTTTCTTGAGCTGGTCGTCGGCATGAAAGCCGACCCACTTCCCGTCAGGAGAGAAAAAAAGACGGCTGGCCCCTTGCGTCCCAGCTAGGGCCCGAGTCTCGGTCTGATCCAGGCGTCGGTGGTAGATTCTTTGCTCACCTCTCACAACGCCCAAATAAACGAAATCTTGGCCGTTAGGAGAGATAACCATTCTGGCCCCACCCTCGGCTACTGGATCGTAGTTTGAGGTTACGCTGAGCGTGAAGCGCTTGACGGGTGCGGGGGTGGGGTGCTGCCAGAAGCTCCAGGTGATGACCCCGGCTGCCAGCAGTGCCATGATGCCTGCGCCCAGGATTATCCAGCTCCACGTGGGGGCAGCAGAGCGAGAGAGCGAGGGTCTTTCCAGGGGTTCCTGACCTGGCTTGCGTGATTTCGATGCGGGCATCAGAAACAGGTCAAGGTACTCAAACCCAACACGGTCAATCGAGACATCGCCTGCCTCAAGAAGATGTTTTCCTTTGCACTGGAGATAGGCGCTATTGAACATCATCCTCTCGTGCGGTTCCCTCTGCTGCCCGTCGAGGAAACGGCTTTCAGGGTAATGACCGTCGAGGAGTTCAGGGCCTTGGTCGAAGCCATGGATCGTCCCTCCATTGCTGCTCTCATGGCGGTGCTGGGTGAGACGGCAGTCCGGAAAGGAGAGGCCCTTGCCCTTAAGTGGGACCATCTTGATCTGAGGAACAGGCTACTGACCGTCGAGTTTTCGAAGAGCCGCAAGGTTCGCCATATTCCTCTGTCAGACTTCGCTGTGGAGTGGCTTCTGAGGGCAGTCCGCTACCTGAACTGCCCCTACGTTTTCGTCAATTCCAGGACGGGACGGCGTTGGGTCAACCCCGAGAAGGTGCTGGTCCGGGGCCGGCGAAGGGCAGGGCTTAACTGGGTGGGGTTTCACGACCAGAGTCGCTTTCGAGCGAAACAGTGGGTACTGCGAGGAGTAGACCTTCGGACAGTGAAGGAACTGTTGGGACATGCCGACATCAAGACTACGATGCGCTATGCCCATTTTGCTCCGACCCATGCGGTCCGCAGCATTCACAAAGCCCATTCGGAGGAGCAGCGGGAGCTTCTGCAGAGCGGGCGAGAAGCGGGCGAAGGGTCTAGCCTGTCTGGGGGGTCTTCCCCCTAACCCATTGAAAACAGTGGCGCGCCCGGAGAGATTCGAACTCCCGACCTACGGATTCGAAGTCCGTCGCTCTATCCAGCTGAGCTACGGGCGCATCCTTTTGTTTCAATACTTTAGCCCGACTACCGTTTTTTGTCACCTCTGCTGTTGCCTATTTGTTGCCTGCTCAGACTCGTTTTCTGCCCGCTGCGCCTCCCGGATGCTCTCGACCGCATGGTGGCTGACATAGCCCGCATAGCGCATTGTGGTGGAAATATCCGAGTGTCCCATGAGTTGTTGCGCCGTTCGCACGTCCACGCCTGCCATGAGCCATTGAGTGCAGCGAAAACGCCGCAGATCGTGAAAACCCGCCTTCAAGCCTACCCTTTCGGCGGCTCGGCGGAGCGGCTTGTCGGGATTCGACCACCGGGTCCCCGTCTTCGGGCTAAGGAACACATAGGGCGTGTGCAGATATCGAACCAGGCCCCCGAGGTATCCGATGGCGTACTCCGATAAGGGAATCTCCCTCGGTTCCTCATCCTTGGTCAACTCAATCCACAGGAAGCCCCTCCCCAGATCAACCCGGCTCCAGGTCAGTGACATGGCTTCTCCAACGCGGATTCCGGTTTCCCCGATCACCGCCACCATGGCCTGCAAGTAAGGATTCTCGACGGCCTGGACCAAGGCCCGAAATTCTTCAACTGTGATCGGCCGGAAGACCTTCTTAGGTTCCTTGAGTTTCGGAAACCTGGTGAGTGGATGCACCTCGATTTCTCCGCACTCCAGCGCATAGGTGAACATCTTCTTACAGGCTGCGATGTCTCGGTTGACCGTTGCGGGTTTCAATACTTTGTTGCGCTCGGCCACGTAGCGATGCAGGTCGGAGCGACGGAACTCTCTGAGTGGGATATTGCCGAGAGTCCGGTTGAGACTCTGAAACGAGAGTCTGTAGCGGTCCCAAGATCGCATTCTCGTCTTGCAGTACTCCTCCAGAAATCGCCCATAGAACGTCCGCACGGTCCAGGTCTGTTTCTGCTTCCCAGCCAAGTTTTCCCTGAGCTCCCTCCAGGTACCCTCGATGATGCTGTTCTCGATTCTGGTGAGCAGCGCCTTGCCCGAGGTAAGGTTGGGGGCGTATTTTCGGATCCGCCCGGCCCCTTCTGGCCAATTCCGGCTCACCACGTAGCGTGTTTTTCCCCGGCGATCCTTGGCTTTATAAATGCCCATTGTTGCTCTCCTTTCCAGATGAGCCGGGTTCTTCGCCGGAGCTATCCTCACCCCAGAGCGGCAACGAGTCAAGATAGACGTCTAGGTCCTCCACGAAGAAACGCCGGTGCTTCCGTCCCGACAGATCGGCCTCGGACCTAACTTTGAGGATGCCCCGATCCGCCATCTTGCGAATCGTGTTCGGGTGTTTCCCCAAATAGCGGGCTGTTTCCGCCACAGTGAAGGACCGCTTGTCGCACACCTGCTTGACAATCACGGCGTTGGGTCTACCGATCACCTTTTCTCAACCTCCATCATCACCTGGCCGATCCTCTCCACCACTTGCGGCACCACGGCATTTCCTAAAGCCCTCAGTCGAGCCACCCTTCGGGGAACCCCATGAGCCAGCAGGCGAACTCCTGGTTTAACGCGCCTGGCTTTTCCGTCCGTGCATTCGATCCATTCATAGTCTGTCCATCCGTTATTAACCCCACTTCGTCGTTGAGATTTCGGCAGCCGTGTTTCGTTCCATGCCTCAGCAGCCGGTCTGGATTCGCCCGCCCTTGGGAATCGTGACTCTGGGGTGTCGCCCAGGTCGCCACCATAGGCAGGTTGGGCGTGAAGTCTTCTCTCTGCTGGGGAGTGTGATTCTCGGCCCTGGGCGTGGGACAGACTCTTTTGGCCTGATGCGGCAAGTTGCCGTGCCCGGACTTCTCTCCGTCCGTGCCCAACGGACTCCGCCACGATCCACACCCGTTGCCGGATGTGCGGCGCATCGACGGCACAAGCCGGAATCTCAAACGTCCCTGTGGAGTAGCCGAAGCCTTCCAGGTCAGCAAGTATTCGGTCGAGGCCCAGCGAGACGATTCCAGGAGGATTTTCAAACAGGCACCAAGGGGGCCGGATGACTTCAACAAGGCGCAAAGCCTCGCCCCAGAGCCAGCGGTCATCGCCCTGGCCCTGTCGCTTCCCGGCCAGAGAGACGGGCTGGCAGGGCGGTCCTCCGCAAATAAGCTCGACTGCTCCAAACTCATCTCCTTGGACTTCTTTCACGTCCGCGATCAAGGGCACTTCTGGCCAGTGTTTCCTGAGCACCTTCCGGCAGAACGGGTCGATTTCCATATGGCCGACACAGGTCATTCCGGTCCGTTCCAACCCCAGGCTGAATCCTCCGATGCCAGCGAATAGATCTAGGAACCGCATTCACGCTTTTGTCCTTGCCCTCTTTCTCTCATCCAAACATTCCTGCCATCCGCCTTTGCACGTTCCTTGTCCGAAGGGACGCAATGTCTTGATAGGCCAGATCACAGCCGATCCCGGTCCGGTTGAACTTTTCTGCCACCCTGACGGTCGTCCCGCTTCCAACGAACGGGTCCAGAACGATATCCCCCTCTCGACTGCCCGCCAGGATACAAGGCTCGACTAGCTTCTCTGGGAAGGTGGCGAAATGGGATCCGCTGTAGGGTTGGGTGGCGATCCACCACACGGAACGCTTGTTGCGCCCCAGGCTGCATTGCTCCTGTTTCGTCATGGGGCCTCCGTCAGCCCACTTGTGATGGCGGCTCCGCCCTCGCTTATATCGAGCCTGGGATTCCAATGAGCCGGGCTCCCGGATCGCCTCTGCGTCGTAGTAGTACCGTGCGCTCTTGGTCAGCAAAAACAGGTACTCATGAGACTGCGTGGGGCGGTCCTTGACCGATTCCGGCATGGGGTTGGGCTTGGCCCAGATGATGTCCAAGCGCAGCCACCAGCCGTCTGCCTGGAGTGCAAACGCCACGCGCCAAGGGATGCCGATCAGGTCTTTGGGCTTGAAGCCAGACCAAGTTGTTCCGGTCAGATTACCGGATTGCGACTCGCGGCCTTCGTATGCTTTTCGCCGCCAAGAGCCCCGTTCCCGTTGGCGGCTGGGGCCATCTTTTGTCTGTGGCCAGTAATTTCCCCATGACTCTGCATATCCGTCTCCAAGATTCAACCAGAGCGTGCCATCCTTGCGCAGCACTCGACGAACTTCGCGGAAAACCATCACCAAATTGGTAATGTATTCCTCGGGCATCGCCTCCAGCCCGAGCTGTCCTTCCACTCCATAATCCCTTAGCCCCCAATAAGGAGGGCTCGTCACCACGCACTGCACCGTCTCGTCACGGAGCGGGATCTGTCGGGCGTCGGCTTTCAAAAGCATGACTTTCCGTTCACGTTATCCTTCTGGCCCATCAGTGGCCTGAACCGGCTGGGGAAAGTTCAGAACCTTCTGGCGTTCTTCAGCCGTCATGAGGCGTTCGGAGACGACCTCCCCGGTGTCCTTGCGAACGATGCTCACTTTCAGGGCCTCCTCGTCCCGGACCTCCTCACACTCCACCTCCCGGTTCTCCTGCTTGGTGTTGATGGCATGGGAAACCCGTTGAATCTTTCCCTTCTTGACCTCGATTTGCTTTGCGAATTCCTTGGACGCTGCCCGTTTCAGGGACTCCAAGTCGGTGAATTCACTCTCCAACTCGGCCAGTTCCTGACCCTTGATAATCATCTCGTCGTCGGTGAGTTTGACGGGTAGGCTTCTCACCTGCATTTTGTCACCCTCCATTGTCAGGTCGGGGCCGAGAACCAGGTCGCGCTATACTCCCCCAGCTGCTTATCCTAGTCTTCGCTGGGATCTAAGCCTCGCACGAGTCTTTTGAATCCCGGCCCCGATAAAAGACCCGGAGGAGAGACGAGGCTCAATTCCGGCTGCTCCTCCGGGCTGATCGCTTCCCCTCATCAGGGAAGCGAATCCGATTTCTTCCTTATCGAATCACCTTACTCCTCCAACCAGACGGGGAAGCTCCCGCTCCCCCGACTCCAACTGCTTGAGCTGAGGAAGCAATTTCTCACCGATGGTTTGCCCGTCCGGTAGCACCAAAAACGGCAAAAACTCCTCCTCGAACGTGCTGATCTCAGCGTCAATCGCTTCCAGTTTGGCCTTGATAACCAGAGCCAACGCCCGCCATCGCTGACGACAAGCCTGCTCCCATCTCCCGTGGGCCGTCTTCTCGTCAACCAGGTGACGGTCGTACTCGTTCTTGTGGCGACTCATCGTAAACTCCGATGATTTGGGGTCGGGCATCGTGATGGTGATCTGCACTCGCCGGAGAGTGTTGCTCGTTCTGATTTCAAATTGGACGATGGAACGATCCGATCGGGTGTAGTATCCGAACCCTTCCGCACCATACCGGCTGAGAATGCGGTTAATCTCATCCTGAGAATTTTTTACCGGGACGCTGGTTTTGCTTGCGTACTTCCCCATCTCTCCTCTCCTTCAGCCACGGCACCACCCGGTCCTGGATGACGGCCAGGAAAGCGGGGTCGGCGCTGGCGATCCGTTGCCGCTGTTGTTTGCTCAGGCTCCGGCGGCCGGTGATTTCCCCATGGGCCACCTTCCACCAGAAGGGCCTCCGATCTCCCCAGCACCTGGGCCACGGCCTTCCAAGATCTCAATCGCCTGTAGAGCCTTCTGACGGCCTTGGCCATCGAACGGGTAGGTTGAACCCATCGTCCTCCGTCGTCCTTCCCACTTGCAAAACCCGCACCCATTCCTCCTTCAGAACGGAACGTCGTCGTCGGTGATCGCGACCGGCGCCGCCTCGGGCTGTGGAACCCCGGATGCCGAGGCCGCAGCGCGCAACAAGGACCCGAACCGGTCCTGCAGTTGGCCGACCTTTTCCTGGCTGGCTCCTTGCTGCTGCGGCTCGTGGTTTTCCGGGTTCATCCAGGCCGCCTTAAAACGGGTCTGGCCGTTGTACTCATCGGCCTTGACCGAGATCTGCACGGTGCGCTCCGGCGGCGAGCCCAGAACGCTTTGAAGATCGCCGCTCCAACCCAGCGACCGGGTCAGTTGCTCGACGGCGCCGGTGTTGATCTGACCGTTCTTTTTGACGACCCACCAGTCGCCGAAACATCGGTGCTCGTCATATTCTGACCAATCGGCCCAGGCGGCACCGTCCCATTGTGAGAGCATGTGGAATTCGCACGAGACGGCTACCGCGCCGCTCTCGGTGTCCCGTATCTTCCAGCTCACAAGACGCGCCTTGAAGATGCCCTCGCGGTCCAGCGGCCTCATGACGCACCTCCAAAGATCTGCCGCCACACCGTATCGTCGGTGGCATCCTGGAAATGAACCGGAGCCGCGATCCGGCGCGACTTGGCGATATGACTGGGCTGCTCGGACGGCCAGATCGTGCGCGTGCCCGAGCCGCGGCCCTTGCCGTCTTCGGCCACCACGTCGTAGCCGACGAACAGCACGTGATCGGCCCACTGGATGATCCGATTCCGGATCGACGCCTTGCCCGACTTCGGCCGCTGCAAGTGCGGCTCGTAGCGAATCCAGTCGTCTCCCACCGGGTTGGGCACGCTTTCGATGCAGTCGTGCGCGATCAAGATCACGTTGCAGCCTGCGCGGGTCTGGCGGTCGAGGTCGGCGAGCAGCAGCAAGAACGTGTCGTACACGTGCTGGTAGCCCTTGCCGAATCCGTAGCCCTCGATGTTGCTCACAGACATGCCTTTTTCGTGCTTGACGGTCTCAAGCGTATGGGCGACGGCCAGTTCCTCGGCTTTAGTGGCCGAGTCGATGACCACCGTGCCGTGGCCATTGAGCGCATCTCCTTGAAGACAGGTGCGGAGGTCGGCAAACGACTCAATGCTCTCAATCCGCTCCACGTCGAGATCGCGGGTCCCGGACTCGATATCGATCATCACGGCTCCGGGCGCCAGGGAGGCCAGGGTGGATTTGCCGATCCCTCCGGGACCGTGCAGTAGTATTCTCTGGGGCGCGTCGATCTTTCCCGACGTCAATGGGAATTCCCGCGCGGCCTGTTGCTGGGGCGTGTTCCCGGACGGCGGCGGATTCGGCGCCGGTGGGGGGAGCTTCGTTGCTGGCGTAGACATCTTTCTATTTCTCCTTCGTCATTGCCCACTGGCCTGGGCGTGGCTTGCCGGACTGGCCTCCGGCGTGGCAAGTTCTCTTTGCCGTTGCGAACGCAAACGCGAACGCTCTCTTGAACACTCGGCGCACTGGCTTCCTCTACCATTCCGCCGGTAGTAGCGACCAGTCATGTTCATGTCGTGACCGTTCTTACAGATGCCCGTTCTTCGAATCACTACATTCTGGTGGTTCCCCCGAAGCGTGTTGGTCCGTCGGGTCACTGGCTCCAGGTGCTCAGGGTTGATGCAGGCACGATTGCGACATAAGTGGTCCAGATCCATCCCTTCTGGTATCGACCGCCGGTGCGCACAGAATGCGACTCGATGCGCCTTGCACGTTTGTCCGCGAACGCGAACTGATCCATAGCCATTACCGTCCATGGCCCCAACCCAGCACCAACACGGCGAATCTCCAGAGCCGACTTGAACGTGCTTCATCAACTGGCTGACAAGATCTTTAGACATTGGCCAACTCCGGGTGGATATCGCCGTCGCGGATAAATCCATTGGGCGTGTGTTCTTCTAGGTCCCTGTGTGCGCAGATCGGCAGGTAGGGGCACGGCCAGGGCGAAAAACACGCTCCCGGATTCCGGTACCAGTACCCGGCTCTCTGGGCCGTGCGGAGCGCTTTTTCCTGCTGCCACAACTCGGCGGCGCAGTCGTCAAGATCCTGATCCAGGCGTGCGATCTCGATGCGGGCGAAGTAGTGATCCGGACGCGCCTGGATGTCCTCGGCCACGCGGAGAGAAAATCAGCCAGGGAAAAGGCATCGTCGCCGGGCTTGAGGTGCCCAGGACAGCGCCCCAGCATTCGGGTAAGGGCTTTCCAGCAGGTGATGATGCGTTGGGCGCGTTCCAGCGCCTCAAGGGTAGGCGGGCGGGCAATGCACATGGCGGCCTTCTAGTGTGAGGGTTGGTAATGCCGTCTCCCTCGCTTGTAGACGAGTGGAGGCGGGTCCATACGGGCTACAAGACCAGCCACTAGAGCAACCGGCAGCCCCGAAGGGCTCCCGCACGGCCCCGCCACAAGGACGGACACCATGTGCCGGACACGAAAAAAGCGCCTTTTGGGGAGGCGCTAGTCGTGCCTCTAGTGCAACTGGGCTTGTAGACCCGGCTGCGGATTTTGCCGCAGCAAGGCCATTACACACCGGGCGGGGCGCGGTTGTCAAGGGATTTGTCACGACAAGCGTGCTAGGATTTGAAGCGTGCGGGACGGTCGGTGGTTCAACCGCCCCGCTATCCCCCTGAACACGGTTTAGAGACAGGAGGAAACGGAGTTGAGTGAATTCTGGCAGATCGTCACTGCCGTTGGAGTATTGTTGACTGCCGTGATCTCCTGTCTTGCCCATCGAAACACGATTTTTTTCAATATGCCTACGGTTTCGGCGTGGGCGCGCCGCCAATGCGGAGGGTTTCCGCCCGTCGTCACGTTCAAAATGGAAGAAGAGACGGCAGCGAAATGGCAGATAGTCGCCGTGAGTGTTTGCGGAATGCGGAGACACCGCTGGCTCGCCGAGATAGCGGAGGAGAGGAGCCGCGACAATGACCCGACCGCCGCACCGACCTATCATCCCGGTCCATGGCGTGCGCGAATCATATTTGATCAACCCATTACTAACGGTGCTAAAGAAGCGTAAAGAAATAAAGGTATCATGTTATGATTCGGCGGAGTTCGGTTCTATTACATTAATTCCATTCGCCATGGAACGGGTTGGGCCGCATCTGGATTCGCTTCATTTCTTCATTGGAGACTTTGCGTCCAGTGGGATACTTGCGGCGATCTAGCCGGCACGTCACTTTGAGTCCTTTAGCTGTCGTTGTCTTCGCGATGAGTTGAACAATTGTTTCGTAGTCTCGTAAAGGTTCGCCGCGCCAGTTCGAAGAGATGAAAGAAAAGAGGCGGTGTTCGATCTTGTTCCATTTGCTGGTGCCGGGTGGAAAATGACAGACCGAAGCCGGGAGGCCCGTTTCGTCTGCGAACTTCTGCAACTCAAATTTCCAAAGGCGCAACCGCCAACCGTTGCTCCCGCCGGCGTCGGCGGTGATCAGTATCGTTCTTGCATTCGGATAGATCCGTCTCCCTTCCTGGCGCCACCAGCCGCGAATGGAGGCGACCGCAAACGCTCCCGTGTCGTGATCGGTGCCGACATTGACAAAGCCGGTATTGCGCCCAATGTCATAAACGCCGTAAGGATAGGCACGGGGAACGTCGGGAGTGGGAAAGTCATGACCCTGAACCTTGATCGGCTGCCCGGCGGGAAGCCATTGCTGGCCCGCGTTGTCGTAGTTGCCTGTCAGGGGCCACCCAAAAGCGGCCAGTGAGGGCCACTTCAAAACCGGCCATTTTCAAGAGCCATTGAGGGCCGCATCCGGCGTAGGATGCGCCGATGGCCAATACATTGAAAATGGAAAAGAAGCAAACGGTTTTGGCGCTCCTGAAGCTGGGCTGGTCGTATCGTCGGATCGAGCGAGAGGTGGGAGTCCGACGAGAGAGGATTGCCCGCTATGATCCCTCCCGAGATTCAAAACCGGCCAAAGTGGCCCCCGGCTCGGAGGAGCAAAAGCGGCCAAAGCGGCCCCCGGGTCTGCGCAGCTTCTGTGAGCCCTTTCGGGAGCAGATTGAAAAGAAACTCCAGCAGGGATTGCAGGCCAAGCGGATCTGGCAGGACCTGGTCTTCGAGCAGGGATTCGGGGGAGCCTACAACTCCGTCAAGCGCTTCTGTGGAAAGCTCAAGGCGGAGAGTCCTCGCGTGTTTGCTCGGGTGGAAACTCCCCCCGGTCGGGACCTGCAGATCGACTTCGGCAAAGGAGCCCTGACTCGGACCGAATCGGGTCGTTACCGCCGTCCTCATCTGTTCAAGGCCGTCCTCTGCCACTCGCGCCACTCCTATGAGGAAGTCGTCTGGCGGCAGGAACTGAAGACGTTCATCCGCTGTGTCGAGGAGGCTTTTCACGCTTTTGGAGGCGGCGTGGAGGTGGTTCGCCTCGATAACCTCAAGGCCGGGATCACCCGGGCTTGCTTGGTGGACCCCGAGGTCAATGCCGTCTTCAGTGCGCTCGCTCGCCACTACGGCTTCGCCGTGCTGCCCATCCATCCGGGCGCTCCGAACGAGAACGGAAAAGTCGAAAGAAGCATCGGATATACCGACTCCAGCGCGCTCAAAGCTCGCCGCTTCGAGAGCCTGGATGCGCAGAATGAGCATCTGCAGAGTTGGAACGAGCGAATCGCCCGCCAGCGCATCCACGGCACCACCAAGCAGCAGGTCTGGCCCCGCTTTGTCGAAGAACAGAAGCATCTCCGACCGCTTCCGGATTCCCGCTTCAGTTTCTTCCGCGTGGGCCGTCGAACGGTCTCCACCGATGGCCACATCGAAGTCGACCGAGCGTTCTACTCGGTGCCCAATCATCTGCTCGGTTGTGAAGTCGCCGTGCACTGGGATGATCGTATCGTCCGCGTCTTCTTTCGTGAGCAACAGGTGGCCCTGCATCCGAAGCACCCGCCGGGGAGATTCCGAACCGAAACGAGCCATCTTCCGGAACGCAAACGCTACGCGCACTATCGAACCGAGCATCATCTGCTGAAGCAAGCCCGAGCCGTGGGTCCAGAGGCGCACCGCTGGGCCGAGCGAGCTCTGGAGGTCCGAGACATGCTCGCCTACCGACTCGTGCAGGGCATGATCTCGCTGACCCGCCGCTACCGCGCTTCGGTCGTCGACGAAGCCTGCGGCAAGGCGCTCGCACATGACGCCTTCCGCTACCGGACTCTGGTGGCTTTGTGTAAGCGACTGGACGTGCCGCAGCGCTCTTTGTTTACCTCCGAGCACGAGTTGATCCGACCGCTGTCCGAGTACCAGATCACCGATCCCACAGGAGAACCAGAATGATCTCATCAGAACTGGAACGAAAACTTCGTCACCTCCGGCTCTCGGGCCTGGCTCAGGTCTTTGACGTTCGCCTGCAACAAGCCGTCCAGGGAAGGCTCAGCCATCAGGAGTTCTTTGAGCTGCTGATTGATGACGAGCTGACCCGCCGTCGGGACCGGCTGTTGGAGCGACGTTTGCGCCAGGCCCAGTTTCCGGAACAAAAGCACTTGGAGGACTTTAACTTCTCCTTTAACCCCTCCATCAACCGGCAGCAGATCTTCGATCTGGCTACCGGCCGATTCATCCAACAGCGCCGCGGCTGGTTGGTCATCGGTCAGACCGGAGTCGGCAAGAGCCATCTGATCATCACCGTCGGGATCAAGGCGGTCGAAGCCGGTCACCGGGTGCAGTACAAGTCGGCTTTCGATCTGCTGGAAGACATCGCCGAAGCCACGGCCACCGGCAGACGCCGATCTTACATTACGGAGATGACCCGGATCCCGCTGCTGATCCTCGAGGATCTGGGACTCCGCAGAGTGCCGGAGTCGGCGGCAGAAGATCTGTTGGAGATCCTGCACCGCCGATACCAGAAGACCTCGACGATCCTCAGTTCGAATCGACCCCTGGAGGACTGGGGCGCGATGCTGGGAGGAGATACGGCGGCCACCTCGGCGCTGCTGGACCGCTTCCTGCACACTTCGGAAGTCACCTTCATTCGGGGCAAGAGCTATCGCCTCTACGAGCGACAGCAACGAGAGAAATCCACCCCGAAGCGAGGGAAAGAGAAATGACACCTGCGAGGCGAGTGCTGTGAGTGCGGGCTTGTCCCCTACTCGCAGACCCTGGGACTCAGCCCCAGGCTTCGTAGATTGCCCGCTCCGAGGGAGGGGTCAGGGCAGGGTGGGGCAGAGCTCATTGCTTGAGGGGCCTCTGAGCGAATGTTTTTTGAAAAAAGGAAGCCAGGAAGAAGCCGTGTCGTTGAAACCAAGCAGAGACCATGGAAGCCAGGCTTCTCGAGTTTCCCCCAACACCCCCGGAAAGCCGTGGAAACTGCCGCGCTATGGAAACCGTGGGAAAACGGCTGCCTCGCGAAGACGACTCCAGGAGGCGAGTTTTTCCACCGTTCCCACAGCGCTTGGAAAACTCCTCCGGACGGAGTTTCCCACAGTTCCCACCGCTTCTACGGCTGAACACACAACAAAGCCTCCTCCCCCCGCTTCGCGGGGAGGGCTTCACAAGGGATTGAAATGACTCGAACCGGAGGATATAACTACTGAATCACTGGCCGCTTTTGACCCGGCCCCGCCTGGCCGCTTTTGAAGTGGCCCCCGACATAGTTGCCGATGAGTTCTTTCTTCTTGGTATCCACGGAAATGACCGGACTGCCTTCCCTCAGGCAGTGTCTGACGGTGGCGCTGATGTGCCGAAACTGGGCGTCGCGGTCCGGATGATCTTTCCCTTCCTCGGTCTTCCGATTGCTCTGCAGACTGTACGAGGTCGTGAAGGATCTCGCCACCTTCGTATGACTGACCGGGTGTTTGTGCCGGGCCAGTTCTTTCGCGATGGCCCGCGTGCTCTTGCAAATCCAACGCAACGGAGACTCCGGGTCACCCCGAGTTTGGACCTCGCTCATTTCTTCCAATTGCTCCACCAGCCCCGGGTCCGAAACCGTCAGGGGCTTGCCTCCCGCTCCGGGCCGCCGGATGCGGCCTTCCATGGGCACGAAACCCTCTTCGATTTCACGGATTCCTTTAGCGATTGCCTTGCGCGACAGTCCGCAGGCACAGCGTACCAAACTGACTCCGCCATGGCCCAACGCTCTCGCTTCACTGGCCGCCATAATCCGCCGCGTTCGTTCATCCAACAGGGGCCATACAGAGCGGAATTTCTCCGTCAATTCGGTCAGCGTATCCATGCATGTGCAACATAGCATTACTAACTAGTGCCCGTCCGAAAACCGGGGTTTTCAGAACTGTAATCTGTTGAATCGTAAACACTTATTATACTTGAGACTGCTGACAGACCGGCTCGACCCAGCTCGATCCAGAGCAAGGACCCTCGAGCGAGGGCACGCGGGCCAAAAAGCAGCGGTTCGGCGCAGACCTCTCCCCGAGTCGGAGCCACAAGGCAGTACGGTCAGCCACAAAAGGCTACAACAGGAGTCGGGCCAGGACGACCAGGTTATAGGTCAGGACGCTGGCATGGACGTAGCTTTGAAAGTGAGGCCAGCCTTTCCAGCTACAGCGGTGGAGACCGAAGGTGTGCTTGAGGGTCCCAATGCACCCCTCAATCCCGGCGCGGAAGCGTTTGAGTTGTTTGTAGACCCAACTGGAACGCACCATGCTCTCAACCGTCAACCCACACTTTTTGGAAAAGGCCACATCCTGTACCCCCTGCTCTTTGGCCCAGCGCAGGTTGGCAGCCGAGGCAAAACCACCATCCCAGGCGCTCTGGCGGGGGACCTTCCCGTACAGCTGTCGATGCCGCTCTAAGAAGGGTTGCACATAGTTGCTGTCGGCCGGATTCCCCCGTTCCACCACACAATCCAGGATCAGCGACGAGGCGCCCGTGCTGACAAACACCTTGTGGCCGAAGACCGTTTCCCGAGGGCTCTTCTTGATAATATCGGTGTGCTCTTCGAAGAGGGAACAGATCTTCTCCTGGGCCGCGACGGCCTCGCCCGAAAGGACCCGTCGTTGAGTCTGCTCGATGACTTTGTGCAACAGCCCCAGATAGTGGGCCAGTTGCGCCGCCACGGCCAGACTGAGGGGATCGCTCCACTGCGCGGAAGCTGCCAGCGCCTGCTCGGCATAGTGAGCCGTCTTGGACGCCACTTTGATCAGATCGCGGTAACTGTCCAGGCGCTTCTTGCCGCGGCGGTTGCGGATGTTCAGGACGCGCCGCTTGGCCCGCCGCGTATGATCGACGAAGCCGATCCCTTCCCGCTCCCGCAGCCGCCCCAGCCACTGGGTCACGACTCGAATGCCGTCGTACAACAGCTCACTGTCGAGCGGATAGTGGATGTTCGTCTCGACCGCCGTGGCATCGACCCGAATCCGTTGGCCTTTTTCCAGACCCCGAGCCTGCGCCCAGAGCACCAAGTGGTCGTTGATCGCCTTCCAAGTCCCCGGCTCAATCTTCCCCAGGTTCTCCGCCAGGGTGGCTTTGCTGATCGACGCCCCATAGGGCAAGCGACAGAACCTCTGACAGCTTTGCGAATCCACCAGATGAAACTCCAGCTTGCGATAGCTGAACTGATGCAGCTGTTTGATGACGGCGCAACGCAGCACCTGCTCGGCCGTCAAACCGGGGGCGCCAACACCGGAATCGACCCTGTCAGAGAGATCTTGTACTATCAGCTCCAGCGTCTGGGGATTGTCGTCCAGGATGCGCGAGATCACCTTCAATTCATGGGCCAGCTGGTGATCGGGCCATTGCGGGGAAAGGGGGCGTTGTTTTTCATGCTTTTTACGCATCTTCGAACTCCTGAAATCGTCGTAAGTCGTTTTAGTCTAATTGTTTGTACCAAATAGTCTAGCAAACGGCCCTGACAGTTTCGGAGCTTGAAAAAGCCCTCTTTCCCCTTCCTTATCAATTACTTACACATTTCCGGACGGGCACTAACTATATATTGACACCTTTATTTACTCCTCCTAATCACTGGATTCTGGTTCATGCCGATGCCCCCAGGGACCTTCCCCTAACGTTCACGGTTTCCCTTCAGGTACGGCCTAGGTTCAGGCGTCGTCTCCTCCGTGAGGTGCGTATCTAAACCACTGCTAGCGTTGATCCGCTCCAGTGCCTTGAAGATCTTGCCGCAGCTATCGGACAGGTCTTTGCCGATCCAATACAGAAAGCGCGAATGCAAGCACAGCACGGAGGCGGTAGCTAGAAAGCCAAGCGATACAATGATTTGACAGATTTCTGAGATGCTCATGCCATTTCCCCCGTTGTGCCTTTACGCTCCAATAAATCGTAGTAGCGGTTCGCTAATTTCACGGCTCTTTCTCCGTCTTCTCTAGAAACCGTGTTCCCCGCGATCTTCGCTCGAATCTGAAGCCTCCCACGTAACGACATGCTCGGTTTCACCGTAGGAGGTCACCATCATTCTCTCGCCGGTGAGCCGGTGGGCAAGCGCCCCTAACAGAGTCGCCAGCAGAGACAACTTACTGGACAGATCCCGACCAACGTTTCCTTCTTCTCGTGGCGGGTCTTCAATCCCTGACGACCCGCCCCTTGTGAACGAAGCAGTGACCCACTGGCCGGACGTACTTCAACGACCTCAAACACATGTGAATTGGGACTGATCGGTCCCAGACGCAAGTAGCCAATCGGCCGATGGGGTTTCGTTTGGTCAACCAGAGTCAGCCAGTGCTCATCCTTCCGGTTGACGTTCTCCAGAAGGAGTGTCGCGGTGCCAGACTCAGTATCGATGCAGAGTTGGAAGCGTCCGTACTCGTTCCTCTTGCTCACGCCGCCTCCCCCCGCCTGCACTTCAACACTGCCATGTCCAATTCCGTTAGCAGGTCACTGACTTCCCAACTCTCCGGTAGGTCCATATAGCCGTCCTCGTAGACTTCGTGGATGCGCCTGTGTGTCCTGTCTGCCCTAACCAGGACGTCATGAGGCGATAAACCCTGTAAATCCCTTTGGGCATTCACGTGGCGCTGGCATAGAGTCTCCATCAGTGCCGAAACAGTCATTCCGTGGCGCTCGGCGGAGAGCCTCAGGGCCAAGGACAACTCAAGGGAACAGCGCATGCTCTCCGTTTCTGTTTTGTTCGGTGCTCGACTCATGCTTCGCTCCTTCAGGCCGTCTTGGCCTCCTGGTCTTCCAGTCTTCGAAAACTCTCCGTCTGTTCGGCAATCCACTTATTTATTTCCTCGGGATCGAATCGGAGAGCTCTGCGGGAGAGTTTCTTGTAGGGGATTCGCCCCTGGCTTACGAGGTTGTAGATTGTTCCAGGGGAATATCCCGTTTTTTTAGCAACTTGGGAGACGGTGAGAAGATTATCGTCTGACATCATCGGACGATAGTATGATTAACGTCCATCGGTGTCAAGCAGTTTTTATCATTAGTTCTCCAGTTTTCCGGCGTTGTTGGACGGCGACAAGTTAAAGTACGCACAGTGCCCCGTAAGGTAGTTCTGAAAGGTTTCGGCCAGTTTCTTGAATCACTCCGTGGAAAAAAGAGCCTCAAGAAAATTGAGATTGAAGCCAAAGCGCACGATATTTCCCTGCCAAAAAGTACGCTTCAAACTTATGAGGCAGGGCGGGTGGGAGCTCTATCTTCGAACCGACTGCGAGAGCTTGCCACCGTATATAGGATTGCCTATGAAACGCTTCTCAATGAATACGTAAAGGATCGGTTTTCGGCTGATTTGTTGAACCCTGAGTACCAAATCACCCCTCAGCAGCAAGCCGTTTTCAACCAGCTCAACACGGAGAATGGGGAGTACCTCTTAAAGCTAGGGTGGATCTTTGCGGAGGGACAAGATCAGCACAGGCAGGTTCTACAAAATCTGCTAGACGAATTTTCCAAAGAGGCACCAGCAGATGCCCTGGTCCCACCAGCAGCCGTGACAGACCTCACGGACCCCACAGCCCTGGCTGGCCCAAAGGTGTCAGCTACCCCAGTGCTCGCCGTGGAGGACTATCTCAGAATTCCCTATGCCCCGCACGCCCGGATCGGCACTGCCTCAAGCGCGGTCAACTTCGATGAGCTTGACGATTCCTGCTGCGCCTTTCACCGCTCCATCTTTCCACAGTGGGCTCACCCAGAAAGCTTGATCTGTCTGCGGTCGGCAGGCGACTCGATGGAACCGACCCTGCACGACGAAGACTTAATTGTTTTGGACCGCTCCGAGACCGACCCAGTGGACGGGTGCCTGGTCGTGGTCCGCACGAAAGAAGGCGTGGTGATCAAGCGCGTACGCCGGGTGGGCCGGAGCTGGCAGCTGTTGAGCGACAACCCGTCCTATCCGCCGCGTCAGGTCGCAAAGGATGATCGGGTGATCGGCCGGGTCGCCTGGTCCGGGCCGCAGATGGCGGGGGCAGTGGGATGAGATTCAGAAATAAACGGCCAGGGAAAAACTGGCTACTGTTTAGCGATCACCCGAAGTGGAAGGCTCTGCCCTGGCCCATTGAGACGAAGATCATCGGCGAAGTCAAGTGGTCGGCGATGGAGTTGTGAAAGAGAAAGAGATTCAATCAAGGCTAGATGCATTCCGGGAAGTGTCAAGGCACTCGGATGAGATGCTCACTACCATCGCTGCAAATTTTCACAAGGCTCAAGAACAACTTTCCCGCGTCAAGTTAGCTAGCCATGTACAACAGCTTAATCAAATTGCCGAAGCGAATGCCAGCAATTTGAGGGCGCTTTCAGAATACCAAGATCAACTCGGCGAGGCCGCCAATCAGCAGCTTGACTCTATTCAAGAAACTGTGGCTATCATTAAGGCGCAGGAAGAGAAAGTGAAGAAGCAAGCAGCCAATTTGCGGCGTATGTCTTTTCTCTATGGTATGGGAAGCATTGTTGATCTCTGGCCAGACCCCAGCGCCTACTGGCAGATTCTTTCGGCTAAAACTATTGAGGAAGAACTGGGTGAGGCTTGGTCGGATGTGGGCAATCACATCCGCCGTGCCACTGAGGTGGTGAGTGGAGAGCAACAACAAGAAGAAGATTAGCGATTCTGCGGCGGAGTCGCAACCATCTGTAGTCACTCAAACCGTAGCGGTTCAGCAGCAGTCGATTTCCGGCCCCCTTCCATCCCCAGAAGTGTTAGCCAGATACGAGTCTATCGTTCCAGGAGCGGGAGAACGGATCCTTCGTATGGCAGAGAAAAGTCAGGACGACATACACGAGGGCAATATAGCCGCACTCAATGCGATCGCAGCCGACACGAAGCGTGGACAGTGGTCCGCGCTTATTGTCACTCTATCAGCTTTTGCCACGGCAGCCTTCCTCGGTTATTTGGGGCACCCGGCTGCAGCGAGTATCATAGGCGGAGCGACGGTTGTGGGACTGGTCGGCGTGTTCATTAAGGGTAGGCCTCCTAGTGCATAAAAGGCCGCAGGTGATGTGGACGGGGACGTTGTGATCGGCGAAGTGAAGTGGTCGGCGGTGGAGTTGTGAGGGAGGCCGAAGACGATTATAGGGGCAAATCGGGCAGTCAACCCAAGCCCCCACCGCCGAAACCCTCCAATCCGAGTGGGGATACTAAGGGTGAGTAGCCATCCAGAGAGCCATGAAAAGCACCTCTAGGGACAACAAGAAGGACATGGCTATGGCACACCGCCACCGGGCAGTGATAAGGCGGTTGTTCTGCTTGAATCTCCAACCTGCATATTCGGTAAAGTGCTTCTTGAACTCCCCTTCCGAAAGATGGAGCCAGTCCTCATGCAGCTTCCCAGGATCGACACACTTGATGTCCCCCTTGCGAATAAAGAAACGCCCCACGAAACCCACGACAACCGTAAGCCCGAAAATGACGACGATTGCCGTGAACCAATGGGAACTCAAGTCCAGCTTCAGGCTCCGGGCAGCGACAGGTATGGCGAACGTGAGCGCACAGGAAAGCGAGATGAGAGACTGAATTTTAGAATTCATGGCGTCGGCGCGTTCAACAGACAAGTCATCGGACCTGACGGCCAGATCGTAGGCCAGACCGACGGATGGGAATGGTCGTTCTAAATTCTCGTGCTCTTCGCTCATAGGGGGATTATACCGCGCCGTGGTGATCGTCGAAGTCAAGTGATCGGCGGTGGAGTGGTGAAAGAATCAGAAAATTGGAACAATGGCTGAGGCCAACTTCACAGACAAGACGATCTGGACCGGCGACAACCTGGACATTCTCCGGGGCATGAACTCCGAGTCGGTTGACCTGATCTACCTGGACCCTCCATTCAACTCCAACCGCAACTACGCCGCCCCGGTGGGCAGCAAGGCAGCCGGAGCCGCCTTCAAGGACACCTGGACGCTCTCGGACCTGGACGTGGCATGGATGGGACTCATTGCCGATGAGCAGCCCGCCATGTACCAGGTGCTCCAGGCCGCTAGGCTGGCTCACGGCAAGGGGATGCAGTCGTATCTGTGCATGATGGGCGTGCGGCTGCTGGAGATGCGCCGGGTGCTGAAGGAGACGGGCAGTATCTATTTACACTGTGATCCTACAGCCAGCCATTATTTGAAGCTGTTGATGGATACGGTGTTTGAGCAAGGAAACTTCCGAAGTGAGGTAACTTGGCGGCGCACCAACGCAAAGGGATTAGCGTTCACGGGTTACCCGAACAACGCTGACTTTCTACTGTATTACAGCAAAGGCGAAGGCTATACCTGGTCCCGTCCGTTTCGGCCTCATGATCCTGCCTATGTAGAGAAGTTCTATCGTCATGTAGAGGCAGGCACCGGACGGCGCTACCAACTCGGAGACTTGGTGAACCCAAATCCAGACCGTCCTAATCTGACCTACGAATTCCTTGGCGTCACCAGGGTTTGGCGTTGGACACGGGACCGCATGCAGGAAGCCTATGAACAGGGTGTTGTTGTTCAACAGCGCCCAGGAGCAGTCCCCCGCTTCAAAAGGTATTTGGACGAGATGCAAGGCAACCCAGTCGATACGATTTGGGACGACATTAAGTCCATTCAGGCCCAATCCAAAGAACGAGTGGGCTACCCCACTCAAAAGCCCTAGCCCTGCTGGAGCGCATCATCTCGGCATCCTCCAACGAGGGTGACATGATGGTCGATCCGTTTTGCGGCTGTGCCACAGCGTGCATAGCGGCGGAGAAGCTGGGCCGCCAGTGGGTCGGAATCGATCTCTCCCCTAAGGCCGTTGAACTGGTCAACATGAGATTGCAAGCGTTCATGGGCGGCCTATTTCACGCCTCTCTGGTGACGGCCCGCACCGACATCCCAAAACGGACGGACATTGACGCTCCCATCCCGTACCGGCAAAACAAGCATGTGCTGTTTGGCCGCCAGGAAGGGCGGTGCAATGGGTGCAAGGGTGCGTATTCCGGACGAAACCGGCCGGTGATTCCAGAGCAAACCGGCCACTGATTCCGGAGCAAACCGGCCACCCAATCCGGCGGGAAACCGGCCACTAGAAACGGGGTTTCCGGAAGGGTGGCCGATTTCCCGGAAGGGTGGCCGATTTCCCGGAAGGGTGGCCGGTTTCCCGGAAAGGCGGCCGGTTTCCCGGAATCGGTTTCCAGAGCGGACGGAAGCGACGTTGGACTCCTTCGGTACCATGACTCCTTTTCGGAGGAGCGATCGTGCCGAACCAAAGGAAGTCCATGCGCAAAATCAAAAATGTCCTACGCCTGAAGTTTCAGCTTCATCTTTCGGATCGGCAGATCGCCCGTAGCTGTGCCCTCGCGCGCAGCACCGTGGCAGAGTATGTGCGCCGGGCCCAAGGAGCCGGTCTGAGTTGGCCACTCCCTGAGGGGTGGGATGACCGGGCGATTCAGAACCGGGTGTTTCCTCCCACGGGTAAATCTCCCCCGGAGCAACGTCCCCTCCCCGACTTCGCCACCGTCCATGAGGAGCGCTGCCGACACAAACATGTGACCTTGATGCTGCTCTGGGATGAGTACAAGCAGGCGTATCCGGAGGGCTATCAGTACAGTCAGTTCTGCGATCTGTACCATCGCTGGCGGGGCAAGCTGGATCTGGTGCTGCGGCAGGAACACCGGGCCGGCGAGAAGCTCTTCGTGGACTATGCCGGCGACACGGTCCCGATCGTGGATCGCCATACGGGGGAAACCCAAGAGGCCTCGATCTTCGTGGCCGTGCTGGGGGCAAGCAACTATACCTATGCGGAAGCCTCCCTAAGGCAGGACTTACCCTCGTGGCTCGCGGCCCACACTCGGGCTCTGGAGTTCCTGGGGGGTTGCCCCTGCGTCGTGGTTCCAGACAACACCAAAGATGCGGTCCATCGCCCCTGTCGCTATGAACCGGATCTCAATGCGAGCTATTCGGATTGGGCCTCGCACTACGGCGTCGCGGTGATCCCGGCTCGAGTGCGCCGTCCTCGAGATAAAGCGAAGGCGGAGTCGGGTGTGTTAGTCGTCGAGCGCTGGATCTTGGCCGCCTTGCGTCACCGGACCTTCTTTTCCCTGGGAGAGCTCAACGAAGCCATTGCCGAGCTGCTGGAGCGTCTCAACACTCGAAACTTTCACAAGCTCCCCGGCAACCGCCGCCAGCGCTTCCAGGACCTGGATCGTCCGGCTCTGGGGCCCCTGCCGGCCCAACGCTACGTCTTCGCCCAGTGGAAGAAGGCCCGCGTCAACATCGATTACCACATCGAGTTCGACCGCCACTACTACAGCGTCCCTTATGTCCTGGTGGGTCAGAAGGTCGAGCTGCGCACCACCGTCACCACCGTGGAGATCTTCCATCAAGGTCGCCGCGTGACCTCTCACCGTCGCTCCTATCAGCCGGGCAAGGCCACGACCTTGGACGAGCACCGGCCCGAATGCCATCGCCGCTATCTGGAGTGGTCACCCTCGCGTCTGATCCACTGGGCTCAGAAAGTCGGGCCCCATACCGCATCGGTGGTCGAGAAGATCCTCCAATCCCGTCGCTATCCCGAGCAAAGCTATCGCTCCTGCTTGGGTATCCTGCGCCTGGGCTCCAGCTTTGGGGAAGACCGTTTGGAGCAGGCTTGCCGTCGGGCCCTGCGACTTCAGGCCTGCTCCTACAAGAGTATCCAGTCCATGTTGAAGAACGGTCTGGACCGTCAAGCGGAACCGCAACCGTTGCCGGAACGTCCTCCGATCGAGCACGCCAACGTGCGAGGGGCCGAGTACTTCGAAGGCGAGAAAGGAGCCTCTCATGTTGGTTAATCCCACCGTCGAAAAACTTCACGCCATGCGGCTCAGGGCCATGGCTGAGGCCTTCACCGAGCAACTCTCCGACCCGGAGATGGCCCAACTGAGCTTTGAAGAACGCTTTGCCCTGTTGGTGGATCGGCAGTGGACCTGGCGAGAGAATCGGGCCTTGGAGCGTCGTCTGAAGAATGCCCGATTGAAGCTCTCGGCCTGTCTGGAAGATGTCAACTATCGCCGACCTCGGGGGCTGGATCGCTCGCTGATTGCCAGCCTCGCCACCTGCCGTTGGATCCAGACCCACCACAATCTCCTGATCATCGGTCCCTGTGGAGTCGGGAAAACCTTCTTGGCCTGTGCCTTTGCTCAGAAGGCCGCTCGCGACGGGTGGACGGCTCTGTACACTCGTGCCGCTCGACTCTTTCGCGATCTGGCTTTGGCTCGAGCCGACGGCTCGCTCGACAAGCTCCTGCGTAAGATCGCCCGCACCGACGTGCTGATCGTCGATGACTGGGCCATGAATCCCTTGGCCGAGAGCGAGCGACGGGACTTCTACGAGATCTGCGAGGATCGCTACGACAGTCGATCCACGATCCTGACCTCCCAGCTTCCCGTCGCCCATTGGCATGAGCAGATCGGAGATCCGACCACCGCTGATTCCATCCTGGATCGTCTGGTCCATAATGCCTACCGCATTGAGCTCGAAGGGGCTTCCATGCGCCGGCATCGTCATCCTCCCACCAAAGCAAAGGACGAATCATGAGTCCAACACCGCAGTTGAAAGTCCAAGGTGGCTGGTTCGCCGCCGCCGGTGCTCCGTTGCTACAGGCGATGGAGAGCGTCAGCGACGGCGCCTTCAAACTCTTTGTCTATCTGTGCCTGAAAGCGGATCGCTGCACCGGCGAACTGACCGTCTCGCCTACCCAGTTGGCTCCGGCCTTGCGCAAATCTCGCCGCTCCCTGTTCACCTACCTGGGAGAACTCCAGTCCCGAGGTCTAGTTCAGCTCAGCCTCGCTCGCAATCAACACGAGCGCACTCACATCCAGATCAGCGAGGCCTTCTGGCCCTACCAAAGATCCCTCGTCCAGGAGCCCGAAGCGGCCGAATCCCAATACCTCGATCAGGTGGCCTGTCTGCTGCTCGATGCCCCTGGCGTTCAGTGCTCCTTCTCCCCGGCCGATCGGCAGCTGGCCGCTCGCCTCTACCGCCAGGGCCTGTCCTTGCGGCAGATCGAGCAGACCCTGCTTCTCGGCTGCGCCCGCAAGCACGTCGCCTGGCTCAACGGCCACACCGGTGGACCGATCACTTCCCTGAGCTACTTCGAACCTCTAATCCAGGAAGTGAGACAACAACCTGTCTCCGATCAATACTGGGATTATCTCAGGAGTCGCCTGAAGACTCTGAGGCAACAATGGAAACAACACTCTGCTGAAGCAAGCTTTGCCTCAGCAACTCACTCAGGAAAGGAGAGACGAGATGATGTGTTCTCAACCCAAGAGACTCCTGTGGATTGACTCAAACCGGCCACTTCGGAGATGATTATCAACCTCCGGCGTCGCTTCGCTCCGACCCGGCCGGTTTGCTCCGGATTCGGTGGCCGGTTTCACCGGAATACGCATGCAAGGGAGACTTCCCGTTCAAACTGTTCGAGGTCGATCACGTGGTGCCTCAGTCCCGAGGCGGCACTGACCATCTTGATAACCTGCAACTGCTCTGTAGTCACTGCAATCGGACTAAAGGGGGCAGGCCGCAGGAATATCTCATCGCTCGTCTGAAAGAAACCGGAGTATGAATCATCGGGCAGGTGATGTGGACGGGGAGGACGTTGTGAGGAGGGATGGGCATGATGAATTCTCTTGATCGCTTTCAACCCTGGGCACTGACGGCGCTGCGCATTATGGCGGCATTTCTCTTCTGGCAGCACGGTCTTCAAAAGCTCTTTGGAGTGCTGGAACGGGAGCCGGTTAGCTTTCCCGAGCTCTTGTGGTTTGCCGGTGTGCTGGAATTCTTCGGACCACTTTTCATTGCTCCAGGACTCTTTACCCGACCGGTGGCTTTTCTCCTGAGCGGACTTATGGCTACCGCATACTTCATTGCCCATTTCCCGCAGGGCTTTTGGCCTGTCCTGAACCAGGGAGAACCGGCAGTGCTGTTCTGTTTCATCTTTTTGCTGGTGGCCTGCTGGGGTCCGGGCAGACTGGCTTTGGACAACCTGCTCTTCAAGAGGTCCGAGACCTCCTGACATGTGGTGGAGTCCCTGCTCTGGGGGAGGCCACCGCCATTGGTCAGGTGATGTGGGCGGGAGGACGTTGTAGAGGGGCGAAGTCAAGTGGATGGCGGTGGAGTGGTGAGGGGATCAGATGATCGCCTCTGGAATCGTTTGTTACAATACACAGGATCCCTTCAGAAACGGGGGCTCTTGAGTGCCGGTCTCGGTATCTTTGGAGTGTCAGGAGCATTCTACGTGGAACCGTTCTTTCCCTTGGGAGATTGGCGCTTGTCATTGCGGCAAATGGGCTTCTGCTGGCGGCTTCCCCCACAATATACGAGTATTGGGTCACTTGGAGAAAAAGCGCAGAAGACCTCGATAGACGACAGCATCAGCTCATCTGGCTGCGCATGGACTTCCTGCAAACCCAGATCAATATTTTGAAGAGTCTCAAGGTAGACCGTGAAGAGTTAAGAGAGCAAAAGAACAGGGAAGATTCCCAGATCCGGTAAGATGCGGGTCATGATGCGCCATGCTCCCGCCACGCTTCTCCTCGCCCTCCTTGCCGGTAACGCCGTTTCTGCGGAAACCTGGCGCGGGATCGTAGTCGCGCCGGAGCATCGCTGCTCTCCCTACGAAGCTGACGATTACTCTTACCCTCAATCGGTGGAGGCCCGAATCGTCTCCAGCCTTGGCAAGATCTATGGCCCTTATACGGGCCGATGCTTCTCCAGCCCCCGAGACACCGACATTGAGCACATCGTCGCCCGGTCCGAGGCCCACGACAGCGGACTGTGCGCCACTAGCGATGAGACAAGGCGGCGCTTTGCACGTGACCCGCTCAACCTAACCCTAGCCAGTCCCAAGGTGAATCGACACTCCAAGCGCGACAAGGATGCAGCGGAGTGGATGCCGGACCTGAATGACTGCTGGTTCGCCGCCCGTGTTGTTGAGGTTCGCCGCAAGTACAGCCTCACGATTGATCGTCGGGAGGCCGAGGCCCTGGAGCGTGTACTGTCCTCCTGCCCCTCCACAGAAATGGTCATTGGCGAGTGCGCCGCGAGTGCCCCGAAAGCACAACAGACGCGTTCCGTCGATGCTCTTGCCCTTTGGGATGACAACGGGAACGGCAGAATCACCTGCGCCGAGGCTCGGCGTCACGGCATCTCACCCGTGCATCGCGGCCATCCCGCCTATCCCTTCATGCGAGACGCAGACGGGGACGGCGTGGTCTGCGAGTGAACGACGAAGTGAAGTGGTCGGCGGCGTTCTCTAAGTGTCACCGTTATATGGTTTCATTATGTCACCTTAATTTGATACTATTAGTGCGTGAGAAAGAAGCACCAAAGGACGTTGGCAGCCATCTTCTCAAGGCCCGTCAGATCTGACATCAAGTGGACCGAGATCGAGTCGCTGCTTTCAGCCCTAGGAGCTGAGATCGTGGAACGGACAGGTTCTCGGGTTGCTTTTATTCTGAAGGGCCACGTGGGGCACTTCCACAGGCCCCACCCCAAGAAGGAGGCGGACAAGGGAGCCGTAGCTTCAATGAGGATCTTTTTGAGAAAGGCAGGAATAGAACCATGAGCAATACAATGACTTATAGAAGCTATATTGCAAGCATCACAGTTGACCCAGATGCTGGGCTGCTGCACGGAGAGGTCGTGGGAGCCCGGGATGTGATTACATTCCAGGCGACGACCGTCAGGCAGCTTGGAAAGGAGTTCAAGGCCTCAATCAACGATTACCTGAATTTGTGTGAGGAGAGGAAAATCACTCCGGATAAATCCTACTCGGGGGTGTTCTCGGTGCGGACGAAACCGGAAGCCCATCGTAAGCTCGCCATGGCTTCTGAGATCTCAGAGGCGAAGAGCCTCAATGCATGGGCCGCTGACGCTCTAGAGAAGGCAGCCGATGAAGTTCTGGCTTCGGGATAACCCTAGAAGCGATGAAGGAGTGAGGCGTATCCCCCTCAACCGAGCAACACCTGAATGCCCTTCATCAGGTGCGCAGAGGACGGACTCTCCTAACGCCATGTCAGGTTGTCCCATTGTAACCCATTACAAGCGGGGGGCCGTGGTGATCGGCCAGGTGATGTGGACGGGGCGGACGCTGTGAGGTGGGATGGGCATGTGGACAGGACTTTGTTTCCTAGGGCCTGAGCCGATCCGAGGTCGAATATCGCATACCCCTGTAGAAGGAGGTATCGCGAATGATGAAACCATGCCGGATCCAAGCAATCTCCCTAATCCTGGTAGGGGTACTCTCACTTTGTTGGACGCCGCTTCGGGCGCAGCAGCGTGATCCTGCGGTAGAGATCTACGGACTGACAGGGGCTTACTATTTTGGGAATAGCTCGAACGTGTTGAAGAACAGGGAATGGAACCTACAGATTGCGGTTGGCGGTCTGTTCCCCCTGGGATCGAAGTGGGCGTTGATGTTAGATGGAGTCACGAGCCATCTGGAGGTCAATGAGGGGCCACATGGTCCATATACTGACCATCCTTTCTCAGAGTTCTACAGAGTGAATCCTGGTATTCGGAATGACGATGTTACAACGCAAAGACTGATTGCCATTCTGCCATCCGTCGTCAGGATGTGGAGAAGGGAGCGATTCTCGATCTATATCGGAGGCGGTCTTGGGTTGGAGCATCAGCGTCAACTAATAAGGTATCAACCGGCTCTTCCACAGGAGAATCCTGATGGAAGCAGCACCCTTGTTCGCGCTGAAGAATTTGTGGAGTCCAGGGATGCCGTATCGGTCGCGCCCCTAATTTTTCGAGCGGGCATACTGATGAACCTTGCCCCACGTGTTGTCTTGCGAGGGGGGTACTCGTACATTCTTGGTTACGTCGATACGCCTCCCTCCCAATCTCTCCAAGTGGGGATCGGATATCGTTTCTAGCAACCTGTGGGAGGATACGCTCGTCACCCACCCGCTGAAGGGCAACCGAAAGGACGAGTGGGGAATGACCGTCACTTTCTTCAAACGTGATCCGCCAATTGCCAGATACCGAAACACTCCATTCGTCCTGCCGGTCACCTGAGAGCCGATGGACCCGCCAGCCGGGCGGCGCAGTGGCCATAAACCCGTCGATGTGCTCGGCCAGGATCAGTGCCGTCAAGATCTTTCGTACTCGGTCGGCCAAATCATGTCGCAAGAACCGGGGATTGTCTTCTTCGATCAATCGGCGCAGTCCCCGATGGCGAACTGAGCGGACGATCATGCCATAGCCTATCTCCGGCACTTCCTCGCCCAGCTCCAGGTGGAACCATTCAGCGACCATGCGGCGGTGACACCAGTTTTTTGTTGAGAGCGGAGGCTTCTCGAAACACAGCAGGACGGGCTCATGGCCTAGAGCGAGATCGTGAAGCTTTGCCCATTCCGCCTTTGCTTCCAACTTTCTCAATATGGTCTCGAAATACTGGCGGCGATACTGCGCATAACCCAGTTTCAACATCGGACGTGTCGGCGCCAGGGGGCGGTGCATCCGATAGCCCACTGGCAACCAGCGAGGAGTGCCCACCGTGATACCAATTCGGCCCGGGCCGCTATAGGAGAAATAGCTCGATCTTTTCATTCTTAGCGGTCCCCCGCTATCGTTGATTGCAAATTTTGCAACCTAAAAAAGGGCAGTTGGCGCCCTTTGGTGTCGGAGCCCCAGAATACAAGGAGATCTCGATATTCTTTCTGCCTAGCGAGGTTCGAGAATTTGAAGCGGCCTTGGAGCGTATCGAGAAATCAGTGAAACGAAAATCGCACCCAGAATTTCATCTTGCTAGATTCGAGGACTTCAACACCGTTTTCGATGCCGTCGTGGGGATAAAGGACGCATTCAAGGTCGGTAATTCAGCCATCGCTCTTAGCATCATGGCGGAGTTGGCCCTGGAAAGGCTGGACCAGATTGAAAGCGAGGCGGACTGACCATGCCCGCACCCCAAAAGAAAACCAGCCGCAAGAAGACGAAGCGTACTGGTTCCAAAAAAAAGAATCACTTGCGGTTCACCGTCGCCAAGGTCGAGGAAGCTCTCCGGCGGTCCGTTGGCATCCGTAGCATGGCGGCGAATCTACTGGGCTGCGCACCCAACACGGTCAGGAATTACATCGATCGCTATCCGCAGCTCGCCCAGGCCGAAACCGAGATCCTGGATTTCAATCTCGATCTGGCCGAGGCGAAGCTTCAAGAGTCGATCCGAAAGGGCAACCTGACCGCCGTCATCTTCTACCTCAAATGCAAAGGCAAGGAGCGCGGCTATACCGAGAGATCGCAGATTGTAGGGCCGGATGGTGGACCGGTGCTGCTGAAGCCGGATCTGAGCGCCCTGACCGATGACGATCTTAAGAAACTGCGAAAGCTCATTGCTGGCAAGGACAACGCGACATGACCTCCGCTGCCACAGCCCACTTGTCCCCCACCGCCAAGGCCCTGCTGTCGCATCCCGACTGGATCGAGCAGGAACTGGCCGAGCGGTCCTTGTGGGAGTTCACTCGGCAAGTTTGGCCGTGGATCGACCCGGCTCCCTTCAAAGACAACTGGCACATCGGCTGCATTGCCGAGCACTTGGAGGCGGTGAATCTCGGTCAGATTCAGCGGCTCTTGATCAACATTCCCCCTCGGCATATGAAATCTCTGGGCGTCTCCGTGGCTTGGCCTGCCTGGTCCTGGCTGCGGAAACGCAATACTCTACTCTCCGGGCCATCGGTGCAGTTTCTGTTTTCCTCCTATGCGCAGAGTTTGAGCACCCGCGATAGCGTGAAGTGCCGACGCCTGATTGACAGCCCGATTTACCAGCGGCGCTGGGGCCACCGATTTAAGCTCACCAGCGACCAGAACACCAAGACGCGCTTCGAGAACGACCAGGGCGGCTACCGGCTGGCAACCTCGGTGGATGGTTCTCTGACGGGCGAAGGCGGGGACATCATTGTGATCGATGATCCTCACAACGTCCGCGACAAAGAGAGCGAGACGATTCGTCAATCGACGCTCAACTGGTGGGACGAGTCCATGTCGAATCGCCTCAACGACCCCATGACCGGAGCTTACGTCATGATCATGCAGCGGGTGCACCACCAGGACCTGGCGGGTCACGTGCTCACCAAGGGCGGCTGGGAGCATCTGTGCCTGCCCGTGCGCTACGAGAGCGATCATCCGCACGTGTCGTCCCGCGATCAGAGAAAACACGATGGCGAGCTACTGTGGCCCGACCGGTTCCCCGAGGAGGCGGTGGCACAGCTGGAATCCGATCTGGGGTCCTACGGAGCGGCGGGCCAGCTGCAACAACGCCCTGCGCCCCGCTCCGGGGGCATGTTTGACCGCCAGTGGTGGCGAATCGTCGAGGCGGCGCCAGCTGGGGGGGCAACCGTGCGCGGCTGGGACCTGGCGGCAACCGAAGAAGCCGACGGCAAGAAAACCCAGTCGGCCTACACGGCCGGGTGCCGGATGAAGAAAGTCGAGGGGGTCTACTACATCGAGGACATGATCCGGTTCCGGAGATCACCGGCGCAGGTCGAACAGGCGATTAAGAACACGGCTTCCGCCGACGGGCGCCAGGTGCTCATCGATCTGCCCAGGACCCGGGCCAGGCAGGCAAGGCTCAGGTTCGGTATCTGGTGAAGCAGCTGGCGGGCTTTAATGCCCGTTTCTCTCCCGAGAGTGGATCGAAGCCGATTCGAGCCGAGGCCCTATCCGCCCAAACGGAAGCGGGCAATGTCAAGCTGGTGCGGGGAGCCTGGAACCAGGCGTTCATCGACGAGGCGGCGTTTTTTCCGAATTCCGACTACGCGGACCAGATCGATGCGGCCAGCCGGGCCTTTCACCGGTTGACGGGCGGGGGGCGGCGCAGGATATCTGTTGCCGCGCCCACGCTCGTTGAGTTGCAGGACTGACGGAGACGGCCGGTATAATGAAAAGTTGACTATGACACGCAATCACCAGCTTCGATTTGAGATCCCGGACCTCTTGGCGGTTCGATTGACCTGCGAGGAGTGCAACGTCAGCCTCTCCTATCCCATGGACGCCTTCGGCGCCACGAGCGCGGCGGTGCGGCTGCAATTCGATCTGCCGGATAAGGGAGACTGATCAGATGGCGCCGCTAGATACATTCCTCTCGCGTTTTCGTCCTCGGCGATCCAGGCCGACCCAGACTCTGGGCGTGCCCGGCGTAGCCATCTATGGCGGCTACATCGAAGACCGGGAGAAGAGTCCCGACCTGGCTTCGCACGAGGCCCGCTATCGCACCTACAGCGAGATCCTGGCCAATACCTCCATCGTGGCGGCGGGCACCCGATACTTTTTGAATCTGGTCGCCAAGGCCGCCTGGTACTTTACTCCATCGGAGAAAGACCCGGAGGGCCGTTTCGCGGAGTGGGCCGAATCCATGCTGACCGAGGATCCGGCGACGCCCTGGCACCGGATCGTGCGCCGAGCAGCCATGTATCGTTTCTACGGCTTTAGCATTCAGGAGTGGACGGTGCGGCGGCGAAAGGACGGGTTTTTGACCTTCTCGGATATTGCCCCGCGTGCCCAAAGCACCATCGAGCGCTGGGATGTGGACGCGACGGGTTCCGTGTTGGGGGCTCTTCAGCGTAGTCCCCAGGACCATCGGGAGATCTATTTGCCGCGCGAGAAGCTGCTTTACCTGGTGGACGATACGCTTAACGACAGCCCCGAAGGATTGGGGATCTTTCGGCACTTGGCGGCGCCCGCGAAGCGTCTGGAACGGTACGAGCAGTTGGAAGGGTTTGGATTCGAGACGGACCTGCGCGGGATTCCCATCGGCCGAGCGCCGTTTAGCGAACTGGAGAAGATGGTCGAGCGCGAGGAAATCGACGAGAAGAGCCGAATTGAGATTGAGGCGCCGCTGCGAAAGTTCATCGAGAGCCATATCAAGTCCCCGAAGCTGGGCCTGCTCCTGGACAGCCTGACCTATGAAACCCGGGACGAGGCAGGGCGTCCCTCCAATGCGAAGCAATGGGACGTGGAGTTGCTCAAAGGGTCCGCTTCGAGTTTCGCCGAGAATGCGGCGGCGATCGAGCGCCTCAATCGCGAGCTGGCCCGAATCTTGGGCGTGGAGCAACTGCTGCTGGGATCGGATAGCGCGGGCAGCTTCGCCCTGAGCCGCGACAAGACGAATGCCTTTTTCCTGCTGGTGGACGGGGCGCTCACGGAAATACGCCAGGCCGTCGAAAAGGATTTGCTGCAAACACTATGGCGGCTTAACGGCTGGCCGGTGGAGAGGATGCCCGAGCTGAATACAGAGGCCGTTCGTTTTACCGACGTGGAGCAGATCGGCGCCACGTTGCGGGACTTGGCGACGGCAGGCGCGGTGCTGGAACCCGACGATCCGGTCATCGGCGAGGTCCGGGATCTGATGGGCCTGAGCCGGCCCGAGGAGATGGCAGGCGCGCTGCGGGAAGAAGACGCGGCGCTGGTGGGCGGCGAGCCTCAAGACGGAGACGAAATGCCGGAAACGGATGTCGCATGAAGACGCAAATCGACGGAGAGACGAGCGGATGAGTCTGACGAGAGTCACGATTAACACCACGGGCCACGCCAGCTATGCCTCCGTCACGGAAGCCGATGCCGCGCTCGCCGTGGATCCGGTGCGCGGTGACGCTTGGTCTGCCCTGGACGAGGAAGCGAAGGGCATTCGCCTGATCGCTGCGACGAACCGATTGGACCTCCTGCGCTGGGCTGGACGGAAGACAGGTGGGGCCTCGCAGTAGAACGAATGGCCGCGTTCGGGCCTTGTCTATCCAGATGGAACGCCCGTGCCATCAGACACCGTGCCCCGGAAGGTCGAACGGGCCACGATCCTGCTAGCGGGTTCCATCGCTTCCACGCCCTCACAGGCCAACGCCGGGACATCGGGCACGGCGACGAAGCGCGTCAAAGCAGGTTCCGCCGAGGTCGAGTTCTTCCATCGGCGAGAGTCGGTAACGGGCAAGCCGATCCAGGATGAGACCGTGTTCGAGCTGATCCGGCAGTGGCTGGAGGGCCGGGACATCGGCACGGGGTCCACGGGACCAGTGGCGACGGGAACGGATAGCGAGAGCGTCTTCGAGAACGCCGGCCGCTATGGGCGGACGAAGGGGTTTGCATAGGAGGCTATGCCCGTAATGACGACCTCAGCAAGAACTCGTTTATCTGCCTTCGATTTCGTTTCGCGCTGCGCTGGACAGAAACGCAGACCGAGTCATGCCGCGCCGCTTAGCCGCGTCATCGATAGCCTGCAAAAGACCGTAATCCAAGGAAATATTGACTCTTCTGGGCGATCCCTTATCGAATACTGCAGGGACGAAACAGATAGTCGCTCCCTCCCGCCATTCTGCAAGGCTCGGGTCAGCTTGGACATCCTGAAGGGAACACGGTTTTGGAATTTTCTCGCCATCTTGGATCATGCCTTCAATGTGGAAGGCGAGTGCCTTGGCTCCGCTCTGGATGACCTCATCGATAGTGTCCCCAGCCGATACGCATCCAGGAAAGTCGGGAAAGCTAATGCCATACCCAGGATCCGTGTCGCTGTGAATGAATGCGATGTAAAGCATGTGGTTCTCCTTTTATTTCCAGCCTGCCTGTTTGTAGATCGAAACAACAGTGCCGCGTTTGAGATCTTGAGTGGGGTGCGGCACAGTTACGCGTCCTTTCTTGACCGGATGTTTAAACTGCCAGTGTCCACCCTTTACGGCGACGCGGACCCAGCCGTCTTGCTTCAAAAGTTGGATCAATTTTCGGCTGTTACGTTCCATGTCAAAGCTTATTTATTGTGTATCACTATACACAATAAAGGGGTTTGCTGTCAAGTTGTATGTGTATTTTGTTGCGCAAATATCGCGGGTCTTGAGGGGCGATGCGTGACGCACGAACGGCTGATCGTATCAAGTAATCTGACTTTCGTTTTTGCGGCGTTGCGGAGTTAAAGTCATGCCAGAACTCTTCGGAATCGATATCGCTCAACTGGTCGCGGATTCCATGGAGTCGGCGGGGAATCTTCAGCCGGGGACCCTCACCAAGTCGAAGCCTGGCCAAGAAGATCCGAATGATCCTACGGCCCCCGTTCCGTCCATCGCCACGACGCATTCATTCCAGGGCTTTATCGAGAAGAAGGCGGTGCGCCGCGATGAGACGCTCATTGCCGAAACCATTGCCGTCCTGACGATCCTGGGGGCTTCCTTGAGTCCTGCCGCAAAGCCGGAGGTCAACGACGAGGCGACCCTGAGCAGCATTACCTACCAACTGGTGAGGCTGATCAGGCGGGACCCGGCGAGGGCGGTGTACGAGTTTGAAGTGCGGTGATGGATGCCATGGTAACCGAGGCGCTGGACATCATTTCCCTTCGACCTACAGACACACCGGACTATATGACCGATGCTTGGCTCGGCTGTATCCATTGGGCACTTGGGCAGCCGGACATCGTAGACGCTTTTCGAAACGACACTGGCATGAAGTGGCGCCCGGGACAGACCCCTATCGAACGGATGATTGATCAGGCGGCTGGCGCAGAGCGGGAGTTTATCGAACGGTTCATACGATGGGCCAACGTCAAGGTGTGGGGGCCGCTATGAACCTGGCTCTAGCGGTCCATAAGCGTGAACTGATCGCCGACTCCGAGGCGCGGCTCTTGCGGCTGATCGAAGGCGCCGAGAAGCGACTGCGCATGGCGGCGACAAACGCCATCACTGCGGCCAGGGACGCTCCTGGGACGCTCCAAGAACTGACGGAACTCCTGGAACAAGGCCGCATCGAAGAGGCGATACAGGCCGCTTCCCAGGCTGGAGCCGTCCGCATCGCTGACGGATACGCCACGGTTTACACGATGGCCGGGCAGAACGGATCGGAATTCTTGGAGGGCGTACTGGAGATCACCATCGGATTCGAGCAAGTGAACGGGCGTGCCGTGCGGCACATGCAGGACGAGAGACTCCGATTCATCCGCGAGTTCACGGACGAGCAGAGGCAAGCGAACCGATTTGCCCTAGTGGATGGCATCGAGCGGGGGTTGAATCCGATAGCGCAGGCCCGTAATTTCCGCAGCAGTGTCGGGCTGACAGCCAGTCAGCAAGCGTCCGTCCAGAACTACCGAAGGCTACTCGGCCAGGGCTCTTCGGAAGCACTATCACGGCAACTTCGTGATCGGCGGTTCGACCCGACGGTTCGCCGAGCGATCCAATCGGACGAACCCTTAACAGAAGTCCAGATCGACCACATGGTGGAGCGGTACGCCGAGCGCTATGTCAAGTACAGGACCGAGGTCATCGGGCGCACGGAGGCACTCCGGGCCGTCCATGCGGGCAATGACGAAGCCTACCGGCAGGCCATCGATGAAGGCCATCTCGTCCGGGAGGAGATTCGTCGAACGTGGATCACGGCCCGGGATGAACGCGTGCGGCCGTCGCACGTTGCGGCGGGGGGCCAGGCGCGGGGCATGGACGAGCCCTTCTCGGTGGGGGGCGCCCTACTGCGTTACCCCGGAGATCCGAATGCCCCAGCCAGCGAAACCGTACAGTGCCGGTGCGCGCTCTCGACCCGAATGGTGGCGACCAAATGAGGCCAGACCGAGAGCGTCATAACGGAAATCGGATGACGCCGGAGGAGTTCCGCGAGGCGCGGGTGACGCTCGGGTTGTCGGTCAACAAAATGGCGCACGTGTTGAGCGTTGATCCACGTACGATTCACCGCTGGCAGGACGGCAGTCAAGGGGTGCCAGGGCCGGTTGTAGCAGCGATAAGGATGATGCTGGGACACCACCTGGAGATGGCACCTTAGCTTATGTCCGATCTGAGTTTCGTTCCTGCCACACGACCAGATCGTCGATGTCCACCTGGAGTGCTCGAGCGAGGTTGCTGTAGAGCTTGATCGTACCGTCTCGTTTCCAGCTCTCTATGTGGGAGAGGTAGGCACCCGATTTCCCAAGTTTTTCTGCGAGCTCGCCCTGCTTCATCTTGCGGTGCTCACGCCAAACCTTGACCGGATGTTCACCGTCTATGAGCCGGTCTATGACCTCGCTAGGCACCCATTCCTTGCCCTCCATGTCCTTCATGGCACGATCGTAGGCAGCGACATCGGAAGCCATCTCGGTCACGTCACGTAGCCGAAGGTATTCCTCGTACGGAATGACCGCGTACTCGGGTTTGCCATCTCGCTCAATGACTTGCATTTCTTTACTCATCGGTAAGCCTGCCCCCGTGTTTCAATCGTCACGATCCGAATCAGTTGCTGGTTGTCAATTCGGCGAAAGATAATTCGCCATCCGGCCATTCTGAGCCTATACCCATCACGTCTCTGAAGTTTGCTCACGTCCAAATTCGGCGCCTGTGGGTTGCTCGCCAGATCCCTCAGCTTCGCCCGTATGCGTTTTGCCGTATCTTGGCCCATACGAGCGAGTCGCTTTGTGGCTTGATTACTATACGTTACCTGATACACACCAGTAGATTAACTTAAAGTTATTCGAAAATCAATAAACCAGTTAACTATAATTTAACTATTTGTAAATACAGAGAAGGGGGGGAGGACATTTTGTCAGGATGACAAATTGCCAGGAGGACATATTGTCAGTCTTGACACGAGTTTAGATGCTATGTCCCAGTAGTAAGGGATGGAATTCCAACTGCACACCAAGGTTGCCAAGGTGGATGCAAAGCTGGGACTGGTGATGGGGTATGCCCATTGTCTGTGCCAAGAACGGCGAGCCGTACTTTGACCTTCAGGGCGATCACATCCCCGAAGACGCCATGCTCAAGGCATCGCTCGACTTCATGGAGAACAGCCAGGTGGCCCGCGAGATGCACGGGGAGGAACAGACCGGAAGCGTGGTCTTTGCCTGGCCCATGACCAAGGACATTGCCAAGGCACTCGGTATCGAGGTCCGCAAGACGGGGTTGATCATTGCGATCAAGCCCGACGACGAGATGTTGGTGAAGTTCAAAAGCGGCGCACTGACCGGTTTTTCCATCGGTGGTGGATGCGTTCGGGAGGAGATCACCGATGCCGCCTAAGCGCATCATGAGGGCGCTGAAGATCAACGAGATCAGCGGCGTGGACCGCCCCGCCCAAGAGGGGGGCCCGGGTCGCCATCATGAAGCGGGCCAAGCCCCGTCAGGCGTCTCTTTTTCGGGACTCCGGCGAGATCCGCAAAGCCTCGGGCGATCTGGCGGACCTGCTCACAAGCGAAGAGGGAGGCCATCAACACGGGATCAGTGTTCGCCTCTACGAGGGCGAAGTATCCGTCAGCATGAGCTATGCGTCGGGCCCGGAGGATGAGGCGGGGCACTATCACCCCATCGTCAAAGAGCCGGACGGGGACGGGTATGTCCTCGGCGTTGTCGCGGGCCATGCCCATGTGGTGAACCAGGAGGACATGAACCGGGCCGTGCTCGCCCTGCTCTCCCCCACGACCAAGACCTCAAAAGAAGGAGACCAAGTTATGACGGACGAAACCAAAAAGGCCGAAGGCAATGAGCCGATGGTCGAGGATTTACAGAAGCAGCTTGACCGCGCCAACTCCATCGTTGCGCTAGGCAGCGAGGAACGGGCGTATTTCGACACTCTCAAGGGGGAGACGGCCCAGGACGCATTTCTGGCGAAGTCGGCCGATGAGCGCCAGGCGGAAGTGGAGACCGTAGCCAAGGCGAAGCAGGACGCCGACCCCGTGCTTTACACGACGGCAGATGGTGTGGAGCTTCGCAAATCGGTGGGCGCGGCCCTGATTGCAATGGCCAAGTCCAACGATGCCATTCGCAAGGAGAACGAAGCCCTGCGCCAGCAACGCGACCGGGATGCCTTGGAAAAGCGGGCCGAGGAAGAATTCTCTCACCTTCCAGGCGATGTGAAGACCCGGGCCTCCATGCTGAAGGCGGTCGAGGGAATTCCCGACGAGGCCCAGCGCGAAGCGGCTCTGAACGCTCTCAAGGCCCAAAACGATGCTCTCGCGAAGGCATTCGAAACCCACGGTGTCGGCGGACAACCCGCTCAGGGTTCCGCGGATTCCGAACTCAACCAGCTCGCGAAGGATCTGGCGGAGAAAGAGAACACGAGCTTTGAAAAAGCCTATGCCCAAGTGCTCGGAACCGAGCAAGGCAAGAAACTCTACGCCGAGACCGTTAACTAGTGCCCGTCCGGAAATGTGTAAGTAATTGATAAGGAAGGGGAAAGAGGGCTTTTTCAAGCTCCGAAACTGTCAGGGCCGTTTGCTAGACTATTTGGTGCAAACAATTAGACTAAAACGACTTACGACGATTTCAGGAGTTCGGAGATGCGTAAAAAGCGTGAAAAACAACGCCCCCTTTCCCCGCAATGGCCCGATCACCAGCTGGCCCATGAATTGAAGGTGATCTCGCGCATCCTGGACGACAATCCCCAGACGCTGGAGCTGATAGTACAAGATCTCTCTGACAGGGTCGATTCCGGTGTTGGCGCCCCCGGTTTGACGGCCGAGCAGGTGCTGCGTTGCGCCGTCATCAAACAGCTGCATCAGTTCAGCTATCGCAAGCTGGAGTTTCATCTGGTGGATTCGCAAAGCTGTCAGAGGTTCTGTCGCTTGCCCTATGGGGCGTCGATCAGCAAAGCCACCCTGGCGGAGAACCTGGGGAAGACTGAGCCGGGGACTTGGAAGGCGATCAACGACCACTTGGTGCTCTGGGCGCAGGCTCGGGGTCTGGAAAAAGGCCAACGGATTCGGGTCGATGCCACGGCGGTCGAGACGAACATCCACTATCCGCTCGACAGTGAGCTGTTGTACGACGGCATTCGAGTCGTGACCCAGTCGCTGGGGCGGCTGCGGGAGCGGGAAGGGATCGGCTTCGTCGATCATACGCGGCGGGCCAAGCGGCGCGTCCTGAACATCCGCAACCGCCGCGGCAAGAAGCGCCTGGACAGTTACCGCGATCTGATCAAAGTGGCGTCCAAGACGGCTCACTATGCCGAGCAGGCGCTGGCAGCTTCCGCGCAGTGGAGCGATCCCCTCAGTCTGGCCGTGGCGGCGCAACTGGCCCACTATCTGGGGCTGTTGCACAAAGTCATCGAGCAGACTCAACGACGGGTCCTTTCGGGCGAGGCCGTCGCGGCCCAGGAGAAGATCTGTTCCCTCTTCGAAGAGCACACCGATATTATCAAGAAGAGCCCTCGGGAAACGGTCTTCGGCCACAAGGTGTTTGTCAGCACGGGCGCCTCGTCGCTGATCCTGGATTGTGTGGTGGAACGGGGGAATCCGGCCGACAGCAACTATGTGCAACCCTTCTTAGAGCGGCATCGACAGCTGTACGGGAAGGTCCCCCGCCAGAGCGCCTGGGATGGTGGTTTTGCCTCGGCTGCCAACCTGCGCTGGGCCAAAGAGCAGGGGGTACAGGATGTGGCCTTTTCCAAAAAGTGTGGGTTGACGGTTGAGAGCATGGTGCGTTCCAGTTGGGTCTACAAACAACTCAAACGCTTCCGCGCCGGGATTGAGGGGTGCATTGGGACCCTCAAGCACACCTTCGGTCTCCACCGCTGTAGCTGGAAAGGCTGGCCTCACTTTCAAAGCTACGTCCATGCCAGCGTCCTGACCTATAACCTGGTCGTCCTGGCCCGACTCCTGTTGTAGCCTTTTGTGGCTGACCGTACTGCCTTGTGGCTCCGACTCGGGGAGAGGTCTGCGCCGAACCGCTGCTTTTTGGCCCGCGTGCCCTCGCTCGAGGGTCCTTGCTCTGGATCGAGCTGGGTCGAGCCGGTCTGTCAGCAGTCTCAAGTATAATAAGTGTTTACGATTCAACAGATTACAGTTCTGAAAACCCCGGTTTTCGGACGGGCACTAACTAAGGAGACCTATGATGGCTAATGTCAATGCAGCCAAGGCAATTTCACTGCCCGCTGGCGAAGATCTCAGGGGCAATTTCGCGGAAGTTCTGACCGTTAACGCGTCTGGACAAGTCGTCAAGGCGTCCGAGTCAGACGTGATTGTCGGAGCCCTGGCGGAAGAACCCGCCGTGGCGACGGTGGGCACTTCCGTGCCCGTAGCCCTGGTCGGCGGCGGAGGAAAACTGAAAATGAAGGCCGATGCAGCGATCACGGCGGGTGATCTGATCGTCCCCAGCGCCACCCCTGGCCGCGTCGCTGGAACCACGACTCCGGGGGCCAACCAGACCCCCATCGGCATTGCGCTTGAGTCGGCGGTCAATGGCGACCTCTTCGAAGTTCTGGCCATGACGGCTCATGCCGCCGTCGATGTCAACGCCGCCAAGACCGTCTTGCTGCCTGCCGGAGAGGATCTAACAGGCGATGTCGCCGAGGCCCTGAGCATCAACGATTCAGGACAGGTCGTCAAGACTTCGTCCGCAACGGACGTGATTGTCGGATCACTGGTGGAGGAGCCCGCCGCAGCGACCGTGGGAACCCTCGTGAAAGTGGCCCTGGTCGGGGGCGGCGGAAAACTGGAAATGAAGGCCGGTGCGGCGATCACGGTGGGCAATTTGATCGTTGCCAGCGCCACCAGCGGGCGTGTCGCCGGCGTGGCCGACATCGCGGCACTGGCGGCAAACCAGATGGCCGTCGGCATTGCGCTCGAAGCGGCAACCGCTGGCGACATTTTCGAGGTGCTCGCCATGACGATTGTTGGACCGACAGCTTAATCCGCCCGAATGAGAAGGAGCTAGAAAAATGCCTTACACGCAACCGTCTCGTGGAGACGTTCATGTCAACCGGCCACTGACCAACCTCTCCGTCGCCTTCATGCAGTCGGCGGGCATCTTCGTGGCGTCCCGGGTCTTCCCGAATATCCCGGTCGCCAAACAGGCCGATGCCTATTTCATCTACGATCGCGGCGATTTCAACCGGGATGCGATGGAGGAGCGCGCTCCTGGAACCGAGTCCGCTGGCGGCGCCTACAAGACCGGGAACGACACCTACAACGCGGTGGTGCGGGCCTACCACAAGGACGTGCCCGATCAGGTGCGGGCCAACCAGGATTCCCCGATCAATGTGGACCGCGAGGCGACCGAGTTCGTCACGCACAAGGGCCTGATTAAGCGCGAGGTCACCTGGGCGGACGCCTACTTCAAGACGGATATCTGGACCTTCAACGTCAATGGCGCGGCCTCACGGGCCGCTCGTCTGGATCCGTCAGGAGCGAACAACAACGTGCTCTACTGGAACGATGCCAGTTCCACCCCGATCGAGGATGTGCGCCTGCTCAAGCGGATCGTTCTGGAGGAGACCGGGTTTATGCCGAACATCCTGACCCTGGGGCGTCCCGTCTTCGATGTCCTGGTCGATCATGGCGATATCGTGGGCCGCCTGGACCGCGGTCAGAGCGTGGGGGCAGCGATGGCGAATCGGGAGTCTTTGGCAGCCTTGTTCGAGGTCGAGCAGCACCGGGAACGACGGGCGGGGCGGCTTTCTGGGATCTGCTGGCCGGACTGGAGATCGATCGCCGGACGCCGGACGCGCCCGACGTAACGCTGGCGGCAACAGGCTTGGGAACGGATACCTTCTACTTTCTTCTGGTCGGGGTCGAGCTCTCCTCCGAGTTGGGCAGGCCCTCCGTCGATCAGACCCAGATTCAAGTCTCCTCCGCCGAAACGGCTTGGACCGAGACCTCGGGATGGGCGAATCCCTTGGAGGGAAATGATCTTCTGATCGGGTGCCCGCCCATCGCTCAAAGACTCCTGGTCAACGATTACGGGACCTATTGGGTCTCCGCACAGGTCCGAAATGGCGTCACGCGCGCGAATGGTCTGCCTGGTCGAGTCCGCTCTCAGCCACGACCGAGCGCTCCGCCGCCGATACGGGACTCCCCTCGGCTCCAGCTTTGCAGGTACTCAGACCCGACCCCAATAGCGACGCGGTGGAGGTCATTATCGGACGCCCTCGGACGAACTACCTCACGATTTGGGGGTACGACATTCAAGCCAATACGGGAGGCTCGGCAACAGCGGCGCTTCCTTCCAACCAAGATTATACGACTCAAGTCCATCCCGTTCAGGCTTCATCCGTTCAGGCTTCTGGCGAGGGCACGGTTGTTCCAGGGGGCCGGGTATTGACGGTCACCGGGGCCTCGCCTGGCTGGACGCCGGGCGATCTTGCGGGAAAGATCCTGTATGTTTACCGCAGCATCGACACCACCGTGGGATCTGTCGGATTCCCGCTGGGAAACCTCATTGTGTCCAACACGGCCGACTCGGGGACGATCCAATCGGGGTCTACCTTTCGCTTGCCTCCGGGGAAAACCAGCCTCACATTCCAATTTTTGATCGCGGACGCTTGGCTCAGCGTGCCGGATGATTTAGTGACTCGCCAGACCATCATCCTTCGCGGGGAGCACGGTTCGGTCGATCAGATCCCGCTGGAGCACAACCTTCAGCTTCTCCTATCTCAATCCACCTTTGTCCGGGTCCGGGCCAACAACCTCTACGGGCTGGGGCCTTGGTCCAGCGTGGTGAAGGTCGTGGGCAAGGCTGCTGACGAGCTATCCAGCGCGCTCACGGCGACTCTTGTCGCCGATAGCACCAGCGTACAGTCGGGATCTCCCGTGGTATTGACCTGGAGCTCCACCAACGCAGACTCCGCCTCCATCGATCAGGGCGTCGGGAGCGTCACCCCCGTGGAGGGGGGTAGCACCATGGTTAACCCGACAGCCACGACCACCTACACGCTTACCGTGACCGGGGCCGACGGCTCGACCGAGACCGCGTCTGTCGAGATTACGGTGAGTTCTGGGGCGCCTTCAGTCGATTCCTTCAAGTGGCGGAGCGGCACGAGCGCAAAATCCAGCGCCTGCGCCGAATCTCGAAGCTTCCCTGGGAGAAAACGCTGACGGCGTTGGACCGCTCGCGCTTGCCCCAAAGCGTGGATCGACAACTGACGGCGCTGCTGGAAGGTACGTTTTTGGATCGCGCCGAGAACGTCTTGGCTTTCGGCAACCCTGGAAGCGGCAAGACGCATCTAGTCTGTGCTCTGGGGCAGGAGTTGATTCTGCTGGGGCGCCGGGTTCTATTCTCTACCTGCGCCCTGCTGGTACAGCGATTGCTGCGGGCCAAAATCGATCTGACTCTGGAGAAGGAGCTCAAGAAACTGGATCGCTTCGAGGCTCTCATAGTCGATGACATCGGCTACGTTCAGCAAAGTCGGGAGGAAATGGAGGTTCTTTTCACACTGCTGGCCCATCGCTACGAACGCCGCAGCATCTTGCTGACCAGCAACCTGATCTTCTCGGACTGGGAGAGGATCTTCAAGGACCCCATGACGACGGTGGCGGCGATTGATCGGGTGGTGCACCACAGCGTGATTCTGGAACTCAACGTCTCGAGCTACCGAATGGAGAGCGCCAAGAAGAAACAGCAGGAAACCACGAAATGAGGAAACCGCGAGGAGTTCAAATCCGGGCAAATCGGCTGATTGGCCCCTGGGAAGTGCTTGGTGGGGACGATAGACGAGTGCCCGCCAAGGGGAGAGGTCGTACAGCGCCCTACAGAGGCCGCTCAGGAGCCTCGTGGATCTGGTCCACTCCCCTCGACGCCGGCGCGAGCGAGGGGGAGCTCCGACCGGGACTTCTTCGACCTGGATCAGATCTTGCCCGAGGCAGCCAACTTCGTCGATCGAGAAAGACGCGACTTGGCTGACTTCGGCAGTACCGAGCTTCAGTTCGACGTTGGGCCGGTGTTCCGCCTTGGAGATTTTCAGGTTGCAGCCATGCAGAGTATTCGCTACGTCGACCGGGACCGCTTCGATACTGGGGGAACCCTAGGACAATTCTTCTTCAATGTCGGCTACCTGTTCAGCCGAGGCCAGACGGGATTCTATGTCACCAAGGCAAATCTGGATGAGCCGCTTGTAAAGACGGTCCAGTTCGATGACGTGTTCTTCGAAGAGACATACCTCAAGGTCATGGATCAGGTGGGGGTCAACTTCCAGGTTTCAGTGACAGATAGATCCTACGTGGAAGGAGCCTTTGGCTACATGAGCTCGGCGGTTCGCAGCAACGTTCCGGGGGGAGTGTTTCGCTACATCATGCCGAGGCTTTGGAAGAAGATTGGGTTCGCGGCTGAGGTGGGATACAACGAGAGCTTCGTCGGAAACCAGAACTCGATGCGTCTGGGATTCGGGCTGCGTTTTGATGATTGGTCGCGGCCCTCAACCTTCCGGGAGGACCAAGGGCCGGTTCCGGTGTTCGTACCGCGCATCCGCTACGAGACACTCACCAGGGTCGTCAGGAGAGGCAACCAGGCTCCAATCGCCGATGCCGGACCGGACCAGCTTGACTTGAACCCATTAACCCGCGTGATTCTGGATGGGACCGGGTCGTCCGATCCTGAAGGCGATACGCTCGAGTTCCAATGGAACTTATTAGGAGACTGCCCGTCAACAATCGTCTTGGAAGGAGCTCAGACCGCTACACCCTCTTTCGTCATAGGCAATGGCGAGAAGTGCACGGTTGAACTGGTAGTCAGAGACAGCTTCGGAAGGGCGAGCGCACCTGACGCAGTGGTCCTCTCCTCCCTGCGGGCAGATCAGCCAGTGATCCTCAAGTTTCGCGCCAATCCGTCCGAGATCCGCCTCGGCGAATCCTCCCAGCTTGAGTGGGAGGTAAGCAATGCAGACAGCATTACGATCTCAAACGTGCAGGTTGGCACTGCACTGAATCCCGAGAATGGGAGCACGCCAGTCTCACCCATAGACACTACTACCTATATTCTCACTGCATGTAACCTGGTGAATGAATGCGTCTCGGCAGAGGCGACGGTACTGGTAAGGCCGGACATCCCTGAGATCGTACGCTTTGTTGCCGTTCCTCCCGAGATTCGGCTGGGCGATTGCTCGGAGCTGCAGTGGGAGACTCGAGGTGCCAGTCGGGTGTTCGTTACCAACCTCACCTCGGGGAGTGCCCCAGTCAACGTGAACACCTCGGATCAACTCGTAGTCTGTCCCCAGAGAACGACCACCTATTCGCTGACAGTCACCAACGACAGAGGCGAAATTGCCTCGTCTGACGTGACGATTGTGGTGCGCCCCAACCTTCCCATCATCACACAGTTCACAGCAACACCTCCTGAGATTCGCCTGGGAGAAACTACTGATCTGTGCTGGACTATGGAGAACGTCGCTCAAGCTTCGATCACAAACACCCCCTCGGGGACGGTCCAGTTGACGGGTAATGATCTCGTCAGTGGCTGCATCACCGGAATCAGTCCTCAAGGCACCACGACCTACACTTTGACCGCCAGCAACGACGGTGGAGAAATCGTCACGGCGTCCGTCACCGTCCCGGTGCGGCCTGCCTTGCCAAGGATAGTTGAATTTACCGCGACTCCCTCGGAGATCAGAATCGGGGAGTCATCGCTCTTGACCTGGGCGACCGAGAACGCCGACACGTTGACGCTGACCAATTCCAACGGGGGAATCCTACCCACCAGCGGTGCTAACGACAGCCTCAGTGTCACACCCGTTGAGACCACAACCTACACCCTCACTGCCACGAACGGTGCAGGTGAGAGTGTTTCGGCCGCGGTCACCGTGGTCGTCAAGCCGCCCATTCCCGTGATAACCCGCTTTACGGCATCCTTGGTAGATCCTAGCGACAACGTCATCAATCCAGGTGACCCCGTGCTGTTGGAATGGGAAACCAATGCAGATCAACACCCGAGCTTGGTTGTCAACATCACCAACATTGGCAATAGCTTGGCGGCTTCTGGGTCGACTCAGGTAAGCCCTCAGTCGACGACGCTGTATACCTTGACCGTTTCCAACGGTGCCGGGGAAGTCGTCACCGCTAATGTGATTGTAGAAGTCGTCCTCCAACCACCCACGATCCTGCGGTTCACCTGTGCCCCACCCGGGGTTCCCAGTGGTGGGGCCGTACAAATCAGTTGGAACACCTCGGATGCTCAGACGGTCTCGCTGAGGAATCTAACCACCAGTTCGTTGATTGCTACCGGTCTCCCGGCGAGTGGAACCCTCACCCGGACGATGACCAGTGACACAACCTTCAGGCTGACAGCCACCTCAGCGCAAAACTTGGTAGCGGAAGCGGACTGTACCGTGAATGTCTTCTGATCGTCCGGGTGGACGGCGTTTACTTTAGCCCGGAAGGGAACTCTTGGCTGCGGGTTGACTGCGGCTAGTTGGGGCGGATGTTGCAGGAGCGGAGAAAGTCTTTATCCTCTTCGGTCAGCTTCCACTCGATGGGCGGCCGCGGGCGTTTTTCAACTGCCTTCGTTTGCGCTCTTGCCTTGTCTTTGTCCTTTCCGTCCATCGTGTGCCTCCACGCAGGTCTTACTGAACAGATCGGGTGCCAGGAACAAGATCATTAGACGCCGGCTCGGCTTCTGCAGGGAGCCAGGCCCCCCGGCGCTAACGATCAGCTGAATCTACTCTCTCACAATAAGAGATGGGCTCCAAAGAAAAAAGGGTCTTTGAGCCACCGATATCCGAAACAGGTCTGTTTCGCAGTGGGCCCGCTGTCCATAATGGGAGAGCGATCAATGAGTGATCGCAGAATCGATCGGGAAGTTTGTGAGAAGTAGACGGTCCATTCGGAAGCACTCGCTTCACCCCACTGCAATTGGTTTATTGCTGCTAACCCTGCTCTTGAATCTACATGCAGAAGAAGGCGGCAGCCGCCTCAGGAACTCCTATGGCTTGACCGAGGACGAGATTGAGGGTCTGTTGGTTCGTAGTCCTGTCCTTCGAGATTTCGCCGAGTTCTTTTCCGATCTCTTGCTCAACACCGAAGTAGACCGGAAAGCTGCTCTGGCTGTCTACCAGCCCATTCGCAGGCTCAACATGCATCAGCGCGATGCCTTCGGTACCAGGACTCCCATACCTGAGACGGAGGTTCAGCGACAGGTCAATCGCGCACTCTGGGCGCTCGACTCTCCCGAGCTGCTCAAGATCACACTGGTGCCGGCTCCGGTCGCCCTGGTCCGGCCTTCATCCCTCCAGTTCACGAATGGACTCGAAAACCGATTGCCGGTGTTGATTCAAAACGGTAGCTCCGGACGCCTCGCGGTCACTCTATCGTCGGGCTCAGAAAACCTTACCTCCCCCACCCTCGAGCTTGAGTTGGACCCAGGACAGGTTTATCCCGCGGTGTTCAGGATCTGGGGACGCAAGGGGGATCAGCTTGTGCTCCGAATTGCTGCTACCGGAGGAAGCGAGGAGAAACTGTCGCTGCCCTTGGCCTGGAGATCGACCTCGCGGCTTCTGGTCCGAGTCTACGATGAAAAGAGGAATTTGGTTCCCGCCCGGGTTCACCTGCGCGGATCCGATGGCAGGGGGCGCGGTCCTTCCGGAACCTACCTCAGAAGCGCTGAGATTGCGGCCGACCCATACTTTCACACTCAGGGAGTCAGCTCGGTGGTCCTTCCCGCCGGTGAGACCGAGATCTTCGTGGTTCGAGGTCCGGAGTACGCCGCCGAGAGCCGGATCGTGAGTCTACCCCCAGACGGCCTTCAGATCGAGGATTTCCGCCTCCAGCGGATCGTCGATCCAGCGACCCGGGGTTGGTATTCGGGGGATATCCATATTCACCCCAACCTGGTCCACAAGACGATGTCCCAGTTGGTGAATCCCGAGGACATACGACTTCAGGTGCAGGCGGAAGATCTGAACGTGGCGAACCTGCTGATCTGCAACTCCCAGGGGACAGTCGTCTACGACAGGCAGCGTTTCACCGGGGCTCCTCACCCTCTTTCCACTCCCAGCCACATCCTCTATTGGAACCAGGAATTTAGGCCTTGGCTCTACGGCCACATAGCACTCTTGAATCTCAAGAGGTTCGTGGAACCACCGTATAGCGGCTTTCCCAACAGCCCCAATCCCTTCGATTACCCGCCCAACACGAGCGTGGCCCGACGCGCCCAGAAGGAGGGCGTCGGAGTCTTCTACGTCCACCCTGGATCAAAAACCGCAAGGTCGCTGGCCGTCGATGCGGCACTGGGGACGATCGATGGCATGGAGATCCTGGGCTACGCCAATACCGAAGTCTCTGCCGATATCTATCATCGGCTCCTCAACTGCGGCTTCCAGCTGGCGGCCGCCGCCGGAACCGATACCTTCAACAACATCCGCCGCCACAAGGTCATCGGCGGAGATCGCGTCTACGTCCATACGGGAGGGGAGCTCACTTACCAGGACTGGATCGTGGGATTGAAGAAGGGCCGGACCTTTGTCAGCAACGCTCCCCTGCTCTTCTTCGAGGTCGAGGGTAAGCTACCTGGCTCCCGACTCGCTCTCGACCAGCCTGGTCGGATAAGAGTGAAGGCCGAAGCCTATTCACAAGTGCCGATGGGGAGGCTGGATCTGATCGCAAACGGGAAGGTCTTCCACTCGGTGCCCGGTGATGGGGCGGGGAGGGTCCTGAGCTACGAGGGGGAGATCGAGTTGGCTGAGAGCGCCTGGGTGGCGGCGCACGTCACCGGAGGAGGTCACCGCCTGTTGGTGAACAATCCTACGCTTTTTGCTCATACTACCCCGGTTCACTGCGTCATCCAGGGAAAGCCCTTCGTGGATCGGGATTCGGTTCGCTATTTCCTGGATCGGATTGAGGAGCTTCGGCAGCTGGTGCTGACCAAGGCGCTTTATGAGAGTCCTTCACAGCAGATGGAGGCTCTGGCGGCCATCGACGAGGCGGAAGGCGTCTATCGCAAAAAGCTGGATTGAATCGGATGATTCGGCCGGCCAGCCAAGGTCGTAGCGGTGGGCTCCAGGCCGCCGTGGGTTGTGCCAAAGGCTCGAAAGAAGAAGAATACTTCGGCCTGGAGGCCAAAGCTACTACCACTGAGCCTACCCCAGATCCAGGTTGATGCTTGCCAGGGAGAGGGGGACTACCGGTACCTTTCCCTCGGCCAGGAGGGAGTCTACTTCCTGCTGTAGTTCCGAGAGGGTGCCAGGATCGGGCTGCCGCAGTTGATCCACTTGCTGTACGAAGAGCTCCCGGTTGAACAGACATTCAGAGCTACAGCCCTTCTCCTTCAGAGCCTGGGACAGGATCGTGGCAGCTAGTCCTTCCGCATAGAATTGCAGCACCTTCTCCGATCTGGGACTCAGCTTGCCCAGCAGGTAGAGTCCCTTTAGCAGGTCGGTGATCTCCTCGAATAGATTGGAAAGCGACTTCTTGGTCTCCTGCCAGACTACCGAGGTGATCTGTTCGGCCACCTGCATGTGGTAGGTCCTCGATCCTTCGGCCAGGGTAGAAGCCAGGACCATGTCTTGATGCGCCGACCTCTGCCCTGCCTCCAGGAGCGTCTCGCTGCTCGAGGCCATGGCCGCGACCACGACAACCGGTTCCCGCTCCTTCGCCTGAATGACCGATTCGGCGGAACCCAGAATCCCCGACGGATCCGCGATCGCCCCACTGTCAAATTGCAGTACCTTCAACCTGTTTCTCCGTACATTTCCTTCTACCCAAACTGTTGGGGAATGATACCACCGGAAGCACTTGGTGGCACATAAAGCCAGCGGGCGCCATAGAGGCCTCCTTCGGCATCGAACATACGGCCGTCGGCGAGCACATACTGGTTCGGTGTGCTGGGCCTTTGTCCGGACAGGAATTCGGGCAATCGGGCGCGATCTTCGTCGAGCTGCTCGTGCACCCGCTGCCAGCCGAAGTTGCGAAACAGGGCCTGCTTCATCTGGCGACATCGTTCCTGCTGTTCGGGACGTGCCGCCAGATTCAGCTTCTCCAGGGGATCGTTTGCCAAGTCGAAGAGCAGAGGTGAACCCTTCTCGATCTCTACATATTTCCAGTTTTCATCGCGCACCAGCCGCATGGCTGCAGCAGGCTGATTCTCGTCGGTCGTGTTGTAGTTGATGCGTACTCCGTAGGCAAAGGAAGCACTGGCCGCGAAATCCCGGGGTGGCTTAGCCGTTTGCGGATCGGCTAACAGTTCGTGGAGGTCGACTCCGTCCAGTCCCTCGGGAATCGGCAGTCCTGCCAAGGCGCAGGTGGTCGGGAAGAGATCCAGCAGAGAGACCGGATGGGGCACCCGGTGATGTCCGGCTCGGATGCCCGGTCCTGTCATCAGCAGCGGCACGCCAACTGAAGGCTCGTAGTAGACGATCTTTCCCCAGATGCCGTGATGTCCAATCATCTCCCCATGATCGCTGGTGTAGATAACGATGGTGTTGTCCAAGAGACCGGCTCGGTCCAATCCTTCCAAGAGCTCGCCGATGCAATCGTCAACGAAGTCGATGCAGGCATAGTAGGCCTCGCGACCCCGCAGCGACACTTCAGCCGGTTGATCGACGCTAAAATATCGGCGGGCAAAGGGCTCCAACTCATCGTCGGGCTTCGCGGGCAGATAGGCTGGAGGGATCTTATCCCGGTAGCGCCGAATGTAGCGTCCCGGTGCAGTAAAGGGAGAGTGGGGACGGGAGTAGGAGGCGCAGACGAACCAAGGCACGTCCGGTTCCAGGTCCTGGTGCTCCCGGAGAAAGGCCAGACTCTCACGAGTCACGATGACATCCTGGAGAAGACTCTCCGGAATCTCGCTGATTCCTGCACTCTCGGCTCCGTGGTAGGCGGGGAAGAGATCGATTGGCTCAGGCTGATGGCTCAAGCCATGGCGAAGATCTCCGTAGGGCCTGACCTGGAACCCCTGCATCTGGTCGCGTCCGCCGAAATGCATTTTGCCGACCAGACAAGTACGGTAACCGTGGGCGCCGAAGTGTCCCGGCCAGGTGGCATGCTCAGGGAAGATGATCCAGTGATTGCTCCAGGCGGCACAGCGATGAGCCTCCTTGCCGGTGAGCATGCACATGCGTGAAGGTGTGCAGATGGGAGATGGGCAGATCGCGGTATCGAACTGCGTGGAGCGCTGAGCGAGGGCATCAAGGTGCTGGGTCTGCACGTACGGATCGCCAGCAAAGCCAGCAACCGAGGACGCGTGTTGATCGGTCTGGATGAGGAGAATGTTGGGGCGCGTTTGTTTGCTGCTCATAGAGACTCAAGATAGCCCGATCCGGTCTTCGAATCCAGTGTTCGCACTCGGGAGAACTTTGTACTTGAGTTCTGGATCTGTCAGAAATCCAACATTTTTGGTAGAGCGTTCATGAACCTCACATCCTTGCAGAGGTCCAGGCGATTCTGTAGTAGTATGGGGAGTAATCCGTTCTTGTGAAGATAGCGGAACCGCGGAGGTTCTCATGATCAGAAACGCATTCTTCTTCCTGGGTATGCTCCTCATTGCCTCGATGAGCTTACCTCTGGAAGCTCAGAGGGACGCTCGACGCGGAAGCGTGGGCGGAGACCCTTCCGGTTCCGATGTCGGTGAGGCCGTGGACTCACCAGCCGAGTCGGTCTGGCGAACAAGAGCGGACGAGTCAAATCAGCGAAGCATGAATCGTCCTTCGTTTCTTTCGGGCAAAGTGCTCATGGATGACGGCTCCCTCCTGCCCGGCCCCGTTACGGTCAACCTGGTCTGCCACGGTTCTGTGCGCCAGCAAGACGCTACTTTCGGAAGCGGCGATTTCAACATTGAGCTAGCTTCCGACCTCAAGTCCATGGACGCCAGCATCAGCGGCAACGAAGCTGACAGCGTGGATCCTTTCGCCCGGGTGCCGGGTGGCCAGAATTACTCAGACCGGGAGTTGGATTTGCGGGGCTGTGAACTCCGGACGGCGCTGCCAGGCTTTCGCTCCAACTCGATCAAGTTGGGACTTCGAAGGTCGATGGAGAACAGTGATGTGGGTGTCATTATTCTGCAGCGGATGGAGGAAGTCTCGGGATTGACGGTCAGCTTTACCACGCTCAGAGCCCCCAAGAAGGCCAGAAAAGCTTATGCCAAGGCCCAAAAAGAATTGAAGAAACCGAAGGGAAATGTCTCCAAAGCGGTCCAGGAGTTGGAAAAGGCCGTCAAGGCTTTCCCTGAGTTTGCGGCAGCCTGGTATTTGCTGGGCAACTCACGGTTGGCCCTCAAGGAGGAACTCGCTGCTCGGGACGCCTTCAACCGTGCGATCAAGGCGGATCCGAACTATGTAAATTCCTACCTGTCGCTGGCGGGGATGGAGATGGAAACCCAGAATTGGACCAAAGTGGAACGCTTATGCGAGACGGTGATGGACTTGAACCCACACATAGTCGAGGCTCAATACTTCAACGCAGTAGCCTGTCTGAATCTGAAGAAACTGGATTCGGCAAAGGAGTCCATTGAGAAGGTCCAGGCAGCAGGACCGAGTCAATTCCTCGCTGGCAGTCACTACATTCTGGGAGCGGTCTTGGCTGAACAGCAGCAGTACGATACCTCCGCGAAAGAGTTTCGGCTCTTCCTGGAGACGTCGCCAGGTGAGCCGATTGAGAGCCAGCTGAAGGAAACCCTGATGGGCTGGGAAAAGCTTGGTCTGATCAAGAGTGCTGGAGTGTCTGAGGCCGCTCTCAAGTAGCCTGGCTACTTAGTGATTCTGGTTCATAAATACGATGATGTATGCAGATGGGACTTGGGAGGCGAGGTCAAGGCAGGAGGAGGAAGACGATGCTTGGCCATCTTCGACGACGACCAACGCAGAGATCGTCAACAACCCCCATCTGCCCTCTGGATGGCGACGGGACGGGCCGATGGAGTCGCTCCTCCTTCCAATACACAAGGGTATGGCTTCGTCGTCGCTTCGCGCCCTCGACGCCGTCGCGCGCGCCACATACATCATCGTATTTATGAACCAGAGTACTTAGATCGGCCTGAGATCCTGCTCTCAGGAGATGGTTATGAAAGCGAAGACAGCGTCCCTGCTCCTGATTTTGATTCTGATGCTGGCTGTGACAGCCTCCCCGCTCGAGGCCCAGGGCAGTGTCAGGACCATCGGCAATCGGAACCCGAGGAGCGCAGATGCCCCCCGAGAAAACGACAACACTGGTTCGGGAGACTGGAATTCGGGCATGCAGCTTCCAAGTCAGATGTTCGTGACCGGCAGAGTGCTACTGGAAGACGGCATCGCCCTCCCGGAACCGGTGACCGTGGAAATGCTCTGTGGAGGCTCGGTACGCCAACAGACTTTCACTTTCGCAGATGGCGGCTTCAGCTTCCAACTGGGCGACGAAGGATCGGGATCCAGCGATGCCAGTGTGGGGAACAGATCCAACCGCAACGATCCCTTCAGCCGAGTACCGGGACAGGGACCGGGATCCGGAGCCTTGGATCTTAGCGATTGCAGTCTCAGAGGCGTCTTGGCTGGGTTCGAGTCGGATGTCATCGGGCTGGGTGTCATACGATATATGGAGAACTCAGACGTCGGCAATCTGGTCCTGCGGCGCCTGGACCAGGTGCAGGGACTAACCGTCAGCTATACGGTTCTCAAGGCCCCAAAGAAGGCGCGAAAGGCTTATGAGAAAGCCGATAAGGAACTCCGGAAGGAGAACGGAAACATCCCCAAAGCAGTCAAAAATCTGGAGAAAGCCGTCGAGGCATACCCCCAGTACGCCGCCGCCTGGTTCCTGATGGGAAACTCAAAACTCGCCATGGGAGACCGACCGGGGGCACGCCAAGCGTTTCAGAAATCAATCGACGCAGATCGGAAATACCTGCGCCCCTACATAAGTCTGGGCCAAATGGCGCTCAGGGACGAGAACTGGCAGGAGGTGGCTCGGCTATGCGAGGCGGTAACAGAACTGAATCCCCACATCATGAGGGTCTCCACTACTTCTATGCGGTCGCTAATCTGAACCTGGGCGAACTGGACAAAGCTCGCGAGTCTATTCAGAAGGTTCTCGAACATGGCAAGAGCCGATATACGGTCGGCAGCCATTATGTAATGGGAGCGATCTTAACCCAGCTGCGTGATTTCTCAGGGGGCGGCTGCAGAGTTTCGGCTTTTCCTAAGGGCCTTCCCCACAAGGCACGCCGGTCGCCGACAGACTGGAAGAGAAATTGGCTGCCTGGGAGAAGCGTGGCCTGATCGAGGACGTCGCCTTGGAATCGCTCCCGATCCAAAAACTAGGACCTTCGGCTTCAAGTGAGACGCTCTGCTTCCGTCTTGTACTCCAGGGGGAGCAAGACGAGAGTCCGAATCAATATATGAAAGTTAAGTCTTCCGCAGAAAGATTAGGAGGCCTCCAATGAGAACCAGAGTAAGTGTCAGTCTGACCCGGCTAGCCCTGGCCCTGTTCCTCCCCAGCATGATCCTGGCCCAGCAGAACACCACGGGTGGTGGTGATAAAGGCGATCAGGGTCAACGGCCCCAGCGCCCCCAGAGACCAACCAGGGAACGTGATTTTCGGCGAAGCCCCGCCGACCAGCAAATGAACCGCATGCGCCGGCCCGTTCGCCTGAGCGGTAAGGTGGTCCTGGCCGATGGAAGCCCGCTCCCGGGCTCGGTAAACGTTGAACTGTCATGTAATGGCAGCACCCGGCAGCAGGCGTTCACCTTCACCGATGGCAACTTCAGCTTTGAGGTGGGCTCCCCCAGCAGTATGGCCTTTGCGGATGCCAGCGTTGGTGGCAGCCCCTGGAATTCGAATAGCTCAAACCCCTCGGACCAGCCCGGAATAGACTCATTCGATGGTTCCATGAATCTGGCCGGCTGCGAATTGCGCGCGGTGCTGCCTGGCTTTCAATCGGAGCGGCTCCAGCTGGGGATGAGACGGCCACTCGACAGTTCTGAAGTGGGCGAGATCGTCCTGCGGCGACTGGCGAAGGTCTCAGGCTCAACCGTCAGCTTCACCGGCCTGGCCGCACCCAAGAAGGCTCGAAAGGCGTATGAGAAGGCAACCAAGGAGCTGAGGAAGAAGAAGGTCAAACATTCCAAGGTCTCCAAGGAGCTGGAAAAGGCAGTCAAACTTTACCCGAACTACGCAGCCGCCTGGAACCTGTTGGGAGCGACCCGGCTGAAACTCAAGGATGAGGGGGGCGCGCGGGAGGCGTTCAAGAAATCTATCGCGGCAGATCCCGAATACGTCAGCCCCTACATCGAACTGGCCATACTGGAAGGTGAAAGCAGCCGCTGGGCGGAGGTGTGTCGCCTGAGCGATCGCATCCTGGAACTGAATCCCTACGTCACTCAAGCCCACTATTTCAGTGCGGTGGCAAATTTCAACCTGGGGAAAATCGATCTCGCTGCGAAGTCGATCTTTCAGTACAAGAAGAATGAGTCCTCCAGAATGTTTGCCGATAGCTACTACCTGGCAGGGGCGATTTTCGCCACGAAGGGCAGTGTTACTTCTGCCGCAGCAGAGTTCAGGCAGTTGCTGAAGGTCTTTCCAAAGGACCAGCGTGCGGACCAGATAAGAGAACATCTCAACTCATGGGAAGCACAAGGACTAATTGAGAAAGCGCCAACCGAGGTGAATTCGGACGATCAATCCAAACTGGGCCGGTGATGAACCTTCCTGAAATGAGCGAAATCCCCGCAGGACCCGTGATCCTCGGTGTCCCTGCATGACCAAGTCACCCCAACCGCTCATTGTTATTCCTGGAGACGACCCCGCCCAACTCTCCGGCTCGCGTCATCTGACCCAACTGGAGCAACGGGGCGAGGTCGCCTTGTATGAAGACCGACCGACATCAGATGAAGAAAAAGTGCGTAGAGCGGCCAACGCCGACATTCTGATCAACTCGCGCACGGCTCGGTGAAATGGCCCGCCCAACTCCTGGAGCAGCTCCCAAGACTTCGCTTCCTCACCGTCTGCGGAGTCGGTACGGACTCGATCGATCTGGAGGCTGCCCGACAGCAGGGTATCGTCGTCTCAAACATACCCGGCAAGACCGCTCCGGTGGTGGCCGAGCACGCCTTGGGAATCATGATGGCGGTGGCCAAGAGAGCAGCCTACCAAACGGCGGAGCTGAAGGCAGGGCGCTGGACTCAGATCCACTGTGTCTACCTGACAGGAAGAACATTGGGAGTGGTAGGCACAGGGACCATCGGAGTCCACATGATACGGCTGGCCCGGGCAATAGGGATGGAGGTGATCGCCTGGACCTTCCATCCTTCGTCAGAGCGAGAAAAAGAACTAGGCGTTCGCTTCGTAGACCTGGACGATCTGCTGCGCCTCAGCGACGTTGTATCTCTGCACGTGAAGTACACTCCAGAGAGTCGGCACCTTCTGGGAAAACGGGAGCTCGCCCTTATGAAGACGGGAAGTCTGCTGGTCAACACGGCGCGTGCCAGCGTCGTCGATACCGACGCTCTGGTAGACGCTCTCAAGAGTGGACATCTAGGAGGTGCGGCAGTGGATGTATTCGATCCCGAGCCTCCTGGACCGGAGCATCCACTCCTGGACTGCGAGCAGGTGGTCTTGACTCCTCACAGCGCCGACCAGACTCCCGAAGGATATGACTTCCTCAATGCCGGAGTGGTCGACAACGTCATCGCCTTTCTCGAAGGAAAGCCACGGAATGTGGTGAATTAGACGAAAAGTGAACTATGCCATGATTTCGTGGATGGGCTTGCCATAGTCCATCTCCAGACGCTTGTGGCCGGGAACGTCCAACTTGCGGGGATCGAGTCCAAGCTGGTGCAGGACGGTCGCATGGAGGTCCGTGACGTAGTGACGGTCTTCGATGGCGTGGTAGCCAAGCTCGTCGGTGGCCCCATGGACGATACCGCCCTTGATACCGCCGCCGGCCATCCAGCAGGTGAAGGCAGCCGGATGGTGATCGCGGCCCTCCGTCTGACCCTGCATACCTGGGGTCCGGCCGAACTCAGTGCCCCAGACCACCAGGGTCTCGTCCAATAGACCTCTCTGCTTCAAATCCTTGAGCAGACCGCCGATGGGATGGTCCACCTCTCCACAGGTAAGACTGTGGTAGTGCTTCAGGTGGAAATGGGCGTCCCAGGCGATGGTGTCGGTGGAGTAGCCGTGAATGATCTGGACGAATCGCACACCGCGTTCCACCAATCGGCGCGCCGTCAGACAGATCTCTCCGAAAGGCTTGGTGACCTCATTGTCGAGCCCGTACAGTTGCTGGGTCCGGGAGCTCTCTTCTGAGAATTTGAAAAGATCGGGAACCGAGGTCTGCATCCGGAAGGCCAACTCGTAGGCTTTGATTCGAGCCCGCATCGCCGAATCGTCGGGATACTGTACGGCCTCGAAGTGGTTGAAGCGCCGCAGAAGGGCGAACTTGGCCTCCTGCTCCTCCTTGTAGACCCCCTTGATGGGTCTGGCTAAACGCAGCGGATTCTGGGGGTCCACGTCGAGGGTGATCCCGTCGTGTTGAGGTCCGAGGTAGTTGCCGGAGACGGCTGCCGGCCCCCCGGCGTTGGGCAGGATCCGTCCACCCAGAACGACGAACTGAGGCAGGTTGTCGTTCAAGGAGCCGAGCCCATAGTGGACCCAGGAGCCAAGCGACGGTAAAAGGCCCTGGAAAATGTGCCGTCCGGTGTGGAACTGGGTCTGGGCGACGCGATATCTGTGGCGCATGAATCAGCAGCGCATGGAAGCCGAGGTGGTACGCGATAGCATCCTGGCGGTGGCGGGCGAGTTGGACCCAACCGCTGAGGATGGGACGGAGGATCCGCTTTGACTCCAAAGTCGTCGATGGAGGTCACCAGCGGTTCACCGAAATGCCGCAGCCAGATGTGGTTGATGGCAACCCGGGCCGTGAGCGGGTTGTCCTCGCAAGTGATCCAGCGACCCAGCTCGGTTCGCCGTCCCGTGCTCCTTTTGGGGTAGAGCGTCCCGACGGGTGAGTACTCGTTCTTCGCCTGTCCCAGTGCTGTCTGGGCAGCCCTGAGCTGGGAACTGGCGACTGAGACCCGCTTCTCTCGGGTTTTCACCAGAGCTCCAGCGGCGGCGGGAGGCTCCTGCAGGGCATGCGCCAGCTTCTGTTGCGCCTCCAGCAGATTCCTCTCTGCCTTGAGCAGGCCGGCGGAGCGCTCTGCCTTCCTGGCGGCTTCGGCCAGATCCTCTGCCCTGGGGTCGGGTGGGTCGGCCCAGTGGGCACCGTCTGCCGCCAGTCGGGCCTGCTGGGCCGCCAGGTCCTCTCGGCTCCAGGTCAAATTCTTTTCGGCTAACGCCACTGCCTCCCGGGCTTTACGCAACATGAGCTGGGGGTCTTCGGGCGCGAGACCGTCGATCCAATCGGCAATCTGTTTGATGGCATCCTCGGGTAGCGGCGGCGCCTCGGCAGGCATCCGGGGCTGCTTCTCTCCACGAAGTCTTCGGATGACAGAACTATTGGCACTCTTCCCAGGGACGATTCCGGGGCCGCCCCTGGTACCCCCTTCCAGAAGCAGATCGAAGGTGATCGTGCGAAAGTCGTTTCGCGCCACGTTGGGGCCGTGGCAGACGACGCAGTTCTTGTCGAAGATGGGCTTGATCTCCTTGTCGAAGCGTTCGCGTCCCAACCTCAAGACCTGTTCGTCTGGCGCCTTCGTGGCAAGCTCCTGAACGCGAGCCTCTTCCCGCCTGGCCACGGCAAGCTCGGTTTCCGCCGCAGAGATGGCCTCCTTCGCCTGGCTCAGCAGGTCGTCGTGGACGAACGGCTGGATTGAAGGGTAGTAGCTCTCCAGAGGCAGCTCGATGGGTTGGATAGGCTCCCCCAGGTCACCCAAGATCTCTGGCACGGCCGGGGAAAGGGGATTATTCTTGTCTGGGTTCTTTTCGTCCCCCCGGATATAGCGATAGGTCTCGGCATAGATAGGTGGACCCTGACGGCCGGCGGCTCGAGGCTCGGAGTCGAACACTCGAGGAAGGCCAGCCTCGAGGATATCCGGTTCGCCGGGCAAGCGATCGGTACGAACGTCGTAGGGCTCGAAGAAAGCCCGGAAACGGTAGAACTCCTCCTGTGCGATGGGGTCGGTCTTGTGGTCATGGCAGCGAGCACACTTCAGGGTGCTTGTCCTGGTAGGGCATGCCCGGCTCATGCTGGTGACGGATCTTCTTGACCAGCAAGCTGGCTGGGGCGTCTCCTGGAACCAGGACATCACGGTGCTCGTCGCTGCCCGCTAGCAGTTTCTCTCGGGTCGACAGATCCAACCCGGCTTGTCTGAACTTGCCGCCGTGGCACTTCAGGCACTTGGCTTCGAGGGTGGGTCGGACCCTGCTAAAGACCCCTGAGGAAAAGGAATGGCTGCCGACAAGCATGTCGATGGCACTGCTGCTGTGATCCGCGTGAGGTTCAGCAAAAGGCGCTCCGAGATCAATCCACAGAGCGATCAGGACAGCTGCCTCAGCGGGGAGAGGCTCCGCCTCAAGCGGCATCGCCGGTTCTTGCGAATGTGTAACGAGCTGGTAGAGGAGGCTGGCACGACTGTCGCCAGGAACCACCGCGGGTCCACGGCCCCCGCCGGCCAGCATGCCCCGGCGAGTCGAGAGATCGAGTCCTCCCTGCGTGGTGGGACTCGAGTGACAAGCCAGACAATGTCGATCCAAGATGGGCCGGATCTGCTCTGCGAACAGTCTGATCCCGACCTCGGTTGTGAAGGACGTCGGATTGTCCATTTGTTGAGACCAAACCTGCCCGCCCAAGAGCAAAGCCGGCACCAAACGAGTCAGAAACCGAAGGATCACAACTCCTATTTATCCCCTTTCAGCAGAATATGTCTTACCTTCTCTTTCTCACAGGGGCGGAAAGTGCAGGCGTCCCACGCGCTCGGTTTGCGCCGAAAGCAGATGGCCTCCGACCGTCGTGACGTAGAGTGTGCTCAAATCGGGGCCGCCGAAGGAGCAGTTCGTGGGCCGGTCGAACGGTGTCGGATGGGATTCCAGAACCCGCCCCGAGGGCGCAAACACATAGATCATCGGTCCCGGTCCCCCCTGCCTGAAGCCAGCGGTCGCGATAATATTCCCCTCGACGTCAAGGCACATACCGTCGATTCCGCGATGGGCTCCGAAATCGTGTAGGATACTCCACGACCCCAGAGTTCCATCGTCCGCGACTGGGTAGGCTCGAAGCTGCCTCGACTCCTTCGGCTCACGTCCACTCTGAGCAACGTACAAGGTCCTGTGATCGAGCGAAAACAAGAGTCCATTGGGCCTGGTGGTATCGAAGGTCACCCGATTCACTGACCAACTCCGATCGCTCCCTGGATCCAATCGGTACACCGAATCGTGATCGAGCTCCTTGTTGGACCGATCCTCGCTCCAAGGCCCCGCGGCTCCTTCGTAGTATGGATCCGTAAACCAGACCCGACCCTCAAGGTCGACGGCTAGATCGTTGGGAATGTTGAACTGGCTTCCCTCGAAACGATCCGCCAGGACCGTCGCCGTCCCATCCGCTTCGTACCGCACCACGCGTCTTGCATCTCCCTCGCAGGCATAGAGCCGACCTTCGGGGTCGAACATCAGACCATTGGCGCAGTTGGTTCCCGAGCGAAACACGGTCGAGGAGCCCGTAACCGGGTCATAGCGCATGATCCTGCTCGCTGGTATGTGGGTGAAGACTAGACCAGTCCCATCCCACGCTGGTCCTTCGGTGGTTCCGCCGTAGGGTTCGATGAGCAATTCAAACTTCAGGGTCATGGGTGCCTCCGGGGAGATGGTTGCAGGTTAGAGAGACGGTTGCAGGTTACAGGTTTCAGGTTACAGGTTTCAAGAGAGGGGAAGTGGTTTCGGATGATCTTCTGTACGCAACCCCTTCAGGGTTAAAGTCTAAGGGGGAGCATCGTTGACCCAGGGTTGGGAAACCCTGGGCTGGAATACGCAATCCCGTTGGGATTGACCTCGATTGATTTCTTCCCCAAAAGGTGACTGCGGGCAAAATAGGATGCAACCTGCAACCTGCAACCTGCAACCTGCAACCTGCAACCTGCAACCTGCAACCTGCAACCTGCAACTAACCGCTCGGCTATAATGTCCTGATGCGGCGCTTCTTTCTGTGCCACTACCATGAGATCGGCCTCAAGAAGGGGAACCGCTCTTTCTTTGAACAGCGTCTCCGCCAGAACATCATCCGTGCGCTCTCAGGGTTGCCCTTCAAGGAGGTACGGCGCATCTCCGGACGACTGATCGTGGAGCTGCTTCCGGAGTCGCCCCTCAAAGAGATCGGAGAGCGTTTGCAGAAGGTTTTCGGGATCGTCTCGTGCTCTCCTGCCTGGCTCTCCGAACAAGCTCTCGATCTACTGCAACAGAACCTCTGGAAGCTGGTTCAAGAGAGAGACTTTGAGAGCTTCAAGATTCAGGCTCGCCGCGCCCAGAAAACGTTCCCTCTCAATTCTCCCCAGCTGAACGAACGTCTGGGAGCATTCATTCTCGAACGTTGCGGGAAACGGGTTGACCTGAGAACACCCGAGCTGACCTGCTACGTCGATATGGTCGAGCGGTACGCCTTCCTCTATTTCGAGAAGCTGAGGGGGGTGAAGGGTCTGCCGGTGGGAGCATCGGGCAGGGTGGTGGTGCTGCTTTCGGGTGGAATCGATTCTCCGGTCGCTAGTTACAAGATCATGAAACGAGGATGCCAAGCAGTCTTCGTTCATTTTCACTCCTATCCCCATACCAGCGCTGAATCGCAGGAAAAGGTACGGCAGTTGGTGACGCTCCTGAGCCAGTATCAATTCCGCTCGGTGCTCTATCGAGTCCCCTTCGCCGAAGTCCAGAGGCAGATTATGGCGTTCACTCCCCCGTCGACACGGGTGATCTTCTATCGACGCTTCATGCTCCGTCTTGCCCAACAGATTGCTTCCCGCGAAGGAGGACTGGCCCTGGTAACCGGTGACAGCATCGGACAAGTCGCCTCCCAGACTCTCGAGAACCTGTCCGTCATCTCTGAATCGGTGCGATTCCCCATCCTTCGTCCGCTGGTTGGTGAAGACAAGGAGGACATCATTGAGGTCGCTCGTAGGATTGGGAGCTATCCGATATCCATTCTTCCCGAAGTAGACTGCTGCTCCTTGTTCGTGCCACGCCACCCCGAAACCAGGGCCGATCAGCTTGGAATCAACCGAATCGAAGAGCAACTTGATCTAGATGAGGTGCTGTCTGATGCGCTCGAAGATGCCGAAAGAGAAATAATAGAGAGTAAGCTCAGCGTGGAAGTCCCGCTCGCAGGCTAGGAGCCTGTACACGGCACCAGATTATGCCTCCTGCAGCGAACCAATCGCCCGAAGTCTGCATCTGAGGAAACGATGCAACAATCCTTGAAGCTGCTTGGCTCGATCCTACTGTTAGCGGTGCTTGCCCCCGGAGTACCGAGCGCCCTCAGTCTGCCCGCACAGTCCCCGGACACCGGAGTAGACCCAGGCGTCGAGAGAGTAGAGTGGGTTCTCAGGGATCTTCAAGAAAACGAAGAGTCCGAGGAGCCTCAATCCAAGACTTACACCGTGGCAGAATCGGACCTGAATGCCTACCTGGAAGCCCAACTCAAGGAAAACGAGTACAAAGGAGTTGACGCCCTGGCCGTACGTCTTGAGCAGGACACCAACCTGATCACAAAACTCGACATGAACATGGACGAGATCGAGCTGGGGCAGCAGAGCTTCGCAGTTCTGATATTTCTCCAGATGGCAGGGAGCCACCCCAAAGTTGAAATCGCAGGAGAGTTGATCGTCGAGGACGGAATCGGGACCTATCAGGTCAAGACCATGCTCTTCAACGGATTTACAGTCCCGCCCGCACTGGTCCAGACGGTCTTGACCTCGGTCGGTCGCTCCTCTGAACCTCCCTTCGACCCCAGCCAGCCCTTCGAGATGCCTTATCGCATCAAGATCGTCAAGATCGAGAACGGCCAAGTTACCATTTACACCTGAACCAGACCCTGGAAAGAACCTCAAGATACAAGATACAGTATCTTGTATCTTGTACCCTGGAATTTTTCCTTCAAGCTCGAGGACGGAATTGCTTGAATCTGCGGATCCAGGGCTGCTGCGGGGCGCGTTGACGGTCTCGCGACGACTCGAGGAGCAAGGCCACCAGGCCTATTTTGCCGGAGGAGCCGTTCGCGATCTCCTCCTGGGCAAGGCAATCGCGGACATCGACATCGCTACGTCCGCTGCTCCTGATGTGGTCGAGGACCTGTTTCCTCAAACCGTCAGTGTGGGGAAGCAGTTCGGCGTGATCGTCGTCGTGTTGGACCAAACCAACTACGAGGTAACGACCTTCAGGAGCGATTCCGGCTATGCAGATGGACGTCACCCTTCGAGGGTCGTCTTTTCCGACGCCCGCCAGGATGCCCTCAGGCGCGACTTCACCATCAACTCACTCTTCTTGAATCCGGAGACGGGCGAGGTCATCGACTACAACCGTGGAAGAGACGATCTTGAGCGCCGGCTGATTCGTAGTGTGGGCAAACCCGAACAAACTCTAGAAGAGGACAAGCTACGTATTCTTCGGGCAGTTCGATTCGCGTGTCAGCTCGGATTCGAGATCGAAGCAGACACCTATCTCCATCTGAGCAGGTTCGCCGATCAACTCAGGCGCATCAGCTGGGAGCGGATCCGGGACGAGGTTCTCAAGATCCTCACTGGTCCAGACCCAGGTCGTGGATTGAAGCTGATGTTCGATACGGGGATTCTAAAGACGATTCTTCCCGAGGTAGCAGTCATGGATGGAGTTGCCCAGCCTCCTCAGTTTCACCCAGAGGGAGATGTCCTGGAGCACACACGCCTGTTGTTTTCTCTCTCCCGATCTCGAAGCCAGACCCTGGCCCTTGCGATTCTGTTACACGACGTCGGGAAACCCCCCACTTTTACGATCAGGGAGCGCATTCGCTTTGACGGCCATGCTGAACTGGGAGCCGAAATGGCCGGAACAATCTGCCGTCGGTTACGGCTCTCCAACGAAAAGGTTGACGGAGTAGTCGATCTGGTGAAGGATCATCTCCGTTTTATTCACGTCAAGGAGATGCGTGAGAGCACTCTCAAGCGCTTTCTTCGGAGGGGAAATATCGACGATCATTTGGAGCTGCATCGGCTGGACTGCTTAGCCAGCCATGGAGACTTGTCTAATTACGACTTCTGTTGCGGGAAGCTGCTGGAACTAAGTCAGGAGACCCTCAGACCAGCCCGCCTCATCAACGGACACGACCTGATCGAGCTGGGACTGGAGCCCGGTCCACTGTTTTCGGAGATCCTGAATACCGTCGAGGATCGGCAGCTGGAGGGAAGCCTGATCTCGAAAGAGCAGGCATTAAACTGGGTAGAGACCCACTACCTTGAGGAACGCTGAGATCTAGTCCCGAGCCGGATCCGCAAATTGGATCTGCAGGGGTCAGGGATATCATTGTCAGGGAGAGCGCTCATATGGAACGACAAGAGACGGTCGCTGTCATTGGGCTGGGGTACGTAGGGCTACCTGTTGCCCTGGCTTTTGGACGTGCCACCAGGACCATTGGCTATGATGTTTCAGAAGAGAAGGTCAGGGCCTATCAACAGGGCTTCGATCCCACCGAAGAGATGCCGGCAGATGCCTTCAAACAAGCAAAGCAGCTGGTCTTCACCACTGAACCAGCTCAGCTGCGGGAGGTCGATTTCTTCATTGTGGCCGTTCCCACCCCCATCGATGAAGCTGAACGACCGGATATGACCTTCCTTACTGAGGCGAGTCGGACCGTCGCGAATCAGATGAAGAAGGGAGCCATCGTAGTTTACGAATCCACCGTGTACCCGGGTGTCACGGAGGAGATCTGCGTGGATGTCCTGGAAAGGGAATCGGGTCTCAAGTGCGGTTCTGACTTCAAGGTTGGCTACTCTCCCGAGCGCATCAACCCAGGGGACCCCGAACATCGACTCGAGAAGATCGTGAAGGTGGTCGCGGGACAGGATCAAGAGACCTTGGAGGTTATGACCAGGCTGTATGGCCAGATAACGGAGGCAGGTGTCTTTCCGGCTCCCAGTATCAAGGTAGCCGAAGCAGCGAAGGTGATTGAAAACACGCAGCGCGACCTGAACATCGCCCTGATGAATGAGCTGGCTATTATCTTCGATCGACTGGGAATCGATACTCAGGATGTCCTACGGGTTGCAGAGACCAAATGGAACTTTCTCCCCTTTCGACCCGGGCTGGTCGGGGGGCATTGCATCGGCGTCGATCCCTATTACCTGACTCACAAAGCCCAGGCGGTCGGCTATCACCCAGAGGTCATTCTGGCGGGGAGGCGTATCAACGACAGCATGGGCCAATACATCGCCCAGCAGATAGTCAAGAAACTGATCAAGGCCCGCCGCCACGACGGCATGCCTGTCCTGGTGATGGGACTGACCTTTAAAGAGGACTGTGTTGATCTGCGCAATTCGAAGGTCGTCGATCTGGTACGAGAGCTCGAATCCTTTGGTATCGAGGTACTGGTGTGGGATCCCGTCGCCAATCCCGAGGAAGCGCGGATTCAATATGACATCGATCTGGTTGGCTGGGAGACGGTGCCGGAGCTCTCCGCCATCGTTGCCGCGGTTCCGCACCGCAAGGTGCTAGAAGTCGACCTGAACAAGCTAGCGGAAAAATCAGGACCCGACACACCCTTCGTCGACGTGAGATCGCAGTTCTCCCGTCGCCTGCTCCGGCAGGCGGGATTCGAGGTGTGGAGACTTTGAACACGGTCGTCTGTAGTCCTTGAAGCCGACTGATTCCCCAACGGAGGTTCTTGATGGAGATCACAGAAGAGGTCCTTCGCAGAGTAGCGGAAACAGCCGAAGGGTTGTACGAAGAGACAGTTCAGCTGATTCGCGATCTGGTCCGTATCCCTAGCGAGAGCCCAAGCTATGCCTACGCCAAACTGTATGAGGAGCGTGGCTACACCGAGATGTACGATGCTCCAATGACCCTGGGAGGGGAGAAGAAGGTGGCCGAGTTTCTGCAGCCAGTCATGGATTCGCTGGGCGCCGAGACGGTCATGGAGGCCAAGGAGCCTTTGAGGCCGAACCTGATCGGAATCCTTCCGGGCAGTGGCGAAGGCCGATCCCTGGCGCTCAACGCCCACACCGACACCGTACCCACAGGGCCCCACGAAGAGTGGAGATGGCAGGATCCCTTCAGCGCCAAGATCGAGGACGGGAAGCTCTGGGGCCGTGGTTCTACGGACGACAAGGGCCCCCTGGCCTGCATGGTCAAGGCGATGGAAACGATTCGGCGTTCCGGCTACCGACTCAAGGGCGAACTACAGCTCCACGCCACCGTGGGTGAAGAGACAATGGACGGGAAAACCCACGGACCGGGATACTTTGTCCCCAGGAACCCCCGTTACAAGACCGATGCATGCGTAGTTTGCGAGTCCTCGGCTCCTCCACACTCCCACGGTATCTGTGTCGCCTCCGGCGGAGTCTCCTGGCTCCACATCGTCGTCAAGGGAAAGCCTGTGCATGCGGCCATGGGCTACCGCACCTACCGCAGCGGCTACGAAGGACAGGAGGTGGGTGTGGACGCGGTCCGAAAGGCCAATGCAATCTACCAGGGGCTGCTGGATTTGGATGAGCAGTGGGCGGAAAGCCGAGTCGATCCGACGGGGCTGACCCCCGAAGGCTACTCTTCGATCATCACAGCCTGGATTCATGGGCACCCCAAGGGAATCGAAGTGCCCTTCTTTGTCGCCGATCACTGTGAGCTGGGCGCCGCCGTCTGGAGACATCCAGGAGATAGCTACACTTCGGTCCGGACGGAGGTGGAAGAAAAGATCCAGAGCATCTGCCAACAAGATTCCTGGCTGCGCGAGCATCCGCCCGAGGTGGAGTGGCGGCTGGACTGGCCACCTTTTCAAATCTCAAGAGATCATCCCCTGGTCCAGACCGCCGGCCTGGCGTATGAAACCGTCCTGGGGCAGCCCGCACCCCATATGACGTGGCAACCGGTAAGTGACGGCCGATTCTATCAGGAGTGCGGAGTCCCCTCTCTGCTCATGGGTCCGGGCGACTATCGCCGAGCCCACTGCTACGATGAATTCCTGGAGCTGGACCAGATCGTGGACGCCCTCAAGATCTATGCACTAACCGTAATGGGCTGGTGTGGATTTGAGTAGTTGGCTGCTAGGCTGAAACTAACCTGAAACTTCATTTGCGAGCGTAGCTTTGGCCTCCAGGCCGAAGTCTTCTTGATTCGAGCCTTTGGCTCGGACGGCGGCCTGGAGCCCACCGCTACGCCGGGCCCGAAGTTTCGCTCTCGAATGGGGCCAGCGTCATTGCGTTGGTCAGAGAAGCCTGAAGCGCAAGCGAGGGGGTGGCCACAGCGCCATACATCGACAAACGGGCTTTGAACAGAAGCAGTAGACGATGAACGACTTGAACTGTTGGCAACATAAAGGCACGGCCAATGGGTCCTGGTACGACGGTTTGACCCCGAATTACACAGACTGATACAGTGCCAGGACGTTATTTCCTGACGCATTACCGAAACCCGTTGCCAGCTGCCGGCGACGGCTAACCGTCCCACCTGGGGTGAAGGGGTCTCATGTCTGGGAAAATCCGCGAGTACCCGTCTGAAGGAATCACCGTAACCTACGACGTCAAACGCTGCATTCACGCGGCTGAATGTGTCCACGGTTCACCTCGGGTCTTTGATCCCAAAGGCAGGCCCTGGATCGACGCCGGCAAGGGCGCTCCCAGCGAAATCGCCGAGACGGTGCTGAAGTGTCCCACCGGAGCCCTGCACTTCGAGCGTCACGATGGTGGAAAGAGCGAAGCTGCTCCAAATCGTAATTCCGCCTCGATCGCCGCGAATGGTCCCCTCTACCTCGAGGGAGATCTGACACTGAGCCTGCCTGATGGCAGCGCTCTCAGGGAAACTCGGGCGGCATTATGCCGCTGCGGTAGTTCCCAGAACAAACCCTTTTGCGACAACACTCACCTGGAGACGAAGTTCTCTGATCCTGGTCGGCTTGACGTGCAACGCATCGGCTCGGGCAAGGCGGAAGGCGAAGGAGGCGAGCTGAAGGTCCGCTCGACGCCCAACGGCCCCTTGCTGCTCCAGGGTCCAGTAACCATCAAGAGTGCCGACGGTGCCTATCAAGCAGTCACTGCAAGATGTGCTCTGTGTCGGTGTGGGGAGTCAGAAAACAAACCCTTTTGCGATGGGACTCATGGCAGGGTCAATTTCCAAGCCCCTTAGGGTCTTTAACCCAGATGGTTCGTAAGGCTTCCCTGGGCTAGGAGCCTGTCCGAGCTGAATCTTGATCAAGACCGCTGCCGCTATAATCAAGGCCCACACAACGGCCCGATACTCGCGATTCGAAATCACTCTTCCCCACTGGAACTCACGCCCTTCCGCGAGAGTCAGTTCCGGAGGCAGCACGCGCCGACTGCCGGGCAGGGGGAAAAAACGAGGAACAGCGGCGCGATACGCTTTGTAGGAATCTCCTAATCCTTCCATTTCACGCTCCTCCATTCTAATTACCGGAAGATAGAGCGCGAAAAAGATCAGCAGGAATGGCCCGATGAGCCAGGGCTGAGCCCCCGCCACGGTGAAACCCAGGCCGATCAAAAACGAACCAAGATAGAGGGGATTGCGAGTCCGTCGATAGGGACCGGAGACGGTAAGCCCCTGAAACTTCTTCAGGTGGCCTGCCGCCCACAACCTCAGGACAAGACCCAGCAGCACCAGCACCAGCCCAGGACCCAGCCAGACTAGCGTGGGCATCGCCCAGTACAAGTAAAGAATCGCATAACAGATGGACGCGGGAACGCGGACTCTCTGTATTGCAGTCATCAGTCAATGCGCGAGCCGGCTACGCTGGTTGGGAGGGTGCCCTGGTAGTTACAAGGCCTGGGTCAAAATCTGACAGATCGCGTCTAGCGAGGATCTGACAGGCCGCGTCTACGGAGAAATCGCACACCCAGACTGAGCAATCCGATGCCCATAATGACAAATCCCCATTCCGAGAGTGTGGGTATCTCCTCTACGACATGATCATTGACCCCCGCCAAGGCTGCACCAGACAACGTAAACATTGCGAACAGGGCGATCAAGTAGGTAGAGGCCTGTTTGCTGCTTGTCATATCGACCCTCCTCCGCAGTTTCTTGATATCAGCGGATCTCATGCTCTAGGGAGCCGGTCTCCAACCAGGGTCAAAGGCCGTTGGTGGGCCTAGATAGATTTGAACTATCGACCTCACGCTTATCAGGCGTGCGCTCTAACCAACTGAGCTATAGGCCCACGAACGGTAGAGTATAGCTTAGCGCTGTCCGCGTTGACAAGAATCCATAGCCGGTGGATCGACGACAGAGGACTTTGCTGAAACGCCCCCTCTTCACTTGTTTGGCCTGGGTGAACGGATGCAGATAGAATGGGGTCCGTGTCACGTGACATAGGATCTCAACTGCCTTCGGATTTGGTCTCGGAGCTCTCCAAGGAGAGCCCTCGTCCAAGTGCGATTCCCTTGATCAGCGTCGATCAGGACGGCCTGCCTCACGTGGCACTTGTCTCCTATTTCGAGCTCTTTCTGGTCCGCAGGAAGCTCCATTTCTTCAGCCACAAATCGAGCCGCACTACCAAGTTTCTGCGCAGCCGGCGTTCCTGTACCCTTGCCTTCGTACACGCTGACTACGTGTACTATGTAAAGGGTCGGGCGCGCTGGCTCCATGATAACGAGCAAAGGTCGGTTTTCAGGCTTCAAGTGGAATCAGTGATGCAAGATTTTCCCACAGTCGACGAGAGGAGTGTGTCCCTCAAACACGGAATCCGCTTCGAAGGTGAAGAGGCGGACATTCAGGAGCGGATGAAACTTCGCGAGGTGGTCAAATCTCAAAGCGTGAGGCTTATTGGTTGAACCGGCAAAACTAGAATTTACCTGGGAAAGGAGCGAGCAATGAGTTTAGTAGACCGCCAGCGAATCTCACTCACTCTAGAGGGTGCCAAGCTGATGATGAAAGCTGCCGAGAAAAAGGCCACCTAGATCGGAGTCGACATGGACATCGCCATCGTTGACGACGGCACCAATCTCCTCTGCTTCCATCGCATGGACGGAGCCAAGATCACCAGCATCGATGTGGCGATCAACAAGGCGTTCACGGCGGCCGGCGCTCGAGTACCGACGGCGAAATACGGCGAGCTCGCGGCTCCTGGCGCCAAGGCTTTCGGAATTCACGTCAGCAACCAGGGACGCTTCATGATTCTCGGTGGGGGCCTGCCGATTGTGGTTGATGGACAACCCATCGGTGGAATCGGCTGTAGTAGTGGTACCGTAGATCAGGACGCAGAAGTATCCCAGGCCGGCATCGACGCCCTGCTGACAGCTCTGTAGGAAGTGAGATCGCTGAGATGACCAAAGAAACTGATGTTGTTGTCATAGGGAGTGGCCCCGGAGGTTATAGCGCGGCCTTCCGTCTGGCCGACCTGGGCCTTAAGACCATCCTGGTCGACGCCCGCAAGGAGCCCGGTGGGGAGTGTCTTCACAACGGGTGTATCCCTTCCAAGGCTCTTCTCCATGTGGCAGGACTGTTGGAGGAGATGCGCGCCGCCGGGCAGTTTGGAGTCCAGGTCGCTGAACCGAGAGTCGACCTCAAGACATTGCGAGAATGGAAGAACAACCTGATCGACAATCTGAGCTCGGGCATTGTCCAGCTGGGAAGACGCAGAGGAGTCGAGTTCGTCGGCGGCCGGGCGCGCTTCGAAGACTCCCAGACGCTGCTGGTAGAGAACGAAGACACCTCAAGAATCGTCTTCAAGCACGCCATTCTGGCCACTGGATCCCGTCCGCTGAAGCTTCCCGGACTCGGGGCCGAGAGCAAGTTGGTCATGGATTCTACCGAGGCTTTAGCCTTGGAAAAGATACCCCAGACCCTCCTTGTGGTAGGCGGAGGCTATATCGGATTGGAGCTCGGGACCGTCTATGCTGCCCTGGGCAGTAAAGTGACACTGGTTGAGCTCACCGACGGGTTGCTCCCGGGTGTGGATCGAGACCTGGTACGTCCAGTGGAGCGTCGGATAAAGCAGCTCTTTGAACGGGTGAACCTCAACACCAAAGTGACCTCTATCGAGGATCGGGGCGATCAACTGCAGGCCGAGTTTGAGGGTGACATCGACATCCCGCACGGCACTTTTGAGCGGATGTTCGTCGCGGTGGGTCGGCGGCCCAATTCGGACAACCTGGGCCTGGAAAATACGCGGGCATCAATCGACAATCAGGGGTTCGTCGGAATCGACGCACAGTGTCGAAGCGCCGATCCCTCCATCTTCGCCATCGGCGACGTAGCCGGACAGCCGATGCTCGCCCACAAGGCAATCCGCGAAGGCAAGGTCGCAGCCGAGGTAATTGCGGGACAAGCGTCGAGTTTTGACAATCAGGCCATTCCAGCCGTGGTGTTCACTGACCCTGAAATCTCCTGGTGCGGATTGACCGAGGAAGAGGCGAAGCGCGAAGGAAAACAGGTTCAGATCTCGCGGTTCCCCTGGAGTGCCTCCGGCCGGGCAGCCACGTTAGGCCGGCTGGAGGGATTGACGAAGATGGTGTGCGAGCCTGACACGGGACGGATATTGGGCGTAGGAATCGTGGGTCACAACGCCGGTGAACTGATCGCCGAGGCAGTCCTGGCTGTCGAAATGGCCGCGGTGGCGGAAGATATTGGGATGTCGATCCACCCCCATCCGACGCTTTCCGAAACTCTGGGGGAAGCGGCAGAAGCCCTACTAGGACATGCTACTCACATCTCTCGTAGGGCTCCGACGATCTCGGGAGGGTGACGACAGCAGCCATCCAATCTTTCCTCCTAGGCCAGCTGCTGGGAGGACCTCTGTGAGCCTCGGTCGGTGTCAGTGGCCTAGACCCAAAATAAGCGCAAGTTCGAAAATAGACCCCTTTGTCGGCTCCGAGGAGCCATTTTGGAGACCTAAATTCTAAATTTCGGCGCGAAGTCACTCAGAACAGGCACGTGTTCAGCTGTCCTCCACGCCGATCGCTCAGGGAAAACGATTCTGCCCTCTTGGGGGGCGTTTGTAGAGACACCTCACCCCAGCTCTGGCGACCCTCGGAGCTACTTTATCTCCTTTCAGTTTCAGGTAGCTGGCCGGTGTTTCAACCACTTACTGCCTTCCAAGAGAAGACGGCTCCAACCATTGACATCCAGCAGCCGATAGACCAACTGTCGGCCCCTGCGCAAAATCTGGCAGGGCATTTCAATGACCTCTCGCAGGAAACGGCGATACTCCATCTTCACCAGCTCTCGGGCTTGCAGTCGCGCCGGCAGCACCAACCCCATCCAGGCCTTCAGATTCCAGGCTTGAGCCGCAATCACCAGATAGGCCCAGTTGGCTACCAGCGTATCCGAGGGCATCCGCAGGGCCTCGACTCCGTTCTTGAGTTGTTCAATGACGTTCTCCTGGTTGCAGCGCCGGTTGTTTTCCCGTACGACTCCCGCCGTTCCCAACGTTCTGGCCGAGATATTGGTGACATAAAAGTGGTAGCGCGTCTGCGGCAGCAGCCGCTTCTGGCCTTTCTCGACCAGGATCGTCTTGCGCAAGATCACCATCCGATAGGTTCGCTTCGCTTTGCTCGGACGGTAGTCGATCTCCGCGATCTCTTCCCGTTCCAGCGTCAGCGTCTTGAACCCGCGTCTCTTGACAATCTCCGGCTTCACTTTGTCCCGCCGCTGGCGCCGCTTCTTCCCTTTTCCTTTCCCCTGGCTGGGGCGCCCCAGCTCTTTCCATCTCGCTTCTGGCAACGCCTCCGCCCACTTGACGAAGCTCGGATGGGCGTCGATCCCGAAGTCAAACTCCACGCCCGCCTCCGTCCAACGGTCAAAATGAGCCGTCAGCGAAAAATCCGTGTCCCCGCGCAGGCGCACCTTCCGAAAACCCGCCTCTCGAACCAGCTCGATACTCCGATCCAGCCATTCGGCCGCTCCCTCATGAGAGGGACGGTTGCCCGAGCGGTTGACCGCATAGAGCACCTCTCCCGTATTGGCCAGCGTCACGATCAGCGGCGCATAGCCCCACTGCCCGTCGTAGCTGATCTCCATCCCTTCCTTGCATTCGCCGCTCGTGGGGGCCATCGTCCCATCCACGTCGATCTCCGCCCGTTGGAAGAAACGGGCCGGTTGTTGGGCCCAGACCTTGAGGCGGCTGGCATTGACGGCTTCCATCAGATCCACCACGTCGGGCGCGTCAAAGCGGCGCACAAAGTCTCCGGCCGTGCTGGGGGCGGGGATCTTCTCGGCTCCCACCGCCTCCAGGAAACTCACACTCTGACGTCGCAGTTCAATATCCTGATAGCGGGTCCCGCCCGTGGCCACGTTGTAGATCAGGCTCAGGACGTGGTCCGATTCGTGGTACGGTTGGTGGCGTTTGAGCAGCGTCACCGCCTGGTCAATGGCTTTCCCCAGCCCACTCCACTTCACCACCTGCTGCAGCAGCCCCAGACCACCGTAACTGACCGCACCCGTTTTCTCCGAGACCTCGTAGCTGATGACCTCGGGCGAGAGCACCGGTTTCGGGTCTTGACCGTTCCAGCTGGGGCTCAATCGCTGAGCAACCTCTGCTTCCCGTTTGCGGATGATTGCGCTATCCTTTTTATTCACCTGAAATGCCTCCTTTCGGCTTGTTCTGAAGTTTCTTTGACAACCCCAGAATACCCGTCAGGTCTGGCATTTCAGGTGTTTACATGTGGTTTAGTCCACTTTCATCCACTTCTTTTGGGACTAGATTAGCTGTCGTAACTCGCGACTGCCTCACCCTCATCAGTGAAGGAATCGAAGACGGTGAGAAGCTTGGTAATGGCGAGGAGTTCCTTCAGCTTCTTGGTGAGGTTCAACAACTTCAGCTGGCCTCCCGCATTGGTGATGGTAGTGAAGGAGCTCACCAGCTCACCGATACCGGAGCTGTCTACCATACCCACTTCTCCAAGATTGAGTAGGATGTTCTTGCTTCCCGCGGCTAGCAATTCGCGTACCTTGTTCTTGATCTCGATGCTTCCTTCTCCGATCGTGATCTTTCCTGAGATGTCGAGGATTGTCACACCCTCTACTACTCGCTCCTCAATCTTCATCTTTCTCTCCTTTTAGGTTGTCCAGCCGCTTTTCCATTCGTACTTCGAAGCCACCTTCTGGACAATTCCGAAAGCGGACATCATCCATGAAGGTCCGCACATAGAAGATCCCGCGACCGCTTGGTTTAAGCAGGTTATCCTGATCGAGAGGATCAGGCAAGCTGGATATGTCAAACCCCTTCCCTTCATCCTGGACCAGAATCATCAGACGGTCGGGGCTGATCTTGAACCGCAACCCTACTTTCTTGGTCTCGTCTTGCTTGTTGCCATGACGAATCGCATTGGTTACCGATTCCCGTACCGAAAGGCCGATCCAATAGCTTAGGTCCTCCTCGACACCGATCAACTTGCTGATACTCAGGGCCAGTTCCTGGACCAGGTCCAGGTACTGGATGTTGCTTCCAAACGAGATTTCAAAATTTTCCTGGAGGCTGTTCGTCAGCAGTTTGTTCACCACAGAGTGCCGCTTGCAATATCGCTTCAGGCGAGGAGCCGTCAAATCATAATGATGACGTTGAATCCTTGTCAACTCAAGCCATGAAACAGATGGAAAAACACGGGATCTCCATGCGAGCCCGCTGAGGCTGGCTCTCGTTGGCTGGACCGCGTCACAGCCCAGGTAGGCCGCTAAGGGTCTGCGCAAGAATAACTTGGCATTTTGGCATCCCGGCTTCACACCATCTTCGGCCGCTCCTCAATCGCGAAATCCTCAACGTAGACCTGGCTACGCCTGCGGTTTCGCTCAATCGTTCGCGGCCAAATCCGATGCAAATCCGAGCGCCAATTCTACCAAGTTATTCTTGCGCAGACCCTAGGGTTAGATGCTGAACCCGCAAGCAGGTTTCGCGCCGGGCAGGGCAATGCTAATCTGAGCGCCAACTCTGCGAAGTTATTCTCGCACGAACCCTATGGGTAGGTTCAGGGTGCAAACAATGCTAGTCCCAAAATAAGCGCAAGTTCGAAAATAGACCCCTTTGTCGGCTCCGAGGAGCCATTTTGGAGACCTAAATTCTAAATTTCGGCGCGAAGTCACTCAGAACAGGCACGTGTTCAGCTGTCCTCCACGCCGATCGCTCAGGGAAAACGATTCTGCCCTCTTGGGGGGCGTTTGTAGAGACACCTCGCCCCAGCTCTGGCGACCCTCGGAGCTACTTTATCTCCTTTCAGTTTCAGGTAGCTGGCCGGTGTTTCAACCACTTACTGCCTTCCAAGAGAAGACGGCTCCAACCATTGACATCCAGCAGCCGATAGACCAACTGTCGGCCCCTGCGCAAAATCTGGCAGGGCATTTCAATGACCTCTCGCAGGAAACGGCGATACTCCATCTTCACCAGCTCTCGGGCTTGCAGTCGCGCCGGCAGCACCAACCCCATCCAGGCCTTCAGATTCCAGGCTTGAGCCGCAATCACCAGATAGGCCCAGTTGGCTACCAGCGTATCCGAGGGCATCCGCAGGGCCTCGACTCCGTTCTTGAGTTGTTCAATGACGTTCTCCTGGTTGCAGCGCCGGTTGTTTTCCCGTACGACTCCCGCCGTTCCCAACGTTCTGGCCGAGATATTGGTGACATAAAAGTGGTAGCGCGTCTGCGGCAGCAGCCGCTTCTGGCCTTTCTCGACCAGGATCGTCTTGCGCAAGATCACCATCCGATAGGTTCGCTTCGCTTTGCTCGGACGGTAGTCGATCTCCGCAATCTCTTCCCGTTCCAGCGTCAGCGTCTTGAACCCGCGTCTCTTGACAATCTCCGGCTTCACTTTGTCCCGCCGCTGGCGCCGCTTCTTCCCTTTTCCTTTCCCCTGGCTGGGGCCCCCAGCTCTTTCCATCTCGCTTCTGGCAACGCCTCCGCCCACTTGACGAAGCTCGGATGGGCGTCGATCCCGAAGTCAAACTCCACGCCCGCCTCCGTCCAACGGTCAAAATGAGCCGTCAGCGAAAAATCCGTGTCCCCGCGCAGGCGCACCTTCCGAAAACCCGCCTCTCGAACCAGCTCGATACTCCGATCCAGCCATTCGGCCGCTCCCTCATGAGAGGGACGGTTGCCCGAGCGGTTGACCGCATAGAGCACCTCTCCCGTATTGGCCAGCGTCACGATCAGCGGCGCATAGCCCCACTGCCCGTCGTAGCTGATCTCCATCCCTTCCTTGCATTCGCCGCTCGTGGGGGCCATCGTCCCATCCACGTCGATCTCCGCCCGTTGGAAGAAACGGGCCGGTTGTTGGGCCCAGACCTTGAGGCGGCTGGCATTGACGGCTTCCATCAGATCCACCACGTCGGGCGCGTCAAAGCGGCGCACAAAGTCTCCGGCCGTGCTGGGGGCGGGGATCTTCTCGGCTCCCACCGCCTCCAGGAAACTCACACTCTGACGTCGCAGTTCAATATCCTGATAGCGGGTCCCGCCCGTGGCCACGTTGTAGATCAGGCTCAGGACGTGGTCCGATTCGTGGTACGGTTGGTGGCGTTTGAGCAGCGTCACCGCCTGGTCAATGGCTTTCCCCAGCCCACTCCACTTCACCACCTGCTGCAGCAGCCCCAGACCACCGTAACTGACCGCACCCGTTTTCTCCGAGACCTCGTAGCTGATGACCTCGGGCGAGAGCACCGGTTTCGGGTCTTGACCGTTCCAGCTGGGGCTCAATCGCTGAGCAACCTCTGCTTCCCGTTTGCGGATGATTGCGCTATCCTTTTTCTTCACCTGAAATGCCTCCTTTCGGCTTGTTCTGAAGTTTCTTTGACAACCCCAGAATACCCGTCAGGTCTGGCATTTCAGGTGTTTACATGTGGTTTAGTCCACTTTCATCTACTTCTTTTGGGGCTAGTCTCCTTCAAGATTGAAGAAATGCTCGAAAAACCAGACGCCTCGTCCAAGGATAAGGAAGCACCATGATCGACGCTCAACTTCAGCAAAGACTCTTGTCCCTCACTACGGCCTTGTTAGCCGACGCACGCTACCGGCTAGGACTCCCCGAAACGCATCTCGATTCTAGCATCCGGCCAGCTGTCCCCTTCACCCGTATGGCTGGAGTGGCGGTTACCGTACGGCTCGAGAGGGCGAAGGATGAGGCCTCCGCCGACCTGGGAGCGATGATCCGGGCCTTTGAGGCTCAGACGAAGGGTTCCTTCTCGATCATGGTCATCCAGGTGCCCGAAGAGCTTCACAACCAGGGGATCTTCGGTGAGGGAGCGGCTACTCTAGGCCGGAAGCACGGCTTCGTGGGCGCCTTGATCGATGGGGCAGTGCGCGATACCCAGGAGCTCAAGGAAATCGAGTTCCCGGCTTTCTCCCGGACCATCGCCCCCGGCTATATCGTAGGTAAGGCTACGGCTGTCTCGGTTGGCGAACCGCTGGACATCGGAGGTCGGACGATTCACGAAGGCGATGCCATCATGGGAGATAATGACGGCTTGATCCTCATCCGTCCTGATGAGCTGAGCGAGGTCGTGTCCCGTGCAGAGGCCATCAAAGATTGGGAAGCACAGGTCCACGGCGCTGTGGCCAAGGGGAGCAGCCACGAGGAAATAATGAAGATAGCCGGTGAGATGCCCTGAGGGAGTGAGCAGTGAGCAGTGAGGGAGTGAGCAGTAGTGTGAGTGCGCAGTGTGCGAGTGATAGCAGCGATAATTGATCATCAGTCCTATCGGTCCTCAAAGGTCATGAGCTAGCTATCAAGTATTGCCGATCGCTGGTATCCACAGGCTACTGCTATCACTGCTTTTCACTGCTCACTGCTCACTCAAGACCAACATGATCCACATCCCAACCCACCAGGACCTCCTTGAGGCTGCACGCAGAATCGAGGGAAAGGTCCTCAGAAGCCCTCTCCTGTACTCAGATTCTCTTTCAGGAATGTTGGGCAGTGCGGTCTTTCTGAAGCTGGACTCACTCCAACCCGGCGGGAGCTTCAAGATTCGTGGGGCAACCAACGCCGTCGCCCTCTTGAGCCAGGACGAGCGCCGCAGGGGAGTGGTGGCCGCTTCCTCTGGAAACTACGGGACGGCTCTGGCTCTGGCGGCACAGAGGGCAGGAATTGAAGCCACCATTGTCCTTCCGGAGAACGCTCCTTCAGTCAAAGTGGAGCGTATTCGCAAGGCGGGAGCCACACTTCTGCGTCACGGGGATCACTATGGCGACAGCGAGCAGGAGGCCGCTCGACTGGCGGAGCAGGGGCTGGTTCTGATTCATCCCTTCGACGACCCCCGGGTCGTCGCCGGCCAAGGGACTATCGCGCTCGAGATTGTCCAGGACGCTCCCGCCGATCTCGGCACCACTGTGGTCCCGGTGGGGGGCGGCGGCCTTATTGCGGGCGTGGCTCTGGGACTCAAATATACACGACCGGATGTCGAAGTCGTCGGGGTCGAGCCCTTTGCGGCACCCTCGCTGACCGCGGCTCTCAACACCGGCAGACCAGTACCGATCGAACCTCTTCCGACCTATGCTGACGGACTCTCTCCCCGGTCCACCGGCAAGATCTCCTTCGAGGTAGCCCGAGAACGCATCGAGCACGTCCTCCTTCTGACCGAGGACGAACTAATGGCGGGCTGCCGCTACTGCTTCAAGGAGTTGCACCTCGTCGTCGAGCCTTCGGGAGCGGCGGCTGTATCCGCCCTGATCGCCGGGAAGCTGGAGTCGAAAGGGCATTCCATGGCGATCGTGCTCTCAGGCTCGAACCTCGATCCGCAGTACTTCCCACAAGTGATGAATTAGCCACACCACGAACGGAGGAACAGTGGACAAACCGGACGCAGCGCGTATTCTGGCGGTACCCGAGGAAAACTTCAAAGCGCTTGCCTGGATCGGGCCGATGCTGATGCTGCTGGGCGAGGCGATCGGCAGTGGGGAGATCCTCACCGAGCCGGTCGCCGGTGCCAGGTATGGCGGCGCCCTGCTGTGGGTCATCCTCTTTACCGTTGTGACCAAGGCGTTCTGGAACGAGGCCATTGGCCGAGTTGCTCTCGCAACGGGCCAGAACTTCCTCGAAGCGTGTTCTGGTATGGGGCCTCCCATCTCCTGGGTGCCCTGGGTTTGGCTGGTGATAAACGCCTTGAAGGACTTCCTGCTCCGAGGTGGAATCGTGGCCATCGGGGGACTCATCTGCTACGACGTGTTCGGCGATCTCCCCGGCTGGATGGTTCCCGGATCGGCTCCTCTCGGCACTGCAGCCCACGAAGCCGCACAGAGTGTGAGCTGGACATTTCTGAATTTTGTCCTGGTATGGGTCATCCTGGTCGGGGGAGGTTATCGCCTGGCGGAGTCGTTCAACACGGTATTCTGCCTGCTCTTCACCGTTGCGCTGGTGGCATGTGCTGTTTTCATCTTTCCCGAGGTCACAGGCGAACTCGCCAGCGGTCTGGTACCACGGATGGCAACCAGCCCGGATCAGTTGTTGGTGATGATGTCTTTGGCAGGTATTGTGATGGCGGGCTCGGGCACCATCAAGTACAGCGCCTGGGCGGAAGAACGTGACATGGGTCTGTTCGCCCACACCCGAGACACCGGTCGTCTGAGCCGCGACCAGTTCCAGCCTGTTTCCGAAGAGGAGATCAAGCGCATGCGCGGCTGGCTTCGGGTCAGCCGAATCAACATCTCGCTGAGCTACGGTCTGGGAATGCTGATCTGTCTCGCTACTTTCGTCTTGGGAGTCGGTATCCTGAGGCCTGCGGGAGTCCAACTAGCCCCAAAATAAGCGCAAGTTCGAAAATAGACCCCTTTGTCGGCTCCGAGGAGCCATTTTGGAGACCTAAATACTAAATTTCGGCGCGAAGTCACTCAGAACAGGCACGTCTTCAGCTGTCCTCCACGCCGATCGCTCAGGGAAAACGATTCTGCCCTCTTGGGGGGCGTTTGTAGAGACACCTCGCCCCAGCTCTGGCGACCCTCGGAGCTACTTTATCTCCTTTCAGTTTCAGGTAGCTGGCCGGTGTTTCAACCACTTACTGCCTTCCAAGAGAAGACGGCTCCAACCATTGACATCCAGCAGCCGATAGACCAACTGTCGGCCCCTGCGCAAAATCTGGCAGGGCATTTCAATGACCTCTCGCAGGAAACGGCGATACTCCATCTTCACCAGCTCTCGGGCTTGCAGTCGCGCCGGCAGCACCAACCCCATCCAGGCCTTCAGATTCCAGGCTTGAGCCGCAATCACCAGATAGGCCCAGTTGGCTACCAGCGTATCCGAGGGCATCCGCAGGGCCTCGACTCCGTTCTTGAGTTGTTCAATGACGTTCTCCTGGTTGCAGCGCCGGTTGTTTTCCCGTACGACTCCCGCCGTTCCCAACGTTCTGGCCGAGATATTGGTGACATAAAAGTGGTAGCGCGTCTGCGGCAGCAGCCGCTTCTGGCCTTTCTCGACCAGGATCGTCTTGCGCAAGATCACCATCCAGCGATCCGCTTTCAGGCACAGATAGACAAAGAGTTTGAAGGCGCCGTCGCTGACGCTCTCCATCGCCTGTAGCAACGGAGCACCGGCGGCGGCGAACCAGCCACCTTGGACTTTCAACTGCGGTGTTGGACTCATGATTCGTCCTTTGCTTTGGTGGGAGGATGACGATGCCGGCGCATGGAAGCCCCTTCGAGCTCAATGCGGTAGGCATTATGGACCAGACGATCCAGGATGGAATCAGCGGTGGTCGGATCTCCGATCTGCTCATGCCAATGGGCGACGGGAAGCTGGGAGGTCAGGATCGTGGATCGACTGTCGTAGCGATCCTCGCAGATCTCGTAGAAGTCCCGTCGCTCGCTCTCGGCCAAGGGATTCATGGCCCAGTCATCGACGATCAGCACGTCGGTGCGGGCGATCTTACGCAGGAGCTTGTCGAGCGAGCCGTCGGCTCGAGCCAAAGCCAGATCGCGAAAGAGTCGAGCGGCACGAGTGTACAGAGCCGTCCACCCGTCGCGAGCGGCCTTCTGAGCAAAGGCACAGGCCAAGAAGGTTTTCCCGACTCCACAGGGACCGATGATCAGGAGATTGTGGTGGGTCTGGATCCAACGGCAGGTGGCGAGGCTGGCAATCAGCGAGCGATCCAGCCCCCGAGGTCGGCGATAGTTGACATCTTCCAGACAGGCCGAGAGCTTCAATCGGGCATTCTTCAGACGACGCTCCAAGGCCCGATTCTCTCGCCAGGTCCACTGCCGATCCACCAACAGGGCAAAGCGTTCTTCAAAGCTCAGTTGGGCCATCTCCGGGTCGGAGAGTTGCTCGGTGAAGGCCTCAGCCATGGCCCTGAGCCGCATGGCGTGAAGTTTTTCGACGGTGGGATTAACCAACATGAGAGGCTCCTTTCTCGCCTTCGAAGTACTCGGCCCCTCGCACGTTGGCGTGCTCGATCGGAGGACGTTCCGGCAACGGTTGCGGTTCCGCTTGACGGTCCAGACCGTTCTTCAACATGGACTGGATACTCTTGTAGGAGCAGGCCTGAAGTCGCAGGGCCCGACGGCAAGCCTGCTCCAAACGGTCTTCCCCAAAGCTGGAGCCCAGGCGCAGGATACCCAAGCAGGAGCGATAGCTTTGCTCGGGATAGCGACGGGATTGGAGGATCTTCTCGACCACCGATGCGGTATGGGGCCCGACTTTCTGAGCCCAGTGGATCAGACGCGAGGGTGACCACTCCAGATAGCGGCGATGGCATTCGGGCCGGTGCTCGTCCAAGGTCGTGGCCTTGCCCGGCTGATAGGAGCGACGGTGAGAGGTCACGCGGCGACCTTGATGGAAGATCTCCACGGTGGTGACGGTGGTGCGCAGCTCGACCTTCTGACCCACCAGGACATAAGGGACGCTGTAGCAGTGGCGGTCGAACTCGATGTGGTAATCGATGTTGACGCGGGCCTTCTTCCACTGGGCGAAGACGTAGCGTTGGGCCGGCAGGGGCCCCAGAGCCGGACGATCCAGGTCCTGGAAGCGCTGGCGGCGGTTGCCGGGGAGCTTGTGAAAGTTTCGAGTGTTGAGACGCTCCAGCAGCTCGGCAATGGCTTCGTTGAGCTCTCCCAGGGAAAAGAAGGTCCGGTGACGCAAGGCGGCCAAGATCCAGCGCTCGACGACTAACACACCCGACTCCGCCTTCGCTTTATCTCGAGGACGGCGCACTCGAGCCGGGATCACCGCGACGCCGTAGTGCGAGGCCCAATCCGAATAGCTCGCATTGAGATCCGGTTCATAGCGACAGGGGCGATGGACCGCATCTTTGGTGTTGTCTGGAACCACGACGCAGGGGCAACCCCCCAGGAACTCCAGAGCCCGAGTGTGGGCCGCGAGCCACGAGGGTAAGTCCTGCCTTAGGGAGGCTTCCGCATAGGTATAGTTGCTTGCCCCCAGCCCGGCCACGAAGATCGAGGCCTCTTGGGTTTCCCCCGTATGGCGATCCACGATCGGGACCGTGTCGCCGGCATAGTCCACGAAGAGCTTCTCGCCGGCCCGGTGTTCCTGCCGCAGCACCAGATCCAGCTTGCCCCGCCAGCGATGGTACAGATCGCAGAACTGACTGTACTGATAGCCCTCCGGATACGCCTGCTTGTACTCATCCCAGAGCAGCATCAAGGTCACATGTTTGTGTCGGCAGCGCTCCTCATGGACGGTGGCGAAGTCGGGGAGGGGACGTTGCTCCGGGGGAGATTTACCCGTGGGAGGAAACACCCGGTTCTGAATCGTCCGGTCATCCCACCCCTCAGGGAGTGGCCAACTCAGACCGGCTCCTTGGGCCCGGCGCACATACTCTGCCACGGTGCTGCGCGCGAGGGCACAGCTACGGGCGATCTGCCGATCCGAAAGATGAAGCTGAAACTTCAGGCGTAGGACATTTTTGATTTTGCGCATGGACTTCCTTTGGTTCGGCACGATCGCTCCTCCGAAAAGGAGTCATGGTACCGAAGGAGTCCAACGTCGCTTCCGTCCGCTCTGGAAACCGATTCCGGGAAACCGGCCGCCTTTCCGGGAAACCGGCCACCCTTCCGGAAACCCCGTTTCTAGTGGGCGGTTTCCCGCCGGATTGGGTGGCCGGTTTGCTCCGGAATCAGTGGCCGGTTTCCTCTGGAATCACCGGCCGGTTTCGTCCAGAATACGCAGAACTAAAACGACTTATAGCCACTTAGAACATAAACTGCGTCGCTTTCGAGCGACACAGTGGGTACTGCGAGGAGTGGACCTTCGGACAGTGAAGGAACTGTTGGGACATGCCGACATCAAGACCACGATGCGCTATGCCCATTTTGCTCCTACCCATGCGGACGAGCAGCGGGAGCTTGTGCAGAGCGGGCGAGAAGTGGGCGACGGGTCTCGGGCCTTTTGACGGATATCGTTGCAAGTCATTGAAAAGACTGGTACGCCCGGCAGGATTCGAACCTGCGACCTACGGATTAGAAGTCCGTTGCTCTATCCAGCTGAGCTACGGGCGCACAAAGGGATTCAGTTGATTATCTCATTTCTGCGCGAGACTTCGTTGAGAGTCCTTTCCAACACTTCTTTCAGAATTGCCCCGCCGAGAATGATGCCTTGATTCACTCGACTGACAATGCGAGAGACAATCTGAGCTTATCCACTCTGCCTGGGATGCCGAGTTCTAAGGATCGACAGCAGCGTCCAAATCCCGCCACGAATGTAGAAAGCCACCAGCAAGAACAAAAGTGGCTCGACCATGACTCTCATACGGTGGCCCTCTCCCATTTCCAAAAGAATGGCTGCAATGGATACCCACAACGCAGTGAAACCCACGTAAAGTAATAACACCTCGTTGGCCGTCGCCTTAAACCCATTTTGCACCACGCGACGGACCGTTCTAATTGTTCCTAACAGTGCTAGCAGCAAACCTCCCAGCACAGTATATCCCGGCCTGCTTTTGGCGGGCGACGCTCTCATTGAATCGCTCGGCTCCGCTACTTGTCCATAGAAGAAAACGTCAAAGAATCCGACCAGACTCGGAATTTTCGTCGAATTCCTTGCCAAGAATCCATAGTTGTCGAGCGGTGGTAGTAGGAAGGTCCAGAAGTTGTCCTCGACCGAATTGAGATAGATTCTCGGGTAGGTTCTCAGGCAATAGAGAACATCTCTCATCCGGACGCGGCTGTGGGCCAGGATCAGCGAGTGGTTGAAGTTCGGTACGTTCTCCCTCCCTTGCTTATGCATTTCGTCGAGCGCTGCTACCCCCGTTTCCTGGGGCATCGGGAGGAAGTTCGACAGCGTACTGGGAGAGGCAAAGGCTTTCACGGCTGCTACAGACGCCAGTCGATTGCTGTCAATCAGTTCTGCCTTGACCCCTCGAGGCATTGGATCAATCGCGAGTTTCGAAATACTCAACCATCCCCAGGAGCTGACCGAAAAGGTCCCAAAGACAACGTAGTTCTTCAAGTAGACGGAGAATATCAACACGAATGCGAAGCCGGCCGCAATCGCGGTTTTCCGACGCAGTTGTTGGCCAAGCGCCAATACCAGTACGAAAATGAGGAAAAACCAGGCCAAGTGGAAGACGCTTCTTGACAGTATGACTATTGCAGCCAGAAGGAAGAAGATGGACCCAGCACCCAGAGATCGTCTTTTCAAGAATACTCCGAGGAAAAACGTAGAGATGGTCAGCAAGCCTGCCACTGGGAACGTATAGAACAGCCAGTTCTCATAGATAATAGAGGTAGGGTTGATCATGAACAGCACGGTCAGTACGGTTGCCGGGACACACCGGAAACCGAACCGGACCAAGAGGTGGAACATACACAAGTACGTACCAAGACCGAGCAGAAGGAAGCAGATTTGATAGAAGACATGAGCGCCGTCAGGGCCGCAGAGTTTTAGTCCAACCCCCAGGAATAGATTGAACCCGGGAGGTTGTGAGTGGAGGTAAAAGAGGCTCCTTAAGAGATCCGATTCGAGTAAGACTGGGTCGACGTATTGCCAGAAGTCGTTCAAGACCTGAGAAACGAACTCTATACCCGCTGCAGCATAGAGAGCGCGAGAAGTCACAAAGACTACGCCGATGAGAACGGCCCAACGGCCGTGTCCCCGCCACCTATTAGTCTTCTCCGTCATGGGCAGATAAGATTGACTGCCTCCAGTGAGAGAATCTGTGCGAGTCCTTCCAAAATCCACCGGAAGGTGGCGTCCGGGAGTATCTTACAAGACTTTGAGTCGCGCGAGGGTCGCCAAAACGGGCTTCGAATCCTAATTCTCTTTCTCGAACGATCCGACCCCCAGCAGCCGCTTGATAGAGACTTCTAGGTCTTTCCAGGAGCCTGCTTTAGCGGGCTGGGGGGGACTAAGCTGAAACTTTATTGGCGAATGTAGCTTTGGCCTCCAGGCCGAAGTCTTATTTTTCCGAGCCTTTAGCTCGGACGGCGGCCTGGAGCCCACCGCTACGTCCCTCGACTGAAGTTTCTTTCAGGTACGATCCGGCGCAGCCGGTGGCGGGGCTAAGCTGAAACTTCATCGAGCAGTGACCGACGTAGGAGATGCTGCTATCGATGTTCGTGGCTAAAGACAATCAAAGTTTCGTTCTCGAATGGGGACCACTGCTTCCTGGGGGCCCCTCTAATCAGTAGCTTGCCACCCAAGTACAAGCTAGAGTACTGTCCTTAACGATGCAACTCACTGCTGAACAAGATGCTGTATTGAAGGGCGATCGTGGCCCCTTTTTGGCTAAGTATCTGAAGTGGTCGATACTCTGGGGCGAGGCCATGGGAGCTACCCGGCTGGTGCCGGTCACCAATGTTCACTGCATCCTGCGTACGCCCAGCCTGCCGGGACTGTCGGATCACACCCTGGATACCTACTTTGACGAGTTTCGGCAGCTCTGTCAGGAAAGTGTAACCTGCACTACCTTGACCCACGCCAATTGTCGGGACCTGGCTGCGCTTCGGGAGAAGGGCTTGAATGAGAAGGAGCTGCAATTCCAGCCGGAACTGCAGCAGCTGGCACAGAAGGCGGGGGTCCGGACGACCTGGACCTGTGCGCCCTACCAGGTGGGAGGGATGCCTGTCTTCGGCGAAATCTGTGCCTGGACTGAGTCTTCTGCGGTGGTCTACGCCAACTCCATGGTGGGAGCCCGCTCCACCCGCAATGGAATGGAGAGCTCGTTAGCCGCGGCGTTTCTCGGCTGGGTGCCGGAGTTCGGAGTCCTGCTGGACGAGCATCGCAAGGCCACGGTCCGAGTCGATGTCGACGTGGAAATGCGGTCAACCACTGACTGGGGTGCGCTGGGATACTTCGCGGGCGAGCTTGCGGGTTCACAGATTCCGGTCTTTGAACAGGTCGAGAAGATCTCTCTCGAGGAAGCGAAACAGCTCTCTGCATCACTTCCATATGCCGGCCGCGGCACCGCGATGTTCCACATGGTTGGCATCACCCCCGAGGCTCCCACTCTGGAAAGTGCCCTCGATCCTGACCAGCCCGCCGAACGGCTGGTCTTTGACGAAAAGGCCCGTCAGGAAACCTACCGGAAGATGAACACCATGGATGAGGGGGAGGAGATCGATGCCATTACGCTAGGATGCCCCTTCAGTTCCCTGGAGGAGATGCGAGAGATCTCCGAGGTTCTTACCAACCGCAAGGTCGCTCCGGGAGTCACACTGCTTGTCTGTACCGCAAGAGACACGCTGACAGAGGCCAGGAGTCTGGGCTATACCGAAATAATCGAGGCGGCAGGCGCGACCATTCTCTGCGATATCTGCCCCGGTGCCCAGGGCCATATGCGTCCCCGCAACTTCATCTCGAACTCCTTCAAACAGGCCTTCTACGGCCGCAGCGCTCTCCGATCCCGAACCGCCGTGGCAACGCTGGAACGTTGCGTCGAAGGGGCGGTCAGAGGACGTTGGATGAGATGAAGGAGAAGAAGGTCATCAGCGGGAAGCGGATCGTGGACGGCAAGGCTTCGGGGGAGGCCATCGTCAGTGATGCAGCGCTCTGCTTCAGGTCCCAGTTCGATCCCACCACAGGGAAGGTGATCGATTCCCAGCATCCGCTCTACGAACGAAGTCTGGCCCAGAAGGTGCTGGTGATGCCCTCAACCACCGGCTCCTCCGGCAATACGATGCATATCAGGGTTGCCGCTCTGGAGAAACAGGCTCCGGCAGCGCTGATCAATCTCGAACCGGATTCTCCTTCGGTATTGGGCTGCGTGATCGCCGAAATACCCTTCATACAGGTCGGCAGCGAGGACCTGAAGTCGATTCAGGACGGCGACTGGGTCGAAGTGGACGCCTCGAACGAGTCGATCACCGTCTACGAGAAGTGAACCCCAGCCCAAAGTTACATTAGATCCGAAACCTATGGGGCCCGGAGGCGCTCAGCCGATGCTCTGCTGTTGTCCCGTCTCCGAGGAGCGATAAGCTCCAAAAATCACTCGGAGCACCTGCAGGCAATCCCGGCCTGTGAGAGGGGCGTCTTGCGTCCCCGCCGAGGCCTTGATCGCTGCTTGCACCAGGAGTTGGTAACTGTTGACGTCGGTGGGAATAGGGATCGATTGGATTCCTTCCGGCGCATCTGGGTGTGTCGATTGCCAATCCAACTGCTGCTTCGAGTCTGATTTGTGTCGAGAACCGCTGATTCGAAGCCAACCCTTCGAGCCCCAAATGGTGAGTGCGGATTGGTACCCACCCTGCTCGAGATAATAGCCACCGTGAAAGGTGCCAACCATTCCGCTCTTGAACTGGAGCGCCAACGCTTCCGCATCCTCGATTTCGACCGGTTGCCCACCGACATTCCTGCAAACGGCGAAGACCTTCGCGATGGGATCGTCAGCCAGGTACCGAATCAGATCCAAATTGTGTATGCCCAGCCAGATCAGATGTCCTCCTCCGGCCTTATCCTTGAAGGCAAACCAGGAGTCCTGATAACTGGGTCGGGTCAAGCGCGTCTGGTCCTTTACCTGGAACACCTGGGTGCCATAAAGCTTTCCCAGAAATCCGGAACGGATCAACTCCTTCGCCTTGACCGCTGAAGGGTGCAGCCTTCCGGGGAGGGCCAACATCAGGTGCAGATTCCTGGATTCGGCGAGCTGCACCAGAGGCTCGAAGTCTTCTGCTCGCACACAAGCTGGTTTCTCGGCTACTACGCTGCAGTTTCCTTCCAATGCCTTCCGTATTCGATCCGGCGCGAGGTGTGCCTCCAGGGAGATGAGCACCATCTGAGGCTTGAACTTCTCGATCATTTGACGGTAATCCCGAAACTTTCCGAGATCCGGGAACCGTTGCCCCAGCGCGCTCTGCGCCTGCTCAAAGGTTGCGCCGGTCTCATCCGAGATGGCAACCCCCGCGAGACCCTCACTAGTCGCCAGGGCGTCGAGGTAGATTCCAAGGTGGGGTCCCCCTTTCTGGGTGATAACCCCGACCCTGATGAGACTCTTTCCTTTATCCGAAGCTGTTGAGGATCGGGTTGCGGAGAGCAATTCGCTCGCAGAGAATCCTGTCCCCACAGTGAGCGAAGAGAGCACCATGCCGCCGGCACCGGTCGTCTTCTTCAGGAAGGTTCTTCTCTTCATGATCTCAGAGTTTAGCAGTCCCCCTTAGAGAAATCGATGAAGTCGGACTCAGGTGGTCCCGAGCGCTACACAGAATGTTATTATTGGTCGCCTTCTGCGCCAGGATTGAGGACTACTCTTATGTCGGCTTCTGGAAGCGACAAAGTCTACCAGGCAGCACTGATCGGGTGCGGGTCGATGGGCAGCTATTGCATGCACGAGGTCGCGGGCCTGAGGGGCCGGATGATCTTGCCCTTCGGGCATTCCGAAGTCCTCAAGACTCATCTTCGAACTGACCTGGTAGCGGGAGCCGATCCCGACCAGAAGCGACTCCGGGATTTCGGAAAACGCTGGGAGGTCGATCAGCTCTACTCCGACCACCGGCAACTGCTTGAAGCCGAGCGCCCGGAGATTGTCAGCATTGCCAGCCCTCCCTCCCTCCATCGCCAGCACATCCAAGACTGCGTCGAAGCAGGAGTCCACGGAATCTTCTGCGAAAAGCCGTTGTGCCCGACGCTCGGCGAAGCCGATGCCATACTCAGAGCTTGCGAGGCAGGCGGAGTTTCACTTTCCATCAACCACACCCGTCGCGGTGATCCCTTTGTACTCCGCACCAGAGAACTGGTCGTGCAGGGAGAGATCGGAGAGGTGTTGTCCCTCTCCATGACCTGGCCCGGACGCCTCTTCCTGAGTGGAACGCATTTCTACGATCTGGCGAATTACTTTGCCGGCGATTCCCCCACCCGGTGGCTGATCGGCCACGCCGAGGACCCAGCAGCCGAAATGTCGGTCGTGCCCACCCAGCGAGGTGTGGACGTCGGAGGGACAGCCTACGCCGTCTACCAGAATGGGATTCGAGCCTTCTTCAACGGCAGGGATGGCCACAGCGCCACACGCAGCGAAATCTGCGGTACCGAAGGAGTCATCAGTTGGAGCGGCAATGACACCCAGTTGTGGAAAAGGAACCGAAACAGCCAGTTCCGTGAGCTGTTGCAGTACCCCTTCCCCCAAATGATGCGTTATACGGCTCCCATGGTCTATCTGCTGGAGGATCTGATCGAGGCTATCGAAACCGGACACGAGCCCCTCTCCAATGGACGCAACGGTCGTCATGCTTTGGAGCAGATTCTGGCTACGCATTATTCGTCCCAGCATGACAGCTGCAAGGTCCTCTTCCCCGTCAAGGACCTCGAAACGAGGCCACCGTTCCAGTGGTTCGGAGAAGGGGGCGAGGCGGTCGATCGCTCTGTCGCTGACGGAGGAGCGGAGTCTGGAGAGCGACCATGTCAAAACTGAAGTGGCTACTGAGGACTGGGGGATTAGGAGCACTGATGCTGCCCCTGGTCTGCTGCGGCTTACCCCTCACAACGCAGCCAAACGGAAGCGACACCAGGACCGCAGAGACAGAATCCGACGGCGGGGCCAAGACACTCCGTTTCGTCTGGATCGGGGACCTCACTCCGCTGTGGCATCCAGCCGCCTACCAAACCTTCAGCCAGGCCGTGGTCTTCTACCTCCTCTTCAACTCCCTGGTGAAGCTCGACCGGGATCTGACGACGATAATCCCGGACCTGGCGAAGGAATGGGAGGTCAGCTCAGACGCCAGGGTCTACACTTTTCACTTGGAGCCAGACGTTCGCTGGCACGACGGCACCGCTTTTACCGCTGAGGACGTCCGCTTTACCTTCGAACGCCAGGTCCTGGAACCTTACCGATATGTCAAGTATCTAGAGGCGGTTGAGGGAGCTCAGGATTACAAACAGGGAGACACGGAGAGCATTTCGGGCCTCGAAGTGCTGGATAGCCATACCATCCGCGTGACACTGGGTTTCCCCGATGCCCTCTTCCTCTATCGTCTGACCGAGCCCAGCTGTGTCATCATCCCTGAGCATCTTCTAAAGGATGCTCCTCCAGATGGCATCGAATCGACCAAGTTTGCCTCTTCCTCACCGGTTGGAACCGGCCCTTACAAGTTTGTTCGGTATCTGACCGATCAGATGGCCGAATTCGATGTCAATGTGGACTACTTCAAAGGCAAACCCCAGATCGAGAAAGTGTTCATGAAGCGGCTCCGTTCCGAGGTGGCATTCGCTCAACTCGAGAGCGGCGAGCTCGACCTGGCCCTGCGCCTCAAGCTGTTCGGATTCGAGCGGCTCACCGGGCTTGACCGTCTCAACATCATCTCCGGACCTGGGGTCGGGATGACCTCGCTGTACTTCATAGGAGAGGACCCTCGGCTTCAGGACAGACGCATTCGCCAGGCCGTCTACCATGCAATCGATCGGAAGAGTATCGTCGAGCATGTATTCCGGGGGCGCGCCCGAGTGCTTCGGGGGGCTCCCCCGGCGCTGGACGGCTACGCCGACCTGAATCCCTACGACTACAACCCGGAAAAATCGAGACAACTGCTGCGGGAGGCGGGATTCGATTTCGAGCCTCCCCTCCGCATCGTGTACGATCAAACCTATCCCAGCGCTCCCATGATCTTTCCGATCATCGAACATCAACTGCGTCAGGTTGGGCTCAATGTCCGCCTCGACGCCATCGACTCGACTGCCTTCATCTCTCGGATTATGGAACAGCGTCACCTGCTCGAGATGTTCGGAGCCAATGGAGGAGCCTATGGAGTCGGTCCTCACGTGTCGGCGACCTACTACAACTGCCACAGAAAGGAATGGCAATCTGGCTACCTGAACTGCGAACTCGATGATCTCTTTGTCCAGGCGAGCCGGATCACCGACCTCGACCAACGCGACAAGGTCTACCATCAGGTGGCTAGAATCCTCAATCGGGATGTGCCCACCCTGCCGCTCTGGTCCCGCCACGACTTTCATGCCGCCACCAAGCGCCTCGGAGGCGGGTTCAAGATCTACCGGGACTCCAGGCGCACGTTCTCAAATATCGAGACCTGGACGCTTGATTGAATTAGTGAGCAGTGAATTAGTGAGCAGTGAGCAATGAGCAGTGAGTAGTGAGAGTGAGTAGTGAGTAGTGAGAAGCAGTGAGCAGTGAGCAGTGAGCAGTGAGCAGTGAGCAGTGGAAGAGTGATCTGTGAAGGAATGATGTGTCAACCGTTTGCTCAGACCCAAGGCAGCATCTTGACTTATTGCGGTTCTCTGGCCACTATCCTGCACTGTTCACTTACTCACTGCACTATTCACTAGTGCCTAGAGAAAACCACCAGTGAGCCAATTCATCCTCCGTCGTCTGTTGATTTCCATCCCCGTCCTCCTGGGCATTACCTTTATTGCGTTTGCGGCACTGTCGCTGGCACCGGGTGACCCCCTGATGGCTCGCTTGGATCCCAGCGTTCTTGCTCAGCAGTCGCCGGAGTGGATCGAGGAAAAGCGACGCGAGCTTGGCCTTGACCAGCCCGTCCCCGTCCGGTATCTACGCTGGCTGGAGGGGCTGGTGCGAGGAGATTTCGGGTTTTCGATCGTCACCCGCCGATCGATTTCGGAGGAGCTGGCCCTGCGCTTGCCGGTCACCCTGCAACTGATGGGAACGGCCCTGCTGATCGGTCTCGTCCTGGGCATCCCCTTTGGGGTGATCTCTGCCATCAAGCAGTACTCAAAGTTGGACTATGCGTTGACGGGATTCACCATGGCGATGATCTCCACGCCTACCTTCTTTCTGGGCCTGCTGGCTATCTATGTCTTTGGAGTCTACCTTCGGATCCTGCCTACCAGCGGCGTGGCCACACTGGGAGCAGTCCCGTCTCTGGCGGATCGCTTGAGCCATCTGGTACTCCCGGCAGGCATTCTGGGCCTGGCGAACGCCGCCCAGCTCATGCGTTACACGCGTGCCAGCATGTTGGAGGTCTTGCGCCGGGAATACGTTGTAACAGCCAGGGCGAAGGGGCTTGCAAACGCGCCCGTGTTCTTGCGACATGCTCTTCGCAACGCGTTGGTGCCGATCATCAGCATCCTCGGGCTACTGCTTCCGGAGCTCGTAGTTGGGGCAATTGTGACTGAGCAGATCTTTGCCTGGCCTGGGATGGGCTTCATGGCAGTCCGAGCCGCTGCCGATCGTGACCCGTCGCTGTTGATGGGTGTCGTGTTGGTCGTTGGAACCGGGGTCCTGTTGAGTGGGCTCATTGCCGACATTGCCTATGCGGCCGCCGATCCAAGAGTTCGCTTGGGCCGGGATTGACCGACTAGAACCAGGGTGAACCAGATAAGAATGAAGGCCCAGGAAACTGTCGAGTTCAAATACGAGTCTCTGTCTCGCCAGGTGATGCGTCGTTTTCTGCTGCACCGCCTCGCAGTGGGAGGGGCTGCCGTCATGCTCCTCATCATCTTGCTGGCTCTGGCGGCCCCGCTGGTAACCGGACACGACCCCTTGGAAGTTCGACTGGACTCGCTGCGTCAGGCTCCGAGCACCAATCATTGGCTGGGTACCGATCTGATTGGACGAGATGTCTGGAGCAGGGTGGTGTACGGCAGTCGTGTTTCGCTGACGGTGGGTATTTTCGCGGTGGCCCTTTACACCTTCATCGGATCGCTGCTGGGCGCGCTGGCCGGTTATTTTGGAGGTCTGCTGGATCAGATCATCATGCGGCTGACGGACACCTTGCTGAGCATCCCCGCGCTCTTGATGGTGATGATCTTCGTATCCATAATCGGGCCGAGTCTGACATCTGTGATTGTCGTGATCGGCTTGCTCCAGTGGCCTCGCACTTGTCGCCTGATACGGGGCCAGATCCTGGCAATTCGAGAAGAAGAGTTCGTGATGGCAGCGCGCGCCGTCGGCAGCAACAGCGTGCGAATCATTCTTCGGCACATCCTACCCAACGCGTTCGGCCCTCTGACGGTCCTCTCGACCTTTGGCGTCGCCAATGCGATTCTGTTGGAAGCAACCCTGAGCTTCCTGGGACTAGGGGTTCGTCCACCTACTCCGAGCTGGGGCGCTATGCTCAACGAAGCACAATCACCTGCAGTGCTTTCCAGCCTTCCCTGGCTCTGGATGTCCCCGGGCCTGGCGATCGCGATGACCGTTCTGGCCGTGAACTTCATTGGTGACGGAATGCGGGATGCCGTGGATGTGCGCTCGGTAATGGATTAGGCTTTTAGGCTTAGATGTCAGAGACTCTCGCCCAGCATCAGGAAGCCGCCGCGTCGGCGGTAGCTCGTCATGGCGACGACTACATTCAGCTCCTGAGCAATCTGGTCCGATGCCCTACGCTGTTGGGAGCGGAACGTCCCGCTCAGGACATCCTCTATCGTCATCTGCAAGACATGGGCCTGGAGGCCGAGATCTGGGATCTCGACCCGGAGGACTTGGCATCACATTCCGCCTTCGCTCCCGTGGACTGGGGATATCGGGAGAGGCCGAACGTCCGCGGCACCCTCGAGCCCGCAGGAAAATCGGGCAGATCACTGGTGCTCAATGGGCACATCGATGTGGTCAGTCCGGAGCCGGTCGACTGGTGGAGCTACGATCCCTGGGGAGCTACCATCACCGAGGGACGGATGTACGGTAGGGGCAGCCTGGACATGAAGGCGGGGCTGGTGGCCGCGCTCCTCGCCATCCAGGGAGTCATGGACAGTGGGGCCCAACTTCGCGGCCCTGTCGTTTTCGAAAGCGTGATCGAGGAGGAGTGCACCGGCAACGGAATGTTGGCCAGCAGGATCCGCAGCGGGAAAGTCGACGGCGCCGTCATCACCGAGCCCACCGGCCTACAAGCCTGGACCGCCACTCCGGGTGTCCTCTGGTTCGAGGTCACGGTGCGCGGTAAGCCCGCCTACGTGGGTAAGGCGGGCCGGTACGTCAACGCCATCGAAACGGCGACTTCCCTGATAGCACGCCTCAAGCCCGCAGCCGTCGAGGCTCTCAACTCGGCCTGCGACCACCCTGCCTTCGCAGCTTACAAGAATCCGCTCACCTTGAGCGTGGGGAAGATCCAGGGCGGGGACTGGCCTTCGAACGTCCCCCTGGAGTGCCGCTTTACCTGCCGAATGTCGTTCCCGATCGGCTGGTCCTTCGACCGGGCTGGGAACTTCGTCGAGACTCATTTAGAGCGCGCGGCCTCAAGCGATCCTTGGCTGGTAGAGCAGCCGCCGACCGTACGCTATCCAGGTTTTAGGGCTCTGGGGTGGGCAATGGATCCCGAAGCGGGTGACGGCAGCCTTATCCAGACCCTTTCCGAGGCTCATCAAACCGCGCAAGGCCGGAGACTGAAACAGGGAGTGTTTCCAGGGACGGCTGACGCGCGCTATTTCAACGCTCGGGAAGGGGAGCAGGCGGTCTACTATGGTCCCGTGGGTGCCAACCTCCATGCGCCTGACGAATACGTCGAGCTGGAGAGCCTCTTGGAAACGGCTCGAGTCCTGGCCCGGATGATTGTCGCCTGGTGTGGATGAGGCGGGGAAGGGGTTGCAGGTTGCAGCTAGCAGTCCAATGTGACTTCGGATCTGTGATTCAAAACGATCTAACTTAGGAAGCTTGGGTGTTGGAAGGAAAAGTCGCCCTGGTCACCGGCTCCAGTCGGGGAATAGGAGCAGGTATCGCCGTCAAACTGGCCGAGGCTGGAGCAGACGTAGCTATCACGGCGCGCCGGCTCGAAAGCCTCGAGGAAACGGCAAGCCGCATCAAAGCGTTGGGCGGGAAGACCCTTCCCGTCGAATTGGAGGTGACCGACCTTTCCAGCATCCGAGAGACGGTCGCGTCGGCGGAGCAGGACCTCGGTCCGATCGATATCCTGGTGAACAACGCCGGGATCAATATCCCTCGCCCTGCTACTGAGGTAACTGAAGAGCAGTGGGACCAGATTCTCGATGTGAACTTGAAAGGGGCGTTCTTCTGCTCCAAGGAGGTGGCTCCAGGCATGATCGCCCGAGAAAAGGGCAAGATCATCAACGTGTCTTCTGCCGCAGGGCTGGTTCCACTCGAGGAGCGACCGGCCTACTCTTCCAGCAAGGCGGGGCTGTTGATGTTGACCCGAGTGCTGGCCCTGGAGTGGGCCCCGCATCAGATCACGGTGAACGCCGTTGCGCCCACCTTCATCGAAACGGAGCTGGCTCGACAGACACTGGATCGACCAGGAATGAGGGATTATCTGCTGTCGCGTATTCCACTGAACCGTCTGGCTACCGTCGAGGATCTGGCAGGTGCGGTCCTCTACCTGTGTTCCCCGGCGGCTGATTTCATAACCGGCACCGTGATCCCGGTCGACGGAGGACTCACGCTGCGTTAGTCGTTATGTTTGTGCGGGCAGGGTTTTCCTGAGTGAGCAGTGAGCAGTAAGCAGTGAGCAGTGAGCAGTGAGCAGTGAGCAGTGAAGAGTAGACCAGTTCAGTAAACAGTGAGCGGTAATAGGGTTTCGGAAGGGGCCGATAATGACCACTACGAAAAGCGATGTTGGAAATGAGCGATTGAGGGCCTACCGGGCAACCCGCCGGAAGGCGACAGACTGGCTCCTGGATCAGCTCAACGCAGACGGTTCCATCGGCGATGCGACCTCCGGTGGATACTTCTTCTACCGGGCACCCTGGACCTTCTCACTGGTGGGCGAGAGTGATGCTGCCACTGGCATTTGTGGTTGGATTCGCAAGCATATGCTGACCCCGGAGGGCACCATTGGCGGTCGCCACCGAGCTATCTACGATGCCTGGGCTTATCGTGATTCTGCTCTGATCCTCGGGGCTCATCTGGCGGGTCAATACGATCTTTCGTATGGTCTGATGCCCGAGCTTCTGAGACTACAGGATCCGATCTCGGGAGGCTTCCCCAACGATCGTTTGGAGGATGGCTCGATGAGTGATGGCATGAGCATCCCCTACACCACTGGGGCTGGCTTCGCCTGCCTCGCAACCGGCTATCTCGAGCAAGCTCGTGCCGTTTACCGATTTCTTCAGACTATCTACGACGCCCAACACGACCTGCCCCGGCGCTTCTTCTACAATTGGTCCCGTGCCCGCCAGGAGCCCACGACCACATGCTCTGAAGAGGATCGGTTCTGGCATGTGGTGGAGAACTCGATCGACCGCAATCAGCGCTGGACGGTAGGCGGGATTGCCGCCGGCTTTCTGTGCCGGCTCTACCTGGCGGAACCCAGGCCCGAGTACCTGGCCCTGGCCAAACGATACCAGGCATTCTCGATGGCGGCGACTGAGCACCAGTTCAAATACGATCCGGTGTGTAAGAGTGGTTGGGGCAGCTCCTTGCTCTATCTGGTCACTGGGAAAACCCAGTATCGGGACTGGACCTACCGAATGGGTGACTGGTTCGTCTCACGGCAACATCCTGATGGCTACTGGGTACCGCAGGCCTCCAGCGACGACAAAAGCAAGATCATCCATAACGCCCTTGAATTCGTGATGCATGTCGACACGATCATCGCAGGGCTATCCGCTCATGCCGGTGAATCTGAGTAGTGAGCGATTGACAAAAGCTCCTTATTTGAGTCAGTAGTGTCCCAACGTTTGGGCTTCTAATCTCTGTAAAGTATTAATGAGTAATATGTTAGAGAAGATAATGGGTGTTTCCGACTTGAAAGTGAGTGTACGCTCACGCCCTTCAGTTCATAAGGAGGGCGAGCATGTACACGGGCACGACGATTTTTTCTCAGGTGATGCGGCATCTTCCCTGGCATCATTTTCATCGCATTGTTCAGCACTACGGAGGCGACTACAAGGTCAAGTCGTTCCGCTGTGCCGACCATTACCGGGTCATGGCCTTTGCACAGTTGACCTATCGCGAGAGCTTGCGCGATATCGAAGCCTGCCTACGGGCCATGAGATCCAAGCTCTTCCACATGGGCATTCGCTCCACGGTCTCCCGCAACAATCTGTCCAATGCCAACGAGAGGCGCGACTGGCGCATCTATGCCGAGTTTGCCCAAGTGCTTATCGCCGAAGCGCGCCGCCTGTACACCGACGAGGACCTGGGAGTCGACCTGAACGCGACCGTCTATGCCTTGGACTCCACGACCATCGACCTGTGCCTCTCGGTCTTCCCCTGGGCGCGCTTCCGCCGTACCAAGGGGGCGATCAAACTGCATACCTTGCTCAACCTGCACGGCGCCATTCCCGAGTTCGTTCTGATCTCGGACGGAAAACTGCACGATGTCCACGCCTTGGACCACCTGATTCCTTGTCCCGGTGCCTACTACATCATGGATCGCGGATACCTGGATTTCGGGCGCCTGTACCGACTCCATTCTGCCCGGTCGTTATTCGTGACCCGCGCCAAGGCCAACTTCAAGTTCCGCCGCCGCTACTCCCACCCGGTGGACAGAACGACGGGACTGATCTGCGACCAAACTGTCCTGCTGAGCACCTTCTATCCGGCCAAGGCCTACCCCGAACCTTTGCGTCGCATCAAGTTCTTCGACGTCACCACCGACCTGCGGCTAGTATTCCTCACCAACGACTTTGCTTCTCCCGCTCTGACTATTGCCCGGCTCTACAAGCTCCGCTGGCAGATCGAACTGTTCTTCAAATGGATCAAACAGCATCTCCGCATCAAGGCCTTTTACGGCACCAGTCCCAATGCCGTGAAAACACAAATCTGGATCGCCCTCAGTACCTACCTGCTCATCGCCATCATCCGCAAGCGCCTCTATCTCGAGTTGCCGCTCTACACAATTCTCCAGGTCCTGAGTGTCTCGCTCTTCGAGAAAACCCCAATTTTACAGGCCTTTCAGGACATGCATTACATTACTCAGAATAGTGACATTCATAAACAGTTGATGTTATTCGACTAACGCTGGGACGCTACTGTATTTGAGTATAAGTTAACGCTCCGCACTTGGCGTAGGGTCCAACCATGACTCAAAGGGCAGCAAGTATCCAATCCTTTTGGGTTCCGTAACTCTGTTCGACCCAGACTGACGACTGGTTCGACCCATGCGCAGTCCACGATTCTTACCGATCCTGACAAGCCTGGCCCTCGGGGCGCTACCGGTGTACTGGGTGTATTCGCAGGAAACCGTAGGGGTGGGCTACACCGTCATAGAAGCGGAGGAAGGAACTCCGCTGCCGATCGCTTCCGCTTTGTTTCAGTTCCGCAACCAGGACGGGGTGCTAGTCTCGGAAGCGGGAATCGAGGGCGTGGATCCCATTGGCCGAGGTCGGATCTTCGTCGATCAGGGCGACACACGGACGGGTGTTGCACTGGCCATCGCATCCGTAGGGTGGACGCCTCGAGTCGCCTGATCAGCACCGCTGCAGGAGCCGGAGAGCAAGGTGATTCGGGAGATGGACAAGCCGCGGGTCAGGCCCTCCTGTCCTCACCAGCAGGTCTGGCGCTGGATGCTTCAGGAAACCTGTTCTTCACCGATACCGACCATCACAAAGTACGCCGGGTGGATGGCATGAGTCAGATCATCAGCACGGTGATCCAAGGTGATGCCGCGAGCGTCGTCGACCCCAGCTTCCCTCGTGGAATCGTCTTCGATACCACGGGCGATTTGTTCCTGGCTGATACTGGCAATCACCGAATCCTGTCGGCCGACCTCCTACAACAGGACCTGTTTCTGGTTGCCGGGACCGGAGAGCGGGGAGTAGGTCCTGAAAGCGGCCCAGCCCCTAGCGTTGCCTTCGACACGCCCTATGCAGTTGAGGTCGATCTGGAGGGGAATCTCTACATCGCCGACAGCTTCAACCATCGAATCCGCAAGGTGGAGACTGCTACCGGCATCGTCTCGACAGTGGCCGGAAGCGGGACGCCTGGATTTGGAGGCGACGGTGGCCCAGCCCCCCTGGCGCAGCTGCACTTCCCTACCGGGCTTTTCATCGATGAAAACGGGAATCTGTTTATCGCAGACTCTTTCAACCACCGCATTCGACTCGTGGATTTGGAAGCTGGGATCATCACGACGGTCGCCGGCGGGAATACTTTGGGATTCTCGGGGGACGGTGGGGCTGCATTCCAGGCTCAACTGAACTTTCCTAGCAGTGTTCGAGTCGACAGCAACGGCAACCTACTCATCGCAGACCGTAACAACCACCGCATTCGAGCCATCAAGGGCTCAATTGTGCCGATTGCTGGGGACCCGAGCCCGGCCCGATTCTTGACCAAGACGGCCGCGCCCGATCCGATAAATGCAGGCGACCGCTTGACCTATTCACTGACCCTCAACAACACGACAGATAGGTCCCTTTCGAACCTACAGTTGATCGACGCGCTTCCAGAGGGTGTCACCTTCGTCTCAGCTACCAGCACATCGGGCTCCTGCGAGAGACCCGACGATATGCGCCAGGTTGTCTGCAATCTGGGGAGCTTAGGAAGGAATCGCCAGACGGTTGTCACAGTCGAGGTAAACGTCGAGGATTCCGCTGCGGGAACGATTTTGACCAACTCTGCCGTCTGCTCCTCCTTCCAGGGCGAACCCGACGACTGCCAGGCCACGGTCAGCACTCGGGTCAGGCCTGCTGACAGCGCTGATCTCGCGGTGACGAAACAAGCTCCGACTCAGGTTTTCTTTCCCGATCCGATCCCCTACGTAATTAAGGTCACTAACCACGGCCCGGCGATAGCCAAGGCTGCGACCCTAGTCGACACACTGCCTTCCGGGAACCTGCTGACTTTGGTTTCAGTCGAATCCGACCATGGCAGCTGCTTGAAGAACGGGGAGAGGCTCGATTGTGAGCTGGGAGTCATGGCGGAGAACGCTGTAGCTACGGTGTTGATTACGATGGAGCCCACGGAGTCTGCTCAAGACCAAATTGTAAACAACCGAGTCGAGGTGTCTTCCACCTCAAACGACTTCGTACTCAGCAACAATACTGACTTCACCTCGACTCGAATTCTCCCTCCCCGCCAAGGACTGTTCCTGGAAAAGAGCGTCTCTAGCGAGAAGGCAAGCCCGGGCGACACACTTGTCTACGATTTGAGAATCACCAACTACGGGCCCGAGGCTCAGAGATCCGTTCAGATCACCGATACGCTTCCCTCTGGCCTCAGCTTGGTCTCTGCGATTCCCGGCAAGGGCAGCTGCCAGTCGACTGTGGCCGGGACTCAGAGTCAAGTCGGATGTTCGGTGGGAACTCTAGCCGACGGCGAGAGTGCAGGCGTCGCCATCGAAGTGAAGGTCGACCAATCAGCAGCTGATACGGTCCTCACCAACTCGGCGAGCTGCCACTCGGACGACGTCGACGTCAGTCAATGCAGAAGTCAGGGAGTGCAAACGGATATCAGACTCAGAGGCTGTGCCGACCTGTTGCTGACCGTGGAAAGCCCCAGCGCCTTGCCCTACGATGCCGAGGATCCTCAAGACCTTGTTTACACCATCGAAGTTGACAACCCAGGACCTGCGCGGGCCACTGAGGTACGGATGCTTGCCGTGCTCCCGGTCGATCCCTTGACCGGCTTGAACGAACTGACTTTTCAATCGGCCGAGGTGGTCGAGCGAACCGGAGGAAGTGGCGTCGCGCTCTGTCTCCCGATCAATTCCGGAAAATTGGTCAGTCGGGTGGTCTGCTATCTCGGAGGCTTGGAGGCAGCGGCTAGAGCCACTGTGGAAATCATCCTCACGCCCAACGCAGCTATAGCGGGGAGGACTGTCAGCAGTACGTTCAGCCTGACGAGTAGCAACGAGTGCGACGAGAGCGACAACTCCAGGATAGCGATCACACGGCTGCCGACCGAAGGGGGAGGGCCGGAAAGTGATCTTTTCGTCTTCAAGAGCGGACGCGGGCGAGTAAGACCCGGAGATTCGCTGACCTATTCGCTCAAGATTCTAAACAATGGCCCCACAACGGCCAGTGATGTCGTCGTCACCGATCTGCTGCCGTTGGGAGTTGAGCTGGTTTCGATCACACCGACCCAGGGGAGCTGCGATCAATCGGTGGTCGGGGGACGCACTCAGGTGGCCTGCTCATTGGGCATCCTGGGGAATGGCCAACTCGTCGACAAATTGGCCGGAGTGACTATCAAAACTACCGCCAGAGCGACAATACCAAACGAGACCACTATCACGAACGAGGTCAGCTGCAGTGCCAATGAATCCGATCTGGACGGGTGTTTTGACGCTCTAGACACAGATATTACTCAGGCCGCTGGGACCGAAGCAAATCTATTGATATTCAAGGGCGTTGTGGACGATGAGGTCGCCATCGGCGACACCCTCATCTATACCCTGGACCTGCTCAACTTCGGCCCCGATGAAGCGGCTGGCGTGGTCATCACCGATACCCTTCCGGATGGAGTCAGTTTCGACGCCGACCTCTCCAGTCCCGAGTGCGTCGAAGTCGAGAGTCAAACCGTCGAGTGCGCACTGCCGTTGCTGGGTAATGGAGACACCGATGAGCCCCTCGAGGCCTTCTTCGAGATCGCAGTGGTCGTGCTAGACGAGGCCTTCGGCGCCACCCTGATAAACACGGTCAGTTGTTCTTCGGATCTGACTGATCCCGACGGCTGCGAAGACAGCATCGAGATCGAAGTCAGCAGCGCTGAGGCCGACCTCGCACTGACCAAGACTGCTTCGGACGTCAGGGCCTCCGTGGGCGATCAGCTCACCTATACATTACGCCTGAACAACTCTGGGCCTGAAGAGGCTACGAACGTCGTCGTTGTCGACATGCTCCCAGGGGTCAGTTTCGACTCGAGCCTCTCGAGCACTGAGTGCAGCGAAGTTGACGATCAAACCATCGAGTGTGAGGCGACAGTTTTGGGTAGCGGCGCCTCAGCGGATCCTTCCAACGTCACTTTCTCGATCGTAGTCGAGGTATTGGATGACGCCCGAGGCACTACCCTCGAGAACACCGCCTCCTGTAGCTCGGATGTGACCGACCTTGATGGTTGTCAAGACAGCGTGGCCATCGAAATCTCGGCTGGAGTGGCCGACCTCTCCATCGTCAAGAGCGCTTCAGACGACGCCACCTCCGTCGGCTCGGAATTGATCTACACCTTGGACCTGATTAACTCTGGGCCTAGAGAGGCTACCAAGGTTGTCGTGACTGACAACCTCCCCAGTGGCGTTCTCTTCCTGCCCGACAGCTCCAGTGCCGAATGTAGCGAGGTCCGCCTTGGCATCGTGGAGTGTTTGCTGGACACTTTGGACGCCGACGACGACGCTAGCTTCGATATTGTTGTAGAGGTCTTGGAGGAAGCCGACGAGACCACCGTGATAAACACCGTAGGATGTCAATCGGATGAGGATGATCCTGACGGTTGCGCCGCCGCCACCGAAGTCAAAATTGCGGCTGAGGCAGATCTGATTATCTTCAAGGACGCCTCGGACGACCCGGCGTCGACTGGGGATCAGCTTACCTACTTCCTGGAACTGCTCAACTTCGGTCCCGGAGCGGCCACCAACGTTGTCGTTACCGACCGTCTTCCCGATGGAGTCAGCTTCAACGCCGATCTCTCCAGTCCGGAATGCACCGAAGTGGAGAGTGGCACTGTGGAGTGCCGCGTCGACGTTCTAGGCAACGGGGATTCAGATGATCCGATTGATATCTTCTTTGAAGTCGTCGTGGATGTACTGCCGGAAGCTGCGGGGACGTCTCTACAGAACACTGTCACTTGCCACTCTGATCTGCCTGACTCTGACGGGTGCGAAGACAGCGCCGAGGTAGAAGTCGACAGCAACGCAGCAGATTTGCACCTCACCAAGGCGGCCTCGGTTGATCCCGTCTTTGTCGGGGGCCACTTCAAAAGCGGCCAGGCGGGGCCGGGTCAAAACCGGCCAGTGATTCAGTAACAAGCCCGCACTCACAGCACTCGCCTCGCAGGTGTCATTTCTCTTTCCCTCGCTTCGGGGTGGATTTCTCTCGTTGCTGTCGCTCGTAGAGGCGATAGCTCTTGCCCCGAATGAAGGTGACTTCCGAAGTGTGCAGGAAGCGGTCCAGCAGCGCCGAGGTGGCCGCCGTATCTCCTCCCAGCATCGCGCCCCAGTCCTCCAGGGGTCGATTCGAACTGAGGATCGTCGAGGTCTTCTGGTATCGGCGGTGCAGGATCTCCAACAGATCTTCTGCCGCCGACTCCGGCACTCTGCGGAGTCCCAGATCCTCGAGGATCAGCAGCGGGATCCGGGTCATCTCCGTAATGTAAGATCGGCGTCTGCCGGTGGCCGTGGCTTCGGCGATGTCTTCCAGCAGATCGAAAGCCGACTTGTACTGCACCCGGTGACCGGCTTCGACCGCCTTGATCCCGACGGTGATGATCAGATGGCTCTTGCCGACTCCGGTCTGACCGATGACCAACCAGCCGCGGCGCTGTTGGATGAATCGGCCGGTAGCCAGATCGAAGATCTGCTGCCGGTTGATGGAGGGGTTAAAGGAGAAGTTAAAGTCCTCCAAGTGCTTTTGTTCCGGAAACTGGGCCTGGCGCAAACGTCGCTCCAACAGCCGGTCCCGACGGCGGGTCAGCTCGTCATCAATCAGCAGCTCAAAGAACTCCTGATGGCTGAGCCTTCCCTGGACGGCTTGTTGCAGGCGAACGTCAAAGACCTGAGCCAGGCCCGAGAGCCGGAGGTGACGAAGTTTTCGTTCCAGTTCTGATGAGATCATTCTGGTTCTCCTGTGGGATCGGTGATCTGGTACTCGGACAGCGGTCGGATCAACTCGTGCTCGGAGGTAAACAAAGAGCGCTGCGGCACGTCCAGTCGCTTACACAAAGCCACCAGAGTCCGGTAGCGGAAGGCGTCATGTGCGAGCGCCTTGCCGCAGGCTTCGTCGACGACCGAAGCGCGGTAGCGGCGGGTCAGCGAGATCATGCCCTGCACGAGTCGGTAGGCGAGCATGTCTCGGACCTCCAGAGCTCGCTCGGCCCAGCGGTGCGCCTCTGGACCCACGGCTCGGGCTTGCTTCAGCAGATGATGCTCGGTTCGATAGTGCGCGTAGCGTTTGCGTTCCGGAAGATGGCTCGTTTCGGTTCGGAATCTCCCCGGCGGGTGCTTCGGATGCAGGGCCACCTGTTGCTCACGAAAGAAGACGCGGACGATACGATCATCCCAGTGCACGGCGACTTCACAACCGAGCAGATGATTGGGCACCGAGTAGAACGCTCGGTCGACTTCGATGTGGCCATCGGTGGAGACCGTTCGACGGCCCACGCGGAAGAAACTGAAGCGGGAATCCGGAAGCGGTCGGAGATGCTTCTGTTCTTCGACAAAGCGGGGCCAGACCTGCTGCTTGGTGGTGCCGTGGATGCGCTGGCGGGCGATTCGCTCGTTCCAACTCTGCAGATGCTCATTCTGCGCATCCAGGCTCTCGAAGCGGCGAGCTTTGAGCGCGCTGGAGTCGGTATATCCGATGCTTCTTTCGACTTTTCCGTTCTCGTTCGGAGCGCCCGGATGGATGGGCAGCACGGCGAAGCCGTAGTGGCGAGCGAGCGCACTGAAGACGGCATTGACCTCGGGGTCCACCAAGCAAGCCCGGGTGATCCCGGCCTTGAGGTTATCGAGGCGAACCACCTCCACGCCGCCTCAGATGAGGACGGCGGTAACGACCCGATTCGGTCCGAGTCAGGGCTCCTTTGCCGAAGTCGATCTGCAGGTCCCGACCGGGGGGAGTTTCCACCCGAGCAAACACGCGAGGACTCTCCGCCTTGAGCTTTCCACAGAAGCGCTTGACGGAGTTGTAGGCTCCCCCGAATCCCTGCTCGAAGACCAGGTCCTGCCAGATCCGCTTGGCCTGCAATCCCTGCTGGAGTTTCTTTTCAATCTGCTCCCGAAAGGGCTCACAGAAGCTGCGCAGACCCGGGGGCCGCTTTGGCCGCTTTTGCTCCTCCGAGCCGGGGGCCACTTTGGCCGGTTTTGAATCTCGGGAGGGATCATAGCGGGCAATCCTCTCTCGTCGGACTCCCACCTCTCGCTCGATCCGACGATACGACCAGCCCAGCTTCAGGAGCGCCAAAACCGTTTGCTTCTTTTCCATTTTCAATGTATTGGCCATCGGCGCATCCTACGCCGGATGCGGCCCTCAATGGCTCTTGAAAATGGCCGGTTTTGAAGTGGCCCTCACTGGCCGCTTTTGGGTGGCCCCTGACACCGTCTTCGAGGGTGAGACGTTGACCTACACTCTAGGCGTATCCAATTTCGGCCCGGGGAGAGCGTCAGACATCGTGGTGACCGACTTCCTCCCGGTTGGCCTGCGCTTCGATTCGTCGAAGTCAAGTTCGGCTTGCAGCGAGATTGACAGTCAAATTATCGAGTGCACAGTAGATTCGTTGGCTGGCCAGGAGTCGACCACGTTTGGAATCGTTGTCGACGTGCTGGCAGGATTAGCAGGCTCAAACATCACAAACCTGGCTAGCTGCACTTTCAGCGGCGAAGATCCCAACGGCTGCCAGGCCGCTGAGACCATCCAGGTGGGTTCGGGGGCGGCGAACCGCTCACCAGCAGTCAACGCCGGTCCCGATCGCACCTTGGAGTTCGCGGAGACGGCAAGGCTTCAAGGGGCTGTCTCTGATCCGGATGGAGACGAAACCTCAGTGTTCTGGACTCTGCTAAGCGCGACAACCGGCAATCCCGGAGTAGCACTCAACGGCTCCACCACGTTGAGTCCAACCGTTACCGCAGGGAACAATCCGACCTTCGTGAACCTCCTGCTCTGCGCCAGCGACGCTATGTCGCCGCCGGTTTGTGACATCATGACGATTACGGTGACACCTCCTGGGACAGGAGGTGACGACCCCCCTGAGATCCTCTGTAATCAACTGGGCAATCAGCCCGCGGTGGCGGGCGAGGGCCAGATATCACGGTCACCTCCGGTGAGTCTGTATTCATAACAGGATCCGGCTTTGATCCGGACAATACTGCGGCGGACAACGGTCTAGCAGTCATCCAGGGGAGCGGCGGGGAGATGCTGCCTCGTCCTATTGTGAAAGTGGTCGGCCCTGGGGGCGTAACAGACGTCGTTGCCGTGGGCGGCAGATGGGGTCTGCCCGAGGGCGAGCCCGGAAGCTCAACCACACCAATCGTCCTTCAGGACGTCAACGCCGTCTCCTTCCGAATCGGCGATCGGGCCAATCCCGATTGGGCTGTAGGATCGGTTAGTGTCAATTCAGCTAATCCACAAACCACGTTTCCACGTCCGCCCAACCAACTTGATGTCTTCTGCATAGGCTGTAACGGTCCAAAGCCCTCTATGACCATACTGAATTGGACCGGTATTTTCCATGACTCGCCCCGCCCTATGGTTGCCCGAGTGAGTTTGGGAGTTGACGCCACCGATCCTGGGACCATTTTCGGTGACTCCAACTCCATCCTGATCGAGATCTGGTTCGTCCGTTCCTCTACCGCTCAGAATCAGGCTCCATCGATCGACGCCGGGGCAAACCAGATAGTGGGATTCGGACAACAGGTAATCCTCCAGGGATCGGTCGTTGACCCAGATGGCGATCTGACGACGATCGTGTGGACACAGCTCTCCGGTGTGACAGTTGCCCTTGAAGACGCCGACACCGAGATGCCGCGATTCACCGCTCCCGATGAAGCTGCAGTCCTGACCTTTCAGCTTTGCGCTACCGACTTCATCAACACTCCGCGCTGTACAGGAACCACCGTAACTGTAAGTGAGACAGGCCTGAGTTTTCTCTGGGAAGCTATCGACACCCAAGACCTGCCAATCGCGTTTGATATCGATAGGGCAACGATTTCTTTCACCGCACCAGAGGTATCGGAAGAGACCACGATCATCCTCGGCCTCAGTGTGTTTGATGCAACAAACTGCGGCAGTCGCGACCTCGTCAGTGTCACAATCAAACCCTCTTCCGGCAACTAATACCTTTAAAATTCTGGATTCGCTCTAAATGAAGATTCAGCCTAGCCCGCATTTCTCATCGCTCGTCGTAGCGAGGCGTCGCAAGCGCCGTCCTGGCAAGGCTTGCGACCGAGGCCTCCGCAGTCGTACTTTGACAGTACGTCGAGAAGGCCGACCGAGCGTAACGCAGCCAGGGCGGATGATTGCGGCGACGCAGTAGACTAGCGATGAGAAATGCGTCTATAAGAACATGGCCGTTGTCAAGGGCGCACTTCACCTAGATCGGCTCGGAGAGCCGATTAAGCAGCTGGCCGCGTAGCCGGCCAGGCGCGATAAGAAGTTGTTCGTAGGCCATTGGATTCGTCGAGTCTGGGGACTCTAGTTTTTAGTTATGACCAGCGGGTTGACGTCGGTGACGTCGGTCTCCCCCATCCATCTATACGCGCATCAGCGGGCGAAGGTGGTGTCCTCGGCAAGGCCCAGCGCCGCCTGGGAAAAGGTCGAGGAGCCCATTGCCTTTATGAGAGCCTCTGCGGCACTCCTGTGTGCCCCAGGCAATGGGCGGTTGATGTTTTCTGCACCACGTTCGTCCAACGCATCATCTACAGTCCGGACTCCTTCCTTTGAAGGAGGCGAGGCTGCCTAATCAGGCTGTCGACTCGGAACGAGTCAGCATTTCTCACAGGCACGCCTCGCGAGAAGACCGCGGCGAGAAAACTCCGCATAGTCGATTTCATCTCGCTGCATCAGGTACAGATGCTCACACAACTTTCGGGCCACGGCGGTCCGGGCCACCTGTCGGCCTCGCCGAGAGACCAAACGGCGGTAGAAGCGCCTCAAGTTGGCTTCGTGGCGGGCGGCGGAGACGCCCGCCTCCACCATCTGGTAGCGCAGAAAGGTCGATCCCTGTTTGCTGATGTGACCCAGCCGCCGCCGTCCGCCACTGGAGCGTTCGCTCGGCGTCAAGCCCACATAGCTGCACAACTGGCCGCCACTGGCAAAGCGTTGGACCGGTCCCACAATCAGCACCCAGGACAGGGCCGTCACCGGCCCCACTCCGGGATACGTCATCAAGCGCTCCGCCTCCGGGCGCTGGGCCGCCGCCTCTCGGATCTGTTTGTCCAGTACGGCGAGGCGAGGTCCAAGCCACTCCAGACCCTGCCACAACTGCTCGGCCGACTGCTGGGCGTAGGGGCGCAGCTTTAACTGCGCAAACGCTCGTTGGCCTTCCCCAGTGAACAACCCAGCCCCCAAGGTTAGTCGATGATTGATCGCCAACGACTGGAGCCCGTTCTTGATCCGCGTCCGGGTCCGAACCCAACGTCGGCGTTGGCTCAGCACCTGCCGCAGATCCCGTCCCTCCGGGTCGATCACCCAGATCTGGGGAAAGCGGTCCTCGATCAATAACTGCCGAATCAAGCGCGCATCCTCGCGGTCATTCTTCTTCTTGCGGACCTGCTGCGCTCGGATCTTCGCCGCATCTCCCACTTGCAGTTGTACCCCCAGTTTGTCCATCACCTCGTGAAACCAGATCGAATACCCGGTGCTCTCGATCCCCACCACGGTCGGACCCGCCAGACCCCCGTAAAATCTCTCGACCTCCTTTCCTTCGTGATTCAAGCGTCGCTCCTCCAGCTCTCCGCTCTCCGTATCCACCATTGCAATCGCCTGGAATCTTGTGTGAAAATCAGATCCAATTAGTTTCATTTCGGCCTCCTCTTCGATGAGTCCCCAGACTCTTTCGAACTTAGGGCCTACGCGACTCATTGTAGAGTCAGCCCCTGAAGAGGAGGCCGTGTTCTTATGAGATCAGGCTAGAGCGAGACTGGGATCAGTAATCGGGGTCAGGCTTCCCCCCCAAAGTGGACACTCCTCCTGCGCGGAATGACTGCTCTTAGGCCGTTAGCGGTCGTTCATCCGACGTTTTTCGGGGAGGATTTGAACGTCCGCTTTTTAGGCGAAAGCGGTCGGTCGATTTAGATCGAATCGGACGCTGTCTGTAAGATCGGGTGCCGGCTATCACAATCAGTCTCCTTCGAGGGCCGGTTGGTGAGGCTGAAGTTCTATCTGGAGAATGCCAGGATCTTCTCATTCGGGTTTCCAGATGACTGACACCGGAGGGTGCTGGAGCCCCTTGGCTGCCGATTATCCACCCGGCCGTAGGCTTCCGTGCCGCGTGGTCCTACGTCCAGGTAGTGATAGACTGTGGCCATCGATCACGGGAACGTCAGGTCAGACGAACTCGAATCCAAAGTTGATGAGGTATTTCGGCTCAAGGGGATGGAGGGTGTCATGAGGTCTCATATGATCAGTGGAATACTGCCACTTCTTGCCTTGATTGGCTGCGCCCCCACGCCGTCGGAGGAGGGGCTCGACCCTCAGCGGGTCACGGTCAAGATCGACAGGGAGGTGAGCTTGATCGAGCCGAGCAAGGAAACGGGTCTCGCCCACGGGAAAACAAGCGGGTCATGCGGATCAGCCTGGACGACGGCAAGACCTGGGTGGACGGGACCAAGACTGGAACTCTGTTACTGAATCAATCGACCAAGTTCGTCTTCCAAACCGCACCTCCTACGGTCTCCTTCACCGCTCCCATGATTGAGCTGTCACCGAACCACTTCCTGACGGTCTATGCCTACTGGGAGGACGAGTCGCTGAAGCGCTACTACCAGGCTCCCAAGAATCCCTGTCTCCAGGGAGTTGAACCGGGGGATTGCCCATGGTTGGGGATTCGGGCGCTGTTCTGGCACCTGGAGAATCTGCCTGAAAGATCGGCGTCCGCCGGGTGAGATCCCGGACAGACATCGGCCGGGCCCCAAGGGTGTACACCGAGCTGTGAGCGCGGAGAAGTATCCACGATGTTGACCGCGGGCAGATCCTTCGTTCTTGCCGCTGTCGCGAGCATCCTGGCAGCAAGGGCTTGCCCGCGGTCAGACCGGGCCGATTTGTTGACAAGGAACTCCCCAGAAGAGCGGGCCAAGGTCCTGGAGAATACAGATGAGACCCAGCGCCGGAGGCAGTACGACCGTACGTGGGAATTTGAACGTCGGCTCCTGCAACTTTCCTATCCCGAATTCTCCTCCCAAAAATGCGAGAGTGAGTCCCAGATAAACCATTGTTCCGGGTGCTGCAAGATAACTTCTTCGAGACGGTCGACACAGACCTGTAGATCCCGCTGTATGTCTCCACTCATAGAAATCGGAGGACGCAGCGAGATTCGGAAGCGGGACCAGTCATCTCCATCACGCAGGATGAAATAGGGGATGATCGGTGTCTGGGACTGGGTCGCCAAACGGACCAGGTTCGAAGTGAAGCGGCTGGGGCGACCCAGGAATCGGGCGGTCATGCCATCCTCGACCAGATTCGGACTGACATCGATTGCCATAGAAACCAGCTGGTTCTGGCGCAGCTGCTTCAAAATCTGGAGCACCGCTTCGTAGGAAGGCAGATCATCTCGTCCGATGGCATTGATCAAGGGGCGCCCGATTCACCGCTCGATCCTTCGTAGCTTGGCCAGCGAGTAGGAACGAAAGGCCGGCGGGATGGAGGGGTCGCCCAGATACTCCCGAGAAACGTGAGTGATGGGGTAACCCTTGATTCCCAATCCGACCAGTGCGGCACAGGGAGCTCCGAAGTGTTCGGTAGCCAACAAGGCCCCACGGCCTCGCTTCAGCACATTATCCAGGTGTTGGAGTCCGTCGAAACTAAAGACCCGATCCAGCTTCTCCCTACTCCAGCGCAGGTAGTAGTAGGCGTCCAGATCCTCACAGGTCAAGTGCTGAAAGAACGTGAGGGCAACCTCTTCCGGGTCCATCTGCGCGGCTCCACTTCGGGTGAACACCTGTCGTAGATGCGCTAGTATCAGATCCCGAGTGGCTTCTTCGTATCGGAACAGGCGACGCCCCAGGAAGCGAGCACAGTCATAGCTGATTCTTTTCGGGAGCAGCGACAAGATCGGAAGGATCGCAGAGAAGTACAGTCGATCTGGAAGCCTCTTGAGCCGCCGCTCCATCGCGTCCGATGTTAGCAGAGAGGGCCCCCGCCCGCACTTCGTGCGGGTATCTGTTTAGCGCTTGCCCCCTGCCCTCGTTCCCCCTTGACCTTGCCTCATCTCTTCCCTGCATCCAGGGTCTTGATCAACCCGGTCAGCATAGAAACGATTTCAAGCAGGGTCTGTCTAGGGGGGAAGTCAGTAGTGTCCCAACGTTTGGGCTTCTAATCTCTGTAAAGTATTAATGAGTAATATGTTAGAGAAGATAATGGGTGTTTCCGACTTGAAAGTGAGTGTACGCTCACGCCCTTCAGTTCATAAGGAGGGCGAGCATGTACACGGGCACGACGATTTTTTCTCAGGTGATGCGGCATCTTCCCTGGCATCATTTTCATCGCATTGTTCAGCACTACGGAGGCGACTACAAGGTCAAGTCGTTCCGCTGTGCCGACCATTACCGGGTCATGGCCTTTGCACAGTTGACCTATCGCGAGAGCTTGCGCGATATCGAAGCCTGCCTACGGGCCATGAGATCCAAGCTCTTCCACATGGGCATTCGCTCCACGGTCTCCCGCAACAATCTGTCCAATGCCAACGAGAGGCGCGACTGGCGCATCTATGCCGAGTTTGCCCAAGTGCTTATCGCCGAAGCGCGCCGCCTGTACACCGACGAGGACCTGGGAGTCGACCTGAACGCGACCGTCTATGCCTTGGACTCCACGACCATCGACCTGTGCCTCTCGGTCTTCCCCTGGGCGCGCTTCCGCCGTACCAAGGGGGCGATCAAACTGCATACCTTGCTCAACCTGCACGGCGCCATTCCCGAGTTCGTTCTGATCTCGGACGGAAAACTGCACGATGTCCACGCCTTGGACCACCTGATTCCTGGTCCCGGTGCCTACTACATCATGGATCGCGGATACCTGGATTTCGGGCGCCTGTACCGACTCCATTCTGCCCGGTCGTTATTCGTGACCCGCGCCAAGGCCAACTTCAAGTTCCGCCGCCGCTACTCCCACCCGGTGGACAGAACGACGGGACTGATCTGCGACCAAACTGTCCTGCTGAGCACCTTCTATCCGGCCAAGGCCTACCCCGAACCTTTGCGTCGCATCAAGTTCTTCGACGTCACCACCGACCTGCGGCTAGTATTCCTCACCAACGACTTTGCTTCTCCCGCTCTGACTATTGCCCGGCTCTACAAGCTCCGCTGGCAGATCGAACTGTTCTTCAAATGGATCAAACAGCATCTCCGCATCAAGGCCTTTTACGGCACCAGTCCCAATGCCGTGAAAACACAAATCTGGATCGCCCTCAGTACCTACCTGCTCATCGCCATCATCCGCAAGCGCCTCTATCTCGAGTTGCCGCTCTACACAATTCTCCAGGTCCTGAGTGTCTCGCTCTTCGAGAAAACCCCAATTTTACAGGCCTTTCAGGACATGCATTACATTACTCAGAATAGTGACATTCATAAACAGTTGATGTTATTCGACTAACGCTGGGACGCTACTGGGGGGAAGTGAATCCTGAAGGGATTCACCTCGCTTGGCCTGACGGGACCCATTGGACCTCTAGAACGTTCTCGTCCCCGGCACCTTGGTCGCGACGTAGTACACGGACGTCCGCGCCGTGATGTAGAGTCCGAGAATCCCTCGGCCCCAGCAGCAATTCGACGGCTGCTCTGGAGTGACAATCGTTCCCAGGTGCTTGCCCGTGGAGCTGAAGATCCACAGTCCACCGGGGCCAGAGGAGTAGACGTTGCCCAACTCGTCGGTCTTGAGGCCGAAGCGGCCGCCTGGCTCATCAGACGCAAACTCGGCAAACAACCGGCCCTGGCCCAGAGTTCCGTCGGCGTTGAGGGGCTGGACACGGATGTTCTTTTGGCCACCATCGGCCACGTAGAGCAGATTGTGCTGAGGGCCGAGTGCAACGCCGCTGGGGCGCGCGTATTCTTGGGAAACCCGTTCCAGCCTGCTTGCTCCGGGTATCTGCGTGCGCGGGATCCGGTAGACGGCCGGCAGGTTGGTTCGCTGGGGGTCGATCCGGCTCCTCCGTGACAAGTCACTCCCTGGCAAGTCACTGAAGTAGACCGAGCCATCGATGTTGTAAACCAGATCGTGGGGCCCGTCGAGACGCTTGCCTCCGTAGCGCTTCGCCAGGACGGTGATCGAGCCGTTCTTCTCGGTTCGCGTCACCCGGCCAGTATCCTGCTCACAGGTGAGCAACCTTCCCTGATGATCGAAGGTCAGTCCACCAGCAGCTTGGGACTCTTCGCGAAAGACCGTCAGTTTGCCTCCGCCTGGCTCGCTTTCCCAGACAGGAATCGTCCACTTGTAGATCTTCTTGCCACCCAGGTCGCTGAACAGGAGGAACCCGATGCGGTTGAAGACGGGTCCTGTAGTCGACAGGAAACCGTCGGCCACTTTGACGATCCGGGAACGTCGCTCCACCAGATCAAACAAATCGGGATGCTGGGCGTAGATTCCTGGTGCTCGCATCTCAGGACCCCAGGCCACGGGCGTAATAGGATTCCGCGGGTCCCCGGTAGCGGATGTCGAGCATCGGTGTCTCGATCCGCAGCTGCCCGCCATACCAGGAGTCCATCAGAAACGAGAGAGCGCCGTTGGTCAGCAGCGTCCGTTCGACCGGATAGTCGAGCGTGCCCTGGGTGAACATACGGCCAATGGAATCAACCAGGGGGCTGAAGTTGTTAGAGTTTTCGATCGGGATGTAACAGAGCGTTGCTTTCGGCTCACGCTCTCCTTGGATCTTGACCGCGACCAGGTACTCGGCCACCTTGCCGCCCAGGCCGAGGGCCGTAGCGCGAAAACCGTCGTTGTATTCGATCAGACAGGCGACGGGCCTTTCAGCTGTCTCTTCGACGGGGCCAGGCGTGACCTTCTCTCCTCTTGCCAGCGCGGCATCCAGGAGGCTGCGGCTCCAGCGAGCGGCGTCCGCAGCTCTCCAAACGGCATCGTCAGCAAGTAACTGCACGGACTTGACGCCGGTCTCTCCACCCGCCCGGCGCTCGGCGAAGCACTGTAGCATCTCCAGCAGATGAAACAGCCCCCCATCGGACACCCAACCGCTGCCGACGGCGAGCACTTCCTCCAGCTTCGTCTCCAGAGGAAAATCGAGTTCGGGGCGGCGAAAGGTCACCGAAACCGACGAACCCGACATCAAGGGAAATTCCAATTCCTTCGACCAGTCGTACATCTGCTTCGACTCCTTCCAGTCGAAGGAGAGGTGCTTGTCATTGAAGACCGGTACGGAGCGACCCGATCGCCTGAAGACGCCCACGATCTCCTCCATGAAGCGATGACGTGGGTAGAGCTTCTGGTTCTTGACATTCGTCGGATAGTCGCCGTGCTCACCGATGTGCAGGACACCATCCACGGCTAGCTCTCTACCACCCAGGGTGAGCGCCTCCTGGATCGTTGGGTAGGTCGAGACGCCCCAACTCCTCGCAAGCCGCCTGCTGATGTCGGCGTCGTGCTCCTGTTCGACGAACAACGACCCCACGCCGCAAGGCGGCGCGTAGTACCGATCGTTGATCCAGTAGCCCTCGAGGAAACGCGTGATGAAATTGTCGCTGTGCGAGCGGACATGATAGGTTGTCGACAACGCCGCAATTTTCTTGCGTCCTGAGGCCAACGCCCACGAGCCCGTGGCCCCAATTATTCCCGCCGCCGCCGTCGTCTTGAGAAAGCTTCTTCGATCCATTGCAGGTTCCTGGTCAGCGGCCCTTGGTCCAGCGTCACACATCGACGACCGCAGCCTGAGCCATGTTGGAGATGCGGTTTAATAGGACTTCTCGCCGATGAGGCCGAGTGGTCAGCAGCACCACGATCAATTGGCGTGCCGGATCAGCCCAGGCGACAGTACCGCTGGCTCCCACGTGACCAAAGGTGCCAGCCGATGCCAGGCTTCCAAAGTAATTCCACACGCGCGAGTCCCTCAGTGCCCAACCCAGTCCCCAGGGAGCCCCGATGGTGCCATTGTGATCTCGGGTCATGGCGGCCGTGGTCACCGCTGAAAACAGTCGAAACTGGCCGTACTCCCCGCCGTTGAGGAATGTCTGGAGCAGTATCGCCAAGTCGCCAGCGGTACTGTGCAGGCCGCCCCAGGGATGACCCATGTCGCGCCAGTAGGGCGAATTGGGCCCCCACCGCTGCGAGTCCTCGGAATCAGCGTGGTTCTCCTGGATGATGGCGGTGTCTTCGATACTCAATCCGTTTAGGCCGAGAACCGAGCTCTTCATGTTCAGCGGCTCGAATATCGCCCGGCGCAAAAAGTCTCGCAAACGGTTTTCCGAGACACGCTCGATGATTTCGGCGGCCAGCAGCGTTCCCATGCTCTGATAAGCAAACTGAGTGCCTGGTGCATACAACAAGGGCGTCCGCAGCGCTCCGGCGACGAATTCGCTCAGCGGGGCATGAGCCCGGCGCAACTCGACGTTTGCCGGCAGCATGTCGGGCATTCCTGAAGTGTGAGACAACAGATGCCAAACCTTCACCCGATCCTTATGTTCGCCCTGGAATTCCGGCAGGTAACGCTGTACCGGGTCCGATAGGTCGACCTTGCCGCTCTCGACCAGCAACATCAACCCGCAAACGCTGACCGGCTTGGAAATGGAAGCAAGCAGATAAATGGTGTTTGGTTGGGTGGCCGGGGAATCAGGATGTGGATTAAGCTTGCCGAACCCACGATGGAGAATCACCTTTCGGTGGCGGGCCACCAGGACCGATGCAGAAGTGACATCGCCGTTCTGGGTTTCGGCTCCCAGGTGATCGGTGATTCTTGCGAGTCGTTCGGCTGACATCCCGACGTCGGCCGGCTCGCCTGTTTCGAGAACTTGCGTACCCCTGGTTTGAGGTCCCATTATCGGCTCAGTCGTGTTCCGGGAATCCGCTCGATCCTGCACAGACTCAGCCTGTCTGATGCCCATAACGCCGAGTGTCCCAGTTTGCAACCAGCGCCGTCGTGTGTAGGTGCTGCACGGTCGCGTCGGTGACTTCATGGATCTCTGGTCTACGGTCTCTAGAGTTTGACGTTTGGATTGTAGGCCTCTTGGAACGGCCTCACAATAGCCATACCATTTCACGCGTAGTTATGGCTGCTTGTGTCGCAGTGGTTTAACCCGCATGAATAATCCGGGTTAACATCTAAGTACACTAAGCTACTCCCAGGAGCAAAATGATGACCAGGTTGGATGATCGCAGAAGTCTACTCAGGATGTTCGCTGACCTGGCAGGGGCTCTGTTTCTAACGCGCTACCGAGCCAAGGCAGCTCCGGAGAAGGGTCATCTCAAGATCCGCGACATCAAGGTCATGATGCTACAGGGGCCACGGACGTATACGCTGGTCAAGGTGGAGAGCGACGCCGGTCTGTTCGGCATCGGTGAGGCCTACGGGAGCCCGGGCGTGGGTGTAAAGGAGCAGGTGCTGGCATTGCGAGAGCACTTCATCGGAAAAGATCCGCTGGAAATAGATGTGCTCTATACCACACTGGGACGTCGAGTCGACGGGTCAGCGCACTCGCTGATGCGGGCGGTCAGCGGGATCGAGATGGCTCTGTGGGATCTGGCCGGTAAGACACTCAACGTTCCCACGACGACGTTGCTGGGTGGAAAGTTCCGCGAGAAAGTGCGGATGTACGATCATGACGCCCCCAGGGACATGTCGGACAAGGCCTCTTGCCGGGAGTGGGCGGAGCGGATCAGGTCCAATCCCAGCGGATTTACGGCCCACAAATTCGGGTTTCCCCATACCGACCCAAGCAGGGACAAGGCACGCGATCTGGCCAACCGGGTACTGACTACCCGCGAGTTGGCACAAATCCAACAAGGATACGAAAACTGCCGTGAAGCCATCGGATGGGATCATGACATCATGGTCCATTGCCACTGGGAGTACGATGTCAGGACGGCGATCCAGATTGCACAAGCGATTGCGCCCATGAAGCCCTACTGGCTCGAGGATCCGCTTCTAGTGGATTACTCGGAGAGCTGGAAGCGGCTCACGGAAAACGTCTCCGTTCCCGTCTGTACCGGCGAGAATCTGTCTCGACGCCAGGGTTTCAAGGACTTCATCGTTAATTCAGCCTGCGACATCCTCCATCCGGACCTTAGGAACACAGGGGGGTTCCTGGAGACCAAGCGTATTGCCGACATGGCCGAGGTGTGGGGAATTCCCATGGCGACTCATAACACGGGCAGCCTGGTATGTACCATGGCCACCGTCCAGTGGGCTGGCTCGATCCGGGACTTCTTGACCTGCGAGACCGTGACGGGCAAGGGCGGTTGGATGGATCAGGTAGTCTTGGGCGATAAGCCTCCCATCCGGGACGGATACATCTGGCTAAATGACAAGCCAGGGCTTGGCATCGAGCTGAACCGGGAGGTGCTGGAGTCTCACCTGGCCGAGGGAGAAACCTGGTGGTGAAGGGCCATTAGGGCTAGAAAACTGCCCAGATCCTTGCGGGTCCGCCCGATCCGTTTTCAATCTTGATGGGGGCGACGATGGTCCAGGCTCCGCTTTGAGGTATCCGCTCCAAATTGGCAACGTTTTCGACGTGATAGCCTCCGGAGCCGTGGACGATGTGATGAACGGAAAAGTCAGTAGAACGCCCAAAGTCGACGCTGAGGGTATCGATGCCTAGACCCCTCACATCCCTTGCTTCAACCAAGAATCGGGCCACCTCAGGAGAGAACCCTGGGAAATGGAGCTGCCCCGCATCGTCCTCATTCTTGTATCTCTCAAAATCGTCCCAGTATCGTGCCCAACCCGTGAGGGCAAATACGACCGCAGATCCAGGGATTGGCCCCCACTTCCCTTCCCAGCTCTTGAGATCCTTCAACGACAGCTGATAGTCGGGATCGCTCTTACAGGCCGACTGGATATCAATCACGACAGCAGGTGACACCAGGGAGGTCAGGGGGATTCTGTCGACGGAGGCCTGGCCCGCTTCAAAATGATTGGGAGCATCCAGATGGGTTCCCGAATGCTCTGCTACCGAGAAGGCCCCTGAATACACTCCATCCGCCTCGAGCCGCGCCAGGACCTCGAAACGGAAGGGTTGATAGCTTTCCCCAGGCCAGTGGGGATTCCTCTCGTTCAAAGAATGTGCTAGATCCACGATCTGGGACCGGCCCTGGGCGACCTGCTCCAAGGTGGGTGAGACAGGCTTTGCCTCCTGGCTCGGCATTGACGGTGAACACGAGCTACAGAGGCCGGCTGATAACAGGAACGCGCAGGCGACTAAAGCAATATTTCCCAACTCTCCTCCTCGCTTCAAAGAACGGCAGCTCCTGGCACAAGATGCAGGTCAACCAAGACGATACACTATCTCGATGATGAATGATTATGCCCGGGATCGAACTGGGAATCCTGCATCAATCGACTGGCCGGACTCTTTGAACATCATGTACGACAGGTTGCTGCTGGCCCAGAGGCGCCTGCGCCGAGAATTTGCCGCCCGGCTCCAAACTGACATCATTATCTTTCGAGCCTTTGGCTCTCGACGGCGGCCTGGAGGCCACCGCTAGGCCGGGACCGACGTCAGCGGAGAGGGTCCCCGCCCCGCATTTCTTCAAACTGGATCTTCGAACTGTATTGACCATAGAATAAGCGTCGCCTTCGTTGTTTGACCGCGGCAAGAGATATCAGAATACAGAGGAAGACACCAGCTTGAGCCGAGACCTGGAGTTGCCTTTGGAAACAATTCAGAACCAGGTCCGAGTGCTGTCCCAAGCCGAGGGATACTTCGATTCGGTCGTTCTTTTTTCGCTGCTTCGACTGGGACTCTTCGAGATTATCGGCCAAGGGAGTCTGTCTCTGGAGGAGCTCTCGAAGCGGGTTGAAGCCGATCCCGAGTTGCTCTCCCGACTCCTGCGAGCCGCTCAGGCCAACGGATTGATCGATCTGAGCCCGCAGGGCACCTACCGAATACCATCCGAACTGCAACCTGTTCTGCTGGCCTCTGGGGGCTCCGCTTACGTAGGTCATTGGCTTCGGCACCTGGACGACGCCCATCAGGCAATGTTTTCTATCGACCAGGTCGTCACCAGAAAGAGGGAGCCCACTCGCCTGGGAGATCATCTCTGGTATCACAGTGGAGACTACGAGGGGTTCTCGATGGCAATGCATACCTATGCAGCGTCCCGGGGGAGCGAGTTAGCTAGTGCCCGTCCGAAAACCGGGGTTTTCAGAACTGTAATCTGTTGAATCGTAAACACTTATTATACTTGAGACTGCTGACAGACCGGCTCGACCCAGCTCGATCCAGAGCAAGGACCCTCGAGCGAGGGCACGCGGGCCAAAAAGCAGCGGTTCGGCGCAGACCTCTCCCCGAGTCGGAGCCACAAGGCAGTACGGTCAGCCACAAAAGGCTACAACAGGAGTCGGGCCAGGACGACCAGGTTATAGGTCAGGACGCTGGCATGGACGTAGCTTTGAAAGTGAGGCCAGCCTTTCCAGCTACAGCGGTGGAGACCGAAGGTGTGCTTGAGGGTCCCAATGCACCCCTCAATCCCGGCGCGGAAGCGTTTGAGTTGTTTGTAGACCCAACTGGAACGCACCATGCTCTCAACCGTCAACCCACACTTTTTGGAAAAGGCCACATCCTGTACCCCCTGCTCTTTGGCCCAGCGCAGGTTGGCAGCCGAGGCAAAACCACCATCCCAGGCGCTCTGGCGGGGGACCTTCCCGTACAGCTGTCGATGCCGCTCTAAGAAGGGTTGCACATAGTTGCTGTCGGCCGGATTCCCCCGTTCCACCACACAATCCAGGATCAGCGACGAGGCGCCCGTGCTGACAAACACCTTGTGGCCGAAGACCGTTTCCCGAGGGCTCTTCTTGATAATATCGGTGTGCTCTTCGAAGAGGGAACAGATCTTCTCCTGGGCCGCGACGGCCTCGCCCGAAAGGACCCGTCGTTGAGTCTGCTCGATGACTTTGTGCAACAGCCCCAGATAGTGGGCCAGTTGCGCCGCCACGGCCAGACTGAGGGGATCGCTCCACTGCGCGGAAGCTGCCAGCGCCTGCTCGGCATAGTGAGCCGTCTTGGACGCCACTTTGATCAGATCGCGGTAACTGTCCAGGCGCTTCTTGCCGCGGCGGTTGCGGATGTTCAGGACGCGCCGCTTGGCCCGCCGCGTATGATCGACGAAGCCGATCCCTTCCCGCTCCCGCAGCCGCCCCAGCGACTGGGTCACGACTCGAATGCCGTCGTACAACAGCTCACTGTCGAGCGGATAGTGGATGTTCGTCTCGACCGCCGTGGCATCGACCCGAATCCGTTGGCCTTTTTCCAGACCCCGAGCCTGCGCCCAGAGCACCAAGTGGTCGTTGATCGCCTTCCAAGTCCCCGGCTCAATCTTCCCCAGGTTCTCCGCCAGGGTGGCTTTGCTGATCGACGCCCCATAGGGCAAGCGACAGAACCTCTGACAGCTTTGCGAATCCACCAGATGAAACTCCAGCTTGCGATAGCTGAACTGATGCAGCTGTTTGATGACGGCGCAACGCAGCACCTGCTCGGCCGTCAAACCGGGGGCGCCAACACCGGAATCGACCCTGTCAGAGAGATCTTGTACTATCAGCTCCAGCGTCTGGGGATTGTCGTCCAGGATGCGCGAGATCACCTTCAATTCATGGGCCAGCTGGTGATCGGGCCATTGCGGGGAAAGGGGGCGTTGTTTTTCACGCTTTTTACGCATCTCCGAACTCCTGAAATCGTCGTAAGTCGTTTTAGTCTAATTGTTTGCACCAAATAGTCTAGCAAACGGCCCTGACAGTTTCGGAGCTTGAAAAAGCCCTCTTTCCCCTTCCTTATCAATTACTTACACATTTCCGGACGGGCACTAGCTAGTTTTCTGGATCTGAGCTCGGCGAAATCGCTGCTGGACCTGGCTTGCGGAACCGGCACCTACTCCTACCTTCTAGGCAGAAGTCACCCCCATCTGAAGCTGGTCCTTCTGGACCTGCCTGAGGTGCTCGCCGTGGCGCGTAAGGTGGCCGCAGAATATGATCTGAAGAACCCGATCGAGTACGTCGCGGCTGATGTCCTGAGCGACCCCATCCCCGGCAAGTACGATGCCATTCTGGTCTCCAACGCCCTCCATCTGTTTGGGGAGTCGGCTAGCCGCCAGCTCTTGCGTCGAATCTATGACCATCTCAATCCTGGAGGCTCGGTTGTTGTCCAGGCCCAGTTCCTCGAAGAGAGCAGCCGCAGCCGTTGGCCGATCATGTTGGATCTGATTCTTTTGAGCACCAGCCCAGCGGGCAAAAACCATAGTGCCGATCAAGCCGTCGAGTGGCTCCAGGAAACCGGCTTCCAGGAGATTGTTTGAGGGAGAATCATCAGCATGACCGTCAGGGAGAATCAAGATCAAATCGAAAGGGTCATCCTCACCTTCATCCAGGAGCAGTTTCCAGCAGCCTCCCAGGTCGAGTTGACAACAGAGACACATCTCTTCCGGGAGGGGGTGGTCGACTCTATCGGTATTCTTCTGCTGGTGCGCATGCTGGAAGAGCAATTCTCCCTGTCCGTAGATCCCTCCCAGATGGTCTTGGCCAATTTTGAGACAGTACGTGCCATGGTCGCGCCGCGCTCCGTGATGGCATGGGCTCCAATCAATTGGCCAGAGATCATTGTGCACTCGTCCAAGTCTTCGACCTAACCTGGAAATTCACTCGATGCAACCCTGGCAAGCACCAGAACTCGAAGAAGTCCGCAGCAAACATGCCTCGTTCGCTGAAAAGGAGCTGGTTGCCGCGAGCTCAGCCCCCAGCGGCCTTTCCCGCGAGCAATGGCGAGCCAGTGCAGACTTCGGAGTGCTGGGCGGGTGTCTGGAAAAGAAGTACGGTGGCGGCGGCCTTCCCTTGACCCACCTGGTGGCTGTCTACGAGGGACTTGGCTATGGCTGCAACCAGGGAGGGCTGATCTTCGGTCTCTGCTCCCAGCTGCTGAGCGTGCAGATGACCCTGCAGATGACCGGCAGCCCCCAACTCAAGGAACGCTATCTCCCCGGCGCTGGCAGCGATGCCTTTTCGATCCAAACGGTTGCACGCCGGGAGGGGGAATGCTTTCGACTCAGGGGAAGCAAGGCCTATGTTACCGCCGCCCTTGATGCTGATCTGGCGCTGGTCTTCGCTCGTACCTCCCACGAACCGGGTCCTTTTTGCCTGACTGCCTTTCTGGTCGACCTGGGATGGGAAGGAGTCTCTCGCGGAGAGGTCTTCCATAAGTCCGGACTGAAAGGCATCGAAATGGGTGAGCTGCATTTCGACGAAGTCCCCGTACCCCTGGACCACGTGGTTGGAGCCGGAGGGGGTGGGGTAGGTATTCTGGCGGAGTCAACCGGTTGGGAACGAGCACTTCTGCCCTCGACTCTCCTGGGACCCATGCAGCGCAGCATCGACGGCTGCACGGAGTGGGCCAGGAAGCGCGAGCAGTTCGGCCGTCCGATCGGTGCCTTCCAGCAAGTTTCTTCCAAAATCGCCAACATGGTCATGCGGCACCAAATCTGTCGGCAGACCGTCTACGACATGGCCGCTCGCCTTCAGCAGTCCTCAACAGTGCATCCGCTGACGCAGCAGGCCGCCATCGTCAAGCTCTTCGTCACCGAAAGTGCCATTGAGGTTCAATTGGATGCTCTGCAGGTGATGGGAGTACGAGGTTACCTGGAGGAGTCCTCCGTCCAGCAGGATCTGAAGGACTCGTTAGCCGGCACCCTCTGGTCCGGAACCTCGGAGACCCTGCGCAACACAATCGCCCGCTTCGCCGGCCTGCCTAGCACCAACTCCTGAAGGTCAGTAGCAGCGGTCTCCAGGCCGCCGTCCCCTACCCCTACCTTTGCCCGTGCCCGCGCCCGATCGGATCGAGTCTCGGCGCGGGCAAGGGCAACGACGAAGAGGCTTCACCCGCATTTCTCATCGCTCGTCGTAGCGAGGCGTCGCAAGCGCCGTCCTGGCAAGGCTTGCGACCGAGACCACTCGTGGCGAGCCACCGCAGTCGTACTTGTACAGTACGTCGAGGAGGCCGACCGAGCGTAACGCAGCCAGGGCGGATGATTGCGGCGACGCAGTAGACTAGCGATGAGAAATGCGGGTTCAGATCAATCGATGGGGATGTCGGAAAGATACGGCTTCCAGACGTGGCCTTCCGCTTCTTCTACTGTCTTGATCACCTTGCGCATCTCATCCAGGACGCCTGCTTTCTCGCGGTCGTAAACCTCCCCTTGGAGCAGCTGTAGAATCTGAAGACGATATCGATCATCGGTAATGAAGTGACTGAAGAGGTGCATCAGCTTGTAGTAGAGGCTGATGAACTCGTACCAGATACCTACTCCCGCCTTCAACCTCGTCTCATAGGGCTGGAGACTGTTCCTGCTCACGTCTCCCGCTGCGAGGGCCCGAACGATTTCGGCGGAGGCGAATTTGGCGCTGTAGCAAGCCACGCTGACTCCCGACGAAAATATCGGGTCCACGAAGCGGGCGGCATCGCCTACCATCAGGAACCCGTCCCCGACAAACTGATCCATCGAATAGCTGTAGTCGGCTTCGGACCGGAAGGGCGCCACTGATTCTGCACTCTGCATCGCGCGAGCCAGATCCGGGCTGAGGCCGGCCATTTCCAGGAACCATTCCTCGATTCGTCCCTTGGAGTCGCGGAAGACCTCCCGCTCGGCGACAACCCCCACCGAGGTCACGCTGGAGGTGATGGGGATCTGCCAGGCCCACCCCCGCTTCACGGGCAGGAAATAGATGTGTATGAAGTCGGCAGTAGCCCCGGTTCCCCGCTCCACGCCTTCGAACCAGGAATGGACCGCAAACTGGTTGAAGATAGGGTCATTCTTTCGGAGTCTGAGCTGATTGCCCAATACACCGTTGCGTCCACTGGCATCCACTACCACCCTCGAAGAAACGCGAAAATTGCTCCCGTCACGGGAGCAAAGAACTCCGCTGGCCCGACCGTCCTCGAAGAGCACTTCACGCACTCCCACTCCCTCCTGCACATCGGATCCAAGCTGGCGAGCTCGCTGAAAGAGGAGTTGATCGAAACGGCTGCGATCCACGTGATAGGTGTAGTCCTGGTCGACCCCCGGCTGCGGAAACTCCTTGAACCAGATTGCGAACTCGCTCTCGGGTGCAGGAGAGTGCCAGGAAGCACCGAATTTCTTGACGAAACCCTCCGATTCCATGGTCTCCAGAAAACCGATCTCCTTGAAGACCCGGGTTGTCGCGGGTACCAGAGACTCTCCGACGTGCGGACGCGGATGGGAGGACTTCTCCAGGATCAGGTTCAAGATCCCCGCCAGGGAAAGATAGCATCCCAGTGCGGAGCCGGCGGGACCACTTCCGATGATGACTACATCCTTCATAGGAAAACCCCAAGACACAAGATACGCATCTTAAATCTTGTCTCCCCCCACTAGGAATTGCCTAATCCCAATTCCTCCAACCGCTCGGTAACAATGCGGCTCTCCTCCTCCGTCAAGGGTCGGATTGGGAGTCGAGGAAGGCCTACGTCGTATCCCAGATGACGCATGGCCACCTTTGCCGAGGCAATGGGTGGTCCACCAACACTCAATAGCGTCTGGATCATGTCGCAAGCCTTCCACTGAAGCTGCTGGGCCAGGCTGAGATCTTTGGACTGGAAGGCCCGATGGATTCCAACGAAAAGCTGAGGCATGAAATTATAGGTGAGGCCGATGCCTCCGTTTGCTCCCATGATGAGACCTGAGAGAAAGACATCGTCATTGCCCGAGTAGACCACCATGTCCGGAGCGAGCATACCCAGGTCACGCATCAGGGAATGGGTGTAGTCGCTGAACTTGATGCCCTTGACGTTGGGAATCTCGAGTAGCGCCTGCATCAGGTCAACTGTCATCGTGCTTCCGGTGTTGCTCGGGATATGGTAGACGAACAGCGGCAAATCGGCCGCAGCAGCAACCAGTCGATAGTGCTCCACCAGCGCAGGGCGATCCGCCGGATAATAGATTGGGGGGATGGCACTGATCGCATCGGCGCCGTTGGCCTGGGCGTGTTGAGCCAGATCAACAGCGGCCTGCGTGGAGATCTCTCCCACATGCACAATCACCTTCCCACGACCGCTGACGGCCTTAACCGTCGCCTCCGTCATAAGCTTCCGTTCCTCCAGCGTCAACAGCAGTCCCTCGCCAGTGCCGCCACAGACATAGAAACCGTCCACCCCGACCCCTAGATGCCAGTCCACCAGATCCTGAATCACCGAGGTATTGAGCTCGCCCTCCCCATCGAAAGGGCTGACCAAAGCCGGATAAATTCCGTAGAACTGCTCCATCGTTCCTCCCTGAGCCCTTCTCTTAACAGGCCCAATCTTCAGCCCGGGAACCAGGCTGATTCTGACAACATTAGTTCACCTTATAACATTTTTACTTGATATTAGAAGGAGGCATGATATGCTAACCCTTCATGCGAATAGAATCGCTCAAGATATTCTGTGACGTCGCCCGCAACCGAAGCTTCTCTTTGGCGGCGGAGGCCAATAAGATCTCGCAATCGGCGGCCAGCCAAATCGTCCTACAACTGGAGCACAAACTCGGAGTGGAATTGGTCGATCGCTCTACCCGGCCGCTCCAGCTTACCGACATGGGAAAGATCTATTACCACGGCTGCAAGACCGTCGTCGAGCAATATCTCGAACTGGAAGCATCCATTCAGATTAACCGAGAGCATTTGGCGGCAACACTACAGATAGCTGCGATCTACTCGATCGGATTCAGGGACATGAGCCATTACGTGGAGCGGATCTTGGAGCGCCAGCCGCACGCCCGGATACATATTGAATACCTGCACCCCACACGGGTGTACGAAAAGGTTCTCGACGGAACGGCTGACCTGGGCCTGGTATCTTTTCCCCGCAGCAGTAGGGACGTCACCTTCCTTCCCTGGCGGGAGGAAGCGATGGTTCTGGCCTGCCATCCGGAGCACCCTCTGGCTGGGCGTAAGAGGATCAAAGCAGAGCAGTTGTCCGGCCAGGCGTATGTCGGATTCGATCGCGATCTGGTCATCCGCCGAAGGGTGGACAAGTTCTTGCGTGATCAAGGTATCTGGGTCGACGTGGTACTCGCATACGACAACATCGAGAATATCAAGAAGGCGATCGAAGAGGGTGCCGGCGTCGCCCTGCTGCCGCAGCCAACCTTGGAGAGGGAGGTCCGAGCCGGCTCCCTCACAGCGTTGGAACTGACCAGGTCGAGACTCGTCCGTCCCCTGGGAATCATCCAGCGCCGCCCCGTAAAAACGAGTCCGACCGCTGCACGCTTCATTCAACTGCTACAGGAACCAGAGGATAGCAACGGCTCGCGCAGCGAGTCGACCAGAGTCTTTGTCAACCTTGGGGACAAAGATACACCGGGGAATTTTCATCCCCGGAATAGCGGGACCGAAAATCTCGGAACCGACTGAAAAGCCCGTGTGATCCTGCCCGGATTCCTCGAGCCAGACCATCGCAGGAAACAGGAGCACCTTCTGCTCAGGCCAACCCTGCCGGCGCAGAGGGTCAAGCGTCCCCGGTGGGGGCGGTTCCGGCTACCGATTGCCGGATCGGGCAGATCGAGTGAGTGAATTTGAGCGAAGAGATGAGTAGAGGAACACCTCCCAGACAGGGGCTGTACGATCCCAGGCAGGAGCATGACGCCTGCGGAATCGGTTTCCTGGTGGACCTCAAAGGCCGCAGTTCCCACAGGCTGGTCCGGCAGGCCGTCCAGATGCTGCTCAACCTGGAGCACCGGGGAGCCTGCGGATGCGAGGAGAATACCGGTGATGGCGCGGGCCTGCTCTTGCAGCTACCCCACCGATTTTTCTCACAGGTGTGCCCCGAGTCGGGAATTTCCTTGCCTTCCTTCCAAGACTACGGGGTTGGGATGGTGTTCCTGCCCCCGGATATCGCCGAAAGGAAGGAGTGCGAGCGCTTATTCGAGAGGACGATTCGGGAGGAGGGGCAACACCTTCTCGGCTGGCGCACCGTCCCAGTGGACAACACTCTGCTTGGTGCAACGGCGCGGAGCGGACAGCCTGTGATCCGTCAAGTCTTTATCGGACGCGGTCAGGGTCTCGAAGACGAGCTGGCATTCGAACGCAAGCTCTACATCATTCGGAAGCGGGTCGAGCATGCCGTCAAGGCGTCTCAGTTCGCCGGCCGCGAAAGGTTCTACATACCCAGTTTGTCCTACAAGACCATCGTCTACAAGGGCATGCTGATGGCCGGTCAGCTAACCGACTTCTACCCCGAATTGCTGAACCCGGCGATTGAGAGTGCCTTGGTTTTGGTCCATTCTCGGTTCAGCACCAACACCTTCCCAAACTGGAGTCGAGCTCATCCCTACCGCTACCTCTGCCACAACGGGGAGATAAACACCCTCCGTGGCAACGTGAACTGGATGCACGCGCGACAGGGGCTCCTCCGTTCGGACCTCCTGGGATCCGACATGGCGAAGATCTTGCCAATCATCGACGAAGACGGCAGCGACTCAGCCATGTTCGACAATGCTCTAGAGATGTTGGTGTTGACGGGGCGATCCCTACCCCATGCGGTCATGATGATGATTCCGGAGCCGTGGAACGGCAACCCATCGATGAGCGAAGAGAAGCGGGCCTTCTACGAGTTCCACTCCTGTCTGATGGAGCCCTGGGACGGTCCAGCCTCCATCGCTTTCACCGATGGGCTCAGCCTGGGCGCCGTCCTGGACCGCAACGGGCTCCGTCCTTCGCGCTACTACGTAACCACGGACGATCTCGTGATCATGGCGTCTGAAGTCGGGGTCCTCGACATCCCACCGGAAAGGGTCTCCCACAAAGGAAGGCTGGAGCCCGGGCGCATGCTCCTGGTGGATACGCGACAGGGTCGGATCATTGCGGATGATGAGCTAAAACACCAGATCGCGTCCCAGCGTCCCTACTCCGTCTGGCTGGGTGAGCATCTGGTGGATCTAGAGCGGCTGCCAGAAGGTCCTGCCCCCCAAACGCTCGACTCACCCTCGGTAAAGCTACAGCAGAAAATCTTCGGATATACCTCCGAAGAGCTGGAAATGTTGATGCGACCGATGTCCGAAAACAGCGTTGAGGCCATCGGTTCGATGGGAACCGACACGCCTTTGGCCGCTCTTTCTGACCGCTCCCAATTGCTCTATAACTACTTCAAGCAGCTCTTTGCCCAGGTAACCAATCCACCCGTCGATGCCATCCGCGAGGCTCTGATCATGTCACTCGAAACCACCCTGGGAGCGGAGCGCAATCTGCTCCAACCGGGGCCGACTTCGGCGCGACAGATCAAACTCGGCTCACCCATACTCAGGAACCGCGACCTGAATCGCTTCAGGGGCCTGGATGGCAGCGGACCAGGTGGGTTCAGATCGGCGACGCTCTCCATTCTGTGTCCGAAACAGGTAGACGGTCCCGGCCTGGATGAGGCGATGAACGAGCTCTGTGCCCAAGCCAGCCGGGCTGTTGCTGACGGCCACGAGATCCTGATCCTCTCGGACCGTGGGGCGAACCAATCGCTCGCTCCGCTGCCCGCGCTGCTGGCGATCTCGGGGGTCCACCATCACCTGATCCGGGAAGGGACAAGGACCAGGGTCGCGCTTGTCCTCGAAAGCGGTGAGCCCAGGGAAGTCCACCATTTTTCACTGCTGATCGGCTATGGAGCGGCGGCCGTCAACCCGTATTTGGCTTTTGCCACCTTGCAAGACCTACTAGCACAGGAAGAGCGGTCAGAATCGGACCTGGATCACGCCATCGAAAACTACGTCAAAGCCGTCAACAAAGGGATCGTCAAGGTGATGTCCAAGATGGGCATCTCGACGGCCCAGAGCTATCGAGGGGCTCAGGTCTACGAGGCGATCGGCCTGGACCGGGAATTCGTGGACCAGTACTTCACCTGGACCGCCTCGCGTCTGGGCGGTGTTGGGCAAGAGGTGGTGGCTCGGGAGATCAGACTCAGGCACCAGAGGGCCTTTCCTCGATCATCGGTCACAGTGCCAGGGCTCGAGTCCGGAGGTCAGTATCAATGGCGCAGCGAAGGGGAGTACCACCTTTTCAATCCCCGGACGGTCCACAAGCTTCAATACGCCTGTCGCACCGGGAACTACCAGGTCTTCCGCGAGTACAGCCAACTGGTAAACGAGCAGACAAGAAAGCGATGCACGCTTCGCGGCCTCTTTGACTTGCGATTTCCTGCGGCACCCATCCCGATCGAAGAAGTGGAGCCGGTTGAAGAGATCATGAAACGCTTCAAGACCGGTGCCATGTCCTACGGTTCCATCAGCAAGGAAGCCCATGAGAGCCTAGCCATCGCGATGAATCGAATCGGTGGAAAGAGCAATACCGGCGAAGGCGGAGAGGAGTCCATCCGCTATGTTCCTGATGAGAATGGGGATTCCCGCAACAGCGCCATCAAACAGGTGGCCTCCGGTCGTTTCGGCGTGACCAGCGAGTATCTCGTAAACGCTTCCGAGCTTCAGATCAAAATGGCGCAGGGAGCCAAGCCGGGTGAGGGAGGGCAGCTTCCCGGTCACAAGGTCTATCCCTGGATTGCCCAGGTTCGGCATTCCACACCCGGGGTGGGACTCATTTCGCCCCCTCCGCATCACGACATCTACTCCATCGAAGACCTGGCCGAATTGATCCACGACTTGAAGAATGCCAACAGTGAGGCTCGCATCAGCGTGAAGTTGGTCGCCGAGGTCGGGGTAGGCACGATCGCCGCTGGAGTGGCCAAAGGACATGCCGACGTCGTCCTTATCAGTGGTCACGACGGCGGCACTGGAGCCTCTCCATTGACCAGTATCAAACACGCGGGTGCCCCCTGGGAGCTGGGTCTGGCTGAGACCCATCAAACGCTATTGCTCAACAACTTACGCAGCCGCATCGTGGTGGAGGTCGATGGTCAGCTCAAGACGGGACGGGACGTGGTGATCGGCGCCCTGTTGGGGGCGGAGGAGTTCGGGTTCGCGACGGCTCCACTAGTGGCCCTGGGATGCATCATGATGCGGGTCTGCCACCTGAACACCTGCCCTGTTGGTATCGCCACCCAGGATCCGGTCCTGCGCGAGAGGTTCGATGGAGACCCCACTCAGGTCGCCAACTTCATGCGATTTCTGGCCACTGAAGTGAGGGAGTTGATGGCTCTTCTCGGATTCCGGACCCTCAAGGAGATGGTCGGCCGAACTGACCTGCTACAAACTGGGGAGGCAGTGGAGCACTGGAAAGGCCACGGACTGGATTTTTCCGACATCTTCTATCGTCCGCCGGTAGCAGCCGATGTAGGACGATATTGCCAGATCCCTCAGAACCACGGGCTCGCAGAGTCACTGGATCAGACTCAACTGATGGAACTGTGCCGATCGGCTCTGGAGTCAGCAGATCCGATCGAGGCCACTCTTCCCATACGGAACCGAAACCGGGTGGTGGGAACCGCCGTGGGAAGCGAAGTGACTCGGCGCTACGGTGCCCAGGGACTACTCGAGGACACCATCAGACTGCACTTCAAGGGCTCCGCCGGCCAGAGCTTCGGAGCCTTTATTCCGCCAGGGATGACGATGACCCTGGAAGGCGACTCCAACGATTACATCGGGAAGGGCCTCTCGGGAGGAAAGATAATCGTCCATCCACCCGCGGGGTCCAGGTTCTTGGCAGAAGAGAATGTCATTGTCGGAAACGTGGCCTTCTATGGAGCCACCGCTGGTGAAGCCTATATCAGAGGGATCGCGGGGGAGCGGTTCTGTGTCCGCAATAGCGGCGTCCAAGCAGTGGTCGAGGCGGTGGGCGATCACGCCTGCGAATACATGACAGGGGGTTGCGTGGTGGTGGTGGGGCCGACCGGCCGAAACTTTGCAGCAGGGATGTCCGGTGGTATCGCCTTTGTCCTCGATCAGACCGGTGACTTTGCCTCCAACTGCAACCAGGCGATGGTCGAACTCTTCCCTCTGGAAGATCAGGAGGATCTGAAAATCGTCACCAGGATGCTCGAGAGGCACGTCTTTTATACCGAAAGCGAATTGGGCCGGCGGGTGCTTGCCTCTTGGGACAGTCTGGTGCCCAAGTTCGTCAAGGTCTATCCAACCGATTACCGGAGGGTCATCGAAGCCCAGAACCGAATGCTGGAGAGGGGTGTGCCCGAAGAAGAAATGATTATGGCGGCCTTCCAACAAAACGCGGGAGATTCGGCCCGCCTGGACGGACAGTAGAAGCGTTTCAATGAGAGTTGCGGTGAGTGCTCCGGTTCAGAAAGACAGGGACGTGATCCATGGGTAAGGCAAAGGGGTTCCTCGAGTATCCTCGAGAACTCCCGGAGAGCCATCCTGCACGGGAACGCATCAAGCATTGGCAGGAGTTCCACGATCACATCCCGGACGAGAAGCTCCGGCAGCAGGGAGCACGCTGCATGGGCTGTGGAGTGCCCTTCTGTCACACCGGCGAGCTCCTTTCGGGGATGGCCAGCGGCTGCCCCATTCACAATCTCATCCCGGAATGGAATGATCTGGTCTATCGAGGCCTGTGGCGCCAGGCACTCGATCGGCTTCACAAGACCAACAACTTTCCTGAGTTCACGGGGCGGGTCTGTCCTGCCCCTTGCGAGGGCTCGTGTGTGCTGGAACCCACCGGTTCCCCCGTCAGCATCAAGAGCATCGAGGCGGCGATCATCGATCGCGGCTTCGCCGAAGGCTGGGTCTCGGCACAAACGCCCCGGATCAGGACCGGGAAAAAGGTGGCTATCGTGGGCTCCGGGCCCGCCGGCCTGGCCTGTGCTGAGCAGTTGAATCAAGCGGGTCACACCACCCTGGTGTTCGAGCGTGACGACCGGATTGGAGGACTGCTGGTTTACGGTATCCCCAATATGAAACTGGACAAGGAGATCGTCCAGCGCCGAGTCGATCTCATGGAGGAAAAGGGGGTACGGTTTGTGATCCACACTGAGGTCGGCAGGGACTACTCTGCGGCGAGGCTCTTGAAGAACTTCGATGCCGTAGTGCTTTGCTGCGGAGCAACCAAGCCCAGGAACCTTCCCATCCCGGGCCGTGAACTCAAGGGCGTCCACTTTGCCATGGAGTATCTGCACACCAACACCAGGAGCTTTCTCTCCGGCAGCGACTCGGGAATCGATTACATCTCGGCCCAGGACGAGGACGTCGTCGTCATAGGTGGAGGCGATACCGGTACCGACTGCGTTGGCACTGCCATGCGCCAGGGCTGCAAAAGCCTGGCCCAGTTCGAAATCCTGCCTCGGCCTCCCGATAAGCGAGCCCCGGACAATCCCTGGCCTGAGTGGCCGAAGATATATCGCATGGACTACGGCCAGGAGGAGGCCGCTGCCGTGTTTGGCGAAGATCCCAGGACATTCTCCATCGTGACCAAGAAGCTGGTCGGGGACTCAGCCGGCCAGGTCAGGGAAGTACACACCGTCCAGCTGGAGTGGTCGCAGACCAACGGAAGTTGGGCTTCGCAGGAAATCCCGGGTACCGAAAGAGTGTGGCAAGCCCAGTTGGTCCTATTGGCCCTGGGCTTTCTTGGTCCCGAAGACCAGCTTCTCCAACAGCTCGGAGTGGAGAGGGATGAACGCAGCAACGCCCGAGCAGAGTATGGCAGCTATTTGACCAGCATTCCGGGGGTCTTTGCCGCTGGCGACATACGCCGGGGTCAAAGCCTGGTGGTCTGGGCCATCAATGAAGGCCGGGAGGCAGCGCGCGAGTGCGACCGGTTCTTGATGGGAAGAACGGATCTACCCTGAGAAGCCCGAATTTGGCCTCGAAAGGCATCTCGAATTCACTAGATGGGTTTCCTGCTATCTGGAAACCTTATCAATAGGCCAAACCATTAGCCATTACAAGATCCTAGCCCGGATTATTCATAAGTTTTCGTAGCGAGGCGGTGAAAGCGCCGTCGTGGCAAGGCTTGCGACCGAGACCACTCGTGGCGAGCCTCCGCAGTCGTACTCGTGCAGTACGTCGAGGAGGCCGACCGAGCGAAACACAGCCAGGACGGATGATTGCGCCGCCGCAGTAGAAAACTTATGAATAATCCGGGCTAGGAGCCTGTCCGAGTAATGGTGTGGGTTGCGTTACAGGCGCCGTTGGTCCAGCTGCAAGGCAGGGCGACGCTGTCGATGTTCGGCCATCGTCCAGGAGCCCGAACACAGCAGATGGGCTGACGCCGCCTGTAACCCGAAGGGAAAATGGGGGTTGCGGCCGATCTCTGCGTTGGTCGTCGTCGTAGATGGCTGAACATCGACTTCCTCCTCCCGCCTTGATCTCGCCTCGCAAGCCCCATTCTCGCAACCCGCACCATTACTCGGACAGGCTCCTAGCGAAGGATCGTCCAGCCCAGAAATTCTGACCTGGGGCATACGTCACCACGGGGCTGACCGCCCGTAGCAAAGACAACCTCCCCTATACAGGTCCCTGATGCCGTAGTAACATAAACTCAAATTGCTCGGAAGAATGGGATTGGTCCTCTTTCGACGATCGGTGTTCGTGCGAAAGGCAAAAGACCAGACCTTAGACGATTCCATCTCTCCTTCTATCTATCAGACTTCCGAGCCAGCGCCCATAAAGGAGGTGTACTATGCGAGGAATCCGGATTGCGGGGTGGGTGTTCGCCGTCCTCCTGCCGGCTGGCTGCACAGGGGATGTCAATGAAGCTCTAGTTGCAGCGGCGGCCGAGGGAGACACGGCCGCAGTGCAAGACCTGCTAGACGGAGGGGCTGAGATCAATGCCAAGACACAGGAGGGCAAAATAGCGCTGATTGCAGCGTCAGTAGGCGGCCATGCTGACACAGTGAAAGCCCTCATGGAGAAAGGCGCGAACCTCAATGCACAAGACAACGATGGTCAGACCGCCTTGATGGCGGCAGCAGAGAAGGGACGGCTTGAGGTCGTCAGAGCCCTGCTAGGCAGCAGCGCCGCGTTGGAAGCACAAGACAATCGGGGTAGGACTGCGTTGCTGTGGGCGGCCTTGGGAGGCCATACCCAGACGGTGGAAGCATTGCTGGCCTCAGGAGCCGAGATGGAAGCCGCGGATCGCGTCGGTGGGACGGCCTTGATCGTGGCCGTTGGAGAAGCTCACGTCGACGTCGTGCAGGCACTGTTGGCAGCCGGAGCAAATGTCAATACCCAGACCAGTGATGGATCTCCGGCGCTCGCGTGGGCTGCACGAAAGGGTGACACGGCCACTGTCGAAGCCCTGCTAGCCAAGGAAGCGGACGTGGAGGCGAAAGACAGCCTGGGCAAGACTGCCTTGACCTGTGCCTCGGAGGAGGGACACACCGAGGTGGTGCAAGCTCTCCTGGCTAAAGGAGAGGAGCGCTGGCCGCGCTCGGCACATTACTGGGTCAATGCGAAGGACAATGAGGGTTGGACCGCCCTGATGCATGCGGCATTGAAGGGACGCGCCCGTACGGTGGAGGCCTTGCTGGCTAAAGGAGGGGACGCAAACGAGAAAACCAAGCGGGGCTGGACCGCCTTGCTGATCACTGCAGCAGAAGGACACAATGGGATTGTGCAAAGCCTCCTGGAGAAGGGCGCTGATGTGAATGCGAAAACCGAAGATGACGGGACTGCTTTGATGCAGGCAGCCTCGAAGGGTCACACCGAGGTCATGCAGTCCCTTCTAGCGGAGGGGGCGGATGTCGGTGCGACGACTGAAGATGGCGGGACTGTTTTGACATTGGCCATACGAGAAGGTCAGACCCAGGCGGTGCGAACCTTGCTAGAAGCGGGTGCCGAGGCGGAGACAAGTGACAACCGAGGATGGACCGGTTTGATGTATGCGGCCTCGAAGGGTCACACAGACATCGCGCAACTCTTACTGGACCAAGGGGCAGACATCGATGCGAAGACCGAGGATGGCTGGACACCCCTGAAAGTGGCCATCAGTGAGGGTCATTCTACTACCGCCACATTGCTCAGTAAGGCAAGGGCTGCACAGTAATCATAGATCTTGAACGGGGATTGGCTGCTCGGCGGCATCTCAACGCTAGTTATAGTTAAAGGAGGGATCGGAGTGCGCCGGATAAAGGCCCTCATCGTTGCGCTGGGATGTTTGGCGGTCGCGTTGCAGCTGATCGGGACCTCCAGCTATCGGGAGGCGCTGGCTCGGGGCAGGCAGCCTACCCGGAAGACTGGAACTATCCAGGTAACCCGGGGGCCGGCGGATCGCGTCGTGCCGCCCGATGGGGACGGCTATCGGTACGGCCACGCGTTCATATTCCAAGCAGCTCCCCGACTGGCCGGCATGCTCTGCAATCTCCGCACCGAGGGGTTCCCGGTGGGGGACTTCGAGGCCGGGATGGACATGATAGTGTTCGACTCTCTGTTGGACATCCCGACCGTCGAGGCGATCCCGCTCACACGGAATGAGCCATACGTCGCCGAAAAGACCGGTGAGCGGCGCATCGTGATCAAGTATTGCACGAAAGGTGGCTTTGTCCCCCGCGGTGCGCTGCGCCCCGACGGCAGCCCCCATCCTCATGCCGGGACCGGTTTTGTCATCGGTGAGGCCCTCGACTTCCCACTGAAGCGGGAGGGTTACTACGACAAGGCCGAGAAGAACCGCGGCATGATCCGCAAGACGGAAATCAACCATTTAGCCCTCGACGGCTCCAGGCTGCGGGTGGTAAAGACCAAAGCCAGATCCCCTTCGGATCCGCTCAGGGCCCCGGAGTCCGAATGGGCCATCTTTGCTCCAGGAATGCGGATGGCGATTCCGGACGGCGACGACCTGCTTTTCGCCGTTCAGGCGACGAAAGGGGACGTCTCCGCCTACCACTGCGAGCCAGCCGCAGCAGGGATCACTCGCTGGCGCCGTCTGAACGGTTTCTGGCAACCGATCTCGTTCGTCCCCGTAGCCTTCAACCGGCCGGCCGAAAAGCCGGTGATTGTCCAGGGGCGCGAAATGAAACTGGCAGTCGCCGAAGGGACGCTAGTCCGCGACACCGACGGCTCTCTGTTGTTCTCCGTTCGGAGCGCTTACTCCGAGTTCGAGGACCACGTGATCCGAGTCTGGCGCTCCACGGACACCGGTGAGAGCTGGAAGCTGGTCTTCGAGATCCCCAAGATCCGAGGGCAAGCGCCTGTCACCCTGAACCGGGTGACCGACGGCACACCCTATCTGGTCGGGAACCTATTAGGGCACGAGCGTGATTGGCTCGTTCTCTGGCCTTTGGACGACACACGAACCGGGCTCTTGGAACCTGTCACCGTGCGCAATGCGCTGAAGGACTTCGGGCCCGCACCCAGCGGCAAGCTCTGGTGGGTGGATCATGCGAACGCCGGTATCGTTCGTCTCGCCGACGAACGCTGGCGTAACCTCCTGAGCTACCGCATCATGGACCGGGGCGAGCATAGTGGGAAGGCCCCACCCCGAGAGACAGGGTGTTACGTTGAAGAGGTTATTTCGACGGGTCCGCCCGCTGCAGCCTGGCTCTTCGAATAAACCGGACGCTGGTGACACCGACCACCACGTTGGGCAGCGACATCCTCATCGATGAGTTGGAGGTGTTCGTGATGGCAGGTGAGCTATGGCGCGTCGACGACAATCAAGGGTGACAATCCCTTCTTGAAAGTCTGCCGTTGTTTCATGTCGGTGTTACCCTCTGGCCACTGGCCTCGATCGGAACCCGGGGGAAGGTGACTTAAAAAGACCGCTGCCAGCGTGCTGTGAGCTGCTATCTTGAAGGCGGATCCGAAACCCGGCGGCAGGGTCATGCTCCTCCTCATGTACCCTGCTGCATCCTCCCGTCGACTAGGGGGACCACTAGAGGGGATTACGATGTCTCTGACGCCACTACGATCCAAGCTGTTCCTCGCCCTCACCGGATTCCTGGCTGTTGCCTTCCTCCTGACCGCCGTCTGGATCCAGGGTAGGGCTGAGGCACCGGAACACCGGCTCAAGCTGCGCCACAAGGACTACTTTCACCAGATTCTAGAGTTCGACTGGCCCCGGCAGGCTGAGCGCTCGGACAGTCTCACAGCCAATATCACCATCATCCAGCCCTATGAATTCCGCCACCAGCTCAGTGCCCAGGCTCACCGCAGCGGTGCCAACGGGACTGTGGAGATTGAGTTTCCGCTTATTGATGACGGCCGTTATGCACCCTCGCAACCTGGCTCTTCGCGGCGACTCTGGGACATGGGTAAATACCGCTTCGAGGTCGACCTGAGGACAGGAGACGCACTGCTGGGCAAACGAAGCCTCGAGATCGACCCCAACAGATTCATCAGGGAGATGAACGGCAAGCGTCTGGCGCAGGTCGACTCGCTGCGCCAATTCATCGAGTTCAGCCCCGAGCGTCCCGCCTACATCGACCATGACGAGATTGGCTTCACCATTCGGACGATCCCGGAACGCGTCCAGTCCTGCTCGGTGGAGATAGACGTGTTGGGTCCAGATCAGAATCGCGTTGCCGGTCCTTTGAGACTGCGATTGACCCCAGAACGCCAGCGCCATGCCTTCGACGGGAGCGGATGGCCGCGTGGCGAGTACTGGCTTCGAGCCCGGGTGACGAGGTCTGGCCAAGCGGTTGGTCCCTACCTGATCCGCCAATTCTGGAGGGAACTCTCGACTGAGAGTCGGAAGCCTCGGCTCCCCCTGCGTCCCGGAAACACTCCTCAGTATCTGGTGGACGACTGGATCTTCGCCGAAGTGGTCGGACTTCGACACCAGCCCGATCCACTCGAACGACTCTCGGATGGCCCGGTCATCAAGATCGAGCGTCCCTGGGAGGAGGGCTCGTACGTCGTCGGGGTCCGCTCGCTCACCTGGGATAAGCACTCGTCTCACTACCGGATCACCTACCTTGCAGGAGTCCTTCCCACTGACCCTACGTTCGACCGCGTCGCCGGCTCCATTTCACGACCCCGCTACCTTTGCCTGGCCCTCTCTGCCGATGGAGTCCGCTGGGAGAAGCCGGAACTTGGACGGGTGGAGTTCCAGGGCTCGAAGCGGAACAACATTCTCCGAGATCTGGCGGAGGAGGACTTCCTCAGGTCGGGCGAATTCGACAGCTATCCCTATCCCACCAAAGAGCGGCCGATTCCCCCCAGATATCGATTCAGACTTTACGATCGCAACACCGATGGATCGGTGAACATGGACCATTTCGTGCTCCGATTCTTCTCTTCCCGAAATCGCGAGCCGGGCATCCAGCACGTGGGAAACTTCCGCCCCCGCCCGGAAGAGTTTTGGGGCTTCGAGCGCCGGGGCGACTTTTTCCTGGCCTTGACCCAAAAACCCATTCTTCACGCCGGTTCAGGCATGAGCCTCTTGCGCACCACCGAGCGTGCGTCCACCTATCCCTTTGAAGGCGAGCCATCGGCGCTCTTCCAATCGGGTCGGTCCACCTTCACCTACTATGATAGGAGGAGTAAATCCTTCTACTACTACTTTCGACCGGACTACCCACCCTACCCTCCCCACGGAGTGTCCTATGAATACTTCAGCCGCAGCGCTCGGCGGGTCCGGGCGGTGATGTGGACCCGGGATGGTTTCAGCTGGCAGCGCCGGCACATGATCTCGCCCGACGAGCACGATCCGCCGGGGACGACTTTCTATGGTTTCGGCTATTTGAGCCCGTCCGGTCACACCGAGAGCGACACCGACGGCCAGCTGTTTCTGGGAGCGGTCCTTCACTACAACCTGGTAGAACAAAGGCAGAGACAGGAACTGGTTTGGAGCCGGGACCGGGTGCACTGGCACCGCTTTGGAGCCAATAGAATTCCACTACTCGCGAATGGTCCGGCCGGGAGCCACGACGCCGGATTCGTCAGCGGCATGGCTACCTTCTATCCAGTCTCCAGCGCCAAGGGACAGGAGGAATGGTGGTTTCCCTATCAGGCTGGAAGTGCACGCTATATGTTGGCGGCATCGAAGGATCAGGCGCGCTGGAGGCGCAAGTCCTTGGATGAACTGGGTCAGGACGACTTCAAGAAGAACTATCCCCAGTACGAGTTGGCCCCTTTCTTCACCCGTTGGGAAGACTTTTTCGAGGAATCAAAGGCTTCGGTCTGGGTCCCTGCCCTGGCCCGATGCAAGGCCGGCAGGCTGGCACACGTAGAGCCTGTCCATGAGTAGGGAGAGTTTACGACCCATCCCCTGGTGCTGGAGGGCAGTCGACTCGTGCTCAACGCTCACACGCTGGCGGGAGGAAGCATCCGGGCGGAACTGCAGGACGCCGAAGGGAATGTCTTCCCTGACCTCAGCCTCGAAGACAGCGTGCCCTTTTCCGGGGACGAGGTGGGGGCCGAGCTCAGCTGGAAGGAGTCGGGACTGGAAGAAGCCTTCCGCAGGGTGGTGAGGATACGCGTCGTACTCGACAGGGCACGCCTCTACTCGTTTCGAATCGGTCAATGAGGTTTTGTGATTCAAGCGGCGATCAGCAAGAATTGCGACATGGGAGCACGACATCGACGTCACCGCTTTCTACCTGTGGAGGGTCGGCGGAAGTGGGCCGGTGGTTGGACTGGTGCTGAAAGGATCCGGACGATTACGACAAGGAAAAAGGTTTAAGAAGCGACTCATCCTGGCCGCCGGCGGCCAAAATCGTTGAGCTTGGAGGAGATCAGCCCTCGTGTGAAGCCTCCGTCTCGTTGCCCGAGAAACTTTACTTCGCACAGTTCGGTGATGGTCTGGGTCAGCTCTTCAGTCAGATTCAGCTCTTCAACCTGAATACTACGACGGCAGCCAATGCAACCATCCTGCTCCGAGATGTTGAAGGCGCTCCGCTGACCGTCGATCTTAACCCGCATTTCTCATCGCTTGTCGTAGCGAGGCGCCGCAAGGGCCGTCCTGGCAAGGCTTGCGACCGAGGCCACCGCAGTCGTACTTGTACAGTACGTCGAGGAGGCCGACCGAGCATAACACAGCCAGGGCGGATGATTGCGGCGTCGCAGTAGACCAGCGATGAGAAATGCGGGTTAACGGCACTCAAATCGAAGGCGAGTTGGACATCGTGATCCCCTCAGGTGGGCTGAGAACCCTCCAGAGTGACGGAGTCGGAACTCAGAGCGGAACTCAGAGCGTCGGGTGCTGGCCGGCGTGATTTTGTTCGGGGGGACTGTAGGTGTCGCCGGCGTGGCGAATAGCGACCAACTCCCGACCGGCTTCGTGGCTCCGATAGAGTCAAACACCCAAGACGTCATCAATACAGGGATCGCCGTCGTCAACCTGGAGGATCAGCCGGTGACCGTGGCCTTGGGACTCTGCGATTCGGACGGAAACGAATTGGCCACCGGAGAGCTGACGCTAGCAGCACTGGGCCATCGAGCACTGTTTGTGAACGAGATCAACTGGAGTGCGGCCGTCGACTTCAGCAGCTTTCAAGGGCTGCTGAAAGCGGCGGTAGAAACGCCCATCGCGGCCACCGTCATCCAAACCCGTCCAGGGCAGTTCGCCACCCAGCCGGTCGCCCGAACAGATTGAGCTAGGCGAGTCGTAGCCCGAATTCAAGCGCGACGTGTTACACCGGTATCGGATATCCCTTTTCCTGATCTACTTCGTTCACCAGCCGCTCGCCGCTCTGGTAGCGCCGCAGGTTTTCGCGAAAGAGCTTCGTCAGGCGACGCAGCCTCTGTCCGGAGAAGCCGGCGAAGTGAGGCGTGAGGATCAGGTTAGGGGCCTCCCAGAGTGGGCTCTCGGCCGGAAGCGGTTCGGTCTCACAGACGTCGATGCCAGCGCCCGCGATCTGTCCCGACTGGAGAGCCTCCAGGAGTGCGTTCTCTTCGACTATGCCACCCCGGGCGAGGTTCACAAGAAAGGCTGTCGGCTTCATTTGAGCCAGAGTCTCGCGGTTGATCAGGTGCCTTGACTCTGACCAGAGAGGACACGAGATCAAGACGACATCAGACATCTCCAACAGGTTGTTGAGGCGATCCATAGTCCAGAGAGATTCAACGAAGTCTGGCTTCGGTGGCTGGTGCCGATCGACGGCGACAACGCGCATTCCAAAGGCGGCGGCCACCCGGGCATAGTGACTCCCGATGCCCCCTAGACCTATGATTCCGGCAGCGCTGCCATCCAGGTCCCCAGGTGTCTGGACCTCCCAGCGATGCTCTTGCTGTTGCCGTAAATAGGTTGGGATTCGTCGGAATAACGCCAGCGTCAGCGCCCAACCCGTCTCTGCAACTGGCGACGCATACAGTCCGCTGGCGTTCGTAATGATAAGGTCGCGCTCTACAAGTTCCGGCTCCAGGAGTGCCTCAATGCCCGCAGAAGTGGCCTGGATCCAGCGCAATTTCGTTGCCTGACGGAACACCTCCGGTGAATGGAATCCAAAAAAGATCTCGGCATCCTTCAGCTCCTCGGCGAGGTTCGCTTTCGAAACCACAGTTATTTCAGCCGAGGGGGCAGCCTCCTGGATCGCTGCAAGATACTCGTCCAAAGGCAATGGATCATGCATCACTATCTTCATCATTTCTCTCCGTTATCCAGCTCAGCTCGCCCCTTTAACGGTCGGAAGCGATTCAACCTGATGCGGTTGGCGGGCGATGAACTCCTCCGCATAGGTGGAGACGTTGATCAGTCCCCAGTAACCCTCGAGGCTTTCGATGCGACGGTTGATGTATTCTGGAGTGTTGTAAGACTTTCCCTGGTACTTCTGGGTCGCAAAGGCGGCCAACGCCGCCTTCTTCTTTTCGATTACGCCGCAGTAGTGTCCCAACGTTTGGGCTTCTAATCTCTGTAAAGTATTAATGAGTAATATGTTAGAGAAGATAATGGGTGTTTCCGACTTGAAAGTGAGTGTACGCTCACGCCCTTCAGTTCATAAGGAGGGCGAGCATGTACACGGGCACGACGATTTTTTCTCAGGTGATGCGGCATCTTCCCTGGCATCATTTTCATCGCATTGTTCAGCACTACGGAGGCGACTACAAGGTCAAGTCGTTCCGCTGTGCCGACCATTACCGGGTCATGGCCTTTGCACAGTTGACCTATCGCGAGAGCTTGCGCGATATCGAAGCCTGCCTACGGGCCATGAGATCCAAGCTCTTCCACATGGGCATTCGCTCCACGGTCTCCCGCAACAATCTGTCCAATGCCAACGAGAGGCGCGACTGGCGCATCTATGCCGAGTTTGCCCAAGTGCTTATCGCCGAAGCGCGCCGCCTGTACACCGACGAGGACCTGGGAGTCGACCTGAACGCGACCGTCTATGCCTTGGACTCCACGACCATCGACCTGTGCCTCTCGGTCTTCCCCTGGGCGCGCTTCCGCCGTACCAAGGGGGCGATCAAACTGCATACCTTGCTCAACCTGCACGGCGCCATTCCCGAGTTCGTTCTGATCTCGGACGGAAAACTGCACGATGTCCACGCCTTGGACCACCTGATTCCTTGTCCCGGTGCCTACTACATCATGGATCGCGGATACCTGGATTTCGGGCGCCTGTACCGACTCCATTCTGCCCGGTCGTTATTCGTGACCCGCGCCAAGGCCAACTTCAAGTTCCGCCGCCGCTACTCCCACCCGGTGGACAGAACGACGGGACTGATCTGCGACCAAACTGTCCTGCTGAGCACCTTCTATCCGGCCAAGGCCTACCCCGAACCTTTGCGTCGCATCAAGTTCTTCGACGTCACCACCGACCTGCGGCTAGTATTCCTCACCAACGACTTTGCTTCTCCCGCTCTGACTATTGCCCGGCTCTACAAGCTCCGCTGGCAGATCGAACTGTTCTTCAAATGGATCAAACAGCATCTCCGCATCAAGGCCTTTTACGGCACCAGTCCCAATGCCGTGAAAACACAAATCTGGATCGCCCTCAGTACCTACCTGCTCATCGCCATCATCCGCAAGCGCCTCTATCTCGAGTTGCCGCTCTACACAATTCTCCAGGTCCTGAGTGTCTCGCTCTTCGAGAAAACCCCAATTTTACAGGCCTTTCAGGACATGCATTACATTACTCAGAATAGTGACATTCATAAACAGTTGATGTTATTCGACTAACGCTGGGACGCTACTGATTACGCCGGTGATATCAACGGCATGGGTAGCCGGTAGTCCTATCGTCGCCCTGGAAGCTGTCGTATCGCGCCGATCCTGAGCTCCGTAGAAATAAATCGTGGGAATCTGATAAGGATTGAGACGAGACCCCTCGAGCCACCGTGCAGCCGTCACAACAGCCCGAAGAGACGCATCGCCGGCCGCGGGGTGGTCGTGGTGGTTCATCTCCGTGCGATGGTGGGTGATAAGGATGTCGGGTCGCACCTGACGATACAGCTCAGCCAGGCGAAGAATGGCTTCTCGGGTGGCGACAAAAGGCTCATCGTCCATCCCCAGAAAGTGAGTCTTGTCGACCCCAACCGCAGCAGCCGCTGCCTCGAACTCAGCCTTCTTCTCCGCCTTGATCTGCTCCAGGAGTCGATTCTCCGACTCGGCGTCCAGCTTCTCTTGCTTGTCATCGTAGATACTCGGCGCGTGGGATCTTGCTCCATGCGTGACCGAGGCTACCTCGACCCTATCTCCCGCCTCACTGTGTCTGGCTATGGTGCCTGCGGCCAGATCGAAAGCGTCCGCTGGATGTGCGGTGACCACGAGCAAAGTTAACGACATTCTCACCTCCCGATTCAAAGATTGAAATCAATATTCGCGAAGGATACTCGGTCGGGAGTGGCAAGGCAATGCAGTGAGCAGTGAACGCCGCGCTCGTCGGATTCTGTGCCCTGGCCTACTGGTGGAGGCGCAAGCGTTCCGTTGAGGTGCTCGGATTCTTCTGGATTCTGGTGGCTTACGCTCCCTCTTGGATCATCCCCAATTCGGACCTCTTCAGTGAAAGTCGTCTCTATCTACCTTTCGCTGGCTTCTCCCTGGTGGTGACCTCACCTCTGGTGGGGAGAGGCGATCTGAAGTCCTGGTGTTGGCGCGCCTGCGGGGCGACGCTCCTGCTAACGCTGTTGACGGTTCCTCTGTTGAAGTACGGCTTTTCGGGGTCCACGGGAGGGTTCTGGGGTAAATACTGCAACGTTTGCAGAGGAGGCTTGTGAGTCGAGATCAACAACGGGCGCCGAGCTCGACCCCCGGTTCCAAGCCGGGGGGTCGAGGGATGTCGAATCCCATTAGACTCGTTGTTGGCCGTGGCCGTGGAGGCTGTGGCTGAGGTCACCCCATCGGGATAGACTTCGACCGTGAACCGAAGGCGATTCCTCCAGCAGGCTACAAGCATGGGCGCCTCGACCGTGGCAACCGTCGTGGCCGGCACCGGAGTGGCTCCCGCCTCGGCTACCGGAGAAGGCCCGGCAGCGCAGATGTCCCGCGCCAGATATGGGGAGTCCCTGCCGATCCGGGACATCACCGTTCAACTGGTCCAGTCTGACTGTGGCCGCAAGTGGACCCACGTGCGGGTCCACAGCAAGGAAGGTCTCAGCGGCATCGGCGAGGCTACCTACAGCCGCAAGGAGACTGTGGTGGCCAGAATGGTGGAGGCCCTGAAGCCCCACATCCTGGGCCGGGATGCCTTCGACATCGAAGGCATCTATCGAGACCTCTACTCCGGCGGTGGAACCGCCTATCGAACCGGCGGAATCATATTCACCAGTGCCATCAGTGGCATCGACCAGGCCCTCTGGGACCTCAAGGGGAAGGCTCTCGGGGCTCCTGTCTGCACCCTCCTGGGCGGTCCCCGCACCTCCCGGGTACCCGTCTACTCCCACTTTGGAGGACCGGACCAGAACACTCTCGTAGCCAACGCTCAGAGCGTTCTCGGCGAAGGCTTCAAAGCCCTCAAGTCGGGCATCAGCATCTTGGAAGCTCGGGGTCCGAGGATCAGCCGCGAAGAGTTGAGGAATATCGACAGCCGTTATGCAACCCTTCGCCAATCGCTGGGGGAGGAGATCCTGCTCATGGACGATCCCCACGCCGCCTTCGACCCCACTTCCGCACTGGAAGTCGCCCGCCTGCTCGAACCCTATCGACTTCTGTTCTTCGAGGAGCCCACCATTCCAGAAGATCCCGAGGGTTACGCCCGCGTGCGAGCAGGGACCACGACTCCCATTGCCGGTTCGGAGCGTCTGACCAACAAGCACCGCTTCAACGATTTTCTCCGGGCTGGCGCCATCGATGTGGCCCAACCGGACCCCGTCTACATCGGTGGCATAACAGAAATGAGAAAAGTTTGCTCATTAGCCGAGACCTATCAGGTCTCGATCGCGCCTCACAACACCAAGGGACCGGTCGGGACCATGGCCGCCGCCCACGTGATGGCTGCGATTCCCAACCCACTCATTCTGGAATGGATCGCTCCCAGCCGCATCCCATGGCGCAATGATGTCCCTCAAGGATCCCATGGTCTTGGAGGACGGAGCGCTGGTGGTGCCAGACCGGCCGGGCCTGGGTGTGGAGTTCGATGAAGATGCCCTCCAACCACACCTGGTTCCCTATTGAAGTCATTCTTGCGAGTCCTGCAGCCTGATAACGGAGAGGAATTCGGTTGACTGCCTGCGATTCTCTTCTCTAGCCTAAGTGGGTTCCGAAGATTGCATACACTGGGACGAATCCAGCGTCACCAGCATAGGCGCTAACTTTCATCCGGACACGCACAGCTCAATCGTGTGGGACCCCCGTCAGCAGCTCTACGTGTGGTTCACTCGACCGACCGACCGCTACGGCGATGGCGATAACCTGGTTCGCGGCGCCACGCGTCGGGTGGCCCGCATGTCGAACCGGAGACTCTGGGTCCAGTGGCCCCTGGACACGCAGACCATCCTCATCCCCGATGCAGATGATGCGACCGAGAGCTCCGACCTTGTTTTCGAGGGATCCAACTTCTTCTACGGTATGCCGACGAGCTACCACGCGGGTATCTACTGGGGCTTCGCCTGGCCGTACAAGAGAAAGGCAGAGACGATCGACACCCAGCTGGCCATCAGCCGAAAATGGACGCGTCTTCGAGCGCTTGCCGGGCCGCCCGCGACTCATCACGCTGGGGCCCGAAGGGGCCTGGGACGACGGTATGGTGTTCGCCTCGCAGTGGCTGGAGGTCGGCGACCTGGGAAAAGGATGTAACCCATTGATCTATAATTGGATAGGTCCTCCTCCAGGTGCTTGTCCAAAACCTCGGCCAAAGTTCCGTTCTCGAATGGGGCAGCTCTGCTGGGGGAGCACTAAGCTGAAACTTCATTTGCGAGCATAGCTTTGGCCTCCAGGCCAAAGTCTTCTTGATTCGAGCCTTTGGCTCGGACGGCGGCCTGGAGCCCACCGCTACGCCGGGCCCAAAGTTTCTTTCTCGAATGGGGCCAGCACCGCTGGGGGCTCCACTGATCTGAAACGTAACATTGATCAGGGAACAGTGAGGAGTTCAAGGTCAAGCAGCTCAATTATGGCGGGCTTGGGCACGAAGGTCTTGCCTGTCGCGCTGTCGGTTCTGTGTGTGTTTAAGCTCCCAGGAGCCCAGCAGACCGAGCGTCAGCCGGTCCTGACCAGAGACAACGGCAAGCCGTTGCCATTTGATGCGCCCCGCATTCTTTCCTTTCCCAACCGCATGGGCAACCTGGTAGGTTCTCCCTTCCAGTTTCAGCAGCATGGCCAGAGCGGGGCGGAAGTAAGTGAAGTATTCCCCCACGTCGCCGGGGTGGTCGATGACCTGTGCATCATCCGCTCTATTCAATATGCCCAGAAATCGTCAGGTTTGTTCATCGCAACGTAGTCGCCGACGTTCTCTGGCGTAATCTCCACGCTTTCGACGGGCCATCGTTTGGGGACCTGCTCGCCGCGCAGGACCTTGAGCAGCGCTTTCACCGAGTCGCGACCGTGCGCCCTGGGAGGCAGCATCAACGTGTGCTTGCCGATGCCCGCCAGGATCATCTTCAGCCAACCATTGTAGTTGTCCTGGGACGTGATGAAGGGCTTGCCGGCCCGCATCATGTCGTCGGTTACCCCTGCCTCCCTCAGGGCATGGATGCCTCCCAGGGCCATTTCGCCCCCGTCGAAATGAATGCCGTCGAGATCTCGATGGGCGTTCACGAGGTTCTCGGTGACTCTCAGCCCACTGGCGCGGGACCAATCGCCCGCCTGGCGCACCGCCTCGATCCCGGGGTACTTTTCCAGCACCGCATCGTAGGCTGCATTCCTCTCCACCGCCGGACCGGAGCCCGGGATGCCCTCGACGATGGCGATCTTTCCCTTTCCACCCAGCAGCTCGATCAGCTTGTCGAAAGAGCGAAACGCAACGGAGTAAAAATCAGATGACACGAAGGTCGCATAGTTGTCGCTGGAGACTTTCCGGTCGACGATAACCACTGAAACCCCTTCGCGCTCGCACTGATCGAGGATGGGGCCGGCCACGTCGTCGGTGGTTGCGCCAATGATGAGCCCGTCCACGCCCTTTGCCAGCAGATCCTCTAGATCCGCCAGTTGCTTGCTGGGAGAATCGTGGGCATCGGTGATGAACAGGCGTACGTCTTGATGCTTATCGGCCTCCTCCTGAATCGCCTCTCTCAACGCTGTACGCCAGGTATTCGTTTCCGAGGCGTCGCTGAAACCGATGGTCCAGCGAGTCTTCTCTTCGCTGCGAGAGGATTGCCAGATCCTGACCGACGCAGCCACACCCAAAGCCAAAATGGCGGCGCCACGAATGAAGGCCCGTCGTGCGAATCGGCTCTTGGACATGGTTGGCGTTTCGAGTGACGCGAATGAAGCCTTATGAGCGATCATGGTACGCGTGCCAGTGGGCTTTCGCAAGGTGCTGGTCACTGGACGATTGCACCCAGTCACGTCGAGGTTCCGCTTCTCTGCTTGACCCGTCTGTTTTCTCGAAGGTACAATCGCGGCCGAATATCGATTACGCTCCATCGTGGCGCTTCCGATGACTACGATGGGGAGCCCTCCCCTAAAAGGTTCGACAAGTGGATTCGACGAACATGAGAACTCGCGTCGGCGTAGACACGGGCGGCACCTTCACCGATCTTGTTGCAGCGGATGAAGAGACGGGGCAGCTGATCGTTGCCAAGGAACCATCCACGCCGACCAGGCCGGCCCTCGCGGTTGCCCGTGTATTGCGAGAGACGGGCAGGCGTCCGTCAGACATCGGCTTCTTGATCCTGGGGACAACAGTTGCAACTAATGCTCTGATTCAGCGAACTGGAGCTCGTGTGGCATGTATCACGACCAGGGGCTTTGAGGATGTGCCTTTCATTCAAAGAATCGATAGAGAAGAGGTCTACAACCCTCAGTGGCAAAAGCCCAAACCTCTCGTTAAGCGTGCGAATTGCCTTGGCTTGGCCGAGCGCGTCGATTACGCCGGACGGATCATCGAGCCTCTAGAGCGAGATGAGTTGGAGCGCATAGGAAAGCTGATCGATGAACGCCTGCCGGAAGACGGAGTCGAGGCTCTGGCCGTGTGCCTGCTCTTCTCGTACCTCAACGGCGAGCACGAGCTGGCGCTGAAAGAGTATCTGGAGCAAGGCTACCCGGAGCTGAGCTGCTCGCTGTCTCACCAGGTATGCCCGATGTGGCGTGAGTTCGAACGCACCTCGACCACGATCGCCGATGCCTTCGTCAAGCCAGTCACCGCGAAATACATTGACGGTCTGAACCAGGAGTTTGCCGAACTGGAGCTGCAAGCCCCCTGGTGTCTGATGAAGTCCAACGGTGGCAGCATGCTCTCGGAGAGTGCCGCGGAGCAGCCGGTGCAGACCCTCCTTTCCGGCCTGGCGGGTGGCGTCATCGGTGGAAACTACTTCGGTGAACTGGCTGGACACTCCAACATCTTCACCCTCGACATGGGCGGAACGAGTTGCGACGTGGGCTTGGTCCGGGATGGCCAGCAGGCCTACGCGAGCGAGTTCCAACTCGGATTCGGGCTGCCGATCTCGGTCCCTTGCGTCGATATCTCGACCATCGGGGCAGGAGGAGGATCGGTGGGCTGGATTGATAAGGGAGGATTCTTGCGGGTGGGTCCTCTCAGCGCCGGGGCCTCCCCGGGCCCTGCCGCGTACGGGCAGGGGGGTACCGAGGCGACAGTGACGGACGCGAACCTGGTTCTGGGTTACCTCAGCCCAACCTACTTCCTCGGTGGAAGGATGTCGCTCTCCGAGGATAAGGCCAGGGAAGCCATCCAACCCTTGGGGGAGAAGCTGGAGATTTCGACAACGGAGGCGGCCGAATCGATCCGCAGAGTCGTGAACGAGAACATGGCAAACGCGTTGCGGCTCGTGGCCGTGAATCAGGGAGTCGACCCCAGGGAGTTTGCTCTGGTGGCGTTCGGCGGAGCCGGGCCGCTCCATGCCGTGGCCGTCGCCGAAGCCCTGCGAATTCCGCGTGTACTGGTACCGCTTCACCCCGGTCACTGTTCCGCCTTCGGGGCGCTCATCTCGGATTGGCGAGTGGACAAGGTTCTGACACGTCTCTATCGTTCAGACACTCTCGACGCCGCCACACTTGACAAGGAGTTCCAGCAACTGACCGAAGCGGCACTGGAAGAACTCCTCGGCGAGGGTTTCCAGGGCAACCCTGTCGTCCTTCGAAGCATCGACATGCGGTACCAGGGCCAAAACTACGAGCAGGAAGTGAGTGTCGAGGAGGGATCGATCAGTGGCGATGTGCTGCGTCGAGCGCTGGCCCAGTTCGCCGCACAGCACGAAGCTTTCTCCGGCTCCGCACATCTGGACGCCGTGATCGAGCTCGTCAACCTGCGTGTTACGGCCATAGGCCCCTCTTCCAGGATCCAGCTCGAAGAGCTGGCAAGAGGAACGTCTGCTCAGCCGGTCGCTCACCGGCCAGTTTTCTTCCCACGCGACGGTCTCGTCGAGACCGCGGTTTACCGACGTGAGGAGCTGCCCGGTGGATGTCGTCTGAGCGGCCCCGCAATTGTCGAGGAGATGGCCTCTACCACGCTGGTGCCGGCTGACTCTACCCTGAGTGTCGATGAACATGGCTTGATTACCATCTTCCGCGAGGAGGTACTCGATGGCTGATTTTGATCCCGTCTCCTTGCTGACTCTCCATAACCGCCTGGTCACGATCTGCGAGGAGATGGCGCTGGTGATGATGAAGACGGCCTACTCGACCATCTTCAGCGAAGGGCTCGATTTCTGCTGCGTCATCCTGAACAAGGATGCTGAGATCATCGCGGAGACCGAGTATACGCCCTCCATGATAGGTGCCATGACCCACACCATGAAATGGACCATCGAGGAGATGGGATTGGAGAGTTTCGCTCCCGGGGACGTGATCATCCACAACGACTCCTACCGAGGCGGATGCCACCTGCCGGAGCACATGGTGATGAAGCCGGTCTTCCTCGACGGCGAACTCTTCGGCTTTGTGGGCAATATGGGCCACGTCGCCGAGATCGGAGGCAAGGCTCCGGGGAGTTTTGCCGCCGACGCCACGGACATCTACCAGGAGGGTCTTCGCCTGCCTCCGGTCAAGCTGATGGACCGAGGCAAACACGTCCCAGACGTGTGGAGGATCATCATGGCCAACCATCGCACGCCACGCAATACGTGGGGGGACTTCCACGCCATGATCGGCTCGCTCCAAGTCGCCGAAAGGCGATTGGCGGAACTGGTAGCCAAGTACGGCAAGACGTATATCGAGGAAGCGACTCGCCAACTCATGGACTACTCGGAGCGATGTCTGCGCGCCGAGATCCGCGAAATTCCAGACGGTACCTACCACTTCCAGCATTGGCTCGAGGACGACGGCATCTCCGCGAAAATGATCCCGATTGAGGTCACCATCGTCGTCCGTGACGATGAGGTGATCGTCGATTTCACGGGTTCATCGCCTCAAGTCAAAGGACCCATCAACTGTACCTGGGTCGTGGCTGCCTCCGCGACCTACATCCCCATACTCTCGCTCACGGACCCGCATGTCCCTCGCAATTCAGGTGCGTTTAGACCCATCACCATCATTGCGCCGCCCGGGACGGTCGTCAACGTTCGACATCCCGGGCCCTGCGTAGCGGGTAACACCGACACGCAGATCAAACTGATCGATATCATCCTGGCGGCGTTCAGCCAGGTGATCCCTCGCAAGATAACGGCCGCATCGGGAGGTTCCAGCAGCAACTTCCTGATTGGCGGCGTCCATCCCGATACGGGCCAGTACTACAGCAACTATAGCTTTGACGGACAAGGCGCAGGGGCCACGGCCTACAAGGACGGGAACGACGCGGAAGTACCCAGGCACGGCAATTGCCGCAATACCCCCACCGAGGTCTTCGAGGGACGTTATCCGCTCAGGACCCTGGAATATCGCCTGGTCACGGACTCCGGCGGTCCCGGCAGATTTCGGGGTGGGCTCGGACTCAGCCGCAAATACGAAGTCACCGCGCCAGAGGTCACCGTGAGTGCTCTGTTCGATCGGCTGGAGGTCAAGCCCTGGGGACTGTTTGGTGGGAAAGAGGGCATGAACTCCAGACTCCTCATCAAGAAGAAGGGGGAGGATCGGTGGCAGACCTTCGCGGAGGCCTATCAGCGGCCGTCGGCCAGCAAGTTCACGAACGCGCTCGTCACCGGGGGTGATCTGATTCAAATCGTGACCCCGGGCGGGGGTGGATTCGGCGACCCCCTGGACCGTCCGGTGGAACTCGTTCTGGAAGACGTGAAGGAGGGATACGTCTCGCCCGACTCAGCCCAGCGGAACTACGGAGTGGTTCTTGAACGCACCGGGAGGGGGCTGCGAGTCGACGAAGAAGGAACTCGCCTGAAGCGTGAACACCAGCGCTCACTCCGTGTGGAGCCATTGCCAGTCTACGATTGGTGGCCCGATGAGTCGGAGCAAGCCGCCCAGGATCAGCTCATCGGGCGGCGCGCCCGCGGGGGGTAGTGACAGGTTTCAGCAAGAGGGTCGCAACGAAAGGAGACGGCTTTGGGTCGCTGGAAAGACATCGCCCTACCCTGGCACGAGACCAACATCATGAACTGTTCGCTGTGCGGCAAGATGATCCCGCATCGGATGTGGATTGTCGAAGTGGACGAGCAGGAGAAAGAGTTCTGCAACCCTAACTGCGAACAGTTGTATTTCAAGTACTGGCTACCGACTCACGCAAAGAAGTCTCGGTGATTCCCGCGAGTCGAGGGGGCGGGCTTGAATAGTGAGCAGTGATCAGCGAGCAGTACCGGAAACAGCTGCAGCCAACAGTGCCGCGAACGACTTGACTTGTCTGCAATACGAGCCCAAGTTCCGAGGAGAGAGCTGGACAACTGCAAAATCTTCCCTTATCCGGGCTAGCCAAGCTAGCCGCCTGGCCTGGACTTTTTCCCCTTCTGGGAGGCTGCTTCAGCAGCCTGGCGCGAAGCGTAATAGACCGGTCCTTTAGGGCCGGGGATCCGGGTGAGGTGATTGGCTAGCCCGCTTCAGCGGGCTTCTCGAGTAAGGGCTTCAGCCAGGATCCTAGCCCTTTGTCCACGACGAAGCTTGATTCAGCTTCCCCAGGGCTCCCTAGATTCCCAGCCCGGGTCGTCATTACAATTACATGCCCGGTGGGTAAGGATCGATCTGCCTCCGAATGCCTTCTCTGAGATCGATTTGCATTCAACGAATCCCATCGAGCCAAACGGTGCGATCCTGCAAGGATCTGTCCAAGAGCGGGTTCCTGGAGATCCACACGGGGGACCGGATCCTGGCTGAAGCCTCTATTCGAGAAGCACGCTGATCGGGCTAGCAATCACCTCACCCGGATCCCCGGCCCTAAAGGACCGGTCTATTACGCTTCGCGCCAGCCCGCTGAAGCGGGCTCCTGGATAGGATTCAACCCCCGGGGTAGCTCACTTCACATCGCCAACGCTGTCCGGGCTACACGCAAGAGGTGTGGGCGATGACCCCTGAAGTCTGGCAGAGTTTCGATCTGAATGATTCAGCGCCCCCTGGCGGTGAGGAATCCGGGCTAGATTTCTATTCGGCGAGTTTGTACTTCCTCTTGAGTTCGTCCGCCAGTCGCAGCTCTTCTTTTCCCTCCGCCGCTCTTCCCATCTGAAGGTAGATCCTCCCCAGATACTCGTGAGCCTGCGCGTTTTCGGGCTCGATTCGGATCGCGTGCCGAAAGCTCGTTATCGCCTCTTCTTGGTTCTGATTCAGTAGATAAGCCAGGCCCAGATTCAGGTACGAATCTGCTTGCTTGGGTTGAAGCCGGATGGCCTCCTTCAACTGCTCAATCGCCTGGCTATATTTATCCTTTTCTATATAGGCGATCCCCAGGTTGTGATGGGTCGCAGCTTTGTGGGGATCCAGGTCGAGCGCCTTCCGGTAGGCCACGATGGCTTCGTCGGTGCGTTTCAGCATTCTGTAGACTCGGCCCAGATTGAAGGCCGCCGTGGCCGACTTCGGATGTCTGTTGAGGATCTTTTGGTTCAGATCCAGGGCATCCTGATGGCGATTGGCGAGAAGATATCGATTGGTCAGGGCATTGACGGCAATGCTCACGTTGGGATCCGACTCGACCAGTCTTTCCAGGAGTTGGATCGCAGGCTTCTGACCGTTAACCTTCGGGTTGTCTTCGGTCTCGATGTACTTTATGTACAGGTTGAAGAGCTCGACCTTGTCCTTCGGGTCCGCAAGGCCGTCATAGTCGGCTCCACCTCCCGCGGGGATCCCGGTGGCGTAAGCGACATAGCCCAGAGACCTCAGTCTCTCGGTGACCTCGCGATCTAGTTCCGTTTGCTGTCTTGCAGGGCCGATTGTCGAATAACGCTGTTCGAACCGCCGCAGATCTGCGCTGAAGCGGTTAGCCAACGCTTGCTGACGCGAATGAAGATTCTCCAGTTCCAGAGGATCCTTCTCCAGATCGTACAACTCGGGCTGAGGGGCTTGGATGTACTTGTACTTGTTGGTCCTCAAACTACGCAGTGGACTCCAGCCGAATGAAGAAAGTGCATAGTAGCTCTCGGCGTGGGCATAGGGTCTGGAGAAGTGGGAAGTCTTCCCCTCGATCAGGCCTCTCAAGCCGATACCCTGCACCTCCTTGGGCTTTCGAACCGAAAGGTACTGCAGAATAGTAGGCATGATGTCGATGGTCTGCACTTGAGTATCGATCGTTCTTCCACGGCGTGTCGAACCGGGCGCCTTGATGATCAGGGGCACTCTGAGGACGGAATCGTAGACAAAGAATCCATGCTGCGGTTCCTTATGCTCTCCCAGGCTCTCGCCATGGTCGGAGGTAAAGATGATGAGTGAGTCGTCATAGAGTCCGCTGCGCTCCAGAAAGTCGAGGATTTCTCCGACCAGGGAGTCCACGAAGGCGATTTCGCCGTCGTAAGGGTTAGCGGCATATTGAGAGCGAAACGGCTCCGGCGGGTTGTAGGGATGATGGGGATCATAGGGGTGTATCCATAGGAAAGAGCGCTTTTCCTTGTTGGCCTCCAGCCACTCGAGGGCTGCCCGGACGACCCGATCCCCCCTCCGCTCCTTCGTAACCCGGCGAACGCCGGAGGTCACCATCGAGTCGAAATCTCCGTCGTAGAAATCAAAACCCTGATTCAGTCCGAAGCGAGCGTCCAGTACGAAAGCCCCAAGAACAGCGCCGGTTGCATAACCCTGTGTCCTCAAGACTTCAGCCAGCGTGACGCTTTCTTCCCTCAAGAAACCGTAGGAGAAGTCTCGGACTCCATGGAACATGGGATAGGCACCGGTCATGATGGAGCAAAAAGAGGGAAGGGTGAGGGGCACTTGGGCGATGGCGTTTCTGAAGAGCACTCCATCACTGGCCAGGCGATTGATATTTGGGGTTTTTTATGGCGTCGTAGCCATAGCATTCGAGACGATCTGCTCTGAGCGTATCGACTCCAATCAGGATGATGTTCCTGGGATGAACCGAAGGATTGGAGGTCGAAGCGACTTCGGCACAGGACCAGAGAGGAAGCGCCAATAGGAAGCAGGGAATCAGCATCGGTCCGGCCCTGGGCAAAAACGCCTCTGGAGACGCGGCCCCCCTGCTTGCGACTTGACCAGGTTCATGAAGTCATTGTACCTTGTTTTCATGAAAAAGGCCTTACAGGTCTATGTCGATGGGCCGGAAACTCGAGCGTCTGGAACGATGGGCAAGAGTGCGTGGTTGGACCAAGTCCCAAGCCGTGCGGGTTGCGCTGCGAGCCTTGCTGAGCACGGACGAGGAAGAGCCGCTGCTAAGGGCCAGTGGGATGATCGAAGGACTGCCGCGAGACTGTGGCCAGCAATTCGACCGTTACCTGGAGGAGACTTTCGTTGCCGGGACCGAGGCGCCCATCTCCACAAAGTGACCTGCCGAGGTGCCTCTACGTCGACAGCGGCGGCTGGATTGCGCTACTCAGCGCTCGCGACCAGCACCATTTGGAGGCGGACCGACTCTTCAGGCTTGCAGCGAGTCACGAGATTCCTCTTTTCACCTCTAACCTCGTCCTGGCAGAGGTTCACCGGCTGTTACTCTACAGGGCCGGCGCTCGAGCCGCCGCTGTGTCGTTACGCCGGGTCCTTTCCAGCAATCTGGTCCGACTGAAATGTGCTACGCCAGCACACCACGAAGCTGGGCTGGAGTGGCTAGAACGATTGTCGCAGCAGGGGGTGACCTACACCGACGCGGTCAGTTTCGCGGTTATGGAGTCGAATCAATGCTTGAAGGCAATTAGTTTCGACCGTCACTTTTCGCTGGCGGGCTTCGTCCTCTGGCGGCTCATCTGATGCGATCTACTTGGTAACGCGGAGCCCTAAAGACGATGCTTTTCTATTGATTAGGTCTAAGTGTACTAAGTCGTGCAAATCTTTTCTTGACAACGCAAGAGTCGTGTGGCATTCTGCTGCCATTAACCAAGGGGGAAGAGTGTCCCTCTCCCCCGGAAATGTATGTGCACCGCCAGGCTCAAGAAGGGGAAGTGTCAATAATGAGGAAGCATCATTTCTTGCAAATCTGTCTTGTCTTTATAGCTGCTACGCTAGCGACGGTCGCACCTGTCCTGGCGCAGGGCATCACGGGTTCAGTTACCGGCAGCGTCATAGATCCCACCGGTGGTGTTGTGCCCGGAGCGGAAGTGGTGGCGATTAACCCGGAGACCGGTATTCGCTATACGAGCATCACCAATGACACCGGCATCTATCATATTCCCAAGCTGCCGCCAGCTACCTACAACGTCGAAGTAGAGATGCCCGGCTTCAAGAAAGCAGTGGTTTCGGGTCTGCGCGTAGAGGTGGACTCGGTGGTGAGGCGAGACGTCGACCTCGAAGTGGGTGAACTGGGTGAAGAGGTGACCGTCCAGGCAGAGGCCGTGCAGATCGAGACCAGCAATCCTGATCTGGGAGACGTGATGTCCTCGGAGGTGATCGAAGAGCTTCCCGTTCTCGATCGAGAATTCGTGGTCCTGGCCCGGCTCACCTCGGGAGCCCAGCGTCCCCCCAGTTTCGATAGCCATCAACACCGTATGGGCCGAGGAGAATCGAGCATCATCATTGCGGGGCAGCGGGAGATCTCGACCACCTATATGTTTGATGGGATTCCCAGCAATGAGAGTATTTACGGCTCCTCCGCCGCATTTCCCTCGCTGGATGCGATCAGCGAATTCAAGGTACAGCGGGCCTTCTTCTCCGGAGAGGCCCAGGGCACCGCAGTGATCAACGTGATCACCAAGTCGGGCACCAACAGCATCCGTGGTTCGGCGTGGTGGTTTCACCGTAACGACAACTTAAACGCGCGCAGCTTTTTCGATAGCGGAAAACCCGAGTTTCTACGACACATGTACGGAATTCAGGTGGGAGGCCCGGTCGTCAAGGATAAGCTGCACTGGTTTTTCAATTACGAAAAGTACGAGTCTCGAGAAGGGCGGACCGGACAGGGGACCGTTCCCCTGACCGGCCACCTGCGAGGCGATTTCTCCGATGTGGCTGAGACCATTATCGATCCTTTAAGCGGGCAGGAGTTTCCCAACAATCAGATTCCGGAGTCCAGATTTGATCCCTTCTCCAGAGAATATCTCGCTCGGGGTTTGATCCCGGCACCCAACAATCCGGGAGCGGCCTTGAACTTTATTGGGCCGACCGATTTCTCCAGAATCGACGATAAGTATATTGTTCGCATGGATTATGCTCACTCGGACAAGGACAGGTTCTTTGGCCGCTATTCCCTCTTTGATTCATCCCTCATAAACACGAGCCTGTTTGGATTCTCGGACAGAGACTTGCCCATGAAAAGCACGAATGCGATCGTGGATTGGGTGCATACCTTCTCACCGAATCTGATCGGAAATGCCAAAGCGGGCCTCAATCGCGTGGATATTGGCACCTTTCTGACCTTGGGGGCAACCGACGACCCGGTTTGGCCGGAGGTTTTTGGAATCAGGAACATCAACGACGCCCCCCAATGCAACAATGCGCCAAGCGTTTCAATCCTGGGCTATAGCGGATTTGGAGGGAATAGTATCTGCTTTGCCCCCCTCCAAAATGACATTCACTACATCTACAACATGAACTACACCACCGGCCGCCACAAAATGGGTTGGGGGGTTGAGGTTCGAAACGTCAATTGGAAGCAGCTCTTCGCCATACGCGATAACGGATTTGCTGCTTTTGGCCAGGCTTCTGGAGGTCCTTACAGCGGCAATCCTGTTGCAGACTTTCTGTTGGGTCACCCCTCTGAGTTTTCCGGCACGAAACCGGGTGCGGGGCCGGTCTACAACCACACTTATTATTTCAGCGGCTTTATGCACGATGAGATACAGCTGACCCAGAACTTCTCGTTGACGCTCGGTTTGCGTTATGAGCTCTTCCCCTTTTGGTATGAAGAGAAGAACTTTCAGTCACTCTTTGATAAAACGACGGAGCGTTTGCTACCGGCGACCGATGGGAATCGGCGCCTGGTTGCGACCAATACCAAGGATTTCGGTCCCCGATTTGGATTTGCCTGGACGCCGGGAGGCTCAGAAAGCTTCGTGATCCGCTCCAGCTACGGTCTTTTCTACGATCGAATGCAGTGCGACGACTGTACCTGGAAGACCCACGCGGATCCGCGCAACGTGAGCCAGCAGCAGTTAAGGAGTGACGCCAACCGTCCGACCGTCTCGCTGCAGGGTCAATTTCCGGACCTTGAATTGACCGATCCGGCAACCCTTACTGGCGTCAGCCTCCTGGCCTGGACGGATCCGAATCGGCGAAATCCCTATCAGCAGATGTGGACGATGAGCCTGCAAAAGACCCTTCCCGGAGGCATGTTTGGCGAGGTGGCTTATCACGGGTCGCATGGCATATTTCTGTCAAAGCGGATCGATGTGAATCGTCCCGTCGACCCCTTGCCCCTGAGCTGCGACTCCGCCTGTGTGGACTCCAATCGGCCCTACCCCGACTACGGCTGGATTCTGTCCACCGAAGCAGTGGGGCACTCCTACTATCACGCTCTTCAGTCCAACGTCCGCAAACCAGTTGGCGATAATTTAACCTTTATAGCGAATTACGCCTGGCAGAAAACCTTGGATTGGGACTCCTTTGACAGCACCGGGACTCGCAATGAAATCTGGAACAATCCGGACAAAGGTCGCGCGGCTTGGGACACTCCGCACCGCTTTTCGCTTGGGCTGACCTACCACTTGCCCAGGTTCGCAGATATGGCCCCCATCGGTCGACACGTGTTGGGAGGGTGGCAGTTGAGCGGTGTCACCACTCTGTCGTCGGGAAGCTTTACGACGCCTGACGGTGCTCTTGCCCGCACCAACACGGCGGCCGTATTCGAAACCAGGCCCGACCGGATCAGTGACGGCGAGCTGTCGGGTAGCCAGCAAACGGTCCAGCGACATTTCGACACCGCAGCCTTCGTCAACCCGCAGCCGGCGGTGTGCGAGTCCAGCCCCGGGGGAAATTGCGACTTGGTTGACATTGCGGCACCGGCTTACGGCAACTCCGGTCGCAACATTGTCCAGACTACCCCTACCTTCTTGCAGGATCTGGGTTTGTACAAGAACTTTGATGTGTTCTGGTTTGGCGGGGAATCGGCCCAGTTTCAGTTCCGTACGGAGTTCCATAATATTACCAATAATGCGAATTTCTCAAGGCTGAACGTGAATACGAATAGCCCTGCTTTCGGCGCCTTCACACAAGCGCTCCCGGGAAGGCAGATCCAGTTGGGCTTGAGGCTCATCTGGTAGCAGCGTTTTGACAATGGGCGCCGCAGGGCGCCAAAGGGTCCTCGAAGGGGCGAGCCAACGGCTCGCCCCTTCGTCTTTACGCCGATATTTCCGACCTCTTGCGGCACCCTTGTGTTGAATCTCCACCCATCAAGAGAGGTCAGTCCCAACGGGATTGCGTCTTCCAGCCCAGTAGCGCCCCCAGCCACGCTGGATCATTCAGGAAGAAACCGTTTCCTCCAGGGACAGGTACTCGATTCATGGAAGCCTGAAGCGCAAGCGAGGGGTTGGGGAGCGCCACAAACCTTCCCGACTGCCTGCTTGCCTGCACTTCAGGCCCCTTCGTCCAGCCATCTCGCTGCACCCAACCCATCGCTCGCGCGTCTGTACGCTGCCAAGGGCCGAAGAATTTGCCAACCACCGGATTGTCCCGCCCCCAGGAGCGCTGGCCCAATTAGAGAAAGAAACTTCGCTCGAGGGACGTAGCGGTGGGCTCCAGGCCGCCGTCCGAGCCAAAGGCTCGGAAAAATAAGACTTCGGCCTGGAGGCCACCGCTAGTGCGCCTGTGAAGGCGTTTGATCAGAAGGGTGAAAGTCCCTTCCAGGCTAACGTTACCGGCCTGAAGTCGACAGTGGTAACTGCGTTTCCGTGAGGAAGGGTGGAGAGCAACCTGAGACGAACGACCAATCCGTAACGCAAGTGAACTCGATTCGGCCAAGCCTGTCGGGGAGGGTCCTGGCAAAGCCCGAACCCTTGACCGCGCGACGGCCATCCCTCCGACCTGAACGGTCTGCCCGGGGGGATAGACGCGGCAAGTCACGGCGGTGAAGTAACGTGACAAAGCGACCGTGACGAAATGGCAATGCGGTGGTTGGAGATGGAGAGGTCGGAAGGTCAAACGAGATAAGCAGGGAGATCTGTCGGGTGAGGGACGTGGACGACCCATCGTGAGAGCTCGCAGTGGGGGACGCTGCGTGAGCAATGGCCCAGGCCCGCGGTGCAGTATCGCCCGCCGAAGGGGAGCGAACCTGGCGATACCGGTGAGGTCGGTTGAAGCGGCTCGACAGAAGTCAGAGCTCCCATAGTAGCGGGGAAGCCGTGCAGCAAAACGCGGTGGAGCGAAGGGGAGCAGGAAGGTAGATGCGAAATGACTAAATCGCGGAAACGTAACTCCGCCCAAAGGCGGGACTACATCCCGGTCACAGTGCCGTTTTCGGCTAGCCCGGCTGGAGAGCCCGCTGGCATCGAACAGTGGGCTCATCGCGCGGTTTGGACGGATCGCATGTTGGAGACACTTTTGAAAGGAAAGGTGAGAGGAGGGAAATGGCACACGCTGATCGATAAGGTGTTTTGCAGCCGGAACCTTTCCAGCTCGGCCGAGAAGGTCTTGGGCAGGAAAGGAGCGGCGGGAGTGGACCGGCAAACGTGGGGGGATTTCGCCGAACACGAGCGGGAGGAACTCGAATGGTTGCAGGAAGAACTGCGTGAGGGGACCTATCGTCCGGCAGCGGTGCTGCGGAGGTGGATTCCCAAAACAGGCAGTTCGGAAAAGCGACCGCTGGGGATTCCGACCGTGCGGGATCGAGTCGTGCAAACGGCTTTGGTCCACGGGATCGAGCCGATTCTGGAGGCCACGTTCCATGATCGAAGCTACGGCTTTCGTCATGGGCGAGGGTGCCACGGCGCACTGCGGTACGTCGAAGAGCTGCTCGAAGCCGGTTATGTGTATGTCGTCGACGCGGATCTGAAGGGTTACTTCGATACGATCCCGAAAGATCGACTGTTGGACCTGATCCAACAGAAGATATCGGATCGCCGCGTGCTGGGCCTGGTTCAGCTGTTTCTGAATCAGGGGATACTGGAAGAGCTGCGTAAGTGGATTCCGGAAGCCGGAGTCCCCCAAGGCGCCGTTCTTTCTCCGGTGTTGTCGAATGCCTACCTCAATCCCCTGGACCATCGGATGGCCGATCTGGGCTTCCAGATGGTGCGCTACGCGGATGACTTTGTCCTGCTGTGTCGCGCACCCGAGGAGGCTGAAGCGGCCCTGGCCGAAGGGCGGGACTGGGTGGAGGACAACGGGCTGAGACTGCATCCCGAGAAGACACACATCGTGGACTCGCGAGAGAAGAGCTTTTCGTTCTTGGGCGATTCGTTCCGAGGCCGTTTTCGGTTTCCACGAGCGAAGAGCCACCGAAAGTTCGTCGAGCGCATTCACGAGCTGACGCCGCGCAAGTCGGGCGACTCGCTGGAGGTCATCCTCCAGCGGCTCAATCGCTCGACGCAAGGCTGGTTCAACTACTTCCGGCACTGTCATTGGAACATCTTCAAGGACTACGACGGTCTGATCCGTCGTCGTTTGCGACGCCTGCTTCTGAAGCGCAACCGGAAGAATAGAAAACGCCTCTGTCGAAATCACCGTTGGCCCAACGCCTTCTTTACGGATCATGGGTTCACGAGCCTGACTGACGCCCATATCCGTTTCGTCCAATCCATAGGAACCTACTGACTGGAGAGCTGTATGCGGGAGAATCGCACGTGCAGTTCGGAGGGAGGGGAGCCGGGTGACCGTGCTTCCCTACCCTATCATTCGCCAATGAAGTTTCAGGTTAGGGTTTCCGAACCCTGGGCTAAAGGCCGCAATCCCGTTGGGATTGACCTTTGCTTAAAGTCCTTGAAGATGTAAAACGGCTAGCGGCGGCCTGGAGCTGAGGGTCGTGTTGTCTATCCAGCGTCTTTCCTGGGCATCACGGTAAACCGGGTGTTTCCCGTGACCTTCGTGGTCTGAATCCTGTCGTTGATCTCCAGCTCCAAGGTGTATTTACCGGGCTCCACATCCTGGAGTGTGAAGACGACCGCAACCGCCACACGGTCGGCCAAGACGGAAAGCATATGTTGCATGGGAAGATCAACGCCTTGCTCAGCCTTCAGGCCTCTAATCTTGGGTACGATTTCCAGGTCAGGGAGCGAGGTGCTGCCATCTAGATCGAAGTTGTAGACTTCAAAGTAGAGGCCCAGCCGCTGTCCGGCACGAAAGTCACCGTTACTTGCCGGGTATACCTTCCAGCCCAAGGGTGTCGCGAAAGGGGTGGGCAAAGTCGTGTCCGGAGATTTGATGATCAGATCAGAAAGGACGAGTGAGGACAGAGAGAGGTCACCTGACATCCGAAGGGGAAGCTCCAACCTCTGCTGCAAATGTCCTATCTTACTGCTGTTGAGGTCCTTGGCGACTAGGTCCAGTTTGTAGATAGCCGGCTTGAGACGGACAATCTTTTGGTAACGCTTGGCGCCGACCGCGGAGAGAGAGGAGTTCCGTTGCCGATCATCATAGATGGTTTCTTCGAACTCTTGAACGGTCCGCCCTCCCAGGTCCTTGATTGATCCGTAGAGGTTCACATTAGCCCGCAGCGTTTGGTCTCCCAAGGGCTCATAGGCGAGTTCCTCCCGGGGGACGAAAACTGTAATCGGCACCAGCAACGATCCTTGGTTCAAGCGCAGATATGAATTGGCGGCCGAGAAAGGAAGTTCATCGTACCGGATGTCCACCGTCACTGCCTTCTTCAAGTCTTCAAACTTGATCTGGGGTGGGCTCTGCAGGTCGAAATACCGCTCCAGGCGCATGAAGGAATTCACACCGGCTTTGTGGTAGCTGTTGTGTTCACCGCCCAGCGACCGCATGGCATCCATACTTTGTATGCGTCCCAGACGTGACTCCACCCCCATTATCTCACCAAAGGTGCGTGCGCCACCGACCATCAGAAGAGCATCCTTTTCTTCGGGTCGAAGAGCCAATCGAAATTCGCCCGTCATCGTTCGATCAACAAACTCGACCTCAATCCCAGCGCCGACGCCCTCGATGTGATCGTAATACCATTGCTCTGTCGGAAAGACCTTGGTCTTGCCTAAACCTTCTTCCATTTTCCGGACGTAAGTTGCGCCCGCAGCGTAAGTGCTGACGCTCTGGGGAGGGCCGTAGGTGATGTAAATGCGGCCCCGGTCGCTCTTCCATCCACGGATACCGGCATTGGTGTAGTGTTCGTTGGCATAGGCGATACGGCGGTAGTGCTCCATTTTGAAGTCGTTGAATCCACTGGAAGGATCGGGATCACGCCGGCGCCAGAACTGCTCGATGAAACTCTCTTTCTCCTCATCGGTGGCGAGTTTCTTGAAGACCGAGTTCTCTTCGGGAGTAATGATGTAGACCACGTCATTGACCCAACCAGAAAAAGGATCTTCCCTTTCTTCCTTTTTTTGGCGCTCCTGGTCCTCCTGAGTTTCTGGGAATGTGAAGGTCGGTGAGAGGAGGAGCACGAGTGAGACTAGAATGGGTAGTAAACAGTTTCTGGTAGCTACAGTCTTGAGTAACATCCGTCTATAGCAAGCTATTATGCGACGTCGCCCGGCCACTCTTCAAGCATCTATTGCTCGGCAACAAGGGGGAGTCTTAGCAGTGCAATTGCACAGAAGACCCGTTTCAGGGTATGTATTCAGCCTGTGAACAAGATCGTCAAGTTGTTCGCGATACTCTGCCCCACCTTTGCAATCTTTGGCATTGGCTTCTGCCAGGAGCCAGCAGAAATTCCCCAGAAGGCCCTTCAACTCTTGAACCAGAATCAGCCGGCCGAGGCCGAGAAACTCTTTCGGAAGCACCTTGATACTCACCCGGACGATCCTCAGGCCCTGTACTACCTGGGCGTCAGTTTGCACTTCCAGTCTCAGTACAAAGCGGCCATCGAGGTCTTGGAACGGGTTCTAGCTCTTGGTCCTCAAGTGAGTAATCCTCAACTTGAACCGTCACGGCTGCAATACTTCGTGAGCCTTCTCCACTTCCAGAGTGGAGATTTGGACTCGGCACAGCGCTGGCTCGGACCCCTGGTCAAGGAAGGGGCTGTTGCGCCCGCCTATCTTCTGCAAGGCCGGATTGATTTCGCCAAGCGGGATTATGAATCCGCCGAGCGCCACATCTCCAGGGCCTTGCAACTGGAGCTCGGCAATCCTGCGGAAGCCCACTACCAACTGGGCTTGATCCATGCCATCCGAGGCAACCCTGGCAAAGCTGCGGCTTCTTTCGAGACGGCGCTTGCGCAGCAACCCTCCAATCCAGACATTCTTCTCAAACTAGGCGACGCTTACTTTCAATTGAAAGATATCCCACGGGTTGAAAAGCTGTCCCGCGATGTTCTGGACAAACAGCCTGGCTCTGCCATGGCTCACTACAACCTGGGTCGGGCGGAGTACGTGCGTGGCAATCTGGAGAAGGCGGGCGGGCATTTTTTTCGGGCGACAGAACTCGGGAAGCGTCCCGAGTACTCCCATTCCTTGGCCCAGGTGCGAATCCAACTGAAACAGCCGCAGCAGGCAATAGCCGCGCTGAAGGACAACCTGCGTCTGGATCCGAAGGCGGTTTCTCCCCGGCTTCAATTGGCAGGACTCCTGTTTCAGGCTCTCAATATGAAAGGGGCTGAAGAGGAATATCGAAACATCATTGAAATCAGCCCCGAGAATATGCAGGCGCTCTTTGGATTGGCCTTTACGCTCGTCGCTCAGGGGAATGAGACGGGCGCCGTCGACGCTTTTCGCAAGGCCTGGGCGACCGATCCCGATTTACTCAAGGAGATGATCGTCTCCGCAGTAATATCGGCCCAGGAACATCCCGGATACACCGAGATCGCCGGAAGGCTGCTGCGGGCGGTCGCTCCAGCGGCAGCCGAGAACAGCCTCGAGTTCATTGTGGCTCGACAGTATTTGACCGCGGGTCGAGGTGAGAAGTCCCTGGAGTGGATTGACCGCTATCTCGCAAACGGCGCGCCCGGCGCCAACGTCCACTTGCTCAGGGGCTCAGTCCTGAGAATGCTGGGCCGTCGGGAGGAAGCCGAGAAGGAGCTGCTGGCCATCGATCTGGCCTCACCCTTGGGCGTGCACGCGCTTCATCAACTTGCGGTTCTTGCAGCCCTCTACGAAGAGAATCAAGAACGCCGGAAAGCTGACGAATATCTGGACCGAGCGCTGGCTCTAGACCCGAATCATTTTCAGGCCCTGGTGCTGAAAGCCAAACGTCAAATCAAAGATCTCAATCTTTCCGAAGCGGAGCAGCTGCTCAAACGTGCCGTGAGTGTCCAGCCGGAACGGCCGGAAGCCTACTACGTCTTGTTTACGCTTTACCGACGATCCGGAAAGAATCAAGAAGCAGAAGAAGCTCTCCATCAACACAACAAGCTCAAGGCGGAAACCGCCCTCCCTCCTGAACTAGAATATCCATAGGCTGACGCACCAGCTTGACAAAGTAGCTTCCAGAAGCTACTTTTCCTTCATGCGTTCTGTTGGTCTCAAAGTACTCAAGAACAAACTGAGCGAGTATGTTCGGCTGGCGGCCTCCGGAGAAACTATTTTGGTGACTGAGCGAGATCGAGTCATTGCCGAGCTGATCCCTCCGCGCCCCAGCCGGAGTCCGGTCCTGGCGGACGCACGGCTAGCTGAGGCGGTTAGGAAGGGGTGGATAACACCCCCGCTGACGGCCCAGGAACAGCCCCCGCCGAGGTTGCCGGTGATGACCCTAGATCTTCTTCTGAAGGAACTGGCTCAAGATCGAAGCGAGAAATGATCTACCTCGATACATCGGTAGCCCTTGCCCACTTCTTGGCAGAGGACCGGCTTCCCCACGACTCCCTCTGGAAACAGACGTTGGTCTCGAGTCGTTTGCTGCAGTATGAGGTGTGGACACGGATTCATGGGCGCGATCTGACCAGCTCGCACTGGGAACAAGCCAGGCTGTTATTGGCAAGACTCGCTTTTCTGGAACTGTCACCCACGGTTCTGGAAAGAGCGCTTGAACCCTTCCCCGCTAGGGTCCGAACGCTGGACGCTTTCCATCTAGCTTCGATGGATTTTCTGAGAAAAATGGGCCAGCAGGTCCGTCTGGCTAGCTACGACGTTCGACAGGTGGAGGTCGCCCAAGCAATGGGCTTCGCTCTGGTTGAGGATACCTAGCGTATGATCCAGCGCGGCTGGGGCCGAGGACTAAGGTGAAACTTGAATAGCGATCAGTGAGCAGTACCGCAAACAGCTGCAGCTAGCAGAGCCGCAAGCGACGTGACTTGTCTGCTATATGAGGCCAATTTCCGAGGAGCGACCGATCAGCAGCACAATCTCCCCCGTACTCAGCCAGAAGTTTCCCCCTGAATGATGCAGTGCGGCAAACTAGTCCCTGGGCACTGGATCTCGTTAGAATCTAGGTAGTTTCCTGAGAAGTACCCGTGAAAAGCCTTCTATCCTGCAATCTCATCCTGCTGTTGATTCTCTTGCTTGAGACCTCAGAGGTCGAGATTGGATTCCGTTTTGAAGAGGTTGGGCAATCGGCTGGAATCGACCAGATGACCGTATCAGGTGGGGAAAAAACCAACCGGTATTTGCTGGAGGGAACCGGCTGTGGAGCTGCTTTCTTTGACTACAATAACGACGGCTGGTTGGACATCTTTCTGGTGAATGGCACCCGACTGGAGGGCTTTAAGAAGGGTTCGGAGCCGACCAGCCATCTGTACCGGAGCAATCGCAACGGGACTTTCGCCGATGTGACCCGAGAGGCGACCGTGGGACGCACCGGTTGGGGACAGGCGGTATGTGTCGGTGACTACGATAACGACGGTTTTGAGGACTTCTTCGTGACCTACTGGGGACAGAATATTCTCTATCGCAATCAAGGCGACGGAAGCTTCCAGGACATCACCCAGAAAGCGGGTCTGCTTCAGGACCGGAAACGGTGGAATTCCGGTTGTGCTTTTCTCGATTACGATCGAGACGGAGATCTCGACTTATTCGTCGCCAATTACATCGACCACGCTCTCGAAACCACCCCAACCCCTGACTCCGGGCGCTGTCAGTATCAGGCCATGAGTGTGGCCTGTGGACCCACCGGACTCAAAGGCGGCAAGAACATCCTATACCGGAACCAAGGCAATGGGACCTTTGCCGATGTCTCGGACGCTTCCGGTGTAACCCGGGTGGATGGGACCTACGGTTTGGGGGTTCTCACAGCTGATTTCAACAATGACGGCTGGGTCGATGTTTATGTTGCCAACGACTCGAGTCCAAGCACACTCTATCGAAACAAGAAGGACGGTACCTTTACCGACACAGGAGTCTGGGCTGGCGTTGCTTACAGCCGAAATGGCAAAGCTCAAGCCGGTATGGGAGTCTCAGCCGGTGATTTCAACCACGACGGGACCTTGGACATTTTCAAGACGAATTTTTCCGAGGACACGGCCAATCTCTATCGAAATCTGGGTGATGGGTTCTTCGAAGAGGCAGCTTTCGCCACCGGCATTGCAGTCAACACCCAGTTCCTGGGATGGGGTTGTCAGTTCGTGGATTTTGACAATGATAGCTGGCTGGATATTTTCCAGGTCAACGGGCACGTTTATCCTGAAATGGATCAGCCGAGTAGCGGGTCCCGATACAAGCAGCGCAAGATCGTTTATCTGAACCTGGGAAAGGGCAAGTTCAGGGATGTCACGGAGCAGATTGGGGGAGCGATCCTTGAACCCAAGGCGGGTCGAGGAGCGGCTTTTGGTGACTACGACAATGATGGTGATGTGGACGTTCTGGTGAACAATGTGAACGATCGACCCAACCTCTATCAAACCGTTTCCAGCGACGACAACCATTGGATCTCTATTCGTCCCCGCGGAGTCAAATCGAATCGAAGCGGTATCGGGGCCCGAGTCCGTTGCAAGGTAGGATCCCTGGAACTCATCGACGAGGTGCGCAGCGGCGGAAGCTACTACTCGCAAAGCCAGCAGCGGGTCCATTTCGGATTGGGCCAGGCCAAGCAGGTCGATGTCCTTGAAGTGCACTGGCCCAGCGGCCAGGTGGACCGCTTCGAAAATATCCCAGGCGACCAGTTCCTGTATGTGAAAGAGGGGGTGGGAATCAAGGGTAGAGAATAGGGCGGGAGAGAGTCGTACTCAGAGCCGAACCTCGACTCCTCGTTCGGCTGCATCCTTGCGTCTCAGGATGACAACGGGACTCGGGAGAAAAGGCGAGCGCACTCGGCACCCTGACACGTATGCAGAGGGGGCTTGCGAGGCGAGATCAAGGCAGGAGGAGGAAGACGATACTTGGCCATCTTCGACGACGACCAACGCAGAGATCGTCCGCAACCCCCATCTGCCCTACGGGTGGCGACGGGACCCGGCGACCAGGTTATCAACTCCCCTATAGAAAGACAGGGCGTTCGTCGTTTTGGCGCCGGACGCCTCAATGACCACGTCGAATCCCTGGCCAGCCCACCGAGACTGTCTCTTTTTCTCTCCTCAGGGGCTTGCTTCGGTCGGCTCTTGAATCCTCAAGATCTGGTTGGCCTGCACCTCCGAGACCCTCTGGCGAAGGCCGCTGGGCCAGACAATTTCGACTTCACTGGCCTTCTGTTCCTGACCCAGTCCGAGATAGACTCGTACATCGTGGCTGCACAGATAGCTGCCGGCCCGCTGAACCTGGGTCACGATCACTCGCGTTCCTGCTCGCACCGTGATGCGGGCACCGATGCCGTCCCGGTTGCTCTTCTCCCCGACCAGCTTCAAGGCCAGCCAGTTATTGCTGTTGCCGCCGTCATTTCGGAGTAATTGAAGCCCCCCGGAGTTGTTGGTGACCAGCACATCCAGATCCCCGTCATTGTCGATATCGGCAAAGGCCGCGCCTCGACTCACATCCTGGACGGAAAAACAGTCACCCGCTTCCTGGGAACGTTCCTGATAGCGCCCCTCCCGGTTGATGTATAGCAGGGCGCGTTGGCCAAAGCTGAGGTCGTCTCGGTACTCCTGAATTTTCGGAACGACGTGACCATTTACGACCAGAACGTCCAGGTCCCCGTCGTTGTCGTAATCGAAGAAACGAGTGCCGAATCCCACTTTCAGAAAACTGTTGCGCAAGATCCCGGACGGGTAGGTCACCTCAGAGAAGGAACCATCTCCCAGATTGCGAAAGAGCGCATTGCCCTCGGATACGAAGTTGGTGACGATAAGATCGAGGTGGCCGTCCAGGTCGTAGTCGCCAAAATCGACCCCCATGCCGGCCCGCGCTCTCCCGTTTTCATCATAGGCCACACCGGCAATGTTGCTGATTTCCCGGAAAGTGCCATCTCCTTGATTCCGAAAAAGGAAGTTGGGCACCGAATCATTGGCCACGAACAGGTCGAGCCAACCATCTTGGTCGTAGTCGGCACTGGTAGTAAAGTCCTTCGACCCTCTCAGGCTGACTAGCGAGCACGCGCTCGAATAGAGGCCATGCTTCATCCACAAGCCCCTGTTTATAGAGACTGATACCCAGATGGTGGGCGGCTTCCAATTGATCGGGATCGATTTTCAGGACTTTTCCAAGCTGAGCGCTCGCCTCCTCGAAATAACCTTGCATTTCATAAGTCAGTCCCAGCAAGAAGTAGCCGTCTGGCGAGCCGGGATCACTCTCGATCAACTCTTTGAAAGCCTTTATGGCACGAGTGTGTTTGCGCGATAGTCCGTAGCCCCGACCCATGGAGTGGAGGATGTCCGGATCCCGTCCTCCCCCTTTCCGCGCCTGTTGGAGGGTGGTTACTGCGTCGACGTGCTGGCCGTGGTCCAGCAGCAAGAGACCCAGCTCGCGCAGTTTGGCTGCATCGTCGGCGAACAACGTGCGCAGTTTACCGGCTGCCTCTCCCGCTTCCTTTGTCTGTCCAACTTTAAGCTGGATCCTGAGGAGTATGAACAACGCGTTCTTGTCGTTCGGGGCCAGACGGTGGGCGAGTTGTGCGGCCTTCAGGCCTTCCTCGGACCGGCCTAAACTGTAAAGAGCCTGGGCCAAACCGTAATTCGAAGTCACGTGCTCTGGTTGTACCTTCAATAGTAGCTCAAATTGGCTTATCGCCTTCTTGTACTGTCGGGTCTGAAGGTAGGCTTGAGCCAGATTGATCCGGGCATCGGGAAAATGGTTCCGCGCTCGCAAAGCGTGCTCAAAGAACTCGATGGCCCGCGGCTGTTTGCCCTGCATACCCGAGATGATGCCGGCCAGGTTGAGTGCCTCGGGTAGGTTTGGAAAGTAGTTCAGTACCTGGAGGATCTCTGTCTCAGCCTGGTGTCAAGTGACAGGAACTTTCACGACCTTAGGGGACGTATTGTTTTACGACCCTTCCCCGGTTAGTAAAAACGCAGGTTCGGGAGGAACCTGAACGTGTTCGTCTTTTGTTCGATAAAAGTTTGTTCTCCTGATTTCAAGGGCAGCCTTTGATTTCTCTTCTCGAGCGGGAGGCATCCGGTGGGAAAACCGCTTTGGGTTTTTCCACGGGAGGGCGAGCGCCGTCCCAAAGCATAGATTCATTTGGATGTGAGCAGCCGCAGAAGCTGTGGGAACTGTGGGAAACTCCGTCCGAAGGAGTTTTCCAAGCGCTGTGGGAACGGTGGACAAACCACCCGAGCCGAATCGGCAGGCACAAAGTGGACTTGGTTTTCCACGGTTTCCACAGCGCGGCAGTTTCCATAGCTTTCTTTCGCCCCAGTAGGCGAGCTTGGCCCGGGTCCCGAACTGGGGTATCTTGAGGACCCGGTCTCCCGACGATCGGAGCTTGACGGGCGACTGGGGGGAAAGTTTTTTCCGGATTCTCTTGCAAACCCCTTCTCCTGGACGTCTGTTCCCGGAGAGGGACCCTAGCCCAGCCGGGAGAACGCTCTTGAGGGCATGCTGGCGGGGGCGTCTGTCGCTTCCTCATGCGGGTTCCTGGATGAAGGTCACCTTTGGTGCGCTCCCGCCGGTTTGTCATGAGGCAACGGTCTGACATCAGTTTGAATCTTGCTAAGCGAATGCGCCCCGGAGTTTTAATCGTCACTGATCACTGAGTGTCTCAGACGGAGGGAGCCCGCAGGGCGGCTGGAGTCTGAGCCGCTTCGGCGGCGGCCGCCCCCCCTGCCAGGGCCCGTTCCAAATCCCTGAGCCGATAACTCCTTCCCTTGATATTCAGCACGTGGCAATGGTGCAGCAGCCGGTCCAGTAACGCGGTCGCCATCACTTCGTCTCCGGCCAGGATCTCGGGCCAGTCCTTGACTGATTTGTTGGTGGTGATCAAGGTGGCTCCCTTTTCGTAGCGGGCACTGACGAGCCGGAACAACAGGCTGGCCTCCAGCCGGCTCATGACCTGGAACCCGACCTCGTCGATGATCAGCAGCGCCACGTTGACATACTTCTTACGGCGCAGCGCCTTGGGGGCCAACTCGGCGTCCAGCTTCATGGCGTGAAGCAGATCATCCAGTCGAAAGAAGGACAGCGAGAAACCGTTTTCGATGGCTTTGGCTCCCAGGGCCACCGCCAAATGCGTCTTTCCCACGCCCGGCGGACCCTGGAGCAAAACCGTCTCGTGCTCGCGGATCCACTCACAGGTGGCCAAGGTCTCGATGCGGCTCTTGCGGATCGCCGGCTGAAAGTTAAAATCGAAGTTCCCCAACGTCTGACCCGGCGGCAGTCCCGACAGTCTCAGCGAGGTCTTGATCCGTCGCTCCTCCCGATGGGCCAGTTCGCTCCAAAGCAGTTCGTCCAAAAAGCGATGGACCGAGAGGTTTTTCTTCACCGCCTGGCCCACCAGCTCGGACAGTTGCTCGCTGGCATGCATCAGACCCAGCTGCTCCAGTGACTGACGGGTTTGATCCAGATCCACGCGTCCCTTCGTCGCCGCGCTCATCGGGCCACCTCCGCCAGAGCTTGGTACAGGTCCAGAGGACGCTGCTCCACCGGCATCTGATAGATCTGTTCCAGCCGTTGTCCCATCTTGCCCAAGGGCGGCGGAGCGAGGACCCGCTCCGTCGCTTCTCCTTGCCAGCAGCTGGGATCGATCAGAATCCGCGCCGGCGTGTGGCGCTCATACTCCCGCAGGACCTTTCCCTCGGCTAAGATCTGAACCTTGCCCGAGCAGCCCCGCACCTCCACCTGGCGGCCTACCCATTGAAAGGGAACCGGATAGCAGTGATCTTCGAAGCGAACCATGCAGTCCCGATGGACTGGCCGCGTGACCACCACATCGAAGGGTTCGGGAAGGATCGGCAAGGGCGCCAGACGCTCCAGCTCCGCTCGCCAACTCTCCTCGACAGTGAGGCCGGTGGCCGGACACACCGCTCGACGGGACCAGCGCGAGACCTGTCCATCGGTGAAGTGCTGCAACTCCTCGAGGTCTTCCCAGTATTGGCTCTGCGGCTCCACCAGCAAACGCGAAAGTCGGACTTTGGCCTCCACCTTCCCTTTCTCTTGGGCTTGCCCCGGTCGGCAGGCATCAATGTGAAAGCCCACCGATCGGGCATAGGCCCGGTAGAGCGGATGGATCTCTCCCCAGGGGCCGCCTCCCGAGGCGATGGCCGTCTTGACGTTGTCGATCCGGTTGACGGCGGCCACTCCCTGCAGTCGGCGATAACTCTCGTTGTGGCACTGCAGCCAGGACAGCTGGTCTCGCCGCCGACTCCACACAATGGCGGGCTGCCGGCTGTGGGAGAGCACCATGATGAACGCCGAAAGGGGCTCCAACTCGTTTCCAACGGCCACCGACGGATACTCGGCCCAATCCACCTGGCTCTGGGCCCCAGGCGGCGTCTCCACTCGCCGAAACGTTCGGAGCTTCGGCTTCGGCCAGTGCCGGCGCACATAGCGCAGCACCGAACGATAGGAGCTCGAGTAATCGCATTCATAAACCAGATGTTCGTACAGCTGACGGACATTCGGGGGTCGCTGCCCATCGGGATGCCCCTGCATCCAGGCACCAATGATTCCGGCCAGAGCCTCCGCCTGGAACCCCTTCTGCCGACGTCCGTCTTGAGCGCCTTCGGCCTGTCGCCTCAAGTGATAGCGCACGGTCCCTTCGCTGACCCCAAGCGTCCGAGCAATCTCGCAGTGGTTCTTGCCTTTGTCGGCCAAAACTCCAATCGTCACGACTTCCTCCTCACTGAGGCGTACCGGCATCCCCGACCTCCTTCCTACCGGAAGAATCGGACATGACCCTGACGCCCCGATTGGGGGGAGGGGTCGTAAAACTTCGCGTCCCCTAAGGAATCAAATACCAGGTTCCGTCACACCTGGGATAGGTTGCTCTTTTCCAGAGAAGCAATGGCACGTTGGTAGTGTTGCTGGGCTGCTCTTTTGTCCTGGCCCCTGACCGCCGCTGGGTTGGCGGGCAAGGAAAGCAGAACGGGAACCAGCGCGAGCCTGACGGGAAGATTCATGTGAGCCGAGAACCTCCGAGTGCAGTCGAAGGGTTTGGTTCTGGTCTCCGACCTGGCTTCGGTCTCCAGGACGAAGTGTCTTTTCCGAGCCTGCCAGCTCGACCGGACCGCGGCCTGGAGACCACCGCCACGAAGGGTCCAACGATGCCGCTGCTAGACGAGCATTCTTTCCACTACGTTGCCTGCCACGTCGGTCAGTCGAAAATCCCGGCCCTGGTGGCGATACGTCAATCGCTTGTGCTCCAGCCCCAGGCAATGGAGGATGGTGGCGTGCAGGTCATGAACATGGACGGGCTCCTCGACAATGTTGAAGGCAAGCTCATCGGTCTTGCCGATCACCTGTCCTCCCTTGATGCCTCCTCCGGCCATCCAGAGGCTGAAGGCCAGTCCATGGTGGTCTCGGCCCCATCCGTCGTCTCCTGTGCCGCTTCTTTCCTCGACGATCGGAGTTCTTCCAAACTCTCCGCCCCAGATCACGAGTGTGCTGTCCAGCAAGCCACGCTGCTTCAGGTCTTTGAGGAGGGCAGCCGTGGGCGAGTCCGTTGTTTCGCACGCTTTTTTGAGGCCCTTGGTAAGTTCTCCATGGTGGTCCCAACCGCTATGGATGAGCTGTACGAAGCGGATACCCCGTTCTACCATCCGGCGGGCCAACAGGCAGCTTAAACCGTACTTCTCGGTGGGCTCCTGGTTGACCCCGTACATCTCGAGAGTGCTCTTGGATTCACCCGACAGGTCGAGCAGCCCGGGCGCGGCCATCTGCATTCGGAAAGCCAGCTCATAGGAAGCCATTCGTGAGGCGATCTCCACATCTCCGGTTTCAATGCGGTGCTGCTCGTTGAGGTCCCTGATCAAGTCGAGCTGAGAGCGTTGGGCTTTTCGGCTAACGCCCGGTGGGTTACTCAGGAAGAGGACCGGCTCCTCGCCAGTTCGAAAGGGTACGCCCTGATAGACAGAGGGCAGAAAGCCGCTGGTCCAGTTCTGGCTTCCCGCACTAGCATCTCCCGATGAGCGAAGCACGACATAACCCGGCAGATCCTGGGATTCGCTTCCCAGACCGTAGGTCACCCAGGACCCCATGGTGGGCCGTCCCGGAAGGGGTGAGCCGCAATTCATCATCAGCTGACCGGGATGGTGGTTGATCTGATCGGTATGCATGGAGCGGACCATGCAAATCTCGTCGGCCCAGTTGGCCGTTTGAGGCATAAAATCGCAAAACTCCATTCCGCACTGGCCATGGCGTTTGAAGACGCGCGGGCTGGCCCAGATCTTGGCCGTCGGCTTGGCGAAAGCCAAAGTCATCTTTTCCCTCATGGATTCGGGGAGGGTTTGTCCCTGCCACTTGATCATTTCTGGCTTGGGATCGAAAAGGTCCATCTGACTGGGACCTCCAGCCATGAAGAGGAAGATGACATTCTTGGCTTTGGGAGCGAAGTGGGATGCCTTGGGTGCGAGCGGATTGACACCGGGTGTTCCCTCGGGAAGGAGGCCGGCCCGGCCCTCGAGCCCTAGTAAGTGAGATAAGGCGATCATCCCAATGCCGCCGGCGGACTCACCCAAGAAGCGGCGCCGACTCTTGAGGCGTGCGAACTGTCTGTAGTCCATGGTCTATTCCCTGGTAATGAACTCCTCTAGGTTGAGCAGGGCCCGACTCAGACCCACCCAGACGGCTGCTTCAGACGGCTCCACTCCCTCCACTCCACGGGCTGGGAAATAGGAGTGAGCTTTCTCATCGCTGTTTTCGGAGGCCTCCTTTTCCGCACGGTAGTACTGAAGCAGGCGCTCTTTCTCCGCCGGGTGGGGACCTCGAGTCATACAGAGCCGGAAGGCGTAGTCAATCCGATTGCTTGGACTACCCCGTTGCTCGCGTAGCACCCGAGCGGCCAATCCTCTAGCGGCCTCGAAGAACACGGGATCGTTGAGCAAGTTCAGGGCCTGTAGAGGTGTGGTGGAACGATTTCGCCGGCTGCACGCGCTGAGAGAATCGGGCGCATCAAAGTTCACCAGCTGCGGATAAGGATCGGTGCGCTGGAAAAAAGTGTAAAGCCCCCGCCGGTAACGATCAGCTCCCTGGCTTTCTGTCCACGTGTTCCAGGAGTCCCGCTGCTGGATGGCGGGATGCTGTGGCGGGTGAACGCTCCTACCCCCGACGTTGGGACTCAGGAGGCCGCTGGTCGCCAAGGTGGCATCCCGGATCAGCTCCGCCGGCAGGCGAAGGCGTTGCTGGCGTGCTACCAGCTTGTTGTCCGGGTCGAGTTGCTGCAGGTCTTTACGAGTACCTGACGACTGTCGGTAGGTTGCCGAGGTGACGATCAGCTTGTGCATTCTCTTGACGTTCCAGCCGTTGTCCATGAATTCAACCGCCAGCCAATCCAGTAAGTTTGGGTGAGTTGGTGCTTCCCCCCGGGTCCCGAAGTCTTCGGAGGTTTTCACCAAGCCTCGCCCAAAAAACGCCTGCCACATCCGGTTGACCGCGACGCGAGCCGTCAGCGGATTATTGAGGGACACCACCCAGCGGGCCAGAGTGAGCCGGGAAGGCTGGCCCCCAGCCTCGGGCAAGGGAGGCAAGATGGATAGAACGTTGGGCTGAACCTCGATACCAAGCCTACGGTAATCGCCGCGGAGGAGGATGTGTGTCTTGGGAGGATCGGGATTCTGGGTGATGGTTTGTGCTTCACTCAACGATGGATACTCTCTCCTGAGCTCTCCCAGCTTTTTTCGGACTTCGGCGAGCTGCTCTCTCTTGTCCTTGAAAGGCAGCATTCCCCACTTGGCGAAGTGGTCCACCAAGAGATGCTGCACCTTTTGCGTCCGCTCAGCAGGAGGAGTCCTGAGATAGGGATATCCCCCCTCGCGATCGTTGTCCACGTCGAACCCAATGTGGTCCCAGCCCAGTTTCCATTCGTCAGGGACCTTGTCGGCAAGCTCTTCCTGGCCGGACTGCAGCGCGGAGTCGACTTCGAGCATCTTCTGCTCCCACTCACCGTACAGTTCCAACATCTTGTGCTCTTTTAGGAGCTTCTGACGCTTCTGATCGTACTCCGGCTTACGGAGCAGATAGGGTCCCATTTCTCCTGGCAGCGGGGCCTCGATGTTGACTTCCCGGGTGGTGTTGAAGAAAGCGTAGAGTTGGTAATAGTCCTTGTGGCTGATCGGATCGTATTTGTGGTCGTGACAGCGGGCGCAACCTACCGTGAGTCCCAGCCACACGGTGCCCAGGGTCTCGGTGCGGTCCATCACCTGCTCGGTGCGCCTCAACTCCAGATTCATGCCCCCTTCCCGGTTGGTCAGCGTGTTGCGGTTGAATCCGGTGGCTACTCTTTGCTCTAGGGTGGCGCCGGGCAGCAGATCCCCGGCAAGCTGCTCGATAGTGAACTGGTCAAAGGGCAGATTTCGATTCAGGGCTTCGATGACCCAGTGGCGCCAGCGCCAGGCATGGGGTCTCGGTCCATCGTTTTCATAGCCATCCGAATCCCCATAGCGGCCCAGGTCGAGCCAGTGACGAGCCCATTTTTCCCCGTAATGAGGAGAGTCCAGTAAGCGATCCACCAAGCGCTCGTAGGCATCCGGGCGATTGTCTCTCAGAAAGTCGTCCACCTGGCTGGGAGTGGGAGGTAAACCGATCAAGTCCAGACTGAGGCGGCGGATCAGCGTGGTACGCCTCGCCTGGGGCGAAGCTGGAATGCCGTTCGCTTCCAGCTTGGCCAGTATGAAGGCGTCGATGGGATTCCTGACCCAGGCCTGCTCTCGAACCCGGGGCGAGGAGGTGCGCTGCGGCGGAATGAAGGCCCAGTGGGTGCTTTCCGCCTTGGATTTGTCGCCGGGCGCCTCTTGGTCCACTGCTTCCAAGCTGGGGGCAGTGGCCGGCTCGGGCCCAAGAGCTCCCTGATCAATCCAGGCCCTCAGCAAGCCCACTTCCTCGGCCCTGAGCCCCTTGCTGCCCATGGGCATTACCAGGCCCTCTTCCAGTCCGGCCACCAGGCGAATCAGTCGGCTCTGAGCGCTCTTTCCCGGCAAGATGGCAGGACCGGAGGAGCCCCCTTCCAGAGCAGCCTGGGGTGTATCTAGCCGGAAGCCGCCCATTTGTTTCTCAGGTCCATGGCACTGCTGGCAGCGCTCCTGGAAGATCGGCTGGATGTGTTGCGTGAAATCGATCCTGACCGCTGCAGGTGAAGGGAGTTCCTCCTGCTCGGAGGGCAAGGCTCCCAATCCGAACAGGGCTACACTGCCTGAGAGCAATACCTGTCTCATTGAATTACCAGGCACCGGGTTGCTCGCCATTCCAGTTGCTCTCTTTAGGGGAATCCGTGGTCCGCGGACCAGAATGTGAGCTTCGAATTCCTTAGCTTAACTAAAGTTAAAGTATAGTCAGTTTCTCGGCCATCGACAAGGTGCCTCCGCGTCCTGTGTTTCGATCCCTGTTGTTCAATCCATCAACAGGCGGGGAACCCACCGTATCAACTCGGGAAACAGCGTGATCCCCCTTCCACCTCAAGGACGCAAGAGTCGACATGCCGAAAGCCAGTGTCGAGTTTTGCGAGCTCGGTGCGGGAGACATGGCCTCTTCCCTGGAGTCGCTGGCCGCCGCCCTCAAGACCGATGACTACCAAGGCGTCATCTTGCTGGAGAGCGTGTATCGACCGGACGGTGGTGACTTCGAAGATGGATTCCGGGCCTCGGTGGGAGAGTTCAAGCGGCTGTTCAGCTGAGTGGTGCCAGCTTCCGCGCACGTCCCTTCTATTGGCCTCGAATGGGAGTCGGTGCATAATGAAGCGCATGCGGCGTGACAATGATCCTGACGCCCTCATCGTCGGTGCTGGACGTTTTCAATACCGGGCGGTCGAGGGTTGGGACAAGCTACCCAACAATTGGGAGTATTTCGACGTGGTGGGAGTCGCCACCGATTCGCAGGACCGTGTCTACGTTTTCAATCGGGGTGAGCACCCGCTGGTAGTGTTCGACGTCGATGGCAATTTCCTGCGGGAGTGGGGAGCGGGGGAGTTCGTTCGTCCGCACGGGATAACGATTGGGTCCGATGACCTTATGTACCTGATCGATGATATGGGGCACTCGGTCCGGAAGTATACCTTGGAAGGTGATCTGCTCCAGATCCTCGGTCCAAGTGGTCAGCCCAGCGATACCGGCGTCGTTGACTTCGACTACCGTACCATGAAACAGGCCGCACCACCCTACCACTACCCGACCAACCTGGCATTGGCCCCGGATGGACAGATGTTCGTGTCGGACGGCTACGGCAACGCGCGCGTGTGCATCGCTTCAGCCCCGAGGGCTAGCTGATTCAATCCTGGGGTGCTCCTGGTGACGGACCCGGGCAGTTCCATCTCCCTCACGGCGTCTGCCTCGACAGTAACCAGCGTGTGTTCGTGGCCGACCGAGAGAATAGCCGGCTCCAGATTTTTTCAGCCGACGGCGTGTTTCTGGAGCAGTGGACCGATGTGGCACGTCCCACCAACACCTTCATCGATGCGAAGGACAACGTCTTCGTTTCTGAGGAGGGGATGCGGGCGGGCCTCTTTCCCTGGATGGAGCCGGATCTGGCTGCGACTGGTGGCCGTGTCAGCGTCTTCAGCAAAGAGGGCAGCTTGCTGGCACGGTGGGGTGGCGGTGATAATCCCTGCGCGCCTACGGACTTTTTCGTCCCGCACGATGTCTGGATCGATTCGCGTGGCAGCGTCTATATCGGCGAAGTCACATGGGCTGGTGGAGGCAATGTTGGGATGGTGCCGAAGGATTGCCCTCGGCTCAGGAAGTATGAGAGGGTGGCGCACTGACACTATCTCGCACGTAGGTCTGCGTCATCTTTGTTATCAAGTCGATTAACCGAACGAAAAGGAGGCATTCATGCCGCGAGAAATCATCAGCGAGGTTGCCTTTTTTGCCAAAGAAAAACCGCTTTTTAAGCATTCGTGAAAACGCCGGACTCAGGTCTTGGGGTTTTAGCCTGATCTCATTTTCTCATCGCTAGTCTACTGCGTCGCCGCAATCATCCGCCCTGGCTGCGTTGCGCTCGGTCGGCCTCCTCGACGTACTGTCAAAGTACGACTCCGGCGGCTCGCCACGAGTCGTCTCGGTCGCAAGCCTTGCCAGGACGGCGCTTGCGACGCCTCGCTACGACGAGCGATCAGAAATGCGGGTTAGTTGGCTGGCGTTCAATTCTTTAACGCCACCACAATTCGGGCTAGGGCGTCCACTCTTGGGCTCGTTTCTGGGCCTCGGCTATTTGTTCTTCTGTCATCCTTGCAGCGATGACATCACGCGCCTTCACAGCAGCTTCCCCTTCCTCCCCTGAGAGTTTCGATGTTGCCAAGTGAATCCACATGTGTGCCAGAACAAGGTCCTGCGCCACACCTTGCCCCGAGTAGTACATGACGCCCAGATTGTATTGGGCCTTGGGATATCCCTGCTCAGACGCTTTCTGAAACCACTCGGACGCCTTCTGATAGTCCTGCGGTACCCCTTGCCCCGTGTCATACATGACGCCCAGCATGTGCTTGCCCTCGGCATCTCCCTGTTCGGCTGCTTTCCGGTACCACTTGACAGCCTTCTTAGAGTCCTGCTTCACACCTTGCCCGTCCTTGTACATGAGGGCCAGATTGCATTGCGCCCCGACGTGTTCCTGGTCAGCCGCTTTTCGATACCACTTGACAGCCTTCTTAGAGTCTTGCTTCACACCTTGCCCCGTGGAATACATGACGCCCAGATTGAATTGGGCCTCGGGCTCTCCGCGCTTGGCTGCTTTCTCGACAGCCTTATGCGTCAGTTCTTTCTCGATTGATCCAAGGCGGCGCATGGACTGTTCCGTCTTATCGGGCGGCGGACCCGTCGCTGCCGGCGGCACCTGGGCCAGCGCCAGCGACGAAAGCAATAGGGTTGGAAGAGGAGCGACCCAGGTGATTTTCTTGTTCATGGCTTAAACCTCCAGTTCAGGGCTTGATTCCTTCGTGCTGTGGAATTTCTGCTAGTCTATCAGCCCTTGGCTAGTTTGGTCATACGCTCTTCTATCGCCACACGATCTCCAGTTGATCCGAGAGACCCTAGCCTGATCTCATAAGAACACGGCCTCCTCTTCAGGGGCTGACTCTACAATGAGTCGCGTAGGCCCTAAGTTCGAAAGAGTCTGGGGACTCATCGAAGAGGAGGCCGAAATGAAACTAATTGGATCTGATTTTCACACAAGATTCCAGGCGATTGCAATGGTGGATACGGAGAGCGGAGAGCTGGAGGAGCGACGCTTGAATCACGAAGGAAAGGAGGTCGAGAGATTTTACGGGGGTCTGGCGGGTCCGACCGTGGTGGGGATCGAGAGCACCGGGTATTCGATCTGGTTTCACGAGGTGATGGACAAACTGGGGGTACAACTGCAAGTGGGAGATGCGGCGAAGATCCGAGCGCAGCAGGTCCGCAAGAAGAAGAATGACCGCGAGGATGCGCGCTTGATTCGGCAGTTATTGATCGAGGACCGCTTTCCCCAGATCTGGGTGATCGACCCGGAGGGACGGGATCTGCGGCAGGTGCTGAGCCAACGCCGACGTTGGGTTCGGACCCGGACGCGGATCAAGAACGGGCTCCAGTCGTTGGCGATCAATCATCGACTAACCTTGGGGGCTGGGTTGTTCACTGGGGAAGGCCAACGAGCGTTTGCGCAGTTAAAGCTGCGCCCCTACGCCCAGCAGTCGGCCGAGCAGTTGTGGCAGGGTCTGGAGTGGCTTGGACCTCGCCTCGCCGTACTGGACAAACAGATCCGAGAGGCGGCGGCCCAGCGCCCGGAGGCGGAGCGCTTGATGACGTATCCCGGAGTGGGGCCGGTGACGGCCCTGTCCTGGGTGCTGATTGTGGGACCGGTCCAACGCTTTGCCAGTGGCGGCCAGTTGTGCAGCTATGTGGGCTTGACGCCGAGCGAACGCTCCAGTGGCGGACGGCGGCGGCTGGGTCACATCAGCAAACAGGGATCGACCTTTCTGCGCTACCAGATGGTGGAGGCGGGCGTCTCCGCCGCCCGCCACGAAGCCAACTTGAGGCGCTTCTACCGCCGTTTGGTCTCTCGGCGAGGCCGACAGGTGGCCCGGACCGCCGTGGCCCGAAAGTTGTGTGAGCATCTGTACCTGATGCAGCGAGATGAAATCGACTATGCGGAGTTTTCTCGCCGCGGTCTTCTCGCGAGGCGTGCCTGTGAGAAATGCTGACTCGTTCCGAGTCGACAGCCTGATTAGGCAGCCTCGCCTCCTTCAAAGGAAGGAGTCCGGACTGTAGATGATGCGTTGGACGAACGTGGTGCAGAAAACATCAACCGCCCATTGCCTGGGGCACACAGGAGTGCCGCAGAGGCTCTCATAAAGGCAATGGGCTCCTCGACCTTTTCCCAGGCGGCGCTGGGCCTTGCCGAGGACACCACCTTCGCCCGCTGATGCGCGTATAGATGGATGGGGGAGACCGACGTCACCGACGTCAACCCGCTGGTCATAACTAAAAACTAGAGTCCCCAGACTCGACGAATCCAATGGCCTACGAACAACTTCTTATCGCGCCTGGCCGGCTACGCGGCCAGCTGCTTAATCGGCTCTCCGAGCCGATCTAGGTGAAGTGCGCCCTTGACAACGGCCATGTTCTTATAGACGCCTTTCTCATTGCCAGTCAACTACGTCGCCGCAATCATCCGCCCTGGCTGTGTTATGCTCGGTCGGCCTCCTCGACGTACTGTACAAGTACGACTGCCGCGGCTCGCCACGAGTGGTCTCGGTCGCAAGCCTTGCCAGGACGGCCCTTGCGGCGCCTCGCTACGACAAGCGATGAGAAATCCGGGCTAGGAACTTCAGCGCTGACGGTCCGCTACCGCAATGTCTAGGTCGTCGAAAAGAAGAATACTTCGGCCTGGAGACCCAAGTTACGTCGCGGGAGTAAACACCTTGGAGAGAGAGATCGCGGGAAACGTTGTCAGGACTCCAGGCGATTGGTGGATGACCGTCAGGGCCACTTTACAGTCGGCTTCCTTGACCTCGACCCAGAGCGAACCTGTGAACTGGTTGGGTAGGTTGAGTGAGAGTGGCGCCTCGTTGGGAAAACGGGCGAGCTGATTGCGCGCTCCCAGCGGGACTTCGGTGGGTCCGCGGACAATCGCTCCGCCCTGATTGCGCACCGTGACAACCAGCGTGATGGGCTGATCCTTGGTATTCACTGCGGCGATACCCGTCTGGATCCCCGCAGCCAGATCCTGAGCCAGCGGGATCACGATCTCACGCAGCGCGAAACTCTCACCCACGCCGGGCGGTTCCCACACTAGGCGAGCTGAAGAGTACGACACCGCCGACCGGAATACCGTTGCCACCGTCATCCGGGTGCGCACTCAGTTCCACCGAGCCGACCAGATCTACGTTTCCACCGGTCCCAAGAAGGACACACCCCAGCGGCGGAATCGTCAGGAGCCGGGTCCCACCAGGAAGGGCCTGTCCGCCGAGTGTGACCGCTGCCGCCGCCCCACCCGAGCTGCGGACACGGATTCGCACCCGGGCCGCCCTCAGCGGGGACGGATTCACCAGAACCAGCTGGGAGGTCAGGTCAACCGAAGGGAAGTGGGCGAACTGGGCAAAAGAGCTGCGGGAGGCGACTCGGTTCTGGACCACCGGGAAGGTCGTAAAGATCCCTGGTGCGACTAGAATGACCGTGGCTCCAATCTTCCGACTCGCCGTGACTACCACGGTTCCCTGGAAACTATTGGGCAAACCGCTAACAATCTCCTCGATGAACCGGGCGTCGTGTCCGCTAGCAGCCAGGTCGACCACGGCGCTGGTGACAAGAACGCCGTTCTTGTTCTGCACTTGAATGAAGTACTTGGCGGGACGTTCCTCCAGGTTGGTAATCGCCAGAGCGGTCTGCTCGCCGGTGGCAGTGTTTCGGATCACCGGCGCCACGAAGGTATACAGGGCGTTGCTAGGTCCGACGCCGGTAGTGCCGGTATCCCCGGTAAACAAGACAGTTCCGCCGATGCACTGGTCGGCCAGGGCACGCAGCGATCCGACGAAAGTGCTGGCGCCCCCCGTCGTCGCCGAGAGTGCCGCCCCGGGTCCCAGCACCAGGTTCAGGTCCTGGTTGGAATCCGACGACAACTGTCCCAGAGAAACCGGGGTGCGAGCTCCTTGCGAATCGTGCGCAGAGATCTTGCCACTGGCTTGATTCTGCAGATCCGTGTTGATCAGGAACACTCCCGACGTGAGTGCCCCCGCCACGTGAGCGAACTGGGCAAAAGCCTGAAGGAATCGGGAGGCCGGCGCTATTTCAAGAGCACCCGTCATCAAGCCGATCTCGGAATTACCCTCCACAATCACGCTGTAAGGCCCTCGAGGGGTATTCAGCGGAACGGTGAGCGGGAAGAATCGGAAGCTGCCCAAGTCCAGAACCTCCGAGCCCGCACTGAGGTTAGGACCGAGAAATTCGACCCCGTCATCGTTCAGGCCGGGAACGTCGTTGCCTGCGAGAATAAGGTTAGTATTGACTCCCTGGAACGCCGTCTCAGTATTAAACACCAAGAACTGTCCAGTCAGTTGAGAGGTCTTTCCGATAAACGGCGGATCAATTGTCGAGTTCCCGGCGGTGACCGCGAGGTTCACCCCGGTGACTGCCGAGTTGACTGCTACCGAGGGATCCATGCTGCCATTGTGAAAAGTGGGCAGGAAATTGGTGTCCATGACCGCCGAGTCAAAGATGCCTCCTCTCACGCTTCCCGGAGTCATGGGTCCGTCCAGAGGCTCCGCGTAGAGGGTGTAGGAGTGACCGGAGGGCAGCCCTTCCAGCTTGTAGGTACCGTCAGGCAGCGTAATCGCACTGGCGACCAGGACTCCAAATTCATCTGAGGCCACCACGAAAGCGCCAAACACGGGGCTTCCATTCTTGGTCACAGTTCCCGAAATTGTTCCCGTCACGTTGCCGAACCCCACCATGGGATAGGTGACATTGACACCTGCCAGGTCGTCCCGCGTCAGCGCATCCAGAGAATTAGTCCCAAAATAAGCGCAAGTTCGAAAATAGACCCCTTTGTCGGCTCCGAGGAGCCATTTTGGAGACCTAAATTCTAAATTTCGGCGCGAAGTCACTCAGAACAGGCACGTCTTCAGCTGTCCTCCACGCCGATCGCTCAGGGAAAACGATTCTGCCCTCTTGGGGGGCGTTTGTAGATACACCTCGCCCCAGCTCTGGCGACCCTCGGAGCTACTTTATCTCCTTTCAGTTTCAGGTAGCTGGCCGGTGTTTCAACCACTTACTGCCTTCCAAGAGAAGACGGCTCCAACCATTGACATCCAGCAGCCGATAGACCAACTGTCGGCCCCTGCGCAAAATCTGGCAGGGCATTTCAATGACCTCTCGCAGGAAACGGCGATACTCCATCTTCACCAGCTCTCGGGCTTGCAGTCGCGCCGGCAGCACCAACCCCATCCAGGCCTTCAGATTCCAGGCTTGAGCCGCAATCACCAGATAGGCCCAATTGGCTACCAGCGTATCCGAGGGCATCCGCAGGGCCTCGACTCCGTTCTTGAGTTGTTCAATGACGTTCTCCTGGTTGCAGCGCCGGTTGTTTTCCCGTACGACTCCCGCCGTTCCCAACGTTCTGGCCGAGATATTGGTGACATAAAAGTGGTAGCGCGTCTGCGGCAGCAGCCGCTTCTGGCCTTTCTCGACCAGGATCGTCTTGCGCAAGATCACCATCCGATAGGTTCGCTTCGCTTTGCTCGGACGGTAGTCGATCTCCGCGATCTCTTCCCGTTCCAGCGTCAGCGTCTTGAACCCGCGTCTCTTGACAATCTCCGGCTTCACTTTGTCCCGCCGCTGGCGCCGCTTCTTCCCTTTTCCTTTCCCCTGGCTGGGGCGCCCCAGCTCTTTCCATCTCGCTTCTGGCAACGCCTCCGCCCACTTGACGAAGCTCGGATGGGCGTCGATCCCGAAGTCAAACTCCACGCCCGCCTCCGTCCAACGGTCAAAATGAGCCGTCAGCGAAAAATCCGTGTCCCCGCGCAGGCGCACCTTCCGAAAACCCGCCTCTCGAACCAGCTCGATACTCCGATCCAGCCATTCGGCCGCTCCCTCATGAGAGGGACGGTTGCCCGAGCGGTTGACCGCATAGAGCACCTCTCCCGTATTGGCCAGCGTCACGATCAGCGGCGCATAGCCCCACTGCCCGTCGTAGCTGATCTCCATCCCTTCCTTGCATTCGCCGCTCGTGGGGGCCATCGTCCCATCCACGTCGATCTCCGCCCGTTGGAAGAAACGGGCCGGTTGTTGGGCCCAGACCTTGAGGCGGCTGGCATTGACGGCTTCCATCAGATCCACCACGTCGGGCGCGTCAAAGCGGCGCACAAAGTCTCCGGCCGTGCTGGGGGCGGGGATCTTCTCGGCTCCCACCGCCTCCAGGAAACTCACACTCTGACGTCGCAGTTCAATATCCTGATAGCGGGTCCCGCCCGTGGCCACGTTGTAGATCAGGCTCAGGACGTGGTCCGATTCGTGGTACGGTTGGTGGCGTTTGAGCAGCGTCACCGCCTGGTCAATGGCTTTCCCCAGCCCACTCCACTTCACCACCTGCTGCAGCAGCCCCAGACCACCGTAACTGACCGCACCCGTTTTCTCCGAGACCTCGTAGCTGATGACCTCGGGCGAGAGCACCGGTTTCGGGTCTTGACCGTTCCAGCTGGGGCTCAATCGCTGAGCAACCTCTGCTTCCCGTTTGCGGATGATTGCGCTATCCTTTTTCTTCACCTGAAATGCCTCCTTTCGGCTTGTTCTGAAGTTTCTTTGACAACCCCAGAATACCCGTCAGGTCTGGCATTTCAGGTGTTTACATGTGGTTTAGTCCACTTTCATCTACTTCTTTTGGGATTAGTGAACTGTGGCCCGGCAAAAAACATGGTGGAGGAGCGCTGAATGCTATGACCAAGATTCCAACTATGGCCAAACTCATGTTTGGCGACAGCGAGGAGGTCGATAAGATCAGAAGCGCGATCCTCAGGTTCTATCGTGGTAAAGATTTCGCGCGGATTGAAGATGACGTCGTTTTCAGTGTGTTTTAAGTCGGACAAAAAGAACCTTGTCAGGGATTTGCCCAAGGCAGCGCCAACTTTATTACGATTGTTGGGCGTGTCGGCTATCGTGACGACGTTCCTGCCGTCGTCCAACACTTCTGATATCGAGGTCTCGCCTGCGCGAATGCTGAGAGACGAAATCCGGGCCCAGCAGTCAAGTGCCTCCAGGAGAGCTCGCTTCGGATTGCTGCCGTCTTGAATCTGGTTCAGATCGTCGGTGAAGCCTTCCCAAATCTCCATGAAGATCGGGAAACCCTGCGGATCCCAACTGTTATGCTGCCGATTGGTGTGTGTTTGCAGCACGTACGCCGTGAGGAAAACGAAGGCTCCAAGGGCAACCAAACGGACCAGCTGAGGAGTGTTTCTCCTATTCCTTTTCATACTCGATTGCTTCCAATCTCTCCCGACTTCGATTGCAGAAGCCGTCCAACTCCATGAAAGTGGCAGCGCTGTCTGGTTCTAAGGCGTCTCGCAGAGGATGAGTTGGGTATAGTCGGATCGCCCTCCGGCCACTGCCGCCTGAAAGGACCTGAAATTGACCCAGTGGACCTGACAAAGTTCGATCATGGCCGAGCAGATCCAAATAGGAGAAGACCAAGTACTGCTGGCCTAGGACATAGGAAGGCCCATGAGAAACCATTAGCGTCCTGCCGTCGACAGTCCCACCATACTCAATGACTTCTACCCGATCTCCTGGATCCCCTTTGACCGCCTCGCTCACCAGAAAGATATGCTTGGTAAGGATCTCGCCAGCTTCGGCGTCACGGTAGCTGACCTTGTCGACCAGCTTTCCGACGAAGACGAACCGAGTCTGTTCGAGGAAGTCCTTTCCAGTAACCGAAAAATAGCTCGTCTGGGCAGTCAGAATTGACAAAACAAGGAAGGAGACAGCAGCGACCACGGGGACACCCTGACCTAGCATCATAGGGTTCTTATAGCAAAGAACACAATCACTGGCAAATTGGTGGGCCTATCTCGGCCGGATCAATCGGCGTACTCAGGTTCTTCCCGGTCAAGAATGCGCCCGATAGCGCCCAGGTGCCCTGTAGCCAGTTCCGGGTAGTTGGCAAATTGCCCTCACTCAAACCCAGTCGTGCGGACCAACGAAAAATGGCCGCCAGGTCCAAGCGCGCCTGCAGTACTGTGTCCACGTCCATGGGAATGCCTCAGATGAAGGGCAGTGTGTTGGGGAAAACCAACACGAAAGCAGTCTCGTCTCCAATGGTTTTAAGTTGAGGTGTAATTCGTTTATAATTGCCGACACAGTTGCCGACACAAGGAAGCGTTATGCGCATTCTCTCTTTAGCGTTTGTTGCACTCCTGCTTTCCGCAAGCCCTCTCAAGGCCGGTGATGTCTTCGAAGAGAAAATCCATGCGATCCTCAAGGCCAAGTGCCTTGGCTGCCACGACGAGAGCACGCGAACCAGCGGATTCTCCGTCGAGGATATGGAGAGCGTGATCTCGGGTGGTGCCAAGCACGGCATTACCGTGAAACCGGGTCACCCGGACGAGAGTCCACTGATAAAGGTGCTGCGTGGCGAGATCAAGCCCCAAATGCCCCTGGGCGGCGAGTTGGCGAAGGCGGACCTCACCAAGTTAGAGGAATGGATCAAGAATTTGTCACCCGAGGTCCTGGAGGCTGCCACTCAGGAAAGCCGGTACTGGGCTTTTGAAAAGCCGTTGCCGCAGGATCCTCCCGCCGTAAAGAACAAGCAGCGTGTCCGAAACGAAATTGACAATTTCATTTTAGCCAAGCTGGAAGAGAAGGGCTTGACGCCGGCCCACGAGGCCGATCCCGGGGCACTCGTCCGTCGTCTCTATTTCGATTTGATCGGCTTGCCTCCACCTCCGGAAGAAGTGGAGGCGCTTGTGGCCGATAGTTCTTCCGCCAACTACCAGGCCCTGGTCGACCGCTTGCTCGACGACCCTCGCTACGGCGAACGTTGGGGACGCTATTGGCTGGATCTGGCGCGCTACTCAGACACCAACGGTTTCGAGGGGGATCCCGAGTATTCCCACGCCTGGAGATACCGCGATTACGTCATTGACGCCTTCAACAATGACAAACCCTACGACGAGTTCGTCAAAGAGCAGATTGCAGGCGACGAATTCGAATTGGAGGTCTTCCCTTTTAAGGCGATCCCGACCCCAGACCCCGAGAAATCAGTTGCCTTGACGTTCCTGCGTCTGGCGCCCTTCACTGAGCCACGCGGAGAAGAGGATCGGGATGTCATCCTCAGTGAAATGACCTCCACAGTAGGATCGGTGTTCTTGGGTATGACGGTTGGCTGTGCCAAATGCCATGACCATAAATACGACATGATTCCGACCAGGGATTTCTATCGGATGAAGGCATTTTTCGCCACGGTCCAGATCGCCCGGCCCTATGCCGACGACATTCAGCAATTGGGCGGCCCACAGCCGGCTGAGTTCTACAGGCCGGGAGAAAAGGAGTGGGCCGACAAGGAACGAGCCAAATTCACGAAAGACCTGGAAGAGACCGAAGCTAAGTTCAAGGGATTCTATGAGCCCCTGTTAGCCAGGCTGAAAGAACAAAGGGAATCTAAGAAGAAGCCCGCGAAAGAAGAGGGTGAAGAGGAAAAAGAGAAGGAACTGGCCCTCGCTGATTTGCGGAAAGCCATTGACAGCGAAAGTGATAACACTTCGTCTGACTTCGGAAAGAAAAAGAGTATCTTTTCAGATGCCGAGAAACAGGAATTTGCTCACTACAACGAACGGGTTGGACGGTTGAAGAAAGCCATCATGAGGGTGGCGCCGCTGGCCATGTCCCTGACCCACGCGCTGGGTCCTCCCTACGGGCCCAACGTTCCCACCACCTATGTCTTGACACGGGGGCAGTGGAACCGTCCGGGTGAGCCGGTCAAGCCGGGGTTCCTGAGCGCCGTCGAGGGACATTCCAAGCCCGCCGTTTTGATTCAGGATCGCTTCAAGAGCATCCCCACGCGTTTCCGGAGGCTGGTGCTAGCCAACTGGATCGCGAGTCCCGAGAATCCGCTGACCGCGCGCGTCATGGTCAACCGTATGTGGCAGCAACATTTTGGTAGAGGCATCGTGGCTACGCCCAGTGACTTCGGTAAGAATGGGGCTCCTCCCTCCCATCCGGAACTGCTGGACTGGCTCTCGACCCGTTTCGTGGAAGCGAAATGGAGCGTGAAGGCGATGCATCGTCTTATCCTCAATTCAGCTACCTACAGGCAGGCGTCGCTCCGGCAGGACTCGCAAGCCGAGAAGATCGACCGGGACAACCGTCTGCTTTGGCGATTCAATCGCCGCCGTCTCGACGGCGAGGCGATTCGGGACAGCATTCTCGCAGTCAGTGGACGTTTGAGTACCGCCCGGGGAGGGCCTGCTGTGTTTCCGCCCTTGCCCAAGGGGCTGGATGAAGCCCAAAAGGTGCAGACGGTCAATATATGGGAGACTACGCACGGACCTGAAGGGCGAAAACGGAGTATCTACACCTACCAGCGGCGGTCGTTGAGTCTTCCTCTCCTGGAGCTTTTCGATGCTCCCGTCTGCAATGACTCCCGCGACCATCGTAGAAACTCTGTGACCGCCTTGCAGGCACTCACCATGTACGATGGCGAGTTCGTGAACGAGGAAGTCCGGCATTTCGCCGATAGAGTGTTGAAAGAGACGGACTCGGATATCGACAAGGGCTATCTTCGAGCCTTTCAGTTGTCGCTGGGACGAAAGCCAGCAAACTGGGAGATGAAGCAAGTGAAAGAGTCCTTGGCTTCGGTGGGATCGCCGGAGGACACCTTGTTGGCTCTCTGTCGGGTGCTGCTGAACAGTAATGAGTTTATCTATGTGGATTAGGAGGGGATGATGGATGATCGCAAGACTCTCGAGTTGATTTCGAGCCACCCGGCCCTCTCCCGCAGAAACTTTCTCTGCCGGACTGTCAATGGGATCGGAGCGTTGGCGCTGGGCGGCATGCTGTCTGAAGAGTTGGAGGCAACTGCCGGTGACAACCCGCTGGCCGTCAAGCCGCAGCATCTGGCTCGCAAGGCCAAGCACTGCATCTTCATGTTCATGGCAGGCGGTGTGAGTCACGTGGACACCTTCGATTACAAGCCCACCCTGCAGAAGTACGCCGATAAACCCATGCCCAAGCTTCCTGGTCTTTCGGGTGAGATTGAAGGCTATCTCAAACACCCGCACCGGGTGATTCCAAGTCCGTTCGAGTTCAAGAGATACGGTCAGTCGGGGCGCTATATCTCCACGCTGTTCCCCAATATCGGTGAATGCGTAGATGATCTGGCCTTCATTTATGGGATTGAGCTGGACAACAACAACCACGGTCCCGCCACCATGCACATGAACACCGGTTCCCAGTTTCAGGGGGACCCTTCGGTGGGCGCCTGGGTGAGCTATGGTCTGGGAAGTCCCAACCAGAATCTGCCAGGTTACGTCGTGGTCCAGGATCCCAGGGGTGCCCCCATGAACGGCACAGCCGTGTGGGGGAACGGCTACCTGCCCGCCACCTATCAGGGAACGATGCTTCGCTCCAAGGGCACGCCAATACTGCATCTGGATCTGCCCGAGGGGCTGAGCAGGCAGCAACAGCGAAAAGAATTCGATCTCCTTAAAGCGATCAATGAAGCGCATTCCAAAAATCGTCCCGGAGCCTCTGAATTGGAAGCTCGGATCAACGCTTACGAGCTTGCCTTCCGGATGCAGGCGGAGGCTCCGGAGGTTGTGGATCTGGCCAGTGAATCGGAGACGACCAAGAAGATGTACGGGCTGGACGATCCGATGACCGCGGGATTCGGGCGACAATGCCTGCTGGCCAGACGGCTGGTGGAGAAGGGAGTCCGTTACACTCTGCTGGTGCACGGGGTGGAGATCAGCAAGTACAGCTGGGACGACCATGGCAACGTGGGTGAGAGGATGCCCTACCATGCAAAAGAGGTGGACCAGCCAGTGGCAGCCCTGCTCAAGGATCTCAAGCAACGTGGCCTGTTAGATGAAACACTGGTGGTATGGGCTTCGGAAATGGGGCGCACCCCCTTCCTCAATGACCTCAAGACGAAAAAGCCTGGGCGAGATCACAACCAGTTCACGCTCGCCATGTGGCTAGCCGGCGGAGACGTCAAAGGTGGGAGCACCACGGGCGCGACCGATGAATTTGGTCTCAGGGCATTGGAAGAACAGATCCCGTTGCGGGACGTCCATGCAACCATCCTGAACCTGATGGGTTTGAACGACGAGAGGCTAACCTACCTACACGCCGGACGATTTCGCCGGCTGACCGATATCGGCGGACGGGTATTGGAAGAGATTATCGCCTAGCGAGTCCTGCCAGCCGTCTGATAGAAGCGTCCTGCTCTCCGACCCGGGCGGGGACGTCAGGGCCGGCCCCGACGCCCCTGGCGGCGCGGGATTCTTTGCTGGATTGAGTCAGCCAGTCCTTCAGCGGCGCACATCAGAGATGTGACGAGGTGCCAATGAACCCGGTGGAAGCTTTCCGGGGAACGCCAAGCGGCACCAGAAGTCTGTCTTTCCACTAGAATTCTTCCGATTGCGTTCCTGAGTGCCAACTTTCTTCGTCGCCGGTATCCGGGCAACCGACGCAGCTTGGCATGATGCTGTTTGCCCGGCGCCGCCAGAAAGTCTTGGTTCGGCTGCTGTGGTAAAAGCAACAGCGCCGCGACAGCAGCAGCAGCATCCAGTCCTGAAATCCCTCGGGCTCCATAATGATGTCCGTCGACCCATTTACGAGGCTGCGGCGCACCATGATGTTGGAGAAGGTCGAAACACAGTTTCCCCATAGCATTCTTCGAAAAGCGCGAACGTTGCCGGCGTGCTCGCTATGCCCGCTACCTCCGCTGTGCATTGATCACATCCGTTCCTTTCAAGACCGGGGTGGGAGCCTCTTGTTCTGTTCCCATTGCTCCTAGCGCTGCTGTTACGATCTACAAATCCTTCTCATGGCAGTCTTGGCGATCCGGGAGGCTGACAGGCTCAACTTATACAGCTTCCATTTCCAGTGAGATGTACGATAGTGCTGTTGCCTGATGAACCGCGTTGCCTCAGGTATCCCTTCGAGATTCCACAGCTTAATAAGATGGGGGTAGGTTCTCGCAGCACTCTCAAGGTCCCAGCAGAAGAGGAAGAAGGGCACCTCAGCTTTGGTGATCGTGGGGCCAAGGTGATAAGCGAGCCGGACTCTCGCATCCAGAAGGATCGGAATCCTGGCTTTGAAGCACCGAAGTGAGAGATCGTAGTGCTCTCTGGTGGTCAGGATTTCATCCAGCGGGAATATCTTCCTCCCCGTGTCCCTGTGAAGGATGAAACAATGACTTTCTGTCGTCTCTATTCGTTTAACGCCGTCCCATCTATATCTCTCTGGGATCGAATTGTCGCGAGTGGTTTTGATCTGGCCGGTTTTCGGACTCTCGGTGATACGACCCAATCCGCAATCGAAGTGCACCCTTTTTCTCTTAGGATTGCCCTCAAAAATGAGGGGTGTAACCAGGCAATCCGGCCGGTCTTGAACCGTATTCAGAAGATTTTCAAGCCAATTCTCAGATATAAAGTTGTCATTTTCTATGAAACAAATATAGTCAGTGTCGGATCGACCGAAGACAAGGTTCTTTTGCTGATTAGGGTGGAGGAACCGGTCGACGGTCAAGAATTCAGTGAACGGTCGTCTGCGGACGATATCCGTCAATTCTCTCCTATAACTAGAAGGCATCTGCGCATCGACAATTAGCAGTTTGAATGGAGTTCTGGTTTTTTCAAGAAGAGCTTTGAGGGCCGGCCCAGCCAGGTTATATTTTTCTTTAGAAACGAGTCCTACTGTGACGGCTGCTGTCCGTTGATTGGTCGTGGCGCTCAATTCCCAGACCTACCTTCGCCGTTGCGAATCCTGGCGAAACCCTCCCTTACCCCAGCTGAGAAGAAACATCCGACTGGAACTGGATCTTGGGCCTCCGCGTCAGTTTCTCTGTCCTATAACTGCTCATAGGGGTAAAGCCGGCTGTGAGCCACAGGGCGAAGCGATGTGACCAGAGCCCGAGTAAAGTAATCAAGAGGTCCATTGATCGACGAATTCGAGATTTGGGTACGGCTCGAACGCATTACGTTCATTCCCAGACCAACTGCTCGAGTCGTCACTGCTCGGCCGATGACTGGTTTACTTCGCCAGGTCTCGTGAGTGCGGATTCCTGGTGGCTAAGCTCCAGCAGGAGCCCGTCTAGCTGGATCGGCTCCTGTGTGGAATCTGCTGGCTGCCCCAGCATCAGCTCGAATTTGTTCTCGCCGCTCTTGATCTGGGAGGGTTCCAGGAGACAGTCCAACCAGTGTCCCTGGGTGTTGGCTTCCAGCTTTCCGACCGGCGCCAGCTGGGGAAGGGTGTTTCCGTTTAGACTGGATTTCAGATCCTCTCCGCCGACCAGCCCCATCACATGGACTCGAAGCCGGAGCTGGGAGACGGATTCCTCCCGGACATCACCGCCCAGACGCAGGTTGATGCTGAGGCTCTCTCCCGGCTTGCACTCCATTGCCCGTTCTCTCTTGTTGAAGTAGTCGACGCCGTAGATCTTGTCCAATCGGGCAATGGTGTTGGGATCTCCCATTTCCCGAAGTATCTGCTGATCTGGATCGAAGAGGTTGAAGGTGTAGAGTCCGTCGACACCCGCGCTCCACGCACTCATTGCCGCTCCTCGCCAGGCTGCGAGCATCCCTGGCCAGGAATCGGCGGCTTCCCAGTAGGATTTGTGGGCCTGGTGCCACTCTTTGACGGTGTCGTAGCCGCTATCCAGGAAAGCCCAATGCTGCCAGAAACCCCATGCCAGACAGGCGAACACGGGGGTGTTATGCCGGTGACCGAGCTCCACCATTTCGGTTATCCGAGACATAGGCCGGAAGTTAGCGCTGCCGTAGCCCGCAATGATGAAGTCGATGAGACCCTCAGCCAGCCATCTCTCGACGTCGAGTCCGTGGAATCTGCAAAGCTCTATCGTGATGGGCAACCGGGGGACGATCATGATCGGTTTGCCACGCCGACTTCCCACTTCGTCGGCCATCCCACGAAGACGCCTCAGCAGCTCCGTCATCACGTCCCAATCTTCTGGTTTGGCCGGTCGACCCTCCACGCCCTCCCGGAAGTGGGGAACGTGTCGCAGGAAGTCCAGCTCCACACCGTCGATATCGTGGCCTTCGCAGACCTCCTCGATCAGGCGGAAGATGTGCTCTCGGACCTCGGCCTGGGCGTAGTCGACGCCCGACCATAACTTCTTGGCGGGATTGTCTGGATACTTCTCCCAGTCCTCTGGAACCCCGAAAATAGTTTCGGGGTGATCGCGCTTGAAAGGGGCCAGTCCGTAGGTCCACCTCCTGCTGCCGATTGGATAGGCGTCGTGCCGGTCGTTCATGCGCAGCGACCAGAAGATCTCCAGGCTGTTGCGGCGGCAGAAGTCCACATGCATCCCCAGGGAATCACGTCCGTACTGCTCGATCAGATCCGGGACGAGGGCTCTGGGGTCGGTCGCCTTATCCAGGAAATGGCCCACCTTGGTGTGGTGCGAGAAGGTGAGTCCGGCGGCGCAGGAGGCATAGAAGATGCTATCGACCTGGCTTCCGACCAGAGCGGTCGTTCTCGACTTCAGGTAGTCTTCGCGCAGGTCTCCCGTCCACTCGGTCAATCCTTGTTGGCGGTCTTCTGGCGTCTCGGCCCGGACCACATCGTCGCCGTCGTTGTTGATGATGATCCTGCGCTTGCGGCCCGCCAGCAGCTTTCTCTGCTGAGCGATGTTCGCCGAGTCTTCGATCGACCCAACGCATGCGGGCAGAAAGGTTGCACCGGCGGCGGCTCCCGTCGCCGTTTGCAAGAATCTTCGCCGAGTCCAGTTCGATAGGTTCATGATGGATTCCCGTCTGTTAAGGGCCCATTGCCCGCTCCAGGTTGCGACAAGATTTCATTAACCCGCATCGTTCAAGCGTAGTCGAAATCTGTTCCCGGCAATAGGTAGAGGATCGTCGATCATAGCCTGGGTGATCGGTTTATCGGGTTGCCGCCGGACAAAATCAAGGTCCTGGATTAGTACGCTGGAACGTAAATACTGATACGTATTCAGATGGGGCTTGCGAGGCGAGATCAAGGCAGGAGGAGGAAGACGACGCTCGGCCATCTTCGACGATGACCAACGCAGAGATCGTCCGCAAGCCCCATCTGCCCTACGGGTGGCGACGCGACAGGCCGATTGCTTTGTCGCTCCTCCTCCACTATAGAAAGACATGGCGTTCGTCGTCGATTCGCGAACTCGACCCGTCGCGCTCGCCACAAACGTTGCAGTATTTACGTTCCAGTGTCACTACTGTCCGGTTAAAAGTCAAATGATATCAAGTGGTTAGCGATTCGACCTACTTGGCCTTGCAAGTCCCAATGCCTAAGTGGTTGAAGAATCAGGATTGGCTCGAACGGAGTAATTCTGACAATTGGTGTCAGCTTCTGGCGTGGCCGAGGGCACTGAGTGCATGGGAGCGAGGTGAATCCTGAAGGGATTCGGTATTTCAGCCCAGGGTTTCCGAACCCTGGGTGTGTCGGGGGCCACTTCAAAAGCGGCCAGGCGGGGCCGGGTCAAAACCGGCCAGTGATTCAGTAGTTGTATCCTCCGGTTCGAGTCATTTCAATCCCTTGTGAAGCCCTCCCCGCGAAGCGGGGGGAGGAGGCTTTGTTGTGTGTTCAGCCGTAGAAGCGGTGGGAACTGTGGGAAACTCCGTCCGGAGGAGTTTTCCAAGCGCTGTGGGAACGGTGGAAAAACTCGCCTCCTGGAGTCGTCTTCGCGAGGCAGCCGTTTTCCCACGGTTTCCATAGCGCGGCAGTTTCCACGGCTTTCCGGGGGTGTTGGGGGAAACTCGAGAAGCCTGGCTTCCATGGTCTCTGCTTGGTTTCAACGACACGGCTTCTTCCTGGCTTCCTTTTTTCAAAAAACATTCGCTCAGAGGCCCCTCAAGCAATGAGCTCTGCCCCACCCTGTCCTGACCCCTCCCTCGGAGCGGGCAATCTACGAAGCCTGGGGCTGAGTCCCAGGGTCTGCGAGTAGGGGACAAGCCCGCACTCACAGCACTCGCCTCGCAGGTGTCATTTCTCTTTCCCTCGCTTCGGGGTGGATTTCTCTCGTTGCTGTCGCTCGTAGAGGCGATAGCTCTTGCCCCGAATGAAGGTGACTTCCGAAGTGTGCAGGAAGCGGTCCAGCAGCGCCGAGGTGGCCGCCGTATCTCCTCCCAGCATCGCGCCCCAGTCCTCCAGGGGTCGATTCGAACTGAGGATCGTCGAGGTCTTCTGGTATCGGCGGTGCAGGATCTCCAACAGATCTTCTGCCGCCGACTCCGGCACTCTGCGGAGTCCCAGATCCTCGAGGATCAGCAGCGGGATCCGGGTCATCTCCGTAATGTAAGATCGGCGTCTGCCGGTGGCCGTGGCTTCGGCGATGTCTTCCAGCAGATCGAAAGCCGACTTGTACTGCACCCGGTGACCGGCTTCGACCGCCTTGATCCCGACGGTGATGATCAGATGGCTCTTGCCGACTCCGGTCTGACCGATGACCAACCAGCCGCGGCGCTGTTGGATGAATCGGCCGGTAGCCAGATCGAAGATCTGCTGCCGGTTGATGGAGGGGTTAAAGGAGAAGTTAAAGTCCTCCAAGTGCTTTTGTTCCGGAAACTGGGCCTGGCGCAAACGTCGCTCCAACAGCCGGTCCCGACGGCGGGTCAGCTCGTCATCAATCAGCAGCTCAAAGAACTCCTGATGGCTGAGCCTTCCCTGGACGGCTTGTTGCAGGCGAACGTCAAAGACCTGAGCCAGGCCCGAGAGCCGGAGGTGACGAAGTTTTCGTTCCAGTTCTGATGAGATCATTCTGGTTCTCCTGTGGGATCGGTGATCTGGTACTCGGACAGCGGTCGGATCAACTCGTGCTCGGAGGTAAACAAAGAGCGCTGCGGCACGTCCAGTCGCTTACACAAAGCCACCAGAGTCCGGTAGCGGAAGGCGTCATGTGCGAGCGCCTTGCCGCAGGCTTCGTCGACGACCGAAGCGCGGTAGCGGCGGGTCAGCGAGATCATGCCTTGCACGAGTCGGTAGGCGAGCATGTCTCGGACCTCCAGAGCTCGCTCGGCCCAGCGGTGCGCCTCTGGACCCACGGCTCGGGCTTGCTTCAGCAGATGATGCTCGGTTCGATAGTGCGCGTAGCGTTTGCGTTCCGGAAGATGGCTCGTTTCGGTTCGGAATCTCCCCGGCGGGTGCTTCGGATGCAGGGCCACCTGTTGCTCACGAAAGAAGACGCGGACGATACGATCATCCCAGTGCACGGCGACTTCACAACCGAGCAGATGATTGGGCACCGAGTAGAACGCTCGGTCGACTTCGATGTGGCCATCGGTGGAGACCGTTCGACGGCCCACGCGGAAGAAACTGAAGCGGGAATCCGGAAGCGGTCGGAGATGCTTCTGTTCTTCGACAAAGCGGGGCCAGACCTGCTGCTTGGTGGTGCCGTGGATGCGCTGGCGGGCGATTCGCTCGTTCCAACTCTGCAGATGCTCATTCTGCGCATCCAGGCTCTCGAAGCGGCGAGCTTTGAGCGCGCTGGAGTCGGTATATCCGATGCTTCTTTCGACTTTTCCGTTCTCGTTCGGAGCGCCCGGATGGATGGGCAGCACGGCGAAGCCGTAGTGGCGAGCGAGCGCACTGAAGACGGCATTGACCTCGGGGTCCACCAAGCAAGCCCGGGTGATCCCGGCCTTGAGGTTATCGAGGCGAACCACCTCCACGCCGCCTCCAAAAGCGTGAAAAGCCTCCTCGACACAGCGGATGAACGTCTTCAGTTCCTGCCGCCAGACGACTTCCTCATAGGAGTGGCGCGAGTGGCAGAGGACGGCCTTGAACAGATGAGGACGGCGGTAACGACCCGATTCGGTCCGAGTCAGGGCTCCTTTGCCGAAGTCGATCTGCAGGTCCCGACCGGGGGGAGTTTCCACCCGAGCAAACACGCGAGGACTCTCCGCCTTGAGCTTTCCACAGAAGCGCTTGACGGAGTTGTAGGCTCCCCCGAATCCCTGCTCGAAGACCAGGTCCTGCCAGATCCGCTTGGCCTGCAATCCCTGCTGGAGTTTCTTTTCAATCTACTCCCGAAAGGGCTCACAGAAGCTGCGCAGACCCGGGGGCCGCTTTGGCCGCTTTTGCTCCTCCGAGCCGGGGGCCGCTTTGGCCGGTTTTGAATCTCGGGAGGGATCATAGCGGGCAATCGTCTCTCGTCGGACTCCCACCTCTCGCTCGATCCGACGATACGACCAGCCCAGCTTCAGGAGCGCCAAAACCGTTTGCTTCTTTTCCATTTTCAATGTATTGGCCATCGGCGCATCCTACGCCGGATGCGGCCCTCAATGGCTCTTGAAAATGGCCGGTTTTGAAGTGGCCCTCACTGGCCGCTTTTGGGTGGCCCCTGACACCCTGGGTGAACGGCGCCGCCCCTGACTTCAACCCTGAATGGGTTGTGTACAGAAGGGCGAAAACTGGTCAGGACGCAACCCTTACAGGGTTGATTCTTAAGGGGTTGACTCTCTTACCCAGGGTTGGGAAACCCTGGGCTGGAATACGCAATCCCGTTGGGATTGACCTCGCTTGGTCTGACGGGACCCATTTCCCATCCTTTCCGATGCCAGGGTGGAACCGAACCCGCACGAGTTGGGCACCGGCGGAAGTCCCAGTTGAAGTCGCGTCCAGTCTATTATCCTTTTAACTAATTGATTATAATCATGTTGTCACGATATCTGAATAGTTCAACCGGACAGTAGTGTTCCAGTGTACTTAGTTATAGTTACAGTAGCGTCCCAGCGTTAGTCGAATAACATCAACTGTTTATGAATGTCACTATTCTGAGTAATGTAATGCATGTCCTAAAAGGCCTGTAAAATTGGGGTTTTCTCGAAGAGCGAGACACTCAGGACCTGGAGAATTGTGTAGAGCGGCAACTCGAGATAGAGGCGCTTGCGGATGATGGCGATGAGCAGGTAGGTACTGAGGGCGATCCAGATTTGTGTTTTCACGGCATTGGGACTGGTGCCGTAAAAGGCCTTGATGCGGAGATGCTGTTTGATCCATTTGAAGAACAGTTCGATCTGCCAGCGGAGCTTGTAGAGCCGGGCAATAGTCAGAGCGGGAGAAGCAAAGTCGTTGGTGAGGAATACTAGCCGCAGGTCGGTGGTGACGTCGAAGAACTTGATGCGACGCAAAGGTTCGGGGTAGGCCTTGGCCGGATAGAAGGTGCTCAGCAGGACAGTTTGGTCGCAGATCAGTCCCGTCGTTCTGTCCACCGGGTGGGAGTAGCGGCGGCGGAACTTGAAGTTGGCCTTGGCGCGGGTCACGAATAACGACCGGGCAGAATGGAGTCGGTACAGGCGCCCGAAATCCAGGTATCCGCGATCCATGATGTAGTAGGCACCGGGACAAGGAATCAGGTGGTCCAAGGCGTGGACATCGTGCAGTTTTCCGTCCGAGATCAGAACGAACTCGGGAATGGCGCCGTGCAGGTTGAGCAAGGTATGCAGTTTGATCGCCCCCTTGGTACGGCGGAAGCGCGCCCAGGGGAAGACCGAGAGGCACAGGTCGATGGTCGTGGAGTCCAAGGCATAGACGGTCGCGTTCAGGTCGACTCCCAGGTCCTCGTCGGTGTACAGGCGGCGCGCTTCGGCGATAAGCACTTGGGCAAACTCGGCATAGATGCGCCAGTCGCGCCTCTCGTTGGCATTGGACAGATTGTTGCGGGAGACCGTGGAGCGAATGCCCATGTGGAAGAGCTTGGATCTCATGGCCCGTAGGCAGGCTTCGATATCGCGCAAGCTCTCGCGATAGGTCAACTGTGCAAAGGCCATGACCCGGTAATGGTCGGCACAGCGGAACGACTTGACCTTGTAGTCGCCTCCGTAGTGCTGAACAATGCGATGAAAATGATGCCAGGGAAGATGCCGCATCACCTGAGAAAAAATCGTCGTGCCCGTGTACATGCTCGCCCTCCTTATGAACTGAAGGGCGTGAGCGTACACTCACTTTCAAGTCGGAAACACCCATTATCTTCTCTAACATATTACTCATTAATACTTTACAGAGATTAGAAGCCCAAACGTTGGGACACTACTGGTCCTGAAAGGCCTGTAAAATTGGGGTTTTCTCGAAGAGCGAGACACTCAGGACCTGGAGAATTGTGTAGAGCGGCAACTCGAGATAGAGGCGCTTGCGGATGATGGCGATGAGCAGGTAGGTACTGAGGGCGATCCAGATTTGTGTTTTCACGCAAGTGTAGGCAACTCAGGCCGCCGATTGTGGAGTGGTAGCAAGTCACGTTAAAGGCACCTACATGGATGGCGCTGCTGCCGGAGTGACACCAGGGGAAGCGGTCAGACTCAAAGACCTCAGTCCCTCTGTTCGATTGCCTCCGCCAGGTCTCGAAACACCTCTGGTCTCAGATCCGGCAGATAGACCGCACGCCCTTCCTTCACCAGCTGCTTGCGGAGTCTGACCAGGATGATCTCGTCCTTGCCGGCGCCGTACGCGATCTGCTCACCGCGAGGATCGACGGCGACGCTGCCACCGCCGGCGTCGGTCGAAACCGGCAACAGCACATAGAACCCGTTGTCCAGCGCCCGGGCCGGACAGACCTTCATGAACCCGTCCAAATTGAACTTGGGCTTCCACCACTTGGGATCTACTTGCTTGGCAGGGATCCCCGTACCCCCGGTCGGCACCAGATAGACTTCGGCTCCCTTCAGCGCATACATCCTGGCGACCTCGGGAAAGTTGATGTCGTAGCAGACACCAACGCCGAAACGCCAGTTGAACATCTCGAATATTGGTGTCGCCCGCCCGTGGACCGTGACCTCCCGCTCGTCAGGAGCCAGAAAGAGTTTGCGAAATTTCCCCTGGTAGCCAGCGGGCGTCACCACGAACGCCGTGTTGTACAGCTTGTGGTCCTTACCCGCCTCGACGGTGCACATCACGATGCCCAGATCCAGCTTGCCCGCCAGCCGCGCCAGCCTCTCCGTCTCCGGCCCAGGCACGGTCACAGCTCGCTCGACCAGATCGGTGCCCGCGGGAAGGTAGTGCAACGAACCGGTCAGTGCCCCTTCGGGAAAGACAACGACTCGGGCGCCTTTCTCGGCAGCCTCCGCACAAATCGCCTCCGCCTTGGCCACGTTGGATGAGACGTCGTCCAGCTTGAACGCATGCTGGACCATGGCGACGATCAGCTCTTCATCGGCCGCGGTCTGTGCACACACAATTGCATGACCCGCGCACAGCAGCACTACCACGATTCTGCCTAACATCATCTATTCGCTCTTTCTGAGTTCTTGTCTGGCCTCATTTTCGCCATAGGCAGCGTTGTCATTCTGAGGGGAGCGGCAGCCACCCGAAAAATCGGTCGCGCTCCGCAACAACGAGGTCGGCCGCTACCGGAATCTCAGCGAGTAGAGGTCCGCATCGTTCATGACGAAGCGCAGGCGGACCGGCCGACCTGCAATCCTGGCCAGGGGCTTATCTGAAATCGCCTTGGCATGAGTCCGCTCCTCGGTCTGAGTAGGAGCGCCTTGCTGGCATTGAGGTCAGCCTCGCCACCGTCCTCGTCGCCGCCGGCCCCAATAGTAATGCAAGATCCTTAGCTCTGTCGCCCCCTTCATCTCCGGGTATCAACGGTAGTGGTCCCGACCGTTGCCACCCCTATCGGCGCGGGCTACTATACCGTAGCGAGATCCAGGCACCCTGATGCGTTCCTGGTCGGTGCACTGGCTGCTTATTCCGTGGCATCCCTTCGCCGATATTCCCCCAAATACTGGCCGGTTCGCTTTGGGGTTGAGAATGAGTGGGCTCGGTTCCCGCCGGGGGGCCCGTAGCAGATTCGGAGCTGCTCAGCGTTCGCCTCGTAGATCCCTTGCAGCGGGGCACCGATCAACTCAGGAACGTCACTTTCGGTGAAGCAAACGGTGATTGTTTTTGGGGACCGTGTGGGATCGGTGGAATAGGTGTGACGGAACCTGGTATTTGATTCCTTAGGGGACGCGAAGTTTTACGACCCCTCCCCCCAATCGGGGCGTCAGGGTCATGTCCGATTCTTCCGGTAGGAAGGAGGTCGGGGATGCCGGTACGCCTCAGTGAGGAGGAAGTCGTGACGATTGGAGTTTTGGCCGACAAAGGCAAGAACCACTGCGAGATTGCTCGGACGCTTGGGGTCAGCGAAGGGACCGTGCGCTATCACTTGAGGCGACAGGCCGAAGGCGCTCAAGACGGACGTCGGCAGAAGGGGTTCCAGGCGGAGGCTCTGGCCGGAATCATTGGTGCCTGGATGCAGGGGCATCCCGATGGGCAGCGACCCCCGAATGTCCGTCAGCTGTACGAACATCTGGTTTATGAATGCGATTACTCGAGCTCCTATCGTTCGGTGCTGCGCTATGTGCGCCGGCACTGGCCGAAGCCGAAGCTCCGAACGTTTCGGCGAGTGGAGACGCCGCCTGGGGCCCAGAGCCAGGTGGATTGGGCCGAGTATCCGTCGGTGGCCGTTGGAAACGAGTTGGAGCCCCTTTCGGCGTTCATCATGGTGCTCTCCCACAGCCGGCAGCCCGCCATTGTGTGGAGTCGGCGGCGAGACCAGCTGTCCTGGCTGCAGTGCCACAACGAGAGTTATCGCCGACTGCAGGGAGTGGCCGCCGTCAACCGGATCGACAACGTCAAGACGGCCATCGCCTCGGGAGGCGGCCCCTGGGGAGAGATCCATCCGCTCTACCGGGCCTATGCCCGATCGGTGGGCTTTCACATTGATGCCTGCCGACCGGGGCAAGCCCAAGAGAAAGGGAAGGTGGAGGCCAAAGTCCGACTTTCGCGTTTGCTGGTGGAGCCGCAGAGCCAATACTGGGAAGACCTCGAGGAGTTGCAGCACTTCACCGATGGACAGGTCTCGCGCTGGTCCCGTCGAGCGGTGTGTCCGGCCACCGGCCTCACTGTCGAGGAGAGTTGGCGAGCGGAGCTGGAGCGTCTGGCGCCCTTGCCGATCCTTCCCGAACCCTTCGATGTGGTGGTCACGCGGCCAGTCCATCGGGACTGCATGGTTCGCTTCGAAGATCACTGCTATCCGGTTCCCTTTCAATGGGTAGGCCGCCAGGTGGAGGTGCGGGGCTGCTCGGGCAAGGTTCAGATCTTAGCCGAGGGAAAGGTCCTGCGGGAGTATGAGCGCCACACGCCGGCGCGGATTCTGATCGATCCCAGCTGCTGGCAAGGAGAAGCGACGGAGCGGGTCCTCGCTCCGCCGCCCTTGGGCAAGATGGGACAACGGCTGGAACAGATCTATCAGATGCCGGTGGAGCAGCGTCCTCTGGACCTGTACCAAGCTCTGGCGGAGGTGGCCCGATGAGCGCGGCGACGAAGGGACGCGTGGATCTGGATCAAACCCGTCAGTCACTGGAGCAGCTGGGTCTGATGCATGCCAGCGAGCAACTGTCCGAGCTGGTGGGCCAGGCGGTGAAGAAAAACCTCTCGGTCCATCGCTTTTTGGACGAACTGCTTTGGAGCGAACTGGCCCATCGGGAGGAGCGACGGATCAAGACCTCGCTGAGACTGTCGGGACTGCCGCCGGGTCAGACGTTGGGGAACTTCGATTTTAACTTTCAGCCGGCGATCCGCAAGAGCCGCATCGAGACCTTGGCCACCTGTGAGTGGATCCGCGAGCACGAGACGGTTTTGCTCCAGGGTCCGCCGGGCGTGGGAAAGACGCATTTGGCGGTGGCCCTGGGAGCCAAAGCCATCGAAAACGGTTTCTCGCTGTCCTTCTTTCGACTGGATGATCTGCTTCACGCCATGAAGCTGGACGCCGAGTTGGCCCCCAAGGCGCTGCGCCGTAAGAAGTATGTCAACGTGGCGCTGCTGATCATCGACGAGGTCGGGTTCCAGGTCATGAGCCGGCTGGAGGCCAGCCTGTTGTTCCGGCTCGTCAGTGCCCGCTACGAAAAGGGAGCCACCTTGATCACCACCAACAAATCAGTCAAGGACTGGCCCGAGATCCTGGCCGGAGACGAAGTGATGGCGACCGCGTTACTGGACCGGCTGCTGCACCATTGCCACGTGCTGAATATCAAGGGAAGGAGTTATCGGCTCAGGGATTTGGAACGGGCCCTGGCAGGGGGGGCGGCCGCCGCCGAAGCGGCTCAGACTCCAGCCGCCCTGCGGGCTCCCTCCGTCTGAGACACTCAGTGATCAGTGACGATTAAAACTCCGGGGCGCATTCGCTTAGCAAGATTCAAACTGATGTCAGACCGTTGCCTCATGACAAACCGGCGGGAGCGCACCAAAGGTGACCTTCATCCAGGAACCCGCATGAGGAAGCGACAGACGCCCCCGCCAGCATGCCCTCAAGAGCGTTCTCCCGGCTGGGCTAGGGTCCCTCTCCGGGAACAGACGTCCAGGAGAAGGGGTTTGCAAGAGAATCCGGAAAAAACTTTCCCCCCAGTCGCCCGTCAAGCTCCGATCGTCGGGAGACCGGGTCCTCAGATACCCCAGTTCGGGACCCGGGCCAAGCTCGCCTACTGGGGCGAAAGAAAGCTATGAAAACTGCCGCGCTGTGGAAACCGTGGAAAACCAAGTCCACTTTGTGCCTGCCGATTCGGCTCGGGTGGTTTGTCCACCGTTCCCACAGCGCTTGGAAAACTCCTTCGGACGGAGTTTCCCACAGTTCCCACAGCTTCTGCGGCTGCTCACATCCAAATGAATCTATGCTTTGGGACGGCGCTCGCCCTCCCGTGGAAAAACCCAAAGCGGTTTTCCCACCGGATGCCTCCCGCTCGAGAAGAGAAATCAAAGGCTGCCCTTGAAATCAGGAGAACAAACTTTTATCGAACAAAAGACGAACACGTTCAGGTTCCTCCCGAACCTGCGTTTTTACTAACCGGGGAAGGGTCGTAAAACAATACGTCCCCTAAGGTCGTGAAAGTTCCTGTCACTTGACACCGTACAGGTCCAGACAGAGCCAGAACTGATTGTGGGCCGTCCCCAGAAGCTCTTTGAGGGCCAATACATATACGGCAACGTGGGCCCCTTCGCTTCCTATGACGTTACCCCCGACGGCCAGCGGTTTGTGATGATCAAAGCAGGTGGGGCGACAGGAGAAGCGCGCCAGGAAATCATCGTCGTTCAGAACTGGTTTGAAGAACTCAAGCGGCTCATTCCGACGGGGGAGTAACTGGACCTTCGTATGGTAGCTGAGAATGGTCCCATCTATCTTTCGGATTAATATATAAACCATCCTCGTGAGATTGCCCTTCCAGACCCAAAGATCTAGTATCCGGTAGATAGACTCCCCTTCAGTCTGGAGACGTAGTTGATAGGCCAGACTATCTCCCACTACAAGATCACCTCTAAGCTCGGTGAAGGAGGTATGGGTGAAGTGTACCGGGCCGAGGACACCACTTTGAAGCGCGAAGTCGCCATCAAGGTTCTCCCTGAGCGATTCACCCAGGATACTGAGAGGCTGGCCAGGTTCCAGCGGGAGGCCCAGGTCCTGGCCTCGCTGAATCATCCGAACATTGCCGCCATACACAGCTTTGAGCACTCGGATTGAAAATGGCCGGTTTTGAAGTGGCCCTCACTGGCCGCTTTTGGGTGGCCCCTGACACTGCCAGCGGAGCTTGTAGAGCCGGGCAATAGTCAGAGCGGGAGAAGCAAAGTCGTTGGTGAGGAATACTAGCCGCAGGTCGGTAGTGACGTCGAAGAACTTGATGCGACGCAAAGGTTCGGGGTAGGCCTTGGCCGGATAGAAGGTGCTCAGCAGGACAGTTTGGTCGCAGATCAGTCCCGTCGTTCTGTCCACCGGGTGGGAGTAGCGGCGGCGGAACTTGAAGTTGGCCTTGGCGCGGGTCACGAATAACGACCGGGCAGAATGGAGTCGGTACAGGCGCCCGAAATCCAGGTATCCGCGATCCATGATGTAGTAGGCACCGGGACAAGGAATCAGGTGGTCCAAGGCGTGGACATCGTGCAGTTTTCCGTCCGAGATCAGAACGAACTCGGGAATGGCGCCGTGCAGGTTGAGCAAGGTATGCAGTTTGATCGCCCCCTTGGTACGGCGGAAGCGCGCCCAGGGGAAGACCGAGAGGCACAGGTCAATGGTCGTGGAGTCCAAGGCATAGACGGTCGCGTTCAGGTCGACTCCCAGGTCCTCGTCGGTGTACAGGCGGCGCGCTTCGGCGATAAGCACTTGGGCAAACTCGGCATAGATGCGCCAGTCGCGCCTCTCGTTGGCATTGGACAGATTGTTGCGGGAGACCGTGGAGCGAATGCCCATGTGGAAGAGCTTGGATCTCATGGCCCGTAGGCAGGCTTCGATATCGCGCAAGCTCTCGCGATAGGTCAACTGTGCAAAGGCCATGACCCGGTAATGGTCGGCACAGCGGAACGACTTGACCTTGTAGTCGCCTCCGTAGTGCTGAACAATGCGATGAAAATGATGCCAGGGAAGATGCCGCATCACCTGAGAAAAAATCGTCGTGCCCGTGTACATGCTCGCCCTCCTTATGAACTGAAGGGCGTGAGCGTACACTCACTTTCAAGTCGGAAACACCCATTATCTTCTCTAACATATTACTCATTAATACTTTACAGAGATTAGAAGCCCAAACGTTGGGACACTACTGATTCGTCCCGGAGGAAAGAGGGCTTTAGAGGGCAGTGCCCTTCTATCGGTGCTTGGGGGGCAGAGTCAGGTCGCAGAGCAGTGACGGGTATCCTCGAAGTTCCTGGTCAGTCTTAACTCACACTGCGCTGGATCATTCAGAAAGAAACTTCTTCGGACGGAGTCGCCCCCCCGCTACCGGTGGTTCAGACCGTTTGGATTTTGGTACTTGTGATTTGAGATTTGTTTGTATCTTGCATCCTGGGACTTCAGTTCAGTGCTAAAACAGCAACTTGACGCCCAACTGGATGCGGCGGGGGTCGCCAGCGGATAGGATCCTGCCGAAGGTGGGGGAACCCAGGAAGATATCGGGCAGGTCGAAATTGGGGCGATTGAAGAGATTGAAGGACTCCACCCTGAATTGCAGCGTCATAGTTTCGTCCAGCTGAGCATTCTTTACCAGCGAGAGGTTGATGCTCTGAAAGCCTGGACCCTCCAGGATGTTCCTGCCCGAGTCACCGAAGCTTCCGAATGCGGGAAAGCTGAAAGCACCGGCATCAAACCAGCGCTCCGGCGTGGGGCTGTCGACGCGGCCGTCAGCAAGCCGATGGGGTCGATCGTTTGCCCCGAAGCCCAATATCGACCTTCCGGTGTTGCTGTTGTCGATCTCGGAGAGCAGAGCCACGGTAAAGGGACGCCCAGTCTGAAAGGTCAGGATCCCAAAGGTCTGCCAATCCGCCAGAAAACTGGAGAACCATCCCTGACTTCCCAGAAAGGTGTGTCCTCTGCCCACAGGAAGCTGGTAGGAGTAGCTTAGAGAGAGACGGTGTCCCAGGTCGAAGTTGGAGCGACCCTGCTCCGCCCGGACGTTGAAGCTGTCCTGGGGGAAGTTGGGATCGCCGGCGCTGCTAAAGAAGTTGGAGGCATCGTCCAGCGACTTGGACCAGGTGTAGGAACCCAGGAAGGAGAAGTCAGAACTAAGCGTCCGATTGAACCGTACCTGCAGCGCGTGATAGGTCGAGCTGGCCCGGGATTCCAGTAGGTTGATATCGTCGAATCGGGGGTCGGGTCGACGGTTGAACTGTTGAGGTGAGGGCTGAGGCTGGTTGATATCACGAGCCGTCAGCAGCTTGGTGCCCTTCGATCCTACATAGCCCACTTCCAGCGTCTGCGCCTCTCCCAGCCTCTGCTGCAGACTGAGGCTCCAATGCTGTACGTAGGCGGTCCGCAGATCAGACTGAAACGCCAGCACCGACGAAGGCAAACTGAGGGGAAAGAACGCGGGGAAGGGGTCGTTCAGCGTCAACGGCAGGCCGGGAAGAGAGAAGAAGAGCTTGAAGTCGAAGAAGGGAGGGTTGAAATAGAGCCCTTCTCCCGGGGCCAGGGCCGACTGGTCGAAATAGACGCCGTAACCCGCCCGCAGGACCCGAGAATCTCTGCCGTCCATTGACCAGGCCACCCCTAACCGGGGTCCCCAGTTGTTCCGGTCGGCCGCGTAGCCGCTACGGGGAACCCCATTGGTTCCGACCTGGACCAATCCCTGCTGCCGAAGATCATAGACGTTGGCGCGATCCCCGGCATCTACCGGAGGCGAGTTGAACTCATACCGAAGTCCGGCCGAGATCGAAAGATTCGGCCGCAGCCTGAACTGGTCTTGGAAGAAGAAGTTGTAACTCTTCGTCCTCAGATGCTGGTGATTGTCCAGGCGTGCGCCGCCGGTCACGGCTGGCAAACCCAGGAGCAAATCGGCCAGGGCGTTGCCGGTAAATGCTTGATCCACGAAGTTCAGGAATCCACGCGACTGGACGTCCCTGAACCCGTTCTGCTGCAGCACGCGAAAATCCATGCCCAGCTGGAAGAGGTGATCCCCCCGTACCCAGGTGAGCTGATCTGCGATCTGGAACAAATTGGAGACGCTGTGCTGCGGATTGTTGAACTCGTCGCCCAGGGGCGAGAAGCCGCTGATGGAAACGAAGCTCAAGCCTGCATCCCGAGGCTTCTGGGAAAGCTCGGGCAGTCCTATCTTTTGGTTGATGCTGTTTCCTATATTCTCTTGAAAGGCTCCAGCCGCCACCCGGTTGAACCCAACCCGCACCTGATTCAGCAGGGCCGCCGAGAAAACGTGGGTCTCACTCAGCATCAGATTCTGCGCCCGCCGAGGGATTTCCGTTCCATAGCCCGGAACCGCCGAGAAAAGCGCGCCCGAGAAAGGCTCGAACAGATCTCTGTCGCCGAAACTGTAGCGGAAGCTGAGGTCCGAAGACTGCGTCAGAGAGTGGTCCAGCCGGAAATCGAAATGGTCTTCCCGATCGCGGAGCGTGGGAGAGGAGACGAAGTTTTGGGCCAAGCCGGCCCGATTCGGCAGTGGATAGAGTCCCGCCAAGGCCGATCCCACTGGGTGCATGAAAAATGCCGGTATCTGAGCCCCAGGAAGAGGCTCACCGGTAGACGGATCTCTGGGAGCCAAGCGAGATTGGGAAAAGTCCCCCGAGCGCTCCAACTGGGTCGGCACCGTGGTGGTCCGGGTAATTCCCTGACGGACTCGCCGCCCCTCGTAGTCAACGAAGAAGAAGGTCCGGTCCTCGACGAAGGGACCTCCCACCGAGCCTCCGAATTGGCTCCGCCGGTATTCCGGATCTGGTTCTCCTACCGGGACAAAAAAGTTCCGAGCATCGAGAGCCGCATTCCGGAAGAACCCATAGGCAGTCCCGTGGACGTCGTTGGTTCCCGATTTCAAGAAGACGTTGATCTGCCCCCCGACACTTCGCCCAAAGGAAGCATCGTAGGAGTGGGTCAGCACCTCGAACTCCTGGATGGCGTCGACTGGCGGATTGATCCCGGAGGTGCTGAGCTTCGGATCGATATTGTAGACCCCGTCCAGCAGAAAACTGTTGGCGTCCTCGCGAGCGCCACTGATGTTCAAGGACAGATCGCCTCTCACAGAGCCGGCCGATCCGGGTGCCGCCGGTGATACCCCGGGCACCAAGAGGCTGAGTTCGTAGAAGTTCCGCCCATCGAGGGGCAGCCCCGCGATCTGGTGATTTTCAATCACAGTCCCGAGAGCTGCGGTATCTCGCTTCAACCCGACCCGATCGGCCACCACCACGACCTCTTCATCCAGATTCCCCTTCTGCAGCTGGACCTCAACGTATGCGCGCTGGCTTACCCTCAGATCGAATCGCGCCACATGCTTCCTGAACCCCGCCAGCCCCACCGTCAAGCGGTAGGACCCAGGTGGCAGCAAGGAAAAGAAGAACCTGCCCTTGGAGCCGCTGATCATGGAACGAGTCCGGTTCGTCCCTTCCTGGCTCAAGCTGACCATCGCTTTCGCCAGCGGCACCTGTTGTGTATCGCTGATCCGTCCTCCAACCGAGGCCCACACGTTCTGGCCCACCGCCGATGACTGGAGACAGAGAAGGCAGACTACCAGGAGCAGTCCGGAAAAGAGTCCGGACGGCCGACGCGCCGCGAAGAAAACCAGGTGCATGGTATTTGCCTCGAGAAGCAGCTGACAAAGACACCTAATCGTAGCACACTGGTAGACGTGAACCAACTGCAGTGCCGTAGTAGACTGACCAGGTGGACTCTCGGACCAGGTTGGTAGCACCATGAGGATCACCTACATTACCGCGGGCGCCGGTGGCATGTACTGCGGAGCGTGCATCCGGGACAACGCCTTAGCGTCAGAATTGATGGCGCGCGGCCATCAGGTGGAATTGCTGCCGCTGTATACGCCCACTCTCACCGATGAGCCAAACGTGAGCCAGGACGCGATTTTCTTCGGCGGGATCAACGTCTATCTCCAACAACATTTTTCTCTGTTCCGACACACTCCATGGTTCCTGGATCGAATCTGGGATTCCTCTCTGGTCCTCAATCTAGCTTCTCGATGGGCCCTGAAGACCAACCCTGAAGCCCTGGGCGACCTTACCGTCTCAGTCTTGCGCGGTGAGGAGGGCCTTCACCGCAAGGAACTCGTAAAGCTGGTCGAGTGGCTTCGGTCCCATCCTTCTCCGGACATCCTCAATCTGGGGAACAGCCTCTTTCTCGGCCTGGCTCGGTCGCTCAAAGAGGCGACTGACTGTCCCATCTGTTGCACCCTTCAGGGCGAAGACCTGTTCTTGCAGAGCCTCCCCCAGCGCTATCAGAAACGAGCCCTGGAGCTGATCCGTTCCAACATCGGTTGGGTCGATGCCTTCATTGCCGTGAGCCGCTACCACGCCGATTTCATGTCCGACTACCTGGGCATTCCCGCGGACAAGATCCATGTAGTCCCACTAGGTATTCACTGGCGTGATTACAATGGGTCCAGAAAACCGAGGACCGACCCGTTTACGATCGGCTACCTGGCTCGAATCGTCCCTGAGAAGGGGCTGCACCTCCTGGGCGAAGCCTTTCGAGCTTTGAGTCAGGGGGGACAGCTGGCGGATGCCCGACTGGAGGTCGCGGGCTATCTGGCTCCGGCTCAAAAGAGCTACTTGAGAAAGGTCGAGAAGCAGATCCAGGGATGGGGTCTGAGTCACCAGTTCCGCTACCGGGGAATCCTGAGTCGTACCGAGAAGGTCGAATTCCTCAGCAAGCTGGACGTCTTGTCGGTACCGGCTTCCTACGATGAACCCAAGGGTATGTACCTACTAGAAGCCATGGCGAGTGGGGTTCCCGTGGTTCAGCCACGACGCGGCGCTTACCCGGAAATCATAGAGAAGACCGGAGGCGGACTCCTGGTTGATCCGGACAACCCCGAGAGCATCGCGGAAGGCATTCTCTCGATAGCAGAAAACCTGGCCCTGACAAAGGAACTGAGCAAGAATGGGAGGCAGGGTATCCGAGAACACTATAGTGCGGAGCAGATGGCAGAGCGCACGCTTGCGATCTACGAATCGCTGAGGTGAGACTCCCTCGAGCAAGGACCGGCGTAGGATGGGCATTCCTGCCCGTCGGCGTCCTCGACGGGCAGGAATGCCCATCCTACAGCGGACATGGTGCTAACGATGTTCGTGGTTCGAGACTACCTATGATCGCTTCAAAGGAACGCTGATGGCTCTTCAAGCCAGTAATCTGGAAAAAGAATATACGACTCCGCGCGGACCCCTTCGGATCCTTTCCGGGATCTCCCTCTCCCTGGCTCGCGGAAGCGCGGCCTCTATCATGGGTCCTTCCGGCAGCGGTAAGAGCACGTTACTTCACATACTCGGAGCCTTGGAGCCCCCTTCCGCAGGTTCGGTTCTGCTGGAAGGCCAGAATCCGTTCGAAATGGAAGAGCAGGAACTGGCTACCTTCAGGAATCGGCAGATCGGGTTCGTGTTCCAGGATCATTGCCTCCTGCCTCAGTGTACGGTCCTGGAAAACGTCCTTATCCCGACGCTGGTACCGCAGACTCCCAAGATCGACGGCGGCTGGGAAGATCGGGCGCGCACGCTCCTGACCCAGATCGGCCTCGCTGACAGGACCGATCACCGTCCCGCTCAACTGTCAGGAGGGGAGCGACAGCGGGTCGCCCTGGCCCGAGCCCTGATCCATGAGCCTCTGCTGCTGCTCTGTGACGAACCTACCGGTAATCTAGACGGCGATTCCGCGAGGACCGTGGCCGACCTGCTCTTCGACCTTCACCGACAGCAGCAGAACATCCTGATCGTGGTTACCCACAATGCTGAGCTGGGCAAGCGGTTTGCGGAACGCTTTCAACTCAGGGGCGGCGAGCTTTCGCCAAATTGATGAAACTTAGGCAGCTTCTCAAGAACAACCTCCTCTACTACTGGCGCATCAACCTGGTGGTGACCCTGGGAGTGGCTGTGGCAGCCGCTGTCCTGACCGGAGCCCTGATGGTGGGCGACTCGGTGCGGGGCAGCTTGCGCGCCCTGGTCTTGAACCAGTTGGGAGAGGCGGATGACGTGATCTCCGCACCTCACTTCTTCGGCGAAGCTCTGGCGCACAGTCTTCAGTCCCAGCCAGACTTTGCGAACCTGTTCCAGGCTGCCTGTCCTCTGATTGTGCTGGAGGGTCTGGCGGTGAATCAGAACAGTGGCCGCCGCGCCTCCGGCATTCAGATCTACGGAGTGGACGATCGCTTCTGGAGTCTCCACCAAAAACCGGGAAAGCAACTCGGGACCCGCGGTGCCCTGCTCAATCGGGGGCTGGCCCAGGAACTCGGAAGCGGCGTCGGGGAGGCCATCCTGATCACGGTTGAGCTTCCAGGCGAGACTCCGGTCGAGACCCTCCACGGAAGGCGGGATGAGCCAGGACACACGATGCGCTTGAGCTGCAAGGAAATCTTGGAGGAAGACCAGCTTGGGGAGTTTTCGATCTATCCACGCCACGGATCCATCTGGTCCGTCTTCGTCCCGCTTAACCAATTGCAGGAAAATCTGGGACAGGAAGCTCGGGTGAACACGATCCTCCTCTCGCGTAACGAAGGCGCCCGCAGCGCCTTCTCCGACGCCAAAATGCTGGCCAATCGGCTGCTGAGCCAGGCCTACTCGCTCGCAGACATTGGCCTTCAGATCCGCAGCCTCACGCGCCGTGCCAGCCTCTCCCTGGAGAGCAAAGGCGGCCTGCTCACCGAAACGCTGGCAAAGGCTGGAATCGAGGCCTCTGGCCGATTGGGGATGAGTGCCCTGCCCATCTTCAGTTACGTCGTGAATACCATCCGCTCCGAAGAGGCGGAAATCCCCTATTCGGTTGTGACTGCCACCGACTTGCGAAGCTACCTGGAATCGAACCAGCTGAAACACACCGAGAAACATGGAGTCTCGGATCCACCCATGTCGACGTCCCCGGCTCCACCCATCTGGCTGAACGACTGGGCCGCTCGGGACCTTGGAAGCAAGGTGGGGGATCGCCTCTCCCTGGACTACTTCATCTGGGACAATCAGGAAGGCCTCCTAACCCGGACTGGCGGCTTCAAGCTAGCGGGCATCATCCCCTTGACCAAAACCACTGCAGACCTCGATCTAGTGCCGGATTATCGGGGAATCAGCGACACATCGAGCGTCTCAGATTGGGACCCCCCGTTCCCCATCGACCTGGCTCGGGTGCGTCCCCAGGATGAGGAATACTGGGAGGAGTTTCGGGCCACGCCGAAGGCGTTCATTTCTCTCGATCAAGGTCAGGAGTTGTGGCGATCTCGCTATGGATCCTACACCTCCCTGAGGCTCTTTCCTGCGCAGGACTCCGACCTGCAGCAAGTCCGGACCGAGTACAGAGCGAACCTCAAAGAGCTGTTGGACCCGTGGCGGTTGGGCTTTACTCACGTCCCCATCCGACTTCAGGGGCTGGAAGCTTCTCGAGGTGCCACCAACTTTGGAGAATATTTTCTCTACTTCAGCTTTTTCCTGGTCGTCTCTGCCCTGCTCTTGACCGTTCTCTTTTTCAAGCTAGGAGTGGAACAGCGCCTCCGGGAAGTCGGACTGCTGCGTACGGTGGGGCTTCCTCTCCCCCGAATTCGACGCCTGTTTCTGACTGAGGGCGCCCTGTTGGCAGCCCTAGGAAGCATGCTAGGACTGGCGGGAGCGGTGGCCTACGGTTGGCTCATGATGTTGGGACTCCGCACCTGGTGGGTGGAGGCGGTAGGAACGACACGTCTCACTCTTTACGTGGTGCCTACGTCGCTGATTCTGGGTGGCCTGATGAGCATTCTTGCCGCCCTGTTCTGTATTGTCTGGACCCTGCGGACGCTGGCCCGGACCTCACCTACCCGCCTGCTTGCGGGCAGCCTGGAACGGCCGGAACCACCCGAGCTCCGGAAACGCAGGATCCTGTTGTCGTCCCACCTTTGTTCCGTCCTGGGCGTCCTGCTGCTGATGGGTGCCTGGCAACAGTGGATGGCTCTGGTCGGAGGCTTCTTTGGGGCCGGGATGTTCTTGCTGGTGGCCCTGCTCGGCTACCTCTGGGTCGGGCTCTTTGTCAGTCGGAGACGGTTGGTCCGAGGCCAGGGTGTGCGAGCATTGGCTTTGCTTGGTTTTCGAAACGCCAGCTACCGCCCCTCGCGCTCTATTCTCTGCATCGCCTTGATCGCCGTGGCTACCTTCATCATCGTGTCGGTGGACGTGTTCCGGCGGGAAGGAGAACTTTCTCTGGATCGACATTCAGGAGTTGGAGGCTTCGCTTTGCTGGCCGAGTCCTCCCTTCCCCTTTACCACAATCCCAATACACTCACCGGCAAAGAGGCCCTGAACCTCTCCCAAGACGAGATAGCCAGCTTGGAGAAGGTGACGTTTTCGCGCTTGCGCTTCCGTCCCGGAGACGACGCCAGCTGTCTGAACCTCTACCGGCCCCGCAACCCCAGGATCCTCGGGGCCCCGGCGGATTTCGTCAAGCAGGGTCGCTTCTCCTTTCAGTCATCGCTTGCCGCGACTCCTGAAGAAAACCAGAATCCCTGGCTCTTGCTCGAGTCCGTGACATCTGATGGGGCCATTCCCGCGATTGCCGATTCCACTTCGATGGCCTATGTGCTCCACCTCGGCCTGGGCGACGAGATTGTGCTCGATTCGGGCGGGCAGCACCCCGTCAGGTTGAAGCTCGTCGCCGCTCTCTCGGACAGTGTCCTGCAAGGAGAGCTCCTGATCTCAGAGGAGAACTTTCTGCACCTTTTCCCGGACCAGGAGGGTTATCGCTTCTTTCTGCTAGATCTTCCTGAAGCCATGGTGGCTGAGGCATCGCGAGCCCTTGAGCACGGACTCTCAGACTATGGCTTCGACGTGGTTGAGAGCCGCCAACGTCTGGCGGGCTTTCACCGCGTCGAGAACACCTATCTTTCCACCTTCCAGGCCCTGGGAGGACTAGGCCTGCTCCTGGGAACGCTGGGGCTTGGTGCCGTCCTGCTGCGGAATGTTTTGGAACGAAAGAAGGAGCTGGCCCTGATGCGGACGGTGGGATATCGATCCTCCCACCTCTCTATTTCGGTGCTGGCCGAGAACCTGTTGCTGCTTTGCTGCGGATTGGGTGTGGGAGCCGGCTGCGCCCTGGTCGCGGTGGCTCCGGCACTACTCATGCGCCCCGGAAGCTTCTCCCCCACCTCCACCGGGCTGATGCTGCTGGCGGTGCTGGCGGCCGGACTGATCGCGTCCCTGGCCGCTGTCGTGGCTACCGTCCAATCGCCTCTGATTCCGTCGCTCCGCGCTGAATAGAACCGATTAGCTTGCCCAAGGGGCCCGCATTGTTCATAGCAGTGGATTCAGAGTTCGAGAGCTGATAGGCTTTGGCCCATTCATCATGAGGACACCAGGCGAACTCGGATCTGGGGTTAATATCAGGAATGTTCGGTTTCATTTTTTGATCGGTTTTTTTTAGAAGGAGGATTTGGTCATGGCAGCCAATAGAGGGGTCGCTTACATCAGGCCGGGGGTAGTGGAAATCCAGAGTATTGATTACCCCGAGTTAGCTTTGGGCGATCGGACTTGTGATCATGGGGTGATCTTGAAGATCGTCTCTACCAACATCTGCGGCAGCGATCAGCATATGGTTCGGGGCCGGACTACAGCACCTGAGGGGTTGATCCTTGGCCACGAAATCACCGGGGAGGTGATTGAGGCCGGTCGAGATGTCGAGTTTATCCAAGTGGGTGATATCGTTTCGGTGCCCTTCAATATTGCCTGCGGCCGTTGCCGCAACTGCAAGGAAGGGAAAACCGGCATCTGTTTGAATGTCAATCCGGCCCGGCCAGGGTCGGCTTACGGCTACGTTGACATGGGCGGCTGGGTCGGAGGGCAAGCCGAGTACGTCATGTGCCCCTATGCCGACTTTAATTTGTTGAAGCTGCCCGAAAGAGACGTGGCCATGGCCAAGATAGCGGATCTCACGCTACTGTCGGACATCTTCCCGACCGGCTACCATGGCGCCGTCACAGCGGGAGTGGGCCCAGGTTCTCTGGTCTATATCGCCGGTGCCGGTCCGGTTGGATTGGCCTCCGCTGCCTCTTGCCACCTGCTGGGAGCGGCCTGTGTCATCGTGGGTGATCTCATTCCCGAACGGTTGGAGCAAGCACGAAGTTTTGGCTGTGAGACCATCGATTTGAGGAAAGACGCCACCGCGGCGGAACAGATTGAACAAATCCTCGGCGAACCGGAAGTGGATGCCGCAGTGGACTGCGTGGGCTTTGAAGCGCGCGGGCATGGAAGTCAGACCGGCGAGGAACACCCGGCGACCGTCCTGAACTCGGTCATGCAGCTTACCCGGGCCGGCGGCGGCATCGGCATTCCGGGTCTCTACGTCACGGGTGATCCGGGAGCAGTTGATGAAAATGCCAAAATTGGCATGCTCAGTATCCGGATCGGGTTGGGCTGGGCCAAATCCCATCATTTCACGACCGGTCAGTGTCCGGTCATGAGGTACCACCGGCAGTTAATGAACTGCATCCTCCACGACAAGATCCAGATCGCCAAAGCGGTGAACGTACAAGTTATCTCGCTGGATGAAGCTGTGCAGGGCTATCAGGATTTTGATCGGGGTGCGGCGAAAAAGTTCGTAATCGACCCGCATGGGCTCATTGCAGCCTAGCTGGTGAGTCGTTCATTCGTAGGGGCCGACACATTGGTCGGCCCCTACTTTCCATCGTTTAGCCCCTTGCCTTTACGCTTCCTGCCATTCTGCTGCCCTGGCGAGGGCGTTTTCCAGATCGGCTCTCGGCACGTCGGGCTGACAGGATATCGACAAAAGGATTCTCCCTTCCGCAAGGTGGTGGTCGAACGGTCCCGGTTTGGGACTCGAGCGTAGAAGCCGGCCTTCCAATAGCACGGCAGCCACCGTCGCGAGTATGGCCCCTAATGCAATTCCTTCGTAGGTAACGATTCCCACTGGAGGAATAGCAACGATCGGCATGCCTCCTGTCACCAGAGGATAGGCCTCGGCACTGAGACTGGCTATGAGAAACGCAGTCAGGCCGCCAAGAAACCCTCCCGTGATGGCGGCCAGGGGAACTCTCGAACGCACTCCGGTCCCCGGTAGGGACGAATCTATTTCCAGCGGGACGACGCTTCTAACTTCAAGGTGCGAGGAATCGAGGCCCAGCTCCGCCAAACGATCGAGTGAGTGAACCAAGCCTTCTTGGTTTTCGAAGACGGCGTGGATCAGGTAATCACCGGTTGCCATTCAAGTTTCCTCCTGAACCGTTTCCAGGAGGAGATCCGGGTCTACGGCTTCGCCTTCACGGCCGAATCCCTCCCTGACTTCCCAGATTGAAACGATGGGGACCGATCGAACGAACGTAAAATACAGGAAACCGAACATTCCGAAGGAGCCGAGCAGAATCCCCCACTCCACCCAGGTGGGGGAGTATGTTCCCATGGTGTACCCAAGTCGGGGGTGAGAAAGAGAGGGCACCACGATCAGGAACCTCTCGAGCCACATTCCAATCAATATTCCGATGCCGACCAGGGCGCTTCCCAACGGTTTTCGACCGGCCCGAAACGGCAGCACCATCATCGGGACAACGAAGTTCAGCGCCACCATCAACCAGAATAAAACCGAGAACTGACCTGAAATACGATCGTTGAAGACAGTCATCTCGGTTGTCTCGTTGCCGTACCAGATCGTGACGTGCTCGGCGAAGGTGAAGTAGCCCCACAGCAGCGTCATGGTCAACAGGAGAAGACTCAGATTGTTGAAAACCCGGTCGGTCAGATAGTCCTGAAGTCGCAGTCCTCGCCGGATAAGGGCCATGGCCAAAAGCAGGATGGCAATACCAGAATAGATGGCGCCGACAACGAAGTAGGGTCCGAAAATGGTGCTATGCCACATCGGTTGAAGGGTCATGGCGAAGTCCCATGAGACAATCGTATGAACCGAGACGGCCACCGGGATGATGATGATTGCCATGGCCTGGATGCCGCGTTCCAGAGAGTGCCACTGCTGGGGTGTTCCTTTCCAACCGATAGAAAGCAATCCGTAGATGCGTCGTTTGATCCCTTTAGAGGTGTCCCTGACGATCGCGAGATCGGGGATCAAGGGCAGCAAGAGATAAAGAGAACTTCCGATGAGATAGGTGGTGATTGCCGCCACGTCCCAGAGCAAAGGAGATCGGAAGTTGGGCCACAGGTATCGGTCGTTCGGGTAAGGCAGGAGGTAGAAAAAAAGCCAGGGACGTCCCATGTGAATCAGGGGGAACAGTCCGCCTATCGAGACTGCGAAAACGGTTATGGCTTCCGCACTGCGCGTGACGGGGCGACGCCACTCCGCCGAGGTGACGCGCAGGATCGCCGAAATCAGTGTTCCAGCGTGACTGATGCCGATCCAGAAAACGAAATTCGTAATGTAGAATCCCCAAAACACCGGCCTCGTGATCCCCGCTACCCCGATGTCGTTGAAGATCTGGTGGCCCCAGCAAAAAAACAGCAGGGACATGATCGCTCCACTCAACAGGCCTCCCGCTAACAATCCGGGCCGAAAGCCTGTCAGGGGTCGGAGGAGATCTCTATTCAGACGAGATTGCATGCTCACTCGGCTTCGTCAGGCGAATCACCTGGTTTCAAATAGACGACGGCAGGTTTTGTGCCCAGATCATCCATGAGATGAAAAGCGCGGCCGCTTCTGGCCATCTTGGAGACCCTGGACTCCGGGTCGTCGAGGTCACCGAAGACTATGGCCTTTGTGGGGCAAGACTGAGCGCAGGCTGGCTGTATCTCTCCGTCTTCCAGTGGACGCCCCTCCGTCTTGGCCGCCTCCTTGCCGTCCTGAATTCGCTGAATGCAAAAGGTGCACTTCTCCATGACGCCCGCCGGACGAGTGCTGACGTCCGGATTCAACTGCTGATCGAGAGGTTCCGGCCAGTCGGGTGCATGCCAGTTGAAAAAGCGGACCGTATAAGGGCAGTTGTTTGCACAGAACCGAGTGCCTACACAGCGGTTGTACACCATGGCGTTGAGGCCTTCGTCGGTCTGGTAGGTCGCGTAGACAGGACAGACGGGTTCGCAGGGTGCGTCGTCACAGTGCTGGCAGAGCACCGGCATAAAGCGCGCCTTTATGTCGGGGAACTCCCCCTCGTAGTAACGTTCAATTCGGATCCAGTGCATGGCGCGGCCCTTCTTGGCCTCGTCATCCTCCACGATGCGAACGTTATTTTCCGCGTGACAGGCCACTACACAGGCTTCGCAGCCGGTACAACGGTCTAGGTCAATGGCCATTCCCCACTTAGGCATCTTGTTCTCCTTGACTGCGCTCCAGTTGTGAGTGCTTGATTTTTTCCTCGTGGTGATACAACCCCGGACCGAACAGCGCGATGGAACCCTCACCGATGCGCTCCAGCCTGACCCGAGTCGCGGCCCAGGCCGCTGCCTGGGTGCCCTTTACCCTCGTGTTCCCAAGAAGGTCCATGGGATTGACTCCCCGGCCACGCGAATAACGACCAAAGTCCCGGTGTCCCGCCCCCAAAGGGATTCCCAAGGTCCCGGGACGCACAGCCGGGTTCACCACCGCGGAGACGAGGAGGCTTCCGCTGGAGGACTCAATGCGAAGTTGATCACCGTTGGCAACTCCCAGCCGCTGGGCGTCTTTGGGTGAAATCTCAGCCCAACTGTCCCACATCACCGTCGTCAATGGGTCGGGCAGTACCTGCAGCCAGGGCCGGTTGGCGCCGCGTCCATCCGCCAGTTTGACGGACTCGAAGAGGAGCAGGTGGAAAGGGTATTCGTCCGTCGAGCCGTCGAACTCGGGTGGGGATGACCCAGGCGCCTGCTGAGCGGGTCCCGGGGGCGATTCCCAGGATGGGTCGCCCTCCCAGTAACCGCCTCGAGACAAGGCCTCCTCGTGAAATTTGCTGAAATCCGTCCCGCTCCGCTCGAGTTCCGGCCCAAACCTGACCTTCAAGGTGGTCTCTACGAGATTCCTGTAACTGGACCAGGGAAAATCGTGGCTGAGCGGTTCCCCCATCGCCGTTACGAGGGCCAGCAGGATGTCGCCTGGATGACGCGAGTCGCCCACCGGCTCCACCACCGGGCCGCTTAGGTTCATCGTCGGCACGCCCACGGAAGGGGAGGGCTCCACTGCATCCAGACGCTCGAGATCCGTGTGTATCGGTAGAATGATGTCGGCGTTGAAAGCGGTGTCATCCATGAACGAGGAGAGAGTAATGACTTGATCAGCCGAAGAAAGCGCTCCAGCCATATCCCACCCTTGGGGAGAGAGATGGACTGGATCGGCCTCACACACGAGGAGCACGCTCAGGGTCGATTGGGATTCTCCTGGCTGCGGTTCCGCCCACTCTCCGAGCGTCCGGTCGCGAGGCTTCGAGGACTTCGCAGATGAAGGTAGGTCCAGACTACTCCCTAGATCAAACGAGACCGGGGCAAAGACTCCTCCTGGCTGCCCTAGAGTCTCTAGAAGAATGTTGAGACCGAAGATAGCGACAAGGTTTGACAGTCCGTTGGTCTGGGCTGCCGCCGATCCTCCCCCCAAAACCAGCCGGTTCTGAGCAGCAGCCATCTGTCGTGCCACTTTTCGAATCCGCCTCTGCGGAAGATCGCAGATCTTTTCGGCCTCAACAGTATCGGGCGGGTCGGCACCAAACAGTCGGTTGTAGCGCTCGACGGCGGCCGGCTTTACCAGGCCTTCGGCAATGAGAACACCAGCTACCGCTCGTGCGAAGACACCTTCACTTCCGGGAAGCAGTGGAAGCCACTCGTCGGCGGCCGCTGCAGTAACTGACATTCGCGGTTCGACCTGGACGAATTTTCCGCGGCGACCGGACCGTCCTCTCCTCATCTCCGCCAACCCGAGAGCGTAATGGACCGGACTTCTCCACCTGTCGGCAAAAGGCGCTCCGACCGAGAGGACGTAGTCGCTACCGGCCAAATCCATCACCGGAAACTCGGAGGTCCTAAAGACGATCTCGCAGGCTCGACGCTCGACCTCCGATTCATGTGGCTCGCAGACGACAAGGGAGGGCGCTCCCAGGGACTGTCCCAACCTTCGGAGCAATCCCCTGGTGAGTCCAGTTGGAAGTCCCGTCATGAGAGTAACATTCCCGGGGTCCTCGGAGATGGCCTTCGCCAGCCCTTGAGCCGCCAGACCCAGGGCTTCCTCCCAACCGATTTCTTCGAATTTCCCTTCACCTCTGGCACCGACCCGCTTGAGTGGTGCCTCTATCCTGTCCGGATTGTAGAGACCCTGCAGGGAAGCTTGCCCCAGAGCGCACAGCCCCCCGCGATTGACCGGATGCTCGGGATTGCCCTCAATTTTCTTGGCTTGCCCGTCGACAGTGCGCACCTGGATTCCACAGCCGGCTGAACACTGTTGACAAGCGCCCGAGCGCCAGACACTGACCCCCGGCGGTTGAGAATCCGCGACCGACTGTTTGAGGTAGAGAACGTCGTCGCGAGCGCAGGCTTCGAGTAAACCGGCCGCTGCCGAAAGCGCGGATGCTTTCAGAAAGCTTCGTCTTTTCAAAGGGCTACTCCATTTGTTCGTCCAAGGTACTCAGTGGTGACATGTCAGACAATCAACGCTGGCTCCCATTTCATAGTGGCAATCAAGACAGAATCCCATGTCGGCCAGATCGATCACCGGTTCAGCGATCGTCATAGAGGCGACGTCCCCATGGCAGGCTTCGCAACTGACACCCGCACGTGTGTGTGGTCCGTGTTTGAATTGCACACCGCCTGAGGCGGGCATTACGTTGACTCTGCGCCAGAAAATGGGCGTGCCGTTCCGGTACGATTCGAGAACTTTCTTCACTTCGGGATGGTCCGGGATTATGGCGATGTGGCATCCTACGCAAAGTTGCAGCGGCGCCAGTCCGGCTTGTTTGCCGGTTTCGGCACCCTTGTGGCAGACGAGACAGGAACCCTCCTGTTGGGTGTGGGGTATGTGATTGAAGGCGATCGGTTGAGGAGGAGGCTCCTGTCTGCCGCAGGCCGCCGATAGGATGGCGAAAAAGATGACTGTCGACAAGGCTCGCATGGACCAGGCCCGTCCGCCAACACCACGGCTTGATCGACGGGGCGTTCTCTGGTTGCATTGCAGAAGGATTCTCGGGGCTGGAGGGCTATGGGTGACGATGGACGACAGCGACGCGAGCCTTCCTACATCGGCCCCATGGGCAAACTCTGGGATCGAATCGAGAGCGAGCGTCCCGCCGGCTATTGGGAGGACAACTTCGTTCGTGGCCGGCGTCGTGTAAGGAAGATCCTTCTGTCCTGGATGGCGCCCTTTCCTCAACGACTTTTCCTGGATGCTGGATGCGGCCGGGGGAGAATGGCCCGGGATCTGGCCAAGCTGGGAGCCAGAGTCGTCGCAGTCGACCTGCTTCCGCGTTTCCGTGATGGCAACCGTCCTTCCAGCGAAGGCCCTTTCTTCGTTCGGGGTGACTTTCGTCAACTCTTCACTCATGAGAGTGGAACCAAATTTAACGCGATCCTGCTGCAAGAGGTTTTCGAAGACTATCAACGGGCTGAACAGGACCGACTCTTGAGTTGGCTCGGTAACTGTTGTGCCGATCGCGTGTACCTCGTCTGCCGGGTGCCGGGAGGAGCTGAACGGTGGATCAAAGGGCTCTTGCCCGAAGGACTATCCATGTCTCTCGATCCCGTCAGCCTTCTACGCCGTGTTCATCTCTATACACCCTTCCGTCTAGCGCGCCAGCGGCAAGTTCAGCTGCGCAACTACAAGGCGCAAGTAGCGGAACTCAAACATGCGCCACCTGATTAGGAGGTCCTTTCGGCGTCCTCTTCGGGCAAGCTAGAAATATATCAAGCACCGGTGAGTGTCAACGAATAGACGGAGATAGTCGGTTTCCATTAACCTGCAAGAACCTGCAACCTTCAACCTGTAGCCGAATGAAGTTTCAGATCAGTGGGGCCCCCAGCGGTGCTGGCCCCATTCGAGAAAGAAACTTTGCCTCCGGGCGTGGCGGCGGTCTCCAGGCCGCCGGGCGTCGAGCCAACGGCTCGAACGAATAAGACTTCGGCCTGGAGACCGAAGCCACGTTTGCGAATGAAGTTTCAGATCAGGTCCCGCCGGATAACCTGCCGATCGGGTGCACGTCACGAAAGTGATGCTGTTGGTGAAGTCCGGGGAATCTCAGAGACCCGGCTAGTACGGTGCTTGAAATTTGCTACCCACCTTTTGCTGTTAGAATGGTCGGATTATTGCGGTAGGGCTCATGGAATTGAAGACAACTGAGTCGCATAGCTTGACCTCGACTGAGGAGACTACCGCCAGCAACTACTTTATCGCCACCTATCCTCCCTTTTCCTTCTGGAGACCCGACCGTGTGGGCGAAGCGCTTGCCGCGCTGGAGCGGCCTCCCGACCTAACCACTCCGATGGGGATGTACCTGCACATTCCTTTCTGCCGGAGGCGCTGTCATTTCTGCTACTTCCGCGTCTACACCGGCAAGAACTCCAGCGAAATCCGAGACTATCTAGATGTCCTGGTCCGGGAGTTGGAGTTGTATGCATCGCGGCCCTTCATCGGGGAACGGGCTCTGGAGTTTATCTACTTCGGGGGCGGCACTCCCTCCTATCTCTCCACCCGCCAGCTGCGCTCTCTGACCGATCGGTTGAGCACAATCCTTCCCTGGAAGCAGGCAAAGGAGATCACCTTCGAGTGCGAGCCTGGAACCCTCACGGAAGCCAAACTGCAAGTCATCCGCGATCTCGGCGTGACCCGGCTCAGCCTCGGAGTCGAAAACTTCGATGACCATATCCTGGAAATCAACGGGCGGGCGCACCGATCCAAGGAGATCTGGCGCGCCTACGAATTTGCCAAATCACTTGGGTTTCCTCAGATCAACATCGATCTCATCGCGGGGATGGTCGGTGAGACCGAAGATAACTGGCAAGACTGTGTTGAGAAAAGCCTTGCCCTCGAGGCCGACAGCCTCACCATCTATCAGATGGAGGTCCCGTACAACACGACAATCTACAAGAACATGAAGGACGAGGGCAGCCAGGTCGCCCCGGTCGCAGATTGGCCTACCAAACGAAGATGGGTCGACTTTGCCTTCTCCCAACTGGAAAAGGCCGGCTATCACGTGAGCAGTGCCTACACGGCGGTCAAGGATCCAGCAAAGAGCCAATTCGTCTACCGGGATCAATTGTGGTCGGGAGCCGACATGATCGCTCTCGGCGTTGCGTCTTTCTCTCACATCGGCGGCACCCATTTCCAGAACGAACACGATATCGGCCCCTATACGGCCAGAATCGAGCGGGGCGAACTCCCCATCCATCGAGCCTTCACACCGACCCAGGAAGAAGGCCTGATCAGGGAGCTCATCCTTCAGTTGAAGCTGGGACGGGTGAACAGAGCCTATTTCCAGGAGAAGTTCCAGTCGGATATTCTGGAGCGATTCAGCACACCTTTGAGGCGGCTTCAAGATTCCGGATACCTCGAAGTTTCCAATGGAACGGTCGAACTCACGCGGCAGGGCCTACTGCAGGTGGATCGCCTTCTGCCCGAGTTCTTTCTCCCGGAGCATCGCAATGCGCGCTATGCGTGAGGGGTGATGACGGCCTCCACAACCCGAGAACATCACGATGTCCTGATCATCGGGGCTGGTCCGGCTGGCTCGACTACTGCTGCCATCCTGGCTGAAAAAGGCAGGGACGTGCTGGTCCTGGAGCGGGAAAGATTTCCACGCTACAGCGTGGGTGAGTCCCTGATGCCCTACTGCTATTTCACCCTCGAACGCCTGGGCGTAGTGGATCAGCTCAAGACCTCCCAGTTTCCAAAGAAGTACAGCGTTCAATTTGTTTCCACGGAGGGAGAAGTCTCCCAGCCCTTCTACTTCTTTCAACACCTCAAGCACGAGGCCTCAACCACCTGGCAGGTGCTGCGAAGTGAGTTCGATCAGATGCTGCTCGACAGTGCTCGCAGCAAAGGAGCCTCCGTGCTCGAGGAGACGACCGCAACCGGGCTCGTCTACCGGGACGGAGTCGTAGTAGGGGTCCGGGCGGCTGATAAATCGGGATCTACTCGTGAATTCTTCTCCCCTATGACCATCGACGCCACTGGACGTGCGGCCTTCTCGGCCAACAAGAACCACTGGCGAATCCGGGACGAACATCTCAATCGGACCGCAATCTGGACCTACTACGAAGGAGCCCTTCGTGATCCCGGCCTGGATGAGGGCGCCACAACGATCGCCTATCTGCCGGAGAAGGGTTGGTTCTGGTACATACCCTTGGCAGAGAACATGGTGAGCGTGGGGCTGGTCGCTCGGAAGCAGTACCTGTTCCAGGCGGAGCGGGACCCGGCGGCGATCTTCGAGCGCGAGATCGGCAACAACGCCTGGATCAAACAACATCTGGCAACCGGATGCCGCAGTGGTCCTTTTCGCGTCACTGGGGACTACTCCTACCGCTCAAAATACTCGGCTGCGGACGGTCTGCTCCTGACCGGCGATGCCTTCGCCTTCCTGGATCCGGTCTTCTCGTCCGGTGTTTTTCTCGCTCTCAAGAGCGGCGAGTGGGCAGCTGATGCCGTGGACGCCGCCTTTGGGAACCACGACTTCTCCGCCGCCCAGTTCCAGGAATATGGGACCCAACTCTGTCGAGGAATCGAGGCCATGCGAAAACTGGTCTATGCCTTCTACGACAAGGAGTTCAGCTTCCGCCAACTCATGAAGAAGCATCCCGATCTGAGGGGAGATCTCACAGACTGCCTGATTGGAAATCTGTTCAAGGACTTCGACCAGCTCTTTGAGGCCACCGCAGCACTGGTCCCGCTGCCGGATCCCTTGCCTCACGGTAGGACGCTGCTCAGCCACGATGAAATGCGGGGACAGCCGGATTCGGCTTCCCGAACCGAAAGCGCAGCCGATCCTTCTTTGGTTTGAACAATGGCATACGAGTTCAAGCTGCAGCGGCCAATCCAGTTCGTTGACACAGACATGGCGGGTATCGTTCACTTCGCCAACTTCTTCCGCTACATGGAAGAAACAGAGCATGCCTTTTATCGCTCGCTCGGCCTGGCCGTCCATCCCAGACACGGGAATCGCGTCCTGGGCTGGCCCCGAGTTCATGCGGAGTGCGACTACAAGCAACCCCTGCGCTTCGAGGACCAGGTGGAGATTCACCTCCTGGTACGAGAGAAAAGGGAGAAATCGCTGAGCTACCTCTTTCACTTCAACAAACAGACTGAAGAAGGAACTCTGGAGGTGGCGGGGGGATCGGTTACCGTCGTCTGCGCCGACGTGACTCAGCCCGGAGGCAGGATGATATCGGTACCGATTCCAGCGCAGATTGCCGCAAAGATTGATGTCGCACCCGCCGAGCTCCTGGTACAGAGCTGATCGCCCATGGGTACCGTTGACAAGGGTCCCTCGCCTTTTCCGAAGCGAAGCGAGATTGAGGCCCAACAGCTCTCGAAGCTGAATGCGCTGCTCTCACTGCTGGCCTCAGATAACGCCTTTTACTCCGACAGAATCGGACAAGCTGGATTCAGATCTGCCAGCAGCAGTCTCCAGGACTTCTCCAGCCGCATGCCGTTCACGCTCAAAGAGGAGCTGGTTCGGGACCAGGCAACGCATCCGCCTTACGGGACAAATCTGACCTTCCCTCTGGAGAAGTACAGCCGCTTCTGCCAGACGAGCGGCACCACCGGCGCCCCGCTGCGCTGGTTGGATACTCCGGAGAGCTGGGAGTGGATGCTGGACAACTGGGAAACGGTCTACAGAGCATCCGGCATCGGTCCATCCGATCGAATCTTCTTTGCCTTTTCCTTCGCTCCCTTCCTGGGCTTCTGGACCGCCTTCGACGCCGCCGCGCGAATGGGATGTCTCTGCCTTCCTGGTGGTGGTCTGAGCAGCACCGCCCGCCTACGAATCCTGCTAGATAACCAGATCAGCGTCGTCTGCTGCACGCCAACCTACGCCATAAGACTGGGTGAGATTGCTGCCAGCGAGGGAATCGAGCTTGAGGGAGCCGGGGTCAGAACCCTTTTTGCTGCCGGCGAACCGGGCGCCGGCATAGCGGCCACACGGTCGCGAATTGAAACGCTCTGGCACGGTGCGCGGCTGGTGGACCAGCACGGAATGACAGAGGTCGGACCCGTCAGCTTTGGCTGTCCGCGGCAGGTTGGAGTCCTGCACATTATTGAGTCGGCCTATTTGCCGGAGGTGATCGATCCTGAGTCAGGAAACGCGGTCGGGCCGGGGGAACGAGGAGAGTTGGTGCTCACGACTCTAGGACGATCCGCCTCTCCCCTGCTGCGCTATCGCACCGGTGATCTGGTAGAGAGGGCAAAAGACATTCTCTGCGCCTGCGGGCGCAGCGACCTTGCCCTGACCGGAGGGATCCTGGGACGAACCGACGATATGGTGATCGTCCGAGGTGTGAACATCTTTCCCAGCGCTATCGAGGAAACCCTCCTAGCAACTCCAGATGTAGCCGAGTATCGCGTCCAGGTGCGGCAGGTGGATGGCCTGCACGATTTGGCCATTCAGGTCGAACCGGCCCAACCGTCATCCGATCCGGGCACCCTGACTGCCCAACTTCAAGAAAGGCTTCGAGACGTCCTGTCAATCCGAATTCCGGTTTCGCTCGTTCCCCCGGGAACCCTGCCTAGGTTCGAGATGAAGGCCAGGCGCTGGGTCCGGCTCTAACCTGAAACTTCATTGGCGAATGTAGCTTTGGCCTCCAGGCCGAAGTCTTATTTTTCCGAGCCTTTGGCTCGGACGGCGGCCTGGAGGCCACCGCTACGTCCCTCGACTGAAGTTTCTTTCAGGTACGATCCGGCGCAGCCGGTGGCGGGACTAAGCTGAAACTTCATCGAGCAATGACCGGCGTAGGATGGGTCTTGCCCGTCGGTGTCCTCGACGGGCAGGAATGCCCATCCTACAACGGACATGCTGCTATCGATGTTCGTGGCTAAAGACAACCAAAGTTTCGTTCTCGAATGGGGCAGCACCGCTGGGGGCCACTGATCTGAAGCTTGAAAGTCCCAAGGTACAAGAACGATTCCCCTGGCGACAACGACTTCGGGAATTCGGTATAATACTAAGCGTGAAGTATTCTGTTCATGCTGGAGTTCGATGCGCTGGTTACTTTTTCGATGGACCTACCGCATTAGGCAGTTGGGCTCCCCCTGCCCGAGCGGGACTGTTTGCGATCTTCGCGATTCAGCCGTCGGGTTCGCTTAAACCGAAGTTACCCTGAAAACTAGCTGAAAAACAACCTGTAAGCCATTGTGGATCATCAGGTAAGGGTCTTTTTGTGTTCGACAATCTGTACCCATGTAATAGTTGCTTTAGTGTCCTTTATTGTCGGTAGTATGTGATATTATAGTGCCCATGTACATCGAATCCGTTCCCAACCGCAACTCGCCCCCGGCCATTCTCCTGCGCGAGTCCTACCGGCAAGCCGGCAAGGTGCGCAAGCGCACTCTGGCTAACCTCAGCAAGTGGCCCGCGGAGATCGTCGAAGGCCTGCGCAGCCTCTTGAAGGGAGGCTCCGTCATCTCCGACTTGAGCCAAGCCTTCCAGGTCCAGCGCACTCGCCCCCATGGTCATGTGGCGGCCGTCTTGGGTACCCTGCGCCGCCTCGGTTTGGAGCGCTTACTGGCCACTCGCAACAGCCTGCAGCGCCGCCTGGTAGTGGCCCTGATCGTGGCGCGCATCCTGGAGCCCCGCTCCAAGCTGGCCACCGCACGCGGATGGGATCCCCAGACCCTGTCCAGCAGCTTGGGCGAGCTCTTACAGGTGGAGGCCGCGACGGCCGATGATCTGTACGGCGCCTTGGACTGGCTGCTCGTTCGACAACCAAAGATTGAAAACCAGCTGGCGGCTCAGCGCCTGCAGGACGGTTGCCTCGTGATCTACGACGTCACCTCGACCTACTTCGAAGGGAGGAGTTGCCCGTTGGCCCAGCGGGGGTATTCCCGAGACGGCAAAGGGGGTACGCTGCAGATCGTCTTCGGCCTGCTGTGCGAAAGGCTGCCCCGTCGCGGTCGAGGTCTTCGAAGGCAACCGAGCGGACCCCACAACAGTGACCAGCCAAATCCAAAAACTGCGCCAACGCTTCGGGTTGCGCTCGGTGGTGGTGGTCGCCGATCGAGGAATGCTGACGGAAGCCCGCATTCGGGAGGAGCTCAAGCCGCTGCCCGGCATGGGCTGGATCACGGCCCTGCGAGGCCCTCAGATCCGCAAACTGTTTCAATCCGGTCCGCTGCAGCTGTCCCTGTTTGATCAACGCGACCTGGCCGAGATCCAGAGCCCGGACTACCCCGGGGAACGGCTCATTGTCTGCCGTAATCCCCTCTTAGCGGAGGAACGGGCCCGCAATCGCCAGCAACTGCTCCAGGCGACCGAGCTGGAGTTGGAGAAGATTGTCCAGGCAACGCAACGTCCGAAGCGTCGCTTCAAGGGCAAGGATCGGATTGCCCTGCGGGTGGGCAAAGTCCTCAACCGCTACAAAGTGGGCAAGCATTTTGTCCTGGAGATCGGCGAGGAGTCCTTCTCCTACCAGCGCCGGCAGGAGCGCATCGAGCAGGAGGCGGCACTGGACGGGATCTATGTGATTCGCACCAACCTGGCCCACGAGCAAATGGATGCCGAACAAACGGTGGCTGCCTACAAGGGGTTGTCCGTCGCCGAACGGGCCTTCCGCAGCTGTAAGAGTGTCGATCTGAAGGTCCGACCCATTTACCACCATCTGGAGGATCGGGTCCGCGCTCACGTCTTTCTGTGCATGCTTGCCTACTACGTCGAGTGGCACATGCGACAGAAGTTAGCTCCGATCCTGTTCGACGACGAGGATCCCGAGGCGGGGAGGCAGCTTCGCGATTCGGTGGTGGCACCCTCTCAGCGCTCTCCTCAGGCCCTCCGCAAGGCTCACCGCAAGCGCACCGTTGAGGGTGGGCCCGTGCACAGCTTTCAGACCTTGCTCAGCGATTTGGCCACGATCTCCAAAAACCGGATTCAGCCGCAGTTGCCCGGCTCAGCAGCCTTCGACAAAATCACCCGTCCCACATCGCTTCAGCAGCGAGCCCTGGATCTCCTCGGCGTTCGTCTATAATGTACCCAGTACCGACGCAGCTGATTTGTAGCATTACCCCAATCTTAACAATAGGTTACATCACTTTTCTACGAGGTAACTTAGGCTTAAACCGCTCTACTTCGAAGAATCCCCTAGTTTGGCACAGCGTGATTTCTTGACAGCGCACGACAAGTATCCTTGCTAGCTCAGCAACGCAGGCTCCGCCCACCATCTCGTGGTCGGCGTCCACCTGATGCCGATGTCCACTCCGGAGGAAAGAGCTGTCGTCCGAACGCGGCTGATTGCCGCCTGCCAGCCGCCCTGTAACAGGGAATAGCTACCCTGATCCAGACACATCCGCCTGTGACAGTCTCGCTAGCGAGCAGTTCAGGGATTCCTACAGGCCGGCACCGAAGCAATAGAGAAGGCCATCCTCGGATCCCAGGATCACGTGTCCTGCGGCCAACGCCGGCGATGCTGAGATAGGACTCCCGGCCAAGAATTCCCACAGCTTCTTCCCAGTCTCCAGATCGAGGACGTAGAACCGCCCATCCTTGGATCCCACGTAGACCCGGCCCGCGGCGACAGCTGGGGAGGACTCCACCCGCCCCTTGGTCGCAAAGGTCCAGAGTAGTTTCCCGGTCTCCGCTTCCAGACAATGAACCATCTTGTCCCGTCCTCCCACCACCGCCTTGCCATCTGCCAACGCTGCCGAAGAATAGAAGGGAGACTTCTTCTCTGGATGCTCGTACGACCAGCGCACGCTCTTGAGCGAAAGGTCCACGGCCAGCACCCGGTTCTCGAAGGTACCGAATACGACTAGATGGTTGGCCAAGGCGGGAGAAGCACCGGTATAGGCGCCGATATCCACTGAAACTACTTGCTCTCCATCTGAGACTCGAACGCCCCGCAGCATGCCGTCACAGCCTGAGATATAAGCAATACCGTCCGCGATTCCGGCGGTGCAGTTAACCGGGCCATCGGTTTGAACTTGCCAGAGCAGCGCGCCATCCTGTGCCGACAGACAGTAGAGCATGCCGTCATAAGATCCGATCAGCAGGCGATCACCTGAGACCACGGGAGAGGCCTTGAGCTCACCCTCAGTCTCGTAGGTCCAAATACCCTTGCCATCCTGAACCGACACGGCGTGCACGCTTCCCGCCAGGTCTCCTACATAGACAATCCCCTTCTCGACACAGGGAGAGGACTCCCCGATGGCATCGGAGGCCTTGTACTTCCAGAGCAGTTCGCCCGACTGCAGGTCAAGGGCAGTTAGCTCGCCTGAGACCGATCCTACGAATACGCTTCCGTCACGGATCGCCGCCGAGGACTGAATCGCCTCTGCACAATCGTACGTCCACTTCACTTTGAGCTTCTCAGGGATGGCAGAAAAAGAAGTTCCACTTAGCCCCGAACTCCCCCGGAACTGGGGCCAGTCGTCGGCTGGCGCGGATCCACCTGGATGGACCAGATACGGCGACAGAAGCAGCAAGAGGGTTAGAAGGCGCACCGGTACACCTCGAGTGCCCCGGAAACATCCAGGGGCCGGGGATTGAATTGCGAAGTCCAGTGTTGTGCCGCTTCCTCGGCCATCACAGAAAGATCCGATTCCCGAACCCCGAGCTCCCGTAGTCCTACCGGTAGGTTGCCGCAATCAATCAGCTGCTCCAGACGCTCGGCAAGGGAGGTCACTCTAGGTTTGGACGAGTTTTGGCCTGAAAAGTTGAGGAGATCACCGTAGGAGTCCTGGGAAACCGCCTGGTTCCAGCGCACGACATGGGGGAGTAGGAGAGCGATGGCAACCCCATGTGTGGTTCCGTAGCGTGCCGAGAGAGGATTGGCGCAGGCGTGTGCCGCACCGACCATAGAGTTCTCGATAGCACAACCAGCGAAATAGGCACCCAGCTGCATCGCCCCACGGGCCTCGGCGTCTTCAGGGTAGGACAAGACTCTCTCATAGTTCGCTTCGAGCAGTCTCCAGGCCTCGCGCGAAAAACAAGCGGATAGCTGCGTTCGTTTCTTGCTGACGTAGGTCTCCACTGCATGAGCGATGGCATCAAATCCGGTCACCGCGGTTACCTGGGCGGGCTGCGAGCGCGTCAAAGCCGGGTCGAGGATGGCGACGCGAAAGGCTGCCTTGGGGTCACCGCACGCCATCTTGAGGTGCGTCTCTGAGTCCGAGATCACAGCATAGGACTGGGCTTCGCTCCCGGTTCCCGCGGTGGTGGGGATTCCGATCATGGGGAGCATTGGCTGCTGGGCCTGGCCGTACCCCCGATAGTCCTTCATCTCGCCACCGTTGGTCAGGAGAAAATTAATCCCTTTGGCACAATCCAGCGAGCTGCCTCCTCCGAGACCTACGATGGAGTCGATCCCCAGAGGCTCAGCAAAGCGGCGACCTCGCTCTACCATAGCCGAGTCAGGGTCGGCTTCGAAGTCCTGGAAAAGAGTGGCTTCAACTCCTGCCTCCGCCAAGACACCCATTGCCCTCTCGGCATGACCCACCTGGACCAGGCCCGGGTCCGCCACCAGTAGAGTCCGTGTGAAACCGAGCTCGGCGGCCATCACACCCAGATTGTTCAATGTGCCCTCACCGAACACCACTCGGGTGCGCGGCTCGAAAACAAAAGACTTCATAATTCACCTGCTGACGCCCGCTCAGTCGAAACGCGATTCTGGCTGCCAGCCAAGCGCGGCCGAGGGTCGTAGGGTACCACGAAATGTTCAGCTATCTCGAAAAACGGAGGCGTAGAGAATTCACTTGAGATCGCATGCCCTATGTGGTGCAATTGCAACGCTTCGTATCACAAGACATGAAACAATCAGCACCTCGACGCGCCCTCTATTTCGTACTTCTATTACTCTACCTACTCCATAACGATCTTTGGCTCTGGGACAATCCGCTGCTGGTCGTGGGGATACCCGTGGGCCTCGTCTACCATATTGCTTTCTGCGTAGCAGCCTCTCTGTTGATGCTGGGTCTAGTGCGCTATGCTTGGCCTCGTCACCTATCAAGCGAGCCGATTGATGACGAGCCTCTTGCCCGCCAGGAGGCCGCCTGAATGCTTGGTGGGACTGACCTGTGATCATTGCGATTATTTTTCTCTATCTTGCTGCGGTCTTGTCAATCGGCGCACTCAGTCACCGTCTGTTTCGTGGTACGGGCGAAGACTACTTCGTGGCGACTCGAACCATCGGTCCCTTTATCCTGCTGATGTCCCTCTTCGGCACCAACATGACGGCTTTTGCCTTGCTGGGAGCCTCGGGCGAGGCCTACCACGAGGGAATCGGAGTCTTTGCCCTGATGGCATCCTCCTCCGCTCTGATCATTCCCAGCGTCTTCTTCTTTGTAGGTACTCGTCTCTGGTGGTTGGGCAAAAGGAACGGCTACATCACCCAGGTCCAATACTTCCGCGAGCGCTGGGATTCCGACCGGCTGGGATTGGTCCTGTTCATTGTGCTGGTGGGCCTGGTCATCCCCTATCTCTTGATCGGCGTGATGGCAGGAGGACTGACTCTGAACCAGATCACGGAGGGAAAAATCCCCGAATGGCTGGGCGGCTTGGTCGTCTGTGGCGTGGTCCTCACCTATGTCTCGTCCAGCGGCTTGAGGGCAACGGCCTGGGTCAACACGTTTCAGACGCTGGTCTTCATGGTCCTGGGGACGGTAGCCTTCGTCTTCATCGTTCGAAAGTTGGGTGGTCTTTCTGCAGCGATGGCTTTGGTGGCAGAGAGCCACCCGGAGCTACTCATCCGGGGAGAATTGATCTCTCCCATAAAGCTCCTCACGTATACCTGTATTCCACTATCGGTTGGGATGTTTCCCCACATGTTCATGCACTGGCTGTCGGCACGTCGGGCGGAGTCGTTTCGGTATCCGCTGGTCTTCTATCCCGTGTGCATCGCCGCAGTCTGGGTGCCCAGCGTCCTGCTGGGGATCATGGGACGCATCGACTTCCCGGAACTGAAGGGTGCCGCCGCCAACTCCGTCCTGGTCAAGATGATTGGCCTCTACGCCCCTGAATTGCTGGCGGGCCTTCTGGGGGCTGGTGTCCTGGCAGCGGTGATGTCCTCATTGGACTCCCAGTTCCTGGCCCTGGGAAGCATGTTTACGGAAGACATCGTCAAACACTACCGATTCCACAACCGCATGACGGAGAAGCAGCAGGTGCTCGCCGGCAGACTATTCGTGCTCGGGATCGTCCTTCTAATCTACGTGTTTTCACTAGTAGCCCAACGCTCCATCTTTAAACTGGGTGTCTGGTCCTTCACCGGTTTCGCCTCACTCTTTCCGGTGGTGGCAGCGGCCTTGTTTTGGAAACGCAGCACAAAGTATGGTGCTCTTGGTTCCGTTCTCAGCGTCGTGGTTTTGTGGAGTTACTTCTTCATCCGCGGTTGGGAGTCGCCCGGATACACGGTAGGAGGCAGCGGTGTCATGGCGGTGGCAATCATCCTGCCTGTCTCGGCTCTCGTCATGGTGGTTGGCTCCCTGCTGACCAATCCGCCAGAACGCTCTATCATCGCGAAGTTTTTCCCCAGGTAGCCCCCCTCGATGTCCCCTAGATTTCGGCTGCCAAATCCTAGTCGACAGTCCATGCTAAGATGATGGAGCTAGCATGACTCGACATCTTTTTGAATTCTTCTCCCAGCTACGCTTCCCCTATTTGTTTGCGATCACGGCGATCGTTTTCCTGCTGGACCTGTTCATTCCTGATCTGGTTCCGATGGCGGACGAGATTCTTCTCGGTCTGGGAGCTATGCTCCTGGCGCGAATCAGGAAAAAGCCGGAACACAATCAGGAGGTGGCGGAAAACCCTTCTTACGGCGCGAAGGGCACCCACTTTTCGGGAGAGAACTCCCACACTCAATAGGCTTCCTCTCTCTCCGGCGCGGTGCCTCCACTGCGGGTGAGTCCTTGCCTGCAGACCTCGTTTGGTGTACAACCGCCGTCTACAGATCCACACGACTAAAGGGGGAAAGTCCCATGCGCCAGACTGCTTTGCTTCTGCCTTTGACCCTAGTTTTCTTTATCGCCCTCGCTAACGCTTCCTCTCACATCGGCTGGAAAGCCGCGGGTAAGGGCGGTGCAGTGGCAGCCGGTCATGGCAACGCAGTTGCCGCAGGTATTCGGCTGCTGGAGGCCGGCGGTAATGCCGCCGATGCAGCCGCGGCGACCCTCTTGGCTCTGTCGGTAACTGACTATGGGATGTTTGCCATCGGAGGCGAGATTCCCTTCCTTATTTACGACGCCAAGAAACAAGAGGTGAAGGTGCTCTCCGGTTTGGGGCGAGCTCCTTTAGACGAGGCTGCCATCGATTGGTACAACACCAATGGGATCCCAGGAACTGGGAGCATGAAGGCTGCCCCCACACCTGGTGCGGTGCACCTTTGCATCACCGCATTGGAGTTGTATGGGACCCGGTCTTTTGAAGAAGCCGTAACCCCAGCTCTGGAGCTTCTGGACGCAGGCTCTGAGAGCTGGCATAGCCCCTTGGCGGTGACGCTGCGGAAGCTGGTTGAGGCCGAGCAGAGGGCCACAGGAAGTCGTGAAGAAAAGCTGACGGCAGCCCGGGACCGATTCTACAAAGGGGATGTGGCCGACGAATTGGAGGCCTGGTACATCTCGACCGGCTCCTTCCTGCGCAAAAAGGACCTGGCTGCCCACGTCACCCGGCTGGAAGATCCTGTATCAGTCGACTATCGCGGCTATACCGTCTACAAATGTCCCACCTGGACCCAGGGCCCCGTCCTCTGCCAGTCCCTACGGCTGCTGGAGGGCTTCGATTTGAAGAAAATGGGACACCTGTCAGCCGACTATATCCACACCGTAACCGAGGCTCTGAAGTTGGGCTTCGCTGACCGGGATGAATACTACGGAGATCCCCTCTTCGCCGAGGTGCCTCTCAAAGCTCTACTTTCTCGAGAGTACGCCAAGATTCGCCGTTCCCTGATCGACAGCTCCAAGGCTTCGCTGGAGCGTCGTCCCGGCGACCCGTATCACATGAAACCGCTCAAAGGGATGATGCAGGCAGAGAACCATCCGGACCGCTTCCCGGTCAGCGACACCACCACCTGCGTCGTAGCCGACCGATGGGGTAACGTCGTGGCGGCGACACCCAGTTGCAATCTATCCGGGAATCTTCCGGGACCCTCGGGTGTCAACACCGGCAATCGCCTCCGGAGTCTGAATACCACGCCAGGACATCCCAATCGGATTGAGGCAGGCAAACGCCCCCGAATCACGCTCACACCCACTCTGGTCACCCAAAACGGAAAGCCCGTGGTCGCCATCAGTGTAGCCGGGGGAGATCTCCAGGATCAGACCACCTTGAACGTGTTCTTGAACCACGTGGAGTTCGGCATGCTGCCAGAACAGGCGGTCACCGCATCCCGCTTCAAGACCGACCACCACCAGGATTCGTTCAACCCCAACCGCGATCGGGACAAGGCGTTCGTCAAAGCCGGGAGTCTGGAAGTCCACAGCGGCGTTTCCAAGCAGGCTCAGGCAGATCTCAAGAGCCGGGGACACGACCTGACCACGACCGACAGCTACATCGCCCGTCCGGTCATGCTCTACCTGGACCAGGATAAAGGCATCATCCACGCCGCCGGTGACCCAGCGGCTGGCCGCCATGCCGCGGCCATCGATTGAGCCGGTTACAGGTTGCAGGTTAGTCTGCCTCCAGGACGCTGGACCCATTCGAGAAAGAAACTTTGGTTGTCTCTAGGCACGAACATCGACAGCAGCGATTCCGTTGATAGGACGGCGGTCAGTGCTCGATGAAGTTCCAGCTTAGCCCCACCTCCGGCTGCGCCGGATCGTACCTGAAAGAAACTTCGGTCGAGACGTAGCGGTGGGCTCCAGGCCGCCGTCCGAGCCAAAGGCTCGGAAAAATAAGACTTCGGCCTGGAGGCCAAAGCTACATTCGCCAATGAAGTTTCAGGTTAGGGGTATAGCCTGCGGGGGGACTGGAAACCTGCAACCTTCAATACGGATTGACGATCTGGGGCCGTGCCTCCCCTACCCGCTTCTCTGCCTCTGCCCCGAATGAGCCGATGACCACTCCCGAAACGCCTTCGGTGTCCAGAAGCCTGCTGTTTTCCTCGGGGTCGTGGCGAGACCACATCCTCGCAACATAGAGCTTGCATCCGTGCTCCAGGCAGAGCGGTGCATAGTCGTCCCGGATCGCCCCGTACAGACGATCCATGGCCTGCTGATACTCGGGGGAACCCTTGGGCAGGGGGATGGACCAGAATCGCCGGTCTGGGTAGCCGGATCCTCCCTTGATTCCGTAGTGGTCCGCGTCGTTGCAGAGGAGGCCATGGGCTCGATGTTTGGGCCACATCAGGTGCCAGAATGAAGGACAGCGTACGGCGATCTGATCAATCGTCAGAGAGTCTACGATCTTCTCACGGACCCAGGTTCTCCAATCCAGGTAAAGGTTCCCCAGGGGCGGCCCAATGTAGTCCCCCCGGGGGACTCCCACACCCAGCTTCTTCCCTCTCTCGGAAAGCGCCTCCTTCAGGTCCCTGAAGAACCGGGTAACGAACTCTCCTCGCAGTCGACGCCAAGCCTCCAGATCGAAATTGCGTTCCAGGATGTTGACGCCATGGCGCTTCTCGAATTCCTCAACAACCGGCTGATTGAAGCCAAACTGGTCTCCGTAGACGGCAGGCCTGGACTGGGAGCGGGTACACACGAAGACGCCGTCGAAGTTGTAGTTACTCAGGCCAGCCAGAATCCGTCGAATGGTGTAGCGTCGGGCATCGTCATGACCATATTCCAGGATGCCGTAGTGGGGCCGGCCCTCCTTGTCCGTCGCCAGACATTCGGGATTGGCCAGCGTGAACTGGCTTTGCCAGCCGAAGATCCCTCCCTGCCAGCCCTCGCTTAGAGGGAACCCCTCATCGAACATGGGAGTGTACATGTAGATCTCGAACCCCATGTCCTTGAGCTGGGTGGTAATCATTTCCTGTTCGTCGAAACCCAGGTTGTCGTAGGTACTATCGACCTCTCTGGGAGGGGATCCGGGAGCCGTGAAGCTTACCCGGAATTTACTCATGGTCCTCATCTCCCGCCAGTAGATAGCGCCAGCGCCGTGTACCGCTTGCCATTCTTCGGCAGCCTTCAGGATCTTCTCAGGCGTATCCAAAGCTGCATCGTCGTCCCAGGCTTCCAGATGGTCTCCCCAGCTGCAACTGATTACGTTTCTGCTCATATTTCCTCCAGTCGCGCCCACGCTATTTCAGCGTGCAGGTTAGCAGTTTGGAAACGCCCGCAACAGCCCCAAGCTGAAACTTGAATAGTGAGCAGTGATGCTGCGAGCTGGAACATTCCAGAAAGAAACTTTGGTCGGGGGCAGGGACGGTTCTGCTGTTGTCCAGCTGTTTCCGGTACTGCTTACTGATCACTGCTCCGGGGGAAGGACTCAACTTCATTTGCTGACGTGGCTTTGGTCTCCAGGCCGAAGTCTTATTCCTTTCGAGCCTTTGGCTCGATGTCCGGCGGCCTGGAGACCACCGCCACGCCCGGACGCAAAGTTTCTTGCTCGAAGGATTCCAGCTTGCCCCTCCGGGGGGTTTCGTTTTCGATGTCCTTCCGATATAATTGATCCCGAAAAGGGCCTTTCTGAGAAATCGAAAATGAGAGAGGAATTCCTTGGCAGAATCAGCCTTCCCAAGATCACGAGCCTGGCGGCTGCGATTCTGTTTCTGGGCACAGGTGTAGGCGAAGCCAACCAACACGCGCCACAGACGATCGACTTCTCCAGGGATATCTACCCCATTTTCGAAAGGTCCTGCCACTCTTGCCACGGACCTGCACTCCAGCAGGGAAAACTTCGACTGGATTCCCGTCAGGAGGTGCTCAGCGGAGGGCAATCGGGCAGCATCATCCAACCCGGCGACGCAGCAGAGAGTACCCTCTACCAGCGAGTCGCCGGGCTGAACGATCTGGTGCGGATGCCGATGGGCGGTGAGCTGGCATCAGATGAGATCGAGCTGATCCGGACTTGGATAGAGGAGGGCGCCGAGTGGCCTGAGAAGGTCGGCCTGGTGGAAGGGGAAACTGGCGAACAGCATTGGGCCTTCGTCGCACCGAAACGACCATCGCTTCCTCGGGTCCGGAAGCAGGGTTGGCTGGCCAACGCCCTTGACCACTTCATCCTGGCTCGCCTGGAGCAGGCGAACCTCTCCCCTTCCCCTGAGGCCAAAAAGGTCACACTCCTGCGACGACTCAGTCTGGATCTGGTCGGACTACCACCCTCTATTGAAGAAGTCGAGACCTTCCTCGCCGACCAGCGCCCCGACGCCTACCAGCGACAAGTGGAGAGACTCCTGGCGTCGCCACACTATGGAGAGCGCTGGGGCAGGCACTGGCTGGATGCGGCCCGATACGCCGACTCCGACGGATTCGAAAAGGACAAGCCGCGAAGGGTCTGGTTCTACCGGGACTGGGTCATCAACGCCCTCAACCGAGATCTGCCCTATGACGACTTCATCATCCAACAGTTGGCAGGAGACCTATTACCCGATGCCGGGCAGGATCAGATCGTGGCCACCGGTTTCCTGCGAAACTCCATGATCAACGCGGAAGGCGGCATCGATCCGGAACAGTTTCGGATGGAGGCTTTGTTCGATCGCATGGATGCAATCGGCAAGGGCATTCTGGGGATTACCATCCAGTGTGCTCAATGCCACGACCACAAATACGATCCGCTCAAGCAGGAAGAATACTATCGTCTTTTCGCCTTCCTGAACAATACGCACGAGGCTAACCTGGCCGTCTATACCCCGGACGAGCAGATGAAGCGTTCGGAGGTCTTTCGTCACATCCGGGAAGTCGAAGAGAATCTCAAACACACGCTCCCCGATTGGGAACAGAAAATGGCGCGCTGGGAGAGCGAAGTCCAGGGTGACCAGCCGAATTGGACCGTGCTCCGACCCATCGTCGAGGACATCAGCACCGGTGGGCAAAAGTACTTGCCGCAGGGCGACGGCTCCTTCCTGGCCCAGGGCTATGCTCCTACCAAACACAGCGTGAAGATGACCGTCGAGACCAAGCTCCGGGACCTGACCGCCTTCCGCCTGGAGTTGTTGAACGATCCCAACCTGCCCCTGGGAGGCCCTGGCCGCTCCCTGAAAGGGACGGGAGCGCTAACCGAGTTTGAGGTAGAGGCTGCTGCCATGGGGTCCCCCGAACAGGTAGAGAAGGTCGAAATCACGCGGGCAACGGCGGACATCACACTCCCAGAAACTCCGCTGGAAGCGATGTTCGACGACAAGAGCAACCAGCTGCGCGTGACGGGTCCGATCGAGTTTGCGATCGATGGAGACGAGAAGACGGCCTGGGGAATCGACGCCGGGCCGGCTCGACGCAATCTTCCCCGCAAGGCTGTCTTCACGGTCAAGACTCCCATCTCCCATCCCGAAGGGACGCTTTTGAGGTTCCACCTGAGCCAGAAGCATGGGGGTGCCAACAGCGACGACAATCAGAACCATAACCTGGGTCGCTTCCGGATCTCGGCCATCACCACCCCCGGAGCGACTGCAGACCCCTTACCTGTAGGTCTGCGGGAAATCCTGTCGATCCCTCGTCCGGATAGGACTGCTGCGCAAGCCCAGGCCGTGTTCAGTTATTGGCGAACCAGCGTCCCGGAATGGGGTCAGGCGAACCAGGAAATCGAAGAACTGTGGCGCCAGCACCCTGAAGGCTCGGCCCAATTGGTACTGGAAGAACGAACGCGAAGGCGAGAAACCCACCTTCTGAATCGAGGGGACTTCCTGAGCCCGGGTAAGCCCGTCTCCTCAGGAGTCCCGGCCTTTCTCCACGCTTTTCCAAAGGATGCCTCTCCAAACCGCCTCGGCTTCGCTCGATGGCTAGTGGACACCAGGTCGCCGACAACGGCACGGTCCCTGGTAAATCGCGTCTGGCAGGCGTACTTCGGGATCGGTCTGGTGACCAGTAGCGAGAACCTGGGCAAACAAAGTGAGGCGCCCTCTCACCCAGAGCTGCTGGACTGGCTCGCGGTCGAGTTCATGGAGCGTGACTGGAGCCTGAAGCAGCTTCACCGGCTGATCGTCTCCTCCGCCACCTATCGCCAGTCCTCCAGGCAGACTCCAGAGCTCCGAGAGCGTGATCCGTACAATCGTCTGCTGGCACGGGGACCTCGTCTTCGGGTCGAAGCCGAGATCGTGCGGGACATCGCTCTAACCGCCAGTGGATTGCTCAATCCCAGCATCGGAGGCGCCAGTGTGTACCCTCCAGCTCCCGAATTCCTCTTCGTCCCTCCGGCCAGTTACGGGCCCAAGGTCTGGAAGGAAGAACAGGGAGAGAATCGGTACCGGCGCAGCCTTTACACCTTCCGCTTTCGTTCGGTTCCCTACCCCGTGCTGCAGGCTTTCGACGCCCCCAACGGGGACTTCTCATGTGTCCGCCGCTCCCGCTCCAATACGCCACTTCAGGCCCTGACCACACTCAACGAACCCCTCTTCCTGGAAGCGGCTCAGGCCCTGGCACTGAAGACTCTTCGAGAGGGAGGTGGGTCCGACGGCGAGCGATTGACCTATGCCTTCCGCCGCTGCTTGACCCGGGTGCCTAATCAGGCCGAGAAAGGGGAACTGCTCGAGCTGCTCACTAGGCAGCGAGCACGTCTGGCACAGGGCTGGGTCAATCCGTGGGACATTGCAGGATTCGACCAGGAACTGAGAGCCGATCTTCCAGGCGACGCCACACCGGTCCAACTGGCAGCCTGGACTACGGTGGCTCGGGTCCTCCTGAATCTGGACGAAACCATCACCAAAGAATAGAGCACACAAATGAACAGCCGTAACCAACTTGATGAAAGAAACGATCCCCAATCGATCAGCCGCCGCTGGTTTCTTCAGCAGTGCGGCGTCGGCGTGGGAACCATGGCTCTTGGGGAACTCCTGACCCGGGCTGGATTCGCAGCAGGAGCAGCCTCCTCGGACAACCCCTTTTCTCCCAGAACACCCCACTACGCCCCCAAGGCGAAGAACGTTATCTTTCTCTTCATGGCCGGTGCTCCCAGTCATCTGGAGCTCTTCGATCACAAGCCCCAATTGGCGAAATTCGACGGGACCCTTCCGCCCGAGGAACTGATCAAGGACTATCGTGCTGCCTTCATCAACCCCAGCTCCAAACTCCTCGGACCCAAGTTCAAGTTCGCCAGACACGGCCAATCGGAAGCTCAAGTCTCCGAGCTGCTTCCTCACTTGACCGGAGTGGTGGATGACATCGCCATCGTCAAGTCGATGTCGACCGATGCCTTCAATCATGCTCCGGCCCAGCTGATGATGACCACCGGGACCCAGCAATTCGGGCGGCCCAGCATGGGTGCCTGGGTTACCTACGGTCTCGGCAGCGAATCCCAAGACCTGCCCGCGTTCGTGGTCTTCAGTTCCGGGAAGAAGGGGCCGAGTTGCGGAGATTCCTGCTGGGGCAGTGGTTTTCTGCCCACCGTCTACCAGGGCGTTCAGTTTCGCAGCAGTGGAGACCCCGTCCTCTACCTTTCCAACCCCAGCGGCATGGACCAGGAACTGCAGCGGGATTCACTGGATTCCATCCGGCGCCTGAACCAGATGCATCTGGACCTCACAGGCGACCCAGAGATCTCGACCCGTATCAACTCCTTCGAGATGGCGTTTCGGATGCAGGCCAGCGTTCCGGAACTGATGGATCTGTCGCAGGAACCCCCGCACATCCTGGATCTCTACGGCGCCGAGCCCGGAAAGCCGTCTTTCGCGAACAACTGCCTGCTGGCTCGAAGACTGGTGGAGCGTGGCGTACGCTTCATTCAGCTCTACCATGAGTCCTGGGACCAGCACAGCTTCCTGGTTCGGGATATCAAGAAGAACTGCAAGGAGACGGACCAGGCCAGCGCAGCCCTGGTTCAGGATCTCAAACAGCGGGGGATGTTGCAGGACACCCTGGTCCTATGGGGCGGCGAATTCGGACGGACTCCCATGGTGCAAGCGGGGACTGAGGATGGGCGCGACCATCACCCCAACGCCTTCAGCATGTGGATGGCCGGCGGAGGGATCAAACCCGGGATCACCCTGGGCGAGACCGACGAGTTTGGATTCAACGTGACCCAGGATGAGGTCCATGTCCACGACCTGCACGCAACCCTCCTGCACCTGTTGGGCTTCGACCACAAGAAGCTGACCTATCGCTTCCAGGGACGAGATTTCCGGCTCACCGACGTACACGGGAATCGCGTGGACAAGCTTCTGGTCTAGCGCTTCAACAGAACCTCTCCATCCGAACCCTCCTTGACTCCGGAACGTTCTAAAACTACCATCTGCCACCATCATGAGAGAACAGCATCCAATTTGCCTGGGGTTCTTGACCCTGCTACTGGCTGGGAGCGGAGTCTTCGCACAATCCCCCCGACTACCGGTCAACTGGAAAGGACTACCCGAGCCTTACCACACCGAATCAGCCAGCGCCAGTCCCCGCATCGTCCCTCGGCCAGCTGGGGCTCAACTGAAGGTCCCAGAGGGCTTCCGGGTGAAGGAATTCACCTCCGGATTCACCAAACCTCGCTTCATGCTGGTGGGGCCTGCAGGGGAGGTTCTCGTTTCGGATAGCGGCGAAAGAGGGTCTCCAACCGGCGCCGTCTATGCCCTGAAGGGAGGGAATCGAAAGACCATTCTGCAGAACCTGGACCGGCCCTACGGCTTGGCTCTGTATCGAGACTACCTCTATGTTGGGGAGCCGACTTCGATCAAACGATACAAGTATAAGGATATGACGATCTCGGGAGAGGGCGAGCAGGTTTTTTCCCTTGAAGGCTTCGGGAAGGGACACTGGACTCGCTCTCTACTCTTCGACCGCCAGCAGGCAAAGCTCTACGTGACCGTCGGCTCGGGATCCAACATCAACAAGGGCGAGCCCGCGCTGCGGGCTACCATCAACCGGATCAATCCAGATGGCGGAGACCACGAGATAATCGCCACCGGCCTGCGCAACACCATCGGCCTACGCTGGAGGCCTGGAACCGATGAGCTCTGGGGGGCGGTGCAGGAACGCGATGGACTCGGAGATGATCTGGTACCTGACTTCCTGATCCACGTTCAGCAGGGGGGCTTCTACGGCTGGCCCGACGCCTACATAGGTCCTCACAAAGAGCCAAGGCACAAGGAGACGAACCAGGAAATGGTCGATAAGACCCTCTATCCTGACGTAGTCCTCGGGGCTCACGTGGCCGTCATGGACATCCTGTTCTATGACGGCACCCAGTTTCCGGAAAAGTACAGGGGAGGGCTATTCCTCGCCTTTCGCGGCTCCTCGAACCGAGCCCGTCGAGTCGGTTACTCGATTGCCTTCATCCCCTTCGAATCCGGCCGGCCGGCTTCAGGTCCCACCGATTTCCTAACCGGTTGGATGATGGGCCCCGACAAAGCGGAGGTCTGGGGACGACCGGTGGGACTGCTGCAGATGCCCGACGGTTCGCTCATGATCTCGGAAGATGGCAATGGGAGGCTCTGGCATGTGTCGTATGTGAGTCCCTAACCCAGCCATGAGCAGCCTTGACACCGTGCCGACAGCCCAGATCACTCCCGAGGCAGATCGAAAGAACGGCCTGATCTTCATTGCTCACAACGGCCTTCTCTACTTCGCTGCACCCGTGGTGTACGTGGGAGTAGTCCAGGCCGCCCTGGCGGACAAGCTGGGCGCCAGCGCCACTGTGGCCAACCTTCCTGCCTCCGCCTACCTTCTGGGAGCTCTGGCGCCACTCATCCTCTCCTTTGTTCTCCCCCACCGACTCGTCCGCTTCACTTCCGTTCTGGCGTACCTGGTGACCGCGACACTACTGGGGGTCGTCTGCATTTTGCTCTTCTCCCCTGTCGGCGATACCGTACGTCTGGCCGCAGTCATAGGACAGGGGCTGATTCAGGGATTTTCGGCGTACACCTCCCAGGTTTACACCTATCAGTGTCTCAAGCGAGGCACCACTCCTCAGGGAAGCGCATGGGCCTTCAAGTGGACCTTTACCCTGGGACCGATACTGGCAGTAGCAGGGTCCCTCTGGGCTCAGTTCGTGCTGGATGGTGGGATCGACTGGCTGCCCTATCCCTACGATTTCGCTTTCTTGTATCTGATCGGAGCTCCTTGCATGGGCGCTGCCGCTTTTCTGTGCAGCCGCTATCGCCTGGTCGACGTTGCTGAGACAAAGAGTCCCGCCTTCTTTCGCTACTTTCCCAGGGTCTCTCCACCTATCTCCGAGACCGGACTCTGGTAATGCTCTGGTTCGCCTTCTTCATGTGGTTCATCGTCATCACTCTCATGACCACGCTCTCCCTCTACGGACGCGAGGTCCTGGGCCAGGATCCCAAGGAGTTTTCCGGCTGGGTCATGGCATGCCGTTTCGGGTTCAAGTCCCTGGCGGGATTTGCCATGGGCGTCATTGCCATCCGCTGGGGACTCCGCGCTTCTTTGTATACCTCGATGCTGCTGCTGGCGGCGTCGGTGTTGTGGGGTTGGTTGGTACCGGGCTACCTCTACCTGATCGCCTTCGGTCTCATGGGCGCCGGGGAACTGGGCGGAGCCTATTTTCCCGCCTTTCTGGTGGCGATCTGCCCGGCAGCTACGTCCACCCGGAACATCTCGATACTGATGCTGGGCAGCACCTTGAGCTTCGTCTGGCCCGCCACCCATGGCGCCCTTGCAGACAACTTCGGCTTTCAGGCCAGTTTCATCTTTGCCTTGTCGGCTGCCCTCTTTTCGCTTGTCCTGATTTCGAGACTGCCCAGGGCAGAAGCGAAATCAGATTGACTCTCACTTGTCGAGAGAAGTGTTGCGATTGTGTCGAAATCCAGTATGCTAATCTGAATCAACGAGACCAGTTTCGAAACTATTCACTAATCAGAGGGAGGATGACCTGATGAAGTCGAAACGGTGGTCGCTATCACTAGCGTTCTCGTTCTTGCTGCTCCTGGCGACGAGTCCTCTAAGTGCCGGCGAGGAGATTTCCAAGTTCGATGGCCAGCCGTCTGTCAGTGAAGATTACGACGCCGGCTACTTCGTTTGGAGGGACGGAGAAACCTGGAAGGTCCGCTGGACCACGAAAGGCCAGCAGCGACACTTCACGGGCAACGTGATCGCCGACACCGGAAAACTCAAATCGCTCAAGCGGATTGACGTCGAAAAGGCATCGAAGGTGATCCGAAGAGGCCGCCCAGCCCGAGTAGTTTCGGGGACCAAGGGGACGGACTCGAGTGAGGCGGGGTCGGCGTGCGGTGGTTGCAACCAAAACCCAGGATAAGATCGAGAAAGATGGGGATCGCAAGATCTGGTTTGATTCAAAGACAGATGCCGACATTGACGGCTTCGATTTCAAACCAGACAAGAAGGTCAAAACCTTACGCTTCGCGCTGAGGGTCGACGGGAAATCGAGACCCGCCATGATCAACCTGGGGGAGGACAAGAACCGGCCCTCCAGTACCCCTTTCGAAGTTTCTCTGGAGTGAACTTCCGTGTTGTAGACCCGCACTTTATTTGGCCGCTCACCCTTGTGTCCCGCCGTGATGTACTCAGCCTAGGCAAAGGGATGCGAGTTGGCGCGGAGTGTCCGACGCCGACACGAGGCCTCGGGGCGAGCCGTACCTCGGCTGCTGAGGGTCGCAGAACAAACAGCTGCAGTTGTTCTATTGTCGAAGAATCAGGGAAACAGGGAACGATTCTAGCGTTTTCTCAGCAGATTAATTGCTGCCACACGGGCTCTCCGAACCCTCAGCGAGAAGCCGCTCGGCCTGTTCCACGGTGTCGACATCAAAGGGCTTTTCCAGAGCCACTTCTCCAACCGATGAAACGCTTCCCAGGAGGGCCTTTGCACCTGACTCCCCAGTCAGCTTGAGTAGCTGTGGAAAGAGCTCGCGGCCCACCACGGCGGGGGCTCCCAGAATCCCACAATATCGCGACAGGACCAAAGGAACTTCCTGCTCCCGAAAAACCTGAACCAGGGCCGCAAGGTGGGACGCGTCTACGAAGGGCTGATCGGGGAGCACGATCAGGGCCGCATCGACCTCGACCGGAAGCGCAGAGATCCCGGCCCGAAGGGAGGAGGCCATGCCCTCTCTCCAATCGGGATTCAAGACTACTGCCGCTCCGGCGGCCTCGGCCACCGGGGCGTAGGCATCGGCATAGGCACCCACGACTACCAGAATGAGTTCGCTGGTGCTAATGGCGGCCTCCACCGCTTTCGCCAGCAAACTCTTCCCTTTGACCTCGAGCAGAAGCTTCGCAAAACCCATTCTCCGGCTTTTCCCGCCTGCCGGAATCAACGCGGCGATCATCTTCGCACCACCGCCAGGTATCGGTCGAGCTCTCGCAGACTCTCGAGGTTATGAGCTGGGGCTAAGACGTCCAGGTAGGGTAAAACGACCTTCATTCCTGCTGCGGTCGGCTCGTAGCCGGGAGTGCCGGCGAGAGGATTGAGCCAGAGGATCCGCCCCGCACTCTGCTTCAACCCCGACATCGCCTTCCGAAGTACATCCAGCTCGCCCGTGTCCCACCCATCGCTCAGGATCACGACCGTGGTCTTCGGGCCCAGGCACTGCCTGTGACGGTCGAGTAGGGACTCAAGACAGAAGCCGATTCGCGTGCCGCCACGTCTTGGCATGGACAACCGAAGTTTCCGCAGAGCCTGGCGAACACCCCGACGCCGAAGGGCGCCGCTGAGGCGGTAGAGCTCGGTGCTGAAGGCGAAGGTCTCTACCCGTCCCCGCTTTCCGCACGTCGTGAATAGATAGCCAAGATGGAAGAGGAAGCGGCCGTATAGCTCCATCGACCCACTCACATCCAATACCAGCACCAGGTCCGCCTTCTCCCGGCGACGCTGCTTGTAAAGCAGCTGAAACAACTCGCCGCCACTTCCCAGGTTTCGTCGGAGGCTGCGCCTCAGATTGGGTACCTGACCTTGACGACTCGCCATTCTGCGCCGGGAGAGCCGGGTAGCAAGCCGTCGGACCAATGACTTCACCAGCGGCTCCAGACGCCTCATCTCCTCTTCGTCTACCTGTCCGAAGTCCTTTTTCAGCAGTGTCTCAAGTGGGCTATAGGACATGAGTCCGGACTCGCCTTCTAGATCCTTTCCACTATTCCAGGAGAGAAGACTCAGTCCTTCCTTCGGCTGTGGTAACGACTGTCCATCAACCCTGGAAGGATCTCCCAGGTCGCGGTTCAGCGCTCTACCACCGAAGTACCAGTCAAAGCACCGGTCAAAGATCTCTTGTCCGCGGCGGCTGTAGGAGAAGGTGGATCGCAGGGCAAGCCGAAAATCCTCCTTGTCGGTGAGATCGACAGCAGAAAGGGCTTCAATGCCGCCTGTTACGTCTCCGGGACCCAGACTGAGGCCCCGGGATCGAAGAAGGCGGGCGAAGGCAATCAGGGTTTCTTCGAGGCTTCCGGAGTCAGGATCTGTCACGGAGGATCATCTCCCCTGTATTGCTGCCTCGACCCTCTGAAAGGCACGCTCCAGTCCAGCACTGGGAAAACCTTCCAGGCCGCCGAGGAGAGCCTCCAGGTAGAGGCTCTTCATTCGGTTCTGATCCTCGGAGTGCTTGAGAATGATTCCCAGCGTGCTCTCGACCAACTCCTTCGAGAGCTGGTCGCGCTCGAAGTGCACGAGAGCGGCAGCCCAGTCCAATGTCTCCGAGATACCGGGGGACTTCTCCAGGGAAAGACGTCGAAGCATTTGCACGAATGCGACGATCTGGGAACGGAGTGCTTCGCTCGCCTCGGGCACCTTGGCTCGCACGATCTCCAGCTCCTTGTCGAACGAAGGGAAGTCGATCCAGAGGTAGAAACAGCGCCGTCTCAAGGCGTCGGAGAGCTCCCGGGTCCGGTTGCTGGTCAACACCGTGTACGGTCTCTGTCTGGCACGAATGGTGCCCAGTTCCGGGATCGAGACTTGCCAATCCGAAAGGAGCTCCAGGAGAAAGGCCTCGAACTCTTCGTCACTGCGATCGATCTCATCCAACAGTAGAACTGGAGACTTGTCCAGGGTGATGGCTTGAAGCAAAGGGCGCTTCAGGAGATAGGACTCACCGAAGATCTCTTCCTCAGTCGTTCCTCGGGTCTCGTTGAGTCGAATATGAAGCAGCTGTTTCTGGTAGTTCCACTCGTAAAGCGTGGCATTGGTGTCTATTCCCTCGTAACACTGCAGCCGGATCAGTTCTGTCCCCAAGACCCGTGCCATCACGTTGCCAATCTCGGTCTTCCCCACACCGCTGGGTCCTTCGACGAGTAGAGGACGACCCAGTGTCGACGCCAGGTGGATCGCGGTGACGACAGGACGCTCGGCGATATATTGGTGGCGTTTCAGATCCTGGGTCAGTCGTTCGATTTCCAAGTGCATGAAGGAGTAAGAGTTTACAGGTTTCAGGTTTCAGGTTTCAGGTTTCAAAAGAGGGGAAGTGGTTTCGGATGATCGAGGTCAACCCCAACGGGGTGCGATGAGCCGCAGTGGCTCGAACTAAGTCAACCATGGTAGACAAACGGTGAGGCGTTTGAAAGGAGGGAAATAGAGGGATAAGAGAAGCAAGACGCCGAAGCCTACCTGTGCGAGTCCACGCTGGTACAGAACTTCCTGCTCGAACTCCGCAACTAACCAGCGGAGGTAGGCAGCCAGGGCGCTCCCAACGGCAGGTCCGGAAGAAGGGATCGTCACGAAGGGGCCAGGCAGGAAGACTTCGGGAGACGGCACTTCGGCCTAGAGCAAAGCGCCAACGACCGCCCTTGAGCGAAGCGTCGGCGAGGTTCCCTGACCTCGTCTTCAGAGAGAACATGTGGTTATCTCTCTGGAACTGCTTTGGGTGATACCTGTCGCCGCCTGAGGAAAATGGTTCGAGTCATGACCGGTGAAGGTCCCCCACCGTCCCACGTTGGGTGAGTCCGCGCTATAAGCCCTCGGCGAAAGGCGACGGATGATGCGGTGCTGTGGAGAAGGCCTCCTGAGCCGCCTCCGCTTTAGGGATTGCCGCAGAGCCGGAGTACTCCAGTTTCGACTGGAGGAAAGGTAAAACCGAAGACGAGCTGAGGAAGGATCTGAGCTCTGGGTAGTTAGCGTCCCGGCCGTGGCCTCCAAAATGGGCCGGCCCGTGCTCTTGCCCGGGTCAAACCGAGAAAACAGACACCTAGGTGCCTGGCTAAGAAACACCCGATAGATCCCCGGTCCGTCTCACCTGATGATGCAACCTAACAGGAACACCATGGTGAAGAGCAGAAAGGAGCACTCGCTGACCGGTCGCATTACGATCGAGCTCATGCGGGCCGCTTTCAAGAAAGTCAAGCGCAACCGAGGTGCCGCTGGAGTGGACAAGGTCAGCGTCGGGAGGTTCGAGGCTAACCTCGAACCAAACCTTCTCGCCCTGATGAAAGTTCTCAAATCAGGGGCGTTTCGGCCCGATCCGCTGCTCCGCGTCCGGATCTCCAAAGGCCCTCGCACGAAGAAGACCCGGCCGCTCGGGATCCCCGTGGTCCGCGATCGCGTGGCCCAGGAGGTTCTGCGGCGGCTGCTGGAACCTATCTTCGAGCCGCTCTTTCAGGACGCCTCCTTCGGGTTTCGTCCTAAACGCAACTGTCATCAGGCGATCCAGTGGCTGTTGTCCCTTCACGACGCCGGCTACCTTTGGGTACTCGACGCCGATGTGGAAGGTTTTTTTGACCACATTCCACAGAACGTCATTATGCAGTTGGTGGCCGACAAGGTTGCCGACGGCAATATCCTTCGCCTTCTCCAACGATTTCTCACTGCCGGGGTCATGGACGACGGAGTCTTCAAGCCGACCACGGTCGGCACGCCACAGGGAGGAGTCATTTCCCCACTGCTGGCTAACATCGTCCTCAACCAATTGGACTGGGCCTTGCACCGGGCGGGTTTTCAATTCGCCCGCTATGCTGACGACTTCGTCGTCTTGACCCGGTCCCAACAGCAGGCGCAAGAGGCTATGGAACTCGTCCAGCAAGTGCTGGAAACCCCACTTCAGCTACGGCTGAGTCCGGAGAAAACCCGGATCATGACGTTCGGAAAAGGCTATGAATTTCTTGGCTTTTTCCTCTCGTCCCGTTCCCGGCGCATGCGCGACAAGTCCCAGCAGAAATTCAAGGATAAGGTGCGGGAATTAACCGTCCGCTGCCATAACCTCGATGCCGAGGCAATCCTGAAATTGAACCGAGTGATCAGGGGGACAGCACAGTACTTCACCCCCGAGTTTGCGACCAATCGTTGGCTCTTCCAAAAGCTCGACTCCTGGGTCCGAATGCGACTCCGGAGCATGAAGCTTAAACGGAAGAACTACAACGACAACCGCAAACTCCGGGTGGGGTTCTTCTGCCGAAAGCTCGGCTTGCTTTCCCTGGAAAGCTTCTGTCTCTGTCGCAACACCTACGGTCAAGTATGTTACGTCGTTCCCCGAAATGGGGCAACGTCTTTGGGGTCGCCCGGTGAGTGACCCTCACGCCGGTAAATGTGGGGAACAGACCCCATCGCGACAACGGGGAGGGGCAGGCGGGAACTCCGCCTGCCTCTTACCCGCGTGCGGCCTGACCCACTTTTTGCCCTTCTGTACGCAACCCATTCAGGGTTGAAATCCAGGGGAGACGCCGTTGACCCAGGGTTCGGAAACCCTGGGCTGAAATACGGAATCCCTTCAGGATTCACCTCCTTCCTATGCACTCAGAGCGCCATCACTCCAGAAGTTAACGACAATTTTCAAAACTACCCCGTTCGAGCAAATCCTGATTCTTCAACCACTTAGGCATTGGGGCTTGCAAGTCCAAGCTGGACGTACTCCATCGAGATGAAGTCTTTGCCCTCCGCTAGTCCGATTTCAAAGATATTGCAGACAAAGGCGGGGTCCAGAGCCGCCGCTGATCTTGCCTCTCGCAGAAAACGCCGCTTGTCTTCCGGGTCTCGCCGCATCTTCTCAGGTAGGAATTTGAGGGCCACTTTACGGTCTAGGGCCCCGGTGTCTTGTGCAAGGTACACCTCGCCCATCCCACCTTCGCCAAGCTTGGAGGTGATCTTCTAATGGGAGAGAGTCTGACCTATCAAAACGGGCCTCCAGGCTGTAGAGAAGCCTATGAGGCAATACTAGATTGTTGGGTCTAGAAGGGCAATCTCACGGGGATGGTTCGAACCCGCTGGAACAAGACAGACTGGGTCAGACCCGCGAGTTTCGGCGACGGCACAGTCAGGACCAGACGGTCTGAACCAACCCCAGCTCCTCGACTTCGGCGTCCTTGGTAATGAGTTTCGCGCCGCCCTGGCCAGGCCACGCAGGCCACGTGTCAGCCTTGACGGTATAGACTGCAATCGACTAGACTTCGTCCCACTCCAAAGATGACGCCTCCAGTGGAACGATACGATGGAGAAACTCGATAGGATCGTCGTCGTCTTCCGAGTGAGGGTCAATCCAGGCATGGAAGAAGTCTACGAAAAGCGGCTCGCCGTGGTCTATGAGCTTGCTTCCAAGAGTCCTGGCCTACTTCCACTCAAGGGTTATGAAGATTCCGACGGCGAGAAGGTTTACATTATTGAGTGGGACAGCGAGGAGAGCATGAGCCGTTGGGCAAATGATCCCGTGCATCAAGAAGCCAAGAGGGAAGGCCGCGAGGAGCTCTACTCATGGTACAGTGTGCAGATCTGTCGTGAGTTCCAGACATTGGGCGCGGGTTTCAGGGCGGACCAGGCGTCTCCACCGCTGACTTCATTGCCTGAAAGCTAGGGAGAAGAGATGGCTGTGCCAAGACCCATTGAGCTCGGGATCGGTGGAATCGAGGCCGAAAAAGGCATCCATATCGTGCATTTCTACCATGGACAATCACAGATGCATGATGTGCTGTCCCCCTACGTCGAGACGGGAATCCAGAACGGGGAATTTGTTGCCCTCGTGATCGACCCGGCTCTTGCACAGGGTGTCCTGGACAAGCTTGGAGACATGGGGAAACGAGCTTTGGATCTGGGTCAACTCCGAGTCGCCAACGGGGCTCCTACCCCGGAAAAGATGGGCGAATTCGCAAAAGGACTGGCACTGGAATGTGCCGATCGAAGCTGTGACCGGCTACGGGTCGCCGCAGACATGTCGTTTGCAGCTAGTGTCGGACTGAGCCCCTTCGAACTGATGTGTTGGGAGGCGATGAGCGACGGAAACATGCCTGAGGGAGACGAAGTCGCGGTTCTGTGTCAATATGATGTGACGGCGTTCCCGGGAACCATCATCCTGGATGCGCTGCGGACGCATCCGCTCTGCGTCAATGGAGGCGTGCTTCAGGAGAATGTCCTCCACATGGAGTCCGCCGTGTTCCTCGAAGAACTCGAAGCTCGCCCGACTGCGATCTATGTGTGAGCCCCGCGATCCCTCCTGAAAATTATGGTCAGAGCGCCGGCGAGTACGTCCAGGACGATGTTGACAACACGAACTGCCCTGTGTAAGCGCCCCAACGCCTCGGGACGTAACGGGTTCGCAATCCGATAGTGCGCTGATGTCCATGAGTACTCGCCAGGGGTACGATACAACCGAGCTGGCTTGGGCGCTGCTGACCGCGCTCTCCGAGGTCGGGGACGAGCGGGAGCGAGCGCGTCTGACCGCCACTGGCCTGCCCTCGATCCTTCCCTGTCGCTTGAGCGGCGTGATCCTGCTAGACCAGGCTGAAAACATCTGGAGCCTGGTTGCACAAGCCAATGGCCATCTGCTCGATTCCTCGGACAGGCGAACAGCCTTGGCAATCCTCAAGCCCCTCGTCCTGGAGCTGTTTCGGAGACCACAACTCAGGGTTGTGAGACTGGGCGAAGGCGCAGAACAACCTCGCATCTCCTCCTGGATGGACAGCCTCAACATGCCGTGTTTTGCGGTGGTCCCTGTGAGAACGGTTCGTAGTCGAGTGGGAGCATTGTTCCTCGGCAGTGAGCGCGTGGAAGGCTTGTCTCCCCGGGAGCAAACCACCCTGATTGCCCTCGCCAGACAGCTGGCAATCGGCATCGAGAATCTTCGCCTCAATCAGAAACTGGCCGAGTACTCGCAAGACCTCGAGGATCTGGTCAAGGAACGAACCGAGGAACCCTCTTTCTGGATGAGATCGGTGATCTCTCGCAGGAGGTCCAGGTGAAGTTATTGAGAACCTTGCAGGAACAAGAATTCGAGAGAGTGGGTGGGACAGAAACGATCAAGGTAGATGTGCGTGTGATCGCTGCGACCAACCGAAACCTGGAGCAGTCTATTGCAGAGAACCGCTTCAGGACGGACTTGTATTATCGCTTGAATGTCTTTCCACTTCATCTTCCATCCCTGAGCGAGAGGCAAGGGGACATTCCTTTGCTGGTCAGGTACTTCGTGGAGAAGTATGCCACCAAGATAGGCAAGCAAATCGATACCATCAGCCAGGAAACGATGAATCGACTCGATCTCTATTCCTGGCCGGGAAACATCCGAGAACTCGAGAACGTGATCGAGCGCAGCGTGATCTTGTCGAATGCGTCAACCTTGGACATTGAGGAAGAGTTCCTACCTTTGTCAGTGCGGCCAGACCGAAAAGACCAAGAGATCCTGAACCTCCAGGAACTGAATCGGTTCCACATCGAGAACATCCTGGAGCGGACGCAATGGGTGGTCGAAGGGCCAAATGGAGCCGCCAGGATTTTGGGTCTACATCCCAATACACTGCGCAGCCGGATGGAAAAACTGGGAATCCAGCGCCCGAATATTCACTCGGAGAAGAGAGAATCTTAGCTCCAGATCTCCAGCTCCTCGGCTTCTGGGCTGCGTTTTCCCAATCCACTCATTCTCGAATTCGGACCACGATATTTCGTAGACTCTGAAATGTCGTAGCTCAGATTTACCCTTCTTCCCCACAGCCAATCCTTGCTAACCCACTTTTCTCAATAGGTTGAGCTTCAAGTTGGCAAGTTTCTGTCTCTGGCACACAGATTGCTATCTGTAGTCGGTGTTGGATGGCAGAGGGCCACGGCGATACAGCGAGTTTTCGGTGACCAAATGAAAAAGGAGAAAAGGAAATGAAAGCAGCAATGATGCAGGAGTTCGGAGATGTCGACGTCCTGAAGTATGGTGACCTGCAAACCCCCAGCCCCAAGCCAGGACATGTCCTGGTCAAGGTTCTGGCTGCCGGCATCAATAGATTCGATCACTACATTCGGGAAGGGTCCGTCGTACCCGAGCTCCCCTTTCCTCACATCCTGGGAGCGGATGCTTCCGGTGAGGTGGCCGGGCTGGGCGAAGAGACCAATGGCTTCAAGAGGGGTGATCGCGTCGTCCCAATGCCTGGATTCCCGCAGCAAAAGGGCGAATACAGCATCCGCCCGGCTGCCACGGCACCCAGCTTTACCCTGCCCGGCCTGGGAATCCCAGGGACCTACGCGCAGTACATTGAGATCCCTGCCGAGTGGGTGGTCAGGGATGAGACCGGGCTGACTCCGGAGGAAGTGGCGACGCTGCCGATGGTCCTGGGGACCGGGGTTCGAGCAGTGAAAGAGGTAGGCCAGGTTCAGGCCGGGGACAGGGTGTTGGTCCAGGCTGGTGGATCCGGCTCAGGCAGCATGCAGGTCCAGATAGCGAAGGCTCTCGGAGCCGAAGTCGCCACCACGGTCCGCAGCGATGCCAAAGGCGAATTTGCCCGAACCCTGGGGGCCGATCTGATCATCAACACTCGCAAGGAGCATTTCGTGGACCGTGTCAACGAATGGACCGGTGGTCAGGGACCCGACGTGGTGGTCGACAATCTGGGAGGCCCTATTCTGGCCCAGAGTATCGAGGCCGTGAGACCACTCGGTACCGTCGTCGCCTTTGGATGTCAGGGGCCACCCAAAAGCGGCCAGTGAGGGCCACTTCAAAACCGGCCATTTTCAAGAGCCATTGAGGGCCGCATCCGGCGTAGGATGCGCCGATGGCCAATACATTGAAAATGGAAAAGAAGCAAACGGTTTTGGCGCTCCTGAAGCTGGGCTGGTCGTATCGTCGGATCGAGCGAGAGGTGGGAGTCCGACGAGAGAGGATTGCCCGCTATGATCCCTCCCGAGATTCAAAACCGGCCAAAGTGGCCCCCGGCTCGGAGGAGCAAAAGCGGCCAAAGCGGCCCCCGGGTCTGCGCAGCTTCTGTGAGCCCTTTCGGGAGCAGATTGAAAAGAAACTCCAGCAGGGATTGCAGGCCAAGCGGATCTGGCAGGACCTGGTCTTCGAGCAGGGATTCGGGGGAGCCTACAACTCCGTCAAGCGCTTCTGTGGAAAGCTCAAGGCGGAGAGTCCTCGCGTGTTTGCTCGGGTGGAAACTCCCCCCGGTCGGGACCTGCAGATCGACTTCGGCAAAGGAGCCCTGACTCGGACCGAATCGGGTCGTTACCGCCGTCCTCATCTGTTCAAGGCCGTCCTCTGCCACTCGCGCCACTCCTATGAGGAAGTCGTCTGGCGGCAGGAACTGAAGACGTTCATCCGCTGTGTCGAGGAGGCTTTTCACGCTTTTGGAGGCGGCGTGGAGGTGGTTCGCCTCGATAACCTCAAGGCCGGGATCACCCGGGCTTGCTTGGTGGACCCCGAGGTCAATGCCGTCTTCAGTGCGCTCGCTCGCCACTACGGCTTCGCCGTGCTGCCCATCCATCCGGGCGCTCCGAACGAGAACGGAAAAGTCGAAAGAAGCATCGGATATACCGACTCCAGCGCGCTCAAAGCTCGCCGCTTCGAGAGCCTGGATGCGCAGAATGAGCATCTGCAGAGTTGGAACGAGCGAATCGCCCGCCAGCGCATCCACGGCACCACCAAGCAGCAGGTCTGGCCCCGCTTTGTCGAAGAACAGAAGCATCTCCGACCGCTTCCGGATTCCCGCTTCAGTTTCTTCCGCGTGGGCCGTCGAACGGTCTCCACCGATGGCCACATCGAAGTCGACCGAGCGTTCTACTCGGTGCCCAATCATCTGCTCGGTTGTGAAGTCGCCGTGCACTGGGATGATCGTATCGTCCGCGTCTTCTTTCGTGAGCAACAGGTGGCCCTGCATCCGAAGTACCCGCCGGGGAGATTCCGAACCGAAACGAGCCATCTTCCGGAACGCAAACGCTACGCGCACTATCGAACCGAGCATCATCTGCTGAAGCAAGCCCGAGCCGTGGGTCCAGAGGCGCACCGCTGGGCCGAGCGAGCTCTGGAGGTCCGAGACATGCTCGCCTACCGACTCGTGCAGGGCATGATCTCGCTGACCCGCCGCTACCGCGCTTCGGTCGTCGACGAAGCCTGCGGCAAGGCGCTCGCACATGACGCCTTCCGCTACCGGACTCTGGTGGCTTTGTGTAAGCGACTGGACGTGCCGCAGCGCTCTTTGTTTACCTCCGAGCACGAGTTGATCCGACCGCTGTCCGAGTACCAGATCACCGATCCCACAGGAGAACCAGAATGATCTCATCAGAACTGGAACGAAAACTTCGTCACCTCCGGCTCTCGGGCCTGGCTCAGGTCTTTGACGTTCGCCTGCAACAAGCCGTCCAGGGAAGGCTCAGCCATCAGGAGTTCTTTGAGCTGCTGATTGATGACGAGCTGACCCGCCGTCGGGACCGGCTGTTGGAGCGACGTTTGCGCCAGGCCCAGTTTCCGGAACAAAAGCACTTGGAGGACTTTAACTTCTCCTTTAACCCCTCCATCAACCGGCAGCAGATCTTCGATCTGGCTACCGGCCGATTCATCCAACAGCGCCGCGGCTGGTTGGTCATCGGTCAGACCGGAGTCGGCAAGAGCCATCTGATCATCACCGTCGGGATCAAGGCGGTCGAAGCCGGTCACCGGGTGCAGTACAAGTCGGCTTTCGATCTGCTGGAAGACATCGCCGAAGCCACGGCCACCGGCAGACGCCGATCTTACATTACGGAGATGACCCGGATCCCGCTGCTGATCCTCGAGGATCTGGGACTCCGCAGAGTGCCGGAGTCGGCGGCAGAAGATCTGTTGGAGATCCTGCACCGCCGATACCAGAAGACCTCGACGATCCTCAGTTCGAATCGACCCCTGGAGGACTGGGGCGCGATGCTGGGAGGAGATACGGCGGCCACCTCGGCGCTGCTGGACCGCTTCCTGCACACTTCGGAAGTCACCTTCATTCGGGGCAAGAGCTATCGCCTCTACGAGCGACAGCAACGAGAGAAATCCACCCCGAAGCGAGGGAAAGAGAAATGACACCTGCGAGGCGAGTGCTGTGAGTGCGGGCTTGTCCCCTACTCGCAGACCCTGGGACTCAGCCCCAGGCTTCGTAGATTGCCCGCTCCGAGGGAGGGGTCAGGACAGGGTGGGGCAGAGCTCATTGCTTGAGGGGCCTCTGAGCGAATGTTTTTTGAAAAAAGGAAGCCAGGAAGAAGCCGTGTCGTTGAAACCAAGCAGAGACCATGGAAGCCAGGCTTCTCGAGTTTCCCCCAACACCCCCGGAAAGCCGTGGAAACTGCCGCGCTATGGAAACCGTGGGAAAACGGCTGCCTCGCGAAGACGACTCCAGGAGGCGAGTTTTTCCACCGTTCCCACAGCGCTTGGAAAACTCCTCCGGACGGAGTTTCCCACAGTTCCCACCGCTTCTACGGCTGAACACACAACAAAGCCTCCTCCCCCCGCTTCGCGGGGAGGGCTTCACAAGGGATTGAAATGACTCGAACCGGAGGATATAACTACTGAATCACTGGCCGGTTTTGACCCGGCCCCGCCTGGCCGCTTTTGAAGTGGCCCCCGACACCTTTGGATTCGCGGCCGGCACGCAGGTCAGTTTCGACATCCGGAACCTCTTCTTTAGCCAGAAGCAGCTTCGGGGTACGATGGCCGCGGATATCGAGGATTTGAAATGGGGGCTCGAGCAAGTCCGCTCCGGATACATCAAGCCGTCACTCGACCGGGCCTTACCTCTGAAGGAGGCGGCCGAGGCACACCGGCTCATCTCCAACAACCAGGTCACAGGCAATCTGCTCCTGCTGCCCTGGGCGACGTGAGAATTCCAGCGTCTTCGCGGTCCCTGCAGATCAGCCTTATCGCTACCGGGATCTCGCTGCTGGGAGTTGGATTGCGTCCCCTGTGGGGTCGCCTCTGCGACGAGTGTCCTCGGCGGAGCTGGCCCTGGGGATATGCCGGGCTCTTCGTTCGGAGGATGCGCCGCTAGCTCGTATTGGTTCGCCTTGCGGGGAGGGGCGTCAACCGTAGCGTCACATGCCCGCTATCTGCTCTATCAGAGGCCAGAAATCGAGCTGCTCTACGGCGTGACTGCGGTAGATACCCACCGTGTCGGCGCCGTTGGCTCTTGCCCGGCGCCCTGCTTCCAACAGCAGCTTCGAGTCTTGGAGGCTTCCCACGTGGTAACAGGATAACTCGGCCACCAGGGGACACCGGCCCTTGAGGATCTCTGCTGCCTGGCGCACCTGACGTTCCACCTCAGACACATCAGAAGTGGTACGGAACCAGAGGTGCACCTCATCCACCAGCCCCTGATCCACCCAGGCGGGCCAATCCTGGAAAACCTTCAGATAGTCCTCACGATCTCGCGCGACGAAGGCTACCGTCATAGGTCCGTCCGGATCTTTCTTTCTCAGCTTCTCTCTCAGCTCCCTCAGAGTGGCGGTGACGTAGTCAGCACGAAACTGCACCCAGTTGGGATCATGGTTGGGAAGATCGAATGGATTCTTACCCTGTTTCTCCTGGAAGGCCCTGACTACAGGTTCTTCGTAGCCATACACGCAGATGCCAGCTTCGTCCCTGTTGGTGCTGACGAATTCGACCTGGAACCCATTTCCTCCATTTCTCTCCAACATTTCCAGGTACTGATCGGCTTCGTATCTCCGAACCTCGGGGAAGGCCAGACTCATCGACACCCTCTGACCGGGCTTCATCTCGTCGCTGCGATCCCGACCATAAGCCCAGAACTCCGGATGCTCCTCGGCAAAAGCACTGACCTTCTTACTGAGTCCCGCTGGGCTCCAGATGGGACGATGCTGGTTCAGAAGCTCCTTGGTCGCCGGCGACCGTGTGGACGCATAGTGGACGGACCAAGCATAGTTTTGCTTCATGCTTCCATGAGAGTTGAAGGCGAGGTAAGGGTGGACCTTAATACCTTTGTCCCGGGCTGCCTCGACCAGGCTCCTGGTACCGTTCCAGGGCACCAACTCGGTCACGCCGTACTGGACGCACTTCTCCACGAAGGCCACCACCTTCTCCTCGTCCGAAGGCGAACTGGGATTGACAAGCCCCCCTCGATCACACCACAGCGGAAAGCGGCGAACTGGTTTCCAGGAACTTCTTGAAGACAACGACTCACGCAACATTTCTACTCGCCTCCTGAACCACCGTGATGCCGAACCTTGAGGGGATGGACATCCCCCTAAACCCGGATCGAAACTCAATCTGAAGCATATCGAAACACCAGGAAAGTTACTACCGACCCGAACAGTAGTGAACAGTGAGCAGTGTCGGAAACAGCTGCAGTCCAACGGTGCCGCGAACGGGGCTGACCAGCGACATGCCTCGAAGTACCGAGGAGAGAAGAGACGGCGACACTATTCCCCCAGGTGACAGAAGCAGAGAGGTGATATATGTTATCTCGGCCGGAGTCGTACCGACGGCGCCAGACGAGGTCTCGTTTTACGTCGCCCGTCACTACACCTCTCCCAGCGCCCACCTGGAACGAATGACCGTCCGGACCGATGGCTTCGCTTCAGCCCATGCCGGTTACTCCGGTGGGGAGCTGATCACCAGGCCGCTAGTCCCAAAATAAGCGCAAGTTCGAAAATAGACCCCTTTGTCGGCTCCGAGGAGCCATTTTTGAGACCTAAATTCTAAATTTCGGCGCGAAGTCACTCAGAACAGGCACGTGTTCAGCTGTCCTCCACGCCGATCGCTCAGGGAAAACGATTCTGCCCTCTTGGGGGGCGTTTGTAGAGACACCTCGCCCCAGCTCTGGCGACCCTCGGAGCTACTTTATCTCCTTTCAGTTTCAGGTAGCTGGCCGGTGTTTCAACCACTTACTGCCTTCCAAAAGAAGACGGCTCCAACCATTGACATCCAGCAGCCGATAGACCAACTGTCGGCCCCTGCGCAAAATCTGGCAGGGCATTTCAATGACCTCTCGCAGGAAACGGCGATACTCCATCTTCACCAGCTCTCGGGCTTGCAGTCGCGCCGGCAGCACCAACCCCATCCAGGCCTTCAGATTCCAGGCTTGAGCCGCAATCACCAGATAGGCCCAGTTGGCTACCAGCGTATCCGAGGGCATCCGCAGGGCCTCGACTCCGTTCTTGAGTTGTTCAATGACGTTCTCCTGGTTGCAGCGCCGGTTGTTTTCCCGTACGACTCCCGCCGTTCCCAACGTTCTGGCCGAGATATTGGTGACATAAAAGTGGTAGCGCGTCTGCGGCAGCAGCCGCTTCTGGCCTTTCTCGACCAGGATCGTCTTGCGCAAGATCACCATCCGATAGGTTCGCTTCGCTTTGCTCGGACGGTAGTCGATCTCCGCGATCTCTTCCCGTTCCAGCGTCAGCGTCTTGAACCCGCGTCTCTTGACAATCTCCGGCTTCACTTTGTCCCGCCGCTGGCGCCGCTTCTTCCCTTTTCCTTTCCCCTGGCTGGGGCGCCCCAGCTCTTTCCATCTCGCTTCTGGCAACGCCTCCGCCCACTTGACGAAGCTCGGATGGGCGTCGATCCCGAAGTCAAACTCCACGCCCGCCTCCGTCCAACGGTCAAAATGAGCCGTCAGCGAAAAATCCGTGTCCCCGCGCAGGCGCACCTTCCGAAAACCCGCCTCTCGAACCAGCTCGATACTCCGATCCAGCCATTCGGCCGCTCCCTCATGAGAGGGACGGTTGCCCGAGCGGTTGACCGCATAGAGCACCTCTCCCGTATTGGCCAGCGTCACGATCAGCGGCGCATAGCCCCACTGCCCGTCGTAGCTGATCTCCATCCCTTCCTTGCATTCGCCGCTCGTGGGGGCCATCGTCCCATCCACGTCGATCTCCGCCCGTTGGAAGAAACGGGCCGGTTGTTGGGCCCAGACCTTGAGGCGGCTGGCATTGACGGCTTCCATCAGATCCACCACGTCGGGCGCGTCAAAGCGGCGCACAAAGTCTCCGGCCGTGCTGGGGGCGGGGATCTTCTCGGCTCCCACCGCCTCCAGGAAACTCACACTCTGACGTCGCAGTTCAATATCCTGATAGCGGGTCCCGCCCGTGGCCACGTTGTAGATCAGGCTCAGGACGTGGTCCGATTCGTGGTACGGTTGGTGGCGTTTGAGCAGCGTCACCGCCTGGTCAATGGCTTTCCCCAGCCCACTCCACTTCACCACCTGCTGCAGCAGCCCCAGACCACCGTAACTGACCGCACCCGTTTTCTCCGAGACCTCGTAGCTGATGACCTCGGGCGAGAGCACCGGTTTCGGGTCTTGACCGTTCCAGCTGGGGCTCAATCGCTGAGCAACCTCTGCTTCCCGTTTGCGGATGATTGCGCTATCCTTTTTCTTCACCTGAAATGCCTCCTTTCGGCTTGTTCTGAAGTTTCTTTGACAACCCCAGAATCCCCGTCAGGTCTGGCATTTCAGGTGTTTACATGTGGTTTAGTCCACTTTCATCTACTTCTTTTGGGGCTAGTCTTCGAAGGACTCAATCTGGTACTGAACTTCGCCACCTCGGCAGCCGGCAGCATTCGGCTGGAGATCCAGGATATCGATGGGAATCCGGTGCCGGGCTTCGCCCTGGAGGCTTCGCCCCTGATCTGGGGAGACGAGATTGAGCACACGGTGAAATGGGACCGAGGCCATCCCAAGGCCCGCAGCGACACCCTGAACCGAATCGCAGGCAAGCCGGTCCGGCTAAGATTCGTAATGAAGGATGCGGATCTCTACTCGCTCCGGTTCCAGTAGCCAGAGAGGCGATTCGAGCAGAAGTCCAACAGGAAGAATCAGTACCAGCAGACGAACACGACGGTCACCGGCGAGGGCCGGTGACCGGCCATCGAAAAAGGGGGCTTAACCCGGATTTCTCATCGCTTGTCGTAGCGAGGCGCCGCAAGGGCCGTCCTGGCAAGGCTTGCGACCGAGACCACTCGTGGCGAGCCGCCGCAGTCGTACTTGTACACTAGGTCGAGGAGGCCGACCGAGCATAACACAGCCAGGGCGGATGATTGCGGCGTCGCAGTAGACCAGCGATGAGAAATGCGGGTTAAACCTTGGGCTCCCAACCCTTGGCATACTCCCGAGACCAATACTTCATCGCCTCCGGATCGTTCTTGATGTGGCCGTTGCTGGGGTCGCAGGTCAGGTTTCGCCCCACTCGATGGGCGATGTTCCCCAGGTGGCACATCAGGGTAGTCTTGTGGGCCTCAGCAATTTCCGTGTTCAGACTGAGAGGCTTGTCATTGCGGATTGCGGCCAGGAAGTTCTGGGCGTGCGGGATGTCGCCGTAGGTGTCCTCCAGACCCTTCTTTACCATCTCGCCATCCTTGTCATAGATCTCGTAAGAACCCTTGGTTCCCAGATCTAGCGCCCCCTTGTCCCCATAAAAGGTGATGAAACCGGGGCTATGGCGATTGCAGCTCAAGCCGGCCCAGGTGATGGACCGCTTTCCTGGGAATTCGAAGCAGACGGTGTGGGTATCGGGGGTTTCCTGGTCATCGTCGAAGCAGTAGCGCCCTCCGCTGGAAGTCACGCCGGTCGGGTAGTCGACTCCCATGCCCCAGCGACACAGATCCAGGGTGTGGACCCCGTTGTTGCCCAGCTCACCATTGCCCCAGTGCCAATGCCAGTGCCAGTTGTAGTGGATTAGATTGTCCTTGTAGGGAAAGCGGGGAGCTGGCCCCTGCCACAGATCGTAATCCAGATGGGACGGTACCGGAGCCGGTTTTCCTCTCCCCAGCGTCCCGCGGCCACTGTTGTACCAGGTCCGCACCATGTAGACGCGTCCAATCACGCCTTCGTGGAGATGCTGAATGGCCTCCTGGGTCCCGGGTGAACTCCGTCGTTGGGTCCCCATCTGGACCGCCCGATTGTACTTGCGAGCCGCCTGAACCAGGAGCTCTCCCTCTCGGGGATTGTGGCTACAGGGCTTCTCCACGTAGACGTGCTTGCCGGCAGAACAGGCTAGAATGGTACCGGGTGCATGCCAATGATTGGGCCCTGCGTTGGCCAGGGCGTCGACAGAGGGATCCTCCAGGATTCTCCTGAAGTCGGTCACCTTCTGAGGGGCCTTTCCCAGCTTCTCCTCCAACATCTTGGCAACCTTATCCAAGCGCTGAGTGTCCACATCACAGATGTATTTCAGGTGGACATTGGGCTGGGAGCCCAAGCTCATCGCCAGGCGCCTACCCCGGCTCATGCCCATGACCCCGAGCACCACTCGATCATTGGGGGAATCATACTTGGATGTGGTCTTGGCGGAGAGGGTCACGCTGGACGCTGCAGCACCCAGTGCTGCGCTACCCAGAAAACGTCGTCGATCCATGGATGTGGACATGTTTTTCCTCCTTTGGAAATTATCGACCCATTATCCTCTTTGCCGCAGAACCAATCAACCCATTCCCTGCTGTCCTGCTGTCTCGCTGAACACCAGGACAGCTTCCAAAAGGCCTGTCGCTAATTCCCGCCCCTGGCCGCTTCGCTGCGGTCCATGAAGTCCCTGGCCCCGGCCTTCAGCCAAGGAGCGGTGTTGGTAAGGAAGCAGCGGACTCCGGCGGCCGAGTACCGGCCCACGTTTTCGTTATTGGCCAGAGTACCGGCTACGCGTCCGCGCTTCTGGATTCTTGCCAGGGTCTCGTCGATGATCGTCTGCACCTGAGGATGGTCAAGCTGACCGATCAGTCCCATTGTGGCCGCCAGGTCGCTGGGAGCCACGAAGAAGACGTCGATGTGGTCCACCTCCAGAATCTGGTCGAGGTTCTCAAGCGATGATGTCCTCAATCAGCACGATCAGGAGTGTCTGATCGTTGGCCACCGACATGTAGTCCGCCACTCCGATACCCTGACGACTGGTGAACAGGCCCCTCCGGCCCAAAGGCGCGAACTTGCCCCCTTCAACTACGTTCTCCGCTTCTTCCCGAGTGTTGACATGGGGCACCACGATGCCCTGAGCGCCGCGGTCCAGACTTCGGTAGATAAGCGACTGTTGATTGCTATTCACCCGCAGGACCGAGGTCATACCCCACAAGTCGCAGGCTCGGGTCAAATAGGGGATGTCCCCGAAGTCCACGGATCCGTGCTCTGCTTCTAACCAAGCCCCATCGAATCCAACCGGTCCGAACTGGTCAATGTCGTCTGGGCCTTCCAAACCCGACACCAGATAGGCCGTTCCACCGGCGGCCAGTTTCTGTTTCACTCTGTTGGGTCGCATGTTCACGTTGATCTCCTTCTCGTAGGCGAGTGTTTCTTCAAAACCTAGGTAATCCAGCTGGAGTATAGCGGCAACGGGAAGTAGTGCAAAACGTCTGCAGAGAAAAGATCATCTTCCATGCACTCAACCCACGCCAACCTTGACGGCCGATTGCTTTCCGGCCCGGCTTCGGGGCACAATTACCCATTAACACAAACGCTTGAAAGGCTAGGAGGGCTGAAGATGTCCAGAGTGCTTCTCGTCCCGGTTTTGATTCTGTGCTCACCAACTCTAACCCTAGTCGCTGGTGACAAGAGTTTGATTCAGGCAGCTGAGGAGGGTGACACCCAGACGGTTCAGGCTTTGCTGGAAAGGGGTGTCGAGGTCAATAAGAAGAACGAGGAGGGCAAAACCGCCTTGAGCGTCGCCTCTCGGGAAGGGCATACCGAGATTGTCAAGGCCCTTCTGGCAAAGGGAGCCAAGACAAGCATCCAGGACAAGGAGGGCAAGCATCCCCTGCTGGAGGCCGCGGACAGTGCACATGTGGAGGTCGCCTTGCTCCTGCTGGAGAAGGGCGCCCCGAAGAATCGTCCGGACAAGGAGAAGTGGACCGCACTGATGCGGGCGTGCGCAGCCGGTAGCTACGAAATAGTACAGGCCCTGTTGGATAAAGGTGCCAGGGTCAATTCGGAGAACATAGCGGGAGCAACCGCTTTGATGTGGGCTGCCGCAACCGGAAATCCGAAGATCGTCAAAGCCCTAGTGGAAAAAGGAGCCAGGGTCAGGGATAAGGACAACGCAGGCATAACGGTCAAGGAGTGGGCCGCCGGCAACGAGGAGGTGGCCAAGATTCTCGAAGAGGCCGGAGCAAATTAACAGCGATCGCGGCAGCTGCGCCGATCATTTTTCAGACGGTCGCTCGTCCCCATCAGCCGGCAGTGCGAAGGCGACGTAGGCACCACCCGAGGGCGCCCTGACTTGCCTCCCCCCGCGGCTATTACCACGAACTGGCGTCCCTTCACCTCATAATAGACGGCAGGGGTCGGCGGCGCAGCTTTGCCGTCCAATCCGCTATGACGCTGGCCAGCTGCCCCAGAATCTCGTCGTCGGTCCTCCCCGATTTTCGAGGAACATGGAAGGAGTGGTCCGCGGACTCCACGACATGAAGCGTCGCCCGATCTCCCAACTGCTCACAGATGGGCCTCAGCAATGTCAGATCTGCCAACCTGTCACGAGTGCCCTGCAAGAAGAGCATTGGCATCTCGATCCGAGGCAGATGGTCGGCCCTTCGGACATCCGCTCTTCCTGGAGCATGCAAGGGAAATCCAAGAAAAACCAACCCCTGGACCTGGGGCAGACCGGACTGGGCTGCCAGCAGAGACGTCATGCGTCCACCCATGGATTTCCCTCCTGCCAGAAGCTGAAGGTCCGGGGCCGCTTCCGAGGCGGCGACAACCGCCGACTCAACCGTTGCCAAGAGGGTCTTCTGGGAGTCCGGAAAGCGCTTACCACGTTCCCGATAGGGAAACTGATAGCGAAAGGTGGCAATGTCTAGTTCGAACAAGGCAGCGCTGATCGACTCCATGAAAGCGTGCTCCATTCCCGCCCCGGCACCATGGGCGAGGAGGAGAAGCCATCGAGCCTTGTCGGGACAGCGCATCAAAGCCGAGACCGGCCCCGCCTTTTCGGTGGCGACGAACTGGAGAGATATCGGGGGGGGGCGGCAGTTCAGGATCCATTGACTAGAGTTTCGAAAGGTCCATAATGCCATGTCCAATGGAGAACTCAAGTTGAGAAAGAAGCCCGTACGCATCGCAATCATCGGCGCGGGAGCAGTCAGCGACTACCACCACGTGCCTGGAATTGAGTTGGACTCCTTGGGAGTTCGTTTCCGCGATCCTGGAGCAAAGGGAGGCCATCCCCAGCTTCCTGCTCGGACTGAGAGCTCAGCAGGTGGCGGATGCCGTCTTGACCAGCCAGCGAGAGCGCCGCTGGGTCGAGCTGCCCAACCCGACCGAATAGGAATTGCGGATGCCTTGACAAAGCGCTCCCAAACTTTTATACGAGAAGTCATCCGGCCCGCGTTCGTTCAAGGATAGATTCTTCAGAAGAACGAGAAGAACGCAATAGAGAAGGCAAACTAACCAGAGGAGATCACTGGGCTCAAGCTGATTGCAGGGAGGGAGTGGCTGGCGCCCGTTGTGGGGGCCTCCCGTCCAATGTGGGCGGGTTAAAAATTCAGTGGATCTGCAAGGCGGTCTGAGGAGGGCAAGCATTTGGCAAAGGTAAACACTAAAGTCGCAGGTGATTCTGGTGGGTTCAAACATGTCCGCATCCCGAAAGATCTGTTTGATCAGATCAAGGCAGGTGAAATCGATGGCTATCAGGTTGAGGTCAAGCTCGCGGGAACCCCTTGGGAGTCGACGAGCCTGCTCTCTGGGAAGAAGCTAGCCCCAAAATAAGCGCAAGTTCGAAAATAGACCCCTTTGTCGGCTCCGAGGAGCCATTTTGGAGACCTAAATTCTAAATTTCGGCGCGAAGTCACTCAGAACAGGCACGTCTTCAGCTGTCCTCCACGCCGATCGCTCAGGGAAAACGATTCTGCCCTCTTGGGGGGCGTTTGTAGAGACACCTCACCCCAGCTCTGGCGACCCTCGGAGCTACTTTATCTCCTTTCAGTTTCAGGTAGCTGGCCGGTGTTTCAACCACTTACTGCCTTCCAAGAGAAGACGGCTCCAACCATTGACATCCAGCAGCCGATAGACCAACTGTCGGCCCCTGCGCAAAATCTGGCAGGGCATTTCAATGACCTCTCGCAGGAAACGGCGATACTCCATCTTCACCAGCTCTCGGGCTTGCAGTCGCGCCGGCAGCACCAACCCCATCCAGGCCTTCAGATTCCAGGCTTGAGCCGCAATCACCAGATAGGCCCAGTTGGCTACCAGCGTATCCGAGGGCATCCGCAGGGCCTCGACTCCGTTCTTGAGTTGTTCAATGACGTTCTCCTGGTTGCAGCGCCGGTTGTTTTCCCGTACGACTCCCGCCGTTCCCAACGTTCTGGCCGAGATATTGGTGACATAAAAGTGGTAGCGCGTCTGCGGCAGCAGCCGCTTCTGGCCTTTCTCGACCAGGATCGTCTTGCGCAAGATCACCATCCGATAGGTTCGCTTCGCTTTGCTCGGACGGTAGTCGATCTCCGCGATCTCTTCCCGTTCCAGCGTCAGCGTCTTGAACCCGCGTCTCTTGACAATCTCCGGCTTCACTTTGTCCCGCCGCTGGCGCCGCTTCTTCCCTTTTCCTTTCCCCTGGCTGGGGCGCCCCAGCTCTTTCCATCTCGCTTCTGGCAACGCCTCCGCCCACTTGACGAAGCTCGGATGGGCGTCGATCCCGAAGTCAAACTCCACGCCCGCCTCCGTCCAACGGTCAAAATGAGCCGTCAGCGAAAAATCCGTGTCCCCGCGCAGGCGCACCTTCCGAAAACCCGCCTCTCGAACCAGCTCGATACTCCGATCCAGCCATTCGGCCGCTCCCTCATGAGAGGGACGGTTGCCCGAGCGGTTGACCGCATAGAGCACCTCTCCCGTATTGGCCAGCGTCACGATCAGCGGCGCATAGCCCCCACTGCCCGTCGTAGCTGATCTCCATCCCTTCCTTGCATTCGCCGCTCGTGGGGGCCATCGTCCCATCCACGTCGATCTCCGCCCGTTGGAAGAAACGGGCCGGTTGTTGGGCCCAGACCTTGAGGCGGCTGGCATTGACGGCTTCCATCAGATCCACCACGTCGGGCGCGTCAAAGCGGCGCACAAAGTCTCCGGCCGTGCTGGGGGCGGGGATCTTCTCGGCTCCCACCGCCTCCAGGAAACTCACACTCTGACGTCGCAGTTCAATATCCTGATAGCGGGTCCCGCCCGTGGCCACGTTGTAGATCAGGCTCAGGACGTGGTCCGATTCGTGGTACGGTTGGTGGCGTTTGAGCAGCGTCACCGCCTGGTCAATGGCTTTCCCCAGCCCACTCCACTTCACCACCTGCTGCAGCAGCCCCAGACCACCGTAACTGACCGCACCCGTTTTCTCCGAGACCTCGTAGCTGATGACCTCGGGCGAGAGCACCGGTTTCGGGTCTTGACCGTTCCAGCTGGGGCTCAATCGCTGAGCAACCTCTGCTTCCCGTTTGCGGATGATTGCGCTATCCTTTTTATTCACCTGAAATGCCTCCTTTCGGCTTGTTCTGAAGTTTCTTTGACAACCCCAGAATACCCGTCAGGTCTGGCATTTCAGGTGTTTACATGTGGTTTAGTCCACTTTCATCTACTTCTTTTGGGTCTAGCCACCTACACCCAGGCGAAGACACTCCTAGGAGAAGACGTGAAGCAACCGGAAAAGAAGGCAGAGAAGCCTCTGAAAAAGAAGAAGGCGAAGAAGACAAAGAAGGCAAGAAAGACGGAAGCAGTAGCTGCACAAGAAAAGCAGGAGGAGACAAGCGTGGCAGACGAAACGGTGTTGTGGTCGGTGGTCCAGAACGAGATTTACAGCGACGGCTCCATCAAGGTCCGCCGCATGAGCGGGCATGAGTTCCAGGAGGTCCCTGAGGTTAAAAAGCCATCCACAAGAGACGGAAGCTGGGAGCGAAAGTTCGCCTTTGATTACAAACAGGAAGCACCGGGACACCCCGACGCATTGATCGGGCTGCCGGGCCTAGGTCAAAGCCCTGGGTACGACAGCGAACATGGTGAAAACTGGGAGCTTCCCTCCGGTTGGGTCCTGAACCGGGGATCCAGCAGTGGGAGAATGTACCTCTCAGGCTACGACCTCCAGGGAGTGATCATCTTCATGGAGTTCCCCCAGATCCCTTCCGGAAATCCCAGCAACACTTACACCAAAGGCGACCCGTCACGCGTACGTGCCGCTTCGACTTAAGAACCTACACAGCGCGCACGGGCCACGGGGTCGCCCAGCGTCCCGATCCGGACCAGGGAGGTTAGTGCGCCCAGTGCAGGATTAAGATGCAATCCGATACCAGTAGCGATAGCGGGCCCAAAGACAAGGGCCTTCCCATTATCGATACAGATGTCCACGAAGCCTTCCATTCCTTCGACGATCTGCTCCCCTATCTTCGGGACCCTTGGCGGCGCCTCCTCAAAGAACGGAGTTGGAGAGGGTTCGTGCAGCCCTTTGCCTACTGGGCCCCTGGAGGTGGGAATCGGGCTGACGTGGGTACCGCCGAAGGAGGGCCCGCTGCCGCCGATTATGGACAGATGTGCGAGCTATTGCTGGATCGGCACTCCGTCCAACATGGAGTTCTGACTGGCTACTTCTACCCAGCAACGGCCCGCATGCAGTTCGAATTCTTCTCGGCCCTTGCCTCCGCCTACAACGATTACCAGGTGGAACACTGGCTGGAACGAGATGCCAGGTTGAAAGGCAGCGTGCACGTTGTCCCTCAGGATCCAGAGGCAGCGGTCCGCGAGATTGATCGCATCGGTGCACATCCCCAGATGGTCCAGGTCATGCTGCCTATCGTGAAAATGGCTTATGGTGACCCTATCTACCATCCCATTCTAGAAGCGGCCCAGCGCAACCACCTGGTGATCGCTATGCACCACACCGTCTTTGCCCGCGGTGCTCTCGGCATGGGCCGCTACTACATCGAGCGCCACATGCTCCTGCCCCAGTCCACCATGGCCCAGATCATCAGCTTGATCTGCAATGGCGTGTTCGACCGATTTCCAGGACTCAAATTCCTCTTCCTGGAGGGTGGATTCAGTTGGCTTCCCCATCTCATGTGGCGATGCGATCGGGAGTACAAGTCACTGCGCCAGGAGGTTCCCTGGATCAAGCGCAAACCCAGCCAGCACATGCGAGACCGAGTCCGGCTCTCGACCCAACCCAGCGAGGACTTGACCGCGCAGCAATTGCTGCAGGTGTTGGACATGGTAGAGAGCGACGAGGTATTGGTCTTCTCCACGGACTATCCCCACTTCGACTTCGACAACCCGGATCGGGCACTCCCTCCGGGATTGCCTTCAGACCTGAGAAGGAAGATTTTCTTCGAGAACGCTCAAAAGCTGTATGAGTTCTGAAACCCGTCGTTTTCTCTGCCAGACCGAGGAGATCAAGAGGGGAGAAATGCGCCGCTTTGAGCTGGATGGAGAGCGGCCGGTCGTACTGGTCCGAAGCGAAGACAACCGCTTCTATGCCTTTCGCGGAGACTGCCCTCACCAGGGGGCTCCGCTCTGGAAGGGCATGATTACAGGACTGGCCAGCGGAGATCACCTGGGACAGAACCGTCTGACTCGCCTAGGCCAGATCCTGCGCTGTCCCTGGCACGGGTTCGAGTACGATCTGGAAACGGGCTGCTCAATCGTAGAGGAAGAGCGCCTCCGATTCAGAACCTACCAGATCCGAGTCGAGGATGAGAGAGTCTACTTGGATGGCGCTACTAAATGATCGATGATTCGACTTAGCCCCCCGACTCAGTGATCTCGTACTACTCGATCTTCGTGGACCTTATTTCCAGGATCGAGGTCTCGTCGAAGTAGGAAGGCCACTCGTCTGCGACCTTCTTCATACCCGGCTCCTCTGTCACCTTCGTCCAGGCCTCGTAGATGAAACTTCATTGGGCGGACGTAGCTTTGGGCTCCAGGCCGAAGTCTTCTTCCTTCGAGTCTTTGGCTTGATGCACGGCGGCCTGGAGGCCACCGCTACGCCGAAACCCGAAGTTTCATTCTCGAATGGAGCCAGCATGCCTGGGGGTGGGACGAAGTACCGCACTTCATTATTACGGTCACGTTTGCAGATGGGGCTTGTGAGGCGAGATCAAGGCGGGAGGAGGAAGACGATGCTTGGCCATCTTCGACAACGACCAACGCAGAGATCGTCCACAACCCCCATCTGCCCTTCGGGTGGCGACGGGACGGGCCGATGGCTTTGTCGCTCCTCCTGGCAATACGCAAGGGTATGGCTGCGTCGTCGCTTCGCGCCCTCGACGCCGTCGCGCTCGCCACAGACGCGACCGTAATTATGAAATGCGGTACTAAGGCTTCGCGTAAGAATAACCTCACATTCTGGCATCTCATCTGTACGCCCCGAACCAGCCACTTCCTCCGTTTACTCGAGGCGAAGTAGCTTGCGGGCGTTGGTCCAGAATACATCCTCGACCTGGCGATCCGAAAGCCCGAGATTCCACAAAGCCACCTTCAAAACCCGCAAGGACTCCAGACCCATGAAGAGCGGTTTGACCTCACGGTAGGAGACCTTGCTCCAGTCGAGGGTATCCTCATAAAGCCACATATGGCTGTCTCCGATGGCAACGCAGCGCCCCCGCAGGTGGCTGATGGGGTAGTCGGAACCCCACATCAAGCGCTCGTGACCGAAGGTCCTTACGATCGGCTCCAGGGCTCCGTTGCCGGTGATGGCCGACATATCGAACCAGACATTGGTCAGTCCCTTGAGGGAATGGATTCCTTCTGCCGTGTGATGAGGATTGAACGCCGTACCGGCGTGAGCCAGGATCAGCCTCATGCCCGGATAGGTCTCACAGTAATAACGAATCTTTTGCTGGTTCGCAGGGTCTGCCAGAGCCCGACTCTTGACCATATGGAGCAGGACAACCAGTTCTTCTTCGTGAGCGATTCGTACGTGTTCCTTGGCCAGAAACTGCTCAATCTCTGCCTCCCAGGTCTCCACACCAGGGGCGAAGTGCTGATACACCTTCAGGCCCACCATGGAAAGGCGGCGAACCTCCTGTCGTACCTCTTCAGGATCCATATGAGGCGAAACGATCAGAAGGGTCCGGGAATCCGGGTCTTTGGCAACCTGCACAGCGACGTATTCATTGGAGACACGGTAGGTCTCCGGATGCAGTCCGCCTCCGAAAAAGAGGGCATGGGTTTCCCGTCCCGGAGTGATCCACTGGATTTCCTCCTGATATCGCTCCAGGGGCAACTTCTCGGGACCTCCCTGCAGAATGGTTGGCTTCTTCCATTGCCAAAGCTCGTAGAGGTGCGCATGGACGTCGAAAATGCGGTCAGGCACAAAGCTCTCGAGCTCCCGTTCGAAGAATTCCCGATCCAGATCCGTAAGTTCCCAGGTCAGCTTCATCTTTCTCTCTCCAATTGTACAGCTCTGGTTACGAGGGGTGGATAGGAGGTAGCTGCAGCGACCAGACCTCGCTGCTGAGTGGAGCGGCATGTCCTCCGGCAACCCAGATCCTGTCCTGAAAGACAAAAGCGGAGTGCTCATGACGGGGGCTCCAAAGAACATCCGACCTCAGGGGCGTCCACTGCTCACCGTCCGCTGAGCACCACACATCCCCCATATTCCCCTTCTCCTCCGACCACCCACCAAGAACCCAGATCCGATCCCGATAGACCACCGATGAAAACCAGAGCCGGGGCTCCCACGGAGCATCCTTTGTCACCTGCGCCCATTCAACTCCATCTTCCGAGCACCAGACGTCGTTCAGGGCGAAATGATTGGGAACATAGTTCCCTCCTCCAAACACCCACATCTTCCCCTCCAGCACAACTGCCTGATGAAAGGCACGAGGCGACCAGCCCGCCCGCTCCGTCACCAATTCCCAGGTTTCACCGTCGGACGAGCACCAGACATCATTTCTAAGGCTGCTGTCGTCACCAAGAAAGTAGTTCTCGATTCCACCTAGAATCCACATCTTGTCCTGGAAGGCGATGGCTCCAGCCGCCAAACGGGGAGACCAACCAGCACACGCCGTAACCTGTTTCCAAGAGAGTCCGTCGCTAGACGACCAGACTTCGCTGCTTGCCGAACAGCCGGGCAGCAAACCGTTGAACCATCCCCCCATCAGCCACATTCGATCACCGAAGACCAGAGTCATTGGCAGGTCGCCATGCTTCCAGGGCGCCACTTGCTGGACCGGCGTCCAGTTTCTTCCGTCACCTGAGCTCCAGACATCCCGGGGACACGGCTCAAAGGAACTGAACCACCCGCCCAAGATCCACATTCGGTCTTTGAAAACCAATTCTCCGGAGGAATCTCGCGCCTGCCATCCTGCCCTTTCAGTGGCTCGGATCCAGTCCGGTATCATGATTTCACTCCAGGTGTAGCAAGGATCTGTGAGACACAATTTGACCTCCACTGCTGTATGGGCGAACGGGAGTCTGAGCCACCCGAAATAAATCTCGCAGTTTCTAGGACCAAGCTCGTTTCAGTAAATGAAAGGAGTGTCAGCCATGAGAGTGCCAAGAATAATCGGAGAGCTGGAGTTGATGGACAGGATCGACCATGAGAACGCAGGAGTGCCGATTTCAGAATTGCTGAGTTCACCGGATTCCCTTCCAGCTCCTGATCGGGTCGAGACCGAGGAGAAAGCAGAGAAATTACTGGACGCACTAATCGATGAATTGGAAACCCTTGGAATTGTGATCGATTTCTGCGGCCACTGGTCCGAACGTAGAGCCTACCGGTACGTCCTGCAAAGTATATTCTGCGCAAAAAATACGACCGGCGCCTGATAGCGACCTCCATAGTAACCCACTTCACCACCTATCAAGATTGTCGGGAATGCGACGAGGAATTCGATCTGGAGCTGGATGAGGGAGGACGTTAGACACGTACGCCCTGAGGAGCCAAAAACACGACTTCATCTTGGAATGAAAGAACGGGGTGGTATATGCCATGGCGCGTCCAATCGAGGTCGATCAGGGCTTCACCAGTCCCCCATCCATACCCCTCACCGTGGTCCAGTCTGCATTATGGTGATTTTCCAGGAGTGGGAATTTCCGGGCAATCTCTTCATTGATATCGATTCCCAGACCGGGACCGCCACTACCGTAGAGATAGCCGCCGCGAATACGGGCGGCGCCCGGCATCATCTCGTGTACCACATCGGGGAAGTTGTTCTCTTCCTGGATCCCAAAGCTCGGAATCGACATGTCTACGTGATAGCCGGCCAATTGGTTCACAGGATCATTGTCGCCACCTTCCTGCCAAGCCGTACGCACGCCGAAGTGCTCGCATAATGCGGCGATCTTCTTGGCTTGAGTGATACCTCCGATCGCGCAGACGCGACAGCGGATGAAGTCAATCAGACGCTCCGAAATCAGGGGGCCCCATTCCAACGGGTGCGTAAAGAGCTCACCCATCGCCATCGGAGTGTCAGTCTGTGCGCGGATCGTTCGAAAGTGTTCTATCTGCTCGGGAGGAAGGATGTCTTCCAGGAAGAACATCCGCACCGACTCCATACGCCGGGCCAGCTGCAGCGCGGCGGTCGGTGTCAGGTGCTCGTGAACATCGTGCAAGAGCTTGACTTCCCAACCGAGCTTATTGCGAAGATGCTCGAATAACCTCGGAATAGTCTCGATATACAGCTCTTCGTCGAATGCCCTGCCCTGGTAACCCGATTCGGGACGGCTGCCTTCACCGGGAGGAACGAAACCACCGCCACCATAGGATCCCAACTGGACGCGTACGTGGCGAAAGCCTTGCTCCATCCAACCTTGAACACTCTCCAAGCAGGCATTCTTGGTGGGTCCGCCGGCATGGGCATACAGGGGTACGGCGTCGCGCACCTTTCCGCCCAGAAGTTGGTAGACAGGCATCTTGGCGCGCTTGCCCTTGAGGTCCCACAGAGCCATGTCGAGTGCTGCCTGGACGACGTTGGTAATGGTGCCATTGCGCCAGTAGGACCGGGTGTGTGTTGACTGCCACAGATCTTCGATGCGATCTGCGTCTTTTCCGATCCAAAACGGCGCCAGATGCTTTTCGATCGCCGCCTTGACGGACCAGGAGAGGAAGGCGTTGTTGGCTGACCCCAGCCCGTACAATCCCGGTTCGCTGGTGATCACCTTGACAAAAATCCATGAATGGTGGGGAGTAGGGCTGGTGGCAATGACCTTGACATCCTCAATCTCCAATGGAGGGAGTCCTCGAATGGCCTCCGCGTATACCGATTGGGCCCACCAGGGAGCCAGCAACAAACGACCGAGAAAGTCACGACGCTGAAGCATGGCAAGTCATCTCCACGATCTACACGGCCTCCCCTTCGTATGGCGGGGCCGATTCCATGATCAATCCTCGAACACAGGCGGAATTGCGGCGACTCCCAGCCTATCGGTGGCTGCCCAGGAGATCAAGATGACAATCGAAGCATAGAGCAGTGTACAATAGTGGAAATTTGACACTTCAGAGCCGGCTCGGCCAACAAGGTCAGGACTCATGACTACTACCCATCCAAAGAATGACCGGAGATCACGGACCTGTCTTGGAGAACCCATGGATAACGCCCAGCCTCGAAAGGTGGAATTCGGTCGCGGCAACCGGTTTGCCAGAGTCTTGCTGTTGGTCATGTTCGCGTCCTTGCCCGGCCAACTTGAGGCCAATCCGAGACCCGATCACTTTGCAGGCCTGGCCGATGAATACCGGAATCAGACTCGACCGCTCATCCAGAAGTTCTGTCTGGATTGCCATTCCACGGAGAAAAAGACGGGCGAGTTGGATCTGGAGCGTTTTGCCAACCTGGCAGCGGTGCGTCGGGGTACGCAGAATTGGCTCAAGGTTGCCGAAATGCTCGGCAACGGCGAGATGCCTCCCAAGTACTCGAAGCAGCTGACGCCGGCACAGAGGAACGACTTGCGTTCCTGGGTCCAGCGCTATCTGGATGCCGAGGCATTGGCCAACGCTGGCGATCCTGGTCTGGTCGTCCTGCGCCGACTCAACAACGCCGAATATACGCACACAGTCCGCGATTTGACCGGCGTCCCGCTGGATCCGGCGCGGGAGTTCCCGACGGACAGTGCCGCCGGTGAGGGGTTCACCAACACCGGCAACTCTCTCGTGATGTCGCCAGGGCTATTGAGGAAGTATCTAGATGCAGGCAAGGAGATTGCCCAGCATGCGGTACTGTTACCCGATGGATTTCGTTTCTCGGCACATGCGACGCGCCGCGACTGGACAGACGAGATCCTGGACCAGATTCGTGGGTTCTATCGAGAGTTCGTGGATGCGGCAGATTTTGGAGTCGGTTCAGTGGTTGGAAACGTCAATGTCCACGCCGACACGCGAATCGGACTCGCCGGGCTGCTGCCGCTGGAGAAGTATCTCGCAGCGACCCTCGTCGAACGGAAGGCGCTCACCAAGGGCAAGAAGAAGATCGCGGATGTAGCCCGCGATCGGCGACTGAATGCCAAGTATCTCACCACACTCTGGGCGAGCCTCACAGGATCCAACCAATCGCTCCTGCTCGATGATCTGCGGACCCGCTGGCGCAGAGCACGTCCCCAGGATGCCGCTGATCTTTTCGCTCACGTGGCGGCCTGGCAGCAGGGTCTGTGGAGGTTCGGCCCCGTCGGCCTGATCGGACGGAAGGGGGGCCCATCCCGATGGATGGAGCCGGTCACTCCCCTGAAAACAGAACAGACCCTGTCTTTCATAATTCCAAAATCGGGCGAGGGCAAACCCGAAGCAGAAGTAGTCCTCTCGCTGGTTTCGGGCGATGCGGGCGACGGAAACGATCAGGACTTCGTTGTCTGGCAACAGCCTCGTTTGGTGGCCGAAGGGCATCCGGACATCCTGCTTCGCGACCTCCGTAGTGTGGCTCACAGCTCCGGCAAGGTTCGGACCTCCGAGGGGTCAAGCGCTGGCAAAGAGTGGGGTCTGGACCCGGAGGTTTTCGGAAAGCATCCAAACGGTAATGCTATCGACCCCGCTTCTCTCTGTGTTCGCGCCCCCTCCGTCGTCTCGATTCGTCTACCTGGAAATCTGCTAGCCGGCCGAGCACTGGTCACGACCGCGAGGCTGGACGAGAAGACGGGCCGAGAAGGGAGCGTACAGGTCCAACTCGTCGGGGGAACCGCCCTCCCCAGCTCCGGACTGCTTCCGAGTGAGGTGGTGGTTGCCTTCTCACGTGTGACCCAGGTGTTCTCAGATCATCGAAACATCTCGTTCAAGCGACCGATCCTGGTGAGCGAAGGCAGCCGTAAGACCGCACTTCTCGAGTCGGCATTGGATGAGCATCGTCGGCTTTTTCCGGCGGCACTCTGCTTCAACCAGATTGTGCCTGTCGACGAGGTGCTCACCCTTGCGACGTTCTATCGAGAGGATGATCACCTGGCAAGACTGATGCTCGACGATACCCGAAAGGCCCAACTCGACCGACTCTGGAAGGAACTGCACTACGTCAGCCATAGCGCGTTTCTGGAGGCTACTGCCGTAGATCTGCTTCTGGAGGTAATGGCCGGCAACGGACTCGATGATAAGACCCAGTACAACGCCCTGGTTCCACTGCGCGAACCCTCCGAGCGTCGCGCGGCCGAGTTCAGGAAGGAGCTGATCCAAGACGAGGCAAAGCAGGTGAACGCCCTGATCGACTTCGGTGCTCAGGCCTACCGGCGTCTCCCGACCGAAGTCGAAGTAGAGGATTTGCGTGGCCTCTATCAGGGACTACGCGAGCAAGATCTGGAGCACGAAGAGGCCTTTCGCCTGACCCTGGCTAAGGTTTTTGTAGCGCCAGGATTCCTGTACCGGCTAGAAGAAGCCCCGCTAGCAGAGGATTCGGCCCCGGTCTCTGACTGGGAGCTGGCGAGCCGCCTGAGCTATTTCCTTTGGTCTTCACAGCCGGATGAAGAGCTACGGAAGCTAGCTGCAAAGAACAGCTTGCATGAACCCGAGATCCTGAGAAAGCAGGTGGCACGAATGCTGGGCGATGCCCGTGTCCGGCGGCTGGCCATCGAGTTCGCCTGTCACTACCTGCACATCCACGACTTCGACACCATCGAGGAGAAGAGTCAGAAATACTATCCAGAGTTCGCGGATCTCCGCAGCGACATGTATGAAGAATCGATTCTATTCTTCACGGATTTGTTTCAACGGGACGCCTCCTTGTTGAGCCTCCTTGACGCCGACCACACCTTCGTCAACCAACGGCTAGCAGAATTCTACGGCATCGAGGGCATCCCGGGTGAGGGATGGCATCGCATCGGAAGAGTGCGTCAGAAGTACGGTCGCGGCGGGATCCTGGGCCTGGCGACGACGCTCGCCAAGCAGTCGGGAGCCTCCCGCACCAGTCCGATCCTGAGGGGCAATTGGATCAGTGAAGTGCTGCTCGGTGAGAAGCTTCCTCGACCACCTCAGGATGTCCCCCAACTTCCCCCGGACGAAACCGCGACCGACGGCCTGACCGTACGCCAGCTGGTAGCGAAACATACCAGCGAACCCCAATGCGCCTCCTGCCATCAGCGAATCGATCCCTTCGGTTTTGCGCTGGAGGGCTTCGACGCTATCGGTCGGCGCCGCGGCAAGGATCTGGCCGGCCGGCCCATTGACACCCAGACCAGACTTCCCGACGGGACACAGATCGAGGGTCTGACGGGTTTGCGAAACTACCTGCTGCAGACACGCCGCAATGCCGTCCTGGGCCAGTTTTACCGCAAATTGCTGGGCTACGCCCTGGGCCGCGAGGTGCAGCTCTCCGATCAACCATTGCTCACTGAGATGCAGCAGCGGCTGGCGAGAGACGATTACCGTTTCTCCGTGGCCGTCGAAATGATTGTCCAGAGTCGCCAGTTTCGGCATATCCGTGGGCAACCAGGACAGCTTGCCAGACGGGAATAAGCCGAGTGATGTCCGGCTCTTGGAAATTAGGGATGCGGGCCGGTTTGATTGAGGTTAGAATGGGTCAAGACCCCGTCAGCTTTTCTGTGAGGTAGATCATGAAGAACCATCACTTGTCTCGTCGAACGTTTCTCCGGGGAGTCGGTGTCACGATGGCGCTGCCGTGGATGGAGTCGATTCCTGTCTGGGGCGCCAAAGCCACTGCTGCCGTCGATCCGGGGAATCAAGCACCGGTCCGCTTCGGCGTGCTGTTCTCGGGAAACGGCTTTCACACCGAGGAATGGTGGGCCAAGGGGCAGGGCAAGCAGATAGAACTGGGCAAGGTGCTGGCGCCGATCTCCGACTTCCGCGACAAGCTGCTCTTCATCCGCGGACTCTACAATGAGGAAGCTCTCAAAGGAAACATCCACAGTTCTATGACGGGAAATCTCCTTTCTGGAGCTCCGTTGGCCTCTGGGGGCGCAATCCGCTCTGGAACCAGCGTCGACCAGATCATCGCTCAGCAGTACGGGCGATCGACCAAGGTTCCGAGCCTTGTGCTTGGTTGTGAGAGATCCAACCCTGGGATTCACAAAGACTATTCAATGCTCTACAGCTCCCACATTTCTTGGAGCTCTCCCACGGCTCCCACCCCTCTGGAACTCTACCCAGCCCTCGCCTTCGACCGGCTTTTCAAGGACGAAGTAGAGCGGGGCGATCGTAGCGTCCTCGACTCGGTGCTGGATGAAGCACGCGGGTTTCGGCGCAATATCAGTTCCAATGATCAGTTAAAGCTCGACGAGTATCTCAACTCCGTGCGCGAAGTCGAGCAGCGCATCGAGAGGGCGGGACAAAAGGGCGAGCTGCAAGGTTGGCGCCCGACCCTGGATGGGCCCAACCTGCCGCGTCCGGCGGACGGTATTCCACAGACCCTGAGCGAGCACATGCGGCTCATGTGCGACATCATGGTGCTGGCCTTTCAAACCGACACCACCCGGGTGTGTACCCTGAAACTCAACAACGACCACAGTTACCTGCTGTTCCCGCACCTCAACGTCGATATCGGGCACCATGAGCTTTCCCATCGCAACAACAACGACTGGCTCAAGGTGAATCAGTTCTTCCTGGAGCAATTCGGCTATATCGCCCGTAAACTGGACGCGATCCAGGAAGGGGAGCGAACCGCTCTGGACAACTCCATGTTGATGTTTTGTTCGAGCATGCTTACCGGCAATCACATCGCAACCCAGCTACCGGTGGCAATACTCGGAAGCGCCGGCGGTCAGCTTGAGACCGGGCGAATACTCGACTACCTCGAAAATCCGAACCGAAAGATGTGCAGCCTCTACCTGTCGATGCTCGACAAGTTCGGAATCCACCTGGAGGAGCTCGGAGACTCGAACGAGCGGCTGACAGAAGTCTGATCCGCCGCAGTCCTTCCGTTTCGCCGGGGAAAAGCTTCGCTCGGCCAGGTGAATCCAAACGGGATTGACTTCGATTGGTCTGACAGGACCCTTCAATCACCGCTGCAAGAGCCGCCCAGCTCAGCGCAAACGCCAGAAACACCGCCTAGCAACATCATCGTCCTGCCCTCGCGATTTCTTTCGCAGTTTTTCCGACTACGACGTTAGCTAGTGCCCGTCCGGAAATGTGTAAGTAATTGATAAGGAAGGGGAAAGAGGGCTTTTTCAAGCTCCGAAACTGTCAGAGCCGTTTGCTAGACTATTTGGTGCAAACAATTAGACTAAAACGACTTACGACGATTTCAGGAGTTCGAAGATGCGTAAAAAGCGTGAAAAACAACGCCCCCTTTCCCCGCAATGGCCCGATCACCAGCTGGCCCATGAATTGAAGGTGATCTCGCGCATCCTGGACGACAATCCCCAGACGCTGGAGCTGATAGTACAAGATCTCTCTGACAGGGTCGATTCCGGTGTTGGCGCCCCCGGTTTGACGGCCGAGCAGGTGCTGCGTTGCGCCGTCATCAAACAGCTGCATCAGTTCAGCTATCGCAAGCTGGAGTTTCATCTGGTGGATTCGCAAAGCTGTCAGAGGTTCTGTCGCTTGCCCTATGGGGCGTCGATCAGCAAAGCCACCCTGGCGGAGAACCTGGGGAAGATTGAGCCGGGGACTTGGAAGGCGATCAACGACCACTTGGTGCTCTGGGCGCAGGCTCGGGGTCTGGAAAAAGGCCAACGGATTCGGGTCGATGCCACGGCGGTCGAGACGAACATCCACTATCCGCTCGACAGTGAGCTGTTGTACGACGGCATTCGAGTCGTGACCCAGTCGCTGGGGCGGCTGCGGGAGCGGGAAGGGATCGGCTTCGTCGATCATACGCGGCGGGCCAAGCGGCGCGTCCTGAACATCCGCAACCGCCGCGGCAAGAAGCGCCTGGACAGTTACCGCGATCTGATCAAAGTGGCGTCCAAGACAGCTCACTATGCCGAGCAGGCGCTGGCAGCTTCCGCGCAGTGGAGCGATCCCCTCAGTCTGGCCGTGGCGGCGCAACTGGCCCACTATCTGGGGCTGTTGCACAAAGTCATCGAGCAGACTCAACGACGGGTCCTTTCGGGCGAGGCCGTCGCGGCCCAGGAGAAGATCTATTCCCTCTTCGAAGAGCACACCGATATTATCAAGAAGAGCCCTCGGGAAACGGTCTTCGGCCACAAGGTGTTTGTCAGCACGGGCGCCTCGTCGCTGATCCTGGATTGTGTGGTGGAACGGGGGAATCCGGCCGACAGCAACTATGTGCAACCCTTCTTAGAGCGGCATCGACAGCTGTACGGGAAGGTCCCCCGCCAGAGCGCCTGGGATGGTGGTTTTGCCTCGGCTGCCAACCTGCGCTGGGCCAAAGAGCAGGGGGTACAGGATGTGGCCTTTTCCAAAAAGTGTGGGTTGACGGTTGAGAGCATGGTGCGTTCCAGTTGGGTCTACAAACAACTCAAACGCTTCCGCGCCGGGATTGAGGGGTGCATTGGGACCCTCAAGCACACCTTCGGTCTCCACCGCTGTAGCTGGAAAGGCTGGCCTCCCTTTCAAAGCTACGTCCATGCCAGCGTCCTGACCTATAACCTGGTCGTCCTGGCCCGACTCCTGTTGTAGCCTTTTGTGGCTGACCGTACTGCCTTGTGGCTCCGACTCGGGGAGAGGTCTGCGCCGAACCGCTGCTTTTTGGCCCGCGTGCCCTCGCTCGAGGGTCCTTGCTCTGGATCGAGCTGGGTCGAGCCGGTCTGTCAGCACTCTCAAATATAATAAGTGTTTACGATTCAACAGATTACAGTTCTGAAAACCCCGGTTCTCGGACGGGCACTAGCTAGTGCCCGTCCGGAAATGTGTAAGTAATTGATAAGGAAGGGGAAAGAGGGCTTTTTCAAGCTCCGAAACTGTCAGGGCCGTTTGCTAGACTATTTGGTGCAAACAATTAGACTAAAACGACTTACGACGATTTCAGGAGTTCGAAGATGCGTAAAAAGCATGAAAAACAACGCCCCCTTTCCCCGCAATGGCCCGATCACCAGCTGGCCCATGAATTGAAGGTGATCTCGCGCATCCTGGACGACAATCCCCAGACGCTGGAGCTGATAGTACAAGATCTCTCTGACAGGGTCGATTCCGGTGTTGGCGCCCCCGGTTTGACGGCCGAGCAGGTGCTGCGTTGCGCCGTCATCAAACAGCTGCATCAGTTCAGCTATCGCAAGCTGGAGTTTCATCTGGTGGATTCGCAAAGCTGTCAGAGGTTCTGTCGCTTGCCCTATGGGGCGTCGATCAGCAAAGCCACCCTGGCGGAGAACCTGGGGAAGATTGAGCCGGGGACTTGGAAGGCGATCAACGACCACTTGGTGCTCTGGGCGCAGGCTCGGGGTCTGGAAAAAGGCCAACGGATTCGGGTCGATGCCACGGCGGTCGAGACGAACATCCACTATCCGCTCGACAGTGAGCTGTTGTACGACGGCATTCGAGTCGTGACCCAGTCGCTGGGGCGGCTGCGGGAGCGGGAAGGGATCGGCTTCGTCGATCATACGCGGCGGGCCAAGCGGCGCGTCCTGAACATCCGCAACCGCCGCGGCAAGAAGCGCCTGGACAGTTACCGCGATCTGATCAAAGTGGCGTCCAAGACGGCTCACTATGCCGAGCAGGCGCTGGCAGCTTCCGCGCAGTGGAGCGATCCCCTCAGTCTGGCCGTGGCGGCGCAACTGGCCCACTATCTGGGGCTGTTGCACAAAGTCATCGAGCAGACTCAACGACGGGTCCTTTCGGGCGAGGCCGTCGCGGCCCAGGAGAAGATCTGTTCCCTCTTCGAAGAGCACACCGATATTATCAAGAAGAGCCCTCGGGAAACGGTCTTCGGCCACAAGGTGTTTGTCAGCACGGGCGCCTCGTCGCTGATCCTGGATTGTGTGGTGGAACGGGGGAATCCGGCCGACAGCAACTATGTGCAACCCTTCTTAGAGCGGCATCGACAGCTGTACGGGAAGGTCCCCCGCCAGAGCGCCTGGGATGGTGGTTTTGCCTCGGCTGCCAACCTGCGCTGGGCCAAAGAGCAGGGGGTACAGGATGTGGCCTTTTCCAAAAAGTGTGGGTTGACGGTTGAGAGCATGGTGCGTTCCAGTTGGGTCTACAAACAACTCAAACGCTTCCGCGCCGGGATTGAGGGGTGCATTGGGACCCTCAAGCACACCTTCGGTCTCCACCGCTGTAGCTGGAAAGGCTGGCCTCACTTTCAAAGCTACGTCCATGCCAGCGTCCTGACCTATAACCTGGTCGTCCTGGCCCGACTCCTGTTGTAGCCTTTTGTGGCTGACCGTACTGCCTTGTGGCTCCGACTCGGGGAGAGGTCTGCGCCGAACCGCTGCTTTTTGGCCCGCGTGCCCTCGCTCGAGGGTCCTTGCTCTGGATCGAGCTGGGTCGAGCCGGTCTGTCAGCAGTCTCAAGTATAATAAGTGTTTACGATTCAACAGATTACAGTTCTGAAAACCCCGGTTTTCGGACGGGCACTAGCTACTCCTGATGCCGGGTTTGACGCCCGGTTCAGGCCCACCACCAGACGAAATCAGGGGAGTTAACATCATGTCATTCCTTCTCTTCACAGTTTTCTTTCTGTTAGCCACAAGCCAACCTGCCCTTTCGCAAATCCTGGTGAACGAGGTCGACGCAGACCAGGCGGGCACGGATAACGCAGAGTTCGTCGAGCTCTACGACGGTGGGGCCGGTGGCACCGATCTCTCAGGCCTGGTGCTAGTGTTTTTCAACGGCGGCAGCGACACCTCCTATGCTGCCTATGACCTGGACGGTCAATCCACCGGCGCAGGCGGATTCTTTGTCCTTTGTGGCGATGCCAGCCAGGTTACAAACTGTGATCTCGATGTCTCTCCCAACACCAAGCTTCTTCAAAACGGAGCCGACGCGGTGGCCCTGTATACCAACGATGCCACTGACTTTCCGAATGGCACGGCGGTGACCACAACCAACCTGTTGGATGCGTTGGTTTACGACACAGCTGACGCCGCCGACGGCGGTTTGCTGGTGCTTCTAAACCTAAGTTACCTCGTAGAAAAGTGATGTAACCTATTGTTAAGATTGGGGTAATGCTACAAATCAGCTGCGTCGGTACTGGGTACATTATAGACGAACGCCGAGGAGATCCAGGGCTCGCTGCTGAAGCGATGTGGGACGGGTGATTTTGTCGAAGGCTGCTGAGCCGGGCAACTGCGGCTGAATCCGGTTTTTGGAGATCGTGGCCAAATCGCTGAGCAAGGTCTGAAAGCTGTGCACGGGCCCACCCTCAACGGTGCGCTTGCGGTGAGCCTTGCGGAGGGCCTGAGGAGAGCGCTGAGAGGGTGCCACCACCGAATCGCGAAGCTGCCTCCCCGCCTCGGGATCCTCGTCGTCGAACAGGATCGGAGCTAACTTCTGTCGCATGTGCCACTCGACGTAGTAGGCAAGCATGCACAGAAAGACGTGAGCGCGGACCCGATCCTCCAGATGGTGGTAAATGGGTCGGACCTTCAGATCGACACTCTTACAGCTGCGGAAGGCCCGTTCGGCGACGGACAACCCCTTGTAGGCAGCCACCGTTTGTTCGGCATCCATTTGCTCGCGGGCCAGGTTGGTGCGAATCACATAGATCCCGTCCAGTGCCGCCTCCTGCTCGATGCGCTCCTGCCGGCGCTGGTAGGAGAAGGACTCCTCGCCGATCTCCAGGACAAAATGCTTGCCCACTTTGTAGCGGTTGAGGACTTTGCCCACCCGCAGGGCAATCCGATCCTTGCCCTTGAAGCGACGCTTCGGACGTTGCGTTGCCTGGACAATCTTCTCCAACTCCAGCTCGGTCGCCTGGAGCAGTTGCTGGCGATTGCGGGCCCGTTCCTCCGCTAAGAGGGGATTACGGCAGACAATGAGCCGTTCCCCGGGGTAGTCCGGGCTCTGGATCTCGGCCAGGTCGCGTTGATCAAACAGGGACAGCTGCAGCGGACCGGATTGAAACAGTTTGCGGATCTGAGGGCCTCGCAGGGCCGTGATCCAGCCCATGCCGGGCAGCGGCTTGAGCTCCTCCCGAATGCGGGCTTCCGTCAGCATTCCTCGATCGGCGACCACCACCACCGAGCGCAACCCGAAGCGTTGGCGCAGTTTTTGGATTTGGCTGGTCACTGTTGTGGGGTCCGCTCGGTTGCCTTCGAAGACCTCGACCGCGACGGGGCAGCCTTTCGCACAGCAGGCCGAAGACGATCTGCAGCGTACCCCCTTTGCCGTCTCGGGAATACCCCCGCTGGGCCAACGGGCAACTCCTCCCTTCGAAGTAGGTCGAGGTGACGTCGTAGATCACGAGGCAACCGTCCTGCAGGCGCTGAGCCGCCAGCTGGTTTTCAATCTTTGGTTGTCGAACGAGCAGCCAGTCCAAGGCGCCGTACAGATCATCGGCCGTCGCGGCCTCCACCTGTAAGAGCTCGCCCAAGCTGCTGGACAGGGTCTGGGGATCCCATCCGCGTGCGGTGGCCAGCTTGGAGCGGGGCTCCAGGATGCGCGCCACGATCAGGGCCACTACCAGGCGGCGCTGCAGGCTGTTGCGAGTGGCCAGTAAGCGCTCCAAACCGAGGCGGCGCAGGGTACCCAAGACGGCCGCCACATGACCATGGGGGCGAGTGCGCTGGACCTGGAAGGCTTGGCTCAAGTCGGAGATGACGGAGCCTCCCTTCAAGAGGCTGCGCAGGCCTTCGACGATCTCCGCGGGCCACTTGCTGAGGTTAGCCAGAGTGCGCTTGCGCACCTTGCCGGCTTGCCGGTAGGACTCGCGCAGGAGAATGGCCGGGGGCGAGTTGCGGTTGGGAACGGATTCGATGTACATGGGCACTATAATATCACATACTACCGACAATAAAGGACACTAAAGCAACTATTACATGGGTACAGATTGTCGAACACAAAAAGACCCTTACCTGATGATCCACAATGGCTTACAGGTTGTTTTTCAGCTAGTTTTCAGGGTAACTTCGGTCTAAACGGGGGGCAACCACAAGTCAACGAGGCTGCGGGAGGATCCAGTGAAACCCAGTCCAATGAACGTTTTCCTGATGGATCAGGTGGGGCTCGGAATACCTCGACCTTTAAGCAGGAGATTCCGACTCCGGGTGGCATCAACCTGCCAGTCGAATTGCTGAGCTTTGAGGTTAACTGAAAATTGGTTTCAGCTTTGGTCTCCAGGCCGAAGTCCCATTCCTGCTAGCCCGGATTTCTCATCGCTAGTCGTAGCGAGGAGCCGCAAGTGCCGTCCTGGCAAGGCTTGCGATTGAGGCCGCCGCAGTCGTACTCGTGCAGTACGTCGAGGAGGCCGATTGAGCGTAACGCAGCCAGGACGGATGATTGCGGCGCCGTAGTAGACTGGCGGTGAGAAATCTGGGCTAGGAGCCTGTCCGAGTAATGGTGCGGGTTGCGAGAATGGGGCTTGCGAGGCGAGATCAAGGCGGGAGGAGGAAGTCGATGTTCTGCCATCTACGACGACGACCAACGCAGAGATCGTCCGCAACCCCCATTCTCCCTTCGGGTTACAGGCGGCGTCAGCCCATCTGCTGTGTTCGGGCTCCTCGACGATGGCCGAACATCGACAGCGTCGCCTTGCCTTGCAGCTGGACCAACGGCGCCTGTAACGCAACCCACACCATTACTCGGACAGGCTCCTAGCTCCTTTGGATCGGCGGACGGCGGCCTGGAGGCCACCGCTACACCGGATCTGGAAGCACAAAGGGTTGGCGGTATTCCCGACGCAGGAGCTGGCTGGCTTCGTCGTCTCCGACGACGCTCTCGGTAGCCGGATCGAGGCGCAGCTCCCGGCCCACTCGGGTCGAGATGTTGGCCAGCTCGCAAAAGACACCGGAAAGGTGGATTTCCTCGATCTCCGCCGTCAGGATGTCCCGGTCTCCGGCCCGCATGGCGTCGACGAAATTCTGGTAGTGATGCAGGTTGGGCAGCTCTCCCAGAGGAGGCTCGGCCTTGTCGTTGCGTCCCAGGAAAACCTGGTAGTCACAGCCTGCGCCCGGTCGCTCAACCCGGTGCTTCATGTGGATGTACCCTTCGGTACCGTAGAGATCCCAGGTGAACTCCGCGAACCACTGCCTCTTGGGATAGACAGAACGACGGGGAATCACCCGACCCTGGTCGGAGTAGAGATTGCGGAGATCACAGGTGAGCAGGGCCCCATCCGCGAACTCGAACGTGGATCGATGCGTGTTGGGAGTCTGGGCCTGATCCTTGGGACCGAACCGGCTTCCCGCTGCGTGGGCTCGGACGGGGAGGCCTCGCCCCATCATCCACCGGCAAATGTCGATGATGTGGACCCCGTTGTTACCCATCTCCCCATTCCCAAAGTCCCAGAACCAGTGCCAGTTGTAGTGGACCAGGTTCTGGTGGTAGGGCTGTTGGGGGGCAGGTCCCACCCAGAGGTCCCAGTCGAGCCAGGAGGGTGGGGGTTCGGGCTGTTTGAAGCCGATCGGATCTCTGGGGTTGGGAAACTCACAGCGAGCCCAATACACATCTCCAATGATCCCTTCCCGCACCAGTTGAGCAACCCGGCGAAAAGAGCCACTGGAACGCCGATTGGTTCCTCCCTGCATGATCCGGTCGTACTTGCGCGCGGCCTCCACCAGCTTGCGCCCTTCGAAAACATTGTGAGCGATCGGCTTCTCCACATAGACATGTTTGCCCGCCTGACAGGCCCAGATTCCGGCCAGTGCATGCCAGTGATTGCAGGTGGCGATGGTCACGGCATCCACAGAAGGGTCGTCCATGATGCGCCGCATGTCCTTCTCGATCTGGGGTCTCTTGCCGCTGATCTTCTCGACGGCATCCGCCTTTTCGCGACTGCGCCTCTCGTCCACATCGCAGACCGTCACAATCTCAACGCCCTCGACATCGTGGGCGTCGCGTATCAGGGCCCCTCCTCGACCACCAGCACCGATGAGGGCGACCCGGATCCGATCGTTGGCATTCGACCAACGGTGGGAAGTACCGACCAGTGAGGCGCCTGCCCAGGCCGAGGTCTTCAGAAACTGCCGCCGCTTGAGTTCTGGCATTGTGGTTCTCCTACCCCTCCCACCAGCCGAGTGGGATCATGTCGGGAAAAGAAACTACCCGAGCTTCTTTGAAGTTTCACCTTAGCCCACCGTCTGGGTGCGGCCCGTTTCCGACGCTCGATAGGCGCTGAAGATGACCTTTAGAACGTGTAGGGAGTCTTCTCCCGTCAGCGGTGCCTTTCCCGCTCCCCTGGCCACGTCGACTGCCGATTGGACCAGGTAGAAGTAGGAGCCAGGTTCCATGGAAAAAGGAAAGGACTGGACTCCTTTGGGAGCATCTGGATGGGTCGAGTACCACTTCACGGGACTATTGAGCGGATCGAGCTTGACCCACCCCTTCGATCCCCAGAGAGTGATACCTAGGTGGTATCCCTTGTCCAGGTAATATCCACCGTGGAGCGTGCCCACCATGCCTTTCTTGAACTTCAGAGCCAGGGCGACCGAGTCTTCGATTTCCACGGGCTGTCCGCCTACGTTGCGGGTAACCGCAGCGACCTGTTCGATCCGATCCCCGGTCAGATACTGAATCAGATCCAGATAGTGAATGCCCAACCAGATGAGCTGCCCTCCTCCTGCCTTGTCCTTGAAGGCCAGCCAGGAGCTATGGTAGCTAGGACGGGTAAGGCGGGTCTGATCGGCAACAAAAACCAAATGAGACCCATAGGGCTTGCCCAGCAGTCCTGAATCGAACAACTCCTTGGCCTTGAGGGCCCCGGGATGCAGCCGTGTGCCCAAAGCCAACATCAGGCTCAGGTTCTTGGAGTCGGCCAACTGGACCAGAGGTTGGAAGTCCTCGGCCCGGACGCAGGAGGGTTTTTCGGCCAGAACATGGGCCCCGGACTCCAACGACCTTCGAATGAGCGGAGGAGCCACATGGGCCTCCAGGCTGAGGATAACCGACCGGGGCTTCACCTCCGCAAGCATCTTGTCGTGGTCCCGGAAGGTCGTGAGCTTGCTGCCCAACACCTCCTTGGCCTTCTCGAAAGTGGTCCCGCTCTGGTCCGAAAGGGCGACGGAAGCAACCCCTTCGGCCCTGGCCAGCGAGTCCAGGTAGATGCTCAGATGGGGGCCCCTTTCCTGGGTGATCACTCCCACCTTGATCGGCTCCCCAGCCGCTAGAGTCCGGGCCGACGACAGAGCCAGGGAAGAAAGAACGGCGCCTCCAGTGGTCTTCTTGAGAAAAGTTCTTCGCTGCATAATGGAATCCAGTCTAACAACCCAAATGGCGAAAATCGATGCGGAGACCTTGGACTACTTCAAGAAGTCGTGGGCGATTTCGGCGTAACCTTCGGTGTAGTCCATCTCCAGGTAGTGTGCCCCGTAGTATTCCTGAGGAGCAAAGTCAGATAGATCGTAGATGGGCGAGGGGTCGAACTGAACCACACCATCCCCTGCCCGGCAGGCATGCACGGTGATGTCCACCATTGCCTTGGTAGTGTCGATAAGCTGCAGGACATCCGCTCCCTTTCCATCGGCTCTTGGAATCACCTTGACACGCCAGGTCGGCCCTAGATTGGGCAGGTCGTCGCTGCTAGCAGGCTTATGCATCGTAGAGCGTATGACCATTACCGAGGCACCAGCCAAGCGGGTGTCGGTAAACATGACTCTCTCATCCATCCCCACTTCGATTTCGGCGGAGACCTTGGGAGTCCCGTAGATTTCGCGGCCGGCCGGGATGCTGGAACGCGAATTCAAGAAAGCGATCGGAGCGAAGTACCCCACCTGCCCTTCATAGCTGCACTTCACCGACAGAACGCTCTCCTGAAAATCACCATAGCTGGACGTCCAGGGAGCCGTCAGCCCGATGGCAACACAGAAACCATCGTCGGACGGTTCAAAGCAGGCCGGCAGCACTCGATCGATCGCAGCCAGGTCGGCTCGGAAATAGACGAATTGAAAACGCACCCCTCGGTAACGGCAAGGCGGCATGGGGTAGTAGGGCGAGAAGGCCGGCATATTGGCAATCTGGTCTAATGGAATCGTCATGAGTCTCCTCCTTCGTTTATCAGTGTGCCGCGGTGCGCGAACGCTTCGGTGGGGTAGCCGAGACTCCCTCCAATCCACCGCTTATTCTCAAGACCTCTCCTGTCACCCATGAATTCGCGGGATTGCACAAGAAAGCGACGCCCCTGGCGATGTCTTCCGGTTCTCCCCAACGCCCTAGGGGGATGGAGCTGCGGACGCGCTCGATCATCTCTTCTTCCGTGATTCCCAGCGTCTTGCAGCGCTGGGCCATGGTCTTCTGGTTGAATTCCGTGTACACCGGACCCGGACTGATGGCATTGACCCGCACTCCATAGGCAGCCAACTCCAGGGCCAGGGTCTTGGTCAGGCTGATCACTCCAGCCTTTGCCACATTGTAGGCGGCGACCAGTGCTGCCGGACTCTGGCCGTTGATGGAGGCCACGTTGACAATGCATCCAGATCCCTGATCTTCCATCACCGCAGCGGCGGCACGGCAGCAGTAGAAGGTCCCAGTCAAGTTGACCTGTAACACCCGAGACCACTCCTCGTCACTCAGTTCAACAACTGGTCCCACCTGCTGACCTACACCGGCAGAGTTGACTAGAATGTCTAGACGACCGTGTTTCTGTACCACCGACTGGAACAATGCCCCCACCGTAGGGCTGTCCGTGACGTTAAGGTAGGCCGAAGCGGTCATCCCACCGACTCCAACCAGGGCCGCGGCTTCGCTCCGAGCCTTTTCCTCCTGAACGTCGGCCAGGATCACCCTGGCCCCCTGCCCTGCGAGCTGCCTTGCGATACCGAGACCTAGACCCTGCGCGGCTCCAGTGACGACGGCGACCTGTCCCGTAAGACTGTCCTTGGTGCTCTTGCTCATCGCTGAATTCTCGCTGTCTCCAGTGATCCGGGCTGGAATGACGCCAGCCTCGCCGGCCCGCTCCGATCCGAAGCAGCTGTTCCAGGTTAGCACGACATTGCGTCAGGGGTAGACTACTACTTGCGAGACGCTAGAGACCCCTTGGTCAAGAAAAAGTTCACAAACTGATCAAGAAGTGTCAAGCAGCGAGTAGTTGCTCTTCAACAAAGACGTTCAGCGAGCGGTCGAACCGTCGCCAAGCCGTCGCCAGCGGACAGCGCTGAGCCACTTCCTGTGGCAGCTTGAGATCGAGCGCCGTCAAGCCCGGTGCCAGGACTCGACCGTAGGCTTTGATGAAGAGGACAGCCACCTTTCTTCCCAAGGGCGTTAGATGGTACCGGCGCTTGCGGGGCACTTTGTCAATGAGTCCCTTTCGCCTCAACCGGCGCAGATCGTAGCTCGCCTGGCGTGAAGTGTAGGGGGCATCGAGCAAGGCGGAGACTTGCTCCACCAGTCGACGGTTGTCAAAACCGGCTACGAGACAGCTAAATGCGACCAGGCTGGAGAAGACCGCCATCACCCGAGGATCGCCAAAGCGAAGGCCAGAACTGTGTAGACCCTCGGCAGTTTTCGAGGGTTGGCTCACCTTTTGGAAGGTGAGCACGTCGGGTGCCGGTCGAGCGTCTGCAGCTTCGGCGTCGCACAGACGCCGGTTGGCGGAATCGCCAACAGCCCAAAGGGCATACCAGTTGCGAGCGCAAACGCGGCGACCCACTCCGAAGTCGCGGCTGTCGCAGATCACGGTTTCGGTCCGCAAGGCGCGGCCCTCTTTGAAATATTGCTTGATACGAGACGACTTGTAATAACAACTGAGGACCGGGTCCACCCCTCGTCTGAGGACTCGGGAGCGAAAGCTTCCGGGAGTTCGTCGGGTGATTCGCCGATCGAAGATCAGCGTCACCTGTTCGGGGCGACCAATGTCCAAATGGTCTCGAATCACCCCTTCGAACCACATCCGCCCGGCCTGGGGTCGGTCAAAGACACAGGTGTCGGAGACCTCGAACTGGCGGAAAGCCAACTCGTAGGTGTAACCGGCCTCGAAGTCCTCCGAGCTGAAGGGAGAAGGTAAACGCCACCACCAACGCCAGAAGAAGCTGCGCACGGCCCCCGAACCCAACCGGTCACAGATGCTCTGCAGGGCCTCGGGATCGGCGCAAGAACGGAATCCGTTGTCCAGGGCCTCGTAGGCGATGCCCGCTTTTTCTAGTTGCCGCTTGACCCACTCATGGCCGTTGAGCCACAGCCAGATGGGATAAGGCGCGTAGGCATTGGTCTTCCAAAACGTGCCGCCCCACTCGGAGTCCCAGAGGTAGAAGTAGAAGTGGTTGATGTAAACCATCTGACGGCCCCACTCCATATGGGGATGCGCGGCCGTTTCCTGCCCTTTGCCCTTCCAGGACCGCCACGCCGATGCTTTCTCCTGGGCAATGCCGATCAACACCACCCGCTCTTGGCCTTCCTTCGCCGCCGCTTCCAGGTAGGGACGAGCCGTCTCCTCCTTGTTTTCCCCTTTCTTGAAGTGCACTACCGGAATATTGTGTTCTTCGGCGAAGCGGTGAATGGCTTTGACGTAGCCTTGACCGATCTTGCCGAAGGCCGCCGAGGAGGGGATCTTGAACCCCTTGACCCAACGCAGAAAGGTACAGACTTGTCCCACCGACTGCAGCTTGGGAACGTAAGCCTGCAAGAACACTCGGTCGATGCAGCGGCACTTGAGAGTGACGTGATCCCGCAATAGACTGGCATAGTCGGTCATGACAACCTCCAGTGTTTTGGTTATCACCGAAGGTTATCGCCGACACGACGAGAGGGCAATCCTCCAGGATCGCCCTCTCTACATTCTTCTCAGTTCTTACTCGGCGGTATGAGGTCGCTCGCTACAACTAGAATAGGAATTTCGGATCGGGGTGAAATGAAAGAGTCGATGGGCGCCATTCTTAGACGTGAATTTGGGAGGAAACTTGCTGCCGTCGGTGGGAGCCTGGCCCTCGCAGCCAGCTCCGTCGAGGGAGGCACCAGAAACAGGGGAAAGATGAAGAAGATTAAGCTCGGCTTTGACAACTATGCCATTCGGGAATTTGGTTGGAGGGCCCCCAGGCTTCTAGACTATGCCGCTTCACAGCAGCTGGATAGCATCCTTCTATCGGACCTCTTCGTCTACGAGGACCACAGCGAATCCTACCTCAAGGACCTCAAAGCCAAAGCCGACGACCTCAAGGTCGAGATCCAGGTAGGCACAGGCGGTATCTGTCCCAGTTCAGATCGTCTGGTGACCGCCTTTGGCAGCCCCGAGGACCATCTGAGGCTCACCCTTCGCATTGCTGCCAGCCTGGGATCAACAGCAGCCCGCTGCTTTCTGGGCGGGATGGACGACCGCAAGGATCCTGGAGGGATCGAACGCCATATCGAGACCACGGTCGAGCTTCTTCGAAAGGTAAGAAGCTATGCCCTCGATCTGGGCGTGAAGATCGCCGTCGAGAACCATGCCGGAGACCTGCAGGCCCGCGAGCTCGTCGGCCTGATCGAGGCCGCTGGAAGCGATTACGTGGGAGCGACGATAGACGCGGGGAATGCGACCTGGACATTGGAGGATCCGGTACGCAATCTCGAGATCCTCGCACCCTATGCTGTCAGCAGTGGCATCCGCGATTCCATGGTCTGGGAAGATGAGCGGGGTGCCAGGGTTCAGTGGACGGCGATGGGCGACGGATGTGTGGATATACAGGCCTATGCAGAGAAGTTCACGGCGCTCTGTCCCGAGGTGCCTTTTCAGCTCGAGATCATCTCTGGAGTTCAGCGTTCGTTTCCCTATCTGGACCCGGGTTTCTGGGGTCCTTATGAGAAGGTCAGAGCCAGCGACTTCGCTGCCTTCCTGGCTCTCGCCAAGCTCGGTAAACCCATCGAGGCTTTCCAGGCTCCGGAAGCCCCCGGGCGGGGTCCGGCCGTTGAGACCTACCAAAAGACACAGCTGGAGCGCAGCATCAAGTATTGCAAAGAGAAACTCGGTCTTGGTCTGAAGTAGGAAATGCCCAGCTTCTCGCCTGGACAGGCGAAAGGGCTACCGGTAGACTCTAGGCTCCGGTGGGCTGAGCGTTCGGGAGGGACTTCCATGATTACAGGGATGGAGCATGTGGCGATTATTTCGGTTGATCCAGGTGCGCTGGCTGAGTGGTATACCACAACACTCAACTTCGAGGTGCTCTCGAAAGACGAGGGAAGCAGCACCTATTTTCTGGGAGTGCCGGGCGGCGGGATATTCGAGATACTTCCCGCCAATGACCGGCCCCGCCCGGAGGCCACCGATGACGATGCCGGCATCAGACACATCGCCTTCACCGTTGACGAGTTCGAGCCGGCTTGTGAGGAACTGCGCCGCACAGGTATCGAGTTTTCGCGGATGGCCGCAGGGAGTCCGGGAGAGACCCAGATGGCCTTCTTCCCGGATCCGGAAGGCAACATCCTGCAGATCGTTCGGCGCCCCAAGCCCCTGGGCTAGCACCCGGCCCAAAGAAGGAGAGGAGTTATTCGTATGCTTCCCGAAGAACGTCTTGCAGAACTCGGCATTACATTACCCCCTCCTCCTTCCGCGGTTGGGGCCTACGATCCCTGGATACGAACCGGGAACCTGGTTCTAACCTCGGGACAGATACCTTGGCTGGGGGGAGAGCTCGCCTATACCGGAAAGTTGGGAGATGAGCTAACCGTCGACGAAGGCTACCAGGCTGCTAGACTCTGTGCTATCAACGCCATCGCCCAGCTCAAGGCCGCAGCTGGTGAATTGTCTAGAATCAAGAAAATCATCCGTCTGGACGGATTCGTCCATTCTGCCTCCGGCTTCCAGAACCAGGCCCTGGTGTTGAACGGAGCCTCAGAGCTCCTGAACGTCGTCTTTGGCGCCAAAGGGCGCCATACCCGAGTCGCACTCGGCATCAGCGAAATGCCAATGGATGCCGCCGTCCAATTGACCCTCACCGCCGAGCTGACCGATTAGTCCGATCGACAAGAGGGGCTCCGGATCCCCTAACCCGCATTCCTCATCGCTCGTCGTAGCGAGGCGTCGCAAGCGCCGTCCTGGCAAGGCTTGCGACCGAGACCACTCGTGGCGAGCCGCCGCAGTCGTACTTTGACAGTACGTCGAGGAGGCCGACCGAGCGTAACGCAGCCAGGGCGGGTGATTGCGGCGACGCAGTAGACTAGCGATGAGAAATGCGGGCTAAGCTGAAACTTGATTGGGCGGACGTAGCTTTGGGCTCCAGGCCGAAGTCTTCTTCCTTCGAGCCTTTGGCTCGGACGGCGGCCTGGAGCCCACCGCTACGCCGGGCCCAAAGTTTCGTTCTCGAATGGGGCAGCACCGCTGGGGGGCCACTAAGCTGAAACTTGATCGAGCAGTGTCCTACAACCAACATGGGAATGGACACAGACTGACATGAAGCACAAGAGCACTCCAATAGCCAGGGATCTGGTGCTGGTTGGGGGCGGACACAGCCAGGTGTCCGTGCTCAAGAGTTTCGGCATGAAACCCCTTCCGGGAGTGCGCTTGACGCTAGTTTGCCGCGATGTCCACACGCCCTATTCCGGAATGCTGCCTGGTCTGGTGGCCGGTCATTACCAGTTCGACGATGCCCACATCGACTTGGGTCCTCTGGCTGAGTTCGCGGGAGCGCGGATGGTCCACGATGAGGTCTCAGGTCTAGACCCGGATGCGCAAAAGCTGATCTTCCGCAGCCGACCTCCGGTTTCCTACGACGTGGCTTCCATCAACATCGGCTCCACACCGACGCTTGCCCCCGTACTCGGAGCCGAAGGTGAGGTCATCCCGGTAAAGCCCATCGGTGGTTTCATCTCACGCTGGAATCAATTGCGGAATCGAGTCCTCGAGGCAAAAGGACGACTCCGAGTAGGGGTAGTTGGAGCCGGCGCAGGGGGGGTGGAATTGATCCTGGCCGCCCAGCAGGCTCTGCAGCGCATGCTCGAGGACCGGGGCCAATCCAGCGATGAGTTGAAGTTTCACCTTATCGGTGGAGCCGACACCGTCCTGCCAACTCATAACCGTAGGGTGCGCAAGAAGTTTGGGCGGGTGCTGAGGGAGAGACAGATTCAGGTGTCGACAGGCCGGTTTGTCGATGGGGTCCAGAATCGCCGGATCCAATTCGACGATGGATCGGAACTCGAGCTGGATGAGATTCTGTGGGTAACACAGGCATCGGCCGCTCCCTGGCTGGCGGAATCCGGGCTCGCAGTCGACTCTAGCGGCTTCGTCCAGGTTCATGACACGCTTCAATCGATTTCCCATCCCCAGGTCTTCGCAGCCGGGGATATCGCATCGGTCCTTTCGCATCCGCGAGAAAAGGCCGGCGTGTTTGCGGTTCGCCAGGGAAAACCGCTGGAAGGAAATCTGCGACGAGCGTTGCTCGGCAACCCGCTGAAGCCCTTTGCTCCCCAAAAGAAGTTCCTGAGTCTGATCAGTACCGGTGACCGCTACGCCATTGCTTCTCGTGGCCACTGGTCTGTCGAAGGAAAATGGGTCTGGACCTGGAAGAACTGGATCGATCAGCGCTTCATGAACCGCTACAACATCCTTCCCGAAATGAAAGCAGAAGAGGATTCCAACCCACCCGGCCTTCCGGCATCCGAGTCCGCTCTTCGGAAACCATCCAGCATCGGGATGCGCTGCCGTGGATGTGGCTCCAAGGTTGGGGCAACCGTCCTGAACCGGGTACTCGACCGGCTCCAGCCCGGAACCCACCCGGATGTCGTCGCTGGCCTTGACTCCCCCGATGATGCGGCGGTCATCTCGGTTCCCGAGGGCAAGTACTTGGTTCATTCCGTCGACTTCTTCCCTGCCATTGTTGAAGACCCCTACACCTTCGGCAAGATCGCAGCTAACCACGCCCTAAGTGATATCTTCGCCATGGGGGCCCAGCCCCAATCAGCACTGGCGCTGGCAACCATTCCCTATGGACTGGAGAAGAAGGTCGAGGAGACCCTGGAGCTGCTCCTTTGCGGAGCGGTCGAGGTCTTGAATGCAGCTGAAACGCCCCTGGTGGGAGGTCACACCAGTGAAGGGCCAGAGCTCGCTCTTGGTTTTGCAGTCAATGGTCTGGTCGATCCTGGACGGCTTCTTGCAAAGGGAGGCATGAGGGCCGGTGACCAGCTGATCCTGACCAAGCCCATCGGCACCGGAACCCTCTTCGCCGCCCAGATGCGCTTGAAGGCAAAGGGACGATGGATCGTGGCAGCGACGCAATCCATGTTGCAGTCGAACCAGCTCGGAGCGGAGTGTCTGCTGCGCCAAGGCGCCCACGCCTGTACCGACGTGACGGGTTTCGGTCTGCTCGGCCACCTGGCCGAGATGACTCGGGCGTCCCAGTTGGACGCCCAACTCTCACTCTCCTCCGTCCCCCTGCTCGCGGGAGCGCTGGAAACGCTGAAATCTGGAATCCTCAGCTCGCTGCAACCCCAGAATCTCCGGTTGCGCCGCGCCGTTCGCAATCGTAAGATCCTCTCTGAGTCCCAGGCCGGGCCTCTGATCTTCGATCCGCAGACAGCCGGGGGCCTGCTTGCTAGTGTTCCCCCCAACGCGGCTCGGGACTGCGTGGAGGAACTGAGGCAACTGGGATACAAACAGACTGCGATCATAGGCTCGGTCCAGGAGCGAGGTAGCGGCCCGGAGTCCATCACCGTCGTGCCCTGAGCTGAAATTTCATTTTGGAAGTCCGCGGGGAAATAGAACGTAACCCATTGATTTAGCAGTGCATTAGATGTATTCAAAGACACGTCTCTACGCCGAAGGCGTTACTGCGGGTAGCCCAGGGTTGGCGATGCGAAGCGAGCTACCCTGGGTTAAGGTCATTCAAGAAAACACGTTACCCCAAAGGGGTTACTGCTGACCGGGCACAATTGGCAACAACGCTTTCAGCTGGGCTACCCGCAGTAACGCCTTCGGCGTAGGTGATGGGCCCCTGAGCCACGTCAAGTTTCTTTCTCGAATGGAGCAGCACCGCTGGGGGAGCACTAAGCTGAAACTTCATTGGGCGGACGTAGCTTTGGCCTCCAGGCCGAAGTCTTCTTCCTTCGAGCCTTTGGCTCGATGCACGGCGGCCTGGAGGCCACCGCTACGTCCCTCGACTGAAGTTTCTTTCCTGTACGATCCGGCGCAGCCGGTGGCGGAGCTAAGCTGAAACTTCATCGAGCAGTGCCCGTCCTACAGCGGAAACGGTGCTATCGATGATCCACAGCGTCGCGAGGGCGGCAGTGACTTAAGTACGAAACAAGGAGACAACGACAGATGATCGAAATAGGAAAACCCGCACCCGCCTTCACCCTCAAGAACGAGAACGACGAAGATGTGACGCTGACGGATCTCTCGGGCCAGTGGGTCGTGCTCTACTTCTATCCCAAGGACGACACGCCTGGATGCACCATCGAGGCCTGTGACTTTACGGAAGGTCTGGGAGAATTCGAGGCATTGGAGGCTGTCGTCTATGGCTGCAGTCCGGACGATCCCGACTCCCATCGAAAATTCATCGCCAAGTTCAATCTTCGCGTAGGTCTTCTTTCTGACCCCAGCCACAAGATGATGGAGGAATACGGGGCCTGGGGCGAGAAGAACATGTATGGCAAGAAGGTCGAGGGAGTCATCCGCTCGACCCTCATCATCGATCCCAAAGGGAACGTGGCCCATCATTGGCGCAAAGTGCAGGCCAAGGGACACGCCGAAAAAGTGCGCGAGAGACTGGCAGCAGTGCAGTCCAAGTAGACACAACCCAGCCACCGGTATCCCTCGTGCTAAGATAGGCAAGTGTCCGTTCGTATAGGGCAGGGTTCGATTCGTCCAAGGCGGCCCTTCCACCCCACCATTGGGATTCTCAACTGTCTTGGGGCCCTCTTTCTCTTCCTCCAACCAATCATCGCCCAGGTCGATACCTGTGCCCTGCTTGGAATCGCCCTCGACTCGCAGTCGCAGGGAATCGAAAACGCCGAGTTGACAATCCTGCGGATCGGAACCAACGAAAGCTTTCATGCCCTCACCGATGAAAGAGGAGACTACCGGATGGGGGGACTCCCAGTCGGAGAGTATCGTCTTCGGTTGGAGCACGTCAGCTTCAGGACGGAGATTCGGAGGGGCGTCGTCCTGCAGCTAGGCCAGACTCACCGACAAGACTTCCTGCTGCGAGCGGGAGCTCCCACGGACGTCTTTGAAACCGAAGCGCAAACCTCGCTCCTTAATTCCGAGAAAGCAGAGATGGGCCAGGTAATCGACCGGGAACAGCTGGAAGACATGCCGATCAACTCTCGCGACTTTACCGAGTTGGCCACCCTGGCGCCCGGAACCGCCCCTGCCAGCACTACTAGCAGTTTCAGCAGTGCCTTGGGAAACATCCGGGTCGGAGGGATGAGAGCGCGCGACAACATCACTTACGTCGACGGCTCCATCGTTCCCCCATTCTCGAATTTCAAACCCAGCGTGGACGCACTTCAGGAGTTCGAGGTCAAGACGGGACTTTATGGCTCCGACTACGGAATACTGCCGGGCGGACAGATTGTCGCGGTGACGAAGAGTGGAGGAAATGAAATTCACGGCAACGTCTTCTGGTTTCACCGCAATGACAACCTCGACGCCCGCAACTTCTTCGAACACGAAAAACAGGAGTTCAAACGGAACCAGTTGGGGGGAACCCTGGGGGGACCGGTCTACCTACCCGGATTGATCAAGGGAAAGGACACCGCCTGGTTCTTCGCCTCCTACCAGCTCGAGTCGGTCCGCGAGATTCGTCCGCTGACGGGCGTTGTGCCCACTGCGCAGGAGAAGATCGGACACTTTCCGAGCACGATTCTAGATCCACTCAGCGGCAACCCGTTTCCCAACAATATCATTCCCCAAGATCGCTTTGATCCAGTCTCGAGGAAGCTGCTGACCTTCTGGCCGGCCCCCAACACTCCGGGAGCCTTGAACTACACCAGCCCCGACTCCAGCGCTCCCTTCGACAATCCCCAGCTGATCGCTCGGCTGGACTTCAAGACGTCGGAGACGAGCAAGTGGTCGGGACGCTTCCTTTGGAACTCGGCCCCTTACCTGAGCATCCGTCCCTTTTCTGAGTTCTCCTCGACCCAGCCACTGCATACCTACGGGCAATCCATCTCCAACCAGCGAAGCTTCTCCTCGGGCATCCAGAACGTGACCAGCTTCCATTGGAGTCGACGACCCTATGATGCGGGAATCTCCAACCCCAAGACCGAGGTTGTCCAAGGCCTGGGTGTACCTGAGCTAGTGAAGGAAGAGATAGACCAGACAGGTGTCCCCACGATCGAGATCCAGGGCTTTACGGGCATCGGAGACATTTCGCTGTTAGGTCAGAGCGTCACCGGAAACTGGCAGGTCAAGGACGACATCGCCTTTCAAAAGGGCAGACACAGCATCAAGGCGGGAGTAGAGTTCAGACAGCACTACCTTTTTCTGGCGATGGACAGGCGTTCCCGGTTCGACTTCTTCGACCGTTACACCGGCAACGGATTCGCCGACTTCTTACTCGGCCATCCGGCGCGTTCCACCTCTGGAGGTGAGTCTCTGCGAGGAAATCTTCATCAGAACAGCTTGTATTGGTACCTGCAGGACAACTGGAGGCTGAGCCCCACTCTGACCCTCACCATCGGTGTCCGCCAGGAACTACGACAACCCTGGAAGGATAAGCGCGGCTTCGTCACCAACTTCGACACTGCCCTGGGCGAACTCTCCCCGGCTTTACAGGACCTCAGTCTGGCGGAAGGGGAGACCGGTCGATTTCAAGCCAATGTGCCGATCATCGAGTGGAGCAGGATGGGAGCGTTCCTGCCTCGGCTGGGCATTGCCTATCGTCTCGCCTCCTCTACCGCACTGCACACGGGTTATGGCATCTATGCCAATGAACCCGACACCAGCATGATCTACCGACTGGTTGAGAATCCCAGGCCAGGAGCGGAGCGCTTGACCTTCGATGCGCCTCTGGAAAACCCGACACTGAGTCTCTCCGACCCGTTCCCCGGGGAGCTCCAGGATTCGGCCGTTCCCAACTATTTCGGAGTGGAGAGCCCTCTCCCTCATTCCCTGAGCCACGTCTGGGGAATCTCCCTGCAGCAAGAGTTCAACTCAAGTCTGATCGTGGACGCGGGTTACCAGGGTTCTCACACCGCCCATCGATTGGAAACCGTTTCTTTGAACGACGCCTCGCCAGGAAGCGGGGACCGCCAGGCTCGCCGTCCCTATCCGCACCTGCAAGCCGTCCACATACCTCTGGCGGACGCCGATGCCTGGTACCACGGCATGCAGCTTCGAGTCGAGATGAAGGAGCAGAAAGGACTCCAGTTGAGCGGTTCCTTCACCTGGTCTAGCCAGGTCGCAAGTGGGGGTGGCTGGGAAGGTTCCTCCGCGCGCCGCATCTTCCGCTCCAGGAATGTGCCCCCACACCTGAACCGAGGCCTCACGGAGCTGCATGTGCGAAGGCGTCTGGTCTTGACCAGCCGCTATGAGCCTCCCTTCGGCCCGGGCAAGTCCTTCCTCCACAGCGGCCCCTTGTCCAGTGTCCTGCGAGGATGGGCGCTTCAGGGAATCTGGAGTTTCCAGGATGGACCCTGGTTCACCGTCTACCAGCCTGGAGATCCACTAGACACCGGCTCTGAATTCTCACAGTGGCCCGACCGAGCGCGTGACCCCAACCTGAAGCCATCGGAGCGAACCCCCACTCAATGGTTCGACACCAACGGCTTCGTCAGGCCGGCCGCAGGCGTCTACGGCAACGCCGGCCGCGCTACGGTGGAGGGCCCAGGACTCTTCAATCTCGATCTCTCCCTACGTCGCGGCTTCGAGTTGGGTGAGACCCAGAAGCTGGAGCTTCGGTTCGAAATCTTCAATGCCACCAACCACGCAAATTTCGTTCTGCAGCGTAAGTCGCGGGTCAATCAGTTCGGCACCGCGGATTTCGGAGCATTGGGGAAGGCCTCCCCGGCACGGCAGGTGCAGGTTGCGTTGAAGTACTCTTTCTAGTCCGTTGCACCCCCGCCCGCGCTGGCCGGATTCGAGAAAGAAACTTCAGTCGGGGGTCGTGGGGGTGGTCTCCAGGCCGCCGTATTTTTCTTTCGAGCCTTTGGCTCGACGTACGGCGGCCTGGAGACCACCGCCACCTCCAACCTTCAGCCTATTTCAGGGAGAAGTTGCTGTTTACACGGCGCGAGACGTTCAGACCTTCTTCTCACACCAAGTCCGAGCGTTCTGAAACATTCGCAGCCAGGGAGATTCGTTCGAGTCATCCTTCCAGTCTTCGGGGATCCAGCCCCACTGCCACTTGAGGAAGGATCGCTCAGGGTGGGGCATCATCGCTAGATGACGGCCGTCCTGCGAGCACAGCGCCGCAATTCCCTCGGGAGATCCGTTGGGGTTGAATGGATAGGAGTCGGTAATGTGATTGTCGTCGTCCACGAAGCGGATGGGAGCCAGCCTGCGCTCTTTTACCTGGACCAGCGTCTCTTCGTCCAGAAAGAAGGCGCGGCCTTCGCCGTGGTCGACCCAGATGCCCAGGACAGAACCTTCCATCCCTTCCAGCATCAGGGCCGGACTCTTCTGGATCTGAACCGTTGAAAAACGGGACTCGAAACGACCGGAACGGTTTCGAATGAAGCGAGGACGCCGAGAGTCATCGATACCCGACCAGGGAACGTAACCCAATAGAGCCATCAGCTGGCAACCATTGCAGACGCCTAAGCTGAAAGTGTCGGGCCGATTGAAGAATGCCTGGAACTGGTCCCAGAGAGAGCTGTTGAAGCGAAGGACGCCCGCCCAGCCCTTGGCCGAGTCCATCACATCCGCGTAGCTGAATCCTCCGACGAAGACAACGCCCCGGAAGGACTCCAGTGTGATGCGCCGGGTCAGCAGGTCAGAAACTGTCACGTCCCAGGGTTCGAAGCCAGCGGCGTAGAAAGCCGAGGTCATCTCGCGATCGCCGTTGCTTCCCTCCTCACGGACGATCGCTACCGTAGGTTTCCGCTCGGACGCAAGGATCTCGGGCGAGGTCGCTTCGAACATAAAGGGGACCTGATAGGAGGGGCCCCTCCGCAGCCTGAGACCAATCCGTTCCTGATCCGCACAATCCGGGTCCGCCTGCAGACGCTCCAGCTGATAGCTGGTCTCCTCCCACAGATCGCGCAGATCGCGGACATCCTCTTCCAGCACCACCTGTCTATTCAGGCGAACACGCGCGGTTTTCTCCTCAGTTGCCGAACCGATAGGCACACAGGGTACCTGTGCCCTCTGGAAACTCTCCACTACCTGGGCTTCCACTTCAGGCGCCACTTCGATCACCAGACCCAACTCCTCGGCAAAGAGCATGGGGAAGGTGTCGGCAGCCTCGCAAGGCAGATCAACGTCGATACCACAGTTTCCGGAGAAGGCCATCTCCAGAAGGGTGGTAATCAGCCCGCCGTCACTGCGGTCGTGTCCGCTGCTGATCAGCCCTTCCCCAATCAATTCCTGGAGTGTCTCAAAGGCTCGAATGAGACTCTCAGGGTCCTCGACGTCGGGGGGCTGATCTCCCACTTGCTCGAAGACTGCTGCCAGGGAAGATCCCCCCAGGCGCGATCGTCCGCCTGCCAGATCGATATACAGGATCCGTCCTTGACCCGGGAGCTTCAGATCAGGTGTGACCGTCTTCCTGATATCGGGGCAGGTGACGTAGGTGGAGATGACCAGTGTCCCGGGAGACTTCACCACCTCATCCTCTTTCCCCGACTCGGTGGGCGCCAAAGCGGCCATCGAAAGGCTGTCCTTGCCGCCGTCGATGGCAATTCCAAGCTGAAGCAGAATATCACTCAAGGCTACCGCTGCATCGCACAGAGCCGCCCCTTCACCCGGTAGCTTGGCGGGCCACATCCAGTTGCCGGAGCACTTCACGTCCTGGAGGCCACTCACCCGAGCCCATAGCAAGTTGGTGAGAGCCTCCCCGACACACAGACGCGCCATGGCTTTCGGATCCAGCAGACCCACGATCGGTCGTTCCCCAATCGCTGTTGCTGCACCGGTTATACCAAAGTGACTCTGGGAAATAACGGCAACATCAGCCACTGTGAGCTGCAGTGGTCCGGCGCACTGCTGCCGGGCAACCAGACCAGTGACGCTGCGGTCCACCTTGTTCGTCAAGAATCGCTTCGACCCCACCGAGAGCAGACGGAGAACCCGTTCCAGAGCGGCTTTGACGGTGAGGCCCGGCGGCAGCTCGAGACTCTTTTGGGCAGGCTCACATCGCTCCAAGTCGAAGGTCTTGCGCGGCATGTCACCCAGAACCTTGTCGAGATCGAGATCAACGGGCGTTGATCTGTCCTCACGATCGAAAAGGACGATCCGTCCATCCCCAGTCACCCTTCCCACGAAAGCCGCTTCGACCTTCTCCCGCTCGCAGATCGACCGAAACAACTCGGCATGTTCTGGCCTCAGCAGAAGGGCATCCTGCTCCTGGTATTCGGCAACCCAGATCTCGAGAACCGAGAGGGTCTCATCGCCGACGGGAATCTCGCGCACTTCGATCCTCGCCCCTGCTGGTTCGACAATCTCCTTGAGCACATTGCAGTTACCACCGGCACCCTGATCGTGAATGCTGACGATCGGATTTCGGTCACCCAGTTCCACACAAGCGCGGATCACCCGATTGGCCTTCTGTTCCATCTCGGCATCGCCCCGCTGAACGGCGTTGAAGTCGAGCTCGCTGACGTTCTCTCCCTGGACCATGCTGGAGGCGGCACCGCCACCCAATCCGATGCGGTACGCCGGTCCTCCGATCTTGACCACCCACATCCCGACTTCGGGCTCTTCTTTCTGGGTATGGTGGGAATCGATTTGTCCAATCCCACCGCTGAACATGATGGGCTTGATCCATTCCCGGCGCTCTCCGTCGGGGAGACGCAGGCCGAAAGAACGGGTAAATCCTTGAATGACGGGCTCACCGAACTTGTTGCCGTAGTCAGAAGCACCATCACTAGCTTCGATCTCGATGCGCAGGGGGGAGGCAAGATTGTCCGGATAACGGAACTCAGAGCGCTCCCAGGGAAGTCGGTAGCCCGGAATCAACAGGTTCCCGACGCAGTAGGCTGCGGTACCGGCAACTACCAGTGAACCCCTGCCAGTCGCATGCACATCCCGGATCCGACCTCCCGTACCGGTCTCGGCGCCGGGAAAAGGAGCGACCCCGGAGGGAAAATTGTGGGTTTCGGCAGTAAAAATGATGTCGTAATCGACCTCCGAAGAAAGCACGGCCGATGGTTCACCAGGTCTGGAGGGCAAGAGGGTACGAATCCGATAGCCTTTGATCGCACTCGAGTTGTCCTTGAAGGCGATGGTACTGTTGTTCGGATTGACCCTGAGGGGCTCCTGAACTAGATCGATAAGGCTGTGCGAAAGCTCCTGCCCATCGATTACCATGCGGCCTTTGAAAAACCAGTGACGTGAGTGCTCGCTGTTGGACTGGGCCATATCGAAACATTCGACGTTGGTGGGATTGCGGCCAATCTCGTGGGCGAAGAGATTCGTGTAGTAGTCCAGATCCCAGTCATCCAGCGCCAGACCCGCCTCCCGATTCAATCTCTCCAGGGCGGCTCGACCCTCTTGAAGAACCGGCACTTCAAAGGTCGGCTCGGGCTTGACCCCGGTTTCAAAGCTGGATAGAGGCTCTGGGTAGCGGCATTCGGTCATCCGGTCATGGATGAGAGCCAAGAAGCCCTCCTCCTGTTGCACTGTGAGGTCCGGGGGACCGGCCAGAAGGTAACGCCGAGAGCGTTCAATCCGCTGGATTTCACCAAGACCACAGGTATGACAGATGGCTAACGCATTGGTGCACCAGGCCGACTTGAAGCTTAGTCGAGGACCCACCTCGAGAGAGGTTCCCCCCTCGGCAAGAAAGGAACGCCGTCCGAACCGATCGGCCTCAAATGTCTCCCCAAGCAACCATGAGAGCAGCCCAACCTCACTCTCACCGAGCGGCTCCCGGGACTGGACATTGAAGCAGAATTCGGTTTCCAGGCGCTCGACTCCTGAGAAGACGGAAGCCTTCACCATTTTCAATAGTCTGTGGTTCTGTGCCGCAGACAGTGCGGGAGCCCGGTAGAAGTGAAAGAGCATTGCTTGGTCCGTTGCCATTTAGATCGAACGCACACACATTCCAAGCACCAAGATACAAGATACAAGATACAAACAGATCACAAATTACAAGCACCAAATTCCGATTAGATGGATTGGAACCAGTCCGACCGACGGGGATTGAGCGAGGAGCAACTTACCAACTTGAGTCCATCAGGTAACCGTTAGAGCGCCAAGTGGGCGTTTGAGACTTGGTGCTTGGGATTTGGAGCTTGTTTGTAGCTTGTATCTTGTATCTTGGAATTTCTCTTCCAGGCGAGGGTTGCATCACTGGTACCGGATGTGAAGAATCGGGGCTGGAAGCTATATGTCTGAGATTGATCTCGAATTAGAGACCACCCTAAAGGACCGTCCCTGGGGACATCGATGGGGCTTTTCTGACACCCGGTTTGTCCTGAACGACGACGGTTCCGTCACCCTGACCGGGAGTCGATACGACCTGGCGGGATACCGGATGTACGATCTGCTTCCTTATGTTGAGGAAGTCCTCAACATCGAGCTCGATCTGAACGACCGGAGGGTCGAGATCGAGGACAAACCGGTGCCTCCTCCCAATCGAAATGAGCCGTTTTGTCAGGAACTGGAAAGCCGGCTGCGTTCCGATCAAATCAGCTTCGACGATAAAGTTCGACTTCTTCACAGTCACGGTCAGACCAGCGCCAACGAGGTATTCAAGGTTATCTACTCGAAACTGGATCGGGCCGTAGACCTGGTCTGCTACCCCGAGTCGGAGAGTGACGCTCAGAGCGTTATCCAGCTGGCGAAAGAGCACGATGTCTGTCTCGTGCCCTACGGTGGGGGCACCAGTGTGAGTTGTGCCCTGACACCGCCCAAGAGCGAGACCCGGATGATCGTCTCACTGGACATGAGGCGGATGAACAAGATTGAGTGGGTCGACGAAGAGAATCTTCGCGCCTGCGTCCAGGCTGGAATCACGGGATCCAAGTTGGATCGGCAGCTGGAGAGCCGAGGCTTGATGTCCGGCCATGAGCCCGACAGCATCGAGCTCTCCACCCTGGGCGGCTGGATCTCAACCAGTGCTAGCGGGATGAAGAAGAACCGGTACGGCAACATCGAAGAGATCGTCGAACAGATCACGATGATCACTCCAGAGGGAGAGTTGAAGCACCTGCACCCGGTGCCGCGATCCTCCATCGGGATGCAGCCTCAGAGCCTTTTCTTCGGCAGCGAGGGAAATCTAGGACTCATCACCCAGGCGGTGATCAAGATCCACCGGCTCCCCGAAGTGAAGAAATACGGTTCGCTGATCTTTCCCAACTTCGACCTGGGCGTTCAGTTCCTGCATCAGCTGGCCCAAACGGCCTTCGTGCCTGCCAGCATCCGTTTAGTCGACAACGTCCAGTTCCGCTTTGGGCAGGCACTCAAGCCCAGGGCCAGGGGCCTCGAGGCCAAGGTCGACTGGCTCAAGAAGTTCTACGTGCTGAAACTCCGTCGATTCGATCCTCACCAGATGGCTGCCACTACCATCGTCATGGAGGGCTCGCGTTCGGAGGTTGAGTTTCAAGAGTCCAGCATCTACGCACTGGCCAAGAAGTTTCAGGGGCTGCCCGCCGGTGCGACCAACGGACGCCGGGGTTACCTGCTTACTTTCGCCATCGCCTACATTCGGGACTTCCTGTCTGATTTTCACATCGTAGGAGAGACCTTCGAGACCTCGGTTCCCTGGAGCAGAATCTCCTCGGTCTGTGAAGCCGTCGTAAGGAAGGCCGCAGAGCGCTACGAAGAACTCGGGCTGCCGGGCAAACCCTATGTCTCCTACCGGCTCACCCAGGTGTATCACACTGGAGTGTGCATCTACTTCATGTTCGGATTCTACGCCAGGGGCCTGGACGATCCGGAGAAGGCCTTCAGCGATATAGAGCACTCTCTACGCCAGGTCATCATCGACAACGGCGGATCTATTTCCCATCATCACGGGGTCGGAAAGATCCGAAAGGACTTCATGAAGGACACGCTTTCGCCGTCCAGTATCGAATTGCTCAAAGACATCAAGCGCTCCGCCGACCCCAAGAATGTCTTCGGTATTGGGAACAACGTGTTAGCCGAATAGCTCACGCTCTTCCGTTTCTCTTTGGCCCAACCGTGAATGCGATAGATCAGAAAGCAGATGCCAGGCTAGCAGGAAAGACCGCACTCATCACTGGGGCGTCCTCCGGTCTTGGCCGTCAGCTCGCTCTCGACCTGGGCCCCTTGAAGATGAACCTGGTGCTCGCCTCCCGCAGTGAATCGAAGCTTGCCCAGGTTGCCGCCGAGGTCGAGGCGCAGGGTTCTGTCGCTCTGGTACAGGCTGCCGACATCACCGAGGTGGACCAATGCCGAGAGCTGGTCGCGCAGGCCGTCGCAAGATTCGATTCGCTCGATTATCTGATCCTCTGCGCCGGTGTCAGCATGTGGTCCCGTTTCGAGGCGGTGACGGATCTCGGGATCTTCAAGCGGCTCGTAGATGTCAACTACCTGGGGACGGTCCACTGTGTCCACTACGCCCTTCCCTATCTAAAACGGAACCTGGGCACCATTGTTGCGATTTCGTCCCTGCAGGGTGTCCTTGGAATTCCCAACCACAGCGGCTACGCGGCGGCCAAACACGCTCTGACGGGCTTCCTGGAGGTACTGGAGCAGGAACTGGGTGGCGCGGTCCACATCCTCAACGTCATGCCGGGGTGGGTGCGGGGGACGAACCTCAGGGCCAACGCGTTCAGCCAGGACGGCAGCCCTCTGGGGAGAGCGCCGGACAAGCCCAAAAAGGCATCGGTGAGCATCGAAGAGTGTTCGTCAAGGATCGTCAGAGCTATGGCTGGGAATGATCGGACTCTCTACATCCCCTCCAAGCTTCGGTTCTTACCCTGGCTCAAGCTGATCGCCCCGGGATGGCTCAAGAAGAGCATCAGAGGAGCGGTCAAGGTCCAGGAATAGGTGAAGAAACGTAGCTTTGGGCTCCAGGCCGAAGTCTTCTTCCTTCGAGCCTTTGGCTCGACCGACGGCGGCCTGGAGGCCACCGCTGCGCCGGGACTCGAAGTTTCATTCTCGAATGGGGCCAGCACGGCGCTGGGGGGACACTGATCTGAAACTTGGTTCTCAAATTCGATTGGAAGCTCCTTGGACATGGCCGGCCCTGGTCTCCAGGCCGCCGTGCCTCGAGCCAGAGGAGACTGACTAGAATGGGGGAGGTTGGCTGCGATGCTTCTGAAAAATTACACGGTGCCATTACAGACCCAAGGCGTTTGCCACGTTCTCGACCTCACCAGGCAGCTCGAAAGCAAGATTCGCGAAAGCGGCGTCCAACAGGGAAACGTCACCGTCTTCGCCACCGGCTCAACTGCGGGTGTGACGACTCTCGAATTCGAGCCGGGTGTGGTCCAGGACCTGGAGGATCTTTTCGATAAGCTGGCACCCCCTACCCGGGACTACCATCATGAACAGGCCTGGCACGATGGAAACGGCTTTTCACATATGCGTGCCGCCCTCCTCAAGCCCTCTCTAGTAGTTCCCATCATCGACGGACAAATGGTCCTGGGAACCTGGCAGCAGCTCGTCTTCGTCGATTTCGACAATCGACCTCGAAACCGCCGCGTCGTGGTTCAGGTAGTGGGGATGGAGTAGTGAGCAGTGAGCAGTAGGAGAGTGAACAGTGTAAGAGTGGTCAGTTTTCAACAATCCAGAACCGCTCACTGCTTACGGATTCATCCGCGAGCGTCTTCCAAGCTACTCCTGCCAGCCGTGAGCAGTCCTCACCTGGAGCATGGCTCCGAGAATCTGGTTCCATGTCTGAGGGTCCCCCATGACACGGTTGGGAAACATGCAGCCGTCCCAACAGATATGTCGACATTCCTTGGTCAGCTGGCCGGATCCGTCCCGGAGCCAGGAACCCGAGGCGCGGACAATGTCCAGCTTGCCGTTGGGATCATCCGGCAGGCAGTGGCGTCCCGTCTTGTCGTGCGAGCCCGACCCCTTTACGGTGGCATCATTCTGAGCCACATGGAAGTCGATGGTCCAGGGTCTTAGCGCCTCCGTCAGAGTGCGGTAGGCAGCATCGAACTGCTCCTCGTCCTCCCAGTCGAAATCGGTGGGAAGAATCGCTGCATCGGGGGCGTTGTAGCCTAGCAGGTACAGCAGCGTGTGCGCCAGGTCTGCCTGAAAGCCGAGTGTCGCCGGACGGTCGACGAGCTCCAGCAGCTTGATCATCTCCTTCCAGCTGTGCATTCCACCCCAGCAGATCTCACCCTCGGCCGCCAACCTTTCCCCGTGATCCTCGGCAATGTCGCAGGCCTGCCGAAAGGTCTGAACAATCTTCTGTGTGCTCTCTTCTGGATTGCCAGCCCAGGTACCCGGATCTACTGAGGAGTCTATCCGGATGATGCCCGTGGGCCTTACACCAAGTTCCTTCAACCGGCGCCCGATAGAGCAGGCCTTGGTTACCATGTCCAGGAACCTTCCCCGCTCCGACTCGTCGCCCATGGCTGATCCACCACCCGTCGGAGGCCAGACCGGGGCCACCAGGCTCCCAATCACAAGATTCCTCGACTTCACCTTCTCGACCAAAACCTTCAGGTCGTCGTCGGAAGAATCAATGTCGACGTGGGGAGCACTGAGAAAGAGATCGATTCCGTCAAAGCGGACGCCGGCCACCTCGGCGCCAGCCGTCAAATCCAACATGGTCTCCAGGTCAAGGAAGGGCTCCTCGGCATCGGGTCCCTTGCCCACCACTCCAGGCCAGGCCGCATTGTGAAGCTTTGGATAGTTGATCATGCTCGACACTCTCCCTTTGTGAGACGATCCGTTTTCAGCTCTTCGATTCTATCTGCGACTCCAAGAAAGAAAAACCCCTACCCACACCGGAAAGGAGTCTCCACCGATCAGATTTCGTCAACAGCGCCAGGTCAACTCAACGATCAGATGCCATTTTCAGCGAAAAATCGCCAGCGAATGATTGACACGGGGTTGCAGCGCTGATAGGTGTTAATCATACGGTCAGGCCAACACGCCGCGTGCCAACACGCCACGTGCCAAGTGGATGTGAGGATTATCGGCTAAGAGGATCCATCCAGGATCGCCGGTTGCACATAGCTGACTGGAAAACAATTCACTGTGACCTTACGAAAAGGAGTTGAAGACCATGGATAGGCTCTCGTCTCAACACAGATCTTTGCTGCTTTCATTCCTGCTTCTGACCAGCGCCCTACTCTCGGCGACCGCGCTGGGATCGAGCCACCGCGAGGCTCCGGCCATCACGCTGGATCCAACAGCTGACAATACCGATGTCTACGCCTTCGTCAGCTACGAACCGGGCCGCGAACAGTTCGTGACCCTGATCTCGAACTTCATCCCGCTGCAGGTGCCCTATGGTGGGCCCAACTTTCACAAGTTCGATCCGCACGTGCTCTACGAGATCATGATCGACAATGACGGCGACGCGGTCGAAGACATCACCTACCAGTTCCTCTTCAGGACCGAGGTTCTGGAGAGCGGAACCTTCCTTACCGCTACCGGCCCGATCGAGTCGCTGCAGGACCCCACCCACAATGTTCGGCAGTACTGCTCCATCTGGCGCGTCAACGGTCCGGGCGAGTCCTCGGCACCGGAGGGAGATTTTGGGCGAGGATCTCATCCTGCCGCCATCCAATATCGGTTCGGCGACGACCCCCGATTATGAGGCGCTAGCGGAGCAGGCGATCCATGACCTCTCCGACGGAAGCCGCTTCTTCGCAGGACAGCGAGACGAAGGTTTCTATGTGGATCTGGCCGGCATCTTCGACCTTCTGTCGCTGCGTACTCCGGGCGTCGACGGGACGGCGGGCCTGAACGTGCACTCGATCGCCATCGAAGTGCCCATGTCCAGCCTCACTTCCGCTGGCAGCCTTCCCGCCGGTGGAGACGATCCGACTGCCGTGATCGGCGTCTGGTCAACCGCCTCTCGAGCCACCTTCTCCAAGCAGCCTTTCACGGGAGGTAGTCCTACACCGGTCCACATTCTGGGGTTTAGAACAATAACCCAGGTTTCTCGACTGGGTTCGCCGTTGGTCAATGAGGTTGTCATTCCCCTGGCGATGAAGGATCGATTCAACTCTTCCCGTCCGACCGGCGACGGACAGTTCCTGAGTTTCGTCACGGATCCGGAACTCGCCAGGCTCCTCAACCTGCTTTTCGGAGTCCAGGTTCCTCCCGCCCCTCGGAATGACCTGGTTCAGGTGTTTCTGACAGGGGTTCCGGGACTCAATCAACCCCCCAACGTAGTTCCGGGCGAGATGCTGCGCTTGAACATGGGGATCGCACCGACCCCTGCCGATGCTCAGAATCGGCTCGGTGTTGTGGGAGGTGACCTAGCCGGATTTCCCAACGGTCGGCGGGTTGGTGACGACGTGCTCGACGTTGCGGTTCAGGCCGTGGCCGGGATTCTGGTGGATGGTACGGGAGCAGGATTGGGAGATAGCGTGGATCAGAATGATGTGCCCTATCTGACAAGTTTCCCGTACCTGGGAACGCCCCATCCGGGAAATCCTTGATCTAACGAAGTGAGCGCTCGTTTCCTACTGCAGCCTCGCACGTCGCTTGGGAAACGAGTGTCTGTTCCCACCATTTCTACGGCGGCTAGCAATACGACATCGGACTGCCAACTTGGTAGAATTCTATGCCCTCTAACCAGTCCGATGTCTGGTTGAAATTCGGACACGGAGCTGACGCTCTGGTGATGTCTTGATTGAGGATGTTCCAGGGGAGTCAGAGATCGGGGTGAGCAACAAAGAAACCGAAGCGGCCGTCCTCTACCACCAGGAGACCAAACATTCCCCCTACAGTGTGCGCACCGACCAACACTACCTGGACTGGGCAATCCAGCCGCGGCCCTTCAAACTGTATAAAGGCCTGGAGTCTGTCCAGCTGCCTCGAGACGTTATCGGAACCGACTCTTTCCTGCTCTCGCTCTTGCCCAGGATGAGTCCCGAACAACCCCGATCTCGGCCTTGCCTGAAAGACGTGGCCCAGCTGCTCTTCTTCTCGGCTGGCATTACCAAGAAGAAGTCCTATCCCGGCGGAGAGATCCTGTTTCGCGCTGCCTCCTGTACCGGAGCGCTCTACGAGATCGACTTATACCTGGTGTGCGCCGATCTGGACGATCTGGCCGCTGGCGTCTATCACTTCAATCCCAAGGACTTCTGTCTCTACTGCTTGCGTCCTGGTGACCATCGACAGATCGTCGCTTCCGCATCTGCCGGGGAAGAAAGCGCTGCTGAAGCGCCGCTCTCACTGATCTCGACGGGAACCTACTGGCGCAATGCCTGGAAGTACCGGGCTCGTACCTACCGTCACTTTGGCTGGGACAACGGAACCATCCTGGCGAATCTTCTCACTATGTGCTCGGCTCGCCAGCTTCCGGCAAAACTGATCCTCGGATTCCTCGATGGAGAGATCAATCGATTGTTGGATCTCGATACGGACCGGGAAGTCACACTTTCCATCGTGGGCGTTGGCCAGAGCGAGGGTTCGCCCCCTGCTCCTCCTCCGGTACAGCCCTTGGAACTTCCAACTGAACCCCTCTCCGAGATTGAGGTGGACTATCCGGAAATGAGGCAAATGCACTCCAGCACTCTGCTGGAATCCAAACAGGAGGTGGCAGAGTGGCGGGGAGAGGCCCCCGATTCCGCCGCTGCGAGTAGGATGGGAAAGATCTTCGAGTTGGATGTGGACGACTTCCACTCCCTCAGCCAGAATTCTCCCGAACAGGCGATTCTGAGGCGTGGTTCGAGTCGCAGCTTCGAACACAAGGCGATCAGCTACAAACAGTTCTCGTCGCTGCTTCATACCTGCAGCCAGGGAGTTCCCGCCGATTTTCTGGGGCTGCCGGGTTCCTCACTCAACGACTGGTATCTGATCGTGCACTCGGTCAAAGGCCTCCCGGCTGGGAGTTACTTCTTTCATCGGCAGAAGGGACAAATCGAACTTCTGCAGGAAGGAGATCATCGAGATCTGGCCGGACATCTCGGTCTGGGTCAAGGGCTCCCCAGAGACGCCAGCTTCAACGTGTTCTTTCTGGCCGATCTAGACTCAATTCTGAGTCGTTTCGGGAATAGGGGCTACCGAGCGGCGCAGCTCGAGGCCGGGATACTGGGAGGAAAGCTGTACCTGGCGGCGTACGCCCAAGGTCTGGGTGCCACCGGGCTCACTTTCTTCGATGATGAAGTGATCGAGTTTTTCTCGCCCCAGGCCGATGGGAAGAGTGCCATCTTCCTGATGGCATTGGGGCACGGGAGGAAACCGCGTCTGCTGCGGTTGTGATTGGTAGCGGAACTTCAAGACCGGGGTCGTGGCGGTGGTCTCCAGGCCGCCGTGCTCCGAGCCAAAGGCTCGTGAGAGAAAGAGCACTTCGGCCTGGAGGCCAAAGCTACGTCAGAAACGCAGTTTCAGGGCAAACTGGATCTCCCGGGCGTCGAAGGCCTGATTGGATCGGCCGAAGCTGGGACCGTTCAGGTTAATCATGGGGAGGTACAGGTTGACGCGGTTCATCAGGTTGAAGAACTCGACCCGGAACTGCAGCCTGGAGTCGTCGGTCAAGGGAAGTGGAACCTCCTTGAAGGCCGACAAGTCTATCGTCCAGAAGGAGGGCCCGGTAAAGGTGTTTCGTCCCAGGTTGCCGTTGCTTCCCTCTGCTGGTGCGGGGAAATCTTCGGCGCCAAAGACGCCATCGATGAACTGCCGAGTGCTGGGAGCCTGTGCGAATCGATTCCCCAAGATCGGAGCGTCGGGTCGGTCGCCTTCCTGACCGTCGGCGTTGTAGTCTCCCGCCGGATAGGACCCACCGTTGATGACGCCGAAGGGTAGTCCACTCTGGATCGGGACAATCGAGTTGACCTGCCACCCTGCCAGCGCCTGCCTCCAGCCACTCTGGTGTTTCCAGTAGGGGACCTCCCAGAGGAAATTGACGACGAAGCGCTGCCGAATATCAAAGGAGGATCGACCGTAGTCCAGCCTCTCGTTCAGGGGGTCCTGCAGGTAGGTTCGGTAGGGGAGTCCCACCAGACCGCCCGAGTTGTTCCCTGCACCGAAGAAGTCCGAGCCATAGTCCAGGGCCTTGCCCAGCGTGTATGCGAACTGGAAGGCCAGCCCTTTGCTGAGGCTCCGGTTGAGGCGGGCGTTGAGTCCATGATAGTTGGAACTGACTCGATTCTGTCTCAAATTGAAGCTCTGGAAGGAGGGATTGAGACGCTCTTCCCTACTGCTACCTTCGTTACGTCCTAGAGGATCGATGGCACCCAGTCGGTCTCCCACGAACCGATTGGGGTCCCCGAAGGAGGGGAGCTTGCGACCCAGGGTCCCCTGATAGTTGACCTCCAGGAGAAGCTCGGAGGCGAGATGGCGTTGGACGCCCAGGAACATGTTCTGGACGTAGCTATCCCTGAGGTTCGGGTCAATCACGCGCAGATTGATCCTGGAACCCAGAATGCCGCCGCGCTCGTCCAGACCCAGATCGGCACCGGGAACGACCTTACCCAGAAATCCGCCGAAGGGATCATTCGGGTCACTGCCCAGGAAGGGCTGTACCTGGTCCCCAAAAAAGGGCGACAGCTGAGCCCGGCCGTAGAAGGGCGGGTTGAAGCGGGCGTTGGCCACCACGTTGGTAAACAGCTTCTCGTAAGCCACGCCATAGCCGCCACGCAGAACAGTCTTCCCGTCTCCTACAAAATCCCAGGCAAAGCCAACCCGGGGTGCAAAGTTGTTCAAGTCCCGCTGGTACAACTGGTCCACCTTCCCAACCCGAGCTTCGGCAATCCTTTGGAAGTAGTCACCACTGTCGGGGAAGATGACGTTTGCCAATCGTCCCGCCTTCTCACTGGCGGGCTCGAAATAGTCCCAGCGCAGTCCCAGATTGAGAGTCATCCGAGGATGAAGCTTCCAATCGTCCTGGACGAAGACTCCCAACTCCCAGCTTCTCCAATGGCGGGGGGTATCTGTGATCGCTCCGGTAAGAGGATCCACTCCGGCCTGCATCAGGAAGGGGCTGTCGTTGGCAAAGTCGAAGATCCCCTGATAGATAAAGAAGGGGCGGGTTCGATCTCCGAAGTTCCCGTTCTCCTGAAGTTTACGATAATCCACGCCAGTGCGGAGGGCATGTCGCCCCCAATTGATGGCGAGGCTGTCCTGCCATTGAAAGGTGTGCCGCTTGAAGAACTGGGGAACGGCGAAAATCGATCCGAAGGCACCCGGAAAGCCCACATTGGGGCCGGCCGCACCCTGGATACCTGCGGGTCCATCGATGAGGATGGTCGGCACATCGGGGTCGCTGCCCGGGACAAATCCGGAACGCAGGTAGAGATACCCAAAGCTGGATTCGTTGATCAGGTGGGGCGAGAACTCGTGGACCAGGCTGACGTTGATACTCTGATTGAGACCGTCTTCGTCGTCTCCGAAAGCCCTACGGATAGTCGCGTCCGGTGAGCGGAGATCGGTTAGGAAATAACGACTGAACAGGTGATCCCGACCCTGATTGAAAACCGTGTCCAGGCGAAGGCTGAACTGGTCGTTGTCCCGTGCCTTGGACGCAAAACCGTCGACCGTGCCCAGCACCGGTAAGTCGCCCGGTGGAAGCACTGGGTTGATAAAGGACGAACCCTGCGGGTCCAGCTCACCGGCGGTCTGGATGTTCTGGGTCGGTACCGGAGCCGGGAAGCGACCGAATAGTTGGCTGGCGATGCTGGAGGGATTCTGGCCGATAACCCACTGCCGAAACTCCGGCGTCTCCACCACGACCCGCTCCGACTCGCCGCTTCTGCGCCTGTAGCCCTCATAAGAACCGAAAAAGAAGACCCTATCCTTGATGATCGGTTCGCCCAGGGTGAAACCAAACTGATTCTGGATTAGGGGAGCCTTGTCCTTCTGGCCCGTCTCGGCGTCGAAGGGATCGAAGACCTCGGCAGCATCCAGAGCATCGTTGCGATGAAATTCCCAGAGGCTCCCGTGAAAGTCGTTGCTTCCCGAGCGGGTGACCACATTGATCACGGCTGCGGAATGGGTGCCGAATTCGGCCGAGAAATTGTTTCGAACCAGGCGGTACTCCTTGACCGCGTCGACGCTGGGCGTGACGGCCGGGAGCCCACTGATGCTGTCGTCGTTGTTGGTTTGGCCGTCAAGAATAAAATTGTTTCCCCGAAAACGGAAACCCGCCGCAAAGAAGGCGCTGGAATTGGGCCCCTCGGCGTTGGCAACCGAGTCCATGGCCGGAACCACTCCAGGCTGGAAGGTAGCCAGCACATAGACGTTGCGGCCATTCAGAGGAAGATCCACGACCCGCCGGTCGTCTACCAACGACGAAAGCTGAGAGTCATCGACCTGCACCAACGAAGCCTGACCCACGGTCAGTGAGACATCCGAGTCAATGAAGGTCTTGAATCCAAACAATTCGGCTCGTAGTTCGTAGATCTGGGGAACCAGAGAGGGGATTCGGTAAAGACCAGAGTCATTGCTGATGCCAGTGCGGACGGTATTGTTGGAGTCGTTCCGAACCGTCACTGTAACCCCGGGAAGCACCGCTCCCGTCTCGTCGAGGACAGTCCCCAGAATAGTCCCGTTCCCGGTCAGCGACCAGACCGGAAGACAGAACATGGAGAGGACGACCCCGAACGTGATCCCTTGGCGAACCAGGGACCCGGGTCCAAGTGGGATGATCCTCTTAATAAGGTTCGCTGTCCAATTCCTCGACTCTCTTCTCAGTGGGTAGGTTGACATCTTCGTACCTCGTTTTTCTGCCCCAGGTTCGTTTCGTAGCCTTCGGCATCGGAAAAGCCGATGGGAGCAGCGACTCAAGGCAGACATAGCCTGAGGAGCAGCCCTCCTGGGTGGCAGTCTCCCTCTGTTTCGGAATTCTCGGGGTTATGCTTTAGGAGTAATTACAACTTTACGCCGACTCGGAGACTCCGAGACAGAGCGAATCGTTGAATTCGGGAGCCGCTTGAGCAATTCAGGTTGATCAGTCGCGATCTCCCCGAAAATCACTGGACCAGATCGAATCACTAGGCTCTGAGGCCTCATCGGACCAGAAAACACCGTCGGACCAGAAGACGCCGTCAGACCAAAACACCGCATCAGGTTTCAAGAAGCTGTCAGACCAGAACACCCCGCTTCCCCACAATCGGGGGCTCGGCGCGAGAGAGCTATAGGTGATCTGGTCGCCGTAGGCAAAGGCTCCTCCGGCCCAGACCATCTCACTGCCCAGCATCCAGTAAGGTCGGACGGCTTTTGAGACCGTCTGCTCCTGAACCTGGACCTCATCCGCCAGTTCCACGGCGATCAGGGTGTTGAGCATGCCGTTCCCCTGCTCCATCATATGGGGCCGCGTCAACTTGCTGGCCGTCATCAGGAGAATGGCCTTTACCAGATTGGGATTCAGGTCCTCGTTTCTTTCCAACATCAAAGCCACCGTGCCACTGACCATCGCCGTGGCCATGCTGGAGCCGCTCAGCTCCATATGATCCTCGTCTATATGCTGGTCCGTCAGCAGTTGCTTGAGCTCGCTATCGGAAGCCATGAGGCTGGGAATCCTGTTGCCAGGCGCGGAAAGGTCAGGCTTGAAAAGACGGTCCGGATAGGTGGGCCCTCGAGATCCGTAGCTGGTGGCAATATCATCTGTCAGCGTAAACGTCCCTTTGGTATTGATGGGCGAGACGGTAATCACGGTGGGATCGGTTCCGGGGCTGGTGATGCCACCCCAGATCATTGGATACTCATCCGTTTTGCCAAGGTTGCCAGCCGAAGCCACAGTGACGATGCCGGCCGCTACCATCCTCTCGGCCGCCTGGCAGAGAGGATCCATGGTGTACGACTCCAGGGGAGCATGCCCCAGTGATAGCTTGACCACTCGGATGTTGTAGCGCTCGCGGTTCTCGATCACCCAATCCATGGCCTGGATCAGTTTGCTAGTCTGACCAAAGCCCTGTCCATTGATCACCCTCACATCCACCAGAAAGGCTCCCGGTGCTACCCCAACCCAGTCGGCATCCGTGTTGCCGCCAGCTGCGATAATGCCAGCCACGGCCGTACCGTGACCGTAGAGGTCTTGTGCCGAGCTCGCGGGAAGCTCTTTGGGGGCTTTCTCCCGTAAAGTCCACAACCGCAAGCACGTTTCCTGCAGCGTCGGGATGGGACGCGATGCCCGAGTCGAAAACGGCCACGGACAGATTTCCCCGACTCCCATTGCTGAGCTTGTGGGAAAACTTGGCGCCCGTGGGAACTAGAAATTCATTGGGATTGTCCTTCTCCAGATCCCCTAGATCCAGGTTGTCCGGAAGCCCATGGCCGCCGCTGTCTGCACCCATCGACCCGGCGGGATTGACGGGAATCGATTCCGTAAATCCGGTATAGGTTGGGCCGGAGCCGTCACCTTCGCTCCCCGAACTTTCTAGACTGCCCAGACCCCCACCGCCAATCGAATCGTCCCTGTTGGCTGGGTCTTCCGGTGATTCGTCGGTGCCAGACTTCTCCTCCACTTGTTCCCACGATCTCTTCCCGGAATCGCGGATCACCGCATCGAGAGTCACGTATTCCACGATGGGTGAGCGGAGCAGAAGCCGGATCTGCCCTGCTTTGAGGCGAGACCGGTAACCATGTACCAGCGAGAGACTGTTATCCATGTCGAGACCTCGGCCCCGACGGTTTGCCTGGCTGCGCTGAAAAAAGCCTGGATTGACCTGTACGATCACGGGGACGGGATAGTCATACTTGGGATTGGCGGACAGAAACACGACCTCTTCCCTCAATACGGGTGAGATCTTCCCCGCCTCGGCAGAACCCAGGGTCGCTTCGGCGGCGACCATTAGGAGACAGAAGAAAAGGACCGTTGCAATTCCTAGTTGGGAGTCTCTAAACAGATATCGTTTCATCACAAAACCTTCCTGGTTTCGCGAATCCACCGACGGCAACTGATCAACCTTATCCGACGACGGACTTAGGTCTCAGCTTTGCGCCCCGAGCCTTTCGATCCCAGGTAGCCCTTTCGCTGTGGAGCGAAAACCGGACCCTACTCTTTATTTGAGCTCAGTAGCGTCCCAGCGTTAGTCGAATAACATCAACTGTTTATGAATGTCACTATTCTGAGTAATGTAATGCATGTCCTGAAAGGCCTGTAAAATTGGGGTTTTCTCGAAGAGCGAGACACTCAGGACCTGGAGAATTGTGTAGAGCGGCAACTCGAGATAGAGGCGCTTGCGGATGATGGCGATGAGCAGGTAGGTACTGAGGGCGATCCAGATTTGTGTTTTCACGGCATTGGGACTGGTGCCGTAAAAGGCCTTGATGCGGAGATGCTGTTTGATCCATTTGAAGAACAGTTCGATCTGCCAGCGGAGCTTGTAGAGCCGGGCAATAGTCAGAGCGGGAGAAGCAAAGTCGTTGGTGAGGAATACTAGCCGCAGGTCGGTGGTGACGTCGAAGAACTTGATGCGACGCAAAGGTTCGGGGTAGGCCTTGGCCGGATAGAAGGTGCTCAGCAGGACAGTTTGGTCGCAGATCAGTCCCGTCGTTCTGTCCACCGGGTGGGAGTAGCGGCGGCGGAACTTGAAGTTGGCCTTGGCGCGGGTCACGAATAACGACCGGGCAGAATGGAGTCGGTACAGGCGCCCGAAATCCAGGTATCCGCGATCCATGATGTAGTAGGCACCGGGACAAGGAATCAGGTGGTCCAAGGCGTGGACATCGTGCAGTTTTCCGTCCGAGATCAGAACGAACTCGGGAATGGCGCCGTGCAGGTTGAGCAAGGTATGCAGTTTGATCGCCCCCTTGGTACGGCGGAAGCGCGCCCAGGGGAAGACCGAGAGGCACAGGTCGATGGTCGTGGAGTCCAAGGCATAGACGGTCGCGTTCAGGTCGACTCCCAGGTCCTCGTCGGTGTACAGGCGGCGCGCTTCGGCGATAAGCACTTGGGCAAACTCGGCATAGATGCGCCAGTCGCGCCTCTCGTTGGCATTGGACAGATTGTTGCGGGAGACCGTGGAGCGAATGCCCATGTGGAAGAGCTTGGATCTCATGGCCCGTAGGCAGGCTTCGATATCGCGCAAGCTCTCGCGATAGGTCAACTGTGCAAAGGCCATGACCCGGTAATGGTCGGCACAGCGGAACGACTTGACCTTGTAGTCGCCTCCGTAGTGCTGAACAATGCGATGAAAATGATGCCAGGGAAGATGCCGCATCACCTGAGAAAAAATCGTCGTGCCCGTGTACATGCTCGCCCTCCTTATGAACTGAAGGGCGTGAGCGTACACTCACTTTCAAGTCGGAAACACCCATTATCTTCTCTAACATATTACTCATTAATACTTTACAGAGATTAGAAACCCAAACGTTGGGACACTACTGATTTGAGCTTGTGAATGTCTTCCTCACGTAGAGTCTCTTCGGACAGTTGCACTAAGAACTTTAGGGAGGATTGCAGAAACGACGGCGGCGGTCGCGTCCTGGATCATTCAGGAAAGTGAGTCGAGCCAGGGCTCGAGGCTTCGGCCTGGAGACCGAAGCTACGTCAAGTTTCGACTCACTGTCGCTCCCAGCAACGCTGGCCCCCATTCGAGAAAGAAACTTCGGGTCCGGCGTAGCGGTGGGCTCCAGGCCGCCGTCCGAGTCAAAGGCTCGGAAGAAAAGACTTCGGCCTGGAGGCCAAAGCTACGCCCGAAGTTTCGGGTTAGGGCTTCCAACGGCTCCTATGCCGGAGATATCATGAACACCACTTGAAGTTTCCACTTGCTTCTCAAACCGAGGACTCGAAGGTTCCAGGTAGAACTCCCTCTTCCCGCCGGTCCTTTCTTCAGCGCTCGACCAGCCTCTTCCTCGGTGGTCTTTGCGGTACCCGGCTTGAAGCGTCCGCGTCCGCCGCATCAGCCTCGTCTGGGGCCAAGGTTCGAACCGTTCTGGGACCGATCACTCCGGACAAACTTGGCGTAACCCTGATGCACGAACATGCTCCGGTGATCGACTGGTCGGAGCTCTACGAAGCCCCTCCGGCTCCTTTGACTCCGATCCGTGAGAAGGTGCTGGCTGAGTCGGCCAAGTCCCTCAACCGCTTTCACGAAGTCCTGCCCGAGCTGGAGCGGCCGGGAGCGATCGTCGAAGTGACCCCAATTCGGGTCGGCCGCTACCCGCAGCTGCTACTGGACCTGGCCCAGCGCACCCGGGTGCACGTGATTGCCAGCACCGGATTCTGGTGTGAGGCCATGGCTCCTCAACACCCTTGGGCCGTCCGGCTGAGCGTGGCTGGCGATGGTATCGATCGAATGGCGAAGCTGTTTATCCGCGAGATCACTGAAGGCATGGAGGACCCAGAGGGAAATTGGGGCGAGCGTTACACCCAGATCCGGGTAGGAATCATCAAGATCGGCACCAGTACCTATCTGCGGCCCAGCGAGCGAGTCGTCCACATCGCGGCTTCCCGGGCCAGCCTGGAAACCGGTTGTCCCATTTCCACCCATACTACCGATGGCGGAGGCCTGGAACAGGCGCAGCTCCTGCTGCAGCAGGGAGCCAAACCAGAAAGAGTGATTATTGGCCATCAGGGTTACCGGGACGACCGTGAAAATGAGCAGGCCCACGACTACCACAAGCGGCTAGCAGACCTGGGTGTCAGCCTCCAGTTTGATCGAATCGGCGCCCAGAATTACCGGCTGGAAACACAAGCGCTTCAGATCCAATATTTGATCGACAGAGGCTACCTAGATCAGATCCTGGTCAGCCACGATCGGGTACCATATTTCTACTCCAGCTACACCGAGAAAAAAAAGACCGTCGAGGGTTGGACTGCCTCCCGACTCGGGTTCACACTGGTCTCTACTGGACTGGCTGGCTCGCTCCTGGGGCTGGGGGTCTCGAAAGAGGACATCCGGACGATCCTCGTCAAGAATCCTGCGCGGGTTCTCGCCTTTTAGGGATCCAGGGAGGAACATCATGTATCCCATAGTCTGCCGTCACCTCTCCAGATACACGCTTCTGAAACGTGGGATGCCGATCTTCCATCGATCTGGTGAGCCGGTCTACCTGACGGCGATGGACCGGTCTCAACCCCAGTCGGCGCTCACAATCGAAGAAAAGCGCTTCGCCTGGCGATTGATCGATTACGAAACCGAAGACTTCAAGGGCAAACTCATGTTTGCAGGAGAAGAGGCACTGGCTCCCGACGTGAGCCATCCGCTGGAGACGGAAGGCTGGCACGACGTTTTCGTGGGAATGTTCAACACCGCCTGGAGGCCCTACCAGGACCAGCGCGTCCGGGTCAAGCTCAGTGATGATAAGACCTTCTCCAACCTCTTCCTACCCAAGCCCACTTCCCTCCCCTGGGGTGTACCAGAGGATGACACGTCACGCGGTCCCCGTATCCAGGAGGTCTACTTCAGGACAGCCGAGCTCAGCGGTCAGAGTCTGACCTTCCAACAGCCCTGCCAACTGGTCGTCCCAGAAGATCAGGAGTTCGGGAATGTTTGCGAGAAGGTGTGGATCGCCTACATCAAACTGGTTCCACTTTCCCAAGAGGAGATCCGAGCTCTCCAAGCCGACCGCAAGCAGACCGAAACCAAACGGCTGTTCGGCTACAACGATTCCTGGGGAGTGGCCTGGGGACGAAGGGCTGAGTTCGTTCAATCCCACCTGGAACCCTACCGGAACACCGACTTCAAGCGTATCTACTGGGATGGGGTCCATGGAGACGTGTGCAACTATTTCACCAAGGTTGGCCGAACCTGGACTAGCGAGCACTATGACCTGGCCGACTACGTCCGCGCCGGGGATCGGCTGCTGGTCGAGACCTGGACGGAATACAGGGAGAAAGGGATCGATCCTTTCCAGGTGGCCGCCGACTATGCCCACGAAATTGGATTGGAGTTTCACGCCAACTACCGCCTAGGCTGGGGCCCGTTCTATTGGCCGCCACCCTGGCAAGGATTCAACAAGGGCGGCTTCTGGGAGGAGCACCCCGAATGGCGCTGCGTCCATCGTGACGGAACTCCGGGAACAGCGATGTCCCTGGCCTTTCCTGGAGTTCGGAGCTACATTGTTGTCGATTGTCGCCGAGATGGCAACCTACGCCATCGACGGAGTAGCCATCCTCTACAACCGACAGCCGCCCTATGTGGACTATGAAGCGCCACTGGTGGAAGGATTCGAAGCCGAGTACGGTGAGGATCCCCGTGATCTGGAGGAAAGGGATGCGCGATGGCTGAGCTACCGGAGCAAGGCGGCCACCCTGTTCATGAGGGAACTGCGGGACACGCTGCAGAAGGTGGCAACCCAACAGGGCCGCTCCAAACCCTACGAGATCTCGGCCTGGGTCTTCGGGAGCCTGAAAGAGAACCTCTACTATGGCCTGGACGTCAGAACCTGGATTGAAGAGGGACTGGCCGACACCATCGTGCCCTATTCCTCGGCCGAAAAGCTGTTCAGCTGGCAGATGGCATGGGAAGATCCCGCCGATGTGAAACAGTGGACCTCGTTGACTCGGGACACCTCAACGACACTGGCCCTGAACGTGATGCCGCGGAACCTCCTGGTCAGGGACTACAGGCGCAAGGCGCATACCCTATACGAAGCAGGGGTGGAACATCTCGCCTTCTGGGATACCGTCATCTGGGGGAGCGCCTCCTCGCAGGCCCTCCGTCGACTCGGCCACAAGGACGAGATTTCGGCCTGGCTCGACGCCGGAGAGGTGCCGGAGCAGCTGCCCTTCTCACGCTTGCTGAAATTGGGCGACTGGGACCTGAGCTTCTTTCCCGAGTAAGGGTGGATCTAGAATCGCAAGCAAACGGAGGAGACCATGGCTGAACTGAACTTGGCCTATCAGGCACGGTGCCGCAGCACAGGCGCGCGAGGACGTGCCATCTGCAGCGCGCGAAACCATCACTTTGTGGCTGATGATGCTCACGGAGAAGAGGTCGGTGCCGGAGAACTTTTCTTCTCTGGAATCGCCGCCTGCGCGGTGAACATGGTGGAACGCATCGCCACCGCGGATCAGATCCCGCTGGAGTGGATGGAGGTCAAGGTCGAATCCTACCAGGATCCCGATGTACCCCAGGGCGAGGTGACGATCTACGATGCCATCCGGGTAGACTTCGAGATGTGGGGCGTCAGCAACGACGACGCGGAGAAATTGGTCAAGATCTGGAAGCAGCGTTGACCGCTCTACGGTTCGGTCGCCGTGGCGACCCAAGACACTACCGTTTCTCTGGTCTCTCATACCGAGTCCCACGGATGAGCTAGCTGCTCGCCCCTCGTCGGGTCTTGTGACGATCACCGATGAAGACCGCGAAGACAGCTAACCTGCCGCCCTTGTATACCCACCCCATCGGCTCGCTTCCCCGGCCGAGGGAAGTACGCGACCTGCTGGCAAGCCGCGGCACCCTCCCCCAGAAACATTTTCGGGCACAGTTGGACAAGATGGTGAGGTCGGCCATTCGGCTTCAAGAGGAGGCCGGGCTGGACGTCGTCAGCGACGGAGAGTGGCGGCGCAGCCAGTATATTCTCGAGTTTCTTTCGCGCATCGGCGGCTTTGAGCGGTGCCGAAAGTACCGACACCAGGGTGAGGTCAAAGTGACCGAAGTCGTCGTCAAACGGATAAAAGCACGAGACCCGGTTTTCCTCCAGGATGCCAGATTCCTGGCAGAGAATACCGATCGCTGCACCAAATTTTCGCTGCCCAGCCCGTATTTGATCGCTGTTCGCTACTGGCACCAGGACTACAGCCGCTCCGCCTATCTGACGGTCCGGCACTTCATGGAGCACCTGACGGAAATCCTGGCTCGAGAGGCGGCTGTCCTGGTCGAGGCCGGAATCGACATTGTCCAGATCGATGACCCTGCGCTGACCTATTTCTGCGACCGGCGATTGATGTCCGGCGAATTGAGCCACGACGAGAGACTCCATCGGGATTGGAACATAGATCGCCAACTTCCGGAAGCAGTGGAGTCGATCAACCAGATCGCCGAGGCACTGGGGGCAGAGGTCCATCTACACTGCTGCCACAGCGTCTACAAACGGCGCTCAGACGTGCAGGGTAACTATCGGCCCATACTGTCCCGCTTGCTTGATTTGAAGGTGGATCGAGTCAACCTGGAATTCGCCTACCCCAAGACTGGAAAAGTAGACGATCTGGAACTATTGCCTCCCCACCTGGGCGTGGGCATGGGAATCGTGGATGTCCGCCGCGAGCGGCCGCAAACCGTTGAGGAAATCGAATCCATCGCCAGAGCTGGAATCCAGATCCTGGGTCGCGATCGGATCGCCCTGAACCCCGATTGCGGCTTTGCCCCGGATGCGGATGAGCCGCCCACACTAGAGGAGGCGCGGGAAAAGCTCACCCGTCTGACGACGGCTGCCCAGCAGCTGAGAAAAGAAGCCAGATAGGACTACCCGGAGTCCGCTACTGAGTAGTTGAGTAGGAGCCGATTTGGACACTCTGTCCCTTGCCCGCACCCGGGCACGGGCAAAGGCAAGGGAGGAGCCGACACAATGGACACGCATCCAAACCTGTAACTTGTAACCTGCAACCTGTAACCTGTCCCTCCCATGTACAAACTCGAGGCCATTCACATCCACAAGGAGTACCCGGGAACCATCGCTCTGGACAATGTTTCGCTTGGCTTTGAGGGGGGAAAAGTCCACGCCCTTATCGGCAAGAATGGTGCCGGCAAGTCCACGCTGGTCAAGATTTTAGCCGGCTCGGTAGTACCCACGCGCGGCGAAGTTTGGGTCGATGGGATTCCGGTTCCATTAAGATCTCCCAGCGAAGCCTTCGACCAGGGCATTGCGACCGTTTATCAGGAGCTCAGTCTGGTCCCCGGACTGAGCGCGGCCGAAAACATCCTCCTGGGACGGATGCCCAAACGGTGTGGGCCCCTCATCGACTGGAATGCCGCCTATGCACGCGCAGAAGCGACGCTGGCCGACATGCGGGTGCAACTGGATGTTCGTCGGCCAGTTGGAGAGCTGTCCTTCGCCCAACAGCAGACAGTCGAGATCGCCAAGGCAATGTCCTTTAACCCTTCCGTCCTGATGTTGGACGAGCCCACTTCAGCACTCGCCCGCCATGAGACCCAGAGCCTCTTCGATCTGGTTCGCCAGTTGGCAAGCACAGGCGTGGCCATTATCTACATCTCCCACCGTCTCCAGGAGCTCCGCGAAATCGCGGATCGGGCCACGGTGCTCAGAGATGGGGTGCACGTAGGTACGGTAGAGATCAGCGAAACCACATCCCAGGAGATCATCCACTTGATGTTCGGTGAAACAGTACAACGGGAACGGCCCACAGATTTGCTTGCCGGCAGGAAGCCGCTCTTGGAAGTCCGCGACCTATCACACCAAAACCATTTTGAGGACATCAACCTGACGCTCCACGAGGGCGAAATCCTGGGCATTGCCGGCATGCTGGGATCGGGCCGTACCGAGCTGCTCAGGGCCATCTTCGGCGCAGAGTCCTTCGATCGAGGACAGATCCGCGTCCTGGGTCGAGATGTGAGGTCCGTATCGCCCTCAGCGATGAAAGACCTGGGGGTCGCCTTCACTCCGGAGGACCGCAAGAATGATGCCCTGGTCCAAGGCCACAGCATTCGCTTCAACCTCTGTCTGGCGAGCATGGACCGGATCGCAACACAAGGGTTCATTACTAGATCTCGGGAACAGGTCGTAGTAGACGAGCAAGTGGATAAACTCTCGATCAAAATCGCCGACTCCGAACAGGCAGTCTCCTCGCTCAGTGGCGGAAACCAGCAGAAGGTCGTGGTAGGAAACTGGCTGGGGACCCAGCCCCGGGTGATGCTCTTCGACGAGCCGACTCGCGGCATCGACGTCCAGGCCAAGCAGCAGATCTTTCAAGTGATGTGGGATCTCAGTCGAGAGGGAATCGGCTGTGTCTTCGTCTCCAGCGAACTGGAAGAATTGATTCAGGTCTGTCACCGCATCCTCATCATGAAGCATGGCCGTATTGTCGACGAGGTTCTGCCCTCAGCTACCACTCCTGAAGGATTGATCGTCCAGTGCATGGAAGACTGATGATGCGCCCAAGAGTGTTGACCTGGATCCAAAGCTCGATCATGGAGCTGGTGCTGCTCCTGCTCTGCCTGATTCTGGCATTTCAGGCCGAGGGCTTCTTCTCGATGGCCAACCTGCTCAACGTCCTGCGCAACATCTCGATGCAGGGCATCATTGCCTTTGGGATGACGATGGTGATCATCTCCGGCGAGATCGATCTGAGCGTCGGATCTGCCGTCGCCTTCGCCGGCTGTCTCACCGCCTACCTGACCCAGTTGCTCTCAAATCTAGGACTACCGCTGGTGATGGCACTGCCCCTGGCCATGCTGGCGAGCCTCTCAGTGGGTTTCGCGATCGGTGCTCTCACCGGCCTCATCCGCGTCCGTTTCGGGGTTCCAACCTTTATTACTACACTAGCCTGGATGACCGCCCTGACGGGATCGGCCGAACTCATCACCGGAGGCTTTCCGCTCACGCCGTTTCCCGAGTGGTACAACTTCTTCGGCGGTGGGTACGCCCTCGGAATTCCCTTCCCTGCCCTCGTTTTCGTGCTGGTGTTCGTCCTCACCCAGATCCTGATGGACTACACCGCCTTCGGACGCTCGGTCTACGCCGTGGGCGGCAACGTCGAGGCAGCCCGACTCAGCGGAATCAACGTGGTCCGCATCAAGATTCTGGTCATGGCTGCGGTCGCCTCTTTGGCCGCCCTAGCCGGCATCATGCAGTCCGCCCAGATCATGTCGGGCGCTGCCACGACGGCCAAGGGCTGGGAGCTAGACGTGATCGCCTCGGTCATCATTGGCGGCACCAGTTTGATGGGCGGTGAAGGCAAGATTCGAGGCACGCTCATTGGGGTCATTTTTCTGGGGATTCTGGTCAATGGCATGACCCTGCTCAACATCAGTGAGTATTGGCAGCACGTAGTCCGGGGGGTCTTGATCTTGAGTGCGGTACTGATCAATCGCATCAATTCAGCGAGTCGGTAGCGCCCGCCTCCGTGTTTGTTCAGACCCTTGCCTTTGTCTTTGCCCAGCTGCTATCCTTGATTCTCCGACTCGCTCTAATAGGAGTCTGAGCCGCTGCAAGCAGGAAATCGCTTGGAGGTCCAACGAGAGGGCAGCTAGCCCCAAAATAAGCGCAAGTTCGAAAATAGACCCCTTTGTCGGCTCCGAGGAGCCATTTTGGAGACCTAAATTCTAAATTTCGGCGCGAAGTCACTCAGAACAGGCACGTCTTCAGCTGTCCTCCACGCCGATCGCTCAGGGAAAACGATTCTGCCCTCTTGGGGGGCGTTTGTAGAGACACCTCGCCCCAGCTCTGGCGACCCTCGGAGCTACTTTATCTCCTTTCAGTTTCAGGTAGCTGGCCGGTGTTTCAACCACTTACTGCCTTCCAAGAGAAGACGGCTCCAACCATTGACATCCAGCAGCCGATAGACCAACTGTCGGCCCCTGCGCAAAATCTGGCAGGGCATTTCAATGACCTCTCGCAGGAAACGGCGATACTCCATCTTCACCAGCTCTCGGGCTTGCAGTCGCGCCGGCAGCACCAACCCCATCCAGGCCTTCAGATTCCAGGCTTGAGCCGCAATCACCAGATAGGCCCAGTTGGCTACCAGCGTATCCGAGGGCATCCGCAGGGCCTCGACTCCGTTCTTGAGTTGTTCAATGACGTTCTCCTGGTTGCAGCGCCGGTTGTTTTCCCGTACGACTCCCGCCGTTCCCAACGTTCTGGCCGAGATATTGGTGACATAAAAGTGGTAGCGCGTCTGCGGCAGCAGCCGCTTCTGGCCTTTCTCGACCAGGATCGTCTTGCGCAAGATCACCATCCGATAGGTTCGCTTCGCTTTGCTCGGACGGTAGTCGATCTCCGCGATCTCTTCCCGTTCCAGCGTCAGCGTCTTGAACCCGCGTCTCTTGACAATCTCCGGCTTCACTTTGTCCCGCCGCTGGCGCCGCTTCTTCCCTTTTCCTTTCCCCTGGCTGGGGCGCCCCAGCTCTTTCCATCTCGCTTCTGGCAACGCCTCCGCCCACTTGACGAAGCTCGGATGGGCGTCGATCCCGAAGTCAAACTCCACGCCCGCCTCCGTCCAACGGTCAAAATGAGCCGTCAGCGAAAAATCCGTGTCCCCGCGCAGGCGCACCTTCCGAAAACCCGCCTCTCGAACCAGCTCGATACTCCGATCCAGCCATTCGGCCGCTCCCTCATGAGAGGGACGGTTGCCCGAGCGGTTGACCGCATAGAGCACCTCTCCCGTATTGGCCAGCGTCACGATCAGCGGCGCATAGCCCCACTGCCCGTCGTAGCTGATCTCCATCCCTTCCTTGCATTCGCCGCTCGTGGGGGCCATCGTCCCATCCACGTCGATCTCCGCCCGTTGGAAGAAACGGGCCGGTTGTTGGGCCCAGACCTTGAGGCGGCTGGCATTGACGGCTTCCATCAGATCCACCACGTCGGGCGCGTCAAAGCGGCGCACAAAGTCTCCGGCCGTGCTGGGGGCGGGGATCTTCTCGGCTCCCACCGCCTCCAGGAAACTCACACTCTGACGTCGCAGTTCAATATCCTGATAGCGGGTCCCGCCCGTGGCCACGTTGTAGATCAGGCTCAGGACGTGGTCCGATTCGTGGTACGGTTGGTGGCGTTTGAGCAGCGTCACCGCCTGGTCAATGGCTTTCCCCAGCCCACTCCACTTCACCACCTGCTGCAGCAGCCCCAGACCACCGTAACTGACCGCACCCGTTTTCTCCGAGACCTCGTAGCTGATGACCTCGGGCGAGAGCACCGGTTTCGGGTCTTGACCGTTCCAGCTGGGGCTCAATCGCTGAGCAACCTCTGCTTCCCGTTTGCGGATGATTGCGCTATCCTTTTTCTTCACCTGAAATGCCTCCTTTCGGCTTGTTCTGAAGTTTCTTTGACAACCCCAGAATACCCGTCAGGTCTGGCATTTCAGGTGTTTACATGTGGTTTAGTCTACTTTCATCTACTTCTTTTGGGTCTAGCTGGCGGGGAGCTCCAAATCGATTCCGGGCTCTCCCAGATTGACCTTGAATACTCGAGCAACCTTGCCCTGGGCCTCTGCGATCCTTGACAGAACCATCAGGAATTCCTGTTGCCCAATGCCTACCAGCTCCTGAGCGGCCGTCTTTGCTGTTTCGGCTGCTGCGGAACTGTCCTTGCCCACCCAGATGTCGGCCACCATTCCGGAGAGGGCCACCAGCTTGATGAAGCACAACAAGTCTGCCGGAGCCTGAGGGTGATCCAGTTCGTGACTGAACCTCAAACAGGATTGGTAGATTTCAGGAAGATGCCACTCCTGGGCCAACCAGCCGCTCACTTCTCCGTGGTCGCATTCGAATTCCGCCCGCTCCAGCTCAAGTAATTGCTCGTGCGATCTATCCGCCCGGTTCACCAGATCGGGGTAGAGCTCCGCATAGGATTCTCTCAGAGCCAGCATTCCCACGTCCTGCAGAAGCCCCACCAGAAACAGACCTTCCTCATTGGGCATCTGGAGCCAACCACCCAGAGCCCGGCAGGCAACAGCAGAAATCAGGCAGCGCTGCCAATAGTTGGGGAGTTCCATGGGTGCGGTCTCGTCTCGTCGCAATCCCTGAATTAGAGAAAAACTTAATGCCAGGGTGCGCACCGAGTTGGCACCCAACAGCATCATGGCATGGCTGATCGTATTGACCTCATTCCGTAATCCATAGAACGGAGAGTTCACGACCCTGAGTACGTGTGCCGCGAGAGCCGGATCCTGACCGATTACCGCGGAGATTCTTTGAATATCAGGGATTTCCTCCCGACAGAGGCCCAGGATCTCCATGGCCACCCCAGGCGGGCTGGGCAGCGTCTGGCAAGTCTTCAACCGTTCCGTCACCAGAGAGTTCATTAGCGCCTCCTCGATCTACTGAGACGAAGGATTTGCACAAAGTACTAATTTTATAACATTAAATATGATTCGCACACTTGTAATATCGGCAACAGCCAGGAACTCCTTCTGTATAAATATCGACCAATTGGGTCTGAAGCTCCTTTGAGCAGACCCGCTTGACTGAGTTCGATGCGGGCCACTACAGTAGCTGCTAGCGTCAATAGAAGAAGGGCTTCGGGCGGCCCGACGAGGTAGGAGGATCGCCCATCATTTCAAGGGGAGATGTGGTGGAGCAAAGATCTCTAGGACGGACGGACCTCACTATCGGCGCTATCAGTTTGGGATGTGCTACCTTCGGCCGGGAGATCGAGGAGAATACCTCGCGGCAGGTACTCGACCATGCCTTGGAGCACGGGATCAACTTTCTCGACTCTGCTGAGGCTTACGGAGGAGGAAACGCTCGCCTCTTCCGAATTCAGAATCAGGGCATCGACGACACTCGCGAGGTCAGCCATGAAATGAGCTCCTCCGAATGCATCCTGGGACGCTGGATGAAGGCTCGAGGCTGCCGCAGTGAGATCACACTCTGCACCAAGGTCAGCAGCGGAGCCAGCCCGGGAAACATCAAACGTGCCCTGGCGGCTAGTCTGGAGAGACTGCGCACCGACTCGGTGGACGTCTACAAGATCCACTCTCCCGATCCCAAAGTACCCATTCAAGAAACTCTGGCGGCTCTGAATGAAGAGGTAGATGCCGGAAGGATCAAGGCGCTGGGCTGCAGTAACGTCTCGGGAGACCAGATGCGTGAGGCTCTGGAGGTCAGCCGCTCCCGCGGTTACGCTCGCTTTGAGATTACTCAACCTCCCTACAACCTGGCTCTCCGCGAGGATGAAGCGGACCTCTTCCCCTTATGTCGGGAAGAACAGATCGCAGTGTCTACCTATAGTCCCTTGGGCGCTGGCTTCTTCGCCGGGAAGTACACTTCTGCCCAAAGCATTCCCCCCAGCCAAACCCGCTTCGATATCGTCCCCGACTTCAAGGATATCTATTTCAAGGAGCGGAACTTCCGCTTGATGGAACGTCTGAGGCGCCAGGCGGAGGAAATGGGAGTCGCGATGGTACGCCTGGGGGTAGCCTGGGCTGCGTCCAATCCCGACGTGACTTCGGTCATCATCGGCGCCAAAGAAAAGGCACACATAGACAATGCCCTGGCGGCCATCGAGCTTCACCTGAGTCCGGAGCAGCGGGCTGAAATTGCGACCCTGGCCGAAGAGTAGTTACTCTCTCATGGACGCAGCAGCAGTTTGACTCCCTGCTGCCTCTCTGCCAACTCGAAGGCTTTGTCCCACTCCTCCACGCCGAATTCGTGGGAAATCAGCTTCTCGCTGGGTTCGGCGGTCACTCGATCTCCGATCTCAACCCCATCTCCGGCCTGGGATCCCTTCTCTACCACGACTCCACTGAACTCGTGTCCCAGGACGACTGGCGTCCGGATGTTGTAGTTGATGGTGTCATGGTACAAATGAAGGTCCGAGCCACAGATACCGGTGGCTTTGACCTCGATTTTCATTTGGTTCGGCGCCAGCGGGCGCTCTTCGAAATCCTGGAATTTGACGAACCCCTCACCCCCGCGCGCGTACTTGACCACACCCTTCATATCACTGTTCAAGTTTTAGATCGGTAGTGCCCCCAGCCGTGCCGGCCCCATTCGAGAAGAAACTTCGGGTCCTGGCGATAGGGTAGGGAAGCACGGTCACCCGGCTCCCCTCCCTCCGAACTGCACGTGCGATTCTCCCGCATACAGCTCTCCAGTCAGTAGGTTCCTATGGATTGGACGAAACGGATATGGGCGTCAGTCAGGCTCGTGAACCCATGATCCGTAAAGAAGGCGTTGGGCCAACGGTGATTTCGACAGAGGCGTTTTCTATTCTTCCGGTTGCGCTTCAGAAGCAGGCGTCGCAAACGACGACGGATCAGACCGTCGTAGTCCTTGAAGATGTTCCAATGACAGTGCCGGAAGTAGTTGAACCAGCCTTGCGTCGAGCGATTGAGCCGCTGGAGGATGACCTCCAGCGAGTCGCCCGACTTGCGCGGCGTCAGCTCGTGAATGCGCTCGACGAACTTTCGGTGGCTCTTCGCTCGTGGAAACCGAAAACGGCCTCGGAACGAATCGCCCAAGAACGAAAAGCTCTTCTCTCGCGAGTCCACGATGTGTGTCTTCTCGGGATGCAGTCTCAGCCCGTTGTCCTCCACCCAGTCCCGCCCTTCGGCCAGGGCCGCTTCAGCCTCCTCGGGTGCGCGACACAGCAGGACAAAGTCCGCACCATCTGGAAGCCCAGATCGGCCATCCGATGGTCCAGGGGATTGAGGTAGGCATTCGACAACACCGGAGAAAGAACGGCGCCTTGGGGGACTCCGGCTTCCGGAATCCACTTACGCAGCTCTTCCAGTATCCCCTGATTCAGAAACAGCTGAACCAGGCCCAGCACGCGGCGATCCGATATCTTCTGTTGGATCAGGTCCAACAGTCGATCTTTCGGGATCGTATCGAAGTAACCCTTCAGATCCGCGTCGACGACATACACATAACCGGCTTCGAGCAGCTCTTCGACGTACCGCAGTGCGCCGTGGCACCCTCGCCCATGACGAAAGCCGTAGCTTCGATCATGGAACGTGGCCTCCAGAATCGGCTCGATCCCGTGGACCAAAGCCGTTTGCACGACTCGATCCCGCACGGTCGGAATCCCCAGCGGTCGCTTTTCCGAACTGCCTGTTTTGGGAATCCACCTCCGCAGCACCGCTGCCGGACGATAGGTCCCCTCACGCAGTTCTTCCTGCAACCATTCGAGTTCCTCCCGCTCGTGTTCGGCGAAATCCCCCCACGTTTGCCGGTCCACTCCCGCCGCTCCTTTCCTGCCCAAGACCTTCTCGGCCGAGCTGGAAAGGTTCCGGCTGCAAAACACCTTATCGATCAGCGTGTGCCATTTCCCTCCTCTCACCTTTCCTTTCAAAAGTGTCTCCAACATGCGATCCGTCCAAACCGCGCGATGAGCCCACTGTTCGATGCCAGCGGGCTCTCCAGCCGGGCTAGCCGAAAACGGCACTGTGACCGGGATGTAGTCCCGCCTTTGGGCGGAGTTACGTTTCCGCGATTTAGTCATTTCGCATCTACCTTCCTGCTCCCCTTCGCTCCACCGCGTTTTGCTGCACGGCTTCCCCGCTACTATGGGAGCTCTGACTTCTGTCGAGCCGCTTCAACCGACCTCACCGGTATCGCCAGGTTCGCTCCCCTTCGGCGGGCGATACTGCACCGCGGGCCTGGGCCATTGCTCACGCAGCGTCCCCCACTGCGAGCTCTCACGATGGGTCGTCCACGTCCCTCACCCGACAGATCTCCCTGCTTATCTCGTTTGACCTTCCGACCTCTCCATCTCCAACCACCGCATTGCCATTTCGTCACGGTCGCTTTGTCACGTTACTTCACCGCCGTGACTTGCCGCGTCTATCCCCCCGGGCAGACCGTTCAGGTCGGAGGGATGGCCGTCGCGCGGTCAAGGGTTCGGGCTTTGCCAGGACCCTCCCCGACAGGCTTGGCCGAATCGAGTTCACTTGCGTTACGGATTGGTCGTTCGTCTCAGGTTGCTCTCCACCCTTCCTCACGGAAACGCAGTTACCACTGTCGACTTCAGGCCGGTAACGTTAGCCTGGAAGGGACTTTCACCCTTCTGATCAAACGCCTTCACAGGCGCACTAGCGGTGGCCTCCAGGCCGCCGTCCGAGCCAAAGGCTCGGAAAAATAAGACTTCGGCCTGGAGCCCAAAGCTACGTCCGCCCAATGAAGTTTCAGCTTAGTCGCGCCCCAGCCGGGCTGCCCCATTCGAGAAAGAAACTTGAAGCCTCTCGCCACACTGTCCAGTGGCAAGAGACGTGCGACGTTCAGACGTTCAGGCGTGCGACGAATCCTTCCAAGTTTCAGATCAGTTCAGTGACAGGCTGACCGGTCGTATCATCGATCGAGTTGGCTATCTTTATCGGTCGACCGATGGGACTCATGTATTCCTTGGTCCAGTCGATCCCGAAGGCCTTGTAGATGGTGGCGAATAGGTCGCCCATGGTCACCATTCTCTCGGCTACATAGGCACCTCTTTCGTCGTTGGCTCCTACCACCAGTCCACTGCGAATTCCACCACCCCCGATGACCAGCGACCAGCAGTGTGGCCAGTGGTCTCTGCCTCCCTTGGAGTTGAAACGAGGGGTGCGACCGAACTCTCCCATGGCTATGACAATGGTGGATTCGAGCAGTCCCCTCTCCGCCAGATCATCCAATAGCACAGGCAGAGAGTGGTCCAGCCCCGGAACCAGTTTCTTTTCGTGTTTGTTGTCGTTGTCGGCGTGGCAGTCCCAACCGTTGAGGTCGTGCCCGCCTGCGGTCACGAAGCGGCTTCCTGACTCGACGAGCCGGCGGGCCAGCAGAAGACTCTGGCCGAAACCGGTGCGGCCATAGGATTCTCGAGTCTTTTCCGACTCCTGGGAAAGATCGAACGCATTTCTGACTTCTGGAGAGGTGACCATGCTCAGCGCCTGTTCGGTGAAGCGGTCCATCTTGAAACGCTCGGCAATCTCCATGCGCTGACGATAGGCTCGGTCCAGGAGTGTCATCAACGACCTCCGGTCGTCCAGGCGCTCCGGCGTCAAGGTCTTGGGAAGGCTGAGATCCGCGACCCTGAAGTCCTCCTCGTTGGGACTGGACGTCAGCGACATGGGATCGTACTGAGCACCCAGAAAGGCAGACTTCAGATACTCTCCCCGAGGGCCCTCTTTGAAGCCGGGTACAACTACATAGGGAGGGACATGATTTCGGGGACCCAGCTCCTTGGTGAGGATCGAGCCAAGAGAGGGAAACTTCATCGCCGCACTGGGCCGGTGCCCTGTGAAGGCATAATAGGTCCCCTGCCCGTGGTTGTTTTCCTCGGTGCGCATCGACCGGATGATCGACACCTTGTCCATCTGCTTGGACATGCGGGGCAATAGATTCGACACCTGGATACCGGGAACATTGGTCGAGATGGCCTTGAAGCTGCTCTGAGGCTTGGGATCCCACATATCGACGTGGCTCGGACCGCCCTCCAGCCAAACCAGAATGCACGACTTGGCCGAAGCATTCTTGGCCACATCCACGCCTACCTCGGTGAGAAGACTCTCGGCTTTCAGATATTGACTGAGACTCATCCCCAACAGGCTCAAGGCACCGGTGCGGATGAAATGTCGTCGCCCCAGGAGGGACTCAGTACAAGTCAAACAACCTGCCTTTCTTCCCAGAACCGGTTTACTCATGTAGGCGTCTCCCCTGTCGGAGTAATCAGTGAGCAGTAATCAGTGAGCGCTGACGATTGTCGATCAGTTCTACTGAATGAAGCTCATGACCGGTCATGACTGATTATCACTGTTCACAGATCACTAACTCAACTAGTTCCAAGCGAATTCACGGGAGGTGACCAGGGCCCAGAGAACATCTTCAAAGGCCTCTCTGCGCGAGGGTCGAGAGGCGACCACGTGTTCCAGTGCAGCTTTCTCCGAGGGCGTCGGGTGGCGGCACAGGCTCCTCAGGTACAGCTCTTCAACGATCTCACTATCGGAATTCTTTTCTTTCAGCAGAACGTCCAGGTGGCTTCCGGGACTGGAGATCTTCTCCTGGTAGGTCGATCCCACCAAAATGTGCAGAGCCTGCTTGAGACTGGCGTCGGTTTTCCTTTCGGGGATGCTCGCACGGGTAGGTCGATCATAGATGGTCAGGAATCGAGAGGCGTGCAGATCGGGTACCTGGAGCTCGATCGCCCGCGTCCCACTGGGAGCGGTCCCCATCCAATTATTCCTGAATACTTCCGGGACACCGGTGACGTTGGAGATTGCGTCCAGCAGGACTTCTCCATCCAGCGCTCGAGGTTGGTGACGAGAGTAATTGACCCTATTGCTCTGGTTGGTCCGGTTGGGTTGAGCCGAAAGCTGATAGGTTCGGGAGCGGGCAATCCGCCGCAGCAGCTGCTTGAGGTCATAGCCGTGAGTCACGAAATCCTCTACCAGGGCCTCCAGCATCCGAGGATGGGTAGGCGGATTGGTGGAACGGAAGTCGTCTACCGGATCCACGATTCCCCTCCCCATCATGTGACCCCACATGCGGTTGACGATCGTCCGCGAAAAGTCGGGATGTGAAACCGTCCATTCGGCGAATGCAAGCCGAGGATCGAAAGTTCTTTCGGGAGGCAGCGGGGTTCCGTCGGGGAACATCGGGGTGACTTCTTCGCCCGTGCGGGGATGAATCACCTTGACGCTATCCTCGGTCTCCCCGTAGTCGGGAACGCGGCCGGAGGGGTCGTCGAAGATAACGATGGCGCCCTCCGAGACCCACTCGGTGCGGCTGATGCGTCCGAAGAAGGCTGCCATTCCCCAGAACTGCTTCTGCGACCACTTCTCGAAGGGATGATTGTAACATTGGACACAGTCCAAGCGTCGACCCAGGAAGACTCGGAGCTCCTCCGGCATTATTTCCTCGGGGCGAGGCGCCTCGCTGTTGGGCAGGAAATGCCGTGAAGGTCCGTCGTGCCCTTGTGCCGAGAGTCTCTCCCTGGCCATCTGGTCGTAGGGTTTGTTTTCGGTGATGCTGTCACGGATCCAGGCCCAGTAGGCATAGGCGTGGGCAGGCGTCCCGGTCGACCCATAGGACCCGAAAGAGATCGGAGAATCGGAAAGTCCAGTAGTCGACGTACTCCGGCGTCTCCAGAAGGGTGTCGATGAGCTCCTCTCGCTTGTCGGGATCGCGGCTCGTCAAAAACTCCCGCACCCGCCCAGGCGGCGGGAGCGTCCCGGTTAGGTCCAGGCAGACCCTACGCAGAAATTCCTCGTCCGAAGCGAGTGCGGAGGGAAGGATGTGTCGTTCTCTCAGTTGAGCAAAGACATATCGGTCAATCAGATTCATCTCGAGGATCTGGGGATAGTCGGGCACCAGATCGGCGATGACACCCACTCGGGTGCTGGCGACATGTCCGGGCGCCCTCACCAGGATGGAGGTCTCCCCTGCCGACAAAGCCTCTACCCTACCCCCCGGGGTGATGCGGATCACACCTCGGAGTTGGTAGCTGCGTAGCGAACCTGATCGGTAATGTCCTGGCGCCCGCCTCCTGTCAGATGGGCTGTCACCAGCAGCTGGCGCTTTCCCTTCGGCTCCAGCGTCATCGTCTCCGGAAATACCTCGACCCTCTCGATTCGTGCCTGCCCCACTTCCCGATAGGGGGCACCGGAGCGAACCCAATCCCGAATCGTCTGGTAGTCGGCTGAATCGGCTCCGAAGCGAAGCCCGCCCCCATGAGGCAGAGATGCGGTTGGTTTGAGAAGCAGTAGGCTATCTTCCGGATTTTCGGTGCTTACCCGGGGTTCTATGGGCTTGGCAGCCTCCATACTCAAGACCTGATAGGTGCCGCCCTCGACGATCCAACGGTAATCCTCTTTCGGGTGAAGTGCATCCAAAGACAGCTTGAAACCACCCCGACCCTTCACTCCACCATGACATTTGGAGGCATTGCATCCTCGTTTGGTAAGGATCCCTCCGATGTCCCTGGAAAAACTGAACGGTCGGGGAGCTCTTGTCAATAGGTGTGGAAAAACATCAGGCGGCTTTCTCCTCCGGGACTTGGTTGACCGGGACTCCATTGACATATTTGGCGCCCTGGTAGACGTCTTTCATCAGCTCCGGTGCCTTCAACCGGCGGAATCGCTGCTCCGCCACCAACAGCATCTTCCAGATCACCGCCTGGGCGTTTTCCACTTTCTTGAATCGCTTGGCCGCGTCCGTTCGCAGCCGAAGAGCGGCAAACGGTGACTCCACTGGATTGGTGGTTCGCAGATGCTGCCACTGCTTCTTTGGATAGTTGTAAAAGGTCACCATCCGGTCCCAGTCCTGCTCGATTAGCTCAGCCGCCAGGGTCAGCCCTCGCTGCCGGCACCAGTGCTGAAAGACCTGCTTGAGTCGTTGTGCCTCCTCTCGAGTCTCGGCGTAAGGGATCTGCCGCAGGATCAGCAAGGCCGGCTTGTGCACTCGCTTAGGGAGCTTGGCCAGCAGGTTGACGATCCGATGATTCCAGCAGCGCTGCTCCTCGGCCTGGGGATAGACGTTGCGCAAAGCTCCCCAGATGCCCAGGTGGCCGTCTCCGATCACCAGCCGTGGACAGCCCATCCCCCGGCGCTTCAAGTCGCGCAGTACTTCCGACCAGCTCTGGGTCGATTCCCGATAGCCGCTCGTGACCGACACCACGGCTTTGCTTCCGTCACTTAAGGCGGCCAGCACCACCAGCAGGACTGCCTTTTCCTTCTCCAGACCCGCCTTGACGTAGATTCCATCTACCCATAAATACACCACTTCCAGATCATTCAAGGGTCGACTCTGCCAGACTTCCCATTCGGCCTGCCACTTCTCTTTCAACCGCGCCACCGTGGAGGCCGACAGAGGCGCCTTGTCCCCTAAGAGCCCTCTCAGAGCCAGATCAAAATCCCCCAGCGCCAGACCATGCAAGTACAGCTCAGGGATCAGTTCTCGAACCTGCCGCGTCCGCTTGGCAAACAGGGGCAACACCCGACTTTCAAAGCGTTCCTCTAGATCCCGCACTCGAGGCCTTCGAACCTGGATCGTCCCCGAGCTCAGCGTCAGATGCCTCGGCTTCCCATATCCATTGCGATAGCCCGACGGAGCGTCCACGGCCCTTCGCCGCTCACTCTTACGCCGCCCTAATAACTCCGTGACTTCCTCCTCCAGCAGCTCTTGAACCCAGCCTTGGATCTTCTCCCGCACCCAATCTTCCAGCTCCTCGAAACAAACTCTTGACTGGACACTTTCCTCAATGTTCTGCTTGCTCATGCGGTGTGTACTCCTTCCGTTGCGGGCCTTTCGGCCCTGGGTTTTATCAACCCGGAAGGATACTCACCGCCTATGCTATTTACACACCTTCTGATGGTAGCTCCGGTCGGGTGCTCTGAGTCCCCTCGACGCGCACGGCCGATTGGGAACTGTGGCCACTGAACTCAGCAGTCACAAGGGTCTTACCATCGGCTACCGGCCTGAGACTCTTCGCTTCGGAGAGGGAGGCCACCGTGGGTTTCTGTACTTGAAGCCGACTCCGAGACGTCACATCCCGCTCGAAACCGTCCGAGTAAACTCCCAACACCACGAGCCTCTGTGAGGCGTCAGCACCCACCAACGAGATGTCCTCGGGAGTAAGCCGCAGCGACAGAAGCTGGGGCTCGTGAGAGGGAATGGGAGCTGTTCCGGCCAAGAGAAGACCGACTTCCAATAGCAGGAACATCCCTACAAGGTTCCTGATCATCTTCTGTACTCCCGCTTCGACAAGGAGCCATCACCGCCACCCTCAGAAGCCAAGATCATTAGGGGTACCTTGCCCACTGCCAAGGACGGTCCAGTCCTGCCTTCCAACACGGGTCGAGCCGTGAACTCGACCAGCTGCGGCAGCTTCATGGGAGGGGCACCGTCGGCAGCCACGAAGGCCAGACTCACGGCACGCCGAACCGGGCGGCACCGGGTCTGGTTGCCTATTTGCCCACTCTCTAGACCCATTGGCGTATAGTAGGCACCTTGCAGTAGTCCCTTGGTGTAGGACGCAGGTGTCGCCGAAACGACGCTCACGCCCTCAGGCAGATTGGCAGCCGACACCGCGACATCTCCCTCGAAACCCTCTTCCAGATCGCACACCACCGTGAAGGTCTTGGCCTTCCCCGGGACCAGATTCACGCGATCCGTGATGGGTGCCAGGCGGAGTCCGGTCACTCCCAGGCTCACTTCCAGGCGCCCCAGGTGGGGTATCCTCGGTCGGATCAGCACTCGATATGCCAGATCGGAGCCGCCGCGGCGGGAGGTCAGATCGCGAACCCTGAGCTGGTAGGAGCCCCCCTCCTGGAAGGTGAAAACGGTCTTGCGCTCCGTGGTCTTGTTGACGTCGTCCCCGTCTCCGCCGTATTCCATGTGGATGTTGTCGAAGGCCTCCTGGCCGTCTGGACCCGCGACCTGCAGCCAGGGATTGAAGTGGGGTGGCGCCGATCGGGGGGTCTCAACCTCGAAGGCGAGACTCTGTCCCGGGCTTACCTGGAAGCGAAAGGTATCCACGTCCCCGGGAGGATCGATGCTCCCTTCCAGAATCGTGTGGGTGGAGACTTCGTTGCTGCTGCGGTCGTTGGGCTCGCGTTCCGCAAACCTGGCGAGGGACCGCGACAGGTCGACGGTGGGTTCCTGCTCGATCTGGTGCTTGGAACTCGAGTCCTGATCGGCGGCAGGCCCCGGTGGGCCAGCTCCTTGAGTCTGGTCTCATCCAGGGGACGGGCAAAGCTTCCCGATTGATTGTAGGAGCCCGAGTCCCGTTCCAGCCAATCGGCCGGGTCCGGGTGGGCATCGCGGCCCAGAAGGGTCGAAGCGCCAGGGGCTTCCGAAGAGATCCTCAGCTGGTAGACGAAGTCGGGATTCCCCTCACCCAGAAAGGATCCCACCGAAACCAGATAACTGCCATCCTCTCGAAACCTGTGGACTGGCATAGGAAATACGGCGAGTTGGCTACCCCACCCCTGCTTGCGCAGGCGATGGACCGGAACCATGGAGAGGGCCGGACTGTGCCAGGGAAGCCTCAGCAGTCGCTCCGAATCAAACCAACTGCCGGTACGTGCGTAGAGATTCAGCTCAGACTCGGCGCTGTAGGGTATGTAGATCGGAAAGGAAGAGAGCAGCTGGAAGTGAAATTGCTGGCCCTTGGAAGCCTTGAAGGCGTAGAAGTCGAGGTCGCCATTGGCTTCGGTCTTGCCGTTGATGACGATCGGCGTGTTCACCTCCTGGTGCTTCACCGAGTCTATCTCGGCGGACACCGGCTCGCTGACCACCTGGAAGAGGAGCGATTTGGACATGCCGAGGGGTGTGATCAGCCGAAACACGTGGAGGCCGACCTTGGAATCTCTGCCAACCCGAATCTGGACCCGAGCCCGGTAGCCTGCTGTATCAGCTTGCCGCGCCTGAGGGTCCCGCTCCACCAGACCCTCGGTCACCTCCTCCTGCACCTCTTCTACTCGCTCGAGGTGGCCTTCCAGATCGCTACACTCGAACCAGACCGCATAGACTCCACCAAGGTCGTTCCCCCTGACATCTGCCCGCACAACCGAGTCCTGTCGGCCTCCCATCGGAAAGACCGAGAGGACCTTGGGTTCGGAGGGGCCTTTGGCTTCGTCCTCGTCAGCGGCCCAGACCTCCACAGGAAAGAGAAGAAGCACTAAAATCAGGTATTTAAAGGAACTCATGACTGGACTCTGAGGCTGAGGCTAGATATTAGCACAACCAGGCAGACGTCGTCTGCCCGATCATTTCAGGCAGGTCGGGGACAGGGGAGATTGTGCTGTTGTCCGGCTCTCTCCCCGGAACCTGGGCTGGTTTTGCTGACATATCAAGTCGTTCGCGGCTCTGCCAGACTTGGCTTCGTAAATACTGGCAATGCACCCGGTCACGCCAGTGTTGGCCGCAGCTGCTGCTGGTACTGCTGACTTCGGACCTGCATCCTACTGGCGGACCAAAACGGTCATGCCCAAAGGTTGCGAGCTCAACGGCGACGGCCTTGCCCTTGTAGCTGGCCCAAGATAGGCGCTACCAATAGTTATACAACGTCAACTCGAACAGAACCAATTGAACACACAGCAACCCTACCACCCAATAGAAATCAGCCATGCGCTGACGTTGCTCGCACCGCTGATGGAGATACTTCGCCGCGGGGATGACGATAAAAGGGTGCCATGAAGATCCAGATACGTTCGACCTCCATCGCGGTGAAGCGTGAAAACTGAGACACGAAGCCTGCATGATCCGCGTGGCGCCTCAGCATTTGAGAACCTCGGTGGTTCATCGCCTTGTAGAACAGGTAGGTGCTCGCAATCGGGAAGACACTAAAGGGGCCGTCCATCGATGTCGTGGTAAACAGGACGAAGTTGGGCGTGATACCGACTACGAGAGACCCTCACCGATGAGCTCCAGCGCCCTGAACTGTTCGGGACTTGCAGTTTCGGACGAACTGATTCAATCTAAGAAGGGTCCATTCAGAAGAACCTTTGAGGAGGAGTAAGCATGTTTAGTAGAAGATGGTTCTTGTCAGCCTTGTCCAGCGTGCCGTTTCTGGGCAGCCTTCGTCCATTGACGGGGGGACTCAACGACAGAGACTTCTTCGCAGAGCTGGGGGTCCGCCCGATAATCAACGCGGCCGGGACCTCAACTGCACTGACCGGCAACTTGATGCTCCCCGAGGCGATTCGAGCCTGGGAGTACGGTACGCGGCATTTCGTCAATCTGGACGAGCTTCATGACGCCGTCGGCAAAAGAATTGCGTCCCTGGTGGGATCGGAGGCCGCTCTAGTGAGCGCCGGCGCCGCCTCCGCCCTGACACTGGGAACTGCTGCTTGCATGACCGGCAGCAACCAGGACCTCATCCGGCAGATTCCGGACACCTGGGGGATGCCGGACGAGGTAATCATCCAGAAATCCCATCGCTTCAGCTACGACCATGCGGTGAGAAACTGCGGGGTTCGAATGATCGAAATCGAAACCGCGGAGGAGCTCGCAGAGGCGGTCAACTCGAGGACCGCCATGCTGTTGTTTCTGAACGTCGGAGAGCCCAAGGGCCAGATCGACGCCGCTGAGTTCGCAGGGCTGGGAAAGAAGCATGCCATCCCCACCTTCATCGACTGCGCGGCCGACGTCCCGCCCGTGGGTAATCTGTTCAAATTCCTCAAGATGGGTTACGACCTCGTAACCTTCTCCGGAGGCAAAGCGATGCGAGGGCCCCAAAGCACGGGTCTTCTATTGGGTCGCGTTGATTTGATCGCCGCGGCCAGACTCAACGGCCTGCCCCATGCCAACAGCATCGGCCGCGGGATGAAAGTGAACAAGGAAGAGATGCTGGCCATGATGGTTGCATTGGAGTCCTATCTGCAACGCGATCATAAAGGAGATTGGCGGGAGTGGGAGCGGCAGGTTGAGCTGATCGCGAAGCGCGTCGAGAAAGTACCCGGAGTGCACGCTACCCGCTTCGTTCCACCGATCGCCAACCATTCTCCGCAGCTGCACATCGGATGGGACCAGCACAAAATCAAGATCAATTGTGCCCAGGTGCTCGAAGAACTTCGAACGGGAGCCCCGCCCATCGCAGCACGTCCCTGGAAAGAGAAAGAGCTAGCAGTCCTGGTGTGGACCCTGCAGCCCGGCGAAGCCGAAATTGTAGGCGAGCGAATCGCGCAGCTACTGAGCTAAAACTTCATCGAGCAGTAACCGTTGTAGGACACGCTGCTATCTCTGTTCGTGGCTAGAGAAAACCAGAGTTTCCTTCTCGGATGGGGCCAGCGCCGTGGAGTCGATGTTAGCCAGAAACTCGACCTGCTAAGCATCTCGCCAGTCGAAAACTACGTTCATCATGGTCTTGTCGCGGCGAAGGGCCATCTCGTAGGGTTCTGCGATCTGGGTATAGTGCAGACGGTGTGTGACCAGGCGCTTGGGCTCCAGCAGCCCCTGCGCCATGAGCGAGAAAAGATGGGGACGGTGTCGCCTCTGGCCCGTCTCGGGGCTCAAAGCAGGGTAATGGTCTGGATCGGTGTGGCAGACGGCAATTAAGCTGATTCCTTTGCTGTAGAAATACTCCATCGCCAGCGGGTTGAAATCGAGCTCTTCTTCACCTCGACCCGATAGGCTGACGATCGCAACTCGCCCGTTCGGTCTCACGATCTGCACGGCAGTACGATAGGCAGGCCAGGGGTTCGCGGTAAGAATCACCAGATCGATCCCTCGACCTTCAGTAAACCCGTCGAGTCTATTCTCCAGCTCCGGATCATCGCTGCGAAAAAGGCCGTGTGCTCCCATTCTTTGGGCCATTTCGAGACGCAGGTCACTGTTGCCGATGGCGGCGATGCGACCGCCGTAGAGGGGACCAACCGCGACGGCACCCAGCCCCAGAGTCCCCAGACCCACGACGGCTACCGTCTCGCCGGGCCGAAATGTCGCCTTGTGATAGCAGTGAGCACTCAGGGAATAGAGATTTCCAAAAACTGCATCCTCCGGATCGACGCCGTCAGGCACCTTCACCAGATCCGGAGTGACTTTAGCCACATACTCAGACTGGTGATGCATCGAGGACAAAACCGTGTCTCCGACCTGGAAATCCTTGACCCCCGAGCCCACGCCCTCAACGATTCCCAGATTGCTGTCCCCGACCCAGCGTGGATAGTCCGGTGCTCCGGGTACCTGCTCGGCTCCTTCGAAATTACCGCGATCAGTGCCGATCTTGAATCCGGTGATCTGGGTGCGTACCCAGACCTCATCCGGCTCCAGGTTCGAAGAATCTAGCGGTTGCTCCTCCATGCGGAGGTCCGAAGGCCCGTATAGAATCGCAATCTTCATCTTCTTCTATAGTCTCCCGGCGTATAAGAGTAGGAGGCAGTCTACCCCCAAAGCACACGTACACCTCGTGCGCAGCCGAACTGGTTCGGAGATCTTCCGATTTCAGGGATGATTCAGGACAAACAGGTTCCCTGGCTATATTTCTTCAATACTGCTCAGGGTAATGAGCTGCTGGTCGCCCTGCTGCTCCACGGTCCCCGTAGCCCTGACAGACTTGGCGCCCTGACACACATGGGAGCCGTGGAAGTCGCTGGCAACCGAGTTCTGCACTACCTTGTAGACGGTCTCAGTGGCGCCTTCGGTCACTACGATCACGGCTTCGCAACTAGAACTCTCTCCTCGCGAGCATTTGTTGCATACGTCCTGGCCCTCTATGGTCACCTCTCCCGAGAAAACGAACGGAACCGCAAGGAATGCAACACACACAATCGCAAACACTGATTTCTTCATGTCATTCTCCTAAATAAAAGAGACACCCTACCCGGAGAGTTTAGGACAAAGCCCGCTAGAATGACAACTTCTGGTTGGGATTTGGGACCTAAGGGCCCTGTCAAAAATAACTTCAACCCTTCCTATTTGGCTGCCCTTAACTTCCTTGTCCCATGCTCGATGCTCCGGTGGTGCACGGCCAGGACATCAAGCCCGAAATCTCCATCCCAGTCACGCCAGACCGAGTGACTGTGGTTTCCCTGATTCTGGGTGTTGTCATATTCGATCAGGAACTCCGGGGTCTGGACACGATAGTACACACCCTCGCCAGGCCCGGTGCTCCCAGTCCAGGCGAAGAGGATCTTCTCTCTCGGTGCGGCATCGAAACTCTTCATACGTCGGTTCTTGACGGCAGCGGATCCGTTGCCCGCATACTCGGCTACCAGTGACCGAAGCAACCCCAAGCTAGAGGAGCCGAGTTCCGAGGCGGGCAGTCCACGGGGCTCATTCTCGAGCTTGGCGCGACGATCCACAAAGGTCAGGATGTCGGGATAGGCGACCTCTTGCAGAACAGCTTGATCCAGCTGCTTCTCATTGAGCGAGGCCACCAGCTGACGGGCGATCTTGTCTTCGCGCGCCAGCACCTGCATCCCCTTATCGGCTCCTTCCAGAACGGTGTGAGGATTGGCGCCGTAGAAGGCCGGACTGGCCGATACCAGCTTTTCGTTCTTGACGGTGAAGTTCAGGGAAAGATGATGGCCCTCAAAGCGCCAGCCCCAGACACCCGCCGCCGACGGTTTACCGAACATGCTGAAGTAGTACGCCTCCCGGTCCCGGTGTCCGGAGGTATCGTTCTCGAGGAGGCGGAGGATTTCCTCCAGTTTCATCACACCTTGGGCCTTGGCGAGACCCTCGGCGCTGAGTCCCGATTTCAGAAGCTCTTCCGCCAGTTTGCCCTGTTCGTCGTTCAGATATTTATAGCTGACCCCCATGCGGGCATGGCCGTAGGCCGCTTCGACCATCGAATCGGGAAAATAATGCCAATGGAACCGGTGCTCGGCTTCGAAAGGCGTGATGGCAACTGCCTTCTGCATGGCGGAAAGCGAATCGAAAAAACGCCTTGCGGCTCCCACCACATCGGTGTCCTCGCCGGCAGGACGGGAGGCAAACATTAGCGAGGCGGCACCCAGGAACAAGACAAGTATTCTGATTTTCATGAGGTTACTCCAACGGCGACCGATTATAGCGGCTTTGCAGACCCGGCACCAAGATACAAGATACAAGAAATTGGTGCTTGGAATCTGTTTGTATCTTGTATCTTGGAATTTGCATAGGTGCCGGATCGAGGGCCGCACAGTTGCATCGCCATGGGTCCCAGTCTTAGAATTCTCTCCAGTGTCAGCATCAACAACGAGAGAGGATGAACTGGGAAATGGATAGAGCTCGTTCCTGGTCACTTCAGGCATTTCTTGCCTGGACCCTCCTCTGCCTCCCAGCACACGGTCGCCAGGACGATGGCGCCGAGTTCTTCGAGAAGAAAGTCCGACCCTTATTGGCCGAGCACTGCTACAGCTGCCATTCGATTACGAGCAAGCCCATTATGGGAGGCTTGAACCTCGACCAGGAAGCCTCCTTTCGTAAGGGTGGCACCAGGGGAGCCCCGATCGAGCCAGGCGATCCAGAATCGAGCCTGCTCATCAAGGTGGTCCAGCACCAGAATGAGAAGCTCAGAATGCCTCCAACGGGCAAGCTGGCGGATGCAGACATTGCAACCCTCGCCCAGTGGATCCAGATGGGTGCTCCCTGGGGGGTCGCCGGTCCCGATAAACAGTCATCCGGTACGGGATTCTGGGCTTTCCGGCCTACCAGCGAGCCCCCTCTTCCCCAGGTAGAAAACACAACGTGGGCGGCGTCACCCATCGACCGCTACATCTTGGCAGCGCTGGAATCGGAGGGTTTACGACCTGCACCACCCGCTGACAAGAGAACCCTCCTCCGGCGGGCGACATTTGATCTGACCGGTCTTCCGCCGACACCCATAGAAATCCGAGACTTTCTGAACGACGAAAGTGATGACGCCTTTGCCAAAGTGATCGATAGCCTCTTGAGCTCGCCTCGTTACGGAGAACGCTGGGGGCGGCACTGGCTGGACGTTGCCCGTTATGCCGATTCGAACGGCCTGGACGAGAACATTCTCTACAGGAATGCCTTCCACTACCGCGACTATGTCATCGAGACCTTCAACAAGGACAAGCCCTACGATCAATTTATCCAGGAGCAGCTTGCCGGAGACCTGATGTCAGATCCAGGCAGCCTGGACATCACCTTGGAACGTTGGAAGGCCACCGCTTTCCTCTCAATAGGCGCCAAGATGCTGGCTGAAGATGATCCGGTCAAGATGGAGATGGACATCGTCGATGAGCAGTTGGACACAGCCATGCGAGCCTTCACGGGCCTGACCATAGGCTGTGCCCGCTGCCATGACCACAAGTTCGATCCGATTTCCACGAACGAATACTACGGCATGGCTGGGATCTTCAAGAGTTCGAAGACCATGGAGAACTTCAAGGTGGTGGCCCAGTGGCACGAGTACGTGCTGGCACCGGAGAAGGATCGGGAGCGACTCAGGCTTCATGAGGAGAAGATAAAGGCAAAGCAGAAGGAAATCTCGCGTGTTACCACGGCGGAGAACCAGCAGCTCATTGCTCGAGGCCGTGACCGCGTGGGCGCCTACCTGATGGCTGCTGGGGATCTCCTGGAGTTCAATAAAACAGGACTTCAGCCCCTGCTCCCAGAAGATGGTGCGACCCTGCCCAGCGATTGGATCCAGCGTTCGGCCTCCGATTTCAATCGGGGCAACGTCAACCGAAAACTCGAGAAGGGCAAGGACAACGTACCCGAGGAGACAGACACGGAGGACCCTGGACGGACTCCCTACTTCGTCGAATACGACTTCGAACTGGCCTCGCCCGGAAACTACCAGGTTCAGCTGCTCGAGATCGAGGCCGGAAAGGGAACGGCTGACCTCTTGATCAACCGGGTACTCATGAAGACGGGACTCGAGGCAATCGAGAACCGCCGCCCCTCCCCCGACTCCGCTGGCTGGTCCGTTGCCGGAGTCTTCCCCATGGCGGCCGGCAGAAACACGATTCGGCTCGAGCACAAGCAGCTTTTCCCCTATTTCGAGAAACTGCTGATCGCCCCTAATCCGCTTCCGGCAGATAGACCCGTTCCCAAGACTCGCGATCAGGTGGCGCGGCAGTACGAGGTCAATCCCTTTTTCTTGAAACAATGGGTAGAGCGTCTGCGCCGAAGCCGGGGAGCCGTTCATTCTGTGTTCTATCGCTGGCACTCCTACGATACCGACTCCTCGCTTGATGATTGGACCTCGCCCGCCTCCAGCCTCTTCGAAGGTTTCCAACCAGCTGGTCGAGACGACCTGGCCAACCGCTACCAGGTTCTGTTTCGCAAGTCGGTGAAGGCTTGGCAGACCCTCTACGGGGAATTCGAGAAAACCGAGGAAACGGTAGAGGAAGACGAGGCTCGATCTGAGGAGAAGGAAGATACCGAAAAGAAGTTAGACGACCCGGCCCTCGAGGCACTGAGGCAGGTCCTGTATGAGGAGTGGGGACCGTTCCGTCCACCTGAGGATTTCAAACCCTACTATGCCCAGCAGGTTCTGGAGACTTTGGCTCAACGCGAGCGCGAGTTGAAGGCCCTGGAAGACACGACACCCGAACTCCCGAGAGCCATGGGGGTCAGGGAAGGCAAGGAAGTCGGGGATCTTCCACTGCATGTTCGGGGAAGTCACTGGAATCTAGGCGAGCCGGTACCCCGGGGGTTTCTCAGCTTCGGCCTGAAAGAAAAACAGCAGCTACCCAACAGCTCCCGGAGTGGTCGGCTTCAGCTGGCCCAATGGCTCACACAAAAGGACCATCCGCTCACTGCTCGGGTGATGTCGAATCGAATCTGGCGTTGGCACTTCGGACGCGGCATCGTAGCCTCGACGGACAACTTCGGCAAGCTCGGGGAAAGGCCCTCCCACCGCGAGCTGCTTGATTGGCTTTCACTCCGTTTTGTGGAGACTGGATGGTCGATCAAGCAGATGCACCGGCTCATCATGCTCACGAATACCTACCAGATGAGCAGCAAATACTCGTCGGTCGCCGCCAAACAGGATCCCGAGAACCGGTTACTGTGGCGAATGGACCGACGGAGATTGGAGGCAGAAGCCATCCGGGACGCCATCATGATGGTCTCCGGAGGTCTGGATTTCGAGATGGGAGGGTCGATCCTCGGCACCAAGAAGGAGGGCTACGTCGAAAGAGGAAAGATTGACTACGATCGCAATAGACGGGCGGTGTATCTCCCGGTAATCCGGAGCTCCATGTACGACTTTTTCCGAGCCTTTGACTTCGCAGATCCTTCGGTGTTGAACGGAAACCGAGAATCAAGCGTGATCGCACCCCAGGCACTGTTCATGCTGAACGGGTCCGTGGTGCTCGACCATTCGCGCCGCTGGGCCAGCAAACTCCTGGAGCGACGGGATCTGGATGATACCGGCCGCATTCGGACGGCCTACGAACAGGCCTTCGCGCGCCTTCCGAATCTAGGTGAAACCGAACAGGCCCTGAGTTTCATCCAGCAGGTCGAGAGGGCTCTTTCCGACCGTGAAGAGGAGCCACAGAAGCGCCGACTTCAAGCTTGGCAGAGTTTCTGTCAGTCCCTGATGGCGTCGAACGAATTCGTCTACCTGGGGTGAGTCGTCTGCTTCGTTTGACCCGAAAGAGTTTGGGATCATTCCTGCCCCCAGCTGAGTTGGCTCCATTTCGAAAAAGAAACTTTCCGATCTATTGAAGCCTGAAGCGCGAGCGAGGGGTTGGGCCGCGGCAGCATACGTGGACGAAAGAGCTTTGAATCGAAGGCGAGCAGACGAGTCGGGAACATTTGTGCTGAGGCCCAACCCCTCGCTTGCGCTTCAGGCTTCCCTGACCCTTCGCAATGACCGCGAATCCGCCAACTAGCTGAAGTTTCAACTCAGTGGCCCCCCAGCGGTGCCGTCCCATTCGAGAACGAAACTTGGGTTGTCTTTAGCCACGAACATCGATAGCAGCATGTCCATTGTAGGACACTGCTCGATGAAGTTTCAGCTTAGTCGCGCCCCAGCCGGGCTGCCCCATTCGAGAATGAAACTCCGGGTCCCGGCGATAGGGTAGGGAAGCACGGTCACCCGGCTCCCCTCCCTCCGAACTGCACGTGCGATTCTCCCGCATACAGCTCTCCAGTCAGTAGGTTCCTATGGATTGGACGAAACGGATATGGGCGTCAGTCAGGCTCGTGAACCCATGATCCGTAAAGAAGGCGTTGGGCCAACGGTGATTTCGACAGAGGCGTTTTCTATTCTTCCGGTTGCGCTTCAGAAGCAGGCGTCGCAAACGACGACGGATCAGACCGTCGTAGTCCTTGAAGATGTTCCAATGACAGTGCCGGAAGTAGTTGAACCAGCCTTGCGTCGAGCGATTGAGCCGCTGGAGGATGACCTCCAGCGAGTCGCCCGACTTGCGCGGCGTCAGCTCGTGAATGCGCTCGACGAACTTTCGGTGGCTCTTCGCTCGTGGAAACCGAAAACGGCCTCGGAACGAATCGCCCAAGAACGAAAAGCTCTTCTCTCGCGAGTCCACGATGTGTGTCTTCTCGGGATGCAGTCTCAGCCCGTTGTCCTCCACCCAGTCCCGCCCTTCGGCCAGGGCCGCTTCAGCCTCCTCGGGTGCGCGACACAGCAGGACAAAGTCATCCGCGTAGCGCACCATCTGGAAGCCCAGATCGGCCATCCGATGGTCCAGGGGATTGAGGTAGGCATTCGACAACACCGGAGAAAGAACGGCGCCTTGGGGGACTCCGGCTTCCGGAATCCACTTACGCAGCTCTTCCAGTATCCCCTGATTCAGAAACAGCTGAACCAGGCCCAGCACGCGGCGATCCGATATCTTCTGTTGGATCAGGTCCAACAGTCGATCTTTCGGGATCGTATCGAAGTAACCCTTCAGATCCGCGTCGACGACATACACATAACCGGCTTCGAGCAGCTCTTCGACGTACCGCAGTGCGCCGTGGCACCCTCGCCCATGACGAAAGCCGTAGCTTCGATCATGGAACGTGGCCTCCAGAATCGGCTCGATCCCGTGGACCAAAGCCGTTTGCACGACTCGATCCCGCACGGTCGGAATCCTCAGCGGTCGCTTTTCCGAACTGTCTGTTTTGGGAATCCACCTCCGCAGCACCGCTGCCGGACGATAGGTCCCCTCACGCAGTTCTTCCTGCAACCATTCGAGTTCCTCCCGCTCGTGTTCGGCGAAATCCCCCCACGTTTGCCGGTCCACTCCCGCCGCTCCTTTCCTGCCCAAGACCTTCTCGGCCGAGCTGGAAAGGTTCCGGCTGCAAAACACCTTATCGATCAGCGTGTGCCATTTCCCTCCTCTCACCTTTCCTTTCAAAAGTGTCTCCAACATGCGATCCGTCCAAACCGCGCGATGAGCCCACTGTTCGATGCCAGCGGGCTCTCCAGCCGGGCTAGCCGAAAACGGCACTGTGACCGGGATGTAGTCCCGCCTTTGGGCGGAGTTACGTTTCCGCGATTTAGTCATTTCGCATCTACCTTCCTGCTCCCCTTCGCTCCACCGCGTTTTGCTGCACGGCTTCCCCGCTACTATGGGAGCTCTGACTTCTGTCGAGCCGCTTCAACCGACCTCACCGGTATCGCCAGGTTCGCTCCCCTTCGGCGGGCGATACTGCACCGCGGGCCTGGGCCATTGCTCACGCAGCGTCCCCCACTGCGAGCTCTCACGATGGGTCGTCCACGTCCCTCACCCGACAGATCTCCCTGCTTATCTCGTTTGACCTTCCGACCTCTCCATCTCCAACCACCGCATTGCCATTTCGTCACGGTCGCTTTGTCACGTTACTTCACCGCCGTGACTTGCCGCGTCTATCCCCCCGGGCAGACCGTTCAGGTCGGAGGGATGGCCGTCGCGCGCGGTCAAGGGTTCGGGCTTTGCCAGGACCCTCCCCGACAGGCTTGGCCGAATCGAGTTCACTTGCGTTACGGATTGGTCGTTCGTCTCAGGTTGCTCTCCACCCTTCCTCACGGAAACGCAGTTACCACTGTCGACTTCAGGCCGGTAACGTTAGCCTGGAAGGGACTTTCACCCTTCTGATCAAACGCCTTCACAGGCGCACTAGCGGTGGCCTCCAGGCCGCCGTCCGAGCCAAAGGCTCGGAAAAATAAGACTTCGGCCTGGAGGCCAAAGCTACATTCGCCCAATCAAGTTTCAGCTTAGTCCCGCCCCCAGGGCTGCTGGCCCCATTCGAAAACGAAACCTCGGGATCCTACAATGCCACACAGCGCGGGCCGTTCGAAGTGAAGTTTGGGGTGGGAGACGACTTGGATTATAATGCACCCGTTCAGTTCCTTGGGTCCACTTATGAATAGTCACTGGGACTTTCTTCCCCATCGCCGGCTTTCGCGCCGTCAGATGCTGCGCAGGAGCAGCGCCGGTTTCGGCGGATTGGCCCTCGCGGCTCTGCTGGGCGAGGAGGCCGTGGCGGCGACCAATGACACCGCTCTGGGCCGCTCCAACCCATTGGCTCCGAAGGTACCTCACTTCCCTGCCCGGGCAAAGCGAGTCATTTTTCTGTTCATGCACGGAGGCCCTTCTCAAATCGACACCTTCGATTACAAGCCTCTTTTGCAACGCGACCATGGGAAGCCACTTCCCTTCAAACGGCCGAAGGTTGTCTCAAGCGAGACTTTCAACCTCCTCAAATCTCCCTGGGAGTTCCAGCAGTACGGCGACAGTGGAGCCTGGGTCAGTGAGTTGTTTCCCAATGTCGCAGGCATCGTCGACGATCTTTGTTTCATCAAGTCCATGCATGCCTCCAACTCGCGTCACGGCGCGGCCCTGCTGGAACTGCATACCGGGAGCGACACCTTCGTCCGTCCCAGCATGGGTTCCTGGATCACCTACGGTCTGGGAAGCGAAAACCAGAACATGCCCGGCTTCATCACCATCTGCCCCAGCTTGGGTCACGGCGGCGCTAACAACTACAGCTCGGCCTTCTTGCCAGCCCCCTATGCCGGAACCGCAGTGGGAGCCGTGGGGACTCCAGCAAGAGAGGCAAAGATCCCCTTTATTACCAATAACCAGAGCTCTCGCGACATCCAGCGAATGGAGCTCGACTTCATTCAGCAGCTGAACCAACAGCATCTAACAGCGACCGGACCGGAAGCCGATCTCGAAGGCCGCATCGCGTCCTTCGAGCTGGCGTTCCGGATGCAGACGGAGGCACCGGGACTACAGGATATTTCCGGAGAGTCTGCCGCCACCCAGAAACTCTACGGACTGGACGACCGGATGACAGAGGATTTCGGGCGCCAGTGCCTGATGGCCCGACGCCTGGCCGAAGCAGGTGTCCGCTTCGTTCAGGTCAGCCATAGTTACAAATGGGATCAACACGCCCGGCTGCGGCGCGACCACCTTCAGAACGCCCGTGAAGTCGACCAGCCCATCGCCGGCTTGATCCAGGATCTTAAGGGCCGAGGGTTGCTCGAAGACACCCTGGTCCTATGGGGAGGAGAGTTCGGCCGCACGCCCGTCGCCCAGGGATCAGACGGACGCGATCACAATCCGGAGGGCTTCACCATCTGGTTCGCCGGTGCAGGTGTCCGCCCCGGTTCCCAGTATGGAGCGACCGACGATTACGGCTACTATTCAGTCGAGAACAAGGTGCACATGCACGACCTGCACGCCACCATCCTGCACCTACTCGGCCTTGACCATACTCGCCTGACCTACCGCTACGCTGGAAGAGACTTCCGCCTCACCGATGTCCATGGCAAGGTCGTCAAGGATATCCTCACCTGATCTCAGCCTACACAAAGGTCTTCACGATCTCCTGATGGAGACCTTGCAGATCTTCGTGCGCGCGGTTGATCTCCGCGATCTTCTGGGTGAGCCTCGACATCAGCTGCTTTTTTTCGAGCCCGTTTCGCAGGATGATCTGAAGGTCTTCGTTATTCCAGGGTTTTTCAATGTACTGATACAACCCCACCTCGTTGATCGCCTTGATTGCGTTCTCCTTGTCGGCATATCCGGTGAGGATGATCCGGGGCACATCCGGCTTCAACTCTCGGAGCTTGCCCAGGAAACTGATCCCGTCCATTTCCGGCATCAGGTAGTCGGAGATGACCAGATCGACCTCATTCTGTGCGAAATGGTCCAGTACCTCGAGCGGAGAGGTGAAGGTCAGAACTTCGTAAAGAGTCTCCAGATTCAAGAATGAGCGGATACTCATCAGTACCATCTCTTCATCGTCGACAATCATAACGACGCTTTTTTCTTCTGAGTCCGTCATGGCTCTCCTATCAAGGATGGGCTCTTCACGCCCTCTGAGGGCCCGCATAAGCCCCCTTGCTCAGGGTCGGGGACCCGGTTTTTCACTACTCTCCACTTCCTCGTCCTCGCGCTGAATGGGTAACAACAGCCGGAAGGTACTCCCCTTGCCAACACCACTTTCCACCTGGATCGAGCCCTGATGATCCTGCACGATCCGATAAACAATCGACGACCCCAGCCCTGTACCCACTCCAGAACCTTTGGTAGTGAATCCGGGATCGAAAATCCGTTGGAGATTCTCCTGGGGAATCCCCCGCCCCGAGTCCTTGAATTCAATTAGAACGCTGTCCCCCTGTTGACGAGTCTTGATGGCGATAGTTCCCTGCCCTTCGATGGCATGACTGGCATTGACCAGGAGGTTCATGAATACCTGATTGAGCCGGTTTGGATAACACTTGACCCGAGGAATTTCGCCGTAATCCTTCTCTACTTGGATCCGATTCTTGAGCTCGTGCTGAACCAGAGTGAGGGTGTTTTCAATTCCCTCGTGAAGGTCCACTTCGTCCAATTCAGCCTCGTCCAGTCGTGCAAATCGACGCAGACTACCCACGATGGTCATGATCCGTTCGGCGGCCGTTTGGCTCACCTTGGTCAGCTCACCTGCGCTGCCCAGGAGGCGTTGCAGTTTTTCGTTCCCGCTCACCCCGACGGTCTCATCCTCGGCCATAATCGCCTCGATTCGGGTCAGCGTTCGGGCGAAGATGTCGATGTTGCTAGTGAGTGCCCCCAGCGGCGTGTTGATCTCATGAGCAACCCCCGCCACCAGTTGACCCAGGGCCGCCATTTTCTCGGATTGCACGAGCTGAGACTGCTTCTGTCGTAGCTCCAGGGTACGCGCCTCGACTTTCTCCTCGAGCTCCTCGTAGGACTCGCGGAGCGCCGCCTGGGCCTGTCGCTCTTCCGTCACATCCCGGAAACTCCACACTCTCCCGACTGTCTCGTTCCCCAGACGCTGGGGCTGAGAGTAGCGCTCGTAGATTCGTCCATCCCTGAACTCCAGGACGTCGTGACTCTCCGCTTCTGGGTGGGCCTGTAGTTCAGTTACTCGGCTCAGGAAGAGTTCGGGATTTCTCAGTTGGCTCAGGACGAAGCCCATTTCTTCCTGGGTACAACGCAACTCCCCTATCGGCTTCGTCACTCGCCACATCTCCATGAACTTCCGATTGCAGTTGACAACCTTCCCTTCTTTGTCGACCACCAGAATGCCATCGGTAGTCGAGTCGAGAGTCGCACGCAGGAGCGAGAGAGAGCGCTCAAGCTCTTCCTCCGCCCGCTTGCGATGGGTGATGTCTCGTCCGTATAGGTTGACGTGTTCAGCACCCTTGATCGGTGCACACAGGATCGCAAAGTTCCGGTCGATCAGCTTCAGCTCTGTTTCCTTGGGCTCCTGCGCCTTCCTGGCCTGAGCGATAGTCGTCCTCAACTCCTGTGCTACTGTTCTCCCCACTTGGAGATCCCACTGCCTCAGCAGGAGCTGGCTGGAAGCGTTGGCATAGAGAATAGTGTCTTCTCCGTCGACGCGAACTACCGGATTGGGATTCTCCGATGGGAATCTTGCCAGATCAGCGATTTCCCGATTGTGCGCTTGAACCAGCTTCTCCGCCTCTTTTCTGGGGGTGATATCTTCGACCACCTGGGCCTCACACCAGATGTCGTCCCGACTCCTGAAAAAGCTGGATGTGAATTGGTAGGTATGACCGTTTGCCAATGAACGCTCTTCGACGTAGGCTCCCCCCTCCGTCAGATAAGCCTTTTCCTCGGCTCCCGAGTCCAGGCGTGAAGCATGCCAGGCAGCGTGGTCAGCATCGCCTTCGCCGCCGTGAAACATCTCCCTTAGGAGGAGTAAATAAATAAAGGTGTCAATATATAGTTAGTAATGCTATGCTGCACATGCATGGATACGCTGACCGAATTGACGGAGAAATTCCGCTCTGTATGGCCCCTGTTGGATGAACGAACGCGGCGGATTATGGCGGCCAGTGAAGCGAGAGCGTTGGGCCATGGCGGAGTCAGTTTGGTACGCCGTGCCTGCGGACTGTCGCGCAAGGCAATCGCTAAAGGAATCCGTGAAATCGAAGAGGGTTTCGGGCCCATGGAAGGCCGCATCCGGCGGCCCGGAGCCGGAGGCAAGCCCCTGACGGTTTCGGACCCGGGGCTGGTGGAGCAATTGGAAGAAATGATCGAGGTCCAAACTCGGGGTGACCCGGAGTCTCCGTTGCGTTGGATTTGCAAGAGCACGCGGGCCATCGCGAAAGAACTGGCCCGGCACAAACACCCGGTCAGTCATACGAAGGTGGCGCAGATCCTTCACGACCTCGACTACAGTCTGCAGAGCAATCGGAAGACCGAGGAAGGGAAAGATCATCCGGACCGCGACGCCCAGTTTCGGCACATCAGCGCCACCGTCAGACACTGCCTGAGGGAAGGCAGTCCGGTCATTTCCGTGGATACCAAGAAGAAAGAACTCATCGGCAACTACGACAACGCGGGCCAGCAATGGCTTCCCGCCGGGCAGCCGATCAAGGTTCAGGGTCATGACTTTCCCACTCCCGACGTTCCCCGTGCCTATCCTTACGGCGTTTATGACATTGGGCGCAATACCGGCTTTGTCAATGTCGGCACCGATCACGACACGGGAGCGTTTGCGGTCGCCTCCATTCGCGGCTGGTGGCGCCAGGAAGGGAGACGGATCTATCCGAATGCAAGAACGATACTGATCACCGCCGACGCCGGCGGGAGCAACGGTTGGCGGTTGCGCCTTTGGAAATTTGAGTTGCAGAAGTTCGCAGACGAAACGGGCCTCCCGGCTTCGGTCTGTCATTTTCCACCCGGCACCAGCAAATGGAACAAGATCGAACACCGCCTCTTTTCTTTCATCTCTTCGAACTGGCGCGGCGAACCTTTACGAGACTACGAAACAATTGTTCAACTCATCGCGAAGACAACGACAGCTAAAGGACTCAAAGTGACGTGCCGGCTAGATCGCCGCAAGTATCCCACTGGACGCAAAGTCTCCAATGAAGAAATGAAGCGAATCCAGATGCGGCCCAACCCGTTCCATGGCGAATGGAATTAATGTAATAGAACCGAACTCCGCCGAATCATAACATGATACCTTTATTTATTTACGATTCCTTAGCTTCTGGTTCTCGAAGTCGATTTTGGGGGTGCTGTCAACATTTCGCTTAACCCCTAGACCGACTGGCATCATGTCCAGAATGCGTTCGTAGTATTCCCGTAGAAACGCGTTCTCCTCCTCCAGTCTTCGGCGCTCGGTAGCATCCCTGCAAAGCCTCTGGATCACTTTCCGGCTGCCGTAGGTGACGATGCTCGCGCTGACGTCGATGTCGGCTAGCGACCCATCCTTTCTGCGAAAGTGAAAATCACGGAAGGATCCGTTTCCGGTGGCCGCAACTCTACCGAAAAGGCGCTTTGCCTCTGCCCTTTCCTCGGGTGGGTGCAAATCCCACACCTTCATCCCCAGGAGTTCGGACAGGGCGTAACCGGTCATCTCCTCGGTACTGCGATTGGCCTCCAGAATCTCACCGTTCTCGGGACTGATGGCTAGAATGGCGTCGCTAGCTTGATCGATCATCATGCGGTACTTCTCCGCCGATTCTCGAAGCTGCCTCAATTCCTCATCCGTCACTGCTACCATGAGTAGAGCTCACAGCCATGGGGGCACATCAGATTCCGCTACCCGACCCTGGCTCAACCGTGATCCGGTCTATCAGGCCACGGAGCCTCTTTACGAGGGCCTTGATAACCCCCTCCGTGACCTGCACGTTATCCGAGAGAAGATCGATGAAATCCTCCCGATCGATGCGGAGAAGCTGGGTATCCTCCAAGGTCGTCGCGGCGGCGACGTGGGGCTGATCATCGAAAAGAGCCCAGGTTCCGAAAACCTGTTTGGGCCCCGCAACCACCACCTCTCGACCGTCCCGGTGCACTCGCACGCGCCCCTCCAGGACCAGGTACATCGCATCTGCCTGATCTTGCTCCTGGTAGATGGTCTCCCCACTGGGAAACGAAACCTCTCTCGCAATCGCCGCCAGGTGCGACAACTGTTGGGTTGAGACCTCCGAGAAGACGTCTACACTCTGGAGGGAAATTACCTTCTCAATAATCGTCAACATCGCACTGCTACCTTTAGAAAGATGCTCCCGCGCGGGGTTTGGTTACCGTGTTTCTGAGAGGGGCCTACTTGGTGTCCAAGTGCACGCACAGAATAACCCTCAGCTGATCTGCATTACCAGGTCCGCCGTCTCCCGCACGATCGGGTCTGGATCGGTTTGGGCTTCTTCAATCAATCTTTCCAGCTCGGGCGAGCGCGTACCGATACAGCTAAAGAGGGCACAGGCCTTCAACCATGGGTCGTGGCCACGGATCAGCTGCTCCAGGGCCTGGTCTCGACTCTCGATCCGGAGACCGAAAAGCTCCCGTCCTCTCAGAGTCTCCATTTCAACCGTGGAATGTTCAAGAATCGGAAGAACGTACTTCTTGAGGTCCTTCTGCAACACGTTATCCAGAAACTCGATCGCATTGGCCCGGATCCCTTCCTGCTGGCTCACGATGGCTCCGTAGGCGTTCAACATATCCTTCGGCGGGTAGCGCAACCCCAGTAGTCTGAAGATCAGTTCTAGATTCTCATCCTGCTTTTCGATGATTGCGGTCTGCAATAACTGATCGGATGCGCCTTTGCGGGCGGCTTTTCTTTGTGCCTGGAGGATCTGAACCGCCGAATAGTAGGACCTCGTTTCCTCGATCAGGGATGCATCCACCCTCTCCCGAGGAAACCGTATCCGCGGATAGCTGGCATGTAACTTGTTCAGCGCCTTGACCAGGTGGTACTTCATCAGAGGATCGGCTGGCACCAGATTCGAGGTCAAGATGTCCACAGCCTCCTGACTCGGAATCTGAGTAAAGACCTTGATCACGTTCGCACGAATGGTCAAATCGAGGCTTTCGTTTTCAAGAAGCTCAATCAGCGTCCCCAGGATCTCTTTCCCGAAAGCGGCCAGGGCCCTGCGGGCATCGGCCCGAAACTCTGACTGCGACAGCTTATCGAGCAGCCACTCGATAAATGCCGAGTCCCGCGTCTGACCTGCACTGTGGATTACCTGTCTCACAACAGCAGCGGAAGAGTCGTCTCTAAGCTTGAGCAGATACTCCCTCAGATCCGGTCTGTTCAAACTCCCCAGAAGCCTCGCCACCTGCACTCGGGCCAGCTCCGCCTCCTCTCCGACAGTCGCCAGCAACTCCTGAATTACCCCTTCGTCCACCTGCTCCCGGTCCTCCTCACTCCCATAGGCCGCTATGTATCCAATCGCAGCGATCCTTACGTCGAAACGAGAGCTCTTCGAATACCCTTGCAGTCTCTCCTGGGAATCCTCCGGGGACCGTTGGCAGAGGAGGTGCAAAGCCTCCACCCGCACATCCTGATCCGGATCCTGCAAGAGCTCTTCGACCTCAGAAGTGAGAGTTTCGTCCGCCTGCTCCTGAAGCACCTGGAGCGACTTCCTTCGCACTTCGGCGTTGGGATGTTTCAAGAGTGGCCGCACCGACGAGATCAGTTCTACGTTCTTCACCGACATCAACATGTCCAAGGCGTAGGTCACCTGCCTCTCGTGCTCACTGGCAAGCGCGGCCAACAGTGGTTTCACTGCCGAGGCATCCGTGATCTCCATCCGCAGCTGGTCCGGATCGATCTGCCGCCTCTCGAGGGCCTCCCGGAAAGCGTTCACGTACTCTCGACCGACCGCGATCCCAAGTCCGATCCAGATGCCCGCCATGCCGATGGCTACCAGGCTGAGGTGTCGAACCGAAAAATGAAGCTGGGTTGTTAGAATCCAGAGCAAGCCGCCCGCCAACCCGCGACACCAGCGGTCAACCAGGATGTCGGTGACGACCTTGATACGCTTTCTGATGTCCAGGGGGATGGGAAGAAACAACAGCTCTCGGCCCGTCTTGTCGATGGAATACCTGAAGCTCCCATCGATTCCACGCATCAGGATGCCGACCCACAACACCGGAGAAACGAACATCGCTACGGATGCAGCGAAAAGGCCGATAGGGAGAAAGAGGATGCTGCCACCCACTCCCAGTACCCTGAGAACGCGATAGCTGAGGAGGGATTGAAAGAGAAGGGAAAACAGACTGAGACGACCATAGAACTTTCCCAGGAATGAGGTCAGATCCGGTTTCTCCGGAAAATTCTCAAATGAAACTGTCTTGAACTGGAAGTCGACGAATGTGGTCACCAGCATGGTCAGGGAGAGCATGGCGACGATTCCGGTCAGCTGGCGGCTCTGAAGGAAAGTCTTGAGCGTCGAAACAAATGTCTCGCGACTCTCCTCCTCGACCGACTCCGGGTCTGGGGCTTCATCCAGAGTAAGTCCTCCTTCCGCCGAGGCCAGATTCAAGATCACGATACAAATCGCCAGAAAGGCAAGGCAGAAGAAGAGCAGGTTCTCGGTGGGGACCCCGAAATCCTCGACCAGGAGGCTGGCGAGTTCGCCTCCTGTGACGGCTCCCAGGATGCCCCCCAGAGTCAGTAGCCCAAAGAGCCTTTTTGCCTGTCGGGGATTCATCGAGGCATTGGCAAAAAGCCAGAACTGAGAAGTAGACAAGACGCCAAAGATGCTGACCCAGACGTAGAAGAGGTAGTACACCCAGGACTGCTCCAGACTCAGCAGCCACCACAACAGCAGCAGGCTCACGATCAGGATTGCGGTGGTCACATTGATAAGGTGGATGAGTCCCAGCCGGCGGGCTGCCCTGGAGTAGATCACTGTTACCGGGACCGCGAAACAGGCCACCAGGACGAAGGCGATGGTGAGCTGCTCGGTCCCGAGGGTTACCAGGAACAGGCTGTCCCTGGCGGGTTTGAGGAAATAGTAGGTCAGAAGGAGCAGGTAGTAATAGAAGAACATCAGCGAGGCCAGGGCCGCCTCGCCCTTGCGCACGTCCACGATAGAGCTCAAGAAACGTTTTATCCTCATTGAAGACCCTGTTTCACATCAGTTCCGCGACCCGCGATCATTCAGGAAGAACCCGTTGCTCCAGTCCAGGCATTGCCGATTCTGGGGCTCTAGCTGGTCCTGCCGTCGGCAAACGACCGCAGCCTTTGAACCTGGACATTTTTCCTGAAATAATCAAGCTTTTTCTAAGCTGGTGGGAGGCGGAAATGACTTTTGTGTCGGAGTTGGAGCCTCAGGAACTCTGGAAGCACTTTGACCAGATCTTGACCATTCCCCGCGGATCGAAGAACGAAGAAGCCGCGGCTCAATACATCATATCTGTGGCCAAGCGAAACGATCTTTCCTTCAAGCGGGATCCCACCGGCAACCTGGTCGTAGCCAAACCCGCGGCCTCGGGAACGGATTCCACAGACGTCACCATTCTTCAATCGCATCTGGATATGGTGAACGAAAAGAACGCCGACGTGGAGCATGATTTCACCAGGGATCCCATTCGTCCCCGCCAAGAGGGAGACTATCTGTATGCCACAGGGACGACCTTGGGCTCAGATAACGGGATCGGAGTGGCTTCTTCGCTCGCGGTCATGGAAAGCCGCTCCATCCAGCATGGTCCCATGGAGTTCCTCTTCACCGTAGACGAGGAGACCGGACTGACCGGCGCCGCCGGCCTCCAGCCCGATTTCCTGAAAGGCCGCCGCCTGCTGAATCTGGACAGCGAAGAGGAAGGGGCAGTCTACATTGGATGTGCCGGGGGTGCCGGGACCAACCTGCGCCTCCTTTTGACCTACACCAGGCCCATGTCCAAATCCTTGCCACTGGAAGTACAGCTCGCCGGTCTACGGGGCGGGCACTCAGGTGCAGAGATCCACCTCCAGAGAGGCAACGCCATCAAGCTTCTGGTACGGATACTCAGCAACGCTCGGAAGCGCTGTCCTTTTCAGCTGGCCGGCTTCCAGGGAGGCAACATGCACAATGCCATCCCCCGCGAGGCTTTCGCTCAGGTTTATATCGGATCACAGAATAGGGAGCTTTTTGAGGCAATCCTCGGAGACCAGCTGGCAGCGACCCAGGAAGAGTTTCGATCGGTCGACCCCGACATGCGTCTTGAACTGAAGGATCTTTCCCCGGGCGAGCAGGTTTTCGATAGAGAGACCTCTACGAAAGTGCTGCACCTTCTCAATGCACTGCCCCATGGAGTCATCTCCATGAGCTACGACATTCCGGACCTGGTGGAGACCAGCTCCAATCTGGCCACCGCCAGGGTCGAGGATGATTGCCTCAAAGTTCACATCAGCAACCGGAGCTCGGTCACCTCGGCTCTAGCCGCGATCCAATCCCGGGTAGCGGCGATCGGCGAGCTTTCGGGCGCGCAAGTTGAAGAGCTAGAGGGATATCCTGGCTGGAAGCCGGACCTCGATTCCCCGCTCCTGAAGACGGTGGAAGAAGTCCACTCACGCATCCTGGGAACAAAACCGGCGGCCAAGGCAATCCACGCCGGCCTGGAATGCGGAATCATCGGCGAGCACTACGCCGGTATGGACATGGTTTCAGTCGGGCCCCTGATCGAGTTCCCCCACTCACCCGACGAACGCGTCCAGATCGGCTCGGTGAGCTCATTTTTTAGGCTCTTGACGGCGATTCTTGAAGAAGTGAGCAGTGAGTCAGTGAGTCAGTGAACGGTAAGCAGTGAGCAGTCAGCAGAACTAGCGAGAACTGAAAGGTCAGCATGATCGCAGTCGGTCAAGAACGGTTTATTGAGGGTTCATCGTCAGTTGACTGAGAATCCATCACCGCCGACCACTGACATACTGCTCACTGACTCACTGCTCACTGCTCACTGCTCACTCCTCACTGACTCACTGACTGACCGACTCGCGACTCAACAGGGCACCTTCCTGCCGCATCGCCTGGATCGCTTTTTCGAAGGCTTCGATGGTGAAATCCACGTCTGCTTCGGAATGGGCCGCCGTTGGACGCCAGCTCCATCCCCCCTGGACGTCGACCCCCTCGTTCAAGAGGGCCTTTCGGAAATGAGCCATCTGCTTGACATCGTTGGCCTGCCTCAGCTCGTCGTGAGAAGTAATGCAGATTCCGTCCTGGTCCAGCTCCTCTTCCAAGCCGAACGCAACGAACAGATTGGAGCACACATTGTAGGCAAAGCCCGGCGTCTCACCTTGACTCAGAACGTGGTTCAGTCCTGACTTCAGGCGTTCCGTGAGGGCGTCGACACGTTCGTTGATCGGCTCTTCAGCGATGATCCCGAGTGCGGTGGTGCCGGCACTGGCGGAGAGAGGGTTGGCATTAAAGGTACCCGGATGAGCCACTCGCCGGGTCGTGTCCCATTCGGAATCGTCGCGGTGCTGAATCATGTCCAGGATGTCGGCTCTGCCGACCACCGCTCCACCGGGGAGCCCTCCTGCCATGATCTTGGCGTGAGTGCTCATATCGGGCGTGACGTTGTAGTGAAGCTGCGCCCCGCCTTTCGAGACTCGAAAACCGGTGATGACCTCGTCGAAAATGAGGACCACCCCATAGCGCTGGGTCACCTCGCGCAGCTCCCTTAGGAAGCCCGGCGTCAGCGGAAACATGCTGCCCAGGGCACCGGTGGGCTCCAGGATCACCGCCGCGATGTCCGGGTCGTTCCTCAGCGTGCTCTCAACTACTTCGATTTCGGGTTTGATGACGACCACAGTTCCTGCTGCTGCTGCCGGAACGCCGGGGGCAGCTTGGGTCTCGTCGACCACGGCGTAGTCGTTCCAACCGTGGAAGTGACGTTCGAACTTCAGCAGCTTGTCCTTGCCCGTGAAAGCCCGAGCCAGACGAAAAGCCATGAGTGTGGCCTCGGTCCCCGAAGAGACGAACCTGACCCTTTCGGCACAGGGCACCAACCCCATGATGGCTTTGGCCCAGCTGATTTCCAGTTCGGTACTGCCGCCCAGGTGGGTCCCCTTCTCCATCTGCTGCTTCACGGCATCCACGATGGCAGGATGACTGTGCCCCAGAATCACGGCGCCGTGTCCCACCACATAGTCCAGGTACCTGTTCCCGTCGACATCCCACTTGTAGGCGCCTTCGGCTCCTGTCATGTAGATCGGGAAAGGAGTGATCCAGCGAGAATCGTGGGTGACACCGTCCGGAAAAGACTGACGGCCAGCTTCTGCTATCCGGGCCGATCCGGCATGAGTTTGGGCAAAACGTTCATCGATGGTCGACATGTCTCAGCTCCATGAATTGGGTAGGGCTTATCCCTGATTTCAAAACCGCCACCATCATAGGCCGCTGACTAGCCTAGTTCAATCAGTCAGTGTTAGGGCCTGTCGCGAGGTTATGGTAGAACAGAGATGAGGGGACGACGATGAACACGACCGCGACTCTGAAGAAGCAATCCTCAGCCATCAACCGGATTCTTCTGATTGGCCTGCTCCTGAGCCTTTCGCTGCTCCTGGCCTGGACTTCACCGGCTCGGGTGCGAGTCAGCCTGGTCGATGCCGGCTCGGGAAAGCCGGTACCCGGCGTGCTCCGAGTGCGGGCGGCGGGCCAGGCCAACGCAATCCAACTGGAGAGGCTACTACCCAGGGGTCAGGGTCTCGAAGAAGTAAAGGATCCTGAGGACGCCCTCTACCCCATTCTGGATTGGTACGCGTTGCCTTCGGAAACCGAGGTCACACTTCCCCGGAAGAAGATCCTTCTTGAGGCGTTTTCCGGGCTGGAAAGCGAACTGGCTCGAGTGGATCTCGATCTTCGGGAGTCCACACCCGAGAAGGTCGTGGTCCCAATACGGTTCTTCAGCCAGGTGTCCGAAGACAGCTGGTTCGGAGGCAATACTCACCTGCACCTGAGAGACCTCGACACCGATGGCGCCCGGCGCTATCTCTCGGAAATCCCTTATGCCGACCGACTGGATATCCTCTTTATTTCCTACCTCGAGCGGGCGATCTGGCCGTCAAAACCTCGGCAAGCGCCCCGCGACGACGAAAGCTATATCACCAACCGATACCCTATCGGCGAGTTGGGCCGGTTCCGGGCAGGAGGGCCGATCCTCTCCAACGGTGAAGAACACCGAAACAATCTACCCGAGAGGACTGGCTTTGGGCACGTGATGCTGCTGGGGATCCGGGAGCTGATCAAGCCGGTTAGCATCGGGCCGCAGATCGAAGGCGTCGGAAGTGATGGGACTCCCTTGCAAGAGGGAATTCTGGAGGCGAAGCGCCAGGGCGGAACCACGATCTGGTGCCACAACGAGTACGGCTGGGAGGATGTCCCCAACTTCGTTGCCGGCAATCTGGACGGCCTCAACCTGTACGACGGCGGCGGTGAGAGATCCTCCTATGGCACTTGGTACCAATACCTGAATGCCGGACTCCAGGTTCCTGTGTCCACCGGGACTGACTGGTTCATGTATGACCTGGCCCGGGTCTACGTCCAGGCCGAGCCTCCTCTTTCGGTCAAGAGCTGGCTTGGAGCCCTGGCGTCTGGCAAGACCTTCATCACCAATGGTCCGCTGCTGGAGCTCCAGGTCCAGGGAAAGGGCGTGGGAGAAGTCGTACCACTGCAGCAGCAGGGAAGAGTCCGGGTTAGGGGTACGGCCGAGGGTCGACGACACTTTGGAAAACTCGAACTCGTGCAAAACGGCAAGGTGGTCCATCAGATTGAGGCCTCGCCGCAAGCAGGGCACTTCCGGGCTGAGCTTGAGCTCGATCTCCAGGTCGACGTTCCCAGCTGGCTCGCGCTCAGGACAGCTGGATCGGGAACCAGCTACTACGGATGGCCGCTGTTTTCCCACACCTCCGTTGCCTATGTTTCCATCGGAGGCAAGCTGCCCCGGAGTCGCGAGGCCCGGAAGGCCTTGATCAGCGAGATCGAGGAAGCCCTGGCCGACATCCAGCAGAAGGCCGTCTTTTTCTCCGCAGAGGAGCGTGAGCGGGTTCTGAGTGTGTATCAGCGGGGCATCGAGGCACTGCGAAAATCGACCACTGGATAGGACTCTAGCCTCGCACATCAATAGCAGAAAATCCGTCGCCGGCTCAGACCGCCGACCATTCGAGAATGAAACTTTTTCCTACTTCTGGATCCATCGCCTGAATAGAAGGTTCTGCTGCAGGTAACCCTATCCAGGAGGCCGCTTCAGCGGGCTGCTGGGGGTCGGATCGTTCGAGAAAGAGAATTTGTCACTCGAGGCCCGCTTTGGCGACCCTCGCCCGAGATACTCCCAATCCACTTCAGATCAATTTCAGATCAATGCTTCACGTCGTTTTTACATCCGAATCTGCAAATGAAGTTTCAGGTTAGTGGCCCCCCAGCGGTGCTGCCCCATTCGAGAAAGAAACTTTCGTTGTCTCTAGGCACGAACATCGACAGCGGCGATTCCGTTGTAGGACAATGCTCGATGAAGTTTCAGCTTAGCAGCGCCACCGGCTGCGCCGGATCGTACCTGAAAGAAACTTCAGTCGAGGGACGTAGCGGTGGGCTCCAGGCCGCCGTCCGAGCCAAAGGCTCGGAAAAATAAGACTTCGGCCTGGAGGCCAAAGCTACATTCGCCAATCAAGTTTCAGGTCAGGCAGACCATTGCAGGTGAACCCTAGGCATCCGGTCGATAGGAAGGCTTTCCCGGGATCCTGGTCCGCAGGCTGAGCAGGAATTTCCCACAAGTGATGTACAGGGTCCGAAGGTCGGGTCCGCCGAAGCTGCAATTGGTGATGCTATCCTCGGGTGTCTGGACGAATGCCAGCAGCTTGCCTTCTGGGGAGATCACATGGATGCCCGGGTGAGTGTCCAAGGTCTCGCTGCTGCCACGGCGCCGGTGCAAACCAGCCGCGACCCAAAGATTGCCCTGGGCATCGATCGCCATCCCATCACCGCTCCGTCCCGGATAAAAATCGTAGAGCGTTCGCTCGTTGCTCGCCGATCCTTCGGGACCTAGATCGTAGGCCCGAATGCGTCGCGCCCGGCCAGCCTTTCCATCCGCGTCAATCAGGTAAAGAACCTTGTCATCCGGAGAAACCACGATTCCGTTCGGCATATCGATATTGGGCCAGTGCAGCACCCGGGTTACCTGCCCCGGAGCATCGATTCGGTAGACCGAGTTTACGTTTCCCGCCCCTGGATCCCGATTGGCCAGCCTGGATGTAAAATAGACGCGCCCCTGAGAGTCCAGATCCAGGTCGTTGGGGCCACCCAGTTCCCTGCCCTCGTATTGATCCGCTAGCGTGGTGATCTCACCCGACCCCATATCTGTCCGGGTCACACGTCCGCCACCTTCACAGGCCAACAATCGCCCCTGTCGGTCGAAAACCAACCCGTTGGCCCGGTTGCTTTGCTCGCGGAACACCGACAGTCGGCGTTCCTCCGGATTCCACTCGAGAATGCGGCGTGCGGGTATGTTGGTGAAATAGACGGATCCAGAGCGCGACACCGCAGGACCCTCCAGAAATGCGACCGCGGTTTCGGATCTCACCTCCACTTGCTCTACATAGCGGCCCGTCTGCAGACCCGCATAGCGTGCCTGTCCCCTCAAGGAGGGAAGCGGGGCTGCCTGCGACTGTCCGGCCGCCAACTGCCGTCTGAGAAAGGTCACGATACGAGGGATGGCGATTTCGGCAGGGGCCCCTGGATCGGCCGGATCGCGACTGGGCTCATAGACGATGTCGATGAACCCCTGGTAGTGAACACCCCGGAGAATATCGAGGACCACGGGATAGTCGATCCAGGGCTCCGATCCGTCGGGGCCCGGTCGATAGAACTTGACCCGCACGTAGCTGGCCAGCGACGCAGTCAGGCGTATGCTCTCCATGAAATCGGTACCCTTCAAGTCGTCGGGAACGCTGCCGCTGGCACCGCGAGAACCGGCAAATTGGCCGCAATCCAGAATGAGTGTGAAGTTAGGGTGGTCTACTCCACGAATGAACCGGACCACCTCCTCGCCCGTGCGCACTAGAGCACCATGGTTGTGATTCTGCAGCCCCACCGGTAAACCGACGCTGGCCGCCTCTTCGCAGACCCGGCGTATCCCGCGGATGGCCCGTTCAAACGCGAGCTGGCGCTCACCCTCGGAGGGCGGCGACCCGGCGAAAACGCGAAGTATCGGTGCTCCCAGAAAGGTGGCGATCCGGATCGCCTCTCGTGCCTTGTCCAACTCCACATCGTGCTGGTCCTCAGGAGAGCCAAAGTTGGTGGTGACCGAAAACATGGACACTGATAGACCGCCGTCCAGGTAGGCTCTCCGCAGCCTCTTCAGGTACTCGGACCCGGACTCGGGCAGATTGCGGACATGGATACTCGCCCCCTCGACCCCCAACTCGCGGCAAACCGTCAGGAATCCAAAGGGATCCATCTCGCCCGTCCTCAGTGTCGGATAGTTCAAAGAATAGTTGCTTATCTTCATGGTTAGAGAAGTCCTCGCTTTTCCCAGTCGTCTGCCTCTTTTCTTACCATAAACACGCAATGAACACGACGCCTATTCTGCGGCGGTTGGGACTTTGCTATTGACTTTTGACTCCATTTCTTGAATATGGTTAAAGATACTTTCTTGGCTTGAAAGGCTGAGAACGGAAACCAGGCACGAGTGTCGAGACAGGGGCTCGTGTCAAAGATCAGGTCTCGATAACAGGAGGCGAGTGACGAACCTTGAAGGCAATTGATTATGCATCTCCCCAGACATTGGCCGAGGCGATAGCGCTGCTGGCTGAGGGGAACGGTCAGGCTCGAGTACTGGCCGGCGGAACCGACGTGATTGTTCAGGTCCGCGAAGGAATGCGCGACCTGGACCTGCTGGTAGACGTCAAGAACATCCCGGAGGTTAACGAGCTTTCATACGATTCCGAGCGGGGATTGGTTTTGGGTGCGGCGGTTCCCTGTTGCGAGGTCTGTGAGGACCCCGAGGTCTCGGCAGCCTACCCAGGAATAGTCGATGCCGCTTCCTTGGTCGGAGGGACGGCGATTCAGAACCGGGCTTCGCTCGGAGGCAATCTGTGCAATGGCTCGCCCGCGGCCGACACCATCCCTCCACTGATCGTGCACCACGCGATCTGTCGGATCACGGGACCTGGAGGACAACGGGAGCTGCCGGTAGAGCAGTTCTGTACCGGTCCCGGACGGACTGTCCTGGGACCCGGCGAAATCCTGGTATCGTTTCATATTCCTGCTCCCTCGAGCACTTTCGGAGCTCACTACCTTCGCTTCATACCTCGCAACGAGATGGACATCGCGGTAGTAGGTACCGGATCCTCAGTCGTACTGGACGATGCTGGCACCACCTTCGTCTCCGGCAGGGTTGCCTTGGGTGCGGTGGCACCCACTCCGCTGCTGGTCGAAGAAGCCAGTCAGCTGCTGGCCGGTAGCCCAGCCACCGACGAGACGATCGAGCAGGTAGCCGAAGCAGCCCGCCGAGCCGCCCGACCCATTTCGGACATTCGAGGCACGGTCGAACAGCGCAAACATCTCTCGGCCGTCCTCACCCGACGGACCCTTCAAAAAGCAATCGCGAGAGCCAAAGGAGACAGTGCTTAATGAGCACCGCAGCCACAACCAAAAAGATCCACGTCAACACTCGGATCAACGCTGAAAACGTCGAGTTTCTGTGCGAGCCACGACAGAGTCTGCTGGAGGCCCTGCGCGACGTCCTGTTCCTTACGGGAACCAAGGAAGGCTGCAACAACGGCAACTGTGGTGCCTGCAGCGTCATCATGAACGGACGCCTCGTGAACTCTTGTGTGGTGATGGCAGGTGAAGCTGAGGGGGCCGAGATTACCACCATCGAGGGCATTGCCCAGAACGGCCACCTGCACCCGCTGCAGACCAAGTTCCTGGAGCACGCGGCCCTTCAGTGCGGCGTGTGTACGCCGGGCTTTATCGTAGCAGCGAAGGCTCTGCTGGATCGCGATCCGAATCCATCCGAGGATGAAATTCGACTCTGGCTAGCCGGCAATCTGTGCCGCTGCACGGGGTACGACAAGATCATCCGGGCCGTCCAGGACGCAGCAAGCGAGACCAACGGCGACTAGCAAAGGGAGTTCAAACCATGGCAACTATTCCCAAACCCAAAGCAGAAACCCAGTACAAGGTCATCGGCACCCGCCCCATTCGCCACGACGGCGTGGACAAGGTGACCGGTCGCGCCCAGTACGGTGCTGACATTCATCTCACCGGAACTCTGCATGGAAAGGTTCTTCGCAGCCCTCACGCTCATGCCCGCATTCGATCCATCGACACCAGCGAGGCCGAGAAACTGGACGGCGTTTATTCCGTGATCACTGCGGCGGAACTGCCGGACCCCGGCGACAAGATCGCCAACCTGGGTGAGGCATCAGCTCCTCTTCGCCACCTCAGCGGAAACGTTTTGGCTCGCGACAAAGCGCTCTATCAAGGCCACGCAGTCGCTGCTGTCGCGGCAAGCAACCCGCATGTTGCCGAGGAAGCCGCCAACCTGATCAAGGTGGACTACGAGGTTCTCCCCCCTGCCGTCAACGTGCTGGATGCCATGAAGGACGATGCTCCTCTCCTGGACGAGACCCTGCGCACTCAATCATTCGGCAAGGCGGGCGACAAACCCAGCAATGTTGCCGAACACATTCACTTCAGCCTGGGGGACCTCGAGAAAGGGTTTGCCGAGGCCGATGTCATTGTTGAACGAACCTTCGACACGGCCACGGTTCACCAAGGATACATCGAGCCCCATACATCCACCGCGCTGTGGAATGCAGACGGCAACTTGACCGTGTGGACAACGACTCAGGGTTCCTTTGCCTGCCGCGCCCAGCTGTCAGAGATTCTGGGGATTCCGATATCCAGAGTCAAAGTAGTCCCCACCGAGATAGGCGGAGGCTTCGGCGGCAAGATCAACGTTTATCTGGAACCGGTCGCTGCCCTGCTGTCGCGCAACACGGGACATCCGGTCAAGTTCGTCATGACCCGGGAGGAAGTGTTCAACGGCAGTGGTCCCACCCCGGGCACCCACATGCGCGTCAAGATGGGAGCCAAGCAGGACGGGACCCTCACCGCTGCTTCTGCCTGGCTAGCCTTCGAGGCCGGCGGCTTTCCTGGATCCCCGGTAGGAGCCGGCTGCATGTGCGTCTTCGCTCCTTACAACATCCCCAACGGTCAGATTGATGGCTTCGATGTCCTTTGCAACAAACCCAAGAGTTCCGCCTATCGCGCTCCTGGAGCCACCCAGGCAGAGTTTGCCAGCGAGACGGTTGTAGATGAAATCTGTGAAAAGATCGGGATGGATCCACTTGAGTTCCGGCTGAAGAATGCGTCCAAGGAAGGCGATCGTCGCGTCGACGGCCCGGTGTGGCCACGCGTTGGAAACGTAGAGACGCTCGAGGCAGTCAAGAACCATCCCCATTACTCGGCACCGCTCGAGGGTCCGAATCGGGGTCGCGGGATTGCTTCAGGATTCTGGTTCAACGTGGGTCTGAAGTCCTCTGTCAACGCCAGCGTCAACCCGGATGGCACCGTCGCTCTGGTAGAGGGATCCACCGATATCGGAGGTACCCGTACCTCGATAGCGATGCAGCTGGCCGAGGTCCTGGGGATTGCAGCCGAAGATGTACACCCAACGGTGGTGGATACCGACTTGATTGGCTACACCGATGTCACGGGTGGCAGTCGTGTCACCTTCTCCACCGGCTACGCAGCCTACGAGGCGGCGCAGAACATCAACCGGCAGATGGCCGAGAGAGCCGCCCTCATCTGGGAGGTTCCAACCGACACTGTCGAGGTTCGAGATGGAGGCTTCCACAACAACGGCAACTCGATGAGCTTCAAGGAGTTGGCGTCCAAGCTGGATGAGACTGGTGGCACCATCGTAGGCAAGGCCACTGTAGACCCCAAGGGTGTCGGCGGTGCCTTCGCGACCCAGATCGCTGACATCGAAGTGGATCCCGACACGGGCAAGGTCCAGATCCTGCGTTGGACCGTCTTCCAGGATGCAGGGAAGGCCATCCATCCCAGCTACGTCGAAGGTCAGATGCAAGGTGGAGCCGTCCAAGGGATTGGCTGGGCCCTGAACGAAGAGTACATGTATAACGAAAAGGGCGAGCTGAAGAATGCCAGCCTGCTCGACTACCGGCTTCCCACCAGTCTGGATTTGCCCATGATCGACACCGAGATCGTAGAGGTCCCCAATCCCGGCCATCCTTTCGGGGTGCGCGGGGTCGGCGAAGTGCCGATCGTTGCGCCACCGGCCGCGATTGCCAACGCTATCTACCAGGCTGTAGGAGTCCGTATGGATCGACTTCCGATGAATCCAGCAGCGGTACTGGACGCTGTCTTGAGCAAAGGGAACGGCTCGGAATAGCCATCGGAGCGTTCGGGAAAAGACCAACGTGATTGGGGAAGACGACTAGATCCTTTTCTGTCGATCTTTTTGCCATCTGCTCTCATGCCCACAGTGTGGATTCCTCCACCTATGCGCGAGTTGACCGAGGGGCAGGATCAGATTTCTGCCCAGGGTCAAAGCGTACGCGAGGTAATCGCATGGCTGGACCTGAACCACCCCGGTATTCGAGACCGGCTCTGTGAGAAGGACCAACTCAGACGAGGTATCGCCGTCTCAATCGATGGGGTCATCTCCCCCGAAGGTATCCGTGCCAAGGTCGAGGAGTCGAGCGAAGTCCATTTTCTTCCTGCCATAAGCGGGGGAAAGGCACACTAGGCCCAAAATAAGCGCAAGTTCGAAAATAGACCCCTTTGTCGGCTCCGAGGAGCCATTTTGGAGACCTAAATTCTAAATTTCGGCGCGAAGTCACTCAGAACAGGCACGTGTTCAGCTGTCCTCCACGCCGATCGCTCAGGGAAAACGATTCTGCCCTCTTGGGGGGCGTTTGTAGAGACACCTCGCCCCAGCTCTGGCGACCCTCGGAGCTACTTTATCTCCTTTCAGTTTCAGGTAGCTGGCCGGTGTTTCAACCACTTACTGCCTTCCAAGAGAAGACGGCTCCAACCATTGACATCCAGCAGCCGATAGACCAACTGTCGGCCCCTGCGCAAAATCTGGCAGGGCATTTCAATGACCTCTCGCAGGAAACGGCGATACTCCATCTTCACCAGCTGTCGGGCTTGCAGTCGCGCCGGCAGCACCAACCCCATCCAGGCTTTCAGATTCCAGGCTTGAGCCGCAATCACCAGATAGGCCCAGTTGGCTACCAGCGTATCCGAGGGCATCCGCAGGGCCTCGACTCCGTTCTTGAGTTGTTCAATGACGTTCTCCTGGTTGCAGCGCCGGTTGTTTTCCCGTACGACTCCCGCCGTTCCCAACGTTCTGGCCGAGATATTGGTGACATAAAAGTGGTAGCGCGTCTGCGGCAGCAGCCGCTTCTGGCCTTTCTCGACCAGGATCGTCTTGCGCAAGATCACCATCCGATAGGTTCGCTTCGCTTTGCTCGGACGGTAGTCGATCTCCGCGATCTCTTCCCGTTCCAGCGTCAGCGTCTTGAACCCGCGTCTCTTGACAATCTCCGGCTTCACTTTGTCCCGCCGCTGGCGCCGCTTCTTCCCTTTTCCTTTCCCCTGGCTGGGGCGCCCCAGCTCTTTCCATCTCGCTTCTGGCAACGCCTCCGCCCACTTGACGAAGCTCGGATGGGCGTCGATCCCGAAGTCAAACTCTACGCCCGCCTCCGTCCAACGGTCAAAATGAGCCGTCAGCGAAAAATCCGTGTCCCCGCGCAGGCGCACCTTCCGAAAACCCGCCTCTCGAACCAGCTCGATACTCCGATCCAGCCATTCGGCCGCTCCCTCATGAGAGGGACGGTTGCCCGAGCGGTTGACCGCATAGAGCACCTCTCCCGTATTGGCCAGCGTCACGATCAGCGGCGCATAGCCCCACTGCCCGTCGTAGCTGATCTCCATCCCTTCCTTGCATTCGCCGCTCGTGGAGGCCATCGTCCCATCCACGTCGATCTCCGCCCGTTGGAAGAAACGGGCCGGTTGTTGGGCCCAGACCTTGAGGCGGCTGGCATTGACGGCTTCCATCAGATCCACCACGTCGGGCGCGTCAAAGCGGCGCACAAAGTCTCCGGCCGTGCTGGGGGCGGGGATCTTCTCGGCTCCCACCGCCTCCAGGAAACTCACACTCTGACGTCGCAGTTCAATATCCTGATAGCGGGTCCCGCCCGTGGCCACGTTGTAGATCAGGCTCAGGACGTGGTCCGATTCGTGGTACGGTTGGTGGCGTTTGAGCAGCGTCACCGCCTGGTCAATGGCTTTCCCCAGCCCACTCCACTTCACCACCTGCTGCAGCAGCCCCAGACCACCGTAACTGACCGCACCCGTTTTCTCCGAGACCTCGTAGCTGATGACCTCGGGCGAGAGCACCGGTTTCGGGTCTTGACCGTTCCAGCTGGGGCTCAATCGCTGAGCAACCTCTGCTTCCCGTTTGCGGATGATTGCGCTATCCTTTTTCTTCACCTGAAATGCCTCCTTTCGGCTTGTTCTGAAGTTTCTTTGACAACCCCAGAATACCCGTCAGGTCTGGCATTTCAGGTGTTTACATGTGGTTTAGTCCACTTTCATCCACTTCTTTTGGGTCTAGGAGCCTGTCCGAGTAATGGTGCGGGTTGCGAGAATGGGGCTTGCGAGGCGAGATCAAGGCGGGAGGAGGAAGTCGATGTTCTGCCATTTACGACGACGACCAACGCAGAGATCGGCCGCAACCCCCATTCTCCCTTTGGGTTACAGGCGGCGTCAGCCCATCTGCTGTGTTCGGGCTCCTGGACGATGGCCGAACATCGACAGCGTCGCCCTGCCTTGCAGCTGGACCAACGGCGCCTGTAACGCAACCCACACCATTACTCGGACAGGCTCCTAGCTCAGAAATGTGGGCAAAGTGCTTCCCAATTCTGAACGTCATCATGCTGTGTCTCTTCGTAGCCGCCATTGCCCTGCAGTACAACGATCCCGACCCCTACCTCTGGATGCCGATATACGGCCTGGGAGCGATTTGGTCGGCGATGTTTCTGTTGAAGAAGGAGCTGCCACGACTGGCGGTCAGGCTCTTCTGCTGTTTCTGTCTACTCGGCGCAGCCTATCTGTTAGTACGGCTTGCGAGTCAAGAGGAGCCCACCGCTGCCGAACAATTCTCCGAACTTGGTGGGCTGCTGATCACTTCGGCATGGAGCATGGTTGTTCTGACGATGAGTCCCGCGAGAAACTGATCACTCTAAACAGACCCAGGGACCAGGGGGAACACGTATGGAATTTCCGGTGCTTATCATTGTCGTTTACGGCGTGCTTGTGGGACTAGGTGGGATCCTCGGATACGTAAAGGCTCAGAGCAGGCCGTCGTTGCTTTTCGGTCTGGCTTCGGCTATCGCCCTGCTGGTTTGCGGATGGCTGGCTTCCGGCCAAAACCCGATCGGGATCAAGGGCGCCATTGGCATCGGACTGCTGCTGTCGGTCTTTTTCGGTATCCGCTATGCGCGAACCCGCAAGCTAATGCCTGCCGGGCTCATGACCGTCCTGAGTCTGGTGGCGGTGATCCTCTTGCTCACACGCGCGCTAGAGCTGAGACTTCAACAGCGAGCCGACAGATTCACGGTTTGTCCGGAAAGGCCTGCTATCCCTCTTTCACTTGAATATCGGCGAGAGATCAAGTTGAATCGCATCGTCGGTCAGAGCGAGTGTGCATCCCAGCCTCCAGGTCAGGACCGGACCTCGAGGATCGCGCTCTCCTATGACGCCGGGTCCGCATATGGGTATTGCAGCACTCGTCCTCGGCTTCTTTGCGCTCACGCTGGGGAGTTCTTCTGTCTATTCGGGACCCTGGAGACCCGATCACACGGCCGGCTCTCTGAGGCAGCTTCGACTCCGGGCTATTTCAGATCTCGAAAAGATCTCTGCTCCCGACCGCCAGGTTCAGAAGACCATCAGGGAGGCTGTTGAGGACATCACGAAGAGCCTCTCTCGAGAAGGCCAGCAGCATTTCCTGCCCGGCGCTCAGATCCTTTCGGCCCCTCATGGGAAGAGAGTCTTCGAAAATTCGAAGCGGGCCGTCGAAAGACTTCTCAAAGGGGCAAGGAGCAGGGGAGCCGGAGAATCGGCCAAGACCGTATACGGCGAGGTTATTGACGTGTTGCTCCGCTCTGATGCCTCCATCGCGGAGCGCTGCGTGCTCATGGCCGAACGTCTGGCAGAGCTCGATCTCGGAAGCGAAAGACAAGCGGGGAGAGCCCGCGAGCAATATGAGAAAGCACTTCAGGAAGAGGACGCTGTAAGGGCCGCGGATGGCTTTCGAAAAGCCTGGGAGTCTGCTCAGCGAGTGGTGCGCTTCAGGAGCCTCCTGACGACCACATTTCGAGACGGACCGGATCCATTTTCCCCGCGGCTGGGCCCCAATACCCTCTCCTTGACGTTCGAGATCCTCGAACAGGGCCGGTTCTCACTGGAGTTCGTCCAGATCATCCAGGAACCCAAGAGTGGCACCACCGTCCGGACACTGATCAACAGTCCTTGGGACGGAAGAAACAGCGAGGGTCGGCTAGTTCGGGACGGACGATACTCGTACATCGCCTACGGGCAGCTGCTCAGCCCGCGATCAGCAAAGGACAAGGACAAGAAAAAGGACAAGGAGGCCGAGGAAAAACGGCTCCGGATCAGGCCCTCCTCGTTCCCGATCTTCGGCACCATCCTGGTCGATAAGACACCACCCGCCATTAGATCTGTAGTGACACCTCAGCCCAATGAGCTAGGTTGGCACAACGGTGAGGTGTCGGTCTCCTTCAGAGCGACCGACCGTGTCTCTGGCCTTGCCAGCACCAGTCCGGCCATCGTCATCAACAGCGAGGGCACAGAGCAGAGCGTCACAGGGACGGCCACGGATCGAGCAGGAAACCGCGCCGACCTGGATGTGGCTCTGAACCTTGACCTCCACCCCCCGATTCTCCGGATCCTGGGTCCCAACAGCGGGGTCACGCTGAACAATCCCTCGGTGACCGTAACCGGGTCCGCCGTCGATCCGCTTTCTGGCCTGGGTGCCGTGGCCTGTAACGAAACCTCCGCCAAGATGACCAGCGTGATTTTCACCTGTGAGCTCCCCCCTGAAGCAGGGCGCTACTGAGGTCGAGATCCAGGCCACCGACAAGGCTGGGAATGTGGCAGCTTCTGCGATCACTGTCCACAGGGTACCGAAATAGGGTACCGAAATAGGGTTGTTTGGTTACCGATTTCGCCCCGCTCGGTTGCGGTAGAGCGACGGATCCACCACATCAGCCATTTCATTGACCCGAAGCTCTCCGCCCAAGAATGCGTTGATGCGCGCTGCAACACCTCCGGCGTCGCTGATCACGCTCCCGTAGGCTACCTTCAACACCTCAAAGTTGGGACGATTCTGCAACCACCCGCGCGTCCGTCTCAAGTGTCTTTCGAAGACAGCCACAACCTGATCGTCGGGGCTGATAACGGGATCCTGTTCCCTCCTTCTCAACATCTTGTTCTGGGACACCACCACTTCTCGAAGATCACGATCCATGAAAATGACCTTGTAGTAGTAGGAATTCGGGAGTTCCTTGAGCAGTTCGGAAATAACCTTGACTGCCTTGCCCTGTGCCGAGGCTAGCCACGATCTGTCCGGCTGCTCGTGCAGTTGCTTGGTTAACTCCAACTCATGGTAGCCTGCTGGATTGTCCACATCCGGCTCCCGGACCTGATCTTCCAGCAGTACGACACCACCGGCAGCCAGCATGCTCATCATCACAGAGGTCCCCGATCGTGGCAGGCCTGAAACCACAATAATGGGCTCGCCAAGTCTTCGCCTCAGGTAGATTCTCTGGAAGCGTTGGAACAATCTTCCTCCTGATCAGTCGGGTCCCGAGTGGCGCTAGATCATTCAGGAACAAACTTTCCCCCGAGTTGGGAGCAGTAGGAGGGGCATTCTTGCCCGTCTGTGTTTTCGACGGGCAGGAATGCCCGTCCTACCCGGAGCAATGTCTGTCGTAGATCGGGTCGACAATACTGTGCAGTCCAGTTTCTGTTGAAGTTTCAGGTCAAAGGCGCTTTCCCCAAGACTAGATCTCGACTCCAAGCGGACCTCGGAAAACGAAGGCGGAGGCGACCGATAGCAGAAAAAACAAAACCAACCAGTGGAAATCCCAGCCCATCACTTCCAGGGAAAGCTGCGGATAACTCACGCCTACGGCCTCGACCCGGGAGCCGGGAGAGATCGGGGGCTCCCCCGGAAACTGGATCAGGTGGAGCAGCGATCGAGTCCGGAAAGGAGAAACTGCCCCCCACCCCTCTCCTGCGTAGAGTTCCTTTTCGACCGTATCTTCCCCTACCTGGATCCTGAGCTTGTGCCGTCCGGCCCGTTCGGCCCGTACCCGCCAAGACACCTCGTTGTTCGCCAAAATCCGCAATGCGGGCGTTTCTACTGTGACCCCATCAGACGCCACCAACCCCACCTTCTGCTCCAGATCCCACCCTGGGGCTAGCCTGGCTTTGACGATTGCTGAAGAACCCAACGGAAGCGGTGCCCGCTCGAAATGAAGGTTCAGGTGGATCACGATCACCAGAAGTGGAGGGATCACGACCAGCATCGGAAGCAGCGAGAGTTTGAGGTAGGTCAGTGTTTCTCGAAAGATTCTCCCCTGCAGTCCCAACACGACTCTGACGTTGTGCTGAAAAAGTCGAACCCCGAGAAGGCTGCCCTGGATACCCTTCTTGACTCGACGGATCCTGCCCTGATTGGAAACTCGACCGAAGACCCAGAGCATGGCCAACCCAGTCAAGAAGGACACCAGCAACAAGGGCCAGATCGGATCGACGCCTCCAAAGGGCCAGAGCAACAGGCTGAACACAAAGACCAGACAGCGGTTGAGGAACTCGACGACGAGGAGCGAGGTTTCTGCCATGAGCGGCCGTTTTCGAAACTGCGACGGGGGCAGGCTACGAAATGTAGCCTAGCCCTTTGAGCCTATTCTTGATTTCCTCTTCCGAGGCGGCGTCTTCCAGTTTGGCTAGCTCCTTCTCCAGAGCATGGGTCACAAACTCCTCCGCGGACGAGTATCCAGCCAACTCGGAGTATTTCTTGACTTTCTCGAATAAGGCCCGATCCAACTTTATCTTGGGTCCAAACATCTTCTACTCCACGGATCCGAGGCAATCTTGCCCCACCATTTCAGGCAATTTTTGCACCCCGTATTCATCCAGGACGGCCACCGTCAAGTCTACCAGAGACGGTTCCTCCAGTATGATCTCCCGATTGCTGATCAGTACTCCGGGGACCAGTCGCGAATCGATGCTGTGATCCCCGCTCCAGGGATCGGTGTTGTCCAGAAACAGATCGGGAGGAAAATCACCCAGAGGACTTTCCCAGGAGCTGCGATAGCCGCGGCTGTACCCAATAATCAAATCCGGACCCTGATCCAGGAACGGACCCTTGAAATCTCGCCGGCTGCGCACCACTCGGCTGATGGGATGGAGTCCATTGGCGGGATCGATCATGTTCAGAAGATCGTCCTCTAATCGATCCAGGAGGTCGGCGTAGTCGCTCCCCTCGGCCACCACTCCTTGCCCTTCCCGACCCTCTAGATTGACGTAGACTCCGTTGAGGCCCAGGGCGTAAGCAGTCGTCCTTCTCCAGTTCACGTTCTGGAAAAAGGGTTGCGGCCCTCGCGGTTTGGACCGAATGAACTTCACATATCCACGTTCGTGCAGCCAGGAATTGAGATTGACCTGACGGTAGAAGGGTGCGAACCCATGATCGGAAAGAATGATCAGCGTTGTATCCTGATCGAGTTTCTCCAGAATCTGCGCTACCACCTCATCCATTTGTTGATACATGGTTCGGATCCCGTCTCCCAGATCCGAGTCGGCCTTATAGCCCGGATGCTCGGGATCCATATACCGCCAAAGCATATGGGAAATCTGATCCACTCCCGAAAAATAGTAGAACAGGAGACCTTCGTCGAAACCTTCCAGTAGGTGCTCCAACGCCCTCTTCTGCTCTGCGAAAACGGACTGGCTTTGAACCCAGAATTCCCGCGCGTCAAAAACGCCCGAGGAGAGTGCCTTGGTATCCTCGGCCAGCTCCTGGGTGTAGAAGTAGCCCAACTCATCGGCCAGCTCGGCAGACCACCCCTCCGGCTGAGATATCGGCATGACAGGCTCCCTCGGATTGATCTGGAGTGGTGTCACGTAAAGCCGAAACTGAGGATGGACTCCCTGCAGATAGAAGCGCGCCGTCGCACTGATGCTGGCAAAGTAGGGGACGGCTTCAAACTCCAGCCGGATCCACTCACTCCACTCTCCCTCCTTGAGGATGAACTCCTGGTCCTGGACCACAAACTTAGCTACCGGTTCCAGGGGATCCAGAAAGACCTGGAAGGTCAGATCGAGCTCCGGGTTCCGGTGTCCGCCATCGGGCTGAGCCACCCTCCGATACGGGTTCCCAGGACCCCGAAGCCTTGCCTCAACCCGGTTGTCACGTACCTCCACGGTGGAGATTCTTCCACCACCTACGTCCCGGGTACTCTCGGCGGGACTGCTGGTGTAGAAAGAGAAGGTACCGGGCGTTCCCAGCAGGTCAGGGGTCCCCATGCCAGAGAGGGCCCGTCCCTGACCCTGCGGCGGAAAATTGACTGGCATACGAAAAACGGTGGTCGGGACCCCCTTCTCCTGCAGCAACTGCCAGAAAGGTTTTCCTTCCCGGAGTAGCTCGACTCGTCCCCCCGACAAAGGAATGACCCAGGAACCAATCGCAAGACTCCGGTTCGAGGGTATCGCCTTGGACATCGAAAACTCTGGCAGAAGCGTCTTGGGGTCACGGTGCACAAAGTCGAAAATTGCATGACCACCGGCGTCCATTCCGGTGATAAAAGCCGACCACGCTACCGGGCTGAGCGGAGGCATGACCGTCCGCAGAGGCTTGAAGTAACCCTTCTGGACCAGCGTTTGAAAGTTGGGAAGTCGGCCCTGGTCGATGAAGCGACGCAGCAACGCAGGGTCGAGCCCATCGATTCCCAGAACAAAAACCTTGCGATAGGGGGCTCTTTGCAATGGAATGCATGCAGCTACCAGGAAAGCAAGAATCAGGAGCCCGCTGAGAGAACGGTGGATCGGCTGCATCATGGGTCCCAGATCTCGATCCCCAGGGGCTTCCCATCACAATAGGCGGGGACGCCAACCCCAAACAGGTCCAGGACGGTGGGTCCGATGTCCATGATGCTGGCCTCGCCGTGCGTCATCTTCCGGTTGCAGAAAAGGACTCCGGGAACGTCGTCGGGATTCATACAGTGGTCGCCGCTCCAGTTCCTGGTGTTGTCCTCAAAAACTCCAGTGGTGACGGCTCCGGTGGCACTGCTCCAGGAACTCCGGTATCCAGGACAGAAGCCCGTGATCAGATCCGGGCCCTCCGCCGCGTAGGGTCCTCGATAGACTTCCGCAGTGTCATGAACCCTCCGAACCACCTGAGATTCCCGGTTGCCGTCGCGTAGTGCCTCCAGACCCTCGATGATCCCTTCCTTGACCTCTCTTGCCTCGTCTCCGGGCGCGACGATCCCCTGGGACTCGCGGCCGGCCAGATTCAAGTAGATCCCTCCCAGACCAACGGCATAGGCCTGGGTCCTGCTCCAGTCCACTCCCTGGAACCACTCCGCGCCAGCGGGTCCATCATGAACCGTCAGATAGCCGTTCTGGTGAAGCCAGGAATTGAGGTTCACACCTCGCTGAAACGACTTGAAACCGTGATCGGACAGCACCATGACGAGGGTATCATCAGAGACCGATTCCAAGACTCGCCCGACCAACTTGTCCATCTTCTGATAGAGCTTCTTGATCTCGTCTCGATGCTTTAGGGTCTCCCTGCCCAGGTTGGCGGGGTGGTCTTTTACAAGATAGCGCCAGAACATGTGCTGCAACCGATCCGTGATATCAAAGACACAAACGACGGCGCCCCGATTTGTCTTTTCGATGGCGTCGAAGAACATCCGCTCACGCTCTTCGTGGATTAGATAGGCCTGCTTGAGGAAGGCCTCTTCATCAAGCACACCCTCGTTGAGGGCCCAGGTGTCCTCGGCCAGACCCAGGGTCGCAAATCGCCCCTGAGTCTTCGAGAGATAGATCGAGTAGGTTGGGGGATGGGAAATCGGCATGGCAGGACGCTCCGGGTCCAGGTTGACAGGCGAAGCGTAGAGCTTGAGATGGGGGGCACTCTCTCTGAGATAGAAACGACACATCCCGCTGATCTTCATTCCCAGCCCCGCCTTGAACTTTAAGGGGATCCAGGGAGTGAACTCAGCCAGGGGAACCGGGTACTGCTTCCCCTGAATCGCTAGAATTGCCTCTCCGGTCTCTTGATCGAGATTCAGCTCAAAGGCGATCCTCATTTCCGTCGAGTCCCGCCGCAGCGGGTTTTCGGGACCCGGCACATAGGAGCAGACCTGCCCCGCCTCGATTTCGACCGGAATCTGGGTCCCTCCGGTGAAGCTGCCGGTCTCGGTCGGATCGCTGGTGTAGAAGGTGAAAGTTCCTAAAGTCCCCTTCAGATCGGGTACCGACATCGCCGAAAGGAGTAGGCCATTGAACTTCTCTGGAGGAAAGCTGGTAGGCACCCGAAGGACCGTGCTGAAGACACCATGATCACCTAGCATCTTCCAGAAAGAGCGACTTCGACGCTCGAACTGAATTCTCGGCTTGCCTACGGGAATTCGGTACTTGCCGATATTGAGACTTCGTGCCGGAGGCGAAATCTCCGCCGAGCAGAGTTTGGGTAGATACGACCTGCGATCCGGCACCAGAAAATCGAAGACTTTGTGGTATCCGGGATTGCACCCCGTCTGAAAGGAAGACCAGGCGACCGGGGACTCCGCCGGAAGACTGGTCGCCAAGCGGCGATACGCCCCCTCACCTGCTAGGCGCTCGAAGTTTGGCAACGAGCCGTCCGCCATGAACCGATCGGTAAGCTCGGGATCCTGTCCGTCCAGTCCCAGGATAACGACCTTGCGAACCCGGCTCCCGCGTAGAGCTTTTCTTCCACGAAGCGTCTGGAGGACCCAACGGAAGGGCCAGGTCAGCAGTGTCAGCAGCGCCAGCGCAAGCGAGGCCAGGATGACAAAAAAGGAGGAGACGAAAGCGATCCCGGCTCCAGGTCCAATGTAGGCTTCCGCCGGAGGGGGAAAGAGCATGAGGAAGGCGAACGCCAAGGCAAACGTTGCCAACCAACGAGGGGATGGCTTCCCAGTTTGGCAAGTCGAACCCAACATGGGCCCCACACTGTACCCCAAACTCCAAAGTAGAAGATACAATAGGAGAGAATCAGCGCCCCGTTCTCAAGCAGAAGAAAAAGTCTTCGGTTTCTCGTCGGACTTCTCCCTTCAGTGCTCCATTCCGCGGGCTGAAGCGATGTTGGATGCCTGATTTCTGTCGAGGGTGCGAAAGACTTGCGGCGTCAATCGCTAGCAAAGCAGTAGAACAGACCGTCCCCTCCGGTGCCCTGCAAATTGTCCTGACTGCAGCCCCTCGAGCCATGAGCCGAGTTCCACGAAGTGGGGTTCTGACCGCCGCCGGTGCGGTCGTGATGGCCGACCCGGGCACTTCCCTCAGCATGGCTCGTCCAATTTCGGCAAGTTGTGTCCTCGCTGCCTGAGAGGACTGTTCCGTCCAACTGGGAACCCGTCAGGATGTCGTGCCGGTTCGGACTGTCCCCCCGGCCGTTCACCGTCTGGCCCAGCTCGTTCAGCTGCGTTTCCTTGGTGAGATTGTTGTTGTCTGAGTGCAGATCGTCGACACTTCGAGCTATCTGAACTCCCTTGGAGTTGTACCACGGTCCATTGCCAATTCGGTCCCGGGCGTTGACGGCTGCCTGCCCACCCGAAGCGGTAGTGCTCAGATAAGCGCGCCAGGTGCGGCTATCTAACCCCACAGCTCGGGCCAGCATCTGACAGCGTCGGTCGGCTCTGGCCAGCCCGCCCAGATCGGCGCCATTCCCAGGCCCTGAGCTGACGATGAAAAAGCCCATTTTTGGATCCGCATTCTCGGCAGATAGCGGGAACAAGCCCAGCGTACCAACCATGAATGCAACAAAAAGAAGGGACGGTATCCTGTTCATCTTGATTCTCCTCCGGCCCGTAGTATAGCAGGATCTAGATTGATCCAGGCCAGGGTGATCAGGCATGATTGCCTCGTCGACTCTCGGAGTCTAGGAATCCGTTTTAAGAGGACGCCGGAGCACGCATGGCAGTAGAAGATCGACGGCTGGGATGCCTGGGTGACTTTCCCAGGGTACGGCTTTGTCGCCTGCCCACCCCCCTGGAGTCGATGCCCAATCTGGGCGAAGCACTGGGAAGGGCACGAGTCTACGTCAAACGCGATGACTGCACCGATCTTGCGTTCGGCGGCAACAAGGTGCGTCAGCTGGAATTTTACCTGGGCGAGGCCCGCCGCCAGGAAACCGATACCGTTCTGATCACGGGTGCCGTCCAGTCGAACTTCGTCCGTCTGGCCGCCGCTGCGGCTCGCAAATTGGGGATGGACTGCCAGATTCAGCTGGAAGAGAGAGTTTCAAGGAATGACCCTCTCTATCTGAACTCGGGAAATGTGCTCCTGGACCGAATCCTTGGGGTTACCATACATTCCTATCCTGAGGGAGAAGATGAGGAAGGTGCGGACAGACGGGTGGGAGAGATCGCAGAGGAGCTGAAAGGCAGTGGAAGACGTCCCTACATCATCCCGCTTGGCCCAGGACACAAGCCCCTGGGCGCCCTGGGATACGTCCTCGCTGCCCAGGAAATCCTGCTGCAACTCGAATCCGAAAAGCTCTCCTTCGACGAGGTGGTTGTTCCCTCCGGGAGCGGACACACCCACGGGGGGCTGCTGTTTGGACTGAGGGCCCTTGGCTCTCCGGTGCAGGTGACCGGCATCTGTGTGCGCCGAGGCGCCGAGGCCCAGAGGGAACGAATCTGGTGCCGTTGCCAGGAAATCGCCGAGCTTCTGAAAACCCACAACCCCGTCGTCGAAGGCGATATCTGCCTGCTCGACGATTTTCTGGCGCCGGGGTATGGGCGGCTGAACGGAGCGACGGTGCAAGCCATCCAGCTAGCTGCCCGATCCGAGGGTCTGATCCTGGACCCTGTCTACACCGGTAAGACGATGGCGGGTCTGATCCATCGAGCCCGGAGCACCAACCGAGGGCGCTCGTTCCTGCTGGTTCACACCGGCGGGACGCCTGCACTTTTCGCCTATAGCTCTGAACTTACTGCTGAGCTAGCCTGAACTCTAGTCGTAGACTAATAGACTAAGCTGAAACTTCATTAATTCCCGGCTCCGACAGAATTATCCAGGTCCAGAAGAGTACAAAGAGGAACCAGAGTGAGCAGCCCACGATCCAGAGCCGCATCCAACCACTAAGCCTTTTCTTGTTTGCCATCCTCAAGCTTCCAGGCCCTTCATCATACATCCCGGTGGCGGGGCGTTCTAAGGGCGATTTCCCGGCGGATCCGTCGCCCCCGTCGCCATCCGCACCGAGGCCCTGGCCCCCTCTTTCCGGGCCCTCTTATTCCTGAGCGAGGAGAGTAATCCTGGCTGTGATTGGCGACAGTTAGAATTTCCCACGACGACAAATAGAATTCCCCACTTTTTCAGGGCTGATCCTGACCATGAGGGCATGGTTAAGGATCAGCAAGTGCGGAGGTTAGTAAAGTTGCAAAAGAACGAGAAGACGCTAACGATGGCGGCGGCCAAAGCGGGGCTGTCGCGAAAGACGGCTCGGAAGTACCTGAAGTCGGGAAAGCTGCCGAGCCAGAGTCAGCCGGAGCGGTATTGGCGAACTCGATCGGATCCGTTCGAGTCGGTGTGGCCAGAGGTGGAAGAGATCCTGAAGCGATCTCCGACGGTGGAAGCGACAGCGGTGTTCGAGTATTTGTGCCGCCAGCAGGAAGGGGCCTTCCAGCAAGGTCAGTTGAGGACGCTGCAGCGCAGGATCAAGCAGTGGAAGGCACAACACGGAGAAGCGAAGGAGGTGATGTTCCCGCAGAAGTATCGGCCGGGACATCAAGCTCAATCGGACTTTACGTTTATGGGGCGTCTGGGAGTGACGATCCAGGGCCAGCCGTTTCCCCATCTGCTGTACCACTTTGTTTTGGCCTACTCGAACTGGGAAGCGACCACGCTGTGTTTCAGTGAGTCCTTTGAGAGCCTCAGCCTGGGGCTTCAGAACGCGTTGTGGGAGTTGGGGGCGCTGCCCGAGGAACACCGAACAGACCGGCTTTCGGCGGCCGTCAACAACCTGAAGCGGGAAGAGTTCACCGAGCGCTATCAAGGGTTGCTGAACCACTTCGGGATGCGCTCGAGTCGCACCCAGGCAGGAAAGGCTCACGAGAACGGGGATGTGGAACAGGCCCATCACCGCTTGAAACGGGCCATCGAGCAGGAACTGCTGCTGCGGTGTAGCCGTGATTTTTCCAGCCGGGAAGAGTACGAGGGCTTTGTAGCGGTGATTGTGGACCGGCGCAATGCGACCCGGCAAAAGCGCCTGGGAGAAGAGCTGGCCGTGATGCGCCCGTTGCCGGCCCGCCGTCTGGATGACTTCACCCGGCAGTGGGTGAGAGTCTCCCCCAGCAGTACGATCCGGGTTCGCCACAACACCTATTCGGTGGACAGCCGGTTGATCGGCGAGCGGGTGCAGGTGAGGGTGTGGGCGGATCAGGTGGAAGTCTACTACGGGGGTCAGCCACAGGCACGCATGCCTCGCTTGCGAGGAGAAGGCAAGCATCGCATTGACTACCGGCACGTGATCCATTCCCTGGTGCGCAAGCCGGGGGCGTTCACTCGCTATCGCTGGCGCGAGGACCTGTTTCCGGGGATCTTGTTTCGAGTCGCCTACGACGAGCTGCGCCAAGATTGTCCAGCCACGGCGGATCGCCAGTATCTGAAGATCCTCGAGTTGGCTGCCCAGGAAGGTGAGCAGCGAGTGCGAGAGGCACTTCAGGGGCTGATTGAGAGGGGACAAAGAATCCGTTTCGAAGCAGTACGAGAATGCCTCGTCGATCCAGTCGTGGAACCCTGGGAAGTGGCGGTGGAGAAGATGGACGTGGGCGTCTATGACACGCTGCTGGAGAGCCGGGAGGTGAGATCATGAGTGGAGGCAACTTGACCCGGCTTCGCGAGTGCCTTGTCCAGCTGCATCTACCAGCCTTTCGGGAGCACTACGCCGCCCAGGCGGCACTGGCTACCCAGGAAAGTCTGTCCTATCCCCGGTTTCTCTTGTCGTTATCTGAGATCGAAGTGGCGGAGCGGCACGAGCGCAAAATCCAGCGCCTGCGCCGAATCTCGAAGCTTCCCTGGGAGAAAACGCTGACGGCGTTGGACCGCTCGCGCTTGCCCCAAAGCGTGGATCGACAACTGACGGCGCTGCTGGAAGGTACGTTTTTGGATCGCGCCGAGAACGTCTTGGCTTTCGGCAACCCTGGAAGCGGCAAGACGCATCTAGTCTGTGCTCTGGGGCAGGAGTTGATTCTGCTGGGGCGCCGGGTTCTATTCTCTACCTGCGCCCTGCTGGTACAGCGATTGCTGCGGGCCAAAATCGATCTGACTCTGGAGAAGGAGCTCAAGAAACTGGATCGCTTCGAGGCTCTCATAGTCGATGACATCGGCTACGTTCAGCAAAGTCGGGAGGAAATGGAGGTTCTTTTCACACTGCTGGCCCATCGCTACGAACGCCGCAGCATCTTGCTGACCAGCAACCTGATCTTCTCGGACTGGGAGAGGATCTTCAAGGACCCCATGACGACGGTGGCGGCGATTGATCGGGTGGTGCACCACAGCGTGATTCTGGAACTCAACGTCTCGAGCTACCGAATGGAGAGCGCCAAGAAGAAACAGCAGGAAACCACGAAATGAGGAAACCGCGAGGAGTTCAAATCCGGGCAAATCGGCTGATTGGCCCCGGGAAGTGCTTGGTGGGGACGATAGACGAGTGCCCGCCAAGGGGAGAGGTCGTACAGCACCCTACAGAGGCCGCTCAGGAGCCTCGTGGATCTGGTCCACTCCCCTCGACGCCGGCGCGAGCGAGGGGGAGTTCCGTTCGGGCTACGCCCTCACTCCATCCCCCTCGCATTCTAAAAACAATCTCTCTTTTTTACAGAAAGGAGGACCCCGAAAAGAGTCGTCTCAGAGGACGGCTACAGCTCTTTTTTTTATCCCTCGTGTGGGGATTTCCAATTGTCGCTGCGGGAATTCCATTTGTCGTTGATCAATTTGGACTTTTCTGCTTCCCGAGAAGGCAACCGCTAAAGGCTAAACCGCTGAATATCGAACACGAATTTCAAAGGGAACCCCTTTAGCCTTCGTGTTCGATGTTTAGCGGTTCGAGATTTAGGCTTTCTTTCTACTCAGGAGAAAGAAACCGCAGAAAATACTCAACCGCAAAATATCGAACAGGCGAATTTCCAAGGCCGGATCAGGCGACGCTGGTCTTTGTGGGTAGCCAAAGTTTCTTTGTCGAATGGGGCAGCCCGGCTGGGGCGGGGCTAACCTGAAACTTCATTGGGCGGACGTAGCTTTGGCCTCCGGGCCGAAGTCTTTTTCTTTCGAGCCTTTGGCCCGATATACGGCGGCCTGGAGGCCACCGCTACGTCCCTCGACTGAAGTTTCTTTCAGGTACGATCCGCCGCAGCCGGAGGCGGGGCTTAGCTGAATCTTCATCGAGCAGTAACCGGCGTAGGATGGGCACTCCCGCCCGTCGGTTGGCCTCGACGGGCAGGAATGCCCGTCCTACAGCGGAGACGCTGCTATCTCTGTTCGTCGCTAGAGACGACCAAAGTTTCTTTCTCGAATGGGGCCAGCCCTACTGGGGGCGGGACTAGGCTGAAACTTGATCTGGATTCAGATTGTTCTTGGTCTTCTATGCTAGAATGCCCAGCCTACTTACAACGCGGGGAGGAAAAAGGGGAAAGCGATGATGAAATCATCCTTACACACCGCTGTTGGAGTTTTGGCCGTCTTCCTGATGGCCGGATCGGTTTTGGCTCAGGAACCGATCGATGAGCTCGAAGTCGACTTGGGGCCAACGGACCTGAGCGACATCGTTCGCCAGGCACCGCATCTGGACAGTTTTGATTCGGTGGCGGCGTTCACGAGCAAGCGAAATGCGGCCATTGTTCGCTGCTGGGCCTACACCCACAACGGAATCCTCGTAGGGAGAGCCCGCACCAGGGTACCTCGCAGAGGCGTTCGCCTCATCCGCGCCAGCCACATGTCTGGCGGCTTCGATTTCGTGGGTCAGATTCGGTGCTCTAGCGCGGGTGACATCAGCACCACGGCGTTTTTGGTTGGCCCCAAAGACATTACCAACCTGCCGGTAGAAGAATGGAATCACGACGGGGTGGACCAATTCCGAATACCGATCAACGCCAGCTTCTGATCGAATCGACGATGGTGGACGGGCTGAACCGACGGCCCGTCCACTCCCTCTTTATCCATCTCTCTTCGGAATACTCGAACTTTGCCTTTTCTCCGAGATCTCAAATAAAGGTCTCGTCTAGCGATCACCTAGATGGAGTAGCCATCTGGCTGCGTTGCGAATGAGTCGCTGCATCATGGGGTGACCGAGTGCATCAGGGGTGTGCCCAGGCGCCAGATAGCAGAAGCGCCCCTTTCCCATTTCACGCCACCAGCCCGCCTCAGCAGCCAGGTTGTCGCGGGCAATCGATCGCAGCAGGAGATGCTCGTGGTCGAGGTAGTATTTCACGGTGTGTTGCTCGTCGAAGATTTCGAAATCCTCTACGCCTGCCGTCACTGGGTGACTCTTGTCTTCCACTCGAATAGTGAAGACGTAAGGCTTGGGGTGACCTCCATAGTCTCCTCCAAAGAGTTTGTAGTAGGGCCCGTTCGGGGGATACAGTCCTTGCGAGTTGTGCAGTGCGAGGAAACCACCGCCGTTGTGGACAAAGTCCCAAATGGCCTGCTGTTGCTCGTCAGTCATCCACTTGATGTGGGGTTTGTCATAGCCGTCGGGCCAGTTCATGCCGTCGCGCAAGATGATGAGCAGACCATGTTTCTGGAGCGATTCACTGTTTAGGGCCTCGACGTTTTCGATAAACGTCACTGGAATGTTTTCTCGAACCATGGCCTTGATCAAGTTGTCTCGGATGTAGACCGGACTATGGTAGCGATCGCCGATCAAGGCTAGTGCAGACGGCCGCTTGGCTGTCTGGTAAACCTCCGAAGTGTTCTGCGCCCGAAGTCCCAGAGTTAGGAACAGCAGGGGAATCAACCATCGCTTTTTCATGCCTATATTCCTAAGACCTTCTACCCCATTTCAGTGTAGTAAGCCAGGGGAGATCGTGCTGCTGACCGCAATATGAGGCCAATTTGCGAATGCAATCTGACAGAGCTTCTACCTTCCTTGCGTGGACGGGCAGGCAGTAATCCGAAAAGCATCAGATATTCGACATCGGCCAGACGGCAATTATGCAGGCAAAGCCGTCTTCGAACCAGTATTTAAACCAAAACTTAACGTAGCTTTGGTCTGCCGGTTGGGGTAGCCTCACGGCAGGAGTAGCCCCACATGACACAGCCAATTCTCTCGTCGCGGACCACCTTTTTGGCTTTCTTGATCAGCCTTGTCTTCAGCCCGTTCTGGGCCGCCCAGACAGGGTCGGAGACCAGTGTCCCGCTGGCTTCCTACTTGGAGGGGAAGGCCCCTTCGCCAGAACTCGTCTCCGCCTTCAACCTGGCGTTCGAAGGAGAGCTGGACCACGCGGTGCAGTTCCAGCTGGGACCGTCGCCTGCACTCCTGGTTCACTCCGACCTCACCTTCGCCAACGGGAAGTCGAGCCACCAGGAACGTTTTCTCGAGGCTTCGGATGGGTCCCGGCAGTTGAGCTTCAGCCTCGGTCCCCTGCTGGGACACGGACCCTATCGGCACCGGCCTCGCCAGTTCTATCCCGGGGAGTACACCTTGAGAATCTGGGGCCGGGACCCGGTGACAGGGAAGACGGTCTTCAGGACCTTTTTTCGCCTCCCGCCCCAGGAATGGATCTGGGCAGACCTGGACCGTCTACTCTACATCGACGATGCTCAGGCGAATCTGGACCTGAGACTCCTCCCCGGAGCGCAGGTGGACGAGATTCGGGCGGTCGTGGATCTGCTGGAGCCCACTACCGGTCTAAGTGTCTCCGATCCTGAAGAGGTCTCATTGACCCGCCAGAATACCCAGGTAACCTTCTCCCTGGAGGATCTGCTTCCGGGCGTGTACCAGGCCCGAGTCCGGTTTCGGCGGTCGGGGAAGCTCTCCCCTGACGGGATGGTAAGGACTCTTCAGCTCTTTCGCAATGGCCCTCCACCAAGGGTAGGGGAAGCAGCCAGGATCGGCGATGGGCCCCAGCTGCTGGTGGATGACTACCTGGTGGCCGAGTCCCGAGGCCTTCGCCAGGTTTTTCATCCAGCTCGAAAACTGACCTCCGAGCCCATTCTCTCTCCCGACCGGCCCTACGAGGGTCACGTCATACTCTTGGAGAACTCGGCCCGCTACAATCCGGACAAAGAACGCTACGAGCTGATCTACGGAAATATCAACTACGATGAGAACCGCTATCGCATGCTGGCGGTCTCCAAGGATCTCCTCACTTGGGAGAAACCGGAACTGGGCAAGGTGGAGATCAACGGTTCAGGGGCCAACAACATCCTTGCCCGGGTGGACGTGACCAAGCCTGGCGATCTTTTCCCCGTTTTCGCTGGGGTCTGGGACTACGCTGGTCGGGGAAACCCGGATCTGCGCCAAGCCCGTCTGTGGCTCTTCGGTCATCGACAAACCAGCGATCGATGGGCCCTCAAACGAGGCTATTACCTGGTGGTCTGGGACCAGGACGGAAAGAGCTACGTCACCACGCCGTCACCCGTGCTGGGCCTGGGACAGGGAGGGACCGAGACCATGACCGTGTCGGGAGACACGTCGGCAAGCCTGGGCTATGACGATTACAGCGGTGAGTTCGTGGCCTATACCTCTCCGGGTCCGCCCAACCGGGGACGGGGATCGATCCGGTATGATAACTCCACCAAGGCCCGCACCCTGGCCCGACATGCCACTCGGGACGGCATCAACTGGGATGTCCGCTACCTCTGGGTTCCCGAGGTCTCCGATCCCAATCTCCACAACTACGGCTTCCGGGTTCGAAGACTCGGGGACCTGTACTTGGGATTCTTTCCCCGCTACAACGTCAGGACCCAGCACATGGATCTTCGGCTCTGGGTGAGCCGTGATGGAATCCACTGGGAGCAACCCGGAGGAGAACAGCCGTGGCTGGGCAATGGCCCACCCGGATCCTTCGACTGGGGCATCGTCTACATGCCGGCTGGCTGGCATCAGCAGGGTGATCGGACCCGCATTTTTTATCAGGGAACCAACTATCTCCACTTTCACGCCTGGATCCGGGAGAAGCTCTCGGGACTCTACGGCGGCATGAGCGGCAAGCAAGCGGAGGGGCTTCTGACGGGAGAGACGTTCGTGGAACGGAACTACTTGGCACCACCCTCGACAGAGGGCACCTCCTGGTCGCTTATGCCTTCAGGCTGGAGTTGGCGTCGGGGGGTCCACGGTACGGTTCAGGAGGCCCGCACCCGATTCTGGGCGGAGCTAACAGCCAACACCGGAGAGACACCCAAGACTTTCATCTCGAAGGGCGCTGATTTCAAGATATTTCCGGGTCTGGCCGAGTTTCGTACCAACGGCTTCGTTTCCCGGCGAGCCGACCGCGATGTGGGGGTCCTGACAACGCATCCTCTCCTATTCCAGGGCCGGTACCTGACGGTTAATGCCCAGGTGTCCCAAGGAGAGCTGGGGGTGGAGGTACTGGACCCAGACGGCTCCCCCCTGGAGGGATACACCCGGGGCGACTGTACGCTTACAGGCTTCGATGGTGCCTTTCAGCTGGTTCGTTGGAAGAATCGCCCGGATCTGGCGAAGTTGGCTGGGCGTCCGGTGCGTTTGCGCTTCTACGTCAGACAGGGTGACCTCTACGCCTTTCAGATCCACCACACGGAAGCTGTAGAGGAGCACTTGATCGAGCCCTTTCCACCCTCTGATTTTTCGTCGTTCTGAGCTTGCTGTTCGGCAACTCGCTTCAGCTTGATCCTTCGGGACCGCTTCCCCCCTGACCTCATCTCTTCATCTGGCGAGATTCTGGGCCATTTTGAAGACGCCGCTGGTAGTCCCGGCATAGAGGGTGGATGGTTTGGCGGGATCCAGGACCAACGACCAGGCATGGGGCTGGCTGGAGACGCCCTTTTGTGTCCACTCAGAGCCGACCTGGGCCCACACGGGGCCACCATCAACGTTCTTGAATACTCCCCCGACGGCGGCATAGAGGATGTCGGGACCCGAAGCATCAATGGCCAGCGCTCGGACCACGGGAAAGAAGGGTAGGCCCTTGTTCAAGTCCGTCCAGCTGGACCCACTGTCGCTGCTCTTGGAGATGCCATCACCGAAGCTACCGGCATAAAGGGTGTAGGGAGTTCGCGGGTGGATCACCAGGGCCTGGAGCAGTTCGCCCGTAAGTCCGTCGTTGACCGGTACCCAGCTACCGCCGTCGGTACTCCTGAAGAGGCCGTCCCCAAAACTCCCGGCGTAAAGAACCTGGGAAGACGAAGGATCGACCTGCAAGGCGAAAACGGGGGCGCCGGCCAGACCCTCCTCCAGACCAACCCAGCCACTCTCCTCATCCTCGATCTTGAACACGGCACCGCCGAAAGTGCCCGCGTACAGGGTCGAAGAAATCCCAGGATCGATGCCCAGAGCGTGGACATCACGGGCAAGTGGCCCGCGGGGCAAACCCCGATTGAATTCCGTCCACCGGCCCCCCCGGTCGGTGCTCTTGAAGACTCCGGCCCCGTCGGTACCGGCATAGAGCAGGGAGGGATTTGAAGAATCGATCAGCAGGACCTGAATCCGGGAGTTGCCCAGGCCCTCGTTGGCGGTTGCCCAACGGTCCCCTCCATCCAGGCTCCTGAAGATCCCTCCACCGTCAGTACCGGCATACAAGGTGGAGGGAGTAGAGGGATCGATTTCCAGAGCCTGGACCAGGATGTCGCTAAGGCCATCGTTGACTGCTGCCCAGCTGTCTCCTTCATCCAGACTCTTGAAGATCCCGGCGCCATCCGTACCGGCGTAAACTGTGGAGGAAGAGTCCAGCGCAAGGGCTTGAACCCGAAGAAAGCGGGGCAAGGCATCCTGGACCGCCGTCCAGTTGTCCCCTCCATCCAGGCTCCTGAAGAGCCCACCGCCGTCCGCTCCGGCATAGACGGTGGAGGGTGCCGAAGGATCGACGGCCAGAGCCCAGACCAGAATCTCACTCGAACCCCGGCTCACGGCTACCCAACTATCCGCGCTGTCGCTGCTCTTGAAAACCCAACCGCCGAAGGTCCCGTGGATACTCGCGTAGAGGATCGAAGGGGCCGAAGGATCGATGGCCAGGGCCTGGACGGAGCCGCTGCTCAGACCCCTGTTTTTGGGTTCCCAGTTCGCTCCACCATCGCTGCTCTTCATGACCCCGGCGGCTGAAGTACCAGCGTAGAGGATGGAGGGAGTGGTAGGATGGACCGCCAGGGCCTGGACGTCGACTCTCGTGAGACCGTCGCTAAGAGTGGTCCAAGTGGCGCCGCCGTCGCGACTCTTGAAGACTCCAGCCTCGCTTGCCAGGAAGAGAGTGGCCGGGTCGCCGGCATCCAACACCAGCGCGCGCGTCCCTGAAGGCTGTCCCGGGAACTCGGTTTCGGTGCCGGCGATTTGATCGATGGCATCCAAAAGGACTTCCGCGGGCAACCGCCTCGGATAGTGTCGCGAGAAGTTGCGGTCATCGGACCCGTTGTGAAGATTGGGATGTGAACTGAGCTGGTAGATCCGAGAGCGGCAGATGGTCCGGATCAGCTCCTTCAGATCAAAGCCGCTGTCGATGAAATGAGTGGCCAAAGCCTCTACCAACTCGGGATGGGAGGCCGGATTGGTGAGGCGCATATCGTCCTCGGGCTCAACCAGCCCGCGGCCGAAGAAGTGCTTCCAGTACCGATTGACCACCATGCGGGCAAAGAAAGGATTGTCCCTGGCCGTCATCCAGTTGGCCAGGGCCTCCCTGGGATCCTGATCGGAAGACAGCTGGAGGGGGGAGCCTCCCAGAGGGGTAGGCTTCAGCGGCCGCTTGGTCTTGGGATTGGTGGCGACGGCGGTCCCTCGCTCGTGGAAAATGGTCTCCTCACCTGGCTGGGTTCCTCTCTTGCGAGAAACCCGAGAGAAGAAAGCCGCAAAACCGTAGTAATCGCTTTGGCTCCACTTTTCAAGCGGATGGTGATGGCAGCGGGCACACTGGAGGCGAATTCCGAGAAAGATCTGGGCGGTGTCCTCCACCTGCTGGGTGGCGTCGCTAGCCTCCCGGTACCAGGCCACAGGGGGATTGCGGCCCATCTCGCCGGAAGCGGTCACAATCTCTCGCGAGAACTGATCGTAGGGCTTGTTGACGTCGAGGCTTCGCCGGATCCAGTCATGGAACATGTAATTGCCTCGGGCATAATAGCGACGGCGCTTGTTCCTGAGGATGGCGCTCCACTTGTTGGCGAAATAATCGGCATAGCCGGGACCGGCCAGCAGCGAATCGACCCACTTTTCACGCTTGTCCGGATCTAGGTCGGCCAAGAAAGCCCGGGTTTCATCCAGTCTGGGCAGCCGGCCCGCGATGTGGACGGCGGTACGCCGCATGAAGGTCTGGTCGTCACAGCTTTCAGCTGGAGGCAACCCCAGGGTCTGGAGCTTCTGGTAGACCAACTCATCGATGAAGTTTCTGGGCACGGGCAGCTTATCCACTACCGCCCCCAGAGGCACCGTCGCGCGGAAAACGTCGACCCGATCCTGGAAACGGATCATGATGGCTAGATTGCCCGTTACTTCTCCGACCCGCACAATCCCGGTGGGAGAGATCTGGGCCATGGACGCTTCGCTGGGCTCGTAGTGCACGCTGCGAGTGACGTCTCGAACCGAGCCATCGCTGTAATGGGCTCTTACCAGCAACTGCTGCTCCTGGTTGGGATCCATGACCCGCTCTTGGGGGAAGACAGCGATTCGAGCCAGCGTGGGATCATCCGGCTCTCCGTAAGGCATTCCTTGTGCGATCCAGCGGTGAAGCAGCCCGAAATCCCGCGAGCCCCGCTCGATCAGAAGACCGCCGCCGTGAGGCAGGTCGGCCGTGGCCTTTGCCATCACCAGGCTCTCGGAGGGTGCCGCCGGAAACAACCTGTGTCCTCGGCCTTCCTTGACCAGATGCTCGTAATCTTCCTGAGACTCGAAGCCCAGCAGGGAAAGGCGGAATCCATTTTGACCGGAGGACTTGCCGTGACAGGCACCGCTGTTGCATCCCAGCTTGGTAAAGATCCGGCCACTCCCACTAACGTCTATGCCGCAACCGGGGATGCTGGGATCTTCAAGAGCCAGGATGGCGGTGCTCATTGGACCATCCTGGGAGATGGCCCGATTCACCAGGATGTCCGCGCGCGGTCCAGCTGCCAGACGATAGTTTCAATTCGGAGGCCTACTTTCTTCCCCTCTTCGGCCGGCCCGACAACACCAGCGCATGCGAGTGCGAACGAACCGAAGACGCCAATCTTGCCCAGAGCCTGCATCTTCTTAACTCGCCGCACATTCACGAAAAGCTGACGGCCAGCCAAGCCCGCGCAGCCCGCCTGGCCACCGATCCGGAGCGCACGCATCAGGATAAGATTCGGAAGCTCTATCACCGGGCCTACGCCCGCGAGCCCGACAAAGAGGAACTGGCTGCCGCCACCCGGCACATCGAAGGCAAGGAGAAAGACGCGACCGGCGAAAGTCTGGAGGTGGGACTGCGACACGCGTATGAAGACATTCTCTGGGCACTGATCAATACCAAGGAATTCATCTTCAATCATTGAGCGTTCGGGGTTAACCGTGTCTCATCCTTGCCCTTGCCTTTGCCCGTCCGCGCCATCCTTGATGCAGGCGGAAGATGAAGTCGGAACGGGCAAGGGCAAGGGCAAAGGCAAAGGCAAAGGCAAAGGTAGGATGACATACAGCAGGCTGGCGGTTTCGATCCTCGCCGTCCTGCTGGGTGGGACCCCACAGACCTTGGCCCAGCTGCCTTCGGCACGGCTGCTCGCGGTCTTTCCGACTGGAGGGAAACAGGGGAGCACATTCGAAGTGACCGTGGCCGGGCAGGATCTGGATGAGGTAGACCGTCTTCGTTTCTCGCACCCGGGAATCACCGCCTCGGCAGTCCTGGCCGAACCCACCCTTCTGCACAAGCTACCCCGACCCGAGCCGGGAAGGTTCAGCGTAACCATTGCCCCCAACGTGCTACCCGGTCTGTATGACCTGCGAGCTATCGGCAGGTACGGAGTCTCTAATCCTCGTGCCTTCATGGTGGGTGACCGACCCGAGATGAGGGAGCAGGCCCCGAATCAGAGTCCCCCCAACGCAAATCAGGTTCCGCTGGGAACGGTCGTCAACGGACAGGCGAACAAGGACGGTGCCGATTACTTCAGGTTCAACGCCGGGAAGGGTCAGCGCATTCTGGTCGACTGCTGGGCCCAGCGCGTCGACTCTCTGATGGATGCGACCCTGACGCTGTACGACGCGGCGGGAAAGGAGCTGGATCAGAACCGAGACCACAGCCGCCGCGACCCCTTGATGGATTTCACCGCGCCGGCATCGGGCGAGTATGTGCTGAAGGTCTACGACTTCCTCTACGGCGGTGGTGAGGAGTACTCCTATCGCTTGGCTGTCGGAGCGGGCCCCCACCTTGACTTCATCTTTCCACCCGCGGGAGCGCCCGGCAGCAAAGGGGAGTATCTCCTTTACGGACGTAACTTGCCGGGAGGGACCCTGTCGGATTTGAGCATTGACGGCAAGCGCTTGGAAGAAAAGACGATCGAGGTCGAGCTCCCCGTTGATGGCGAGGAACCGGTGCCGCCAACCTCCCTGGCCTTCCTGGAACCCGAACAGGTGATCTGGGGTGGGATCGAGTATCGGCTACGGTCCGCTCAGGGAGTGTCCAATCCTTTGAGGGTGGGCTTTGCCACAGCGCCCGTCGTGATCGAAGAGGAGACGAACGACCGGCCGGGCCAGGCTCAAGAAGTCCAGCTCCCCTGTGAAGTCTCGGGGCGGTTCTTTCCCAGCGGCGATCAAGACTGGTTCACTTTCCGGGCCGAAAAGAAGCAGGTCTACTGGATAGAGCTCCTCTCCCGGCGCCTTGGCCACCAAACGGATCCGGTACTGCTCCTCCAGCGAGTCACCCTCGACTCGGCTGGTAGAGAACAGATCTTGGACGTTGCCGAAGTCGATGACGCCAGTCTGGCGCTGGGTAACAGACAATACCAGAGCGCCAACCACGATCCAATTGTTCGCTTCGAGGCAGTCGAGGGCGGCACCTACCGCATGCGGGTCCGCGACCTTTACGGCGGAGCAGGAGGCAGCCCCTCTCATCTGTATCGCCTGTCGATCCGGGAAGGCCGCCCCGACTTCTATCTGCTGGCGCTGACCCGAGATCGAAAGGATAACGCCCTGGTGGCCAGCCTCTGGGTGCCCTACTTGCGCAACGGCGAGAACATGGTCCTGAAAGTGTTCGCCGTCCGGCGCGATGACTTCGACGGTGAGATTTCACTCCAGGTCGAGGGTCTACCGCCGGGAGTCAGCTGTGGACCCGCACTGATCCCCGCAAAGCGATCCGAGACAGACCTTATCTGCGAGGCCACAAGAGACGCCGCTGGGGCCACTGCCGCCATCAGGATCGTGGGCAAGGCCCAGCTGGGCGGCGACCAGGTTGTGCGCGAAGCCCTCTGGGCCTCACCTCTTCGGACGGTGGCGGATCTCAGGGGGGGCCTTTTCCAATCGCGGCTGACCCGTGAGCTGATGCTGGCGGTCAGCGAGAAAGAGACCCTGCCCCTGCTTCCCGGTCTCGAAGTAGAGACCCAAGAATGGGAGACATCGCTGGCTGGAAAGCTGGACATTCCCTTCAGGATCACGGGGAGCAGCGAGTTTCAGAAGGACATAACGATCCGGCCTGTCGGCATCCCCGGGATGTGGAGGGCGGATCGAGTCTCCGTCGACTCCAGAGGTGAGGGAACCCTGACGTTGGAGTTGCCCCGTCCCCTGACTCCCGATCTCAAGGTGGAGCCCGGACAATACACCTTCTATCTGGAGGGGACGACGCGTATCCCCTATCGCAACAATCCCGAAGCGGCCCAAGAGGCCCAGCAAGAAGTAAGGAAGATCGAAAAGCTGGCCTCCCACTTGGCAGTAGCGGCTCAAGAAGCGGCCGAGACCGGAGCTGGGGCCGAGGGAAAGGTCAGGGGAGTCGCCCAATCTGCATTCCAGGCCAAGGCCGCCCAGAAGGAAAGGATCCGGGTAGTCCGGCGTGCCAAGGAGGCGGCTGAAAAGGCCAGACTCAAGAAAAGGTGAGAGTCGCCATTTACTCGGCGCCGCAAACCTTGACCATCACACCCGCTCCCATCGTACTCTCTGTCGGAACAGTCCTAAAACGGCTGAAGCCGGGGACTTCGGTTGAGATCTCCGTCGGCGTCGAGCGACTGTACGCTTACGACGACCCGGTGGAGCTTCGCCTAATAGTGCCCGAAGACCGGATCGGTATACGGAGCAGCCCCATCAGCATCCCGAAGGGGGAAAGTAAGGCCACTCTTCTGGTGGAAGTCACTCAGGAGACTGCGCCGGGCGAGTACAATCTCGTAGTTCAGGCGCAGCTAGAGCTCAATGGGCAGCAGCTGGAAGTGGAGAAGACCGTTTCGGTCCAGGTGGAAGCCCTCGAAAAGTCCGGTTAAACCATCCAACAAACGTGATGCCCGGCTCAGATCGTCCTCAAGCTGTACAGCTCGGTGGAGCCACCAGGCACCTCGATAGCAGCGAGTCCGGTGTAGCGGTGGGCTCCAGGCCGCCGTCCGAGCCAAAGGCTCGGAAAAGTAAGACTTCGGCCTGGAGACCAAAGCTACTTAAGTTTCAGCTTAGATCCCGCTCATCCAGTTGGTTGGGTAGGAGTCTGATCATCGCTCTAGTCCTGATGTGCTGGGCAGCGGCTCAAGCACCGGCCCAGAGCGTCAGCAGCGGCTCCCAGTCGATTACCAGCACTGGGATGAAGCCCGGTCAGCCCATAGATTTCGAGCGGGATCTTCTGCCCATCTTCAAAAAGAACTGCCTGGCCTGTCACAACCAGACAATGGCAATGAGCGGTCTCGTGCTTGAGACTCGTGAAAGTGTCTTGAAAGGCGGCGCCGGGGGCCCCGTGGTCGTTCCGAAGGAGAGCGATGAGAGCCGCCTGCTGCAACTCGCCGCTCATCGAGTCCAGCCTTTCATGCCCCCCGCTGGAAACAAGGTGGGTGGGCTTGCCCTCACCCCCGACGAGTTGGGTCTTCTCAAACTGTGGATCGACCAGGGGGCCAGGGAAAAGGTTCAGAGCTCCGTCGAGAGCCCGGTCAGCTGGCAGCCCCTGTCGACTGGCGTCAACTCCATCTATGCCGCCGCCCTCAGCCGGGACGCACAATACGCTGCCGCCGGGCGTGCCAACCGGATCTTCGTTTATCGCGTTTCCTCGGGTCGGCTGGTGCAAGCTCTAGCCGATCCTTATTTGCTCGAAGCCGGCCACCCAATGAGGCTGGGCGTGGCTCATCGCGACCTGGTTCAATCCCTGGCCTTCAGTCCCCGTGTCAATCTTCTGGCCTCGGGAGGGTACCGTACGGTCAAGCTGTGGCGGCGTCCAGATGGGGTGCGCAAGACGAATCTGTGGGGAGCGGGAGACCCCGTGCAGAGTCTGGCCGTGAGTCCTGATGAAGGCTGGGCGACCGCCGGAGACGCGGGCGGAGAGATCACGCTATGGGAGCTGCCTTCGGGCCGCTGGGTGCGCACGCTTGAGGCGCACACCGGGGCTGTGACCCAGATTCTGTTTGGACCGAGCGGGACCTGTTTCATGTCCGGATCTCTGGACGGGAGCCTCCGCATTTGGGACAGAAGCAATGGTGATTTGCTGGGACAAGCTCAAACCCCGTCGCCCATCCACGCCCTGGCCTTGACCGGTCAGGGAACACAGCTGGCTTCGGGGAGTGCAGACGGCGTGATTCGCATCTCGCCAAGTCGCTGCGATCCGGCTCCACTCATCTCCCTTACCCCAGTTAAGGAGATCCACGCTCATCCGCTGGCCCTGACATCCCTGGTCTCCCTTGACGGTGACGGCAAGCAACTTCTTTCCGGTGGTGAAGATGGCACCGTGCGCCATTGGAACTGGGCGGAAGGGAAGCAAATTCAGCAGATAAATCACGGTGCCCCGGTGACGGCGGTGGCCGCCAGCCCGGACGGGTTGCGATTTGCTTCGGCTGGCCTCGACAATGTGGCCAGGCTCTGGAGTAGCGCCGGCGGCAAGCTCCTGGCCGAAATCAAGGGCGACCCCCTCCTGCGACAGCGCCTCGCCAGCCTGGATCGTGCCCTGGTGGTCGCCGACAAGAGCATCCAAGTTAAAGATCGGCTGCGCACCGAGGCTCGGGAAAGCTGGGAGAAGAAATCCAAAACAAGTAATTCCGCCGCCCCCAACCAAGCCAGAGTGGAGCGGATGTTCGCCCGAAAGACAAGATCAGCCCAATCGGCCGCCTCCGAAAAAGAGGCGGCAGAGAGGCAGGCTGCTGCTCTGGCGCAAAGGGTCGCAGAACAGAAGGCGGGGGCCGGGACTCCGTTTGGACAAGCCAAGAATCAGATCGCTGCCGTCGGACGCGACGCCCTGGCTAAAGCCGCCGAGAAAGCAAAGGAGAGGGCTCGCCGGTTGACCGCCCGTGCCGAGAAGGCTGCTCAGGAAGCCAGCGATGCCCGAGGGGCGATGGCGACGGCAGCCGAACAGACGGAGTCGGCCCTGCAACTGGCCCAAAAGGCGGCGGCCGACCTGATTGAGGCAGGAAACTCCTTGGCAGGAGCCGAAGCCATACTCGAGGAAACCAAAGTCGATCTCGAAACCGCCCACAGGTCCTCAGCCGAGTCCGAAAAGCGAATCCGCACCCTGGCCTTTTCACCTGATTCTGTGCAGTTGGCCACGGGTGGAGATGAGCATCTGATCCACATCTGGGATTCAGAGGACGGACAGGCCCTGGACAGCCTGAAGGGCGCTGGATCGGTGGTACAGGCTCTGATTTTCACCCCGGGCGGCGACCTACTTTCGGGATCAGACAACAACCAGACGGTGCTTTGGGATCCCGATCCTGCCTGGTCGCTGTGGAATACGATTGACAGCGTGGACGATGCCGCACAGCTCACCGGTCGAGTCAGCGCCCTGGCCTTCAGTCCTGATGGCCGGCTCCTGGCCACGGGCAGCGGCCAGCCCTCTCGAAGCGGTGAAGTAAAGCTCTGGGACCCGGTCGAGGGCAAGCTCGTCCGCAACCTGGCCGACGCCCATAGCGACACGGTCTTCGGTCTGGAATTCTCCCCTGACGGAAAGTACCTGGCCAGCGCCTCCGCCGACCGCCTGGTGAAGGTCTTCGACACAACCGAGGGAGATTTGGCCCGCGTCTTCGAAGGACACACCCACCATGTGCTGGACGTCGCCTGGCGGGCCGATGGCCACCTATTAGCCAGCTGCGGGGCCGACAACGTGATCAAGCTCTGGGATTTCGAAACGGGAGAGCAGGAAGAGACGATCGGTGGCTTCGAGAAGGAGATCACCTCCATTAGCTTCCTGGAGACCGGGGATGACCTCCTGACCAGCTCGGGAGACGGGCTCGTCCGCCTGGGCGAGCGGCACTTTCGAGGCGCCCAGGATTTCCTTTACACATCGGCCTCCAGTGCCGACGGCCAGATCATCATCGCCGGCGGGCAGGATGGCGTGCTGCGCATCTGGCATGCCGACGGCACCCTCCTTCAGACGCTGGGTCCACCTGACAGGTCGATCTTCGCAGAAAAAGACTAGTCCAGGCCTAGTACGATGCCAGGGAGACCCAGTCGAGGACGGCAAAGAGCCCGGCCAGAAAGCCGGGCTCTTCAGTCCGCAGTCAGGCTGACATTTCGATGTCAGTCCAGTTTAAGACCGGCTGCCTTGCCCACCTCATAGGCCGACTTGATAGCATCCTCGATCTGATCGTCTGCTCCGCCCTCGCCCTCTTTCCGCCGGATTTTCTTCAGGCGCTTGATCTCGGCGTTGAGGAAGTCCTTGAGTTTCCTCTTGCTGTGCGGCTGCCCATCCTTGTCCCAGTTCTCGTCGTTCTCTGCAGCCGAGTCATCCAGCTTGGCTTCGGCCTTCAAGTCCTTTCGATTCTGAGAGTTCTCGGTTATGGAGGAGGCGGCGGCGCAATCCTTGGCCTTCTGGGCCAGCCACTCACGGGGAGTTGAGGGAGCAGCTGCCAGTGGTTCAGGGCCGAACAGCACCGGAATCGGGACCTCACCCTCCAGGAACTGGCTGTAGTCATGGTCCGACACCTCGGAACCCTCTGCGTAGCTGTCCACTATTTCGGCACGGATCTGGAAGGTCCCTACATGGTTTGCCGTGTAGTGAAAGGGCGCGCCATTGTCGGTGCCACCGCTGGTCTGGACGGTTTGAGTCTCGCCACCGCTCAGCGTAATCACTTCGGAGAGATTGCTCACTTGGACGCTTCTTGGCTCCTGGCAGGAAATCCGCAAGTGACCCTGACCCTGCTGGCCAGGCCGTAGATTCGTATCGGCACTTTCAAACCAGATGCGAGTGACATCGACTTCGACCGGCTCGCTGGTGCCGCTCTCCGTATTCACGGTGAGCTCTTGCACGCCCAGAGGCATGTCCTGCGGTAGTGCCACGATGAGTTCGGCAGGCGAGCTTGCCAGCACGTCCAGAGAAGACTCGCCCAGTTGGACGATGTTGCCTCCTGACCGACCATCGAACCCGGACCCACGAATCGTGGTCTGGCTGCCCGGGGCGGGATTACTCGGAGTCTGGTCAACCCTAGGCACTTGCACAGAATCAGGACTCAGGGGTGGCAGCACCCTGGCTTCAGAGACGGGACCGTTCGCCAGGCCATATAGGGAAGCAGCCACAGTCGCGACTCCCGCTGCGGCGATAACCGGAATTCTGCCCATCTCATCGCTGACTACCTTCTCACCATTGACGTCCACCACGACGCCGACCAGTGCCGCACCGCTAGGACCCATAACCGTCGCAGTGGCGGGTTGGTCGGCGATCACGACACCGGTCATCACCACTCTGGATCCCTCCGGCGCCGCTCTCTGCTTACCGTCGCCAGCCTTGACCCCGGCACTGGATACTGAGAATAGGACCGCGATGAGCACGGCAGTCAGTGCCTGCCGACCTGGCGATCCTGTCCAGTTTCTTTTCGTCGAGGTCGTTTTTCCCTTGGAACTCTCTTGTTCTGTTCTAATCTTCATGGCCTTTCTCCTTGCTTTTCTGCGGGGGAGCATCCCCCGTTTGCCCGGTGGGTCACCCTTGGGTGAAAAAAGGTTCAAGGAAATTCGGAAGGATGAAGGGAAAACAGTGAAAGGCTCCCTGGGACGGGATCCTTATTGGCAAATCTTCCGGTCGCCGAGCGCTCGATTGACGGCCTCACAGGCGTCGACCAGGCCACTGCCGAACTGTGGGTCCTTTCCGAGGTGGCCCAGATCGCTGGCCGAAGCTTCCAGTATTTCCTGGACCTGGCCGGGCGTGAGTTCTGGACTCCGCTCGAGCAGAAGAGCCACAACTCCGGTAACGAAGGCAGTTGCGAAGGAAGTTCCAGAACACACCGGAAATTGTCCACGGGGCGCGGTGCTGACGATGTCCACACCGGGCGCTGCCAGGTCGACAAAAGCGCCCTGGGTGGCGTGGGTGTAGAGGCTGCGCCGAACATCCACCGCCGTCACGGCCATCACGCTTGCCAGAGCTGCAGGGTAGCTGGGATCGCCACGCGGGCCCTCGTTACCGGCCGCGGCCACGACGATCCCGCCACGCGAAGCAGCTACGTCCACTTGCCGAGTCAGAATCTTGTCTTCCCGGCGCCCTCCAACACTCAGATTCAGCACTCGCGCGTCGTGCTCCAGGGAAAAGTCGATCGCCTTGGCCAGAGCCGAAGACCAGCATTGGGCTCGGATCGCCTGCGCAGAATAGGGTTGGCAGGCCTTGAGAGCAATCAGACGGGCGCCCGGGGCTACTCCCGAGATGCCAATCCCATTATCCGGCTCAGCAGCGATGATGCCGGCCACTTGGGTTCCATGAATATCGGCGTTGAAACCCATCCCAGTGAAATCCTTGTAGAGCGCCAGTCGCCCTTTCAGTTCGACATGGTCCCGGTCGATTCCCGTGTCCACCACGGCCACGGGGACAGCCCTGCCCGTGGCAATTGGGTGAACCCGGTTGGCGCGAATCAGTGAAGATCCGTAGGAGAGCCTGGCGTAAGGATCGTTGAATGAGCTGGAAGACTGGCCACTGGTCTCATACAAGTAATCCGGCTGGGCGAAGGTGACTCTGGGGTCGGCCTGCAGCAGGGCGAGGACTACTGGAACCGGCCGGGCGTCCTGGATTTGAAACGTGATCAGGCCCAGATTGGACGAATTCAGAAGGTGGACGTCGATCAGATTCAGTCCAAGGGTAGCAGCCAAAGCCTGCGCCACGGTATTCATCGCAGCAACAGCTGCTGCCGGGATCGCGGCTAAAACGCGTGCGTTCCAATACCCATCGGGGTGGTGGGATACCCTCGGCTCCCGGGAGCAAGGTCGCTCCTGGTTGCGGATCGCGTAGGAGAGACCAAAATCCCGCTCGCGGCCCGGAACCCAGGCTACTTTTCGCAGCTTCCTAATCAAGCTGTTCGATCGCCCCCCCGTCGTGGTGGCGATCTGACTGTCGCCTCCTTGGAGAGCAACCAGTTCAGGATTCTGGTTGGTAAGCTCAAACTCGACTACTTCACCCGTCCCCTCGACCCTGAAGTGGACCTGCGTCGACTGGTTCTGTGTCAACTGCTCTCTATCGATAGATGCATGGACCCGAAGGACCGTAATCAGAACCTGGTCGGAAGGCGAGAAGCCCAGCTCGGGGTCTCCGGCGATGACGTGCACTCCGGGGAGAATCTCTGGAGCAATGCGGAGAACCACTACCTGTTGGGAGGACGCAAGCGGCTCTCCTGCCGGGCGTCCATCGAGGGTAAGGCCACTGCGCACCCGAGGGGGAAAGTACCCGCACACCGCGGCCTGCCCCCCGGACACGATCTGAGAGACACAACCGGTAATGCGTGGTGCCGCTCCCTCCTGACGATGCGGTTCGCGCATTTGAATGCCTTGTGAGGGCGATGCATCCAACAATAGCTCGTCCCAGGCATCGCTATAGGTAACTCTTGGCTGCGCACCGTCCCGTAGCTGATCAGGCACCGTCCATATCAGGCGCTCTCCGTGGGTTTCGACCGTCTCTCCCTCGATCGTCCAGTGCCCATCAGACGGTGTTCTGTCCGGATCCAGAACCCCCAGCTTGACCCGGTCGCCGTTTGAGGCGACGTTGGGAAAGAGCAGGAGACCCTCGAGACTCCGGGCTACCTCGGCCTTCGGAAGCGCTTCGACAGAGATTCGGCGCTCAAGAATCTTGCGTCCGCCTGCGCCCAGGAACAACTTGAGCTTCTTGAGTGGACCTCCGCTGCCGACGTCCAGCCGAACACGCAAAGGGGAACTTGGCACTGTTTGACCCGAGACGCTCAACTCTGATCCTCTCTTCAGGAGTTTCCATCCATCCGGCAAGAGACGGCTCTCGGCTTTGTTGACTGCTTCCTTGGGAATCCTCAATCGAATCTCGTCGATGCCTGAGAACCTGGCCTCTGGGATCGTGATCAGAAGCGACCGACTGTTGGTGCCATGGTCACGGCTGGCCACTGTCACCTTAGGGGTTTGGGACAGGACGGTGGGTAGAGGGAGAGACAGAAGGCAGAAGAGGATGGAAAGTGGAAGGGCGCGGACTCTCACGGCTTTCGCTCCGCGAAAGCTATGACATCGGCCTTGCTGCGCAAGGTCTCCAGGACCTGGGCAACCGCTTCGTCGTCGTCGGGTGGAACTGTCACGAATAGGGTGTAAAGGCCCAGTGCGGAAGGTCCATCCGTGATTCTCGCTTTCCAGGACCGGATCGCTGACCGAAGCTGTTCCTCACTGATCTGGGGCTGGAACTGCACCGAGATTTCGACACCCTTACCCTCAGCCCCCCCGCCGGGACCGGTCAAGACCGTGAAACCGTCTCCCGGGCCTCGGGTCAGGTAGAGCACGCTCAGGCCGACGAGCAGTAGGAACTGGACTACGACGGCGGCGCGTACGAGTCCCGGAGCCGGTGGCCAGAGGGTTTCCAGTACCGGGACAAAGCGGTTCCAAAGAGTCTCGCGGCGTATGGGTTTGTGTCCTTCGTGGGATTCGATCTCGGCCAGGGCCTTTTGGAGCATTTGGGACTGCAATGGGGGGGTGTCGTGGGAGAGCTCCACTTCCACACCCTGCAGCGCTCGCAGTTCCTCAACTTCCTGCCGGCACTCCGTGCAGATATCCAGGTGCCTCTCCACCTCGAGCCGCTCACTCTCGGAGAGTGTCGCGGCAACATGCCAGGGGACTAGGTTCCTAATCTCATCGTGCTTCATTGGCTTTCGCCTCGTATGGACAATTTCCGCAGGATGGGCTGGAGTTTTCGCTTGGCGTGGAACATCCGCGTTTTCACCGTGTTCAGTGGACAATCCAGGGCCTCAGCTATCTCCCGGTATGGCATCTGCAGGAAGAAGGTCATATGGATTACCTCGCGGTGTTCCGGAGAGAGTTGCTGCAGAGCTTGCTTCAATCGATTCTGTAGATCCAGGTGGGTGGTCTCTTGCTCTGGGTCAGGTCCAGCAGCAGGCAGGCGATCAGCTTGCTCCAGCTCGTCCAAAGCGTGTCTTTTCCTCCGCCGAAGCTCGTTTAAGGCCTTATGGTGAGCGATTCCAAAAATCCAGGTGGATGGTTTTGACCGGCCCTGAAAGCGTTTGGCTTCTTTCCATACTGTAACCATGACGTCGTTGGTTACCTCTTGGGCTGCCTCCCAGTCGCCGATCATTCGGTAGACGTAGGAGGCTAGTCGTCTCACATAGGCCTGAAAGAGGCTCTCGAAGGCCTGCCTCTCGCCCATCACAATACGGTGAATCCAGTCGGTCTCCTGCTGCGGGGTACTCGCCGCCGAGTCCGATCGCATACCAACCATCTTACATCGATTCAAATAGACTCACTCCTTGCACCGGGCGTCCAGACCTTTAAGTCACCCTGTAGCTCAGAACGGTTCAAAGATACCAAGAAAGGGAGAGAGTCTTTTTCGTCCTGTCGTAGTGTGATCACGATGTCGAATCATTCCTCTCGCGAAAAGGGAAAGCGGCTTCGGTTGGAGACAAGGCCGCGACTTGGATTGTGACGCCGGCAAAGCGATTGGCGGCGACACCGACGGTCAGGGCGGCGTGGCCGATCCTGAGCGAGCGTGGTTACAGCGATGAGGATGTGGCCAAGACATGTACCGCAACTGGCAGCGGTTCTATGAGGAGCACTTGCCGGCCAGTTAGCGCTAAGCTGAAACTTCATTGGCGAATGTAGCTTTGGCCTCCAGGCCGAAGTCTTATTTTTCCGAGCCTTTGGCTCGGACGGCGGCCCTGTGGGTATTGAGTTCCCATACCTCAGGGTTCTCTGGAATCTGGTCGCTGGCCGAACAGGGCGGAAGGACCGAATCCTGGATTGGTCTTTGGATCCGACAATTCGGGTCACGACCTGGGGCGCCTTCATCGGCAGTCTAGTCCCAAAATAAGCGCAAGTTCGAAAATAGACCCCTTTGTCGGCTCCGAGGAGCCATTTTGGAGACCTAAATTCTAAATTTCGGCGCGAAGTCACTCAGAACAGGCACGTCTTCAGCTGTCCTCCACGCCGATCGCTCAGGGAAAACGATTCTGCCCTCTTGGGGGGCGTTTGTAGAGACACCTCGCCCCAGCTCTGGCGACCCTCGGAGCTACTTTATCTCCTTTCAGTTTCAGGTAGCTGGCCGGTGTTTCAACCACTTACTGCCTTCCAAGAGAAGACGGCTCCAACCATTGACATCCAGCAGCCGATAGACCAACTGTCGGCCCCTGCGCAAAATCTGGCAGGGCATTTCAATGACCTCTCGCAGGAAACGGCGATACTCCATCTTCACCAGCTCTCGGGCTTGCAGTCGCGCCGGCAGCACCAACCCCATCCAGGCCTTCAGATTCCAGGCTTGAGCCGCAATCACCAGATAGGCCCAGTTGGCTACCAGCGTATCCGAGGGCATCCGCAGGGCCTCGACTCCGTTCTTGAGTTGTTCAATGACGTTCTCCTGGTTGCAGCGCCGGTTGTTTTCCCGTACGACTCCCGCCGTTCCCAACGTTCTGGCCGAGATATTGGTGACATAAAAGTGGTAGCGCGTCTGCGGCAGCAGCCGCTTCTGACCTTTCTCGACCAGGATCGTCTTGCGCAAGATCACCATCCGATAGGTTCGCTTCGCTTTGCTCGGACGGTAGTCGATCTCCGCGATCTCTTCCCGTTCCAGCGTCAGCGTCTTGAACCCGCGTCTCTTGACAATCTCCGGCTTCACTTTGTCCCGCCGCTGGCGCCGCTTCTTCCCTTTTCCTTTCCCCTGGCTGGGGCGCCCCAGCTCTTTCCATCTCGCTTCTGGCAACGCCTCCGCCCACTTGACGAAGCTCGGATGGGCGTCGATCCCGAAGTCAAACTCCACGCCCGCCTCCGTCCAACGGTCAAAATGAGCCGTCAGCGAAAAATCCGTGTCCCCGCGCAGGCGCACCTTCCGAAAACCCGCCTCTCGAACCAGCTCGATACTCCGATCCAGCCATTCGGCCGCTCCCTCATGAGAGGGACGGTTGCCCGAGCGGTTGACCGCATAGAGCACCTCTCCCGTATTGGCCAGCGTCACGATCAGCGGCGCATAGCCCCACTGCCCGTCGTAGCTGATCTCCATCCCTTCCTTGCATTCGCCGCTCGTGGGGGCCATCGTCCCATCCACGTCGATCTCCGCCCGTTGGAAGAAACGGGCCGGTTGTTGGGCCCAGACCTTGAGGCGGCTGGCATTGACGGCTTCCATCAGATCCACCACGTCGGGCGCGTCAAAGCGGCGCACAAAGTCTCCGGCCGTGCTGGGGGCGGGGATCTTCTCGGCTCCCACCGCCTCCAGGAAACTCACACTCTGACGTCGCAGTTCAATATCCTGATAGCGGGTCCCGCCCGTGGCCACGTTGTAGATCAGGCTCAGGACGTGGTCCGATTCGTGGTACGGTTGGTGGCGTTTGAGCAGCGTCACCGCCTGGTCAATGGCTTTCCCCAGCCCACTCCACTTCACCACCTGCTGCAGCAGCCCCAGACCACCGTAACTGACCGCACCCGTTTTCTCCGAGACCTCGTAGCTGATGACCTCGGGCGAGAGCACCGGTTTCGGGTCTTGACCGTTCCAGCTGGGGCTCAATCGCTGAGCAACCTCTGCTTCCCGTTTGCGGATGATTGCGCTATCCTTTTTCTTCACCTGAAATGCCTCCTTTCGGCTTGTTCTGAAGTTTCTTTGACAACCCCAGAATACCCGTCAGGTCTGGCATTTCAGGTGTTTACATGTGGTTTAGTCCACTTTCATCTACTTCTTTTGGGTCTAGTCGGCAACCTGGCAGTGTATGGAGCGGACCAGGTGAGCGTTCAGCGCTACCTGTCAGCCAGATCCTTGAAGGGGATGCAGAAATCATTTGTCCTGAATACCGTGGGTGGTTGGTCAATGGGCATCCTGATGATCTGGATCGGATTGGGACTCTATGCCTTCTATACCATGAATCCAGGCCAATTGCCGGAGGCCATCGGTGGAGATAAAGTCTTCCCCTATTTCATCGCCACTGAAATGCCCTTGGGGCTCCGAGGCGTGATGGTCGCGGCCATTCTGGCTGCAGCCATGTCGTCGATTGATTCGGGTCTGAACTCTTGTACCACGGCTCTGGTGACTGACTTCTTCAAGCGGTTCGGGTGGTTGACCCGTTGGGCCACGAGAGCCCCCCAGGGCTCGGCTGCGCAGGAGCTTCGAATATCTCGAATCTTGACCCTGTAATGGGCATCCTGGTCACAGTATTGGCGTGCTTCGTTGGCGCCTTGGGCACGATCATCGAGATCACCAACAAATTGGTCAACAGTTTTGCGGGGCCGATGTTGGGTATCTTCGTGCTAGGAATGCTCACTCGAAAGACAGAGTGGCGAGGGGCCTTTGTCGGGCTATTGGTAGGCACGCTAGTCCCAAAAGAAGTAGATGAAAGTGGACTAAACCACATGTAAACACCTGAAATGCCAGACCTGACGGGTATTCTGGGGTTGTCAAAGAAACTTCAGAACAAGCCGAAAGGAGGCATTTCAGGTGAATAAAAAGGATAGCGCAATCATCCGCAAACGGGAAGCAGAGGTTGCTCAGCGATTGAGCCCCAGCTGGAACGGTCAAGACCCGAAACCGGTGCTCTCGCCCGAGGTCATCAGCTACGAGGTCTCGGAGAAAACGGGTGCGGTCAGTTACGGTGGTCTGGGGCTGCTGCAGCAGGTGGTGAAGTGGAGTGGGCTGGGGAAAGCCATTGACCAGGCGGTGACGCTGCTCAAACGCCACCAACCGTACCACGAATCGGACCACGTCCTGAGCCTGATCTACAACGTGGCCACGGGCGGGACCCGCTATCAGGATATTGAACTGCGACGTCAGAGTGTGAGTTTCCTGGAGGCGGTGGGAGCCGAGAAGATCCCCGCCCCCAGCACGGCCGGAGACTTTGTGCGCCGCTTTGACGCGCCCGACGTGGTGGATCTGATGGAAGCCGTCAATGCCAGCCGCCTCAAGGTCTGGGCCCAACAACCGGCCCGTTTCTTCCAACGGGCGGAGATCGACGTGGATGGGACGATGGCCCCCACGAGCGGCGAATGCAAGGAAGGGATGGAGATCAGCTACGACGGGCAGTGGGGCTATGCGCCGCTGATCGTGACGCTGGCCAATACGGGAGAGGTGCTCTATGCGGTCAACCGCTCGGGCAACCGTCCCTCTCATGAGGGAGCGGCCGAATGGCTGGATCGGAGTATCGAGCTGGTTCGAGAGGCGGGTTTTCGGAAGGTGCGCCTGCGCGGGGACACGGATTTTTCGCTGACGGCTCATTTTGACCGTTGGACGGAGGCGGGCGTGGAGTTTGACTTCGGGATCGACGCCCATCCGAGCTTCGTCAAGTGGGCGGAGGCGTTGCCAGAAGCGAGATGGAAAGAGCTGGGGCGCCCCAGCCAGGGGAAAGGAAAAGGGAAGAAGCGGCGCCAGCGGCGGGACAAAGTGAAGCCGGAGATTGTCAAGAGACGCGGGTTCAAGACGCTGACGCTGGAACGGGAAGAGATCGCGGAGATCGACTACCGTCCGAGCAAAGCGAAGCGAACCTATCGGATGGTGATCTTGCGCAAGACGATCCTGGTCGAGAAAGGCCAGAAGCGGCTGCTGCCGCAGACGCGCTACCACTTTTATGTCACCAATATCTCGGCCAGAACGTTGGGAACGGCGGGAGTCGTACGGGAAAACAACCGGCGCTGCAACCAGGAGAACGTCATTGAACAACTCAAGAACGGAGTCGAGGCCCTGCGGATGCCCTCGGATACGCTGGTAGCCAACTGGGCCTATCTGGTGATTGCGGCTCAAGCCTGGAATCTGAAGGCCTGGATGGGGTTGGTGCTGCCGGCGCGACTGCAAGCCCGAGAGCTGGTGAAGATGGAGTATCGCCGTTTCCTGCGAGAGGTCATTGAAATGCCCTGCCAGATTTTGCGCAGGGGCCGACAGTTGGTCTATCGGCTGCTGGATGTCAATGGTTGGAGCCGTCTTCTCTTGGAAGGCAGTAAGTGGTTGAAACACCGGCCAGCTACCTGAAACTGAAAGGAGATAAAGTAGCTCCGAGGGTCGCCAGAGCTGGGGCGAGGTGTCTCTACAAACGCCCCCCAAGAGGGCAGAATCGTTTTCCCTGAGCGATCGGCGTGGAGGACAGCTGAACACGTGCCTGTTCTGAGTGACTTCGCGCCGAAATTTAGAATTTAGGTCTCCAAAATGGCTCCTCGGAGCCGACAAAGGGGTCTATTTTCGAACTTGCGCTTATTTTGGGGCTAGTTACTGCATTCTGTATCATCGAAGACTATCCTTCCTTTATTTGGTTTGGCCCTATTGGAGCTCTAGTAACGGTACTTGTGGGTAAAGCCACCAGTCGGCTAGTCGGCAACGATGCACCTGAGCGTCCAGAACTGGTGTTTCAGTTTGGGCGTTTGAGGGCGGGTGAAGGAATCCGGGCGGACAATCCGGAGGCGTGAAGCCATTCTCACCCTGGGGACTTCCCTCAGACCGGATCGACTCCCGAAACCAATTCTAAACCGGGATTCGCATCGCGCCAAGTCCTATCGTCCGCTGCAGGAGTTCGGAGCGACTTCTCACCGCCGCGATACCCATTCAGCGTCACCTCCAAAGTCCACAGTCCTGGAATCAACGGTCAATGGGCGTAGACCTCTGGTCTCCGATCCGGGATATGTCTCAGGGTGGAGAGGAACTGCGGTATCGCGAGAGACAGATCTTCGTGGCCACGTCCAGCGACGGAGGCCGCACCTTTCGGGAGCTCCCCAACAGCTACACTGGATTCTATGCCCACCGCGGTACCATCTAACGGAGCCCGGAAGAAGTGGTGATCGTGAACCACAACGTCGGCTACTCCCACGACCTGGTGCCTCCGACGGCGCGTCGATGCACTCGAATCAGCCTGGATGGAGGGAGAACCTGGGCAGATGGATCCCGGGCGGGGACCCCCTATCTGAACCAGTCCACCCGCTTTAGGGACATCATTGCCTACAGCACCATCGCCGTGGGCAAGGATCGCTTCTTCTCCGCCTACACCATCATGTCAGAGCCCGCTGGGAACCGGCGGCTGGGTTCCTGCGAGGGATTCTTCTGGAGCTTGACCAGAGGCTCCGAGTGGGGACGAAGCAGCGGGCGCTGCTATCAAGAAGAGATAAAAAAACCAGCCGGAGTGCTCGCCGGTGAAGGCGAGCCCCTCCCTTATCATCCATCCCCAAAAAGTCTCTAAGCTCAGAAGGATTGGTAGCTACTTCAGAACGAGGTTATGGTAGAGGTGAGTAAATCGCAATGGCCTTGGGCTCGGGTAGGAACAGTAAGAGATCGAAGCCCTCGCTTCCCAGCTGCCCTTGACAGCGGGAGCTGTCGGCTGTAGATAGCAGTTGGTGAGCGCGAAGGCGCCAGGAATCAGCTAGAAGTTTCACAGTATCTTAAGGAGGTACCTCTAATGTCTGACCCGGAGGCTACAACCGCCGACGTCACTATGTCGAACACGAAGAAGGAAATGCTGGCTGCCTACAACGAAGTCCTGAAGCGACTCCAGGAGAAACAGCAGAGCGAACTGAGACCCGAGAAGAAGATTGAAGAGAAAGAAAAGGAGAAATCCTCAGCCATAGCCGCATCACTCTCGACCGAAGAAGTCGTCCATCAAACGGCGACACTGAAGTCCGAGATCTCCCGGACGCTTACCGAGATTTCCGAAAAGCTGGAAGAGGAAGTGGCGAAACACGATCAGATCCAGAAGGCTATCGCTTCCAGGGAGGAGGATCTAAAGGAAATCTACGAGATCGAACGCTCTGGCGCGACACTGGCCGCGCTGATCGAAACGCATCGGGAGAAGAGGTCCCAACTCGAAGCTGAGATGGCGGAGCGGCGAGAAGAATTGGAGCACCAGATCAAGGCTCTACGTGATCAGTTGGTGTCAGAGAGACGGCGCTTGGAAGAAGAAATCGCTGCCAGAAAAGACGAGGAGAGCAGCAAGCGGAAGCGGGAGAAGGAAGAGTACGAATACAACTTCGAGCGGGAGCAGAGGCTGGCCCGAGACCGATTCGAGGATGAGGTGGCTCAACTGGAAAGGGATCTCCGCCAGAAGAAGGAAGAGACCGAAAAAGATCTCACCGAGCGGCAGGCGGCAGTTGCCGGACGGGAAGGCGAGTTGGAGGAACTGCGAACCAAGTTTGAGGCGTTTCCACAGGAGAAAGCAGCAGCGATCGAGAACGCCATTCAGGAGACGAACGACCGCGTTGGGCTAGAGGCAAAGAATCGAGAAGAGCTCTTGACCAAGCAGTTCGAAGGAGAACGCAATGTTCTCACGACGCGGACCCAGTCCCTGGAACAGAACATCAAGGAACAGGCGGCACAAATCGCCAAGTTGTCGCAGCAGCTGGACAAGGCCTATCAACAGGTGGAGGGGATTGCCAGCAAAGCGGTGGAAAGCTCGGCCGACAGTAAGTCTATAACTACCCTCCAGAGTCTAATAAAGGATAAGGAAAGGAAAACCTCGACCGGTCAGTAGCCACACTGCCATTGGCACAGGTAAACTAATTTGGCAAACCGTTCGGATCAATGCGTCATGGCTCGAGACCGTACCTTTTGCAGAGATAGGCGTCCAAGGACGTTACTTCGTCAATTCCGAGAGCCTTCTGGTAACAGATGATTTCCGCGATCTGGCAGGTGAGCCAGGCGTCCAGGGTGTTGCTGCCGATTCCCGTGATCGGGCTGGGGACGTCCTCGAAGATATCCAGACTGGTCGGAGGCAACGTACCCGCTAGAATCGTCCCGTCCAGGATGATGCGGGTCTCTTTCTTCCGGTAGTCGACCGTCACCATCAACCGGTGCCAGGCTTCGCCCTTGAGCGCCAGCTGTTCACCGTTCGCAAGGGATCTATTGTGATCGATCTTCTCCTTAGGCCTGGGCCGTGAAGAGAGCCTCACCTCGCCGGTGCCTTCAACGATTTGCACGGAGACCCGCGTGTCGTAGTTACTGACGTGGGAAATGAAGAGATAGCGGTTCTTGCCCCAATCGACGTCTGGCGCCGGGGCAGGACCGTAGACAAGATCCGCGCGAACCAGGAAGACTGCCGAGAATCCACCGATCGCTTGTCCCAGCGCATGGCCCGCTCGGTTCAGTATCAGCGTCTGGCGCCGGGTCGCGTCGAAGGATACGGCGGGATGGTCTGCCAGGGCTTTGGTCTTGAAAGTCGGCGATCCATGCACTCCGACTCTCAGGCCAGCTTGCGGAATCCGGTTCTCGAAGATGGCATCGTAGCCCTTACCTGACCTGTCCGGCCATCTCTTGACCGACTGTCCATCGTCATGTTCCTGGGCGAGGTCGCTGGCGGAAAGCCATAGACCGAGTTCGGGTATTTCGTCCGGTTGCATGCTCTGGCCTCCCCTGGCGCTGGAAATGAATAAGGCGACCGTCCCAGCCATGGCTGCGAGGGTGGAGCGCCGTCGGGAGAGTGTCCTATTACGCTGGTTCCTATGGGCTCGGGATTGCTCGGGTTGATTCACTGATCCCATGTTCCTCCCTCAAAGACTCGCTGAGCAGTTTGATCTGTTCACTCATCACTCGGGTTTCTACTCATGACATGACCCCCTTTGTAACCCATCTGCCTGGGAGAAGCTGTTACCTATGTGCCCGGGACCCACCCTTCTGAGGCAACCCTCGCAGGGCTGGCCCCTGACTTACCAGAACCGTTGATCCCAGGTTATTCCTTCGTGGTCATCGAGTCTGTGAGAGCTTCATCCAGAATTGCTATGGCCAGGTCTATCTCCTCAGTGCTGACGGTGAGAGGAGGTGCTATACGAAGAACGCCGAACATGCCCGGAAGCCGGACAATATTCAGGTTTAGTCCAAGTTCCAAACAGCGCTTCGAGACGCGGGCCCCCAACTCTTCTGCAGGCTCCCGGCTCTCCCGATCAGACACCAGCTCAAGACCTAGTAAGAGGCCTCTACCTCTTATATCCCCAATACACTCATGTGACCTTTGCAGTGACTCGAGGCTAGCTCGGAGGTAGGAGCCCAACTCTGCAGCTTTTTGGGCAAGAGCTTCACGTCGAACTACCTCCAGGACAGCGAGACCCACACACGCGGGAAAGGGGTCGGAGACGTGAGAAGTGTAGAAAAGAAATCCCTTTTCGTAGCAATCCTGTTCAATCTCAGAGCTGGTTATCGTTGCTGCCAGGGGCAATCCACCTCCGAGAGTCTTTGACAGCGTCAGGATATCTAGCGTCACAGCGTGTTGCTCGAAAGCAAAATCTGCTCCTGTACGCCCCAGGGCAGTCTGGGCCTCATCCAAGATCAGCAGCATCTGTCTCTCCACCGCCTTCGTGCGGAGACGTTCCAAGTATCCGGGCGGAAGTTCAACGATACCGCCTGAGCTGATGATGGGTTCCACGATGATCGCCGCATAGGCTCCTACCGACTGTCGGTCGAGCAGCTCGAATCCAGCTTCGAGGCAAGTCAGGTCACATTTTTCACGACAGTGCTGAATCGAACAGTGGTAGCAATTTGGTGTGGGTAGGGCCATGGACCCCGGCATCGCTGGACCGTACCCCTCGTGGCCCGCGCAGTAGGTGCTGGATGCAGAGCCAGCGGTCATTCCGTGCCAGGAAGTGGTGAATCCCACAACCTCGAAGCCACCCGTGTGCAGTTTCGCCATCCGTAAGGCCGCTTCATTTGATTCGCTGCCCGTGGTCAACAGCAACGTCTTCTCGAGCGCAGGCGGCAACATCTGGCTAAGCTCGGCACATAACGCTACAACTGGAGGCGAGAGCATGGCGCTGAAAAGATGAAGGACTGTCTCCATCGATTCCTTCATTGCCGCCAGTATGGCTGGATGGTTATGTCCGAGAATGGAACACATCTGGCCGGATGTGAAATCGAGGATGGGCCGGCCTCCCTGGTCATAGACGTAGGACCCCTTGCCCCGACTGACGAAGAAAGGGCAGAATTCCGTGCCGTATCGGATCATGTGGCCGTGAACCAGATCCGACAGATCGTTAGATGTTTCAGGATTTGTTTCTTTCGACAAGCCCTGCCCCCCAATCGTGCGAAAGCTGGGTATCAGGATAGCGAACTCGGCAGGGGATCTCCATGTCGATTGCAGCATTTGCACGGCTCCTCAGACCTGAGTTCCTTGATCGAGTCGACGCTTGGCATTGTTCTTTTGTGCGTCGCGATACATGTTTCTCGGTTGATCCGGCTTGCAGCCGGGGTGAGAGCAAGGTGACTTCAACGTGGCTTTGGTCTCCAGGCCGAAGTCTTATTCTTCCGAGCCTTTGGCTCGGGATGGCGGCCTGGAGGCCACCGCTACGCCGGAGGCCAGCCCTACCAGCTGTCAACTTTATTCCGAACGGGCGATTAGCCAGAAAACTGGATCGAGTAGAGGGCGGCGTTACGTAGCTGGAAGTGAAGGCGAACGGGACGTCCTTCCAGCCGGGCTACGTCCGAGCCCGTCCAGGACAACTCCTGTACGCCACTTTCCTTGAGCGTGCGGGACTGCTCCAGGCCGAAGCCCTCGATGGGCCCTCCCGACTCGTCCATCAGGGCCGCCCGCAATTCGGCACCATAGGTACCCCTCCCTGGCTCGTTCCTCTTGTCGGGATGGGACGCGTCCATGTCCACCTTGAGACGAGATCCCGAGAAGAGCAGGGGACGGGTGGTCATGGATCCCAGATCGGGGCCCGCTAGTCCCAAAAGAAGTAGATGAAAGTGGACTAAACCACATGTAAACACCTGAAATGCCAGACCTGACGGGTATTCTGGGGTTGTCAAAGAAACTTCAGAACAAGCCGAAAGGAGGCATTTCAGGTGAAGAAAAAGGATAGCGCAATCATCCGCAAACGGGAAGCAGAGGTTGCTCAGCGATTGAGCCCCAGCTGGAACGGTCAAGACCCGAAACCGGTGCTCTCGCCCGAGGTCATCAGCTACGAGGTCTCGGAGAAAACGGGTGCGGTCAGTTACGGTGGTCTGGGGCTGCTGCAGCAGGTGGTGAAGTGGAGTGGGCTGGGGAAAGCCATTGACCAGGCGGTGACGCTGCTCAAACGCCACCAACCGTACCACGAATCGGACCACGTCCTGAGCCTGATCTACAACGTGGCCACGGGCGGGACCCGCTATCAGGATATTGAACTGCGACGTCAGAGTGTGAGTTTCCTGGAGGCGGTGGGAGCCGAGAAGATCCCCGCCCCCAGCACGGCCGGAGACTTTGTGCGCCGCTTTGACGCGCCCGACGTGGTGGATCTGATGGAAGCCGTCAATGCCAGCCGCCTCAAGGTCTGGGCCCAACAACCGGCCCGTTTCTTCCAACGGGCGGAGATCGACGTGGATGGGACGATGGCCCCCACGAGCGGCGAATGCAAGGAAGGGATGGAGATCAGCTACGACGGGCAGTGGGGCTATGCGCCGCTGATCGTGACGCTGGCCAATACGGGAGAGGTGCTCTATGCGGTCAACCGCTCGGGCAACCGTCCCTCTCATGAGGGAGCGGCCGAATGGCTGGATCGGAGTATCGAGCTGGTTCGAGAGGCGGGTTTTCGGAAGGTGCGCCTGCGCGGGGACACGGATTTTTCGCTGACGGCTCATTTTGACCGTTGGACGGAGGCGGGCGTGGAGTTTGACTTCGGGATCGACGCCCATCCGAGCTTCGTCAAGTGGGCGGAGGCGTTGCCAGAAGCGAGATGGAAAGAGCTGGGGCGCCCCAGCCAGGGGAAAGGAAAAGGGAAGAAGCGGCGCCAGCGGCGGGACAAAGTGAAGCCGGAGATTGTCAAGAGACGCGGGTTCAAGACGCTGACGCTGGAACGGGAAGAGATCGCGGAGATCGACTACCGTCCGAGCAAAGCGAAGCGAACCTATCGGATGGTGATCTTGCGCAAGACGATCCTGGTCGAGAAAGGCCAGAAGCGGCGGCTGCCGCAGACGCGCTACCACTTTTATGTCACCAATATCTCGGCCAGAACGTTGGGAACGGCGGGAGTCGTACGGGAAAACAACCGGCGCTGCAACCAGGAGAACGTCATTGAACAACTCAAGAACGGAGTCGAGGCCCTGCGGATGCCCTCGGATACGCTGGTAGCCAACTGGGCCTATCTGGTGATTGCGGCTCAAGCCTGGAATCTGAAGGCCTGGATGGGGTTGGTGCTGCCGGCGCGACTGCAAGCCCGAGAGCTGGTGAAGATGGAGTATCGCCGTTTCCTGCGAGAGGTCATTGAAATGCCCTGCCAGATTTTGCGCAGGGGCCGACAGTTGGTCTATCGGCTGCTGGATGTCAATGGTTGGAGCCGTCTTCTCTTGGAAGGCAGTAAGTGGTTGAAACACCGGCCAGCTACCTGAAACTGAAAGGAGATAAAGTAGCTCCGAGGGTCGCCAGAGCTGGGGCGAGGTGTCTCTACAAACGCCCCCCAAGAGGGCAGAATCGTTTTCCCTGAGCGATCGGCGTGGAGGACAGCTGAACACGTGCCTGTTCTGAGTGACTTCGCGCCGAAATTTAGAATTTAGGTCTCCAAAATGGCTCCTCGGAGCCGACAAAGGGGTCTATTTTCGAACTTGCGCTTATTTTGGGGCTAGTCCCAAAAGAAGTGGATGAAAGTGGACTAAACCACATGTAAACACCTGAAATGCCAGACCTGACGGGTATTCTGGGGTTGTCAAAGAAACTTCAGAACAAGCCGAAAGGAGGCATTTCAGGTGAAGAAAAAGGATAGCGCAATCATCCGCAAACGGGAAGCAGAGGTTGCTCAGCGATTGAGCCCCAGCTGGAACGGTCAAGACCCGAAACCGGTGCTCTCGCCCGAGGTCATCAGCTACGAGGTCTCGGAGAAAACGGGTGCGGTCAGTTACGGTGGTCTGGGGCTGCTGCAGCAGGTGGTGAAGTGGAGTGGGCTGGGGAAAGCCATTGACCAGGCGGTGACGCTGCTCAAACGCCACCAACCGTACCACGAATCGGACCACGTCCTGAGCCTGATCTACAACGTGGCCACGGGCGGGACCCGCTATCAGGATATTGAACTGCGACGTCAGAGTGTGAGTTTCCTGGAGGCGGTGGGAGCCGAGAAGATCCCCGCCCCCAGCACGGCCGGAGACTTTGTGCGCCGCTTTGACGCGCCCGACGTGGTGGATCTGATGGAAGCCGTCAATGCCAGCCGCCTCAAGGTCTGGGCCCAACAACCGGCCCGTTTCTTCCAACGGGCGGAGATCGACGTGGATGGGACGATGGCCCCCACGAGCGGCGAATGCAAGGAAGGGATGGAGATCAGCTACGACGGGCAGTGGGGCTATGCGCCGCTGATCGTGACGCTGGCCAATACGGGAGAGGTGCTCTATGCGGTCAACCGCTCGGGCAACCGTCCCTCTCATGAGGGAGCGGCCGAATGGCTGGATCGGAGTATCGAGCTGGTTCGAGAGGCGGGTTTTCGGAAGGTGCGCCTGCGCGGGGACACGGATTTTTCGCTGACGGCTCATTTTGACCGTTGGACGGAGGCGGGCGTGGAGTTTGACTTCGGGATCGACGCCCATCCGAGCTTCGTCAAGTGGGCGGAGGCGTTGCCAGAAGCGAGATGGAAAGAGCTGGGGCGCCCCAGCCAGGGGAAAGGAAAAGGGAAGAAGCGGCGCCAGCGGCGGGACAAAGTGAAGCCGGAGATTATCAAGAGACGCGGGTTCAAGACGCTGACGCTGGAACGGGAAGAGATCGTGGAGATCGACTACCGTCCGAGCAAAGCGAAGCGAACCTATCGGATGGTGATCTTGCGCAAGACGATCCTGGTCGAGAAAGGCCAGAAGCGGCTGCTGCCGCAGACGCGCTACCACTTTTATGTCACCAATATCTCGGCCAGAACGTTGGGAACGGCGGGAGTCGTACGGGAAAACAACCGGCGCTGCAACCAGGAGAACGTCATTGAACAACTCAAGAACGGAGTCGAGGCCCTGCGGATGCCCTCGGATACGCTGGTAGCCAACTGGGCCTATCTGGTGATTGCGGCTCAAGCCTGGAATCTGAAGGCCTGGATGGGGTTGGTGCTGCCGGCGCGACTGCAAGCCCGAGAGCTGGTGAAGATGGAGTATCGCCGTTTCCTGCGAGAGGTCATTGAAATGCCCTGCCAGATTTTGCGCAGGGGCCGACAGTTGGTCTATCGGCTGCTGGATGTCAATGGTTGGAGCCGTCTTCTCTTGGAAGGCAGTAAGTGGTTGAAACACCGGCCAGCTACCTGAAACTGAAAGGAGATAAAGTAGTTCCGAGGGTCGCCAGAGCTGGGGCGAGGTGTCTCTACAAACGCCCCCCAAGAGGGCAGAATCGTTTTCCCTGAGCGATCGGCGTGGAGGACAGCTGAACACGTGCCTGTTCTGAGTGACTTCGCGCCGAAATTTAGAATTTAGGTCTCCAAAATGGCTCCTCGGAGCCGACAAAGGGGTCTATTTTCGAACTTGCGCTTATTTTGGGGCTAGTAGCCCCAGATAGCGGTCCGCCGGCAGCGTGGCCAGGGCGATGGTCCAATTGTTCGGTCCCAATTTGCTCAGCTCATAGCTATGGGCTCCACTGTAGGCGCCATAGTAGATCCAGACCCGCCCGTCATGAACGATGGGGCCGGATGGGGTGAGGTATCCTGCGTCGTAACTGCCGTTCTCTCCCCTTCCCAGGAACGGCAAGTTGCGGTTGACCCAATTCCACTGAAATCCGTCCCGGCTGGTGAGCAGGAAGATGTCGAAGGTTTTTTCGTGGGACTGCATCATATGCAGGAGGCCCACGTAGAACTCACCGTCCTGGGAGACCGTCATCTGATAGTACTGGAAGTCGACGCGGTCCTCTTCGTCTGGTGCCAGCATGATGCGGGTCGGGCTCCAGTGGATGAAGTCGTCACTCTCCGAATAGCCGATGCTCCGGTAGTGCGCAGCATTGGGATTGATTCGATCGTGTGGGGGATCGAGACCCATAGACTGGATCTCCGGGGCCAGGGGGTGTCCGGGCCGGGGATAGTAGACGTATTTCTGGCGGCGCGCGTCCCATCCCAGCATGGTGGGACAGTCGGCGATGTTCCGGCCCTTGCGGACCACGGGATTGCCCGGGTGCTCACTCCAGTGGATGCCATCGGGGGAGAAGGCTACCGCGGTGCCACTCGTGTCCGGCGTCGGACCCTCCGATTCCCCCATGGCTTTATAGCGACGCACGGGGTCCGGGTCGCGGGAATCCTTGAAGACGTTGAAATATTTGACGCCTCGGAAGACACCCAGAATGTTGTTCTCGCGGGATCCCTGGAACTCCTGGACGCCCAGCTTCGGTTTCTCCCAGTGGATTCCGTCTCGGGAGGTTGCGTAGCACCAGGGGCGTCCGTCGTTGCCCCAGGGGTTGTACCACATCTTGAAGAGCCCCTCTTCCCGGTCGTAGAGGACGGCTTGGCCGCTGATCTGGACCCCACCTGACTGGACTCCTTCTACGCGAGCCGATTCCCAGGGCCGGTCGGGGACTAGGATGGGGTTGTTGGCATGCTTCTCCGGTCGAGCCATGAACTTCGAAAGCCTGGCGCTCTGGTGGATCAGCATCCCGTCCAGAAAGCATTGTTTGCGGGCTCCGATATCGATGACACCGGGTGCGGGCAGCGGGGCTCGAGTCACGAGCTGCGAGCCCGCCGGGCCCAGAGCTAACAGGGAACTTCTCCTCAAGAAGGACCGTCGGTGCAGTTGTGTCATCTCTGTTCTCCTGACCATTAAGTTGAACTCAGAAACCAGACTTAAGCATGCCATCACATTCTGCTCTCCATCAAGGACCTTCTATCCTTCCTCCATTTGCATACCGACCCCGAAGACGGCGTCCCTGACACTCGGCAAGATCTATCTGTGGAAATCACTACAAAGGAGGTCAATTAGTCCCCGAAATCAATTCGACGACGACCAAGATCAAGAGGCCTCTAAGTCCCAATCCACTTGCCACCTATCTGCTACAATCGACGGGAAACATGCCATCCCGACCTTCAACGACTGCGCCGCCGATGTGCCACCCAAGGAGAACCTGTGGAAGTACAACGAAATGGGCTTCGACCTGGTTTGCTTTTCGGGTGGAAAAGGGCTTCGCGGTCCGCAAAGTGCGGGCCTGTTGCTTGGCAAGAAGGATCTGATCGTGCAGGAAGTTTTGAGCGATGCGGGGTAGGCGAAAACCCCCATCGAAAAATTTCAAATCACAAACTTTCATGAAAAGACTGCGCTTCTTGATGACCTGCCTGGCCCTGGTCTGCGCCACGTTACTATGGGCCTGTCAACAAACTCCTGATGACGACCACGGAGAGCGTGGCGAACATCATGAGCACGCTGCCGAAACCCTGTACACAGCAGGCCAGGAACCCGAGCAACGGCTTAAGGATCTGGGCATCGCCCTCTACGAACAGATCCAACCTGTCGCAAATTATGTAACAGCAGTGCGCAGCGGCAACCAGATCTGGCTCGCCGGCCACGGCCCGATCAAACCTGAAGGTGGCCTCGTTACGGGCAAAGTAGGCGTCGATCTCAGTATCGAAGAGGCACAGCAGGCGGCCCGCTATACGGCTGTGGCGCTGCTCACCTCGCTCAAGGCTGAGATTGGCAGCCTCAACAAGGTCAAGCGCATCCTCAAGGTTACCGGCATGGTCAACTGCGCCACCGACTTTACCGAGCATCCCAAGGTCGTCAATGGTTGCTCCGACTTACTGGTGGGTGTTTTCGGAGAACGCGGCAAGCATGCCCGCGCTGCCGTGGGCATGGGTTCGCTGCCCAGCAACATCCCGGTCGAGATCGATATGGTGGTGGAGATAGCCGATTAATTCTTGGCCACAGGGAGCACAAGGGGATTCACGGGGAGAGTAGGGAAATATCCATGAAATGGAATGTATATCTCTCTGGCGAAATACATAGCGACTGGCGACAGCAACTGATTGACGGTGCCAAAGCCCACGATCTGCCTGTTATCTTTACGTCTGCCGTGACAGATCACGAAGCCAGTGACGCGGCAGGGGATCTACTTGGAGCCGAAACCAGTAGTTTCTGGCGCGACCACAAGTCATCGAAGGTCAATGGGATGCGTACCAAAACGCTCATCGAAAAATGCGATGTTGCTGTCGTACGATTTGGAGACAAGTACAAACAGTGGAATGCAGCCTTTGACGCCGGGTACTGTTCCGCCATCGGCAAGCCCTACATCACGCTTCACGATGAGAACATCATTCATCCGCTCAAAGAAGTGGATGCCTCTGCTATGGCCTGGGCGACAACCCCAACACAAATCGTTGAGATACTCAACTATGTCATTAGCGCGAAGTGACCAGCATCCGCTGATGAGGACCGCAGGGTCGTTGAGCTAGTGTGGGAGCCAGCCCACCGATCACGGCCTTGTTGCCAGTGTCGGAAAAACCCAGTCCGCCGGCGCTGAGCCCACCCAGGACGGGCAGCACGGACTTTCCCTGGCCCCACTGCTGTCGCCGAAACGCAAACAGCCGCCCGCTCTCTAACGGGAGCGGGCGGCCAAGAAAAGAGCCTTCCCCAGTCTCACTCCCGCTTGGGTGTGTAGTTAGGGTCTTTGGAGACGGGCTCGGCGGGAAGCGTCGGCGCCCGGCCCTCCCCGAATGTCATGGGGACGTTGCTCGCAGGCAGCGCTATGCAGATATCGGGCACGCAGATGTCGAGCGCCTCGACCACGCAGAGGCCGTCCCAAAAGTCCGTGCAGCAGAAGGAATCGATGGCGCAGATTGCCGCTTCGCAGTCCGCGATCTCACATCCGGGGTCGGGGCGAGACTCGAGGCAGTTGCCGCAGGACCTGTCGTCCAAGAAGGCCAACCACTCTTCCATGGCGCCGAGCGAGCACCCGTGCCTGCGGTGCTGCCTGCGGTGCCTCCGGCCGAGGTCGAGCTCGTCGATGATCTGCTCGCACGAGCAGCCGGCCGTGTCCTGGGTGGAGAAGTTCACACCATCATCGTCGTCATCGTCATCGTCATCGTCATCATCATCACCACGGTCGAAGTCGGTGTCCTCGGTCACCAGGGCGAAGCGGTTCTTGCCCAGCTTTCCCTTGGTGGGTACCGACTCAGGGATCTCCGTGCCAGGGCAGAAGTCGAAGGCTTCAGGGACTCCATCGCAGTCGGCCCCGATAACGGGCACGCCGTCGTCCAGAATCGCCAGGTCGAAATCGCCGGTGGCAGTGCCAAAGCCATGCACGAGCAGCTGGTAGTCCTGCCCCGCAACCGTGGGCCAGGAGAATTGCGTGGAGAACCCCGCACATCCGGAGGTGTCGTCGACACCGCCGATGCATTCCGGCTCCTCGCAGTCGGCGCAGTAGACGCTGATCTTGGTGTCGTAGTTGGCGCCGCCCGTCGCGGGGTCCCCGTCGTTGCAGGTCGATGCGGTCATCGTGTTGCCGGTGCCGGTCAGTGTGTACCAGACGCCCGGAGCGGTCACGCTGGTGCCGCAGTCGATGTCCGGTGGCTCGTCAAGAGTCGCATCAGTCGTGGATCCTGAGATGACCAAAGGCAGTGCAGGATCGTCGTCATCGTCGTCATCGTCGTCATCATCGTCGTCGTCGTCACCCAGAAGGACGATCGCGTCGGTGCAGAGATCGTTTTCGGCAGCGTCAGCACAGGTGACAGTGAGATCGAAGTCGCCGGTCTCGGCGCCGAATCCGTGGACCAGGATCAGGTCCTCGGTGCCGTCGGCGCCCCAAGAAATCTCGGTCGTGAAGCCGCTGCAGCCGGCTGTGTCGTCGTTGCCCGTGACACATCCGAGCGCCCCGCAGCCGCCGTCGTACACCGAAAGCTTGGTATCGTAGTTGGCCTGGTTGCAAGTGCTGGCGGTCAGCAGGCCGTCGTGGGTGACCTTGTACCAGACTCCTGGCGCCGTGTTGCTGGTGCCGCAGAGGGGGGCGCCGTCGAAGATCGCGTCTGTTGTCGAGCCTGAGACCGTCACCGAGCCGCCCCCTTCGGGGCAGACGATCTCGATCGCGTCCTCGCAAAGGTCGTTTGCAGCCGCCAGGCACGCCGGATCGCTGTCGCAGTCGGGGTCGTCACAGTCGACGAGCTCGTCGCAGTCGTTGTCGACACCGTCGGTGCACACCTCGGGGGTCGGCTGGCACGCGCAAGCCGGATCGTCGTCGCAGTCGGCATCGAAACAGTCGAAATCGCCGTCGCAGTCGTTATCCAGACCGTCGTCGCAGGTGACCTCCACCAGGCTCTCGTCGGGGTCGGGCTCGCAGGCCGCACCGCAATCGGCGAACTTGAAGCTGCAGATGCGGGTTTCCCAGTCGAAGCTGGTGGTCGTCTCGTAGTACTCCTGGGTGTACCAGAAGGTGCAGTCGTCCGTCGGGTCGACGCTCATCGACGAGTAGTCGCCCCAGCGGTTGGCCGACGCCACCTGGGCTCCCGTCCCTTCGTGACAAAACTCCTCGCCTCCGGGCATCGTCCCTGCGGCATCCCCGCCCATGCGCGAGGTGTATCGCACGGACGGGAAGAGGCTGCTGCCAGTCGCGCTGTAGCCCAGCGCGATGTTGCCGTCCTGGTCCTGGGCGATCGAGCCCATCCAGCGCTCGTTGCCGTCGGCGGGAGCGTAGGTGCCGTCCTGCTGCAGGAACCAGCCGGAGTCGCCATTGGCGCTGCGGGTCTCGGCCCAGCGGATGCCGGCCCGCTCGCCGCCAGCGTCCACCGTGGTGTTGAGCACCACCCTGGCGTTGGTGCCGAACCAACGGTACTGCGCACGGTACATGGTAAAAGCCGCCAGGCAGTCGAGGCGCTCGCCGCCCTTGACCGGGTTGATGCAGTTGCCGAACCCGTCACCCAGGAAGCGGTCGAAATTCGAGCCGGCCATCACGAGGGGACCCTCGGTGTAGGTGGAGTTGGCGGTGTTGGACCAGTCCACACAGAGGGTGTGGTTGCGGTAGCCGTCGTTGTTGAAGGGCGAGTCGTCGTAGGCCGCGTCGACCGCCGTCCAGTAGGTCGGGCAGGTGTCGGCCGGCGGTGTCGGTCCCGCCAGATGGGGGGGAAGCTGGCCTTCGATGCAATCGGCGGCGGTGCAAGGGTTGGAGAACTTGACAAACTGGGGCAACGGTAGCCCGCCCGCCAGCATCCTGTCGCGCTCCATGACCCCGGCCGAGACCGAGAACGGTCCTCCGGCGCCGCCGAAGTCGCGGAGGGTGAAGGTGTAGGCGCTCTGCCCGGTGCTGCCGGAGGTGCCGTCATCCCAGACACCCAGCTTCGGGTAGTCGTTGGCGCCGCCCGGCGTCACCGCGAAGGCGTAGCGGTTATAGATCCCCAGGGGGTCGCTGCTGGTCGAGACCGCCACGCATTGGATACCCTGGTTGACCGAGAACTGGCTGAAGAGCCAGCGGCCGGCCTGGTCGTCGTAGAGCACCACCGGGTCGCCGTCGTTGTTGGCCTCGCAGAAGCCGCCGAAGCCGGCCCAGAAGGAATTGCCGGCGAAGGGGCCGAAGGACAGGGCTCCGGTCGCGTCGAAGACACCCCAGACCAAGTTGATTTACTGGATGTAGATGCGGTTGCCGCCGCCGTCCAGGCCGATGTCGCCGTTGGTGTCGGGCGGCACGATTGCTGCGCCGACGGTGTTGATGTTGTCCTGCTCCGACAGACCCGGGACGCTGAGCATGGGCGCGGGGGTGAGCCCGAACGAGAGGGCAGGCTCGAGGAGAGACTGCAGTCCGCCGTCGGGAGCGGCATTACGGGGATCCCTCCCGAAATCCGGCTTCACCCTGATAGGAACCTCCCTGCTTTCGCCCGTGAGCGCCGACACCGGCGGGATGGCCATGTCGCGCAGCGGCGGCGAGGTGTCGTGGTGGATCGCCTGGCCATGGGTCACCTGCGGGCCTTGAGCCTGGACCGGCAGGACGAGCATCAACATCAGAGCTGTCAGTACGATGGCTGTTCGCATGTACATGTCTTCCCCCTCCCTTTGAGCCGCCAATTGTTTCTCGCTAACCTGCTCTTGTCAAGAGACGCAGGGAGTGCAGGGGAACTTTTTGTTGGAGGCCACAAACATTTCAAAACCCCGTGGTCCTGCCTGGAGTCTCTGTCTTATCGCGGCGAGATGTCGTGAGCTCCACCCTATCCAGATTGGACAGATTCTCCGTTACTCGCGCGACAGGGAGGGCCTTCGTGGATACCGGTGGGTCAGGCCGGACCCTTTGAGAGTTAATCTCGAATCGATGTTCCATACGATACCGAATTGAGTAGGATCATCGAACGGAATACTCTCGAAGACGGCCTGGAAACTTGAGGTTGGTTGGCGCTTTATGCGATTCTCAAGACGATCCCGGCGTCCATTTCAACGCGCCGGTCCGGGAGGTGTTCTTGGCACGAGGAAACGTCAGACTCGCTCTTCTTATCACGGCCTTGCTGCTCTCCGGTTCCACTGCTCGGCACGCGGCGGCCCAGCAGCCGGTAGACGAGGGAAGGCAATCGGCAAACAAGAGCGGGACGGAAAAGGAAACGACGACCGCACTCCGACGGGCAATCATTCGGGCTGCCGACAACCATTCGACCTGGGATTCCCTGCAGTTGTCGGCCGAATGCCAGGGTGATAAGGGTATGAGGTCTCTTCAGGTTTTCGGGAATGGACCGGCGATCTGGAACAACCGGCGGCAATTCACCCTGACGCCCGATCAGATCGCCTCTCTGCTGGCGACCCTGCGCGACGCCGACTTCGCGGGCCTGAAGGAGATTTACGGAGGGAAGCGGGACCTGCCCCGCCCCGCGCATAAAGCACTGGCAATCAGAGTGACTTGTCGCCTTCGACTCGCTCTGGACGGCCTCACCAAGCGGTCGGTACAGCGGGTCAAGGGCGAACAGTCGGCCCTACTGAGGAAGCTGGCCGATGATCTCTTCCGAATCTGCGAGATCGCGTCTCAATCCGGCGTCGAGGCCACGGACATTCGAGACGGGCTTCAGAAACTTTCTTCGGGCGAGCTGGCGGCTGAGACGTTTCAAGTCATGCTTCACCGAAAGCCGGACCAGGCGAGTGCGCTGGAGGGCAACCAGGGCTTTCTGTTACGCATCAACGGCAATCGGGTGACGAGCCGTAGTTACGACCCGGTAGGGGGCTACCTGGATCCCCTGAATCTTTCGTTAGGTCGTTCGGATCTGGATGGGTTGGCCCGAAAACTGGCCGAGTTGGACCCCGGCAAACTACCTGCCAACCTCTATGCCCTTGATTACACTGACCTCTCGATCCCCGTCCTGAACCACCGCAAGTCGATTCAGGCGCGGCAGTTCGCAGGGATGACGCCGGCTACCCACGGCGAGCGGCAGAAAGAATGCGACGCACTCTTCGCGGTCCTCGCACAACTCCACGTGCGGGTCATCAATGAGGGAGATCCGGAAACGAAAAAGGAAGAAGGCACCGTCAGAAAACAGCCGTGAACCTTCCTCAGGCACGATTGCTCTTCGCCGCGAAGATCGTCTTCCAGCCCGGAGCGTTCCGCGTCTCCGCTGAGTTTTCGAGACGTCGAGGAGCTGCTCGCCGAGCGCGGTATCACCGTCTCCTACGAGTCGATTCGGCGAAGCTGTCAGAAGTTTGGACCCGACTATGCGCGATCTCTGAGAAGAAAGCAGGGACAAGCGGGAGACATCTGTTTTGCCGACTCGAGACAGGTCACTTGTGCCTGGTGATTGGACGTTCTATTGAGAGATTTCTCGGGCAACCGGGTTAACCTGACAAAGCCCGCGCGGATCTTGATGGTCTCCCTCTGGGCAGCGGTCCTGGCGGGTTGCAGTGCCGATTCGCCGGAACAGGCGAGGCTCGGCGTCCCCCGCTCCCTCGACCCCGAGACGGCCGCCCTGATCGAGCGCCTCCTCGACAACGTCGAGGCCCACCCGGGCGACTCGTCGCCGCTAGTCGATCTGTGCCTGGCCTACGAGGCCAACCAGCTCTGGCTCGAGGCCCGCAAGTGCTACCAGCGGGCGCTCCGGGTGGGAAACGACGTAGCGGAGTTGGGGCTCCACCTGGCCCTGGTCACCCGCAACGCGGGCCGGCTCGAGGAGAGCCATCGCCTCCTGGAACGGTTCGCCCGGGATCACCCATCCTCGGCGCCTCTGCAGCACTGGCGGGCCGAAACACTCCTGGAGAAAGGTGAGTTGGAGACCGCCATGACCGCTTTCCAGCGCCTGATCGAGCTCCAGCCCGGTGCTCCTCAGGGTCACGCCGGCGTGGGGGCCGTGTTGCTCCAGGAGGGACGCTACCGGGAAGCCATCACGCCCTTGGAGGAGGCGGTTCGGCGCGGGCCGGGCTACGGGGCGGCACGCTACTCCCTGGGCACCGCCTATCGCTCAGCGGGCCGCCTGGAGGAGGCGCAGCGCGAGCTGTCGCAAGGCCTGGGTTCCGAGGTCCTCTTTCTGCCCGATTCTCTCTCGCGGCGGCTGGAGCAGTACCGCGTCAACACCACCGACCGCCTGGCGCGTGCGGCTGAAGAGTTGCGCCGCGGCGATCCCGGGCAGGCGGCTGCCTTGTTGGAAAAAGCAGTGGCAGCACAACCGAAGAACGTGACGGTCCTCAACAACCTGGCCGTCGCCTACCTGCGCCTAGGGCGCCTTGAGGAAGCGGAAACGGTGCTGGAACGGGCCCGCCGGACCGACCCGGACAAGTTCTCCACCTATCTGAACCTGGCCTCTCTAGCCCGCCGCCGAGGACATTTCGAAGACGCGCTCCGGTGGGCGGAAGAGGCGGTGGCGCGGGCTCCCGATCTGGCCCAGAGCCACTACGCCCGAGCCCAGGCTATGGCGGAGCTGGGGCGGTTCGAACAGGCGTTGGACAGCGTAGAGCGGGTCATCGCCATCGATGCGAATCAATCCCCAAACCATACCTTCGCCGGCGATCTCTGCCTGCAGTTGAGGCGACACGAGCCGGCCCGGGAGCATTTTCTGGCGGCCCTCGAGATCGAACCGCGCTTTCTCCCGGCCCTGCTGGGACTGCTCCAGGCAACCTGGGCGCTGGGCCTGCAGTCAGAGGCTCGGGAGGCGCTGAGCGAAGCGCGTCGACTGGCCCCCAAACATCCTCGGGTCCGGGAATGGATCGGGCGTCTGGAGCGTGGGTAGCAGTGAGGATCTGGGGCGCGGTTGTCCTCCCGTTGTGCTTCGGCCTGGCGGCCTGTGCGGGCGATAGCGCCGTCCCAGTGACCTCCGAGCCATGGTTCCAGGAAATGGCGGGGCCATCCGGACTCGACTTCCAGCACGTCCGCGCCGCCGAGCGACGCCACTGGCTCCCGGAGATCATGTCGGGCGGGGCCTGCTGGCTGGACTTCGACGGGGACGGCGACCTCGACCTCTACCTGGTCCAGGGCGGAGACCTGAACCAAGCCTCCGTAGAGGGCAACCGTCTCTTCCGGAACCAGGGAGACACGTGGACGGACGTCACGGAGGCGGCCGGAGTAGGCGACACCGGATACGGGATGGGCTGCGCGGTCGGCGACACGGACGGGGACGGCGACCCGGATCTGTATGTCACCAACGTCGGCGCCAACGTCCTGTTCCGCAACCAGGCAGACGGGACCTTCTGCGACGTCACCGTCGAGGCGGGTGTGGGACATTCCGGCTGGGGAACGAGCGCCGCCTTCCTCGACTACGACCGGGACGGAAGCCTCGACCTGTTTGTCGCCAACTACGTCAACTGGAGTCCGGCGCGGGAGTTGGAATGCTTCAGCGGCGGCCGGGGCCGCGACTATTGCCAGCCTCAAAACTACAATGCGCCAGCCACCGATGTCCTCTACCGAAACCAGGGCGGCGGCCGCTTCGCCGACGCGACCTTTTCCGCCGGACTGGCGCAGGCCAAGGGGAACGGCCTGGGAGTCGTGGGTGCCGACTTCGACGGGGACGGCTGGATCGACATCTACGTTGCCAACGACGGCGACGTGGACATCCTCGTGGTCGACAATCACGGACCGGCCAGACTGCTTCGAAACCGGGCGCCGCGCGAAGGATACAGCTGGATTCAGTTCCGGCTGCAGGATCGAGACGGGCGGGAAGCGCCGGGAGCCGTGGTGCGAGTCAGCGCGGGGGACCGCAGCTGGCGCCGCCTCGCTCATCGGGCCTACAGCTACCTTTCCGGCAATGACCCCCGAGTGCACATCGGGTTGGGAGAGGTTCAGCACGTCGACGCGGTGGAGGTCCGCTGGCCCGACGGCGAGAGCCAGCGCTTCGGCCCCTTCTCTGCGGGCCGCGTTCACCTGCTTCGAAGGGAGCGTTGATCGGTCCGCTTCAAATCGTCAATACATCTTCCAGCTGAGACTTCCGCTCTCTTCCCTCTCGTGTGGGATCGGATCGACTTTGGGATCGAGGGATGGGAAATGGGTGTTGTCAAAACCAAGCGAGGTCAATCCCAACGGGATTGTGTCTTCCAGCCCAGGGTTTCCCAACCCTGGGTAAGAGAGTCAACCCCTTAAGAATCAACCCTGTAAGGGTTGCGTCCTGACCCATTCGTTGCCCTTCTGTACGCAAGCCATTCAGGGTTGAAATCCAGGGGCGACGGCGTTGACCCAGGGTTCGGAAACCCTGGGCTGAAATACGGAATCCCTTCAGGATTCACCTCCTTCCTAGGCACTCAGGGCGCCATCACTCCAGAAGTTGACGCCAATTTTCAAAACTACCCCGTTCGAGCAAATCCTGATTCTTCAACCACTTAGGCATTGGGACTTGCAAGACCAAGTAGGTCACATCGATAACCAATTGATATCATTCGACTTTTAACCGGACAGTAGTGATCTTCAAATCGTAATACAATTGCAGGTACCCCCGCTTCCAGGATGGCAACGCGAGGATTTGGAGTAGAATCGACCCCGAACCCATCTCCATATGAGGTGTTTTTGATTGCAAGGACAGTCGTTTCTTCAGGCAGTCGAAGACCGTCTCTCTCGTACCCGGACGGGGTTGCAGACTCCATCTGAGGGGTTTTGCTCCTCAAGCATTCGTTTCTGGCGAGGAGATGTTTTAGGGGAGCTCGTGGAATCCGTCCGCATAGACCCGGCGATCCCCCAGACAGAGGAGATCGAAACCCAGTTCCTCCGCGAGCTTTGCTCTCCCTGCCAGCTGAGAGAAACTGGACCCGTCAGGCTCGGAGACGTACTGACTGAGGATCACACCAAAGCGCATTTCGACAGTCTCCCGAAGCGGGGTGGTCCCCGGTCCTATCGGCGGGCCCTATCAGGGTGGCATCCGCGCCTCCAGACGCGGAGCGAGGCTGGAGCGCACCTCCGGATTGACCAGGGACATGGGCCAGGCTCCCTTGAGGATGCGGGCGGCCTCCTGGCTCAGGGCCCTGGCCTTGCGGGTCACGGCCCTGCCGATGACCCCGAAGCCGAGGAGTCCCAGCACCTGACCTTCAATTGGAGGGAAGGACGGCAGCGTTACCGGCGTGTCCGCCCGCCACTGGCCCTCTCGGATCAGACGGTCGGAACGAACCAGTTGCCGGGCACAGGTCAGCAGGAGCATGAGAGTGTGGTTGGAGACCTCCTCGGTGCAGAAACCAGGGGTGTTCACCACCATGATTCCCTTCCGCGTCGCCGCCTCCGGGTCCTGGCAGACACGGGACTGGATCTCATAATCGATTCCTGCGAGCTCTGCCTCGACGGGAGCCGTGTCGCGTTGGATCCCGGTAACAAAGGCCAGGCGTTGACGAGCCATGAAGTCCTCCTGATGTCAGAACGAAGTACCGATGGTACCCCGGCCAGGGTCGCGGATCAATTCGAGCCAGGAGCCTGTCCGGGTAATGGGTCGTAGTGTACGCTTTGAGGTGACTGGTTTAAACTGGGCTTGATCATTTATAGGGCCTAACCGGAAGTGTCTTCATAGATGGAAGGCCACACGTCGGGACCATCAGAAGGAGGATAGCGTGAACGAAGTTCGGGTCGGCATGATCGGAAGTGGATATATGGCCCTCACCTACTGTGAGGCTTTGGCCAAGCATGTCTCGGGAGGCACGCTCTCCGCCGTGGCGGGAGGGACCCGGGCCCCGGGATTGGCTCAGGACTACGGCGTGGAGGCAGAGTCCTCGGTCGAGGCGCTTCTCGACCGCAGCGACGTAGACGCGGTTGTCATCACCAGTCCTGAGAGGTATCACGCCGAGGCCACCATCCAGGCAGCCCACGCGGGAAAGCACGTGCTGGTGGAGAAACCGATGGCCGTACACGTCTCCGAGTGTGACCGGATGATCGAGACCTGCCGAAGCGCCGGAGTCGACCTCAGTGTGGTCAAGACGGAACGATTCCGGTCCATCTGCAAGCGAGCCAAGGGGCTCAGCGAGACGGGTGAGCTGGGGCCTCTCTGGATGATGCGGACCATCTCCGCTTTTCCCATCGAAGCAACCAAGAGCATGTATGAAACCCGACTCTGGTGGTACGAGCCTGAGGGGGCGGGTCTGTTCGTGAATATGGCCGCCCACAACGCCGACTTCCTGCGTTGGCTCTCAGGCGCCAATGCCGTCCACGTCTTCGCCCAGGCCCAGACCTTCAGCGACATTCCAGCACCGGTCCCCCATTCCGTCATGGCCCAGATCGTCTTCGAAGGAGGCCTGATGGCCCACATGTGGATCTCCTCCGAATTGCCCGCCCCAGGTCTCCCCAGCAGCGAGGTCCGCTTTCAGGTGGTGGGCCGCGACGGCATCATGGACATGGAGAGCTATGAGTTCCTGAATCTGGGGAAGGGAGGAGAGTGGAAACGCGTCTTTGCTCCCGAGGGCTTCGACTACCTGGCGGACCCCAAGAACCCGGTCCGACTGGAGCCCCACATCGGCGTGGTTCAGGAATTCGTCGACGGTCTGTTGGAGGGCCGCCAACCCACGGTCGGGGGCGAGGATGGACGAGCCGCTGTCGAGATCTACCAGGCCTGCCTAGAATCGGCGAAAAAGGGCGAGGCGGTCCGGCTGTCTTAGGCGCGGAAGGCTCGTTCTTACCCGCTGGCAGACGGAAAATGGCACAACGCCCTGGGGTACCGGATCCACGAAGACGTCGAAGATCCTGATGCAGTCATACCAGCCCAGACGGGCACCTATCTCGGGAAGGTGATCTCGTCAGGTAATGCCTGGCTGGGACTAATAGATGAAGCCAGGGCAAGGGCGCCTTGCAAAGGCAAGGGAAGACGCTACCGGAATCTCAGCGAGTAGAGATCCGCATCCTTCATCACGAACCTCAGGCGCACCGGCTTGCCGGCGAGTCTGGCCAGGGGCTTGTCCGACGTCGCCCCGGAGTGCGTACGCTCCCACCTCACCGTGTGCTCGATCTCGTCTCCCCAGATCAGAGGTGACTCGTCCAGAGCAAACCCGGGAAGGGGGTTGCCCCCGGCGTCCTGGATCTCCAGGCGAATGCTTCCAGCCGCCGACGTGGCAAGATTGAGAATCAGGTTCTCTCCCTGGAAGGTCAGGGGCCGGGTGATCAGCTCTCCCCCACCATGGTCGGCGTGGATGGAGACAAACCCATCCGTCCGAACTACCATCCGTTCCAGGTGGTTGCTGGGGAAAGTGTAGTTACGGGCGACGAAGAGGGAGATCTCGTCAGGTGCGGTGGCCAGCAGGCCCCAGGCCGGAGTGTTGGAACGGTGGGACCAGTTGCGCACGTGGGGACCTGGGCGGATGAAGGCCTCCAGGTACCGATTCCAGTGAACCGTATCCCGGCTGGACATGAAGATGGCGTCGGAGCAGCCTCCGGCATGGGCCTGGTTGAAGGGGCCCATGGTCTTCCAGGGATGGAACCGCCTGGGAAAGGCCAGATAGATATGAGGGGCTCGGAAGTAGGGCCGAGTGGCGTTGGTGTAGAGGTGCTCTGCCGGGGCCTCCCCGAACTCGCCCCACTGACCCGCCGTCCAGTCCCTGAAATTCGACGACGTGGCGATCTTGATGGTGCGAACCCCGTTGGCAAAGTCCCGGTAGACGGCGACATAACGCTTCTGGACAGTGTCCCAGAAGGCCAGATTGGGCGAGTCGAAGGCACCGTCCGTGAGGATGGGTTCCTCCCTCATCTCCCGCCAGTGGAGGGCGTCCGGGGAAACGAAAGCGTACAACGCTCCGCTGTCTGGACCCACCGCCTTGTAGCGCTCCTCGACAGGAGCCTCTGGATTGGAATCCCTGAAGGGAAGGAAGGCACCGGAACCCTTTCCCATCCAGACGATGTTGTTGTCTTTGGAGCCCTGGAACTCGAGGATTCCCAGGGAGGGACGGGTCCAGTGGATGCCGTCCCGGCTCTCTGCATAGCAGGCGGCGTAGGGGTGTGCGGGGATGACCTCTTCCCCCGGCTCCAAAAGAGACTCCAGAGCATAGCCGGCATGGCTGCTGCCCCGGTAATACATACGGTAGAGCTCTCCATCCTGGAAGAGGCCCACCGAGTTTCCACTGGTAACCCCTTCCCATGGCTTGTCGAAGACCAGGACCTTTCCGGCGGACCGGGGTGAGTGGAGCTTGTGCTCCACCCCCTCCAGGGTGTCCACCAGGTAGTCGTCGACGAAGAGCTCCAGCCGGGAGCCGATGTCCAGGGGCTTCTCGGAGTCGCCGTGTCTGCTGGCTGCCGGAGTCTCCGCCCCCAGCAGGAGCGTCACAAGAATCAATTGAAGGGTGTAGAGTCCTCTCTTCATCCGCATGACCACAGTCTATAGGGGTGGGTCGGGAGGATCAATTCGAAGGGCATCCACCTCACTCGCTTTGGCCGGCGTCGGCAGCAACGGCATCAACTGGGCCTCTTTCATGATCGCCCTGGGTAGTAGCGCCCCCAGCGGTGCTGCCCCATTCGAGAATGAAACTCCGGGTCCCGGCGTAGCGGTGGGCTCCAGGCCGCCGTCCGAGCCAAAGGCTTGGAAAAATAGGACTTCGGCCTGGAGGCCAAAGCTACATTCGCCAATGAAGTATCAGCTTAGCCCTGCCTAGGTCGTGCTTTGTCAAGACTGTTCGTATCCGATAGGCTAAGTGCTCCCTTTCATAAATACGATGATGTTTGCAGAGGGGGCTTGCGAGGCGAGATCAAGGCAGGAGGAGGAAGTCGATGCTTGGCCATCTTTGGCGACGGGACAGGCCGATTCCTTTGTCGCTCTTCCTCCACTAGAGAAAAACATGGCGTTCGTCGTCGCCTCGCGAACTCGACCCGTCCCGCTCACCACAAACGTTGCCGTATTTTGAAAGGGAGCACTTAGCGCCTGTTCCTCCAGGAGTCGCCATCTGTGCCACAAGAGATACTGCTCGGGGTCGTCGATCAGTCGGTGCTGCGCAAGGGTGCCATGGCATCCGAGGCCCTCGTCGAGACGGTCCGGTTGGCACAGGCCGTCGAGCAGCTCGGCTACGCTCGGTACTGGGTGGCCGAGCACCATAACTCGACCTCCTTCGCAGGTAATGCCCCGGAGATTCTGATAGGACAGATAGCCGCACGCACATCGTCGATACGGGTCGGCAGCGGGGGCGTAATGCTTCCCCACTACTCCGCTCTCAAAGTAGCCGAGCAGTTTCGGATGCTGGACGCTCTACATCCCGGCCGGATCGAGTTGGGGATCGGCCGCGCTCCGGGGAGCGACCGGCTCACCGCGGCCGCCTTGACGTTCCCCCGTCCACCGATGGACATCAATCTTTTTCCCCAGATGGTTACCGACCTTCTCGGCTTCCTCCACGGCCGGCTAGAGAGCGATCATCCCTTCTCAGAGATCAGGGTCCAGGCGGGTGCTCAGCCCGAGTCCGCACCGGATGTATGGGTGCTGGGCTCCAGCGATTTCAGCGCTCGACTTGCTGCGCTGCTGGGCCTCCCATTCGCTTTTGCGGACTTCTTCGGGAACACTGGGGGCCATGGACCCTTAGTCGCCGACCTGTACCGCCAGCAGTTCAAACCGTCGGAGTACCTTTCGGAGCCGAGAATGAACGTAACGATCCAGGCTTTATGCGCTCCGACCGAGGAGGAGGCCCAGTTCCTGGCCTCCAGTCGCAATCTCAACAAAGTCGCGCAACATCTGAACCTCAAGGAGGGACTCCTTAACCCCGAGGAGGCGTCGCAGTATGAGCTTCCTTCGGTCGCCCGACAGTACATCGAGAGTCTCAAGCCCTCGTATGTCGACGGAGACCCCGGTCAGGTTCGGGATAAGATCCTCGAGTTGGCCAGGCGCTACAGCACCGATGAAGTGAGCGTCGTCACCACTTGTTACTCCTACGAGCACCGGGAGCGTTCCTACGGGCTCGTGGCGGAGGCTTTTGGGTTGCAGGGAGATCCCAGGGACGCGAGAATCGCTCACCGCTAAGGGCTCGTTCAAGAATAACTTCACATCCTGGCATCTCATCTTCGCGCCATCGCGGTTGTGGTAAGGCTGAGCCCTCTCGCATTCTTACTCACTGGGATGAGGAAAGGGGCTGATTGCGCGGGGTGGTCCGCACCTCACCGGGAGGGGATGTCCCCCGACAGATGCCAGCCAAACCTCGAAGGGTCGTGGCCTTGGCCCGGGCCGCGCAGTCACGGGGTCTCAAAAATGGTCGGAGGCACCGCAGAGAGGTAGTCCAAGACAAGGTTTCCGAAAAGCTGCTGAGCGACCACACCGCCGCTGGCTTCAAAGAGTACCGACCCTCCTGCCTGGCCCACACTTTCGGGAATCAGATTCGAGAGCACATCGGAAAAGCGTCGTCCGGCACCTAACTGGATCGTCGTGGAGCCCACCTCGCGGCAGTCGGCCGTCAAGACCGTCAGTTGGATCTCGACCTCCGTCTTGCCCGGATTGAAGAAGGCCAGTCCTGTAAAGGTTCGGGCTGCCGCAGGCCCCTGGTCGAGATTGGCCACCTGACTGAAGGCGCCGCGGATTACCAGACGGTGATCTAGAGGTAAAGCGGCCGCAAAGGTAGCTTCGTCGGGATCTCCGAATATCACGTCAGCCACCAGACCACCCAATTCGTCAGTCGCCGTAATTCGTAGGGAGGCAACAACAGCCGGATCGTCGATGGACCCTAGATCGAAGAGTTCCTGGACTTCCCACTCGGCTGAGTCCATCGGAGCCATTCCAAAAATCACGGACCCTGGCAGGACCGAGCCGTCACTGGCAATTGCCTCAGGGAGGTATTCCCTGAACGCGTCCAGGGTATTGGTAACCTTCAGATGCGTGCTGATTCGCCGTCCAGCGGTACCGTGGGCCAGCTGCGCCGAAAAAAGTTGGCCGGCCGGACGAGTGGCCGCATTGAGGCCGATCAAGGTATCCCCCACCTCGACCAGCGAAAAGCCAACCGCCCCGTCTCCGGAGGCCTCCACCTTGATGACACCCTCAGTCAGGGAAGGCCGATCGAAGATCTCCACGGCTCTAGCCCTGAGGCAGGCAAAGGCCGGCAGGATGCGTTCCTCGGTAAGACGCAGGGTGCCGCCGCCGTCAAAGTCGGAGAGCGTCAGCGTGATGGCCTGAGGATTGGGGTTGGCCAGTGCCAGGACCGTCTGGGCATCGAGGGGCTGTTCCGCAGCGGGATAGGTCCCAGGACCATCATAGACACGGGTAAAGTAGAGTGTCTTCGACTTTTCCCTGATGGCCACCGACCCGTCCAGATTGGTCGGCGTCGGACCGCTCAGCTTGCCAAACTGAAAAAAGCTCCCGAGATCGGCCCAGCCAGCACGCAGTCGGACCCACCCATCGAGTTCCTGGTCCAGATTCAGACCGAAGTACTCCGCACCCAGGCGGGCAATCTGCTTCCCGGCTTCCAGGCGCTCGTCATGGGGATTGTCTGGATAGGATTGAAGTTCTCCCAAAGGCTGCCTCGCCTCGAGCTCGACAAGAGTCGGCCCGATGAGATCGTTGGTAACCGCCAGACCGGTGAAGTCGGTGGAGTTCCCCTGCAGAAGAGGAAAGTAGTATTCTTGCGGATCGAGTCGATACACCCCTTGCACCGTCCCGGCCAGATAGGTTGCCGGCTGTTCTCTCGAGAAGACAATATCCTCGATGGGGTCGCCGGGAAGGCCTTCCGATGCCCTCTCCCAGATGCTGCCATAGTCCCGTGACTTGAAGCTGCCCGCCGAACTGAAGGCAAATACGGTCCCGTCCACAAACGGGTGGGCCGCAAGCCCCAGTATGGTCTGGGGAACGTCGGTCATCTCCTCCCAGGTCTGCCCCCTGTCTCTGGTTCGGAAGGCTCCGATAACGCGGTCGTTCGCATAAAGGGTCGCGGAGCCTTCGGCACCGATCTCGAATTCGGTGATGTACACGTCAAGCCCCAGGGACTGCCAGTTATCTCCCCCGTCGTCAGTTGTATAGAGACCCTTGGGTGTTCCCGCGTAGAGGCGGTCTGGATCCGCACGGTCGGCCGCCAGGGAGGTGATCTGCAGGCTGCTCAAGCCCTCATTGATGGGGCTCCAGCTGGTTCCCAGGTCCCGGCTGCGGAAGATGCCGCCCAGGAAACTGGCCGAGTACAAAGTGGGGGGCTCAGTAGCGGCAACTTCCAACTGGGTGATCCTCGCTCCAGGATCGGCAGTAGGTGTCCAGGCGCCGTTATCCTCGGCCCTGACAGAGATCCCACCCCGGGAGTCCAGAGCCGCCATCAAGCTACCCGAGGGAATCGTTCTCAGCTGGGAGATACTCAACTCAACCAGGCCTGCATTGGCCGGCTGCCAAATACGGCCCGAATCCTGGCTTCGAAAGACACCATTGAGCGTACCCGCGAAGACTTCTGCGGGCCGGGCGTCGCTGACCGCCAGCGTGCGAACCTTCCGATCGTAAAGCCCTGTGTTGATCGGCTCCCAGTTGACGCCTCCATCGCGGCTTCGATGGGCACCTATCGAGAGCGTCCCTGCATAGACAAGATTGGCGGAGGAGGGGTCGAAGGCCAGATCATAGACTCTGGTGGGACTGGAGGGGAAGCGCTGCCAGCTTTCGCCCTCGTCCGAGCTCAGGAAGATTTCATCTTCCCAGTTGGCTGCCATGAGCCTCGACGGATTCTGGGGATGCAAAGCAACGGCAAAGATACGTGGATCCGCTAGATCGGGACTGGCTGCCACCCAGGAACTGCCCCGGTCACGGCTGCGATAGACGACCCCCTCGAAGACCACGTACACTGTGGCAGAATCGCTTGGATGCACGGCAATATCCCAGACCTGGTCGCCTTCCTCCGAGGGGATTAGCGTTTCCCAGGTATCCCCTCCATCAAGGCTGCGGAGAAGGCTTTCCCCGAAAACCTGGCCAGAATAGACCACATCTGAATTGCTTGGATCGACCTGCAGCGAGAACGAGGAGCCACCGCCCAGATCAACGTTTAGCTGAGTCCAGGTAACTCCTCCATCGCGGCTGCGAAACAGAGTCGAATCACCAGTAAACAAGGTGTTGGGGGTCAGCCGGTCGACACCAATGGCGACGGCACAGCTTGGGAGTCCTTGACTCCGAAGGGCCCAGGTGCGTCCACCATCGGTACTGCGGAAGAGGCCAGAGCAGGTACCCGCATAGAGAACGGAAGGATTCCCAGGGTCCCTTTCGAGTGCCCTGAACTCGACACCTCGGCCGCCAATGAGCTCACGGCCTGTCGATTCCCAACTCTCTCCCCCGTCGAAGCTGGAGAATACGCCGGCGGAACCGGCTGCAGCCACAAGATTGGTGGGATCGTCGGGATGGACGAGTATGCGAGGGATCCAGCCTCCCTCCATTCCGCTTCGGCTGGGCCGCCACGATTTGGTGCCGGGCGCCTGCTGGCCCACCAGGAACCCTGGCAACAGAGACAGAGCAAGGAGCAACAGAGTTAGAACACCCTTCGACTTCAGCATCACTCGGCTCCGAAAAGTGTATGCGACAGGCACAGAGTTTAATAGGGAGAGTACAGAGCGAAACCGACGGCCGATCGGATTCGATGGGCGAAGTGGATTCGGAAGTCCCCACTCGCCTCCTTCAACATCAGGTCTTGGAGACGATGCTGACTCTCGTTTGCCAACCGACATGTGGCAGATCTGAAAAGACTTTCTGCCAGGACCTGTTCCCGCCAGCGCTCAGTTTGGGTTAGTATAACGCCCGAAGAATTCTCTAACGAAGGAGATTTGTCCAATGTCCAACATACCCTTTACCTTGTTGGTCCTGCTCTTGATCCCCTTGGTGGTTGCCGCTGCTCACGGACTCGGCAGTGGAGAGGAGGGTGGGGTGCCAGATGCACTCGACTTCACCATGATGTCCCTGGACGGGAAGCGGGTGGGACTCAGGGATTACCTTGGTCAGGTTGTGATGATGGTCAACGTGGCCAGTGAGTGCGGCCTCACCCCTCAGTATGCCCAGCTTCAGGCACTGCACGAGAAGTACTCCGATCGGGGATTGGCGGTTCTGGGCTTTCCATGTAATCAGTTCGGCGGTCAGGAGCCTGGGAACGCAGCAGATATCCGCAGCTTCTGCACCAGGAACTACGGCGTCGAATTCGACATGTTTTCCAAGATCGACGTCAACGGCGGCGGAGCGGCCGACCTGTACAAGCACCTCAAGTCGCTGGAGACCAACCCCGAAGGGCCTGGCGAGATCAGCTGGAACTTCGAGAAATTCCTGCTCAGTCGCGCAGGAAAAGTCGTCGCAAGGTTTGCGCCGCGCACTCGACCCGACGATGCCTCTATAGTGGAAGTCATCGAGCGCGAGCTGGCCACTCAGTAGCCAGGCACGGATACAGGAACCAGACCGATTCGTAGGGGAGGATCATCGAGGAGATCGTCTGCAGGGGACGGTCTGAAGGGGACTGTCCCCTTTTCCGGGACTCCCCCTTACGGATCAGCGCTTCGCCAGCCGATCGAGCTCCTCGATCTTGAGCCTTACGCTGGCGATGTACGGCAGCTCGCCGTCAGTCCAGTGGCCGTAGGTCGTCGTGACGATGGTGCCGTCCGGCAGCAGCTCCACCGCTGGATAGGCGCAGTCGTAACCGCGGTGATTGCCCATCAGCCGCACCCGGTACTGCCCCTCCCTTCCCTCGACGATATCCTCGTAGGTGCCGACCCAGGCGACCCAGTCTCCCCGGGTCGGACTCTCGAGCGTCGTATCCCGAAAACTGATGAAAAGGCGGCCGTCCGGGACGTAGACGCCCTGGTGTCGATCCCCCGTGAGGGCACCCGGGAGCATCCGTGGCTTCGTCCAGGTGACACCTTCATCGTCGGAGAAGATGACGAAGCCGTTGAGCTTGCGGCTGTTCTCCCGCAGCAGGATGGCGATCTGCTTGCCGTCCGGAGAGCGAAACGCTCCAGGCTCGCAAAGGTGCGCTTCGGGGTGCTGCGTGATCACCGTCGGCTGACTCCAGGTCAAGCCGCCGTCCTTCGAGATCGTCTTGTAGACCTTGAACGGTCCTCCCGGCTTCGGATGCGTCGGAGGGTTGCGAAGAAAACGGCCATCATCGTGAAACAGCGCCATGTAGCTACCGTTCTTGAGACGCACCACGTCGCCCATGGCCACGATACCGCCGAAGTCGCCGATCGGCTTGAGCTCGCTCCACGTTCTACCGTCGTCCTCAGAGACCGCCATGCGGATCGGGTGAAGCCCCGAGAACATGATCAGTCTCTTCACTCCCCTGCGGTCGACAACGCGGTAAATCGTCGGCACCTCCTTCGACGTCGCCCAGTTCTTGGGAGTCGGCAAACGATCACTCCAGGTCTTGCCGCCGTCGGTGCTACGCTTCATGACGATGGCGCCGCCACCGTGGCCCTTGGGGTAGACCACGATCATGGTCTTCTCGTCCTCGAGAAGCACTGTGGTCGGATGGCCAAGGTACTGGCCAGATTCGCGATCGACGGTGACCTGGCGGCGCTTCTGATCCGCCAGGTCGATCAGCGGAATCGTATAGCCTCGCGGCAAAGACTTGCGTTGTTCTGCCATCGCCACCGAGAAGCCGAAAGAAACGAAGAGGCAGGCGCCTGCAGCAACGAGAGATTTCATGATGATTCTCCGTATCCGGTGAAGGAAATCAGCGAGCTGCTGCCCGCACCACAGGTTCCCGTTCGTGCGTCTGTCTGAGCTCCTGGTAGATTCGTTCGGCAGCGGAAACCCGTTCCAATAAATCGGAACCCTGCTGTCTCTTACGCTGACCATTGCCAGTTGTTGCTCTCCGTATCATCGGTCTCTACGGGCTCCGATGGGTCGTCATTCCCTCTGGGATTCGCCGTGGTGAGTTCGAATCGATAAAGAAACCCCTCCTGGCAAACAGAAATCGGGCCAAGCGATTCTTGAGCGACAGTATCATAGGTGTGGGCAAGGGTTGTTGCAAAAACTGAGTACCAGTAACGTTGAAGCCTGGGAATCTGCGAGATTGATTGCAATCCCCTAGTTCCTGGGAATACGATAGGCCCACTTATTCTTGGACTCTATCCGCATGACCGCTTGACTGAGCGCTTTGGCGAGGAACATATCTTCATGGACATCGACACCCTCAAGGCAGGCACCGACCTTGTTGATGTGATCGACAAGACTGTCGAGCAGTGTGACGCCTTGATCGCCAGATCGGCGACGAGTGGTTAGAAGCGAGGGATAAGCACGGGAATCGCCGATTGGATAGCCACGAGGATTGGGTCAGATTGGTTGATCTCCACCGCACTCAAGAGAGAGATTCAGGTTATCCCGACATTGGTCTACAGTGTTGCCGTACCTCAAGCCAACGACCTACCTAGATCGCTGAGAAGATTGGCGTGGCAATACGCGGTAGAGGCTCCGAACAGTTGCCTTGGATGTCCACCCGAGTAAAACGACATGAATGACAGGACATATGCAATTGGGGAATACGAGACCGAAATCGTCGTCCGACCCTATCTCGAACGAGAGCCGACGAGACTCGACAGATCCTTCAAGTGGTATCGTCGGCCCGTCGAATTCTACAACGGCGAAGCGAGATTCGTGTATCCAGAATCGGTCGCGAGTCTCGTCCGCACCGTCAGGTTCGCCCGAGAAAACGTTTCTACCAGACCTTTTGAGATCAGGTATGGCACGAAGGACGACGGTGCCTTGTCGATCGCACACGAGCCACGGCAGAATCTCTTCAACCCTCAGATGAACGTTGACGAACAGGCTGCCGAAAAGCACCGCAGGAGGGGGGTCGCGGTTGTGTTCGAGTTCGATCCAGAGACGACTGGTGAAGGTTGTCTCGACCTGGAAATCTACAAGGGCTTCGATCGCGGAAACAGGAACGCCCATTTCCACCTGACCGAACGCAATAGCGACTATACGCGGCGGTACAGACAACTCACCTACGTCTTGGACCTTTCGGCCTATCAATCTCAGGGCTTTACGCTAGGCGCGTCGCCGGGACTCTGGCACGAACCCGACGCTGATCACAACTGCACGGGGCGAGCGGAGACCGTGCTGGATGACGAGCGGCATTACCGGAAGTTTCGTATCGAACCCACCTTGACACCCAACTCAGAGGAGGACGAGTGGAGGTGGGAGTGGAAACTGGATTCTACGTTGGGGGGAGATCCCATCGACGGAGGAATCATCGATGTGATCTGGGAACACTCCCTAGTTCCTCCGTTCCATGCTTTTGTTTCGCATGCAAGTGAAGACAAGCAGACCTGTGTCGATCCGCTGGTGGCTAGACTGGAGGCTGCTGGACTGGACACTTGGTACGATAAGGATGAATTGATCGTGGGCGACCATCTGCTCCAGAGCATCGTCCGCGGAATCGGATTTTCGGGTATGGGTATCGTTATCCTCAGCCCTTCCTTTTTCAAGAAGACGTGGACGATCACCGGACTGGAGATCTTCCTGTCCAAAGAGAGCAAAGGGAAGTTCGTGCTCCCTGTCCTCCACAATATGTCGCTGGCAGAGCTGCGCGATAAGTGTCTCGAACTCGTGCAGCGTCTGGCCCTACAGATCACGCAGCCGGGTCCACAGGAGGAGCTTGCCGTACGCGTCGCCGAGTTGAGCGCGGCGCAGGAGCTGGTGGATTCTCTCGGCAAGTTTCGCATCGCTAGCATGGATGAGGGGCTCGACAGGGTCACCGACGAAATCATACGGCAACTGGAAAAACTGAGGCAGATTCCCTGAATCGGGCTCGGCGCATGCATAACGAATCGCCTCCTTCGAGAGCTGCGGATATCTACTCGGAGCAGAGCACGGATTGGGCGTTCCAGAGCGGGCCGGATGTGGGGTCGTCGCTGGGTGAGGTCGTTCTAGACTCGCGTTTTCTGGAAGCAGGACGGTTCAGTAGGCTTCCTGAGGGGATTGAGCTGCCCAGCGAAATCTATGTCGCACATGGCCGGCACCGCAAAGGGAAGGCGATTCCAATCGAGGCAGCGGGCTCGGCTGTACTTGAAAGTCTGGGCAACGCAATGACCGACCAATGGGGATTTATCTACGAGCGGGCCTCGAGGGCGGCCAACAACGCTGTACTGAACGCCAATACGTTGACCCGGTACGCATACAACACTTTCGGTGTGCGGAGGATTTTGCGTCATCTCGATGAACGGGATGCGCAAGCTACTCGTGTCCTTTTGGTCACCGCATACGAGACACCTGTGCACGAGTTATTGGAGTGTGAACGGGTCGGAGAAGTCATCGCGCTTGACCTTTCCCGCTCTGCTTGCGAAGTAGTTGCGGAAAAGTACGGGGCTCATCCCCAGGCAGATAAGCTCCGGTTGAGAATCGTGGACTTCTCCGGGATGCAACAGGGCTTTCAGGAATCGGAAATCGCTGAATTGTTGGGGTCCTATGAGGTGAATAAAAGGCTGACGTCCGAGTCGGTCCGACGTCACTTCTCCCGAATTGCCAGCGGACAGCAGTTTGCACGCCTCGATTTTGATTCCGATTCGTTCGACGCGGTTCATCTCCCTTTCGTGATGGGATCACTGTATCTGGGGTCGATTATGGTGGTGATTGGGCGCCGCGTTTCCGTGGCCGATGATCGGAGCGCTCCACGAGATTGCGCAGAGCTTATCGGAGCAGAAACACTGCGGAGCTCCGAGGCAGAGGATGCCTGTATGGCTGTCATGGACTTCGCGCTCAGGGAAGTACGCCGCATTACGAAAACTGGCGGCCTCGCGCTGGTCAACCTTTGGGCACGTCCGCTCGCGGATGCTCCGGGTCGAATTCGAATGTCCGATACCTTGGTTTCGCGGAAAGCGTTTGACCGGGTGACAGCCGACTTCAGGCGCCTGTTTTCTGGCAACCCCCAGCCGAACCTACCGCATACGGTCGGGCACATTCTCGAGCTGCAGGTATGAAGCGCCGTCCTGGCAAGGCTTGCGACCGAGACCACTCGTGGCGAGCCGCCGCAGTCGTACTCGTGCAGTCCGTCGAGGAGGCCGACCGAGCGTAACACAGCCAGGGCGGATGATTGCGCCGCCGCAGTAGACTAGCGATGAGAAATGCGGGCTAGGATGGCTAGGACTCTTTTAATGGGAGCATCATGATGAAGTGGCGAAAGTGGCTCGAGAATTGGGACATGACTTCACTCAAAATCAAGTCCCCGTTTCTGGACATGGAGTGGAAACCGCAGGATGAGGACCGCTCGGCCGCATGGGAGGTTTATATCGAGCTACTCACCCGCGTCACCGTGCAACGTCTCGGAGAATCCTCTGGCGACGAGAAGGCGGCGCTCGATAGCGTCCACGCCTTATTTGGTCTGACTCGCGACACGATCAAGAGGTACGGCCCCAACAGTCGAGAGTTCACCAAGCTTGCCATTGTCGTGTTGAACCAGGTGATACGCCCTTTTACCGCGAAGTGGCACCGACGGTCTCTTGAAGGCGCTTTCGAAAACGCTGAATCCTGCCTGGAGTTCCGCCGCGAGTTGGCCGACCTACAGGACACGTTGCGCAAGTACACGAAGATGCTTGGCGATATGGCCGGCATCGAGGAAGACCTGACTGAGATCGAGGAAAACTGGAACCATGTGGAGGCTGATGGCACCTGAATTAATGTGGCTGCATTGACAAAGAGCGGCCTCGGGATGTGAGGGTGCCCATTCAAGCGATCCGGTCGCAGCGGGAAGAGTCCAGGCGATGAGCGTCGTTGCCACGGGGCCGGCCGAGATGTCGATCTACGCTCGTCATCGACGTTTCGTGCTTTGTGCCGACGGCTTCGTCTCGGTCCATGCTTCTCATCGATTTGACGTCGTAACTACTTGTAGTTACACTGAGTCATCATGTTGGCTGTGGGTATCAAGGAGTTGAAGGCCAAGCTTTCCCAGTTTGTTCGGCTGGCGCAGGCGGGCGAGGTGGTGTTAGTAAGCGATCACAGTCAGGTTGTGGCGGAACTGAGACCCGCTCGGAGGCTGTCTCAGCCCGTCGATTCTCTGGAGGAGATCCTGGAGGAACTCGCCTCAAAAGGAGAATTGGTGAGATCTTCTCGAGCCAAGAAGGATCGATTCGCTAGGCTGAATGGACTGGGCTTGCCTGAAGGAACGGCTGCTGAAATTCTGGATGAGCTCCGCGGAGAGAACTAGTCCCAAAATAAGCGCAAGTTCGAAAATAGACCCCTTTGTCGGCTCCGAGGAGCCATTTTGGAGACCTAAATTCTAAATTTCGGCGCGAAGTCACTCAGAACAGGCACGTGTTCAGCTGTCCTCCACGCCGATCGCTCAGGGAAAACGATTCTGCCCTCTTGGGGGGCGTTTGTAGAGACACCTCGCCCCAGCTCTGGCGACCCTCGGAGCTACTTTATCTCCTTTCAGTTTCAGGTAGCTGGCCGGTGTTTCAACCACTTACTGCCTTCCAAGAGAAGACGGCTCCAACCATTGACATCCAGCAGCCGATAGACCAACTGTCGGCCCCTGCGCAAAATCTGGCAGGGCATTTCAATGACCTCTCGCAGGAAACGGCGATACTCCATCTTCACCAGCTCTCGGGCTTGCAGTCGCGCCGGCAGCACCAACCCCATCCAGGCCTTCAGATTCCAGGCTTGAGCCGCAATCACCAGATAGGCCCAGTTGGCTACCAGCGTATCCGAGGGCATCCGCAGGGCCTCGACTCCGTTCTTGAGTTGTTCAATGACGTTCTCCTGGTTGCAGCGCCGGTTGTTTTCCCGTACGACTCCCGCCGTTCCCAACGTTCTGGCCGAGATATTGGTGACATAAAAGTGGTAGCGCGTCTGCGGCAGCAGCCGCTTCTGGCCTTTCTCGACCAGGATCGTCTTGCGCAAGATCACCATCCGATAGGTTCGCTTCGCTTTGCTCGGACGGTAGTCGATCTCCGCGATCTCTTCCCGTTCCAGCGTCAGCGTCTTGAACCCGCGTCTCTTGACAATCTCCGGCTTCACTTTGTCCCGCCGCTGGCGCCGCTTCTTCCCTTTTCCTTTCCCCTGGCTGGGGCGCCCCAGCTCTTTCCATCTCGCTTCTGGCAACGCCTCCGCCCACTTGACGAAGCTCGGATGGGCGTCGATCCCGAAGTCAAACTCCACGCCCGCCTCCGTCCAACGGTCAAAATGAGCCGTCAGCGAAAAATCCGTGTCCCCGCGCAGGCGCACCTTCCGAAAACCCGCCTCTCGAACCAGCTCGATACTCCGATCCAGCCATTCGGCCGCTCCCTCATGAGAGGGACGGTTGCCCGAGCGGTTGACCGCATAGAGCACCTCTCCCGTATTGGCCAGCGTCACGATCAGCGGCGCATAGCCCCACTGCCCGTCGTAGCTGATCTCCATCCCTTCCTTGCATTCGCCGCTCGTGGGGGCCATCGTCCCATCCACGTCGATCTCCGCCCGTTGGAAGAAACGGGCCGGTTGTTGGGCCCAGACCTTGAGGCGGCTGGCATTGACGGCTTCCATCAGATCCACCACGTCGGGCGCGTCAAAGCGGCGCACAAAGTCTCCGGCCGTGCTGGGGGCGGGGATCTTCTCGGCTCCCACCGCCTCCAGGAAACTCACACTCTGACGTCGCAGTTCAATATCCTGATAGCGGGTCCCGCCCGTGGCCACGTTGTAGATCAGGCTCAGGACGTGGTCCGATTCGTGGTACGGTTGGTGGCGTTTGAGCAGCGTCACCGCCTGGTCAATGGCTTTCCCCAGCCCACTCCACTTCACCACCTGCTGCAGCAGCCCCAGACCACCGTAACTGACCGCACCCGTTTTCTCCGAGACCTCGTAGCTGATGACCTCGGGCGAGAGCACCGGTTTCGGGTCTTGACCGTTCCAGCTGGGGCTCAATCGCTGAGCAACCTCTGCTTCCCGTTTGCGGATGATTGCGCTATCCTTTTTCTTCACCTGAAATGCCTCCTTTCGGCTTGTTCTGAAGTTTCTTTGACAACCCCAGAATACCCGTCAGGTCTGGCATTTCAGGTGTTTACATGTGGTTTAGTCCACTTTCATCCACTTCTTTTGGGCCTAGTTGGCCAGGCCAATCTACATTGAGACTTCGGTACTCCTGACGGCTATCTTGGAAAAGGGAAGCAGCGCCGCAGTAGAAGAACAGATCCTGGAGGCCGATGTCTTAGTGACGTCGCGTCTGAGCATAGTCGAATGCGCTCGAGCTCTGCTTCGTGCGAGAACAACAGATCGGTTCTCAGAGGGCGTCCTGGCTGACCAAGAAAGGCAGCTCTCTGCCTTCTGGCAGCAGTGTGAGATCTGGGAACTTTCGGCGAGCGTCTGTGAGCTGGCACAAGCGGTGGCGCCGACACAGAACCTCCGAACCCTCGACGCCCTCCATTTGGCCACCTTCGTCCTGGCTCGGCGCCGAATTCAAGGACTCGAGCTCTTGACCGCTGATGAAAGACTGAGGACCGCAGCTGGAACTTCGCCGAACCGGTAGGGAAAGGGCGGTGTGGCAGGAGATTCCCGGGTCGTCGCAGCAGTTGACATGGCCTTCGAATGGGCGCACGCTTTAAACGGTCTGAGAAACGAAAGAGGCTGCAGCCGTATCGACCCAATCGGCAGTTCTATGGCAGGTCCCAGAAAAAGGTGGCTCTTGGCCCAAGGCTCAAAGTCCTTTAAGATTCGTTGCGCTCGCGAGGCTATTTTCATAGAACTTCCCCGATGAGATTCTCAGCACTCTGGGTGCTGGCGATCGGCTTGTGTTCCGCAGGCCTCCAGGGTGAAGAGTTTCGAAAGGTTTCCTCTAGCGACACTATCCCTCAGGGCACATCCTTCCAAGCCCAGATCGAAAAATCAGCGATTTTTCCGATACCGCTTTGTCCCGGTAGCTCCATTTCGTACCAGATAACGTTCACTAATCAATCGAGTGAGGGTACCCCCAGCTTAGCGGCCTCGATCGGGGACCCCATCCCTGCGGGGACGACTTATGTTGCTGGAAGCGCCAGCAACGGCTCTGTCTTCATCAACGCGCAGAATAGGGTCGTTTGGACCGGATTCCTTGGGGGCCCAGCGCTCCCGCCGAGCCGCACGATTGGCTTCACGGTAACGGTCGACGAGGGAGTTGCTGATGGGACAGAGATCACCAACACGGCCACCGGAACGCTTATCTTGCCCAACCGAAGCCTCCTCCAGCGGCAAAAGGAGCTGTCTCTGAGCGTCAACTGTCCGCCGCCTATCAGCTTCACGCTCAGCAAGGATCGCGAGCTCGCTCAACCGCTGTGTCCCGGCAGCAACATCGCTTACACCATTCGTCTCACCAACACCTCGGAGCGCAGCAGCCCTCTCGACTACACGATAGAAGATGCCATCCCAAACAGCACCAAATTCGCCGGGACGGTCAGTGGGGGCGGGGTCTTCGATCCAGCTACGGACAAGATCACCTGGACAGGAAGCTTGGAACCGGGCCAAATACGCACCGTCGGCTTTCTGGTCTTCGTCAAGCGGGTTCCTGATCAGACACTCATCCTCAATCAGGCCTCAGCTGAGTTGTCCGATCCCCAGATCGGGGACTCGAAGACGGACCAGGCTCAGGTGCAGGCTCGAGTGAACTGCCCCGGTGCCTCGATGGGGCCAGCAAAATGGATGGGTGGAGTCAGTGACAACGACTTTTCCGATCGCAGCAATTGGGATCCACCCGTAGTTCCTGGCTCTGACGATGATGCGGAGATACCCGCGAACAGTGGAACCATAAGGCTTCCCCAACCTCATGAGGTCCGAAGCCTGGTTTTGGGTGAAAACTCAACCTTGAGAATCCCGGGTGGCCGATTGATCCTGAGACTGGCCAGCAGGGTGAATGGACTCTTGGTGAATGACTCTGGAGAACCCTCTTCGGGTTCATCGTTAAGGATTCAGGGCAACGTTTCCGGAAGCGGGAAAATCAGAAATCTCGGCCGGATGAGCCTTTCCTCGGCCAGTATTGATGTGGAACTAGAGACAGAGGGCAATGTCGAGATCAACGGGCTAGTCACTCTCACCAAGCCCTCCGAGAACCGGGGGAGCTACTCCTTGGATGCCGGAGACAACCTCCACTATCAGGGAAGCGGCCACAATCTGGCAATGAGTCTAGTTGGGACTCCCAGTGGCGCTTCCGGCGCGGCCCTCTTCCCTCAACAGGCCACGACGGCCACGGTTCAGTTCGACGCTGGGGCCTCTGCGGACGTCACGGGTACGGTGGACGTTCAGGGCCGCCTCGCCGTCATTATCTCGGGGGCTCCGTCGGCCAGTAGTGCGTCGAGTCCGCAAACAAGCTCCGGAGAAGGCACGGTGACCTGGAGTGGTGGAAGCATCGACCTGGGTAACACTTCCAGCCTCAGAAACGAAGGGAGCATGACGCTCAATGAGCCGGAGGATGGCTCGCCCGCCCTGACCGTGGACGATGGAGCCGAATTTACCAATGCGGGTACGGTCACCTGGAATGGGGGTACGATCCAATTGCAGGGCGATGCCGAACTGGTCAACGAGGCATCAGGGGAGTTTTCGGGATCCGGAACGATCGAGGGCAATGTCCAAAATGCCGGACTGTTCCAGGTGGGAAGCCCCATCGGCAGTGTCACAGTGACCGGGAAGTACACCCAACTCGCGACCGGGGAGCTGGGAATGCAACTGTCTGACCCAAGCAGCTTCGATACCTTGCAGGTGGGAACGGCCACGATGGAGAGCGCGAGTCTGGACGGCACCCTGTCCGTTTCACTGATCGATGGTTTCACTCCCGCTGGAGGCAATAGTTTTCTGATTGTGGACGGGACGACCGAAGGAAGCTTTTCCAACTGCACCCCCTCGGAGAAGACCTGTACCGGGTTGCCAGCGCTGGCCTCGGGACTGATATGGGAAGTCATTCATGGCTCAGTGAGGTTGGACGTCGGTGCTATCTCACCGTTGTACTTTGCCCAGTTCGGAGACGGAGAGATGGCTTCTGCAGGCGGCGCTCAGACTTCAGGGGCGAGCACGGTCTAGCTTTCCAGTGAATTCATCCTACTCAATCCCGACAAGATATTGGAGGCCGCGGCAACGATCCTACTCAAAGACGATGACGGTGAGCCCCTGAGCAACATCGACCTGAACGGAGTTGTCCTGCTCGAGGGAGAAGTGGATGTGACGATCCCTGCCTGTGGCATGCGTATCCTGAACACCGATGGCCAGGGACCTCTGCAGGCAGGATCTGCAACCGTGAGCTCGGACAGGCAGCTGTCAGGTGTCGTGATTTTTGATAGCGGCATCGGAGCGGCCGGAGTGGCCTCCAGCGAGGCGCTGCCAGCGTTTGTAGCTCCCATGCTGAAGGACTCTGAGATTAATACGGGCATCTCCTTGCTGAATCCGGGGAACGATCAGGTGTTGGTGAACCTCGAACTGCGAAACTCGGATGGAGATCTGTTGGCCACAGCCTCCATCGCCTTAGCAGGCATGGGCCATCGGGCTCTTTTTGTGGACGAGATTGCCTGGACTCCAGAGCCAGAAGTCAGCTTCAGCCTTACGGATTTCGAGGGACTTGTGAAGGCAACCACGTCCGCAGGAGGCGTGACCGCCACCGTGATTCAGACCCGACCCCAGGAATTCGTGACGATGCCAGTGTCGGCTCCCACAGAGGCCGGCAATCTTGAACTTCTCTTTGCTCACTTTGGAGACGGTGAGCAGGACGGAGTCGGTGTTTCCAGCGAGGTCATCCTGGTCAACCTGAGCGAAACGATGACCGCCCAGGCCACGATTGTGCTCAAGGGTGATGACGGCGTCCCCCTGAGTGGCGTCGATCTCGACGGCCAAGTACTGGTCGATGGAGCTCGTGACGTCACAATACCCGCCTGTGGCATGCGTGTTTTGCGCACAGATGGCGAAGGCCTTCTGCAGGTAGGTTCGGCGACAGTGACCTCAGACAAGCCGCTGGCCGGTGTGATCGTTTTCAACAGCAGCGCCGGTGCCGCAGGCGTGGGCAGTAGTCACAAGCTTCCCGGTTTCGCAGCTCCAATGCTTAAGAACGCTACGACGAACACGGGTATCGCCGTGCAGAACCCGGGAAGCGATCAGGTGATGGTTGACCTCGAACTGCGGAGCCCAGAAGGGAATCTGCTGGCCACGACCTCCATCAGCCTTGTAGGCATGGGTCATCGGGCTCTTTTCGTGGACGAGATTACCTGGACGCCAGAGCCCGATGTAACGCTGGATTTCAGCAATTTCGAGGGACTCATGAAGGGATCTACGTCCCAGGGAGAGATCGCCGCTACCGTGATTCAAACCCGAGGCGAAATCCTGTTTGTTACCATGCCGGTCACTCTGTCAAACTAAGGGCTCGCGCAGAAATAACTTGGCATAATGGCATTGGGATCAGATGATATTGACGATGCCTACCCTCACCACACGCCGCGAATTCGTAAGTGGCATCGTTGCAGGGGCGGTCTCCGTGTCCACCTCGTGCAGGGATGCCGCGCCCTTGGATCGCCTGCTCCTGGACATCCACCAGCATGTGCTGTTCGCCAACCGACCTGAGCAGAAGCTGGTTCTCCATCAAGACGTCCTGGGGGTTGCGACCACCGTCTTGCTCCCGGGAGACGGCTGGATGCATGCCCAGCTGGCAGGCAACGATGAGTGCTGGAGCCACCTGAAGGCTCATCCGGGTGGCTACGTGACATTCTGTAACGTGGATCCCAAACGCGAGGATGCCCAGCAGGTCCTCCAGACTCATCTGGAGAAGGGTGCCCTGGGCGTTGGGGAGCAGAAGTTCAAGCTCCCGGCTGACTCCCCCGAGATGCGAAGGGTGTACGATGTGGCCCGGGACTTCGAGGTGCCTGTTCTGCTCCACTTCGGTGGCGAGTACAACACGGGTCTGGAGCGATTTCACAAGGTCTTGGAGGCCTACCCCAAGGTCAACTTCATCGGACACGCCACGGGTTGGTGGGCCAACATCAGCGCGGTGGGCGCTCCCGGGGGTTATCCCAGCGGCCCGGTGAAACCCGGGGGTATCACCGACCGGCTTCTGTCCGACTATGCCAACATATACGGCGATCTGTCGGCCAACTCCGGCCGAAATGCCTTGAGTCGGGATCCGGACTTTGCCTCGGACTTCGTCTTGCGGCTTTCCCAGAAGCTCATATGGGGAAGCGATTGTCCCTGTCACGACGGTCAGGGCAGTGACTACCAGAAGGGTTACTGCATCGCCCAGCGCTCGCTGGCCCGGTTGGAAGAGTACGTCGCGAATCCCAGAATCCTCCAACGCATCACCTACGACAACGGAGCCCGACTCCTGAAGCTAAAGCCCCCGTCATGAGCTACGAAGTCGCTCTACTCAGTTTTGGTGTGATCCTGCTTCTGTTGGGTCTGATCGGCCGAGTCAAGGCCAAGGAGATCGACGTAGGAACGAGCAGCGCGGTGGCGCGGGTGATCGTAGCCATCATCGGGCTGGCCTTGATTGTCGTCTCGTTCGATCCTGGTGGTGCGGTCAGTAAGATCGCATCTCAGCTAGGAAAAGAGGAGGAGGGTGTGGAGAAGCCGGCCGAGGAGGCCGCTGTTGCACCCTCTGCCCCCACTCCGGCTGCAGCCCCAGCGCCCACCCTTGTACAGGCTGACCGGGAGCCCTTCGTGGGGAGCCTGGCCGGAGAATATCGGATCCAGGTGGAGGCGACGAAGCTCTACCTGCACTAGGATGGACACGGTGATCGCCTGCTTTCTACGCGACACCAGCCAAATGATGATTTCACCCGATTCATCCTGGAAAAGCAGGCTGATGGGTCATACCGGATAAGAGTAAAGGCGAATAACAGATACCTGCACGTGGACGGAGGGAGTGACAAGCTGGTTTCGACACGGTATCAGCCGGACGACGACTTCACCCGATTCGTCTTTGAGAGGCACGCGGCTGGCGCCTACCGGATAAGAGTGAAGGCCGACGGCACTTACCTGCACGTGGACGGATGGGGCGACAAACTGCTTTCGACCAGGTATCAGCCAAATGACGACTTCACTCGTTTCAGGCTGAGACGTACGGGAGGCTGAACAATGGATATCGACGCCTACATTCTTCCAACCGCGTATTCGATCCGGGTAGATGAGCTGGCCCGGCGGAGGAAGCCTGCCAAAGGACTGGGATACGGGATAGGAGTATGCTTTTCGTGGTGTCAGAATTTGGTTGGCATTTCTTGTACGGGAAACGCAACGGTGCACGTTTGCGATCAGATTGGCAGAGCGCTCCCCTCATTCCCCCGTAGATTCGTCTTGATTGCAGCGCTAGCTGTGGGCACACCATACGGAACAGCTTCCGTCTACGGTCAGGCTAAGGATCCCCTAAATTCGGCGAAGGTGCTCAACCTGACTACCTTCGCCGCACATTCTTCAGCCTTTTTGCCGGAAAGCGCGATCGATCTGACACATCCCAAGGATGGATCGGGACGAATCTTTGTGAGTACCAACCAAGGTAAGATCCATGCCTTCTCGTCCAGCGGAACCTATCTGGGAAGATTCCTGGATCTCAACACAGCTGCAGTCCCGGATTTTGACAATTCACTCGATTTCACAACAAATGGGCTGTCGTTCATAGCCTTCCATCCGAATTACGGCACAACCGGTGTTCCCGGAGAGGGTAAGCTTTACACCATCTATAAGAGTCTCGTACCGGGAGCCCGCGACCCCGACTACACTGGAGCCCGGCTTGCAACAAGGCCAGGAAACGTGGTCAGCCAGTACGCTATCGTCGAATGGACCGTCGATGCAGAGAATCCCAACCGAATCGACACGACGACGCGGCGCGAAGTGATCAGGTTTGAGTTCAGTGGTCCAGGCGATACCGTACACTCGGTCGGAGATATCAGCTTCAACCCATTCCCCATGCCGGGTCAGGCCGACTACGGAAATCTTTATCTCGCGTTAGGCGACGCCTATGCCGGAGGTGCTGTAAAGAACTGGCAACACGTGCAAGACTCGGACAATCCGTTCGGCAAGGTCTTGCGCATCAACCCCCTTCAGAATGGCAGCGACCCTTATTCCGTCCCTGCGGACAATCCGTTTCATGATGGCGGTTCGTTACTCGATAAAGACAACAACGTCGAAGAGATTTTCGCTTGGGGCCTGCGCTATCCCCAGAACTTCAGCTTCGCCAAGGACGCTCGCGGCCACCACCGCTTGATCGTATTTGACATTGGCGCCTCTGACTTTGAAGAACTGAATATCGTAGACCTGGGCGACAACCATGGCTGGTCGCGCCGCGATGGTCCGGTAGAGGGCAACAAGGACACGACACTAAACCTGCCGCCGGATTCCACGCTGGAATCTCCCGCCACCGCGTATGACCACAACATTCCCAACTTTCCTGATGCGACTCCCACGGTGGGTGGCGCTGCGATCACCGGTGGGTTCGTCGTCTCCGATCCTGGAGATCCAGGTTTTCAGAACCAGGTGGTCTTTGGCGACCTGGCGCGCAGTGCATTTTTTCACGCTGACTTCGACGATTTGTTGACAGCCGATGGAGCCAATACCCAGGCGTCGATGTGGGTTATGGCGGTGAGTCTCGACGGCGGTCCCGCGGGGCTCTTTCGTGACCTGATCAGCAAGGACCGTGGTGATGCCCGTTTTGGCGTAGACGAAAGGGGCCGTCTTTTCGTCATTAGTAGACCGACCAACAAAATCTATCTCACCGGTCTGATCGCACACCAGATACCTTAAGGATATAAAGCCGCACCGCGAGTCGAGAACGCCGAAGAGATAAGCAATGACTAGATTCCGCTAGGAGGCCGTTTCAGCGGATCGATGCTTGACCCTGATCTGGGCCCATTGCCTTCCCTCGAAGGGGCGTCTAAGATTCAGCGCAATGGAGAAGTCAGGCCGAGACATGATCGGCAGGATGATCGCCCACTACCGTGTCCTGCAATTGCTGGGTCGGGGAGGCATGGGTGAAGTCTATCTGGCCCAGGACACCACCCTGCCCCGCAAGGTAGCTCTAAAACTCCTTCCAGAGGAAAGACAACAGGACAGGGCATACAGAACGCGTCTGCTGAGAGAGGCCGAGTCCGCTGCCGCCATCAGCCACCCTTTCATTTGCTCTAGCCACGAGATCGGGGAATTCGAGGGCACAGACTTCATAGCCATGGAGTACGTGGAGGGAGAGAGCCTAAAGGATCGTCTGGACAAAGGCCCCTTCCCAGTCCCCAAGGCTCTGCCGATCGCATCCGAGATCGCAGAAGCTCTGGAGAAGGCTCAAGCTAAGGGAATCGTCCACCGGGATCTGAAGCCCGCCAACATCATGCTCACCACCGAAGGACATCCCAAGATCCTGGACTTCGGCCTGGCCAAACGGGTCACACCCGTCGAGGGCGTGGAGAGCGAGGATCAGACCATCACCAACCTGACTCAGCAAGGATCCACGGGCGCCTCGTCGCTGATCCTGGATTGTGTGGTGGAACGGGGGAATCCGGCCGACAGCAACTATGTGCAACCCTTCTTAGAGCGGCATCGACAGCTGTACGGGAAGGTCCCCCGCCAGAGCGCCTGGGATGGTGGTTTTGCCTCGGCTGCCAACCTGCGCTGGGCCAAAGAGCAGGGGGTACAGGATGTGGCCTTTTCCAAAAAGTGTGGGTTGACGGTTGAGAGCATGGTGCGTTCCAGTTGGGTCTACAAACAACTCAAACGCTTCCGCGCCGGGATTGAGGGGTGCATTGGGACCCTCAAGCACACCTTCGGTCTCCACCGCTGTAGCTGGAAAGGCTGGCCTCACTTTCAAAGCTACGTCCATGCCAGCGTCCTGACCTATAACCTGGTCGTCCTGGCCCGACTCCTGTTGTAGCCTTTTGTGGCTGACCGTACTGCCTTGTGGCTCCGACTCGGGGAGAGGTCTGCGCCGAACCGCTGCTTTTTGGCCCGCGTGCCCTCGCTCGAGGGTCCTTGCTCTGGATCGAGCTGGGTCGAGCCGGTCTGTCAGCAGTCTCAAGTATAATAAGTGTTTACGATTCAACAGATTACAGTTCTGAAAACCCCGGTTTTCGGACGGGCACTAGCTAGGTGTGCCCACCACACCACCGGCTGCAGTCAGAGCGGTCCGGTCGGAATCAATAACACGGGCCAGGCCGAAGTCGGTGATCCGCGGTTGGTCAAAATCATCGATCAGGATATTGGATGGCTTCAGATCACGGTGGATCACTCCATTGTCGTGGGCATACTGCATCGCCGTCGCAGTTGTCTTGACGTACTCAGCTGCCTTCCGCGCCGGAAGCGGATTCTCCCGCACCAGCTCCGACTGGCTGCGTCCCTCCACATAGTCCACGGTAGTAGTGCTGGTCTTCGTGCTGGCCCACCTCGTGGATGGCCACGATGTTGGGGTGCTGGAGGTTGGCAGCCGCTTCCGCCTCGTTGTAGAAGCGCGTCACATCAGCGGGTCCCGCCAGCTCGCCAGCCGGATCATCTTTACCGCAACGGTCCGGTTCAGGGTCACCTGCCGGGCGCGATAGACGACACCCATGCCCCCTCGGCCGAGCTCGGACAGCAACTCGTAGTCTCCGAAGTAGCGGATCACCTCGGGAAGCGCCCGGCCACGATCGGGAGGGACTCCGGAGTCCTCAACAGTCAGATCATCTGCGACCGTGTTCGCGCCTGCCCCAAGAAGGGCCTCAACCTGCTGGCGCAGATCAGTGTCCCCTGCGCAGGCCTCCTCCAGGTATGCGGCTCTCTCGCCCGAAGGTATTTTTAGTGCTTCCTCGTAAAGCTCCTGGATCCTCTTATTGCGGTCATCGTTCATTCAGTCGTGTTCTCCAGACTCGACCTCGAGCCAGGAGCGTGCCAGTCAGACCGGGACACTCCAAAAACAACGCTAGCCAGGAATACAACACCTCTGTAAGGGATATAAACCCTTTATAAGAAAGAGAGAATCTCGATAACCAGATGTCTTTAAGTCACGACACCTAAATCTGACCACACAAGATCAAGTCTATCTGAACGGATATTTCGTCTATCCAATGGGGTCGCCGACGGGGGTCTTGAGTATGATCTTCTTCCGACTACACCTGTCCAGCGCCTTCGAATTGACGGGCAGTCCCCCCCAAGGTTGATGTCATTCTCTTGGGATTGAGTGGAGTCGGGATCGGTAAATTGTGCTAGACGGAGGGCCACACCGTCAGCGGACCTTCGCACCTGAGGTCTTGGTCCAGCGTTGAGCCATTGTTGAGAATTCAGTGACGAACTGTTTCCAATCGTGAAGCGCCGCCGGATCGAAGTCGGCCCCATTTGGCCAAACCAACGTGTTCACCTCGGGATCGATTCGGACCCGGGTGAAAAGGGCCCGGTCACAGAGTGGGCCATACAATTCCCCCCAAGGACGGGTCGAAAATCGATGGTTTGGGAATCGCCATCATCAAATTCGATCCTGAGGGTGTAGGGACCGACGATCTCGAAGCCAATCACGCTGCAGACAGGATGGCTCACCAATAAGTCTCCCTAATGAAGGGGCGGGATCTTCAGTGGAGGTCGTCCAGCCTGAAGGCGCTCCCAGTCTCGAACCAGCTTTTCCTGATGGATCTCGGTCCAGGCCTCGACCAACCTCTGTTGACGACGTGGCAGGCTGCCTCCAAGTACTTCTATGACATCAACCGCAACGATAGCAACCTGATCGTGGAAATCGAGACCAGATTTTCTCGCACTTGATTAGCGCATCCTCTGATATTGCCCTCACGGACCCAAGGGTCTAGGATGGCTTGCGTAGATTCACGACCTGGAGTCTTTCTTGATAGGCCAGACCATCTCCCACTACAAGATTACTGAGAAGCTCGGCGAAGGTGGAATGGGTGCAGTCTACCGAGCAACCGATTCCCGCCTGGGCCGTGAAGTAGCGCTCAAGATCCTGCCCGAGCAATTTGTCCAGGATCGCCAACGGATGGGTCGTTTCGAGCGGGAAGCACAGGTGTTGGCCTCCCTCAATCATCCTCACATCAGCATCATCCACGGCGTGGAGGAATCGGGAGAGGCGCGGGCTCTGGTCCTAGAATTGGTCGAAGGACCGACGTTGGCGGAACAGATCGCCCAGGGGTCAATCCCGATAGAAGAAGCGTTGGGGATCGCACTGGAAATCGCACAGGCGCTGGAGGCACGCCTCTGTTTCTGGAGGCTCAGGCGAGGCACCGGATCATGGCTAAAGCCTTTGTTCGAGAAGCCCGCTGAAGCGGGCTCTGCCCCAAATTTCTGGCGGCTATCCGGCCCTGAAGGACCGGCCTATTACGCTTCGCGCCAGGACGCTGAAGCGCCCTCTTGGATAGGGCTATCTGCAGCAGAACCACCTGTTCAGTCGGTGGACCTAGAAATAGGAAAAAGTTTCTTTCTCGAATGAGGCCAGCACGGCTGGTGTCAGTTGGTAGGCGCCAGCCGTTTGAGTTCTTCGAACCAGTTGAGGACGATTTGAATCTTCGTTGGCGGTGGGTTGGGTGGATCCTCGACCCGAAACATGAGGAAGCGCTGGCCGTCGGGGCTCACATCGTAACCGCGTCCCGAATTGGAGAACTTGGTTCGGATCTGGAAAAGTTTCCTGGGCCTTGAGACACGGAAGCCAGGGCTGGTCTCGACCGATACAAACATCATGGTGGCCCGGTCTCCGCCACTCTGATCCTGGGGCCGCAGGTAGAAAAGCTCTCGCCCGTCTCGGGACCAGACTTGGCTCTCTCCCGCCATTGGGCGAAATCACATGCTTTTCTTTCTTGGGGTAGGACTGGACGTAGACCTCATGTCGTCCTGATTCATTGGATCCGTAGGCCAGCCAGCGCCCATCGGGTGAAAGGGCCGGCCAAGTTTCTTCATATCTGCTCTGCAGAAAAGGCTTCGCTTCCCCACCAGTCTCCAGTATCCAGATATTGCGCCGGGTCTCCAGCCCACCTGGCCGCACAAAAGCCCGGATCCGACCGTCAGCCGACCGGGATGAGGCCCAACCCTCACCTAACCCAAACAACTTCGCCGGTTCGCTGCCGTCAACAGCCTGCTCATAGAAGAGGTTGTGTTTATCGCCCTGTCTTCTGGAGGAAAAGAGAATCCTGTTCCCATCCGACGACCAGGAGGGATGCACGTTGTCTCCTTCCAGGGTGAGGCGGGTCAGGGTGCCCCTTCGAAGGTCGAGGACCGCCACATCCCGGTCCACATCCACTCCCACAACCCGACTCCCGTCCGGAGAGAGGCGGAACCATTTGAGAAAACCGGTCTCCCCTTCGGTGGTGGAGGTTGGCATCTGGAGGCGCTCCGTTGCACCGTTTCGATCCACCCACACCAGTGAGCCCGCAAGTCTTTCTACGCCCGCGCCAGCTCGAACATAGGCCAGGGACCCGGTGCGCGAAAAGGTGTACTCGGCCGCTCCCTCACCCAACACCCCTCTTCCATGGATGTGCATCAGATCCTCCACGACAGGCACCGATGGTCCAGTGAGTTCTAGCCTATCGAGGTCAAACGGAGCCGCCATCAGTTTGCCCAACTGGGCATACACCAGGTGGCCGGTGGGCACGTAACGCGGATCTGTACCGTTTTCAACCAGGACCTTCTGCTCTCCGGTCTGCAGCGTTCTGACGACGATCTGCTCACCCCTGGCCCAGCGCAGATGGCGTTTGATAAGAAAGAGTATCTGCCTGCCGCCAGGTAGGACTTTCGGTGTGAAGTACTTCCACTCTTCCCGGTCCTTTTCCGGGGCAGCGAGAATTTCTCCAGAGGGGACCTGGGGTGAGAATCGCCAGATGCCAGCAAGGCTCTCAGATCTATCAGCTGGATGTCCAAGCACCACCATATCGTCCGAGAGCCAGCTCGTGCCGAAGGGCTGGGTGTCGAACTTGTAGAGTTCCATGATCGGCCCACCCCGCAGTCCCACCCGCTTGATTTCCCCGCTTCCTACCTTCCCTGCCCAGAAGAGGATCGATTCCCCATCGGGTGAGAAGGCGGGACTCTGGGCACCTTCAGTCCCCGGGATGGCCTCGGCCCGCTCCTGGTCCAGAGACCGCATATACAGCTGAGACTGGCTCCCCCTCACACCGGAGAACACGAGGTTCCGTCCGTCGGGTGAGAGGGCCAGTGCGGTGTGGATCGGTCGCAAGAAGCGAGGAAGTTCTCCCAACCGCTCTGCCGGCTCGATATCGATCTGCATGCGTGTCACCTGTCCATCCGGCAGGGAGATAGCCGGCTTGAGGGACCAGGCCAGGACAGCCAGCAGAGGGGGCACGACCCAGGGAGCTAGACGTTGCCACAAGGGCCTTGCCTGGGCGGGAACCAGCTTTTCCTCCACCGTGACTCCGGTTCCCTTCAAACATTCGTCGAGGCTGATACGGGCATCCCCCATATGCTGTAAGCGCCTCCGCGGATCCTTGCGCAGACAGCGAGCCAGGAGGTCTCTGATTCTCCCCGGCGTGTCTGCCGGCAGCTCGTCCAGACTCGGATCCTGGTGAATGACGGCTGCAATCGTCTCGGTGAAGCTCTTCCCTGCATACAGACCCTTACCTGTCAGCATCTCGCAGAGCACCAAGCCGAAGCTGAAGATGTCGGTCTTTCTGTCCACCACCTTACCGCGAGCCTGTTCCGGGCTCATGTAGGCCGCCGTCCCCAGCAGCACGCCTGCCTGCGTGGCTTCCAGCGTCAACGTAGGCGACTGGGTCAGTTGTCCCTGTGAAGGACTCGTTTCCGTCGCCTTGGCCAGGCCGAAGTCCAGGACCTTCACCGACCCTTTCGGGGTAACCTTCACATTGGCCGGCTTCAGATCCCGGTGAATAATACCTTTCTCGTGGGCTGCTTCCAGGGCCTGAGCAATTCCCAGTGCCATCCCAAGAGCTTCCTCCACCGGGATCGGACCTTGGGCGATCTGCTCGGCCAGCGTGGGGCCATCGACCAGCTCCAGGACCAGCGCACGCACCCCGTCAGATTCTTCCAGGCCGTGAATGGTGCTGATGTTTGGATGATTCAAGGAAGCCAATACTTCCGCTTCCCTCTGAAAGCGAGCCATTCTCTGGCGATCCTGGACAAACTGCTCAGGGAGGATCTTCAGGGCCACATCTCTGCCCAGGCGGGTATCGGTGGCCCGATAGACCGCACCCATACCGCCCTCACCGAGCTTCTCAGTGATGTTGTAGTGGGAAATGGTTTGCCCGATCAACGAGTGCTCCAGATACAGGTGAAACCATCCGGCAGATACAAGATTCTCGGAAGCGGCGTATCTGTTTGGCTTCTTACCGTTACTCTTGCCGGTTAGAACGAAAACCGGAAGCCGAACTGGATCTGCCGCGCCGCAGCCGACCGGACCACACGGCCAGCGACCCGGGAGGCCACGTTCCCAATCGGAGCTTCGAAGATGGCATGGTTGAAAGCGTTGAAGAAGTCCACACGGAGGCCGACCGCCTTGCCTTCGCCAAAGGCGAACTCCTTGTGCAGCGAGATGTCCACCAGGGGAACCCCATCGTACCTCAGAGGATTGGCGGCCGAGTTCCCCAGAGCCCCGCGCGCAGCTTCGTGGCAAATCAGGGTGTCTCCCGGGCATAGGCTGCTGTCGTAGACGGGCGCCACGAAAGCCGAGGTGTCGAACCAATGGTCCACACTTCGCTCATCCTCACCCAGGTAGCCATGGGCCACCCGGTCGGGGTAGATGCTGGACCTCGGGCCCAGATTCCACAGATCGCGTCCATACCAGACGCGATACGGAGCCCCGGAGGTGAGGGTCGCGATGGTGGTCGCCTCCCATCCCCCCAGTAGAGTCCGGGCAAGGCCGCCGGAGCTGCGGAAGAAGGGCAGTTGCCAGATTGCCGATGTGTAGAAGGTCTGGGCTCGATCGTGCGCCATGGGCGCCTTGAGCGTGTGTCGCTCATAGGCCCTGGATCCACTCCACTCGCCCCAGGTCCCGTTCAAGTTGAGCGCCATGGCCTTGGACCAGGTGTATCCCAGGGACAATGCGACTCCGTCCTGGAAGCGCCGTTCCAGCTTGGCCTGCAGCGAGTTGTAGGACGTGTTCCCGTCGGGCCGCTGCATCACGTTGGAGACGACCTGGGGATAGGGCCTGCGGGCCCGCTGTCCGGACCAGGAGCGGGACTGCGTATCCCCTGGGATCCAGGGTCGGGGACCGGCCGTGATAGCGTCGCTGGTCAGGGTGGCGGTCCCACCCCCCACCAGCGGAGCGACATAGCCTTCCGGAAGGGCAGTGTTGAAGGGACTTACCTCACGAATATGACGCCCCTGATTGCCAACATAGCCTACCTCCAGCTTGGTCCCCTGGAAGATCTCATGTTGGAGGGACAGGTTGTAGGAGTAGACCTGGCCCTCTTCCCAGTCCAGTTCGTAGAAGTAGCAGGTACTATACTCTCCCAGCACCGTCTGGGTAGGGAGATCCAGGCGTTGGCCTGTAAACAGTGAAGGGTTCTCGGTTCCCCGGGGCCTGATGCTGTTGAGCAAGCCCAGCGCTGGACGCATGACCCGGGCCCTCATCTGACCGAAGTCCTGATCGTAGGTCAGACCGGCCCCCAGGCGCAGCACGGTCCGGTTGCTGCCGAACATTCTCCAGGCCAGGCCAAAGCGGGGCGCAAAGTAGCTCCACCTGGCCTCGTAGCAGCCTCGGCGATCCAAATTTGAGAAGGGCACGCCCAGACCTCCGCCTCCCTGCCACTGGGCAATGTCGAAGTCCCCGGGGGTCGTTTGAACCGGATCGATCCGGTCGCTGGCCTTTGAGTAGTCGAAGGCACAGTAGTAGTAGTCGCTCGCGAACTTCCCGTCGGGAGAACCTTCATAGTAAGGGGGACGCGGCTGTTCCCACCTCAGACCCAGGTTCAGGGTGAGGTTTGGCCCGACCTTCCAGTCGTCGTTGATGAACCAGTTATAGTGGGACTGGTTGAAGGTCCCGATAAAAGAGTCCAGACCCAGGTTGTTCCCATTTACCAGCGAAGGTAGACCCAGGGCCAAGTCCGCCCAGGGCTCTCCGAAGGTAGCCCCAGTTGAGGAACCGTCCGGGGCGCGCGTGATCTGCCCGGTGGCGAACCCATCATAGAAGTCCCCTCCGTTGCCGTAGGCCGGAATCCACCTGTACTGAACGTCCAGGTTTCGACTGTGTTCGACCCCGAACTTGAGGTAGTGGTCTCCTCGGCGCCAGGAGGCCGTGTACTTCACGCCCAGGCCCCAGTCGGAAAGGGGCTGATCAAAGTCCCCTCTCCATCCCGGGTAGCCCGTCGGGGCGATGATTGGCAGTCCGCCCGAGCCCCGACTTCCATCTTCGAAGTAGACCGGGTGGAGGCGGGCATCATCGTAGCCCAGCTCCCCGGCCCAGTCTCGATCCTCCAGGGGTTTTCCAATCTGCCAGGTCAGACCCCAGAGGGAGGCGTTGAGCTCGGTCACCAGGTTGGAACCGACTGGGTTGACCCAGCCCATGGCCATTTGCCATCCCTGGGCACCGTTCAGGAACCTCCGGGCAACGCCATGCAGTTCCTCTCCCGGGACTCCGTAGAAAGGCCGGTGAACGGTTTGCGGTGTGTTCTGCCAGCTGAACCGGCCGAACACCGTATCATCGCTGGCGAGGTGGTGATCGCCTCGAATCGAGTATTTGTTGATCCGGCTGGTGTCCGTAGAGGGATAGCTGTAGTTTCGGTCAGTAGCCCCTGGCACATTTGGCCCTGGCGGAGGTATCAACTGCATAAGCTCTTGGTAGACCGGGCTCCAGCGACCCTGGGGAACGATGTTGCCGTCGAAGGGAGCCCGCCGACCGTCCACCACGTTGAAGGGGTCGTACAGCTGAGGGATGGGCCCATGGGCACCGGCTCCGCTGAAGTCTCCCTGGGTCATGGCCAGCGAGGGCACCGTCAGAAAGTCGACCTCCTCGAAGTCGTCGATGAACCGCTCATAGTGGGCGTGAAAGAACGTCCTGTCTCGAATGATGGGTCCACCCACGGATCCCCCGAAGATCTGGTAGTTCACCAGAAGCTTCTCGGCTCCGAACTTGTTGTTGAAGAAGCTGGCTGCATCGAAACGTTCATCGTGGAAGTAGTACCAGGCGCGGCCATGTAACTCATTGGTCCGCTCTTGGAGAGCATGCTGATTACCGCGCCACCCACGCGCCCGTACTCGGCCGAGTAGTTGTTGGTGATGACCTTGAATTCCTGCACCGTCTCGGGTGTGGGCTGGACGCTGGGTCTCTGGGTGATGCAGCCCTGGTTGTTGGACCCATCCAAGGTGATCTGATTGCTGTGGGCGTAGAGCCCATTGAATGACGGATAGGCTCCTCCGTAGGCGTATAGGCACCCCCCTGCTGTTTCTTGAAACTCCTGAGTTCCGCCGGTCGTCAGGTAGGCCAGCTTCACCAGATCCCGACCCTGCAGCGGAAGGTCGAGGATTTTCTGCTCCTCGATGACCGCGGACACCTCAGCATTGTCCGTATCGATGATGGTCGATTGTCCCGTGACCGTTACCTGCTCCATGATCTCGCCAGGTGTCAGGACAAAGTCCACCCGCGCCACCTTGGTCACCTCCAGGCGGATGCCCAGGGACATGCTGACCTTGAATCCCGGCAGCTCCGCCCTGAGGTCGTATAGTCCCGGAATCAGTTTGTCGATCAGATAGTCGCCGCGGTCGTTGGTCATTGTGAGGTCGGGAACATTGGTGGCCTGGGCCACAGCAGTGACCTCAACTCCGGGCACCAGCGCGCCAGTCTGGTCCTTGACCGTGCCAACCAAGCGGGCATAGGTGCTCGACTGGCCGAACACCGTCGGGATTGTTAGCACACAAAACATCAGAGGACCCAACAGAGTCAGTCGCCTGACTACACCGCAGAGATGATTCTCTAGGCTTGGATGGTCGATCATGAAGTTCACTTGCCTCCTCTGGAGACCCTGGAGCCCCGAGACGACATCTCGAACCTGCAGCCAGATTTCTCGGCCAGCTGATCCCTAATAGATTAAAACGAATGGTATCTGACTAGGGTAATCCATAAGCATCACGCTTTAAAGTAGGTTTAGCATTCATGTCGAGTTGGGGAGCAAGAGCCGTGCCAAGTCCGCCAGCGACAATGGGTGTGATCTCGGATTCCCCTTGCAGATTCAAGGAAAAGAGAGGAAAAAGTCCCTCGACAGGTGAAGTAGTCCTCTTCCCAGAAAGGGGATGGAAGACTCGAAACACGATCCGATTGGATAGGCGGACTATCCGATAGGAGCGCTGGAGATTCTTTGACATTGCCCGTCCGCATCGGTAGATCCAGGATTCGCTAAACAAGTCACCGTGGTCTGGAGACTCGTTTCGATAGAGCGAAACCATCTCCCCCTTCAGAATCACGGAGAAGCTCGGCTAGAGACAATGGGTGGGGTCTAGCGGGCCAGCACACGGTTCTGATCAACGACAAATGGAATTCCCGCAGCGACAATTGGAAATCCCCACACGAGGGATAAAAAAAAAGAGCTGTAGCCGTCCTCTGAGACGACTCTTTTCGGGGTCCTCCTTTCTGTAAAAAAGAGAGATTGTTTTTAGAATGCGAGGGGGATGGAGTGAGGGCGTAGCCCGAACGGAGCTCCCCCTCGCTCGCGCCGGCGTCGAGGGGAGTGGACCAGATCCACGAGGCTCCTGAGCGGCCTCTGTAGGGCGCTGTACGACCTCTCCCCTTGGCGGGCACTCGTCTATCGTCCCCACCAAGCACTTCCCAGGGGCCAATCAGCCGATTTGCCCGGATTTGAACTCCTCGCGGTTTCCTCATTTCGTGGTTTCCTGCTGTTTCTTCTTGGCGCTCTCCATTCGGTAGCTCGAGACGTTGAGTTCCAGAATCACGCTGTGGTGCACCACCCGATCAATCGCCGCCACCGTCGTCATGGGGTCCTTGAAGATCCTCTCCCAGTCCGAGAAGATCAGGTTGCTGGTCAGCAAGATGCTGCGGCGTTCGTAGCGATGGGCCAGCAGTGTGAAAAGAACCTCCATTTCCTCCCGACTTTGCTGAACGTAGCCGATGTCATCGACTATGAGAGCCTCGAAGCGATCCAGTTTCTTGAGCTCCTTCTCCAGAGTCAGATCGATTTTGGCCCGCAGCAATCGCTGTACCAGCAGGGCGCAGGTAGAGAATAGAACCCGGCGCCCCAGCAGAATCAACTCCTGCCCCAGAGCACAGACTAGATGCGTCTTGCCGCTTCCAGGGTTGCCGAAAGCCAAGACGTTCTCGGCGCGATCCAAAAACGTACCTTCCAGCAGCGCCGTCAGTTGTCGATCCACGCTTTGGGGCAAGCGCGAGCGGTCCAACGCCGTCAGCGTTTTCTCCCAGGGAAGCTTCGAGATTCGGCGCAGGCGCTGGATTTTGCGCTCGTGCCGCTCCGCCACTTCGATCTCAGATAACGACAAGAGAAACCGGGGATAGGACAGACTTTCCTGGGTAGCCAGTGCCGCCTGGGCGGCGGAGTGCTCCCGAAAGGCTGGTAGATGCAGCTGGACAAGGCACTCGCGAAGCCGGGTCAAGTTGCCTCCACTCATGATCTCACCTCCCGGCTCTCCAGCAGCGTGTCGTAGACGCCCACGTCCATCTTCTCCACCGCCACTTCCCAGGGCTCCACCACCGGATCGACGAGGCATTCTCGTAGTGCTTCGAAACGGATTCTTTGTCCCCTCTCAATCAGCCCCTGAAGTGCCTCTCGCACTCGCTGCTCACCTTCCTGGGCAGCCAACTCGAGGATCTTCAGATACTGGCGATCCGCCGTGGCTGGACAATCTTGGCGCAGCTCGTCGTAGGCGACTCGAAACAAGATCCCCGGAAACAGATCCTCGCGCCAGCGATAGCGAGTGAACGCCCCCGGCTTGCGCACCAGGGAATGGATCACCTGCCGGTAGTCAATGCGATGCTTGCCTTCTCCTCGCAAGCGAGGCATGCGTGCCTGTGGCTGACCCCCGTAGTAGACCTCCACCTGATCCGCCCACACCCTCACCTGCACCCGCTCGCCGATCAACCGGCTGTCCACCGAATAGGTGTTGTGGCGAACCCGGATCGTACTGCTGGGGGAGACTCTCACCCACTGCCGGGTGAAGTCATCCAGACGGCGTGCCGGCAACGGGCGCATCACGGCCAGCTCTTCTCCCAGGCGCTTTTGCCGGGTCGCATTGCGCCGGTCCACAATCACCGCTACAAAACCCTCGTACTCTTCCCGGCTGGAAAAATCACGGCTACACCGCAGCAGCAGTTCCTGCTCGATGGCCCGTTTCAAGCGGTGATGGGCCTGTTCCACATCCCCGTTCTCGTGAGCCTTTCCTGCCTGGGTGCGACTCGAGCGCATCCCGAAGTGTCTCAGCAACCCTTGATAGCGCTCGGTGAACTCTTCCCGTTTCAGGTTGTTGACGGCCGCCGAAAGCCGGTCTGTTCGGTGTTCCTCGGGCAGCGCCCCCAACTCCCACAACGCGTTCTGAAGCCCCAGGCTGAGGCTCTCAAAGGACTCACTGAAACACAGCGTGGTCGCTTCCCAGTTCGAGTAGGCCAAAACAAAGTGGTACAGCAGATGGGGAAACGGCTGGCCCTGGATCGTCACTCCCAGACGCCCCATAAACGTAAAGTCCGATTGAGCTTGATGTCCCGGCCGATACTTCTGCGGGAACATCACCTCCTTCGCTTCTCCGTGTTGTGCCTTCCACTGCTTGATCCTGCGCTGCAGCGTCCTCAACTGACCTTGCTGGAAGGCCCCTTCCTGCTGGCGGCACAAATACTCGAACACCGCTGTCGCTTCCACCGTCGGAGATCGCTTCAGGATCTCTTCCACCTCTGGCCACACCGACTCGAACGGATCCGATCGAGTTCGCCAATATCGCTCCGGCTGACTCTGGCTCGGCAGCTTTCCCGACTTCAGGTACTTCCGAGCCGTCTTTCGCGACAGCCCCGCTTTGGCCGCCGCCATCGTTAGCGTCTTCTCGTTCTTTTGCAACTTTACTAACCTCCGCACTTGCTGATCCTTAACCATGCCCTCATGGTCAGGATCAGCCCTGAAAAAGTGGGGAATTCTATTTGTCGTCGTGGGAAATTCTAACTGTCGCCAATCACGGTTCCTGGGAGGTCGGGTATCCACCGGTTCGATCATCCCGAGCCGCAGCCTGAACAACTCCGAGCAAGGATCTCAGCGACGCACTCGTGATGGGTTCCCCCAAGATCCATCTCCAGGTCAACAATCCATTCCAGAAGGGCTAGCCCTTTGGCTTCTATCTATGGAATCAGGATTCTCTGTTGCTGCGGTAAGATAGCGAAGTTCGATTCCACTTCGACCCAGCCCGATTCTATCCCCGGCCCGCAGTTCGGCGTACTCAACCCGTCGGCCATTGACGTAGGTTCCTCCAGTGCTTCGCAGATCAGCAATAGAATGACGTTTTCCTTCCCTGATGAACTTTGTGTGATGGCGGGAGATGTAGCGCGAATCGAGAACGATGTCGGAGTCGGTCTGCCGTCCTACCACAACCTCAACAGCCGTGAGCGCATGCACCTCCACCTTGCCCGAAAGGCTGATCCAAGTCAGATAAGCAGACGTCATATGCTCACACCATGAATCTGAATCGGGAGTCCGATTCACCCAAGAGCAATCGCCAGACCAATCCCCAAGGCGCTTCGATCGTAGCGACTTAAGTATTTTTTCTTTAGATAGATACGTGGAAATCAGGGGAGCCCACCACTCCGAATCCAGGCCATGAACTGACATGAGTCTCGGTGCAAAGCCTACCCGCTCGGATAGTCGTCTATCCGATCGGGTCGCCACACCTGGGACAGATTTCTAGCGACTCGCTTCAAGAAGGAACTGATTCTCTGGTCGTCAAGAGAGAAAACCGCTTGACAGGAAGCGGTTACGTCAAGCGTAGGCGTACCCAGCGGGTGTGGGTTATGTCTTCCAGGGTGCACCAGAAGTAAACCAGGAGATCACCATCCGGAAGCTGCCTGCCCCACGGCCTTCCGAACGCGATCTTCTGATGTTTGTCGATGAAATCGTCCACCGCCCGCCCCACCATGGTTTCACGGCCCGCATTGAAAACGACGACTTCGTTATCCGTGTCGAAGGTTGCGAGGTCCTCGGTTAGAGCAACGTGTATGCCCTGAGGCTCGTGGCGATAGTTGTAGATGGCGGCAACCCTGCCGTCGGAAAGCGGAATCGGAGCGCAGAGCTGGCCTCGGAGATTCGTTGGCTGGGGCTCGGACCAGGTTCGTCCCTGGTCCTCGGACACCACCCATCTATTGAGCACGTCGCGATCCTCCTCCGTGCCCCAGGTACGTGTCCAGATCAGGGTGTAGATCCGACCATCGGGCAAAAGTGAGGGCATCTGGTCGCCGTAGTGGAAGTGCTCCTCAGGGTCATCGGCGACGACTGCCATTTCTCCCCAGGTCCTGCCCTGGTCGCTGGAGAAGATCGCACCCGCCTTCTGATCACCCGGCCCCTCGTAGCCATCGGGCTTCCAGGTCTCAAAGGGGTACATCCAGCGCTGCGGCGACAGCAGCAGTATCCGCCCGGAGAGGCTGCAGACATAGCGGTCGGAGGGAAGAGGGTTGGGAACCTCTTCAGGCCCCAACCAGGAGGCTCTCTGATCGCTAGACCGGTAGAGGATCATCTGAGCCGGCTTGAGACCCTCACTCGCCGGGTTGTACATTTCCTCGTTGTCGAGACGGTAGCGAGTCGCCGCCATGATCAAGGATCCGTCTGGAACTTCGGTGATCACAGGAACACGGTAGGACCAACCATCGTCAGGAATCCCGCCATGAATGCTCCCCTCATTGACCCAGCTGGATCCCCCGTCCGACGATCGCAGCACCTCGATCCGATCGTCGGGTGAGCACAGGCCACTTCCTACGTGCTGGCCCGCCAGTAGTGTACCGTCCTTCAGCACCGCAATCGATGGGAAGTAAGCTCCCCGACTCGCATCCCGAGACAAGATATGTTCGTCCACTATTTCCAGCATGAACCTCTCCCCGTGTTCTTCGAGTGTATCGCCCTGATGAGCATTCGCTACTGACTCTGGACCTCGCCAGTCATGGGAACGAATCGCACACTGGTAACGACTTCCTCTTCAAACTTCCCTTTCTCCCTGGTGACCAACATCAAGCGCTGAATCCCCCAGGTCTCTCCCACCGGGATCACCAACCTGCCCCCTTCGGCAAGCTGTTCCTTTAGGGGCTCCGGGATCTTCCCCGGTGCGGCTGTGACCAGGATCAAGTCGAAAGGAGCCTTTTCTGGCCAGCCGCGATAGCCATCCCCTTGCCGAGTGTGGACATTGGTGTAGCCCAGCTCTGCGAGAACCTTGCGGGAGCGCTCCGCAAGCAGTGGTACGATCTCGATGGTGTAGACCTCCTTGACCAGCTCAGCCAGGACTGCAGCCTGATACCCCGATCCGGTGCCTACCTCCAGGACACGATGATTCGCCTTGGGAGCGGCAAGCTGCGTCATCAGGGCCACGATATAGGGTTGAGAAATCGTCTGCTTCTCGCCGATAGGAAGAGGGTGATCCTGGTAGGCATGAGGCCGGATTCTCTCCGGTACAAAGAGGTGCCGTGGGACCTCCTGCATCGCCCTCAATACTCTACGGTCCCAGATGTCACGAGCTTTCAATTGGGCGGCTACCATTCGCACCCGAAGTTGCTCGTAATGTTCTTCGTCTTGCGACGCTTCGCTAGGCGCAGAAAGAGCACAAGAGATGGCTAACAGAGAGGGAAGAGTCAGGGAGAATACAACCCACAGTCGGAAGAAATAGCTCATTTCTCAGCCCGGATGGTTCGAGTGTATCACGGGCACTGATGTTCGACAGGACTACTCAAACTCTGGACAGTCCATAGGGCCATTGGCTGGTCTTGAAGAGGCAAGTGAACGGTCAGGGGTCGGTGCCTGGGAACATAGATCGGTGATTGGGGATAAGCAATTGGGATAAGCAATTGGGGATAAGCAATTGGGGACAGACGTGATTCTGGGGATGCGGCTGGGGACAGACGTGATCTAGCCGCTGGACGTGATTGCCGGCTGGCCGCGGCCGCTCTCTCTTCGCTTCCAACTGCTGTTTCTGCTATCTGGGATGAGCCTTTTGGCGGATTCTAAGCGGAGATGATCGGGAAACAGAGGCGTCCTCAGAAGGAGTACTTGAGCGCCACTTCTATTTCGCGGGCGTGGCGTGCCCCGAAAATCTTGCCGAAGAGGGTGTTCCCGTATACCGCATTCGGTCTCCGGAAATTCGCATGATTGAAGGCGTTGAACAGCTGCACTCTTAGCTCCACGAAATCGCCGTTCGAGAGCCGAGTCTGCTTGATCATGCTGACATCCCACTTCTGATATCCCGGACCCACCAGAATATTGCGCCCGGCGTCTCCGAAGGAAAAGGGATCTGGTTGGGCAAAGGCCTCCGTTGGAAACCAGTGGTCGATGGTCTGATCCGAGGAATCCACAGAGGTGGTGCCCAAGATATCCGGACGATCCTGGTCGACGCCATCGTTGTTCGCATCTCCCGCCAAAAGCGCGCTAAATGAAGTCCCGTCCTGAATGTAGGTGATACCCGACAGGCGCCAGCCGTGAAGCAGTTGACGACTCAGACTGCCCCCTTCTGCATCGAGACTGCGAGCTCGACCAGGGGGAAGCTCGATAATGTAGTTGAGGAAGAACTGCCGCTCCGGGATATAGCCGGTGCGAGCCTTTTCCGAACGAAGATCGCGCGGATTGGAGGGGTCACTGAAGACATCGTCGAGAGAACGGGTCCAGGTAAAGCCTGATTTGAGGGACAGCCCCTCGCTGAGACGGCGCTCTGCGGCCAGGTCGAGTTGGTGGCTGCTCAGGGAACCTCCACTGGTCAGGATCCGGAAGAGCCCGAACTCGGGGTTCGGCCTCCGGGGCTGCAATGGACCCGATTCGGGCAGCGGAACATTGCTCGCGAGAGTCCGGAGCATATGACTGCCTTTACGGCCCCTGTAGGATGCTTCCAGATTCCAGTACTGATTGATCTCGCCCTGCATCGTCAGCAGCCACCGCTGCACATAGGGGTTTCTTAGAGTGGTCTCCAGACCTCGAACCGTGAGTTCCGTCGGTGCAATGTATTGAAAGGGATTACCCAAATCGAGGTCGGGACTGTCTACGGGGGCCTCGGCGCTCTCGACGTAGTAGAAGGGGAAGTTCTTATTCAGATAGCGAGCGTAGTGACTCGAATTGGCCGACGAGTAGTGTATGGTGTAGGAACTTCGCAGGACCAGTTGGTTGTTCCCGAAAGGACTGTACGCCAATCCCAGCTCCGGAGCCCAATCGTTCCGATCAGGGAAAACCAGCCCTCCGTCACCCGCCCGGCTCAAGCCTAGTCGTTGGGCCTCATGGCTTCCTCCAATGACGATCTCGCCATCCGTAGGCGGCTCGAAGAGTAGCGGAAAGAACCCCGAGACATTATCGGACACGGATCGATACGGAGGGGCGTAGCGGTAGGCGACCCCGATCGTCAGGGAGATCTGGGGATTTACTCTCCACTGGTCCCGAAGTGACAACCGCCAGCTCCTCTTTCGTAGATCCGTCCGCTCAGAGCCCACCGGTCGACAGGCGGTGTCCGGAAGACCGAAAAGAAAGTCGGCGAAGGCATCTCCGGCATAGTAACCGTTGAAAACCAGCCTCCCCCGTCCCATCCCTTCGATCCGAGTGTCGTTGACCTGTCGCCCTACGACATCGCCTCCCATCCTGAGAGTGTGTCCCCCGATGGCATAGGTTGCTGATCCATCGAAGGAGAATCGGTTACTAAGCCACTTGTAGGGGGATCGCTGGTCCCCGAACGACGCGTATTCGTTCAACGAAAACTCAGGATAGCCCTCTTGAAGAGGATCGTCCGTATCCAGACCTGCAATACCGAGAGAGTCTAGAAGTCCTTCCCGGCCCGAGTTCTTGGAGAGCCTCTGGCTTAGATACCTACTGAAGGTCAGTCGGCCCTCGGTCACCAGTCGACTGCCGACGGTACGGTTGTAAGTGACGGTTGTGTACTGGCTGAAAATCGTGCGATCGGTACCAAAATCGGGCAAGGGATGCGCATCGACACGCTCGGCGTCAGTCAGGGCGTACTGGAAATAGATCTTGGAATCTTCATCTCCTTGGTAGTCGAATCTGAAGGAGTACGAATCCTGGTAGCGAACACTCGGCTGGTTGTTGAGAAAATTTCGATCGGGATCGCTCTGATTCGGGTCAGGCAGTACCCCTAACAGCTTGGTGGCGACAGGGTGGATCCGGTCCGCCGGAATCCGATTCCCAGGAAGGGGTTCGCCGGTAAACGGGTCCCGCAATTCGGTCTCCACAGCGCTAAAATCCCCCCGCTTCATGTCCGCGGTTGGCACGTGAGAGAGCAGCGTCGACCCCTTGATGATCCTCAGCCCCTCATAGGATCCAAAAAAGCTGAGATTCTGCCTCACTGTAGTACCGAGGCTCACCCCGAACTGGTTGCGCTTGTATTCTGGAAGCCTCGGGCCCAGCGGATCGAAAAAGTTTCGGGCGTCGAAATTGTCGTTTCGGTGGAACTCATAAAGCGCTCCATGAAACCTACCTTGCTTCTTTGCAGGAAATGGATTGACGATCTCGGCTAGGGTCTTACCTGAGGACGCCGTTGGTTGAAAACCACCCAGCCCAATCTGATAGTCCCGAATGGCCACTAGAGAAGGATTGTTGCTGTCCGAACTCTGTCCCCTGGTATTGGTGCGAGAACCGAACCCAACTGCTTCTGTCTCTTCATCGGTTCGCCTGGCAGTTCCATTCTGCGCCGCTGAAAGGTGGACAACCAGTCGGCGCTCCTCACCCGCTCTGAGGCTGACCCTGGCCGGAGTCGATGACCGCTCGTCCTCCTCAACTGAAATGGCATATCCGCCTGCGTCAAGCTCAACTCGGAAGTGGCCATCGCGATTCGTTCGGGTGTTGATGCGCTGCTCTGTCTCTTCCTGAACAATACTGACGCTGACCTCACCTGCTGGCTTACCGGCAGCGTCGAGCACTCGGCCGATGACGGTGCCAGTCGATCCGCCAAAACCCCAGGGACAAGTCAAGATCCAGGGAGTCACCAGGAGTAGCAAGAGTCTTCCAGATGCCATTTTTAGAGGGCTACCTCGCCATTTAGAAGCATTTCTGATAGGGGAAAAGTGACTCGAAGCCGCTGAGTCGGGAGATTGGCTTCGAAGGTCACTGAGCTCTCTTCTTTCGATATGATCGGCTCTCCTGAAAGTTGCCGTGGGAACACAAACTTAGCCCCCACCCCATCCCGTCGCGGCGGGAAATAGGCCGCCAACTCGACTTGGCTGAGACGGTCGGTGGAGAGAAAGGCTCTCGCCTTCATGGTTTCAACGGTTTGGGCGTCCAGAAACCTCTCCACGCGACGCTCCTGACGGGGATTGTTGGAGCGAAAAGTCATGCTTACAACGATCCATTGGCTCACATCCAGCTCCAGACCGGGAGACACCAGCACCTCGAAGCGCTTCCGCTCGACTTCGTCCATCTGGTCATAACCCTGCTGTATCTGCTGAACGCGCACGAAGGCCTTGCGTATCGGTTCGGCTGACAGAAACCGTACGAAAAAGGTATTGAAGATTTCCTTTTCGCCAAGGACCCCACTGCCGATTCCAGCCACCACCCGGGTGAATGTGCGCTGCTGAGCCCAGGAGGATTGGTTGAGTATTTCAACCGCCTCGGCAAGCGTCCAATCCCGGAAATCCTTTTCCAGGACTGTTTCCACGGCCATGAGGGCCGGGGAGACATTCAGGTAAACTAGAAGAACAAGGATCGAGCGCATGATCAAAGCTAACGAGCCATTCGGGTGTGCCATCGACCTTGAATCCGTCGCGATAGGGTACCACCTGGACCATCCTCGTGAGGTGCCCTGCCTCGGTTCCACCGCAATCCCCAATTTATCATAACGCATTGGTAGGACTGAAGCTACGTACACCAGACAACCCGAGAGCGGTCGACAGAAAAACGAACTCTGCTGTTGTCTGCTCCCTACGTTCACGGCTCTGATCAGCTGAAGAATCGCCACCTCACCTCCCAGAGATTCCTCCGGCTCTGAAAAGTCGAATCGCGGTCTCTCCAATCGCCCTGAAACCACTATTGACACGCAGTCGGGCCCCCTGCCTTGAAGCCAATGCACGCCGGGTGTAGTCTTAACTCCCGAGCTGGAGAGCACACGGGCAATTCGAAAAACCACCATGAACCTTCCTGGGGCAAAACCGGTCGCCGCACCGGGGTGGACAGCCAAACCGAAGGAGTCCATAGGTCTTATCGACTGTGATGTACATCAGGTACCCCGCAACCGTGAAGACTTGATTTCCTATCTCCCCCGGGTATACCAGGAGCGCGTCGCGGATTACGGTTTCCCCCTGATCAATTCCGGCTACCTCAATGTAGCAGGAAGGGCGGCGCGGACGGATCTGGCGGAAAAGTTCAACCAGGAGGGGCATCATGGCGGTAATCAGAACTGGGACTACGAAAGACTGAGAAAACATCATCTCGACGTCTGGAATATTGAGTACGCCCTATTGACGGGCGAAACCATGTATACGGCCTCAGTCATTCCAGACCCGGATTACGCCAGTGCCCTTTGCAGCGCCACCAACGATTGGTCCCGGGAGAACTGGACCAGCCGTGACGAACGACTGAAACTCGCCCTGGCGACCTGCTGTTCAGACCCTCATCTGGCCGTTCAGGAGATCCACCGTCTGGGAGATCAGCCCGATGTGGTAGCGGTCGTTGTACCCACCGGTTCCCAGAGGCCGTACGGCAACCGGTTCTATCGTCCCATCTGGCAGGCCTGCCAGGAGCATCGACTGGTGGTCTGCATTCACCCCGGAGCTGGGGGCACGGGTATGGCAGGATCGCCCACAGGTGTGGGCTACCCTACGTATTACCTGGAAAACCGTGCTGCCCGTTCGTCAATGGCTATGGCCCACTGCGCTTCCCTTATCTGTGAAGGCGTCTTCGAAAAATTCCCCAAGCTCAAGTTCGCGGTGTTGGAAGTGGATCAGTTTTGGGTTCCAGGGTTCCTCTGGAAGATGGACGCCGATTGGAAATCCTTGCGCGAGCAAACCCCATGGGTCAAGAAGCTTCCAAGTGAGTATTTTCGCCAGCACATTCGCGTGGGATCCCAACCATTCGCGGAGCCGGAGCGGCACGCTGATTTGATGGGGTTGCTCGAAGAGATGCACGCCGAAGAGACACTCCTCTATTGTTCCGACTGGCCCCATTTCGACTGGGACGACCCCGTCACAACGCTGCCCAAGCTGCCCCCGAAACTCCATCAGCGGATCTTCGCGGACAACGCACGGGAATTGTTTGGTCTAGGGAATGACGCGTGAGCTCTCCCGGGACGACTTTCTAGAAAGGACAGTGTGCGCCGGGTCAAGTGGGTTGAAGTTGCTAGAACCAGTGAGATCCCTCCTGGACAAAGAAAGATCATCGTTCCTTTTCGAGGCAAGGCAGGCATTGGAATCTTTAATATCCAGGGAAGACTCTATGCGCTTCGCAATATTTGTCCTCACAAGGGAGGTCCACTCTGCACGGGAAGGGTCAGCGGCCGTACGGTGGCCGTTCGTCCCCCTAGCCCGGATTATTCATAAGTTTTCTACTGCGGCGGCGCAATCATCCGTCCTGGCTGTGTTTCGCTCGGTCGGCCTCCTCGACGTACTGCACGAGTACGACTGCGGAGGCTCGCCACGAGTGGTCTCGGTCGCAAGCCTTGCCAGGGCTGCGCTTTTACCGCCTCGCTACGAAAACTTATGAATAATCCGGGCTAGCACCCAGGAGCAGACTCTGACCTATGAACGCGATGGCGAGGTAATTTGCTGCCCCTGGCACTTGTGGGAGTTCGATATCAAGACCGGCCGCTGCCTTGTGGATTCTCGAGCCCAGATTCCAACCTTTCCCCTTCGGGTCCAGAAGGGCTCCATCTTGGTCCAACATCCCGACTCTTTGCCGAAACCCTAAAGGGCTCACGGGTTTTTACCGAAACCATAGCTTAGAGTCGGCTCGCAGAACTTGCTCGAGCCTCGAAAAGGAGCCTCATGCCTGCTGTTCGTCCCAAACCGCCACCGCAAGAAGAGGGTGCCCCCGCTTGGATGGTCACTTTCGCCGACATGATGACGCTGCTGCTCTGCTTTTTTGCTCTGTTGCTCTCCTTTTCCCAGGTGGACGCGACCAAGTACCGGCTGTTCATCGGTTCGATCAAGGATGCCTTTGGAACGACCAGAGATTCGACACTAACGGCCGTCCCTGGCCAGGGAACTCCGGTCCTTGTCAATCAGAGTGCTCAACAGACTCTGCTCACGGAACTCCAGTCGTTGATCCCCAATTCCTTTCCCCGCGCTGAATCAGATAGGGGCAAAGTGGTGCTCCTCAGCGTGCCGGGAAAAGTCCTGTATGAGTCGGGGGAGGCCACGTTAAAGCCGGAAATGCATGCCCACTTGAAGAAGATCGCGGAACTCGTAAAGCGCAAACCCTCGATGACACTCAGAGTAGACGGACACACCGATGACATTCCCATCAAGACAGCTAGCTACGCCTCCAACTGGGAGTTGTCGTCAGCCCGGGCGACTGCCGTCATCCGGTTCTTGGTGGAGGAATGCGAAGTCCCCGCGGATAGACTGGTCGCGGGAGGGTACGCCGACACCCGACCCCTGGCTGCCAACAACGGCCGTGAGAATCGAGAGAAGAACCGCCGGGTAGAGTTTCGTTTCGCCTTGGAGCGGCCCTAGCGGCGGAGGCAACTCTCAACTCCTAGGGGCTGGTCCAACTTGCGGGCTCATGGGTAAAGGGTTGCCCAATTAAGCCGGCACAGATTTCCCCTTTCACCTACGCAGGAAACCCCTCGGAAGAAGAACGTCTGTCCCCTGCACTCCTCCTCCTTCTGTCCCCTGTCCTCTGTCCCCAGTCTCTGTCGTCTGTCCCCAGCTAGCTCCTCTCCCTCTGTCCTCTGTCCCCAGGCATTCTCCTCTGTCCCCGGTTCGGAAACCCCTTTTTTCGGGAGAGGTACCGCGAGCAGAGGAGCCTACGATCTTCCCTCCGGTCGCGGTGCTCACTTCCTGCGTGCTCTGAAGAAGAACTGACTCGCAAAGCTGAACAAGAGGTGCACCGACAGAAAAAAATAGAAGGCGACGACGCCCATTAGAAGCACGAAAACTACCCAGGTATTCATTTGCTCTAATTGAAACAAAAGGGGTAGCTACTCCTCGGTGATCACAGACACAGATATGAATCGGACTGACTCTTCTTGACTGTCACGAAGCCCGCACGCTATCTTCGGCTTCGCTCGCAGGGGGTTGGAGGCGGTCCATGGAATACCATGACACGATGTGCGTGGTCTTGTGCGGCGGTCAGGGGACCCGGATGGGCTCTTCCGAACAGCACAAGGTCTGCTTTTCACTGGCGGGCGTCCCGGCCATCGTGCGCACTCTCTCCATGCTCAAGTCCGTGGGTCTGGAGCGCTTCCTCATAGTGGTGGGACAGATGGCCGATCAGGTCATGGCCACCGTTTCGGCTGAGCATCCCGGCGTCGCCTTCATCTACCAGCCGGAAGCACGGGGAACCGGCCATGCGGCTGCCTGTGCCGCCCAGTTTCTACAATCTGCTGGCTTCCAGGGAGAAGTCATCGTCACCATGGGAGATAAGGTAATTCAGCCCTCGGTTCTGACGGATCTGGTCAGTCGGCACCGGCAGACGAGGGCGGATATGACGTTGACGGCGCTTCCCAAGACCGCGACCACTACGGCGGGTCGGATCGTCTACGACGGGAGTCGAAAGGCAGTCGGAATCGTAGAGGTGGCAGACCTGAAGCAAGCTGCTGAAAAGGCGACTCCGATACGGGTCGGACGCAAGAAACTTCGGGCCGAGCAGATCGAAAAACAGGGCACGTCCGTCAACGCATCCCTTTACCTGTTTGAAGCAGCTGCTCTTTATCGTGCACTGGGAAGACTTCAAGCCGACAATGCCCAGGACGAACTCTATCTCACCGACACGCTGGCTAACCTGGTGGCTGAGAAAGCTCGGATCTGTGTGGTCGACGTAACCAATCCAGAAGATCTGTTGGCCTTCAACACCCCAGAGGAGCTTCTGTTCGCCGAGGAGGTCTTCGGTCGGCGGCTGGCACGACGTCGTCGTATCTCGGTGAGGGCGCCGACGGAGCCAGCTCCCTTTCTGCTCCCAGCTGGAGAATGGATAAGAATCCTCGAGACCAATTCATCGAGTTTGCGTCAGACTCTGACCCAGATCTATGGAAGTGACCAAGAACTTCTTGAAGAGCGCCGTAGTGCCTTTCTGAGGGTGCTCGAGGAGTTCGTGGAGCGATACGGTCTCGAGCGTCCGGTGGTGCTCACGCGGGCTCCGGGGCGGATCAATCTGATGGGTCGGCAAGTCGATCATCGAGGCGGCTACGTGAACGTCATGGCCATCAGTCGGGAGATCGTCCTGGCGGCTGCAGCTCGAGACGACGACGTAGTCAGGTTGATGAACCTTAACTCGGACGAATTCCCGGAACGCCAATTCCACATCGGCAGTCTGCTGCAAACCGCCGATTGGTGCGACTGGATGGACTACATCAACTCCGTCACCGTTCAACAGGTGATGGAGGGCTCCCGAGGTGATTGGAGTAACTACGCCAAGGCTGCCGTACTGCGGCTTCAGCATGCCTGCCTAGACCACAGACTGACAGGTATGGACTGTGTGGTCTCAGGGAACATACCAGTTGGAGCGGGTCTCTCCAGCAGTTCGGCCATAGTCGTGGCAGTGGCCGAAGCGTCGGTAGCACTCAATGGGCTGCAGATTACCATGCAGCAGTTCGTCGACCTCTGTGGAGAAGGAGAGTGGTTCGTCGGATCCCGGGGGGGCAGTGCCGATCACGCCGCAATCAGAAGCGGGGAAAGAGGTCGGGTCGTACGGGTGGGCTTCTTCCCTTTTCGCATCGAGGAAACGATCCCCTTTCCCGATGGACTGTCACTAGTAGTCTCCAATAGCAAGGTCCGGGTTTCGAAGAGCGCGGATGCGCGTGACACGTTCAATCATCGAGTTGACTGCTATGACCTTCTGGAACTGCTGCTCAAGAAGAATACCGCCGCTCTTAAAGGCCTGGAACACCTCCGCGACCTGAACCCAGCTCGCTTGGGGATCTCAACCGGCGAGCTGTACCGGATCTTGAAGCAGCTACCCAGGCGCGCCAGTCGAAGCTATCTGCAACGGCTCTTGCCTGGACTGAAGGACCAACTGGAGCGAATCTTCTCAACCCATCGCGACCTCGGACCCTATGCTCTGCGTGAAGTTGCCATCTACGGGATTGCAGAATGTCAACGCAGCGACATGTTCGCCGACCTTTTGCGCCAGCGTCGACTGGAGATGATCGGAGAGCTGATGCGACTCAGCCACGATGGGGACAGACTTCTTCGTCATCGGAACGGAGAAGCCGCTGTCCACGTCGCCGCCTACAGCAATCAGGAGCTGGATCGCCTGATCGTTTCTTCGATGTCGGAAGATCCAGCCCGGCGCCAGGCGGCGGATTTCTGGGCCCAGAGCGGCCGATATGCCTGTTCTACACCAGAAATCGATTACATCCTTGACCTGGCGGTTTCATTGCCCAATGTCATCGGGGCACAACTTGCAGGTGCGGGACTAGGGGGGTGCGCTATGATCTTTGCCGATAACCAGGCGATCCAGACCCTGATGGAGACCCTCCGAAACGATTATTACGAGCCCCGGGGACTGAGCGCTGACGTTCACGTCTTTCGGCCGGTTGAGGGCAGTGGCGCCCTCTCAATTGTCTGAGTCAACAGAGGCAGGAGTCCGGCATTGGCGCAAAGCAAACAACTCCTCGGCAAAGACTATCTCTCAGAGAAGCCTGTTCTGGTGGAGGTCGAAGGCGAACACATCAGCAAGGTCGAGGAGACCCCCGCATTCACTCCAACTGTGGATCGCTCCCGCCCTGGTAGACCTCCAAATCAATGGCTTTGGAGGACATGCTGTCAACGGACCCGAGGCAACCCCCGACTCGATCGCAAGTATGGTCGAACTGCAGTGGCGATGTGGTGTTGGGGCTTTGTGTCCGACCGTCGTGACCGCCGCTCCAGAGGCTATGCTGGCCTCTTTGAAGTGTATAAGCCGGGCCTGCTGTGATCCGCAAATCGAGCGATCCGTTCTGGGTATCCATTTGGAGGGTCCCTACATTTCAGCGGTGGACGGCCCCCGAGGAGCCCATCCAATCGAACACGTGAGACCCCCCAATTGGGATGAGTTCTGCCGCTTCCAGGAGGCCGCAGAAGGCCGCATTCAACTGGTCACTCTTGCCCCTGAGATAGAGGGGGCAATCCCGTTCATCGAGAGATTAGTGGAGCAGCAGATCGTCGTCTCGTTAGGACATGCTAACGCCGGGACCCGTGACATTACCGAAGCCACCCGTGCGGGAGCGCGCCTGTCCACACATCTCGGCAACGGGGCCCACTTCATACTGCAGCGACATCCCAACTATATCTGGGATCAGTTGGCCAACGACAATCTCATGGCGAGTTTTATCGTCGACGGGCACCACCTGCCGCCGTCGGTGGTCAAATCGATGGTTCGGGGCAAAGAGGCTCGCCGAAGCATCCTAATCAGCGACGCAGTCGTCATGGCAGGACTGCCACCAGGGTTCTATCCGGTTGGTTCCCAGACAATAGAAGTAGGACCTGAGGGACGCATTTCGCTTGCCGGAACACCGTATCTCTTCGGAGCCGGAGCCAGCATTGATCAGGGTCTCGCCAATCTAGTTCGATTTGCCGAAATTTCTCTCCCCGAGGCCGTTCATATGGCAAGCCTGCATCCTGCACAACTCATGTCCAGAGAGGGAGAACTAGGCACATTGGAGCCCGGTAAGAAAGCAAACATCATCCGCTTCGAATGGACCGAAACAGGCATTGAGATCCACCAGACCGTGGTGGAAGGTCAAATGGTCTTTGATGCGGGCGCTTGATGTCAGGGGGGCAGGCAGCCGCTGTTTCTCCACCACCAAACGTCGCTGGAATCTGTGGGCGGGCCTAGGGAATCTTGAAGGTCAAAGAGGCCCAGATACTCTCCCAGTCGGCGCCGGAACCCTTGGCGGCAGACACCATATGGACCGCTTTTACCAGCCAGGTTCGCCCACCAGGAAGCTGAAAAAGGACGCGCCCTTCCGGGTCGGAGCGATCCATCAGTTTCTGCTCTGGCTTCTCCTTGCTCAAGGCAACGATCCTGGCGCCCTCTAAGGGTTCGCCCTCATAAAGCAGACGAACGGGCAGGCCCTGACCAGCAGGCAGGGAATAGGGGTTCTTTTCTGTCAGCAGCTCCAAGGTGAAGCCCAGCCGAAGACCTACTGCTTCGGGGTCTATCTGACTTGCGACCACGAGAGACTTTGCGCAGCGCGAGAAGGTCTCCCTGGCACGCTGCTGGGTCTTGCCCTCACGAGCCCGCAAACGAACGATCTGCTCCAATCCCTCCTCTGCAAGATAGCTCTCGAACTGATCTGCTTCCAGGGTGATAGACCTATTTCTGCTGCGATAGCCGATGACATGGAGACCAGGCAACTCGAGGCGAACGTAGCCAGCGGGTTCAGAGCCCGAAAGACCCACGATCGGAGATTCTCCACCGGGTCCGGCGAGCAAGAACTTCTCGATATGGGACGGATCACGCGGAAGGGAATCGCCCTTAAAGTCTTCGCCGATCATCAGACGAATATGGGCAGGCGAACCCAGCTTTGGCGTGAAGGTCGACGGTTCAATCCAGAAATCGTGGCACTACACCTCTTGACCGACGACGCTCATTACGATACTGATCAACACAGTCCAAATCATCGTCGTCCCCTCTGCTTGGACAGCTTTGGTAAACCGTTGTCTCGCCAGACCAAGCTAGAAGCTGCCTGTAACATCTGAGGGACCCAAGATATTCTATTCTGAGCTCTGTTCGAGATCAGTGCTCTCTTGTTTCTTGACCCAATCGTCGATGATACCGATCAAGGCATCGCCATACTTGGCCACCTTGGTTGGGCCAATTCCCTTAACTCTTTCTAATTCGGAGAGGTTCTGCGGACAAAAAGCGGCAACGCCCTTCAAGGTCGCATCGTGCATGACAACGAAGGCTGGAACCCTTTTGGCCTGCGCTTCCGTCAACCGCCAGGATTTCAGCTCCTGGAAGAGCTCTGCATCGTAAGAGGGTATGGACCACTCCTTACTTTCGGATCGAGTCTTCGACGGGGGCTTCACCGGGGGCCAGTTAATGGCCACCGTCTCTTTCCTCCACATGACTTTCCTGCCCTGTTCAGTGATATCGACAAGGGGATAGTCCCCAGTAGTAATGCGGACGCATCCCTCTTGAACCAGCTCATCGAGAATGCGGCGCACGTAGCTTTCGCCATGTTCCTTCAGCAGACCGTAAGTGGAGAGACGATCCAGTCCCCGTTCCAAGACGGGCTTGGCTTTCGATCCAGTCAGCACCTGAACCACCCGAGCGCAGCCGAAGCTGGTACTCATTCGGGCCACACAACTCAGGACCTTCTGTAGAACGGGCCATTCTTCCTCGGTCGGCTCGCGAACCTCCTGGCCCTTGATACGTCGACAGCGATCGCAATTACCACACTCAGCAGCGACATCACTCTCGCCGAAATAGTTGAGAATGTAGGCGTGCCGACAGCTCGGAGTACCAGCGTAGCGCAACATATCCTGGAGCTTGCGCTTGTCACGGCTCCGCTTCTCACTGAGATAGACAAACTGCTGCTCTAGAACACCAAAATCGGCTCCTGCCACCATCGAGATCAGTAGACTGGAACCACCAGGCACCCGTTCGCATCGGATAAGGCCCGCTCGTTCCAGAACTGAGAGAACGGTTCGGACGGTCATTTCATTCTTGCTGATCGAAGCCGGGCCAACCCACTCCGAGAGGTCACATACGGCGGGTCCGTGCAAACAACGTTGACGGATCCTGCTCCAGAGGGTCTCGACCTCTTCCCGGCTGGGATTGGCTCCATCCAGAAAAAACTCCTGGGTTCGGACATCGGCATAACTGTAGAGCAACTCGCACAAGGATTGCTTGCCGTCTCGTCCAGAGCGCCCTATTTCCTGGTAGTAGGCTTCGATGCTGCCAGGAACATCCCAATGCAACACGAAGTGGAGGTCACGACGATCTACCCCCATACCAAAGGCATTGGTCGCTACCACAACCGGAGTATCGCCATTCATGAACTCGTCCTGAATTTCCTTGCGCTGATTGTCCGCTAAGCCTCCATGGTAGAGGCTGCAGTCGCGGTCGGCTGCCTTGAGGAGACCGTGCACCTTTTCCGTCTGCTTGCGGGTGGCGCAGTAGACGATTCCAGTCTGATATTGCTCAACTGCGTGACGCACGTGTTCCATCTTTTCTGCGTGGCTGGAGACCCGTGACACAACCAGTTTTAGATTGGGTCGTGAAAACCCATAGACCAGGACTAGTGGCTCGCTTCTCCCGTCCTCGCCCAGTCCCATTTGCTTGATGATGTCGTAACGGACGTAGGGCGTAGCGGTAGCGGTCATCGCCATCACTCGGGTCGACGGCAGATCGGCCAGAACCTCTCGTAGACGAAGATACTCGGGACGAAAATCATGTCCCCACTGACTGATGCAATGGGCCTCATCAATCGCCATGAGGGAAATCTGGTTCCGGCCCAATGCATCCAGAAAACGGCGGTCTCGGAATCGCTCTGGAGCGACGTAGACTAGCTTGTAGCTCGCGGACCGCAGCGCCTCGATTCGCTCTCTCATTTCCATGGCTGGGAGCGAGGAGTTGATGTAGGTCGCAGGGAGCCCTCTGGCTTCGAGTCCGTCTACCTGATCTTTCATCAGGGCGATCAAGGGGGATACGACGATCGAGATCCCTGGCAACACCAATGACGAGAGTTGGTAGCAGAGCGATTTACCCGAACCAGTGGGCATCACCACCACCATATCGCGGCCCTTCAAGCCATTGCGGATGGTTTCTTCTTGTCCCTGGAGAAACTCGGAGAACCCGAAGTGCTCCTGGAGAGCAGCCTGAAGGTCTATGTCCTCAAGATCAGTTCTGTGGACCATTTTCGACGAATGTAGAAAGAAACAGTCGACTCAAGAGCGGATCCGACTCCGGTGCTCCCCGCCGCCGACAGAAGTCTTGGCGCCATCGGTCAAGAAGCATCCATTTAGAAGGGAAGGCCTGTTGCCACTCCCTATGCCTTCCGATGTGATACGTCAAGTACTCTACATTAACGCCCTGGGAATGAAAAACGTGTCCAAGCAAACGATTTCTTCCCGGACCCCAGGTGTCAACGGTCAACGTCCTTGTTGTCTAGCCCGAAGTTACCCTGAAAACTAGCTGAAAAACAACCTGTAAGCCATTGTGGATCATCAGGTAAGGGTCTTTTTGTGTTCGACAATCTATACCCATGTAATAGTTGGTTCAGTGTCCTTTATTGTCGGTAGTATGTGATATTATAGTGCCCATGTACATCGAATCCGTTCCCAACCGCAACTCGCCCCCGGCCATTCTCCTGCGCGAGTCCTACCGGCAAGCCGGCAAGGTGCGCAAGCGCACTCTGGCTAACCTCAGCAAGTGGCCCGCGGAGATCGTCGAAGGCCTGCGCAGCCTCTTGAAGGGAGGCTCCGTCATCTCCGACTTGAGCCAAGCCTTCCAGGTCCAGCGCACTCGCCCCCATGGTCATGTGGCGGCCGTCTTGGGTACCCTGCGCCGCCTCGGTTTGGAGCGCTTACTGGCCACTCGCAACAGCCTGCAGCGCCGCCTGGTAGTGGCCCTGATCGTGGCGCGCATCCTGGAGCCCCGCTCCAAGCTGGCCACCGCACGCGGATGGGATCCCCAGACCCTGTCCAGCAGCTTGGGCGAGCTCTTACAGGTGGAGGCCGCGACGGCCGATGATCTGTACGGCGCCTTGGACTGGCTGCTCGTTCGACAACCAAAGATTGAAAACCAGCTGGCGGCTCAGCGCCTGCAGGACGGTTGCCTCGTGATCTACGACGTCACCTCGACCTACTTCGAAGGGAGGAGTTGCCCGTTGGCCCAGCGGGGGTATTCCCGAGACGGCAAAGGGGGTACGCTGCAGATCGTCTTCGGCCTGCTGTGCGAAAGGCTGCCCCGTCGCGGTCGAGGTCTTCGAAGGCAACCGAGCGGACCCCACAACAGTGACCAGCCAAATCCAAAAACTGCGCCAACGCTTCGGGTTGCGCTCGGTGGTGGTGGTCGCCGATCGAGGAATGCTGACGGAAGCCCGCATTCGGGAGGAGCTCAAGCCGCTGCCCGGCATGGGCTGGATCACGGCCCTGCGAGGCCCTCAGATCCGCAAACTGTTTCAATCCGGTCCGCTGCAGCTGTCCCTGTTTGATCAACGCGACCTGGCCGAGATCCAGAGCCCGGACTACCCCGGGGAACGGCTCATTGTCTGCCGTAATCCCCTCTTAGCCCTAAGTTACCTCGTAGAAAAGTGATGTAACCTATTGTTAAGATTGGGGTAATGCTACAAATCAGCTGCGTCGGTACTGGGTACATTATAGACGAACGCCGAGGAGATCCAGGGCTCGCTGCTGAAGCGATGTGGGACGGGTGATTTTGTCGAAGGCTGCTGAGCCGGGCAACTGCGGCTGAATCCGGTTTTTGGAGATCGTGGCCAAATCGCTGAGCAAGGTCTGAAAGCTGTGCACGGGCCCACCCTCAACGGTGCGCTTGCGGTGAGCCTTGCGGAGGGCCTGAGGAGAGCGCTGAGAGGGTGCCACCACCGAATCGCGAAGCTGCCTCCCCGCCTCGGGATCCTCGTCGTCGAACAGGATCGGAGCTAACTTCTGTCGCATGTGCCACTCGACGTAGTAGGCAAGCATGCACAGAAAGACGTGAGCGCGGACCCGATCCTCCAGATGGTGGTAAATGGGTCGGACCTTCAGATCGACACTCTTACAGCTGCGGAAGGCCCGTTCGGCGACGGACAACCCCTTGTAGGCAGCCACCGTTTGTTCGGCATCCATTTGCTCGCGGGCCAGGTTGGTGCGAATCACATAGATCCCGTCCAGTGCCGCCTCCTGCTCGATGCGCTCCTGCCGGCGCTGGTAGGAGAAGGACTCCTCGCCGATCTCCAGGACAAAATGCTTGCCCACTTTGTAGCGGTTGAGGACTTTGCCCACCCGCAGGGCAATCCGATCCTTGCCCTTGAAGCGACGCTTCGGACGTTGCGTTGCCTGGACAATCTTCTCCAACTCCAGCTCGGTCGCCTGGAGCAGTTGCTGGCGATTGCGGGCCCGTTCCTCCGCTAAGAGGGGATTACGGCAGACAATGAGCCGTTCCCCGGGGTAGTCCGGGCTCTGGATCTCGGCCAGGTCGCGTTGATCAAACAGGGACAGCTGCAGCGGACCGGATTGAAACAGTTTGCGGATCTGAGGGCCTCGCAGGGCCGTGATCCAGCCCATGCCGGGCAGCGGCTTGAGCTCCTCCCGAATGCGGGCTTCCGTCAGCATTCCTCGATCGGCGACCACCACCACCGAGCGCAACCCGAAGCGTTGGCGCAGTTTTTGGATTTGGCTGGTCACTGTTGTGGGGTCCGCTCGGTTGCCTTCGAAGACCTCGACCGCGACGGGGCAGCCTTTCGCACAGCAGGCCGAAGACGATCTGCAGCGTACCCCCTTTGCCGTCTCGGGAATACCCCCGCTGGGCCAACGGGCAACTCCTCCCTTCGAAGTAGGTCGAGGTGACGTCGTAGATCACGAGGCAACCGTCCTGCAGGCGCTGAGCCGCCAGCTGGTTTTCAATCTTTGGTTGTCGAACGAGCAGCCAGTCCAAGGCGCCGTACAGATCATCGGCCGTCGCGGCCTCCACCTGTAAGAGCTCGCCCAAGCTGCTGGACAGGGTCTGGGGATCCCATCCGCGTGCGGTGGCCAGCTTGGAGCGGGGCTCCAGGATGCGCGCCACGATCAGGGCCACTACCAGGCGGCGCTGCAGGCTGTTGCGAGTGGCCAGTAAGCGCTCCAAACCGAGGCGGCGCAGGGTACCCAAGACGGCCGCCACATGACCATGGGGGCGAGTGCGCTGGACCTGGAAGGCTTGGCTCAAGTCGGAGATGACGGAGCCTCCCTTCAAGAGGCTGCGCAGGCCTTCGACGATCTCCGCGGGCCACTTGCTGAGGTTAGCCAGAGTGCGCTTGCGCACCTTGCCGGCTTGCCGGTAGGACTCGCGCAGGAGAATGGCCGGGGGCGAGTTGCGGTTGGGAACGGATTCGATGTACATGGGCACTATAATATCACATACTACCGACAATAAAGGACACTAAAGCAACTATTACATGGGTACAGATTGTCGAACACAAAAAGACCCTTACCTGATGATCCACAATGGCTTACAGGTTGTTTTTCAGCTAGTTTTCAGGGTAACTTCGGCTTAGCGGAGGAACGGGCCCGCAATCGCCAGCAACTGCTCCAGGCGACCGAGCTGGAGTTGGAGAAGATTGTCCAGGCAACGCAACGTCCGAAGCGTCGCTTCAAGGGCAAGGATCGGATTGCCCTGCGGGTGGGCAAAGTCCTCAACCGCTACAAAGTGGGCAAGCATTTTGTCCTGGAGATCGGCGAGGAGTCCTTCTCCTACCAGCGCCGGCAGGAGCGCATCGAGCAGGAGGCGGCACTGGACGGGATCTATGTGATTCGCACCAACCTGGCCCGCGAGCAAATGGATGCCGAACAAACGGTGGCTGCCTACAAGGGGTTGTCCGTCGCCGAACGGGCCTTCCGCAGCTGTAAGAGTGTCGATCTGAAGGTCCGACCCATTTACCACCATCTGGAGGATCGGGTCCGCGCTCACGTCTTTCTGTGCATGCTTGCCTACTACGTCGAGTGGCACATGCGACAGAAGTTAGCTCCGATCCTGTTCGACGACGAGGATCCCGAGGCGGGGAGGCAGCTTCGCGATTCGGTGGTGGCACCCTCTCAGCGCTCTCCTCAGGCCCTCCGCAAGGCTCACCGCAAGCGCACCGTTGAGGGTGGGCCCGTGCACAGCTTTCAGACCTTGCTCAGCGATTTGGCCACGATCTCCAAAAACCGGATTCAGCCGCAGTTGCCCGGCTCAGCAGCCTTCGACAAAATCACCCGTCCCACATCGCTTCAGCAGCGAGCCCTGGATCTCCTCGGCGTTCGTCTATAATGTACCCAGTACCGACGCAGCTGATTTGTAGCATTACCCCAATCTTAACAATAGGTTACATCACTTTTCTACGAGGTAACTTAGGTCTAGCGCTTCTTTTCGGAGTTCACAGGAGAACTGCGCCGCGCGAGGGGGAGTGGGGAGTTCGGAGGAGTGGGGACAGACTTCAATTCGGACTCTGACTTCAATTCGGACTCTTCCCCGACTCTTCCCAATTCGGGCTTCAAATGTCTCGCCGAGACGCCTGATATCCGGGGAGGTCGTGGAGTTCATCCAGCACTGAGTTGTGAAAAATTCCAAGAAGACTTAATCCGTTTCGTAGATCCACAAGCAAGATCGTTATTAGGGAGGAACAGTGAAACAAAACTGCCCTGGCCAAAGCCTTCCAAGAGGGAGCGTTGGCCTCTAGATGAAAGGCTTTTAACAAATGGCACGGATCCCCCGGATCAAGATCGAAGATGAAGATACCGTCTACCACATCGGAGCGCGCGTGGCAGGTCCACCCAAGTGGTTTCCCTTTGACGATCCCGTCGCCCGCCACAAGCTGGAGGAACTGATTCGCTTCTACACCGAGGCTTACTCCTGCAAAGTGGCCTCCTTTAGCCTCATGAGTAACCACTACCGCATACTGCTCCGATTCGAAGCCTTCCGCCAGTTGAGCCGAATCGAACTTGAAGAACGTGCGGCCTTGCTGTATGCAAGTCCCGACAAGGTGCTCGTGAGCGATCGCGATTGGGAGCGTTTTAATCGTCGTTTGTACGACCTCTCCGAACTGATGCGAAATATCCAGGGCGACTACGCCAAGTGGTACAATCGTAACTACGGGCGTCGGGGGTCCCTGTGGGCCGAGCGTTTCCACTCAACCGTCGTTCTGGGCTCGCAAGCGATCCAGGAAACGCTGGCGTACATCGAGCTCAATCCAGTACGAGCGAACCTGGTGGAAAGACCCGAAGACCATAGGTCAAGTTCGGCCTGCTTGCGGCAGATCGGAGCCGATGGCTGGTTGATGCCGTTGGCGGAGCTGTTCGACGGACCGGATCACATGGGCAACTACCGTAACCTACTCTACTACCGAGGCTTTGAAGGGGGAAGCAAGGAAGGGGCGAGGATCTCCGCCTCGACGCTGCAGCAGGAGCAGAAGCGGGGATTTCGAGGTCAAGGGGTTTATCGGAAGCGGCTTCGCTATTTCCTCGACGGGCTGGTGTTGGGAAATGAGGAGAGGATCAAGGATTGGATCACTCTCTTTCAGCTCCGGGGCCACTATTCACGTCCGCGCGAACCGATCGGGCACCTGGAGGGCCTGGCCTTCACTCTTCGCGATCAGCGCACCTCCAGGAAGCCCGTACCTTCTTGATCCTCAAGGAAACCCACGCCATCCCTACGACAAATCTGCCCTGGTTAGCCGGCAGTCCACGCACAGCTTCGAGAATCTAGCAGACCATAGACCACTTAACCAGTCCTCTTCCCAAGCCTCCCAAGCCCCCTACCCGTTCGATCGGACCCAGCTTCCGTGGAAGAGCTGCGTCATATTCTGCCCCACAGAGAAGGAATCGAGAGAAGACGTCGGAAGGAATCCAGAGAAGACGTCTGTCCCCAATGTTCCTAATGCTCGGCAACAGGCGGGACGCTAGAAACTCTCTGTGCTAAGATGTGGCGCCGGTTGAGGAGGATCGTGTGGTATCGCCGGTTACGAGATCCGTACTGGGCATCATTGCGGTGCTCTCTCTTATCAGGTGCTCCCAGTCTACCGCTCCCCTTTCACCCGAGGACGGACTGAAGAGCCTACGGATCGTGGATCATTTCAGGGTAGAGTTGTTTGCCGCTGAGCCCCACGTGGTCGATCCCGTCGAGCTGGTCTTCGACGAGCGTGGGCGCGCCTTCGTGGCCGAGATGCTGGATTATCCGTTCGATCCACCGCCGGGAGAATCTCCCCGGGGAAGAATCAAGCTGCTTGAAGACAGGGATAACGATGGCAGGGTCGACCACTCTACTGTCTTCGCGGACAATCTTCTTCAAGTAGCTGGTCTATTGCCCTGGAACGGCGGGATCCTGGTGACTACAGCACCCGACATTCTCTATCTGAAAGATACGAACGGAGATGGAAAGGCTGACATTCGGAGAGTGCTATTCACGGGCTTCAGACTTGCCCACCCAGAGGGAAGAATCACGAACTTGCGCTTTTGCATCGACAATTGGATCTACGCCGCGAACAGCGGGCAACTCGGGGATATCACCTTCTCAGAACGTCCCGCGGCGCGGCCGGTTTCTGTTCTAGGAGCTGATTTCCGCTTCCGCCTCGACCGTGGACTCTTCGAACCGGCCTCAGGTCCCACCCAGTATGGCCTGGCCTTGGATGCCTGGGGCAACCGCTTTTCTACCCACAACTCCCGTCACGTAAGCCACCCGGTCATGCCGCGCCGCTATCTTGCCAGGAACCCCTTCTTCACGGTGGCTCAGCTCTCGGAAAACATCTCCGACCACGGTGAGCGTGTATTCCAGCTGACTCCTCCCGAGGCCTGGCGTGAAAAGCGGACCCGGATCCGGCAGCGGCGCTTCGAAGAGCTGCGGCTGGATCGGAAAGAGGAGGTCTCTGGATTCTTCACCGGTGCTTCTGGAGGAACGGTTTACTGCGGCGACACATTTCCCGAGGACTATCGAGGCAATCTGTTTACCGGAGATGTGGCTGGCCACCTTGTACACAGGGATATTCTGAGGCCTCGAGGCGGTTCCTTCGTCGCTAGTCGAGGCGGTTCCGCGGAGGGGACGGAGTTCCTGGCTTCCACCGACCCATGGTTCCGCCCCTGCAACCTGGCCAACGGACCTGATGGGAATCTCTACGTGATCGACATGTATCGCCAAGTCATAGAGGGACCCGAGTTCATTCCAGATGCTCTGAAAGGGGACCTGGATTTCTATGCCGGAGACGATCGGGGACGCATCTATCGAGTGCTTCCCAAAACGTCTGTCCCCAAGGGAGTCTCCACCAAGACGTCTGTCCCCAATGGAGTCTCTGTCCCCAGGGGAAAAGATCGCACTCCTGACCTTGGACGAGCTTCCACCTACGAGTTGGTCCAGCTGCTCTCACACAGCAACGCATGGTGGAGACTTACCGCTCAGCGCCTGCTGCTGGAACGACAGGATCGGCAGGCAATTCCGTGGTTGAAGGAGACGGGTCTGGGAAGCCTGACGGCTGAGACGCGCCTCCACTCACTATACGCACTGGAAGGATTATCAGGTCTCGATGCCACCTTGATCCGAAGGGTCTTGCGGGATCCCAGCCCCAATGTACGGGAACATGCCCTGCGTTTGGCTGAGGGCTTCCAGGAACTTCAACCACATCTTCTCGGCATGATCGACGACCCATCCGCCCGTGTGCGTCTCCAACTGGCTTTGACGCTGGGCCAATTCTCAGGACACACAACCACCCGAGCTCTGGCATCCCTGCTCTCTCGATACCGACAGGATGGCTGGCTCCACGCCGCCGTATTGAGCTCGAAAACAGGCTCTTCCGTTGAACTGCTCAAAGCCCTAATACACGAGGGGGGCGAACCACTCACAGCGAAGTTTCTGAAGGAGATCGGAACGATCATCGGAGCCCGTAACGACCGAAGCGAAGTCTCCACCCTGCTCGGACTGATGGCCAACCAGGGCCCGCTCCGGAATACCGACCCTCAGATAGCACTGCTGACCGGACTCTCGAGCGGTTTCAAGCTGGCTGGCGTCAGGGGACTCAAAATCCCGACAGCCGACCGTCTGCTGAGCTCTCTCTTGGTTGATTCTTCAGAATCTGTTCAGTCAACAGCCCGAGCCGTCGCACAACACTTCGAACTGGCGCAACTGATCAGGCTTTCCGTACAACAGGCACTGGACCCGATGCTGTCGACCAAGAAAAAAAGGGAGGCTATTCGATCTCTGGCGGGCGGTAGGTTTCAGCAATTACTTCCGGTGTTCGATCAGCTTCTGTCCCCCCAGCAGCATTCAGACCTGCTGAAAGATACCATCCAAACCCTTGGCCTCTTCGACGAGCCTCGGGTTGGCGAACTGCTGATCGAGTGCTGGAGAATCTTTGGACCTGAGAATCGCCGGGCGGCCGTCGACGTTCTTTTGAGCCGGCGCCAACACTCCCAATCACTGTTACATGCCGTCGAGGCAGGGAGAATCGAGGAGTCGGCTCTGGACCTTCCCCGCAAGATGAAGCTTCTAGAAAACCCATCCCCAAAAATTCGCGAATTGGCGGCCCGAGTCTTCAAGGACCGAGAGAGCGACCGCACATTAGTGGTGACAGAGCATCAGGCGGCGCTCGACTTGCCCTCAAGTCCCGCTCGCGGTCGCAGACTCTTCGAGGAGCACTGCGCCAGCTGCCACCTCGGGCAGCAGGGTAAGGGCGTCGCCCCGGATCTAGGCCGGGTAAAGGGCAAGAGCAAGAAGGAGCTGTTGGAGTCCATTCTCGACCCCAGCAGCGCGGTCTCGCCCTTCTATACCAACTATGTCATCATCACTAGAGACGGCCAAATGCACGACGGTCTAATCGTCTCAGAAGCACCTGGCGCCCTTACGATGAGGCGAGGCGAAGGAGAGGAAACGGCGCTTCTTCGGTCGCAGATCGTAGAGATTCGGGCTTCGAGCGTCTCCTTGATGCCCGACGGACTAGAGCAAGATCTGCAGGAACAGGATCTGGCCGACGTCATCGCCTTCCTCCAGGGCGAAGATCTGCTCGACTAGCAGCGTCCCCTGTGGCGGATCCCCTGTGGCGGATCCCCTGTGGCGGATATTTGATCATGGAATCTTTGCGTTACCTGCGCCAGCGTCGCGAGTACGAGCAGAACTCCCTAGTGGAGGAGGAAGCCGGGCCGAATCCCTTCGTCCTTTTCGAACGCTGGTTCGAGGAAACCCTCGAAGCAGGTGTCCCCCACGCGAACGCAATGACGCTGGCCACGGTCTCTTCGGATGGGAAACCCTCGGCCCGCATCGTCCTGTTCAAGGACTTCGGTGAAGATGGATTTACCTTCTTTACCGATTATCGGAGCACCAAGAGTGAAGAACTGAGCGACAATCCTCACGGGGCCCTGGTTTTCTTGTGGTCGAGTCTTGAACGACAAATACGAATAGAAGGAAGGACTGAACGAACCTCACCGGAAGACTCCGACACTTATTTCCAGAGTCGTCCCCGGGGAGCCCAGCTCGCCGCCTGGACCTCCTATCAAAGCCAGGTAGTAGCCAATCGCGAGGTGCTGGAGCGCCGGATGGACGAGCTCGACCGACACTACCAGGAGAAGCGAATCCCACGCCCACCTCATTGGGGAGGTTATCGATTGATCCCGAAGATGATCGAGTTCTGGCAGGGTCGTCCCAATCGACTCAACGATCGTCTCCGCTATCAGCTTTCGGACCAAGGCAGCTGGACCAGACAGCGGCTTTCGCCGTAGCAGGAGTCCCTGAACCGGGTCCCAGTCGTCAGGCCTGACTGCCGGATAAACGAGACAACCGCGTGACAGAAACCAGGTATCGAGCATGAGCCGCAAGGCCGTTCTTATCTACAGCGGCGGCATGGATTCCACAACCCTGCTGTACTCCCTGATCTCAGAGGGCTACCTGGTAAAGGCCCTGGGGGTCGACTACGGACAGCGCCACCTGAAGGAGCTGGACTCGGCTCAAACCATCTGTGAGGCGCTACGGATAGAATTCCAGATCGCCGACCTATCCTCAATAAAGGCCCTGTTCGGCCAGAGCGCCCTGACCAACACCAGCGTCGACGTGCCTGAGGGGGCCTACGACCTGGAGAACATGAAGGTGACAGTCGTTCCCAATCGCAACATGCTGATGTTGGCCGTTGCGATTAGCTGGGCGATCGGCTCGGAGTTCAGAACAGTAGCTTATGCGGCCCATGCCGGGGATCGAGCTGTTTACCCCGACTGCAGACACGAATTCGTCGAGGCCCTGGGCCGCGCGGCCAAACTATGCGATTTCGAACCCATCGAGATCCTGTCTCCCTTCATCCGTAAGAGCAAGGCTGAAATCGTGAGCATCGGCAGCAGGCTACGAGTCCCGTTTCACCTCACCTGGAGCTGCTACAAGGGTGAGGCACTGCACTGCGGAACTTGCGGCACCTGTCAACAAAGGGCACAGGCTTTTCTGGTTTCAGGTGTGCCCGACCCTACACACTATGCCGCCCCTCCTCAAATTGAATAGCACCTACACCCTTTATAGCTCTGTGCCCACCTGATCCTTGGTCGCGGTCTACCTGCCTGCGAGCGCGAGCACCTCGGTTTCGCTAGAATGTGCGTGAAGGAGAACCCATGCCGAAGGAACCGGCTCAAAATACCAATCGCCTTTCCCAAGAAAGCAGTCCCTATCTGCTTCAACACGCCTCCAACCCGGTGGACTGGAACCCTTGGGGGGAAGAAGCACTGACGGCCTCTCGGGACCAAGACAAACCGATCCTCCTGAGCATTGGTTACTCCGCCTGCCACTGGTGCCATGTGATGGAGCATGAATCGTTCGAAAACGAGGACATCGCTCAGGTGATGAACGATGAGTTCATCAATATCAAGGTGGACCGAGAAGAAAGGCCCGACCTCGACGCCATCTACATGAACTTCGTCCAAATGACCACGGGCAGCGGCGGTTGGCCCTTGACCGTTTTCCTGACTCCAGACCTCGTGCCATTCTACGGAGGAACCTATTTCCCGCCAGATGACCGTTACGGCCGACCCGGATTCAAACGTCTGCTGGAGCAGATCAAGGAGGCATACCGGCAACGCCGTGGCGAGATTGAGGCAGGTCAAGCTGAGACCATCCGGCGGCTCCAAGAAGCATCGCAGTGGAGCATCGCCGCGGAGGCGATTCAGGAGACGGTCCTGGATGACGCTTATAACGGATGCCGGCAACAGTTCGACTCACACCACGGTGGATTCGGCGGTGCACCCAAGTTTCCGAGTACTATGGTCCTTGCTTCTCTGCTTCGTTACTCGAAGCGTAGGGACAGTGCGTCGGCTCTGGATATGGCCAGCCTCACCCTGGATGAGATGGCTCGAGGTGGCATCTACGATCAGCTGGGGGGAGGCTTTCACCGCTACTCGGTCGACGAGCGCTGGCTGATCCCTCACTTCGAAAAGATGCTCTATGACAATGCCCTGCTGGCACGAGTCTATCTGGAGGCGCATCAGCTCACGGGAAATCCCTTCTATCGCACGGTAGTTGAGGAGACACTCGACTATGTTGGGCGTGAGATGCGCCACCCGGCAGGCGGCTTCTATTCAGCTCAAGATGCCGACAGCGAGGGTGAAGAAGGTAAGTTTTACGCCTGGATTCCGGATGAAATCGTGGAAGTCCTGGGTGAAGAAGATGCGAAGATCTTCAACGATTACTTCGACGTCACCTCCACAGGCAATTTCGAAGGAAGCAACGTGCTACACCCTCGGCTCGAACTAGCCGCCCACGCCAGGAATGTAGGTATTTCCACAGCTCAGCTGACAGATCTCTTGACCCGGGCTCGTCAGAAGCTCTTTCAAGTCAGGGAAAAACGAATCAAGCCGGGGCTGGACGACAAGGTCCTGGCTTCCTGGAATGGCCTGATGCTGACTGCTTTCGCCGAAGCAGCCTTCACGCTGATCGCTCCGATTATCTGGAAATTGCTGTCAGCAATGCCGAATTCCTCTCCACCCAGATGGTCACTGGAGACCGCCTCTTCCGAACCTGGAAGGATGGCCATGCCAAGCTCAACGGCTACCTGGAAGACTATGCCCTGGTGGTCGAAGGCTGGATCGCAACCTATCAGACAACTGGAGACATCCGATGGTTAGACGATGCGGCTGAACTGACAGAGGCTCAAATCCGACTGTTCTGGGACGCCGAAGACGGAGACTTCTACTTCACTCCTTCCGACCACGAACGACTCCTGGTAAGACACAAGGAGTACATGGACAACGCCACCCCTAGCGGTAATGCCGTTGCCTGCTTCAACCTGCTGAGGCTAGCGAAGATTCTGGGGAAGAAGGACTACCGCGAGAAAGCTGAGCATATGCTTGGACGGGTAAACCGGGCCCTATCCCGCCACCCACTTGCCTTCGGCCATTGGCTTCAGGCCCTTGATTTCTACCTGGGACCTGTTCGGGAGTTGGCCCTAGTTGGCCCACGGACGGAACAGGAGCAACTGCTACCGGCGATAAGGGAGTGCTATCTACCCAACAAAGTGCTCGCGACCTCGGAGGCGATCGACGATGCGCTGGGACTCAAGGTCCCCCTATTGGCCGGGAAAATAGCTCTGGAAGGTAAATCAACCGCCTATGTTTGTCAGGACTATGCCTGTCAGAGGCCGGTAACTACCCGCGGCGAGTTGGAGGAGCTCCTGAACGCGCCGGAATGAACACCGGGCTTCCCCCGTCATCATGTCCAAGCCCTCAAGCTCGATCGCAGCAGATCCAGAGCTTGAGCGCGGTGCGAAATCCGGTTCTTCTGGGCCAAGCTGAGCTCGGCAAAGGTCTTGCCCAACGGTGGGTAGTAGAAGACTGGGTCGTATCCGAATCCATTGGCGCCCCGAGGAGTTGGGATAATCTTCCCCCAAACCTCGCCTTCCACCTCGATCTGCTCGCTCGACCTCGACAGACAGAGTGCGCAGACAAAGCGAGCCGATGCCCCGACGTTGGGCCAGTCGGGGTCGACCTGGTCAAGTGTAGACAGTAGTTTCCGGATCCGGGCGTCGTCGCGGGAGGCGAAACGAGCCGAGTGGATCCCCGGTGCCCCATCAAGCACCTCGACGGCGAGCCCCGAATCATCAGCGAGAGTTGCTAATCCGGTCAGGCCGCGGTAGTGCTCCGACTTCAGCCGGGCGTTCGCGGCAAAGGTAGCACCGTCTTCCACGGGTTCTTGAAGGTCGGGATATTGGACAAGAGTCTCTAGGGTCAGGGGCAGCCCGCGCAGCGCGTCCTGGACCTCGATCAGCTTTCCCTTATTCTTTGTCGCCAGAAGGAGCCGCAATTTAGGGTTCGTGCCAGAATAACTTCACATTCTAGCATCTCATCTTCACACCATCTTCGGCCGCTCCTCAATCGCGAAATCCTCAACGTAGGCGGGGCTACGCTTGCGGTTTCGCTCAATCGCTCGCGACCAAATCTGGCGCAAATCTGAGCGCCAACTCTGCGAAGTTATTCTGGCACGAACCCTTGGGCTGTCTCAACCTCTTCTCGAAACAGCTGGGAGATATCTTCCACGCTCTGCTCCAGTATCTCCCTCTGTTTCTCGATGAGCTGGTGAATTCCACCTTGGGCCAGCCGCAGTAGATGGCTCAGATCGTCTTGCGAATAAGGCTGGCCCTCAGCAGTCCCCTGAACCTCGACGAACAAATCCCCACTGGTCATGACCACGTTCATGTCCACTTCGGCGGCCGAATCTTCCTCGTAGTTGAGGTCCAGAAGAGCCTCCCTGTCCACAATACCGACGCTAACCGCTCCAACCAGGTCGATGAGAATACCCTTCGAGAGAACGCGCTGACGCCTCAAACCAGCAACGGCAAGCGCAAGAGCTATGAAGGATCCTGTGATGGAGGCGGTGCGCGTCCCCCCATCGGCCTGGATCACATCGCAATCCACCCAGATCGTACGCTCACCCATGCTGTCCATGTCCACTACAGACCGAAGCGACCGTCCAATCAGCCGCTGGATTTCTTGGGTCCGGCCCGAGGGCTTTCCTTTCGAGGACTCCCTGATCATCCGGGTGGAAGTAGACCTGGGAATCATCCCATACTCGGAAGTGATCCACCCCTGGCCCGTCCCTCTCAGAAAGGGAGGCACCTTGTTTTCAACGCTCGCGGTGCAGATGACTCGGGTGTTTCCACACTCGATGAGCGCAGACCCCTCAGCATGCCTGTTGTAGTCAGGGAAAATGGACACCGGTCTCAACTCGTCGACTTGACGGCCGTCACCTCGAAACGTCATTTCTCAATTCTACTAGAAGGGTCTACCAATGGAAACATGACCAGCGAGGGTCGCTCGCTCCTCCCCTTCGACCAGGAATTTGACCCTCTTGATCTGAGTCAAGTTCTCCTTCAGAGAACGGGTGATCGAGCGGATAGCACAAAGCTCCGAGGTGACTCCCCCAGCCAGCCGCTGGGTGGTCTCCTGAGCCAGATCCACCAGGGCCGTCCCGTCCTCGAGGAGATAGATCTGTCGCACCCTCGCTTCCTCCGAGAATATCCGAGGGGACTCCTCCCCCCTGCTCTTCATGATTTCGTTAACAATTTGTCGTGCGTTCAAGACCGCATCTTCGGTCTTTAGAATGGTCCGCTCTTCAATCTCGAAGGCTCTTGTGCTCGGCCCCTTCGCTCCCGCCGCGCAGAAAAATAGCTTGATGGGCAATTCGCCCTCTCCTTTTACCTCCACCACACTCGACTCGACATCGAGCACCTCATGGTCAGTTTCTTCGATTTGTTGATGGCGCTCGCGTTCGGACTCGAAGAAGTAGACCGCTGCTATGAGAGCACCTCCGACCAGAGCGAAAACGAAAAGGGCAATTCGATACTCCTTCATTGCTGCTTTATCTCGCTCTTCGATCCCCGGAAGTTGTCAGAGCCGAAGCCAACCTATCGTCTGTATTCCGACGGTGGGCGGCGCTGTCGCTTTGAAGGAATGTGGCCACGGCTCTCGAGATAGCCCCAGCCAGTTCCTCCTGGAATTCAATCGAGCTCAGCTTCTCCCGGTCACCCTCATGAGTCAGAAATCCAAGCTCAACCAATACGGCCGGCGCTGTCACGGGGGCAAGCACAGTGAGTGGAACCTTCACAACCGAGTTCCGGGTCTCGTAGAGTTGGTTCAACTCTGCCTGAATGAGTTTGGCAAGACGCAGGCTCTCGGAACGGTGTGAGCGCTGGCCGTCCTCCCAGAGAATCAGTTCTGTTTCGGACTTGGGCTTCGATACGGCCGTCGAATCCAGGTAGTCGTGGACGTAGACGACTCCCCCGTGGTTGCTCTGAAACGGTGCCCCCCCAGCATGTAGACTAATGAATGCCCGACAGCCGTGATAGTTGGCAAACGAACTTCTTTGGGTTGGGGAGAGGGCTATATCACGCGTTCGAGTCAATTCGGGCCGATGGAGTCCTTCCTTTAGGTGATCTTCCACTTGACTGGCAAGCTGTAGGACCAAGTTCTTCTCCAGCACCTCCTCGGCCCATTTCGCGCCCGCGTCTTCCCCTCCGTGTCCTGGATCAAGGGTGATGACCTCAACACTTCGGCCCTGAGGACCGAAATCAGTAAAGTCAGGCTCAAGCGAAGCCTTTCCCGGAATGGCTGGACGCCTTGGTGTTTTAGCCGTCTCAGCTGCCAACGGCGGGTAGATCTCAATCAGCGTTCGATCGGGGCGGGGTAATTCTCGCTGCCTCACGAAGCCAAAGCTTCGGCCCTTATGGATGCGAAAGGTTCCGTAGGGACCCTGGGAATCGAATTCCAGGGATGAAACCAACTTGCTCTGGGGTTGATTGTGGGGCAGGTCGGGGCGAATCAGATACTCTCCCAACTCCACCTCAACATGGTCCTCCTGCTCGCTCACTCGAATCGAACCCACCTGACTGGGAAAGAAAGTGATGGTGACGTGATCGGGATGATTGACGACTTCCACCTGAACCCGATTCACAGCCAGGCCGTCGAAACGGTATCCGCCCCCCGTTTTCACCAGTCTTCCCGTCAGGACGTTCGGCAGAACCTTGGCAACGAAATCCTCCGGTGCGTACCAGTCCGACTTCCCCTTTCTCCAACAGGGACTCGAAATGAGAACGTACCCCTGTCGAAACCTGACCAACGGTCGATCCTCCATTAATTCAAGTTTCCCCGCAGGACCCTCGATCGTGAGACGGCCCGCCTCGTCGCGCGCCTGAAGACCCAGCGCGGTAATGAGGTCCTTGACGCTATAGAGAAGCTTTCCATTACGCTCGTGCGCACGCAGAGACTTCTTCCTGGCGCCGACTTGAAAGTCAAGAGAGCGCAGGGCTGCTAGCGCAGTCGCACTGCTAACCGCAGCGTGCCAACCGGAAAGCAAACCCACCAAAGCAAACAAGGATAGGACCAAACGAACTGACCGCATCTTTCGCATTATAGTCTAGCCGGGTGATCTGCCACCCGATTGAAGGATCGCGCGGGAAACTTATTGTCACGCTTCGATGTGACACCGGAAGGCCCGAAACCCAGGGCTGGGGACAGAGGTAAACACTGGGGACAGAGGTATAAACACTGGGGACAGAGGTAAACGCTGGGGATAAACGCTGGGCACATAAAGGGGAAAAACTGCTCATAGACGCTGGGGACAGACTGCTAACTGGGGACAAACGACAGCAGGAGCCCGGACGACAGCAGGAGCCTGATCGCTGGGGACAGAGGTTAATCGCTGGGTGGGAGCAGACGTAATCCCTGGAGGAGAGGGGGCCGCCGACTATGATGGCGCTTAGAGGCAAAACTTTTAGACGGTCAACCTGCAGCGAAAACGCAGTCCAGGTCAGGCGGAAAGGCTGGTTGCCTGGGAGGAGACTGGATCTGTCTGTTTGACTCTGGAGAAAAAGGAAGGGTTGCGGAAAATGGCTGTCACCAAAGCGGTGTGCAAGGCGTGCCCGGCCTTGTATGCCTTGACATGACCAATAATTGGCCATCCACAAAGGGAAACGTCGCCAATCAGATCCAACATCTTGTGGCGGACAAACTCGTCCGGCGCCCTCAGCTCACCATTCATGATCCCATCATCGCTTAAGACCACGGCGTTGTCGAATGATCCGCCCCGAATCAGCCCCTTGTCCTGGAGCTGCTTGACCTCCGCATAAAAGCCGAAGGTTCGGGCAAAGGCAATCTCTCGGGCGTAGCTCTCCGGACTCATTTCCAGATCAATTTCCTGGCGACCGATAGCAGGATGGGAGAACTCGATCTCATAGGAGATCCGAAACGAAGGGAAAGGCTCGATAGAGATAAATTTTTCTCCGTCCTCTAGACGAATCGGTTTGTCCACTCTCAGGTGGATCCGCTCCTCCGCCTGCTCCTCGATGCCCACAGACAACACGGCCTCGACGAAGGGAAGCGCCGAACCGTCCAGAATCGGGACCTCCAGTGAGTCGATATCCACGTACACATTGTCCAAGCCGAGCCCATACAAGGCAGACAAAATGTGCTCGACAGTCGAGAGCATCACACCACGCTTCATGAGCGTCGTCGCGAGGACAACTCGCGAGACGTGATTGCGCAAGGCCTCGATCTCGAAGTTCTGAAGATCGACACGCCGAAAAATGAGCCCGGTGTTCTTGGGAGCGGGCTTCAGCTCCAGCGAGACTTGACACCCCGTGTGAAGACCCACTCCTGAGACCCTGACAGGACCCTTGATCGTGGTTTGCATCTCCGCTTCCAAAACCCCCGATTTCGAGGCTGGACAGAATTCGAAAGATTTTCTTGATGCAAGAACACAACCAGACCAAAAACCCCTCCGTAACCGCCATTCTCAAGCTCGAGTCGACCGTCTAGTGTGAACTTGAAGCCACAGCGTGTGGCCTCAGAGATACAAGGAGAAGCAGAGCGATAGCACAGGAAGATCAACCAGACTGCTCCTGGAGGACCCTCGAACGGTGGGTCACGTCCCAAAGGCCAGCGCTCGACCGGGCAGGGGTGACGGAAGGTCGGAGACGGGGCGACCATTTTCGATGACCGGGGCCCCATTGACTACGACCTGCTCGATGCCCACCGAGTATTGCTGAGGATCTTCGTAGGTCGCCTGGTCCCGAACCTGTTTTTCGTCGAGCACGACCACATCAGCAAAATTACCCTCCTCGATGGTCCCCCGACGCTGGAGGCGAAAGCGCTGGGCGGGGAAGCCGCTCAACTTGCGCACGACCTCCTCCAAAGTGAACAATTTTTCATCGCGGACACAGGGACCGAGAAGCCGGCTCGCCGAACTAAATTGTCGGAGATGGATCGCTCCACCTTCCTGGAAGATACCGTCTGAACCCAGCATGTAGCAGGGATGCTGTAGAAAGGGAGTGACGGTTGCCTGATCGCTCCCGCGGCTCACCGCCAAGACCGCCAGGTTTTCTTCGATGAGCAAGTTGAACACCGCGTCAACTTCATCAAGCCCTGTCTCCGAGACATAGGCTCTCAGCGATTTGCCCTGGTGGTGGGAATTTCCCTTGCCGGCGACCCATGCGATCACCAGCTGGTCCAAGGGGATTCGTCCGGGACTGGCCGCAGTCTTCTCCCGGATCCTTGGATCATGGAGCCTGCCCAAAGCAAGGAGAGGACCCTGCTCCCAGATTTCGTAAGGCAAGAAGAAGCTCAGCATCATCGAGCCCGCCACATAGGGGTAGACGTCAAACGAGAAATCAACCTCCTGCGTGGCGACACGGTCGACGTAGGTCAGTATTTCTTCGGCCTCCTCGGGACTCGAGGCCTTCAAATGCGAAATATGCACGGAGACACCGGCTCTCTTCCCGATCTCGACCGCTTCCGCAAGAGCCCGCATAATCCCGTTTTTGTAGCGCATGTGAGTCACATAGAGACCCCTCGCCGCCGACATGACGCGGCAGGCCTCGACCAGCTCTTCGGTACTGGCAAAGCATTCAGCTATGTAGTCCAGTCCCGTCGAGATTCCAACTGCACCTGCCTCCATCCCCTTCTCGATTTCGGATCTGATCCTGACCATTTCGGCATCATCGGGGCCTCGAGATCCGAATCCGCAGGCGAGAGTACGGACGTTGGCATAGGGGATATGGGGAATGCTGTTCTGTACATTGTGGCCGTCCAGAAGCTTCATATAATCGGATAGAGTCTCCCAGCCCTGGTACTCCTCGAAGCGCAAACCATTCAAGGATCTTAGGTAGTAGATCCAGTGAGGAGCGGTGTATCGGTCGACCGGGGCGTAGGAAATTCCGTCCGCCATGATGACCTCGGTGGTGAAGCCCTGACTCGTCTTCGAGAGCATGTGAGGATTGGTGAGCAACCAGGAATCGGAGTGGTTGTGAACATCTACGAATCCAGGTGTGACGATCTTTCCGGCAGCGTCAATGGTACGAGGGGCCTCGGCCTCCTTCAGATCCCCGATCTGCTGGATGCGGTCTCCTTCTATTCCCAGGTCGGCCCGGTAGCGAGCAGCTCCACTGCCATCGATTACAGTACCGTTCTTGATGATTAGATCCAGCATCTCTTCCTGTCCTCGGCAGACTCGTCGACCCGGCGCCATCGCTCATGTGAGCCGAAAGCTGGGCAGGTTTCCGATTGCCCGAGGTAGGGTATTTCGAATCAATCCGTGGCGCAAGGTGTTCTCCCCCTGCCCTTTTAGCGAGACAATCCGGTTGCGCTCGCCCGGGTTTGGTTGCAAGCTTTGTGGAACAGGTCGAACTACTGCGCTGCTGGTGACAGAGCGCAAATTGAGATGGTGACAAATTGAGATGGTGACAGAGCACAAATTGAGATGAGGAGCACAGAGAGGAGGGAATCATGGTACATCGACTAGCACTTTCCGCGGTGCTCGCGTTGACCTGCGCCGCCTGTGGGCCTTCGGAGAAAGCTCCAGTGGATCCGCTTGCATCCCCGTCGCTGGGAGACCTGAGCGGTCCCTGGCAGCTGTTCGTCGATGACCATCTGGTGGAGACCAAAGAGGGGCTGATCAGAACCTACCATCCTTTTGAGAAGTACTCCGGCAACCCGGTGCTCACGGGAGACAGGCTCTGGGAAGAGAATCGTGTATTCGTGTACGGAACCGTTCTGCCCCATGAGGAGGGTCCCGGCTACCGCCTCTGGTATCACGCTTCGGCCGACGGATATCTCAACCTGTATGCCACCAGCCAGGATGGCATCAACTGGGACAAACCCGACCTGGGGCTGGTGGAACGGGACGGGATGCCCGAAAACAACCTCATCTTCTGGCGATCCAAGGAAGATCACATGCCCCAGGTCATTCATACTCCTTGGGAACCGGATCCGCAGAAACGCTATAAGTTGATCAACTATGACTACGGTCGCACCCCGCCGGATCACATGACCAGCGGTTTCTGGGCGGCCTACTCGCCGGACGGCATCCGCTGGACCGAAGTAGAAGAGAACCCCGTCCTGGTGGATCCGGGTGACGTCGGGAACTTCGTCTGGGATCCTCACACCGAACGCTACCTGGGCTACCCGAAGACCTTTGCTCCAGTGCGGGGCTATCGCCGTCGCTCCATAGGTTTCACCAGCACCATCAACTTCGAGAAATGGCCTCCAGCAGAGTTGATTCTAGTTGCCGACGAAGTAGACGACCGTTGGGTGACGGAGGATGGGCAGCACACCGATCTCTACGGTCTCAGCGCCTTTGCCTACGAGTCCACCTATCTGGGATTTCTGTGGATCTTCAGAATCGAAGATGGCAAGAACGAGGGTCGAATCTTCAGCGAACTCGTCAGCAGCCACGACGGAGTTCACTGGGTGAGGCAGGAGGGTGAGCGTCCGCCCATCCTGCCTGTAGGCGAGGCCGGCAGCTGGGATCAGGGGACGGTCGCGACATTGAATCAGCCTCTGGTTGAAGGGGACAAGATCCGCCTCCACTACGGTGGTTTCAACGAGTATCATACGGGAAAAGGCCAGGGCGCCATCGGGTTGGCGACACTGAGAAAGGATGGCTTCGCCTCGCTCGACGCCGGCAACCAAATGGGGACAGTCACCACCAGACCTCTCGTCGGAAGCAACGGCGAGTTGCACCTGAACATCGATGTTGATGGAGGTTGGGTGAAGGTCGAGGTGCTGGATCGCGAGGGCAACGTCATCGACGGCTACTCCCGGGACGACTGTGATCCTGTTACAGTCGACTCCGTGGATCAGAAGGTGAACTGGGGTTCTCGAAGCAACCTACCCAAGACGCAAGACAGCATCCGATTTCGCTTTCTGCTCGTCAATGCCGCCCTCTACTCCTTCAGAGCCGGAGAGAAGGTCCGGTTGGAGACTCCAAGGTCTCCCTTGGAGGTCTCTTTCACCTTCGAAAAGGACGAAGGGACCACGGCCACCGATGAGGCGACAGAGGACGGGTTGCAGCAGGCCCGATTTCACAACGGGGTTCGCGTGGCTCCCGACCCCGATCCATCGGCACAGGGGGGGATCGGCGCTGCGCTTTGGAGGGGACGGAGAGACCCTGAACACGTTCGAGATCCTGGACACCTCCCACCTGGGAACCCAGTTCAGTCTCGCAGCCCGGATGCGCACAGACCAACCGCGACTAGCCCGACTGTTCAGCACCCATCGCGGCAGCGGCGTTCCCGTCACCGGCGAGCTGATCTTCGACGTGAACCCAAGTGTCGGGACCCTCTCCCTCACCCTCAACGGACAGCGGGTGCAATCCCGGCCTCGCTTCTTCCGTGACGGGAGCTACCACCACTTCGCCGCGACTCACGACCGGGGAGAAGTGAAGCTCTTTCTCGACGGGGACCAGGTGGCTTCAGAACGGATCCGCGCAGGGACCATGCACCTCTACTATGACGGCTCGATCATCGACCTGCGCCGGACTCCAGGCTCTTCCTCAGAGGCGGGGATCCACTTGGCAGCCAATCTCAGGATAGGAGAAGATCAGGGAGGCCGCTTCATCACCTACCGGGACAAGGTTACGACGCCGCCCGACAATCAGCTCCAGGGATGGGTCGACGACATTCTGGTCGTGCGCAGGGTCCTCAGCGCTGAGGTAATCGCCGCCCTGAGCCGCCACCCCGACCGCTAACAACTCCCCTTTTTGGAGCATATCCGGTAGGATTCGTCGCCATGGAAAAACCCCTCAAAGCTCAAACCGACGCCAGTGGACGTCCCCTCACGGGGCGCCCGGTTATCTACGCCACCCAGGGACTGATCTCAAGCGGTCACTGCCTGACCTCGATGGCGGGCATGCAGATGCTTCTCGCCGGAGGAAATGCCTTCGATGCGGTGGTTGCGGCGGGCTTCGCCGCGGCGGTCACCGAGCCAATTGCGTCCTACTCGCTGGGCGCCGAGTCCGTCTTTATGTTTCACCACGCCGCCAGCGGGGACCTTCTCTCCCTGAGCGGTCAAGGCGCGGCTCCGGCTCGGGCCACGGTTGCTTTCTACCAAGACCAGGGACTCGACTGCATACCCACCGGGCCTGGTTCCCTGGCCCATCTCGCCTTCACCGTTCCAGGTGCGGTCGATGCCTACTTGTCCCTGCTGGAGCGCTACGGAACCTTGAGTCTGCCCCAGGTTCTGGAGCCGGCAATTCGGCTAGCCAGGGGTGGTTTTCCGCACTACGAGTACATGGTCGACGCCCTCGACTCCCAGGCGACTCGCGATCAGTTTGCGCTGTATCCCCCCGGAGGCTCAGAGATCTTCTACGATCGCGGAGCCCTTCCCAGGCCCGGGACACTGCTGCTGCAGCCAGGGCTGGCGACGACCCTCGAGAGCCTGGCGGCGCACGGACGTTCAGGTCAAAGGTTGGACGGCATCCGGTCGGCCCGGGACGATTTCTACCGGGGCCGCCTGGCTCGGACTCTGGTGGAGTCCTCACGTAGTGTGGGTGGCATTCTGGAACTCGAAGACCTGGACACCTACCAGGCCCGGTTCGAGGAGCCGGCGCGCACTCGCTTCCTGGGACACGAAATCTGCGGCCAACGAACCTGGTCTCAGGCCGCGGTACTCCAGCTGACACTCAACCTGCTCGAGCACTTCGATTTGAAGTCCATGGGACACAATTCTCCGATCTATATCCACACCGTGGTGGAAGCCCTCAAGCTGGCTCTGGCCGACCGCGAAGCCCACTTCGGCGACCCCGAATTTGCGGCGATCCCTCTGGACGGTCTCCTCTCCAAGGAATACGCCTTGCATCGCTCCCGGCTCATCGATCCCAATCGTGCACAGCCGGAGCTGCCACCGCCTGGAGATCCCTGGCAGTATTCCCCAGGGAATCGGCCCCCAGGTCCTGCGGCAAGCAGCTCGAGACCAGTGGGCACACCCGGAGCCCCTTCCTCACAGGAGCAAGGTACCACCCACATCGCAGCCATCGATAAGGAGGGCAATCTGGTCTGCGCTACGCCCAGCGGGGGCTCTTTCGGGAAGTCAGTTTTCTTTCCGGAGCTGGGTTTCGCTCTCAGCACCCGGATCGAGATGTTCCAGTTGGTGGAGGGGCATCCCAACGTGCTGGTCCCGGCCAAGAGGCCCCGCACCACCCTGGTCAATTACCTGGTGCTCAAAGGCGGATCTCCGGTAATGACCTTCGGCTGTCCCGGAGGGGATCATCAAGCCCAGGCCAACCTCCAGCTGATGCTCAATACGCTGGTCTTTGGCATGGATCCGCAGCAGGCGATCGAAGCGGCACGCTTTGGCTGCGACTCGGCTCCCAACTCCTTCCATCCACACGAGTGTCTTCCGGGTCAACTCTCCCTGGAAAGCGGATTCTCTGAATCTACCTGGGAGAGGCTCCAGGCCCTGGGACATCGGTTGGTGCCCGCCGCGGTCTGTGGTATGGGAGCCACCATCGCTCGCCGCGATCCCCAGACCGGCATCATGGCCACAGGATCGGATCCTCGCAGGTCCTGTTACGCATTGGGTTGGTAGGAACTGTGGGCCCACTTGTAGCGGTGGTCTCCAGACCGCCGTCTGTCGAGCCAACGGCTCGAGAGAAGACTTCGGCCTGGAGGCCAAAGCTACATACTGTGAGCACGCCAGCTGTTTTTTCTCCCTTGCTTCGAGTATATTCGCGGATAACGGGAGGAGCCATGCTAACAATTGACATCGACGCCAAGCTCGAGGCCTACGCAAAGGCGTGCCGTAAGGGTACCGACTGGATTCTGAATCACATCAATCCAGACGGCTCAGTGGGACCCGTCGAGGAACGAATTTTCTACTATCGGGTACCCTGGGCCTTCGCGCTTATGGGAGAAATCTCGGCGGGCCACTGCCTGCTGGATTGGATCGATCAGAACATGATGACCCCGGACGGTCGCCTGGAAAGGATCTCGACCCAAGGCCCCGAAGATCCACGCTACGGCTCCTATCCACTCGCCTGGGAATCGTAAATAAATAAAGGTATCATGTTATGATTCGGCGGAGTTCGGTTCTATTACATTAATTCCATTCGCCATGGAACGGGTTGGGCCGCATCTGGATTCGCTTCATTTCTTCATTGGAGACTTTGCGTCCAGTGGGATACTTGCGGCGATCTAGCCGGCACGTCACTTTGAGTCCTTTAGCTGTCGTTGTCTTCGCGATGAGTTGAACAATTGTTTCGTAGTCTCGTAAAGGTTCGCCGCGCCAGTTCGAAGAGATGAAAGAAAAGAGGCGGTGTTCGATCTTGTTCCATTTGCTGGTGCCGGGTGGAAAATGACAGACCGAAGCCGGGAGGCCCGTTTCGTCTGCGAACTTCTGCAACTCAAATTTCCAAAGGCGCAACCGCCAACCGTTGCTCCCGCCGGCGTCGGCGGTGATCAGTATCGTTCTTGCATTCGGATAGATCCGTCTCCCTTCCTGGCGCCACCAGCCGCGAATGGAGGCGACCGCAAACGCTCCCGTGTCGTGATCGGTGCCGACATTGACAAAGCCGGTATTGCGCCCAATGTCATAAACGCCGTAAGGATAGGCACGGGGAACGTCGGGAGTGGGAAAGTCATGACCCTGAACCTTGATCGGCTGCCCGGCGGGAAGCCATTGCTGGCCCGCGTTGTCGTAGTTGCCGATGAGTTCTTTCTTCTTGGTATCCACGGAAATGACCGGACTGCCTTCCCTCAGGCAGTGTCTGACGGTGGCGCTGATGTGCCGAAACTGGGCGTCGCGGTCCGGATGATCTTTCCCTTCCTCGGTCTTCCGATTGCTCTGCAGACTGTAGTCGAGGTCGTGAAGGATCTGCGCCACCTTCGTATGACTGACCGGGTGTTTGTGCCGGGCCAGTTCTTTCGCGATGGCCCGCGTGCTCTTGCAAATCCAACGCAACGGAGACTCCGGGTCACCCCGAGTTTGGACCTCGCTCATTTCTTCCAATTGCTCCACCAGCCCCGGGTCCGAAACCGTCAGGGGCTTGCGTCCCGCTCCGGGCCGCCGGATGCGGCCTTCCATGGGCACGAAACCCTCTTCGATTTCACGGATTCCTTTAGCGATTGCCTTGCGCGACAGTCCGCAGGCACGGCGTACCAAACTGACTCCGCCATGGCCCAACGCTCTCGCTTCACTGGCCGCCATAATCCGCCGCGTTCGTTCATCCAACAGGGGCCATACAGAGCGGAATTTCTCCGTCAATTCGGTCAGCGTATCCATGCATGTGCAGCATAGCATTACTAACTATATATTGACACCTTTATTTATTTACTCCTCCCTGTCTGATCTTCGGCTCCAGCCTGCTGGGACGGATCGATCTGGTTCGCCGCGGCACCGAGCAGCTGTTGACCTGGCAGGACCCCGAAACTGGAGGGTTCTACGCCACCCGCGCAGACCGGAGTGAGGACGCCGAGCAGGAGCTCTTCCCCACCGCTCAGGCGGGTATGAGCTTCGCACTCACCGGTCGGGTGGAGGCCGCCATCAGGGCCGGCGAGTGGTTCCAGCGGCTCTGGGACCTGCAGCCGGAACCGGAGCGCAGGCTCTATGCCGTCTACAGCCGCTCCCAGGGCCTGGTTCAGAATTACCCGGAAGACCAGGAAGCCTTCTACGTCACCAAGAAGGACGAACCCTGGCAACACCATTTCAACGGGGGCATCGCCGCCGCCTTTCTCTCCCAGCTTCACATGGCCACCGGCGACACCCAGTGGCTGGATCTGGCGCGGGAGTACCAGAGATTCTCGATGACCAGCGACGAATGTCAGTTCGACTCCAAACAGCTCTGCAAGTCAGGATGGGGATCAGGACTCCTCTATGTCGCCACGCGGGAAGAGCAGTTCCGAGAATGGACGATGCGTCTGGGAGATACCAGCTGGAAGACGGCCACTGGGAGAACACCAAGTTCTGGACACCCCAACCCACACCGGGCGACAACATCCTGGTCACTGCCGAGTTTGTACAACACCTGTGCAATATCAGAGCCTATCTCTCAGTGGAGTGAATTCGTCTGAACGTCGCACGTCGCAAAGAAAAGCATCTCGGAGGCCTGAACTGCGTATTCCGGACGAAACCGGCCGGTGATTCCAGAGGAAACCGGCCACTGATTCCGGAGCAAACCGGCCACCCAATCCGGCGGGAAACCGGCCACTAGAAACGGGGTTTCCGGAAGGGTGGCCGATTTCCCGGAAGGGTGGCCGGTTTCCCGGAAAGGCGGCCGGTTTCCCGGAATCGGTTTCCAGAGCGGACGGAAGCGACGTTGGACTCCTTCGGTACCATGACTCCTTTTCGGAGGAGCGATCGTGCCGAACCAAAGGAAGTCCATGCGCAAAATCAAAAATGTCCTACGCCTGAAGTTTCAGCTTCATCTTTCGGATCGGCAGATCGCCCGTAGCTGTGCCCTCGCGCGCAGCACCGTGGCAGAGTATGTGCGCCGGGCCCAAGGAGCCGGTCTGAGTTGGCCACTCCCTGAGGGGTGGGATGACCGGGCGATTCAGAACCGGTTGTTTCCTCCCACGGGTAAATCTCCCCCGGAGCAACGTCCCCTCCCCGACTTCGCCACCGTCCATGAGGAGCGCTGCCGACACAAACATGTGACCTTGATGCTGCTCTGGGATGAGTACAAGCAGGCGTATCCGGAGGGCTATCAGTACAGTCAGTTCTGCGATCTGTAGCATCGCTGGCGGGGCAAGCTGGATCTGGTGCTGCGGCAGGAACACCGGGCCGGCGAGAAGCTCTTCGTGGACTATGCCGGCGACACGGTCCCGATCGTGGATCGCCATACGGGGGAAACCCAAGAGGCCTCGATCTTCGTGGCCGGGCTGGGGGCAAGCAACTATACCTATGCGGAAGCCTCCCTAAGGCAGGACTTACCCTCGTGGCTCGCGGCCCACACTCGGGCTCTGGAGTTCCTGGGGGGTTGCCCCTGCGTCGTGGTTCCAGACAACACCAAAGATGCGGTCCATCGCCCCTGTCGCTATGAACCGGATCTCAATGCGAGCTATTCGGATTGGGCCTCGCACTACGGCGTCGCGGTGATCCCGGCTCGAGTGCGCCGTCCTCGAGATAAAGCGAAGGCGGAGTCGGGTGTGTTAGTCGTCGAGCGCTGGATCTTGGCCGCCTTGCGTCACCGGACCTTCTTTTCCCTGGGAGAGCTCAACGAAGCCATTGCCGAGCTGCTGGAGCGTCTCAACACTCGAAACTTTCACAAGCTCCCCGGCAACCGCCGCCAGCGCTTCCAGGACCTGGATCGTCCGGCTCTGGGGCCCCTGCCGGCCCAACGCTACGTCTTCGCCCAGTGGAAGAAGGCCCGCGTCAACATCGATTACCACATCGAGTTCGACCGCCACTGCTACAGCGTCCCTTATGTCCTGGTGGGTCAGAAGGTCGAGCTGCGCACCACCGTCACCACCGTGGAGATCTTCCATCAAGGTCGCCGCGTGACCTCTCACCGTCGCTCCTATCAGCCGGGCAAGGCCACGACCTTGGACGAGCACCGGCCCGAATGCCATCGCCGCTATCTGGAGTGGTCACCCTCGCGTCTGATCCACTGGGCTCAGAAAGTCGGGCCCCATACCGCATCGGTGGTCGAGAAGATCCTCCAATCCCGTCGCTATCCCGAGCAAAGCTATCGCTCCTGCTTGGGTATCCTGCGCCTGGGCTCCAGCTTTGGGGAAGACCGTTTGGAGCAGGCTTGCCGTCGGGCCCTGCGACTTCAGGCCTGCTCCTACAAGAGTATCCAGTCCATGTTGAAGAACGGTCTGGACCGTCAAGCGGAACCGCAACCGTTGCCGGAACGTCCTCCGATCGAGCACGCCAACGTGCGAGGGGCCGAGTACTTCGAAGGCGAGAAAGGAGCCTCTCATGTTGGTTAATCCCACCGTCGAAAAACTTCACGCCATGCGGCTCAGGGCCATGGCTGAGGCCTTCACCGAGCAACTCTCCGACCCGGAGATGGCCCAACTGAGCTTTGAAGAACGCTTTGCCCTGTTGGTGGATCGGCAGTGGACCTGGCGAGAGAATCGGGCCTTGGAGCGTCGTCTGAAGAATGCCCGATTGAAGCTCTCGGCCTGTCTGGAAGATGTCAACTATCGCCGACCTCGGGGGCTGGATCGCTCGCTGATTGCCAGCCTCGCCACCTGCCGTTGGATCCAGACCCACCACAATCTCCTGATCATCGGTCCCTGTGGAGTCGGGAAAACCTTCTTGGCCTGTGCCTTTGCTCAGAAGGCCGCTCGCGACGGGTGGACGGCTCTGTACACTCGTGCCGCTCGACTCTTTCGCGATCTGGCTTTGGCTCGAGCCGACGGCTCGCTCGACAAGCTCCTGCGTAAGATCGCCCGCACCGACGTGCTGATCGTCGATGACTGGGCCATGAATCCCTTGGCCGAGAGCGAGCGACGGGACTTCTACGAGATCTGCGAGGATCGCTACGACAGTCGATCCACGATCCTGACCTCCCAGCTTCCCGTCGCCCATTGGCATGAGCAGATCGGAGATCCGACCACCGCTGATTCCATCCTGGATCGTCTGGTCCATAATGCCTACCGCATTGAGCTCGAAGGGGCTTCCATGCGCCGGCATCGTCATCCTCCCACCAAAGCAAAGGACGAATCATGAGTCCAACACCGCAGTTGAAAGTCCAAGGTGGCTGGTTCGCCGCCGCCGGTGCTCCGTTGCTACAGGCGATGGAGAGCGTCAGCGACGGCGCCTTCAAACTCTTTGTCTATCTGTGCCTGAAAGCGGATCGCTGCACCGGCGAACTGACCGTCTCGCCTACCCAGTTGGCTCCGGCCTTGCGCAAATCTCGCCGCTCCCTGTTCACCTACCTGGGAGAACTCCAGTCCCGAGGTCTAGTTCAGCTCAGCCTCGCTCGCAATCAACACGAGCGCACTCACATCCAGATCAGCGAGGCCTTCTGGCCCTACCAAAGATCCCTCGTCCAGGAGCCCGAAGCGGCCGAATCCCAATACCTCGATCAGGTGGCCTGTCTGCTGCTCGATGCCCCTGGCGTTCAGTGCTCCTTCTCCCCGGCCGATCGGCAGCTGGCCGCTCGCCTCTACCGCCAGGGCCTGTCCTTGCGGCAGATCGAGCAGGCCCTGCTTCTCGGCTGCGCCCGCAAGCACGTCGCCTGGCTCAACGGCCACACCGGTGGACCGATCACTTCCCTGAGCTACTTCGAACCTCTAATCCAGGAAGTGAGACAACAACCTGTCTCCGATCAATACTGGGATTATCTCAGGAGTCGCCTGAAGACTCTGAGGCAACAATGGAAACAACACTCTGCTGAAGCAAGCTTTGCCTCAGCAACTCACTCAGGAAAGGAGAGACGAGATGATGTGTTCTCAACCCAAGAGACTCCTGTGGATTGACTCAAACCGGCCACTTCGGAGATGATTATCAACCTCCGGCGTCGCTTCGCTCCGACCCGGCCGGTTTGCTCCGGATTCGGTGGCCGGTTTCACCGGAATACGCACTGAACCATGGAGCTAGAAAAATCGATGCGCTTGTTAATGCTTGCCACCACTATCCTCGTCACTGCCAGCACGGGCTCCGAAACCCTGCAGGCAGGACCACCAACAATCGAGGTGAGCCCGGGAGTTCATCTCTTCGTGGACGACTACCTGGTCGAGAAGATGACGCAGGTGTGGCGAAGCTTGAACATAGGTGGAAAGCACGCCAAGAACCCGCTGCTGAAGCCCGACCGGCCCTGGGAAGGCTACCTGGTGCTCCAACCCGGCACCGTGATCTGGGACGAAGAAGATCAGATCTTCAAGATGTGCTACAACACCATTGGCACCCGCGAGCGTCCCTACGTCGAGGACTTCCTCTGCTACGCCACCTCCAAAGACGGGATCACATGGGAAAAGCCCGATCTGGGCCTGATCGAGTTCCAGGGATCCAAGGCCAACAACATCTTCCTGAAGTGGTCCGGCTGGACCCACTCCGTCCTCAAAGACAAGCGAGACCCGGACCCTTCACGCCGCTACAAGCTGCTGTACTGGTTGACCCAGGAAAGGGAGCAGTGCGGTATCTGGGTGGCGTTCTCACCCGACGGAAAGCGCTGGACCAACTACGCCGAGAAGGCCATCGTCCCTTGCTGGGCGACCGGGGACACCTTTCAGGTGACCCAGCATCCTGAAACCGGCCAATTCATCCTCTATCACAAGACCATAGGCGCCCCATCCGCAAGGTGTCGCGAATGGTCAGCGACGATTTCATCCACTGGAGGGGCTCCCAGCAGGTGCTGGAACCGGACAAGCATGATCCACCTGACACCCAGTTCTATGGTCTCTCCGCCTTTCCCTACGGGAACCAGTTCCTGGGGCTGCTCTGGGTCTACCACACCTATACCCACTTCATGGACATGCAGCTGGTGTCCAGCCGTGACGGCATCGAATGGGAGCGGTCCGCGGACAGGAAGCTCTTCCTGCACCTGGCTACTACCAACAACCTCAAGGACGATGCCTTCGACAACGGGATGGTCTATCCCTCCAGCAACCCCATCGTCAAGGACGGTAAGGTCTGGATCTACTACTCGGGTTTCACCAACCTGCACAATGCCCCCTCCGAGGACCATGACGGCCAGATCGGCCTCGCCACCATCCGTCAGGACGGCTTCGTCTCCATGGATGCCACCAGCGAGGGATCGGTCCAGACTCGTCGGCTCCAGCTGAGGGGCTCCTCCCTATGGGTCAACATGTCCTCCCTGACTGGTTCGAGGCTGAATTTCGAACGGGACAGCGGGAAGGAGCCCTACCGCGAGTTCTACACCGACAACCCCAACGCCAAGGGATATGTTCGGGTGGAAGTGCAGGATCGGGATGGTCGGGTTCTTCCCGGCTATGAGGCAGCCAACTGCAGCCCCCTGATGGGGACAGACATCTACCAGAAAGTCTCCTGGGAAGGGGGTCGAGACCTTTCCGGAGTCGCCGGCCGCGAGATCCGGCTCAGGTTCGTGCTGGGCAACGCCAAGCTGTATTCCTTCAAGCTCGAGTAGTTCCCAGTAGAGCATCACCCTGGAGAGCAAGGACAATGCGTCAAGCAGTGAGAGCCCGGTGGATCGCCCTCGTCGTGCTCGGCCAGTCCTTGCTGGGCCTGGAGGCCGCGGCAGAAACACCTCTCTCCATCGGTTCACAGAAGCAGCTTCTGATCGACGACTACGTCATCGAAACCATGAGCCCCAGGGTTTATCGCTTGATGAACCAGCCCCTTAAGTACCCGGAGAATCCTGTCATCCGCCTCGACTCCGACTGGGAACACAAGGGAGGCCTCTCGCACGGCGGAGATTGCGGACAGATCTTCTTCGACCCGGAACGGAGCATCTATCGTTTCTACGATCTGATGGTCAATTGGGATTGGTCCGAGAAGTGGCTCGCCTACGCCGAGTCCAAAGACGGGATCCACTGGGTCAAGCCGAAACTGGGACAGGTCGAGTATCTGGGATACGACACCAATTTCATCTCTCTACCCTTCTCGAAGGAAGCCTGGAGCAACGCCGTCTTCCGGGATCCGGCGACCGACCGCGAGCAAGAGCGATACAAGATGATCTACCTCGCCAAACCGGATGGGAAGAAAGGCATGTTCCCCGCCTACTCCGCCGACGGTCTCAACTGGAAGCCCTATCCGGTCGATCGGCCTGCTGTCCCCTTCTGGAGCGACACCAACAACAACCTCATGTGGGACTCCCAGCGGCAGAGATACATCCTCTATCTCAGAACCGGCACCTCCCTGAATCGCTGGATGGATCCAGAGCCGATCTATCCTGAAGGTGCCCGTACCCGAACCGCCGGTTTTGCCACCAGCACCGATTTTCTCAACTGGGACAGTCCTCCCACCTACCGAAATCCCGACGACCGCTTCATCTGTTTTCATGCTGACGAGAACGACCCAATAGGAAGCCGCGACTTCTATACACTCGAAGTCCTGCCCTACGAGGGCGGCTTCGTGGGCTTTACGTCTGTCTACCACAACATGTTTGGGGTGGCGCCCGCTGGGATGGATAGCGGTAAGGCCCGATCCCCCTGGATGGATCGGATGAACGTGCAGCTGCTCTGGAGCCGGGATGGCCAGAAATTCACCCGGGTGGGACAGGGGCGCCAGTTCATCCCCAACGGGCCCGAGGGCAGCTGGGACCAGGACCTGGTCTACTCCGTCCACAACGGGATCGTGCGCAAGGACCGGGGTGAAATCTGGCTCTACTACGAGGGTTTCACAGGTCATCACTGGTTCAAGTACCGCAGGGAACATCAGCGAGGCCAGGTGGGGCTGGCCATTCTTCGCCTTGACGGATTCGCCTCGATAACCGGCCAGGGCACGCTGACCACCCGACCGCTGACCTTCGAAGGGAGTCGGCTGCAGATCAACGCCAGTGGTGTGGACAAGTATGTAGGAGCCGGCTACGGAAGCGTCCGGGTCGAGGTCCTCGACGCGAAGACCGGTCGGCCAATCCCAGGATTTCAGCAGGAAGATTCCGATGAATTCGGAGGGGATGAGATCTCACACACGGTGGCCTGGAAGGGCCGCAGCGATCTAGCGCCGCTTCAGGGCAAGACCATCAAGCTGAAATTCCACCTGGAAAAAGCCAAACTGTTTTCCTTCCAGTTCGTTCCATGAGAGCACTCAACTCGCTCGCGCCGAGCGTACCTGGTTGATGAAGCGGATGGCGTTTCCCGAAAAGTGATCCTCGATCTCATCCCCAGTCAAACCCAGTATCTCGGCGACCTGCCTTTCCTGTCGCAGCTGCTCGTAGATAACGAAGGTGGCGCTGGGATCACAGTGTGACTGATCCGGGAAACCCTCGAAATACTGCCAGGCCTTACCCCAGGTGACGTACTTCCCTCGGACACAGCCTGCCGCAACATTGTCCGAACCGAACATCACTCGCTTGCGGTCCTCGTGCTTCATCAGCAGATAGTGGGTGTACAGGTCATTGACGGCCGAAGTGTCGTACCAGATGTTCGGCATGTCCTTCAGCCGATGGATGGACTCTTCCAGCATGAAGGAATTGAAGGCGCGGCCGCAGTGGGCCAATATCCATTGGGCTCGGGGATACTTGCGAGTGTAATACTCCAGATCCTCGAGATTCTCGGGATCCGCAGCGCCCGTCTTCTTCGAGAGATGCATCGTAATCGCGAGTCCGAGATCGTGCGCAACTTCAATGAACGACTCGGGAAGAAAGTCCTGGATTCTTCCGTTGGCAGGATCGGGAGCAAACAGCCTATAGGGCTTTAGTCCGAGGAAACCATGCTTCCGGACTTGCTCGGCAACGTATTCAGGGCTCATTTCCGGCAACACCAGTAGGTTCACGGCAGAGGCGGGATCCGCTGCCATCTGGATGGCCATCCAGGCGTTGTGTCCTTCTACGTCGATGCCAACAATCGGTGTTCCCAGGACCAGGTAGTGCATTTCACGACCGGGATACAACTTGGCCGCCCAGGCCAGATGATCTTGACGGTCGATTGCCCAGCGCAAGCCACCGGGGGTACTCTGCCCGTTATGCTCCTCGGACCACATGTGGGTGTGCATGTCGTAGACCCGGGAGGGAACGAAGTCTTCCAGCTCCTCTTCCCAGATCTGCCGGTCGAACTCTCGATAATCAATATTGATCATGGGCCGGAAGTTTAGCACAGGGTATTCTCCCAGGTTGACGGGCCGAAAAACACTCGCCAATAATCGGGGTACGCGCCGGGGCAAAGGCTCTGATAGAATAGTCTCGGTGTCCACGGCTTCCTTGCCGAGAAGGCGGGTGCGTCCCTTGAGCCGACCCTCAGTCGCTGCAGAATCTGTTCCGCATGGTGGTTGTATCAGCAGCGTCACATCTCATTTTCGGCATGGCTTTCTGAGCCATCCTCGCTTTTTCAGCCTCCTTGCCGCCAGTGTTGCCCTCTGGCAAAACGCCGTGTTCGCCCAGAGCCAGGATCCACCAAGCTTCAGAACCGAATCGGATGTGGTACTGGTCGATCTGGTGGTGACGGACCGTGAGGGTAACTTCGTCTCCGACCTCAAACCCGACGAAATCCAGCTGTACGAGGACGGGGAGCGGCAGGTCATCTCTTTCCTGCAGCACCGGGGAAGGAAGCCTCGACAGCCCACCGCCGTGAAGGAGATCGTCCCAACTCTCTCGGACGGAAGGCTCAAAAACCCCAGCCTATCCCAAAGGAGAGACGACAGGTACTACGTCTTTCTGCTTGATTTGGACACGATTGCCCACCAGGACCTCAAACGAGTCAGAGAATCGATCCGACGGTTCCTCGAGGCGGGGCTGACATCAGATGACCAAGTGATGATTGCCAGTTTGAGTCGAGGCCTCCATGTCAGACAGAACTTCACCTCCAGCGTCCCCAGTCTGGTGCATACCTTGGAAAAGCTACGGGCCAACCCTTCGGGCGTCGGCTCATTCGTACACTTTATTGAAGAAATGGAAGAGCTGTTCAGCCGCGTCCCCCCATTCGACTTGACTCCCCAACCCCTGCAAACGCTTCCTTCTGTGGTTGAGTCCCTGGTCTCAGCCTCGGTGGCCAGGGGAAGAAGCTTTCTGGTCAATCTGGATCAACAGGTGAATACTGCTGCTGCGTCTCTGGCGGCGCTCTCGACTCGGCTGCGTTCCCTCCCCGGACGCAAGCAGCTCATCTTTTTCTCCGGCGGCTATCCCCTCGATGCTGGGTCTGTTGTGAGTCGAATCATCGAGGATAGGGCCGCTGCGATCTACCCTAACCGGACCCCGATCATGCTCTTCGTCAACCGGGAACTGCGGGGGCTTGGATACTCATCCAACCTGCGGCTCAAGCTGCGCTCCGCGATCGATCAGTCCAACCGATCCCAGGTCTCGATATACAGCATCGACAGCCGGGGTCTGTTGGCTCCCTTCGATGCCAGCGTCCGTGGTTCGGGCTCCTTCAGCCAATTCTCGTCTGCACTTGCAGAGATCACCGCACCTCAGGAGTTCCTTATCTCGCTTTCTCTGGGCACTGGGGGACGCTCGTTCGTGGACAGCAACGACCTGGGCGAGGGAGTTCGGAGGGCCTTCCAAGATCGATCCGAATACTATCTTGTCGGCTTCGTGCCCACCGCCAAGAGAAGGCCGGGCGCTTTTCACTCGATCAAAGTGAAGGTCAATCGTCCCCGGCTCGAGCTTCGTTTTCGCAGGAGCTACATCGAGGCAGACAAGAAATCCCTGGCCCAGCTTGACCTACTCAACGCCCTGAAGTTTCCCCATCTTTTTCAGGAATTTCTCTCCGAGCTCCAGGTCTCGACCAAGGGTGACAAGATCCAACTCAACACTGTCATTCCAACGCAAGCTTTGGGCTTCGCTGCTGCAGAAGATAAATACAAGTGTGTCGTCGAGATCTTTGCCGCACTGATTGACGGATCCGGTAAGCTGTCCCAGGAGCGGATGTTCTTGGAGAAGCAGGCCGATCTGGAGTTCAGCGCTCAACAACTGGCTGATTTTCGCAGGCACGAGACCGCCCGGATCGACGCCGAGGGGAAAGCGCCTCCTGGCAGCTACGACTTGGTCGTGATCCTGCGCCAGACACCCTCCGGAGAGATGACCACGCACCGCAAGCGTGTGACGGTCCAGTAGCGCTATCCCGCCACCAGAATGCTAGCCCCATCCGAGAAAGAGCTTCGAATTCCTCGCGGTTGACCTGCCAACCTTGCGGCTCTTACCCGGCCGGGCCCTTTCCGGGAGGCCGCTTCAACGGCTTGGCGCACAGGGAACGATAGCGCCGCCACCGGCTGCGCCGGATCGTACAGGAAAGAAACTTCGGACCCGGCGATAGGGTAGGGAAGCACGGTCACCCGGCTCCCCTCCCTCCGAACTGCACGTGCGATTCTCCCGCATACAGCTCTCCAGTCAGTAGGTTCCTATGGATTGGACGAAACGGATATGGGCGTCAGTCAGGCTCGTGAACCCATGATCCGTAAAGAAGGCGTTGGGCCAACGGTGATTTCGACAGAGGCGTTTTCTATTCTTCCGGTTGCGCTTCAGAAGCAGGCGTCGCAAACGACGACGGATCAGACCGTCGTAGTCCTTGAAGATGTTCCAATGACAATGCCGGAAGTAGTTGAACCAGCCTTGCGTCGAGCGATTGAGCCGCTGGAGGATGACCTCCAGCGAGTCGCCCGACTTGCGCGGCGTCAGCTCGTGAATGCGCTCGACGAACTTTCGGTGGCTCTTCGCTCGTGGAAACCGAAAACGGCCTCGGAACGAATCGCCCAAGAACGAAAAGCTCTTCTCTCGCGAGTCCACGATGTGTGTCTTCTCGGGATGCAGTCTCAGCCCGTTGTCCTCCACCCAGTCCCGCCCTTCGGCCAGGGCCGCTTCAGCCTCCTCGGGTGCGCGACACAGCAGGACAAAGTCATCCGCGTAGCGCACCATCTGGAAGCCCAGATCGGCCATCCGATGGTCCAGGGGATTGAGGTAGGCATTCGACAACACCGGAGAAAGAACGGCGCCTTGGGGGACTCCGGCTTCCGGAATCCACTTACGCAGCTCTTCCAGTATCCCCTGATTCAGAAACAGCTGAACCAGGCCCAGCACGCGGCGATCCGATATCTTCTGTTGGATCAGGTCCAACAGTCGATCTTTCGGGATCGTATCGAAGTAACCCTTCAGATCCGCGTCGACGACATACACATAACCGGCTTCGAGCAGCTCTTCGACGTACCGCAGTGCGCCGTGGCACCCTCGCCCATGACGAAAGCCGTAGCTTCGATCATGGAACGTGGCATCCAGAATCGGCTCGATCCCGTGGACCAAAGCCGTTTGCACGACTCGATCCCGCACGGTCGGAATCCCCAGCGGTCGCTTTTCCGAACTGCCTGTTTTGGGAATCCACCTCCGCAGCACCGCTGCCGGACGATAGGTCCCCTCACGCAGTTCTTCCTGCAACCATTCGAGTTCCTCCCGCTCGTGTTCGGCGAAATCCCCCCACGTTTGCCGGTCCACTCCCGCCGCTCCTTTCCTGCCCAAGACCTTCTCGGCCGAGCTGGAAAGGTTCCGGCTGCAAAACACCTTATCGATCAGCGTGTGCCATTTCCCTCCTCTCACCTTTCCTTTCAAAAGTGTCTCCAACATGTGATCCGTCCAAACCGCGCGATGAGCCCACTGTTCGATGCCAGCGGGCTCTCCAGCCGGGCTAGCCGAAAACGGCACTGTGACCGGGATGTAGTCCCGCCTTTGGGCGGAGTTACGTTTCCGTGATTTAGTCATTTCGCATCTACCTTCCTGCTCCCCTTCGCTCCACCGCGTTTTGCTGCACGGCTTCCCCGCTACTATGGGAGCTCTGACTTCTGTCGAGCCGCTTCAACCGACCTCACCGGTATCGCCAGGTTCGCTCCCCTTCGGCGGGCGATACTGCACCGCGGGCCTGGGCCATTGCTCACGCAGCGTCCCCCACTGCGAGCTCTCACGATGGGTCGTCCACGTCCCTCACCCGACAGATCTCCCTGCTTATCTCGTTTGACCTTCCGACCTCTCCATCTCCAACCACCGCATTGCCATTTCGTCACGGTCGCTTTGTCACGTTACTTCACCGCCGTGACTTGCCGCGTCTATCCCCCCGGGCAGACCGTTCAGGTCGGAGGGATGGCCGTCGCGCGGTCAAGGGTTCGGGCTTTGCCAGGACCCTCCCCGACAGGCTTGGCCGAATCGAGTTCACTTGCGTTACGGATTGGTCGTTCGTCTCAGGTTGCTCTCCACCCTTCCTCACGGAAACGCAGTTACCACTGTCGACTTCAGGCCGGTAACGTTAGCCTGGAAAGGACTTTCACCCTTCTGATCAAACGCCTTCACAGGCGCACTAGCGGTGGCCTCCAGGCCGCCGTCCGAGCCAAAGGCTCGGCAGAAAAAGACTTCGGCCTGGAGGCCAAAGCTACGTTCGCAAATGAAGTTTCCGCTCAGATCGCGGGTCGGCGCCCGGTTCCGTAGCCGGTCAACTCAACGTATCCATGACCGATTGGCCTGCCTTCCGGATCTTGCACTCGAACCAGACCCTCCCAGTAGAAGAGATCCTCGACAATCCGGCTGCGATTCTCCTGGTTTGCTAATTCGGGGACCACCACTATCTCCAGGTCGGCCTCCGGCAACTTCACCGCCCAGTGCGCCGGATACTCGGCGTCGGTCTCTGGACTCTTCCAGATATCGCTAGAGTGTATCGACCATTCCCCGGCGGTTAGATAACGCACTTCGCCAGTCCTCGACACCAGCGACCCTTGAGCAAAGTCCACCCTTCCCTGGTTGTCGCGCAGAAGATAGAGCATGACCTCGCGACCGTCATTGAGTTGAAGACTGAGCCAGTCCCACCCTATCTGATTGGCGCTGAGTTGATTGGAGCCGAACTCCTTGTCCATCCAGCTCTCACCCCGCACCTTTGTCGTCTGTCCCCTAATCTTCACCGTGCCCTCGGTCTGGAGCCGGGTGAAGCTGTAGTAGTGGCTGGCCGAAGTCTTGTCACTACCCTTGAGGCTAAACCCGTTCGGCCCCTGGAAGACAAACGGCTTGCTGGGCACGGTGTTCAGGTCGAAGGCCAACTCCTGAGCTCCGTCCTCCATGGAAAAATCGAAAGCTTGACCGTTCCAGCTCAGGGTCCATCGGCCATCGGTGCCCGTCGGAGCCCGGCTCCAGGCAATCAGCGGATCAGGGTAGCGCGCGAAACCTCCCAGCATGGGAATGGCACGGTAGAACACTTCACTGAAAAGGTGCTGTTTGGCGGCGAGATCCGTCAAGGCTGCATGTCCCATTATCAGATCCCTGGCAGCCCATTGGGACTCCAGCTGGGGCCGTTGGGGAAGCAGTCCCACTCGGAAGAAGGTGAACTGGTAGCCGAATACGCGTTCTGGGTCGCTCTCAGAAACCAGGCGGCCGGTGAAATACCACCACTCCGTCCGGTAGCCATCCTGAGCCCAGTGATGCTGCGGAAACGACCAGGAGTAACCGGGCCGGGCGGGACGCCATTCTGCCGCTTCGACCGCAACCAGCAGCAAGCAGAGAAACAGGGCAATTCGAAGGCTCACGGCAATAGGATCCCCTTATAGATCATCACGGCTCAGCACGGTAGCCGGGCTCTGACTGGCCCTGAGGGCAGGATAGAAGCTTGCCAAAAGCGCGGCCCCCAGGATGGTCGCGGTCTGCTGAATCAGCGAGGCCCAGGGCCAGTAGACCTGAATAGTCCATCCAAAATAGGCTCGATTGATAACGAAGATCAGGATGGCGGCGAGGGCGACTCCTCCCAGCAGTCCCAACGACAGACCCAGCAGTCCGATTCCCAGTCCTTTGCCCACAAAGACCCAGAAAATCTGCTGTGGTAGGGCACCCAGGGCTCGGTACAAGGCCAATTCAGAAATTCGTTCCTGGGCCAGGATCAACAGCGTCAGCGTAATTCCACAGACCGCGATCAGGAGACACATGGCTTGCAGGAGTCGTGTGATGGCAAAGGTCTGGTCGAAGATCTTCAATATCTGCTGGCGCAGGTTTCGGTTGCTCCGGAAGCGGAGCGGCGTCTCCGCATAGCGACGCTTTAGCTGATCGACAACCCGATCCGTCTCCTCAGGCGCCTGCAGATAAAGGGCCAGGCTGTGTGCAGGTCCCGGTCCGAAGTGCTGATCGAGAGTCTCAAGATCGACCACAGCGAGGCCCTTGCCAGGGGAATAATCGTAGTACAACCCGGCGATAGGAAACCCTACTTCACCTCGGGGAGTGGAAACCACCAACCGATCGCCCACTCCTAGATCCGCCTTGTGGGCCAGGGTCTCACCGATGAGAACAGCCTTCCCCTGCCTCAGCATCGGCCAGGCCTGCGATGGGTCCCCGTGGAGCAGGGGAAAGCGTGTCTCGCCTCCCACCAGGTTCATGTCCACCCCGGCCAGATAGATCTCGCGCTCGCCCGAGTAGACCTCCAGCTTGCGCAGGCGGTCAACCGCTCCGATGCCGGGAAGCTTCGAAAGCGAGGAAACAAGGTGATCATCGAGAGTCGCCTGAATTCCCCTTCCCCGAAAGGAGGAGGTGCTGACGTAGATGTCTGCCTTCACCGTCCCACCGACCCAGACATCGACGGTCCTCCGAAAGCTGCCAACCATAAAGGTGATCCCAATCAGCATGCTGACCGCAATCGCGAGTGAGGATACGGCGAAAGAGGTTGTCTGCAGTCTGGCACCCAGGCTCTTGAGACTGTAACCCAGACCGAGCCGCCGGACCGGAACGGCCGCGGTGATCCCACGAATGAAGAGGGGAGCGGACAGCGGAAGTACAATCAGAACGGCGATACCAAGCACGAATCCTGAGGGCTTCCAGGTCCAGCCATATAGCTGATACCAGAACCCGGTGAGGCCTAGGACCAGGGCTCCCCCAAGGAAGAGCGGCAGGGCCAGTGAGACGACCCTCTGGTGCAAAATCGGCGGCGTCAGTAACGCCCTGATCTGTCGCCGACTCATGTCGAGAGCAGGAATCAGGGCACCGGCGACCGCTCCTCCAATCCCGATCACTGCCGCCAACAGGTAGATCCAGAGAGGAATCTCCAGAGATTCGATCTCTGCCAGCAGGTAGAGGTTGCTGAGGGTGGCGCTCACCACCTCCACATTCGCCTGGGCAGCCCAGTAGCCTAGAGGGATTCCCAGAACGACACCCACTACCCCAATGAGGAATACCTCCTGAAGGATCAGACTCAGTACCTGCGTCCGAGTAGCTCCCAGTGATCGCAGCACACCAAACTCGGTACGCCGGCGGAGGAGCAGGGCCTGAGTGCTGCTATAGACCAGGAAGAGACCGACAAAGAGACTAATCAAGCTCAACGCCGTGAGGTTGAGCCGGAAGGCCTCGAGTAAATCGGAGGCTGTGCTCTCACGCTGTTCGGGAGTCAAGATTCGTACGGACGGACCCAATCGAAGCTGAAGATCTTCGACAACCTCTGCGAGGTTGGCAGCCGGGTCCAACCTGACATCGATCTGATCGATTTCCCCCGACCGGGCGAGCAGACCCTGCACCTGGGAGATATCCATCACGACAAGTCTGCTGCTTGCAAAAGGGGTCAGTCGGCGAAAATCCACCAGTGCGCCCACCGTCAACTCCACTCTGCGGGAACCGCTTGAGACCTGGAATCGGTCCCCAACAATCCAGCCCATGTCCTTCGCCAGTTGGGGCGTGACGGCCGCCCATCCCGGCTGGTCCAGGACGCTCCAGTCATCGCCTCGCTCTCCTTCCCAGGGCATCTGCACCGGAGCGAAGAAATCGATTCCCAGAACCTCCAGGAAAATACCTGCAGAGTCGGCAAGTGCCACATCGAGACGGCACAAGGGCCAGGCTGCGGCTACGCCTGCTGTTCCAAGAACCCTTGGATAGAGCGTTTCAGAAAGG
>CBDCOR010000022.1:0-927145 GCA_965219855.1 Acidobacteriota bacterium
CTATTGATGTGCGAATGATCCGGCGGTCTGCAGCCGGGGGCAGGGCTAAGCTGAAACTTGATTGGGCGGACGTAGCTTTGGGCTCCAGGCCGAAGTCTTCTTCCTTCGAGCCTTTGGCTCGGACGGCGGCCTGGAGCCCACCGCTACGCCGAGCCCAAAGTTTCGTTCTCGAATGGGGCAGCACCGCTGGGGGGCCACTAAGCTGAAACTTGTTATGGGCCCAAGAGTGCGACCACTAACCTAAAGCCCTGAAAATCTTGTCCAGCTTCGGGTCCGTGACGGCTTCGCCGGTCGGAAGCAGGATCAGCTCGGCATCCAGCCTGGATGCGTTCTCGAATCTTTCACCACGGTTTGCAATATCCAGGAAATCGTAGTGAAAGAGAGGTTTCCAGTCCATTTCCATAGCTTCCAGACCCTGCTCGCGGAAGCGGCGTTTGACCGTCTTCTTGAGCCCTGGATCCCCTATCAGAACGGGCCGAACATAGTATGCCAATGACGGATTGGGGATCGCTGTGACGCCAGGACGCACGGCAATGAACTTGTCGTACAACCGAAATTTCTCTCTTCTACCCGCCTTGATCCTCGGATATTTATCCAGCGCCGCAGCCAGGAATCTCCCCTTTAGAAGTGAAAGCGAGCGCGAGCCTATATCCACCTTCTCTCCCGGGCTCCCGAGTGAAGAAAAATACGACTTCCTGGCAAGAGGATAGAGATAGGAATGGGTCCCAAGCTTGTACGCCACCTGCATGAAAAAATCCCGGAAACCAGAGCAGCAAGGAGGAGCCTCCGGTTCAAAGTGCCTCCTTGCCTCCTCTCGAGTCCAGAGAATCCCTCCTGAAACCAGGGTCAGCGGTTTACTGGGGCCCAAGGAGTAGACGCCAAAATCCCCTTCTTCTCCGGTGAACCCGGTGTCGGTCTGTTCGCGGAACACCTGAGCCGCATCCTCGATGATCAAGACGCCTTTCTGCCCAGCCAACCCCTTCACCAGAATGGGGACTGAACGCCGGGCCCAACCCAGAGAGAATCTCCCCCCACGTCAGATCGAACTGCACAAAAGGCGAAAGCTTGATCATCAGTCCTAGCGAAGCTGGGCGGCGACCTCTGTGATCGGCTTTCCAGCGGCGGGGTGCGAAGCACCATAGTCCATGCCCAGAAACGAGCACAGGGTGGCAGCAATCTGATTCAGATAGATGGGCTTGGTATCACTCCACTCTCCCCTCACATCCATGTCAGGACTGACGATGGCCACCCAACAGTACTGAGCTTCCTTGATCTTCCTCCCATGATGACGCCAGTCCTTTGAGGTTCCACGCCCATGGTCGGTCGTCAGCACGATGGTGGTTTTGCCCCGGTACTGGGGGCTTGCCTCCAGGTAGTCCCAGAGCTGGTGCATTCGATCATCACTTTGGCGGAGAGCCTCCAAGACCCTCCCGTAGTTTCCCTCGTGAGCCCAATCGTCAGTTTCACCCAGACTCAAGAAGAGGACTCGTGGTTGGTGGCTCTTGAGATAGACCATGGCGAGCTCAAAGGTATAAAAATCATGCCGCACACTTTCCCAGGGGGAGAGGGTTTCGAACTGGAGCTGACTCAACTCCTTGGCCCCGGGATGGGAGTAGGCTTCGTACCCCGCATTGGCCGTGATCGACCCTTTCTGATGAGTCGCGATCCAGCGCATAGTCTCCCAGGACGCGAAAGCACCCACCTTGCCTACCGTCAGGTTCAGACGATCCCGCAAGAAATCGAGGACAGTTGGGAAGGGATTCTGTCGGTTCTCGTTGCTGTCGATCACGTCGTCGTGGGCCTCGCCAGTGAGGATCTCAGAATAACCGGGGTAGGAAAATCGGTGGCGATTACTGATCAGGACATTACTGTTTCGCGATCGGTTACCGAAGATCGAACCGAACTCCTTCATCCAGGTTCCCCAGAAGAAAGGCATCAGCTTGGCCCTTCGCTGCTGGGGTGTAGGAGCCCAGAATTTCCGATAGAGAGGATGTTCGCCCAGCCCTCCCTTCTTGTTGATCAATCTCAGGACCTTCAGATCGAGGCCGGAAAACATCTCCTCGATGCGCAGGCCGTCGAGCGTAACCAGGATCAGATTCTCCGTCTGTCGGGAGCCCGCCGCAGTCAGGTCGGTTGCGTCAATCGTGATCCAGAGGAGAAGGAGCCCCCCCCAGAATCTCTTTGACCGGGGCCTCCGTACTCTCTGAAACGGTCTCAGTCCGGTTCTATGGATCTCGTTTCTCACTGTTGTGGTCCTCCCCCTGACGGGACTTGAAACGTCTCGGTTCCGCCCCTGATCCTGTGCGTCTTGCATTATCCCGCATTTAGGAGTTCAATCTGCAACAAAGGAGAGAGACCCATGCACAAAAGTTCCACCCCAACCGTCCTGTTGTTTTCTCTGATCCTGGGCTGGAGTTCCGCTCCTACCCTGGGTGAAGAAGCCACCATCGAGGACGCGGTGGACATCGGCTCGTGCCTGGAGTTATTCGTCGACGACTACCTTATCGAAAGCATGGAGGAAGTCGAACTGCGGCTTCACTCTCCTCAGTCTGCCGGGAAAGTCTTCGATTTCGATCGGCCCTGGGAGGGCAATGTCAGCTGGCAGCTGGGCGTCTTCAAGGATGGTGACATCTACCGGATGTACTATATGGGACGCTCTGATCCCACCTATGCCAGGAAGGCAGGATTGAAGTCGGATGAAACCCTGGTCCCGGAGCATCCCCATTTCTTGTGCTATGCCGAAAGTCGGGATGGAGTCCACTGGACGAAACCTGAGCTCGGACAGTACGAATTCAACGGATCCAAGAAGAACAACATTGTAGGAAAGCCCATCGGTGGCCCTCCCTACCTGGATGCCCGGCCCGGGGTGGACGCGTCCAGACGCTATCTGGCCCCGGGCGGGGTGGGTATCAATCCCCGGTTCGGTGATTCTTCCAAGAAAGGTATAGGACTGGTCCTGCACGTCTCACCTGACGGTTTGAACTGGAAAAAATGGCGCGAGGATCCCCTGTTCATCACTACCTGGCCTAATGCTTTCGACTCGGTCAATGTTTTGTTCTGGTCGGAATGCTGCGGAGCGCCGGATCATTCGAGAAAGAGAATTGCCACTCAAAACCCGGTTTCGCGACAATCGACCGAGATACTCCCACTCCATTTCAGATCGATGAGTTACGAATGCGATCGCCGAACTGCTGTTTGCGATCGAAGAAGGAAACGAGTGTCTGGCACTCCTTATCGGCGACGTAGGACTGGGCAAGACAATGGCTCTGAGGGTAGTCCTCGATAAGCTGGAACACGGCAAGTACAGGACCGCCTTCGTTACCAACCCGGATCTTACGTTCCCCCAACTGATGCGTGAGATCATTGGCCAGCTCCAGGACGAGCTCTCCCAGATTCGCTCGAGAGAGGCACTGCTGGAGCGCTTCAACCGGTGCCTGTTCGAGGCGGCTGACTCGGGCCAGAAAGTCCTTCTCTTCATAGATGAGGGCCAGGCCCTGAGGGGACCCGTTCTCGAATCTATGAGACTGCTCACCAGTATCCAGGAAAACAAGCGCAATCTTCTCACGATCATCTTGGCAGGACAGCCTGAATTGGGAACCATGCTTACGGCCCCCAAGCGGGCCAACCTGCTTCAGCGTGTCGGCGTCTGTCCCATCCTGGAACCTCTGGGTTCGGAGGATCTGGTCGGAGACTATATCGACCACCGAATGGAAAGGGCCGGGAGTACCAGAAACGTCTTCACCAACTCCGGAATAGCTGCTATCTACGAGTCCAGCAAAGGAGTGCCCAGGATCATCAACCGGTTCTGCAAACTCAGTCTCAAGGCAGGAGAAACCAATCGGTTGGACGAGATCGATGCCAAGCTTGTCAATACCATTGCCAACCAGTTCCAGCCGAGCCGATTACTGCAAGGTTTGGCTGATGCTCGCGGGGGCAAGGAAACCGGAGTCCAGCAGAATCCCAACGAGCGACCGGCTGACCACAACGCCGAGGAGTTGCCACAGAATCACGAATCCATCCCAGAATCTGCTACCCACCCCATCCCAGGTTCTCCAGCAGTGGAGCCAGAACGGGGCATGTCAGTTCGGGCTCGGCTGGACGAAGAGCCGCCGGACCAGGACAACAAAACCGAATCTCTGACACAGATAGACCAGAATGTCGGCCCAGAGAACGAGAGCCTCGACACCGGACCCAGAATTGAGAAAGACCACGAGCCTCTGGTTGCACCCGAAGAGCCACTGGCTAGCCACAGCGTCGAAAAAGTATCCTCGAGTCTCGACTCCATCCCTGAATCTGAGAGTCTTCCCAGCGAAGACACACACGCAATCAAGTCGGATTGTCGTGTTTCGGTTCGGCCCCAACCGGACGAGCCGCCGTACCAAGAGCTGGGATTGGACCCGGATGGAGATTCTTGCGATCGGGGTATCGAGCCTGACACCGACGGCCTCGACACCGCAGCGAGAATTGAGGCAGACCCGCCGGCCAGAGGTTGTGTCCGCGCGAAGCGAAGAGCAGGTCTCGGACCCAACTGCTGGATCTGATCCGACTGAGGACCCTCCCGATCATCCTTTGCCGGGAAGGGATACCGGCCATCTACCCTCCGATAACGGTGGGACCAAAGCCAAAGGGACACACCGGTCCGCAAGGTCCAGAACACTGGACAAGGACATGCCTCAGGTCCCTAGCTCGGACTACAATATCGGTCAACTGAGGCAGCGGATAACGAAGGGTAGTCGGCCTAGACAGCGTTCGAACAGGTGGGTAAAGGGCCTGTTTCGAGGGGTGTTCCGGTAAGCCAGCCCGGTTCAAGACTCTGTTGACCGCACCTGGAAACGAAAGAAATCGATGACCCGATTCTCGGCCCAGAAGCGATCGACGTCTTCGGTCCCTGGTCTTCCGATGAAACCCACGTGCCCGCCCTGGTTGGTCAGGCAGATCTGAAGATCCGGATTGGAACACACCTGATCGTCCAGTAGCGGCTCCCAGGGAAGGACGGGGTCATCCTTGGCGTGGATTAGAAGGGTGGGTACCCGGACGAGTTTCAGCAGGGGAAGGGCGCTCGCCTTCTGGTAGTAATCCTGCACATCTCGAAACCCTCCCAGAGGGACCGTGAACGCCTGGTCAAAGGCACGAACCGAGCGCACGCTCAACAGAGGGTCCAAGTCCACAAAGCGGCTCCAGTGCTCGGCTCTTTGCAGCACCACTGCCTTGAGCCTCTTCACGAAGTACCGGCGATACAGAACGTTGGAGGGCTTTAGCAGCTGCTCGAAGCTCAGGCCCAGATCGAGCAGGGGAGAGATCGCAGCCGCGGAATCGACCCACTGTGACCCCTTCGCACCCCATTCCCCCAACAGCTTCAGAAGAATGTTGCCTCCCATGGACACACCGACCACAAACACGGGGCCGGAGGATCGCCTCCTGACCCAGGCCAGTATTTCCCCTACCTCCTGGCTGACTCCGGCGTGAAAGACCTTGGCCCGACTCCCTTCGGGGCTGGCATCGTAGAGCTCCAGCAGAACCGTATTCCATCCCTGTTGCAAGGCCTTTTGCGAGAAGCCCAGCATGTAGCCAGAATGACTCGAGCCTGCTAGACCATGGATTGCAATCAAGGTAGGGCGAGAGGGATCCCGCCAAACACAATCGAGCCGCACCCGGGTCCCGTCTTGCAGGACGACTTCAGACTCGGTCCAGCTCGTCGTTGGGGAGTCCTCTCTTTTCCAGAAGCTGGCTGCAATGGTCTGGGCGTGCCCACTCCTCAACCATCGTGGAGGCTCGAAGGGGCGCTGGCTCAAGAGGTCGGCGAACTGGGTCGGCCAGTCCTCAGGTTCGAGCCGAGACTGCGACTGCTGGGCCTCAGACATCATTCTCCAGGTCCGATCCGAAAAAACTGCACCCTCTGGGATACCCCTCTATTCCACCTCACCCTGCCAATCCCGCTGCAGCCTCTCGAATGCCTCGCGCAAGGACTGAGGCCGCGCGAACAGATCGGCGTAAAGATCTCCCTTGACATCGAGCCGCCGTAGCATGTTGGCCAGGTTGAAGGACTCCGGACGCAGACCCGGCACCACCTCTTCCCAATTCAAGGGGGTGGAAACCGGTGCCCCCGGCAGGGCTCGGACAGAATAGGGGCTGACGATGGTCTTGTCTTTTCCGTTCTGGAGGAAGTCGATATAGATATAGACGAGATCGGTACGCTTCTGGGGATTTCTCTGGAGGGTTGCTACGTCCTCCAATCCGTCCAGGGTCATCCAACCAATGATCTCCGCGAAGCGGCGCACGTCCTCGTAGCTGTGGCTGGGCTCGATCGGAATCAGTATGTGCAGCCCGGTGGCTCCCGAGGTCTTGGGATGGGTCTCTAGTTCCAGGCGATCGGTCACCTCACGTACCTTGAGTGCCACGCGGCAGACCTGGGGAAAGGAGATCTTGGGACCCGGATCCAGATCGATAATCAGGAAATCGGGATTTTCGAGGCTGCCCTTCCGGCTACTCCAAGGATGCAAGGGAATGCAGCCCAGGTTGGCGAGGTAGACCAGGGTGGTCGAGTCATTACAGAGCAGATATCGAATGGTTTTCTCTGATGAGTCCGATCGAACCGAAACGGTGGGAATCCACTGGGGCAGGAATTCAGGCGAGTCCTTTTGGTAGAAACTCTTCCCTTCAATGCCGTCGGGAAAACGCTCCAGCACCATCGGGCGGTCCTGCAAATAGGGCAGAAGCGCTTCGGCTACATCGTGGTAGTATCGGACCAGATCACCCTTCGTATACCCTTCCTGAGGCCAGAAGACCTTGTTCAGGTTGCTCAGAAAATCAAAGTCCAGGTCCGGCTTCGGCTCCGAGGTCGCTTGAAGCTGGGAGGAGACTTCCCTGCGGCAGGTGTCTGCAGCAACATCGGGCCTCAAGCGCAGGAAGACGGGTGCTCTCAGGTTCCCGTCAAGCGTCCACTCGTTGAATTTGACCTCACAGACGAGCTGCGGTTCCACCCAGGACTTGACCTTGACTTCCTTCGGAACTCGGTCAAATGGAGAGTCGTCACGATCAAGTTCTCTTAGCCTGGCGTAGAGCTGATCAATGAGGTCCTCGCCGAAACCGCTTCCAACTCCGCCGACATAGGTCAGGCTGGTGCCCGAGAATAGACCCAGAAGCAACGCTCCAAAGTTCTTCCTGGACCCCGAGGGACGGGTGTAGCCTCCGATCACGAATTCCTGTGTTCTGACGCACTTGATCTTTAGCCAGCTTCGAGTCCTCTTGTTTTCGTAGGTGCTCTTAAGGTTCTTGGCAACGATCCCTTCCAGTCCATTCTGGCAGGCAAGTTGGAACAGCTCTTCGCCCTGATCGCTAACGCTTTCGGTCAGGCGAAGATGAGTCGTAACAGGGAGCAGTGTTTGCAAGACGTTCTTGCGCTCCCGCAAGCTGGCACGGCGAAGATCGTAACCATCGCACTCAAGCAGGTCGAAAACATAGAAGTAGACAGGGACCTCCTCTTTCAGTGGACCTCCAGAGAAGCGTCCGCGACGACCGATGCGGGGCTGGAGCAGCTGAAAGCGCGGTCGCCCCTGCTCATCAAGTGCCACAATCTCTCCATCCAGCTGGTAGCTGTCACCGGGAACCTGTCGCAGATCTTCGATGATCTCTGGAAATTGCTCCCCGAGAGGCTTCAGGTTGCGCGAGAAAAGCTTGATCTGGGCTCCGTCCTTGACGGCAAGAGCTCGAATGCCATCGTATTTCAACTCATAGATCCAGTGCGCAGCCTGGGGGACCCGATCCACCAGGGTTGCAAGCATGGGTGGAGCAACCTCGACTCCCTTTCCCGGGACGATCTGCAAGCTTTCGAGTAGGCGATGAAGATGATCGGTGTGACTGGGAATCGAAGTCTCGTCTATCTCTTCCAGGGTACGCCCGGAGAGGACCGATTCCGGCCGGTTGCTGAGGATGTCCTGACCGACCCTTACGTACTCATCCTCTTTCTTGAACAAAAGCCATTCGTCCTTGCCTCGACCCTTGGTTTGGACCAGGACCCAGAAGCCTCTCAGTTTTTCTCCATGAAGGAAAAACTCAAGCTTTCCCTTCTTCAAGGCCGAGGCGGGATCGCTTTCTACTCCGCGGCATTCGTAGACGCCGTGATCCCATACCAACATGCGCCCAGCTCCGTACTGTCCGGCCGGGATGACTCCCTCGAAGTCCAGGTACTCCAGCGGGTGGTCCTCGACCAGAACGGCGAGACGCTTATCGGAAGGATCGAAAGAGGGGCCCTTGGGCACTGCCCAAGAGCGCAAAACCCCTTCCATTTCGAGTCTCAAGTCGTAGTGCAGGCGAGTTGCGTCGTGTTTCTGAATGACAAACCGAGACGATGGTTCGAGGCGCTGGGGAGGCTTGCCAGAGGGTTCCCTGGTCTTCTCGAAATCACGTTTTCGGCGATAGTCATCCAGATCCTGCTTCATGACCTCTATGGATCAACAGGCCGCCCACCCTTCTGCCGAATACCAAAAAGGTAGAGGGTCCACATGCAAACGCAGGCACCGGCAGCATCGGCAACAAAATCCCGGATCGATGCCTGGCGCCCTGGAATGAAGCTTTGGTGGAACTCATCGCTGGCCGCGTAGAGAAAAGCAAGCACAAGAACCATCACGGTCCGCCTGATTGTGAACGCTTCTCGGAAGCGTGCGGTGATTCCCCAGGTCAGCGTCACGCCGAAGATTAAGTAAGCCAAGAAGTGAAGAACGTAATCCGAACTCAGTTCGGCCAAGGGAGGCTGGCTTTGATGAGAGAGAAAGAATATGGAGGCAGCCCACACCAACGCAGGGGCCCAATCGAGAAACGTGATCATGCCTCACCGAGTGGTTTCAGGCGACTCGCTTTTCCCATCTCCCTTACCAGGGGATGAAGTGCATGACCCAGACGGCGATCAAAGAGCCCACGACCATATAGCCCAGGAGGGAGAGAAAATATCGAATCCGCTCGGCGGCACTGTCCTTGTTGATCACGGCGAAGACGGCGGCAATGCCGATAGTGAGAATGATCAGTCCGTTAAAGTGATTCATGAACGGCGTCCTTCGGCGATATCAAAGGTGTCCAAAACCACCAGCATGTTGAGTAGTCCTGCCGTGTAGATGTAGGTATTGCCATACTCATAGCCAAAGGAATGAATGTCTCCAACACCCCAGCCGGCCCATTTGCCTAGTAGGTACGGCAAACCGATACTCAAATCAGCGAAGAACTTCAAGAAGCCAAAAAAACCAGGAGTCAGCTCGAAAAGCCGACCGTCCATAGAGAGACCCAAGCAGAAGAGGACGATCACAACTGCACAAAAGAGTACGGCACGTCCCCATTTCTTGAGCAGCAGATGACCGCCTCCAGGGACCAGCCAGGCAAAGAGACAAAGCAGAATCGTTCTTGGCACGAGAGGAGCATGATAGAGGCAATGGGTAAGGAGTTCAAGCTTCCGGCGAGGGGCAGTGGGATAGTGAGCAGTGAGCAGTGAGCAGTAGTGGGCAGCGATTGGCAGCGATCAACAGTGATCAGCGAGGAGGCTTCAATGTGGTGAGGGACGGCGAAATACCTGAGACATCAATAATAAACGTGAACCGATTTCGAACTGACAAAACTGATAGCTTCCTGCTTACTGTTACTTGCTGCTCACTGCTCACTCCTCACTGTTCACTCCTCAATCACCGCCTCACATTCCTCTTCAGTACTTCCGAGAGCTGGATCCTGTGAACCTGGAGGGTTCGACCCAGGGCCCGGTCGAGCAGGGTATGGCCCTGGATGAGATCCACCTTAGCCCTCAGCAGGACGGACTGGGCCCGCACCAGATCGCGCTGGGCTTCGATGAGCTCGCGAGTTTTTCCACGTCCAACATCAAAGCGGACCTGCTCGCTGTCCAGGCGTTCCTGGGCAAATCGGACCGCCTCGCTAGCCGCCGCCACCCGTGCCTCATTCATCTCAATCTGGTGGAGGGCATCCCTGATCTCCAGTGAGATGGCCTGCTGCAGATTTCTTCTCTGCATCTCGGCCTGGGATAGGCTGAGTTGGGCCCGGGCGTTGGCAGCTCGGGACTCCGTATTGAACACCGGCACTTGCAGGCTGAAGCCCAGCAGGTAACCGTAGAAGTCGGAGCTGAACAGCTGACTGAGCGAGTTCCCCAGGCCTCCTGGCACTATCTCCAACACCGGAGGATCCAGGAAACCTTGCGAAAAGTCGCGCACAACCTGCCTTCCTCCGAGGCCGAACTGCTGATATCCGGCCACCAGGTCGAGACTCGGTCGGAGCCGTCTGCGGGATCGCTCCAGGTTGAGATTGCCATTCTTGATTTCCAGCTCGGCCTGTTTCAGCTCCGGGCGCTCCTGGGCGGCGATTGACTTCAACCGCTCCCAGGAATCGCTGATGGGAGGAGGCGCGAAGATGACGTCGCTGGGTACGATCTCGCCCGGAAAGTCGCGCAGATCATCGTAGCTGGTGATGAGCCGGATCAATTGATCCTGAATCCTACGATAGTTGAATCGCGCCCGAATCAGCTCCTCCCTCCTCAGAGCGGCCTCGGCTTCGGCCTGGACCACTTCCAGGGCGGCGCTCCTTCCGGCTTCTACTCGGACCCTGTTCTCCTCGAGCACGGTGTTGGAGAGTGCCAGGGACTTCTCCTTGACCCGAATATCCTCCAGGGCAAACTGCAGTTCCCAATATCGATTCTGGACCTGGACGACAGTCTCGGTCACGCCCCGCCTGAATTCCTGCTCTGAGATGTTGACATCATTGCGGCTGATCTCGATCTGATAGTCGGGAAGGATTCTTCCGAAGCCCTGCAATAGATTCTGCCGGAACAAGAGCTCGAAGCGGGTGTCAATGGCGGGCACCAGACTAGCGAAGAAATTAGTCGTCCGATTCCGGGTACCGTCAAATCTCACTTCGAATGAGGAGCCGTTTGAAAAGCTCTGCCGGTAGTCGTAGTGAAGGGTCGTGAAGATGTCGGTGAGACGGGTTCCGCCCTGAAGGATGTTGCTGGTGGGTATCGTCTCCCTATCCCAATCGAGGCTCAGGGTGTTGAGGGGATCGTAGACGGCCCGGTTCTGCTCTACCACCCAACGCTTTCGCAGCGGAATATGCCGCTCCACGTTGATCGCCAGGTTGTGGTGAAGGGCCATTTCAACAGCCTGCCGCTCGCTCAGATAGACCTTACCGTCCCGGGCGTCACCCAGAATTTGAGTCACAGCTGGCACCACCCGGCGGGTCTTCTGGTCCTTGAAGTAGCGTGAGGAATAGGGCAGTTCGGCCCACAGGGGAAAGCAGCCGAGCAAAAAGACCATCGGTAGGAAGAATCGGCCAACAAAGCTGGTAGGAATCAACTCTCTCATTTCATCCTCCTGAAGAGGGGCAGGCCCAGAGGGCGTTACAAACCTGAAACTTCATCGAGCAGTGCCCGTCCTACAACAAACAAGGTAGTATCGATGCTCGTGGTTAGGGGCAACCGAAGCTATTGCTCGGATCGTAGTCGAACCTGGACAGCGTCTTCGAGATCATCGTCGGGGTGAACGATCACCGATTCTCCGGGGTCCAGGCCGGACAATATCTCGGCTCTCAAGCCGCTCCGGTGCCCCAGCTCCACCGGCCGTCGGTGGGCTATTTCGCCCTTAACAACAAACACCGCCCAGCCATCCTGGTAACGGAACAAGGCACTGCTGGGGAGTTGCAGGACCTCCTCACCCTCCCACAAGACGAAGCTCGCTTCGACCCGGTACCCATGCCCTAGTCGATCCCAGGTCTCAGTGGGCGAAACAATATCTGCAATGACGAGGACCCTTTGCTCTTCGACACCCAGGGCCGACACCTTTGTGAAACCGACGGGCTCGACCAATCTGACCCTACCTCGCAGGTCGCCGTCACCACCCCAGCGCCCAAACAATACCGGCATACCAGATGTAATCTTCACCGCGTCCGAAGAAAGGACTTCGGACTCAACCTCGAGCGCCTCAGCGTTTCCCACCTCGACCAGGGATTGTCCCGCACCCACTACACCTTCGCTTTCCTTAAAAATCGTCAGCACGCGCCCTGCGACCGGCGAGCGGATCGGCACGATCTCAGAGATGCTCGACTTTCCCGCAGTGCCGGAATAGCGCAAGGCTGTTTGAGCGGCCTCCAGTTCGAAGCGAGCGACTTCGACCGCGAATTCCGAGGAATTCTCGGTGGCCTGGGTCCGCCTGGCTTCAGCTTCGGCGTGCTCCTGCTCTCCTCGTGGCACCACGCCACGCTCGTACAGCTGGGTCACACGGTCCAGCTCCGACTTCCAGTATCGCGTGTTCGCAGCCGCTGCCTGCACGTTTTCTCGGGCCACCTTCAAGCGGGCCTCGGCGGACGCAACACGGGCCTGAGCCTCGGCCCGGCTCCTGGGGTCGAGTACCCGGGAACGCAGGGGGTCCAACGTAGCCACCACTTGCCCCCGCTTCACCGCGTCCCCGACGTCCAGCCGCAGCCGGCGGGCAAAACCTGCCACCGGGGCTGAGACGACATAGCGATCGATCACCCGCGTCTTGCCTTCCTCTTCTACCGAAACGCGCAGCGGCCCTCGAGTCACTTGGATCACCTCGACCGACAGTGGCTGGGGCATGAATCCCCAGACCAACAGCAGTCCGATGGCGGCTACGAACAGCAGTAATAGCAACAGTCGGCGCCAACCCATGAAGAGCTACTCCTTCGTCTTCAGTACCGCAACCAGATCGAGATGATCCAGCCTGCGGCGAACCACCAGGCTTGAGATCACGGCGGATACCAGCACCACCGTACCGGAGAAGGCATAGGTGCTGGGTTCCACCACCAGCGGAATGCGGAACAGATCGTTTTGCATCGAATGGATCATATAGGCACACAGGGTATGACCGATCACAGCGCCAAGGGGCAGGGCGACCAGCGTGAGCACTGCCAGCTCACCCAGCAGAATGAAGGAGATCTCACCGCGGGTGAAACCCAACACTCGTAGGCTGGCCAATTCCCTGCTCCGTTCAGAGAGGGCAATCCTGGCGCTGTTGTAGACGACTCCAAAGGCAATGGTACCGGCGAGAAGCGTGTTGAAAAAGGCGAAGGTCAGAACCTGTTGGGCCATCGTGTCGTAAAAGTTCCGAAGCGCGTTCTTGCGAACGGTCGTGCCCGCAACCCTCGGCATACCCTTGAGCTTCCGGTAGATCTCGTTCTGGTAGCGAGAATCGGTGGCGACTAACACACCCGAGATGGCGCTGCCCTCTCCCAGGAGACGATTGAGGGCGTCGAGTCGCATGTACGCCGATACTCCCAGGTACTCGCGTACCAGAGCCTGGACCGGCACCTCCACGACGGGTCGGCTTCCCTCCAGTATCTCGACCCTCAGACGGTCTCCGGGGCGCACTCTTAGAAGTTTTGCAAGATAGTCGGTCAGAACGAGGCCAGACGCTGGCACCTCGATCGGTTTCAGGTCGGTATCCAGCAAACGATAGAGATCGGAGCCTGGCTCTGCCGCCTGGATCGCCGTGCGGTAGCTTCGATGTTCAAATTTCAGCCTGACCGGAACCGCCCGGAATACTTCGGCGTATTCGACACCCTTCAGGTTCTGAATCTCGTACAGGGCCTTTCTCGAGGTGGGTTCTACCAGGGTGACGGACAGGTCGTCCCTCTGCGCCAGCCCGAATTGGACCGCCACCATGTAATCGACGGCGTCGCTGAAGAAGGTCCCCATCATCAAGATGCTGAAGGCGAGGGCGATTCCGAGGGAAGCCAAGAAGGACTTGAGCGGCCTTCGTTCGATGTTGCGCGCGACCATCCGGGCAGGCTGCGAAAACCAGCGCTTGAGGCCAAGCCGCTCTATCAGGGTCTCTCGGTACTGTGCCGGCGGTTCCGGACGCATGGCCTCCGCAGGGGGACTCTTCGCCGCCTCCCAGACCGAGTACAGCGTACCCACGAGGGCCGCGGCTAAGATGACCAGGGCAGCAGTTGCGGCCACACTCGGCCTCAGCTCGAAGAGCAAGAAGGGAAAACGATAGAACTGCAGGTACATCTCGCCTAGCCCCTTCCCCAGCCACACCCCAAGCGCGATTCCCCCAGAGGCGCCGAACACGGAGATCAACCCCACCAGCTTCATGTAGTGAGCCAGGATCCGGAAATTGCTGTACCCAAACGCCTTGAGGGTGGCAACCTGCTCTCGTTGCGTCCGGACCAACCTGCTGACGACCACATTCAGCAAGAAGGCGGCGACTGAGAGGAAGATGGTGGGAAAGATGCTGGCCATCTGCTCCAGCTGGCGAAATTCTTCTGAAAGGTAGCGATGGGAAACCTGATCTTTCCGGCCATACGCGCCCAAGCCCCCATAGCGCTTCAGAACCTCATCTAGAGGCGGAAGTATTTCTTTCACTTGGACCTCCGATGAGAGGCTCATTGTCACGTCGTTGAAGGCCCCCTCCATGTCGTAGGCGGCCGCCAGGGGCTTCCTCGCCATCCACAGGATCCCGTAGCTTTCGAAATCGGGTATGAAATCGCCAGGACGAACCTGGTAGATGAACTCGGGCGATAGGGCGATTCCCACGATGTTGAATGTCCGGCGCCGTCCATTTACGGTGACCCTGAGCCGATCGCCCGGCCGGAATCCATGGGCCTCGGCGAACGCCTCACTGATCACGACCTCGTCATCCCTTCCGGGATCCACAACTCGTCCCTGCTTCAGGTAAAGGGCGTTCAGAAGAGGTTCGCCGCTATCGGGAACCGATACCAACAATCCCGACACGGGATCATCGAAGTGCTCGATGTCCAGATTCACGGGAGCAATCACGCGGGTTTCGACATGGCGGATGCCGGGGATCGACTGAACCCGAGACTTGACGCTCTCTGGAGCACGCTTCAGAGAAGCAAAAACCTGGGCGAAACGATAGTCATCGTAGAATGTGGCCTGGGTAAGCTTCAAGGAGTCCAGAGTGCTCAGCGACATGACCAGCGTGGCGGCTCCGCTGATCATGACCAGCACGATGGCGAGGGCCTGGCCCTTCAGGTTCCAGAGATCTCGCCAGAGCTTGCGGGTGAGTGCGCTCATGTCAGTGCAATGAACGAGTTACCGCGTCGAGCATCGAAAAAGAGACAGCGACGAATGCATTATACTGTGGCCGGCAGGCCGGGTATTAGAAATCCGGGCGGCCGAGAGATGGAGGCAACCGCGCCGAACACAAGCCGCGCCAATCGTCAGCCACTCTACCAGAATCTGTTGGCCTCGCCTTACCAGGAAAATGAGTGATGCCAAGCCAACCTGGGATCCGACTCGGAATCTTCCTGCTTCTCGCCTGGACCCTCGTAGGCACAGCCGGCTTTGCACTGATCGAGGGCTGGTCGGTAACAGACGCGCTGTACATGACGATCATCACCATTTCGACGGTAGGGTTTGCAGAGGTGCATCCGCTTTCGTCCGGCGGCAAGCTGTTTACCAGCATCATCAGCGTGGCCGGACTGGGGACGGTGATCTATACGCTCACCAGCGTCGGACAAATCCTGCTGGAGGGAGAGCTGGCAAGAGTCCTGGGAGAAGGCGAATGAAGACTGAGCTGGAAAAACTGGATGGCCACTTCATTATCTGTGGTTTCGGACGAGTCGGACGCACGGTCGCCGATGGACTGAGGGAACACGGGCTTCCCATCTGCATCGTGGAGCAGGATCCAGAGATCGAGGAAGAACTCAAGACACGACTTCTGCCCTATGTCATGGGGGATGCCACCGAAGAGGAGAATCTGCTGCTGGCGGGTGTCCAGCGTGCCCAGGCAGTCCTGGCTCTGCTGGGATCGGACGCCGACAACACCTATCTCACCTTGACCGCCAAAGGACTGGACCCAAAGATCAACGTGGTGGCAAGGGCTTCTAGCGAGAAGGCCGAGGTGAAACTCAAGCAAGGGGGAGCAGATCGTGTTTTCTCGCCCTATCGAATCGCAGGACTGAGGCTCGTCCACTCAATCTTGCACCCCACACTCGTAGAACTGGTGGAGTTGGTAACTCACCGTCAGCATCTGCAGCTGGGAATGGGTGAGGCTCCGATTTCCGACGGTTCGCAGCTCAAGGGTCAGTCCCTGAGCGAGGCCCAGATCCGGACCCGCTTCAAAGTGATCGTCGTCGCCATCAAGAAACGCAGCGGCCAATTGCTCTTCAACCCCGATGCCACCGAGAGGATTGAGGCAGGAGATGCTTTGGTGGCACTGGGATCTGAGGAAGATATCGAGGCACTCGCTCGAACAGCCCAATAGAGCAACGCATCTCGAGTAAGGGTTCACTTCCAAATTCCTGACAGATTCGGAACTTCAAGCTCCAAATGACCAAACTGGGAACACGCGGCTCTGGGTATCCATGAGGCTTCAGAGATCAGATAGCGGCACCGTGGCGCAGCCCACTACTCACCCCTTTCCTGCCGAGAAACTCAGGCTGCAGACAGTATTCTTCGTCATCTTCCTGTGCGCTATCTGGGGAGGGCTCTCCCCCGCTCTAAAAATCTCCCTCGAAGGCGTACCACCCTTTGGGGCAGCCGCCCTCCGTTTTCTCATCGGCCTGGTCAGTTTGCTGATCTGGGGCGGCTTCAAGGGGATAGCCTGGTGGCGCCCAGCCGTTACGCACAAGCACCTGCTGGCTTTCGGTGCTCTGTTTGTCTTTCAGATCTCGGTTTTCAATCTCGGCACGGAGCTCACCTCCAGCAGTCATTCCATCGTCTTTCTCAGCACGAATCCGGTCTTCGTTGCTTTGGTAGCCCACTTTCTCATTCCCAATGACCGCTTGAACCCTCGAAAAGGCTGCGGGCTGATGCTAGCGTTCTTCGGGACCTGGGTCATTTTCGCCCAGGGCGCTGAGTTCCACGGGAACACACTCCTGGGAGACTCATTGGTGCTGTTGGCCGGTTTCCTCCTAGGGACCGTCATGGTCTTTTCCAAGTTTCTCATCCGGCATTTGACTGCATTCGAAGTCGCGGTCTGGCAAATGATCTATGGGGTCCCGGCTTTCCTCCTGTTGAGCTTCTGGATGGAGCAGGAGCGCAGCTACAACATAACCGCATCGGTCGCGGTGGCCCTCTTTTATCAAGGAGCGATCGTCGCGGCCTTCTGTTTCGTCGCCTGGACCGGAATCTTGCGGCGCCACTCGGTCAGCCAGGTCAGCGCCTTCAACTTCACAACTCCGCTGCTCGGAGTCCTGCTGAGTTGGGTGCTCCTGGCCGAACCCATCTCTTCGGGCTTTATCCTGGGAGTCTCGCTGATAGCTCTCGGGATCTATCTGGTCGCCAATCGCCGGGGCGATTAGTTTGGCAGCAAGCTCGCCTCTGACCCGTCGCTGGGGTTTCAGGTCAGTAGCGCCCCCAGCAGAGCTGCCCCATTTGAGAAAGAAACTTCGGGATCCTGCAGTGGCACGGTGATTCTCCGTCCGTCGAGCCAGAGGCTCGACGATCACGGCCTTGAAGGCCGTGCCACTAGCGGACCCACGCGAGGCCTACGAGGCCTTCCATCCACTAGAATTTGATCCTGAGTTCGTGTAAGGTGGTGTTTCATTTTCGCAACGGCCTCGACCAGACGTCAGTGTGGTAACAGGTCGGAGCGAAGAGAAGTTCGATCGTTGGCTCCCGCAACGGGCTGCACTTTCAGAGCTCGAGAGCACGGCTGAAATACCTGCTTTTCAGAACCAAAGATCAGCCCGGATTCTTGCGGGTAAGTCCAGCACAGGGAGAGATTTAAATGTCGAAAAGAGAATTCGATTTAGCCCTCGCCATCGGGGGGGCCGCCGGACAGGGCATCGCAACTCCTGGCAACATACTCGCCCGACTCTTCGTCCGCCGGGGCCTTCACCTCAATGCGTACAACGCGTATCAGTCCATCATTCGAGGTGGACACATCTTCCTGACTATTCGAATCAGCGATCAGGAAGCCCTCAGCCACGGGGATAAGCTGGATCTGTTGGTTTGCTTGAATCAGGACACCATGGACCGACACCTGGGGATCATGGGACCTGGAAGCTGCGTGATCTACAACAGCGACGCGATCAAGCCCGGCGAGCCGAAAGATGGCGTCCAATTGTGTCCCATGCCGGTGGTCGACATCACCAGCGGCAATCGAAACCGACTCATGCAGAACACGGTTTCGCTGGGCGTGTCCCTGGCTCTGATGGGAATGGATTTCCAGCTTCTGGAAGACAGCCTGACGCTCCAGTTTCAACGCAAGGGACAGGCGGTCGTGGACGAGAATGTAGGCGTGGCCCGTGCGGGCTTCGAGTTCGCCGAGGCGAATTTCTCAGCCTTTCCCAACCAGCCTCCAGTGGGACCCAAACCGTTGGCAGTCTGGGTCGGCAACGATGCACTCGCTATGGGTGGAGCGGCGGCAGGCTGCAGGTTCTATTGCGCCTATCCCATGAGCCCGTCTACCGGCGTCCTCCACTGGATGGCCAAGAATGCCCCGGGACTGGGCATCATGGTGCGTCAGATCGAAGACGAAATCGGGGTGGCCAACGTGGCAATCGGCGCGGCCCACGCCGGATGCCGGACCATGTGCGCCACCTCTGGTGGTGGATTCGCACTGATGACCGAAGCCGTCGGCGCGTCGGCGATGATGGAGATCCCGGTTGTGTTCATCGATGTTCAGCGAGCAGGACCTTCGACCGGGGTTCCTACCAAGACCGAGCAAGGAGATCTCTGGCAAATGTTGGGCGCCAGCCAGGGAGACTTCCAGCGCTTCATCGTCGCGCCACTAGATGCCCTGGATGCATTCGATACGATTCCAGAGCTGTTTAATCTGACTGACAAGTATCAATGCCCCGGGATAGTTCTCTCGGATCTCCTGATTTCGGAAGGCACATTCAGCGTCGACCCTGACAAGATCGGCCTCCAGCCCAAGATCGATCGAGGCAACCTGATCACCGAGCCCTCCGCAACCGACGGTTATCTGCGCTACAAGGATACTGAGGACGGGATCTCGCCTCGCGCTATTCCCGGCCTGGAGGGTTATGTACACGTCGTTTCCACCGATGAGCACGACGAGGACGGAGTCCTCATCAGCGACGAGTTCACCAACCCGCACAAACGTCGGCTGATGGTTGAGAAGCGTGCTCGTAAGCTCGAAGGGGTCCTTGACCAGATCGAGGCCCCCCAATTGGAAGGGCCAGAGGACGCAGAGGTAACCCTGGTCGGATGGGGGTCCACATACGGAGTGATCAATGAAGCCCTGGAGCAGCTGAAAGACCAGGGAGTCAGCGCCAACCATCTTGCGATCAAGTGGATTGTGCCGTTGCATACAGAGGCCATAACCGGGATCTTCTCGCGTGCAAAGAAGACGATCATCGTCGAAAACAACCACTCCGGCCAGTTCGCCCGGTATCTTCGAGGCGAGTCGGGACTCGTAGCGGACGGCCATATCCGGAAATACGATGGAGAGCCCTTCATGCCTCATCACATCGTAGATGGAGTGCTGGAGCTGCTCGACGGAAAGACGGACCAATACGTACCCTTCCAAGAAATAATGGTCTAGAGAGGAACAACTATGAGTGTAGGAAGCACACCCCCAGTAGCCGAACCGACCGCCGCCCTGAAACCTAAAGATTACAAGGGAAAAGTAGATCCGGACTGGTGCGCGGGATGCGGAGACTTTGGCGTACTCAGGGGTCTACAGAAAGCCTGTGCCGATCTGGGAATCAGGCCTCACGAGATCTTGACGGTCAGCGGAATTGGATGTTCCTCCAACTTCCCAGGTTTTTTTAACGCCTACGGGATGCATACCCTGCACGGGCGGTCGCTGGCCGTGGCTACCGGAGCCCAGTTGGCGAACCACGAGCTGAATGTTGTTGCCACTGGTGGCGATGGCGATGGCTACGGAATCGGAGGAAACCACTTCGCTCACACCGCTCGCCGCAACATCAACATTACCTACCTGGTCATGAACAATCAGATCTATGGACTGACCACCGGCCAGGTCTCCCCCACCAGCTCCCCCGGGATGAAGACCAAGAGCACACCCTTCGGAAGCGTTGAGATGCCCGTCAATCCCATCACCACCGCCATCATGAACGGTGCCACTTTCGTGGCCCGCGGTTACAGCGGCGATGGCAAGCAGTTGGTCGGGCTTATGAAGATGGCACTCCAACACAAGGGCTTTGCCTTGATTGACATCTTCAGTCCCTGCGTCACTTTCAATCACGACAATGACTACAACTTCTTCAAGCCAAGAATCAAGAGGCTCGAGGATGAGAACCACGATCCCAGCGACTGGAAGACGGCCTGCGAGAAGGCGATGCTCTGGGGCGACACCATCTACACGGGACTCTTCCTCCAGAGATTCTCAAAGAGTCTGGACCAGGCAGAACCGGTTCTCGAGGAGGGCGGTCCCATGGCTCACCGTCCGCTGGGGCTGTCCGATGAGCAAGCTCAAATGCTGATCTCGAAAATGATGTAGCTGGAGAAGACTGGTCAGCCGGGGCCGGCATAGATGAGTCGGCCCTTACACCAAACTCTTGCGATGCCCCCTCTCGGAACCCTCAACCTCCCCGCCTCGCTACTTCGAGCAGACCCACCGAACTCAACGCAAACAAGGTCGATAACAAGAAATTCGCCTTGGATAGCGACTCCTGGGCTTCTAATGCATCCTATAGCTACATTAGGTGGGACTGAGTTTGGGGACGCTCCTGCTCGGAAGTGTGGAGATTGGCTCAGGATTTCGGAAAAGGACGCGTCCCAGTGTATGTGACACGGCGAAAATTCCCCCAGGAAGATCCAGTGTCAGCATAGGTTGGTAGCCAGCCCTTGCCGAAGGGGCCTGGCACTTGCACGGCTGTCTTGGTTGTCATCTTCGTCGTGGACCAGCCTTCACCACAGACGTACCTACTCCACTCCTGCGGCTTCTTTAGAGATTCGTACTGGCCTCATTAGGGGCGGAATAGCGGGGAACCAGCGATGAAGGTGCAGATGCTCGAGAGCAACGCGCTCTACCCCCAGGTCAAGACGCCAGATCGCCCTGCGCGAAATCTGGCTTTGGCAATACTCAACCAGGCTTTCCGGGACATAGTCTCCCCCAATCGAGCGTCTCAAGAATGGAAGACTTGGAAACGGGACGCGGCCAGATGGTTTTCCTCTGACGACGTCGATCCGGGCAGCTTCCATTGGGTCTGCGGCGTGCTGGAGATGGATCCCTCGATGCTGCGTGGCTGGCTTGAGACCTACAATACCAGTGGGCTGCGAGGGAGAAAGGAAGTAGCCCGGAAACTAATCCGATTCAGGATCTATTCTGATTGACTCTGCGTCGCTTTCGGCTGGATTATATCCGAGCAGTCCACCGGCTAGCGCCGGAATCGGAAGGCATAGAGATCGGCATTCTGAAGGCGCACTCGGAGCCGAATCGGCTGCCCCTGCAGGGCGGACACATCGGCGCCATTCCGCCACCGGATGATGCCTTCGATCTTGTCTCCAAGGATCCTGGGACAGTCCTCCATCCCAAAACCAGTAACCGGATTGCCGCTCTCGTCCTGCAACTCGACCTGTAGGGCACCTCCGCCGGCGGTGCTGTAATTGAGCTCCAGGCGCCGCCCCTTGAAGCGGATGGCTGGCGTCGTGAACTCCCCCCACCCATTGTAAGGCCCCCTGACCGAGACAAAACCGTCTTTTCGCAAGGTACACCGCCGAATTCGACTATTAGAAGAACGAAGGAACTCAGAGTAGTACATCGAGATTTCATTGGGGCCGATGGGCACCACGCCGTGCCCCATGATGGGATTGCGGTCCACCCAATTGTCTTCGTCCAGTCCCGGTTTGATAAAGGGGTAGCGGAAACTGCGCTGCCATTGGATTCCATCCCTGCTGGTCGCGATTTGGATTTCTGATGTTCCCGGTAACGGGGCACCTGGGTAGGTCCGCTCGGGATAGAGAATCATCGGGAACATGAAAAAAGCGCGTCCGGCCCGGTAGTAGTTCACCGCCGCATTGGTGTAGAGGTGCAGGTCGACAGGATCGCCCTCATCCGACCTCACCACCATCTTGGGCTCGGACCAGTTTCGGAAATCGGATGACTCACTTCGCCTGATGGCGCGGCGCCCCCCGTGAAATGGACCCGGCACCGACATGTCTGTGGCTCTCAGATAGATCACGAAACGACCTAGTTGTTCATCCCAGAGGAGAATGTTGTGGCTGTCGAAAGGCCCTTTGGTCAGGAGGGGATTACTCTCCAAGAGATCCCAGTTCAGGCCGTCAGCTGAGATGAATCCCGTGATTCCGTTGACGCGGGAGATCATCTTGTATCGACTCTTGCTGCCTGCTTTCTCGTTAGGATCCACGATCACGCTGACGTTCATGAAGTCCTTAGGGCTTCCGATGATGTTGTTGGCAGTCGAACCGCCGTGGGAGAAAACTCCCAACTTGGGCTTCTCCCAGTGAATTCCATCCTGACTCTGGGCATAGCAGGTGTAGGTCTGCCCGCCCCCGTTTGGCATGACGTTCCAGGGATTGCCGTCCGTGCTCCGGTACCACATGCGGAAAAGGCCCTGGTCGTAGACCACCGAGCTGTAGTGGATGAGCGTTCTTTCCCAGGGATGCTGGGGCTGAATTGCGACCTCACGCAACGTGGGGGTGTGGAAAACCAGTTCCACACCCTGTTTACTATGAAACCAGAGATCATCCAGGAAGAGCTGCCGCTCCCGGCCCACTTCGATCACTTCCGCTGCGGAACTCACCTGCTGAATGGGGGCCACCACAGAGGTGCCAAGAAGGGCCAGGGTCAGAAGCAACGTCGGTTTCGAGGTCAAGATTTTCTCCTTCGGATTCTCTCAAGGTTAGCGTTTCAGATCAGTAGCGCCCCCAGCTACGCTGCCCCATTCGAGAAAGAAACTTCGGGTCCGGGTCGTAGCGGTGGGCTCCAGGCCGCCGTTCGTCGAGCCAAAGGATCGAAAAGAATAAGACTTCGGCCTGGAGGCCAAAGCTACGGCGCTTCAGGCTTCCCAAATCGTCGCATTACTGGTCCTATTCTTCGCCACGCCGTCTTGAAGTTTGAGCTCAGGCTTCCCAAAACCACACCCTACCACGGTAATCTCGGGGCAGCACGTACATATTGACCTGGTAGAGTGCCGTGCCGACACCGAAAATGATCAGGGCCGCCACCAGACCCCACCGTAGTAGGCCCAACTCGAACTTGCCAATGTCGAGATCAGCTTCAAGCGGCGGTTGAAAGTAGTTGATCAGGTTGCGATGGAGATACAGGACGAAGTAATCGAAGGCTAGCAGCGACAGCATGAACCAACGATCGGGAGTCCCCGGACTTTCCTCTGGTGAGGGTGCTTTAGGATCAAGGGCCACTGGAGGATCTTAGCCTCCCCGACCCAATTTATCGCTGGCTTCGATTGGGCTAGAATAGGGGTCGGAGGAAATCATAGAAATGGCTGAATTCAGACACCAGGCGATCTTCGAGCACCAGGACGACCTTACCGATTACCGCCAGCTGACGGACGAATATGTCTCCACCCAGAGTTTCGAAGGCCAGGAAATCCTGAAGGTACAGCCGCAAGCGCTGACGCTCATGGCCCGGATTGCGATGGATGACGTCTCCCATCTGCTGCGAGCAAGCCACCTCAGACAGCTTGCCCGGATCCTGGAAGACGAAGAGGCTTCTGATAACGACCGATTCGTCGCTCAGGAGCTATTGAAAAACGCCAATATCGCCTCCGCTCGCGTCTTGCCAGGCTGTCAGGACACCGGTACCGCCATCGTCCTCGGCTACAAGGGACAGAATGTCTTCACCTCCGGGGATGATGCCGAGGCCCTGTCTCGAGGCGTCTATGAGGCCTTTCAGGAGAGAAATCTCCGCTATTCGCAGCTCGCGCCCCTGGATATGTACAAGGAACAAAACACCAAGACCAACCTGCCCGCCCAAATAGAAATCCACGCCGAGCCCGGCGACGACTACCGTCTCCTCTTCATCGCCAAAGGGGGTGGCTCGGCCAACAAGATGTTCCTCTATCAGGAGACCAAAGCCCTCCTGAACCCGAAGTCGCTGATGAGATTCCTGGAAGAGAAACTCCGTTCGCTGGGAACCTCCGCCTGCCCACCGTATCACCTCGCCCTGGTGGTGGGAGGCATGTCGGCGGAGTTCACCATGAAGACCCTCAAATTGGCCAGTACCCACTATCTGGACGATCTCCCCACTTCGGGGAATGAGCTGGGACGTGCCTTTCGTGATCCAGACCTGGAGAAGAAGATCTTCGAGCTCTCCACCCAGATCGGGATCGGCGCCCAGTTCGGAGGGAAGTATTTTGCCCACGACGTCCGGGTGATCCGGCTGCCTCGGCACGGAGCTTCCTGTCCGGTGGGGCTGGGTGTCTCCTGCTCGGCAGATCGTCAGATCCTGGGTAAGATCACCAAGGACGGCCTCTTCATGGAGCAGCTCGAGACCAATCCGGCCCAATATCTTCCAGATGTTACGGAACAGGAACTTGGAGATGCGGTGGTCAAGATCGATTTGAGCCGTCCCATGCCCGAGATCCTGGCTCAGCTGAGGGCTCACCCTGTGGCCACTCGTCTCTCCCTGTCGGGCCCCATGGTCGTCGCCCGTGACATCGCGCATGCGCGGCTCAAGGATCGGCTGGACAATGGAGAAGATCTCCCCCAGTACTTCAAGAACCACGTCGTCTACTACGCTGGACCTGCCAAGAAGCCCAAGGGCTACGCCTCGGGATCATTCGGACCCACCACGGCTGGCAGGATGGATCCCTATGTGGATCTGTTCCAGAGCCACGGGGGAAGCATGGTCATGCTAGCCAAGGGCAATCGATCCCGTCAGGTAAGAGATGCCTGTGGCAAGCACGGAGGCTTCTACCTGGGCTCCATCGGAGGTCCGGCCGCCCGACTCGCCCAGCACAGCATCAGGAAGGTCGAAGTGTTGGATTACGAGGATCTGGGCATGGAGGCAATCTGGTGCATCGAGGTAGAGGACTTTCCCGCCTTCACGGTGATCAACCACGAAGGCACCGATTTCTACACCCAGTTTGCGCCGAAACCGCAGTCGGTGGTCCAGCTCAAGCAATAGCTATGGAAGCCAAGGCAGACAGAACTATCTGATCGGATAGTCACCCTCTATCCCAAAGGATAGAGCCACGATGTGGGGATGATTCAGGGACGCAAGAACCTCAGCTTCCCGCTGAAACCGGCCCAGGCGCTCCGAGGTAGGATCTTCAGCGCGACCTCTCGGCCCAAACGAGTATCCGTGGCCTGGTAAACTACCCCCATGCCGCCTTCGCCAAGCTTGGCAGTGATTCTGTAATGTTTGATGCTTTCGCCTAGCAACGCGAATCTCCAGCCTAGAGGGAAGCCGATTTAGCGAATACTAGATCTTTGTGTCTGGAAGGGCAATCTCAGGGGGATGGTTTGCATGTTAATCCGCCGCATAGATGGGGCTAGTCTCCGCCTCATCTGTTGGAGATTTAGAACTTGGAATTTGGAGCTTGTTTGTAGCTTGTAACTGGTATCTTGCTGCTCAAATGCCCCGGGGGTCCGAAGATTGCTTGCCTTTTCTGCAGCGTCAAAAACAAATTATTTGGGAAACCTGCATCCTAATAGGTGCGTGTAAACACAAGAGGGAGAGAACAAACCTTTCAGGACTTGGACTGAACCACGAGCTGATGGCTACAAGTGAGAAAAGAAGATGAAAAAATCCATGGCGCTTCGTGACGACAACCCAGATCTTCTTGAGGAGCCAGCCCCTGAACTCTTCTCAGCCCGCCCAACTGCTTGGGTAGCGGGGTCAGATCCCTCCTACTCCTCGTTGCGGTCAGACCAAGGGGAAGGGGAAGAGCCGAATCTCCTCGAGGACGAGACCGATCAGGCAAACGATGCCGTGCGGATCTACTTGAGGGAAATGGGATCTGTTCCCCTGCTGAGCCGGGAGAAGGAGATAGAGCTCGCCAAACGTATCGACCGGGGAAAACAGATTGTCCATCGTGCCCTCCTTCGATCCCCCATCGTCGTCAGATGGATTCTGGAACGAGCCCAAAGTCTGCAGGATGAGTCATACGACCTGAAGAACCTGGTCAACTGCAACGAGGGTGAGGTCAGTGACGAACAGAGAGAATCCTGGCGTCAGAAGCTATGCGAGGAAGTGCAGGCGATCGCAGGCCTGGAGAAGAAGGCGAGCAAACTGGAAGCGAAAACACAGCTCTCGCCTAGGAAACGCGCGGCTGGCACAGCGGCCAACATTCAGTTGGCCCGCTGCCAGATCATGATTGCTCAGCGCATCCGGAATCTCGGACTAACGGACGAGGTCAACCAGGAGTTGCTTCAGTTAGCGAAAGACACCTTGAAGCAGTTGGAAGCCCTGGACCGCGAAGGCAGCCAGTTGAATCGGATTCAGCTTTCTCATCTGGAATCACTGGAACGAGACAGGACCCGGGCCCGAATCGACGAGATCGACACAAAGATTCAGGAAATGGAAGCCTCGCTGGGACCGGGACTCAGACGACTGGTGTCGACTGTAGCCAGAATCAAAACGGGGCAGCTGGAAATGGATGCGGCCAAGAAGGAGCTGGTCGAGGCAAATCTCCGGCTGGTGGTTTCCGTAGCCCGGAAGTACCGCTTGAAGGGCCTGCAGTTGCTGGACCTGATCCAGGAAGGCAACATCGGCCTGATGAAAGCGGTCGATAAGTTCGACTACCGCCGTGGCTTCAAGTTTTCAACTTACGCGCACTGGTGGATCCGTCAGGCCATCCAGCGGGCGATTTCGGATACCGGACGTACCATCCGCATTCCCGAGCACATGATCCAGGCCATCAACAAGTCGGCCCGGGTCTCTCGCGAACTGGTCCAGGAGAACGGTCAGGATCCCACTCCCCTGGAGATCGCCAGCCGAGCCGACATGCCCGTGACTACAGTTCAGAAAGCCTTGAAGATCGCTCAGGATCCGGTCTCGCTGGAAACGCCACTCAGCGAAGGCGAAGAAAGCCGACTCGGCGATCTTATTGAAGATCGAAACCTGTCCTCGCCGGTCGAGAAAGTCATCAATCTGTGTTTAGAGGAGCAGAGCGCCGTGGCCCTTGGGAATTTGACCCCAAGGGAAGGAGCCATCCTTCGCATGCGTTTCGGAATCGGAGAAGGCCACGAGCATACACTGGAAGAGATCGGACAACGTTTTTGTCTGACTCGAGAACGCATCCGTCAGATCGAGGCCGAAGCGCTCCGCAAGCTGCGTCGTCCGGTGGCTTTCTGGCCCATCTCCCAGATGAAACTCAAAGCGAATGGGGCGCACGCCGCAAGCGTCACTGGTATTTAGTCAGAATCTCGTTCGCTAGAGCCCGGGTGTAGCGTCTTTCAAGGATTCTCAGGAAGGTCGATCCCAACGGGATTGCGTATTCCAGCCCAGGGTTTCCGTACGTGTTTAGCTAGTGCCCGTCCGGAAATGTGTAAGTAATTGATAAGGAAGGGGAAAGAGGGCTTTTTCAAGCTCCGAAACTGTCAGGGCCGTTTGCTAGACTATTTGGTGCAAACAATTAGACTAAAACGACTTACGACGATTTCAGGAGTTCGGAGATGCGTAAAAAGCGTGAAAAACAACGCCCCCTTTCCCCGCAATGGCCCGATCACCAGCTGGCCCATGAATTGAAGGTGATCTCGCGCATCCTGGACGACAATCCCCAGACGCTGGAGCTGATAGTACAAGATCTCTCTGACAGGGTCGATTCCGGTGTTGGCGCCCCCGGTTTGACGGCCGAGCAGGTGCTGCGTTGCGCCGTCATCAAACAGCTGCATCAGTTCAGCTATCGCAAGCTGGAGTTTCATCTGGTGGATTCGCAAAGCTGTCAGAGGTTCTGTCGCTTGCCCTATGGGGCGTCGATCAGCAAAGCCACCCTGGCGGAGAACCTGGGGAAGATTGAGCCGGGGACTTGGAAGGCGATCAACGACCACTTGGTGCTCTGGGCGCAGGCTCGGGGTCTGGAAAAAGGCCAACGGATTCGGGTCGATGCCACGGCGGTCGAGACGAACATCCACTATCCGCTCGACAGTGAGCTGTTGTACGACGGCATTCGAGTCGTGACCCAGTCGCTGGGGCGGCTGCGGGAGCGGGAAGGGATCGGCTTCGTCGATCATACGCGGCGGGCCAAGCGGCGCGTCCTGAACATCCGCAACCGCCGCGGCAAGAAGCGCCTGGACAGTTACCGCGATCTGATCAAAGTGGCGTCCAAGACGGCTCACTATGCCGAGCAGGCGCTGGCAGCTTCCGCGCAGTGGAGCGATCCCCTCAGTCTGGCCGTGGCGGCGCAACTGGCCCACTATCTGGGGCTGTTGCACAAAGTCATCGAGCAGACTCAACGACGGGTCCTTTCGGGCGAGGCCGTCGCGGCCCAGGAGAAGATCTGTTCCCTCTTCGAAGAGCACACCGATATTATCAAGAAGAGCCCTCGGGAAACGGTCTTCGGCCACAAGGTGTTTGTCAGCACGGGCGCCTCGTCGCTGATCCTGGATTGTGTGGTGGAACGGGGGAATCCGGCCGACAGCAACTATGTGCAACCCTTCTTAGAGCGGCATCGACAGCTGTACGGGAAGGTCCCCCGCCAGAGCGCCTGGGATGGTGGTTTTGCCTCGGCTGCCAACCTGCGCTGGGCCAAAGAGCAGGGGGTACAGGATGTGGCCTTTTCCAAAAAGTGTGGGTTGACGGTTGAGAGCATGGTGCGTTCCAGTTGGGTCTACAAACAACTCAAACGCTTCCGCGCCGGGATTGAGGGGTGCATTGGGACCCTCAAGCACACCTTCGGTCTCCACCGCTGTAGCTGGAAAGGCTGGCCTCACTTTCAAAGCTACGTCCATGCCAGCGTCCTGACCTATAACCTGGTCGTCCTGGCCCGACTCCTGTTGTAGCCTTTTGTGGCTGACCGTACTGCCTTGTGGCTCCGACTCGGGGAGAGGTCTGCGCCGAACCGCTGCTTTTTGGCCCGCGTGCCCTCGCTCGAGGGTCCTTGCTCTGGATCGAGCTGGGTCGAGCCGGTCTGTCAGCAGTCTCAAGTATAATAAGTGTTTACGATTCAACAGATTACAGTTCTGAAAACCCCGGTTTTCGGACGGGCACTAGCTAGCGTCCCCCCTTGCCCCGGCCCTTGCCCTGGCCTTCAAACTTGCCTTTGCCTGTGCCTTTGCCTTTGCCTTCCGCCTATCCAGAACAATCTTCATCCCGCGTTTCCCTAAACCGAGAGCGTAGGGAATAGACAGTGGCAATCAAAAGCCTGGATGTAGGGAAGGGATAAGGGAAGGGTAAGGGGGAAGGCACAGGCAAAGGCAAGTTTGAGGGCAAGGGCAAGGAGGAAGACGCTAAACAATCTGTCGCCCCCCCTGGAACACAGCCGTCACGCGGCTAATAGCGGTCACGTCGTCATTCGGGTCGCCATCAAGTGCCACCAGGTCGGCGATCTTTCCGGGTTTGATTGTCCCGACCTCTTCTTCCATCCCAATGGCTTGTGCAGAGACGCGCGTAGCAGACTCCAGTGCCTCCGCCGGGGTGAAGCCGACCTGAACCAGGAGCTGAAGGTCGTAGTCCAGGTGTCCGAAGGCCAGGTGGCCGACACCTGAGTCAGTGCCGGGCACGATTCGGTCCTTCATGCCATAGTCGAGCATTCGCCGCATGATATCCAAGCGAAGTTCCATCCGCTGCTCCAGATGCTCGAGCTCGGCTTCCTCGGAAGGCTGGATCTGGCTAGCCTCACGTCGTTCTCTCAGCGCTGCGATTCTCGGATAATTCGTCCATGCCTGTAGGGTGGGGCTGACCCAAATGCCCGCTTCAACCATCATCTCGGCCAACTTGGGATCGAATCGCATCTGGTCATCGGGTTCGAGAAACTCGGCGTGCTCCATCAGGTCAATTCCTGATTTCACTGCCCGCACCATGGATTCCTTGGCTCGACAGTGAGCAGCGGTGAGGCGATGGAAGTGGTGCGCCTCGTGCACGGCGGCATGAAGCTCTTCCACAGAGTAGGTGGCTACTCCTGGGAGGGTACCCAGCGTGCCACCTCCCGAAGCCATGATCTTGATATAGTCGGCACCTTCGTGAACCAGGCGACGCACCGACTCCCGCATCTGATCCTCTCCGTCGGCGATTTCGTTACACATGTGGAAGTGTCCGCCGGTGCAGGTCACGGGCCGTCCACTAACCAGCATCCGAGGCCCCTCGATATAGCCGTGACCCAGGGCCTCCTTGAGACTGAAACCGACTTTGTTGCGGGCTCCGTGCTCCCGGATCGTGGTAATGCCGGCCTTTAGATGGCGTCGCAGATTCTGCGCTCCTATGAGCACCATCATCTCGTCGGTCTTGGAGAACATCTCGACGTAGTCGGTCCCATCACCGGCCAGGCTCAGGTGGGTATGTCCGTCGATCAATCCCGGAGCCAGACAGGCGGCACCCAGGTCGACGACCTCGGCTTCAGGCGGAGCTTGACCCTGGAGCTCTTCGGCTGGGCCAACCGCCGTAATACGGCCATCGTCCACCAGCACTGCCTGGTTGGATCGGGTACCCCGACCGGTCCCATCCACTAGGAGTTGGGTGAGGATAAGCTTCATGATGCCTCTTCTAGAAGGAATAGCGCAGCGAGAGCTGCAGCTCGCGGCCGGGAGAAGCGGAGAGAATTTTCCCAAAAGTAGGCCTTCCGACGAAACCCTCAGGCAATCTGAAGTTGGCTCGATTCAAGGCGTTGAAGACTTCGGCCCGAAACTGAATCTTGTGCTCGTTACCGATAGTGAAGTCCTTGGACAGGGCCGCATCCAGGCTGGAGAAGCCGGGTCCAACAATGATGTTACGCCCCGCATTGCCGAAGTGAAAAGGATCCGCAGCTGCGAAAGCGCTCGCATCGAAGTAGCGATCGGGATCTCTAGAGGAAAGGCGATGCTCGCCGACCAGATCGGGCCGATCGTGGCCGAAGATTCCGCCGATATTTCCCGTATTGCTGTTGTCAAACTCCAATATCGGTGTCAGCGGTCTTCCGGACTGGAGGGCGATCAGCGTGCTTAGCTGCCAACCGCGAAAGAAAGTCCGGTTCATCGGCGAAGGCAGGGCATAAATCAATGACCAGGACATGCGGTGACGCAAATCAAAACTGGAGAGGGCCCTCTCCGCTGCCAGGTCCCTACTGTCCTGTGGAGTATTGTTGTAGCCTGCCGAGCCCAGAAACGAGGAGGCATTGTCAATCGATTTGGAGTAGGTATAGGCCCCCAGGAAGGAAAGACCTCGAGAGAGTGTCTTGTGACTTCTCAACTGCAGCGCATGATAGCTGGAGGAGGCGGCAGACTCGACGAAAAGGATGTTGTCGAAGCCGGAGATGGGTCTCCGCTCAAAGAGGGACTCTGCTCCGGGTCCGGGTTGATTCAGGTCCCGCTTGGAGACCAGCTTTGTCCCCCGAGTACCCACGTAGCGCGCTTCCAGTACGACATCCCCACCGACGTCTCCACTGAGACCGAGACTCCAGTGCTGAGAGTACGCCGTTCTGAAATGGCGGTCCAATGTGATAGGCGAAGGAGGCAGTGGAAAACCCAGCTCGGTGGGAAAGGCCTGTCCCAGAGTGAGCGGTCCGGCGAAACCCGAAAACAGGTTCAGGTTAAAGAGTGGGGGATTGAAGTACATTGAGGAGTTCTCTATCAGCGTACCCGTGTCGTAGAAAACCCCATATCCACTTCTGATTACCAGCTTCCCCGACCCAGAAGGGTCCCACGCCAGGCCCAGTCGCGGCCCGAAATTGTTCAAATCCGCCTCTATTCCGGCGCGCGGAACTCCACCCTCACCAACTGGAAGTAGGGCCTGGCTCCCCGGATCGAAGATGGTCAACCGGTCTTGGGAATCCACCGGAGGACGGTTGTACTCGTACCGCAATCCCAAGTTCAGTGTAAGGGTAGGGCTGACATGCCAGTCATCCTGGACGAACCCATTGAAGGCCCAGTTGTGAAGCGACTGGTCGTTGTTGTTGATGCCGAGAAGACTCAAAGACGGAAGTCCGAGCAGCACATCTGCGAGCGCGTCACCGGTGAAGGCGCCGGTAAAGATGATCTGTCCGCGTGGGAAGAGCCGTGTAAAGCCAGTCTCCTTGTAGCCTCTGATCTCACCTCCCAGTTTCACGTGATGGCGTCCACGCTGCAAGCTCAGAACATCGGAAAAATGGGTATGACCTGTTCGACGAACTGTCGGGAGGTTGGGATCATCGCCGAGCCTCTGGTAGCCGCTGACGACAAACGATGGATAACCCTGTTCCAGAGCGGCAAGCGAAGGTCCCTGGATACCCAGGGCAGATAACCCGTCGAGATCCGAGTTCTCGGCAAGCACATCGCGCCGCAGCCGATTGTAACCGAAGCGAAACTCGTTGAGCGTTTGGGAAGATACCACCCGAGTGGAACCCAGGGCGAAGTTCTGTCCCCGGTCAAGGACGCTCGTGCCGAAACCCGAAAAGTTGGGACCACCATCGGAAAAGGGTATCTCCCTGAAATCATCGCCCAGGCTGTAGCGCAAGAAGAGGCTGGTCTTCTCTGAGATCTGATGGTCAGTCTTGACGGTGAACTGGCTCAAGCGGGCCGTTCCCACTGGAGAGGTGACGAGGTTCCTGGTCGACATCTCGGCGTTAGGGTCCGGGTAAAGGCCCGCAACCAGGGCTCCGACGGGGTCGATGCGGTCCGCTGGAATCCGATTCTGATCAAAAGGCTGGCCAGAAAAAGGATCCCGGATGGGATTGGGCCTGAGTCCGAAGTCGCCTTGCTTTTCCAAAATGCTGGGGACCGAGCTAGTTCGGGTTTCTGCTCTCCGGCTTCTCAAGGCTTCGGCGTTGACGAAGAAAAAACTGCCCGATGGTCCGATGGGACCTCCTAGACTCCCTCCGAACTGACTCTGGCGCAGCAAGGCGGCCTCCTCGCCGGAGCGATCGAAGAAGTTCTGTGCATCCATCCCTGAGTGGCGAAAAAACTCATAGATAGATCCGTGCAGTTGGCGCCCACCGCTCTTCAAGACCACGTTTACCTGTGATCCCGCACTGCGGCCGTACTCGGCGTCAAAGTTGTTCGAGAAAATTGTGAACTCTTGAATCGCATCAATGCTCGGATTGATCACAAAGCGATTGAGGTAAAGATCGTTGTTGTCTACTCCGTCGAGAACGAAATTGTTGGAGCTTTCCCTGGCTCCGTTGACGTTGATGCCGCTGCTGTTCTGGCTGGCAAGCTCCGAGCCTGGCGCGGCAGGAGCGCTTCCCGGTGAGAGCAGAGCCAACTCGAGGAACTGGCGACCGTTCAGGGGCATGGCCATGATCGTGTGGTTGTCCAGGACTTCGCCGAAAGTTGCGTTTGTCGGACGCAGCATCTCCCGGCTGGCCGTGACCACAACGCTTTGGTCGGGTCCTCCAGGCATCAGCGTAAGATCCAAAGTAGCCTTCACCCCGACCGCCAGGTGAGCCCGCTCGACCACTTCGGTCCTGAAACCATCCAGTGAGGCCGTAACCGTATAGTCTCCGGGCTTCAACAGGGGTAGGCCCAGAATCCCACTGCTCCCGGTAGTCCCCTGCCGCTGCAGACCCGTGGATTCGTTTACCAAAAGAATCCGAACTCCGGGGACCACCCTTGATGATTCATCCTGAACCCTGACTATCAAGGTCGAAGTGGCCGATTGCGACCAGACCAGACCCCAGGTCAACAACAGGGTCCAGAACAAGATAGGCAGAGAGTTTAAGGCTGGCATGGCCACGGCCCGATCGGCGAAAGCCCACCCGAGCGCTTTCAGGAATGCGCTTGGAGAAGTTAATGCGGGAACGCCGAAGTGGATTATCCCATGTAAGAGTTCGGAGTCAACGACTACACCGTTTGTACTTGACGCGTTTGGCGCTGTCAGTGTATCACTAGTAATTAGCAAGAGGTTCGGGAGCCTCCGCCCCAACAGCCTTTAAAACCGTTCCCCTGAGTGGTTTGGGCCGAGATACCGGCGACTCGTCAACCGCTGAAACTGGAGAACACCGACATGAGGGGCCGGGTAGAGATGGGGCTCAAGTTCGCGGATCGATTCCCACCGTTGCTGCCATGGCATCACACAGCTGATCCGAGCGTCAGCTGGTCAGACCCACGAAAGGAATGAGCACCACCCACCGCTCCTGCCTGACTTTCTGGATCGTCGTCCAAAGTTTCCTCTGCTCGCCAGCTCAGCCTTACAGCGAACCCGACCTTGGTCAGCCTGGAGACGCAATGATCCAGGCCTACCTCAGCGAAAAGACGGAGAAGATCCACGATCGCTTCCTGGCCGGAGTAGAGTCGCAGCAGCAGTGGGAACAGCGACTCCCGGAATACAGGAAGGAGTACTTCGAAATGCTGGGCCTGTGGCCCCTCCCGGAAAAGACTCCTCTCCAGGTCACAACCACCGGAAGACTTGAGCGAGAGGGCTTCACGGTGGAGCTGATTCACTATCAGAGCCGCCCAGGGCTCTACGTTACGGGCAACCTCTACCTTCCGTCTGGAGCCAGACCCGGCCAGCGGTTTCCCGCTGTATTCTACGTCTGTGGACACCGGTATCAGGGCCGCGATGGCAACAAGACCGCCTATCAATCCCACGGTGCCTGGTTTGCTCGTCACGGGTACGTCTGCCTGATCGTCGACACCCTCCAGATGGGAGAGATCGAAGCCATACATCACGGGACCTATCGGGAACAGAGGTGGTGGTGGCTTTCGCGCGGCTACACCCCAGCCGGGGTCGAATGCTGGAACGGAGTTCGAGGTATTGACTACCTGATCAGCCGGCCCGACGTCGACGCCGAGCGCATTGCCGTAACCGGCATCAGCGGCGGCGGAGCGTCCACTTTCTGGATCGCCGCCGTCGACCCCAGAGTGGCGGTGGCGGTCCCTGTCAGCGGGATGGCCGACCTTCCCTCTTATGTGTCCAACCGGGTAGTCAACGGGCACTGCGACTGCATGTTCCTTCACAACGCCTTTCAGTGGCCTTGGGCTCGAATAGCGGCGTTGGTAGCTCCACGACCTCTTCTGTTCGTCAACAGCGATCACGACCGAATCTTTCCCATGGACGCCAACCACAGAGTGATCAACCGCATGGAGCGGATCTATAGCCTCTTCGGCGCCGGCGATCAGGTGGACAGCGTGGTCAGCATGGGCGGCCACGCCTACCGCAAAGACATCCGCCAAGCGGTCTACCGCTTCATCAACACCCACCTCAAGGCCGATCCCAGCCCCATCAACGACAGCGAGGTCGACCTCGTCACCGGCACCCGGGAAAATCCCGAACATCCGATCGAACCACTCGTTCTGAGAGTGTTCCCTGCCGACTCCGACATTCCCGAAGACGAGTTGAATACGACCATTGATGAGGTGTTCGTCCCGGCGGCCTCTGTCACACCTCCCCCCCCGGGCAAGTTTGAAAGCTGGAAGCAGGAGCTGAAAAACGAGCTGCGTCGAATCGTCTTCCGGGAACTACCCCAACGTATCCCCAGGGCAAGACTCATTCGGGAAGAATCTAAACGAACTCTGCTATTGGAGACGGAGCCGGAGATCCGAATACGCCTTCGGATCGACTCACGGCCCCAACTAGAAGCGCTGCGAGGTCAGCTCCTTTTGGTGGTCACCGAACTTGGCTCAGTAGTTGATGTACCAGATTGGATCGGGCGCCTGCGCGATCAGTATGACCAGGTCTTCTACTGCGACGTGCGTGGCGTGGGCGAAACCCGCTGGACCCGAAAGAATCCGCCAAACTATGTGGAGCGCTCCCACGTCCTGTTGGGCACCACGGTCGATGCCGGGAGGGTTTGGGACGTCGCCGCCTCGTCTCGCTATCTGGCCAATCAGCACTCCGACGTTCAGATCCATGTAGCTGGGGAAGGAGGCGCCGGAATCGTAGGGGCCTATGCCGCGCTATGGGAACCTGAAATTGCAGCTCTGCATCTGGCCAAGCCCCCCTTGACCCACATGGATTCAGCGGCTCCTCAGTTCCTCAACGTACTTCGGGTTTGCGACATTCCTGATGTCCTGGGAATGCTGGCCCCACGCCCCCTTCAAATTCGAGGAGCAAGGGACAAACAGATCGACAAAATCAGGACAATCTACCGCACGGCAGCCTCCTCGGCCAGTCTGAGAATCGACTAACCTGAAACTTCATTGGCGAATGTAGCTTTGGCCTCCAGGCCGAAGTCTTATTTTTCCGAGCCTTTGGCTCGGACGGCGGCCTGGAGCCCACCGCTACGTCCCTCGTTCGAAGGCCGGATCAGGCGACGCTGGCCTGTGGGTAGCCAAAGTTTCTTTGTCGAATGGGGCAGCATGGCTGGCGGAACTGACCTGAACGGAGATATTCCCAACGGCGGCAACTCGAGTTTAGACCGAAGTTACCCTAAAAACTAGCTGAAAAACAACCTGTAAGCCATTGTGGATCATCAGGTAAGGGTCTTTTTGTATTCGACAATCTGTACCCATGTAATAGTTGGTTTAGTGTCCTTTATTGTCGGTAGTATGTGATATTATAGTGCCCATGTACATCGAATCCGTTCCCAACCGCAACTCGCCCCCGGCCATTCTCCTGCGCGAGTCCTACCGGCAAGCCGGCAAGGTGCGCAAGCGCACTCTGGCTAACCTCAGCAAGTGGCCCGCGGAGATCGTCGAAGGCCTGCGCAGCCTCTTGAAGGGAGGCTCCGTCATCTCCGACTTGAGCCAAGCCTTCCAGGTCCAGCGCACTCGCCCCCATGGTCATGTGGCGGCCGTCTTGGGTACCCTGCGCCGCCTCGGTTTGGAGCGCTTACTGGCCACTCGCAACAGCCTGCAGCGCCGCCTGGTAGTGGCCCTGATCGTGGCGCGCATCCTGGAGCCCCGCTCCAAGCTGGCCACCGCACGCGGATGGGATCCCCAGACCCTGTCCAGCAGCTTGGGCGAGCTCTTACAGGTGGAGGCCGCGACGGCCGATGATCTGTACGGCGCCTTGGACTGGCTGCTCGTTCGACAACCAAAGATTGAAAACCAGCTGGCGGCTCAGCGCCTGCAGGACGGTTGCCTCGTGATCTACGACGTCACCTCGACCTACTTCGAAGGGAGGAGTTGCCCGTTGGCCCAGCGGGGGTATTCCCGAGACGGCAAAGGGGGTACGCTGCAGATCGTCTTCGGCCTGCTGTGCGAAAGGCTGCCCCGTCGCGGTCGAGGTCTTCGAAGGCAACCGAGCGGACCCCACAACAGTGACCAGCCAAATCCAAAAACTGCGCCAACGCTTCGGGTTGCGCTCGGTGGTGGTGGTCGCCGATCAAGGAATGCTGACGGAAGCCCGCATTCGGGAGGAGCTCAAGCCGCTGCCCGGCATGGGCTGGATCACGGCCCTGCGAGGCCCTCAGATCCGCAAACTGTTTCAATCCGGTCCGCTGCAGCTGTCCCTGTTTGATCAACGCGACCTGGCCGAGATCCAGAGCCCGGACTACCCCGGGGAACGGCTCATTGTCTGCCGTAATCCCCTCTTAGCGGAGGAACGGGCCCGCAATCGCCAGCAACTGCTCCAGGCGACCGAGCTGGAGTTGGAGAAGATTGTCCAGGCAACGCAACGTCCGAAGCGTCGCTTCAAGGGCAAGGATCGGATTGCCCTGCGGGTGGGCAAAGTCCTCAACCGCTACAAAGTGGGCAAGCATTTTGTCCTGGAGATCGGCGAGGAGTCCTTCTCCTACCAGCGCCGGCAGGAGCGCATCGAGCAGGAGGCGGCACTGGACGGGATCTATGTGATTCGCACCAACCTGGCCCGCGAGCAAATGGATGCCGAACAAACGGTGGCTGCCTACAAGGGGTTGTCCGTCGCCGAACGGGCCTTCCGCAGCTGTAAGAGTGTCGATCTGAAGGTCCGACCCATTTACCACCATCTGGAGGATCGGGTCCGCGCTCACGTCTTTCTGTGCATGCTTGCCTACTACGTCGAGTGGCACATGCGACAGAAGTTAGCTCCGATCCTGTTCGACGACGAGGATCCCGAGGCGGGGAGGCAGCTTTGCGATTCGGTGGTGGCACCCTCTCAGCGCTCTCCTCAGGCCCTCCGCAAGGCTCACCGCAAGCGCACCGTTGAGGGTGGGCCCGTGCACAGCTTTCAGACCTTGCTCAGCGATTTGGCCACGATCTCCAAAAACCGGATTCAGCCGCAGTTGCCCGGCTCAGCAGCCTTCGACAAAATCACCCGTCCCACATCGCTTCAGCAGCGAGCCCTGGATCTCCTCGGCGTTCGTCTATAATGTACCCAGTACCGACGCAGCTGATTTGTAGCATTACCCCAATCTTAACAATAGGTTACATCACTTTTCTACGAGGTAACTTAGGTTTAGAAGGAACGCCCGAACTTGAAATGCATCCTCAGGCTGTGCTCACGACTGCGGGCGAAGTCCAGTCTCAACAGCACCGATTCCGGAGTCTTGAGGCGGATCCCAAATCCAAAACCCTTCTCCAGGCCGGTGAAATCGAAGTCGGATCGTTTCGAGAACACCTTTCCTCTATCGTAGAAAAACGCCAATTCAAAGGCGGGAGAGGCCTCCCACCGATATTCCGCTGAGAGGAAGAGCAAGTTGTTGTCGCGGAAGCGAAAATCACGAAAGCCCCGCAAGCTGCCATCGCCTCCCAGGGTCTCCTGCACATAAAAGGGGATTCTGGTACCGGGGTCCTCATCATCGAACAAGGTAAAGAAGCGAAAGGCCATGACCCGCTGATCTGAACCCAGGGTGGCATAGTACCTCCCATCGATGGCCAGACGGCTGAAATCGAACTCTTCGCTGCCCCGATCGTCGAAGCGGCTCAACGAAATACCAAACATCCCCCCCTTATGCGGATTACCAGGCCGGTCTCCAAAATCGATCAAGGCGGCGGAACTCAGGTTCAAAAAGTCCGGTTGGCGCTTCAGTCCCGGGGCGGTCAGATCGTCGAATCGCTCCTGGATGTTCGGAAACTTCTCATCCTCACCCGGGCCGTTGGACATCGTCAGATACGCAGCTCGGCCGGCCAGGTTGAGCCAACTCGTAAACTGATACCCCATCACCGCCCCGTAGGAGGAGCCGGTGAGGCTGAAGTCAGTTCGATCGGCTAGTTCGGAGTGAGGGCCGAGACCAAAAAAATCTTCCTCGGGAAAATCGCGGTAGCGCAAATCAGCATACAAGAAGAAGTCCCCTACCTTCCGATAGGGATCATCCAGCCGAAGGCATCTCCTTTCCACGAACGTTGGGGCGAAAGACGAACTCATCCCGTCGCGTCGGGTCTTTGCCCAACTGCACGACATACTCCTGATAGTGCCTGATCGAATAGGCGGCCGAGGCCTGGACCGTGAACACCGAGCCACTGATGTTGGGCTTCCAGTATCTGATTCCAGGGGCATAACCGGAACCGGTGGTGATGGTTCCGATGATCCTTCCGTAGAAATCACGGTAACTCAGCAGGCTCCGATAGCCCTTCTTCTCGACCTGCAGAAGTAGCCTTTGAAGCGTTGATTGCTTGACTTCCTTCCTTTCCAGACTCTTCTGATGTCGCTCTTGGATCCATCGCTGAGCTCGACTGGGCGGGGGATCGGCAGGGTCTGAAGGCTGTGGATCCGAGGACTCCGCATCCCCTGCCGTGGAACCTGGAGAGTCGGCGTCAGTCTTCCTGGAGTCTTCGCTTCCCTTCGCTGGGTCCCCTTGAAACGCGATCGGAGCCTGAGAGCTCAACTGACCAAGGACCAACAGCACAAACAGCCGCTGCCAACAGCCCAATCTAGAGTTCCCTTTCAAGGCCTACCACAGATCTGTGCTTGCCATTCCGAAGAAAGACTTCCACCCGCTTCTTCCACGCTGGATGCTGGGAGCTCAAGGTGCGAATCCGGACCATGAGGAATCCTGCCCCGTCTTTGGGAATGGGCAATTGCTGACAGCGTGCGGTCTGGATTTCTCCCAGCGGCTCGATATTGAGTCGTAGATTGTCGAATCGGAACCATTGGTACTGGTAGGACTCGATCCTGGAAACATCGGCCTCTAAGCCGAGGTTTCGGAACTCGAGCCGGGATCGCTCATCCGAGATTCGGAAATCGGACAACGGATTGATTCGGGACAAGAAGTGGCGAACGATCCTGTCCCTTCTCTGGATGAGGGTGTCCACCAGGTAGCCCTCGGCTTGGGGATCGTCAATTCGACCGGTACGCGCGATCGCTCTGATCGCCTCATCGGTGAATCGCATGATGATTCGAGTGGCCCACAGAGCATCGTCGGACAGCATCCTGGCAAAGGCGGGGTTCGGGTACTCGGTCTTCCACTTATCGGGCTCGAAATGAGCAGCCTCGTAGCGGCCGACCGCCGGGTACACCCGATACTGGATATGTCTCCAGGGGCGGTCCCACCATCCCAGACTGGCAGCCGCCTTCAGGCTCGGCTTCATCTCCGCGACATGCTCATAGCCTGCGCGTCGGCTCTGCAGCTTGATACTGCCACTGCCAAAGCAGGATCCAAAGTCGAGCAAGTGGTGCTTCAGGTAGCCCTTGCCGGACTTCTCGATATAGGTATTCAGCGAATTGGTGGCGCCGCAATCATCGTGATTCACCCAAGCGGCCAGGACTCGTAGCCCTCTGAGCTCGCGCCGGTTCTGGTGTGGGAAGATGTCGTTGGGATCGTCGGGACGGACACCGAAGTACTGGAAAGGCCCCAGAGGTTGACCGGGAAGCGCTCGGCTGGCGATTACCTGGGTGCGCCCCCCGGGCCTCAGGGGAACCCTCTCAAAGATCCGCGTTACATCTCGCTCTCTCATTCGTCGCAGTCTTCCATTGATTCCGATCATCTTCGCGTCGGGGGCAACTTTCACATCTTCACGACTCACCAAGGCCAGATAGTTTTCTGGAACGTTATAGCCGAAGGCATGGAAGAGCTTGGAAGTGATCACCTCGGTCGAGGTCGCTAGCTGAGGATACTCCAGAGGATCAAACTTCACGAAGTAGGTATCTCCGTGGCCATCTCGAATCGTGAAACCCGGCGAGATACCCTCGCTTTTACCCTGGATCACAACCCAGGGAACGGAAAGGTCGGGACCATCCCGTTGATCCGCTCCCCGGGCCAGCTCCTGCAGGCTCATGGAATTGCGTCCGATTCGATTCGTAAACCAACTGGAATCGGGAACCCCTCCGAGCGTATTCACGTTCTGAGAACGAACGATTTCCTCTCCCTCTTTGATCCCATGCGAGTAGCTGGAGTTGATGTAGTCCTCAATCTGACTCAACCCGATGGGCCGAGGTCTCTCAACGGGCCTTCGGTCGGGGTCCACCCAGATCGGATCATCAGGAAGGAACTTCTGGGCGGAAAGAAAGGGAGAGCACAGGATCACCAGGCAGCACAATCCCGCCCTCAAGCGGGATAATTGCAGCGACTCAGCGCCTGGAGTGTTAAGAGAGTCAACTTGATTCATGCGCGACTTCCAAAGCAGGCACCTGATGGCCTTCCACGACTCGTACGTCTTCCCCTCGATCGAGTAGGGATTCCCCGCTACAACGCCTCCCGATCCCGGACGAAACCCTTCTTGCCCTTTATCACAAGTGAAATTCTGTCGGATTCAACCTTGACCAAAGCATAGTTGTGGAAACGGGCAGGACCTGGATTCCTGGGGTAGCGATGCTGCAGTTCCTGCGTCCAGTCGGGATTCAGCTTGGAGATGCGCTCGAGGTAGTGCCGGTAGACCTTCTTGTTCAACAGCTTCGCTATCTCCTTCTCGTCGGACTTGGGGTGTCCTCGGGGCCTGACGCCACCCAGACCATTCACAATCCAGTGCACCGTGTGAATAGGGCGACCCTTGTCAAGAATAACCTCCCTCCAGCGCTCATAGTAATGTTGGTGCCCGGTAAACACTGCTGTAACCCGATGCCTGCGAAAAAGATCGATCAGATAGCGCTGAACCTCACTACCCTCCGAGGGCAGCAGCTGCTTCACCAGCATGCCGCGATGTCCTGGGTGGCCACCGAGTCCGACGACCGGCGCAGGCTCGTTGTCATCGCTGAAGAAAGGCGAATGGTGGAAAAACACGAAGGAAGCACGCAGCTCCGGGTTCTTGCGGGCACTTTCGAGCAGATCCCGTACCCATATCAGCTGTTCGCGTAGATGGTTCTTGTAGGGCGGGAGCGCGTGGGTTCGACGATATTTCCCCTCATCGAGGAAAAAATTGGAGTCGAGCACAACGGAAGAGCACATCGCCATAAGTCAGGCTGTACCAAAGCTTCTGACTCTCTGGGTCTGAGAGATGCTCGTTTCCCGGAAGCTGCGATAGATACTCATAGTTCTTGCAGAAGAAACTGTAGACGCGACTCCGGCTGGTCGGACTCTCAAAGTATACATCGTGGTTTCCGACGGATGGAAAATAGGGGACCCTCCGTGCGAGCGGCTCGACCACGGGGTAGAAATCGCTCTCGTAGTCCTTTCCTTTGTCGGCAGAAATATCGCCGGTGTTGAAGACCAGATCGACAGACTCCTTCAGCATCTGCTTGACCAGGGCGTTGTGCCCTCTCTTGTGGTTGCTCTGTATATCCCCGTAGACGATGAAGGAAAAGGGTTCAGTAGTCTCTGGCCGATCCGATGGCTGAGAAAAGGGCATTAAAGACGATGACGACGAACGCCCTTCACCTCCCGGGAGCATCAGTAGGATCAACAGGAATCCGAATCCAAGAATCTGCTGCAAGCGCGTTGAATGCTTCATAGTCGGGTACCCCGAGGTTGACCTACTCTATAGAAAGTCCCAAGCCCATTCCAGTTGGACAAGAATCGGACACCCGAAGCTAATGTAAACAGGCACCTCAATATTGTACGCTCTCTCCGCCGCTGCCCGGGTGCGCTTTTCCGTTAGAGCACCCGAGAGTCGGATGTTGGACAAGACCTCCATCAGACTCCCTGTAGATCAGAGATCCGTGGACTGCTAGTATGGGCAGTCAGGTGCTATCGTTGCACTCTGTTGCTAGGGTTGACTGTTCTGGTTGCACTGTCTGACCGTTATGCGCCTACTGCTGACTACCGCCCCTACCGATTGGCTTCGGTGCCTTGGCACCCTTCGCAGAAGCTTGACCAGATTCGTCTGTATCCCGCTGCTGTTGGTGCCAGCCCTGGCGTCGCCAGGTACGGAAACAAAGGAAGGTCAGCCCGCTGCTCTCAGCTCTTCAGGCACAACTTCGGAGGAGACCCCAAAGGCACCTGACAGCCGAGCCGAGGAGTGGAGGCAGCGACGGCTGGAACGGAGCCAGAAAGTGCTTCCCAGTCAGCCCAACAGCGCCGAGAAGGCTTTCCTTCGCCTTGAAAGCGATAGTTTTCGGGAGACTCTCAATATCCGCTGGAAGGACTTCTACCCTAAAATTGGAAATCTGAGCGACGGTTCCGGCTTCGCACTTGGCCTCCGCCACTTCAAGTCCCGGTTGACCAAAGCCAACCTTTCGGTTCAAACCTCAGGCGCCGCGTCTTTTAGTGGCTATCGCCTGGCGTCAGTCGAATTTGGCAGGTTCAAACAAGTCGCCCCCTTCCTCTTCCTGGGTCCGAACGAGTTTGCTTCGCCCTTCAAGTTCGGCGATGAACGGAACAGGGAAAGCGATCTATTTGTCTATTTCAACCTGCGTTACCGATATTTCCCCCAGGAGACCTTCTTCGGTATCGGCCCGGATCCCGCTCTTGCAGAGGAAACCAGCTACCTCGTCGAGGACGCGTCCTACGACGTAGTTGCGGGCTACCGCCATGGCCGTCTGGGCGTTGCCGGCCGGGCGGGTTATCTCCAAGTAAACATCGGTGAGGGTACAGATGACGACCCCTTGTCGCTGCGGGAGGCCTTTGACGATCTGGCGGCACCGGGACTGGATCGCCAGCCGGATTTTCTGCGTGGCAATGCCGCCGTCTTTTTCGACTATCGGGACACGCCTGGCAATCCCCACAATGGGGGCGTGCTAGGTCTGGTCTACACCCACTTCAACGATCGTGGGGGATCCGACTTCGAGTTCAACCGGATATCCCTGGACGGGCGGCAGTACATCCCTTTGGGTTCTCGCCAGAGAGTGCTCGCCCTTCGCTTCTTCGGATCGTCGGATGAGACTCACGGGGGCAGCCGTGTTCCCTTCTACCTACAGAGAACCCTAGGTGGCTATGAAACCCTGAGGGGATTCCCTCAGTTTCAGTTTCGCGACGAACGGCTGCTCTATCTTTCCGCGGAGTACCGCTGGGAAGCCTGGCCGGCGGTGGAGTTCGCTGTCTTCTATGATGCGGGCAAGGTCTTCCCCAACACGGAGGACTTCGACTTCGAGAATCTGGAGAAAAGTGTCGGAGGAGGAGTGCGTTTCAAGACCTCCAGGCGAACATTTCTGAGATTTGACGTCGGACGTGGACAGGGAAGGACCCTGGTTCACTTCCGCTTTGGACCCTCGTTCTAAGATGAAAAAGCGGCTCATACTGCTGTTGGCAGGCACCGTTTCGGCGATCCTTCTAGGAGAGTTCATCCTCTCCAATGAGAACCCGAAGTTCAGGTCAGACGACCCCTTGAGCAGGGATGCCGATCAGCTCCCGATTCCGCTGCCCAATCCAGTGCGGCTGAGCCAGGTCTTTGACTTCGTCGAAAACAGCTTCGGGAGGCGCCCGGACAAGAAGGAGGTAATCCTTCCGGCCGAAAACGTCAACACGCTGGGCGAGGTACCCGATTCGAGCTGGTTCTCTAACCGCATGGGCAAGCAGGTGATGACAATTGAGGAGCTGGTTCGAGGCCCCAACCAGCGCGCCGGCCCAGACCAGTCCAAGCCCTGGGCCGTCATCGGCATGAAATCACAAGGGATCACACCCGGCTTCACCATACGCGACGGGAGAAAAGACACTTATTTCATCAAGTTCGACCCTCCTCGCCATCCTCAATTGTCGACCTCGACCGAAGTGATCTCCACGAAGTTCTTTCATGCTTTCGGCTATCACGTCCCGGAGAACTATCTAGCCCACATACAACGCCGGGATCTGGTGATTGGCTCCCTCGAAGGCGAGTGCAGCCGCGACTGCGCCATTCAGGGCCATGAGCATCGCTGGCCGACATTGGTAGACGAAGAGGGCAAGGAAAGGCCCATTCGAGATTCCGACATCGATAAGGTTTTCAAGAAAGCCTTCCAGAGCGCCAACGGAAGAACGCCGGTCGTGGCCAGCTACCGACTGAAGGGCAAACCTATCGGCCCATTCAAGTATTTCGGGGTTCGCTCTGATGACTCCAACGACATCTTTCCTCACCAGAATCGGCGCGAGCTACGAGGCCTGCGGGTCTTCGCCTCCTGGCTCAATCACGACGACAGCCGAAGTATCAACTCCCTCGATATGTATGTGGGAGAGCCGGGAGAGGGATATCTCAAGCACTACCTGATGGACTTCGGCTCCTGCCTGGGAAGCGGAAGCGTCCGTTTTCAAAGCCGCCGAGCGGGTAACGAATATATGTTCGAGTGGGCGCCGGGAATCAAATCGGCCCTGACTTTGGGACTCTGGGATCGCGCCTGGCGCCATGTGAAGTACCCTGACTATTCGGCCACAGGTCGTTTTGAAGCGGACTTCTTCGAGCCTCAAAACTGGAGGCCGGAATACCCCAATCCAGCCTTTGATCGGATGCAAATCCAGGACGCCTTCTGGGCCACACGCATCCTCGTACGCTTTACCGATGAAATGATTCGAGCGATCGTCAAGGAGGGTCGGATCGAAGATGGGGAGGCGGAGCGCTATCTGGTGGAGGCCCTGATAAAGCGCCGGGATAAGATCGTCCGCTACCACTTGAGCCGGATCAACCCCCTCGATGATTTCCAGATCCGCGGTGCGGGCGAATCGCGCCGGATCGAGTTCAAGAACCTGGCCATCGATTCGGGACTCGCCAGCTCCAACTCCTATCGTTATCAGTGGTTCCGTTTCAACAACTTCACGGGGGTGGAAAGCGCGCTAGCCGACAGCCAGGCCTCGTCTGATACGTCCCTGCGGGTTCCGCAGGCCAACCTTGACTATCTCCTGCTTCGTATCAGCATGATCAGCCCCGAGCAACCCAATTGGGAAAAGGAGGTCGATGTGTATCTCCGAACCCATTCCGGAACGACTCGGGTGGTTGGGGTCGACCGCTGAAGGGCTCGGCTAGACGGGCAGGAATTTGAATTCCTCCGACACACCGCTCTCGGAATCGATAGCGGGTGCTCCGCGCCTCGCCGTTGTCTTTGGCGTCTCGCTCTTCAACTATGTCAGCCACGCCCTGATACGCTACAGCACTCCCCTCTACTTCAACGCTCTCAAGTATCCGGAGGACACTTACGCAAACTTCGTTTTTTACTGGCTTGCCGCCTTCATCGCCGGCTCCAGCTTCTCCGGCCTGATGGCCTCTCGCTTTGGAGAGCGCCGCGTCTGGTCTGGGTCATTACTGCTTTTCGCCGGCCTGGGTCTGCTGCTCATCCACATTCCGGGGTACTGGATGATCCCTTTTTCTGGACTGCTCTACGGGATATCGGCAGCAGGTCAATGGGTTAGTGCCATGGCATTCGTCCAGACCGCGACTCCGTCTAAGCGGGGCAGAGCCAACTCATTGTTGATGATCGCCCTCGGTGCCGGCAGCTTCATCGGCGCTCCAGTGGGCCGGATACTGATTGGCTGGTTTTCGGACGGGGAGCCCGCACCCGGAGATTTCGCGCCGCTCTTCTGGTCGCACGTGTTGATCTGTGTTCTCGGAGCCATCGTGGTAGCAACAGCCAGCCGCCATCCGGGTCCGGCATGGCACCAAGTCTCAGAGAGCAGCTGGCGCACCAACCTGGCCCTGTTGAAAATGCCACGCTACCTGGCGATAGTGATTCCGCTCAGCCTAATGGGAGGTCCCGTATTTCAGACCGTGAACATCTATCTTCCCTACCGGGCGAGCGCCCCCGAGATCGGGCTCATTGCGGGATCCGTCGATCAAGGATGGGCGGCGCTCCTTACCGCTGGCTACGGCTTTCAGTTTCTGGGCGGTTTAGCGATCATGCTGATCGCCGGAAAGAAGGCCAGCACGGGCGTGGCGGCAGCGGTGCTGGCCACTTACGCTGCCTGCAGTCTGGGGATCGGTTTGTCCCCCCATGCCTACGCCCTTTTCGTGTTCGCTTCACTCTTCGAGTTTGTCCGCCAGCTCATGCGTTGGTCTCAGACCGGCTATATCTCCGAGCAAATGCCCATCCACCTGCGCGGTCCGGCGATCGGATTCTCGGCTACTCTCAGCGGTCTGAGTTCCACACTCTTTGCCTTCGTGATGGACAAGGTCTTGTCGCCGGGAAGTCCTGATTTCTCATCCTCTTTTCCGTTCTTCGTAGGGGGAAGCATAGGGGTCCTGGGGGCGCTGTTGCTGTTGATCTTCCATAAGACCCTGCTCAAGCCTTCACCGTCTTGGGAACAGACATCTGACGCGGCGCCGCCGATCGATTCCGGCCGGATTGAATCAGGTCCCGAAAAGGCGGTATAAAGGATCCCTATGCCTTCCATCGAAATACTCGGCAGCGGCCGCGTCGACGACCGCGATTCGGCGTTTCCACAAGCAGTGCAACTGCCTGACGGTGACATCCTGTGTTCCTTCAACGTCGGCGGGGGTGCCCACGCCACTGGAGGTTCTGACTGGGCCCGATCCAGGGACGGAGGCGAAACCTGGACGCTCGAGGGAACCCTGCTGCCGAAACAGAGGGACGTGACCAACGCTCTCAAGCTCAGCCTGACAGCGGACGGAGGGACGATCTATGCCTACGGCTCCCAAGCCTACCAAAGAGCAGGCGAAGTATTCGGGGAGACCAAGAACGAGGCAATCTACTGCCATTCAACAGATGGCGGTCACACCTGGTCCGACCCTCGTGTCATTCCGATGCTCGGGCATGAAAGGCTGGAGATATCCCACGGTATTCTCCCGCTGCCGTCAGGGCGCCTGCTGGCTCCTTGCGCTACACTGGACTCCGAGGACACCCTGGGCAAACAGGTTCTGGCAGCCATCTCGGATGACGGCGGGAACAGTTGGAATCAACATGCCGTTGTCTTCGAAGACCCACAAGGCAAGCTCGGTTACTTGGAACAGAAACTGGCCACCCTCGATTCCAGCCGTCTCATCGCCACCTGTTGGACGGTAACTCTGGGGGATGTCGTCGACCAGGAGGACTCCTTCGTGCTGTCCGACGACGGAGGGGCAAGCTGGAGCGAACCCAGGTCCACGGGTATTGCGGGTCAGACCATGACCCCCATCCCACTCGGCGGCGATCGTTTGCTGGTCTTCTACAACCGGCGCTACGGCCAACAGGGAATCGTCGCCAATCTGGTGACGTTTACCCCAGAGCGATGGACGATTCATCACGAAGATCTTTTGTACGATCCCGGCATCTCCCAGGAGCGGCCGCAGAACCTCGAAACGGGCGTAGAAGAATTCGCTGGCTTCCAGTTCGGCTTCCCAACCGCCATCCGTCTGCGGGACGGCTCCTTTCTGGCCACCCACTGGTCGCAGGAAAAGGGGAGATTTGGCGTCCGCTGGACCAGGTTACGGATCGATTGGTAGAGCGCTGCTACACCTCCTGCCAGGGAGGGACAACTGAAGCCTTTGTTGTTCGAGAACCCGGGCCGGGACAGTCTCGATGGGCAAATCTCACACCGCTTTCAGCACCCCTACCACCGGGAAGGCCGTCCTCGACTCTCTAGACTCCCGTTTCCCCACACTCAGGAGCACCGACAGATCTCTCCTCTGGACTTATCTCGACACTTTCGACTGGAGAGTCCACCAGGATGGAGGAGCCCTGTCGATCACCGCTTCTCACGAAGGCTTCTTATTGAGGTGGAACTCCTCGGAGGGTGAAGAGCGCTATCAGCTCCACCAGAGGACGTATCCCGAGTTCGGCATCGATCTTCTTCCCGGCGCGTTTCGAGATGCACTCATTAAGGTGATCGAGGTTCGCCGCTTGCTGCCGCTGGCTCAAGTTCGGACCTCGGGAAGCACGCTCAGGATTCTGAACCGGGATGCAAAGACGGTCGGTTGGGTATCGCTGCATCGGTTTTCCGTACGCAAGACCGAGGGACGTGGGGCGTTTCAGGCACTCCCCGACAGGTTGGAAGTAACGCCGGTGAAGGGTTACAAGAAGGCCTATCGAAGCATCGTCTCATTTCTGGAAGGAGAACTGGAATTACAGCCAATCGAGTCTGGGGTCCTGGGCACAGCCCTGGAGGCGATTGGGAGGGAGCCGGGCGACTACTCGACGAAACTCAGGGTCCAGCTCCAGCCTCAAATGGAAACCGCAGAGGCGGCACGAATTGTCTTGAGTCACTTGTTCCAGACCCTGGTCGCCAACAGAGAAGGCGTGAGCAGCAACCTCGACACCGAGTTTCTTCACGACTTCCGGGTTGCGGTGCGCCGAACCCGCTCGGCCCTTACCCAGATCAAGCATATTTTCCCTGTGGCGCCGACCGGACGCTTCAAGAAGGAATTTGCCTGGCTGACTGGATTGACTGGCCCCTGCCGGGATCTGGACGTTCTCCTTCTGAGGTTGAACGACTACGCTGCGTCTCTACCTAGGCAGTCTCACGAGACTCTGCAACCTCTGGCAGAATCTATTCAGGCTCGGTCCAAACGTGAACATCAGAAACTCTCCAGAGGACTTGCTTCTAAACGCCTTGAGCGGCTGCTGCACTCGTGGGAACACTTCCTGGCAGAGCCTCTGCCAGCGACCTCCAAGGGAGCGTACCCCATTCGAGGGGTAGCCTCGGAGCGAATTCGGACCGCCTGCAACCGCGTTCTAAAACAGGGAGATCGCATCGACACAAAAAGCGCTCCAGAAGCACTCCACCAACTACGGATCGAGTCAAAGAAGCTGCGTTATCTACTGGAATTCTTCCGCAGCCTGTATCCTGAGGATGAAATGACCCGGCTGATCGAAGCTCTGAAAGACCTGCAAGACAACCTGGGAGATTTCAACGATTTCGCCGTCCACCAGAGAATGCTTAAAGACTTCGCGCGGGAGTTGATGCATCAGGACAACGTCGGGGCCGAAACACTCATGTCAGTGGGCAGTCTCGTAGATCTTCTGGAGTACCTGCAACATAATCAAAGAAAAGTCTTCGCCACCCAATACAGAGCTTTCTCAGGGAGTTCCAATCGCCTTCGCATGGCTCGACTCTTCGATCTGGGTTGATCCTGCGGGTCTGATTTGGAAGCGGGCGAAAGGACGGAGCCATGAAGATCATCGCAACCTACAGCAGCAAAGGGGGGGTGGGAAAGACAGCGACGGCAGTGAATCTTGCCTACCTCTCATGTCAGGAGGGAGCCCGCACCCTGGTGTGGGACCTGGACCCACAAGGGGCTACCAGCTTCTATTTCAGGATCAAGCCGAAGGTCCGCGGTGGCGGTAAGCGCCTGATCCGGGGAAAGCGCAGTCTCGACTCCTTGATCAAGGGAACCGATTTTTCCGGTCTGGACCTGCTACCGGCTGATTTTTCCTACCGGAACCTGGATCTGGTTCTGGACGGAACCAAGAAGGGCTCGAATCGACTTCGCCGACTCCTTGCTCCCTTGGACGATCACTACGATCGTGTCTTTCTCGACTGTGCTCCCAGCCTTTCTCTGGTTTCGGAGAGTATCTTCACGGCAGCAAATATCCTTCTAGTGCCCACTATCCCCACGATTCTGTCAATGCGTTCGCTGGAGCAGTTAGACAGGATTCTGGACAAGAAAAGGTCGCGGAAACTCCGGGTACTTCCTTTCTTCTGTATGGTGGACCGCCGAAAATCGCTGCACCGGCAGATCTGCGAGGACGCTCAGCCTAACCCTTTTTCGTTCCTGAACACCCATATTCCCTATTCGAGTCTGGTGGAGCAGATGGGACCACGACGAGCTCCTCTGCCCAGCTTTGCCCGAAGCAGTATGCCCGCGCGTCGCTACCAGGAGCTGTGGAACGAACTCAAGGTGCAGGGAGGCTGAATCTATGACGAGGCGGGAAAGAGCCGGTGTTCACACCTCGTGCTGATCGAAATACCGGATACTCGGCTCACCCGAAAGCAGGGACCCTATCTTTCCCAGAACCCCGGTCTCGACTCGCCAGGCCAGGTACCTCTCATAGTGTGCTTTTGAATCCCAGTACTCGACCAGGGTCATATCGTCGGGAGCATCCAGGTTGGTATGAAATTTGACACCCTGACAGCCATCGTACGCACGCGTGTCGGGCAGAATCTCCCTCATCAGTGAAATCATGTCTTCCCTGGATCCGGACTTGACTTTTCCTTCTACTAAAACCAGGACTGCCATCTCTTATTCCCTCCTTTTGGGGGACCCCCGAAACTGAAACCTCGAAGATCCCAAGATACAAGACACCGAACGTAACCCATTGATTTAGCAGTGCATTAGATGTATTCAAAGACACGTCTCTAGGCCGAAGGCGTTATTGCGGGTAGCCCAGGGTTGGCGATGCGAAGCGAGCTACCCTGGGTTAAGGTCATTCAAGAAAACACGCTACCCCAAAGGGGTGCGATGAGCCGCAGTGGCTCGAACTAAGTCAACCATGGTAGACAAACGGTGAGGCGTTTGAAAGGAGGGAAATAGAGGGATAAGAGAAGCAAGACGCCGAAGCCTACCTGTGCGAGTCCACGCTGGTACAGAACTTCCTGCTCGAACTCCGCAACTAACCAGCGGAGGTAGGCAGCCAGGGCGCTCCCAACGGCAGGTCTGGAAGAAGGGATCGTCACGAAGGGGCCAGGCAGGAAGACTTCGGGAGACGGCACTTCGGCCTAGAGCAAAGCGCCAACGACCGCCCTTGAGCGAAGCGTCGGCGAGGTTCCCTGACCTCGTCTTCAGAGAGAACATGTGGTTATCTCTCTGGAACTGCTTTGGGTGATACCTGTCGCCGCCTGAGGAAAATGGTTCGAGTCATGACCGGTGAAGGTCCCCCACCGTCCCACGTTGGGTGAGTCCGCGCTATAAGCCCTCGGCGAAAGGCGACGGATGATGCGGTGCTGTGGAGAAGGCCTCCTGAGCCGCCTCCGCTTTAGGGATTGCCGCAGAGCCGGAGTACTCCAGTTTCGACTGGAGGAAAGGTAAAACCGAAGACGAGCTGAGGAAGGATCTGAGCTCTGGGTAGTTAGCGTCCCGGCCGTGGCCTCCAAAATGGGCCGGCCCGTGCTCTTGCCCGGGTCAAACCGAGAAAACAGACACCTAGGTGCCTGGCTAAGAAACACCCGATAGATCCCCGATCCGTCTCACCTGATGATGCAACCTAACAGGAACACCATGGTGAAGAGCAGAAAGGAGCACTCGCTGACCGGTCGCATTACGATCGAGCTCATGCGGGCCGCTTTCAAGAAAGTCAAGCGCAACCGAGGTGCCGCTGGAGTGGACAAGGTCAGCGTCGGGAGGTTCGAGGCTAACCTCGAACCAAACCTTCTCGCCCTGATGAAAGTTCTCAAATCAGGGGCGTTTCGGCCCGATCCGCTGCTCCGCGTCCGGATCTCCAAAGGCCCTCGCACGAAGAAGACCCGGCCGCTCGGGATCCCCGTGGTCCGCGATCGCGTGGCCCAGGAGGTTCTGCGGCGGCTGCTGGAACCTATCTTCGAGCCGCTCTTTCAGGACGCCTCCTTCGGGTTTCGTCCTAAACGCAACTGTCATCAGGCGATCCAGTGGCTGTTGTCCCTTCACGACGCCGGCTACCTTTGGGTACTCGACGCCGATGTGGAAGGTTTTTTTGACCACATTCCACAGAACGTCATTATGCAGTTGGTGGCCGACAAGGTTGCCGACGGCAATATCCTTCGCCTTCTCCAACGATTTCTCACTGCCGGGGTCATGGACGACGGAGTCTTCAAGCCGACCACGGTCGGCACGCCACAGGGAGGAGTCATTTCCCCACTGCTGGCTAACATCGTCCTCAACCAATTGGACTGGGCCTTGCACCGGGCGGGTTTTCAATTCGCCCGCTATGCTGACGACTTCGTCGTCTTGACCCGGTCCCAACAGCAGGCGCAAGAGGCTATGGAACTCGTCCAGCAAGTGCTGGAAACCCCACTTCAGCTACGGCTGAGTCCGGAGAAAACCCGGATCATGACGTTCGGAAAAGGCTATGAATTTCTTGGCTTTTTCCTCTCGTCCCGTTCCCGGCGCATGCGCGACAAGTCCCAGCAGAAATTCAAGGATAAGGTGCGGGAATTAACCGTCCGCTGCCATAACCTCGATGCCGAGGCAATCCTGAAATTGAACCGAGTGATCAGGGGGACAGCACAGTACTTCACCCCCGAGTTTGCGACCAATCGTTGGCTCTTCCAAAAGCTCGACTCCTGGGTCCGAATGCGACTCCGGAGCATGAAGCTTAAACGGAAGAACTACAACGACAACCGCAAACTCCGGGTGCGGTTCTTCTGCCGAAAGCTCGGCTTGCTTTCCCTGGAAAGCTTCTGTCTCTGTCGCAACACCTACGGTCAAGTATGTTACGTCGTTCCCCGAAATGGGGCAACGTCTTTGGGGTCGCCCGGTGAGTGACCCTCACGCCGGTAAATGTGGGGAACAGACCCCATCGCGACAACGGGGAGGGGCAGGCGGGAACTCCGCCTGTCTCTTACCCGCGTAGTGCTGACCGGGCACAATCGGCAACAACGCTTTCAGCGTAGCAGAGTAGGACGACTTAAACCCAGGGTAGCTCGCTTCGCATCGCCAACCCTGGGCTACCCGCAGTAACGCCTTCGGCGTAGGTGATGGGCCCCTGAGCCACGTCAAGTTTCGTTCTCGAATTGGGCCAGCACCCCTGGGGGCCTCACTAACCTGAAACTTCATTGGGCGGACGTAGCTTTGGCCTCCAGGCCGAAGTCTTATTTTTTGGGAATTATATACGGTTTTAGCCAAAAATGTCATACCTATGGGCTAAAATACTCAATAAATAAGGAGATTGAGTATGGCTCATAAGGCACCTGGAAAAAGCCACCGCAAGGGGTTGTCATTGAAGAGTTTGTTCAAGATGTTCCCCCAGTAGCGTCCCAGCGTTAGTCGAATAACATCAACTGTTTATGAATGTCACTATTCTGAGTAATGTAATGCATGTCCTGAAAGGCCTGTAAAATTGGGGTTTTCTCGAAGAGCGAGACACTCAGGACCTGGAGAATTGTGTAGAGCGGCAACTCGAGATAGAGGCGCTTGCGGATGATGGCGATGAGCAGGTAGGTACTGAGGGCGATCCAGATTTGTGTTTTCACGGCATTGGGACTGGTGCCGTAAAAGGCCTTGATGCGGAGATGCTGTTTGATCCATTTGAAGAACAGTTCGATCTGCCAGCGGAGCTTGTAGAGCCGGGCAATAGTCAGAGCGGGAGAAGCAAAGTCGTTGGTGAGGAATACTAGCCGCAGGTCGGTGGTGACGTCGAAGAACTTGATGCGACGCAAAGGTTCGGGGTAGGCCTTGGCCGGATAGAAGGTGCTCAGCAGGACAGTTTGGTCGCAGATCAGTCCCGTCGTTCTGTCCACCGGGTGGGAGTAGCGGCGGCGGAACTTGAAGTTGGCCTTGGCGCGGGTCACGAATAACGACCGGGCAGAATGGAGTCGGTACAGGCGCCCGAAATCCAGGTATCCGCGATCCATGATGTAGTAGGCACCGGGACAAGGAATCAGGTGGTCCAAGGCGTGGACATCGTGCAGTTTTCCGTCCGAGATCAGAACGAACTCGGGAATGGCGCCGTGCAGGTTGAGCAAGGTATGCAGTTTGATCGCCCCCTTGGTACGGCGGAAGCGCGCCCAGGGGAAGACCGAGAGGCACAGGTCGATGGTCGTGGAGTCCAAGGCATAGACGGTCGCGTTCAGGTCGACTCCCAGGTCCTCGTCGGTGTACAGGCGGCGCGCTTCGGCGATAAGCACTTGGGCAAACTCGGCATAGATGCGCCAGTCGCGCCTCTCGTTGGCATTGGACAGATTGTTGCGGGAGACCGTGGAGCGAATGCCCATGTGGAAGAGCTTGGATCTCATGGCCCGTAGGCAGGCTTCGATATCGCGCAAGCTCTCGCGATAGGTCAACTGTGCAAAGGCCATGACCCGGTAATGGTCGGCACAGCGGAACGACTTGACCTTGTAGTCGCCTCCGTAGTGCTGAACAATGCGATGAAAATGATGCCAGGGAAGATGCCGCATCACCTGAGAAAAAATCGTCGTGCCCGTGTACATGCTCGCCCTCCTTATGAACTGAAGGGCGTGAGCGTACACTCACTTTCAAGTCGGAAACACCCATTATCTTCTCTAACATATTACTCATTAATACTTTACAGAGATTAGAAGCCCAAACGTTGGGACACTACTGATGTTCCCCAATGATGAAACAGCCGAAAGATGGTTCACTGAGCAACGTTGGCCTCATGGTGTATGTTGCCCTAAGTGCGGATCGTTGAAGGTATCCGTGGTGAAGTCTAGGAAGCCTCAGCCTTACCGATGCAAAGATTGCCGCAAGCACTTCTCAGTGAAGACAGGAACCTTAATGCACAGTTCCAATCTCGGACTCCAGACTTGGGCCATCGCCTATTATCTGTTGGCGACCGGCATCAAGGGAACCTCCAGCATGAAGCTCCACAGGGATCTGGAAATCACCCAGAAGTCGGCTTGGTTTTTGGCGCATCGGATCAGGGAGACGTGGAACGATCACCAGCACCCATTCACAGGGACGGTGGAGATTGACGAAACCTTCATTGGCGGCAAAGAGCGAAACAAGCACTCCAAGAAGAAGCTCAACGCTGGCCGTGGAGCCGTGGGTAAAACCGCCGTAGCCGGTGCCAAGAACCGAGAAACGAATCGGGTTTCAGCAGAGGTTGTGGGGAGTACGGATCAAGAGAACCTGCAAGGATTCGTCTATGGAAACGTGGCCGAAGATTCAACCGTCTATACCGACGATCACAGCGGCTATAACGGCCTTCAGGTAGACTTTGAGCATAAGACAGTCAAACACAGTGTCGGTGAATATGTAAGCGATCAGGCCCACACTAACGGGATAGAGTCTTTCTGGGCTCTACTCAAGCGCGGGTATTACGGCACTTTCCACAGGATGAGCCCCAAGCATTTGCAGAAATACGTAGATGAATTCGCTGGCCGTCACAACCTCCGACCGCTAGATACCATCGACCAGATGGCGGCGATGGCGCGGGGGATGAACGGCAAACGGTTGCGCTACAAGGACTTGATCGCCTAGAAAATTCTAAACGAGCACGGTGGCAGGGCGTCGATGCGGTTACAACTTAAGGAGAAAGAAAATGACTATGAACTCTTCCGCTGTTCAAGAAGGCGTTCCATCCGTTCGAGAGTCGCAAGAATCCGATCCTCGACAGTTGGTTCAAAATGCGATTGAATGTCTTGAGCGAACTTTAGAAGCGTTTGACGGTTGGTCCAAAGAGCACAATAATCCTGCCCTGCTCCCCCGTGAGCAGGAAACACCAAAACCAGGCTTGCAGGAGCTCCAACACCGCTTTGGACCTCTAATATCACTGGGTACGGGGAAACCGGTGACAATTGCGTATTCCGGTGAAACCGGCCACCGAATCCGGAGCAAACCGGCCGGGTCGGAGCGAAGCGACGCCGGAGGTTGATAATCATCTCCGAAGTGGCCGGTTTGAGTCAATCCACAGGAGTCTCTTGGGTTGAGAACACATCATCTCGTCTCTCCTTTCCTGAGTGAGTTGCTGAGGCAAAGCTTGCTTCAGCAGAGTGTTGTTTCCATTGTTGCCTCAGAGTCTTCAGGCGACTCCTGAGATAATCCCAGTATTGATCGGAGACAGGTTGTTGTCTCACTTCCTGGATTAGAGGTTCGAAGTAGCTCAGGGAAGTGATCGGTCCACCGGTGTGGCCGTTGAGCCAGGCGACGTGCTTGCGGGCGCAGCCGAGAAGCAGGGCCTGCTCGATCTGCCGCAAGGACAGGCCCTGGCGGTAGAGGCGAGCGGCCAGCTGCCGATCGGCCGGGGAGAAGGAGCACTGAACGCCAGGGGCATCGAGCAGCAGACAGGCCACCTGATCGAGGTATTGGGATTCGGCCGCTTCGGGCTCCTGGACGAGGGATCTTTGGTAGGGCCAGAAGGCCTCGCTGATCTGGATGTGAGTGCGCTCGTGTTGATTGCGAGCGAGGCTGAGCTGAACTAGACCTCGGGACTGGAGTTCTCCCAGGTAGGTGAACAGGGAGCGGCGAGATTTGCACAAGGCCGGAGCCAACTGGGTAGGCGAGACGGTCAGTTCGCCGGTGCAGCGATCCGCTTTCAGGCACAGATAGACAAAGAGTTTGAAGGCGCCGTCGCTGACGCTCTCCATCGCCTGTAGCAACGGAGCACCGGCGGCGGCGAACCAGCCACCTTGGACTTTCAACTGCGGTGTTGGACTCATGATTCGTCCTTTGCTTTGGTGGGAGGATGACGATGCCGGCGCATGGAAGCCCCTTCGAGCTCAATGCGGTAGGCATTATGGACCAGACGATCCAGGATGGAATCAGCGGTGGTCGGATCTCCGATCTGCTCATGCCAATGGGCGACGGGAAGCTGGGAGGTCAGGATCGTGGATCGACTGTCGTAGCGATCCTCGCAGATCTCGTAGAAGTCCCGTCGCTCGCTCTCGGCCAAGGGATTCATGGCCCAGTCATCGACGATCAGCACGTCGGTGCGGGCGATCTTACGCAGGAGCTTGTCGAGCGAGCCGTCGGCTCGAGCCAAAGCCAGATCGCGAAAGAGTCGAGCGGCACGAGTGTACAGAGCCGTCCACCCGTCGCGAGCGGCCTTCTGAGCAAAGGCACAGGCCAAGAAGGTTTTCCCGACTCCACAGGGACCGATGATCAGGAGATTGTGGTGGGTCTGGATCCAACGGCAGGTGGCGAGGCTGGCAATCAGCGAGCGATCCAGCCCCCGAGGTCGGCGATAGTTGACATCTTCCAGACAGGCCGAGAGCTTCAATCGGGCATTCTTCAGACGACGCTCCAAGGCCCGATTCTCTCGCTAGGTCCACTGCCGATCCACCAACAGGGCAAAGCGTTCTTCAAAGCTCAGTTGGGCCATCTCCGGGTCGGAGAGTTGCTCGGTGAAGGCCTCAGCCATGGCCCTGAGCCGCATGGCGTGAAGTTTTTCGACGGTGGGATTAACCAACATGAGAGGCTCCTTTCTCGCCTTCGAAGTACTCGGCCCCTCGCACGTTGGCGTGCTCGATCGGAGGACGTTCCGGCAACGGTTGCGGTTCCGCTTGACGGTCCAGACCGTTCTTCAACATGGACTGGATACTCTTGTAGGAGCAGGCCTGAAGTCGCAGGGCCCGACGGCAAGCCTGCTCCAAACGGTCTTCCCCAAAGCTGGAGCCCAGGCGCAGGATACCCAAGCAGGAGCGATAGCTTTGCTCGGGATAGCGACGGGATTGGAGGATCTTCTCGACCACCGATGCGGTATGGGGCCCGACTTTCTGAGCCCAGTGGATCAGACGCGAGGGTGACCACTCCAGATAGCGGCGATGGCATTCGGGCCGGTGCTCGTCCAAGGTCGTGGCCTTGCCCGGCTGATAGGAGCGACGGTGAGAGGTCACGCGGCGACCTTGATGGAAGATCTCCACGGTGGTGACGGTGGTGCGCAGCTCGACCTTCTGACCCACCAGGACATAAGGGACGCTGTAGTAGTGGCGGTCGAACTCGATGTGGTAATCGATGTTGACGCGGGCCTTCTTCCACTGGGCGAAGACGTAGCGTTGGGCCGGCAGGGGCCCCAGAGCCGGACGATCCAGGTCCTGGAAGCGCTGGCGGCGGTTGCCGGGGAGCTTGTGAAAGTTTCGAGTGTTGAGACGCTCCAGTAGCTCGGCAATGGCTTCGTTGAGCTCTCCCAGGGAAAAGAAGGTCCGGTGACGCAAGGCGGCCAAGATCCAGCGCTCGACGACTAACACACCCGACTCCGCCTTCGCTTTATCTCGAGGACGGCGCACTCGAGCCGGGATCACCGCGACGCCGTAGTGCGAGGCCCAATCCGAATAGCTCGCATTGAGATCCGGTTCATAGCGACAGGGGCGATGGACCGCATCTTTGGTGTTGTCTGGAACCACGACGCAGGGGCAACCCCCCAGGAACTCCAGAGCCCGAGTGTGGGCCGCGAGCCACGAGGGTAAGTCCTGCCTTAGGGAGGCTTCCGCATAGGTATAGTTGCTTGCCCCCAGCACGGCCACGAAGATCGAGGCCTCTTGGGTTTCCCCCGTATGGCGATCCACGATCGGGACCGTGTCGCCGGCATAGTCCACGAAGAGCTTCTCGCCGGCCCGGTGTTCCTGCCGCAGCACCAGATCCAGCTTGCCCCGCCAGCGATGGTACAGATCGCAGAACTGACTGTACTGATAGCCCTCCGGATACGCCTGCTTGTACTCATCCCAGAGCAGCATCAAGGTCACATGTTTGTGTCGGCAGCGCTCCTCATGGACGGTGGCGAAGTCGGGGAGGGGACGTTGCTCCGGGGGAGATTTACCCGTGGGAGGAAACAACCGGTTCTGAATCGCCCGGTCATCCCACCCCTCAGGGAGTGGCCAACTCAGACCGGCTCCTTGGGCCCGGCGCACATACTCTGCCACGGTGCTGCGCACGAGGGCACAGCTACGGGCGATCCGCCGATCCGAAAGATGAAGCTGAAACTTCAGGCGTAGGACATTTTTGATTTTGCGCATGGACTTCCTTTGGTTCGGCACGATCGCTCCTCCGAAAAGGAGTCATGGTACCGAAGGAGTCCAACGTCGCTTCCGTCCGCTCTGGAAACCGATTCCGGGAAACCGGCCGCCTTTCCGGGAAACCGGCCACCCTTCCGGGAAATCGGCCACCCTTCCGGAAACCCCGTTTCTAGTGGCCGGTTTCCCGCCGGATTGGGTGGCCGGTTTGCTCCGGAATCAGTGGCCGGTTTGCTCTGGAATCACCGGCCGGTTTCGTCCGGAATACGCAACAATTCCACAAGAAGATTTATACGGCATTTTGCTCTCGCTTGATCAGGCGTTAACGTCTTGGGAAAGTCAGGGGCTTCTTTAGCCATTTCGCCTCCTTCCATTTCCAACAGTATATACTCCGCACCCCATCCCTGCTAGAATTTCCTCTGTAAGCAAGTACGTAGGTGTCCCGCTTCTGTCGGGCTACCTGCCGAATACAACAACCCCTATGAACGGGCACAGGGTAGCTCCCTCGTGCTTGGGCGAACAGGCAGGGACTTCACGTACCTACGTGCTGCTTACAAATGGCCCGGCACCTACGTCTGGGCCGTAAGGTGAAAGGAAGGTAAACCATGAAGATCTGCCTGTACTGTGCGGAGCAAATCCAAATCGAGGCCAGAATATGCCGCTATTGCGGACGCGACCAATACCAGCCTGTTGACCAACCCGTTCAACAGGCTATTGGGGACGGTGCTCATTACCAAGACAGGCATCGAGGTCCGACGCCCGGACGAAGTCCCGCCATTGCCGCACTCCTGAGCCTGTTTATTTCGGGAGCCGGTCATCTCTATGCCGGGGCTATTAAAGAAGGCATCCTATGGTTCTTCTTGCCGCCTTTTGTCGGGGTCTTTTTAGCTATGCTTTCCATGGGAGCGTCCACCCCCATGGATGCCTTGGTTCCAACTGCTTTCCTCTTTTCAATCCCCTTTCACCTGTACCAAGTCTACTTGGCTTATCAGTACACGGTGGGCAGACTGACGCCTGTTTTAGGGTTTAGGAGACAGGAACGCTGGGGGGAAGTCCCGAGAGAACAACCCTACATGCAACAAGGCCCCCGGCAGATCCAAACTGTACCTGGGAAGCAGGTCCAAACCGCACCCAAGAAGCAGATCAGACCCGCGCCGAGGAAGATATTTGATCTGGATTGAGAAGAGCGTCGGGGAAGGGTTAACAATCATGCTGATTCATCGAAGCATTCTGCTGTGTGCTCTGCTGCTCCCTACCTTTGCCATGGGACAGGATCAAATAGGCCAGATACCGCCCAAGCAGATTATCGGGGGCGAGGATGCGATCTTCGGTAGTGGCCTAATTTGAATTGGGAGGGAAATTATGCGCCGTTCAATTTGAGCCAGTCATTGACGAATTTCTCTCGCTTCAATCTGCTCTTCCCGATCATCAACTGTGACTCGTTATCATCTTTAAGGATTTGGTCTATTTCCTCAAAGAAGCGATCCGCCTTCTCGCTCGGGCGTAGGAGGTCTTCGATCTTCTCGCGGTTAACCAAGTGCCTTGCTTTCATCTTTACGTATGCTGGACCTGTGTGTTCCCACCCCGGGAGCCCGTATCTCCCGTTTTCCCGAATCACGCGGGGAAGCCTGTTTTTCTTGGTTTTCTTTGTGATCTCCCCATTGAGAGTGGAAGCAATCACTTCGACCGGATTCTTGGATCGGCTCGGGTAGCCGCCTTTAACGAACGCATCCCCGATCTCTTTCTTAGTCAACCACCAACTCGTTTTCTTTAAGAGTTCAACCGTGCCTTCCACAGCCCCTAAGTTGAAGGGATGCCGTGGCTCTGCCGGCGGCGGTTGTTCAGAGAGGGCAAGGTTTAGAACATAGACAAGATGACCTCTTTCTTCCTCTAGTAACTCGATTTTCTTGTTGATCTGTGAAATACGCTCTTCTAGCCATTCGGTGGTAATGCCCACGACAATGTTCTCCTTGACTTAAGTGGGTTCAATGGAATACGATGGGTCCCCCGTAAGGGGGACAGGTGTCTTCTGCCCGCAGGGCGGGGCATATCTTTCTCCTTTTTTGTGGCCCTGCGATGGGAACAGGTTACATTATACATCCCATCGCAGGGTCCGATTAATAACCCACTGATTAGACTATATTCCCTCCGGCCTGTCAAGCCCCCCGGCTTGAGACACACGAGGAATAGTCCTTGAGCAGCCGCAAGCCATCCTATCTCTCAGGCAATAGCCCCAACACTTCCCACACCGCATGGATCTGCCCGAAAAAGATCTTCCTGGGTTTATGCTACTCTCCGAAAAGGATATAAGTAAGTAGCAGAGGTTTTCAGGCAAAGGGAGGAATCAATGAAGCCGAAGAATGAAGTCAAAGTGGAATCCAAGCTAGGAAGGCCCTCCAAGTCGGTACCGAAGATTGACGCCACGGCTGAGGAAATAGCCGAGAGAATCTTTGCCAATGCCAAGCCCCCAGACCCGTCTATTCGAGTTCGCAACAAGTCGGAGAAATGAGGGAGGGGGCTGGCTAGTTAGGTATGTAATCCCAGTAGCGTCCCAGCGTTAGTCGAATAACATCAACTGTTTATGAATGTCACTATTCTGAGTAATGTAATGCATGTCCTGAAAGGCCTGTAAAATTGGGGTTTTCTCGAAGAGCGAGACACTCAGGACCTGGAGAATTGTGTAGAGCGGCAACTCGAGATAGAGGCGCTTGCGGATGATGGCGATGAGCAGGTAGGTACTGAGGGCGATCCAGATTTGTGTTTTCACGGCATTGGGACTGGTGCCGTAAAAGGCCTTGATGCGACGCAAAGGTTCGGGGTAGGCCTTGGCCGGATAGAAGGTGCTCAGCAGGACAGTTTGGTCGCAGATCAGTCCCGTCGTTCTGTCCACCGGGTGGGAGTAGCGGCGGCGGAACTTGAAGTTGGCCTTGGCGCGGGTCACGAATAACGACCGGGCAGAATGGAGTCGGTACAGGCGCCCGAAATCCAGGTATCCGCGATCCATGATGTAGTAGGCACCGGGACAAGGAATCAGGTGGTCCAAGGCGTGGACATCGTGCAGTTTTCCGTCCGAGATCAGAACGAACTCGGGAATGGCGCCGTGCAGGTTGAGCAAGGTATGCAGTTTGATCGCCCCCTTGGTACGGCGGAAGCGCGCCCAGGGGAAGACCGAGAGGCACAGGTCGATGGTCGTGGAGTCCAAGGCATAGACGGTCGCGTTCAGGTCGACTCCCAGGTCCTCGTCGGTGTACAGGCGGCGCGCTTCGGCGATAAGCACTTGGGCAAACTCGGCATAGATGCGCCAGTCGCGCCTCTCGTTGGCATTGGACAGATTGTTGCGGGAGACCGTGGAGCGAATGCCCATGTGGAAGAGCTTGGATCTCATGGCCCGTAGGCAGGCTTCGATATCGCGCAAGCTCTCGCGATAGGTCAACTGTGCAAAGGCCATGACCCGGTAATGGTCGGCACAGCGGAACGACTTGACCTTGTAGTCGCCTCCGTAGTGCTGAACAATGCGATGAAAATGATGCCAGGGAAGATGCCGCATCACCTGAGAAAAAATCGTCGTGCCCGTGTACATGCTCGCCCTCCTTATGAACTGAAGGGCGTGAGCGTACACTCACTTTCAAGTCGGAAACACCCATTATCTTCTCTAACATATTACTCATTAATACTTTACAGAGATTAGAAGCCCAAACGTTGGGACACTACTGATGTAATCCCCTAAATAAAGGTTGACGGAATCCAATCATCTGATGTCAATAATTCTACTGGTTAGTTAAAAATTTTTCTTGACAAAATGGGTTAGACTGTGCTTATTCCGTTGTCATGAGAACGAACTCTAGCTAGGAGGAGACATGCCCAACGGAAAAAACCAGCCTGACGAAATCAGTATCGAGTGGGAGTATGACAAGAACTACCGGATGGTCCCAGCTAACGGGATGTGGGGTGGAATCACCCCAAGGGGAGATCTTCGAATCGATTTTTTCGTTGAATCCACGCCTGTCCCTGATTCTGGTGCGAGTAAGCTTTTAAATGATGGGAGTGGGCACTATACGGAACGTCAAGAAGCTTCTGAGAAAGTCACAATGGTTCGGCAAATACAGGTAGGCGTTATGGTTTCTTCCCAGCAGGTTCAGAGTTTTATGAGATGGTTCCAGGACAAAGCTCAGAAAGTAAAAGCATCCTCAGAGATCCAACCAGAGGGGAAGGTGAACTAGCCGTGTATGAGTATGAGACTAATGAGGGCAGCATACGGCAGATGGTTCTTGAAAACACGCAGGCTGGTGAAGTTTATCTGCACGGACTGAGTACGGGTTCTCCCTACTCCCATAGGACCATGGACAGCGGCATTTTTAGTTTTGTCCCTCTTCTCGACAATTTCAACGAGTTCCTCCAGGGAACCGCAACCTCAGAGTTCGCGGACCGGGAACTGATTACAGATTTCTCGGGAGAGCCCTACACAGCCTTGAGGGGAATCCCAATCACTGTTCGTAGCATTGATGCTGGAGAGGGGTTTGAGGTTAGTTGGGACGAGGCCAATATTGCTATGGTCGGCGACAGCAAAATCGAGGCCATCCATGCCTTGAAGGAGAACATTCTTTACACCATGGAGGCATTAGAAGAGAATGAAAATTGCCTCGCGCCAGAACCCAAGCGTCAACTCAATGTTCTACGCGCATATTTGAAGCACACCCCGTAAAGATGCTCACCATACAAGATGGGCTCAAAATTGCCCAAAAGCTCGATGCTCAGGTTCGCGAAGGGAAAAAGCATACCCTCGTAGCTGTTCACATTGACGACTTTTTCGTAGGAACGTATGGATTATCCAGAGGTTCCCGAGAGCGAAGTCATTACCATATAGCGAAACAATTAGGTGGAATTAGTCCAAGACAGGCAAGAAGTCTTTCCTCTTGCTCCCTTTCTAAAGAAGCGTACGTGGAGATTATCCGAGATAAAGGGCTACTTAGGAAGTCCACACTATGAGACCCCGAATGCTAGACCCCAAGAGAGATCTCAAAGGCCGTACTTCTCGAATACCATCTGAAGTACATCAAACGGAAAGCTAAGTAGTAGAGCTGACATAGGAGTTTAACCTTACTGCAAGCCAAGGAGCGACCTGCTGCTCCGTCTGCCCAAATCCTCCCAACCTCCCACACCGAGCGCGTGCCAGCCCCGCCCCCACGTAGACGCTGTCCTTCGCCAAAATCCTCATGGGTTTGTGCTACTCTCCGAAAAGGATATAAGTAAGTAACAGGAGTTCTTGGGCAAACTCGTAAACCCTGTTTATTCCCACAAGAGGACTGTGATCGCGTCACGCCGATCGGTTATGATGCTGTGAGAAAGGAAGGAACGATGGAACAAAATAAAAATCCAAAGAACAAGCGGGGACGGCCTCAAGTGCTCGTCATGCCAGAACCGATCCCAGACACTCCTGAGAACATTGCCAGGGCCTGTATGCAAGCCCCGCCTAAGAAGGATTGGGACTTTCTCAAACCCGGTTCTGGCGCTAGGAAGGACAAGGCTTAAGCCTTAGCCTTTGGCTAAAACCATATATAATTCCCTATTTTTTCCGAGCCTTTGGCTCGGACGGCGGCCTGGAGCCCACCGCTACGTCCCTCGACTGAAGTTTCTGTCAGGTACGATCCGGCGCAGCCGGTGGCGCTGCTGACCTGAATCTTCATCGCCAAGCTTCCGAACTTCGGCGTTCGTATTGTTCGGTGTTTTGCGGTTTGAGATTTGGGCTTTTCTGCTTCCCGAGAAGGCAACCGCTAAAGGCTAAACCGCTGAATATCGAACACGAATTTCAAAGGAAACCCCTTTAGCCTTCGTGTTCGATGTTTAGCGGTTCGAGATTTAGGCTTTCTTTCTAATCAGGAGAGAGAAACCGCAGAAAATACTCAACCGCAAAATATCGAACAGGCGAATTTCGAAGGCCGGATCAGGCGACGCTGGCCTGTGGGTAGCCAAAGTTTCTTTCTCGAATGGGGCCAGCACCCCTGGGGGCCACACTGACCTGAATCCTCAACCACGAGGGAACCGAGCACGATTCGCTGTCTGACAGCGCCTGTTGGGCGACCTTTCAGAGGCGCCCGTCAGAGGCGCCCGTGAGATCTCAGGCGGACACACCCACCGCCCGGTTCAGCGCCGGCATGAGCTCGTTGGCGAACAGATCGAGATTGCGCAACCAGCTCGCTTTGGCGTCCCAGTCGAAGCCCATCAGCACCAGTGTGCCGAATGGTCCGCTCTCTTCCATCATCTCGAGCAGCCGTCCAAGCACTTCGTCCACATCACCAGCTATGATCTGCTCCGACAACCAGAAATCCATATTGCAGTCGGCGTCTGCCATGTCAGGGTCACGCTTGAGGGTCCCCCTTCCCAGCCCGTTGTCGAGAAGCCTTGCGATGTACTCGAAGTTCTTTCCCACCGAGTTCGTGCGCGCCCGTTCCACCGCCTCCAGGGTAGTGTCTGCGAGGAAGATGGCACGGGAAACCTTCCAGTCCGAACGCTTTGGCCGCCGGCCAGCTTCCTGGGCGGCTCGCTCGTAGGTTGTCCAGTTATCGGCCAGAGCGTTGCCGCTTGCGAGCGCAGCGGAAAACGGTGCGTAGCCCCGCTCACCCGCCACTTTCAGGCTGTAGGAACTGCGGCTCAAACCTGGCATTGCCAAGGGCGGATGCGGCTGCTGAAAGGGCTTGTGAATGTAGCCAATCGCCGTCTCTTCATCGACATATTCCTTGATCGAAAACTGCCAGAACTCACCTCGGTGCTCATAAGGGGGATCTGACCGCCACAATTTCAGGATGACGTCGATGGCCTCGAGCGACATGGCGCCCCCCTTCTTCGGATCCAGGCCGTAGAGCTCCTGATCGGTAGTGACACTGCCCGGTCCGAAGCAGAGGTTGAGTCTTCCTTTGGATAGGTGGTCGAGGAAAGCCAGTCGCGTCGCAACGTAGGCTGGATGGTGAAGGTTGAGGCAGACCGGTGCCGGTCCCAATCGAATCCTCTCGGTCTCGCCGAGGACGCGGGCGATGAAGACCTCCGGCACCACGATCGACTCGTATTTCATGGTGTGGTGCTCGCCAATCCAGAACTCACTAAAACCGAGCTCCTCGGCCCTGACCACAAGTTCTATGTCTTCTTCGTAACACAGCGACAAAGGCTTGTCGGGGGCATGGAAGGGCATGATGAACATGCCGTACTTGATGGGTTGGCCAATAGTGTTCATGTCGCTATCCTCGAATAACCTCACAGCCTTGCAGACCCACCACTGACCTAACACCGAGAGGCAGTGTCAATCTACATAGACCCGAACAGAGACCCTTTTGCGCGAAACGAGGAATCCAGCCTTTCGAGACGCTAGCTTATCCTTGTGGATTGGAAGGGGCAAGAGCGCGGTAATTCACAAGACATAGAGTGGATAAGGACGTGTGCGCCAGCGACAATCCAAGCAGTAACAGTCTGTCCCTTTCTCAGGCTGCGACCTGCAGCCATAAGCCCACAGTTACCCACCCAGTATCCAGGACATCCGCCTCCTGATCGCGAGCTTGAATGAGGCCGGTAGAAACCTTCCCAGAAACACAGTGCACACCCTCATCAGACTCCAAAGGAGCACTGCCAGAGTGCCCAAGAAGATGTCCATACGACTCGATCTCAGTTGCTTCAAATAGCCCCGCAGCACACGGAAAGACTCTATTCCTTCGCGCGCACCGAAGCGAAAATGGCGGTGTGTGCTGCCCGGGTAATAACGCTTTCGACAACTGCACTCGGGAACAAAGCAAAGGCGGCGCTTCAGCGACAGACCAAAGACCCAATATAGATCCGCCCCAACCCTCGCATCGCTTGAGGGAAGATAGAGTCCCGATTGCACGACGAGGTCCCGTCTAAACAGCCCTCGGAAGGGTATACCCGCCCCCCAAAAAAGAAGCTTGAGAGACTGCCCCAGCGTCCAAGGCCTTCGATTCTGGATGGGACATGGCGCGATTCGGAGACTGGGCAGGTCGATCCCGTCTAGATCAACTAGCACGACCCGCCCGAAGGCGAGAGCCGCATCGGGTCGGTTCTCCAGACAGGAAACCAAACGGGGAATGTAGTCTGCAGGATAGGAATCATCGTGAGGCATCCACAGGAAATAGGTCCCGGAAGCAGCTCCAAGAAGCCAATTGTAGTGATCGATCCAGTTAAGCCCATCCTGGCACTTGATGAATCTGAACCGGGAGTCACCTGGGAGAATCGATGAGCGCCGAACGGATCAAGTCACGAAATGCGACCAGGTCAATCGCCGTCTCGACGGTTTCGACCGATGCCAGAGCCAGGTCGCGGTTGATCAGACCACTCAGAGTCGAGAGCTGAGTCTGACGCCAAAAGGTCATCGGAGAGTCGCCTAGATAGTTGGTCCCTTTGCTACGGCCCATCTCGGAATAGCGCGTCTGGAGTTGCTCATAGCTGGAAAGAATATCCGAGGGAGACAAAAGTGAATCAAGAGCAACAACATAGGTAAAAGGTCTGGCCTTGAATTCTTGCCAGGCGATGTTCCCACCAAGCCACTCCTCGATCAAAGCAGCGAAACTCATGCCGGCATTCAGCAAGAGCAGAGGCGTCTTGAGATAGGGATCATTGGCGTAGACGAATCCAAGATGAATCTTGGCCTCGTTTCTAAGACTGGTCCGCAACATACAGTCGGGCGCCTGTTCGACCAGGGTAACGGAGTGCCCTCGGTGCTGCAGTGCAAGGGCAACACATGCTCCTTGGATCCCTGCACCGAGCACGATCACGCGTTCGCCCGACTTGAACATTGCTGTCATCACCTTTTGGGGGGAATCGTGCTCTCACCAACCTGACAGGTTCAGGAGGTCGGCTGGCCCCCTCACCGACCCTCTTCAGGGACCCGTCAGCCTCACTCGACTCGGAAAAACGTGGATTCGATGTAGCGAACGGATTCCTGACAGGACTTGTCCGGCTCGCTGTAGTAATAGGAAATAAAGACTCGTCCATCTTCGAGCTGGCCGCCGATGGGATAGCCGATATCGTGACAGTTCGTATCATCGGAGCGAATGATGAACTCGTGGCTCCAGGTCTTTCCGCCATCGCTGCTCAGCGTACCTCCCATCCCGAACGGTATCCGACGGCGCGCCCAGACCACTAGGATCCGTCCGTCCTGGAGCAGTATGGGAAAGGGTGACCGATAGACGAACGACTCTCGCTCGGCTTTTCGCTTGGCAGGAAAACTCCAACATTCGTCGCCCTTGCCCACAATCGGCATCGGGTCCGTCCAGGTTCTTCCACCGTCCGTGCTCGAGGACATGGCTATCGCATTCCGGACGCCGTGGATACTCGTGTAGTCTTTTTTTCCCAGGGCGTGCACGTAGTAGCTCTGTAACTCGCCGATAGGAAATTCGATCAACCCATCGTAGGTCACGGCACCGACCCCTCCGGGAAGAGCCGCAGAATATGCAACGAAGCGCCAGCTCAATCCCTGGTCGGTGCTCTCATAGATGGGGGCAGCCCCGCCCGCATTCATAACCGTGATCAAGGTCGTCCCGTCGGGACGACGTATCACGGAGGAGAACTTCTTGCGCACCGAAGAATGTCCCGAAGGCGGGTCAATCACGGTGGGGACTTTCTCCCAGGTCTTGCCACGATCGGCAGACCTGAGCGCGAACAGCACCATTCGCTCCTCATCGTGGAGATAGGTGTGGGTAAACCAGAAGACGGAGTCTGGCGAGAACATGTCGAACTGCTCTCGGACTGCACCCTTCTGGTACAAAAACGCTCGCTTTTCGTCGTCGGAGAGTTTCTCGTCGTAGAGGATGACATCGTTTTCAGCCGGCCAGGTTAGACCGCCATCGGTAGATCTCTTGAGCAAGATGACGGCCTTCTGCTCGTATCCTTGGCGGCGGACGCCTCCATGCATGACGTCTTCCGGGCGCTTGTAGTCAGAGGGAGCTGTCTTGAAGGCTACGATCATCTCGCTGGAACCGAACCTTTGGTACACGCCCCAGCGGGGATGAGCCGAAAAGTAGGCCGGGTCGTGATGAACCGTCCTGTGCTCAACATCCAGAATCTGAGGGGCTGGCTCAAGAGGCAGCTTCTGCTGGTGCTCCGAATTGTATTTCTGGAACGCTGCTTCCGAGACGACCTCGGCGGATTCCTTGCCAGGCGCTTGACCTGCCTGCTCGTCAGCAGGAGGAGCACACGCGCCCAGCAGAATGAGACTCGACACGGCCAGGTTGCAAATCAAAAGTCTCAGCATGATCTCTCCGTTAGCCTTCAGGCTAGTCCCGCCCTCGGCCAAGCTGGATCGTTCAGGAAGAAACTCTGGTCGGGATTAGCAGAGATCTTGCTGTTGTCCGGCTCTCTCCTCGGAACTTGGGCTCCTCTTGCTGACAAGTCAAGTCGTTCGCGGCTCTGTTGGCTGCAGCTGTTTCCGGTACTGCTCAATGCTCACCATTCAGGTTTCACCCTAGCTGTCCCAAAAACCAGCTCTAGCTTCAGTTCAACCGCACCATGCGCTGGACCCGTTGCCCCTTTATGTCGCCCAGGTAGACCTGGCCCTGGGAGTCAACCGCCACCGCGTGGACCCAGTTGAGCTGGCCCGGCAGTTCCTCTCCCGCCTTTCCCAAGGGGAAGGTCCAATGCTCCAGGACTCGACCCGAGGGACTGAATTTCAGCAAGATCTGATCTTTCGGGGGTGTCCCGAGTCGGCCCTGGCTGGCCCACCGCATGGGAGAGGACCCACAGACGTAGATCTCGTCGGACTTCGTGATCCAGATCCCCCAGGGCACCAGCAGATTTCGCCACTCTGCGAGGAACCTTCCACTGGTTTCAAATACCTGGACTCGGGCGTTGCTACGATCAGCGACGTAGAGCCGGTTCCGGGAATCGAAGACGATGGAATGGGGCACATCGAACTCCCCAGGAGCCGTTCCCAACTTTCCCCACGTCTTGATGAATTTGCCCTTGCTGTCGAAGTGGACGATCCGGCTGTTGCCGTAGCCATCGGAGACAAACACGTCGCCTTCCTGAGAGATGGCCACGTCGGTAGGACGGTTGAAGTGCGTGCTGTCCTCGCCAGTTTCACCTGGTGTGCCGAGCGTCAGCAGCAGCTTCCCCTCCGGCGTGTACTTTTGGACGACCTGGGAACCTTCGTCGGCGACCCAGACATTCCCCTGGGGACCGATGGTGATGTGGTGGGCCTTCTTGAAGCTGCGCTCGTCCCAGGATCGCACAAGAGATCCGTCGCTGCTATAGACCTGAACCGCGACGTTCCCTCGGTTGAACATCCAGACATTGTCCTCAGCATCGACGGCGACGCCGGGTACGTCTCCCCAGTCGAACCTGGTGGGCTTGCGAGGCCAGTCCGGGTCGACCTTGTATCCTATCGCAAGGTTGATCTTCTCCACCGCCGATGAGGCGTTCCCAACCCACGCGGTTCCAGCAGATGCCGTGAGGGCCCAAGAAAGGCCCAAAATGGCCACCAGGGCTGCGACATGTCTCAAGAGCTGCCTTAGATCCATGACTTCATCTCCTACACAAAGCGAACTGACTCCAGTTGGACGCTTGAACCAACCGTGAATTCGTCGGGGGACTCGGAGGTTCCGACGTTTAGGGCCGACCCATCACCAGAACTTAGCAACTCGCGGGACTCGCGTCAATGCTCGGGACTTCTCCGCACGCACCCCGATCCGGAAGTGGTTCGACTGGACAAACAAGCTGCAGTCTCTGGAAACTTGCCGCTCGCAGCTCTTTCGGCATAGCATTGTTTTAACGGTCATAGGGAAGAAAAGGTCACCTGTAGCGGGGTCATGAATGCGTGAGACCGTCCCCACGGCATCCGTCGACCGGTCTCGTAATCCACGACTACAATCCCAACTATGAGGTGATGGCGACGCGATGCGGAACTTCATCGGAACAGTTCTAGCCTTGGCCATGCTGGCGGCGCAGCTCTTCGTGTTGAGCGAGCTGTCCAGGGAGGAGCCGCCCTCCTTCACCGAAAGGGTTACCAGCGCCCCTTCCTCGCTATTGAGTTTCATTGCTCCTGGCGGCGGAAACGAGGAGGAGCTTGCCCCAACACTCAAGGCCTATTTCTGGAAAGGGGTAAGTGCGTTCCAAGAGTCGACAAGGGCAGCTTGGAGATTCTGGGGTGTGGTGAGTCTCACAATATCGATCGCCGCATTCCTGATAGTGTGTGTTCGCAAATCTGTCAGATGGGGCATAGACATCGGCGACGCCCTGGATGCCGGTGGTATTTCGTTCGCAACACTCGGCACCCTCTTGACCCTGAAAGGCTGCTGGTTCTTGATTGTGTCAGGCTACCGACTTTTTCTTTCTTAGACGTACCGACAAGAGCCACGGTACGGCAGTAGAAGTTTCATTTCCTTGACCCGGTCCGTTCTGTACCCTACCCATAGGTCCGAGGGCTTGAAGTTCGCTCACGCCCTTACACTGGTAGCGATTGCGATCTTTCTGGGTCAGCGGGACTAACCTGAAACTTCGTCGAACAGCGACCAGCGTAGGATGGGCATTCTTGCCCGTCGCTGTTCCCGACGGGCAGGAATGCCCGTCCTACAACGGAAATGCTGCTATCGTGTTCGTGGCTAAAGACAATCAAAGTTTCGTTCTCGAATGGGGCAGCGCAGCGGGGGCGGAACTAAGCTGAAACTTCATTGTCGAGCTTCCGAACTTCGGCGTTCGTATTGTTCGGTGTTTTGCGGTTTGAGATTTGGGCTTTTCTGCTTCCCGAGAGGGCAACCGCTAAAGGCTAAACCGCTGAATATCGAACACGAATTTCAAAGGAAACCCCTTTAGCCTTCGTGTTCGATCTTTAGCGGTTCGAGATTTAGGCTTTCTTTCTACTCAGGAGAAAGAAACCGCAGAAAATACTCAACCGCAAAATATCGAACAGGCGAATTTCGAAGGTCGGATCAGGCGACGCTGGTCTTTGTGGGTAGCCAAAGTTTCTTTCTCGAATGGGGCCAGCACTCCTGGGGGCGGCACTAAGCTAAAACTTCATCGAGCAGTGACCGGCGTAGGATGGGCATTCTTGCCCGTCGGTGTCCTCGACGGGCAGGAATGCCCGTCCTACAACGGACATGCTGCTATCGATGTTCGTGGCTGAAGACAACCAAAGTTTCGTCCTCGAATGGGACAGCACCGCTGGGGGGCCACTGACCTGAAACTTGCATAGTGATGCAGCGATCAGTGAGCAGTACCGGAAATGCTGCAGTCAACAGAACCGCGATAGACTTGACTTGTCCGCAATATGAGACCCAGTTCCGAGGAAAGTCCGGTCAGCGGCACAATCTCCCCCATAGTCGGAAGTTTACCCCGTCAACTTCCTAAGAAAACGAATCCTCCACGCAATACACGCAACAGTCTGCTATCTTGTCGTGCCACATTTGTTTACGATCATCCCAAAAGGCATTCAGATATCCCAGATAGCAGACGAGGCTGGAAATAAACCGTCCCTGCCTCCGCCAGTGGTCAACACGATTCCGCTACTACGGGTGGAGGAACCGCAAGGATCCCGGTCGGCATTCACCGACGAGGGTGATCTGGTCTACAATCCTCCCAACGCCGGCTTCTACCATCCCCAGGCCACCACCGTAGATCGGGGTCGTCGAATCATGGCCCTGACTCAGGTCTAGGAACCAGCCGGCCTCTCCCCCTCCTTGTCCTCGCCTTGCCCTTGCACCCCAGGGTCGATGGCGCTACCGTCAGGTTTTGAAACACTTCAGGAAACCCATTATCCGTCTCAGTATCTGCATCGCTCTTGGCTCCTCGACCGCTGTCCGGGAAACGGACGCAGCCGGACAGCTGGAGTTGATCGTCCTGGACGCGTCTACCGGTCGCCAGCTCGCGGCCCGGGTAAGACTCCGGGACGCCTCTGGCCGGGACCATGTCCCGCCAGGCGAAAGCGAGGAGACGCGAAGGCACGGAAAACTGTTGGTCACCGCCGGAACGGTCGAACCACTCGAGGTGGACCGCTGGTTCATCAGCGATGGGTCGGTCTCGGTGAAGGTACCCGCCGGCAAAATGCTGATCCGTGCCGAAAGAGGATTGGAGTATCGGCCGGCCCTGGAGACGGTGGAGCTTCGGGAAGGCGAGGTGACGACCCACCAGATCGAACTCCAGCGCTGGATCAACCTGCGCGAACGGGGATATGTCTGCGGTGAGAACCACATTCACCAGACGGCCGGAATCCTGGGGCCAAAACTGGCTGCCGAGGGCCTGGATTTTGGCACCTCCATGTCCTGGTGGAACAGCCACCGGCTTGAGCTGCCGGCTGGGTTCGGTTGGAAGACCGATCTGTCCTTTGCAGGTACATCCATTCCAACGTCGGTCCTGGATGCCGAGCTGGAATATTCGTCCTGGGGGCCCGTCTATCTAATCGGCCTCAAGAGGCCTCCTTTGTTTCAAGCCGACCAGAGGGACGGTCGGCATTGTCCCTTCTTCGTGAGGCGCACGAGCAGGGCGCATTGGTGTGCTATCACGCTGGCTGGCGGCCGGAAGCATTGTTGGATTCCCTGCTGGGACATGTCGATGTGATCAACGTCTGCAACAACTATTTCTTGCGCCATATGTTTCTGCCGCGCAAGGGAGCGGCCAATCTGATGTCGCTGGAGGGATTCCCCAAGTACTCAAACACGCCGCTCGAGATGATGCGCATGAACACCGACGGCTATTACCGGCTCCTCAATTGTGGGCTGCGCCTAGCGGCGGGTGCTGGGTCGTCGTCAGGGGCTCAGGACTCGCCCGTCGGCTACAATCGGGCCTATGTGCACGCCGGCGAAAAGCCGGATCTGGAAGCCTTCTTGCAGGCCTGGCGCGAGGGGCGGAACTTCGTGACCAACGGGCCCATGATCTTCTTTAGGGCTAGCAATATCTCGGGAAGACCGACCATCTACCGTCCCGGCGATACGATCGCGTTTGAAAAACAGGGCGGCCGCCTTCGCTTGAAGGCTACCGTGCATTCGGACCAGCCGCTGCGCTCCCTCGAGATCGTCGCCAATGGACAGGTGATCCGGGGCGGTTTGCTGAGGGGTGATCAGAAGCAGACCGAGATTGAATCGACGCTGGAGGTCGATGCCGGGACGTGGCTTGCGGTCCGGGCTACTGCCGAGGATCGTCTACTGAGCGATGAGAGGTTGGCGCGCTACCGTCGTAAGATCGACGACCAGCTGCCCTGCCGGCTCCGCTTTGCCCACACCAGCCCCATCTACGTTAAGGTTGGAGGGCAGGGTGCGTGGGTCCAGGAGTCGGTGGCAGAGGCAAGCCGATGGCTGGATGGATTCGAGCGCCTGGCCCGGTCCAAGGCAAATCAGCAGCACCTGCCTGAGATCCTTGAAGCGTTGGACGCTGCGCGATTGAAATTGAACCACCCCAGGTGAATCCTTTCATCCTGCTTGAGAGGGCCACCGGTGATTTCAAGCTCTATCGGGCTGGGGGGGGAACCTACCATTGGCCCTCCGTCGGCCCTGAGCCCTGCGTAGACCTGGGACACCTGGTGCCGGGCATTCCAATGGGAGCTGTCTGTATCTGTGAGCCGATCCCAGCTGGCGAGATATGCTGGCATGCCTCGACTCATCTATGGACAGAAAAAGCAAAGGGAGCCTGGGATTGTCTCCCGCCCCCTTTTGAATCAAGCTAACAACAAGCTGTCTAGGACAGCCTCATCAGCCTAGGGCTTCACGCCTTACAGCACCGAACCACCTAGCAGGTCTCGGCTTTTGAGGGCTGACGTTTGGCTCCGCAGCTATCCCGTGGTCAGCTGTCTACGTTCTCCAGTTTGACTTGTTCTGGGCCGTCAACTTGGTCGAATACTTGACTGCGAGCGGGTGTTTTACGGACGCGGCAGGGATGGAGCTGCCAGCGATTGTGGTTCGCCGGCGGCGGTGTCCGGGGCGGCCAGACTATCGGAAAAACCGATGAGCTGGGTTTCTCTGCGATCTAAGATCCGTTTCACATGCACGACATCCACGCCACTATCCTTCACCAGTTGGGACTTGACCACACCCGATTGACCTTCCGTTTTCAAGGTCGGGAATTCCACCTAAACCAACATAGGTGGTAAGGTGATAAACAAACTCTTGGCATAGTGCTGGACGAATAGCGCTGCCAATCGTAAGGGTCCGAACCCGACGATTATGCGCACTTTTCCGAAGAATCCTTTAAAGGAGGGACACATGGCAAAAGCGAGTAACCGAGTCGAAGGGCAACAGGTGCTGTCAGCCGAAAAAGAGGAACGGCGCAACTTTCTGAAGACGGCGACGCGATTTGCTGCGGTCATCACCGCCGTTGGTCTGACGGGCGAGCACTGGGCAACCATTGTGAGAGCGGCACAGGTCAAGGCCAGGAGGAGCGTGCTGGTTACCAAGACGGTGAGGGTGACTCCACAACAGCAGGCTCTGGGCAAGCTGATTCTGGAGGCTATCAAGACCAGGAATATGAAGGCGGCAATCAGCAAGCATCGGAGCCGTGCGAAGCTTACCCGTGCTCAAGAAAGGGCCCTCTCGAGTCTGGGCACGAAAGATCTCCAAGCGCTGAATAGCATTCAAGTCAAATTGGGAGATCTGGCTGTGGCCGCTGGTGACGGGGGAAATACCGGTTACGTCATCTACTAGATGCGCTAGCCACGGGCGCACAATTGTCTCGCAACGGGAGCCCGAGACGTAGGAAGGTCCCTGGGCTGCGCCTCGACCACTTACACGAATTCCCAGATCGTGAAGTCCACGATGTCGCCTGAAATAGCAGAGCCAGCTCGAGTCTACGTGAAGCAATTTCACGCCGCTCTCGGTCTGCTTATTACCCTGAAGTGTCCCCTGGAGTGTGCTCATTGCTCCGTGGACAGCGGTCCGAAACGAAGCGAGATCTTGGATCGTGATCTCATTGTGCACCGACTGCGTGAGCTGGGGAGGGAAGGGAAGGTCAAACAACTGATTCTCACCGGAGGAGAGCCTTTTGCCGTTCCCGGGCTGTTCGCGGCGATATTGGACGTCGCAGCCGAGTCTTGCCTTCGGGTGATGGCCAACACCAGTGCCTATTGGGTGACCAGCTTAGAGAAGGCAAGCGCAACGCTACGCCGGTTCCCGGGCATTACCCAGCTGTGTGTCAGCGCCGATGAATATCACGCCCCATTCGTGCCACTTCAGAACATCAAGAACGCACTGCTCGCAGCCATGGAGTGCGGGATCGTTCCGGAGCTGTCGATCCGGGTCTGGGACACGACTGCGGATCCCTTCCTGGAGGGGCTCTACTCTCTATTGGGGGAGGATCTAATCGAAATCAGTTTTATCGACCTGGAGCGGATCGTTCCGGTGGGTCGAGCAAGCGCTCTTCCAGTACCATCCGGTGCCCGACAGCCCCAGATAGTCGGCTTTCCTGAGGGCGCTTGCGATGTAGCACACCAACCCTCAGTGGATCATGATGGCAAGGTCTTAGCCTGTTGTAACACGCTGCTTGCGCGCAAGAACGACCCGCTGCAGTTGGGCGATCTGCGAAAACAGTCTTTCTCCGACATCAGTCGTGGGGCTGAGCACAACAATTTGCTGCACGCCCTCCGACTCTGGGGCCCCAGGCGTCTGGCCGAGATTGTCATGGAAGAGGGTTTGGGCGATCGGCTCAAGTCTTCCCACCAACAAGGCAATATCTGTTCCCTCTGTGATGATCTCTTGTCCCAGACTGACCTCGTGAACCTTCTCGAAAGCGTACTGGAGGGTCCCGAGATGCAGGAGGAGATTGTGCTGGGAAGACTACTTCGATATGGGGAGATGCCGCTTACGGGAAGTAGGGAGAGTGGTCTGCCGTCTCAAAATGGCGGTGGGACATCTGAGGAGGCTTGAAAGCGAGCAATGGCTTCTAGCGTCTACGACTACCACGGCTATTACCACAAGAGTGTCATCTTTCAGTTGACCTCTCGCTGCCCTCTCACCTGCGCCCACTGTATTACCGAATCAGGTCCAGATCGATCTGAGGAGATGGATACCGCTCGCGCCGCCAGCTGGGTCGAAGACATCGGTCGCCTGGCTGAGGTTGAGGTTGTCGTTTTCACCGGCGGTGAGCCCTTTCTGGACCGAGCTCGACTCAGGGCACTCCTGGAGAAGGCCCAACAGTATTCTCTCAAGGTTGCAATCGTAACGAGCTCATCGTGGGCAAGTAACTTTGACAGGGCACTTGCCGTGCTTCAGGACCTTCCTCCCATCGCCAATCTCTCACTGAGCGCGGACCAATATCATCTGGAGTTTGTCCCTTTGGATCAAGTCAAGTGGGCGGCCCGGGCGGCACTTTCTTTGGGAATCGAGGTAGGGGCGTTTGTTTGTCTCGAAAGCGAGGAGGACCCCTTTCTGACTCTCTTCCGCAAGAGGATGGGGAAGCAGCTTTGTGACCGGATCCGGATCATCACTCAGTATGTCCACCTCTCAGGACGCGCCGCGCGCTCCGCCCAGATTCGGCGCCGTGTGAAAAGGGTCACTCTCGAAGATCTGCCCAGCCTGGGGTGTTCGACCGCCTCGGCTCCCGCGATCCTTCCCGACGGCAAGATGATGGCCTGTTGTGGTGACACGGTTTCCGATCCACATAACTGGGAGGCGCTCATGCTCGGTGATCTCAACCAGGACTCGATGGCCCAGCTCCTTGATCGAGGGGATCGTAACTGCCTGATTCAGGCCCTCAGGCTGGTCGGGCCCAGCGAGTTGGCGCGGATTGCTGAGGAAGAACTGGGCGTCGACGGTTTTGGCCGCCTCTATGAGCGAGACAGCATCTGCGACGTCTGTCGGGACGTCTCCACGAAGCCCGAGGCAGCCTCTGCTCTTCAAACGTACCTCCAGAGATCTGAGGTGGCAGAAGAAATGTCCCTGGCGCGCTTCATGCGATTCGGCGAACGGGTTTCCGGACTGACGGCGGCAGAAACCGATGACAAGCCTTAGCGCGCAGCTCGATGAAATCAATCGGTCGCACGGGCCGCTCCTGACCTACTCTTGGACTCGACTCTTCGAAAGCCCCGATGCCAGGTCCGGATTCATCAGCTACCTCTGCGAGATGTACCATTACGCCAAATTCAGCTGTCCATTGATGGAGCTGACGCGAGCCAGACTGGATGATCGGAATGCCGAGGTGGCCAGGTATCTAACTCATCACATTGAGGAGGAGGCCGGGCACGACGATTGGGTCCTCGCTGATCTCCAGCGACTCGGTCTCTCGCCCGACGAGGTGCACCGAAGTCGTCCCTCGAGGGAGACGATCTCTCTGATAGGAAGTCAGTTCTACATGATCAACGAATTGAACCCGATTGGGTATCTAGGCTACATCTATGCGCTCGAGTCCAACCCGCCCACGGAGGAATCGATTCGCAAGCTCAGTGCTCGATTGGATCTACCGTTGGCGGCACTCTCAGCGCTGACTGAGCACGCCGAGGCCGATCCGGGCCACATCAGGGATCTGAACCAGATGATGGACGATGCAGTGGCGAGTCAAGAGGACCAGGAGTGGATCAGGTACAACCTGCAGATGACTCTCGAGAACCTTTCAGACCTGGTGCTCTCAGTGGCGGTGCGATCGTAGCTCTGAGCCTGGCCCTCACTTCTGCAACCTTCAACCTGCAACTTGTAAGCTATCCACGAGTAGTCTTACTTCTTGGGAATCACTCGAGGCTGAAAACCGTCGGGGTACGCTTGAGTGGGCTCGATCGGAAGCTAGCTGTAGCTGTCTGCCCGCTTCTGAGGGTGGCGCTGGCTCCTGCATAGCGCTTTTGGTAACCGCCACCCCGATAGTTCCCCGGCGTCAGGTCGACCGAGTAGGTCCCGGTCGAATTGGTTCCGACGCGTTGCCTGCCTGAGATCGAAACTGTAGCTCCAGGAATGTACCTGCCCAGTGTCTGGAAGACTACTGGCAGGAGACGGCGGAAGACCTGGCTCAGGTTGTGGCTTCGATGCGCGTGAAGGCCGGAGTATCCACTCTGCATCGCTGTGACCTCTTGCTCGGGCGTTGGCAAGGAGTGCTGATCACCAGACCTACGGCGACTCTGTAAGCCTCTCGAATCGTGCTCTGCCCTGCCGACCGGCCGAAATGCATTCTCAAAACCTACGACAGCCCATGGCCCCGCCATGATGGACCTCCTTCCTCGCTGCATGACCCAGAGGCCTCTCACTCCTCGTGATCAGCTTCCCCTTCCGAGTCCCGTAAGAACCATCCCCTGAGTTTCCCACCCCGTTGCCATGAACCCCCGAAAGGTCTAGCCTACGTTTAGCCTGCGATTTGATTGTGCTTGGATCCGAGCAGGAGGTCCCCTTCCCAATGACCGGGCACGGCGCGATCTTCCACCGAGGCGGGGCGCTCCCGGATCGAGACCCTGTCCTTGGCAGTTTCAAAAGCTTGATTCGTGGATTCGCATGCGCTTACGCTGCATGAAGAAGAAGCGTAAGAGCTACAATGACAACTATCGGCTGCGTATCCGGTACTTCCGTCATCAGCTCGGCTTGTTGAGCTTGGAGGACTTTTGTCTCGTTTCGACCTTGTCAAAGAAGGGGCGGTGACCCCTCGTTCGGGGCACTCTCTATTGGGGTCGCCCGGTGAGTGAAAGACTCACGCCGGTAAATAGGGGGAATTGACCCCCTTGCGACAACGGTAAGGGAGAGGCCACACCTCTCCCTTACCCGCTTGCGTACAGAAGGGCACAAATGGTTAGAATGCTACACTTACAGGGTTGATTATTAAGGGGTTAACTCTCTTACCCAGGGCTCGGAAACCCTAGGCTGGAATACGCAATCCCGTTGGGATTGACCTCGCTTGGTCTGACGGGACCCATTTCCCATCCTTTCCGATGCCAGGGTCGAACCGAACCCACACGAGTTGGGTAACGGCGGAAGTCCCAGTTGAAGTTAACTCCAGTCTGTTTTCCTTGTAACTGATTGATTAAACTTATGTTGTCACGATATCTGAATAGTTCAACCGGACAGTGTGGTTCCGGTGTACTAAGCAATGATGTCGTGGATCACCTTGCCGTAATCGATTTCAAGACGTTTGTGACCTGGAACCTGGAGTCGATGGGAATCCAGACCCAACTGATGCAAGACGGTCGCGTGAATGTCGGTTACATAGTGGCGGTTCTCAACCGCATGGTAGCCCAGTTCATCGGTCGCACCGTGGGCCACGCCACCCTTGATCCCGCCTCCAGCCATCCAGACAGAGAAGCCCAATGGATGATGATCGCGCCCTAACTGACCTTCTCCGCCTTCGACCGCCGGTGTCCTGCCGAATTCCGTACCAAACACCACCAGCGTCTCCTCCAGCAGACCTCGCTGTTTGAGATCCTTCAACAAACCGGCGATTGGCTGATCGACCTGGCCACAGGTCTTACTATGTTTCTTCTTCAGATCTGAATGTGCGTCCCACGAGTAGAAAGGCCATATCCCGTGAAAGACTTGCACGAAGCGGGTTCCCCGTTCGACCAGTCGACGGGCGGTCAGGCACCGTTCCCCGAAAGATCGGGTCTCTTCCTGGTCGAGTCCATAGAGCTTTCGCGTGGCTGCACTTTCTTCTGAAAAGCGAAAGACTTCCGGGACCGTCGATTGCATCCGAAAGGCCAGCTCGTAGGACTTGATACGCGCCCGTAGGGCCGGATCATCGGGATATTTGACCCCCGCCAGGCGGTTCAATCGCTCCTGGAATTGAAACTCGTTGGCCTGCTCCAGCTTGTAGACACCAGATCCTGGAAAGGCAAAGGGCAGGGGATTCTCTGGGTCACCTGCAAGCTTCACGCCGCTGTGTTCCGGCCCCAGATAACTTCCTCCAATGGCCCCCGAACCTCCGCAGCAGGTGCCGACCCCCTCGCCGAGAACCACGAACGCCGGTAGGTTCTCATTCACGCAGCCCAAACCATAGTGCACCCAAGAGCCGATCGAAGGGAAAACCCCGTCGAATATATGGCGCCCGGTATGGAACTGTAGCTGGGCCCCGTGGTTGTTGTCGGTCGTCCACATGGATCGAATCACTGCTATGTCGTCGATGCACTCCCCCAGGTGAGGCCACCAGTCGCTCATCTCAATGCCACTTTGTCCCCTTTTCCGGTATCCGATCTGCAGGGGGAAGATGGTCTGCCAGGTTCTCTTTGCGGTCTGATTGAACCTGCGCACGTTTTTCTTCCCGAAGGGCGATTCGAGCACATCCTTGTAGGGACTCTCATCGATTGTCTTCCCTGCATACTTGTTCAGCTCGGGTTTGGGATCGAAAGATTCCATGTGGCTGACACCACCCAGCATGAACAACCAGATGACATGTTTCGCTTTGGCTGCAAAGTGTGGCTTTCTTCCCGGAGTCCACGCCTCGGGAGATCCCGCACGCACAATCCCATCGCCGTGCAGCATGCTGCCCAAGACCAGACCAGTGAAACCCATCCCGCAGTCAGCCAAGAACAGTCTTCGCTGGATATTACCGCAGCACGAATGGACAGGTTCTCGGACTCTTTGGGATTTCATGATTCGGTTCTCCCTATAGAATGGTCACGAATTCGTGGTGATTGAATAAGGCGTGAATCAAGCTTTCCCGCGCTCTCAAACCGGGCTCGCTGGCGGGTAGGACCTGCACGGCTGGATCCAGCTGGAAGGCGTCCAACTTCTTGGGATTGCGATAGAGTTGGACCTGTTTGCGCAGGAAATCCAGGCTCTCGGCCAGTTCCTGAGAGGAGGGTGCCCGACCCAGAACCTGCTCGAAACCGGCCACCACAAACTCGGCCCCTCCGGCCTTGCCACCAATCTGCCGAGAAAGTCTACGAGCCAGCAGGCGAGCCTGGATGTAGCTTAATGGGCTGTTCGCCAAGGCCAGAGCCTGCTGGGGAATGATGCTTTCCTCGCGCTGATAGCAGTCGGTCGGATCAGCTGCATCAAACAGCTTCAGGAACGTCACCTGCGAATCCGGCGTATGTTTGAAATAGATACTCCGCCGGGAAGAGACTTGATCGTCGAATTCATTCAGCTCCGGACCGCCCAGGGTCGTGTCCAGCTGGCCTGCTACCTGCAGGAGACTGTCCCGCACGGTTTCTGCTTCCATGCGCCGCGGGGCCATTCGCCACAGGTAGCGATTCTCCGAGTCGATCAAACGATTGGGATGTTCCGTTTCAGCGGTTGAAGATTGCATGCGGTAGGCGCTGCTGGTGACCATGAGTCGGTGTATCGCCTTCATGCTCCAGTCCTTCTCCATGAACTCGACGGCCAGCCAGTCGAGCAGTTCCGGGTGGGTGGGAGGTGTGCCGTTGAGGCCGAAGTTGGAGACCGTTGCAACCAGCGGCGTTCCGAAGCGCCGCACCCAGATGTGGTTGATGGCCACCCGAGCCGTAAGCGGATTTTGCCGGCTGGCAATCGTGCGCGCCAGAGCCGAGCGCCTGCCCGTACTCCTTCTGGGATAGACGCGACCCAGGGGGGTGTAACTTTCGGTTGCACTCGCGAGAGCCGCCTGAGCCGCCTCCAACCGTTTGCGGGCTTTGGCCACCTCTTTTTCTGGGCCTCCTGGACCTCTCCGTCCGGCGCCTCTCCGGCCCTCAGGGCATCCGCTAATCGCTGCTGCGCCTGCAACAGATCCTTTTCTCCCCTCAGCAAGTGGGCACGGCGTTCGGCCTCCCGTGCCGTTTTTGCCAGGGTTTCTGCGTCCGGGTCCGGCGGGTTCGCGTAGCTGGCCTTGTCCGACGCAATCCGGGCCCGCAGTGCCGGCAGATTGGCCCGTGTCCAGGTCAGCTCCTTTTGAGCCAACGCCATCTTGTTCTCCGCCTTCTGGAGCGCCACTCTCGGCCTTACCTCGGGAAGCTGATCAATCCATTTCGCAATCCGGTTGAGCTGCTCCTCTGGCAGAGAGGCATCAAGCAGTGGCATTCGCGGTTGCTTCTCACCCCGCAGATACTGGATCAGGGGACTCTCTTCGCTTCGTTGGGGAATCGCCGCAGGACCATTCAGACTGCCTCCCTCCAGCACCGATTCCAGGTTTCCCAGAGAGAGCCCGTTTTCGCGATCGGCGGTTGTGTGACAGGGAACGCAGCGCCCTTTGAAAATCGGTAAGATTTCTTCTTCAAAGCTCACTTCGCCGGGCAGTCGAGGCGATCCCGAAGCCGCACCAGCGAGCGTCTCCTCCTGGGTTAGCCGCTCTCGCGCCTCAGCCAGGCCCTTTCTGGCCTGGTCTCGAGCGTCCTCCGCTCTTTCGATGTCCCTCTGCGCCTGTGCCAGCAAGTCGCGCTGGACGAAGGGCCGCAGGGCGGGATAAAAAGCCTCGGTTGGGAGATCCACCGGCTCGATGGGCACGCCCTTCATCCCCAGGACTTCTGGAATGCCCGGCGAGAGAGGGTGTTCCTCGTCGGGATTCTTTTCATCACCCCGAATCAAGCGATACGTCTTCGCGAAGATCCCTGACGGAGCTTCTATACTGGGCTCTCGGGGTTCGGAATCGAAGACTCGGGGCAGTCCATTCTGGCTCAGTTCAGGTTGTCCCGGCAGCCGATCCGTTCGCACATCATGAGGTTCGAAGAAGGCCCGGAAACGATAGTATTCCTCCTGGGCGATGGGATCGTACTTGTGATCATGGCAGCGGGCGCACTTGAGGGTGATCCCTAGAAAACCTGCCGCCGCGTGCTCCACGGTGTTTTGCAGCCAAACGTGGCGGTTGTAACGGTAATAGTTACGAGCCAGATAGCCGGTGGCGCGCAGTATCTCGGGATTGGTGGGCGCGATCTCGTCTCCGGCCAGCATCTCGGTGATCATCCGATCGTAACCTTTGTCCTGGTTGAGGGATTCGATGATCCAATCGCGCCAATGCCAGATGTGCCGCTGACTGTTGCGCGGCTGGTTACGCCAACCGTACCAATCACTGTAGCGCCAGATGTCCATCCAGTGACGGCCCCAGCGCTCACCATGATGAGGGCTGGCAAGCAGCAGCTCGACCACCTGTTCGTAGGCCCTCTGCGAGTCATCCGCCAAGAACGCGTGTATCTCTTCCGGCGTCGGCGGAAGACCGATCAGATCCAGATAGACCCGCCTCAGCAGCACTCGTTTGTCCGCTGCCGGCAACGGTTTGAGTCCTCGCATCTCGTGTTCGGCAGCCAAGAAGGCATCGATCGGATTGCGCACCCAGGTCCGGTTTTTCACGATCGGCACAGGCACCCCCGGTAAGCCCAGTGATCGCTGCCGTGCAAGAATGCCTTTTCCTCCGTCTTCTCTTCAGGGGAAGCGGGCATCTGCAAGGCTTGGTCGTAGGGAGTCTCAGCGTCGATCCAGGCCACGATTCTGGCTATCTCCTCCTGGGAAAGCTGCTTTCCCTTATAGGGCATCCCCGGCTCATGTGTGTGTTGGATCTTCTTCACCAACAGGCTTGCCCCGGAGTTTCCTAGAACCACCACCGGACCATGCTGCTCGCTGCCTCGCAGCAGACTCTCCCGTGTGGAGATGTCCAATCCCACCTGCTTGAACTTCCCGCCGTGACAGACAAGGCACTGCGACTCGAGTATGGGACGCACTCGCTCGAAAACTGCATTACCAGAACCATCAGGCACGTCCGTGAGCCTCGCCTGGGTGGGACTGCTCCCCCTGGGGGATTCGGCATAGGGCGCGCCGGAGTTGATCCACTCCGCGATCAACTCGATGACCCCTTGGGGAAGCTTCTCGTCCAGAGGCGGCATGAACGGTTCTCGCTGGTGTGCAACCAGGCCAAAAAGCAGGCTGGCTTTGGCATCACCGGGCACGATGGCCGGGCCCGTCTTGCCGCCCTCCAGTAACGTCTCCCGCCTAGAGATATCCAGCCCGGCCTCCTTCGAATCTCCGCCGTGGCAATCCTGGCAGTGCTTCGTAAAGAGGGGACGAACATGCTCGACAAACAGCTTTTGACCCGCCTTCAGGGACGCTCGATCCGAACGCCACCGCTGGTCAGCAAACAAATCGCGACCCGCCATCAGGGCGTTCAGGTTATGGGTCAATGCCTCCCTCTGCTCCCGAGCAACCTGGAGTTTCCCCTCAAGCTCCTGCTGAGGCTCAGCCTCCCGGAGTGCAGCTTCCAACTTCCTGATCTGTGCTTCAATGCGTGCCAATTCCACGCTCCTGTGCTCAATCTCCGCCTGAAGCCAGAGACTGACGGCCCCATTCGACTCACCATGCAGTGTCTCAAGGCTTCGGATCAGCGTCATCAGCGCCTGCCGCTGCTCCCCCGGCAGACGCTCTTCGGTTGGCTCTGCAATCTGCTCCTGTCCCCTGCCCCAGTCGGCCACGCACACGAGTGCTCCCAGGCTGCACAGAACGTATTGGCACCAACGCCTTACATGCCGATGACTATTCGACATCTATTACCCCGTTCCGACTAACGGCGAATCCCTTTGAAAGCCAGATTCGAGAGCAGGAAACCGAGATAAGGGAAGAGCGGCAATAGAGAAGCAGAAATTGGTACGATACCATCGTCTTGGATCGTGAATCTGATTTGCACCTAAGACTACTACTGGAAGGTAGAAGATTCAACTGCCAGTTTGGTCACGGCCGGGCTGGACCATACAAGAGGAAACTTTGGCGGCGGCGTTGAGGCGGTCTGGATTGGCCTCTTCCCTTACCTTTGCCCGTGCCCTGACTTCATCTTGGCAGAAAGCGGCAAACGAAAGGGGCAAAGGCACGGGCACGCTGCGCTGGCCCCATTCGGAAACGAGACTTCCCGAGCCATAGAAGCCTGAAGCGCAAGCGAGGGGTTGGGGAGCACCCCGAATCCTCCCGGCTTAGCTGCTTGCCGCGCAGACCCCTGCGTCCACCCGCTTCGCCGCCCCCCAACCCCTCGCTCGCGCTTCAGGCTTCCTCAACTTTCGTATTAATGGGCGACCTGGAGGTGCGAGTTCCCAATGAAGTTTCAGGTCAGAGCAGACGGCCCCCCAAATGCACGCCTCCCTTTTGCGCTCGGGCCTGCAGCTCCTTCCATTGACCGCTGCCGTCGTTCGGAATCGGCTCCATCGAGACTCCTGTCGGAAAGACGGGCAGGCGACCGACCTGGAAATCTTGCCGATACTGAACCGCCGTGGCGTAGTAACTGGTTGCTCCCGAAGGCCAACGGATGGCGAGTAGGGTGTCGGGGGGTGGGTCCGGCAGCTTTTCGAGCGGCTCGATTCGGCAGCGCTCCAGGGCGTCTTCATCCAGCTCCACACCCAGGCCGGGACCATCGGGTATGGCCGCAGTTCCGTTTTCAACCTTGATTGCTGGGCGGATCATCATTTCCCTGAAAACGTGGTGGAGGTTGATCGCCGACCAACGGGCATGAGTCAGCACAGCGGCTAGATGCATGTCAAACGTCGCCCTGAGGCCGCTCCCTACCTGTTGCAGCCAGAAAGGTTTCCCGGCCGTAGCGGCAACGGTGCCGAGCTCTATCAGCTCGCTGGCTCCGCCTCGTCCACCGGCCCGTCGTTTCATGAGGTTGTACGAGCGGCCGATGACGAACCCGTCACAGACCTCTTCCCTCAGGGTCGTCATGATGGGGGGGATTCCATAATGCATCGCGATCGGTACGCGGGTCTTGGCCCTCAGGAACTTGTTCCCGGCGACATCGTCCTGGGGTATCGGCGTCTCGTAGATACCCACCTGGGGATGCTTTTCGATTTCGACGCAGTAGCGAACGGCATTCGTGGTATTGAGCAGGAAGCCGTTGAAGTCGAAATCGATCTTGAAGTGTTCGGGTAGAGTCGATGTCAGGGTGCGGCACTGCTCGTCGAGATCAAACCAGGGTCGCGCTTTGGCTTTGAAAGTAGTGTAGCCCTGCGACACGGCCTCCTTGCACTCGCTTACCCAATCCTCTCCCGGCATGTCGCAGGCCCACCAACTCAGGAAAGCGCGGTCGCGTTGTTTGGGACCCAACAGACGGTGGATGGGTACGTCATTGCTCTTGGCGACGGCGTCGAACAACGCCATCTGGAGACCCACGCCGACGGAATCGTCCCACATAGACTCGGCGGCACTTCGACCCACTACTCGCGTGGTGTGGCTCGATGCTCGACCATCGGATTCACCCAAGCCGACCACTCCATTCGCGAGCGTGATCCTATGAATGACGCGAATGCGGTAATCCGCTCGCTCCCGCTCCATATGCTTCTTGGGCACCGGCTTGTAGGGGAGGTCGATCCAAGTACGGTCGACCGTCTTGACTGCGAGATTGCTGGTACCTACGACGGCAGGTGCAGCTGCGGTTGTGGCGCGGCTCGAACCCCTGGGGAGCGCCGCGCTGCCGAATCCCACAAGCGTGGCCGTCCCAGCGGTCTTCAAGAATCCTCGACGGTTTCTTTCCTGTCTCATCGGCACACCTTAGCGCATTTATGAACCAGTACACTACCTGCTCCATTCCAGAAATACGACGATGTCCTGTCGAATTCCGTTGTTTGAGATCCCTCAACAACCCGGCGATGGGTTGATCGACCTAGCCACACGGTGTCACTGTAGATCGCCTCTGATGACCGCTTTCGCCTAAAAGCGGTCATTCGAGTATTCCGTGGAAAGGTCACATGATCGATTTCGAAGGGGATTCTGAAGCGGCCATCTACACCACGATCCTATGGATTTGACAGCGCCCAACAAGCCTTCGATGCAGCGATCACGATCGACGTTTCCGGTTTCGCTCCGCCAGGCATCGCGATGAGTGCCTTGGAAATGATGCGGTAGGCGGACAGTAAAGCGGAGTGTGTCCCGAAGCCGGCCCCAATGGGACGCGTGGATCACCGCACGTAGGCTAGGCCGAATGGGTTGTTCCCGACGGTGACTTCACCGAGCGAGGTCAGGGAACCGTTACGCTCAACTCGAAACACCGATACTTTGTCATTAGCCCCCGAGTGCGTGACGTACAGCTTTCTGCCACCGGGCGTTAGAGCTACATTGTGGGGGGTGTTGAACGCTGTGTCGACCGTACCAATGATTCGGTTACTCCGAGTGTTGATGCAATACACCCCGTCTGCGCCGCCCCCTGGCAGGTTTGTCGTGTAGAACCGTCTGGCGTTACGTGACGTTATGGCACCGTGAGCCCCCGGCACGTCGATGGTGTCGGTGACCTCCATCGTGAAGTTATCGAGCACAGATATCGCGTTGCCGGTCTGGCTGGTCTCCCAGTAGCGCCGATTGAACGAAACGTGAGAAGACTTCCCAACAGTGGTCCGATTCACTTCCTGGAAGGACCCGGTAGCGTCCCAGCGTTAGTCGAATAACATCAACTGTTTATGAATGTCACTATTCTGAGTAATGTAATGCATGTCCTGAAAGGCCTGTAAAATTGGGGTTTTCTCGAAGAGCGAGACACTCAGGACCTGGAGAATTGTGTAGAGCGGCAACTCGAGATAGAGGCGCTTGCGGATGATGGCGATGAGCAGGTAGGTACTGAGGGCGATCCAGATTTGTGTTTTCACGGCATTGGGACTGGTGCCGTAAAAGGCCTTGATGCGACGCAAAGGTTCGGGGTAGGCCTTGGCCGGATAGAAGGTGCTCAGCAGGACAGTTTGGTCGCAGATCAGTCCCGTCGTTCTGTCCACCGGGTGGGAGTAGCGGCGGCGGAACTTGAAGTTGGCCTTGGCGCGGGTCACGAATAACGACCGGGCAGAATGGAGTCGGTACAGGCGCCCGAAATCCAGGTATCCGCGATCCATGATGTAGTAGGCACCGGGACAAGGAATCAGGTGGTCCAAGGCGTGGACATCGTGCAGTTTTCCGTCCGAGATCAGAACGAACTCGGGAATGGCGCCGTGCAGGTTGAGCAAGGTATGCAGTTTGATCGCCCCCTTGGTACGGCGGAAGCGCGCCCAGGGGAAGACCGAGAGGCACAGGTCGATGGTCGTGGAGTCCAAGGCATAGACGGTCGCGTTCAGGTCGACTCCCAGGTCCTCGTCGGTGTACAGGCGGCGCGCTTCGGCGATAAGCACTTGGGCAAACTCGGCATAGATGCGCCAGTCGCGCCTCTCGTTGGCATTGGACAGATTGTTGCGGGAGACCGTGGAGCGAATGCCCATGTGGAAGAGCTTGGATCTCATGGCCCGTAGGCAGGCTTCGATATCGCGCAAGCTCTCGCGATAGGTCAACTGTGCAAAGGCCATGACCCGGTAATGGTCGGCACAGCGGAACGACTTGACCTTGTAGTCGCCTCCGTAGTGCTGAACAATGCGATGAAAATGATGCCAGGGAAGATGCCGCATCACCTGAGAAAAAATCGTCGTGCCCGTGTACATGCTTGCCCTCCTTATGAACTGAAGGGCGTGAGCGTACACTCACTTTCAAGTCGGAAACACCCATTATCTTCTCTAACATATTACTCATTAATACTTTACAGAGATTAGAAACCCAAACGTTGGGACACTACTGGGAAGGACCATGAGTTGAACTTCACAATCACGTCAGAATCCGGATCCCCGCCCGTCAACGTCACGTAGGAAAAGAAACCGAACGGGTCGAGCGTGACGTCGTGCGGCTTTGCCCCCATGGCAACCAGGTCCTCCGGCATCGGGACGGTGGCAACGACTGCCAGGCGGTTGGCATTGATCACCGTGGCGGTTTTGTCGATGTCGTTGACGACCCACAGCCGGCGACCGAAGAAGTCAGCCCACATGTGAAAGACACCTTCTCCTGTCGGAAGAGTATCAACAAGCTCAAAGCTCCGGCCACTGAAGACGACCACGCGATTGTTCGCCCGGTCGCCTACCCACACGCGATTCTTTATCGAGTCTGCATCGCCCGGTAAAGAACGCGAGCTGCTGCAACCATTTTGTCTTGAGCACGACAACTGTAATCTCATTACGTTGGACAAACGTGTTGGACTCTACCGAGCTTGGAACATCGGGTGGGAGACTTCTGCCGGACCACTAGTATGTATTTCGGACATGGATGATGCGATGCATCCGAGGCTATTAGAGTCCGTGTTAGATGAGAAATCCAAGAGAGATTTCGATTTGCTCTCGGTTCTAATCGCAAAGCAGGGTATTGATTCTAACTGGAACTCGTTCGCTCCAGCTCGACTAAAACGGCTTGCCCTTAGCACCCGGCCTGGCCCGTTTTTTGTGTGGCGGCGGGATCTAAAAAACGATTTCGGTATGTTCGATGAGCGCTTGGAGCTTGTCGGAGACAAAGACTTTTGGGCTCGCGCTGTCGACTATGACCTCAAGCTGAGGCTAATAGACTCGATATTGTACTTCAGTAGTGTCCCAACGTTTGGGCTTCTAATCTCTGTAAAGTATTAATGAGTAATATGTTAGAGAAGATAATGGGTGTTTCCGACTTGAAAGTGAGTGTACGCTCACGCCCTTCAGTTCATAAGGAGGGCGAGCATGTACACGGGCACGACGATTTTTTCTCAGGTGATGCGGCATCTTCCCTGGCATCATTTTCATCGCATTGTTCAGCACTACGGAGGCGACTACAAGGTCAAGTCGTTCCGCTGTGCCGACCATTACCGGGTCATGGCCTTTGCACAGTTGACCTATCGCGAGAGCTTGCGCGATATCGAAGCCTGCCTACGGGCCATGAGATCCAAGCTCTTCCACATGGGCATTCGCTCCACGGTCTCCCGCAACAATCTGTCCAATGCCAACGAGAGGCGCGACTGGCGCATCTATGCCGAGTTTGCCCAAGTGCTTATCGCCGAAGCGCGCCGCCTGTACACCGACGAGGACCTGGGAGTCGACCTGAACGCGACCGTCTATGCCTTGGACTCCACGACCATCGACCTGTGCCTCTCGGTCTTCCCCTGGGCGCGCTTCCGCCGTACCAAGGGGGCGATCAAACTGCATACCTTGCTCAACCTGCACGGCGCCATTCCCGAGTTCGTTCTGATCTCGGACGGAAAACTGCACGATGTCCACGCCTTGGACCACCTGATTCCTTGTCCCGGTGCCTACTACATCATGGATCGCGGATACCTGGATTTCGGGCGCCTGTACCGACTCCATTCTGCCCGGTCGTTATTCGTGACCCGCGCCAAGGCCAACTTCAAGTTCCGCCGCCGCTACTCCCACCCGGTGGACAGAACGACGGGACTGATCTGCGACCAAACTGTCCTGCTGAGCACCTTCTATCCGGCCAAGGCCTACCCCGAACCTTTGCGTCGCATCAAGTTCTTCGACGTCACCACCGACCTGCGGCTAGTATTCCTCACCAACGACTTTGCTTCTCCCGCTCTGACTATTGCCCGGCTCTACAAGCTCCGCTGGCAGATCGAACTGTTCTTCAAATGGATCAAACAGCATCTCCGCATCAAGGCCTTTTACGGCACCAGTCCCAATGCCGTGAAAACACAAATCTGGATCGCCCTCAGTACCTACCTGCTCATCGCCATCATCCGCAAGCGCCTCTATCTCGAGTTGCCGCTCTACACAATTCTCCAGGTCCTGAGTGTCTCGCTCTTCGAGAAAACCCCAATTTTACAGGCCTTTCAGGACATGCATTACATTACTCAGAATAGTGACATTCATAAACAGTTGATGTTATTCGACTAACGCTGGGACGCTACTGATTGTACTTGTACACTAAACATCCGCATCAGCTCTCAAGCAGCAGAGGATATAGAAGCAGAAAGGCGGCGGATGAGGAATTGTGCAGCCGGAAGGGCTACCCTCATGTATGGCCGTCAAAGCTGCAGAACAAGATTCGCCGCGTTCGTAGGCTTCGCAGGGTTCCCGTGCTGGGCGACTATTTGTTACGAATCAATAAGTAGGTGTCTATCCTCCATGAATCAGCAGAACCCGCCGTTAGTCAGCGTTCTGATTGGATCATATAATCACGAGCGCTATATCGAGGAAAGCATCAATAGCGTATTAGGTCAGACCTACACCAATATCGAACTGCTGGTAATCGACGATGGCTCCAGTGACGGATCTGATACGTTGCTGTCGCTTCTAAGCAAACAACAAGGCTTTTTCTACGAGAGACAGGAGAACGCTGGTCTGACGGCGACTCTAAACAGAGCCTTGTCGCGGGCTAAGGTAAGTATATAGCGCCGTTTGCCTCGGATGACATTATGATGCTGGACCGACTGGCGAAGCAGAATGTGCGAAATAGGTTTCTTTGCAGTATGTTCCTTAAGACCTCAAACAGAGACAAGGTTCTGGCAAGAGAGATTTTCGCCGAATTACCTGTAACCGGGTGGAACAAGAAGGTGATTAAAGGGTTGTTCAGATACCTTTTTGCTTGAATCGGGAATTCTTTTCCCCAGGCGGACGGCTCTTCCAACGGCGGTGAATCCACAGGTACTGGTCATCCCAGCGACGGACCCACTCCTCAATCTGCAGTGTATAGGTAGCCGTCAGTCGTTGCACCTCTTCGTCCGAAGAACGGGTCCTGTCAGGGACCAGGGGAGGAGCCAGGTGGATTTGACGGGTTCTCGGGGTGGGCCCCTCTACACAGCAAATCGGGACGATCGAACAGCCAGTTTCCAGCGCAAGCAGGGCAGGCATGTGATTGGTCGCCGCTGGAACACCAAAGAAATCGACGAAAATCCCGCGGCTCTGGTTTTGATCAACCAGGAAAGCCAGATGATGACCCTTCTGAAGCCGAGAAGCCAAATCCAAGAAATCCGTTGAATGGACATGCACGATCACGTTCCCGGCTGCGCTTCTTCGCTCCGTGATCCAGGCTTCGAGATAGGGATTGTCGAGGCGGCGCGCCACGCAGTGACACGGGAAACCTAAACGGGAAGCGTCGCCGCCCAGGATCTCCCAATGTCCCAGATGTCCCGAGACAAAGATGTAGGGAGATTCCGAGTGTTTCAGTTCCTTCCCGATCGAGCGACTCTCGGGAGCAACCTCGATCGAGTATCCTCCGTCGGCCCAGCGGGACCTGATTAGAAGGTCGAGAAACATCTTGCAGAGATGTCCGTACATCTTGCGCAACGTGGGCTTGTGGTCGCCAGATCCAAAGGCGAGTTCGAGATTGCGAAATGCCCTACGCCGATGGCGCGTAAGTAATCCGGAGGCCAGCGCAGGCAAGAGCCGTGAAGCCAGAGTTTCTGCGATTTGCGGAGGCAGGGAACCGATCAGTGAGCAGGCGCCTCGGGCCAACGCATACTCAGAAAGACTTCTGAGTTTCGAACGTCGATTCCTAACCCTGCGCATGCGCGCATCGCCTCCGACGATTTGACCGCGATTATTCATGACGGTGGCCATCTCTCTGGACTCGCGAATCGGCTGTCGAGCCCCACGTTCGAAACATCTATGCCTCTCCGACACGCGAAGCACTCAACAAGATCCGAGGTCGATATAACCGGGGCATTTGTGATTCTCGGAGATTTTCTTTAGTTTCCCCCCTACACTTTCCTTGCATCACGTTGGCTGCGCACCCCTCGGTCCGACACGCAAGTCAGCTTTGGGCCCCACTCATCCAGCGTGCCTTCTCGATTCCAACGGCCTGCACTGATTATTCCTATGAAATCTTCCCATCGGACTCCGATGTGGCCTCGGTGAGGCAAAAGGTAACCCAATCCATTGGTACCCAGGAGAGACCACTGATTGGGCTCCACCCGGGTCGAAGAACGACTGCCAACAAACGCTCTCGGATTTGGAAGCGAAAGCAGAGTCCCTGGCTCCTCTCCCCAGAAAAAACCAGGAATCTATGTGAGGAGATTCAGATTCGATTCCCCGATCATTCGATTCTGGTTACGGGTAGTCGGTATGAAGCGGAGCTAGCGGAAGGAATGGCCAGCCGATTTTCGCATGTCACAAACTTCGTTGATCAAACAACTGTGACGGAACTTCGCGCCTTGATGGATCTCCTGGATTGCTACATCGCACCGGACACCGGACCGCTTCACATCGCCTACAGCTCATCGGTTCCAACAGTCGGACTTTATGGACCCACCCGTCTCGAACTCACTGGACCTCCGGCAGCGAGGAATCGACAGATTGTGCTCAAGGAAGAGACCGTCGATCAGCTTGCGGTGAACACGATCGTTGAAGCAGTTGTCGGGGGCCACTTCAAAAGCGGCCAGTGATTCAGTAGTTATATCCTCCGGTTCGAGTCATTTCAATCCCTTGTGAAGCCCTCCCCGCGAAGCGGGGGGAGGAGGCTTTGTTGTGTGTTCAGCCGTAGAAGCGGTGGGAACTGTGGGAAACTCCGTCCGGAGGAGTTTTCCAAGCGCTGTGGGAACGGTGGAAAAACTCGCCTCCTGGAGTCGTCTTCGCGAGGCAGCCGTTTTCCCACGGTTTCCATAGCGCGGCAGTTTCCACGGCTTTCCGGGGGTGTTGGGGGAAACTCGAGAAGCCTGGCTTCCATGGTCTCTGCTTGGTTTCAACGACACGGCTTCTTCCTGGCTTCCTTTTTTCAAAAAACATTCGCTCAGAGGCCCCTCAAGCAATGAGCTCTGCCCCACCCTGTCCTGACCCCTCCCTCGGAGCGGGCAATCTACGAAGCCTGGGGCTGAGTCCCAGGGTCTGCGAGTAGGGGACAAGCCCGCACTCACAGCACTCGCCTCGCAGGTGTCATTTCTCTTTCCCTCGCTTCGGGGTGGATTTCTCTCGTTGCTGTCGCTCGTAGAGGCGATAGCTCTTGCCCCGAATGAAGGTGACTTCCGAAGTGTGCAGGAAGCGGTCCAGCAGCGCCGAGGTGGCCGCCGTATCTCCTCCCAGCATCGCGCCCCAGTCCTCCAGGGGTCGATTCGAACTGAGGATCGTCGAGGTCTTCTGGTATCGGCGGTGCAGGATCTCCAACAGATCTTCTGCCGCCGACTCCGGCACTCTGCGGAGTCCCAGATCCTCGAGGATCAGCAGCGGGATCCGGGTCATCTCCGTAATGTAAGATCGGCGTCTGCCGGTGGCCGTGGCTTCGGCGATGTCTTCCAGCAGATCGAAAGCCGACTTGTACTGCACCCGGTGACCGGCTTCGACCGCCTTGATCCCGACGGTGATGATCAGATGGCTCTTGCCGACTCCGGTCTGACCGATGACCAACCAGCCGCGGCGCTGTTGGATGAATCGGCCGGTAGCCAGATCGAAGATCTGCTGCCGGTTGATGGAGGGGTTAAAGGAGAAGTTAAAGTCCTCCAAGTGCTTTTGTTCCGGAAACTGGGCCTGGCGCAAACGTCGCTCCAACAGCCGGTCCCGACGGCGGGTCAGCTCGTCATCAATCAGCAGCTCAAAGAACTCCTGATGGCTGAGCCTTCCCTGGACGGCTTGTTGCAGGCGAACGTCAAAGACCTGAGCCAGGCCCGAGAGCCGGAGGTGACGAAGTTTTCGTTCCAGTTCTGATGAGATCATTCTGGTTCTCCTGTGGGATCGGTGATCTGGTACTCGGACAGCGGTCGGATCAACTCGTGCTCGGAGGTAAACAAAGAGCGCTGCGGCACGTCCAGTCGCTTACACAAAGCCACCAGAGTCCGGTAGCGGAAGGCGTCATGTGCGAGCGCCTTGCCGCAGGCTTCGTCGACGACCGAAGCGCGGTAGCGGCGGGTCAGCGAGATCATGCCTTGCACGAGTCGGTAGGCGAGCATGTCTCGGACCTCCAGAGCTCGCTCGGCCCAGCGGTGCGCCTCTGGACCCACGGCTCGGGCTTGCTTCAGCAGATGATGCTCGGTTCGATAGTGCGCGTAGCGTTTGCGTTCCGGAAGATGGCTCGTTTCGGTTCGGAATCTCCCCGGCGGGTGCTTCGGATGCAGGGCCACCTGTTGCTCACGAAAGAAGACGCGGACGATACGATCATCCCAGTGCACGGCGACTTCACAACCGAGCAGATGATTGGGCACCGAGTAGAACGCTCGGTCGACTTCGATGTGGCCATCGGTGGAGACCGTTCGACGGCCCACGCGGAAGAAACTGAAGCGGGAATCCGGAAGCGGTCGGAGATGCTTCTGTTCTTCGACAAAGCGGGGCCAGACCTGCTGCTTGGTGGTGCCGTGGATGCGCTGGCGGGCGATTCGCTCGTTCCAACTCTGCAGATGCTCATTCTGCGCATCCAGGCTCTCGAAGCGGCGAGCTTTGAGCGCGCTGGAGTCGGTATATCCGATGCTTCTTTCGACTTTTCCGTTCTCGTTCGGAGCGCCCGGATGGATGGGCAGCACGGCGAAGCCGTAGTGGCGAGCGAGCGCACTGAAGACGGCATTGACCTCGGGGTCCACCAAGCAAGCCCGGGTGATCCCGGCCTTGAGGTTATCGAGGCGAACCACCTCCACGCCGCCTCCAAAAGCGTGAAAAGCCTCCTCGACACAGCGGATGAACGTCTTCAGTTCCTGCCGCCAGACGACTTCCTCATAGGAGTGGCGCGAGTGGCAGAGGACGGCCTTGAACAGATGAGGACGGCGGTAACGACCCGATTCGGTCCGAGTCAGGGCTCCTTTGCCGAAGTCGATCTGCAGGTCCCGACCGGGGGGAGTTTCCACCCGAGCAAACACGCGAGGACTCTCCGCCTTGAGCTTTCCACAGAAGCGCTTGACGGAGTTGTAGGCTCCCCCGAATCCCTGCTCGAAGACCAGGTCCTGCCAGATCCGCTTGGCCTGCAATCCCTGCTGGAGTTTCTTTTCAATCTGCTCCCGAAAGGGCTCACAGAAGCTGCGCAGACCCGGGGGCCGCTTTGGCCGCTTTTGCTCCTCCGAGCCGGGGGCCACTTTGGCCGGTTTTGAATCTCGGGAGGGATCATAGCGGGCAATCCTCTCTCGTCGGACTCCCACCTCTCGCTCGATCCGACGATACGACCAGCCCAGCTTCAGGAGCGCCAAAACCGTTTGCTTCTTTTCCATTTTCAATGTATTGGCCATCGGCGCATCCTACGCCGGATGCGGCCCTCAATGGCTCTTGAAAATGGCCGGTTTTGAAGTGGCCCTCACTGGCCGCTTTTGGGTGGCCCCTGACAAGCAGTCGAAAAACTGGTCATCGATTCCTAGCCTTGGTTTCAGGTTTCAACTGCTCTGGAGACTTCTTGTCTATCTTCTCACCGTTTCAAAACGTCAGAAAATGCTTCTCAAAAAGCTTCATAACGGATCCCGGACTATATTGACAACTATAGGCGTCCCCAATTCTTGGTCTGCGCCTCGACCGGATCAAATGCCATCAAGAGATTATATAACTCTCTTGAATTACTATACGTTAGAGCCTTGTCCTTGAGAATTTTCAAATGTTCCGATGGAAAAGATTTAGGCAATCTTTGCAGGTTCGGCACTATGGGAGTGATAAGGCTATGTTGCAGACGATGGCCAATATAGCCCAAGCCTGACGCGATTTTCCAGGTGATGACTGGCTTGTTCTTGATAGAAAATTCTCCTATGGAGAGACCGAAGGTTCCACCGTCCCTCCGGGCGTGAATCATGGCGTCACAAACTATTAATAAACCTTAACTTCTCGTGAATGTCATAGCATCTGGGTAGGTGTATGATTTGTTTATGTTCAGTCTCGGTAAACGGCTTCGTATTCAACAACAAGAAATATATGTCATCCCGATCCCGCACAATGGTCTCTATCGTTCTATGTACAAAGTCAGTAGCGTCCCAGCGTTAGTCGAATAACATCAACTGTTTATGAATGTCACTATTCTGAGTAATGTAATGCATGTCCTGAAAGGCCTGTAAAATTGGGGTTTTCTCGAAGAGCGAGACACTCAGGACCTGGAGAATTGTGTAGAGCGGCAACTCGAGATAGAGGCGCTTGCGGATGATGGCGATGAGCAGGTAGGTACTGAGGGCGATCCAGATTTGTGTTTTCACGGCATTGGGACTGGTGCCGTAAAAGGCCTTGATGCGACGCAAAGGTTCGGGGTAGGCCTTGGCCGGATAGAAGGTGCTCAGCAGGACAGTTTGGTCGCAGATCAGTCCCGTCGTTCTGTCCACCGGGTGGGAGTAGCGGCGGCGGAACTTGAAGTTGGCCTTGGCGCGGGTCACGAATAACGACCGGGCAGAATGGAGTCGGTACAGGCGCCCGAAATCCAGGTATCCGCGATCCATGATGTAGTAGGCACCGGGACAAGGAATCAGGTGGTCCAAGGCGTGGACATCGTGCAGTTTTCCGTCCGAGATCAGAACGAACTCGGGAATGGCGCCGTGCAGGTTGAGCAAGGTATGCAGTTTGATCGCCCCCTTGGTACGGCGGAAGCGCGCCCAGGGGAAGACCGAGAGGCACAGGTCGATGGTCGTGGAGTCCAAGGCATAGACGGTCGCGTTCAGGTCGACTCCCAGGTCCTCGTCGGTGTACAGGCGGCGCGCTTCGGCGATAAGCACTTGGGCAAACTCGGCATAGATGCGCCAGTCGCGCCTCTCGTTGGCATTGGACAGATTGTTGCGGGAGACCGTGGAGCGAATGCCCATGTGGAAGAGCTTGGATCTCATGGCCCGTAGGCAGGCTTCGATATCGCGCAAGCTCTCGCGATAGGTCAACTGTGCAAAGGCCATGACCCGGTAATGGTCGGCACAGCGGAACGACTTGACCTTGTAGTCGCCTCCGTAGTGCTGAACAATGCGATGAAAATGATGCCAGGGAAGATGCCGCATCACCTGAGAAAAAATCGTCGTGCCCGTGTACATGCTCGCCCTCCTTATGAACTGAAGGGCGTGAGCGTACACTCACTTTCAAGTCGGAAACACCCATTATCTTCTCTAACATATTACTCATTAATACTTTACAGAGATTAGAAACCCAAACGTTGGGACACTACTGGTACAAAGTTGATATTAAACCGGTCAAAACCACCGTGACGACCGAATACAACGGTGCCTTTAGGAATGTTCAGTTCTTCTCTCAAATCGCTTGCTTCCGACGGAAGATGGACGATGTGTGGGACCACCGGAAAGTTCGTCTTGCAGCGTTCATTAACCGTATCGGAAATGCATGCGTACACGTTTCCGTGCGGCTCGTCAGATCTAAAAACACAATGTATGACGGTTCGGCACTTTGACGGCAGGGGATCGGGGCTGAAGCGACGACGACCATGGGTCAGCATGTAGCAGACATCGATTTTTTCACGAACAATATGCTGGTCAATCTCTTCGACGTTTTTGACATAGAGACAGCGGAATCGCTCTCGGAATCTTTCCATGGGAGCTTCATGTTGGTCAGGAGGAGCGAAAATAACAGAGGTGTTATTCAGTAACACTTCATTGAAATGAGCATAATCATAGTTCGCTATACTAGTGCCACGTTCATTGAACGAACTGAAAAATGCCACGTTCATTTGTCAGAACTTCTTTGCTCGGGATGTTTCGGTAGAAAACCTGACTTGTCGCTACCTGACTATGCTCGGGTAAAGTGCTAAGAGCCCGACCTAGAGGGTACCGGCAATCACCTACGACAGCAACGGGGACGCCGTAGCTGGTGAGTTTTCATGCAGCCCGATTCTGAGGAGAAAGCGGACACATGAACCGAAAATCGGGTGAAATCGCACACCGCGCCTTTCGAGCGTTCCCCTTCGTCTTGACCCTGGCCTGTGGAGGCCTGCTGATCTATTGTGCGATCCGTGGCGAACCGGGCAACGTCAGTCGCGAGGACGGCCTACTGGAGTGGGGGACGGTGTATTTCATGCTCGTCTGCGCTGCCCTGGCGGTGGGGGCCCTGGTCGTCAGCCGGCGCCGGTTGAGGCGTCCGCAGCGGCTCTTTCTCTTGCTGCTTTCCCTCATGCTGCTGCTCGGAGCGGGAGAGGAGCTGAGCTGGGGCCAGCGGCTGTTCGGCTGGCAGGCGCCCGAGATGCTCTCGAGCAAGGGGAGCTTGATTCGCGCTGGTCACGGCGATATCGCCATTCACAACCTCAGCTTTCGCAGCACCTACCTCAGGTTCTCAGTCGGGGGAGTGCTCTTTGGCGTGGTCCTGCTGACCGGCATGTTTCTGCACGGGGTGTGGCTGCCTCTGGCCTTGAGACGTGAGAAACCGTCGGCGCGATGGATCGTCGATCGCCTCGGGGTGTTCGTTCCACCGCTCGAACTGGGCATACTCGCCGTTACCGCCGCTGCCGTGTTCCACTTTCTGAAGCCGCTGGAATTGACGGAGTCACGCGAGTACAAGGAATTCATCATCATTCTGATCCTGGCTTTCATGCTGGTGCACTCCTGCTTTCGACACAGCCGCCAGGAGCACGTCCGCGCGTCCTGGGCCCTGCTTGGGGCAATTATCCTATGGGCGATTGGCAGCTTCGTGCTCTTGTCGCGGACCGTTTAGAATTAATCTGCGGCTCACTGTAGATTGCGTCTGAGGTCCGTCCTTCTCATCCCCTGTCTGGTTTTCCAGATCTGGGTTGATCAGGCCAGCAGAGACTCCACCACGTGTCCGTGGACATCGGTCAGACGGCGCTGGATTCCGTTGTGGTAGAAGGTCAGCCTCTTGTGGTCCAGACCCAGCAGGTGGAGGATGGTAGCGTGGAAGTCATAGACGGTCACGGGATTCTCGGCCACATGGAAGCCCACTTCGTCCGTAACGCCGTAGCGAAAGCCCTTTTTTACGCCAGCACCTGCCATCCAGCAGGTAAAGGCATGCTGGTGGTGATCCCGGCCCGTGGCACCGAACCCCTGGGTGACGGGTGTTCGGCCAAACTCGGTAGACCACACCACAAGAGTGTCCTCCAGCATCCCCCGCTCTCTCAGATCCGTCAGTAGTCCGGCCAGGGGCTTGTCCATCGTTGTGGCCTGGGTGGTATGGTTGTCCACGATATCCTCATGGGCATCCCAGTTGATACGGGGCTTACCGAAGGCGCCCCCATTCCAGACCTGGACCATGCGAACTCCACGCTCCAGGAGCCTTCTGGCTAGAAGGCAGTTGCGGCCAAACCCGGCCGTCACCTCGTGGTCGAGACCGTACCGTCTCTGGATCTCCGGGCCCTCGTCCTTCAGATTCACGATATCGGGAACGCTCAACTGCATCCGGGCAGCCAGTTGGTAGGACTGGAGCCGCGCCGCCAGAGTACTGTCTCCGGGATAGGCTTCCAGGTACTCCTGGTTCATCCTGCTCACTAGCTCCATCTCAGCCTGGCGACGAACAGGGGAAACATTTTCGGGGGTTTTAAGGTCGAGGATGGGGTCGCCCGTGTGCCTGAAAGCCACGCCTTGCTGGGCCGCTGGCAGGAATCCAGCCGTCCAGTTGATGGAGCCGCCGGCCGGCAGTCCCCTGCGATCGGGCAGAACGACGAATGCAGGCAGATCCTGACTCTCCGTTCCCAGACCATAGGAGATCCAGGAACCCATGGAGGGAAAGCCGTTGCGCACAAAGCCGGTGTTCATCTGGAAGGTGGCAGGCGTGTGATTGGAGCTCTTAGCCACCATGGACTGGATCAGGCACAGCTCATCTGCACAGCTGGCCAGGTGAGGCAGGAGATCGCTGACCCAGAGACCGCTTTCACCCCGTTTTCGAAACTGCCAGGGACTCTTCATCAGATTCCCGGGCTTGCCGAAGAAGGTGTCGATCTCTCCCTTGTCCGTCAGCGCCTTACCGTCGTGTTTGACCAGATCTGGTTTGTAATCGAACGTATCCAGGTGGCTGACACCACCGGCCGCGTAGATGTGGAGCACCCGTTTGGCCCGGCCTGGGAAATGAGACCGCCTGGGCCCAAACTCTCCATCTTCGCCAGCGGCCCCGCCCAGACTCTCGTCGTGCAGGAGCCAGGCCAGGGCCAGCGCTCCCAGCCCACCTCCTGATCTCCAGAGGAAGTGGCGCCGCGGCAGAAGGGGGAACTGTTTTGCTCTCATATCAATAGAGGCCTTTCTCAGCAATAGAGGCCTTTCTCAGCAACCTGCGACTTGCGTCCTGTGACCTGCGACCTCTTCTTCAAGTTTAACCTCAGTTCAAGTAGAGAAACTCACTGGAGTTGAAGAGGGCCCAGCAGAGGCTCTCCAGACCATGACTCTGGACGTGAGTGAGAGCCCTTCTTGCCTCGCCGGCCTGGGGAGCCCGACCCAGTGTGAGCCGGTAGGCCCGATCTACCTGGGCCGGAAGTCCATCCTTCGCGTCCCCTGCAATCCGCTGAGCCAGCCGATCCGCCTGCCTCATGACGAAAGAGTTGTTCATCAGTGTCAACGACTGTAAAGGGGTGGTCGTGATACCGCGCCGGGGGGCCTTGAAGGCTGAATCTGGACAATCAAAGGCTTCCAGAAGGGGATCTCCTCCGGATCGGACGACGATCCGGTAAACGGTACGTCTCTTCATCTCCGCCTCGTCCGAATCTATCAGATCATAGAAATGAGTGTTGAAGACCCGAACCTCAAAGGGACGGAAACCAGGCCCTCCCCTCTCCCGGTTCAGCTCACCACTGGTGGCCAGGAGGGCATCCCGGATCACTTCAGCTTCCAGCCGACGGGGGGAGAACCTCCAGAGGAGTCTGTTCTCGGGGTCTCTTTCTGCAGACGCCTCCCTGAAGCGGGAGGACTGGCGATAGCTGCTGGAGAGCATGATCTCCCGGTGAAGGGCCTTGAAACTCCAACCGTGGTCCATGAACCAGCGCGCCAGCCAGTCCAGCAGCTCAGGATGGGTAGGTCGCTCCCCGTTGAAGCCAAAATCGTTGGGAGTCCCGACGATGCCCCGGCCGAAGTGATATTGCCAGACCCGGTTGACCAGGACTCGGGCAGTCAGGGGATTGTCGGGGTCCAGGATCCATTCGGCCAGACGCAGACGGCGCTGGGCTTCTGGCGCATTCTCTCCCATTCCGAACTCGGGTGAGAGGGAAGACAAAGCGGAAAGTCCACCTGGCAGTACCCGCTCCCCAGGCTTGGCGGGATCCCCCCGGTTCTGGATGAAGGTGGACGCGGGCTGAAGCGGGTTGACTGCATAGACCTGGGGAATGGGAGGAACCTTCTCCAGATCTGCCCTCCGGCGCTCCAGTTCCTCCAGCAGCGAGTCCCTTTGGCGTCGCTCCCCGGCACTCAGTTCCCGTAGCACTTCTGAGCGGGTAAGGTTGTGGATGCCGGCTCGAAACGAGCGCTGGATCTCTTCTGCCGTCAGGGCTCTCCCGTAGAGGCGGGCCTCGTCGATCTGTCCTCCTCCTTCCAGCCTGCCGAACCTAACCCTATCCTTTCCTTCCCGAAAAATCTGAAGCTTCGACTCGGGTCCTTCCCCCTTGGGGAAGTAGCTGGCGTACAGCTTTCCCTGTCGGTAGACGGAGATGCGATCCTGGGGACCGTAGACGATGGCCAGATAGAGCGGCTCGGAAAGACCCTCCGCCTCGCGAGTTCTCTCGACCTGCAGAGTCCGGTTGAGATCCGGTTCATAGCGACAGGGGCGATGGACCGCATCTTTGGTGTTGTCTGGAACCACGACGCAGGGGCAACCCCCCAGGAACTCCAGAGCCCGAGTGTGGGCCGCGAGCCACGAGGGTAAGTCCTGCCTTAGGGAGGCTTCCGCATAGGTATAGTTGCTTGCCCCCAGCACGGCCACGAAGATCGAGGCCTCTTGGGTTTCCCCCGTATGGCGATCCACGATCGGGACCGTGTCGCCGGCATAGTCCACGAAGAGCTTCTCGCCGGCCCGGTGTTCCTGCCGCAGCACCAGATCCAGCTTGCCCCGCCAGCGATGGTACAGATCGCAGAACTGACTGTACTGATAGCCCTCCGGATACGCCTGCTTGTACTCATCCCAGAGCAGCATCAAGGTCACATGTTTGTGTCGGCAGCGCTCCTCATGGACGGTGGCGAAGTCGGGGAGGGGACGTTGCTCCGGGGGAGATTTACCCGTGGGAGGAAACACCCGGTTCTGAATCGCCCGGTCATCCCACCCCTCAGGGAGTGGCCAACTCAGACCGGCTCCTTGGGCCCGGCGCACATACTCTGCCACGGTGCTGCGCGCGAGGGCACAGCTACGGGCGATCTGCCGATCCGAAAGATGAAGCTGAAACTTCAGGCGTAGGACATTTTTGATTTTGCGCATGGACTTCCTTTGGTTCGGCACAATCGCTCCTCCGAAAAGGAGTCATGGTACCGAAGGAGTCCAACGTCGCTTCCGTCCGCTCTGGAAACCGATTCCGGGAAATCGGCCACCCTTCCGGAAACCCCGTTTCTAGTGGCCGGTTTCCCGCCGGATTGGGTGGCCGGTTTGCTCCGGAATCAGTGGCCGGTTTCCTCTGGAATCACCGGCCGGTTTCGTCCGGAATACGCATCCAGGCCGAAGTCTTCTTCCTTCGAGCCTTTGGCTTGATGCACGGCGGCCTGGAGCCCACCGCTACGCCGGACCCAAAGTTTTCCCCTGAATGATCCAGCGCAGCTGGGGGCCTCATTAAGCTGAAACTCAAAAAAGGGGTCGCAAGTCCTAGGTCGCTGAAGAAGGACATCTATTGATGTAAGAGCGAAACACAGCCGCGCACGGAGCCGAGTCTGGAACAGGAGTTGACATTAGGAGGGGGCAAGGCAAAGATTGTCCCAAAGGGTCGTCAGCAAACAAATTGGAGGTATTCATGGCAACAACGCCACCACCCGCACCCGGATCGGCTCCGCCGGCCAAGAAGAAATCTAACCTCGTACTTTGGATCATCATCGGTGTCTTTGCATTCTTTATGCTAATTGGGGTCGTGATAGTTGGCGGTATGTATTTCATCTGGAACAAGGTCCAGGATGTAACGAGCGAGATGGAGGGCAACCCGGCGCTCGCCATCACAAAGATGATCACAGCCATCAATCCTGACCTGGAAGTCATCTCCGTCGACGAGGCCAACAACAAGATCAAGATCCGTCAGAAGTCCTCTAACAAGACCATCGAACTAGATCTGGACCGAATCAAAGAAGGGAACCTCTCCGCCGTATTCGAGGGAGAGGACGGACCGGAGACTTTCGAGCTCAACGCAGACGACGCTGGATCTGTGGAGATGAAAAGCGGTGATCGTACCGTGAGGATTGGGCCGGACTCGGGAGAGATTCCCGCCTGGGTTCCGAAACCGACGGACGTGCCCATCAAGCAGCTCATGCAGAGTCAAACAGGCACCCGATCCATGGGGGCCTTCTCCTAATCCGAGCACACAACCAGCCAAAGATGTTCTGGACTTTTACGAAAAGGAGGCGGCGGCGGCAGGGCTCAATGCCAAAAGCCGAAATATACGGCCTAGGATGGCAAGTCTGGCATTAGAGGGGGGAGGCAAGTCTCTGCAGATCTTCTCCACCAACGCCGCCGACGGGGCAGAAAGCACTGTCACCGTGACTTACAGGGAGAAGGATCAGTGAGTCAGTGAATGAGTGAGCAGTGAATGAGTGAGCAGTGAGCAGTGAGCAGTGAATGAGTGAGTAGTGAATGAGTGAGTCAGTGAGTTAGTCAGTGAACGGAGCCCTCGGCAACAGAAACTAGCCGTTTAGGTCCCACCGGAGCGCGCTCCCCTCGGCCACTGCTCACTACTCACTGCTCACTGCTCACTGCTCACCTTCCCTTCACCATGTCTTGGTACAACCTCTACTCTCTAGCGGGCTGCCTGGTACTACTTTCCCTGGCATGGCTCAGTTCGTCCGATCGACGACGCATCCCCTGGAGAACCGTCGTGCTGGGGATGGTAACGATAGCGGGGCTAGGTCTCGTCATCTTCTTGTGGCCGACCTTTCGATCGGTCCTGCTCGTCCTTAATCGAGCTGTTGCAGCGCTTATGACTGCTTCGGGAGAAGGGGCTCGCTTTCTCTTCGGGCCGCTCGCTGCCGGTCCCGGAGAGGCTGGGGGCATCGGCTTTATCCTGGCCTTTCAGGTCATTCCCTCGGTGGTGTTTTTCTCCGTGGTTACCAGCTTGCTCTACTACCTGGGCGTCTTGCCTGCGGTGATCCGATGGACCGCACGGGCTGCGCACAGGGGATTCCACCTGAGCGGTGCCGAGGTCCTCTCTACTGCTAGTAACCTGTTCGTAGGCGTGGAATCTGCCCTCATCGTCCGCCCCTTTATCCAGAAAATGACCCGATCCGAGCTGATGATGGTTCTGACAGCGGGTCTTTCGACCATCGCCAGCACCGTGCTGGCCTTCTATGTCGGCTTGCTGAGCAACGTCTTCCCGTTTATCGCGGGCCACCTCATTTCGGCTTCCGTCCTCTCCATCCCGGCCGCGGTCGTCATGGCGAAGATCCTGGTTCCCGAGGGTGACGAACCTGAAACGATGAATCGGGTACCCGCAATGGAGCGCTACATGAAGACAGGGCACTGGATGGGAAGCATCATCTGGGGTGCGGGAGAAGGGGTCCGTCTTGCAGTCGGCATTGGCGCCCTCCTGATCGGCATGCTCGGGCTGGCGGAGCTATTGGACCTGGTGTTGGTCGGAGCTTCATCCTGGATCGCCAATCAACTGTTCGGGGTCCAGATCTCCCTGACTTTGAGGTCCGTCCTGGAAGTTCTGGCCTACCCTCTAATCCTCTGTCTCGGTCTCTCCCCTGAGGAGTGGTCTCATGCTGCACGACTAATCGGCGAACGATGGATCCTGACGGAGGTGGTCGCCTACCAGGACCTGGCCAAGCTGGTTGAGGCAGGCTCCCTGTCGCCTCGCGGGCTTCTGATTCTGAGTTACTCCCTGTGCGGATTCACACATGTGGCTTCGGTGGCGATCTTCGTCGGAGGGCTCTCGGCTCTTGCGCCAGACCGGCGGGAGGACCTGGCCAGGTTGAGTTGGCGCGCCTTCTGGGCCGCAACCCTGGCCACCCTGCTGACCGGCGCGGTCGCTGGCGTTTTCTATCATGGACAGGTGGGGCTGCTTGGGTGAGCGGTGAGTAGTGAGCAGTGAGAAGCAGTGAACAGTGAGCAGTGTACGGTAGTGGCCTTCATACGGGATAGGTTGAGTCCGTGCCGTTAGTTGAGGTGGCAGTGGGAATTCTCTGGGCTGAGGATAGCGTTTGGATCCAGCGCCGTCGGACCCGGGACTCACTTGAACACTACTGGGAGTTTCCAGGGGGGAAGCTGGAGCAGCTAGAGACTCCTTTGGCTGCCTTGAGGCGGGAATTGGAAGAAGAAGTAGGCGTCAAAGCTGAGCGGCCCGAACTTCTCCTGGTCCAGGACTACTCCTATCCCGAACGTGAGGTTCGCATTCATTTCTTCCTTTGTCGCCTTTGCGTCCGGCCGAAGTTGGGACAAGGGCGCTGGGTGGCACCCACTCGACTCAACCAGTACCGCCTCCCTCCGGCGAATGATGCCGTCGTTGAGAGAATACTGCGTCTTCGTGATTCTCGTGTTTAGGCCAGTGGGTAAGTGAGCAGTGAGCAGTGAGCAGTGATTATCCGTTAACAGTGAAGTGGGCGGGAGACGATAATCCTTGGTGGGGGCTTGGGAAGTACACTGCTGACGCTTCGCGTACCCTGTCAGGACCCTGCGCGCAGAAACTGCTGGCTTTTGCGATCATCGAGCGCAGCATCCGGCCGATCTCCGTAAGTTCAGTGAGCACACGACCTGCTCCGGTTCAAGATAGCCACAGTCCTCAGCTATTTCGAGCCAGTGCTGCGTTTCAAGCCGCTCAGAATCCGCGTCGACAAGCTTGCTGACGAAGTGCTTCTGGTAGCGCCGCTTCGCCCAGGCTTCAGCGATCTGCGCACCGATAGAGCGAGAGGAACGTCTGACTTGATCAGTGAGGGCGTATGCTTCCACCTTTGGAAAAGTTCGTGAGACGGAAAAAATCTCTCGCGCGACCCACCTCGCCTTCTGATAAACCACTAAATCTTTGAAAGAATCAGCGTGCCCAAGCATCTCTCGGTACTTCCGTGCCACGACTCATTGTTCCCTTCGCACACCTACAGCTTTCTACCCCAAGACGCCTCACGCCTCACTGCTCACTGCTCACTGACCCCACTGCTCACTGCTCACTAATTCCCCTGCTCCCGCGAAACGCTCGGAATCTTGTCAACGATCGAGGCGGCAGCCACCGAAGCCACCCTCTTCCTCAGGGCCACCACTTTTCCTTTCCCGCGAGGGTGAACGCGGCTCGTAAACAGAATAACGAAGGTCTTGGTGAAGGGATCGATCCAAAGCGAGGTTCCCGTAAAACCGGTGTGTCCGAAGGAGCCTCTGGGAAAGAGATCTCCCCTCGGAGTGCTAAAGGGACTTCCAATGTCGAATCCGAGCCCTCGCAGACTCTCCTCGGAGGGAGGGGACTGCGGCGAAGTCATCTGCAGTACGGAGAGGGGAGAAAGCACCCGATTTCCCCGGTAGGTCCCGCCGTCGAGAATCATCTGAGCAAACCGGGCAGTGTCATCGGCGGTGGAAAAGACTCCGGCATGGCCGGCACAGCCTCCCATGCGCGAAGCCCTCGGATCGTGAACTGTTCCCTGAAGCATGTCCCCCGCCCGCATCTCGGTCGGCGCTATCCGCTCCATCAATTCAGATGCAGGGCTGAAGTGGGTATCCGCCATACCCAGGGGAGCAAAAATTCTTTCCTGAGCAAACTGGTCGAGCGATTGTTCAGAGACCCTCTGTACCAGTTCTCCCAGAACCATATAGTTGATGTCACTGTAGATGAATTTTTTTCCTGGAGAGGTTATCAGCCGCTCGCGCAACGCTAATCGAACCGCCTCCTCGTAGCCCGACCATGTGGGGTTTCCTTCCAGAGTAGGCCGGAGCCCGGAGTAGTGGGTCAGGAGCTGCAGGATTGTGACTCGGTGTTTTCCGTACTGGGAGAAGCGCGGAAGGTACTTCGATACGGGATCGGTCAGAGACAGCTTTCCCTCCTCGACCAGGATCATGATGCTGGGGGCCGTGACCAGGACCTTGGTCAAGGAAGCCACATCAAAGATCGTGTCGATCAACATGGGCTTCTCGTTCGGCAGCAGAGCCCGATGTCCAAAGGCCTTGCGGTAGACAACTCGACCTTCACGGGCCACCAGCACCACGGCTCCGGGAATTTCCTTTTCGCCGATGGCGGTCCTGAGAACCTCGTCGAGACGCTTCAGGCGTTCCCCCGACATTCCCACCTGCTGAGGCGGCGCTGGCTCCAGGGCCTGAGCATTGACCCCGACACAACTGAGAAAACCCAGCCACAGAAGGCAGCCGAACCTCACTCCAGAATAGGCGAAGAGCCGCTGGGCTACCTTCTCCGAAAGTATCTTCGGTCGTTCTCCGAGTAGCATATAATTTCAGCGTCATTATACAGAAAGCCCCAATCCGAGAGGTCTGGGTGAGATCACATCTCATGAGGAGCAAATTGAAAGGAGAAGGATTCGTGCTAGCGGGAGGACGGAGCTCCCGGATGGGAAGCGACAAGGCGCTCTTGTCCTACAAGGGTATGGACTTCGTCTCTCGCGCCGTGTCTACTCTGCAGCACTTGGCCCTACCCGTTCGAGTCGTAACCGACGTGCCGGAGAGATTCACTCACCTTTCGGTCCCGATTCTTGTCGATCGGATCCCCAATGGGGGTCCGCTGACAGGGCTGGCAACAGCCCTGGCCGCCTCGGACTCACACCACAATTACTTTCTTCCCTGTGATACCCCACTGGTTAGTCCTGATCTCTACGAAGCCCTGGTAGGAAAATCTGAACGCTTCGACGTGGTGGTCCCTAAGGATGGACTAGGTCGCAAACATCTTCTCTGCGCCTATTACTCTCGAAACTGTCTTGAATCCATGGATCAGCTGCTATCCCAAGGGGTTCGACGGGTAGAGTCGATCTTGGAGGTTCGGCAGCTGAGGGTACACCTTCTTCCCACTTCCGACTGGGGAATTCCCGACAGCTCCTTCTTTAACGTGAATACCCCGAAAGATCTCGAACGCCTGCGCTCGATTCAAGCTTGAACCGACCCAGGGTTCCCCTGCCGGACTTGCTGTGTCTCGCCCTGAGGACACAGATCCAGGATTTCACTGAGGCTGTACAGAGCATAGACGGGAACCTCGAGATCGGCGATCGCCTCGACGCCCCCCTCTTCCCGATCCACGCACACGATGATTCGATCCACTTGCACATCTGTCTCACGCAGCCGTTCGACCGCCGCCTTCAAGCTTCTGCCCGAAGCAATAACGTCATCGATCAGGTTGGTCTGGCAGGCACAATTAGGTTCCCCCAGGAACTGGGAGACGATCTCTCTCGGATAGACCCGGGGATGCTTTCGCAGGACCGACAAGGTGATGGGATGGTCCTGATTCTGGTTGAAGCTCTCCAGGGAGGCAGCTGTCGCCAAGGGGATGCCCGTATCAGGCACTCCGATCACTTGTTGAGGCTGACCCGGCTCGGACCAGCGGCCGATCACGTGAGCGAAACTGGAGGCCAGGGACTGGAACATTCGAGGATGCTGAAACAAACGGGAACGTAGATCGATGAAGATAGGCGTCCGGAGTCCGTATTGGAGCCTGACCTTCTCCCCTAGAAGAACGGCTTCTTCCTCCACTAGAACCCTCAGCAGGGACTCTTTCTGGGGAAAAGAGAGCAGCGTTGCTTTCAACCGAAGACTCTCCCGATGAATGCTTCAAGTGATTGCTGGTCGAAGTATAGGTAGAAAGCCGCAGCAAGTCAAAGTGATTCGGCAGGTGGCTTGACGGCGTAGCTTTGGGCTCCAGGCCGAAGTCCTATTCTTTCGAGCCTCTGGCTCGAGCACGGCGGCCTGGAGGTCACCGCTACGATCCGCGTTCCAGCTTGTGGAACGTCGACTTCGAACGCTATATTCAGCGGGCATCAGGGATTTCGAGAGCGATTCGCAGGGACCAGGAATGACGTTAAGAAACGAGAGCGACGAAGTCGCGCCCGAACTGCCCAACTCGACCAGTGCCGCCCTCGACCGTCGGAACGGGCTGATTTTCGGTACCTCGAATCTGCTGATCTACTTTGCGGCTCCTGTTGTCTACATCGGAGTGGTTCAAGCAGCACTCTGTGACAAACTGGGGGCCAGCGCGACCGTCGCCAACCTACCCGCCTCCGCCTATTTGCTGGGCGCAATCATGCCCTTTGTCCTCTCCTGGATCGTGCCTCATCGGCTGGTTCGGACGACCGTCGTAGTCGCCAATCTGGTGACCGCCGTACTGCTGGCCGCCGTCGGACTGGCCCTCATCTATCCCTTCAGCGATCCGGTACGCCTCCTGGCCGTGATCGGCCAAGGGCTGATCCAGGGCTTCTCGGCCTCGACTTCCCAGGTGTTCAAGTACCAGTGCCTGAGAAGGGGAACAACCGTCGAGGGTCGGGCCCGAGCGATGAAGTGGACGTTCACCTTTGGTCCTATTACGGCGGTCCTGGGTTCCCTCTGGGCTCAGTTCGTGCTCAACGGGGGAATTTCTTCGCTGCCCTATCCTTACGACTTCGCCTGTCTCTATCTGATTGGAGCACCTTCCATGGCAGCCGTCGCTATGCTGAGCAGGCTCTATCAGTTGGAGCCTGTCGAGCAGGAGTGCAGAGAGTCCTTCGCCAAGTACCTGGTGAGCTCGGTGAGGTCCTTCGTCCAATCGCGCACGCTCACTTCTCTTTGGCTTGCCTACTTCTTCTGGCACCTGACTATCAACGCCATGCCGAATCTTTCGCTGTACAGCCGAGTGGTCCTGGGAGGCGATCCCAAGCAGTTCTCCGGGATCATCATGGCCCTGCGATTCGGGTTCAAGTCGGTAGGAGGATATCTCTTGGGTAACATCGCCATGAGAAAAGGCATTCGCGCCCCTTTGGTCACCACGGTCTTGCTGCTGGCAGCAGCAATGGTGTGGGGCTGGAGTGTCCCAGGGTACGCTTATCTCATGGCCTTCGGACTGATGGGAGCAGGAGAGTTGGGAGGAGCTTACTTCCCCAACTACGCCGTGAGTATCTCATCTGCCTCCTCCGGTGTTAGAAACCTCTCCCTCCTCACGCTGGTCGGCCCTGTCAGCAGCGCGGGCCCTGCCCTGCACGGCGCTCTGACCGACTGGTTCGGCTTTCCTGCCAGCTTCATCTTCGCCCTCGCTGCTGCAGCTGTCTCCCTCTGGTTCTTGGCGCGACTACCGACCAAGCCTGATGCAACAGACCCCCAGTAGTGGGCGGGCGGTGAGAAATCCAGGTAGAACTAGACCCCGTAATCTGCGGGGCGTATCATTTGGAGAGAAAGCACCGGTAGCAAACTTATCTTGAAACCAGAGACTCGACAGTTGGCCGATCTATCAAACTCAGGGAGGTTGTCATGCGATCAAAAACACTCGAAAGCCTAGCCTTGCTTGGTGTCTTTGTCTTGATTCTGTCCATGACCGGATGTGGTGGTGGTGAGGAACCAGCAGCCCCAGCACCCGCCTCGGAAGGAACTGCGCCAGCCGCTGCAAGCGACGCCGCCACAGCAGCAGTCGAAGAAGCAGCAGAAGCAGAAGGAGGAGCAGGAACAATGGAAGGCGAGGGCCACGAAGGCGAGGGCGGAGAGGGCGAAGGCCACACAGACGGATAGAATCGCGCCTGGAGGGGGACATTGGGGGCAGCAATCGCCCCCCTTCAGCTCTCTAGAGCTCCTTGATCGAGAAAAAGTTCACAGAGTGATCAAGTTGTGTAATGCGACGGGAAGACTCGAGATCTTGACAGAATACCGGTGAGGTCGTGCTGACGCCTCGGGGCTGAGCGTATCAGGAGAGGTCAACCCCAACGGGGTTGTGTCTTATAGCCCAGGGTTTCCGAACCCTGGGACAGGTGGGATGATCCTGTAGCTCCCGATTCATAGGTAACAATTTCTCCCGGGCACATAGGTTACACTTTTGGAGTCTGGGGACTTCATTTTGTTGTGCCGGGGGCCGGCTCGAAACCAGCCAGTGATTCAACCAGGATCTCCTTGGGTTCGATTCATTTTAATCGCTCGTGAAGCCTCGCCGCAAAGCGGCAGAGGCAGTCCGTTTATAGATCCAGCCGCAGAAGCAGTGGGAACTGTGGGAAACTCCGTCCGGAGGAGTTTTCCAAGCGCTGTGGGAACGGTGGAAAAACTCCACGCCTGGAGTCGTCTTCTCCATGTCGCCGTTTTTCCACGGTTTCCATAGTGCGGCAGTTTCCACGGCTTTCCGGGTCATTGGCCACTCTGGGGTGGCTCCTGATCTTGGGTTGGCGGTTTTCGTCGCAATCGTTTGGCCGGCAGCACCCTTCCCAGCCGTTCATCGAAGAGGCCGAGTTCCAGGGTCTCGAAGTAGACGGCCCACTGGGCTTCTCCCACGGGCTTTAATCCAATCTCCTGCCCCCGCAAGGTCGAGCTCACTAGGATGTCTTCGCCCTTCCACTTCATTTGACCGGCTTTGCGCACCCTCCGCTTCTCCCACTCATCGGGATAACCTCTTTGCTCGGGCAACCGGCAAGGATACTCCCGAGCCGCCGGCTGGTAGAAGAGCGCCGGGGGCCTCTGGCCCAAGGATTCATGGGGACGCTCCTCGTTGTATTCCCGGCGAAAGGCTTCAAACGCCTTCTGCTGGGCTCCGAGATTCGCTCGCGGCGGCTGGGCCGTCGCTTCCTTCAGCGTCCGATGCATCCGCTCATGTCTTCCATTCTGTTGCGGGCAACCCGGTTCGATGCGTTGCAATTCAATCCCCAAACGCACCCACCACACCGCCAGGTCACTGAGCCCTCCCAGGGCCCTCGACGCTAACGGCGGTCCATTGTCCGTGCGCATCGCATCGGGCAGCCCACACTCCCGGAACGTCTTAATAAACAGCGGCTTGACCGTGATAAATCCGGTCGCTCCCCCCAGCCCCTGGCAGCACAACAAGCAGCGGCTGTGCGCATCACTGATCGTCAAGGGCGTGCATTTGCGGCCGTTGGTGGTCCGAAACCAGCCCTTGAAATCCGTACACCACACGGCATTGGCCTCCCGGCACTCCTCAAAGGGCTGCTCCGTCGGCACCGCTCGCCGTCGTCGTTTGACCAGCCCACTCAAACCGTGCCGTCTGAGGATCTCGCTCACCGTGCTCTCCGCCGGACACCGATCCGCTCCCACCGCCTCTCTCAGTTTGACCCACAACTTCGGCGCTCCCCACAACGGCCAACGGGCCTTCAACTCTAAAAGCTTCCTCTCGATCTTCTCTTCTACCGCGTTGGGGTGGCTGTGGGGCGCACGGGACCGATCCTCCAGCCCCGCCCAGCCTTCTTTTTCGTATCGAGCAATCCACTTGTACATCGTCTTCCGACTCACCTCATAGGCCTGCGATAACTCTGTAATCCCATACTCCCCCTCCAGATACTCGGTCAGCAGTTTCACTCGTTCGTTCATTACACACGTCTCTTTCCATGGCATGACTCCTCTTGTAACCTATGTGCCTGGGAGAAACTGTTACCTATGTGCCCGGAACATACCATCCAAGAGTGAACCCTGTAGGGGTGCGATGAGCCGCAGTGGCTCGAACTAAGTCAACCATGGTAGACAAACGGTGAGGCGTTTGAAAGGAGGGAAATAGAGGGATAAGAGAAGCAAGACGCCGAAGCCTACCTGTGCGAGTCCACGCTGGTACAGAACTTCCTGCTCGAACTCCGCAACTAACCAGCGGAGGTAGGCAGCCAGGGCGCTCCCAACGGCAGGTCCGGAAGAAGGGATCGTCACGAAGGGGCCAGGCAGGAAGACTTCGGGAGACGGCACTTCGGCCTAGAGCAAAGCGCCAACGACCGCCCTTGAGCGAAGCGTCGGCGAGGTTCCCTGACCTCGTCTTCAGAGAGAACATGTGGTTATCTCTCTGGAACTGCTTTGGGTGATACCTGTCGCCGCCTGAGGAAAATGGTTCGAGTCATGACCGGTGAAGGTCCCCCACCGTCCCACGTTGGGTGAGTCCGCGCTATAAGCCCTCGGCGAAAGGCGACGGATGATGCGGTGCTGTGGAGAAGGCCTCCTGAGCCGCCTCCGCTTTAGGGATTGCCGCAGAGCCGGAGTACTCCAGTTTCGACTGGAGGAAAGGTAAAACCGAAGACGAGCTGAGGAAGGATCTGAGCTCTGGGTAGTTAGCGTCCCGGCCGTGGCCTCCAAAATGGGCCGGCCCGTGCTCTTGCCCGGGTCAAACCGAGAAAACAGACACCTAGGTGCCTGGCTAAGAAACACCCGATAGATCCCCGATCCGTCTCACCTGATGATGCAACCTAACAGGAACACCATGGTGAAGAGCAGAAAGGAGCACTCGCTGACCGGTCGCATTACGATCGAGCTCATGCGGGCCGCTTTCAAGAAAGTCAAGCGCAACCGAGGTGCCGCTGGAGTGGACAAGGTCAGCGTCGGGAGGTTCGAGGCTAACCTCGAACCAAACCTTCTCGCCCTGATGAAAGTTCTCAAATCAGGGGCGTTTCGGCCCGATCCGCTGCTCCGCGTCCGGATCTCCAAAGGCCCTCGCACGAAGAAGACCCGGCCGCTCGGGATCCCCGTGGTCCGCGATCGCGTGGCCCAGGAGGTTCTGCGGCGGCTGCTGGAACCTATCTTCGAGCCGCTCTTTCAGGACGCCTCCTTCGGGTTTCGTCCTAAACGCAACTGTCATCAGGCGATCCAGTGGCTGTTGTCCCTTCACGACGCCGGCTACCTTTGGGTACTCGACGCCGATGTGGAAGGTTTTTTTGACCACATTCCACAGAACGTCATTATGCAGTTGGTGGCCGACAAGGTTGCCGACGGCAATATCCTTCGCCTTCTCCAACGATTTCTCACTGCCGGGGTCATGGACGACGGAGTCTTCAAGCCGACCACGGTCGGCACGCCACAGGGAGGAGTCATTTCCCCACTGCTGGCTAACATCGTCCTCAACCAATTGGACTGGGCCTTGCACCGGGCGGGTTTTCAATTCGCCCGCTATGCTGACGACTTCGTCGTCTTGACCCGGTCCCAACAGCAGGCGCAAGAGGCTATGGAACTCGTCCAGCAAGTGCTGGAAACCCCACTTCAGCTACGGCTGAGTCCGGAGAAAACCCGGATCATGACGTTCGGAAAAGGCTATGAATTTCTTGGCTTTTTCCTCTCGTCCCGTTCCCGGCGCATGCGCGACAAGTCCCAGCAGAAATTCAAGGATAAGGTGCGGGAATTAACCGTCCGCTGCCATAACCTCGATGCCGAGGCAATCCTGAAATTGAACCGAGTGATCAGGGGGACAGCACAGTACTTCACCCCCGAGTTTGCGACCAATCGTTGGCTCTTCCAAAAGCTCGACTCCTGGGTCCGAATGCGACTCCGGAGCATGAAGCTTAAACGGAAGAACTACAACGACAACCGCAAACTCCGGGTGGGGTTCTTCTGCCGAAAGCTCGGCTTGCTTTCCCTGGAAAGCTTCTGTCTCTGTCGCAACACCTACGGTCAAGTATGTTACGTCGTTCCCCGAAATGGGGCAACGTCTTTGGGGTCGCCCGGTGAGTGACCCTCACGCCGGTAAATGTGGGGAACAGACCCCATCGCGACAACGGGGAGGGGCAGGCGGGAACTCCGCCTGCCTCTTACCCGCGTGCGTCCTGACCCATTGGTTGCCCTTCTGTAGGCAACCTATTCAGGGTTGAAATCCAGGGGCGACGCCGTTGACCCAGGGTTCGGAAACCCTGGGCTGAAATACCGAATCCCTTCAGGATTCACCTCCTTCCTATGTACTCAGGACGGCGTGCATCGAGCCAAGGGCTCGAAGGTAGGAGAATACTTCGGCCTGGAGCCGAAAGCTACGAACTCGCGAAGCCTTTTACTCACCGGCAGACTCTTTGGTCTCTGAGAATATCTTGCTGGCCATGGCAATCCCTTCCCAGGCCGCGGGAAACCCTGCATAGGGAGCAAGGTGCAGCAGCGTTTCTAGAATCTCTTCCTGCGAGGCTCCGTTTCTCAGAGCCATTCGGATGTTCAAGTCCAGTCCTCGCTCGCGTCCCAGCGCACCGAGTACTGCGATGGTACACAGGCTCCTGGTCCTACGGTCGAGTTGGGGGCGGGGCCATATCTCACCGGCGAGGAAACCGATGACATATTTCTCGAAGTCGGGAGAGATCTTCTCCCAGGTCTGCTGAACCTCTCTTGCCTGCTCTTCGCCCAGCATCTCGTTGAGCACGGTGAGACCGCGATCCCTGTTCATTTATTCACCTCGCTCCCTGGTCCGGGCCCAGTGTGAGCCTGACTACAGTTGGCCGCCGCACACACGAATGGTCTGTCCGGTGATGTTTTTGGCTTCAGGTGAAGCCAGGAACACCGCCATATTGGCGATGTCTTCAGGCTGAACCATGCGCTTCAAAACGGAAGCTTCGATATACTCGCTTTCCAGGTCTTCCAGACTTCGCCCCGTTGACTCCGATCGATGTTTGATGACGTTCCTGATGCGGTCACCCTCCACCGGACCGGGGCAGATTGCATTTACCCGGATATTGTAAGGGCCCAGCTCCGCCGCCAGCGTTGGAGTGAGACCCACCATGGCGGCCTTGGAGACCACGTAAGGAGCACGCAAAGAGAGTGCTATGAGCCCGGCAAGCGATGAGATGTGAAGAATGCAGCCCGATCTTCTCTCCATCATATGCGGAGCGATGGCCCGATCGCAGAGAAAGGCGCCGGTCAGATTGACAGCCAGGGTATGATTCCATTCCTCTGGGGAGACCTCTACCAGCGGGGCCGTAGGTCCTTCGATGCCGGAGTTGTTTACCAGAACGTCGATTCGACCCCACTCCTCCATGACCCGATCGACTGCGGCGTCCACTTGCGGAGGGTCCGTCAGGTCAAGCGAGACAGCAAGTGCGTCGCAGCCCAGATTCCGGATTTCCTGGGCGGCTTCTTCGTTACCTTCGATTCCGGTGACGGCCACCCGGTAGCCCTGGTTGGCAAACGTCAAGGCAATCTTCCGTCCCATGCCGACCCCGCCGCCGGTAATGAAAAGAGTCGGAGCTTCCTGGGTCATAGCGGCATTATAGCCGGCCGCACAGAGTGGAGATAGCTACTCGGTGTCCAGAGCAATTCGGGCGAATTTGAGTTTGCCAACGCGCAGCAGGAAACCCTTTCTCAATCCGGCGTCGATCGGGAGGATGTGCTTGGCGACCTTTTCTCCATTGATGGAAACGCCTCCTTGCTGAATAAGTCGGCGGGCTTCGGATTTCGATGGAGCGAGAGAGGCCTGGACAATCAGATCGGCGAGCTGAATAGAATCACCTGGATCAGGGATGTTGAAGCTCGGGACCTCCTCCGGCTCTTCCCTCTGCCGAAAAACCCGATCAAAGTGGTCGCGAGCCGACTTCAGGTCATCTTCGGTATGGAAATCGCGAGTGATCCGCACAGCCAGATCCTGCTTCGCCGCCATGGGGTGGAGTTTGCCCTCTTCCACATCAGCCTTGACTTGAGCGATATGGTCAGAGGAAAGATCGGTAAGCAGCTCGAAGTAGCGCCACATCAACTCGTCGCTGATCGACATCAGCTTCCCGTACATGTCCTCGGCGGGCTCCTGGATGCCGATGTAGTTACCCAACGACTTGCTCATCTTCTCCTTTCCATCCAGTCCTTCCAGAATGGGTGTCATGAGGAGAACCTGGGGTGCCTGTCCGTATTCTCTTTGGATGTCTCGACCAACCAGTAGATTGAACCTCTGATCGGTGCCACCCAACTCGACATCGGCTTCCAGGAAGACGCTGTCGTAGGCCTGCATAAGCGGGTAGAGCAGCTCGTGGACGGAAATGGGCTGGCCTGCTTGGAGTCGCTTTGAAAAATCGTCCCGCTCCAGCATTCGCGCCACCGTGTACTTGGCGCAGAGACGAATCCACGCTTGGGAAGAGAGCGTTTCCAGCCAGCGACTGTTGAAATCAACCACCGTCGATTCCGGATCCAGAATCTTGAAAACCTGATTCTTGTAAGTCTCGGCATTCTCGAGAATCTGTTCTCTCGTCAAAGCCGGACGGGTCTTGCTGCGGCCGGTCGGGTCGCCGATCAGTCCCGTGAAATCGCCGATCAGGAAGACGACCCGGTGTCCCAGATCCTGGAAATGACGCATCTTCCGCAAGAGGACCGTGTGACCGAGATGGAGATCCGGAGCCGTGGGATCAAACCCCACCTTGACGGTTAGCGGCCGGCTCGTTTCTTGAGCCTTCGCCAGCTTTTCACGAAGCTCCCTCTCGACGAGGACTTCCTCGGTGCTCTTGATCAGGTAGGCGACTTGAGCCTCGAGGCCCATCTGCTTGAGATCCATAGGCCGCCATTATAAGGGACGGCGTGGTGAAACGAAGCGGGATCGTTCGCGCTGGGAAATCACATGACGCGGTGAAGCCGAGCCGGGCTGCTGGTGATGGGTGCCGTCTGCTCCTCTCCCACCAGGATCGTATGGCTGAGGTTGACGGCATGCTCCCCATACTTTCGAATCGACATGGGGAGGTGAAAGAGCATACCTGCCTCGAACGGTCGGGTATTACCGTCTCGGATGAAGTAGTCGAGTTCCTCGATCCAGCTCGGGGGATAGCCGATGCCGACCGGGTATCCGAAATTGTAGTGGAACACGTAGTCCTTCAGGATGGGATCAAGGGCGCTCCGCGCAGCTCCGGCAACGTCGCTGGGCACGGCCCCGGGACGGGCTTTCTCCACAATGATGTCGAGCGCCGCCATGACGGCATCCTCAACCCGACGCATCTCCGAGGTGGGCTCCCCCAGGACGGCGGTCCTCATCAGGGGAGCCGTATACCGAGTCACCTCTCCGGTAACCTCCAGGAATATCGTTTCCCCCTCATTCAGACGATGCCCGTTGAAGGTACTGTGAGCGCAGCCGGACCGATAACCGGCTGCCACGATGGGCCCCCAGCAAACGGTGTCGCTCCCGCTCCGGTACATGGCATCGACGATAGCGGCACCGATCTCATAGTCCGGCACCCCCTGCGCCATCGCCTCGTAGCCCGCGTTCACACCCAGATCGGTGAGTTGAGCCGCCTTCCGCATGTAGGCGATCTCGGCTTCGGATTTGACGAGCCGGGATTCCTCTACCGGGCCAAATCCGTCAAACAGCGTGGCGCCGTCGAGAGCACTCCGCAACTTGTCGTAAAAGTCTACCGAGAGCCCTCGACTACGCCGCTCCACTCCGAGGCTGCCGGATTGGAGGTTCAAATCTTGGACCGCGTCGATGGTGGCATTGATCGGATCCTCGAAGGGAGCGTAGGGGTGAACGGTCTCCAGCCAGCAGGAGTTCTCCGAGCATGCTTCCTCGAAGTGGCTGATGATCAGGACTGGATCCTGGGCCTGGGGCACCAGAAGACACTGATAATCAAACAGATTCTCCGAGTCCATTCCCGAAAGGTAGAACACGTTATGGGGACTGAAAAGCAGAAGGGTATCCAGGCCCCTCTCAGCCATCGAGGTCTGGACTCGCTGAAGCCGCCGTCGATACTCGGCATCGTCGAAAGCTGGCTCGCTAGGGATGGACATCTGATTTCCTTTCTGTGAAGTTGCTCCTTTGTGAAGCCTACCCGAAGAGTGAGCCCAGTCCCGGCTCTACCGTAAACTCGAAGCGATCGAGTAGGGAGAGAGCCTGCCACATGGTTACCTGGTTGGCCGTAAGTACCCGCTTACCGTCGACCGCCGACTCCAGATCCTCGATCCACCCCGCGGTGTGCAGCGCCGTATCGGGAACCAGGATAGCTTGGGCCTGCGGATGATTGTTCTCCTGGATCAGCCGGATCACCTCTGGCTTCGGCAGCTCTCCCACTTCCACTCCGGTAATGATTCCGCGGCCGCCCAGGTGAACAGTCTGTATTCTCGTCTCGGCCAGGAAGTCCCGAAACAAGAGCACGACATCTTCCGGATACGTTCCCGCGATAGCCACCTTCCTGATCGCCAGCGCTTTCAAGGCCGCCACAAAGGCAAGGGAAGTACTCGATACCGGAACGCCAAGTACTTCTTGAATCTCCCGCGCCTGCTGATTGGCTCCGGCCCACCCGAAAACGAAGCTTCCACTGGTACAGGCCCACATGGCCACGTCCACCTGGCTTCGTTTCAGGGTTCTGGCGCCCTCCAGCAGCCTGCTGGAATCGCCGGTGTCCCGGAGGGCATCCTCCCGATGAGCATCTTCACCGATGGTCGTATGCACCACCTCGACCTCGACCGCGGGACGAATAAGCTCTCCCATCCGCGGGTAATCGTCTTCACCCGAGTGGCTGGGATAGAGAAAGCCGAGGCGGGGAGTGGCAGCTGTCCCAACGCCCTCTTTCAGTTCAGACATGGGTGGAAAGCCTCCCTTTCGCTCATGGTGCCCCGATTATCTTGGATCTGTTTTGGTTTGACAATCGAATCCAGCTGATAGCCGCAGGAGGAGTGCTCGCGAAAGGCTGGACAAGGCTGGACAGGTTGACTCTGTGGCAGTCGTGTGTGAGCTTGGGAGCTGAAATCGGGCACTCGCTTCCGGAGATCATGAGTCTTGAGGGGACTCCCCAGTAAGACAGAATCTCGCTACCTTCTGGTCCTGGTTGCCACCGTCATACTCTTCCTGAGTCCTGCCCTGCTGACATCCAGGATCCTTTGGCCGGGAGGGCTGCTGGCATCGTTCTCGCCCTGGAGCGAGGAACAGCCGAACTCTGAACCTGGCAACATCCTGCTGATGGATTCCGTGGAGCAGCTGTACCCCTATTATCATTTTCACCGGTCGGAAGTTTTCGAGGGCCGACTCCCACTTTGGAATCCCTATGTCATCAACGGCACCCCCTTTTTGGCAAACTCGGTGTCTGCCCTATTTTCCCCGCTGCGCTGGGTGCTTCTTGGCTTGCCGATCTACCTGTACTTCGAGTACGCGGCTCTGCTGAAGCTGCTGCTCGCCGGCAGTGGAGTCTTCTTCTTTTGTCGTCGAATCGGATTGCCCTCGGACTGCTCCCTGTTGGCTGGCCTTTGTTTTCTATTCGCAGGCTACAACATCTTCTTTCTCACTTTCCCCAACGGTTTCATCTCGGCCTTGCTGGGCTGGGGACTGTTGCAAGTCGAGTCCTACGCACAGACTCGCCGGCGCATCCATCTAGCTGGGTTGGCGGTGATCCTGGCGGCCGCCTATCTGAGCGGAAACATGCAATGCTCCTTCCTCCAGCAGATGGCTTACCTGCTCTACGCGTTCGCACGCTGTTGGGACCTATCCCAACTACAACAGACCATACGCGGCTGGAATGCCATCGCTTTGGCCACTTTTCTGGGCCTGGCACTGGCTGGAGTAGCCACCCTGCCCTTTGTGGACCACATGATCGGGAGTTACACCCTTAGCGACCGCGGAAGTTTAGCAAGCAATCCCTATCACCTGCTACCGGAAGAATGGCCCGCACTGCTCCAGCCACACTACCGCGAGGGTCCGGAGGAGCGGATAGTGCCGAAATGGAGCTACGTCAGTTTTGCCTACGTGGGCATCCTTTCTTGCTTCCTGGCGGGTCTGGCATCGAGGGGGCAGCGAGCAGCCCGGACGACAAAGGCCCTGGGAATACTGACTCTGTGGTCTCTGATCCTGGTGCTCGGTATACCCTTCTGTTCGAAGTTCTGACGGGGCTGCCGCTGCTCCGCCAGACCAACTACCTGCATGCCGGACAGGTGCTGCAGGTGTCGTTTGCCGTGCTGGCAGGAGTAGGTGCATCCGTTTGGCGATCCGGACAATTGAGCGCCCGCGCTTTCAGCTGGTTGTTCGGCGGTGCCCTGGCGCTGTTGCTGTGGTCATCCTGGAGTCCAGTCATGCGCTGGCTGGATTCGGATTCCGAGAAGCCGTTCTACTTCAGGGGAGAGGCCTTCGGGTATCCCCTGGGAATATTCTGGACGGTCCTGCTGCTCCTGATCCTTCCGCTTCTATATCGATGTTATCGGCGAAGAAATCCGGTGCCCGCGCTTCTGGTCCTGGTCCTGATCAATGGATTCGTTTTTGGGTTTTTCTTCAACACTACTTCGCCACAACAGCTGCTTCAGCATCGCCCAGCGGTGGTCGATGAGTTGGCCCAGCGCCCACATGCTCGACTCGTCGGAATCGGCATCGGCACTCTCCTGCCGAACTTCGGCATGAGTTGGAGTCTCCGTGACCTACGTGGCTATGAGCCGATCCTCACCGATCGCTGGGTGCGATTCTATGCGGAGCTGCAGCCGGGACGGCGAGACCATCACCACCCAATCCACGATCTGGACTCGGCCCAACTCGAACTGCTGCGTCGAGCAGGATGTTCCTTGGTCGTAACTCCGCGCACACTCAAACTGGAAGGGCTTCGGTTGTTGCGTGACTATTCGCCCTATGTCTATAGCGTAGACAAGGCCGAGCGGATTTCGATTGCAGAGTCCGTCCTGCCAGCAAGGGATGGACAGGAAGCGCTCCAGTTGCTTACCAGCAGAGGGTCAAACACGGTAATTCTTGAATCAGTCGAGGGTCAGACGCTGTCTGCCGGAGCGGGAACGGTAGCCTGGCTTTCCGACCTGCCGAACGAGATAGAAATCGAAGTCGAGATGGAGCAGGAAGGTTGGCTCGTCCTTCGGGATACCTTCGACCCGGGCTGGAAGGCCCAGGTTGACCAGAGTGAAACCGAGATCTTTCGCGCTGACTACTTGTTTCGTGCCGTTCGGATACCCGAGGGAAAACACCTTGTACGTTTCAGCTATCGACCAACCAGCTTCTACTTGGGGAGCGCCCTGTCGTTGCTATCCTTGGCTGTCTTGGGTTGGCTGGTTTTTTCATCCCAGCGCTCCTCAATCTAGACCCCCCAGGCGTGCTGACGCCATTCGAGAACAGAACTTCCGGATCCTGCAGTCGCCCTACCTGCGCGTGATTCTCTCGAATCGTACCTGAAAGAAACCACTCGAGTCATGGTTTTCGCATTACTGGTTTCACCTCAGCCCTTCAGCCCGGTCGGAAGAGCATCACCAGGCACCCCCCCGAAGCCGCCAACAAAATTCCCAGGACGAAAGGCCAGCGGATGCTCGAGATCCCCCCTGGAGGTGGGTGGAGTACTATCGCAGCGACCGCGTTTACCACTGGCGCCCCAGCGAACACAATGGCCATGACGACGCTGGGGGAGCCTTTGGCTCCGAACGCGAGCAGAACCGAGAAGGCCCCGATTGCGCCGAGGATACCCGCGAAAAGGGACAACATCATCCCAGCAGCCGGGAAATCCCAGGACGATCCGTGGAGCTTGAGTACCACGAGAGGAGCCAATACCGCCGTAATGAAGTAGGCGACTCCTACAAAGAGAAAGGCCTTATAGCGTCCATTCTCGGGGTCTGCCATGGCCATCTGGCCGCTGTGGAGGAAGTTGCCGTAGAGTCCCCAGGCTACTACCGTGAGCAGCGCAAAGTAGAACCAAGCAAGTCCCAACTGGGCCGGGTTGTTGGCTGCCATTTGAATTCTCCTTAGTGATGATTCTGGTGTGTCTGGACCGCTCTTGGTACTCGAGACATCGAAGCAAGCGTGCCTGGATCAGCGCTTCCACTTGAATTTGAAGTGGTAGCGATCATCTCCACCCTTGGGGTCAGAGATCTGGATGACGGCCGTATAGTCATTGCCCTCCCAGGGACGCTCTTGCAGGAGCACCTCTCCCCGACCGTCGTTCTTTTCCAATTCCAAACGCTTGTACAAACCGGGGGGCAACGGTTGGGAGAAGGAGAAGCGATCTACTTCCACCTGATGCCTATTCAAAACCCTTATGAACACTCGATCTCGTCGAACGCTGATCGCCACTGTCCCGTCGATTCGCCCGCGAAACTCGAACTCCCCGTCTCGATCCCGGTCGTAATCACCTGGGTCGTTGTCCTTCGAGAAAACCTGGGTTCCAGCCGGATCCTGTGGAGTTGGGGCGGGGGCATTAGCCAGCACTGTTCTACCCTGTGCGGCAGGAGCGGCCGTCAGTATCGTCTGGGGCTTGGGAGGGGCTGGAGGAAGGAGTCGCTCTCGTTCCCACTTGATTCGGGCGTGGTAGCGGTCATCTCCCCCTTTGCGATCGATAAAGCGCAGCCTCAAGCTGAAATCGTTCTGGATCGAAGGCTCCTCCACTACTAGAATATTGCCTCGACCGTCCTTCTTCTCAACTTCGAACTTCTTGAAGATAGCGCGAGGAATTTCCTGGGAGTATACCGAGCCGTCATCGGCGGGCTCACGACCCTTGAGCACTTCATAAAGGATACTGGCGCCTTGGACCCAGACTTCCACTTCCTCATCAATTCGCAGCCTCAGGTCAAACTGTCCCTTGCGGGACTTGGGGTCATAGTCTTTAGGCCGCGCCGCCAGCGTTTGCTGAACGGCCTGCTGCTGCACGAAATCCTCTGGCGCCGGAGCCGGAGGCTGCTCCAACGTTTGGACCCGCCGGACCTCAAGGGCCCGGTTCCCATCGATTCCGAGGAAGGGATTGAACACGTAATCGAGGGAAAAAGACCCGGGAAACTTCAGGTTCTGGGAAGTGGCATAGGCCGGATCCAGTCCCCACTGCCCTGCAGCCAGGACCTTCTTCTTATCGGTCCGCCGATCTTTCCACCCCCAAAAGGGTTTGGCCTTGTTCGAACCCCTTTTGCGCCCCAGAAAGGCACCGGCGATCTCCGGGTAAGGAGGCGCAGGACGGTTACCGTAGGGCTCGTAGGCAAAATAGTCGTCGTACATCTTGTTCTGGCTGTGACGGCTGGTGTGGCCCGGCACCCATAGGTGTTCCCAGGCCGGAAGCAGATCGTAACCCACGAGTCGGTGGTTGGCATGTTGAGGACGCTGGGCCTGGCCCTTGTAGACGTAGGTGACACCGGTTCCTTCGGTGAAACGCCGCTGCTTTACCTTGTAACGCGAGTGTTTATCGCTGGAGCCGTAGACGCCGTGGCCGCCGGATTCGATGAACACGACCGGGTGTGATTGATAAAACTCCACATTTCCATCGATACCGTGAACGTTATTGCGCACCTCCCGGTCAGCCCGATAGGAGTAGATGTTGTTGTGGGCCAAGGTCTCCATGGCCTGCAGTCGGCCGAACTGGGAGCCATCCTTCAGCACGGTCAGAATCAACCCCTCACTGTCGTTCTCATGGCAGGTCCCGGCGATGCAATTATCCGAGTAGTCTCGTGGATGCAAGATGTCATACACCAAGAACCAATGCGTGCGGGTCTCCATGACGGCATAGTAAACGTACGCCTGCGAGCTGCCGGTGGCCGCAGCATCCCAGTTATTGTCGCCCTGCGAGTCGCCATCGAAGTCGAAGCGGGCGACGTAGTCCGCCTTGGGTTGAAACCAGGTTTGCTGTGCCAGAAAAGGTGAGTGATGCTCGGCCAGCCTACGATAGGGATCTGGAGAATGTCGCTCGGCTGGAAACGAAGTGCGCTCCGCCTTGCGGAGGGAACGAGCGCCAGAGTGGACCTCGATTTTTATCTTCGCCTTCTTATCCTTGAGCTGTGCTTCGATCTCATAGCTTCCATTTCGCTGGGGTGCCGTGTAGAGGACAGCGTCCACCCCGAAGTCATCCGCGCGCCTGCCACCGAAGAAGCTCTGCAGACCCGACACAACCAGGGAATCCGCCTCGCGCCCGCGAAAACGAAAAGGTTTGGAGAGCCAACCGCCGTTGTCGCTGCGCAGAGTGAACTGAGTACCGCCTGCACTGATCTGGACCTTTTTCTTTTCCCCGTCCGCTTCGACCTCGGCGTAGGCAAGGACTTGCACGAACAAGCTCTCATAGGGTCGCATCCGGACGGTGTCGGGCTCGGTCTTGAGCTGGATCTCCGTCAGAATGGCGTCCGCGGCTGAGAGTGATGATGTGGCAAGGAAGAGGCAGCTGAAAGCGGTTCTTATTCGAGTCATCGGTGGCCTCCGAGCTTACCCTAGTCGCGCCAGCTGGAGCAAGGCCGAGAGAAGCGAACCAGGGGTCGGTTCATTGCCCTTCACCGCTCTGGCCATCGATAAGAAAATCCAGGACGATGGGGTCATGGTCAGAAAGGGCGCCTTCGGAATCGGTCAGACCGTTGATGACCTTCGGGGACTGCTCTGGGTGTGGAATAACCTCCTTGCCTGCAAACCAATCCAACTTGAGAGAGCAGCGTCCCTGCTGCTTCTTGAGAGCCCACTCGATAAACCAGAAACACCAGTCGGGGATCCATTCTCCCATGTTCTCGTTGATGGAGAGGTCCTCCACGTCGTAGTGAAGAGTGCAGACGCCAGGCTCGTTGAGGTCGCGATAGCGGTAACCTCGTCGCTCGATCTCGCGGAACAGATGTCGCTCAAACCAGCGGTCGGGAAAGGGATAATGGTTCTCCAGCACGTGTCGGACTCCCATCAGGACTCGTCGAGCGTACCCAAGAATGGAGTAAGCAGCGTTCTTGGAATTATAGGTAGAGGTGTTCCAGTCTCCCCCGATCAGGGTCGGCAAAGAAGGATTCCAGCCCTCCAGATGCTCAAGGATGAGTTTCATCTGGTGCTGCCGGTGTCGCTGCGTGCAGTGTGCGTCCAGGTGGACGCTCACGGCACGAAGGGTCCCGAGGGGATGGTCCACCAGGGCCAGAACCGCTCGTTGGCAGCCCAGACGCTTCTCGCCACCTTTCATCTTGTCTTTACCGTTTGGCAGCGCCAGCGAATGCGCCTCCCGAATCGGGAAGCGCGAAAAGAGGGCGTTTCCGTGAAGAGCTTGGGTGTTCTCACCGGGACTATTGGCCTCGAGGCCGGCTCCCTTGTTTAGGTTCATATAGGAGGGAGCAAAGGCGTAATCCATTTCTAGTGCAACCGCAAGGTCCCTCGCCACGAAACGATTCTGGGTTCGGGTCATCCCGTAATCCAACTCGGTAACGAGAATGAGATCGCTTTGACTAAGCTGCGGATGCTCTTGTAGCACCCGAATAATCCCCGCGAGACGGAGGCCGCGCTCGATATTCCAGGCTGTCGCCCGAAGGTAGGGACGGGTGCTGCCGGATGCCACCCCCAAACTCTCGTGCACGGTTCCGCCCAGGACCCTGTCGATTTCCGTTCGAATCTCTGCGTAGATCGGTGAGGCTTCCAATTCCCTGGTCGAGGAAAAGCCGCTCAAGAGAGGGAAGGAGTCCTGTAGGTTGTGGTCAAGGCTACTGCTAGGGGAGGTCACAGAGGTGTTAGGCACGATCGTGATTCCGGAGAGTGTTATCGAGTGAGCAGTGAGTCAGTGAGCAGTGAGCGGTGAGCAGTGAGCGGTGAGCAGTGAGCGGTGAGCAGTGAGCGGTGAGCGGTGAGCGGTGAGCGGTGAGCGGTGAGCGGCGAAAGAACCGTCCATGCAGAGACGGTCCAGGTTCCCTCTCAACACCTGAGGATCCCAGTTCGCCACGTCGCCCTCAACTCACTTCGTCACTGTTCACCGCTCACTCACTCCCTACTCTTCACTGCTCACTGCTCACTGTTTCTCACCGCTCACTAGGATGTCGTCGACCCGGTTCTGCCCAGAACCAGGATCAAAAAGATTATGAAGTTGATCCCGTGTGAAGTGAAGCACAAGATGCAGAGGACACGGGTTATAAACAGCAGAGAATAGGTGAGGAAGATCCCCAGGCCAACCGTTACCAGGCTCGCCATCAGATAGGCATAGTAGGCGGGGGGGGAGTAGAGGAATCCCCCGACCACTCCGGCCAACAATGAGACGTAGAAGACCTGGCCCAGGACAGAATTAGGCAGGCCAAACACCCGCGCCCTCGGGGTGAAAACGATGGTGGCACAAGTCTTTTCTCCAAGCTGACAGAAGGTCGGAATCCAGGGGGCGTCAGGGCGGATCCAGCGGTAGGCGACGGCGGTGAAGTAGAAGGAGATAAAGAAACCCAAGACTGAAAGCAAGAGCAGCAGAAACGACGTCATTGAGATCCTCATTGTAGCGTGGGCCCACCAAGATCAGCAAACTCGCCTAGTTGTGTGAGTTGTGTGCTATCGAAGATAGTGTGAAGATGAGAATGTCCAGAATCTGAACGAATTTTCGTGAGCCCTGATGAGTTTCGGTGACGTCAGAAAGCCTCTTGTTCTGATCCTGGACGTGGGAACATCGTCCTTGCGAGCCCAGATTCGAGACGGCGAGGCCAGCGCCATTTCTGACCTGGATGTCCGCCTGACTCATCGAGTCTCGCGGAGCTCCGACGGAAGGGCAACCCTGGATGCCGACCAGATCCTCGACGGCGTAGCCTCAGCCGTCGATCAGGTCCTGGAGCGGGCGGGCAGCCTCACCCAGCAGGTAGGGGGAGTTGCTGCGGCCACGCTGGTATCCAACGTTCTCGGTGTCGACTCCCAGGGACGTCCGCTCACCCCGATCTACACCTATGCCGATACTCGGAGCCGTACCGATACCGAAGAACTACGCCGCGAGGTTGATGGACAAGATGTTCACGATCGTACGGGTTGTCTGCTACACAGCAGCTACCTACCTGCACGCTTTCGTTGGCTGAATCGGACCCAGCCGGATCTTCTGAGCAAGGTAGCTCGTTGGATCTCGATCGGCGAATACCTCTACTGGCATTTCTTCCGAAGCCATGGCGTCAGTCACTCGGTTGCTTCCTGGAGTGGCCTGCTCAACCGCCGCACGCTGAACTGGGACAAAGAGTGGATCTCAAATCTTCCCATCGAAGCCTCTCAATTCTCAGACCTCGTCGACATCAACCAGCCGTTGGTTGGACTGGTGGACCGGTGGGCCCGACGATGGCCGTCGCTGGCTAAGGTACCCTGGTTCCCGGCGGTGGGAGATGGCGCGGCAGCCAACCTTGGAAGTGGCTGCTCGGGACCGGATCGCCTCGCCGTTACCATCGGAACTACTGCCGCAGTCCGGGCGGTTCTAAAAGGTCAAGTGGATTCGCTGCCCCCTGGGCTCTGGAGCTACTGCCTGGACCGGCATCGTAGTCTGTTGGGAGGCGCCACCAGTGATGGGGGCAGTGTCTACGACTGGATGGGCAAAACACTGAAGCTGCCAGACGCGACTGACCTGGAGGAAGCATTGGCTGGGGTCGAGCCGGCAGCACCGGGTCTCGCTTTCTTGCCTTTCCTTTCCGGGGAACGAAGCCCTGGCTGGCGAGATGATGCGCGTGCGAGCTTGGTGGGACTGACCCTGGCGACTCGGCCAGTGGAGATGCTGCGGGCAGCGCTAGAGAGCGTAGCCTACCGGCTGGCGCTCATTCACGAACTTGTACACCCTCACCTTTCCGATGGTTACCAGATCCATGCGGGCGGGGCGGGGCTGCTGGCGTCACCCGTGTGGATGCAAATCCTGGCCGACGTTTTCGGCTTGCCGGTTAGCGCAGCGGCCGAGCAAGAGACCACGGGCCGGGGCGTAGCCCTACTTGCCTTGGAGAGCCTGGGTGCCATCGAAGATATCAACGCGATACCTACGGCTCAAGGCCGCACTTACGATCCCGGCCCGCGCAGACACGAGCAATATCGGGTTGCCTTGGAGCACCACCAGCGCCTCTATCAGCTCTTGGTGGGGCAAGAGCGCGGATGAACGTGACTCCTTCTTTAATTGACATCTGACATCGTCCAACCCATTGTGTCAGGGCGAATATCGGGAAAAGACAGGAGAACAAAGATGGACCCAACGGCAGACATCGGCCTCATCGGACTGGCCGTAATGGGAGAGAATCTGGTCCTCAACATGAACGACCACGGATTCACCGTAGCGGCGTTCAACCGAACCCTTTCAAAGGTCGAGGATTTCCTCAACTCCGGGGCTCAAGGCACCAACGTCATTGGGGTCCGTTCGATCGAGGAGTTGGTGGGTGCGCTCAAACGCCCTCGTCGAGTTATGCTGATGGTCAAGGCGGGTTCCGCCGTGGACGACTTCATCGAGCGGCTGATTCCCCGCCTGGAACCAGGCGACATCATCATCGACGGTGGCAACTCGAACTGCGAAGATACCGTGCGCCGAACCGCCTATGTCGAATCCAAAGACTTGCTCTATATCGGCACCGGTGTTTCCGGAGGAGAAGAGGGGGCCCGCTATGGTCCCTCGATCATGCCCGGCGGTTCGCTGGAAGCCTGGCCCCACGTCAAACCAATCTTCCAGGCGATCGCAGCCAAGGTAGAGGACGGCACCCCCTGCTGTGATTGGGTTGGCGAGAACGGCGCCGGACACTTCGTCAAGATGGTCCACAACGGGATCGAGTACGGCGACATGCAGCTCATTGCCGAAAGCTACCACCTGATGAGGGAAGGTCTGGGGATGAGCGATGACGAGATGAGTCGCGTCTTCGGCGATTGGAACGAGGGGAAGCTCGACTCCTATCTGATTCAGATCACGCACGACATCCTGGCCTTCAAGGACCAGGATGGGACGCCGCTCTTGCCCAAGATCCTGGATGCCGCGGGTCAGAAGGGCACCGGTCGCTGGACCGTGATCTCCAGTCTCAATATGGGAGTAGCCTTGACCTTGATTGCCGAAGCCGTCCTGGCCCGAGCGCTGTCGGCACACAAGGAAGAGCGGGTAGCCGCCGCCAAGATTCTGGGTGGTCCGGTTCCCCGGCTCGAAGGGAAACAGGAAGAACTGATCGGGGATATCCAACAGGCACTCTATGCATCCAAGATCGTTTCCTACGCCCAGGGTTACGATCTAATGCGGGTCGCAGCCAAGGAGTACGGCTGGAATCTCAACTACGGTGGTATCGCCCTCATGTGGCGAGGCGGATGCATTATCCGATCGGTCTTCCTAGGCGAAATCAAGGATGCCTTCACCCGCGATCCGGAGCTCAGGAACCTCCTGCTCGATCCCTACTTCAGGGGTGAGATGGAATCTGCCCAAGCGGCCTGGCGGAGGGTCGTGGCCCGGGCGGTCGAAATCGGAATCCCAGTTCCGGCTATGTCCAGCGCGCTGGCCTATTACGATGGGTACCGACAGGAAAGGCTGCCGGCGAATCTAATCCAGGCACAGCGAGACTATTTCGGCGCCCACACCTATGAGCGTGTCGATCGAGAGCGAGGCGAGTTTTTCCATACCAAATGGACGATCTGAACCTTTAGTTAGTGCCCGTCCGGAAATGTGTAAGTAATTGATAAGGAAGGGGAAAGAGGGCTTTTTCAAGCTCCGAAACTGTCAGGGCCGTTTGCTAGACTATTTGGTGCAAACAATTAGACTAAAACGACTTACGACGATTTCAGGAGTTCGGAGATGCGTAAAAAGCGTGAAAAACAACGCCCCCTTTCCCCGCAATGGCCCGATCACCAGCTGGCCCATGAATTGAAGGTGATCTCGCGCATCCTGGACGACAATCCCCAGACGCTGGAGCTGATAGTACAAGATCTCTCTGACAGGGTCGATTCCGGTGTTGGCGCCCCCGGTTTGACGGCCGAGCAGGTGCTGCGTTGCGCCGTCATCAAACAGCTGCATCAGTTCAGCTATCGCAAGCTGGAGTTTCATCTGGTGGATTCGCAAAGCTGTCAGAGGTTCTGTCGCTTGCCCTATGGGGCGTCGATCAGCAAAGCCACCCTGGCGGAGAACCTGGGGAAGATTGAGCCGGGGACTTGGAAGGCGATCAACGACCACTTGGTGCTCTGGGCGCAGGCTCGGGGTCTGGAAAAAGGCCAACGGATTCGGGTCGATGCCACGGCGGTCGAGACGAACATCCACTATCCGCTCGACAGTGAGCTGTTGTACGACGGCATTCGAGTCGTGACCCAGTGGCTGGGGCGGCTGCGGGAGCGGGAAGGGATCGGCTTCGTCGATCATACGCGGCGGGCCAAGCGGCGCGTCCTGAACATCCGCAACCGCCGCGGCAAGAAGCGCCTGGACAGTTACCGCGATCTGATCAAAGTGGCGTCCAAGACGGCTCACTATGCCGAGCAGGCGCTGGCAGCTTCCGCGCAGTGGAGCGATCCCCTCAGTCTGGCCGTGGCGGCGCAACTGGCCCACTATCTGGGGCTGTTGCACAAAGTCATCGAGCAGACTCAACGACGGGTCCTTTCGGGCGAGGCCGTCGCGGCCCAGGAGAAGATCTGTTCCCTCTTCGAAGAGCACACCGATATTATCAAGAAGAGCCCTCGGGAAACGGTCTTCGGCCACAAGGTGTTTGTCAGCACGGGCGCCTCGTCGCTGATCCTGGATTGTGTGGTGGAACGGGGGAATCCGGCCGACAGCAACTATGTGCAACCCTTCTTAGAGCGGCATCGACAGCTGTACGGGAAGGTCCCCCGCCAGAGCGCCTGGGATGGTGGTTTTGCCTCGGCTGCCAACCTGCGCTGGGCCAAAGAGCAGGGGGTACAGGATGTGGCCTTTTCCAAAAAGTGTGGGTTGACGGTTGAGAGCATGGTGCGTTCCAGTTGGGTCTACAAACAACTCAAACGCTTCCGCGCCGGGATTGAGGGGTGCATTGGGACCCTCAAGCACACCTTCGGTCTCCACCGCTGTAGCTGGAAAGGCTGGCCTCACTTTCAAAGCTACGTCCATGCCAGCGTCCTGACCTATAACCTGGTCGTCCTAGCCCGACTCCTGTTGTAGCCTTTTGTGGCTGACCGTACTGCCTTGTGGCTCCGACTCGGGGAGAGGTCTGCGCCGAACCGCTGCTTTTTGGCCCGCGTGCCCTCGCTCGAGGGTCCTTGCTCTGGATCGAGCTGGGTCGAGCCGGTCTGTCAGCAGTCTCAAGTATAATAAGTGTTTACGATTCAACAGATTACAGTTCTGAAAACCCCGGTTTTCGGACGGGCACTAGTTAGGAGAATCTCAAGATACTACGGGATTGTACTGCCCCACCCCCCAGATAGCGCTTCCGCCATGGCCTCGTCTCCTCGTCCTGGAATCACCGGGAAGACAGCAAGCGTGGGGACATCTTCAGGTAACCCTAGCAGCGGGTCATCATTCTGCCGCAAGGTCACTGCCGCAAGGGGCTGGTCACTCTCCACCGTCACCACCCCTTCCATTGCCTGAAGTTGGGCCGCCAGATCGGGAGCTTCCTCCTCGAAGAACTCCCGGATGAATCGAGCCCGATGGGCGCCTGGCTCTAGTGTGAACGTGGTGGCCCCAATGAAATCGAGAGTCTTGCTGTAGACCCTGATCAACGACAAATGGAATTCCCGTAGCGACAATTGGAAATCCCCACACGAGGGATAAAAAAAAAGAGCTGTAGCCGTCCTCTGAGACGACTCTTTTCGGGGTCCTCCTTTCTGTAAAAAAGAGAGATTGTTTTTAGAATGCGAGGGGGATGGAGTGAGGGCGTAGCCCGAACGGAGCTCCCCCTCGCTCGCGCCGGCGTCGAGGGGAGTGGACCAGATCCACGAGGCTCCTGAGCGGCCTCTGTAGGGCGCTGTACGACCTCTCCCCTTGGCGGGCACTCGTCTATCGTCCCCACCAAGCACTTCCCAGGGGCCAATCAGCCGATTTGCCCGGATTTGAACTCCTCGCGGTTTCCTCATTTCGTGGTTTCCTGCTGTTTCTTCTTGGCGCTCTCCATTCGGTAGCTCGAGACGTTGAGTTCCAGAATCACGCTGTGGTGCACCACCCGATCAATCGCCGCCACCGTCGTCATGGGGTCCTTGAAGATCCTCTCCCAGTCCGAGAAGATCAGGTTGCTGGTCAGCAAGATGCTGCGGCGTTCGTAGCGATGGGCCAGCAGTGTGAAAAGAACCTCCATTTCCTCCCGACTTTGCTGAACGTAGCCGATGTCATCGACTATGAGAGCCTCGAAGCGATCCAGTTTCTTGAGCTCCTTCTCCAGAGTCAGATCGATTTTGGCCCGCAGCAATCGCTGTACCAGCAGGGCGCAGGTAGAGAATAGAACCCGGCGCCCCAGCAGAATCAACTCCTGCCCCAGAGCACAGACTAGATGCGTCTTGCCGCTTCCAGGGTTGCCGAAAGCCAAGACGTTCTCGGCGCGATCCAAAAACGTACCTTCCAGCAGCGCCGTCAGTTGTCGATCCACGCTTTGGGGCAAGCGCGAGCGGTCCAACGCCGTCAGCGTTTTCTCCCAGGGAAGCTTCGAGATTCGGCGCAGGCGCTGGATTTTGCGCTCGTGCCGCTCCGCCACTTCGATCTCAGATAACGACAAGAGAAACCGGGGATAGGACAGACTTTCCTGGGTAGCCAGTGCCGCCTGGGCGGCGGAGTGCTCCCGAAAGGCTGGTAGATGCAGCTGGACAAGGCACTCGCGAAGCCGGGTCAAGTTGCCTCCACTCATGATCTCACCTCCCGGCTCTCCAGCAGCGTGTCGTAGACGCCCACGTCCATCTTCTCCACCGCCACTTCCCAGGGCTCCACCACCGGATCGACGAGGCATTCTCGTAGTGCTTCGAAACGGATTCTTTGTCCCCTCTCAATCAGCCCCTGAAGTGCCTCTCGCACTCGCTGCTCACCTTCCTGGGCAGCCAACTCGAGGATCTTCAGATACTGGCGATCCGCCGTGGCTGGACAATCTTGGCGCAGCTCGTCGTAGGCGACTCGAAACAAGATCCCCGGAAACAGATCCTCGCGCCAGCGATAGCGAGTGAACGCCCCCGGCTTGCGCACCAGGGAATGGATCACCTGCCGGTAGTCAATGCGATGCTTGCCTTCTCCTCGCAAGCGAGGCATGCGTGCCTGTGGCTGACCCCCGTAGTAGACCTCCACCTGATCCGCCCACACCCTCACCTGCACCCGCTCGCCGATCAACCGGCTGTCCACCGAATAGGTGTTGTGGCGAACCCGGATCGTACTGCTGGGGGAGACTCTCACCCACTGCCGGGTGAAGTCATCCAGACGGCGTGCCGGCAACGGGCGCATCACGGCCAGCTCTTCTCCCAGGCGCTTTTGCCGGGTCGCATTGCGCCGGTCCACAATCACCGCTACAAAACCCTCGTACTCTTCCCGGCTGGAAAAATCACGGCTACACCGCAGCAGCAGTTCCTGCTCGATGGCCCGTTTCAAGCGGTGATGGGCCTGTTCCACATCCCCGTTCTCGTGAGCCTTTCCTGCCTGGGTGCGACTCGAGCGCATCCCGAAGTGTCTCAGCAACCCTTGATAGCGCTCGGTGAACTCTTCCCGTTTCAGGTTGTTGACGGCCGCCGAAAGCCGGTCTGTTCGGTGTTCCTCGGGCAGCGCCCCCAACTCCCACAACGCGTTCTGAAGCCCCAGGCTGAGGCTCTCAAAGGACTCACTGAAACACAGCGTGGTCGCTTCCCAGTTCGAGTAGGCCAAAACAAAGTGGTACAGCAGATGGGGAAACGGCTGGCCCTGGATCGTCACTCCCAGACGCCCCATAAACGTAAAGTCCGATTGAGATTGATGTCCCGGCCGATACTTCTGCGGGAACATCACCTCCTTCGCTTCTCCGTGTTGTGCCTTCCACTGCTTGATCCTGCGCTGCAGCGTCCTCAACTGACCTTGCTGGAAGGCCCCTTCCTGCTGGCGGCACAAATACTCGAACACCGCTGTCGCTTCCACCGTCGGAGATCGCTTCAGGATCTCTTCCACCTCTGGCCACACCGACTCGAACGGATCCGATCGAGTTCGCCAATATCGCTCCGGCTGACTCTGGCTCGGCAGCTTTCCCGACTTCAGGTACTTCCGAGCCGTCTTTCGCGACAGCCCCGCTTTGGCCGCCGCCATCGTTAGCGTCTTCTCGTTCTTTTGCAACTTTACTAACCTCCGCACTTGCTGATCCTTAACCATGCCCTCATGGTCAGGATCAGCCCTGAAAAAGTGGGGAATTCTATTTGTCGTCGTGGGAAATTCTAACTGTCGCCAATCATCGGCGATGGCTATCTAGGCGAGGACGAGCGAAGTGTGGACCGCTGGTTCGATACCAGCGCCTTCGTCGCCCCGGTCTACGACAGCAGCCTCTGCCAGGGAGCCGATATCTGCCATGAGGCAGCCCGGCAGGCGCTGGGCGATTCGGCTTTCACTCCACTGCGCGGGGACGGCATACCCCTGGTGGACATCTCTCTGCACAAGGAGTTCGCCTTCAGGGAGGAAAAGAGCTTCGATTTCCGGGTGGACTTTTTCAACGCGTTCAACCACCCGATCTTCTTCAATCCCGATGGGAGACTGGCACACAGGAGCGCCGGTAGGGTCACACAGGCGGCCACCGCCCGCCAGGTCCAATTCGGCTTCCGCTTTTCATTCTGACCGTAGCGGTGGCCTCCAGGCCGCCGTCTTTCGAGCCAAGGGGCTCGAAGGCTGAATTCTTCGGTCTGGAGACCAAAGTCACGTACCCCTCTCTGGTCAGTTCTCAGTGGGAACCAGACGTTCGAGTTCTTCGAACCAGTTCAAGACGATGCTCAGCTTGTTTCCGAAGTACCGATCCTCCCTTGCCCGATCCTGCTCAGGATCATTCCAAAACATCAGAAAACGCTGTCCGTCTCGGTGTACATTGTAGCTACGAATGGGTTGAATACCCACGTATTGTCGCTCGAACAGCAGGGTTGGCTTACCGAGAAGTAGCGTTCCCTCATCTTCCCTGATCTCGACCGCCATCATTTTGCGGCCGGAACGATAGAACAACTCTTTTCCGCCTCTCGACCACACGGGTGCGTGCCCGTAGTCAGGGGAGACGGTCTCCCTGTTTCCAGGCCCGGGATAGGGTTCAACGTAGACCTGGTCGCGGCCAGTTTCATCGTTGACATAGGCCAGCCATCGACCATCCGGCGAAAAGGCTGGATGCTTTATCCTAAACCGTGACTGCACAAAGGGCCGGGTCGAGCGGGACTCCATCGACCCGACCCAGAGATCGTAGCCGCTTTCTCGCGTGAGTTGCACAAAAGCAAGCTCCTTCCCGTCCGGTGAAAAGGAAGCGGGGATCTGCGTGAGAGGGTTGGGAAACAGGTGCTCCACCTCACTCCCCGTCTGGAACGGCTTGAAGAAGACATTTGCTGGACCCTTCCGATTCGAAGCGAACACCAGGCCTGAACTGTCTGGTCTCCAGGTGGGGTGCGTGTTGAATCCTTCCACGGTCTCACGGGACAGGGTCCCCCGCTCGAGATCGTAGAGCCAGACGCTCGGGGCCTTGTACCATGTCCACAGAGCTACCTTCTTCTGATCAGGGGAGAGGCACCCACCAAGATACGAAGCCGGCTTGATATCTATCAGCTCCTCTGTCCCCTCGCGGCCGATCCAGAGGGGTTGAGTTTCCGGCTCCGGAAAGTGCGGTCCACTGATATAAGCAAGTGAACCGGAGCTGGGAAAAGCGAATTGGGCAGCTCCCGTTTCGGTCGAGGATCCGCCCGTGTATAATGGCCTGACTGACACTCTCAAGCACTGGAACGGGGGAGCCCGCTAAACTCAGCGTAGCCAGGTCGAAGGGGACCGCCATCAAGGTCCCATCACGCGCGGATGTCTCCCTCTTCCTCCAACCCATGGATCAGGCTGATGTGGGGATGATTGAGAGAAGCCAGGACCTCCGCTTCCCGTTGAAACCGGCCCATCCGCTGCCGATCCCGAACAAACTGCTCGGGCAGGATCTTAAGCGCCACCTCCCGCCCCAACCGAGTGTCGGTGGCCCGGTAGACCGCACCCATCCCTCCTTCGCCCAGCTTGGCAGTGATCTTGTAGTGGCTGATCGTCTGACCTAGCAGTGGGGACCTCCAGAATCCTGTGGAAGGCTACTCAGCACATACTAGATCCTTGACTTCGGAAGGGCAACAGCACGCTTCGCCTCCACCTTTGCCCGTGCCCGCCGATTGTCTCGCGTTTTTCGGACCCGGAACGTTCGTAGGTTGATGATGGCACGAACGGCGGAACACGACGTCGACTCAGAAACAGCGCATCAAGGACGCCTGGTTTCAAGTCGGCCGATGGATGAGATCAGGGGAAAGATAAGGGCAAGAAGGGGCTCAGTGACTTCTGTTCGTAGAATTCCGAGCTGGATGTGCGAACAGGTTCTCCAATATATTGGTTCCATTATGGAACCAATATGGCAACAATTACTTTGAAGAAGATCCCCGACGAACTGTATGAACGACTCAAGGAAGCTGCCACGCTCAACCGGCGCAGCATTAATAGCGAGATCATCGTTTGCATCGAAAGAGCGCTGACAGGCACGGAGATCTCCGCCGAAGAGGTGATGGTCCGGGCTCGGAAGCTGCGCCGATTGTCTGCTGGAAAAGCTCTCAGAATTTCGGAACTGATCGAAGCGAAGGCTGCGGGAAGACGGTGATTGTAGTCGACACCAACGTCATCGCCTCTCTCTATCTTGAGACAGAGCGTTCACAGGAGGCCGAGAATGCCCTCGAGCAGGACTCAGAGTGGGTCGCGCCCGTTCTCTGGCGCAGCGAGTTCCGCAACGTTCTCGCCCTACAGCTGAGGCTGCGGCACCTGAAGCTGCCAGATGCGCTTCGGGGCTAGGTACCGCGAACTCGTGATCCTTGAGATGCGCTTCGGCTGCGTGAATCTTCGGCCCGTTGGGTAGACACGAACGTAGATCTATCTTTCTCCCGATTCCTCGGAGGTGTACGCCAGCCAACGACCATTCGGTGAAAAAGCGGGATGCATTTCGCGAAAATCTGTGTCCACGAAAGACTTCACGGTAGGTGGGTCGCCCATCGAGAGGATCCAGATATCCTCCCACATGTCCGGAAGCTGCCGCACGAAGGCGAGATGGTTCCCATCCGGAGACCAGGAACCGTTGCTGGACTGCCCAGGTGACGACCGCCAGCAGCGGGGCTATCGCCCAGGGAGCTAGACGCAGCGACAGCGGCCTCGATGGAGGGGAAGCCAGCACTTCCTCCGCCGTGACTGCGGTCCCGGTCAGACATTCGTGAATCGTGATGCGGGCGTCGCCCACGTCCCGCAGACGCATCCTGGAATCTCTACGCAGACATCGCTCGAGCAGCTCACGGATTTTCCGAGGGGTGTCCGGGCGCAGCTCCTCCAGACGGGGCTCCTGGTGGATCACCGCGGCCAGGGTCTCGGGGAAGCTCTTGCCGGCGTACATCCCTTCACCGGTCAGCATCTCGAACAGGACCAGGCCGAAAGACCAGATATCGGTCCGTTTGTCCACCTCCCGGCCCCGAGCCTGTTCCGGACTCATGTAGGCCGCCGTCCCCAGGACGATCCCTTCGCGGGTGGCCTCCAACGTCAGCGTCGGTGAATTCGCCAGCTCCTGCTTCGAGACTTCGGTCTCCAAGGCCTTGGCCAGTGCCTTTGCCCCCTTGCCCACCAATCGTCTCGCGTTTTTCGGACCTGGAGCGTCCGCTGGTTAATGGTGGCACGATCGGCGAAACAGCAGAATATCGAACAGGCGAATGTCGAAGGACTGACCGGAGGCAGCTACTCGGGAGAAAGGGACAGGGCGCCTCCATGGGGCGCCAGTCCTTGACGGGTAGGAGGGCCTATCCTACGGCAGAAACGGTTCCATGATGAATGGTCCGGCTCGAAGCGCGGCTGCCTGGAGACCGCCGCTATGCCATCTGATGCACCACCAGGTCCGGGACACGGTCGAAGTGCCTGATGTTGTCGGTTACGATCTCGTCGCCGCGAGATAGAGCAGTACAAGCGATAAGCAGATCGGAGGTTGGCAACCTGTGCCCAGCCCGGGTAAGACGGCTATCGATTTCTCCAAATACACGTGCAACCGGGAGGGTTATGGGGACTACAGGGATAACCGCCAGGATCGCTTCGACGAATTCTTGGCGACGAGCGCGCCGCCCAGAGGTGTCGGCCCGCCAGCAGCCGTGGAAAAGCTCGCCCGCACTCATCACGGAAATCGACAGGTCGATATCCCCGAAGCGGTCGATGAGATGCATGACGAGTTGATCAGGAGTTCTCTCGTTTCGCTCGGCCTCAATGAGCACTGTGGAGTCGATCAGGAGTCCCACGAAGGCCGCTCCGACAGAGTCTCTCCGGTGATTACGTCCAGGAGGTCCCTGGCGAACTCACCATCGAGTACCACCTCGGACCTTCCGCCTAGCAGCATAAGACACTCTGAGGCCCGACGGCGAAGGACCGGCGGCGGAGCCATGGTGCACACACCCTGACCACGTCGATGAATCAGGAAACGCCGTCCTTTCTCAACCTGGTCGAGCACATTTGAAAAGGAACGGCTAGCCTCAGTCGCAGAAATGCGCTCCTCTTTGCTTGCATCTGATTTGATAGCCATAGATCAGATTTTAGTGCTTTTCCGAGTGCACATCAAAAATTTTCCAGGCCTCGAGATTCCCACGACTCGCAGGACAGCGTTTGAACCTGACTACGGTAGCGCCCACAAACGAGTACTTCACCTGCGACCATTCAGAGCTCGAGCAGGGACAAGAGAAAGGGACAAAGAGAAAGGGACAGACTGTTTTTCTGTTGCAGAGGCTGGGACAGCGATCCGACGCGCGCGAAAGGGGATGGCTAGGGGGTAATACGGGTCCTGTGGGCGCAGGCCGCAGCCCAACCCTTGCTGCTTCGGCAGCTTCTGTGGCTAGATTGTCTCTGCCTTCCTTCGAGCTCGATCGAGCACGTCGATGACCGTCTTCAGCACCAGAAACAAAGTGCCCTCTTCTTCCTCAGTCAGATCTATAGGATCTTCCTCATCGGACGCTTCCATGATCGCCTCGACCAAGTATTGCACCACATGGGGTTGTCTCGATGCCTCGGTGAGGCCCATCCTCTCGAAGAAGCGGGGATGGGCATGCTCCAAACGGGCTAGCATTTTTTCGTTTTGCTCCAGCTGACGCTCGACCTGAGAGGCCCGCACACCGCGGATCTTCCGTTTGGTCCCTTGCTCGAAAATCCGGTGGATGACAAAGAACAGATAGGTCGCAAGCCCTTGAGCGTCCTGGCTCAATTCTTCGGTGAACACCAACACGAAGGTGAGAAGGTCAGGCTGCAGCTGGGCGGCACGCTCAAATTCCTTCTCGACACGTCCTGAGGAGAAGTCAGAAACCTCCTTCCAGATGGTTTCGACAAGTTCCTGCGAGATTTGTCTCATACGAGTTACTTCCGATAGATAGGGCTAACCCGAGCGACTGAGTGTCTTGGGCTGCGTCCAGGAGGACGGAAGAACGCCCGTGCAGCCCAGCCCAGTGCCCAGCGCACCACTTCCTCATCAATCGTAATGGTGAGGCTCCACAAGACACGATGCCATTGCTTCACGGGATTTCACGTCAATGGCACCGCACGGTTGACTCAGGGCTTGGGATTTGCTGCCTTCAGGGTAAGAATGGTACCTTGTGTCCCACTTGCTCGCTCGATTCTCACCCCCTCTGATCCTGATTCTGCTGGTAGGGGCGACCCATCTTCCCTTTTTCTCTCAGGCGTTTCACATCGATGACCGGATCTACCTGGAGGTCGCCGAGAACGCTCTAGAGAAGCCGTTCTTTCCTTACGACTACCTGCCGGTGTTCGAAGGGATGGGGGCATCAGACGCCGCCAGCCACAGCCACCTTCCCCTGACCAGCTACTATCTGGCCCTGGTCATGGCGCTGACGGGAAGTCAGAGCGAGTGGGTCTACCACCTGAGCTTTCTGATCTTCCCGATTTTGGCGGGATTGGGATTCTACGACCTCTCCCGGCGCTACACCCGCTTTCCCTTGGCGGCGGCATGTCTACTGCTGCTGGCTCCTGCATTCCTGGTGTTGAGCCATACGCTGATGTCGGACGTCCCCTTCTGGACCTTCTGGATACTGACTCTCTCCCGCTTCCTACGCATTCGGGACGGAGATGCCAATCGTTGGGACTGGATCGTCTGTGCCCTGTCCCTGGTCGCAGCCAGCTTCGTCTCGCTCCTTACCGTCGGCTTGATCCTGCTGATGGGAGCTCATCTCTTTCTCGATCGGAATTCCTCCCGGGTTTCCTGGCATTTGGCCTTGATCCTCGCGCTCCCACTCCTGGTCTGGTTCGTCTGGTACTTCAGAGCCTACCTTCATTACGACCGCTTCGTCCTGGCTAGCACCGCACTCCACATGGCCAAGCGGGCCGCTTTCTCCTGGGAAGGCCTGGCCCAAAGGATCCTGAGCTTTGTCCTGAACCTGGGGGGGACCTTTCTCTTTCCCCTGGCACTATGGTGGGCGTTCGCCGGACGGATCAGTCTTCGTGTCTTCATCTGGGTCTTTCTCTTGTGCTTCGTTCCCTTCTACCTCTGGTGGGACAGCTGGAGCTGGACTCACATCTGTCTTTTTTCTGTTCTCTTCGCCTCTGGGCTATCCGTGGTCTGGGCATTCATACAGGAGACCGTCCATCCTGTTTCAGCGGAAAACAGGACCTCCTGGATCCTCTTGAGCCTTTGGTTCTGGGGCGCGTTCGCAATCTGCCTGGTCCTGTATTACTCCGGGTCGGTGCGCTATACCGCTCTGGCTCTGCCTCCAACCCTCCTTCTCTGGATTGCCCACCTGGAGCACCGTTTTCAGAGCCTTTACCTTGTCAGGAATCTGCTCTGGCTGGGCATCGGTCTTGCAGCCGTCTATTCCCTCACAGTCGCTCACGCCGACTATCAGTTTGCCAACGTCTATCGTCAGACGTCCCGGGAGATCGCCAGTCAGTACGCAGAGGACGGGCGAACCATCTGGTACACCGGGGAATGGGGATTTCGCTACTACATGGACGCCAGCGGAGCCAGAATCCTGCGCCGAATTGGTAACGAGCCCAAGGTCGGTGACCTCATCGTGAAGCCCTACATGGCGACCCCGTGGGTCACGCTATTCGACTCGGATGAATACCTGGACCTGCTGGAGCAGCGGAAGGCACAAGTGGGCAGTCCCATCAGGATCCTGGATTTCACCTCCCATGCCGGGTTCTACAGTACGGGATGGGGGCTCCTGCCGTTTGCTCCAAGCAGTGGGGAGTCCTGGGAATGGTTCAACATCTTCCGCGTGAAGAAGGCGTACACGGGACCAATCCCTGAACCGGAGACCCACTGGTAGCTTTGGCCTCCAGGCCGAAGTATTCTTCTTTCTTCGAGCCTCTGGCTCGACGCACGGCGGCCTGGAGGCCACCGCTACTACCGATCCTCGAGCTCGGTGAATCATGCGCCTTGTCGTCTCCAATCGGTTGCTCTGGCTGGCATCGCTGGGATCAGTGCTGGCCGCCCACATCATCTGGACGCTTTTGGACGACCGTCCACCGGTCTGGGATATGGCGCACCACCAGATCAAGGCGTGGGAATACCTGAAGCTGTTCCAGGAAGGTGGAGCGCTCGAGGAATTCTCTGGTCTCAGCAGCTATTACCCCCCGCTCTACTACCTTCAGGAAGCCCTGGTGCTCAGCCTCTGGACCGAGCCCGCTTTCCTGCCGCTGTTGGCGAACCTCCCGGGTCTCTTGTTGTTGGCTTTCTGCACCAGGGCCTTGGCCGTCCAGTGTCTGCTTCCCGACAGGACAGCCGTGTGGGCCGGGTTGCTGCCTTTGCTGCTGCCCCTGGTCGCCTGGACGAGTCGCGTGTCCCTGCTCGATGTCTCTCTCTGTGGCTGGGTGGCGGCCGCACTTTATCTTCTGGTCAGAAGCGATCTCCTGCTGAAGAGAGGACCCAGCTTACTTCTCGGACTCGTGGCTGCCGCGGGGATGCTGACCAAGTGGACGTTTGTCCTGGTTCTTCTGTTTCCAGTTGGGTACTGCCTGCTCAAGTCGGAGGATAGGAAGCGCTCGGTTCTGAACCTGTTAGATGCCGGCATCCTTTCGGCTCCACCGGTACTGTGGTGGTATCTGCCCAATCTGAAGGCCCTGTTGCTGCGTTTCCAGACGACCTCCGAGGCGGCAGTCTGGGAGCAGGATCCCGGAATAGACAGCCTCCTGGGCTGGATCTACTATCCTCGGGTTCTCGCCAGCTACTACCTCTTTCTTCCCTTGACGCTGCTCTTTGTGTGGGCCCTCGCCCGACTGTGGACTCGAAGAGACCAGCTTCCTCCGGCGATGCGACTCATACTGGTAGGCTTCGCCGGAGGATTGCTTCTGCTTACCCTCCTACCCCCCAAAGATCCTCGCTACGCGATGCCCTTGGCATGTCTGGCTGCGCTGCTGCTGATCTACGCCTGGGGATCCTCCCGCGCGGCGCCAGCTATTGTCGCTCTCGCGTTTATCCAGTTTCTGACACTTTCCTTCTCCTTTCCCTTGATTCCTCGGAAGGTCGCATTCTTTGAGGTCGTGGATGATTCCGACTATCGCAGTCTCCGACAGGAGTGGGTACTCTACGCATCAAACTACTACGACGTGGCGGGGCCGCCGGAACAGGAAGACTGGGGTTATACCGAGCTTTTGGCATCCATTGCCCCTGGGAGCACGGTCGGATTCGTTCCGGATCTGGCCCACTTCCACCCCTCTGCGCTGAAGCTGATAGCGCTCCGGCAGGGTCGGGACCTCGAGATCGTGCGCCTGGGGCAGACGCCGGACTCGGCCGATGGGATCAACGCAGTGGACGTGGTCGTTGGTAAGACGGGGTCTCAGGGAATCTCGTACATCACCTTATTCAACCAGGATGTCTACGACAGGTTGGACGCCCAAGGCTGGCCTGTCGTAGACAGCTGGCAACTACCCGACGGCGAAGAGGCTCGAATCTGGAATCGCCCCGCCCCTTGATCCCGCCTGGCAACGTCAGTAGTCGACCGGATCAGATTCGAAGTGACGATGCCTGCGGTAGGTAATGGCGCAGTCAACATCGTACACCTGGAACTCAAGAGCCACGTGCGGGTCGTGCTTCTGGAGTGTCACTTCAACCGTGTTGCGTCCACGCTTGGGGAAGTACTCCGGCGTCAGCTGGTATTCGTAGATATATCCATAAGGGCCACCCGACCCCTGCTTCAGGAGACGATAGGTGAGATCTTTGAGCTTCAGCAGTGAATCCGGCAGGGGCCGTCCGTTCCATTTGACCAGCACCTGATTCAAAGAGGACTCGATGTTGGCCAGACGGACGCGGAGACGGACCGACTCCACCTTGCCTTCCCGGTTGGGGCGGAAGAGATCGTCCGCGATTCGGATAGGCACGCTGACGGGACTCCCTACCTTCAGAATCCGAGGGAGTGAAGGAGGCGAGCCCACGCTCCAATCTTCCTTGACTCCCTTGGGACGTGAACGGGCCCGGTAGATCTTGTCGGCAGGGGCCAGGAGATCGGCGTGGGCCAGGAGACGTAACGTCTGGTACTCGCCTTTCCTCCAGGGCCAGCCCTCGGGGGTCCAGTGGTGGTCGCAGAATCCGAATCCGTCCGCCCCCTGGTCGTAGGCGTTGGCGGCGGCGGCCCAGGTCATCTCAGCCGGGGCGTAGTAGTCCCGTCGACCCAGTTGGCTGCTGAAAGCCGCGAACACTCGACACGCTTTCCCCCGAGTCAACTCCACGGCGGAGGATACGGGTATCGCCGTGTCCACGTATCCGTCCATCTCAGCGGTGAGACACAACAAGCCATCGACCAGCTCTTCCTCTGCCCAGGTCCGAAGATCGTAGCCGAAGGCGTCCCAGGCTTCGGGACTGGAGGGAATGCGGGCATAGATCCGCTTGCGTCGCTGTTGAGTTGCTTCAGCCTGCCGGGCCATTCTACGGACGTCCCGTAGCCATTCAGTCAGGATGGGAGCAAGCTCCTCCACCTGACTGAACTTGCAAAACGGAGGGGTGCTGGCCAAATTCAGTTCGACGCCGTCTGTCTCGTAGCGCATCAATAGCTCTTCGACAAAGGAGAATCGTTCCCGGCGCACCTCCGGATGGAGAAAGCTGAATCGAGGGGCCCAGAAATCAGGGATCTTCCGGGCTCGGGGGTCATCATCGGGCTCCACTCGAAAGCGCTGATTGTCGTAGACGAAATCGGAATGTCGGCCGCGACCGCGATCGTCCTCAAGGTAACCGGCGTGAAGGGACAACCATGCGCTGGGGATGAGGAAGATTCCCTTCTCCTGGCAGCGGTCGACGATGAGCTTCAAAGGGTCGTGACCGGACTCGATCAAGTGCCTTATGTTCCGTGCCGCCCGATAAAAGACAGGGTGCAACCATTGGGTCACGTTCTCTCCCCATTTCTGGCAGACCCGACTATCGTAGAGCGCCGTCCCGCCCTCGACTCCGGCCAGGTAAATCAGGGTGTCGATGCCGCTCCCCACCAGCTGATCGACGGTGGCTACGAAGTCGGTTGGCGTGAGTGGAGGGGCAAACTGATAGAGCGGCGCTGCATGCCGGCCGTCGTCTACCAGAAAGACGCGCGGCTCGTCGAGTTGTGCTTTCGGACCCTTCCTCACGGCAGCTCTAGTGGCAGCAAGCATCGAGGGGCCAACCGACACAGCCGATGTCCCCCTTCCCAGGACCTCCAAGAATTTCCTTCGTTGCATGGCTTGAGCCTCCTTGGCTGGATTATTCAGCTAGAAACTAAGTGCTCCGTCCCATAAATACGATGATGTAATCTTGTATCTTGAATTTCTCCAAGTCCCAGGATAGCCCCGCCCCCGGCTGCGCCGGATCGTACATGAAAGAAACTCTTTCCAGCTAGACACTCGGGAAAGGGCCCTTGATCAGGCCCGCTCCCTGACAGTCGCGGCTCTGTTACTGGAGAAGGTTGCACTATTTCCTCGTCGTTCAGAGGTTCCAGGGTTCGGACGAATTGTTGAAGTTTCAGCTTAGTAGCTCCCCAGCCGGGCTGGCCCATTCGAGAAAGAAACGGAAGCTCGACAATGAAGTTTCAGCTTAGTGGCCCCCAGCGGTGCTGTCCCATTCGAGAACGAAACTTTGGGCCTGGCGTAGCGGTGGGCTCCAGGCCGCCGTCCGAGCCAAAGGCTCGAATCAAGAAAACTTCGGCCTGGAGCCCAAAGCTACGTCCGCCCAATCAAGTTTCAGCTTAGTAGCCCCCCAGCGGTGCTGGCTCCATTCGAGAACGAAACTTGGCACCCGTAGATTGTGCTGTTGTCCGGCTCTCTCCTGACTTCGTCGTTCTCGACAGCCGGACCTTGGGTTCATGTTGCTAACGAGTCAAGTCGTTCGGGGCTCTGTTGATTGGCTAGCATGTTTGATCCTGGCGTGGAGTCCCGAACCTGGAGACGTGCGACGTTCAGACGTGCGACGAATCCTTTCAAGTTTCAGCTTAGCTCAATTTGACAGTCCCCCAACCAGTTCCCTATGCTAGCACTGTGCTAGCATAGGAGCCAGTCATGCCAACCCTCACTATCAGAAACGTTCCCGTCAGGATCGTCGAATCTCTCAAGTCTCTGGCTCGTCAGAACAAGCGTTCCATGGAGCAGGAGGTGCGGGAGCTGTTGGAGATTCACATCGCCGAGCGCCGGTCCGTACTTGAACAGATCGAAGCTGGTTGGGCAAAGCAGTCCCGTCGACCCACGGCCTCCGAAGTCGACAGCTGGATCGAAACAGGCCGGCCGTGAGGGCCGTCGTTGACACCAACGTTGTAGCTTACCTGCTCCTGGGAACCAAGCCATTTGCCGACGAGACAAGCCGCTTCCTGAAGGCGGTCACCGATGTGTTCGCGCCAACGGTCTGGGAAGCAGAATTGGCAAATGTCGTTTTGATGGCCATCAGGCACGGCGCGGTCTCTGAAGAGGGCGGACTAGAACGGTTGCGACTGGCAGACGGTCTCGGTGTTCGCTCGGTTCCTACTCGGACACTCTGGCGAGGCGCTCTGGTCCGCTCGATCAATTCGGGACTTGCCGTCTATGACACCCTGTTCGTGGAAGTGGCATATCGTGAAGGACTGCCGCTGGCCACATTCGACAAAGCCTTACTGAAGGCTTTTCCGAGGATCACCGCACGACCTCGTGATCTGCTTCCGGATTAGTGTGTTGACTCGCTTCAGGCTTCAACACCGATCTCAAGCCCGTATTCGTGAGCTGAGTCCTCGAGCCAAACTGCCAGATAGTCAGCAAAGCTGCGTCGAACGACTAGATCGAATGACTGAAGATCGGAGTTGTTGGTCCGCGAAATAAGCAGGACCGCAGTCCTGGCCAGGTTGGTCTGGGCGCACTGTCCAGGGGCGAAGGCCCTGGGGTGAAGGTCTAGCGTGCACCCCTTGGCAATCAGGTCACGGGCGTGGCTGCCGGCTAGGTTGAGCATGGTGTAGCCGCCGGTGGTATCGGTGACGGCGACGTGGAGGCCGTCCACCGCTTCCCGCAGTGAGGTGATTATTTCGGTCTCAGCGTCGGGTCGGACGATCGCCATCCATTCGTCGGGCCCCAGCCAGCAAACGGTCTGGCCCTCGGTTTCAACGATGGTATTGGCGCTGGAAGGGAGGTCGACTCCCAACACCCTGCGCGCTGCGTCCACAAAGGAGGCATCCTTCACATCGCCCCGCACGTTTACGTAGCCGAGGAATGGACGCTCGGTGGCCGTAATACCGAGACTCCCCGTTCCTGATTCTCGTCCCCCGGAGAAGGACCCCACCAGCGGAGACTCCCGCTTGACCTCAGACATTCTGGCGTTCTCCCTTGGGGTCATAGAAAACCGGGCTACTGATCTTGGCTGCGATAGTCCTGCCGTCGAAGTTCTGGACGCGAACGGTTTCACCCATCCGCGAATGCCCCCCTTTGACCAACGCCAGTGCGATGGAATGGCCCAGGGCGGCACTGTAGTACGAGGAGGTCACGTGGCCCAACATGGGTCTCGGCAGGGGCGCCGAGGGATCGTCCACGATCTGTCCGCCCTCGAGCAGTACCTGCTGAGGTTCCTCGGTCAGGAGTCCGACGAACTGCTTGCGGTCCTCGCGTACCAAATAGGAGCGAAAAAGGGAACGCTTGCCCAGAAAATCTTTGTTCTTGCTGACCATGTGATCCAACCCCAGGTCCACCGGTGTTACGGAACCGTCCGTATCCTGACCGACGATGATGTATCCCTTCTCGGCTCTAAGGATATGCATCGCCTCAGTGCCGAAAGGGGTAATCTCGAACTTCTCGCCGGCGGTCACTACTGCTTCCCAAACCTGACGCCCTCGATTGGCGTTGACATTGATTTCATAGGTCAGCTCACCGGTGAAGCTGATTCTGAAGATCCGGGCGGGAATTCCGTGAACCGTCCCTTCGCGGACGGCCATGAAGGGGAAGGCATCACCACTGAAGTCGATATCCTGGCAGAGCTCCTGGACAATCTGACGACTGTTGGGGCCGCAGACAGAAACCGTCGCCCAGTGGTCGGTCACCGAGGTCATATAGACCTTCAGCTGCGGCCACTCGGTCTGCAGCCAGAGTTCCAGCCAGGACATGATGTGGGCTGCGCCGCCCGTGGTGGTGTGCATCAAATAGTGATTTTCGCCCAAGCGCGCGGTGACTCCGTCGTCGATGACCATGCCGTTCTCATCGAGCATCAGGCCATAGCGGCAGCGGCCCACCGAGACCTTCAAGAAGGGATTGGTGTAGACCCGATTCAGGAAGAGGTTGGCATCGGGTCCCTGAATGTCGATTTTTCCAAGCGTCGAGGCATCCAGAACACCGGCGCTTCGGCGGACCGCCAGGCACTCTCGGTTGACCGCCTCTTCCAACGACTCGCCGGATTGAGGAAAGTACCAGGGCCGTTTCCACTGTCCGACGTTCTCGAAGAGGGCGCCGCGCTCGACATGCCACTCGTGGATGGAAGTCTTGCGGATTGGATCGAAGAGATCCCGCTGCTCCCCTCCCGAGATGACCCCACAGGCGACCGGAGTGTACAGGGGCCGAAATGTCGTAGTTCCGATCGAGCCCAGGTCAGTGCCGAGGTGCTGGGCGAGGACCGCAATGCCATTGACGTTTCCCAGCTTCCCCTGGTCGGGGCCCATGCCCAGGGTGGTATAGCGCTTGACGTACTCGATAGAATCGTACCCTTCTCGTGCGGCCGCCAGAATGTCGGCTGACGTGACGTCCATCTGGGAATCCACGAACTGCTTTGGAGCCCGAGAAATGGGTTTGGTTGAGGGGACCACCCAGAGGGGCCGAATGGGATCTCCAGCTACCGAATCGACGGCTGGCGAGGACTGCGAAGGCGCACCTTCACCATAGCCGGCCGCCTGGGCTACAGCAGCACCTCCCTCCAGCCCTTCGGCCAGACAGGCGCCCAGGTCAAAGCTGCCTCTGGCAGCGCCAACTGAACGTTCGGCCTGAACCGGCTCTGAGGGAACGAAGCACGCCTTCTCGCCATCGTAACGCGGCTTTCCACGCGCCTGAGCGTGAAGCTGCACGGTGGGACTCCATCCCCCGGAGACTGCCAGGAGGTCGCAGGCCAGGGTGCGAAGGGGACCGCTGACCGTCCTGCCCTCCTCACTGAGTGACCTGAGCTGGACTCCTCGAATCCTCTTCTCGCCCTTGGTATTGAAAACGACGTGCTGATTAATCACTTCGAGGCCACGTTTTTGAGCGCGGGCAGTCCACTGGCCGGGGGCGCGAGCATCGACGATCATCTCGACCGAGGCTCCGGCCTCCAGCAGATCGAAGGCGGTCTGATAGGCGCTGTCGTTGTTGGTAAACACCACCGCCCGAGAACCGGGGAGTACGGAATAGCGGTTGATGTACTCTGAAACCCCAGAGGCCAGCATGATGCCTGGCCGGTCATTGTTGGAAAAGACCAGCGGACGCTCAATGGCACCTGTTGCCAGCACCACCTGTCGGGCACGAATACGCCACAGTCTCTGGCGCGGTCCCCGACTCTGCTCCGGCGTTAGGTGGTCGGTACAGCGCTCCACTGCCAGCAGGAAATTGTGCTCGTAGTATCCTACGGCGGTCGTTCGAATCAGGACTCGGACGTCGTTCATGTTGGCGAGCTCGGAAGCCCTCGCTGCAGCCCATTCTGACGCCGGCGCCTGGTTGATCTGGGCAGGGCCACCTAGCAGACTCCCTCCCAGATCGGAGCGTTCGTCCACCAGGATCACCCTGGCATCGGTCCGTCCCGCCTCCACCGCCGCTGCCAGACCGGCGGGTCCAGCGCCTACCACGAGAACATCGCAGTGGACATTCATGTGGTCGTAGTCATCGGGATCGGGGGCGTCGGGTATGGCGCCAAAGCCGGCAGCCTTGCGGATCTGGTGCTCGTAGTGACGCCAGAACCCGGCGGGCCACATGAAGGTCTTGTAGAAGAATCCGGGCGGCATGAGCCGTGCGAACCACCCATGGATGGCACGCCAGTCAAAGTCGACGCTGGGTGAAACATTGACGCTGCGGGCAACCAGCCCTTCATACAACTCTACCTGGGTAGCCACCAGGTTGGGCTGGGTATAGGCCCCCTCCCCAACCTGGACGATCGCGTTGGGCTCCTCCACGCCGGCCGCAACGATCCCCCGGGGACGGTGGTACTTCATGCTGCGAGCGACCAGATGGACGCCGTTGGCCAGCAGCGCGGATGCCAAGGTATCGCCCTGATAGCCGTTGAGGGCTTTGCCGTTGAAGAAAAATTCCAGCGGACGGTTCCGGTCGATGCGTCCGCCCGAGGGGAGTCGATGACGCTGGCTCATGAGTGGTCCCCTGGTGGAGACTCACCTGGCTTATAGACCGACTTGATCTCGTTGGTCACGGTGTCCCGTTCGGCGTTGAAGTAGCGGCGGCAGCCCGAGGCATGGTTCCACTGCTCTAGATGCCTGCCTCTGAGGTTCTTGCGATAGAACAGGTAATCGGCCCACTCCTCGTCGGACAACTCTTCCGGCTGCAGGGGACGGACGATGTGAGCCTCGCCGGAGTAGCTGAACTCCGATTCGTCTCGAGGACCACACCAGGGACACTCAATTAGCAGCAAAACCGTTTCCTCAGTGCGCAACGCCGGCGGCCCCGTGCTCGTCGATAAGGTGCCCGGTGGTGAAACGCTCCAGTGAGAAGGGCGCGTTGAGCTCGTGAGGCCGGTCCTGAGCAATGGTGTAGGCAAAGACCCATCCGGAGCCGGGCGTCGACTTGTAGCCGCCGGTCCCCCAGCCGCAGTTGAAGTAGAGCCCCTTCACCGGAGTCAATCCGATGATGGGACACGCGTCCGGACAGGTGTCGACGGTCCCGGCCCACTGCCGCAACATGCGGACTCGGCTGAACCGGGGAAACATCTCCACGATCGCGCTCAAAGCGTGCTCCAGAGTGGAAGGGCTACCACGCTGCGCATAGCCGTTGTAGGAGTCGACTCCGGCGCCGCAGAGGAGCTCTCCCCGGTCTGTCTGGCTGATGTAGGCGTGCACGGCGTTGGACATCACCACCATGTTCAGCGCCGGCTTGATAGGTTCCGACACGCAGGCCTGCAGTGGGCGGCTCTCGAGCGGCAGCCGCAAACCCGCCATGGATGCAATAACCCCCGAGTTGCCCGCGGTGACACAGCCTACCTTTCCCGCCTTGATGAATCCTCGGGAGGTATCGACGCCCCTGACGGCGCCATCCTCGCGGCGGATACCCGTCACCTCGCAATTCTGGATAATGTCAACTCCCACTGAGTCGGCCGCGCGGGCCAATCCCCAGGCCAGAGCGTCGTGCCGGGCGGTGCCACCCCGTCGCTGTAGGGAAGCTCCCAGGATCGGGTAACGGGCGTGGGGAGAGATGTCGATGATCGGTACCAGTTCCTTGATCTGCTCCGGCGTAAGGAATTCGCTGTCGATACCGTTGAGAACGTTCGCGTTGACCCGTCGCTGGATGTCGCGCAGATCCTGCAGCGTATGCCCCAGACTCAGGAGCCCGCGCTGGCTGAACATCAGGTTGAAGTTCAGCTCTTGGGTCAGGCCCTCCCAGAGCTTCAGCGAGAACTCGTAGATGTGAGCCGCCTCGTCCCAGAGGTAGTTGGAGCGGACGATTTCGGTGTTGCGTCCAGTGTTGCCGCCCCCGACGAAACCTTTCTCGACGACGGCTACACTGCCGATCTGATGTTCCTTGACAAGGTAGTAGGCGGTCGCAAGACCATGACCACCACCGCCGACAATCACCACGCCGTATTCGGACTTAGGCTCGGGACTCCGCCAGGCGCGTTGCCAATTCTCGTGGTAGCTGAAGGCGTTACGGGCCAGGTTGAGAAAGGAATATTTCTGCATTCGGGTGGTATGCTGGCTCCAGTCGAATTCTCATGGAGGCGGCGGAGATTATATCCAAACCCCTAAGGTCAGGCTAGTGTAGACAGGCCAACGACAATATGGGAGCCTGAAGCGCTGGTTAGCGGTCTGAGGACGTGGCTTTGGGCTCCAGGCCGAAGTCTTCTTCCTTCGAGCCTTTGGCTCGGACGGCGGCCTGGAGGCCGAAGCTAGTGCGCCTGTGAAGGCGTTTGATCAGAAGGGTGAAAGTCCCTTCCAGGCTAACGTTACCGGCCTGAAGTCGACAGTGGTAACTGCGTTTCCGTGAGGAAGGGTGGAGAGCAACCTGAGACGAACGACCAATCCGTAACGCAAGTGAACTCGATTCGGCCAAGCCTGTCGGGGAGGGTCCTGGCAAAGCCCGAACCCTTGACCGCGCGACGGCCATCCCTCCGACCTGAACGGTCTGCCCGGGGGGATAGACGCGGCAGGTCACGGCGGTGAAGTAACGTGACAAAGCGACCGTGACGAAATGGCAATGCGGTGGTTGGAGATGGAGAGGTCGGAAGGTCAAACGAGATAAGCAGGGAGATCTGTCGGGTGAGGGACGTGGACGACCCATCGTGAGAGCTCGCAGTGGGGGACGCTGCGTGAGCAATGGCCCAGGCCCGCGGTGCAGTATCGCCCGCCGAAGGGGAGCGAACCTGGCGATACCGGTGAGGTCGGTTGAAGCGGCTCGACAGAAGTCAGAGCTCCCATAGTAGCGGGGAAGCCGTGCAGCAAAACGCGGTGGAGCGAAGGGGAGCAGGAAGGTAGATGCGAAATGACTAAATCGCGGAAACGTAACTCCGCCCAAAGGCGGGACTACATCCCGGTCACAGTGCCGTTTTCGGCTAGCCCGGCTGGAGAGCCCGCTGGCATCGAACAGTGGGCTCATCGCGCGGTTTGGACGGATCGCATGTTGGAGACACTTTTGAAAGGAAAGGTGAGAGGAGGGAAATGGCACACGCTGATCGATAAGGTGTTTTGCAGCCGGAACCTTTCCAGCTCGGCCGAGAAGGTCTTGGGCAGGAAAGGAGCGGCGGGAGTGGACCGGCAAACGTGGGGGGATTTCGCCGAACACGAGCGGGAGGAACTCGAATGGTTGCAGGAAGAACTGCGTGAGGGGACCTATCGTCCGGCAGCGGTGCTGCGGAGGTGGATTCCCAAAACAGGCAGTTCGGAAAAGCGACCGCTGGGGATTCCGACCGTGCGGGATCGAGTCGTGCAAACGGCTTTGGTCCACGGGATCGAGCCGATTCTGGAGGCCACGTTCCATGATCGAAGCTACGGCTTTCGTCATGGGCGAGGGTGCCACGGCGCACTGCGGTACGTCGAAGAGCTGCTCGAAGCCGGTTATGTGTATGTCGTCGACGCGGATCTGAAGGGTTACTTCGATACGATCCCGAAAGATCGACTGTTGGACCTGATCCAACAGAAGATATCGGATCGCCGCGTGCTGGGCCTGGTTCAGCTGTTTCTGAATCAGGGGATACTGGAAGAGCTGCGTAAGTGGATTCCGGAAGCCGGAGTCCCCCAAGGCGCCGTTCTTTCTCCGGTGTTGTCGAATGCCTACCTCAATCCCCTGGACCATCGGATGGCCGATCTGGGCTTCCAGATGGTGCGCTACGCGGATGACTTTGTCCTGCTGTGTCGCGCACCCGAGGAGGCTGAAGCGGCCCTGGCCGAAGGGCGGGACTGGGTGGAGGACAACGGGCTGAGACTGCATCCCGAGAAGACACACATCGTGGACTCGCGAGAGAAGAGCTTTTCGTTCTTGGGCGATTCGTTCCGAGGCCGTTTTCGGTTTCCACGAGCGAAGAGCCACCGAAAGTTCGTCGAGCGCATTCACGAGCTGACGCCGCGCAAGTCGGGCGACTCGCTGGAGGTCATCCTCCAGCGGCTCAATCGCTCGACGCAAGGCTGGTTCAACTACTTCCGGCACTGTCATTGGAACATCTTCAAGGACTACGACGGTCTGATCCGTCGTCGTTTGCGACGCCTGCTTCTGAAGCGCAACCGGAAGAATAGAAAACGCCTCTGTCGAAATCACCGTTGGCCCAACGCCTTCTTTACGGATCATGGGTTCACGAGCCTGACTGACGCCCATATCCGTTTCGTCCAATCCATAGGAACCTACTGACTGGAGAGCTGTATGCGGGAGAATCGCACGTGCAGTTCGGAGGGAGGGGAGCCGGGTGACCGTGCTTCCCTACCCTATCGCTCCCCAAACCTGAGTTTCCAGCTGAATGGTCCAGCGCCCATTGATGGCGGGACTGACCGGACAAGAACGGAGACAGGCATAACCACTCCCCGGGTAGATGCCAGGTCGCGGTCCCTTTTTCTGTGTATTATGTATAATACACAGCATGTCGACCAAGACGATCTCATTGAAGTCGGAGGCCTACGAGAAGCTCAAGGCTGCGAAGCGCTTTCCGAGCGAGTCCTTCAGCCAGGTCGTCCTGCGCGCCACCTGGCCCGAGGAGACCATTACTGCGGGTCAGTTCCTGCGACTATGCCGGGAGCGCGGACGGTACTTCTCCCGGGAGGAATTGGAGACCCTCCAAAGGTTGAAGGAAAGGGAATCACCTCCAGAGGATAAGTGGGTCAGCCGGTGATCCTGGAAACGACGTTTCTCATCGACCTGGAACGGGAGTTGGGAAGACCGGTGGTAGGACCAGCTCAACAGTTCCTCGAAATCCACTCTCGCCAGAGGCTTTACATCACCCACACCATTGCCGGTGAACTGGCTGCCGGGACTTCCCTTGGCGAGCGTCCCAAATGGGAATCATTTCTTTCGCCTTTTCACATCTTGCCGTGCTCACGAGACGTCTGCTGGGCATACGGTCGAGCGTATCGATACCTACAGGAGAACGGACTGCTGATCGGGAGCAATGATCTTTGGATCGCGGCCAGCGCTCTGGTCCATCAGATGTCGGTGGTGACCCGAAACCGGCGACACTATGGCAGGGTCCCCGGCCTGCGAGTCGCCGATTATCCTCCACAAGAACCGACATCCTCCGAGTGAAGGAGCTCAAGCGCCTGGTTCCCAACAACAACTAAGGGTCTGCGCAAGAATAACTTGGCATTTTGGCATCCCGGCTTCACAGCATCTTCGGCCGCTCCTCAATCGCGAAATCCTCAACGTAGACCTGGCTACGCCTGCGGTTTCGCTCAATCGTTCGCGGCCAAATCTGATGCAAATCCGAGCGCCAATTCTACCAAGTTATTCTTGCGCAGACCCTAAGGTCAGCCACTTGGATGAGGTGAACAGCCCGTACGGATTTTGGTAGCAGTACCCGGATTTTCCCACGCTTGACGTTGATCCTCAATCCTGGCTGGGCACTGAAACCTTGTATCTGTGTTGCGTTTGTGACACACTTCTACCCATGAAGACGGCTGTCGTTCACGCACGAATAGAGCCAGACACGAAGCGGAGGGCCGAGAGCGTTCTGCGTAAGCTTGGGATTACGCCTACAGAGGCCATCCGGATTTTCTATCGGCAGATTACGTTGAGAGGCGGGCTCCCATTCCCAGTTGAGATTCCGAACGAGCTTACCGTGACTACCCTCGAAAAAAGTCGCCTGGGTGAAGAGGTAGAAGAATTCCACTCCCTGGATGAGATGTTCGAGAACTGGGAGAAATGAAGAGGGTCTCCCAGACCAGACAGTTCTCTCGAGATATCAAGCGGATGCGCAAACGCGCAAGGGATCTCGGCAAGCTTCGAGAGGTCGTGAAGTTGCTTGCATCGGGCGAACGCCTGCCTCCAAAATACCGGGACCATGCGCTTATTGGCCCTTGGCAACAATCTTGTGACTGGCACATCGAACCCGACTGGATTCTGATCTATACGGTCGACGAGCCGATTTGCTAGGCCAGACGCTCAACCATTACGAGATCACCGCGAAACTGGGCGAAGGTGGGATGGGTGCCGTCTACCGAGCTACAGACACCCGCCTGGGACGGGAAGTCGCGCTGAAGATCCTACCCGAGAAGTTTGTCCGAGATCGACAGCGATGGATCCAAGACTCGGATCCATATCCGGTCCTTCGATCGATGGGAGGCGATTTCCGTTCCTGACAGCGAGTACTTGTCCCAGCCCTTCTTCTCTCCGGATGGGAAGTGGCTTGGATTCTCCTGGAGGTCCAGCACAGAAAAGCGCCTGGACGAGTCGGGGACCCTGGCGTATGTTGCCGGATCGGTCAGGCCGCGGCGAAAGTTTCAGCAGACGGCGTTACCACGGTCTTCAGTTGATCCTTTGTTGAGATATAATCAGACCCTTGGCTCGAATTGACCATTGATCCGAGTACTTGACATCTCTGCGGACAAACGGATGCGGGAGCAAGAGCGGTCTGCGCTGAACCGGTTTTTCACACGAGGATTTCCTCATCCTGAGGTAGTATCCGTTTACCTGTTCGGCAGCCATGCCGAGGGAAGAGCTCACAACCAAAGTGACGTAGACCTCGGAGTCCTACTCGATACCCATCGAATGCCTACCGCCCGAGAGCGCTTCGAGGCCCGGGTCAGGCTGGGAAGCGAGTTGTCGAGCGTACTTGGTGAGAATCAGATCGACCTCTTGATTCTCAACGACATCCCTCCCCTGCTGGGCAAAAAGATCGTCTGTGCCGGTATCCAGATCTTCTGCTCAGCGCCCGAGAAGGACCTGGCCTTTGTACGCGACGTCCAGCTCAAGGCGGCCGACCTCCAGCCTTTTCTCCAGAGAATGAGGAAACTGAAACTTGAGGCGCTGACACGGTGACGCACCTGGTCGAGAGACTCGCTCAGCTGCGGCGCCACCTGGATCACCTGCACAAACTCAGGCCGCGAGTCAGCAGCGCGTCTTTGGCCGAAGATCTATCTCTTCACAACGACGTCTTGTTCTCCCTGTTGACCGTATGCCAGCTCGTCATCAACATCTCGGGGGAACTGTGTGCGCGACGGGGACTCCCCTTCGAAGATTACGCTGGAGCTATCCGAGGCCTCACGCAGGACCCATCCTTTCCTCCTACCCTGGTTGAAGAACTGGTGCGCCTGCCCGGGTTTCGCAACATTGTGATTCATGAATACGTCAGCCTGGACCTGGATCGTGTCGTCGAGGCACTCGATCGCCTCGGGCCGATCGAGCAGTTCGGCGAGATAGTCCGTGGGCTGGAAGCAGCCTCGGATTAAGGGAACCAGCCGGCGGACGCAGGTGGGAACCATCTGTTCGAGATTGTCCTTCCAGACCCAAAGATCTAGTATTCGCTCGCCTCCAATTGTCGAGAGCCGCTTTGCTAGGCCAAACCATCAACCACTACAAAATCACGGCTAAGCTAGGCGAAGGTGGCATGGGCGCGGTTTATCGCGCCACGGATACCCGGCTGGGCCGTGAAGTGGCGCTCAAGATCCTGCCGGAGCGATTGGGTCGATTTCAGCGAGAGGCCGAAGTTCTGGCTTCGCTGAATCATCCTCACATCAATATCGTCCATGGTCTGGAGGAATCGGACGGCCTCCGGGCGCTGGTGCTGGAGCTGGTGGAGGGCCCAACCCTGGCGGAGCGGATTGCAGAAGGTCCGATTCCGGTGGAAGAGGCCCTCCGACAGGCCCTGGAGATCACCCAGGCTCTGGAGGCGCCTCATGAGAAGGGGATCATTCACCGGGATCTGAAGCCGTCCAACGTAAAGATCACGCCGGAGGGTGGCGTCAAGGTGCTGGACTTCGGTCTGGCCAAGGCGTTGGAGACCGAGGTCTCGGAGCGGGAGCTGGCGAACTCGCCGACGCTGCTGGAAGCCACGCAGGATGGCATGGTTCTGGGGACGGCGGCTTACATGAGTCCGGAGCAAGCTCGGGGAAAGGTGGTGGACAAGAGGACCGACATCTGGTCCTTCGGATTGGTGCTGTTCGAGATGCTGACCGGCAGGGGGATGTTTGCTGGAAACAGCCTCACCGCGACGATGGCCGCGGTCATTCACCAGGAACCCCCGCTGGACCAGCTTCCCAAGGACACCCCCGGGAAGATCCAAAGGCTGCTGAAGCGATGTCTGCGAAAGGATCGCGGAATGCGGCTGCGCGACATGGGGGAGGCCCGCATCGCGATTCAGGAGTGTCTCGCTGATCGTCCAGCAACCCTGGAGAAAGAACCTCTTGCCCCTCCGCCGCAGCCGTTGTGGCGGCGCCTGGGTCCCTGGGCCGCAGTTCCGCTGCTGGGAGTGCTGGCCTGGTCCTTCAGGCCCGATCCTCCGGCTCCGGAGAAGCCGGTCATACGCTTCGAGCTCCCGGTTGAGAAAGACCAGGTACTGTACCACTTTGGTCGTCAGGGACTGGCGTTCTCGCCGGACGGAACCCACTTGGCTTTTGTCTCCGCAAAGGATGAGATGTCCAATCGTACGAACATCCGTTTCCTGGATCGGTGGGAATCGACCCTTCCGTTAGACGAAAAGACGTGGCAGCCCTTCTTCTCCCCCAACGGGAAGTGGCTTGGGTTCTATTGGGGCCCCGGGAATATCAGGCGTAGGTTGGAATGGCAACTGAAGAAGATTCCTGTCGGGGGAGGGGAAGCGACGAAGATCTGCGACTGCCCCTATTCTTTTGGAGCCAGTTGGGGGGCTGGCAACACCATCGTGTATGCCTGTGAGGGCGACAGCGGGTTGTGGCAAGTGTCCGCCCTGGGCGGGGAACCGAAGAAACTTACAGAACTGGCCAAGGAGGCGGGAGAAAGAAGCCATCGACTTCCCCACATACTCCCGGACGGGAAGACCGTGCTCTTTACAGTGGTGCGGTTTGAGTTGTCCAGGGTGAACTGGTCACAGGCTCAGATAGTGGCCTACTCCCTGGAAACGGGAAAGAGGAAGCTCTTGATCACGGGAGGCTCTGATGGCCGATATGTACCCACTGGCCATCTGGTCTTCATGCGCGAAGCGATCCTGTGGGCGGCGCCGTTCGACCTTCCCAGCCTGACAATGACCGGCAAGGCCATCCCGATTCTGGAGGGAGTGAGCCACGGAATCCACTTTCCACGGGACCGCTTTGAATCCGGGGCTGGTCACTTTACCTTTTCCGAGACGGGTTCGTTGGCCTACATAGCAGGATCAACCTACCCCAAGGGCAAGAATAGGCTGGTCTGGGTAGACCGCCAGGGAAAGGTTGAAGTTATAAGTGAAGTCGGCCAATATTGGTCGCCCCGTCTCTCTCCCGATGGTTCGAGAATCGCTTTCCGCAGTGAGGACATCTGGACCTATGAACTTGTTCGACACACTCAGAGTCCACAAACCTTCGTGGGGGGACTCCACTACAACCCGATCTGGACGCCAGACGGGACAGCCGTCGTCTTCAGTTCGGATCGGGAAGGCCCGAGGAATCTCTTTTGGAAGTTGATCGACACAGGAGGTGAAGCCAAGCGCCTGTACCCGAGCCAGCAGAGGCAGGATCCAGGCTCCTGGCACCCTGATGGGATCAGACTTGCCTTCGTACAGGAGAACCCGAAGAAGGGAAGCCTGGAAAACGTTGAGACCTGGTGGGGCTTCTCGGGTGGTGATATCTGGGTTTTGTCGCTGGAAGATTCCCCCTCAGTCGAGTTTTTCGTGGAAGGGACCCATCCGGAGTTTTCACCCGATGGTCGTTGGCTCACCTATGTTTCCTACGAATCAGGACGAAGTGAGGTCTACGTTCAGCCCTATCCGGGACCTGGGAGAAAGACGAGGATCTCCACCAGTGGAGGGACAGCCCCAGTTTGGACAAAAGGGGAAAGTGAGCTGATCTATCGCTCCAGGTTGGGCGGGATGATGGCAGTTGAGATCGATATCGAGGGCCATAACCTCATACCGGACAAACCTGTAGAACTGTTCAAGGGTGGTGGCATTCCAATGGGTCTGATACGTTCATACGACGTCACGCCGGACGGAGAACGATTTCTGACGAGCCATGGAGTTGCCTCGAGGGGCAAGGAGTATTACTCCGCAAAGAAGGTGAAGGTCGTCCTCAACTGGTTCGAAGAGCTGAAGCGCCTGGTACCTACCGACAACTGACCTTAGGTGTTTCGGTCTCGGGGCCGAATAATTCTGCTTTTGAGCTCCAGATCGAAAGACGGTGGCCTGGAGACCGCCGCTACTGCGAGGGGAGAAATAGCTCCACTTGGCCTCGTAGCAGCCGCGCCCCGGGAGATTCTCAAACGGGACCGCCAAACCCGTGGAGCCTTGCCACTGGGCGATGTCGAAGTCCCTGGGCATCAACTGTACTGGATCGATCCGATTGCTGGCCCGGCTGTAGTCAAAGGCACAGTACTGGTAGTCGGCGGGGAACCTGCCGTCGGGCGAGCCCTCATACTAGACCCAAAAGAAGTGGATGAAAGTGGACTAAACCACATGTAAACACCTGAAATGCCAGACCTGACGGGTATTCTGGGGTTGTCAAAGAAACTTCAGAACAAGCCGAAAGGAGGCATTTCAGGTGAAGAAAAAGGATAGCGCAATCATCCGCAAACGGGAAGCAGAGGTTGCTCAGCGATTGAGCCCCAGCTGGAACGGTCAAGACCCGAAACCGGTGCTCTCGCCCGAGGTCATCAGCTACGAGGTCTCGGAGAAAACGGGTGCGGTCAGTTACGGTGGTCTGGGGCTGCTGCAGCAGGTGGTGAAGTGGAGTGGGCTGGGGAAAGCCATTGACCAGGCGGTGACGCTGCTCAAACGCCACCAACCGTACCACGAATCGGACCACGTCCTGAGCCTGATCTACAACGTGGCCACGGGCGGGACCCGCTATCAGGATATTGAACTGCGACGTCAGAGTGTGAGTTTCCTGGAGGCGGTGGGAGCCGAGAAGATCCCCGCCCCCAGCACGGCCGGAGACTTTGTGCGCCGCTTTGACGCGCCCGACGTGGTGGATCTGATGGAAGCCGTCAATGCCAGCCGCCTCAAGGTCTGGGCCCAACAACCGGCCCGTTTCTTCCAACGGGCGGAGATCGACGTGGATGGGACGATGGCCCCCACGAGCGGCGAATGCAAGGAAGGGATGGAGATCAGCTACGACGGGCAGTGGGGCTATGCGCCGCTGATCGTGACGCTGGCCAATACGGGAGAGGTGCTCTATGCGGTCAACCGCTCGGGCAACCGTCCCTCTCATGAGGGAGCGGCCGAATGGCTGGATCGGAGTATCGAGCTGGTTCGAGAGGCGGGTTTTCGGAAGGTGCGCCTGCGCGGGGACACGGATTTTTCGCTGACGGCTCATTTTGACCGTTGGACGGAGGCGGGCGTGGAGTTTGACTTCGGGATCGACGCCCATCCGAGCTTCGTCAAGTGGGCGGAGGCGTTGCCAGAAGCGAGATGGAAAGAGCTGGGGCGCCCCAGCCAGGGGAAAGGAAAAGGGAAGAAGCGGCGCCAGCGGCGGGACAAAGTGAAGCCGGAGATTGTCAAGAGACGCGGGTTCAAGACGCTGACGCTGGAACGGGAAGAGATTGCGGAGATCGACTACCGTCCGAGCAAAGCGAAGCGAACCTATCGGATGGTGATCTTGCGCAAGACGATCCTGGTCGAGAAAGGCCAGAAGCGGCTGCTGCCGCAGACGCGCTACCACTTTTATGTCACCAATATCTCGGCCAGAACGTTGGGAACGGCGGGAGTCGTACGGGAAAACAACCGGCGCTGCAACCAGGAGAACGTCATTGAACAACTCAAGAACGGAGTCGAGGCCCTGCGGATGCCCTCGGATACGCTGGTAGCCAACTGGGCCTATCTGGTGATTGCGGCTCAAGCCTGGAATCTGAAGGCCTGGATGGGGTTGGTGCTGCCGGCGCGACTGCAAGCCCGAGAGCTGGTGAAGATGGAGTATCGCCGTTTCCTGCGAGAGGTCATTGAAATGCCCTGCCAGATTTTGCGCAGGGGCCGACAGTTGGTCTATCGGCTGCTGGATGTCAATGGTTGGAGCCGTCTTCTCTTGGAAGGCAGTAAGTGGTTGAAACACCGGCCAGCTACCTGAAACTGAAAGGAGATAAAGTAGCTCCGAGGGTCGCCAGAGCTGGGGCGAGGTGTCTCTACAAACGCCCCCCAAGAGGGCAGAATCGTTTTCCCTGAGCGATCGGCGTGGAGGACAGCTGAACACGTGCCTGTTCTGAGTGACTTCGCGCCGAAATTTAGAATTTAGGTCTCCAAAATGGCTCCTCGGAGCCGACAAAGGGGTCTATTTTCGAACTTGCGCTTATTTTGGGACTAGGGCGGTCGCGGCTGCTCCCACCTTAAGCCCAGGTTCAGGGTAAGGTTGAGTCCTACCTTCCAGTCGTCGTTGATGAAGGCGTTATAGTGGGACTGATTGAATCGTCCGTAGGAATAGCCAAGACCGAGGTTGTTACCTACCACCCAATTCGGCAGTCCCAGCATGAAGTCGGCCCAGGGTTCGCCGAAGTCGGAACCGCTGATCGTGCCGTCCAAGTTTCGCAGGATCTGTCCAGTGGCGTAGCCGTCATAGAGATCCTGGCCGCCACCGTAGACCACGTTTTCTGAGAACGTCACGTCCAGGTTGCGAGTGTGTTCAGCGCCGAACTTCAGATAGAGGATAGGGGATCCGAGAAAGGGACAGACTGGTTCTGTTTCTTCGGGATTGCCCTCAGGTCGTCAGAGATTTAGTATTTGCTCAGCAGATTGCCATCCAGTCTGGGAGTCGCCTTGATAGGCCAAACCTTCAACCACTACGAGATCACCGAGAAGCTGGGCGAAGGGGGGATGGGTGCGGTTTATCGTGCCACGGACACTCGTCTGGGGCGTGAGGTGGCGCTGAAGATACTGCCCGAGAAGTTTGTCCGAGATCGGCAGCGAATGGGCCGCTTCCAGAGAGAAGCCGAAGTGCTGGCTTCGCTGAATCATCCTCACATCAACATCGTTCATGCGCTGGAGGAATCGGACGGCGTGCGTGCGCTGGTGCTGGAGCTGGTGGAGGGCCCAACCCTGGCGGAGCGGATTGCAGAAGGTCCGATTCCGGTGGAGGAGACACTCCGAATGGCCTTGGAGATCGCGCAGGCTCTGGAGGCGGCTCACGAGAATGGCGTGATTCACCGGGACCTGAAACCGGCCAATGTGAAGATCACGCCGGAGGGTGGCGTCAAGGTGCTGGACTTCGGTCTGGCCAAGGCGCTGGAGACCGAGGTCTCGGAGCGGGAGCTGGCGAACTCGCCGACGCTGACGATGGAGGCGACACAGGCGGGGATGGTCCTGGCGACGGCGGCCTACATGAGTCCGGAGCAAGCCCGTGGAAGGCCCGTAGACAAGCGGACCGACATCTGGTCCTTCGGTCTGGTGCTGTTCGAGATATTGACCGGTCAGGGGATGTATGCGGGCAAGAGCTTCACCGAGACGATTGCCGCGGTAATTCATCAGGAACCGAGTCTGGACGAGCTGCCGACCGAGACTCCGAGGAAGATCCAGGAGCTGCTGGAGCGATGTCTCCGCAAGGACCCCAGCATGCGGCTGCGGGATATGGGGGATGCTCGTATCGCGATCCAGGAATGCCTCACTGGACCCATAAGGGCGGTGGAGGAAGCACTTCTTCCCGCACCGATGGGACACAGCTGGCAGCGTCTGGTCCCCTGGGCGGCGGTGCCGCTGCTGGCCCTACTGGCCTGGTCTCTCAGGCCTGATCCTCCGATCGAGAGGCCCGTAACCCGCTTTGAGATTCCAGCTGGCGAAGGGAGGGTGCTCTGGCACTACAATCGCCAGGGCATCGATCTGTCACCGGATGGAACACGGCTGGCCTTTGTTTCATCGTCGTCGGAACCCAACAAGGGAGTTCAGATCTATATCCAATCATTGGAGCAGTGGAACGTGGATGAGCTTGCCGATGGGATACAGCCTGTTTTTTCCCCAGATGGGAAATGGCTATTGGTAAGAGTGTCTTCCGACAAGACGTTGAAGAAATACCCTGTAGGGAGAGGACCGCCGACCACGGTCTGTGATTGCCAGGAATCCTACGGGGCGAGTTGGGGCTCTGACAACTTCATTGTCTTTGCGTGTGAAGAGCTGGGCGGGCTCTGGCGAGTGTCGGGCTCGGGGGGAGACCCGGAGCGGATCACGGAGCCGGACAGGGCGGCGGGAGAGGTGAGTCATCGACTTCCACATGTGCTGCCGGGCGGTCGGGAGGTGCTCTTTACAGTGGTACTCCACAGCGGCCACCCAGATTGGAGCACGGCGCAAATCGCCCTTCATTCCCTGGAGACTGGGAAGACGCAGGTCTTGATCGAAAATGGCTCTGATGGCCGATATGTGCCCACGGGACACCTGCTGTTCGCCCGGAAAGCAACCTTGATGGCGGCGCGCTTCGATCTGGAGAGCTTGAGGCTGACCGGTCCTTTCATACCTGTTCTGGAGGGAGTAAGTCAGGCCATCGACACGGGGGTTTTTCGCATGGAGACTGGCGCCGCGCAGTTTACCTTCTCCGCTTCCGGACCCCTGGCCTATATTAGCGGGTCGATTTTCCCCGAGATCGAGCGGGAGGTGTTGTGGGTGGATCGGAGGGGAACAGAAAAACCCACTGGGGTCCCGCCGAAAAAGTATTCGAAGGTTCGACTTTCTCCCGATAACGCCAGCTTGGCTATGGATCCGAGAGGGGACATCTGGACCTACGATCTTGTTCGAGGCACATCGTCTCCCCAAACCACCGAAGGGTTGAACCGTTATCCGGTGTGGGCCTCGGAGGGAAGAAACCTCGCCTTCGGCTCCAATCGGGTCGGTCTGGATAGCATGTATCAAAAGTCTGTGGATGGCCTCAGCGAAGCCGAGCAGTTGCTCCCCGACCAGCCTAGCCAATATCCGGGATCCTGGTCTGGGGATGGAACCAAGCTCGCCTTTGTGCAGGCGACAGAGGTAACCAATTGGGACATCGGGATCCTCCACATGGGTCCCCCTCGCTCTGTCGAGCTTTTCTTGGTTCATCCGCAATTCAGGGAGTTTCACCCTGCCTTCTCACCTGATGGTCATTGGTTGGCCTACACGTCCAATGAGTCGGGTGAAAACCAGGTCTACGTTCGTCCCTATCCCGGCCCCGGAATAAGACAGATGATCTCCATCAACGGGGGTCTATCTCCGACCTGGGCACGAGGGGGCAGGGAGTTGTTCTATCGTGAACCTTCCGAGAATGGACGCACCAAATGGATGATGGCGGTAGAAGTTACGATAAGTGGCAATCAGTTGTTTCCGGGTACTCCCATGCGACTGTTTGAGGAAAACTATAACTACAGCCGTCCCATCAGTAGTGTCCCAACGTTTGGGCTTCTAATCTCTGTAAAGTATTAATGAGTAATATGTTAGAGAAGATAATGGGTGTTTCCGACTTGAAAGTGAGTGTACGCTCACGCCCTTCAGTTCATAAGGAGGGCGAGCATGTACACGGGCACGACGATTTTTTCTCAGGTGATGCGGCATCTTCCCTGGCATCATTTTCATCGCATTGTTCAGCACTACGGAGGCGACTACAAGGTCAAGTCGTTCCGCTGTGCCGACCATTACCGGGTCATGGCCTTTGCACAGTTGACCTATCGCGAGAGCTTGCGCGATATCGAAGCCTGCCTACGGGCCATGAGATCCAAGCTCTTCCACATGGGCATTCGCTCCACGGTCTCCCGCAACAATCTGTCCAATGCCAACGAGAGGCGCGACTGGCGCATCTATGCCGAGTTTGCCCAAGTGCTTATCGCCGAAGCGCGCCGCCTGTACACCGACGAGGACCTGGGAGTCGACCTGAACGCGACCGTCTATGCCTTGGACTCCACGACCATCGACCTGTGCCTCTCGGTCTTCCCCTGGGCGCGCTTCCGCCGTACCAAGGGGGCGATCAAACTGCATACCTTGCTCAACCTGCACGGCGCCATTCCCGAGTTCGTTCTGATCTCGGACGGAAAACTGCACGATGTCCACGCCTTGGACCACCTGATTCCTTGTCCCGGTGCCTACTACATCATGGATCGCGGATACCTGGATTTCGGGCGCCTGTACCGACTCCATTCTGCCCGGTCGTTATTCGTGACCCGCGCCAAGGCCAACTTCAAGTTCCGCCGCCGCTACTCCCACCCGGTGGACAGAACGACGGGACTGATCTGCGACCAAACTGTCCTGCTGAGCACCTTCTATCCGGCCAAGGCCTACCCCGAACCTTTGCGTCGCATCAAGTTCTTCGACGTCACCACCGACCTGCGGCTAGTATTCCTCACCAACGACTTTGCTTCTCCCGCTCTGACTATTGCCCGGCTCTACAAGCTCCGCTGGCAGATCGAACTGTTCTTCAAATGGATCAAACAGCATCTCCGCATCAAGGCCTTTTACGGCACCAGTCCCAATGCCGTGAAAACACAAATCTGGATCGCCCTCAGTACCTACCTGCTCATCGCCATCATCCGCAAGCGCCTCTATCTCGAGTTGCCGCTCTACACAATTCTCCAGGTCCTGAGTGTCTCGCTCTTCGAGAAAACCCCAATTTTACAGGCCTTTCAGGACATGCATTACATTACTCAGAATAGTGACATTCATAAACAGTTGATGTTATTCGACTAACGCTGGGACGCTACTGCCGTCCCATAAGAAGTTACGATGTGTCATCGGACGGACAGAGCTTCCTGATGATCAGACGGGATAGGGAGCGGGAAATAGCCGTGGAGAACGATTACTACGGGTACAAGGTGAACCTCGTCCTCAACTGGTTCGAAGAGCTCAAGCGCCTGGTGCCCACCGAAAACTGAACAGGGAGTAGTACGTGGCTTCGGTCTCCAGGCCGAAGAATCCTGCTTTCGGCCTCGTGGCTCGGACGGCGGCCTGGAGGCCACCGCTAGTGCGCCTGTGAAGGCGTTTGATCAGAAGGGTGAAAGTCCCTTCCAGGCTAACGTTACCGGCCTGAAGTCGACAGTGGTAACTGCGTTTCCGTGAGGAAGGGTGGAGAGCAACCTGAGACGAACGACCAATCCGTAACGCAAGTGAACTCGATTCGGCCAAGCCTGTCGGGGAGGGTCCTGGCAAAGCCCGAACCCTTGACCGCGCGACGGCCATCCCTCCGACCTGAACGGTCTGCCCGGGGGGATAGACGCGGCAAGTCACGGCGGTGAAGTAACGTGACAAAGCGACCGTGACGAAATGGCAATGCGGTGGTTGGAGATGGAGAGGTCGGAAGGTCAAACGAGATAAGCAGGGAGATCTGTCGGGTGAGGGACGTGGACGACCCATCGTGAGAGCTCGCAGTGGGGGACGCTGCGTGAGCAATGGCCCAGGCCCGCGGTGCAGTATCGCCCGCCGAAGGGGAGCGAACCTGGCGATACCGGTGAGGTCGGTTGAAGCGGCTCGACAGAAGTCAGAGCTCCCATAGTAGCGGGGAAGCCGTGCAGCAAAACGCGGTGGAGCGAAGGGGAGCAGGAAGGTAGATGCGAAATGACTAAATCGCGGAAACGTAACTCCGCCCAAAGGCGGGACTACATCCCGGTCACAGTGCCGTTTTCGGCTAGCCCGGCTGGAGAGCCCGCTGGCATCGAACAGTGGGCTCATCGCGCGGTTTGGACGGATCGCATGTTGGAGACACTTTTGAAAGGAAAGGTGAGAGGAGGGAAATGGCACACGCTGATCGATAAGGTGTTTTGCAGCCGGAACCTTTCCAGCTCGGCCGAGAAGGTCTTGGGCAGGAAAGGAGCGGCGGGAGTGGACCGGCAAACGTGGGGGGATTTCGCCGAACACGAGCGGGAGGAACTCGAATGGTTGCAGGAAGAACTGCGTGAGGGGACCTATCGTCCGGCAGCGGTGCTGCGGAGGTGGATTCCCAAAACAGGCAGTTCGGAAAAGCGACCGCTGGGGATTCCGACCGTGCGGGATCGAGTCGTGCAAACGGCTTTGGTCCACGGGATCGAGCCGATTCTGGAGGCCACGTTCCATGATCGAAGCTACGGCTTTCGTCATGGGCGAGGGTGCCACGGCGCACTGCGGTACGTCGAAGAGCTGCTCGAAGCCGGTTATGTGTATGTCGTCGACGCGGATCTGAAGGGTTACTTCGATACGATCCCGAAAGATCGACTGTTGGACCTGATCCAACAGAAGATATCGGATCGCCGCGTGCTGGGCCTGGTTCAGCTGTTTCTGAATCAGGGGATACTGGAAGAGCTGCGTAAGTGGATTCCGGAAGCCGGAGTCCCCCAAGGCGCCGTTCTTTCTCCGGTGTTGTCGAATGCCTACCTCAATCCCCTGGACCATCGGATGGCCGATCTGGGCTTCCAGATGGTGCGCTACGCGGATGACTTTATCCTGCTGTGTCGCGCACCCGAGGAGGCTGAAGCGGCCCTGGCCGAAGGGCGGGACTGGGTGGAGGACAACGGGCTGAGACTGCATCCCGAGAAGACACACATCGTGGACTCGCGAGAGAAGAGCTTTTCGTTCTTGGGCGATTCGTTCCGAGGCCGTTTTCGGTTTCCACGAGCGAAGAGCCACCGAAAGTTCGTCGAGCGCATTCACGAGCTGACGCCGCGCAAGTCGGGCGACTCGCTGGAGGTCATCCTCCAGCGGCTCAATCGCTCGACGCAAGGCTGGTTCAACTACTTCCGGCACTGTCATTGGAACATCTTCAAGGACTACGACGGTCTGATCCGTCGTCGTTTGCGACGCCTGCTTCTGAAGCGCAACCGGAAGAATAGAAAACGCCTCTGTCGAAATCACCGTTGGCCCAACGCCTTCTTTACGGATCATGGGTTCACGAGCCTGACTGACGCCCATATCCGTTTCGTCCAATCCATAGGAACCTACTGACTGGAGAGCTGTATGCGGGAGAATCGCACGTGCAGTTCGGAGGGAGGGGAGCCGGGTGACCGTGCTTCCCTACCCTATCCGCGGTCAGAACGAAAAGCGGAAGCCGAACTGGATCTGGCGTGCGGTAGCCGCCTGCGTGACCCGGCCGGCACTGCTGGAAACGAGGTTCCCATTGGGCGAGTGGAAGATGGAGTGGTTGAAGGCATTGAAGAAATCGACTCGGAAGTCCACCGCCTTTTGCTCGCCAAAGGCGAATTCCTTGTGCAAAGAGATGTCCACCAGCGGCACTCCGTCGTAGCGAAGCGGCGAGCGCGCCGAGTTGCCCAGGGCTCGGCGAGCGGCCTCGTGGCAGATATCGGTACCCTGGCACAAACTGCTGTCGTAGACCGGGGCTACGAAAGCACTGGTTTCGAACCATCGATCGACGCTGCGTTCACTCTCCGCCAGGTAGCCGTCACCGATTCGATCAGGGAGCAGACGGACGCGTCGTCCCTGGTTCCATAGGTCCCGGCGGTAGTCGATGATGTAGGGTGCGCCCGTGGTCAGCGTGATGATGGCGGTAGCCTCCCACCCCCCCAGGAGCGTCCGCGTCAGACCCTGAGAGGCACGGAAGAAGGGCAGCTGCCAGATGGTCGAGTTGTAGAAGGTCTGGGCTCGGTCGTGAGCCATGGGACCCTTCAGAAGATGCCGCTCGTACTCCTGCGCTCCGGTCCATTGTCCCCAACCCCCGTTGAAGTTCAGAGCCATGGCCTTGGCCCAGATGTAGCCCAGGGTCAGAGCGACTCCCCCCTGGAAGCGCCGCTCCAGCTTGGCCTGCAGCGAGTTGTAGTTCGAATTCCTGTCGGAACGCCGCACCGCGTCGGGCACCACCTGAGGATAGGGACGGCGGGCCCGCTGGCCGGACCAGACGCGATCGGCCGTGTCGCCCGGAATCCAGGGACGGGGACCGGCGGTGATGGGATCACTGCTAAGAGCGGCCGTGCCTCCGCCGATCAAGGGAACCACATAGCCTTCGGGCATAGCGACGTTGAAGGGACCGATGCCGCGCATGTGACGGCCCTGGTTGCCCACATAGCCGATCTCGAGCTTTGTTCCCTGGAAAACTTCATGCTGGATTGACAGGTTGTACGAGTAGATGTGGCCTTCTTCCCAATCCAGCTCAGAAAAGTAGCAGGTGCGATACTCCCCCTGTGACACCTGCGCGGGAAGATCGAGCCGCTGTCCAGTGAAAATTGTAGGCGTCTCGAATCCGCGAGTGCCAATACTGTTGAGCCGTCCCAGGGCGGGGATCATGCTCCGGACTTTCAGGATCCCGATATCCTGATCGTAGTTGAGACCCGCTCCCAGACGCAGCACCGTCCGGTTAGTCCCAAACAGGCGCCAGGCCAGACCGAAACGAGGGGAGAAATAGCTCCACTTGGCCTCGTAGCAGCCGCGCCTCGGGAGATTCTCAAACGGGATCGCCAAACCCGTAGGGCCCTGCCACTGGGCGATGTCGAAGTCCCTGGGCATCAACTGTACCGGATCGATCCGATCGCTGCCCCGGCTGAAGTCAAAGGCACAGTACTGGTAGTCGCTGGGAAACCTGCCGTCAGGCGAACCCTCATAGTAGGGCGGACGCGGCTGCTCCCACCTCAAACCCAGGTTGAGGGTGAGGTTGGGTCCCACTTTCCAGTCGTCGTTGATGAAGGCGTTGTAGTGAGACTGATTGTATCGTCCGAAGGCATAGCCAAGACCGCGATTGTTTCCGACTACCCAGGAAGGTAATCCCAGCATGAAATCGGCCCATGACTCACCGGGTTCGGAACCGGTGCTTGTGCCGTCTGAGTCTCGCAGGATCTGTCCCGTGGCATAGGCGTCAAAGAGGTCTTCGCCGGCACCGTAGTTCAAATTTTCCGAGAAGGTCACGTCCAGGTTTCGCGTGTGTTCGGCGCCGAATTTCAGATAGTGGTTGCCTTTGCGCCAGGAAACTGAGTATTTGAGGCCCAAACCCTTGTCGCCGAAATCTGAATTCCACGCACTCAACCACTGTGAGTATCCCGAGGGAGTTACCGTCGGAAGACCACCCAGACCGCGGCTCCCATCCTGGTTGTAGACGGGATGGAGGTGAGCGTCGTCGTAGCCCAGTTCCTGAGCCCAGTCCCGGCCCTCGACGGGTATAAAGCGCCGCCACGAAAAATCCCAGAGCGAAACGTTGAGCTCGCCCACGAGATTCGGCCCCACCGGGTTGACCCAGCCGATCGCCGACTGCCAACCGTGGTGTACGTTGCTCCCGTATTCCAGGCCTCCGTTCAGATCTGCTCCCGGGAGAGGATAGGTCCTGAAATTATTCCTGGCTGGTGTGTCCTGCCAGCTGAAACGGCCGAAGAGCGTATCGCCGCCGGCGAAGTGGTGATCCCCTCGGATCGAGTACTTGGTGATTTGCAGATCGTTTGTCCGAGCGAAGCTGTGGTTCTTAGCCGTCACGCCGGAAACGTTGGGTGCCGGTGGGGGGATCAACTCCATCAGCTTGCGGGTGACGGGATTCCATAGACTCCGCGGAATCTGCTTTCTGTTGAAGGGTTGACGCTGGCCGTCCACTACGTCGAAGGGGTTGTAGAGCTGGGGAATTGTGCCGTCCGCTCCTGCGCCACTGAAATCTCCCTGAGTCATCGCCACAGAGGGCACCGTCATGAAATCGGGCTGCTGCAGGTTGTCGATGAAGCGCTCGTAGTGGGCGTGAAAGAAGGTCCGGTCCTTGATGATGGGGCCGCCCAGCTATCCGCCGAAGACCTGGTAATCCACCGGAAGCTGCGTGCCCCCAAACTTGTTGGTGAAGAAGTTGGCGGCATCGAAGCGCTCGTCGCGCAGGTAGTACCAGGCGTGGCCATGGAACTCGTTGCTGCCGCTCTTGGAGAGCATGCTGATAACGGCGCCTCCCACCCGTCCATATTCGGCCGAGTAGTTGTTGGTGATGACCTTGAACTCCTGAATCGTTTCGGGTGTGGCCTGCACCACAGGCCTCTGGGTGAAGCTGCTCTGGTTATTGGCTCCGTCCAGGCTGATCTGGTTGGAGTGTGGGTAGAGCCCGTTGAAAGCAGGAGAGCCACCGCCAAAGGTGGTGTCAAAGCCGTCGCCCCGATACACTCGATCCGGAGGCAGCTCCCGGGTCCCTCCGGTGGCCAGGTGGGCCAGCTGGAGCACGTCCCGGCGCGGTAGCGGGAGGTCCAGGATCTTCTTCTCCTCGACCACTGCGGTGACCTCGACGGCGTCGGTGTCAATGATGGTGGACTGGCCAACCACCGTGACTTGTTCGTCGATCTCGCCGGGGACCATGGTAAAGTCTACGCGTGCCACCTGGGTCACTTCGAGACGAACATCTTCCCTTACCTGGGTCTTAGCCGGACAACTCCGCCTTCACTGTATATAGACCTGGAATGAGCTTGTCGATGAGGTAGTTTCCCCGGTGGTCGCTGACTCCCGGGCTGCCGACATTCGTGGCCTTCGCCCTCGCCGTGCCCCCTACTCCCGGTACCACCGCTCCGCTCTGGTCCTCGACCGTCCCCACGAAGCGGCCGTAGGTGGTGGACTGCCCGTATGCCGTGGCTGGCACCAGAAGAAACAAAACCAGGACATAGACTGAAATGAGACCGCTCACGACTCTGGACGGTTGGTCCGCGAAACTTGGATTCTCAACCATCAAGCCTCCAGAAATGTGGGGGGGGGGGGGGGCAGCAACTGCGAAACCCAGACGTCTATTGTGGCCGTACGAAGATACTGTAAGCACATTAGTCGACTTCAGTCTTGAGAGTCAACGCAGTCCGAGATAGGCAAGTCGCATGCCAAATCTTGTCCGATGCGGCGTGCAGGCTCAGATCGCTCGTAACTTGTTCACTGTGAAGAAGAAGGTAGCCGAACCGTAAGCTGGGCTTTGAGGCAGAAAACGAGACAGAAAGGTCTGAAGGCTATCCCTTTGGATAGTTGAAGTATCCCATCAAATAGTCCTACCAGCTATCGGCCAGATCTTGAATCCGGAATGTTCGAAGTGACGATCGAGGAATTGATCCCTTCGGAGGTACCGCGCCAGAAAAGCTCCAGTGTCGACAAACGTCACTCACTGGCACCCTACAGATACTCGTCATGGCGGAGAGAAAGATCACTCGGTGCCTCATCTTGATAGACACCGGCATCACTGAAAAGCGGTCTCTTCGAGAACTGAGAGCTACTTCGTTCTCAAGTGCTGCCTCGAGGGACTCGCGAATCAACTGGCCCAGTGAGATTCCCCTTTTCCGCGCCAAGTGGCGAGCCCGTCCTTTGAGTTGGTCGGGCAGCATCACAGTAGTCCATGTCATGGACGCATGATAGCACCGTCCTGACTATACGCGATTTGACTCCCAGCCCAGGGATAGGAAGATTGTGCTGTTGTCGGGGCTTCTCACTGGGAGCCATGGTCTCTCCACTATGCTAGTCTGGCGCCAAGGAGGAGAAGGATATGGTCGAGTACGAAGCTCTGGACCTTTCATCTTTGTGTAACTCGGGACTCGAAGCCCTCGGAGATGAGGCGGACGCTCCAGTGGGACCCCAGGAGTTCCATGGGCTTCCTTTTCTCATCGGTGGACGGGACTCCACGGCTGGCTCCCAATGCTTCTTGTTGCTTCATGAGGGGCAAACCGTGTCCCTGCCGGTGGGAAAGACGGCTCGGCATGTGATCTTTGCCCACCGCTTGATGCAGTCGGACCTGATGGAGGGCAAGGGACTGGGCCGCGTAGTGGCCGAGTATGTCTTCCATTACTCCGATGGTGACGAAGTTCGGGTTCCGCTCCGCGAGCGCTTCGAGATCTCCGCGGTGCCTACCGACCACATTATGCGGCTGGCCCTCGGTGTCCCTTATCGAGCACTACCCGATCAAAAGGATAGCCTCGTGGATCGTCACGAAGGACCCTGGGGGATGGCGGGAAGGCGCCAGATGGAGTCGGTTCAGGCCACCCCCCTGGCCTACTACCTCTGGGCCTGGAAGGATTCTCAGCCCGAGCGGGAGATCGTGTCCCTCGAGTTGGTCTCCAAGGGGCCGGATGTCCTGCTGGCGGCGGTGACCCTGGGACATCTGGACGAACCCCCGTTTCCCCGCCAGGGAAAGAGAGAGGCCCGGATCCTGCTCAAGGAGCCCACAGAGCAGTCCGATCGATTCGACCTGGATGTCACCGTAGACCGAGGCCTGGCGACCTATCCACATCCCCTTCCGGCAGACAGCGGTGAGCAGTTTCTCGAGGACTCCCACAAGGGTTGGGGACAGGAGAAGAGCACCCAGTCCAGTCCCTCCTATGTGGAGATCGCCGCCGTACCCTCCGCTACGGTGACGGTCAGCCAGGGGTCCGAGGAGGTCGGCAAGGTCAAGTGGGGCGAAGTCCAGAAGCAGGGAAGCGCCGAGACACCGCGTATGAAGGTGGAGCTTCTGGATCGGGGACGCAATTGGGTCCACGTCAAGGTGCTGGACGAGGACACCGGAAAGCCGATCCCCTGCCGCGTCCACTTTCGCTCGCCCGAAGGAATCCCCTACCAGCCCCATGGCCACCACAGCCAGCTCAACTCGGGGATGGACAACTGGCACATCGACGTCGGAGGCGACGTTCGCTTGGGACAGGTGAACTATGCCTACATCGACGGGACCTGCCAGGGATGGCTTCCTCGCGGCGATGTCCTGGTGGATGTAGCCCGCGGCTTCGAGTACGAGCCGCTGCGCCAACGGGTCAGGATCGAACCGGGACAGCGGGAGCTGACGCTGCGCATGAAGCGCTGGATTCATATGAACGAGAGGCGGTGGTTTTCGGGCGACTCCCACGTCCATTTCCTGTCGGCCCAGGGAAGCCACACCGAGTCCCAGGGAGAGGATCTGAACGTGGTCAATCTTCTCCAGTCTCAGTGGGGAAGCCTCTTCACCAACAAGGAGGAGTTCACGGGGGGGGCCAGCGTGTCCCAGGTTGAGAACAACATCGTCTACGTCTCCCAGGAGAACCGGCAGCACTTCCTGGGACACCTGATCCTGTGGGGACTGAAGGAACCCATCATGCCCTGGTGCTCGGACGGCCCCGGCGAAGCCGAATTGGGAGGCACCCTGGAAGTCACCATGAGCGACTGGGCCGACCAGTGCCATCGGCAAGGCGGAAAGGTCATCATCCCCCACCATCCCCACCCCAACGGCGAGCCCGCGGCGCTGATTGCCACAGGAAGGGCTGACGGCGTGGAGATGCTTCGCCAGACCCCTCTCAACCACATCGAATACTATCGGTATGTGAACGCGGGCTATCGGCTGCCTCTGGTGGGAGGCACCGACAAGATGAGCAGCGACGTGCCGGTGGGTATGTATCGTACCTACGTAAACATCCCGGGAGACGAGGCCTTCGATTACGAGACTTGGTGTAGCAACGTTTCCCGAGGAAGAACCTTCCTGAGTGGAGGCCCCATCATCCATTTCACCGTGGAAGGACAGGAAATCGGAGACACACTGAGCCTGTCCGGTCCCGGGACGGTCGAGGTCCAGGCATGGGCCGAGAGCGTGCTGCCGATCCACACCCTTCAGATCGTCCAGGAGGGTAGGGTCGTAGCCCAGACTGAAGCAGCCGCAGGAACTCGGCGCCTGGCTCTCACCGAGAAGGTTCGAGTGGAAGGCAACACCTGGCTAGCAGCCCGCTGCGGTGGACCCGGTTACGGGATCCTACCCCACCATGACGAGTGGCAGCGAGGGATCTTCGCCCACACTTCACCCATCTACGTTGCCTGCGGGGGCGAGTGGTCGATGTTCGATCGCGAGACCCTGCAGTACATGCTGACCCTGGTGGATGGCTGTCTGACCTACATCCGGGAGACGGCCCCTCTGCACCAGCCAGGAACCGCCACTCACCACCATGGCGAGGAGGACCATTCCGAGTACCTGGAACGCCCTTTCCTGGAAGCGCAGAAGGCGATCCACCGCCGACTCCACCAGCACGGGATTCCGCACTGACGTGCGGAATCCAGAAGGGACCTTGGCCGCTGCGGCTCTTCATGGTAGTGCCGCAATCGCCTTGATCTCCACCAGCGCCTTGCTGCCTGCCAGTGAAGTGATGTTCAGCAGGGTGTTGGTAGGGTAATCTCTGTCCGGATAGAGTTGGCGAAACAGTTCCGTCCGGGTTTCCAGAAAGGGCTGGACCGACTCGATACCAACCAGGTAGGTCGTGAACTCGACGACGTTGCTGAAGGAGGCTCCAGCAGCCTCGAGGACGTGACCGATATTCTCGAAAGTCTGGCGTGTTTGAGCTGCGGCGTCGCCTTCACCAACCAGTGCACCCTCTGCATTCATAGCGGTCTGACCCGCCACGAAGAGTAGTGACCCGGCCCTCACCTTGACTCCGGTAGAGTACTCACCTCCGGGCGACTGGAGTTGTCCCGGGTCAATTATGGTCTTTTCCAGCTGCGCCATGGGTCGGCCTCCTTTTAACCTGAATTGAGCACCTGTAAGGGATCCAGACGATTCCTCGGATCGGATCCTAGGACTACACCGGGCTGGCTTCCCCCTGACGAAGAAAGTCGAGGAACTCCTTGGGGAGAGTCTTGGGTCTGCCGCTCTTGTCAGTTGCTATGTGTTTCGTATGCGCCCGAGCATAGATGCTCTCCCCGTCCTTATCGACCAATTCGTAGGCAAAACCGAGCAGCCTCCTGCCAAATTCCTCCAAGCGCGTTTTGACCGTGAATTTTTCATCGTAGCGCAGAGGCAGGAGATACCTGCAATGAACTTCCACCACCGGGAGGAAGGTGCCCGTCTCCTTTTCCAATCGATTGTAGGTGAAGCCAAATCGCCGGAAGAACTCGACCCTTGCCACCTCAAACCAGATCAGATAGTTGGAGTGGTAGGCAATACCCATTTGATCCGTCTCGGCATAGCGGACCCGGAAGTCCGTCCGAACCCACTCGCTGCCCTGTTCCTCCACCATGGTCTGAGACTTAACCCGCATTTCTCATCGCTTGTCGTAGCGAGGCGCCGCAAGGGCCGTCCTGGTAAGGCTTGCGACCGAGACCACTCGTGGCGAGCCGCCGCAGTCGTACTTGTACAGTACGTCGAGGAGGCCGACCGAGCATAACACAGCCAGGGCGGATGATTGCGGCGTCGCAGTAGACCAGCGATGAGAAATGCGGGTTAACACCGAAGCAGGCGTGGAGTCAACGGGGCCAATTGTATCTCACCCTCCCCCTTGCCCTCGCCCATTGAAGTCTCGCCGATACTGCCTGGATTGGTGAACCGCCTCGCCGAAGCCAAAGAAGATAAACTCAGGGCATGGGCAAGGGCGAAGGCAAGGGTGGAGCAAAACTACCGGCTAGGGGACGCATCGGAATCCCTCTTTCTGGGCCGCTTCAGCGAGAGTGCTGTCAAGCGTGAGGAAGCCGAAGCTGCGAGGTCGATCCTCGATGGCAATCAATGCGGCGGCCAATTGAAGTGAGTCGGCCGCCTTGAGGGGATGGACTGCGAGAAGCCGCTCGGCACGCTCACGGACTCTGTCAAGATTCTGGATTTCAACCCAATCTCCTCGCAGTAACTCGAGCCGCCGTCGCGCGGTGGCCAGTCGAGATCCATCGAGATCTCCCTCGCGGCTCTTCCGATAAAGGGCAGAAAGAAGTTCAGTGGGAGTCAGACACCAAACCAGAAGCGCCGGGTTTTCAGCATAGTGAGATTGCAACAGTCTAGAGCTGTTCTCGAACACCAGAAGAGGAACGATAGCCGAGGCATCCCAGAACCTCACGGTCCCTCTCGTCTTTCTTGAATCAAAGCCTCCAGGACTCCGGCTGCCGCATCACCGGGCGGGAGATCGTTGAGGATCTCTTCGACGCCTTGCCGCGGACCGGCCTGGGCCAATCCGACCCGAATCAGCCTCTGCACCAATGTGTCGGGGCGTTCGCCGTCTGCGATGGAAACGATGCGGGCAATCGGGCGATCCCGGTCCAGCACAACGACCTCTTCCCCCTGCTCCACCTTTCGCAGATAGTGGCTCAGACGATTGCGAAGTTCGCCAATCTTAGCCTGCATCATATGTACATGTTAGCTAACTCCTCGTCCCGGGTCAATCGTCGATTCTGACGGCCAGGCGGACGTTGGACCCGCGTCCTGCCATCATCGCTGAAACCAAAAGAGGTCAGGGCAAAGGCAAGGGCACGGGCAAGGGCACGGGTTGGAGTTGCTTTACAGTTTGCTCTAGAGGCAGCCGTTCAATACAATTCAAGGACTCGACAATACTCATGCCTCAAGACTGGCTCCTCCTACGCAGGATCGCTTCCCGGGATGCGGAGGCGCTCGCCGGTTTGTACGACGTCCATTCCGGAGCCGTCTACAGCCTGGCGCTGAGAATCCTTCGGAACCAGAAATCGGCGGAGGTCGTGGTCCAATACACCTTTGTCTCGGTCTGGGAAAAGGCAGAACGGTACGATCCCAGGCTAGCGAGCGTCTCAACCTGGCTCTTCGCCATCGCCAGAAATCTCGCGATCGACGAGTGGAGAAGGGAGAGCCGATCCAGGGAGGTTTCCCTGGCTGAGGAAATCCCAGAGGCGATCGATCATTCGGAACGGAGGAATCCCCTGTCGAAGGCGATTCAGGGTCAACGGCGGGAGATCGTCCTGCAGGCGCTGTCGGAGATTCCGGAAGAGCAAAAGCACGCGATCTACCTTGCCTACTATGATGGACTCTCCCACCGGCAGATCGCCGAGACCTTGGAGCAACCCTTGGGAACCGTGAAGACCCGCATCCAACTGGGACTCGACAAGCTGAGGAGAAGACTGTCCCCGGTTTTTCGCAATGACTGAGCAAAGATTCGGAGAGCAATACAGCGAATACGTCCTGGGGACTCTGGGAGAGCCTCAGTCTCGAGAATTTGAGGACCACCTGGTCGAGTGTCTGGAGTGCAGAGAGAAGCTTGCGGAGTTGCAGGAGGTGCTCCACAGCCTGCCTCACGCCTTGCCTCAACGCACCCCCCCTCTGTAAGGGAGGCTGTGCTCGAGGAGATCTCCAAGACGCATGCGCCCGTTGCGCACCGTGGATCATGGTGGCGGACCGCAGCGATTGCCGCCTCTATCCTGCTTGTCGTGGGGGCGGCGGCCCTGGTCCGCTTCTACCAGGTCAGCCATGAGAAAGACCTCACCATCAGCTCTTTACAAGCCGAGATCGAGCGGCTACGTATCGCTAATCAGGGTCTGAACATCAAGGTGAACGAGCTAGCGCGTCCCGACCTCAAATTCGTCAATCTGGTGGGACTCACCGACTATGAATCAGTCGCCGGGAGCATGTTTGTCCAGACCGAGGAAGAACGCGCTACTGTCTTCCTGCACAACCTACCCGATCTGAGTGACGATCAAGATTTCCAGCTCTGGGTGATCGAGAAGGATAAGGCACCTCACCCCTCGACCGTTTTCCAAAGCCTGGGTCAGGTCACCGAACTCCAGTTGAATCTTCCCGCGGGGGTCGTGGCGCTCGAAGCGTTCGCGCTGACGATAGAGCCCAAGGGAGGAAGTCCTCAACCCACCGGCTCCATGGTCGTTCTCGGAAGGTTGTAATCAGTTTCCAATGGTCCAGATCAAGCGTGGCCTTTCAATCCCGGACGATGAGATCCACTTTACCGCTGCCAGGAGCAGTGGGCCCGGTGGCCAACACGTCAACAAGGTCAGCACCCGCGTCACGCTGTTGTTCGACCTGGAGAAGACTGACAGCCTTACTGAGGAAGAGAAGCGGCGAGTAAGAAGCCGTCTGAGTACCCGGATCAATCGAGCCGGGATACTTCGGGTCGTCTGCCAGCGGCACCGCAGCCAACACTTGAACCGGAAGGAGGCTCAGGAGCGGTTTGTACGCCTGATCTCAGAGGCTCTTGCTCAAACAACTCCTCGGATCCCCACGGTCGCCACCCGGGCCGCGGGTGAGCGAAGACTACGCGCCAAGCTTCACCGCAGCAAGCTAAAGCAAGTCCGATCCCGGGTGGGTCCGGAAGACGAGTAGGACAGGGCCACTCTCGTTGAACCGGAGCCCTCTCCAACAATATGATGATGCGCGGGTTTGAATAAGGAGTTCCCATGAAGATGAACGTTGAAAGAGTCCTTGCTACCAAATGCTCGAGCGTCGTCGTCGTCCGCCCTGACGATTCAATCAGAGAGGCGCTCGCTCTACTGGCCAGACACAACATCGGCGCCCTGATTGTAGTAGATGAGACCAACCATCCCATGGGCATCCTCTCAGAGAGAGATATCGTTCGCGGAGCGGCCAGGGACGAAGCGGTGTTCGACCAGAGGGTAGATAGTCTCATGACCCAGGAAGTGATCATCACAAGCCCCACCGACGACACAAGGCTTGTGGCTCGTACCATGACCGAAAAGAGGTTCCGCCATCTCCCCGTCGTCGATAACGGCGAGCTGGTTGGCATCATCTCGATCATGGATGTCGTCCGGGCACAGCGAGACCAGTATGAAGGCCAAGTCGAATCTCTCCAGAACCGGCTTTCCACGGTTTGAACCCTGCACGCTGCTCCACACGTCTCTCCCCTAGAGGAAGTCATTGAAGATGGTCAAGCCAGGTACCAGCGCCCGCCCCCTGCGGGTCGCGATTGTCGGTGCAGGACCAGCGGGTTTCTACGCTGCAGAGCATCTGTTCAAGCAGGACCAGATCATCGTCGAGATCGACATGTTCGATCGTCTTCCGACGCCTTTCGGTCTGGTTCGAAATGGCGTCGCTCCCGATCATCAGCGGATCAAGGCCGTCACCAGGACCTTCGACCGGACTGCATCTAATCCCCGCTTCAGATTCTTTGGCCAGGTTGGGTTGGGACGTGACATTACCCGGGCCCAGCTGCGAGACCACTACCACCAGATCGTCTACACCACGGGCGCCCCATCGGATCGCAACCTCGGCATACCCGGCGAGACCCTGAAGGGCAGCTATTCAGCCACCGATTTCGTGGCCTGGTACAACGGTCACCCCGACTTTCGCGACTATGAGTTCGACTTGTCGCAAGAGCGGGCAGCAGTGGTCGGTCTGGGCAACGTGGCAGTTGACGTGATCCGGATTCTGAGCCGTACCCCCGAGGAACTGGCGCGGACGGACATCGCGGATTACGCCCTCGAGCAGCTCCGAGAAAGCCGGGTGCGAGAAGTCTACATGCTGGGACGACGGGGACCGGCACAGGCTGCCTTTACCAATCCTGAGGTCAAGGAACTGGGAAGGCTGGAGGATGTCCACGTCACCATTCTTCCCCAGGAAGCAGCGCCCGACTCCCTGAGCCAGCAGGCGTTAGAGCGAGAAAATGATCGGGTCGCATTGAAGAGAATCGAGATCTTGCAGGAAATAGCCTCTCGCAAGCGGGCGGGGCAGTCGCGCACGATCCACCTTCGCTTTCTGGTTTCTCCGGTGGAGATTCTGGGCAGCTCAGGTAAGGTGAGGGCCCTGCGACTGGTCAAGAACGAACTCTATTCCACCGACATGGGAACGCTCCGCCCCAGAGCTACTGATAGGTTTGAGGAACTCGAGGTTGGCCTGGTGTTCAGATCCATTGGCTATAAGGGCCTGCCACTCTCAGACATTCCCTTCAATCCGAAATGGGGTGTGATCCTCAACGAGAAGGGTCGAGTCGTGGAGCCTGAGTCTCGGAAGCCCATCGTAGGTGAGTACACGGCAGGCTGGATCAAGCGTGGGCCCAACGGAGTCATCGGCACCAACAAGCCGGACGCCCTGGAAACAGTGTCCTGCATGCTGGAAGACGTGACATCAGGGCTGACACTAAAACCCTCGCACCAGCGGAACAGCGATTCCGAAACACTGATCCGACGTAACCGTCCCGACTACTTTTCCTACGCGGATTGGCAGCGGATAGACGAGATCGAGCGGCAGAAAGGACTCCAGTCGGGCAGGCCTAGAGTCAAGTTCACCACCGTGGAAGAGATGTCCGCTGCCTTAGGCCGATAATCCCCCCTCCATGCTAGACTGGAACTTGAGCAGTGGCGTGTAAGGCAGGAGTGTGCGTCCCCCAAGGGTCACGCTGCCCTGGACATTATGACCCGGCCTGGTTTCGGGAGGGCTAAATCAGAAGCTTCTTTACGAGCTTTCCATGGATGTCCGTCAGCCGGAAGTGGCGGCCCTGGTACTTAAAGGTCAGCTTGGTGTGATCGACGCCCAGACAGTGGAGCAGCGTCGCCTGCAGATCGTGGACGTGGACTGGGTCCTGGGTAACGTTGTAACCGTAATCGTCGGTTTCGCCGTAGACCATGCCTGGTTTGATCCCTCCGCCTGCCAACCAGATGGAAAAGCAGCGGGGATGATGATCGCGTCCGTAATCGGTCGCCGTAAGCTTGCCTTGTGAGTATACGGTCCTGCCAAACTCCCCTCCCCAGACTACCAGGGTGTCCTCCAGCAGACCCCGCTCTTTCAGATCCTGGACCAGGGCCGCTGACGCTTGATCGGTGTCCTGGCACTGTACTTTGATTTCCTTGGGCAGCGTGCTGTGCTGGTCCCAACCACGGTGGAAGAGCTGAATGAAGCGGACACCCCGTTCTGTCAGACGACGGGCCAACAAGCAGTTGTAGGCATAAGTCCCGGGCTTCTTCGCATCGGGGCCGTAGAGCTTGAATACATGTTCGGGTTCGCCCGAGAGGTCGGTGAGCTCGGGGACGGATGTCTGCATTCGATAGGCCATCTCATACTGCTCGATCCGAGTCGCGATTTCCGGATCCCCGAATTCCTCCAGCTGCAGCTGGTTGAGCCGGTTCAGATCGTCCAGAAAACGGCGCCGGGTCGGTCTGCTCAAACCCGGCGGATTCGACAGATACAACACCGGGTCGCCGATCGAGCGGAATTTGACCCCCTGGTACCGGGTGGGAAGAAACCCGCTTCCCCAGAGTCGATCGTAGAGCGGCTGTCCATCGCCGTCCTCGCCACTGGAGACCATCACCACGAAGGTCGGAAGATCCCGGTTTTCGCTTCCCAGACCGTAGGAAAGCCAGGATCCGATACTGGGCCGTCCTGCCAGCTGGGCCCCGGTCTGGAAGAACGTGATGGCTGGATCATGGTTGATGGCCTCGGTGTGCATCGATTTGATGAACGACAGCTCATCTGCAATCTTGGCCGTATGCGGCATCAATTCACTGACCCAGGCCCCGGAGGCACCGTGCTGGGCAAACTCGAACACCGATGGAGCCACCGGAAAACTGGACTGGGTGGCCGTCATCCCGGTCAAACGCTGCCCCTTGCGGATCGAGTCGGGCAACTCGGTACCGGCCAGATCCTGCAGCTTCGGTTTGTAGTCAAATAAGTCCATCTGGGAAGGAGCGCCCGACTGAAACAGATAGATGACCCTCTTGGCCCTGGGAGTGAAATGCGGAAGGCCCGAGAACCCACTTGCTGCAGACCCAGCATTCGGGATCTTCGGTCCGGTCTTACCCAGCAGACTGGGATCCAGAAGGGTAGCCAGAGCCGCGGTACCAATGCCAGCGCTCCCTAGTCCGAAAAAATGGCGGCGGGTCATCGACAATCGGCGATCAAGCCTGGGATCCATGAATCACTCCTTGGTAATGGCCTCGTCAAGATTGAGGATCAGGCTGGCAACCGTGGCATAGGACGCTAGTTCGGCAACATCCAGCGCCGCATTGCGAGGATGCTCACCCTGGGAAACCAGCTCCAGTGCGGCCCCGCGATCGTTCCGATAATCTCGCAGATTGTGTTGGAAGCCCCGGAGCAGGACCTTCCCCTCGCTGGACCGGGGCGTGCGGGCCATGACCCTCTTGTAGGCAAAGGCTATCCGCTCCGCTGGAGTCTCACCGCCCTCCTCCATCATCCGCTGGGCCAACACTCGGGACGCCTCAACATAGGTCACGTCGTTCATCAGGTTGAGAGCTTGTAGGGGAGTGTTGGTCCGCTCCTGCCGAACCGAGCAGGTCTCACGCTGGCCGGAGTCGAAAGTCGTCATGGAAGGGGGTGCCGAGGTTCGCTTCCAGAAGGTGTAGAGGCTTCGGCGGTAGAGGTCGCTGCCTTCGCCTCTCTGGTAGTCCTTGCCACCGGACAAATCCGACCAGAGTCCAGCCGGCTGATAGGGCTTGACGGAAGGACCACCAACCTGCTCTACCAGCAACCCTGAAACCGCCAGTGCTTGATCGCGAACGACCTCGGCCGGCAAGCGGAAGCGGGGTCCTCGAGCCAGCAGCCGATTCTCCGGGTCCCCCTTCAGCAGCTCGGGCTCTACCTTCGAGGACTGCCGATAGGTCGCGCTCATCACGATCGTCTTCTGAAGTGCCTTGACGTCCCAGCCGTTGGAGACGAACTCGGTCGCAAGCCAGTCCAGAAGTTCCAGATGCAGCGGCCACTCGCCCTGCGAACCAAAATCTTCGGCTGTCTTGACCAGCCCAACACCGAAATACATCTGCCAGAAACGGTTGACCGTCACGCGGGCGGTGAGGGGATTCTCTGGGGCCACCAGCCAGCGGGCCAATCCGACCCGGTTGTTGTCCCAATCTTCGTCCAGTTGGGGAAGGAATGAGGGCACTCCGGGAAGTACCTTTTCCCCGGGTCTATCGTAGGCGCCGCGGAGAAGGACGAAGGTATCGCGGGTCTTCCCTTCATGCATCACCATGACTGTGGGGAAACTGCGGACCAACTCCCTCTCCTGCCGGCGCAGATCCTGCAATTGCTGCCAGGCCTTGCGGATGTGCGGCGGAGCGTACTGGTCGAGGAAGCACCACCGAAGCTTGTCGGTCTGGGACTGACTGCGAACTTCGGGAGACAGGGCGGCGACTTCGTTCACGCTGTCGGCCAGCGCGATCACGGCCACTTCCTGGGGGGACAAGACTTCTGTGTAGACCCGAACCTCATCGATCCTACCGGAGAAGCGACGAGCACCCGCGCCACCGATGCGGAGAGGGTTGGGAAGACGGAAATCCTGGTTGGGCAGGTCCAGACGAACGCTGAGAGCGCTGGGCCGACCGTTGACGTAGATCCTGGTGCCCTCTGCGACACGGGAACCATCGTAGGTCGCAGCGACGTGGTGCCAGCGGTTCAATTCGAGCGGCTCCGCCGTCTCGATTCGAAGGGAGTCGTCCAACCAACGAGCCACCAGATTCAGCTGAACCCTGCCCTCCCTCAAATACAGTCCATAGCCCTTGAAACCATGATCGCCGACCTCCGGCGTGTCCTGGTTCCGCCCCAGAATGGGGCCGTCTAGCGCCGTGGGATACACCCAGGCGGAGAGAGAGAACCGGTCGAAAAAGCCCAGCTCTGCCACATCTCCCGCTTCCAGAAAACGCTTTCCGTCGAAGCTGACAGCAGCCCCCAGCCGCCCCGGAACGAAGTGGGGCAGGCCGTCGAGCAGCCGGACCTGGACCGGTTTCCCGTCCTTGAAACCGCCGGGTTGACCGGCCAGAGTGCCATCGAGCGGGTAGTTAAGGAGCAGGTTCTGGTCGAAGGACCAATCCAGGATCGTGGACTGGGCCAGAGAGGCTTCCCAGGTCCCCTCGAGCTTCTCGATCTCGGCACCGAGTGCTTCGAACTGCTTTTCGGCCTCGGCCCGTTCTGCTTCCAGCTGACCGAGCTGCTGGAGCTGAGACCCCGTTGGCGCCGGAATGAAGGGCGCGGAGTTTCCGAACTTGAAAGCGCGTCCCCGCTCGGGGACGTTGTTGAAGTAAGCGAAGGTTCGGTAAAAATCCTTTTGTTTGATGGGGTCGTACTTGTGATCGTGGCAGCGGGCACACCCCATCGTCAGCCCCAGCCACACGGTCGAAGTCGTCTCTACCCGATCGACCACATACTCGACGGAGTACTCTTCGGGAACGATTCCACCTTCGCCATTGCCGCGATGGTTCCGATTGAATCCACTGGCGATCTTCTGATCGAGCGTGGCATCTGGAAGCATGTCCCCGGCGATCTGCTCAATCGTGAACTGATCGAAGGGCATGTTCTGGTCGAAGGCATTGATGACCCAGTCACGCCACCTCCACATGCTTCGTTCGGCATCCGTCTGATATCCATTCGTATCGGCATATCGGGCCGCATCCAGCCAGCGACTCGCCATCTTCTCGGCGTAGCGGGGGGACTGGAGCAGACGGTCGACTACCTTTTCGTAGGCGCCGGGAGCGGTGTCGGCGAGAAAAGCATCCACTTCAGCGGGTGTCGGGGGCAGGCCCGTCAGATCGAGCGTCACCCGACGGATCAGAGTGGAGGGCTCCGCTTCGGGTGAAGGGTCCAAGCCCTCTTTCTCGAGCCGCTGAAGAACGAAGTGGTCCAGTGCGCTTCGGGCCCAGCTGCTGTTCTCCAGGTTGGGGAGCTCAGGCCGTCTGGGTGGAATGAAGGCCCAGTGCTTCTGCCATTTGGCACCCTGGGAGACCCAGCGTCGAATGCGGTCGATCTCCTCTTGGGTGAGCTGTTTTCCGGAGTACGCCGGAGGCATCCGCTGCGCCTCGACGTCGGTGGTAATTCGGTTGACAAGCCCGCTCACCTGGGGATTCCCGGCTACGATGGCGAAGCGGCCTCCTCCCAGATCGGCGAACGCTCCCGGCTCGGTATCGAAGCGCAGCTTGGTCAGCCGTTTTTTCTCATCGGGTCCATGGCAGGCAAAGCACTTGTCGGAGAGGATCGGCCTGATGTCCCGATTGAACTCCACGGCGCCTTCGTCCAGATTGGAGAGGGTCCCTCCAGACAGCCCCGCGAGAGTTGTCGAGAGCACCATTGCAGGAATAGACAGTAGGGAAAAATGAAAATCAGATCGCACGGCCTTCACCAGGCTAGCCTTTCTGCTGACTGGCTCCTTGAAACCAGATCAGTGTGACAGCTCCTTCTCCTAGCGATTCTAGCCCGGTAGGAAGACAAGGTCAAAGGCTGAAGACAAGCTCGGCGGCTTGCACAGGAAGGACTCCACGCTTAGAGTCTTGGTTTGAGTAACCGACATCACTAAGCTGAAACTTCATTGGGCGGACGTAGCTTTGGGCTCCAGGCCGAAGTCTTTTTGATTCGAGCCTTTGGCTCGGACGGCGGCCTGGAGGCCACCGCTAGTGCGCCTGTGAAGGCGTTTGATCAGAAGGGTGAAAGTCCCTTCCAGGCTAACGTTACCGGCCTGAAGTCGACAGTGGTAACTGCGTTTCCGTGAGGAAGGGTGGAGAGCAACCTGAGACGAACGACCAATCCGTAACGCAAGTGAACTCGATTCGGCCAAGCCTGTCGGGGAGGGTCCTGGCAAAGCCCGAACCCTTGACCGCGCGACGGCCATCCCTCCGACCTGAACGGTCTGCCCGGGGGGATAGACGCGGCAAGTCACGGCGGTGAAGTAACGTGACAAAGCGACCGTGACGAAATGGCAATGCGGTGGTTGGAGATGGAGAGGTCGGAAGGTCAAACGAGATAAGCAGCGAGATCTGTCGGGTGAGGGACGTGGACGACCCATCGTGAGAGCTCGCAGTGGGGGACGCTGCGTGAGCAATGGCCCAGGCCCGCGGTGCAGTATCGCCCGCCGAAGGGGAGCGAACCTGGCGATACCGGTGAGGTCGGTTGAAGCGGCTCGACAGAAGTCAGAGCTCCCATAGTAGCGGGGAAGCCGTGCAGCAAAACGCGGTGGAGCGAAGGGGAGCAGGAAGGTAGATGCGAAATGACTAAATCGCGGAAACGTAACTCCGCCCAAAGGCGGGACTACATCCCGGTCACAGTGCCGTTTTCGGCTAGCCCGGCTGGAGAGCCCGCTGGCATCGAACAGTGGGCTCATCGCGCGGTTTGGACGGATCGCATGTTGGAGACACTTTTGAAAGGAAAGGTGAGAGGAGGGAAATGGCACACGCTGATCGATAAGGTGTTTTGCAGCCGGAACCTTTCCAGCTCGGCCGAGAAGGTCTTGGGCAGGAAAGGAGCGGCGGGAGTGGACCGGCAAACGTGGGGGGATTTCGCCGAACACGAGCGGGAGGAACTCGAATGGTTGCAGGAAGAACTGCGTGAGGGGACCTATCGTCCGGCAGCGGTGCTGCGGAGGTGGATTCCCAAAACAGGCAGTTCGGAAAAGCGACCGCTGGGGATTCCGACCGTGCGGGATCGAGTCGTGCAAACGGCTTTGGTCCACGGGATCGAGCCGATTCTGGAGGCCACGTTCCATGATCGAAGCTACGGCTTTCGTCATGGGCGAGGGTGCCACGGCGCACTGCGGTACGTCGAAGAGCTGCTCGAAGCCGGTTATGTGTATGTCGTCGACGCGGATCTGAAGGGTTACTTCGATACGATCCCGAAAGATCGACTGTTGGACCTGATCCAACAGAAGATATCGGATCGCCGCGTGCTGGGCCTGGTTCAGCTGTTTCTGAATCAGGGGATACTGGAAGAGCTGCGTAAGTGGATTCCGGAAGCCGGAGTCCCCCAAGGCGCCGTTCTTTCTCCGGTGTTGTCGAATGCCTACCTCAATCCCCTGGACCATCGGATGGCCGATCTGGGCTTCCAGATGGTGCGCTACGCGGATGACTTTGTCCTGCTGTGTCGCGCACCCGAGGAGGCTGAAGCGGCCCTGGCCGAAGGGCGGGACTGGGTGGAGGACAACGGGCTGAGACTGCATCCCGAGAAGACACACATCGTGGACTCGCGAGAGAAGAGCTTTTCGTTCTTGGGCGATTCGTTCCGAGGCCGTTTTCGGTTTCCACAAGCGAAGAGCCACCGAAAGTTCGTCGAGCGCATTCACGAGCTGACGCCGCGCAAGTCGGGCGACTCGCTGGAGGTCATCCTCCAGCGGCTCAATCGCTCGACGCAAGGCTGGTTCAACTACTTCCGGCACTGTCATTGGAACATCTTCAAGGACTACGACGGTCTGATCCGTCGTCGTTTGCGACGCCTGCTTCTGAAGCGCAACCGGAAGAATAGAAAACGCCTCTGTCGAAATCACCGTTGGCCCAACGCCTTCTTTACGGATCATGGGTTCACGAGCCTGACTGACGCCCATATCCGTTTCGTCCAATCCATAGGAACCTACTGACTGGAGAGCTGTATGCGGGAGAATCGCACGTGCAGTTCGGAGGGAGGGGAGCCGGGTGACCGTGCTTCCCTACCCTATCGCCGGGACCCGAAGTTTCATTCTCGAATGGAGCCAGCATGCCTGAGCGTGGGACTGAGCTGAAACTTCATTTGGCTGTTTCTGAGGGACAACTTTGTAACTCATTGATATAGGACTCCTTGCGGCGTATTCAAGTCGTCTTGTTCTTCTACGCTGAAAGCGTTGTTGCCAAAACGTTCTGGGTCGGCAATAACCCTTTCAGGGTATCGTGTTGTTGGGGGAATGACCTTTACCCAGGGTAGCTCGCTTCGCATTGCAACCCTGGGCTACCCGCAATAACGCCTTCGGCGTAGGTGATCGCCCCTTGCGCTTCAGGCTTCCTGACATCAGGAGTGGGACGCCAAAGCCAATGAAGTTTTTTTCCCGAATGGTCCGGCGCGGCTCGGTATAAGACTGATGCAGAACACCAAACAGCAACCGATCGAAGATCCCTATGCTCGCGACGAGGACAGCTTTCGCGAGCCTCCCCGGACACTCGGGTCGGTGCTGCGGCATCTGGGACCAGGGGTGATCTTACTGGGAGCAATCGTCGGATCCGGCGAGCTCATCATGACCACCAAGTTGGGCGCAGAAGCCGGGTTTTTCATGCTCTGGCTGGTGTTTGTTTCCTGCTTCGGGAAATTCGTTGTCCAGGCTGAGCTTGCTCGGCACACGATCTCGAGTGGAAAAACATTTCTCCAGGTTTTCGGAAACCTTCCCGGGCCTGGCTTTCAACGTCCCGCGTGGCTGAGCCCCGAGTGGCTGGCGACGGTCCTGTTTCTGTCCTTCACCGGGTTGGGCATCTATACGCTGCTTGGCGAACAACGTACGGCCCTTTCTCAGGTGGGAATCGTCGCGGCGATTGTCCTCGGAGCGCTGATCTCGGCTGCTGTGATTGCTGCCCATAGGAAAAGAGGGAAGCAGGGCCTCTTCCGTATGGAGCTGACTAAGCCCAGACCCAACGTCAACTGGTTCACGTGTCTGTGGCTGTCGATCTCACTCCTTTTCTTCATCAATGGAGGAGCAATTCTCGGCGGCGCCGGCCAGGCGTTGCAGTTGGCCTTTCCAGATCTTCTGGGCAGCGGAGGCAGCACAAAGTGGGCGGTCATTTCCGCCGTGGGCTGTGCCGCCCTCCTGATCAGTGGAAAGTATTCGGTGCTCGAAAAAATCTCTCTGGGAATGGTTGCCACCTTCACCGTGACGACCATCGTGTGTACCATCCTGCTGCAGTGGACCGGTTACGCAGTCACGCCTGAAGACCTCGTCCAAGGCCTGTCTTTCTCCTTCCCCAGCCCGCTTGCAGCTGGCGTCGCGCTGACCGCCCTGGCCATGTACGCCGGTACCGGGATCGCCTGGGGAGAGATGTGCACCTATACCTATTTTTGCGTCGAGAAGGGGTACGCTCGCTTCACCGGAGCCAACGTGCCGGACTCGGAGTGGCCGCGGCGGGCTCGAGGATGGATCCGCGTGATGTACGCCGACGTCCTCTTCGCACTGGGGATCTACACCGTCGGCACCGTCTGCTTCTACTTTCTAGGAGCCACCATCCTGAATCGGATGGAGCTCAATCCCGAGGGACCCGAGACCCTCAGGACACTCAGTTTCGTCTACACCGAGAGCCTGGGCAGCTGGGCGGCCACGCTGTTCGTGGTGGGAGCCTTCGTCGTCCTGTTTTCGACCGTGCTCTCTGGGGCCGCCGGCGTCAGCCGACTGATTGCGGACACCTTCTGCATCCTGGGATTCATCGATCCGGCGGATTACCCGGGACGCCTGAAAGTGATTCGCATCCTGATCATCGTCGCGCTGGGACTCTATTCCTTTTCCTACAGCCTCTTCGAAAACCCACCCCTGATGTTGATGATGTCCAGTATGATTGCGGTCCTGATGTACCCAATCCAGGGCTTGGGAGCCCTGTACTTGCGCTACCATGATGTGGACAAACGAATTCTCCCGGGACGGCTGACCACGGGTTGGCTTTGGATCTGCGGGATCGCAATGGCCCTAATCTCCCCCGGGGCGGCGCTGTTGGCCCTGGCCATCTCACAGGGGTGGATCGAGATGTCAGGAGGATGATCGCGTGCGACCTTGATTCTCATAACGTTGAGATAAAGGGAAAACAGCGAAAGCGAGGTTTTCATTGCTCAAGACACTAACCCACTGCTTCATACTTTCGTCTCTTACTCTATTGACCGCAGGACCTTCAGAAGAACTACTCAGGGTCGGCATTATCGGACTGGACACCTCCCACGCCATCAATTTCACGAAGATCATGCATGACCCGGCCTGGAAGGCGAAAATGCTTGGCTGCCGGGTGGTGGCGGCTTTTCCCGAAGGCAGCCGGGATATCGAGTCGAGCGTGAGCCGGGTTCCCCGGTATACCCAGACCATGCGCGAAATGGGGGTCGAGATAGTGGATTCCATCGATGCCCTTCTGGGCAAGGTGGATGTAGTCATGCTGGAGACAAACGACGGACGCCCACACCTGGAACAAGCCCTGCCTGTCCTGCGATCCGGCAAAACGCTTTTCATCGACAAACCGGTAGGGGGTATCCTGGTTGACACGATTGTCATTTTCGAGCTGGCTCGCCACTACCAGGTTCCTATTTTCTCCTCGTCTGCCCTCCGCTATGGCAAAGACGTCCAGGAAGTCCGGGCTGGCAAGCGGGGAAAGGTGATCGGTTGTAATACCTACTCGCCCTGCCCTCTGGAGCCGAGCCATCCGGATCTGTTCTGGTACGGCATGCACGGGCTCGAGAGCCTCTTTACCGTCATGGGTACCGGCTGCCAGAGCGTCACCCGATCCACGTCGTCTGGAACTGACGTCCTGGTCGGGATCTGGGAGGATGGACGCATCGGTACTTTTCGGGGCATTCGAGACGGGAAGTGGGGCTACGGAGGTACGGTCTTCACGACCGAGGGAGTCTCGCAGGCGGGGGCCTATGACGGCTACGAACCGCTGGTGGTCGAAATAGTCAAGTTCCTCCGTAGTAGGGTCTCCCCGGTAGCCGACTCGGAAACCCTGGAGATATACGCCTTCATGGAGGCGGCCGACGAAAGCAAACGACGAGGCGGGGTCCCCGTCAAACTGAGCGAGGTGATGGAGAAAGCCCACTCGGCTGCGAAGATGAAGGTTGCCCAGCTTCTGGGCCGTTGACAGCTGAATCTGAAGGAGACGACCACATGAGCTGGCAAGACCATCCCTGGGCAGGTGTCTTCGCGGCGACTCTCTGTCCCTTCCATGAAGACGAATCGATCGACGAAGAAGGGCTCCGTTCCTACATCGCGGAGGTGGCAGGTGTCCCCGGTATAAACGGCGTGACCTGCAACGGACACACCGGCGAAGTGATGTCTCTGCGTCCGCAGGAGCGGGCACAGGTAACGTCCATCGTGGCTGAAGCCGCCCGAGGGCACACTCCCGAGGTCAAAGTCATTTCGGGGGTTTCCGCCGAGGGAAGCCTGGAGGCGATCGATCATGCCCTGGCGGCCCGGGAAGCCGGAGCCGATGCTATCTTGCTGATGCCTCCCCATCACTGGCTCAGATTCGGGCGCAGTTCAAAGACCGCCATCGGCTTCTTCCAGGATCTGGCAGAGGGAGCCGACATTCCGATCATTGTCCACCAATACCCGGCTTGGACCAAGGCGGGTTACAACCTCGATGAAATGTGCGAGATGGCACAGATTCCTCAAGTCGTCTCGATCAAGATGGGTACCCGCGACATGGCCCGCTGGTTGTTCGACTACGAGCAACTCAAGAAGACCGAGCCGAGTGTTTCGATCATTACCTGTCATGATGAGTTTCTGCTGCCGACGCTGCTGGAGGCGAGTGACGGAGCGCTGATTGGCTTCGCCGGCTTCGTCCCCGAGCTGATGGTTGAGCTGGTTCACGCCGCCCTGAATGGAGACCTGGCCCGGGCGAAGACGGCGCAGAAGGTGGTGGCACCGCTGGCACGCATTGTGTACGCCTTCGGGGAGCCCGGTTCTGCGGCCCACCAGCGTATGAAGGTGGCGCGCTGGCTGTTGGGGAAATTTCCCAGTACCCACTTCAGACGCCCGATACGCCCGCTCTCAGGCCAGGAGGTCGAGCGAATCCGAATCGACCTGGAAGCAATTGGCTTCAACTGCACCCAGCATCTGCACGCCCTCTAGATCATGCCCGAGGTAGTCGACGTCTTCTGCCATTGGTTGCCGCTGCCATTCCTCGATGCGATCTTCGCCCGTTCAGATCAGCACCTGCACATGTTGGAGCGTGCCGCACGGATCCCAGTCATGGTGGACCTCGAAGCCCGTTTCTCGGTGATGGACCAGTTCGAGGGTTACCGCCAAATCCCCAGCATCGCCTCCCCACCCATCGAGGCCGTGGCCGGTCCCACTGGTGCAGCTGACCTCGCCCGGATCGCCAACGATGCCCAGGCGCAGATGGTCCAGCTTCACCCGGATCGCTTCTTGGGATTTGTTGCCTCTTTGGCGATGAACAACCCCGAGGCCGCGCTGGCCGAAGCGGAGCGCGCCACCCGGAACCTGGGAGCGGCGGGCGTCCAGGTGTTCACTAACGTCAACGGCCAACCCTTGGACCAGCCAGAGTTCCTTCAACTGTTCGAGGCGATGGCAGAGCTAGGGAAACCGATCTGGCTTCATCCCGCCCGCGGTATCAATAGGTCGGACTATCCCACCGAGGAAATATCCAAGTACGATCTCTGGTGGGCACTGGGATGGCCTTATGAGACGTCTCTGGCGATGGGCCGCCTGGTGTTTTCGGGACTGTTCGATCGCCACCCCGATCTGGTGGTCATTACGCATCATGCCGGCGGAATGGTCCCCCTGATGGAAGGTCGCTTCGGGCCCGGCCTGGAGATGCTCGGAACCCGCAACCCACCCGAGTTAGCAGATGCAGTAGCGACGCCCTTACAGGAACCACCGCTGGACGCTTTCCGGCGATTCTATGCCGATACGGCGACCTTTGGATCGCGGGCGGCCATCGAGTGCGGCAGCGCCTTCTTCGGCGTCGAGCGCATGATGTTCGGCTCCGACATGCCCTTCGACCCGGAAAAGGGACCCGGGTTCATTCGAGAGACACTCTCGGCGATCGATAAGATGTCCTTATCGCCCCGGGATAGAAGGAAGATCCTGGGCCAGAACGCCAGATCGCTTCTGGGGCTGGAGCAGCGGCGTGGAGAGTAGTCCTGGAGACGACCGAAGTCGGAATGGCAAAGGGAAGCATTTATCCGTCCGAATCGAGCAGCTGGGCCCAGACGCATGCTCATGGCACCGTCCGGCAGGTAACTAGCCACCCCTCGATTCATCATCACCCGTTCTTCTACATCCCGGCCTACGATGACGAGATGACGAGATTGATTTTCATCTCGCACCGGACCGGTCGACCGGAGATCTTCGCCGAGACAGGAGCTTCGGCCAGGCTGCTCCAGTTAACCCAGCATGACAGCCTGAGCGAGTGGTCTATTACCCCCTCCCACGATGGACGTCACGTATATTTCACCGACGACTCGGGTGCCTGGAGGGTTCACACGGATTCTCTGAGGGAAGAACGACTAGCCGATTTTGGGGACGCCGAGATTCGCGAGAAGGGGATGGTGGCAGCCGCCATGGGCACCACCGCGCTCAGCTATGACGACGATTGGTGGGCCATTCCGGTCAAGACAGGCGACCTTACGCGCTTCGTGCTGATCGACACCAGAAGCGGCAGCCAGCAGGTGATCCTCGAATGCGATCAGATTGGACATCCGGAGTTCCATCCCAGCGATTCGAACCTGCTCCGCTATGCCGGCCCTTACGACAACCGGTTGTGGGTAATCAACCGAGACGGTAGCGACAACCGTCTCGTCTACAGGCGCAACAGCGAGCGCAGGGAGTGGATCGTGCACGAGACCTGGAATCCTGCGTCACGTGAGCTGCTGGCCGTGAACTGGCCCCATGGAATGATCGGCGTTGACATCGATTCGGGCGAGGTCCGGTCGGTAACGGCATTTAGCGCCTGGCACCCGATGATCAACCGACAGGGTTCGCTCATGGTTGCGGATACGAACTTTCCCGACACAGGGCTTTACTGCTTCGATCCCAGCGACAGAGTGGGCAAGCCCCGTCGACTGTGCGCTTCCCGATCCAGCAATGTGGGCGCCCACTGGAATACCAGCCACTGCCCTTATGACGACGGGCCGGTCCAGGTTTACGCACCTCAACACACACACCCGCATCCCTGCTTTTCCCCGGATGACCGCAGGGTCGTCTTTACCTCCGACCGAACGGGTCACGCTCAGATTTACGAGTGTGTAGTGGACGAGTCCTCGCTCAAAGAGCGAGCGGGGGAGTGAACCTACCTCTAAGCTAAAACTTGATTGGGCGGACGTAGCTTTGGGCTCCAGGCCGAAGTCTTCTTCCTTCGAGCCTTCGGCCCGATACACGGCGGCCTGGAGGCCACCGCTACGTCCCTCGACTGAAGTTTCTTTCAGGTACGATCCGGCGCAGCCGGCATGAATCGGCAATGAGTCTGCCGCCGAATGATCTAGCGTAGACTGGTGTGTCATTTACCCGAAAAAATCAGCTGCCTCCAAGACCCCAGCTTCTGCCTGATGCGCTCGACTTCCTCTGGAGATATCCCCGGCTTCCGAGAGTCGACTTTCTTGTAGGTATATCCATCGACCTGACTGAGGTCGTAGTTCATGATGGTGGTAACTTCGCTGGGATGAAAGTACTTTCCGGGTGTGTCCTGCCAGCGGTAGATGTCGTCGATTCGCGGGTCGCCATCCGGGAGTCGGTCCCGCTTGACTTCGTCGCTCTGTGATTCGATCCAGTCTGGGTTCTGCCAGACCTCCCAGGTCGAGGCGAACTTACCATCCGGCTTCAGAAAGTAGATCCCACGAATGTCGATGTAAGCCCATTTTTCCTCGAAGAACACCTCGGTGACGGCGTGGCCGCCAATGAAGTGTCCCACCCGTCGGGAAGGGTAGCCCGCTACTTGGCAGAGTGCCGCCAAGACGCGAGCCTGAGACTCACAGAGCCGGGGATTGGACTGCATCAACTCTTCTTCGGTTCCCCCCCGAAAAGGGGACTGCGAGCCGTCCGGGGAACCCTTGTAAAGATCCCTGACGTAGCGCAGCAGGGCGAGAACCTTCTGCCTGTCAGTGTCCAAACCGCTGGTCAATTCTCCTGCTTTGGTTTCAAGTGTGGGTCGCGACCCGTTCTGGTAACTGACCTTGGTCGGAGTGAATCGGGAGTAGAGGAAATCAGCCGTCTGGGGACACAGTAGGACAACCTCCTCGTGAAGCTGACCATCTACCGTCCCGCGATAGAGACGCTGGATCTCATCGAAGACGGCGAGAAACATTTTCTGCCTCAACTCGCCATCGATCTGAAGGTAGGAGCCACGGCCCCGATACGGCTTCAAGTCCTCCAACGATTTGACGCCCCCAGCCATCAGGAAGGGCGCGAAGAACAGAAGCAGCGAAAGAGCGAAGCTGATCGAAACAATTCCCATCTCACTGTTCCCTTCACCAGCAGCCGGCAAGAAGTCCCATTGTTGAAGCGGGTCGATGTTGATCGCCAGCACGACGGCGTCGAGGAAGCAGGCTGAATTCACATGCAGGCATGCTCAATCATGTCCGTGTACACTCTAACAGCTTGGTGAAGCTGGTCCACCGCGATCCACTCGCCCACTGTGTGAGCCTGGGCAATATCACCGGGCCCCAGGACGACCAGATCAAGTGCATCTCCTATTCTGACCGCATCAGTTCCGAATGGGACGGTCTGCGGCTCCTTCACTCCCGTAACCTTAGAGGCTAGCCGAACGATCGGTGCTTCCGGGGAGATGTAGTAGGGCATACCCATACGTGATTGGACTTCCAGTCCGTGTCGCTTTGCCTTCTGGGTGATGAGTTCCAGCAACTCCTCGCTCTTGTCTCCTGGCATGGGCCTGAAGCAAACCTGGCAGACGGTCTTGGCAGCAGTGACGTTTTGTTTGGTGCCCCCGTCATCCATCACCATGTTGAAGCCATTCGTGGGAGGCGTGAAATCGTGGTTCATGAAGCGGTCATCGGTTCTGACCTTTTTGGCCAGATCGGCCATCTCGGCAAGAAAAGGAGCGATGATGAAGTTCGCGGAGATCCCCAGGTCCATGCTGGTATGGGCAGCCTTTCCGCGAGCGGTGACGAAGACTTGCGCTCCCCCTTTATGCGCGTACACGGGAATGAGGCGCGTGGGCTCGGCCACCACCCCAAACTCAGGCTGGGTAGTCCGCAAGAGCTGCGAAGTGTCCACCACCTGCTTGACTCCGTGGCCTCCCACCTCTTCATCCGCTGTGGCCATCACCAATACGGGCCGCTTCAGACGCGAGGTATCACACTGGGCAGCGGCAACCATGGTCGCCGCCAGTGGACCTTTCATATCGCAGCTACCGCGTCCTATGATCCGACCATCCTTCACCGTCGAGGAAAAGGCATTCCAATCCTGCTCCTGACCGGGCACGGTATCCGTGTGGGAGAAAAATGCCAGTCCTCCAGTGCCCTTCCCCTTCCTGCCAACGATGCTTGCCTTTTTCTCACCGTTCTCGTCCACATACTCGAGACGCTCGGTCTCAAACCCATTTTTGACCATGCGCTCCTCGACCAGTGCTGAGATTTCGAGGTTGCTCCAACGGCTGACAGATTTGATATCGACGAGCTCTTGAGTGAGTTGAACGGGTTCGAGTGTCATGGTTTTGTGATCTGTTCGGAAAGAGGAAAACTGTCTGTGAAAGCCGCAAGCTAACGCGGGTAACCGGCTTAGGCCTCAAAAAGTAGGCTGCCAATTACTCTCGAGCCGCGCCACTGAGATATCGATCCCACTCTTTCCCGACCCGGCGCTCATCCATCATCGCCAATTGGCTGGGGCTGAAGCGGTGTGAGAGGGAACGGGCAAAATGACGCCCCCAACGGTATCCCAGACCCTGTGCGAAGTTGAGACTGTGCGGGAAATAGTTTTTCACCATGACCGAGGATTCCTTGGAAAGGTCTCGTTTGAGCTGACTCACGCCCTGAGGGAAACCTTCACCCGGAAAAGAAGCAAAATCTGGACCTGCATTTTTCAAGGCAAGATGAAGAGCTAGTCCGCGGCGAAAGATCTCCGAGCTCAGGGACGGGACAGAGCGCGTAGCCGAACTAGTGATGAGCCACAGAAGGGCCGTAAACAACTGCCTCTTCACCACGATCGGGGCGATTTCTGGCCTGGATGCCAACTTGAAGGGGTCGAAGAGAAGGTAGACTTCGTCCAGCACTTCGACGACCTCTTCAGAGCAGCACTTGTAGCCTCCATCGGGGCCCAGAGGTCGGCTCCAGAGGACCTTCGTTGTGACCGCAGAAGAACCCACGGCGCTGACGACGTGGAAACGCGGCTGCCTGTTTGGAAACTGAGCAGTAACCTCTCGGATGGCGTTCTCGACCAGCTCCGGAAAGCGCCGCACAAAATCGAGTCTTGCCCCCGGCTGATTCACCTGAGCAAAGAGTCGCCCAAGCTCCTTTTCTTTCTTGCCCTGCGCGGCTCGATCGCTATAGAGCAGATCCTGGAGCAGGATGTAGAAATCCGGTTCTACCTCGCGATCCCAGAATGCGGAAAACTCCTCGAAAGTCTCCCATTTCTCACTCTCACAGAGCAGACTGGTCGCATCCAAAAAATGGCCTCGGTAGCGTTTGCGCAGCTTTTCAAAGGGCTTCCAGTCGCCGGAAAGCGCCCCGACTCTGGAGCCGGCTAGCTGTCCTCCGGTTTGGTATTGGGGGTGGACAAAAGTCCACTCTCCTTTGAGGCGCCCCTCTGTGCGCGTCACCTCCAGGCGAAACGGCAGAGGCTTACTAGCAGCTCGCGTGCTGACCAGATCCAGTTTCGCCTCATCAAACTTCGCACTCAGTACGATCAAGGGTCTTCCAGAACCGTCAAAGGCTCGAACAGTGCGCTCCTCTGCACCTGAAATCGCGACGTGGTACGTGACTCTACGGGGGCTGTTATCGAAGGCTGTAATCCTCCAGACCCCCACCCATTCGTCTGCTTGAGCCGGAGCCATGGATCCCCAGATCACCAGGGCCGCCAGCTTCAAGTGAGATGGACAGCGTCGACGAAACCTCGATTTGAAGCAGCGAAGAAGCAGGCCCAAGCTGAGTTCCATCGCCTTCGTTCCAGGGTGGGCAACCGGTTAACTCATCGTAAAGTTCAACCCGCTAGGCACCTCAAAGCGCTATTTCTGCGTGCTCCCTACGGGCAGGCTGGAGATAACAAGACCAGCGGCGGTGCGAAGTATCGCGACTACCAGTGGTTTGTCACTCGTGATTACCAGTGTACCATCCAGATCCTGGGCCGGGACGTCCGGGAAGATCTCGTTCAAGAATCGAGCCTTCTGCTGACCTTCCTCAAGGTTCAGAAAATCGAGGTCTGAGGCAATCTCGACTCCGTCGCCATCGAGCAGCCGAATGTTGCTGCTGTTTGCCTCCGAGGAGATATTGACGGCAGCTATGCCACTGTTGAAGTCGCCTTCGATGCGCCTCTGCACGACACCCACTGAGATGTACTTGCCGGTGGATCCTCCGATTCCCGCTTCCGAGGTCGCGTTCCCCTCAGCATCCAAGATTCTGAATATGGCGGTGGACTCCACCGGTGCATTGGCCTCGATACAAGCGTATCCAACCGACACCGTAGGACCAAGCCCGCTGGTGTTGAAGGTGGAGGATCCAAACGGCTCAATCGAAAACGGGAAGACGCTGGCGGTAGTGCCACTTAGATCGAGAGAAAGGGGAGCACCGGTCGTGTCAAAGAGCATCAGTTCGCCATCAGCCGTGGTAGCGCTCAGATTCGAGACGACGAGCACCGTCTGTAGTTGGAGGGCATCGGCCACCTGAGCAACATAGGTATTGAACACGTGGGAAGGGCCATAGTCGAAAATGAAATCGTCGATCTGCTCCTCGGCTTCAGAGGCTCCGTAATCTATGGTGACCTTCAAGATGCCTGCTGTTCCCTCATCCTCCAATCCAAGAAAAGTCGGCTGCGTCAGGTCATCTACAATCTCAGCACCCAGGAGGCTACCCAGGTCATCAAAGGGCCGCGCCGTGGCACTTACTCCCGGCGCGCCGTTTCCGAGCACGAACCCAACCCGCTTGAATGGGTGTCCAAAATTGATGATGAGAGGCCTGTCGGTCGAAGAGTCCCCCGAAGCCTCATTTCGGATGACATTATTCGAAAACAAGAGGAACTCGGTGCGGATCCTGACGATATCGGGCTGTGGTGCTTTAAAAGCCAGATGCCATGAGCCGAACAGGTTACTGGCATCAGCCCCCTCGATTTGACCTTCGAAGTCAATCGTAACGGAAGCACTTGAGAAGGCGTTCGCATCATCGAGCCTCTTGATCGCTCCGTAACCGGTTGTGAGAAACAGGGTCGCCAAACCAAGCACAAGCGAGAACCTAAACTGGGACATTTAAATCCTCCTTAAAAGACGACGGGAGCTAAGATCCACATCAAATCACGCACGAACGCCTGGTCTCAGGCCAAAGCCATTCGCGCGCACACTTCCTACCTCGACTCAGTAGTGTCCCAACGTTTGGGCTTCTAATCTCTGTAAAGTATTAATGAGTAATATGTTAGAAAAGATAATGGGTGTTTCCGACTTGAAAGTGAGTGTACGCTCACGCCCTTCAGTTCATAAGGAGGGCGAGCATGTACACGGGCACGACGATTTTTTCTCAGGTGATGCGGCATCTTCCCTGGCATCATTTTCATCGCATTGTTCAGCACTACGGAGGCGACTACAAGGTCAAGTCGTTCCGCTGTGCCGACCATTACCGGGTCATGGCCTTTGCACAGTTGACCTATCGCGAGAGCTTGCGCGATATCGAAGCCTGCCTACGGGCCATGAGATCCAAGCTCTTCCACATGGGCATTCGCTCCACGGTCTCCCGCAACAATCTGTCCAATGCCAACGAGAGGCGCGACTGGCGCATCTATGCCGAGTTTGCCCAAGTGCTTATCGCCGAAGCGCGCCGCCTGTACACCGACGAGGACCTGGGAGTCGACCTGAACGCGACCGTCTATGCCTTGGACTCCACGACCATCGACCTGTGCCTCTCGGTCTTCCCCTGGGCGCGCTTCCGCCGTACCAAGGGGGCGATCAAACTGCATACCTTGCTCAACCTGCACGGCGCCATTCCCGAGTTCGTTCTGATCTCGGACGGAAAACTGCACGATGTCTACGCCTTGGACCACCTGATTCCTTGTCCCGGTGCCTACTACATCATGGATCGCGGATACCTGGATTTCGGGCGCCTGTACCGACTCCATTCTGCCCGGTCGTTATTCGTGACCCGCGCCAAGGCCAACTTCAAGTTCCGCCGCCGCTACTCCCACCCGGTGGACAGAACGACGGGACTGATCTGCGACCAAACTGTCCTGCTGAGCACCTTCTATCCGGCCAAGGCCTACCCCGAACCTTTGCGTCGCATCAAGTTCTTCGACGTCACCACCGACCTGCGGCTAGTATTCCTCACCAACGACTTTGCTTCTCCCGCTCTGACTATTGCCCGGCTCTACAAGCTCCGCTGGCAGATCGAACTGTTCTTCAAATGGATCAAACAGCATCTCCGCATCAAGGCCTTTTACGGCACCAGTCCCAATGCCGTGAAAACACAAATCTGGATCGCCCTCAGTACCTACCTGCTCATCGCCATCATCCGCAAGCGCCTCTATCTCGAGTTGCCGCTCTACACAATTCTCCAGGTCCTGAGTGTCTCGCTCTTCGAGAAAACCCCAATTTTACAGGCCTTTCAGGACATGCATTACATTACTCAGAATAGTGACATTCATAAACAGTTGATGTTATTCGACTAACGCTGGGACGCTACTGACCTCGACTCTCTCATGAGACTATGCTGCATCTAACCGATTCTATGCACAGGGTCTGAAAAAAAACAACGCGCGCCTGTGATGGCGTCGACTACCCCCTACAGAGATCCAACTGGGCCAAGAAAGTCTTCTCATTGAAGCCAAATCGCCCATATTCATGAAGGAGTTTCTTCCGAATGATCCAGCGCCGCTGGGCCTGGCTCCCGTAAGGGGCTACGATGCCGCGATGCCAGGGTACTCAACCCGAGAACCATGAGAGAAGAAGCGGGCCAGGAAGTGCTGGTTGCAATCCTCGCAGAGACAGGAAACCTCAACGTGCTCGTCTTCTCCGGAGCCTCGGGAGCGGGAATAGTCAACCGGCCTGACCTGTCGTGATTCGCACTTGGTACACCGGAGAATCCCAGGAGGCAGACTGATCGTCGCCCCCTGCTTGTGATCCCGCTGGAAATCCAGCCCGGCTTTGTGAATCTCAGTCCGAGCATCCGGGCCGTCCACCTCCAGCAGCTCACACATCTCCATAACACGGGAATACAACCTCAGACCAATCCGTTCAGAAAGACTTTGCTCCTTGAGCGATTCTTTTCCCAGTCGGTTTCTTCCAGGAGTCTTCACAGGCCAGTTGCTGGTCAGAAGGGTCTGCTTGTTGTAGGTGTATCGGTGATTCAAGACAGTGCGAATCGTCTCGGCCACCCACTCGGTGGGTCTGCCCGTGCCGAGGTCGTCCCAGACCAGGAGATCAGCCGAAAGCAGGGGTAGCAAAAGCTCTCTCTCTGTCTCGGGAGAATCGGGGCCATAGGAATACATCAGCCGCCGTAGCAGCTCAGCTTCGTCCACGAACCTCGCCGAAACCTCTTTGGATTGGACAACCGCCTTCAGAATAGCAACCGCAAGGTGGGTCTTCCCGACTCCACAGGGTCCCAGGAAGAGAAGTCCCCGCGGGACGGCTGGGAAAGCCTCCACGTATTCGATCGAGCGGAGTAGAGCACGATCCTGCTTGGGGTGATGAGTGGAGTAGACGTCGAAGCCGCGTGAAAGGTAGCGAGGCGGAATCTTGGCATTTGCCAGGAGTCGCTGCATCCGAAGCTTGGAACTGCACTCGGGACAACGGATCACCTGCTCTCTTTCGGCGCCGGCCTCAACGATCCAGCCCGAGCCTCTGCACTTTGGGCACGCCTCGTCACCCAGTGTCCTCAAGCCTCCTCCTTCCAGAGGGTCTCCCTTCCACCCTCTTTGAGATTTTCATAGCGTCCCAGCACGAAAAGCAGATCCGAAAGCCGATTCAAATAGACGATAAGATGCGGATTGACATTGCCCTCCTGCTTGGACAGGCTCACGGCCAACCGCTCTGCCCTCCTGCAGACAGAGCGTCCTACTTGAATCAAGGATGCCGCGGGCGAACCGCCTGGGAGTATGAAGTTCTTCAAGGGGGGAAGATCGGACTCCAACCGATCAATCGTGGTTTCGAGCCCCCTCCAATCCAGCTCGCTCAGACGTCGAACCCTCTCACCGGTGATCGTAGCCATATCGGATCCCGAGCGGAAGAGCTTGTTTTGAAGATCTTTCAGGATATCGATCACTTCGGCATTCTGGCTGAAAGCCAAAGCGCTCCCAAGAATCGAATTCAACTCGTCCAGGGTTCCATAGGCTTCGACCCGAAGGGCGTCCTTTCCAACACGTTGCCCGCTGAAGAGTGAAGTCAGACCGGTATCTCCCCGACCCGTGTAGATCTTCATGCTTTCCTCCGAACCGACCCCAGTGATTTGCTCCGAGCGACACAGGCCAAGTTACAGGTCATAGGTTACAGGTTACAGGTTGCAGGTTATAGGCCTCCGAGTAGCAGAAGGCTTCTCGAGTCGGGTTATTCGCCTGCTCACCTTCTCACGCCAGAAGCCGACTCAGCAGGCGGTGCAGAGCTCTTCGCTCCGTTCGGTGTTTGAAAATCCTCCGACCTTCGATGACCGCCACCGGGAGGTCGTTGCCGTAACGGGCCACAAGGTCTTCTGAACCAGAGATGTCGACAATTGTGAGACTGAACTTGAATTCACTTCGAAGATCTTGCAATATTTTGAGGGCATTCTCACACAAGTGGCAACCAGGTCGAGTATAGAAATAGATTTGCTTCCTGGCCATCAACGTCCTAGAATCAAGAATATGAAGCTGCTCAAAGCTCTCGTTGTTTGTTGTTTCGCACTTGGCTTCGCTCAAGGCCAGTCAAGCAACCTCAACGTGGGTGATGTAGCGCCTGACTTCGAACTATCCGACCAGGATGGGAACAAGGTACGTCTGAGTGACTTCGGAGGCAAGAAGAATGTTGTTCTTGCTTTCTTCGTGCTGGCGTTTACCGGAGGCTGAACGAGAGAACTCCAGCGATATCAGTCTGATATCGCATACTTCGAAGACAAGGACACGCAAGTATTCGGAATCAGCGTTGATGCCAGATTCTCGCTCAAGGTGTATCGAGAGCAGCTCGGGGTGGAATTCCCCCTTTTGAGCGATTTCCCGCACCGTACCGTCAGCCAGGCCTATGGAGTGTACGATCCGGAACGGGGCATCTCGAAGAGAACGACGCTCGTTGTCGACAAACAGGGTATTATCCGTCGTATCGATTTCGGATCAGATGCCCTGGAAATTGGTGGCGTCAAGAGCACCTGCGCCGAACTCTGATTTAGAACGACTTAGACATCCAAGTCCTACACCCCGCAACTGGGGCGGCGAGTGTAGACAGACTTACTAAAAAAAGCGGGTACGAAGGGAGGTCAAGGGTGCCGAGGTGCATCGTTTGGATGCGGCCTTCAGAAGATACCTCCCAGCCCGTTAGGGCGGCTCCGTCAAGAAGATTGAGGACTCTCAACCGAGGTGTTTACCCATGAAGAAGTATCGGCAGCCAGGCTATGGCGACGGATCTGAACGATCTGAGCGACGCCAGAGAGATCGACGGCCACGCTCCCCATCCTCCCGAGAAGGTCCCCGTTCTCCCAGGATGACCGGATTTCACAAGGTCGTCCGGTGCGCAATGTGTGGTGCCTCTCTCCCGACCTCCTTTTCCGAAATTAGCTATACCAGCCAGTGCCTCAAGTGTGAGGCGGACCTCCATACCTGCAAGAACTGTGTCCACTTCGACCCCACCGCTCGCTTCGAATGCACGGAGCCGATTACGGAGCGCGTTTCCAAGAAGGACATGGGAAACATGTGTGATTTCTTTGAAACCAGAACAGCGGTAGAGAAGGTCGTCAGCTCCAAGCGTTCCGTCACCGAGCCGGCCCCCACGGACCCACGTGAGGCCTTCGAGCGATTGTTCAAGAAATGAAGCTCGCGACCTGTCTCAAGGCAGTTCCCGGACGCGAAAGTCGCTATCAACTGCGGGAAGACAGGCCCTGGATTCAAGAATCCGATCTCAGCTACGACATCAGCGAGTGCGATGAGTACTCCCTGGAAGAAGCCCTGAAGTTGAAAGAGCAGCATGGAGGCGAAGTGGTCGCCGTGACCGCAGGACCCACACGCTCCGAGAAGTCGATGCGCAAGGCCCTGGCCATGGGGGCAGACCGGGGGATTCGGGTCGTCGATGAGTCCGGCGAGCTTAGCAGTCCCTACACTGTGGCGGCTGCTTTGGCTAGCGTGCTCGGTCCCGAGGAGTTCGAATTGATCCTGGTGGGCACGCAGTCGGATGACTACGGTTACGGTCAGACCGGAGTGACCCTGGCCGAACTGCTGGGGATGCCTCATGCCACCATCGTCATGCAGATTGAAGTCGATCCCGACCAGGGAAGAGTAAGGGCGCTTCGAGAGATGGAGAGTGGCTGGTTCCAGTGGGTGGAGATGCCCCTTCCTGCTGTACTCACTATTCAGGCCGGGATTTCTCAGGTTCGTTTCCCTCCACTGCGAGGGATTATGCAGGCCCGAAAGAAGGAGATTCGAAGCATCCAGCTGAGTGAGTTGAAGCTAAACCTTGCCTCGATGCCACACCTGGAAATCGTCGATCTCTACGTCCCCGAGGCTAACACCAAGACGGAGATGCTCGAGGGCAACGTCGATACCCTGGCAGAAACACTGGTGGAGAAGCTGAGGAAAGAGGCGAAGGTACTCTAATCCTGAAGCGATGACGGACAGCATCTACACCCTGGTCGATCACAGTGACGGAAAGATCCCCTCCACCTCCTGGGAAGTGTTGGCCTTGGGCCAGCGGCTGGCCCAAGACAGGGGATGCTCTCTTCATCCGCTGATCCTGGGACCAGACGCGGCGGCCCTGGCGCAACAGGTCCTGGGGAAAAAGGCCGATTCGGTTCTTGCGGTTCAACACGAACAGCTGGGAGACTACAGCCCCGACATCTATTCTGAGACCTTGCGGCAGATTCTGGTGGAAGATCGGCCCGATCTGTTCCTGATGGCACACACCTATCAGAACATCGATCTGGCTCCCAGGCTTGCTGCCCGCTTGAAATCAGGTCTGGTCACGGACTGCATTGGCTACAAGCAGCTCGGTGACGATCTCCTGTTTTCACGGCAGATGTTCCGAAACAAGATCAACGCAGATGTGCGGATCCATTCGGCTCCACCCTGGCTGGTGACTTTGCAGTCGGGGGCGATCAGCTCCGACGAAATCCTGCAGGGTACTTGCTCATTCGTGGAGCGGACGGTCGACCTCTCGCAGGTAGAGGTGACCCGGAAGTCGCTCGAGGTGGTTGCGTCCGCCAAAGAACGGGTGGACCTGGGGAAGGCCGACATCATCGTGGCCGTCGGCAGAGGCATCAAAGAGGCCGCAAACCTGAAGATCATCCAGGACCTGGCGGAGGTCCTGGACGCTGAGATCGGGGCCAGCCGTGCGGCGGTTGACAGCGAGTGGTTGGAGCGGTCCCGACAGATTGGCAGTTCGGGTCAGACCGTTTCCCCCCGGCTCTACCTTGCCTGCGGGATTTCGGGAGCGATCCAGCACGTCGTCGGGATGAGGAACTCGGGCTGTATCGTGGCCATCAACAACGATCCCAATGCTCCCATCTTCAACATCGCGACCTACGGAATCGTTGCGGATCTTCTGGAAGTCGTGCCCGCCTTGACTCAAAGAATCAAGGAAGTAAGAGGACTCTAAGTCGACAATGGGAAAGATGCAGGCCGCCGTAATCCACCGACATGGAACCCTGGATGAGCTTCGATTCGAGGAGATCGATCGTCCTCAGGTGAACCCAGGCCAGGTCCTGGTTCGAACCAGAGCGGTGGCCCTGAACCGTCTCGACCTCTTTGTTCTGGAGGGCATTCCGGGCGTGCAGTTGAAGATGCCCCACGTAATGGGCTCCGATGGGGCAGGAGTCGTCGAGGAAGCGGGCAAGGGTATCAGCCGTCTGGAGCCTGGAGACGAAGTGATGCTGAATCCAGGCCTCTCGTGCGGCCAGTGCGAATTCTGCGTTCAGGGCGAACACAGCCTCTGCGTACGATTCAGCCTGATTGGCGAGCATACAGGAGGAACCTTCGCAGAGTACTTCCAGGCTCCAGAAGCCAACCTTGAGAAGATTCCCGTCGGAGTCTCCTTCGAAGATGCCGCAGCCTTCTCTCTCGTGACCCAGACTGCCTGGCGTATGTTGAAGACCCGTGCCCGACTACGGGCTGGGGAAGATGTGTTCATCCACGGAATTGGAGGCGGCGTAGCATCTGCTGCCTTACAAATCGCAGTCCTCTCGGGCGCTCGAACCTTTGTCAGCTCTTCCGATGAATCCAAGCTCGAACAGGCCAGGAAACTCGGGGCCGATCACTGTTTCAACTACTCAACTGCCGACGTGGCCAAAGAGGTGTACAAGCTCACTGGAAAACGGGGTGTCGACGTCGTGGTGGAAGGCTCTGGTTCCGCCACCTGGCTCCAGAGTCTCAGAATGGTTCGTAAGGGAGGCAGAATCGTAACCTGCGGCGCTACCACAGGTCCCAACCCCCAGACCGAACTGAGACTAATTTTCTGGAAACAGATTGAGATTCTGGGCTCCAGCATGAGCAGTCGCCGCGAGTATCAAGAGATCATTGAACTGCTCTCCAAGGACAAGCTCAGACCTGTGATCGATAGAGTTTTTCCTTTGAGTCAAGCCAAGGATGCGCTGGAGCATCTCGAAAACCAGAGCCAGTTCGGCAAGATCGTTTTGCGGGTCGAGTCGTAGAGTTCCCAAAGTCCGTTCCCATCCAGGTTCACCGCCAAAACAGGTGGTTCTGCTGCAGATAGCCCTATCCAGGAGGGCGCTTCAGCGTCCTGGCGCGAAGCGTAGTGGGCCGGTCCTTCAGGGCCGGATTGCCGCCAGAAATTTGGGGCAGAGCCCGCTGAAGCGGGTTCCGGCCCTCACCTTTGGCGACTTCCGGCCCTGAAGGACCGGCCTATTACGCTTCGCGCCAGCCCGCTGAAGCAGGCTCCTGAAAAGACCCAGAAATCGCTCCCAAGCGGCCGCGGGGAGCCGCATCATTCGGAAGAGAATTGCACTCGAAGCCCGGATTGACAAACCCTCGATCGAGATACTCCCAATCCATTTCAGATCAATGGGTTACGTCCCTTTTGGATTCCAATCTGAAAATGAAGTTTCAGCTTAGCCGTGCCCCCGGCTGCGGGGAGCCGGATCATTCGATAGAGAAACTCTTTCCGGCCACACACTCGGGAAAGGGCCCTTAATCAGGCCTGCTCCCTGACAGTCACGGCTCTGTTACTGGAGAAGGTTGCATTATTTCCTCGTCGTTCAGAGGTTCCAGGCTTTCATGGTTTTCCCACTACTGATCCCATTCTTCGCCACGCCGTCCAGCGACAAGAGACCTGCGACTTGCGACTTCTTCTTGGGCTTGATGTTGCTACAACTCAAAGCGAAGCGGATACAGATCAGAAGCTCCCGGGATCACTTCCCTGGATCGGCAACCGCGTAAAGGGTGTTCCGATTGGTCACGTACAATACGCCGTTGGCCGCTACGGCTGTGGAGTAGACTGAGTCCCCCATCTCATTGACGGCGAGCTCTTTCATTTCCTTACCGTGTTCGAGCACGACCACATCGCCGTCCTCATCCCCCAGGTAGACCTTGCCATCTGCCACATAGGGAGACGCCCAGACTGCCGCCAACATGTCATAGCGCCAGTGTCTTTTTCCGGTTTCAAGATCGAGACAATAGAGAAAACCCGTAAGGTCGGCTGCGTAGAGCAGGCCATCCTTGATGGCTGCGGTGGACATACTGCGGCGGAAATCCTCCCCTCCGACATGCCAGAGTCCTCCACTCTCGGTGATGTCCCCCTTCTTGGTGGCGTCAATGGCATAGAGGTGACCGCGTCCCTCACCGTGCTCCGGATCCTGTCCCACGCTGAGAATGACTTTGTCTTCATAGAGGACGGGGGTGGCAATGATGTTGTTGCGGCTCCCACGTCCGCCTAGTTTCCACTCCGAGTCCTTGGGATTGAGATCGAACTTCCAGATCAGATCTCCCGTCAGCGCCTCGAAGGCATAGCACCAACCGTTGCCTCCACCGAAAATAGCCTGGGGGGTACCATTGACGACCCCGTAGGTGGGTGAGGACCACTGTCCATGCAGGGTGTTGTCGCCGGGATCGCTCCGCTCCCAGGCCAGCTCTCCGGTCTTCTTGTTCACCGCAATGAAAGCTGGAGCATCAGGCATCGGCATATCGAGATGCCCCTCGTCCACGCCATTCGATGTCAGCAGGAAGATCAGGTCGCCGGCCCCCACCGGGGACGAGGTGGCCAGGTTGTGGGGAAAGACCCCCAGCTCCTCGATCATGTCATACGCCCAGATGATGTCGGCGTCCTGCTTGTCTTTGTATTTCTCGTCCTGGAAGGGACCATCGTTTTCGCCATCGAGAAAGCCGTTCACATCGGCACAAACCAGCTCGCACCGGTTACTGACGTAGTAGATGCGGTCTCCCTCCACGTAGGGAGAGGAACAGATTCCCTGCTCTGGCCAGTCGTTGACCCGGCCCGTGGGAAGCTTGTCGTGGCTGGCTTGCCAGAGCAGCTTCCCGGTCTTCTCTTCGAGACAAACGATCACTCCCTTATCCCCGTCAATCCCGGGCCGGTGACCGCCTTCGTTGTTGGTCCCGATGAAGATCTTGCCTCCTACTATGACCGGATTGCCATAGGTTTGAGATCCCAAGGGCGCTTCCCAGCGGATGTTTTTCTTGCTGGAAACGTTCCATTCGTGGGGCAGTCCCTTCTCATCCGAGACCATGTTCCGGTCCGGAGAGCCCCCCCACATCGGCCAATCTCCCACCTTGAGATGGCCTTCCCAACGTCCTCCCAGGGAGACCGCCAACAACAGAATCAGGAAGCACTGGACGCTCCTGGTCAGAACCCTATTCATCATTCTTCATCACCTTGAAGTTGTCGAAGAGAATCTCGGGTCCATCGCTCTTCGATGTAGTCCCTATTGAATAACCGTAGATGCCGGCGCTTCCTTCGCGATTTGGATGTGGATCTACCACCTCTATGCTCCAGCCGGCAGGCTCTTGTCCTTCTCGTGGCCACACCTTGGCCCTGACCCGCGCCTGGTCGCCCTCGAGCTCCACCGAAAACTTGGCTCGGTACCAGCTCTCGGGATCCCAGGGAAAGGAAACATCGTGGCGCAAGCGTGGCAGCGGAGACCAGCTCTCGATCCTCAGCTTCTTCCTCATCCCCATCATGATGAACCGGTAGCGGCTGTTGATGAGTCCCATATCGGGTTTGAAACGCTTGCGAGCGAGTTTCCCAAGCAGGTCCGCCTGCACGGTGTATCCCCCTTCGATCGGGGGCGTGGCGTACGCGCGAAGCCGCATAAAGGGTGGAGAAGGTCGGGCCTTCGAGGCCAGCTTCTTCAGCACCTTGCCGTCTTGCTCCACAATCTGAGTCTTGGCGGCGACGCCCACCCATCCCGGCGGTACCGTGCCTGTCGTAATCGACTCGAAGTCCTCGTGAACGGGTAGGTTGGGAGTGACCCTGACTCGCGCGGCGGCACTCAGACCCCCACCATCTTTAGCCGTAACCAGCCCTGCTGAGAACGCCTGGTCACCACTAGCGGTGAAGGTACCCTCCGAGCCAACCTTTCCTCGGACCCCTTTAACCGACCACTCAACACCCGCTGGGTAGGGGACCGATCCAACCGAGTCGACTTGAAGCGCTTTGAGCTTGATTTGCCCGCCGGGATGCAGAGTCACTTCAGCTGGTATTACCTGCAGAATCCCCTTGGATCCTGGCTCAGCAACGGCGGTTTCCTGGGGACCCGGCCCCGGCTGTCTGCTCTTCGCCGTCTGACCTGGCTTCCCCAGGCAAAAGACGGCGTAGCGGGTCATGAAATAGACTCGTCCATTCACGACTGCGGGGGAGCCAAAGATTTCGTCCACCGCTCCATCCGCTCTCTGAAAGACCTCCCGGTCGAGCGAGACACAGCGATCTCCTTCGTCCCGGAGAATGTGAAACGCTCCGTTCTGTGATCCCACGTAGATGACGCCATCACGGGTCACTACGGGGGACCCCTTGCCGACTCGACCGATACTGTACTCCCAGTGGATCTCCCCATTCTGGGGATCGATGCTGTAAAGGTTGGCACCATTGTCCAGCGCGTAGAGTCTGCCGTTGGCTAGCGCGGGTGAGGCATATCCGAAAGTGTATCCGTCACGTCGCCAGAGGAGACCACTTTCGGTTATGTCGCCCTGCTTGGATCCGTCGATGCAGACGATGCTTCCCATCTTTGACGTCGCCAGATTCTCTTCGCTGTGAGAGACGAAGACGCGGTCACCGTCCACCACTACCGAGGAATTCAGACCGCGTTTGCTCAATCGGAAGGTCCAGACCCTCTCTCCGCTGCGTGCCAACATGCCGTAGACGTTTCCATCCGCCGACGCGGCCACCAGCATCTTCTTTCCGCCGATCACTGCCACCACCGGCGTCGAGTAGGTGGTATCCAGGGGGGTACCCCCTGGAGCAGCCCACCAGTCGATCTCACCAGTCCGCTTGTCGAAGGCTACATAGCGATGAAGGGGGCGGGCGTGGTTCCCCCAGTTCGAGTTCAGAAAACTCACGATGACCCGGTCTTCGTCCAGGATCGGGGTATGGAGCCTTCCCCCATATCCGCTGATCCGGCCCAACTCTTCCGTCATCGAGACCTTCCAGATCTGTTCGCCGTCCCGATTGAAACAGAAGAGCTCTCCTCCGGTCGCATGGGCATAGACCTGGCCCGTCTCCGGATCCCCTACCAAGGCAGTCCAGCCGACACGATTCTCCACGATGTCGGTATGAAAGACGTTGAACCGCCTCTCCCAAACTTTCTGCCCGGTGGCCGCATCGAGAGCGACAACGCGCTCGCCGCTGCCTGGACCTTCGCCCACAGGCATGATGGCAAAGAGCCGACCGCCCATGATGATGGGTGTCGTTCTTCCGCCTTCCTCCAGTTTCCAGAGAAGATTCTCCCCTCCCGGATCCCAAGAGGTCACGACCGATTCTTCCTGGCCGGCACCTGTCTGGCCCGGACCCCGCCAACTTGGCCAGTCAGCAGCGATACCCTGCTGGATTGCGATCGAGGCTGCGAAAACAAATCCAAGAATTCTCAAGCCTGCCCTCCGCTTGTGAAAAAGATTACGATTCAAGCTTTCACTAACCACTCATTATAGAAGAGAAGTAGGCGGGAGGCTCTACTTCAGGTGCTCTTCGGTGTACAAAGATAGCTCGATCATGCGTTCCAGCAGTTCGTTCGGCGAATATCCAGGAAAATTACTGAGCACCAGCTCCTTGGCGAAGAGGCGGATGATGTAGCGAAGCTTTAGAGCCTTGGTGCGGGACGCAAACACAAAATCACGATGTCCGCTGTTGATGACGATGACGTTCTGGTCACGATCGTATTGTGACCTCCAGAGCTCTCCTGGCGAACGCTTGAGCGTGTATCCAGGTAGCCCCTGTCGTGTGCTGCTGGCTTCCTTGCTCTCAGGAAGGATCGAGTCCGTAACCGTGATCATGGAGTCGGCCTTGGCCACGATCCCCTGTTGGCTGACTGTCAACTGAACGCGGGTAAGGCCAGGACTCGAGGGTGCCTTGAAGGTAACGATCTCGCCGTTTTCGTTCTCCAGTCCTCCTTCTCCTTCAAGGATCTCCCAAACGAACTGGAGGTCCTCGTCGACCTGGCGACCCGATCGGTCCCTTGCAATGCCGCGCAGCTGGCGACGGGAAGAACGCTGGAAGCAGGAGAAATCCGGGCGCTAAACAAGGGTCCAGCGTACTCGAAGAATTTCTTCTGCTCCCTTTCATTTCCAGGATCCACCGATTCCTCGACAGGTAGAGCGTCGGAATCGGAGACTCCTACTCCGGCGACCGGGGAAGGCTGCCTCGGAGCGCCTCGCTCATCCCGACCTCTGATGTCGAACCAGTCGTACTCTTCGGCGGGAAGGGCCAGGAAAGCCTCTTTGAATGCCCTTTGGATCGTCCGCAGGATCTGTCGGCTTGTCCGTTCTTCTTCGGCTCGATCCTGTTCTTCTATGACCTGCTTCAAAGCTGCCGCCGTATCCTCCAAGGCAAAACAGAACTCGGCGTAGGCTCCGTCCTGAATGACTCCGGTGCGGGTTCCTGGAGTCAGGTTGAGGAAGGGTGCATCGACGATCCCCTGAATTCGGCCATCGGTCCAAGGAGGGTTCTGGAACCCAGGAAGCTGCGTTAGATCTTCGAGTACACGGGTTCCGGACCGATAGAGGCCAACCCGATTGGAAGCATCGGATTCCGCCAGATAGAGCTCGACGTAGACTTCACCTCTCGAGGGTTCCGGCGTTGGCAGCTGCTGTAGCAGCCTACCCGAGAACTGACGCGGCTCGACCTGGAATTCCCGGCGCGCTCTTCGATCAATTACTCGAATCCGCACGGCCGAGCGACGGATTCGATCTCGCAGCTCAGAGGCCAGGTACCACTGGATCTTCTCACCGCTGAAGAGTCGGGGGCCGTGAAGTAGTGGCCTTATGGTCAATTCGGTCCCTTGGGTGGGAAAAAGCCTTCGGCTCTGGCTGACCTTGTAGTTGGGATCGCCCTTCTGCATGTGCATCCGGTAAGTCGCACCGTCTGAACCCGCAGAGCTGAGAACCAGCTCTTCACCCACGGTCCAGAAACTCAACAGACCGATTCCGAATTCTCCCTGGATCCCCTCCTCTCCCTGGGTCTTGAGCTGCCGTTTGATGGAATCACAAATGTGGGTGGCCACATATCGGAAGTCGGGGACACCTTCCGGATCTCTGGGGATGCCTTCTCCGTCGTCGGAGATCTTCAGATAGTGAGCACCCTGCTCTTTTCCGCGCGTGATGACGACGTTGCGGGCACGTGCGCGTCGATGCTGTTCTCGACGAACTCGGCCACCGCCTTGAGGGGGTTGCTCTGGGAGAGAGCGATGATGGTAATGGCATTCCAGTCGTCGCCGATCCGAAGCTTCCCACTCTTCTTCCTGGCTGGAGTCTTTCTTCGCTGGACCTGCATCGATTCCCCGGTTTAGAGATGAACAGCTCTGGGACTGCAGTGAATCCTATTGCCTGAGATATCCAAGGTTAGCCGATGGAAAAGGTCTATTCCAGTCACGATCTCGCGAGATCATTCAGGCGAACACTTCATATTGGAGCAGGCGTTTCCAGATTATGGGAGCCCGAAGCGCGAGCGAGGGGTAGGGGAGCAGCACAATTGGTCCCGATTCGTCTGTTTGCCTTCGGTTCAAAGCCCGCTTCTCGACCTATGGAGCTGCGGCCCAGCCCCTCGCTTGCGCTTCAGGCTTCCTTAGCTGGCATTTCTGTGGCAGATTAGGCGAGTGGACCAGGAAGGCCCGGTTCTTGTTTCTCTCGCTGTTGTCCCTGTGGCTGTCTGGATGTCAAGGTCATCGTTCGTGGAACGTTTTGTTGGTCACCCTGGACACCACCCGCGCCGACTTCCTGGGCTGCTACGGCAAAGACAGCGCTTTAACCCCAACGTTTGATCGCTTGGCTGCCCAGGGCTTTTTGTTCGAACGGGCGGTAGCCAGCAATCCTGTGACACAACCCTCCCACTCGACGATTCTGACCGGGACCTATCCACTGGTCCATGGGGTACGGGACAATAGCCTTTTCCATCTTCCAGACGAGAGCGAGACCCTCGCGGAGATCCTGGCCGCCCAGGGCTATGCTGCCGGCGCGGCGATCGGTGGCTTCCCGCTTACGGAGGAGTTTGGTACCGCCCAGGGATTTGTATTCTACGACGACAACCTGAGAGCCAATCGCCAAGACCTGCTCGGCCGTCCCGCCCCTCCACGGCACCCGAGCTGGGATGACGAGCGACCGGCGGGCCATGTCAACGACGCCATCCTGCCCTGGCTGCGTCAACACCTGGACGATCCCTTCTTTGTGTGGTTGCACTACTGGGACCCACACCATCCACATATCCCGCCGCCGCCCTATAACCAACTGTTTGCCCATAGCCTGTACCAAGGCGAAATTGCCTATGCCGATCAGAGTCTGGGCACGATTCTGCGGGTGCTTGAAACTGCCGAGGTGCTCGATCGGACACTCATTGTAATCACGGCTGATCACGGAGAAGGGTTTGGTGAGCACAGCGAGGAGACCCACGCTTTTCTGGCCTACAACACGACGCTCCATGTGCCGCTGATCCTGCGGGTGCCTGGCCAACAGGGGGGGGCGGCGTATCAGCCAGCAGGTGGGAACCGTCGATATCGTCCCGACCGTACTGGGCCTCTTAGACATTAGCCCCCCAGCTGCCGTGCAGGGCCGCTCGCTCGTCCCATTGATGTTTGGAGAGCGGGCTGCTGACTCAGAACCGCCTGCCTATTATGCCGAGAGTCTGTCGCCCCGCCTGACCCATGGTTTTGGCGAGCTGCGCGTGCTTTATCAGGGACCCTTCAAGTACATTTACGGGCCGCGACCGGAGCTGTATAACCTGGCTGAAGACCCGGCTGAACGGCGTGACCTGTCGGCCAGCCAGCCGCAGCAGCGGGACCAGCTCAAGACCGCCCTGCAGACCTTTCTCGACTCCCATGCCAGTCCAGCAGCTGTTGATGCGACCTACGAAGCCAGCGCCGAGGCGCGGCACCGACTGGCCGGTCTGGGCTATCTGGCCACCAGCGGTGAGGCTCCAGGCACAGTTACCGAGACCCTGCGCCCTGACGGCCTGGCTCCACAAGACCGCGTTGGTGACATTAATCTTGTGAGCCGGTTGAGACAGGGGCTTGCCAGGGGAGCTTTTGGCTTAGCCAAAGAGACCGCCCACCAACTCGTCCGTCTCGCTCCCGACAACGCCTTCTACCAAGCTAAGCTCGCCGCTGCTCATCTAGGACTGGGTCAGACGGCTGAAGCGGCGCAGGTGGTGGACGACAGCAAAACCCTATCGGCGGCCAATATTGGCGATTTCTTGCGGGTCGCGTGGGCCCTGTTCGACGGTGGTGAACGGGAGCGGGGTCGCGAGATGGCCCAGCGGCTCGTTGAGGCCGAGGCGACTGCAGACGGCTGGTTTTTACTCGCTCGGATGGCTGCTGAGCTCGAGGATAGCGCTGAATTTGAGGAAGCCATAAAGCGGGTGTTGGCGCTGGAGCCGGAGCACGCCTCAGCCCGGCTCGAACGGGCGGCTACCCTCACTAAGCAGCAGGCCTTTGACCGGGCCGAAGAGGAGCTGCTGCTGCTGCTGAAGAGCCATCCCATCCATGCTGCGGCCCACCTCGGCTATGCTCGGTTGCTCCGGGACAGTGGTCGGCCGCTGGAGGCGCTGACACGGTTTGCGCGGGTGCTCAGGCTCGCTCCCGCTTCCTGCGAGGCGCATATTGAACACTTGAGCCTGCTGCTTGAGCTAGACCATCAGGATCAGACTCAAACAGCCCTGCGCAGCCTGCGCAGAGAGTGTCGCGACGAAGCCATTCGCACCCAGGCTGCTGGGTTCATGGAGGCGAGATGAAAGGCTATCTTTGGCCGGTAATTATTACGTTGCTGGTTGGCTTCGGGTGTAGTTCAGACGATTCTCAGGTGCCGACTGAATCAACCGTCCCAGACCCTGTCGCCCACTACGACGGCGGCCAGCTGTCGTTTGCCGAGGTCGAGCGTCGGATGTCCACGGCGCGCACGCGAGCCTGTCGCCTTGCCCGACAAAGGCAAGGTGATGGCGCGGTAGACGCCCTGATTCCGTGCTATCGCGAGATTGCGGAGCGCTTGGCGATCGAGCGCACGATTTTGGCTGAAACGCCTGACCTTCAGAAAGCGATTGAAGGGCTGGGCGAGCGCTACTACGAGCTACGCCAGCGCGCTTTCCTTAATCCGTACTACCGTCGCCTACTCGCAGACATCGAGGTTAGTGATGAGGAGGTTGCGGCTTATTTTGAGGCGAATCGCGAGCGCTATCGGCGCGCCAAGACACTCACGCTGTGGAATATCTACCGACGCCACCAGGATCCCGCGAAAGCGGAGGAGACGCTGGAGTTCTTAGGCCGCTTGAAAGAGCGCTTCCTGGCAGGAGAGACCTTTGCCGCACTGGCGCGGGAGCACTCGCAGTCTGAGACCCGTCTGCGTGACGGACTGGTGGGAAGCATTGCGGAAGGCCGACTGCCGGCGCGATTGGAGAAAATCGCCTTTGCTCTGGCTGATGGGGAGGTCAGCGATCCCGTGCTGGTGTCCGATGGTGCCATTCTGCTGCACGTCCGCCATGCTGTCGAGGGCGGCTCAGCCAGCCTCGAACAGGTCCAACAGCGGATTCGTCAGGAACTCCGCGGCCAGAGGCAGCAAGAGCGCATCCAGGAGCGCATCGTCGGTCGCCAGCTGCCAGCCGACGTGACCGTGCTCTCTCCCGAGGAGCTGATCGCGGCGCTCGACAGTGACGATGCGGATCGAGTCGTATTTGAGATCGGGCATGTACGAATCACCGTCGCTCAATTTCGTCAGCAGGCCAGGCTTGCTTCATCGGAAGAGGCCGCTAGCCTCGAGGAAGAAGCCCGCCAGGCGCTGCTCGACATCTACCAGGCACAGGTAACACGCCAGAAGCTTTTCCTCGAGCTGCTCGATTCTGCCGAGGCGTCACTTCGTGAAGAGGCCGAGGAGCAGTTAGAGGCGGACGGCGGCTCCGCATTGGTCGACGAACAACTTCGGACTGAAGTGTGGCAACTCATCGACAGCGATCCAGCGCTGCTGCGTCTCTTCTATGACGACAACCGTCCTCACTACCAGAGCCCGCTTCGCTTCCAGCTCCACACCCTCGACCTGCCCGTCGACAAGGATGTTCCCAAGCAGCTGGAACAGTTGGAGCAACTGCGTGAAGCCCTGATGCGGGGAGAGCTGGAGCCAGCCGCGGCCGCTGCCCGTATGGGGGGATCGTTCCGCGCTCTTGATTGGGTTGCTTTCGACGACCTGGCCGAGCTTCTGCCGGATAAGGCCAACAAGTACCTGCTCCAGCTAGAGACACAGGCCGAGGCGCGAGTGCGGGAAGACTACTTTCAGCGTTTTCAGCAGGAGCTGTCCGCTCAGGTGATGACGACCCGGTTGAATGCCGCCAAGTTCGTCTTTGACGAGGCAAAAGTCCGCCAGCTGCTGCTGCCGGCTGATGAGCTTGCGCCTGCTGCTTCGGCCTCTCAATCAGGGGTGGACACGGACAAATAGAAGATGATTCTGGTTGCTGAACGGCCGCATTTACCTGCTCATAACGATTGATCATATCGCTTGACATCGCCTCCGCTGCCTCGTAGCATTGTGAACCCTGGAGGGTGTTCCCGCACCAGCCGATAACACGAGCTGCCGGACGCCCAGCGGCCCAACGGAGATGGTAAGAAAAGATGAACAGAAACGATAAGCAGGCCCCCCATGATTCCCCCCCCAGAGAACCCCATTCGCACAAGTTCACATCCCTGATCTTAGCCACCATAATCGCCCTGATCGCAGCCCCCCTCGTCCAACGGCGGCAACCCGGCCCGCACCTACCCCGACCACCGCCGCACGTACTCGCCAAGCCGGGGCAAGCAGTCCTGCTTCCCCCGCTCCTGCTCATAAAGCCGGAGAGCACGTGCCTGCGAAGTTCTCCAGGGTCGTCCTTGCGACGGTAAGCTCGGCTCGGCTGAAGTGATAGCCGAGAAAATCAAAGCCCCTTTCGATCCGACCGATGAAGGTCTTCTCGGGATGTTTCTCCAGCTTCAGAGAAGACAGGATCTGGTTCAGGACTCGAACCGCCCGACGCAATTTCCAGGGCGTCGGCGCCAGCACCAGGAAAGAAGGGAGAGAAAGGGACTGTTTCTCTCAGCCCTTACAAAGAAGCGAGGCTTGACCCGGCTGCCCCTTGCGTTGTCAGAAGTGGACGAAAAGCCTTCTGGCTGAGAGCAGCCTGGGCCAAGCTCGGGAGCTTCGGCTTCAACATCCAAAGAGGACTACTCTTCCACCCGCTCAACCGCGTCCGAAACACTTTGAAAGATTAGCACTGAATTCTGTTAAGATTGCGGTGTTAATGAACTCCCTAAGAGAACTCCTGGAACAAAGACGTGACGAGATCTTGGATCTAGCCAGACGCCACGGAGCCAACAACTTACGTATTTTCGGATCGGTGGCTCGAGGAGAGGTGGAAGCAACCGACATCGACTTTCTGGTCGAGATGGGACCAGGGCGCAGCTTCCTCGATCTGGTGGGGTTGTGGCAGGATCTCGAAGACTTGTTGGGTTGTAAGGTAGATGTGATCAGCGAGGGAGGCCTTAGCCCCTACCTTCGAGATCGTATTCTCAGTGAAGTGCGCCCCCTGTGAAGGACGACTGCGTCCGTTTACTGCACATACGGGATTCGATTGATCGGATTCTCGACTACACGGAGTCTGGACGAGAAGCCTTCTTGGCAGGTCCGAAGACGCAAGACGCGGTACTTCGCAATCTCGAAATCATCGGCGAAGCGGTCAAGAGTCTCACTTCGCAGATCAAGAATTCGTCTCCAGGACCTCCCTGGCGACAGATCGCCGGCATGCGAGACAAGCTGATTCACGACTACTTCGGAGTAGATGTCAGCATCGTGTGGGATGTGGTCGACACCCAATTGGGAACGTTGCGAGCAACAATCATCGAGATGATTCGACAGCAAGGATGCGAATAGTCTCGATCTCGAAAGCAGTAAGGCACCGAGGATCGGGCTCGGGGGACAGCCTACTAGTGTAATTCCCCGCTCCGACTCCCAGAACAGCCCGCCCTGCTCGGCCCGAGGCTACGCCGCCATATCGTCCCGGGGTGTGACCTCTTTCTCCAGGCGGTCGTCCAGGGCGTCCTCGGCGACCTCGAGTTGATAGTGCGCCTGTAGGTTCATCCAGAACTGGCCGGAATTCCCGAAATACCTCCCCAGGCGCAGCGCAGTATCTGCGCTGATTGCCCGCTTCCCACGAACAATCTCGCTGATCCGCAGCGGCTGCACCGAGATGTCTTTCGCTAGCCGATACTGGGTGATTCCCAGCGGCTTCATAAACTCCTCAAGCAAAATCTCACCCGGATGGATGGGCGTCAACATTGGATCTCTTTCCGTCATCGTCTGAGTCTCCTCCTTTTCTGTGGATCTTATCCCTAGTGGTAGTCCACTATCTCAACGTCGTAGGCATTCCCTCCTTCCCAGCGAAAGCAGATCCTCCACTGCTTGTTGATTCGGATGCTGTGCTGGCCTTTCCTATCACCCGAAAGCGCCTCCAGGCGATTTCCCGCCGGAGTTCTCAATTGGCTCAGTTCCATGGCCGCATTCAGCACCTTCAGCTTCCGGCCAACGGCACGCTTGATGTCTTCCGGGAACTTCCGTGTGAGCCTCCGCCGGAAAAGCTTTTCAGTTTCCTTGCAACGGAAGTCCCTTATCATGCTTAAGAACGTATCGTTATACGATAATACTGTCAAGTAACATGATGACAAAAGGTGCGAAAAAGCTGAAGAAAAATGAGGGATGTCCAACAATCTCAGAGAAGCAGCCGATCGACTTGGGAGAGGAGGTCGTTGCGCCATTCCGCAGTTCCGTCTTCGACCGTCAGCGAGCGCAAGGAAAGAAGGAGCTGGCGCATCTCCTGCAGTCGGACCGGTTGACGCCGGAGCCTGGGTAGCGCATCGCGGATCGCTGCCAAAGTGATTTGCGGCTTGCCGGCCGTCTCTCCCGCCCGGGCCTGCAGAAACAGCTCCTCCAGTTGGAGGAGAGGAGCCTGAAGGGGCTCGAGCAGGTCGAGGGCTTCCTGAGCCAGATCGGCCTCGCCGCTGTCCACCCGCCAGCTCACCCGCAGGCGGGTCGCCGCGACGAACAGCGGATGCCTGACATCAATCTGGGACAATTGGGTTTCGAGACGCCGGACACGCTGCCAGGCTTCACCACTGAGCCGCCAGCCTTCAACGACTGCTGCGGCCGGACTCTCGCCCAGCTGGGCGGTGAAGGAGAAAGACTGGCCCCGGCTGAGAGCTGGCTGATGAAGGCTGAGCATCCCCGCCAATGCCTCTTCGGCGTGTGGGTCGAGCCTGAGAGCCCGCTGCAAATTGAGCTCCGCCGCCCGCCTGCGTCCGGCGGCGAGGTCAGTCAGACCGACGCCCGTTTGCCGCAGTACTGGGTCGGTGAGCGACTTGGCCAGACGCTCGGCGCGTGGGACGTCCCCCTGACGGATTAAGCGACGGACGAAGTACAACAGGTCTGTCTCCCGAGGTGTGGTGAGGAGCGGATCGAAAGGCGCAAAGACCCGCTCGCCGCCTGCGGCGCCCAGCGGACGACGCAGGATGTGGGGGGAGCGAGTCTGGAACAGGTTATAAAAGTCCGTGCTGAGGGGGGCGTCTGTCGCAAAGCGGCGGGCTCCCGTAGCGTCCAGGAGCTGAGCCGCAACAATATCCTGGTGGCAGAGGACACCCATCTGCGCCCACTCTCGACGGGCGGGCTCCAGGCTCCGCGCCCTTGTTGCCGAGATATCAAGGGGGGCAGCAGAAGCCAGCAACAATATGGATCCCTGTACGGGCTGATACACTTCGACGTAGGGAAAGACATCGACCATAGTTGCGACCAGCGAGCGCAGCAGCGTCTCGTCGACAAAGGGCAGCCCCATCCACTGGCTGAAGACGCCGGTAGGTGTGAGGTGCTGGCGAACCTGGGCGAAGAACTCACGGGTGAACAGGTGGGAAGCGCCGGATGTCCACGGATGTGAGGGTTGGGAGACAATAGCGTCGAAACGCCTGCTGGTCAGTTGCAAGGCCCCGCGCGCGTCGCTGAGATGGAGCTGCAGCCGGGAGTCGACCAGCGGGTCCTTACGACGACGGTCGGCCACCCGCTGGTTCGCCCGGACGACCTCGGGCTCTATCTCGACCACATGGATCTCCTCGACCGACGCCGGGACGTCTTCGACGGTGATCCCCGCCCCTAGTCCAACTACCAGAAGCGAGCGCGTCTCAGGCCGGGCCGCGAGCGGCAACAGCGACAGCCAGTGGGTGAGGATGTAGCGGCTGGAGCGTCCCCACCGAGACTCGATGGACGACTCCGGCAAGCCATTGGTGAAAAGCTGCCAGGCGGCGGGCCTTTCCAGCAACAGCACGGTTGCGCTTCTGCCGACGCCGTAGTGGACGATTTTTCCGACTAGCTGCTGCGAAGAGAGGGGACTGTAACGCAGCACGGCCTCCGGCATGGCGGGCTGGAACAGAGCCAGCAGCAGAAGCCCTGCGAGGGCCACGAGAGCGAACAATCGCCGTTGGGGCCGCGCCAGCAGAGACGCAATCAAGGCCAAGGCAAGGCTGACCGCCCCAGCCGCTGCAGCCGTGCCGGCAAAGCGGAGCGCTGGCAAGACGACATAGCCGGCCCCGAGGGAACCGACGATCGCCCCCAGGGTATTCCAGGCAAAGACCCGGCCCCTGGCCCGAGCCGCGTCGTCGGCGTCGCGAGCCAGGATGCGCACGGCAAAGGGAAAGGTCGCGCCGATCGCCACCGCTCCCGGCAGCAGGGTCCAAGCACTGAGCAGAGCGCCGCTGACCAGAAAGCCCTCACCGCTGGCGGCGAGCTCCCGAGCCAGGTCTGGCAAACGCTCGACCGCGGCGAAGGCAGCCAGGAAGAGGCCGGCGATCGAAATCTGGGCGATGGCGAAACCCAGCCACGCCCGGGCCGGGCTCGAGGCCAGCCGGGCGGCGACTACCGATCCCAAGGCGAGTCCAATCAAGAAGGTCGCCAACATGGTGGCGAAGGCGAAGACACTGCCGCCGAATAGATGAGTCAGCAACCGTGTCCACAGGATCTCCCAGCTGAAGGAGACCACGCCCGATACCAGGACCAAAGGCAGAATCCAGTCGAAGCTAGCCACCCTCTCCCCGGGCGGCCGCGACGTTCTGGCAATGGAAGCACCAATTTGCTGGATCGCCACACCGTGGGGAGCGCTCTTCGAAGCGTTGAATCCTCGGGCCAGCAAAGCGGCAAGGCCGAAGACGATGACGTTGATTGCAGCAGCAACGAGGACCGTCTGCCCCAGGCCGATTCGTGGCAGCAGCACAAACGCCGCCAGCAGCGTCCCAGCCGCGGCACCGGCGGTATTGGCGGTGTACAGCACTCCGATCCGAGTGCCAATCTCGGTTTCCCGCTGCACGGCATACCTGGCCAGGAGCGGCAGGGTAGCTCCCATGAGCGCAGTGGGTACAAGGAGGATGGCGAAAGAAGTAACCCCATAAATCAGGCCGGAGCCAAAAGACCCCGCAAGAGGAAGTTCGGCTCCACCCAGGAGCGCGACGTGAAGGAAACTTGCCGCGCTGATTGCCTGTGCCACCGCCAGCGCACTGAGGCCAATTCCGAGTTCCAGCACAGCGTAGACCAGAACCGGACGTCGGACCCGATCCATCCAGTGCCCAGCCCCGGCCGCGCCCAGCGCCAATCCTGCCATGTAAGCTGCCAGCACCGTCGCCAGTGCCAGCTCTGAAGTCCCGAACACCAATCCAAACTGCTGGGTCCAGGCCGTCTGGTAGGTCAGGCCGGCAACACCTGACAGGAAAAAACACAGCAAGACGAGCAAGAAAGAAAGACGTGTTATCACTAGGGATGCGAGAAAGTCTGGGAAAGGAAGGCCAGGGTTTCATTGAGGTGAGAGCGAACCAGCTCCCAGCCGTGCGGCTCACCTTCGTAAATCTGGCAGGTATGGCGAATGCCCCTTTCGCTCAGAATCTGGTCCAGCGTCTTCACGCCGATTTCCATCGGGAACATCCGATTGTAGCGGTCCGCTGTCCCATAGGAAAAATGGATGTTCAGTTCGTCCAAGGCGGCCGTGCGCGCCAGAGTTTCGAGGCTGTGCGCGCGCCAGTGCGCCCGGTTGAAAGGGTCGCCGAAGGTGCTTCCAATGAGGCGTAGGACATACCCTGCCCTTCTCGACTCACGGTTCTTCAATGATTCCGAGGGGTCGTCTCCGAGGAAGACTATGGGAGACGTTCCCGAGGCGGAAGCAAAATCGCTTGGATGCCTCATTGCAATCTTCAGGGCGCCATACCCCCCCATCGAGACTCCCCCGAGGGCACGATTGGATCGGCCAGTTTGCGCCCGAAAGTTTTTCTCCACCTCTTCAATCAGATCCCTCCGGATGTAGGTTTCGTATTTGTCGGTTCCATCCAGGGCATCGGTGTAGAGACTGTTCTCGCCATCCGGATGTACGAGCAGGAACTCCGGAACTTTTCCTGGTTTCAAGAAGGTCTCGACTTGCAAGGGGAGATTGCCGTAGCGGGAGGTCGCCCAGCTGGTGTGATCGTTGTTGAGACCATGGAGAAAGTAGATCACCGGGAAGCGCCTCTCCGGCTTTTTGCCGTAGGAGGGCGGGGTGAAAATGCTGTAGCTAGCGTCCTTTTCCAGAGCGCTGGATCGGAAGCTTCGAAACTCTACTCTCGAACCTCCGGGGAGTTGGAGGTCTTCCGGGTTCTCCAGACGGCGGGGGGCTCGATCCCTTTGAGCCGGAAGCGGCGCGGCCAATGCAAGGCAAAGAGCGAATGTGAGAGGAATTCGCGTGATGCTCATTTGCACTATTGTAGCCGCTGTGTGCTGGGGCTTTGAAGGGGGACAATGGAAGAAGAATGGTAATGGTTGGAGACAGAGGCGATTGTGCTGCTTCAGACTTCAGAAAACTGTTGCATCCAGAGCAAGCATTGCCGATTCATAGAAGCCTGAAGCGCAAGCGAGGGGTTGGGAGCAGCACGAATCTTGCCGATTTGACTGCTTGCGTGTGCTTCAAGCCCCTTCATCCACACATTTCGCTGCACACCAACCCCTCGCTCGCGCTTCAGGCTTCCTGTGCCCTTGAAAGAGGCGAAGAACTGGGCAACTACCTGGTTAAGTTTCACCCTAACTTCACCCTAGTTGGGCTCGATTTCAATTAATACCGTGCACATACCCCATCCGCTTGATTATCTTTCCGACAAAGGACGGGACTGGGTAATCTCTTTTTGCCCCCAAGTTTGCCCACACGAAGCCTTTGGACTCTTCTGGATCCTCCTCGAGACGAGCTCGAAGGGGATGGAACCTGAGCTTTCTGAAGGTAATCCGGTGGTCAACAGGGGCAAAGCTCTCTTCTACCTGGATCCTCAGACCGAGGGTCTCCTCAAAAGTCTCCTCTAGCTGATGGCGCGGGGGGACGTCCTGGTCAATCAGGAGGGCCACCTTGGGAAGCTCCCAGAATCCCTTGAGAAATTCGCTCTCGTGGTTCTGCATCAGCAAGAATCTTCCGTCCTGAGGTACGACTGCGGCGACGAATTGAAGACTCTCAACCTTGCGCGGTTTGGTCCGCAGCGGCAGCTCGTCCTGGATTCCTGCTTTTCTTGCCAAGCAGCTTTCTTCCAGAGGGCACTCACGACAGAGAGGATTCTTGGAGGTGCAAACGAGGGCACCTATTTCCATCAGGGCCTGGTTGAAATCAGTGACGCGCTGACCAACCAACGGCTCTTGTACCATTCGCGAGAGCAAGTCCCACACCGGTTCGGCCCCGGAGCCAGTCAGGTCCTTTCGGATTTTCAAATAGCGGGCGAGGAGCCGCTGGATATTGCCGTCCAGGATAGGCAAAGGCTCCCCGTAGGCAATAGAAAGAAGCGCTCCTGCGGTATAGCGACCGACACCGGGCAACTCCAAGACCCGGTCATAGTCCCTCGGGAGAATGCCGCCGTGCTTTTCACAAATCAACTGCGCGGTTCGATGCAGGTTGCGAGCCCGGTTGTAGTAACCAAGGCCCGACCAGGCGGTGAGTACCTCGTTTTCTTCGCTTCGCGCCAAATCCTCGAGCGTCGGATATGCCTGTAGAAATTTCTCGTAGTAGGGCAAGACCGTCTTCACCTGGGTTTGCTGCAGCATGAATTCGGAGAGAAGAACGTGGTAGGGCTCAGGCCGACGGCGCCAGGGAAGATCTCGCCTGTGCTGTGTGTACCATTCGAGCAGTCGGCTCGCGAACTCCTCGATAGAGATCGGCAGCTGAAGCTTCGGCGCGACTGACCTGGACTTCATGCGCTACTTTCGCAGGATTTGTTTTGCGATGGTCGCCAGCTGCATATTCGAAGTTCCCTCGTAGATCGAGCCGATCTTGGCATCCCGAAAGTACTTTTCGACGGGATAGTCTTTCGTGTAGCCGTAGCCGCCATAGAGCTCGATCACGCCCGAAGTCACCTTCTCGGCGACCTGCGAACTGAAGTACTTCGCCATGGCCGCCTCCTTGACGAATGGTTGGCCGGCTTCCTTGAGGCGGGCAGCGTTGTAGACCAAAAGCCTGGCAGCCTCCAGCTGAGTAGCCATTTCTGCCAAGGGAAACTGCACCCCCTGGAAGTTCGCGATCGGCTGGCCGAATGCCTCGCGCTCCAGAGTGTAGCCGAGGGTGCACTCGAGGGCTCCCTGGCTGAGGCCAATCATCTGGGCACCAATGCCGATCCTGCCCTCATTCAGGGTTTCGATGGCAACTCGGTATCCGTTCCCAACCTCCCCCAGAACATTCGAAGCGCCAACCGGGCACTTCTCCAGAATGACTTCACAGGTAGAGGAAGCACGGATACCCAGCTTGTCCTCTTTCTTTCCCAGCTTGAAGCCGGGCGAGTCAGCCTCCACGATGAAGGCGGTGATTCCTTGATAGCCTTTCTCCGGATCCGCGTTGGCGAAGACAAGAAACAAGTCCGCTTCCGCCGCATTCGTAGTCCACAGCTTCTGACCGCTGACCAGAAAGTGGTCGCCCTGCCTCTCTGCCCGAGCTGTCATAGAGAAGGCATCGCTGGCCGAGCTCGCCTCGGAGAGTGCATAGGCCCCTACCCACTCTGAAGCCAAGCGGGGCAGATAGCGTTCTTTCTGGTCATCGGTTCCCCAGCGAAGGATGGCGTTATTGACGAGCGTGTTCTGCACGTCGACGATGACCCCGGCAGAAGCATCAACCTGGCTCAGTGCTTCCACCGCCAGTATCGACATGAAAAAAGTGGCCCCTGCACCACCCCAGGACTCGGGAATCTCTATTCCCATGAGGTCGAGTTCGAAGAAGCTCTTGATCAGATCGAGACGAAATCTCCCCTCCTGATCCATCTCCGCTACAAAGGGTTGGATGCTGGTCTGGGCAAAGCTGGCTACGCTCTCCCGGAACAGTTCTTCGTCTTCGGAGAAGCTGGTCAGCGGCAGCTGATTGGATGCTGTCATTCTGGCTGCTCCATCGAGTCCCGAGTATGGACTGACTGCGGTTGGCTATCAATAGTCTTTGCCTCAGGGTCGTTACCACCGCAGCTTCGGAATTGTTAATATGGATTCGACCGAAGTTCGAAGGAGCGAAGGATGATCAGAAACCTGCAGAGACAGAGGGAACTCCCAGACCTGATCAACAAGATTGTTCGCACTTATCGTGATGCCGAGCTTCACTTACAGCACCTGGGAGAGACTCCGCTTCCCAGCGAGAATGCCATTGTCACGATCCTGAACAAACTCCGCACGGTGCTCTTTCCCGGATACTTCGGTAGAGAATCGGTGACCAACAGGAGTGTCGACTACTACGTGGGCGAGCTCCTCTACGAGATCTACGAGCAGCTCTCTGACGAACTCTACAAGGCCTTCCACCAGACATGCGAGCATGAGGCCAAAGGCGATTGTGATGACTGCCTGGAGAAGTCCGAAGATGTCTGCCTGAAGTTCATTCAGGCCATTCCCAAACTGCGGAACCTGCTCAAGATGGATGTCGAAGCCGCCATGGACGGCGACCCAGCAGCCAAGTCTTTCGACGAAATCATCTTCAGCTACCCCTGCGCCACGGCGATTACGACCTACCGCATCGCGCACGAGCTCCATCTGTTGGAGGTGCCGCTAATTCCTCGGATCATGACTGAATACGCCCATCGCAGGACCGGCATCGACATCCATCCCGGAGCCCGGATCGGTCGACGCTTCTTCATCGACCACGGGACTGGAGTGGTGATCGGGGAGACAACCGAGATCGGCGAAAATGTGAAGCTTTATCAGGGCGTCACCGTGGGGGCGCTGAGCTTTCCCAAGAAGGGGGCGGAGGGAGCACGCGCCAAGAAGCGACATCCCACCATCGAAGACAACGTCGTCGTCTACTCTGGCGCCACCATTCTGGGGGGAAATACGGTCATCGGGCGAGACTCAATCATCGGTGGAAATGTCTGGGTCATCAACAGTGTACCCCCCGGCTCCAAGGTCATGATTGAGGTACCCAAGTTCCGCATTACCGCCAACGAGTGATGGCGCGCTGGATCATGCTACGGGGGAAACTGTGGGTCGGGGAAGGGGAGATTGTGCTGTCTGTCCAGCTCTCTTCTCGGAACCTGGCATCGTGCTGCTGACAATTCAAGTCGTTCGCGGCTCTTGGAGGTTCGCAGCCTACTCAACCTGTAACCTTCAACCTACAACCAAATAAAGCCTCAGGTCAGTCCCTCCCCTAGGGAGCCCTGGCCCCATTCGAGAATGAAACTTCGAGTCCCGGCGTAGCGGAGGCCTCCAGGCCGCCGTCGGTCGAGCCAAAGGCTCGAAGGAAGAAGACTTCGGCCTGGAGCCCAAAGCTACGTCCGTCCAATGAAGTTTCAGCTTAGTGGGACCCCCAGCGGAGCTGGCCCCATTCGAGAAAGAAACTTGAAGCCTCTCGCCACACTGTCCAGTGGCAAGAGAAGTGCGACGTTCGGACGTTCAGACGTGCGACGATCCCAATGAAGTTTCAGCTTAGTGGAATAGACTGAGCTGCCTGCCTATGCTTTCCGACGTTAGCGGTTCGAGGGAAGTAACGGAAACTCCGATCAGGCGTACCCTTCTTTGGGGGTCTCGGAACTTCTGCAACAATCGTCGAGCCACCGAGAAAATTTCGGGGCCCTGATCGAGGACATCTCGGAAGGTGCTCTGCCGGGTGATGGTGGTGAAATCTGAATACCGGAGCTTCAGCGTCACCGTCTTACCCGAGAGTCCCGAACGATGCAGTCGCTCCGCCACACTTTGAGATAGGCGCTCCAGCGTCGCTTCCAGAGTATCGGAATCCATGACGTCCTCTGCGAACGTTCTCTCGTGCCCTACTGACTTGGGTTTCCTCTGCGTTACAACGGGCCGATTGTCGATGCCCCGGGAAAGAGACCAGAGATGCTGTCCCAACTTGCCAAAGTGCTGAACCAAGCTTTCCCTATCCGTCTCACGGAGCTGCCGAATGGTGTCGATACCCTTCTTCCTGAGCCTGGCTTCTGTCTTGGGGCCTACACCCCAAAGCCTTCTGATCTCCAGGGGTTCCAGAAACGACTGGATCCCTGGTTCGTTGACGACCACCAGGCCATCTGGTTTCTCCAGGTCCGAGGCGATCTTGGCAAGGAACTTGTTGGGGGCAATTCCAATGGAAGCGCTCAAGCTTTCCTTCTCCCTGATGGCCCGTTTCAATGACCTGGCCATTTCTGTACCGTTTGAACCAGGCTCAACCTGACCCGTCATGTCCAGGAAAGCTTCGTCGATACTGAGGGGTTCAACCAACTCCGTGAAGGAGCGGAAGACATCCCTCAGGGAACGACTGACTCTCGTATACTCAGAGAAATTGGGACGCACGTAGACCCCGTCAGGGCACAAGTGGTAGGCCTTTCCGATCGGCATGGCGGAGTGGATTCCGTAGCGGCGGGCCTCGTAGGAGCAGGCCGCAACGACTCCTCTTCCCTTTCCCTCTTTGGGATCTGCACCCACGATGACGGGCAGCTCCCGATAGCGAGGAGTGTTCCGCTGCTCAACGGACGCGTAGAAGGCGTCCATGTCGACGTGGAAAATGGTTCGCACCTATCTTGTATCTTGGCATTTAGGCTCAGCCTAGTCGATCAGCGACTCGGGGCTCTCCAGGTGAGGCTTGATGAACTGGATGAACTGGGCGCCGATGGCGCCGTCGACCACACGGTGATCCTGAGAAAGACTCAAATTCATCATCTCGCGGATGACAATCTCACCCGAGCGGACAACCGGCCTTTGCACGATTTTGTGCACACCCAGGATCGCAACTTCCGGAAGGTTGATGATGGGGGTCGCCATGATCCCTCCCAGAGCTCCCAGGCTGGTGATCGTAAAGGTTCCACCCTGGAGGTCCTCTAACTGTACCTGCCCCCTTTGAGCCGCCTCGGAAAGTCTGGCAATCTCTGCAGCCAGTTCCTGAATGTTCCTGCCTTCAGCGTTTTTTACCACTGGCACCAGGAGTCCATCAGGTGTCTGGGTGGCAATCCCGATGTTGTAATCCTGCTTGAACTCGATCACGTCGGCTTCCTGGTTCAAGGTCGAATTGAGCAAGGGGTACTCTTTGAAGCCGATGACCAGTGCCTTCATAATGAAGGGCAGATAGGTCAAGCGTACGCCTTCGAATTCCGGCGACTTTCGGTGCTGTTCACGGAGCCGCACCAGCTCCGTGACATCGATTTCTTCAACGTAGGTGAAATGAGGCGCCGTGATGACGGACTGCACCATCCGCTCTCCGATGCGCCTGCGGATTCCTCGATAGGGAAGCGTCTGTTGGCCTCCCGTTTCCGTAACCGGTTTCTTCTGAAACCGCTCCAGATCTTCCCTGCTGACCCTCCCCCCAGGACCCGTGCCGGTTACCTGGGACAAATCCACCTTCATCTCGCGCGCCAATCGACGTATGGCCGGAGTGGCCAGGACCGGGTCTCCTGAGCGCTGAGGGACCGGTTCAGCCGGCACCGACTGGGCTGGAACTGGAGCAGAGTCGTCGGGGGAAACTGGAGCCTCCTCCGCAGGAGGTTCTTTTCCATCGGTGTCGATAAGGACCAGGGTACCTCCCACCTTGACTATGTCGCCCGCCTCACCGAAGCAGCGGGAGACGGTACCGGCCACCGGGGAACTGATCTCAACCGTAGCCTTGTCGGTCATGACCTCGACCATGGGTTGATCTTCGTCGAGCTTCTCCCCCGCCTTGACCAGCCAGCGGACAATCTCGCCTTCGACGATGCCCTCACCAATGTCTGGAAGCTTGAATTCGAATGGCATTCCTTCCTCAATCAATCAAAAATTTACACTGTCGCGCAGCGCCCTATGAACACGGTTCAAATCGGGGAGATAGTACTCCTCCAGAGCGTAGGGAAAGGGCGTGTCGAAACCGGTCACACGGAGAATCGGAGCTTGCAGATGCAGCAAGGCTCGCTCGCTGATGGCGGCAGATAGTTCCGCTCCGAATCCACAGGTTCTGGGAGCCTCGTGGACGATGACCACTCTACCCGTCTTCTTCACGGAAACCAGGATGGTTTCTATGTCGTAGGGCATCAGGGTCCGCAGGTCGATTACCTCGGAGGAGATCCTGTCTTCCATCTCCGCGGTCTCTGAAGCTTCCAGGACCGGATAGACCATCGCCCCGTAGGTCAGGATCGTCACATCGGAACCCTCTTTGATCACCTTGGCGTGACTCAACTCGACGCTGTAGTCTCCTTCGGGTACCTGACCTCGAGAAGCCCGATAGACTCGCTTGGGTTCCATGAAGATCACCGGGTTTTCATCTTGGACCGCAGCGATCAGCAGGCCCTTGGCATCGTAGGGGTTGGAGGGAATGACCACCTTGAGCCCCGGCGTATGCACAAAATAAGCCTCCGGGCTCTGAGAGTGGTAATGACCACCGCGGATACCGCCTCCATAGGGCGTACGAATTACCAGGGGACACGTGTACTGCCCGCCGGAGCGGTAACGCATCTTCGCCAGCTCGTTAACGATCTGATCGAAGGCGGGATAGATGAAATCGGCAAACTGAATCTCAGGGACTGGACGAAAGCCGTAGAGAGCCATGCCAATAGCAGTTCCGATGATTCCGGCCTCGGCAAGTGGAGTGTCGAAGACCCGCTCCGGGCCGAACTCGTCGAGGAGGCCTTGAGTGGCGCGAAAGACACCCCCAAATTTGGCAACGTCTTCGCCCAGTACAACCACCATGGGGTCGCGGTGCATCTCTGTGCGCAGCGCGTCATTGACTGCCTGGATGATGTTGATTGTCGGCATCAGGCGTTTCCGTCAGACCTTCTCTTGAAGAAAACCAGCCGACTCTTCGGCGGTCCTGAGGGATTCAAACTGTTCCCGAAGGTGCCAAGGAAGCGTATCGAAGACATCTTCGAAGGCCGTTTTCAACGCAGGGGGAGCAATTGCCTCTGCCTTCTCCAGATTCTCCTGGATCGCCTGCTTGATCTCATCTTCGAACTGGGCGTCCCCGTCCTCGGTCAAATGGCCCTGGCTGATCAGATATGATCTGAGTCGGAGAATGGGATCCTTGTCTTTCCACTCCTGTACCTCGCTATCGTCCCGATAGGCTCGCGGATCGTCAGAAGTGGAGTGACCACCCTGTCGGTAAGTCACGGCCTCGATCAGAGTCGGCCCACCGCCCTTTCGAGCTTTTTCGGCGGCCTGCTGAGTGACAGAGTAGACGCCAAAGACGTCGTTGCCGTCTACCTGGATTCCCTCAAAGCCATAGGCTTTGGCCTTCACGGCGAAGCTCTCAGACATTGTCTGGAATCGGGCGGGAACCGAAATAGCCCACTGATTGTTGCGGCAAAAGAATATGGTCGGGGCCTTGTAGACCGCGGCAAAATTGGCAGCCACGTGGAAGTCTCCCTGGGAAGTCGCACCATCGCCGAAGTAGACCAGGACGGCTTCCTCTTTTCCCGATAGCCGTGCCGCGACTCCCAAGCCAGTAGCATGAGGAATCTGACTGCCCACCGGACTAGAGATCGAGGTGATTCGCAGCTCCGGACTACCGTAGTGATTGGGCATCTGTCGACCTTTGTTGTGGTCGCTTGAGTTCCCTACAAATTGGCAAAACAGATCGAAGAGGGGGAAGTTCCTAACCAGAGCAGCCCCTAATTCCCGATAACAGGGAAGGATCCAATCCTTTTCCTGGAGCGCGAAAGCACTGCCTATGATGGCCGCTTCTTCTCCCACCGATCCGACGTAGAAACCCAATCGACCCTGGCGCTGTAAGCGAACCATTCGCTCGTCTATTCGGCGATTAAGCAGCATCAAGCGGTAGAGCTGAGTCTGCTCATCGGGAGAGAGGGACGGGAGCCGTGCACCTTCTGCCACCCTTCCACTAGGGAGAAGGATTCTGGTCATCGTCTTTGGCATGCGTCTCGGATTATAACTTTCCCGTGCAGATGCGACAAGGCACGGAGGGAGAGCCGTAATCGTCCATCGCGAGCGCGCCGCAGTAACCCATAACTCGACCCCGCGGATGGTTTCAGGAGAATCCTGGCAGGCCTTCGACCGTTAACGTTCTTGCACGGCTTGGATCAGATAGGGGCTATCGAGCGCGGTGCAACTTCGACGTTAGAGTCAGGGGGAAAATGCTTGTTTGGCACCGTTGGCTGTGTTAGGAATGACGTACCCATATCAGGGTCGAGAGGTAAGCTTTCATCAACGGAGGAGAGTAAAAAATGGAAGACAATCAACCCACCAGTCCCCCGGATCCACCATCTTCGACACCGCCACCTTCGACACCGCCACCTTCGGCGCCACCCCCCTCAGAACCGCCCTCTTCTAGTTCCGGCAACAAGACCTTGATGCTGATTCTCAGTTATTTTGGCATTCTGGCTCTCATTCCTCTTCTGGTGGAAAAAGATGATGCCGACGTTCAGTGGCATGCCAAGCATGGACTCATTCTAATGGCGACCTGGATTGTCGTGAGCATAGTCCTGACGATACTTGCCGGCGTTCCTGGGATCGGTTGGATCCTCAGCTGCACGGTGGGTCCTTTGCTCTGGCTGGCCATTCTCGTGGTCCACATCATTTGCATCATGAAGGCAGTGAAGGGCGATAAATTCAGGCTTCCCGTGGTCTCTGATTTCGCCGATCAGTGGAAATAAGCCGAGCGCGAAAACGGGCTCTGGCCTGTGCCGTGGCTGCAGTGGCCATAGGACTTTCTGCCACTACGTTCCCCTTAAGAGCGGAGTTGGCGACAATCGAGGTATACACTCGGTTCGGATCTCCGGTGATGGGCCTTATCGCCAATTGTCGCTTTCAGCCGACCTGTTCCCGATTTGCGCTGCAGTCCCTCAGGAGCGAAGGTTTTTTCAAGGGAAATCTTCTGATCGCCAAGCGCCTCCTCGGCTGCTCACCCGTTGGAGCAATCTGGGACGCGCTTTCAACCCAGGACAGGCACCCGGTTCAGAGTGCCCGATAGTGATAAGCCGGCGAACGTAGCTTTGGTCTCCAGACCGAAGTAATCTTACTTGGAGCCGCCCTTGGCTCGAAGAACGGCGGCCTGGAGACCACCGCTACTTCACAAACCTGGAACTTACTTCTGGTTTGGTGCTTGGGACTTGGAGCTTGCCTCCAGGTAAGCCTGGAATTGGCTTTCCATTTCTTGAAGTGTCAGCTTGCCCGAGTGGACTAGAATTCGATAGCGGAAGTTGGCCGATCGACCCGGCTCCAGAGAAAAATTCAGAGAGGCACTGCCCTTTTCGAAATCCTTGCGCCCAAACGGATTAGCGGAGAACAGGCCGTAGCCCCGGGCGTGCCAGTAAGTGGTATAGCCGGCACTCTCGGGGTGATTGATCAGGGCCACGGTAATACCCTCTCCATCGATCGTGCCTCTAAGTGCGACCCAAGGGGATCGCTTGCCCCACACTCCCGCCTCTGTCTCTTGACCGGCTGCATTCAGGTAACGGCCGCTGTTGTCCTCGCGAAGCGATGAGGCCAGACGGAGGGCCATCATGCCCTCTTTGGTGTCTCGAAACGTCACCTTCTCTTTCTGGGCCGTCAGCAGGAAGCTCAAATCAATCGCCTGCCAGTTGCTTTCCGCGCGGAAGCTGAAGTCCGCCTCTTGACGCAAGATGACCTTACCGCTGGGCGTAATCCAGTCAGCCGTGGAAGATAGACGTCCAACCTCGCCGCTCTCTATCCTGGTGAATCCCGTATGCCGAATTCTGCCCGAACCTGGGTTGTCCCCTCTGGGGCCAAACTTGGCCCAGAAGTCTATGCCGTCGACGTCTCCGTAGGTGAACGATACACCCTCATGATGCCAGTGATCCGTGTGTTCACCAGCGATCCCAAACTCCATTGGGAAACCCCGAGTAACGGACTTGCCGTTGGGGGCCTTGAGGGGATGAAAAATAGGTTTGTGAAGACCGAGCCCGAAGTGGTAGGAGGTAAGCAACTTCGACCCCACCAACACATCGACGCTGGCATCCTGGGTTCTAATCAATCGAATCCTAGAGTCCGAAGCCTGAATCATCGCAACCGTCTGAAACATGAAGGTAAGGCACAAGATTAACGGGAGATTCCAAAGTCGGAAAGGAAGACGAGTGGACCCAACTGATCTCATTACAGACTCCTCAGTCGACCGGGTGAGAGTGTTGTAGAACGGTTACCCTTGAGCAGTCCGGACAAGGTGAACAAGGCAACGCCAAGAGGCCGTCGATCCGCCTGATACTTGCTTCAGAACTCCATCTGGATTCCATCTTACCTCAGTTCCCGTCGACACAAAAGACAGTTTAAGGCCAGGGCTGGGCGTTGGACTTACCCCTGCTGTCAGGGGCCACCCAAAAGCGGCCAGTGAGGGCCACTTCAAAACCGGCCATTTTCAAGAGCCATTGAGGGCCGCATCCGGCGTAGGATGCGCCGATGGCCAATACATTGAAAATGGAAAAGAAGCAAACGGTTTTGGCGCTCCTGAAGCTGGGCTGGTCGTATCGTCGGATCGAGCGAGAGGTGGGAGTCCGACGAGAGAGGATTGCCCGCTATGATCCCTCCCGAGATTCAAAACCGGCCAAAGCGGCCCCCGGCTCGGAGGAGCAAAAGCGGCCAAAGCGGCCCCCGGGTCTGCGCAGCTTCTGTGAGCCCTTTCGGGAGCAGATTGAAAAGAAACTCCAGCAGGGATTGCAGGCCAAGCGGATCTGGCAGGACCTGGTCTTCGAGCAGGGATTCGGGGGAGCCTACAACTCCGTCAAGCGCTTCTGTGGAAAGCTCAAGGCGGAGAGTCCTCGCGTGTTTGCTCGGGTGGAAACTCCCCCCGGTCGGGACCTGCAGATCGACTTCGGCAAAGGAGCCCTGACTCGGACCGAATCGGGTCGTTACCGCCGTCCTCATCTGTTCAAGGCCGTCCTCTGCCACTCGCGCCACTCCTATGAGGAAGTCGTCTGGCGGCAGGAACTGAAGACGTTCATCCGCTGTGTCGAGGAGGCTTTTCACGCTTTTGGAGGCGGCGTGGAGGTGGTTCGCCTCGATAACCTCAAGGCCGGGATCACCCGGGCTTGCTTGGTGGACCCCGAGGTCAATGCCGTCTTCAGTGCGCTCGCTCGCCACTACGGCTTCGCCGTGCTGCCCATCCATCCGGGCGCTCCGAACGAGAACGGAAAAGTCGAAAGAAGCATCGGATATACCGACTCCAGCGCGCTCAAAGCTCGCCGCTTCGAGAGCCTGGATGCGCAGAATGAGCATCTGCAGAGTTGGAACGAGCGAATCGCCCGCCAGCGCATCCACGGCACCACCAAGCAGCAGGTCTGGCCCCGCTTTGTCGAAGAACAGAAGCATCTCCGACCGCTTCCGGATTCCCGCTTCAGTTTCTTCCGCGTGGGCCGTCGAACGGTCTCCACCGATGGCCACATCGAAGTCGACCGAGCGTTCTACTCGGTGCCCAATCATCTGCTCGGTTGTGAAGTCGCCGTGCACTGGGATGATCGTATCGTCCGCGTCTTCTTTCGTGAGCAACAGGTGGCCCTGCATCCGAAGCACCCGCCGGGGAGATTCCGAACCGAAACGAGCCATCTTCCGGAACGCAAACGCTACGCGCACTATCGAACCGAGCATCATCTGCTGAAGCAAGCCCGAGCCGTGGGTCCAGAGGCGCACCGCTGGGCCGAGCGAGCTCTGGAGGTCCGAGACATGCTCGCCTACCGACTCGTGCAGGGCATGATCTCGCTGACCCGCCGCTACCGCGCTTCGGTCGTCGACGAAGCCTGCGGCAAGGCGCTCGCACATGACGCCTTCCGCTACCGGACTCTGGTGGCTTTGTGTAAGCGACTGGACGTGCCGCAGCGCTCTTTGTTTACCTCCGAGCACGAGTTGATCCGACCGCTGTCCGAGTACCAGATCACCGATCCCACAGGAGAACCAGAATGATCTCATCAGAACTGGAACGAAAACTTCGTCACCTCCGGCTCTCGGGCCTGGCTCAGGTCTTTGACGTTCGCCTGCAACAAGCCGTCCAGGGAAGGCTCAGCCATCAGGAGTTCTTTGAGCTGCTGATTGATGACGAGCTGACCCGCCGTCGGGACCGGCTGTTGGAGCGACGTTTGCGCCAGGCCCAGTTTCCGGAACAAAAGCACTTGGAGGACTTTAACTTCTCCTTTAACCCCTCCATCAACCGGCAGCAGATCTTCGATCTGGCTACCGGCCGATTCATCCAACAGCGCCGCGGCTGGTTGGTCATCGGTCAGACCGGAGTCGGCAAGAGCCATCTGATCATCACCGTCGGGATCAAGGCGGTCGAAGCCGGTCACCGGGTGCAGTACAAGTCGGCTTTCGATCTGCTGGAAGACATCGCCGAAGCCACGGCCACCGGCAGACGCCGATCTTACATTACGGAGATGACCCGGATCCCGCTGCTGATCCTCGAGGATCTGGGACTCCGCAGAGTGCCGGAGTCGGCGGCAGAAGATCTGTTGGAGATCCTGCACCGCCGATACCAGAAGACCTCGACGATCCTCAGTTCGAATCGACCCCTGGAGGACTGGGGCGCGATGCTGGGAGGAGATACGGCGGCCACCTCGGCGCTGCTGGACCGCTTCCTGCACACTTCGGAAGTCACCTTCATTCGGGGCAAGAGCTATCGCCTCTACGAGCGACAGCAACGAGAGAAATCCACCCCGAAGCGAGGGAAAGAGAAATGACACCTGCGAGGCGAGTGCTGTGAGTGCGGGCTTGTCCCCTACTCGCAGACCCTGGGACTCAGCCCCAGGCTTCGTAGATTGCCCGCTCCGAGGGAGGGGTCAGGACAGGGTGGGGCAGAGCTCATTGCTTGAGGGGCCTCTGAGCGAATGTTTTTTGAAAAAAGGAAGCCAGGAAGAAGCCGTGTCGTTGAAACCAAGCAGAGACCATGGAAGCCAGGCTTCTCGAGTTTCCCCCAACACCCCCGGAAAGCCGTGGAAACTGCCGCGCTATGGAAACCGTGGGAAAACGGCTGCCTCGCGAAGACGACTCCAGGAGGCGAGTTTTTCCACCGTTCCCACAGCGCTTGGAAAACTCCTCCGGACGGAGTTTCCCACAGTTCCCACCGCTTCTACGGCTGAACACACAACAAAGCCTCCTCCCCCCGCTTCGCGGGGAGGGCTTCACAAGGGATTGAAATGACTCGAACCGGAGGATATAACTACTGAATCACTGGCCGGTTTTGACCCGGCCCCGCCTGGCCGCTTTTGAAGTGGCCCCCGACACCTGCTCAGGTACTTCGTTATTGAGCCTTTCTTCTCTGTGGAGAAGGCAAGGTAGTAATCAGTTTTCAGTCATCCCTTACGAATTCTTGGATCTCTGGAAGTATCATCGATCCGTTGCTGTTCCCATGGCCAATCTTGTCACAATTCGTCGGACAGACTATAGTCTGGATGCGGTGAATTGGTAACAACAGAGAGTATATTAAGTTCTCGACGATTCATTAGCGCGGTTTCGCTGACTCTTACGCGGGCCTATTGTTTGCCCTGCTCCTATGTACTACAGTCGCACCGGTAGTCTATCTGAGGCGGCCTCGCGAGGACATCTTTGCGGCAAGTATCGGACTTCGGTTAACCTATGTTGGTCTCGCGACGCGTCTACCGCTTATGCACCGAACGTATTTCGCGTTGCCGCCCGGCTATGCGAGTGTCTTGGACTACAAGCATCCCTTGTCCGTTCTCGGTTTCGCAATCGTGCTTGACTGGGGCGTTTCGAAAATCTGGCCAGACTTTCGCGTCATTCGAGTAAAAGGCTGCTTTTTTCTGTCCCTGCACCCGGATTGCGTTCCACAACCTCAAGAAAAGTGAACGTTCAATTTAGTTTCCAATCGGAAATCTTTCCTTGGTGACGAACGAAGGTATTCTGACTGAAACTCAGGCGTGCCGAATCTGCCGCTCAACCGATCTCCGCTTGGTGGTTGATCTCGGCAGCCAATACATCGCCAGCATTTTCGTTGGTGACGAGGTACCGGATTTCTTGCGACAGCCTTACCCGCTCACACTGCTCCGCTGTGCAGGCGCGAGGGGGTGCGGCTTGGTACAACTTTCACACTCTGTCTCGGGAAAGGTCTTGTACTCTAATTACGGTTACCGTTCAGGAACGAATGAGGCTATGCGCAGCAACCTGAGCGAGATTGCGGGAAAGATAGGGCAAATGATCGATCTCCGCCCAGGTGACCTTACGCTGGACATTGGGTGCAATGACGGTACGCTACTCGATTCCTACCCGACACGAGGCCTGGACAAGTTGGGGATTGATCCGGCGGTAAACGTCACGGAGAGCGCCAGGGATAAAGGGTTGGAGGTAGTCAACGATTTCTTTTCGTTTCAGACCTTTGCGCAGGTGCGCCCGGGTCGCTACGCTCGTGCCATTACCACCATCGCGATGTTCTACGATTTAGAGCATCCGCAAGAGTTTGTTGGAGATGTTGCAAAGATACTGTCGGATGATGGCATCTGGGTGCTTGAATTGTCGTGCCTGCCCTTTATGCTGAGAAACTCTTCGTTCGATACGATTTGTCACGAGCACTTGGAATACTATGCTCTCAGGCTGCGTATTCCGGACGAAACCGGCCGGTGATTCCAGAGGAAACCGGCCACTGATTCCGGAGCAAACCGGCCACCCAATCCGGAAAGGCGGCCGGTTTCCCGGAATCGGTTTCCAGAGCGGACGGAAGCGACGTTGGACTCCTTCGGTACCATGACTCCTTTTCGGAGGAGCGATCGTGCCGAACCAAAGGAAGTCCATGCGCAAAATCAAAAATGTCCTACGCCTGAAGTTTCAGCTTCATCTTTCGGATCGGCAGATCGCCCGTAGCTGTGCCCTCGCGCGCAGCACCGTGGCAGAGTATGTGCGCCGGGCCCAAGGAGCCGGTCTGAGTTGGCCACTCCCTGAGGGGTGGGATGACCGGGCGATTCAGAACCGGGTGTTTCCTCCCACGGGTAAATCTCCCCCGGAGCAACGTCCCCTCCCCGACTTCGCCACCGTCCATGAGGAGCGCTGCCGACACAAACATGTGACCTTGATGCTGCTCTGGGATGAGTACAAGCAGGCGTATCCGGAGGGCTATCAGTACAGTCAGTTCTGCGATCTGTACCATCGCTGGCGGGGCAAGCTGGATCTGGTGCTGCGGCAGGAACACCGGGCCGGCGAGAAGCTCTTCGTGGACTATGCCGGCGACACGGTCCCGATCGTGGATCGCCATACGGGGGAAACCCAAGAGGCCTCGATCTTCGTGGCCGTGCTGGGGGCAAGCAACTATACCTATGCGGAAGCCTCCCTAAGGCAGGACTTACCCTCGTGGCTCGCGGCCCACACTCGGGCTCTGGAGTTCCTGGGGGGTTGCCCCTGCGTCGTGGTTCCAGACAACACCAAAGATGCGGTCCATCGCCCCTGTCGCTATGAACCGGATCTCAATGCGAGCTATTCGGATTGGGCCTCGCACTACGGCGTCGCGGTGATCCCGGCTCGAGTGCGCCGTCCTCGAGATAAAGCGAAGGCGGAGTCGGGTGTGTTAGTCGTCGAGCGCTGGATCTTGGCCGCCTTGCGTCACCGGACCTTCTTTTCCCTGGGAGAGCTCAACGAAGCCATTGCCGAGCTGCTGGAGCGTCTCAACACTCGAAACTTTCACAAGCTCCCCGGCAACCGCCGCCAGCGCTTCCAGGACCTGGATCGTCCGGCTCTGGGGCCCCTGCCGGCCCAACGCTACGTCTTCGCCCAGTAGAAGAAGGCCCGCGTCAACATCGATTACCACATCGAGTTCGACCGCCACTACTACAGCGTCCCTTATGTCCTGGTGGGTCAGAAGGTCGAGCTGCGCACCACCGTCACCACCGTGGAGATCTTCCATCAAGGTCGCCGCGTGACCTCTCACCGTCGCTCCTATCAGCCGGGCAAGGCCACGACCTTGGACGAGCACCGGCCCGAATGCCATCGCCGCTATCTGGAGTGGTCACCCTCGCGTCTGATCCACTGGGCTCAGAAAGTCGGGCCCCATACCGCATCGGTGGTCGAGAAGATCCTCCAATCCCGTCGCTATCCCGAGCAAAGCTATCGCTCCTGCTTGGGTATCCTGCGCCTGGGCTCCAGCTTTGGGGAAGACCGTTTGGAGCAGGCTTGCCGTCGGGCCCTGCGACTTCAGGCCTGCTCCTACAAGAGTATCCAGTCCATGTTGAAGAACGGTCTGGACCGTCAAGCGGAACCGCAACCGTTGCCGGAACGTCCTCCGATCGAGCACGCCAACGTGCGAGGGGCCGAGTACTTCGAAGGCGAGAAAGGAGCCTCTCATGTTGGTTAATCCCACCGTCGAAAAACTTCACGCCATGCGGCTCAGGGCCATGGCTGAGGCCTTCACCGAGCAACTCTCCGACCCGGAGATGGCCCAACTGAGCTTTGAAGAACGCTTTGCCCTGTTGGTGGATCGGCAGTGGACCTGGCGAGAGAATCGGGCCTTGGAGCGTCGTCTGAAGAATGCCCGATTGAAGCTCTCGGCCTGTCTGGAAGATGTCAACTATCGCCGACCTCGGGGGCTGGATCGCTCGCTGATTGCCAGCCTCGCCACCTGCCGTTGGATCCAGACCCACCACAATCTCCTGATCATCGGTCCCTGTGGAGTCGGGAAAACCTTCTTGGCCTGTGCCTTTGCTCAGAAGGCCGCTCGCGACGGGTGGACGGCTCTGTACACTCGTGCCGCTCGACTCTTTCGCGATCTGGCTTTGGCTCGAGCCGACGGCTCGCTCGACAAGCTCCTGCGTAAGATCGCCCGCACCGACGTGCTGATCGTCGATGACTGGGCCATGAATCCCTTGGCCGAGAGCGAGCGACGGGACTTCTACGAGATCTGCGAGGATCGCTACGACAGTCGATCCACGATCCTGACCTCCCAGCTTCCCGTCGCCCATTGGCATGAGCAGATCGGAGATCCGACCACCGCTGATTCCATCCTGGATCGTCTGGTCCATAATGCCTACCGCATTGAGCTCGAAGGGGCTTCCATGCGCCGGCATCGTCATCCTCCCACCAAAGCAAAGGACGAATCATGAGTCCAACACCGCAGTTGAAAGTCCAAGGTGGCTGGTTCGCCGCCGCCGGTGCTCCGTTGCTACAGGCGATGGAGAGCGTCAGCGACGGCGCCTTCAAACTCTTTGTCTATCTGTGCCTGAAAGCGGATCGCTGCACCGGCGAACTGACCGTCTCGCCTACCCAGTTGGCTCCGGCCTTGCGCAAATCTCGCCGCTCCCTGTTCACCTACCTGGGAGAACTCCAGTCCCGAGGTCTAGTTCAGCTCAGCCTCGCTCGCAATCAACACGAGCGCACTCACATCCAGATCAGCGAGGCCTTCTGGCCCTACCAAAGATCCCTCGTCCAGGAGCCCGAAGCGGCCGAATCCCAATACCTCGATCAGGTGGCCTGTCTGCTGCTCGATGCCCCTGGCGTTCAGTGCTCCTTCTCCCCGGCCGATCGGCAGCTGGCCGCTCGCCTCTACCGCCAGGGCCTGTCCTTGCGGCAGATCGAGCAGGCCCTGCTTCTCGGCTGCGCCCGCAAGCACGTCGCCTGGCTCAACGGCCACACCGGTGGACCGATCACTTCCCTGAGCTACTTCGAACCTCTAATCCAGGAAGTGAGACAACAACCTGTCTCCGATCAATACTGGGATTATCTCAGGAGTCGCCTGAAGACTCTGAGGCAACAATGGAAACAACACTCTGCTGAAGCAAGCTTTGCCTCAGCAACTCACTCAGGAAAGGAGAGACGAGATGATGTGTTCTCAACCCAAGAGACTCCTGTGGATTGACTCAAACCGGCCACTTCGGAGATGATTATCAACCTCCGGCGTCGCTTCGCTCCGACCCGGCCGGTTTGCTCCGGATTCGGTGGCCGGTTTCACCGGAATACGCACTCAGGCAGATCGAACAGATGCTCGCACATGAGCAGCTACAGATTCAGCAAATCGAGTTCAACGAAGTCAACGGTGGCAGTTTCCGCCTGTTCATTGGCAAAGAGGCGGGAAACACAGTCTCATCGGAGACATTGCACAGGTTGGAGCAAGTCAGAGCGAGCGAGGAACGCCTGCAGCTTGGAGCGGACGAGTCGTACGACTCCTTCCGACACGCAGCGGTCAAGGTCGCCACTGATCTGAGAGAGTTGCTGGGCGACCTAAAGGCAGTCGGGCAGTCGGTTTACATCTATGGCGCTTCGACCAAGGGCAACACAATCCTGCAATTCTGCGGGATCGACAAGACACTGGTCCCGAAGGCAGCAGACCGCAATCCGGAGAAATGGGGCAGAAAAACACTCGGCACAGACATATCAATCATTTCGGAGGAACAAGCCCGGTCGGAAAAGCCAGATTATTTTCTGATTCTACCTTGGCACTTTTTCGAGGTGTTCGTCAAACGTGAAGCAGCTTTTCTCGAACGAGGCGGTAAGTTTATTTTGCCGCTACCGCAAGTGCGCGTCGTTGGGATTGGCGATATATGAATCGCTTGCGAATCGGCTACCGAGCCACCCTGCCTCAGGACGGTTCAAAGGGTAGCTGTTTTCCCGGGAGCTTTTCCCACCAAGTACTCCACTTGAACAACTCTGACTATGTGATTTGTCAGTATCGACAGCCCCTACGGCGGGCTGAAGAACGCTTGGAATGAAATATTCCGTCATCTTGCCTACCTTCAACGAGGCCAGGAACATTGTCCGATTGATCAACGCCATCATACAAGAGATTTCTGCATTCGGGGATTACGAGATCCTGGTCATGGACGACAACAGTCCCGACAGCACCTACAACCTCGTGAAGGAAACTTTTCGGGGCGATCTGCGGGTACAACCCCACCTGAGAAAGAAGAACCGCGGACTGGCGGCGTCCATTGGCGACGGCATTCTTAGGGCCCGGGGCGAGAGACTCGTGGTCATGGACACGGATTTCACCCACGATCCCAAGGAACTTCCGGTGATGATCGACGTGGCCCGGCACTTCGATATCGTGAGCGGTTCGCGCTTCTGCTCGGGCGGCTACATGACCAGCATGCGGCATTACATTGCCAGTTGTGCGTTTAACTGGGTCATCCGCCTGGTGTTGCGCACGCAGATCCAGGACAACTTGGGCGGGTTCTGGATTTCCAAGAGGGAGCCCATCCAAGCGATGCCCCATGAAGCGATCTTTTACGGCTACGGCGATTACTTCTTTCGGCTGTTGAAGTACGCGCAGCTGCACAAGCTGTCCGTGGTGGAGTTGCCCTCTCACTACCGGGTCCGGAAGGCTGGGGAGAGCAAATCTAATTTTCTCTCACTGTTGTTTCGCTACCTGAAATCCCTCATCGCGTTCCGCAGGCGAATTGGACAGCTGGATCCACGGCGCTGGGAATCAGCTGCGGATGATCCCTGAACGGAGGAACGCCTTTATGTCCACGATCCAGCTCCTGTCGGTCGGTCCTTGCTGTTCCTCCTTCTCACTCTCGAGACTAGGGCAGACGAAAACGATTTTCGGTTACCATGCTTCAAGAGAAGAAGAGCATCGTCTTGAAGTATTGCCACAATAAATCTGAAGATGCTTTTTCTTGCCATCCATTGACCTTGCTTAACGTACCCCCTCCAGCTTCACAATTGAAACAATGGAACACTCGAAGACTAATCCCAAAATAAGCGCAAGTTCGAAAATAGGCCCCTTTGTCGGCTCCGAGGAGCCATTTTGGAGACCTAAATTCTAAATTTCGGCGCGAAGTCACTCAGAACAGGCACGTCTTCAGCTGTCCTCCACGCCGATCGCTCAGGGAAAACGATTCTGCCCTCTTGGGGGGCGTTTGTAGAGACACCTCACCCCAGCTCTGGCGACCCTCGGAGCTACTTTATCTCCTTTCAGTTTCAGGTAGCTGGCCGGTGTTTCAACCACTTACTGCCTTCCAAGAGAAGACGGCTCCAACCATTGACATCCAGCAGCCGATAGACCAACTGTCGGCCCCTGCGCAAAATCTGGCAGGGCATTTCAATGACCTCTCGCAGGAAACGGCGATACTCCATCTTCACCAGCTCTCGGGCTTGCAGTCGCGCCGGCAGCACCAACCCCATCCAGGCCTTCAGATTCCAGGCTTGAGCCGCAATCACCAGATAGGCCCAGTTGGCTACCAGCGTATCCGAGGGCATCCGCAGGGCCTCGACTCCGTTCTTGAGTTGTTCAATGACGTTCTCCTGGTTGCAGCGCCGGTTGTTTTCCCGTACGACTCCCGCCGTTCCCAACGTTCTGGCCGAGATATTGGTGACATAAAAGTGGTAGCGCGTCTGCGGCAGCAGCCGCTTCTGGCCTTTCTCGACCAGGATCGTCTTGCGCAAGATCACCATCCGATAGGTTCGCTTCGCTTTGCTCGGACGGTAGTCGATCTCCGCGATCTCTTCCCGTTCCAGCGTCAGCGTCTTGAACCCGCGTCTCTTGACAATCTCCGGCTTCACTTTGTCCCGCCGCTGGCGCCGCTTCTTCCCTTTTCCTTTCCCCTGGCTGGGGCGCCCCAGCTCTTTCCATCTCGCTTCTGGCAACGCCTCCGCCCACTTGACGAAGCTCGGATGGGCGTCGATCCCGAAGTCAAACTCCACGCCCGCCTCCGTCCAACGGTCAAAATGAGCCGTCAGCGAAAAATCCGTGTCCCCGCGCAGGCGCACCTTCCGAAAACCCGCCTCTCGAACCAGCTCGATACTCCGATCCAGCCATTCGGCCGCTCCCTCATGAGAGGGACGGTTGCCCGAGCGGTTGACCGCATAGAGCACCTCTCCCGTATTGGCCAGCGTCACGATCAGCGGCGCATAGCCCCACTGCCCGTCGTAGCTGATCTCCATCCCTTCCTTGCATTCGCCGCTCGTGGGGGCCATCGTCCCATCCACGTCGATCTCCGCCCGTTGGAAGAAACGGGCCGGTTGTTGGGCCCAGACCTTGAGGCGGCTGGCATTGACGGCTTCCATCAGATCCACCACGTCGGGCGCGTCAAAGCGGCGCACAAAGTCTCCGGCCGTGCTGGGGGCGGGGATCTTCTCGGCTCCCACCGCCTCCAGGAAACTCACACTCTGACGTCGCAGTTCAATATCCTGATAGCGGGTCCCGCCCGTGGCCACGTTGTAGATCAGGCTCAGGACGTGGTCCGATTCGTGGTACGGTTGGTGGCGTTTGAGCAGCGTCACCGCCTGGTCAATGGCTTTCCCCAGCCCACTCCACTTCACCACCTGCTGCAGCAGCCCCAGACCACCGTAACTGACCGCACCCGTTTTCTCCGAGACCTCGTAGCTGATGACCTCGGGCGAGAGCACCGGTTTCGGGTCTTGACCGTTCCAGCTGGGGCTCAATCGCTGAGCAACCTCTGCTTCCCGTTTGCGGATGATTGCGCTATCCTTTTTCTTCACCTGAAATGCCTCCTTTCGGCTTGTTCTGAAGTTTCTTTGACAACCCCAGAATACCCGTCAGGTCTGGCATTTCAGGTGTTTACATGTGGTTTAGTCCACTTTCATCTACTTCTTTTGGGACTAATCGTGTTGTGATTGCTCCTTTAAAGAAGGAGGATATTGCCACTATTGTGGATCTGTCGTTCGAGGTCTTTGATGTTAAGATGTATTTCATGTTACGGTTGGGTAAAAGATTTCTAATTGATTTTTATAACATTGTCTATGATAGTGGCGCCAAGCATTTGTTTGTGGCCACGTGTGGTGACGAGATTAACGGATTTCTTATTGGATACCCGGATACCTCAGTGATTTCAAGACATTTAGGGAAGAATGCGTTAGGGATAGGATGGAAGATGTTAACAGGGCGTTATCAGCTCGATATGAGCATTCGAGAATTGTTTATCTCAGGATATAAGAATTACAAATATATGGACCGTCATCTTGGAACTCAATCAGAGGGAGTTGGAGAGTTGTTATCCATGGCGGTTAAGACAAACTGGCAGGGGCAAGGGATTGGTCGGCAATTGATTGAAGCGTATGAGGCTTCCCTAAAGGGGAAAACAACCCTGTATCATGTCTTCACGCACAGTCGTCTGGCGAAAACATTGGCTTTTTATCGCAAGATGGGCTGTCACCAAACTTGACTAATTCGATCAAATAAGTTAACTGTAATTAGCATAGTCTGGACCTAAGCAGACGTAGCTTTCCCGTTGCGGTATGCGGAAAGGCCCCGGAGGATTTTCCGAGGGAGGGAACTTAGATGACCACCTGGAAAGAAAAGCTTGGCGACAAGATAAATCCCGAGATGGGACGAGAAGTCGATATCTACGAGACCCAGATGGAGCTCCGCAAACAGGGAAAGCTGGACGAGAAGATTTTCGCCGAGACGCGTCTTCGAAGGGGCATCTATGGCCAGCGTTACGACAACGGACAGCGCCATGATGGCATTCGTTCACAGAAACTCGCGTATCCCTCCAATGGCGCAACCAAAGGTCCGGAAACGATCTGGGATGCTCCCGGCATGCAGCGAATAAAGATTCCCTTCGGCGGCCTCACGCCGGAACAGATGGAGATGCTTGCCGACCTGGCTGAGGAGTACTCGGACGGAATTCTTCACGTCACGACTCGACAAGACTTTCAACTTCACTTCGTTCACATTGACGACACACCCGAATTGATGAGGAGGCTGGCGGCGGTTGGTATTACGACCCGTGAGGCATGCGGCAATTCGGTCCGAAATGTGACCGCCTGCCCCTTGGCGGGAGTCTGTCGGGATGAGGTCTTCGATGTCACTCCCTATGCCAAGTCCTGCAGTCGGTTTCTCCTGGGACACCCGGATGCACAGGATTTCGGAAGGAAGTTCAAGATCGCTTTTTCGGGCTGCAAGGAGCACCCCTGTGGCCTGATCACTATGCACGATATGGGTGGGATTGCCGTCAAGCGCGTCGAGAATGGGCAAGAGAAACGGGGCTTCGAACTCTACGTTGGCGGCGGTCTGGGAGCGGTTCCGCATCAGGCCAAGCTCTTCGATCCATTCCTGCCCGAAGAGGAACTGCTCCCCACAGCTCAAGCCATGTCACGGGTTTTTGCGCGCCTGGGAGAAAAGACGAATCGTGCCCGAGCCCGTATCAAATTTCTGGTGGCCAAGCTAGGCGTCGAGGAATTTCGCAGACTGGTCCTGGAGGAGCGAGCTAAGCTGACGGAAGACTCCCGCTGGAAGGATTATCTGGCTGAAGTACCTCTCCATCAGGAGACTCCGGTAAAGGAGGCAGCCCCTCTCAACGGACAACAGCGCCCGGAAGGCTTCGAAGAGTGGTACGGCACCAACGTGTATCGGCAGCGGCAGACCGGTTACGCGGTCGCGTCGATCACTCTCCCACTAGGTGACCTCTCGGCCTGGCAAATGCGCGAGCTGGCCGACATTGCACGCCAGTTTGCCGGGGAAAACATACGCACGACCGTCGAGCAGAACATGTTGTTGCGATGGGTAAGCGAGGCCGATCTCCCGGATCTCTACCAGGAGCTGAAAAGAATCGGCCTGAGTGACCCGGGAGCCGGTTCGATCGTCGACGTCACAGCCTGCCCAGGTACCGACACCTGCAAGTTGGGGATTTCTTCCTCCCGAGGTCTTGCTAATGAGGTCCGCAAGAGCCTGGCCACCAAGTTCGTCGAGATCGATGAGGCGGTAAAGGGTCTTCGTATCAAGATCAGTGGTTGCTTCAACTCCTGCGGACAGCACCACATCGCCGACATTGGCTTCTACGGGACAAGCCGCACCATCAACAGCCACAAGGTCCCGCATTTTCAGGTTGTTCTGGGTGGCCAATGGACGGAAAACGCTGCCGCCTACGGCTTGGCCATGGGATCGGTTCCGGCCAAGAGCATCCCCAAGGTCCTGGACCGTCTCACCGAGCGCTTTGTCCAGTTTCGGCAGAACGGCGAAAGTTTCCAGACCTTCGTGAGCACGGTAGGGAAAAAGGAGATGAGAGCCATGTTCGAGGACCTGATGCAGGTTCCCCCTTACGAACAGGACACCTCATTCTATGCCGACTGGGGGGACCCTCGAGAATTCTCAATTGGGGACATGGGCACCGGAGAGTGCGCGGGAGAGGTGGTCTCACTGGTTGAGTTCGACATGGCGGCAGCAGAGCGAATCGTCTTCGAAGCCCAACTCAAGTTAGAGGATGAGGACTATCTTGGCGCCGACAAGCTTGGCTTCGAGGCGATGCTTGAAGCCGCCGCTGCTCTGATCAAGATCGAGTTTCTGGATGTTCCTCACAATCCCGAAACGATTGTGAGGGAGTTCAAACGTCGCTTTTACGATACCCAGCTATTCCACGACAAATACGCTGGGGGGAAGTTCGCTCACTATCTGTTCCGGAGGTACGAGTCTGCTCCCACGGAACATAGCCGAGACACTTCGCACCGCCTGGTCGAAGAGGCACAGCTGTTTATCGAGGCAGCCCATGCCTGTCGAGAGCGGATTGCAGAAAGCATGATCCCTCTGCAAACCTGAGATCAACCTGAATGGAACTGCAACGACTCGGCTTCAAGCTCTTCGTCGACAACCCAGCAACGGTCGCACTCGAAGACTTCGTGCCGATCTTTCACTCCTGGATCCAGAAGCAGATTATCGAAGAACATCTTCTAGTCGATGTGCACAACTACAGCCACGTCCATCGAGGACCAGGGATTCTACTCGTTGCTCACCAGGGCAATTTCAGCATGGGCCTGGGCGGGGACCGTCTGGGGCTGTTCTACTACCGTAAGCGAGATATCAACGGTTCCTCAGTGGAGAGGTTGAAAACGATTCTAAAAACGACGCTTCGAGCGTGTACCCTGCTAGAGGTAGCCCCCGAGCTCACGGGCCGACTTCGCTTCAAGACGGATGAGGTCCTGGTGGTGGCCAACGACAGGCTCCACACACCCAATAAGTCAGAGACCTTCCAGGCATTCCAGCCTCTGCTCTCGCAGCTGTTCACGGAGCTCTTCGGCGAAGGTACCTTCAACACCGATTGGCAAGAAGATGACAGGGAACGTTTCGCCGTCACCGTCTCCGCCGACCAATCTGTCGGCGTCGGACAGCTCGCAGAACGGCTCTCTTAGTGCTTCATTCCAGAGATTCGGACGCCAGCCTCGGAACCGCTCACCGCTCACTAAGCTGAAACTTGATTGGCGAATGTAGCTTTGGCCTCCAGGCCGAAGTCTTATTCTTCTGAGCCTTTGGCTCGGACGGCGGCCTGGAGGCCGAAGCTAGTGCGCCTGTGAAGGCGTTTGATCAGAAGGGTGAAAGTCCCTTCCAGGCTAACGTTACCGGCCTGAAGTCGACAGTGGTAACTGCGTTTCCGTGAGGAAGGGTGGAGAGCAACCTGAGACGAACGACCAATCCGTAACGCAAGTGAACTCGATTCGGCCAAGCCTGTCGGGGAGGGTCCTGGCAAAGCCCGAACCCTTGACCGCGCGACGGCCATCCCTCCGACCTGAACGGTCTGCCCGGGGGGATAGACGCGGCAGGTCACGGCGGTGAAGTAACGTGACAAAGCGACCGTGACGAAATGGCAATGCGGTGGTTGGAGATGGAGAGGTCGGAAGGTCAAACGAGATAAGCAGGGAGATCTGTCGGGTGAGGGACGTGGACGACCCATCGTGAGAGCTCGCAGTGGGGGACGCTGCGTGAGCAATGGCCCAGGCCCGCGGTGCAGTATCGCCCGCCGAAGGGGAGCGAACCTGGCGATACCGGTGAGGTCGGTTGAAGCGGCTCGACAGAAGTCAGAGCTCCCATAGTAGCGGGGAAGCCGTGCAGCAAAACGCGGTGGAGCGAAGGGGAGCAGGAAGGTAGATGCGAAATGACTAAATCGCGGAAACGTAACTCCGCCCAAAGGCGGGACTACATCCCGGTCACAGTGCCGTTTTCGGCTAGCCCGGCTGGAGAGCCCGCTGGCATCGAACAGTGGGCTCATCGCGCGGTTTGGACGGATCGCATGTTGGAGACACTTTTGAAAGGAAAGGTGAGAGGAGGGAAATGGCACACGCTGATCGATAAGGTGTTTTGCAGCCGGAACCTTTCCAGCTCGGCCGAGAAGGTCTTGGGCAGGAAAGGAGCGGCGGGAGTGGACCGGCAAACGTGGGGGGATTTCGCCGAACACGAGCGGGAGGAACTCGAATGGTTGCAGGAAGAACTGCGTGAGGGGACCTATCGTCCGGCAGCGGTGCTGCGGAGGTGGATTCCCAAAACAGGCAGTTCGGAAAAGCGACCGCTGGGGATTCCGACCGTGCGGGATCGAGTCGTGCAAACGGCTTTGGTCCACGGGATCGAGCCGATTCTGGAGGCCACGTTCCATGATCGAAGCTACGGCTTTCGTCATGGGCGAGGGTGCCACGGCGCACTGCGGTACGTCGAAGAGCTGCTCGAAGCCGGTTATGTGTATGTCGTCGACGCGGATCTGAAGGGTTACTTCGATACGATCCCGAAAGATCTTCTGTTGGACCTGATCCAACAGAAGATATCGGATCGCCGCGTGCTGGGCCTGGTTCAGCTGTTTCTGAATCAGGGGATACTGGAAGAGCTGCGTAAGTGGATTCCGGAAGCCGGAGTCCCCCAAGGCGCCGTTCTTTCTCCGGTGTTGTCGAATGCCTACCTCAATCCCCTGGACCATCGGATGGCCGATCTGGGCTTCCAGATGGTGCGCTACGCGGATGACTTTGTCCTGCTGTGTCGCGCACCCGAGGAGGCTGAAGCGGCCCTGGCCGAAGGGCGGGACTGGGTGGAGGACAACGGGCTGAGACTGCATCCCGAGAAGACACACATCGTGGACTCGCGAGAGAAGAGCTTTTCGTTCTTGGGCGATTCGTTCCGAGGCCGTTTTCGGTTTCCACGAGCGAAGAGCCACCGAAAGTTCGTCGAGCGCATTCACGAGCTGACGCCGCGCAAGTCGGGCGACTCGCTGGAGGTCATCCTCCAGCGGCTCAATCGCTCGACGCAAGGCTGGTTCAACTACTTCCGGCACTGTCATTGGAACATCTTCAAGGACTACGACGGTCTGATCCGTCGTCGTTTGCGACGCCTGCTTCTGAAGCGCAACCGGAAGAATAGAAAACGCCTCTGTCGAAATCACCGTTGGCCCAACGCCTTCTTTACGGATCATGGGTTCACGAGCCTGACTGACGCCCATATCCGTTTCGTCCAATCCATAGGAACCTACTGACTGGAGAGCTGTATGCGGGAGAATCGCACGTGCAGTTCGGAGGGAGGGGAGCCGGGTGACCGTGCTTCCCTACCCTATCGTCCCTCGACCGAAGTTTCTTTCAGGTACGCTCCTACAACGGACTCTCTGCTATTGATGTAGGTGGCTAAAGACAAACTCAAGTTTCTTTCCTGTACGCAGAATCTTCCCTATCCCCGACCCAAGTTTCCTTCTCGAGTGGCCAGCGCTTCTGGGGGTGGGACTAAGCTGAAACTCGAACGTGGCTTTGGTCTCCAGGCCGAAGTCTTCTGCTTTCGAGCCTTTGGCTCGACGAAGGGCGGCCTGGAGACCACCGCTACGATCCAGCGGGGCTGGGGGCTTTACTAACAACTGTCTCAGTGACCATCGTGCTCTCGGTGAGATTGTGGTAAGAAGGGCCCTGCGAACGCGAAGAATGGGAGGAATTGATGATAGTAAGAAAGAACGAACTTAGCTGGCCCCGAAGGAGCTTTCTCAAGACCGCTTCTTTCGCTGGGCTACTCGGTATTCCGTTGTCGCGGAGCCCAGTAGTGGGAACCTCCTTGAAATCATTGGACGGAAAGGCGCCTGATTGGGTCCGCACCGTTCGGAGCCAGATCCCTGCCACGGGGCAATCACTCTATTTTCAACACGGTGGGATCGGACCCTCTCCCGACCCGGTAATAGGAGAAATCAAACGTCTCCTCGATTTTCAGAATCAAGGACCGGCCGACCCAAGGTACGTGGGGTCCTTGGGTAAGGCAGAAGACTCCTGTCGCTCTCTGGTGGCCGGAGCACTGGGATGTCGGGAGGAGGAGGTGGCTCTCACCCACAACACTACCGAGGCTCTCAATATCGTGATCTGGTCGATTGGCTGGAAAGAGGGCGACGAGATCTTGATCAGCAACCACGAACACCCGGCCCTTCGGATGCCTTCCTATAACCTGCGTGATCGCCTCGGAGTCACCCATCGCAGGGCTCCCATCGACGTAGGCGAGGACGTAGTCGACAACGTGCTCAGCCTTCTATCTCCTCGCACCCGACTGGTGGCAATGAGTCACGTTTCTCGGCGGAACGGTCGCGTGATTCCAGTGCAGCGCCTGGCCCAGGCCCTAAAAGAGAGAAATGTCCGTCTGCTGCTGGACGGAGCGCAGGGTGCCGGTAATGTCCCGGTTGAATTCAACAAGATTGGGTGTGACTACTACGCCTTTTGCGGACACAAATGGCTCTTGGGACCAAAAGGGACCGGTGGTCTGATGATTCGGAAGGAGATTCTGGAGACGAATCCCATTTCTTGGACGGGTGCTCATTCCCACCTTTCGCTCGACGATGAAGGGCACTATGAATGGCATCCCAATGCCCGCCGCTACGAATTCGGAACCCGGGCGCAGGCTGTCTTTGGGGGCTTTGCCGAGGCTCTGCGCTGGCTGGACAACATTGGTTGGCAAAAGATCTACCAACGGATCTCGGACCTATCCGGTCAGGCAGCGCGCATAGTCAAGGAATCCAAGAAGTTCGAGCTGGTCTCTCCTCTCGATCGAGAAAGTAGAAGCGGCGTGTTCGTGCTCAAGCTGCCGGAGGGATCCTCGGGCCTCGAAGTCTACGACAAGCTGGCGGAAGTTGATCGGATCCTGGTTTCCCCCTTGGACAAGCCTCGCGACCTGCGGGTGTGTCTCCATTTCTTCAATACGTTGGAGGAGTTCGAAACCCTCCTGGCCCGCCTCGATCAATACTGCTGAGGACAGCGTACTAGCCCCATGGGAATAAACTCCTCACTCGAGCCGACCGGAGGATTTCTTCTCCGGCTCCTCCGCCTGACGGGAGAAAACCGGCGATTGCTTCTGGGCTCGATCCTCTGCGGTCTAGTCTTCTCAGCCGTAGACCTGATCCCGCCCTTGATTCTTCGACGCCTGGTCCAGCTCCTGCACGACGGGGCCCTCACTGGCACTGCCGTCTTGTTCATGGCGTTGGCTCTAGGCGGACTCAGCATCGTTCGCGGACTCTTCCGCTACGGCTACGGGGTCCTCTCCCACATCGCCGCCTATCGGACGCTTCACCAGCTGCTTTCTAGAACCTACAACCACATCCAGAGCCTCAAGCCAGAGGTCTTCACCCGGAGCCGAAGTGGGGCCCTGATGTCGCAGGCAGTCAACGACGTAGAGGTGATCGAGGACTTCATTGCTCACGGCATCCCAGAATCACTCCTGGCCCTGGTCATCCCCATCGCGATGATGGGCGTGCTCTTTTCCATCAACAGTGAATTGGCAATCATCGTGATCCTCCCCTTGCCTCTCTTAGGTTGGGGGGTCTACCTGCTTGCCTCTCGAACCAATCGGGTGTGGCGAGAGGTGCGAGGTCGGCGGGCGGACCTGGTGGCCGAAATCCTGGATAGGATGGCAGGCTATCAGGTGGTGAAGTCTTTCGTCGTGGAAGAGGAACAGGCCCGACAGATCCGAGCCCACAGCAGTCGCTATCGGGATAGCATCGTCCGGGCCAATCTCTGGTCGCTTCTTCCCGCCGGTTTTGTGGAGGTCAGCAGCGGGCTGGCCTACGTCATGGTCGCTGGAGGAGGTGGGTATCTCGCCTTGGGAAATCGGTTGGAGCTGGCAGATCTGGTGCTTTTCGTTCTCTATATGAGCCGTATCTTCATCCCCTTGCTGAGGGTGGCCAACCTCAACGAGACCCTCCAAAAAGCCGCGGCTTCGGCAGCCAGGGTGTTCCAACTTCTGGATACCCCGGGGGAAGCGGGGAAGACTTCAAGCTTCAAGCCCCCAGCGGGGATGAACTGGAACGTCCAATTGGACCGGGTGAGGTTCGCCTACGCTCCGGAAGTGCCTGTCCTGGACGACGTGAGTTTCCAGGTCGGGGAGGGAGAGGTAGTGGCCCTGGTAGGACCTACCGGAGCTGGGAAGACGAGCTGCTGCAACCTGATCCCGCGCTTCTACGAGGTTCAAGAGGGTGCCGTCCGAATCGGAGGGCATGACGTGCGCCAGCTTCCCCTGAAATTCCTTCGCTCCCACATCGCGCACGTGATGCAGGACGTTTTCTTGTTTCACAGCACGATTCGCGACAATATCCTTTTCGGGCGACCGGATGCGTCCGAGGAAGAGCTGCACCAAGCAGCCAGAGACGCCAATGCCGAAGCGTTCATTCTGAGCCTGCCGGAAGGATACGACACCATCGTAGGCGAGCGAGGAACCCGACTGTCGGGAGGCGAGAAGCAGAGGATTTCGATAGCCAGGGCGCTCCTGAAGGATGCCCCAATTCTGATCCTGGACGAGGCCACCTCTAGCATCGATGCCGAGTCAGAGGCAGAAATCAGAGCGGCCCTATCCCGATTGGCAAAAGGCCGTACCCTGATTGTCATTGCCCATCGGCTGTCTACGGTCCGAAACGCCGCTCGGCTGGTGGTGCTGCAAAAAGGCCGCGTTTTCGAAACGGGGAACCATGAGGAACTGATGCGACTGGGTGGCCTCTACGCTCGTATGTTTGAACTTCAGGACGCCTCACACACTTGGCAGCTGCGCTCCCTGGGATGAGTTCACTGGGATTATCATGCGTACCTGTCTCAACTTCCCTAGATTCTCGCTAGGCACGGCTCAGTTCGGGATCCCCTCCTATGGGATCGCCAATCGTGTGGGCCAGCCTCCGTATGCGACGCTTCTAGAGATTGTCAGACGAGCCTTCGAATCAGGCGCAGTGGGTCTGGATACGGCTGCCGAGTACGGGGAAAGCGAAAGCCTCCTGGGGCGGATCCTGGACGAGCTCCAGCTGAAACAGACCGCTTTTGTGTGCTCTAAAATCTCCCATCTAGAGGCCACTGAGGATGGAGGTTTTGTTCGGAAGTCGGTGCTCAGATCTCTGCGCCGCCTGCGCCTGGAAACCCTTCCCCTCTGTCTGCTGCACCGGGCCGAGCATCTGGGATACACCGACGCCTTGGTAGCCCTGAAAGAGGAGGGCCTGATTCGATATGCAGGAGTGTCGGTCTATACTCCGGAGCAGGCGATGCAGGCAATCGAGACCCCCGGCATTGATGCGATTCAGCATCCCCTCAGCCTATTGGATCAAAGGTTCGAAAGGAGCGGGGTCCTGCAGAAGGCGAGATTCAGAGGTATCGCGATCTTCGCACGGAGCGTCTATCTGCAGGGACTGCTGTTGCTACCTGAGGAGGGAGTACCTGAGCGGCTGGCTGCCGTCAAACCAGTTCGGAGGCGCCTCGAGAGAATCGCGGAGACTCTGGGGATGTCGCTGCCGGAGTTGGCGCTCCGCTTTGCTGCGTCCCTCGAAGGGGTCAACGGCGTCGTCGTAGGGCTGGAAACCCTAGAGCAACTGGAATCAAATCTGGCGATGCTCGCGAAGGGGAACCTGGCGGAGGAAACTATGAAGGAGATCTCCGCGATCGTGCCTGACCTTCCCGATTTAATTCTTCTCCCTAATCTGTGGGGGACTCCCTGAAGCCTGAGACTTGCGACCGCTTGCTTAAGTTTCAGTTTAGTGGCCCCCCAGCGGTGCTGCCTTATTCGAGAAAGAAACTTTGGCTACCCAGAGGCCAGCGTCGCCCGATCCGGCCTTCGAAATTCGCCTGTTCGATATTCAGCGATTTAGCCTTTAGCGGTTGCCTTCTCGGGAAGCAGAAAAGCCCAAATCTCAAACCGCAAAACATCGAACAATACGAACGCCGAAGTTCGGAAGCTTTCCAATGAAGTCTCAGCTTAGTCCCACCCCCAGTGGAGCTGGCCGCATTCGAGAATGAAAGTCCGGGTCCCGGCGTAGCGGTGGCCTCCAGGCCGCCGTGTATCGGGCCAAAGCTCGAAGGAAGAAGACTTCGGCCTGGAGCCCAAAGCTACCTCCGCCCAATGAAGTTTTAGCTGGAAGGCCCGATCCCGAGCGGTATCCTCTTTCGGCCCAGAGACCGACCCTCCCGGGTGAGGGTGGTTATTTGATCAACTCCATTCTGCAGAAGATAGGAGCGGGCCGTCTCGAGCCCGGCCCCGACATCGGCTGGTGAATGGCTGTCGTCTCCGAAGCAGAAGTCGATTCCTAGGAGCTGCGCCCGCTTCACCAACCAGGGCGCCGGATAGGGAACACCCAATCCCTTTCGGTAGCCTGCGGTGTTCAAGTCCAGGATGCAATCGTGTCTTCGAATCACTTCGAGAGTCGACTCGGCTGCCCTGCGAACCGCCGGAGATTCGAGCGAACCGAAGCGCCGGGCGTGTAGCCTGATCAGGTCCAGATGCCCTACTACTTCCGGTCTTAGCGACTCCACCATCTCCGAAACCGTTTCATAGTAACGAACGGCCAGACGCTCGAGACCAGACTGTCCCTCCAGGGCTCTTTCGAACTCATCCAGTTCCCCATCAATTGCGATCTCGTCGACGTGGTGCACCGATCCCACCATATAGTCGAAATCAAAGCGACTACGATATCCCCGCATACCCTCGACATAGGAAACTGTGGGCACTACTTCTGCCTCGAATCCGCGAAGGACTGAAAGCCGGCCACGATACTCTTCTACCAGCGACGGAAGAGCCCTGGCATAGCGCTCGAAGTCTTCCTTGAGTCGGTCCACACTCCATCCTTTCTCGACCTCACTGGGGTAGAGAAATCTCTCTTCGAGGCGGGGCGCATGCTCACTGATGCCGAAGGTTTGGTATCCGGCAGCTAGTGCTGAGGCGAGGATCTGGGGCAAGGTTCCGTGGGCGTGCTCACAATAATCGCCGGAGTGGCCACCGTGTAGTGACACCCGCCAATTAGAAGAGTCGAGCTGGGAACACACGCTGGAAGACTATCACAGGGGTACTCTTACCTTCTCAGGTCCCCCTGATCGGGAGATGGGGTCTCGAGGAGTTGACCGCCTGGTTGACTCAGCAGACCGTTTTTCCAGAGGACTCGTGACAAATCCGCTTTGTCCACGCCCATCTGCTTTGCGGCGCTTCCCAGGACGACGTCGACGGCCTGTTGCACCTGAAGGACCAGTTTCCGCTCGTCCTTCTCAGCCAGGATCGAAGGTGTCTTCTTGTGATCTAAACTGCGGGTCGGGGTAAGGTCCATTCGGTCGGTTCTCAGGTCTTGAAGTAGGTCAAGCTGGCCTTGAGAACTTCGTTCCCATGACCAGCGCTTTGCTGTATTGCCAGGATCAGCTCCTGAGGATCGTATCGGCCGCCGAAGCAAGAACTTTAGAGTGTCCTGATTGAATTGTAATAGGAGTTGGAGTCCAGCCCGGATTACCCCCAATTCCACTCTGGCGAGGCAATCATCCGCTCCAGGCTAACTTGATTCGGCTGGCGGCTGGATCATGGTCTCGGCAAGCGCAAAAACACAGGAACTTCTCGCATCTCCGCCGATCGCCTCTCGCCAGATATCACGGCGGTAGGGACTACCCGGAAACGAAACTCCGTCCCAGCGAATCTCTCCATCCTCAGCGAAGAAGAGCAACGTAAAGGCAGGCCGCCGCCGCTGGATCTTGCGGTCTGAACGATAGACCATGACCGGCTCATCGAGCTGGCTCCAGGAAGCTTCGAGGAGATGCCCGGGAAGCTCAATACTCCAGGAAGGCGTTCGGCAAACATCTCCACCTCGCCTAAACGTTGCGTCGAAGATCGCAAGTTCCCGGTCTAGTGAGGCATTCTTGCCTCGAATCATGGTCTCGAAAATGAATTCCACAAGATCTCGGTTGTCGGTACATACCGCTTCCAGGGTGCCCGGAATGATGACGAAGGCGACGTTTCCTTCCCCCGCTGGACTATAACTACTGTGATACAGGCTAAGCTGAGCACTATCGATGTCGGCACCGGCTGGTCGCAGATAATTGATCCAGTGTTCTCCTGCCCAGATCAGTTCCCCTTGGAGGGTAGGGTCGTGTGGAGGCATAGGGGACATTAAGGGGTCAGACGCCTGATAAAGGCCAAAACTTCTTCCTGTACCAGATCTCCCTTTTTCGCCGCTCCCGCGATGACGTTCATATGGTTGCGGTCGGGAACTGCTCGGGTGGTGGCCTTGCCTCCGGCCGCTTTCAATGCCTTCTGAAATCGGCGGGCCTGGAAGTCAGCTGTTACATAGTCCTCTTCGGCATAGAGCAGCAGGAAAGGAGCGGGCCGCGTCCCCACCTGCGAAGTCGGGGAAGCCTTCCGCAACATCTGTCGCTCAGTGCCAAACACCGACTCGTACAAAAACTGACCCGTGATGCCGGTAAGTTCCAGGTCGTAGACCCCACTGATCGCCACGACTCCCCGAACCACGGTCGGCTTCAGCCCCTGCTCGGCCAGGTAGAAAGGATCCACAGCTACGAGGGAAGACAAGTGTGCTCCCGCCGAATGACCCAGCAAAAATATCTTCTTCTGATTCCAACCATAGACCTTCGACTGCCTGTGAACCCAGGCCAGCGCTCTGGCAACATCGCGCGCGTGCTCGGGGTGGCGGACTTCAGGAGAAAGACGGTAGTTGATAATCGCCACGGCAAGTCCGGTTCGCGCCAGGCTCCGACCCAACCTGCCATAGGCGCCGCCGTAAGCATCCTTATCTCCACGCTTCCAAGATCCTCCGTGTACGAAGATCACGATCGGATAATCCTTCCGATCCATCGGAAGATAAAGATTGAGAAGGTGCTTTTTCGAGTGGGCTCCCGACCCCTCGTAGTAACGCAGATCTTGCTTCTCCTGGACGTCCGGAGACAATACTGCCAGAGCAAGGAGAAGGGAGAATGGAATCGACGTCATGACCGGGATCATTACGCAAACGGCGCGATCTTTCAAGGCCGACCAGGAGGCGCTGCTACCCCCCTGATTCGGGGGTGATACCAAACTCTGACGGGGGAGCACTCGAATAGGAGAATGCGTACTGGCAGTCAGGGTCCCAAATAAGTGACAATGGGTGGGGAGCTGTCACCACAGAAGGACCGCTGGCACACCGACTGAATCGATGAGATCGAACAAGTGAGTGGACTGCGGGCTGAGAACTTGACCAGGAGCTACACACTGGGTGGGAATACGATCAACGCATTGGACGGCGTGTCTTTCGAGGTCCAGTCTGGAGAATTCCTGGGAATAGTGGGACGCTCGGGGTCCGGGAAGTCGACCTTGCTGAATCTGTTGGCGGGACTAGACAGTCCTTCCTCAGGATTCCTGTGGATCGATGATAAGAACCTGGGCGAGATGACGCCTCTCGAACTGGCCTGGCACCGCCAGCGCACAGTAGGCATCGTGTTTCAGTCTTTTCATCTGGTACCTACGATGACCGCCAGGGAGAACGTCGAGCTTGCCATGGCCTTCGCCGGAGTGGGAAGCAGTCAACGTACCGCCCAAGCATCTGATCTACTGGACACCGTGGGTCTCGGTGGCCGAGCCGATCATCTTCCGTCAGAGCTGTCAGGGGGTGAGCAGCAGCGGGTTGCGATCGCGAGAGCCCTTGCCAACAGCCCCGGGTTCCTGCTGGCGGATGAGCCGACCGGCAACCTTGACAGCTCCACCGCGGAGGAGATACTCGGAATCTTCCAGAATCTACACACACAAGGACATACCGTCATCTGCGTCACCCACGAAAAGGAGCTGCTCTCGAGTTACGTTGATCGGTTCATCCGCCTAAGCGACGGCAGGCTGGACTCTGAAGAGAGTCTACAGGACGATGGGAGTGCGCTTCCTTGATGCCCTGGCGCGATGTTTTCCAGATCGCTTTTCGAAGTGTGGGGCAGGCTCGCCTGCGCTTTACGTTGACTTGTCTAGGAGTCTTGATCGCCATTGCCACGCTGGTGGCGATGGTGAGCTTCGGCGCAGGTCTGCGGGAGCAGACCGTAGATAACCTCGAGGTCAGGGAGGTCTTCACATCCTTCCAGATCCTGGGTTCTGGTCGGGCGCAAAGTCTAAGAGATTACCGTGAAGAAGAATCGAGCCAACCGAATCGAACCGAACGGCCCCCGCTGAACCAGTCTTTAGTCGAGCGCGTTTCACAGTTGGCAGGCGTTGTCAGTGTCCAGGAGGATATTCGTTTTCCAGCTCGGCTGGAGCGCAACGGCAAAAGCTACCTGACACGGATCCGCGGGGCTGGTCCCCATGTGGCTCCGCTGTCACCCTACTCAAGAATAACCCAGGGTCGGTTCCTCAATGGGACTCAGGGTCGTGAGATCGTCCTGACCGAACGCGTCGCCCGCAGACTTGGATTCGATCCTCCGGAGGCCTCCCTGGGCCAGACCATCGAAGTGCTCACGGATCGTCTGCGCCGGATCGAGTCGGAAGACGATCTCCCCTTCGAAACCGTACGCCTATCCTTCGATGTGGTCGGTGTTTTGCCCCGACTGCTGGTCACACAACGTAATCCCTTCTACCGGGGCGTGGTGATTCCACTGGAGGAAGCAAGGCCGCTGTGGAGACAGAGCCTGAGTGGAAGGAACGCCTTATCGGCCGTAATCTCTCAAGAACAGGGGAGGGGGCGCGAGTTCGAAAGCGTGGATGTCCGAGTCAAGGACCTTCTGAGCCTGGAGAACGTCCGCAAGGAAGTAGAGTCATGGGGTCTGACGACCTTTGCGATCGCGGACGAGATGAAGCGGATACAGGAGGCCTTCATGATCCTGGAGGTCATTCTGTCGGTGTTGGGCACGATCGCACTGGTAGTTGCTTCATTGGGCATCGCGAATGTCCTCGTGATGTCCGTCCTCGAGCGTAGAAAGGTCATCGGCATCATGAAGGCGATCGGAGGAACGGACGCGGACGTTCGAAGAATCTTTCTGGTAGAGGCAAGCCTCGTTGGGCTGCTGGGCGGCCTGTTAGGACTTTTCGCAGGATGGGGATTGACCCGAATAGCCTCCGTTTTTATTGTCCGTTATTTTGCGAGGAACGGTATTTTCGAGGTCCCCGAGCTCTTCGCTTATCCGGTGTGGCTGCTAGCGGGTGCGGTCGCTTTCGCCGTGCTTTTCAGCCTCCTCTCCGGGGTTCTTCCAGCCAACCAAGCGGCCCGCGTCGATCCCGTCGAGGCCCTTCGTCAGGGATAGTTGCAATTAGTGAGCAGTGAGCAGTGAGCAGTGAGCAGTGGGCAGTGGGCAGTGGGCAGACTTGCTCGAACAGGTAAATCAGGGCAAGCGCCCTGCGGGAGCGGATGAGCGGATCGGCGGCGACGGAGGTCCGTCTTGTCTGTCTCTTTTCGCTCCTCCAGGGAAGCCCGAGCGACCTGCAGGAAGTCGAGGGAAGGGGCGGGGCTGACGCGCGGGACGGTTCTTGCCCACGGCTCGGGAACGAGGTTGCTCTGCGGGCGAGTTCTCGGCTTCCCTTCCTGTGTTAGTGGGCGCAGCTGAAATCGAGATTACGCTGGTGGGCTCAGCACCTGGAGGGACTGTAACCGGGGCGTTGGCCGAAGGAGCAGGCGCCACGGCTCCCTGCGAGTCAGTAGGATTGCTCTCGTTACCAGGGGAACCCGGTGCTGCGGCCTGGACTGGAGCCTGGATGGGGTCACGTGGACTGGTAGCAGGGGCCGCGATCCGTCGACCACCCACATTGCGCCGCTCGGTGGCGGGCGAAAGCGAACCAGTCCCCCTAGGGGAGCTTTCCGATTCGCTGGACTGCCTCGGGATGTTGAGCTGCGGCTCTGTTTCAGGCCCCCAGAGGGTCCTGCTCATGGCGTACGCCACCACCAAGACAGAGAGGCCCGCCAAAAGGATATTGAGTTGGTTGAGATACTTCATTTGACGTTAAGGCCGACCTCGCAGCGCAACATGTCAACGTCGGATGCGGGTGGGTTGCCTTCTGAAAGCTTAACGTAGATGGGGCTTTCCATTCAAACCGAGGCCCCTCGCTGTTCACAATGGAACTTGTCTTTGAGACTTCTTGGCTTTAGCATTATCAGCCCAGGCTTGCCTTCAGGAATGAGGTTTGACGTGAGAAAGATGGGCGTCTTCGTACTTCTTTGGGTTTTGATGGTTCCGGGCCTATTTGCGCTTCCTACCGAGAAAGACCAGAAGGATCAGGGTGAGTTCCAGATTGAGAATATCCAGGTTCTCATGGAGCTGGAGCACATCCAGGTCAGCTTTCTGGTTCGCGATTCGGCAGGCGACTTCATTCGCGACCTGTCCATGGAAGACTTCGTCATCTTGGAGAACGGCCAGCCTCAGAATATCGCCGTCCTCAAAGAGCAGGAGGTACCCATCAGCGCTGTGGTCATGTTGGACACCAGCTGGAGCATCGAGAACTACATCGATGATGCTCTCGGTACGGCGCTGGACTTCTTCGGTGGATTGGAGCTGGAGCAAGCGGCGTTCGTGTCGTTCTCAAGAACCCCACGCGTCATTCTGGACTGGAAGGAAAAGCCTGCCAGCCTCTCATCCTACTTTGCGAATCTGAAGACAGACGGACAGACTGCTTTGTATGATTCGGTGATCTGGGTCACCCAGAATGTGCTCAAGGAACGGTCGGGAAAGAAGCTGATTATCCTGATCACGGACGGGATAGACACCATGAGTAAGGCGAACTTCGAAGACATGATTTCAGAAGCTCGTCAGGGGGGAATCACGGTCTACCCGATCATCTATACCAACCGATTCATCCAGCGCTATCGAAAGAAGTTGGGAAAGCGAGAATCTCCGATTGGACGATCCGTCAGTCGCGAGTTCCACAAGTTCATCGTCTTGCAGAACCGCTTTGTAGATCAGACCATGCGCTTCGGTGGACGCACCATCTTTTCCCACGAATTCAAGGACCTGAAGAAGATCTACACCGACATCATTCGAGAGATGAAGAGCCACTATGTGATGTTCTACCCGTCTGGATCAGAGGATGGAGAATCTGCCCGAGAGGTGAAGATGTATACCCGACGCGTTCCGGGCAAGATCTTCATCGAGGTCAGCCAGTAGTGCTTCTGGATCGTAAGAACATCTACTCCGGAAATATCGTCGAGCTCGTCGTCGATCAGATCGAAGTCCAGGGCAAGGAGTGCATTCGGGAAGTGGTTCGCCATCCAGGTGGCGTCGTCATCCTGGCCGAACTCCCTGATGGCAGGATTCCCTTCGTTCGGCAACTTCGGTATCCTATGCAGAGGCATCTGCTGGAGCTTCCTGCAGGCAAACTGGACGGCGAGGAAGAGCGCGAAGCGGCTGCCGGTAGAGAACTTGAAGAGGAGACCGGCCTTCGTCCCCGGCAGTTGGAGCACCTCTTCAGCTTTTATTCGACGCCGGGCTTCTGTGACGAGATTCTGCATTTATACTATTGCAACCAGATGCAGGTGGTGGAACCCAACCCGGAGTTCGACGAAGATATATCCATCGAAATGCATCGGTTGGAGGAAGCAATTGAGCTAAGCCAGTCAGGCCGGATCGTGGATGCCAAGACTTTGGTGGCAATCTTTTGGCTTTACTGGAAAAGAAGACGGAGTCTAGAAGATGGAACAAGCTGAAAAAGTCGCAATTCTGGAGGTGCTGAAGGGCGTTCAAGATCCGGATCTGCGTCGGGATATCGTCTCACTCGGATTCGTCAAGGACGTCAAGGTCTGCGGCGCCGCAGCATCGGTGACGATCGAGCTCACGACTCCTGCCTGTCCAGTCAAAGATCAGCTGAAGGAGCAGGCGCGTCAGGCCATCCTCTCCCTGCCGCAGTTCGAGCAGGTTGATGTACACATGACCGCTCAAGTTCGATCCACCATGAACCAGAAGGCGGCGGCTCTCCTTCCTGAAGTGAAGAACGTGGTGCCGGTGGCCAGCGGGAAAGGAGGAGTCGGGAAGTCAACCGTTAGCGCCAACCTCGCACTGGCACTGGCCCGTACCGGAGCCAGCGTGGGGCTGATGGACGCCGATGTGTACGGCCCCAGTATCCCCACCCTCATGGGGATTTCCGATCAGCCCGTGATGGGCCCCAACAATCAGCTGATCCCGGTGAACCGCTATGGTGTCAAGGTCATCTCGATGGGGTTCTTCCTGCCCCAGGAGAAGGCGGTGATCTGGCGAGGACCGATGCTGGACAAGATGATTTCCCAGTTTCTTGGAGGGGTTCAGTGGGGTAGTCTGGACTACTTGATCATCGACCTCCCCCCTGGAACCGGCGATATTCAGCTGAGCCTATGCCAGAAGATCTCCCTCACCGGGGCAGTGGTCGTCTCCACTCCACAAGATGTAGCGCTGAACGTAGCCCAGAAAGCCATTGCCATGTTCAACCAGCTGAACTGTCCGATTCTGGGTATGGTCGAGAACATGAGTTATTACACCTGCCAACACTGCGGCGAGCGTGACGATATCTTCGGGAGCGGTGGGACCCGCAGAGTGGCGGATCGACTGGAGACACCCTACCTCGGAGAGATCCCGCTCTCTACGGCTATTCGGGTCCAGTCGGATGAAGGGAAACCAATTGTGCTGGCCGATCCTGACTCGCAACATGCCGCGGCGTTTCAGAGTGTGGCCGAGAATATGGCTGCCCAGATCAGCATTCGGAACATGTCGGGGGAAGTCGAGCAGGAGATCCAGATCTCTTTTTGAGCACCGTTTAGCGTCTTTCCCAGCCGTGCCTTTGCCCTCCAATCATTTCGAGGTTCCTGGCTGGCACGCTCGTAATGGTCAAGGAGCTTGATCCAAACTAATAAATGAGGTCAGGGCAAAGGCAAAGCAAGGGCAAGAAGACCGGTCAATCACGATGCCAGCGAGTCCCCAGAACAAACCAATCCCTCGGAAAGTCTCCCGGTCCGGCGAACGCGATGTTCATATCATTTGGAATGACGGGCACGAAAGCCTCTTCGAGGCTCGCTTTCTACGTCTGCAGTGCCCTTGTGCCTCCTGCGTAGACGAAATGACCGGCAAACGAGTCCTACGGGACGAACAGGTTTCAGACACGGTCAGTCCCTCGTCCGTCGAGGTGGTGGGAAGATATGCGATTCGGGTGTGGTGGAGCGACGGCCATTCCAGTGGGATCTACACCTTCGAGTTTCTGAGGGGCCTCTGCCGCTGTGCAAGCTGTCGCGCCAGTGGACTGTAACACCTGAATCGCTAGTGCCTGAGCGGCCCTCGAGCCCGATCTCTGCGTTCCGCTTCCTCCCCATAGTCCAAGCTATGCCTGCGTCAGCGCGCCTTGACCTCGGACTCGAATGGCTCGCACATCCACTACCGATTCAAGCATTACAGTCCACTAGCCCGCATTTCTCATCGCCGGTCTACTACGGCGCCGCAATCATCCGCCCTGGCTGTGTTTCGCTCGGTCGGCCTCCTCGACGTACTGCACGAGTACGACTGCGGAGGCCTCGGTCGCAAGCCTCGCCAGGACGGCGCTTGCGACGCCTCGCTACGACAGTCGATGAGAAATGCGTCTATAAGAACATGGCCGTTGTCAAGGGCGCACTTCACCTAGATCGGCTCGGAGAGCCGATTAAGCAGCTGGCCGCGTAGCCGGCCAGGCGCGATAAGAAGTTGTTCGTAGGCCATTGGATTCGTCGAGTCTGGGGACTCTAGTTTTTAGTTATGACCAGCGGGTTGACGTCGGTGACGTCGGTCTCCCCCATCCATCTATACGCGCATCAGCGGGCGAAGGTGGTGTCCTCGGCAAGGCCCAGCGCCGCCTGGGAAAAGGTCGAGGAGCCCATTGCCTTTATGAGAGCCTCTGCGGCACTCCTGTGTGCCCCAGGCAATGGGCGGTTGATGTTTTCTGCACCACGTTCGTCCAACGCATCATCTACAGTCCGGACTCCTTCCTTTGAAGGAGGCGAGGCTGCCTAATCAGGCTGTCGACTCGGAACGAGTCAGCATTTCTCACAGGCACGCCTCGCGAGAAGACCGCGGCGAGAAAACTCCGCATAGTCGATTTCATCTCGCTGCATCAGGTACAGATGCTCACACAACTTTCGGGCCACGGCGGTCCGGGCCACCTGTCGGCCTCGCCGAGAGACCAAACGGCGGTAGAAGCGCCTCAAGTTGGCTTCGTGGCGGGCGGCGGAGACGCCCGCCTCCACCATCTGGTAGCGCAGAAAGGTCGATCCCTGTTTGCTGATGTGACCCAGCCGCCGCCGTCCGCCACTGGAGCGTTCGCTCGGCGTCAAGCCCACATAGCTGCACAACTGGCCGCCACTGGCAAAGCGTTGGACCGGTCCCACAATCAGCACCCAGGACAGGGCCGTCACCGGCCCCACTCCGGGATACGTCATCAAGCGCTCCGCCTCCGGGCGCTGGGCCGCCGCCTCTCGGGTCTGTTTGTCCAGTACGGCGAGGCGAGGTCCAAGCCACTCCAGACCCTGCCACAACTGCTCGGCCGACTGCTGGGCGTAGGGGCGCAGCTTTAACTGCGCAAACGCTCGTTGGCCTTCCCCAGTGAACAACCCAGCCCCCAAGGTTAGTCGATGATTGATCGCCAACGACTGGAGCCCGTTCTTGATCCGCGTCCGGGTCCGAACCCAACGTCGGCGTTGGCTCAGCACCTGCCGCAGATCCCGTCCCTCCGGGTCGATCACCCAGATCTGGGGAAAGCGGTCCTCGATCAATAACTGCCGAATCAAGCGCGCATCCTCGCGGTCATTCTTCTTCTTGCGGACCTGCTGCGCTCGGATCTTCGCCGCATCTCCCACTTGCAGTTGTACCCCCAGTTTGTCCATCACCTCGTGAAACCAGATCGAATACCCGGTGCTCTCGATCCCCACCACGGTCGGACCCGCCAGACCCCCCGTAAAATCTCTCGACCTCCTTTCCTTCGTGATTCAAGCGTCGCTCCTCCAGCTCTCCGCTCTCCGTATCCACCATTGCAATCGCCTGGAATCTTGTGTGAAAATCAGATCCAATTAGTTTCATTTCGGCCTCCTCTTCGATGAGTCCCCAGACTCTTTCGAACTCAGGGCCTACGCGACTCATTGTAGAGTCAGCCCCTGAAGAGGAGGCCGTGTTCTTATGAGATCAGGCTAGTTGATCTCGCCAGAAGTTTCAGATCGGTTCTTCTGCTTCGCACCCACCCAGGCCATTACCCGCGTGCTCAGTCCCGGGGCGAGGCGCTCGACCCCGCAGATCATTCGCCCAGGAAAGGTCAGGTGGACTTCGCGCTTACCCCGAAGCACTGCCCTGACAATGACCTCGGCTACGTGTTCGGAGCTCTGGCCCTGAAAGGGTCGAGACAGCTTCGCCATACTTCCGGTTCGCTTGGCAGCCTGGTGGAATTCCGTCGCGGTGTAACCAGGACAGATGACGCTGACTCCCACCCCACTGCCCCTGAGCTCCCCCCAAAGAGATTCGCCCAGAGCCACTTGAGCGAACTTGGTCACACTATAGGCCGCTGAAAAAGGCATCGCCTTCTTACCCAACACACTGCTCACCATCACGATATGGCCCCGCTTCTGGCCGATCAGCTGGGGCAGGGCCGCGTGGATGGTTTCATAGGCAGACTGGAAGTTGACCTGCCAGATCCGAGACATGTCGGCCGGTGGAACCTCGAAGACAGGCCCCATGATTCCATAACCGGCATTGCAGATTGCGACCTCAAGCCCGCCGAGGGCTCCGAGGCACTCGTCCACAATCGTGGCTCCTGCACCGGAAACACTTAAGTCGGCCTGCTTGCAAACCGTCCGGGCAGCCCCACGTCTTTCGCATTCTGCAGCAACTTCATCCAGGCGATCGCTTCTGCGTGCCACCAGAAACAACTCACAGCCCAAATTGGAGAAAGCATGGGCTGCAGCTTCCCCGATCCCAGAAGATGCGCCCGTGATGAGAATCTTCTTGAAGTTGGGCATGTCGAACAGTGTCAGCCAACTGATTGCAGATCAGTACTCAATTGGCTTCGCTGCGAAACCTTAGTACACGGGTTCATCAGCCTAGCGAGGGGCGTCGTCGAGGATCAATCGTCCCCGCCATTCCAGCGACTTCAACCGCTCCAGCTTATACTCGAGGGCCGTGCCAACGAGATCACTGTCTGCGAGAATCAAGGCCAGCGGAACTTGAGTCCCGGGTTTTGGCTTGATCTTGAGCTCCCGCCAGGAAAGCAGGATTTCCAGGGTGGCTCCGTCTTCTCTATGGCGTCCTGTGATTACCGGTGAGGTGCTGGCCCTCTCCATACCTTTCAAGCCTTCCAGTAAGCGGTGCCACTGGAACGGTCCTCGGTCATCCACCCGGGGAGTGAGCCAGAACGTAAAGTCGTAGTCGGATTCTCTGATATGGAACTTGAGATAGTCAAAGAAAAGCATCCGGTCACGCCGGCGGCGGTCCGGAGTCAGCCACACCGCCTCCCGCCGGGTCACCTGTTGGATGTCCCAGGTATTGTCCTGCCAGTGAACCGCAATATAGAGATTGTCTTGGTTCCACAGGCTTCTCAACTCCACCTTCACATCCTCGGCCTCGAACTCGCCCGTCACTCTTAGACCGGATGACTCCGGTGAAAGAGTAAGAACAGGAACCCCCTGCCACTCGTCTGTGAACCCGTCAATCTGAATATCCCGTTCCCGATTCGAGATTTTCCAGACTTGCTGCGCTCCCAGGGGTTCCAGAAGGAGAAACACACCGATGAATAGAAAAAGATAATGCATATTCCAGCCTAGTGTAGCGGGAGTGGCCCGGCCTGTATCATGGCATCGAGAAGCGTGAGCACGAACTCAAAAGCTTCCGGAAACGGCGCTTGTCCGACGCACCTCCCAAATCGTCGTGGACCTGTAAATTCTACCATCGTAGCCACTCTCTCTGCAGAAGTTGCACTTCGTCGAGCAGTGCGACCCTGCCCTGGAGCGAGGGCTTCTGTTTGACCGCTACGGACAGCTGGGAATACCATCTGTGGGGCACAACTCAAGAAGGAGACCTGTTTTGTGGCGATCGGCGCTCCTGCGCAGAAGTGAAAACTTGTAGCCTGGGCTGCAAGTGGAGCGCACAGTCCAAGTGATTCTTAGGGAGAACAGCATGGAAGAAAACCCACGGGCAATGAAGTTAGGCATGTTTCTGATGCCCGTTCACGACCCTGGTAAGCCACTCGCCCAATGCTATGACGAGGACCTGGAGCTGGTCTGTCTTTGCGAAGATCTTGGCTTCAGCGAATTCTGGGTAGGTGAGCATCATTCCTCGACCTACGAAAACATTGTCATGCCGGAAATCTTCATAGGCAAGGCTCTGGGTATGACGGAAAGCATACGACTCGGACCCGCGCTGGTCTGTTTGCAGTACCATCACCCTGCCCATGTAGCTAGTGCCCGTCCGGAAATGTGTAAGTAATTGATAAGGAAGGGGAAAGAGGGCTTTTTCAAGCTCCGAAACTGTCAGGGCCGTTTGCTAGACTATTTGGTGCAAACAATTAGACTAAAACGACTTACGACGATTTCAGGAGTTCGGAGATGCGTAAAAAGCGTGAAAAACAACGCCCCCTTTCCCCGCAATGGCCCGATCACCAGCTGGCCCATGAATTGAAGGTGATCTCGCGCATCCTGGACGACAATCCCCAGACGCTGGAGCTGATAGTACAAGATCTCTCTGACAGGGTCGATTCCGGTGTTGGCGCCCCCGGTTTGACGGCCGAGCAGGTGCTGCGTTGCGCCGTCATCAAACAGCTGCATCAGTTCAGCTATCGCAAGCTGGAGTTTCATCTGGTGGATTCGCAAAGCTGTCAGAGGTTCTGTCGCTTGCCCTATGGGGCGTCGATCAGCAAAGCCACCCTGGCGGAGAACCTGGGGAAGATTGAGCCGGGGACTTGGAAGGCGATCAACGACCACTTGGTGCTCTGGGCGCAGGCTCGGGGTCTGGAAAAAGGCCAACGGATTCGGGTCGATGCCACGGCGGTCGAGACGAACATCCACTATCCGCTCGACAGTGAGCTGTTGTACGACGGCATTCGAGTCGTGACCCAGTGGCTGGGGCGGCTGCGGGAGCGGGAAGGGATCGGCTTCGTCGATCATACGCGGCGGGCCAAGCGGCGCGTCCTGAACATCCGCAACCGCCGCGGCAAGAAGCGCCTGGACAGTTACCGCGATCTGATCAAAGTGGCGTCCAAGACGGCTCACTATGCCGAGCAGGCGCTGGCAGCTTCCGCGCAGTGGAGCGATCCCCTCAGTCTGGCCGTGGCGGCGCAACTGGCCCACTATCTGGGGCTGTTGCACAAAGTCATCGAGCAGACTCAACGACGGGTCCTTTCGGGCGAGGCCGTCGCGGCCCAGGAGAAGATCTGTTCCCTCTTCGAAGAGCACACCGATATTATCAAGAAGAGCCCTCGGGAAACGGTCTTCGGCCACAAGGTGTTTGTCAGCACGGGCGCCTCGTCGCTGATCCTGGATTGTGTGGTGGAACGGGGGAATCCGGCCGACAGCAACTATGTGCAACCCTTCTTAGAGCGGCATCGACAGCTGTACGGGAAGGTCCCCCGCCAGAGCGCCTGGGATGGTGGTTTTGCCTCGGCTGCCAACCTGCGCTGGGCCAAAGAGCAGGGGGTACAGGATGTGGCCTTTTCCAAAAAGTGTGGGTTGACGGTTGAGAGCATGGTGCGTTCCAGTTGGGTCTACAAACAACTCAAACGCTTCCGCGCCGGGATTGAGGGGTGCATTGGGACCCTCAAGCACACCTTCGGTCTCCACCGCTGTAGCTGGAAAGGCTGGCCTCACTTTCAAAGCTACGTCCATGCCAGCGTCCTGACCTATAACCTGGTCGTCCTGGCCCGACTCCTGTTGTAGCCTTTTGTGGCTGACCGTACTGCCTTGTGGCTCCGACTCGGGGAGAGGTCTGCGCCGAACCGCTGCTTTTTGGCCCGCGTGCCCTCGCTCGAGGGTCCTTGCTCTGGATCGAGCTGGGTCGAGCCGGTCTGTCAGCAGTCTCAAGTATAATAAGTGTTTACGATTCAACAGATTACAGTTCTGAAAACCCCGGTTTTCGGACGGGCACTAGCTAGTCGGCTGGCTTTTCTGGACCATTTATCCCAGGGCCGGCTCAACCTCTGCTTCGGCCCCGGAGCGATCCCTACCGATATGGAGATCTACGGAGTAGACCCGAAGGACAGCGGGAGGCGAGTTTCGGAAGCCATCGAGGCCATCCTTCAGATCTGGACGAGCGAACCACCCTACGCCTTCGACGGTGAATTCTGGAAGTTTCAACTGAGCGAGCACCTCGACTCAGAAATGGGACTGGGCACCCTGCACAAACCCCTTCAAAAGCCCTATCCTCCGGTCATGGTCCCCTGCATCACTCGAGACTCCAAGGGCGTGATGAAGGCGGCGGCAAAGGGCTTCTTTCCCATCAGCCATCACATGGTCTCAACCGGGGCTTTGGACAACCACTGGAGCACATATAGCGCGGGGGCAGAGGCCTCTGGACGCCAGATCAGCCGACGGAATTGGAGGATTTCGCGCAATGTCTACTTGGCTCAGACAACCGGCGAGGCACGGGATACCGCTCGCAGCAACTCGCTGGGTCAATGCATCGAGTACATTCTGGAGCTGAGCCGGCGAGGGCCGGGACTGGAGATCTGGAAGCGCGACGCGAACATGACCGATGCTGAGTGCAACCTCGATTACTTCATGGACGAGGTGATCGTGGCAGGCGATCCAGACGAAGTCACTCGGCAACTGATAGCCCTGAGAGACCTGTTGGGGGACTTTGGCACCTTGGTCCTGGTAGCACATGACTGGGACGACAAACAACGCTGGCTGGAAAGCCTGGAGCTGTTCGCGCGCGCGAAGTCGTCCCAGCCGTAAACCGGCAGGTGGAGGCCGTTCCACTCCCTTCGTCAGACGGCAGCTGAACTCGGCTTCTGGGCGCAAACATCGATACTGTTTACATCAGTAGCGTCCCAGCGTTAGTCGAATAACATCAACTGTTTATGAATGTCACTATTCTGAGTAATGTAATGCATGTCCTGAAAGGCCTGTAAAATTGGGGTTTTCTCGAAGAGCGAGACACTCAGGACCTGGAGAATTGTGTAGAGCGGCAACTCGAGATAGAGGCGCTTGCGGATGATGGCGATGAGCAGGTAGGTACTGAGGGCGATCCAGATTTGTGTTTTCACGGCATTGGGACTGGTGCCGTAAAAGGCCTTGATGCGGAGATGCTGTTTGATCCATTTGAAGAACAGTTCGATCTGCCAGCGGAGCTTGTAGAGCCGGGCAATAGTCAGAGCGGGAGAAGCAAAGTCGTTGGTGAGGAATACTAGCCGCAGGTCGGTGGTGACGTCGAAGAACTTGATGCGACGCAAAGGTTCGGGGTAGGCCTTGGCCGGATAGAAGGTGCTCAGCAGGACAGTTTGGTCGCAGATCAGTCCCGTCGTTCTGTCCACCGGGTGGGAGTAGCGGCGGCGGAACTTGAAGTTGGCCTTGGCGCGGGTCACGAATAACGACCGGGCAGAATGGAGTCGGTACAGGCGCCCGAAATCCAGGTATCCGCGATCCATGATGTAGTAGGCACCGGGACAAGGAATCAGGTGGTCCAAGGCGTGGACATCGTGCAGTTTTCCGTCCGAGATCAGAACGAACTCGGGAATGGCGCCGTGCAGGTTGAGCAAGGTATGCAGTTTGATCGCCCCCTTGGTACGGCGGAAGCGCGCCCAGGGGAAGACCGAGAGGCACAGGTCGATGGTCGTGGAGTCCAAGGCATAGACGGTCGCGTTCAGGTCGACTCCCAGGTCCTCGTCGGTGTACAGGCGGCGCGCTTCGGCGATAAGCACTTGGGCAAACTCGGCATAGATGCGCCAGTCGCGCCTCTCGTTGGCATTGGACAGATTGTTGCGGGAGACCGTGGAGCGAATGCCCATGTGGAAGAGCTTGGATCTCATGGCCCGTAGGCAGGCTTCGATATCGCGCAAGCTCTCGCGATAGGTCAACTGTGCAAAGGCCATGACCCGGTAATGGTCGGCACAGCGGAACGACTTGACCTTGTAGTCGCCTCCGTAGTGCTGAACAATGCGATGAAAATGATGCCAGGGAAGATGCCGCATCACCTGAGAAAAAATCGTCGTGCCCGTGTACATGCTCGCCCTCCTTATGAACTGAAGGGCGTGAGCGTACACTCACTTTCAAGTCGGAAACACCCATTATCTTCTCTAACATATTACTCATTAATACTTTACAGAGATTAGAAGCCCAAACGTTGGGACACTACTGTGTTTACATAGGAAGTCAAAGCTAGTCGTCGCCTCGAACGAGCTCTCCCCTGGCTCACTTTGATCTGCACCAGCTCGGGTTCGTCGGGGAGAAATGCGGATCTCGATTTTCCAGACGTCGAACCTTCTTGAATCCAGCTCCTCGTATAGCGCCCAGATAGGTGGCCTGGAGCGACGCTCCTGCGATACAACCAGTGAGTGCGGCCACAGACCGCGCGCGAGCGCGGCTGGCAACGGGCGTTGCAACACTATATCGGAAACCAGCAGGCGCCCTCCGGGCCGCAAGACTCGAAAAGCCTCCCGGAAAACTCTCTCCTTGTCTGGTGCCAGATTGATGACGCAGTTCGAGATCACGACGTCGATGCTGTTGTCTGCAACCGGGAGATGTTCGATCTCTCCTAGGCGAAATTCCAGGTTGCTGTTGTCCTGTCGATCCCGGTTATCTTCGGATTTCTGGATCATCTCCGGGGTCATATCTACTCCGATGACCTTACCCTTGTGCCCGACTCTTCGAGCGGCGAGAAAGGCATCGAAGCCCGCCCCCGAACCGAGATCCAGGACGGTCTCACCTGGCTTCAAAGCAGCAAGAGCCGTAGGGTTGCCACAGCCGAGCCCTAGATTCGCGCCCTCAGGCACCGCTTCCAACTCACTCCTGGAATAGCCAGTAGCCTCTGCGGTCCGTTCACCAGAGTGGGCCACTTCGGTACTGCCACAGCAAGAAGCCGAAGAGGCACAACAGGAGCCCTGGTTCCTGGCGATCTTGCCGTAGCGTTCACGGACCGCCTCCTTTATCTCCGCTGCCTTCATCGCATGATCTCCTTCATCATTGGACCGAGCATCTCTTTGACCATCTCCCCAAATCCATCTGTTTTCATGATCGAGATGCAGCACACCTCATCACCCATCTCCCAGCTCAAGACTGCCAACTTATCTCCGGCTCGGATTTTCGCTCGCTCCCGGAGTTCCTTGGGCAGGACCATCTGTCCCCTCTCGTCGATGCTCACAACAGCAGAGACCTTGCAACAAGAGCAGCCGACCGCCCCGGCACCTGATGAAGTCCGCTCGGATTCGCTTACCATGTCTATCCTCCGTCTTGATGTTCCAATTACTCTGAATATTCCAAATGATATAATTCAACTGATTACTTTGTCAACTACGTTGATCAAGCTTCGGAGCGGGTATACTTTTTCCGGGAACCCTGAGGCGAAAGCGACTATAATTCCAGGTTGGCTTGGAGCCGAAGTACCCTGATCTAGTTTGGGGCTGAAGGCTCGAGGTGAGCATGGAGGGAGACGATCCTAATCTAAACTAGAAAACCGATAGTGGCGGGACCGTGGCGGGAAAAGCCCAGAACGGGCCCTTGGGAGTTCCAAGAAGAGGTAAACGATGTTGTCGATCTGTACGAGGAGCCTGATTCTGGTCTGCCTGCTGATTTTCGTGGTCAGTTGTGAAGGGGACGTCAACAAGGATCTGGTCGAGGCGGTGGAACTGGGTGATGCCGCAGCGGTACGGGATCTGATCGCCGATGGAGCCGATGCGAACCTGGGAGTCAAGGGAAACCGACACATCCTGATGGCGGCAGCGGAAAAAGGACACACCGAGGTAGTCACAGAGCTACTGACGGCTGGGGCCGACCCCAAGGCCGCGGATGCGGTGGGCCTCAATGCTCTCATGCTGGCAGCAGAAAACGGTCACACAGAGACGGTCGAAGCCCTTTTGGCCGGGGGCGCCAAGATCGGATCCCAGGACGAGAGGGGTGGCAACGCGCTGATCCTGGCCGCCGGGAATGGACACACCGCGACCATGGAATTGCTGTTGGAAAAGGGGGCCGAACTCAAGGCCCAGGACAAGGGTGGAAAAACCGCGTTGATGGAGGCTGCGGAGAAGGGCCAGATCGAGTCCGTGCGTGCCCTCTTGGATCGTGGCGCCAGCGTCGAGGCCAAGGACAGTACGGGAAGGACTGCCCTGATCCGTGCGGCAGGCGGAGGCCACACCGAGACGGTTCAGACACTTCTCGGCAGCGGATCTGCCGTCGGAGACCGGAGCGAATATGGCTGGACCGCCCTGATGGTGGCTTCGGGAGAGGGTCACACCGAAACCATAAAGCTCCTTTTGGACCAGGGGGCAGAAGTAAACGCAAAGGACAACGAGGGCCGCACGCCACTGCTGTGGGCAGCAGGTAGAGGTCAGACCGGAGCCATCGCAACCCTGATGGAACGAGGAGCCAAACTCGATCTGAAGGACCGTGAGAACCGCACGGCCCTGTTCTTGGCGGCGATGCGTGGACACACTGAGGCCGCACAGGCTCTGTTGGCGCTCGGTAAGAAGCGCTGGCCGCTATCTTCTCGCTACTGGTTGGATGGTGCCGATAAGGTAGGACGTACTCCTCTCATGTCGTCCGCGGAAAACGGAGACAACGAGATGCTGAAGCTTCTGTTGGATGCACGAGCCAGGCTGGAAGCGAAGACGAACAAGGGCTGGACGGCACTTTTCCTGGCGGTCAAGGAAGGACACGTCGAGACGGCGACAACCCTTATCGCCAAGGGTTCACGGATCAATGCCAAGGCCAGAGACGGCCTCACACCCCTGATGATGGCAATCACCGAAAATCAGGCCGCTTCCGTCCAGGTTCTGCTCGAGAACGGAGCCCAAGTAGGCGTCAGGTACAAGGGCGACTGGACGGCGTTGATGCATGCTGCGTCGAACGGCCAGGCAGAAATCGTGCAACTCTTGCTCACCCACAAAGCAGATGCCAACGAGAGAATTGGCGATGGTTGGAACGCGTTACTACTCGCCGTCGTCGAGGGCCACGAGGACTGCGTACAGATTCTGTTAAAGGAAGGGGCCAACACCGACGTCAAGGCAAAGGATGGCAGGACCGCGCTGAAGCTGGCGCTCGACCAAGGCCACGACGACGTTGCCCTGATTCTCAAAGGTGCAGGCGCCCAGTAGGCCACCCTGCGGGCTATTGGAAGCCAGATTCCAAATCCCAAGATACAAGATACAAACAAATCTCAGGCGCCAAATCCCAAGGGGAAGTTGACCTGACTTGATGCTTGATGCTTGGAATTTGTTTGTATCTTGGGAAATCTTGGGATTTGAATCCGGGCTAACTCATCTTGCTGATCTCTTCAACCAGCGGCCAGAAGTCAAGCTGATCCACAGCGTGTCCCCGATACATACCGACGGAATCGGCACCGCTGTCCTTCGCTCGCCGGGCGGCCTCCAGCATCAACTTGGGATCTTGGAAGCTCCCTACGTGGTAGCAGGACAACTCAACGATCAAGGGACAGCGTCCGCGGACGACATCGGCAACCTGCCGCGTCTGCCGTCCCACTTCCTCCGGATCCGAAACGGTTCGAAACCAAAGGAATAGTTCGTCTACGACCTTCTTGTCCACCCAGGCCCTCAGATCGTGGAAAACCTTGAGGTAGCGATCCCTGCCTCGGTTCATCATCTTGGCGCTGAACTCCCTGGCGATGATGGTCGCCGACAAAGGGGCGCCAGCATGCTCTTGCTTCAACCTCTTTCGAATCTCCGTTAATGTCTGGGTCACGAGGTCGGCCCGGAACCTCAACCAGGGGGTATCATCGCTGAGACGACCGAAGGGACTGCTGCCGTACTTTTCTTCAAATCCCTTCACCACGGGATCTTCATACCCGTAAATCCCCACCCCTCCTCGGTCTGTATTGGTGCTCACGAACTCGACCTGGCAACCGTTGCCACCGCTGCTCTTCACAATTTCCAGATAACGGTCCACCTCATAGGAGCGCACCTCGGGGACGGCCAGACTGAGGTTGAGTCGCTGTCCCGGCTCTAGAGTATCTCCGCCGTCCTTGGTCCGGGCGCAGTACTCAGGGTGCTGCTTGGCGAAATCGGTAAGGGAGACCGACGTCTTGGGATGGCTCCAGATGGCGCGGTGACGATCCAGCTGACCTGCTCCGGTGGGCGATCCGGGATCGCTTATGTAGTGAACCGACCAGGCATAACGTTCCACGTTGGCACCATGGCTGTTGAAGGCAAGGTAGGGATGGACGTCGATCCTCTTCTCACGAGCCGCCTCAACCAGCATTCTCGACCCGCGGGTGGGGACCAGGTGGGTGACGCCATGCCGGGCACACTTCTCGACGAACGCCACCACCTGGGCCTCGTCCGAAGGATGCTGTGCATTGATCAACCCTCCGGAGGCACACCAGAGAGTGAATCGCCTCTTTCCCCTCTCGTTGGCGTGCGGCTTTTCGGAGCTACTCAGCGGGGCTCCGATACCTGCCAGAGGAGCCAGGGAGCCGGCAGCCAATCCAGCGCCGAGAAAACTCCTCCTGGTGATGTGGTTCGATTCTCTTGCTTTGTTGGTCATTTTCCTTTTCGGCAGCGCAGGCCAAGCGCAAGGGAGCCTCAACTTTAAACACAACCGGGAACAATCTCAATGAGTTTCTTGCCTTGGAACCGGCTCCAGCTCAGGAGGACACCCGAGACCCTCTGTAAAGAAACGTCAAGTTCGAGCCCTGATGTTGAAGAAAGCTTACGGAAGAATCGCTCATGATTGACACACATTTTGCAGGTTCCTGCGTTTTAACTGACTAGGAAGCAGCGAGTCCGACGGCAGAAGAAATACCGCTACTCAGCTGTGAAGATGAACCAGCAGAAGAATGGAGGACCAAGAAATGAAATGCCGAACGATAGCAACCATGGCTTTGACGGGAATGCTCCTGACCGGAAGTGGAGCCTTCGGCCAGAACGGGCCAGAACCCGGCAGCGAGGGTTTCACGAAACCTGCAGGACACCATGGCGGCCCCCCGAGAGGCCGGCGGGGCCGGAGGGGGTTACCTCCTGATCGGGTGTTGAAAAACAGGATCGGTCTCAGCGACGAGCAGCTCGCTCAGGTGAGCCAACTGAGAGAGGACTTCAAGGCCACCGTGGAGCCCCTTTTCGAGGAGGGACATGCGCTGCGTGAATCCCTGAGAAGCGAATTGGAATCGGACGCACCGTCCATCGAAACGGTGGGTAACCTCGTCATTTCGGGCCGCGATGTGAGGAAGCAGATCCGAGCAACTCGCCAGAGCTTCCGCGAATCCTTCGAAACCATCCTCACTCCGGAACAAGTCGAGAAGCTAAAGGAATTCAAAGAGAGGGGACACCGCCGGGGCTTCGGCAGACGCGGATTCCGCCGTGGACCGGGTGCCTTCTGATTGCGATTGAAAGGTCTTGAGAGAAACCATCCTCGTCGTGTCGCTGTAGCCTGAGATTATGCTGCGGCACGACGAGGACCTGCGATGTACTCGCCGCTCCAGCCACACCTATCCTACCTTCCCCAACCAGCTGCAACTCTTACCCTTTGAGTCCAGCCCCCTTCCTTCTCCCGCAAACGAGGGCTAACCGCCATCGCTGCTGAGGACACGGGTCCTGAAAACCTCTGTCGTCAGGTGAATCTTTGACGCGAATAGCAGAAACTCGTGCCCTGTCAACCTGGAGATTGTGGGTTATGGACGAGCCATGGTGGTCGAGGTCAAGGCGCGCGGCCGCAGGCATAGTTTTGGCCTATGTCGAGGACGTGCAACGCAGAGATCGACCGCCAAGGCCGTTCAGAACCTACAATTTCTAGGTTGACAGGGTACTAGAGTACGTCCATTTGGAAGTCAAGAGACGTGACAAGAGAGCACCGGGCAGACACCAACCCTTCGAGTCACAGCCCACTGAGCGAAGTCTGGGCCATCGCCTGGCCCACTGTGCTGACGATGACCAGCTACACCGTCATGCAGTTCGTCGACAAGCTCATGGTCGGGCAGGTGGGTCCCCTCGAAGTAGCCGCACAGGGAAACGGGGGAGTCTGGGCCTTCAGCCTCATCGCATTCGTGCTGGGTCTGCTCACGGTTGTCAACACCTACGTCAGCCAGAATCTGGGCGCGGGGCAACCCGAAAAAGGGACCGACTACGCCTGGGCTGCGATCTGGCTCTGCCTGGGAATCTGGCTCCTCTTTGTCCTGCCCTACTCGGCCCTGATGGGGAACATCTTCGATCTGGTCCATGACGCTCAGCTGGATCGTTTGAAACAGTGGCTCGCTGGGGCCTCAGGCGCAGATCTGCTGCGCGCCAGGGCAGAGGAAGCCAGGCTCTACAAGCTCATCCTACTCGAAACCCAGTACGCCCGACTTCTGTTGGTAGGAGCGCTGATCCTGATGATCGGACGCGCCATTCACCACTTCTTCTTCGGGCTAGGCCGCCCCAAGGTGGTGACGGTCTCTGCTATCTGCGGCAATCTCACCAATGTCCTCGTCAACTACGCCCTCATTTTCGGGGATCAAGGAATCCCTGCTTTGGGTCTTCCCGGGGTTCCCGGAGTGGCCCCACTGGGCCTGGTAGGAGCGGCGCTCGGCACCATTGCAGGCACCTTTGTCGAAGCCGTTCTACCCCTGGCAATCTTTCTGGGATCGTCGCTGAACCAGGAACTCGGCTCCCGGGCTCGATGGCGACCCCAGCTTGGTCCCATCAAGGACCTGGTCAAGATAGGCTTGCCGGCAGCGGTGCAGACGGGAAACGAGATCGTCTGCTGGTCGATCTTCATGAGCCGTCTGATTGGCCTCTTCGGAACCTATCATCAGACCGCTGGTTGGATCGCGGTGACCTACATGCACCTGAGCTTTATGCCCGCGATCGGACTCTCAGTAGCGGTGACCACATTGGTAGGGAAGTACGTGGGTGCGGATCAACCCGAGGTCGCCATCGCAAGAGCCCGCTTGGGACTCATCCTGGCCGTGATCTAGATGACGGCTTGTGGCTTGTTCTTCCTCCTCTTCCGATATGAGCTGGTGGAGGTATTCGTCGGAGGTCAGGATCTGAGCAGCAAGGACGCGGAACAAATCCTCCAGATTGGGGCCACCCTGATGATCTGCGCGGCTTTCTTTCAGGCCTTCGATGCCTTTGGCATCATCTACACTGGCGCCCTGCGGGGAGCCGGCGACACCATTTGGCCTGGGATTGTCACCGTCATCTACAGCTGGGGCTTCATCCTCGGAGGAGGGTGGTTCATGATCACCTATTTTGCCGAACTCGAGTCGGCTGGCCCCTGGATCGCCGCTTGGGTCTACATTCTCTTCTTCGGCGTGACCATGGCCTGGCGCTTCGAATCTGGAGGCTGGCGCAGCTTGAATCTGTTGCAGTCGACGCAGCGCGACGCCGCAAGGCTAGCTCCAGTAGGTCCAGGCCTGCCCGAATCCGAGCCGGAGGCTACCGTCAGGGATATCGCCCAGGAACTGGGGGAAGGCAGGGGGCTTGAGTAGTGGAGTAGTGGGAGTTGTGTTTAAGAAGTGGGCAAAGATCACATGCCGAGCTGGCCGGGTTCTAGCGATTGTTCTGATTGGGCAGGTGATTCATTCTCCCGTCCTGGGCCAGTTTGGGAGCACTGTCCAGAATTCCCACAAGTGGTCCTGAACGGTGGTTCCACAACCTCCTTTACCATCCACAACCCGGACGCCGGGAAGACCATTGACGTCTGAACCTTTCAGACAGACTAGCCACCCAGCCTCGACCGTTAGTAGAAGGAGACCCTCATTTGCCTTGGCCACATACTTCTCCACGCTTTCTAAGAGACCGATCCCCAACAGCAATGGCATGAATCGTCTTGGATGCGATACCCTTTCTGCGCAAGCTCGCTGACGCTAGCTCGCACCATAAGGCAGTGTTCCGGTTCCTCATTCTTCTTTTTCGTGGCAGGCCCCAGTTCTCTGGACCCCAAGCTGGCAGCAGCGAGTCAGAGGGGAGTTCTTTAGCTCACGAAAAGCCTACAATGTCCCCAGAAAGGAGGACAAGTTATGTTACGCCGCAAGTTTCCTGTGTGGTTGCTTGGGATAGGTTGCCTTTTTGGCAGCCTGCTGGGCGGGCGATCCTCCAATTATCACGATGTTGCCCAAGTAGGAGATGGGCCAGGAGTTCGGACCGTCTTCTTGATCAGTAACGGAGGGGGAGAAGCAGCCAATGTCCGCATTCGCCTGATCCAGCCTGATGGTTCTGCCCTTCGCTTGACTCTCGGCGCGGAGACGGACTCCAGTTTCGATGTCGTTGTGCCAGCCGGGGGCATGGTCAAGCTGGTCACTGCGGGAACGTCTGACCCGCTTCAACGTGGCTGGGCAAGGTTGTTTTCCACGCTACCCGTGGGGGCTCAAGTCCTCTTTGAGATTCGCGCCAACGGAGCCTTGGTAACCCAGGCCGCCGTGGAATCCCCAGGAGGCCTTCGCAACTCCAGCGTCTTCATCGATCAGGGAGAAGACTCCAACAGCGGAATCGCCGTGGCCAACCTGTCCGCGTTTGGTGAAATCCGAGTGCGACTCACGCTGAGGGATGAAAACGGCAACACCGTCGCCACCCGGGATCTCATCCTTCCGGCCCTGGGCCAGGAGGCCAAGTTCATCTTTGAGCTGTTCCCCACCGCGGGCACGATCCGGGGCACGTTGACAGTTCAGGCCTCTGGACGAGTCACCCTGGTGGCACTTCAGCAAACTGGTCTGGTGTTGGGGACCGTGCCACCAGTTTTCTGAGGAGGAGGGGGAAGCCATGAAAAAGTGGATCGTTTGCTTGGCCACCATAGCCCTTCTGGGGATTTCGATTCTGGGAGCGGGGAATTTGGACGCCGAGTTTGAGACACTCAAAACCCAGATCCAAGCTTGTGAGGTCTCAGACCAGATCAAGACCTATACTCTGGGGTTCGTCGATATCGCCAAACCCATCATCGATACTCCGGGCCAGCTGACCTTCGTCTCCAGGAAGGAACTGGAGATCGTCAAGTGCATCGTCGCTTTCTTCTATCCCCTTTCGGCCAAGAAGAAAGCCGTGATGGCTACCCTCAACCTGATGCTGACGAGGCTCCAGGAAAGCCCGGTCCCGTCTACGTCTCCCACGGATCGGGCTCATGAGCCCATCGAGCCTCCCCAGGGTAAGTGCACGGTCGAGATCGGCGTTACCGATAATCTTCAGGTCAGAAGGGTCAGTGATGATCTCGTCGAGGTGCTTGGCCTGTTTCAAGAGGTGTATCTGAACGCAACGGCGAACGAAAGTGGGTCTTTCGAGTGGTACGAAATCGACGCAAAAGGAAATAGACTCGAGTTTAATATTCTTTCTGACCAAGGTCGAGTTGGGCTTACTTGGGACCTAAGTGGGAGAGACCGAGGGATCGGTCTCGAACTAAATAACTCCGGTCGAACGGAGCTAGCGAAGTCCCGTGTCTTCGACACCAGAATCGTCGTAGTGTTTACGTCTGCGGATGGTCAAAGAATGTGTGAGGATTCGATTACTCTCCGATGGAAGAGGTAGATACCAGCATCGGACTACGCGGTAGGAGAGGCGCGTGGGCTCTCAAACCTAGCCTGCTCGCTAACCAACTTCGCTTAAGTCCCTTTGTGACAACATTTGCCGCTAGCGATGCTCGAAGCAGAGTGCGCTTTGAGATCGGGCTGAGTGGGTCGGCGAGGCCAGAAGGTGGTATTCCTGACGCCACCAGATTGTTGCGTTATGACTTCAAGCCCCACCCGGAAGGACCCTAACTTCAGCACGCACGGTTCCATTGGGGAAGGCTAGGTAGCGCTTCCGAAGGCTGGGTCCTTCTTGTTGGGGCCATAACGGACCAAAGTCTTCATCCGGTCCGCTCCGGAGGGAGTGTGAGGGGGGAACGTGCAGAAGGAGTGAAGTGTAAAAGCCCAGATCTGACCGCACAAACAGTGTCAGAGTAGATCGCCCTGAACGTCCGCTTTCGCCTAAAAGCGGACATTCAAATTCGCATTGATCGAGTGATTCCTGACGACATCCTAAGGCTTTCTCACTGGCCGACATTTCCCGCCAGATAGTCTAGGATTTCGGGCTACAACTGGGGTCTGAGTAGCAATGGAACGAAAACCTTGTGTTTTCGCGTCGTGCCGGGGCAATTACAGCTCCTGAATTGCGTCTCGCGGGTTCTCTGAGGGCTCGGAGCTCACCGCGGTGCACCTCCTCGGTCAGGCCGAAGTGATAGCGCCTGTACATGTTGATGAACTCGTGCAACCAGTGGGGAAAGACGCTCGATGTCCTCGGGGTAGGGGCTCGCCGGCGAAGCGGCCGTAGCGTTGCTCCTGCGCGGTCGTTCGTGAGGAAGTCAACCGGCATACGAGGGAAGGCTAGAAAGACGAGAGATAAGTCGCTAGTATCTCTTGTGAATACACCCCCTAGAGAGTAGAGAAGTGGAAATTAAAAACAGTTTTCCCCCTAGATTCCCCATATACGGCTCTTCCGGCTCAATCACGTGTCAGCCGCGCGCAGGTGGTGATACAGTGGGGGCCATGCTCACATGAACGTCGGACCCTGGCCGTTCGTGGCAGTTCGTTCGACGCTTCTGAAAAAAAATTTGAATGTCCGCTTTTAGGCGAAAGCCGCCGTTTGCGGGAGACCGTGGAGCGAATGCCCATGTGGCCAGGTCTTCCCACCTCAACTCTTCGATGCGCCTACGACCAACGACGACGGCATCGGCGGCTCCCATATCTACATCCCCCGCTTCAACCACCGTGTCCACCGAAGCAGCGACTACATCCGGGGCTTTGGTATCCAGTGCTGGGGCATCGGCTGCAAGTCCACGGCCGTCCCCGTGGCCCAGCGTGTGCCCAGCTTCGGAGTGGGGTTCAAGCAGGAAGTAAAGAAGCGGTATCCCTCCTGGGTGGTGCTTCATCCCTACGGGGAAGTTCTACCGCGTCGCGAGAACCGTGTCACCGTGGACGGGAGACATACGGACCGCTATGGGGTCCCTCTCATGAAGATCTCAGTGTCCTACGGAGAAAACGAAAAGCGGATGCTGGGCCACATGGTCCAGATGTGCCAACAGATCCTGGAAAAGGCGGGTGCGGAAATCCTGCCGGTGGAACCTGGGGCCCACGATCCCCCCGGGGAAGCCATCCACGAGCATGGCACCTGCCGCATGGGGGAGAAACCCAGCTCTTCGGTCTTGAACAAGTTCAATCAAGCACACGAGGTTCCAAATCTCTTCGTCGTAGACGGATCCTCCTTCACCACGGCCTCCGAGAAGAATCCCACGTTGACGATCCTGGCGCTGGCCTGGCGGGCTTCAGACTATCTGGCCGAAGAGTTGAGGAAACGCAATCTGTGAGGTGCTGCCATGAGTGAGAGAAAAGCCAGAAGAATGAGCCGGCGCGAGGCCCTGAAGAGTGTCGGAGCCTCTTCTCTGGTGCCTCTGGTAAACCATCTCGAAGCGAGCCGGATCCTGCCGGGTTCCGCCCATCCGCTGGTTCCCCTCCAGGACGACGAATCGTTCTGGAAGCCGGCTGTGCTGGACTCGGGTGAAATCGAGACGGTAATAGCCATCTCCGAGAAGATCATCCCCGAAACCGACACCCCTGGTGCCAGGATGGCCGGGGTCCACCAGTACATCGACTACATGCTGAGCCAGGAGGATGAACGGGATCAGGAAACCTTCGTAAGGGGGCTGGCATGGCTCGACCAGAGAAGCCAGGATCTCTTCGGCGCGCCCTTCGTCGGACTGGACGAAGAGCAACAGGATTCTCTCCTGAGCCGGATTTCCTCGGCGGAAGGAGGTGAGGACAAGCAGCTGGGTGGCCGCTTCTTCGACGCCATCAAGCAGCGGACGGTAGAAGGCTACTACACCTCAGAAGTGGGCATGGTAGAAGAGCTCGGTTACAAAGGATCCACCTACCTGGCCCAGTTCGAGGGCTGCCAGCATCCCAAGCATCATGAGAGAGGCTTGGGCTGAAGTTTCTTTCTCGAATGAGGCCAGTGCTTCTGGGGGCCGGACTAAGCTGAAACTTCATCGAGCAGTGTCCTACAACGGACATGCTGCTATCGATGTTCGTGGCTGAAGACAACCAAAGTTTCGTTCTCGAATGGGACACCACCGCTGGGGGGCCACTAAGCTGGAACTTGATTTTGGAAGTCCGCAGGGTGCCGAAACTCCGCCGACCGGTATCGGGTGGTGCTCGTAATACCCGTAATATAGGTGTAACCTGCTGACATAACTACACTTTAGGCGTGAGGTCCGAGGTTTCGGACTTTGCTGCCTCTGGGATTTCAGATCTGTTTGTATCTTGATTCTTGTGCCTTGGGGGTTCTAAATTTCGGCATCAGGAAGTCAACCCATGCCAATTCAGACCCTGGTCCAGCGTTTTGCGGAATCTCGATATGTCCTGGTGTTTACCGGGGCAGGGATTTCAACCGGCTCCGGAATCCCCGATTTTCGCGGGCCGGAGGGTCTCTGGAAGCGATGGCAACCTGTTTACTACGACGAGTTCATGACCTCCCACTCAGCTCGAACGAAGCACTGGGAGTTCAAATTGGAAGGCTGGCGGCAGTTCCGGGATGCCAAGCCCAATCTAGCCCATCGGGCCCTGGCGGAGCTCGACCGACGGGGGCAGCTCCAATCCCTGGTCACCCAGAACATCGACGGCCTTCACCAGCTGGCCGGCCATCCGCCGGGACGGGTGGTCGAGCTTCACGGAACCAACCGTCTTGTTGAGTGCCAGTCTTGTCGTCAGACGTTGGAGCCGGATCCCATCTTCGATGCCTTCGAGCGGTCTCACCAGCCCCCGGTCTGTCCCTGTGGCGGCTATCTCAAGCCCGCCACGGTCTCATTCGGCCAACCCATGCCGGAAGAGAAGATGCGACTGGCCTTGGAGTCGGCAGCCCAGGCTGATCTAGTCTGTTCCATCGGATCAACCCTGGAGGTCGAGCCGGCGGCTTCGGTGCCTCGGGTGGCGAAGTCTTCCGGAGCCTTCTACATTGTCATGAACCTGGGAGCAACCGCTCACGACACCCTCGCAGACCTGAAACTTGAGGCAGATGTCACTGCTATCCTGCCGGAGGTCCTCTCATTTCGCGGTTTGGATCCACCGTAAGAGCGTCCCGTATTCTGGCGAGTCCTTGGTCCAGCGAATTCCCCCTCCGTGCTGATTTGGGCCTGAGGCATAGGTCCCCTCAGGAGGAGCCTCTTGTAGCGGCTTGGTCAGGAGAAGGCTGTGCTCGGGCTTCTCCAGGTCGATGACGCGGAGACTGGCCCGGTAGTGCTCCATGGTCTGCTCAGCTTCCGAGTCTGTTTCGACCGGTTTGAGTCTGAGTATGGGATGTCCCTTGTGGCAGTCGACACAGGCTTTATCATCCTCTCCCTGGACTTCGAAGATAGGGGCAACCTGGTTCCTGAAGAAGGCAACGTCGGGCAGCTTCAACCTGGGGGAATCAAGGTCCTCGCGGCTGCGAGACAGGGCCTCAGCGATGGCGGGGAGCTTCTGCATCCACTTCTCTTCTCGGACCAGTGAAAGAGCGGTCGCTGCAAGGGTCGGATCGGGGGCCGACAGGGCCTCACTGACGAGGCTCACGAGGCGCAGGTCTTTGAGAAAACTGGTGTCTGCCAGGGCCAGTTCGAGAATGGCTTGCCTCTTTCCGACGTCCGGCCCGATGAACGAGAGATTGAATCGACGCCGGATCATCGCGAACTGTGTGGCTTCTGGCACCCTCAGGCAGAGACCAACCGCGGCTTGGAAAACCTCGGCCTTCTTGGAGAACAGAGATCGAAAGAGCTTGATCTGGAGGGGCCGCTCCCGGAGCAGCCCCGGGAACGAGGCCAGAGCCTCAAAAGCCTCGCTATCCGCATCGGGAGCCAGAAAAGCTGCTTTAGCCTGTTCCGCGTTCTGGCTGCCAGCTTCTGCGAGGAATTCGCCGGAAAAGGGCAAGGCCGCTCCGGACAGGGGTAGGACCAGCAGTGTAAAAAGGCAGGTCAGGGGTCTCATCTTCAGCCCTCCTTTGGCAGGAACCGGACTGGTTGTCATCATAGCGCAAGGAAGCCGCGTCAAGCACCGTGTGGTATATTCGGCTGTCCTCAAATCAAGTCATGAAGCTAGATGAACGGCACCGGAAACTGCTGAAAAGGACCTTCCTCGATTACCAGCAGACATCGGCCTTCCTCGAACATCCGCTGGTGATGAATCGGGCCAAGGGTCTCTATTACTGGGATGTGGAAGGGAAAGAGTACTTCGATGGCATTGGAGGGATCTTCGTTGCCTCCCTGGGGCATGGTCATCCCAAGCTGACGGAGGCGCTGCGGAAGCAGGTGGAAACGCTCAGCCTTGCGCCCCCGATGCATGGCGTCTCTGACGTGACGCTCGATTTCGTGGAGCGTTTATCCGAGATAACTCCAGACGGTTTGAACTTCGTCAAGCCTTATAGTGGCGGATCTGAAGCGGTCGAGTCGGCCATCAAATTCACACGGCAGTATTTCAAGCAGACAGGGAACACCGGCAAGTTCAAGTTCATCAGCCGCTATTTCGGCTATCACGGCGCGACCTTCGGTGCCATGGCCGCCAGCGGAACGGGGCAACGCAAGACCCCCTTTGAGCCCCAGATGCCCGGTTTTCTGAAGGTGTTCCCACCCAACTACTACCGGGATCAGTTTTCTTCCTGGGAGGAGTGCAACCGATTCTGTGCCCGGACGTTCGAAGATGTCATCCTCCATGAAGATCCTGCTACGGTGGCTGGGATCATCGTCGAACCCATTGGCCTCACCGGTGGAATCATTACCCCCACGGTGGAGTACTTCCAGATCCTGCGTGAAATATGCGACCGCCACCAGGTGATGCTGATCTTCGATGAGATCATCACGGGCGTTTGGTGTGACACCCGATATCATTTGCTGCGGCAAGGGGATTTCGAGCGGAGTTGTCCCCCTGGGAGCCATGGTTGCAAGGGAGGACATGGGAGAGGCCTTCTTTGGCCGGGTGGAAGACGACGTCAACTTTGCCCACGGACACACCTTTGCCGGAAATCCCGTCGCCTGTGCCGTGGGGATCGCTGTGATTGATGAGATTGCCGGCCTGGGCTTGGATCGGAAGGCCGCCGAATTGGGCGGCTATCTGTCCCAACGCCTGGAGGAGCTCAAAGAGCTCGGAGTGGTCCGTGAGGTCCGTGGAAGAGGACTGCTGAAGGGTGTGGAACTGGTGCGAGACACTCGGACGATGGCTCCCTTTCCGGAGTTGGGCCAGACCCTGAAGCGGACGGCGCTCGAGAACGGCCTCGTGATTCGCATCGATCCTACCTGGTTTGCTGTGGCACCCGCTCTGCTCGCGGACAAGTCGGATATCGACGAGTTGTATCTGTGGATTCGAAAGAGCCTGGTGGATGCATTGGACAGGCTCGGCTGAAAGGAACGCAATCCTCACCGCCTCCTTCGGCGTCCTGGAAAATTGGCCTGATCGTCACGAGTTTAGCCAGGTATTTTCCATACTGAAGACCCCCGTCTGAGCACCCCCGAAGGTCAGTCAGATCTGATATCTTGTAAGTAGTGGACTCAAGAGAAAGGAAGTGGCTTATGTCTCTTCGAACAGTCATTTTGAGGGGCCTGCTGGCGGTTCCATTACTGGTATCTTTTACTCCCCTGGAGGCTCAGAAGAAGGAAAAGCGGGATGTGGAGGGGTTGATCTACGACCTGAAGCATCCCGAGGCCAAGAGGAGGATAGACGCGGCCAACGCGCTCGGCGACAACCGCGTGAGGAAGGCAGTTCCGGCTCTGATTGAGCTCACCAAGGATCCTGACGAGATGGCCCGTTATGAGGCTGCACGCGCTCTAGTTCGGATCAACGATACCAGGGCCTTGCCGGCCTTCGTGCGCCTAACTCATGATCAAAAGCGAGTGACCCAGAAGAAGGCGATTGAGGGCATCGTCAATATCTACGTCGTGGAAGAAGGCGGGCTGGTGAAGGGAATCAAGGATGTCGCCGACTTCGTCAATCCCCTAAGTGACGACTACAACCCATTGATGGTCGAGCCCTATGTTCCCGTGAGCCAGGAAGCTATCAATGCCCTTTCGGACCTTCTGACCTTTTCCGACAGTGGGACCCGAAAGGACGCCGCTGTTGCACTTGGGATTTTGCGGGCCCACTCCGCACTGCCGGCGATCCAGGAAACCCTGGAGCAGGAAAGCGATGATGGCGTCAAGGTTGAGCTTGTTCGTGCGATCTACAAGATCGGAGATCCAGAGGCTGGATCCGCCCTGATTCGCTTGATTCGCGACCCCGATAAGAAGGTGCACGATGAAGCCATCTTTGCTCTGGGGCGCCTCCGTGTCGCTCAAGCTGTGCCCCAGCTGAAGGAGCTCTACAACGTCGGAGTCGAAGAGAGGCGGAAGATCTTTGGTGTCGTCCCTGTCAGTAAGAGCGACGACCTGCAGAAGAAGGTGCTGGAGGCGTTGGCCTATATCGGAGATTCGAGCTGCCGTGACATCTTCCTGGGGGCGCTGGAGGACGAACGTGAAGCATTTCGGCAATATGGAGCCGAGGGATTGGGACGGATGGCGGACTCCAGCGTGACACTTGAGGTGGCAAAGAAGTACCTTCGGGAGGACTCCGGCAGTGTCCGGCTTGCCATGGGATTTGCCCTCTTTCGAATGGGTCGAGAGGAGCATCTGGTAGAACTGATAGATAAGGTGGGAGACGACCAGTCCTATTTCTACCTGCTCGAGCTCGAACCCGCAGAGGTTGCCAAATTGTATCCCTACTTGAGCAGCGAAAAAGCCTCCACTCAGACCCGTCTCCTGGACGTGATCGGGATGCGGGGAGACCTGTCAGCCTTATCCATCGTTCAGCCAATGGTCGAGAGTAAGGATGAGAACGTCGTCTCCGCCGCCAACCTTGCTATTCGCAGGCTACGGGGAAGGCATCAGGGCTAAGGCGAGTTTTCGATCCTGTAGCTCCCACACAGACGGTGGCGTATCCCGAGCTTGACCGAATCTGCAGGTCGCTGGCTACACGATACAAAGATCTAGGGGAGTTGGCAGCGGGCCGCCTTCGGCGCTGGATTGTCGGCGATCTGCCCTACGCCCTTCCCGAAGTACTCCAGATCCACCTCCAGGAAAAGCACCTCGACCTGCTGATGGACGCCTTCTGGCAGGTGTTGCCCTTTGGCACCGGAGGTCGCCGGGGACGCGTCGGCTATGGGGCCAATCGGCTCAACCCGACTACGGTCGCCATGACCGTTCAGGGACACTGCGAATACCTCCAGAAGGCCTTTCCCAACCGCTCAGAGCTGCTGGTGGTGGTGGCCAACGATGTGCGTGTGTTCAATGATATCGCTGGTACCTACCGCTTCCTTGGGAACGATCATCCGCTGTTGGGTACCTCCTCTAGATCGCTTGCAGTCCTGGCCTGTGAGATCTACGCAGCCAATGGTATCGTCGCCTACTTGTCAGAACCCGGGGATGACTCGGCGGTAATGACGACACCTGAACTCTCGTTTCTGATCGGCCAGCTCGAGGCAGTAGGGGGCATCAACGTCTCTGCCTCGCACAACCCCCCTGACGACAATGGTGTCAAGGTATACGATCCCCATGGGAGCCAGCCAGTACCGCCCCAGGACCAGCACTTGATCGACGCCATGGAGGGCGCCGCAGCGGTGACGTCCATGCCCTTCGAGGCGGCGCTGGATCAAGGGAAGATCCGTGCGGTCCCCGAGGAAATGCACGAACAGTACATTGAAACCTACGTGGAAAAGTACGCGGCTGTTCACGCCCCCGGGCAGCATCCTGAGGTTCTGTACACGCCACTCTGCGGCTCAGGTTTGACCACGGTCGGCGAAGTGTTGGAACGATTGGGGTTTTCTGTGATCACTCCTGCCAACCAGGGCCCCGACGGAAGCTTTTCTGTCATTCCGTTCAAAGCTCCCAATCCCGAAGTACCCCAGTCTAGCGAGCCCGCCATGGCGTTGGCTGCTGCAAAGGGCGCAGGGATTGTCTTGTCCAGTGACCCTGATGCCGACCGCATAGGTTTGGAGGTCAGGTTGGGTGACGGCTCCTGGTACCACTTTGATGGCAACCAGATCGCCGCTGTGCTTTGCTACTTTCTCATGCTCGACCCAGATGGGCCACAGCGGAGGGGACTGGTGATCGAGACCCTGGTTACCACCAAGGTCCTGGGTAGGATCGCGCAACGAGCGGGGCAATCGTGGTGCATTGACGATCTGCCGGTAGGTTTCAAGTACGTCGCCGACGTGTTGAAGAGTCTCGAGTCCAGTGGCCGCTACCATGACGTCTCATGCTCTGCCGACCAATTGGTGCTGGCGGCGGAGGAGAGCCACGGCATTATGGTAGTGCCAACGATCAAGGAGAAGGACGCGACTCCAGCAGCGATGTATCTGGCCGCACTCTACCAGCGCCTGCACGACGAGGGACGCACCCTGTTGGACTATTACATCCAGATCCTGGAGGAGGTGGGGGGATACGACAACGTCAATCGATCGATCATGATGGCCGGGCCGGAGGGCGAGTCGAAGAAGAACCGGTTGATGGAGTCGCTAAGGAACTCCCCGCCCACAGCCCTCGCTGGCAGCGAAGTGATCAGGGTGGCTGACTACTGGGACGAGGAAGCCTTCGGTCCGTTTCTGAGCGAGACCGACCGGCTGCCCAGGAATCTGGTCCAACTCTTCACGGATACTTCGATCATCACGGTGCGTCCTTCCGGCACCGAACCCAAGCTGAAATTCTACTGCCAGTTGCTCCCGCAGCAAGACCGACCGCCAGCCTCGGGAGAGGAGTTGCTTCAGCAGCTGAGGAGCGAGACTCAAAGCCTGGCCCTACTGGTCTACCGCGAGCTGCTGGGACGCATCGACCTTGCTCTGGAGGAGCCGGGCCTGCTCTTGCCCGACATCATCGAACTCGATCAGAAACTGCATTTTGACCAGCAGACTGTGCCGCAGTTGCGCCAATCCCTGACTAGCGGTGGGTTCGCCGATCTTCAGACTCTCTTGTCATGGCTGGCCAAGGAGTCTGCGGCCATGACGCCCGGAGCCGATCCTCTACCGGCACTGAAGGCGCCTCTCAGCTATCTGTGCCGAGCATGGGGCCAAGATCCGGCGATGCCTCTCCTACTGCGTGATCTGGAAGGGTGGGCCAAGGGCTAGCCGGCTAGGCTATCCCAGTCCCAGACTGGGCCAGAGTTTGTCTACCCGCTCTCTAACCTCCGGGGTCATCAATATTTCTTCGGGCCACTCCCGATGGAAGCCTTCCTCGGGCCACTTCTGGGTGGCGTCAATGCCCATCTTGGATCCGAAGTTGGGTAGCCGAGAAGAGTGATCGAGCGAATCCACCGGTCCCAGAGTGAACTGGATGTCCCGTTCCGGATCGATGTGGTTCAGCGTTCTTAAGACTACCTCGCCATAGTCCTGGACGTTCACTCCCTCGTCCAGCACCACGATGCATTTCGAGAACATGGCCTGGCCCATTCCCCAGATGGCATTCATGATCTTGCGGGCGTGCCCGGGGTAGCGTTTGCGGATGCTGATGATGACCAGGTTGTGGAAGATCCCCTCGAAGGGCATGTGCATATCGATGATCTCGGGCAGCTGCTTCTGGATCACTGGCAGAAAGATCTGCTCCACAGCGTGACCCATATAGCAGTCCTCTTGAGGAGGCTTTCCCACAATAATGGTTTGGTAGATGGGATCTTTGCGGTGGGTCATGCAGGTGACGTGGAAGACCGGGTATTGGTCCGCCAGAGAATAGAACCCAGTGTGATCTCCAAAAGGGCCCTCCAAACGGGTCTCATCCAGATTGACGTACCCTTCGAGGATGATTTCGGCGTTGGCGGGTACGGTGATGTCCACGGTTTTGCAACTCACCATCTCGACCGGTTCGCGGCGCACGAATCCGGCGAACATCATTTCATTGAGGTCGTCCGGAAGCGGGACGATGGCTGAGAAGACGGTGGCAGGATCGGCGCCGATGGCTACCGCAACCTCCAACCGTCTATCGCCGCCAGGACCAGACTGGCGCCGGGCCTCGCGGAAGTGATGGGCTCCGTGTTTATGAACCTGCCAGTGCATGGCGGTGGTGGTTTCGTCATAGACCTGCATCCGGTACATTCCGCAATTCTGCTTTCCTGTCTGCGGATTCCGGCTGAATACCAAGGGCATGGTGATAAATCGTCCGGCGTCCCCTGGCCAGCACTTGATGACGGGAAGCTCCAGGAGAGAGAAACCTTCAGTCTTCACCACTTCCTGACAGGGACCCCTGTTTACAGTCTTGGGCACCAGAGAGGACAGCTCGGTCAAACGGGGCAGCATCTTGAGCTTATCCCAGGTTCCGGTGGGAGCCTTCAGGTCCAAGAGACCTTCGATTCTCTGCGATACATCTTTCAGTGCCTGGACTCCGAGGGCGAGGTTCATGCGCTGGTAGGAGCCGAAGGTGTTGATCAGAAGAGGAAGCTGCGATCCTTTTAGATTCTCGAATAGCAGAGCGGGACCCATCGCCTTCGAGACTCGGTCCGTGATCTCTGCGACTTCCAGGATGGGGTCCACTTCCACTGGAATTCGAGTAATCTGGCTTGATTCTTCCAATCGTTTGATGAAGCCCCGTAGGTCACCGTAGTCGTAACTCATTTTAGTCTTACCATTCTCAGCATTTCGAACAGCTCCAATTTGTCAGGACGATCCATGTGAGGGCTATTCTCTACGGCCCCAGTCTCGCCGTCAACGACACTGACACGATCCGTCTTGAAGCACCTATGTGGTGCAACTTCATCGAGCTGCGCTCTGAAGTTAGCTTCGAAGTTCCCTGGATGTGCACCCTCGAAAAAAAGATACATCCAAAAGCGATCCGTGACACGTATTACTGATTGATAACTCACTAAAAAACATTGAATGAAAGGAGTTCAACCATGAATCTGAGTCTGTCTCAACCGAGGTCTCATCTAGCGCTATTGCTGATTGTTGCCTGTCTCCTATTCCCGGCGACTGCGCTGGGATCGAGCCACCGCGAGGCTCCGGCCATCACGCTGGATCCAACAGCTGACAATACCGATGTCTACGCCTTCGTCAGCTACGAACCGGGCCGCGAACAGTTCGTGACCCTGATCTCGAACTTCATCCCGCTGCAGGTGCCCTATGGTGGGCCCAACTTTCACAAGTTCGATCCGCACGTGCTCTACGAGATCATGATCGACAATGACGGCGACGCGGTCGAAGACATCACCTACCAGTTCCTCTTCAGGACCGAGGTTCTGGAGAGCGGAACCTTCCTTACCGCTACCGGCCCGATCGAGTCGCTGCAGGACCCCACCCACAATGTTCGGCAGTACTGCTCCATCTGGCGCGTCAACGGTCCGGGCGAGTCCTCGGCACCGGAGGGAGATTTTGGGCGAGGATCTCATCCTGCCGCCATCCAATATCGGTTCGGCGACGACCCCCGATTATGAGGCGCTAGCGGAGCAGGCGATCCATGACCTCTCCGACGGAAGCCGCTTCTTCGCAGGACAGCGAGACGAAGGTTTCTATGTGGATCTGGCCGGCATCTTCGACCTTCTGTCGCTGCGTACTCCGGGCGTCGACGGGACGGCGGGCCTGAACGTGCACTCGATCGCCATCGAAGTGCCCATGTCCAGCCTCACTTCCGCTGGCAGCCTTCCCGCCGGTGGAGACGATCCGACTGCCGTGATCGGCGTCTGGTCAACCGCCTCTCGAGCCACCTTCTCCAAGCAGCCTTTCACGGGAGGTAGTCCTACACCGGTCCACATTCTGGGGTTTAGAACAATAACCCAGGTTTCTCGACTGGGTTCGCCGTTGGTCAATGAGGTTGTCATTCCCCTGGCGATGAAGGATCGATTCAACTCTTCCCGTCCGACCGGCGACGGACAGTTCCTGAGTTTCGTCACGGATCCGGAACTCGCCAGGCTCCTCAACCTGCTTTTCGGAGTCCAGGTTCCTCCCGCCCCTCGGAATGACCTGGTTCAGGTGTTTCTGACAGGGGTTCCGGGACTCAATCAACCCCCCAACGTAGTTCCGGGCGAGATGCTGCGCTTGAACATGGGGATCGCACCGACCCCTGCCGATGCTCAGAATCGGCTCGGTGTTGTGGGAGGTGACCTAGCCGGATTTCCCAACGGTCGGCGGGTTGGTGACGACGTGCTCGACGTTGCGGTTCAGGCCGTGGCCGGGATTCTGGTGGATGGTACGGGAGCAGGATTGGGAGATAGCGTGGATCAGAATGATGTGCCCTATCTGACAAGTTTCCCGTACCTGGGAACGCCTCATCCAGGAAATCCTTGATCTAACCTAATACTTGCGTATGACGAGTGGGCTCGCGCTCCCTCGATCGGCATCAACTGTGGTAGGGTACCTGCTCCAGGATCGTGTTCTGATCCTCTGCGGCAATGCCCCATCCGTAGCGATGTTGGTTAGGATGACGAGGGAGCGCGTATGTCCCAGGACGAAGATCGACGGGGGTCGGATGGACCTACGACTCCCACTCATTCTCCCTACGTTTCCCCTCTCGACAATCTCGCCGAGTTCACTCCGAAGGCCGCTGTGGCGGGCAGCTTCTTTGGAATTCTTTTCGGAGCTGCCAACGCCTATCTGGGCCTGAGGGTAGGGCTTACCATATCCACCTCCATCCCGGTCGCGGTTCTGACGGCAGCAGCCTTCAAGGTCTTGTCCTCAGCTGGTCATCGAAGCACCATTTTGGAGGCCAACCTTTCCCAAACGATTGGCTCTGCCTCGAGTTCCGTCGCCAGCGGTGTGATCTTTACGCTGCCTGCCCTTTTCCTTTGGGATCTAGCTCCAGAATTGTTTCAAATGGTGGTCCTGGCGATGTGTGGAGGACTCCTGGGCGTCTTGTTCATGATCCCGCTCAGACGTTTTCTCATTCAAAAAGAACACGGAAGACTCCCTTACCCGGAGGGTACCGCCTGTGCCGAGGTGCTTCGCGCCAGTCAGGAGGGAGGTCATCGCGGTCACAACGTATTCTGGGGCCTTGGCATCGGCTCGCTCTTCAAGGGGCTCGCGGGTTGGGTTCAGCTCTTCCCTCGGGAGATCCACTTTGCTCTCCCCTTCCTCAACAAAAGCCAGTTGGGGCTGGATTTTTCGGCGGCACTGCTGGGAGTTGGATACATCCTGGGTCCCCGCATTGCCATCATCATGGTAAGTGGAGGGCTGCTTTCCTGGGTTGTTCTGATTCCGGCGATCGCCTTTTGGGGGGAGGGAAGAGCCGAGCCCCTGTACCCCGAAGCTGTTCTTCCGATCGCCGAGATGCCTCCCGACGACATCTGGAGCCGTTACGTGCGCTATATCGGCGCGGGAGCTGTCGCGGCTGGAGGCCTGATCACACTGATCCGCAGTGTCCCCACCATGCTCGAAAGCTTTCGTCTAGGCCTGGGAGAACTACGAGGTCGTGCCCGAGGCATCGTCTCGGCGGTTCCCAGAACGGACCAAGATCTGCCTCTTCGCGGCGTCCTCTTGGCATTGTTGGCTGTAGGCGTCGTCATGACGGTCCTCCCCTTCGTCTTCGGTGACGCCACTCCCTTCGGGTTTCGGGCGGTAGCGGCCCTCATGGTCATCGTCTCGGCATTCTTTTTTGTCACCGTGTCTTCACGAATCGTGGGTCTGGTGGGTGTGACCTCGAACCCCACCAGCGGCATGACGATTGCTACCCTGCTTGCAGTTTCCTCCATCTTTCTGCTGATGGATTGGACCGGGGATGCGGGCAAGGTGGCCGTCCTCACGGTGGGCTGCGTCGTAGCTGTAGCGGCCTCAATCGCAGGGGATACCTCGCAGGATCTGAAGACCGGGTTTCTGCTTGGAGCGACTCCCCGGAGACAGCAGCTGGGTGAGATCGTCGGAGTTCTGAGCTCGGCGACCTTCGTGTGCCTTGCCGTGCTGGTTTTGGACCGCACTTACGGTTTTGGCTCTCAGGAGTTACCGGCACCGCAGGCAACACTGATGAAGTTGGTGGTGGAAGGAGTGCTTGAGAACTCTCTCCCCTGGGTCCTGGTGGGAATCGGCATTGCCATCGCCCTGACCGTCGAAATGTTGCGTATCCCCAGTCTCCCCTTTGCGGTTGGGGTCTATTTGCCCGTCACAACCATGGCTTCGGTCTGCGTGGGAGGGTTGATCCGGTTCTTCTTGGAACGCCAGGCTCCATCGACGAGTGAGGGCCAACAGCGTACCGATAGGGGAATCCTCCTCGGATCGGGCATGGTCGGAGGCGAAGGTCTGATAGGTGTGGGGATTGCTGCGGCAGCATTTGTCCAGGGAGTGGCGCCTTCAGGTCTGGGATATTCCTGGGCAGGGTCCGCTGCTCCTCTGATCGGGCTTCTGGTCTTTGTCGTACTGGCCGGCACGCTGGTTCTTGGCAGTCTCGGAAGGTTGACCCCATTCGGAAAGGAAACTTTGGTTGCCTCTCGGCACGAACATCGATAGCAGCGAGTCCGCTCGCTGCTGGTTGAAATTTCAGTCCAGCCCCGCCCCCGGCTTCCAGCTGGATCATTCGAGAAAGAAACTTCGGTTCGACGGTGTGGCGGCGGTCTCCAGGCCGCCGTGGGTCGAGCCAAAGGCTCGACACAAGACTCTTCGGCCTGGAGACCAAAGCCACATTAGATCAGTAGTGTCCCAACGTTTGGGCTTCTAATCTCTGTAAAGTATTAATGAGTAATATGTTAGAGAAGATAATGGGTGTTTCCGACTTGAAAGTGAGTGTACGCTCACGCCCTTCAGTTCATAAGGAGGGCGAGCATGTACACGGGCACGACGATTTTTTCTCAGGTGATGCGGCATCTTCCCTGGCATCATTTTCATCGCATTGTTCAGCACTACGGAGGCGACTACAAGGTCAAGTCGTTCCGCTGTGCCGACCATTACCGGGTCATGGCCTTTGCACAGTTGACCTATCGCGAGAGCTTGCGCGATATCGAAGCCTGCCTACGGGCCATGAGATCCAAGCTCTTCCACATGGGCATTCGCTCCACGGTCTCCCGCAACAATCTGTCCAATGCCAACGAGAGGCGCGACTGGCGCATCTATGCCGAGTTTGCCCAAGTGCTTATCGCCGAAGCGCGCCGCCTGTACACCGACGAGGACCTGGGAGTCGACCTGAACGCGACCGTCTATGCCTTGGACTCCACGACCATCGACCTGTGCCTCTCGGTCTTCCCCTGGGCGCGCTTCCGCCGTACCAAGGGGGCGATCAAACTGCATACCTTGCTCAACCTGCACGGCGCCATTCCCGAGTTCGTTCTGATCTCGGACGGAAAACTGCACGATGTCCACGCCTTGGACCACCTGATTCCTTGTCCCGGTGCCTACTACATCATGGATCGCGGATACCTGGATTTCGGGCGCCTGTACCGACTCCATTCTGCCCGGTCGTTATTCGTGACCCGCGCCAAGGCCAACTTCAAGTTCCGCCGCCGCTACTCCCACCCGGTGGACAGAACGACGGGACTGATCTGCGACCAAACTGTCCTGCTGAGCACCTTCTATCCGGCCAAGGCCTACCCCGAACCTTTGCGTCGCATCAAGTTCTTCGACGTCACCACCGACCTGCGGCTAGTATTCCTCACCAACGACTTTGCTTCTCCCGCTCTGACTATTGCCCGGCTCTACAAGCTCCGCTGGCAGATCGAACTGTTCTTCAAATGGATCAAACAGCATCTCCGCATCAAGGCCTTTTACGGCACCAGTCCCAATGCCGTGAAAACACAAATCTGGATCGCCCTCAGTACCTACCTGCTCATCGCCATCATCCGCAAGCGCCTCTATCTCGAGTTGCCGCTCTACACAATTCTCCAGGTCCTGAGTGTCTCGCTCTTCGAGAAAACCCCAATTTTACAGGCCTTTCAGGACATGCATTACATTACTCAGAATAGTGACATTCATAAACAGTTGATGTTATTCGACTAACGCTGGGACGCTACTGACATTAGATAACAACTCAGCGTAAGGATGAAGATGCCAAAGTATTCTGAGGAGGAACGGGAGCAGATCGTTGTCGAGTACTTCGGTCCTGGCAGCCCCAAAGAGAACCCGCGTTGCCCCACTTGCGGCGAGGTCCTCCAGCTCCAATCCGAGTATCCGTCGGGATCCTCGGTCTTTCGGCTCTCGATCCGCTGTCCGGACTGTCAGGCGGAAGATGTTTGGGAACAGGTGCGTCCCCGGGGGGCCTGGACCGACTTACAACTCGCCTACTGCCGCGAACGCTATGGCAAGGGCGAAGCGCCCCGCTGTCCCGTCGACGACTGCTACGTCATCTGTACTGAGTATAACAACGGTGTCGTCGACTATCGCTGCCCCTATTGTAATCGTTCGGGGAGAGCTAAAAAGTTAGAAGAAACAAAACCAGGCGGTGAACGTAGAGTCTAGAGTGGGAGTTGTCAGAGTAAACTCTAACTCATTGTTGCATTCCAGGCTCAATTCGTAACTGAGTCCTCTGACAACTTCCCACCAAGACACCCTCGTGAGAGGGTTGACCGTATCGACCACTTCCCTTGCAAGCCCCGTGCCTAGAAGTTAGGATAGCCTCCTTAACCTTTTTATATCAACAGGTTGTAGGTCTGAGAAAAGGCTCCTTAGAGAGATCACTCCTATCCAAAACATTCAAAAAATTGGGTGTTCTAGCGGCCATTCTGGGTAACTCACCCCTTTTCTAGAAGATACATGAATACAAATATCTGGATCGGTCAGAGGGCTTTCGCAAGCGGCTGGACGCTCAAGCTCGCGACCGCCCTGGTCTGCAGCGTTAATCAATTCGGCAACCGCGATTGACAGGGCCAGGAGAAGCAGAGAGAGTAGACCCACCAGCGTTGCCCTGGGAGACTGAAGATGTACCTCGGAATCGACTGCGGCACCCAGAGTCTCAAGATTCTGGTATGGGACCCAATCAACAGGACTTCCTACTCTTCCTCAGAATCCTACGACCTCATCGAGAACCTGCCGCCGGGTCATAAGGAACAGCACCCGTCGAACTGGATTGATGCCCTGGAAAGCTGTATGGGGGCGTTGAGGCAGCAGGGAGTCGATTTAGGTGCCGTTCGAGGAATCGGGGTCTCAGGTCAGCAGCATGGACTGGTGGTGCTAGACTCGTCCGACCACGTTATCCGTCCAGCCAAGCTTTGGAATGATACCAGTACCGAACCCCAGTGCCGCTCTATCCTGAAGGCAGCCGGAGGGACCTCTTCCTACATGGATGAGATCGGCAACGCACTGCCTCCTGGCTTCACCGCCTCCAAGATAGCGTGGATCAAGCAGCATGAGCCCGATAGTTATTTGCGGATCCACTCCTTGATGCTGCCACACGATTATCTCAATTTCTATTTGACCGGCGAGATGACGGCCGAGCCGGGCGACGCCTCGGGAACCGGATACTTTCGAGTTCGGCAGCGAGAGTGGTCGACCCAGGCGCTATCCTGGATCGATCCCGACAGGGACCTCGAGTCGTGTCTACCCCGTCTGATCCCCTCAAACCAACCTGCTGGCGCGCTGCGGTCGGTTCTGGCTCAGAAGTGGGGAATGGGCGCAGCCGTGACGGTAAGTTCAGGTGGCGGAGACAACATGATGGGGGCCATCGGTTCCGGAAACGTCAGCCCGGGGACGATCACTGTGAGCTTGGGTACCTCCGGGACCCTCTACAGTTGCAGCAGTTCTCCGGTGATAGATCCAGGGGGTGAGGTGGCTGCCTTCTGCGCTAGCTCCGGGGGGTGGTTGCCCTTGGTGTGTACCATGAATGTCACCGTGGCCACCGAGATGATCCGCTCCGGTTTCTTCGGAGCCGGCCTCGAGGATTTCGATGAACAGATCGACCAGGTGCCACCAGGTTCGGAAGGGCTTCTGCTGCTACCCTATCTAGAAGGAGAAAGGGTTCCGAATTCACCCGAGGGGACCGGAGTTTTCCTCGGGATCCGCCAGGCTACCGCCTCGCCACCCTACCTCGGTCGAGCGGCCATGGAAGGCGTGACGCTGGGACTGAAGTATGGTTTGGAACGGTTGAAGCATCTGGGGTTGACCCCCAGCGAGATTCGACTGATCGGTGGGGGTTCCAGAAGCCGTGTTTGGAGAGGGATCGCCGCGGATGCACTCGGAGTCGCCTGCGTGTGTCCTAGCAACGAAGAGGGGCCAGCGTTCGGTGCGGCCCTACAGGCAGCCTGGTGCGACCAGGGAGGGGAGATCGCGACCTTGGTGGAGGAATACATTGAGCTGGACGAAGCCACCCGCCAGATCCCCGAGCAAAGGCTCCAAGCTACCTATGAGGAGTTGTACGGAGTTTATGCGAAGCTAAGCGAGACCTTGCTGAAGAGCGATGTCTTTCCCAGCCATCGACGCCTTATCGAGAGAAAGGACGGGCCATGAACGGAGACTATAAGCCTAAACCCGAAGATAGATTTACCTTCGGCCTGTGGACGGTTGGAAACCCGGGTAGGGATCCCTTTGGGCAACCTACACGAGAATCCCCGTCACCGCCCCAGATCGTTCAACTGCTCGGTGAGGAGGGGGCCTATGGGGTGAACTTCCACGACAATGACTTGATCCCCATCGACGCAACCGCCGCCGAGCGGGCGTCTATACTCCGTGATTTCAGGCAAGCCCTGGACGACCACAATGTCTGCGTTCCGATGGCGACTACCAACCTGTTCAGCGACCCGGTTTTCAAGGATGGGGCCTATACGTCACACGATCCGAATATACGAGCCTATGCCCTGCAGAAGACCATGCGAGGCATCGATCTGGGAGTGGAGCTGGGTGCTACGATCTATGTTTTCTGGGGAGGACGCGAAGGTGCCGAAGTAGATGCCGCCAAGGACGCAGCAGAGGCAATCAAGCGCTACCGGGAGTGCATGAACTTCCTCATCGGTTACGTCAAGGACAACGGCTACGATCTGAGATTCGCAATGGAGGCGAAGCCCAATGAACCTCGGGGAGACAGCTACCTCCCCACGACCGGTGCCATCCTCGCCTTTGTCCATACCTTGGATGATCCCTCCATGGTCGGGGTGAATCCCGAGTTGGCGCATGAGCATATGGCGGGGCTGAATTTCTATCACGCGGTGGCCCAGGCCTGGGAAGCGGGCAAGCTTTTCCACATCGATTTGAACGACCAGAAGCTCAGCCGTTTCGATCAGGACCTTCGTTTCGGGTCGGAGAGTCTGAAGGCCGCCTTCTTCCTCGTGAAGTTCTTGGAGGACGTCGGCTACGAAGGATCACGCCACTTCGACGCACACGCCTATCGAAGCGAGGGAGAACAGGGCATCCGGGACTTTGCCGCCGGCTGCATGCGTACTTACTTGATCCTGAAGGAAAAGGCGCGGCGCTTCAGCAAAGATGAGGAAATTCAGGGTCTATTGAGCGAGATCCGTGGAGCGGAGTCGGTGCTCGGACTCTCCACCATTCAAAGCTATAGTTCGGAGAACGCCCGACAGATTCTGGGAGCTGAGGTGGATCGGAGGCAGCTGGCATCGCGAAAACTACCTTACGAAAAGCTGGATCAGTTGACTATTGAAGTGATCCTGGGTGTGCGCTGATGAGAGCGAAATCGCGAATCAAGTGGTCATGCTGAGCCAGTGATTCAAGACTGGAGCGGAAGGAAGGGATCTACGATCTCGACCCCATCGAAGACCTGACCATGTTGAAAGTCCTCGCTGTAGAGAATCCTGCAATTCGATGTCTGAGCAGCTCGGAGAATAAGGGCGTCCCAGAAAGACAAGGAATGAAGGCGGTAAAGATCGATAGCTCCCAGAATGTCCGGAAGTCCGATCTGTACCAGATCGAAACGCGCCAGAAGCTCAACTTTTCGACGCACGATCGTGGGGTCGAGCCCCAACTTGCGAATGGCCGTGTTGAAGTACTCCTGCAAGACCTGGGTTGAGACGACTGCCTGGCCCTTTCTGCCGCACTCCCCAACCAGCGCCAGAGCGAGAGCTCGTTTCTCGGGAAAATCCGAATCGTCCATATAGACCAGGATATTCGTGTCGAGAAAGCTACGGCCTTTCATGGATCTCTTCGCGATCGAACTTCCAACCCCCGGACCGTCCGCCTGCCCGCTCGGAGAGTTCCACGAGCTCAGCAATCGTGTCTTCCAGGCTGGTGCTCGATGTGAGCTGTTCCAGGTGATCCCGTATCAGCTGGTTGAGGCTTTTCCCCATACTCGCAGCGACTCTACGTCCGTTCTCGACCAGCTTCTCATCAATGGAAAGAGTCAGATTCATGTGACACATAGTATGTGTACGCGGATACTTTGTCAATAATGGGGCGTCCGGCAGCCGTGGAATTCAAGCATGAATCTCCACGACGTCGCCGTCCTCCAAAACGTAGCTCCTCTCGACCATCTGTCCCTCGAATCGGGCGTGGCCCCAGACTCGGGCGAATTTGAAGCTCTGGGCAATCTCCTTGTGAACGGTAGCGGCCGCGTCCAAAATCGTGCTGCCGCGAGGGAAGACGAAGGGGTCGGTATTCCGCTCTGGCTTCTTGCCAGGCGGTTTGGTGTATATCCTGACGATGTCCAGGAGTTTGAAGAGGCGGTGTCTGAGCTCTTCCAGGTAGGGGGGAGAAACGGCGCTGAAGGGTTCTGCCTGGAACCGATCCTGGTAGAGTTCTTTCCAAGCTGAGAAATTGGCCTCGCCCTGAGAGTGATCGCACTTGTTCCCCAGAAAGACCAATCCCGGACGCTGGGCTGGCCCCCCTGTGATACCGCGCTCTTCCAGCTTGGATAGGACGAATTCCGTCTGCTCCAGCAGGTCCGGATCGTTGACGTCGAAAATCACCAGCGCCAGGTTCGCCTGCTGGATCATGGCCAACTGCCAGGACTCCAGGGACTCTGGCGACAGAGGGGGCATGTCGACGAGCTGAATCAAGATATCTTCGAAGGGCATCATGCCCGGCTGCGGCATTCGTGTTGTATAAGGGTAGTCCGCTACAACGACCTGGGCGTGGGTCAGATTTGTCAGAAACTGCGACTTGCCACTGTTGGGTGGACCACAGAGGACCACCTGACCGGCCCCCTCTCGCTTTACGTAGTGGTCGGGTCGTTGCGAGCCACCTGACGACTTTTTCTTCTGCGATTCCTTGCGTTCTCGGGACAGGCGTTTCTTGATATCCGCCTGCATCTTCTCGGTCCCTTTGTGCTTGGGGATGTTCCGAAGCATTTCTTCCAGTGCCTGGACTTTCTCGGCAGACGTAGAAGCCTGTTTGAATTTGGACTCAGCCTCGAAATATTGAGCAGTCAGATTGGCCGGCACGGCTTGATTATAAGCTATACTGGCCGAAGGCCATGCCGGACACCAGAGACTCCCAGCAGCCGCTCCGATACAGGGTCGATGATGAGAAGATCGAGGATCTTATCGATCAGCTGATGGAGCAGCTGGAGCCCTACCCCCACTCCAAGTTGCTCCGAGAAATCTTCGTGACCGGTGTCAAGCTAGCCCAGGACGACTGTTCCAGAGGCGATCTCAGAGTGCTGCGTGCCGCGGCCAAGGAAATGCGCTATGCCTTCAAGGTCTTCTCCCGTTACCGCGGGACACCGAAGCTCACTTTGTTCGGATCGGCCCGCACGGCTCCCTCAGATCCGGCCTACCAGACCGCCTTGGAGTTCAGTCGCAAGATATCTGAGGCCGGTTTCATGGTCATCACCGGCGCCGGCCCTGGGATCATGGAGGCAGGTCAGGCCGGGGCAGGGAGGGCGAAGAGCTTTGGGTTGAACATCCTGCTGCCGTTCGAGCCGGACGCCAACGAAACCATCCTGGGTGACTCGAAGCTGATTAATTTCTTCTATTTCTTCCCTCGCAAACTTTTCTTTGTGAAGGAATCCGATGCGGTTGTTTTGATGCCTGGGGGATTCGGTACCCTGGATGAGGGCTTCGAGGTTCTGACCCTGGTGCAGACGGGGAAGAGCAGGCCGACGCCCATCGTCTTGCTCGATGCTCCGGGAGGCAGCTACTGGCGAGACTGGTTCGAATTTGCACGCACGCAGCTATTCCAGGGAGGCTATGTCTCCCCAGAAGACGAAGCCTTGTTTTTAATCACGGACGACGTGGACTCAGCAGTCCGGGAGATCCACGACTTCTACCGCAGATACCACTCAAGCCGCTATGTCGACCACAAGAAGAAACTGGTACTGCGGCTCAAACAGTCTCTGCCGGCGGGTGCCGTTGAAAGGCTGAACCAGGATTTTCAGGATATCTTGCGCGAGGGGGCCATCGAATCCAGTGAGGCTCTGCCCGAGGAGGCTGGGGAGAAAGAGATAGCTGGGCTCCCGCGCCTGGTCCTGTCCTTCGACAGGTACCATTTCGGGCGGCTGAGGCAGCTTATCGACGCTGTTAATCGGTTCTGACTGTGGCCCGGGTCCGGCCCTTGGTTCTGGCCCAACGAGCAGCCTTCCGTGTCATTTCTTGGGCTGGTTCGAAGCCAGCTCTGGCGGCCCGATGGATGAGCTCCCAGGCCTCGCTCAAGCGGTGATTATGCAGTTTGGCTAGCCCCAGATGATAGATCAACCTGGGACTGTCATTCCCCAGTTCGCGGGCCTGCCGGAGCGCCTCCTCTGACTCAGGGAAGCGCCGCAGATGGGAGTAGGACAAGCCAAGCTGCAAATAGGCCTCGGGTGTTTTTGATTCGCGAACGATCTCCTTCCACTCCTCGGCCGCCTCCTGGTGTCGTCCCAGCCGACTCAAACAGCCCGCCAGATTGGTCCTGGCCCAGGCTGCGGTTGGATCGCCTGCCAAGCCAACCCGATACACCCGCACTGCCTTGCTCAGTTGGTTGAGCTGCTGGTGACAGTAGGCGGATCGGAGATAGGTGTCCGAGTCAGCGGACCCTTTCCCGATTGCCGACTCGAAAATCTCCAGCGCGGCCTTCCATTGCCTGGCTTCCATACGGCGGATTCCGGTCTCGAGCTGGACCCCCAGGATCTGCTCCCGAACAGAGGGATCGTCCGGCTGCAGCTTTTGGACTTTGTCCAGATAGGCGACTGCTTCCCTGGTTCGACGCAGCTCCTGCAAGCAGAGGCTGACCAATTTTAGCAAGCTCGGCGTGAGGGGATTGGCCGCTTCGGCGATGCGGAAATGCTGCAGCGCGCCTTCCCAGTCCTCCCGAACCATGCTGCGGTAGCCTTCAACCAAGGCCTCGTTCGGTGAGGCGACCTGGGCGCCCTTCAGCAGGTCCAACGCCGAGTCGAGCCGGCCGTTTTCTACTCGGATCCAGGCACCCTGCTCCCGGGCAGCTGCCTGGGAGGGGTCCTGATCGAGGATTTCGAGGTAGAGCTCAAGCGACTCCCTCTTATCGCCCAGCTGCTGTAGAAGGCTCGCCAGGAGCATCTTCCCGGTCACAAATTCTGGATTCAAGCGCAACGTGTGTTTCAGATTCCTGGCTGCCTCGGAAACGAAGCCTCGGCGCCGCAGCAGCAGGGCATTGGCATAGCCTGCAAAAGCCCTACGAAGGCGTTCGGCGCGCTGCAGTTGCTCTCTAGCGGCATCGTGCTCTTTCAGTTGTTGATACGTGGAGCCGAGACGTTCGTAATAAAGAGGATTCTCAGGATCAGCTTGGGCCGCCAGCTCCAGGTACTCCAGCGCCTGTGACCATTGCTTCTTCAGTCTCCGTTCTTCGCTCAGCTGGAACAGGAGACGAGCATCCTCCGGCGCCAGGATATGTGCCTTGCGCAACTGCTGGGAGGACTCGCGCTTCTTGCCAGTGCGGTGCAGCAGGATTGCATAGAGTTGGCGGATGCCCGGATCGTCGGGCTTCAGCCGCGTCGCCTCTTGGACACTCCGCAGAGCAGCGTGTTCCTCCCCCTGGGCAAAGAGCGCGTAGGCAAGGCGATAGTGGTGACGAGAGTTTTCTGGGTCCAGTTGGACTGCCCTTCGGAAAGAGCCTACAGCGGCTGCTCCCTGCCCTTGACGCAGCTGGGCTTCGCCGATGTGGTACCAGACCTCGGAGTTGGCTGAGTGCAGGGATAGGGCTTTCCTCAGAAGGGCTTCCCCCTCCACCGGGCGTCCCATCTGGATCCTTAGGGCCCCCAGCCGAAGGAGCAGGGAAGCCGAATCGGGATAGGTGCGCAAACCGTTCCCTAGAAGCTGGGCGGCCTCTTCCCACTGGTATCGACGGACCAATTCCTGAGCCTGGCGGCTGAATTCGTCGCTCGTCTGAGCGCAGAGGCTGGGGATGCCGAACAGGAGGCAGGCGAGAAGAAGGTAGCACACCCAACCATTTTAGCCTACCCGCCCTCATCGATGCCGACCGGTGAAGTCGGAAGAGGGGGAAAGCGCTCGGCGGACGTAGCTTTGGTCTCCGGGCCGAAGTATTCTTCTTCTTTTCGAGCTTTGGGCTCGACGGACGGCGGCCTGGAGGCCACCGCCACTTGGGACTGGACTGATATGGAAGACGAACCCCGAAGACACCCGCGCTACCTTCTGATCGTCGCGATCTGCTCCCTGGGAAGTGTGCCTTTCCTTTTCGTCGAACAGGGTTCGCGCGATCTGCTGGGATTCCCTTTGTGGCTGTGGTCCAGTTTCTTCTTCACCGCCTGTCTTTCGGTGGTCACCGCCTGGGGAATCCGGCGCTTCTGGAAGGATGGCAGCTCTGACTGAACTTGCTTACGACCTGATTCTGGGGAGTGCGCTGTACGTTGTCGTCCTGTTGATTCTGGGCATTCTCGGCAGAAGGGCAAAGAAGGAACACACGCTGAGCGACCACTTTCTGGCGGGCCGGTCGATTGGCTTTGTGGTACTCCTGCTGACGCTCTTCGCTACCCAATACAGTGGCAACTCGTTCTCCGCCTTTCCGGGACAAACTCATCGCTTGGGAATTTCCTATTTCATGTCCGTGACCTTCATGGTCGGTGTCGTCACCGGCTACACCTTGTTCGCCCCCCGGCTGTTTTCCTTGTCTCGTAGCGGGGGATACCTGACCCCGACTGACTATCTGGACGACCGCTTCAAGAGTGCTCCTCTGCACTACCTGTCAGCCCTGATCTTTGCCTTTACCTTGGTGAACTTCCTGCTGTCGCAACTCATGGCGCTGGGACACGCCTTCGACGGATTTACCGGAGGCGCCATTCCGTATGAGGTGGGAGTCATCGGGGGAGGCTTCGTCATCCTCTGCTACGAGCTTCTGGGAGGAATGCGGGCGGTGGCCTGGACCGACGTCCTTCAGGGAACGATTCTGGGGGTCGGACTCCTGCTGGTTGTCGCGCTGATCATCGCGGTGGTGGGGACTCCCGGCCAGATCCTGGAAGCCATTCGGGATGTGACACCGGAGAAGGTAGAGAACCCAGGCTGGCGGACTTGCGTCGCCTGGATCAACAACTTTCTGATGGTTGTTCTGGGAGCTTCCCTTTATCCGCAGGCGATTCAGAGGATCTACGCCGCCCGCAGTCTAACTCAATTGAAGAAGGCGCTCACGGTGATGGCCTTCCTTCCGCTGGTAGCCGTTTCCTCGGTGATCTTCATCGGACTGACTGGGATCGTGCTCTTCCCGGAGCTGCAGGGGGTTGCTTCCGACCGAGTTACTTTTCTGGTACTTGCGCACCTGGTGGAGAACCATGAGTTGGCGTATTACCCGGTGCTTCTGGTGCTGTTGGCAGTCGTCGCCGCGATCATGTCGACTGCCGATTCCTGCCTGCTCTCATTGGTCTCGATCTTTACCAAGGACTTCGCCGCTCGTATGCGGACGTCTGAGGCCGCCCGGGGAGGGCAGGTGGCGCGTTTGACCCCCGTCTTCAGCATTTGCACCATGAGTACCCTGGTGTTCTTGGCTCTTTCCCCCTTGACGACCCTTTGGGGTTTGATCGTCATCAAGTTTGAGGTGCTGATTCAGCTGTCGCCTGCGTTCGTACTGGGGACGCTGCATTCCTGGGGGGAAGAGAGGGCTTTTACTTCGCGGGATATCCTGGCTGGCTTGGCGGTTGGAGGAGTGTTGACGCTGCTGCTCTATCGAAGCGACCTACGAAGTCTCTACGGGCTTCAGCCCGGCGTGATCGGTCTCTGCGGGAACTACCTCACGGTGTGGCTCGCGCGAAGACTCCACTGACGGGGGCTTGGCATAGAATGTCATCAGTTTGTTCTTGAAGGGCCAATGGAAGGTGGAGGATCATCGGTCGGGACCGGTGAGATTGTGTTGCTGACCCGTCGCTCCTCGGAACCTGGGCTCATATTGCAGACAAGTCAAGTCGCTCGCGGCTCTGTCCGACTTGGCTTCAAGATCATCTAGAGATGCCTTCCTCAGCAACGTGCGACGTTCAGACGTTCAGACGAATTCCTCAAGCCGAAGCGGCATGCTGACCCGATGGGTCATAGTCGAGAGCGGGCAAGGTCAGCCCATTCCTTGGCTCCAGACCACGAAAGACGGCTTTGAAGAGCAGTTCGAAGTCCAGTTCGTATTGACGAAGCTGCTTCATATTGGACCAGCAGCTTGGGCAGTAGTGCCACTCTTCGACAGAACCAAAGAGTCCGGTGGGTCGATCTTCGACGGTGTCGGTCCCCAAGATGACCTCAGCTTGACAGATGCAGCACTCGTTTTCTTTCATCTCGTTCCTCCCCTGATCTCCAATTCCGGTCTGACTCGTTAGGCCATTTTCAAACGGCATTTGTGTGGAGAACCCGCAAGTTCGGTGCCATACCTGGATTACTTTACGTTCTGCCGCTAAGGGCTTGATAAGGGAGGATATCGCTAGTTATAGCTTCAGGAGGAAGAGCCCGGTCGGGGCGTCAGGGAATTGAAAAGAGTGTCAACCCCAAGGTGGTAGGGTTTCAAAAGTGTGGCTGATTTTCCTGCCACCAGATTTTCCCCTGGCGTAAGCAGACGGCTGCTACTGTCCCATCATTGAGTTTCGGTCCCAGGGTTGGGCCAGAGTCGGTGAGTTTGAAAAACGCTTCATTCGTATGGTCATCTTGGCGCCTGCACCAGGTGCCAGCGATACCTGGAAGAACGGATGATTGATTGGCGTCACTTCTTCGTTCACGTCGATCTCCAGACATTGGTGTTCCCCGTAGGCCCCACCTTGCACGAGGACTTAGCATTTACCTGATCGATGTTCACCAGGGTGACGACCGTCTCAGTTGCCGAGAGCTTTGTTACCAGAGCGGCCACATCTTCGGGGATACCGGAGCGGCGTTTCTGCGGATCGAAGTAGCGTAGACGGCTGTGAAGCAGGCTGCCGCGGTGTCCTGTGCGTTTGGCGTGGATCTTTCCATGCCGGATGTGATCCTGCATGTCCTGCGTAGGCGTCCCGATAAACTGGGTCTCATGAGCGATGTGGTGAAGGGCGCCGAGCATGAGGTGGATCAGGGTTCCTACCCGAGCTGGATTGAATTTCATGGAGTCGTCGGCAAGGCGAGTGTCTGGAAATGTCGCGTCCTTTTCCATGGTTGCCATCTGGCGTCTCAAGACATCGAGATCCTTTTGCAGCTCCAGAGAAGTATCAAGGCGGGTGTACTTAGGATTCTCAAAGCCGGACGATATTACCGTAGCGGGCACCCTCTGCCAAGCCAGCCTTGACGCTTGAACCGGGCGTCACTAGAATTCGGGCTCGGAGTCCATATGCACGAGACCCAGCTAGCCTACAACCAGAGCACGAAGCACAACTGGGAGTGCTTTGCGGAGCACCGAAATCGGATGATGCGCCTGATCCGCAAGGCCCAAGCGGGAGCCCGCGGTAAAATTGCGGTCTTGGGAGCCGGCAATTGCAATGACTTGCACCTGAGCGAGCTAGTATCGAGCTTTTCCGAGGTCCACCTTTTTGACCTGGACCGCGCAGCGATGGCCGATGCTGTGGCCAGACAGCATCCTAATCACGCGTCGAAGATTCGGCTTCACGGCGATGTCGATCTGTCCGGCTGGACTTCGCAGGAGACCGCTCCGCAGCCACAACACGACCGAGAAAAGACCCGGATTGATGGCAACCTCGAATTTGATCTGGTGGTCTCTACCTGTGTGTTGAGTCAGCTCATGGAGACGGTCGATCGGCCTGTTCTGGAAGGTGTTGCAGAAAGAGAGCTGATGCTGCAGGTCCGAGACAGACACCTGGGCCTGATGAGTAGGATGGTCGCTCCAGGTGGATCGGGTTTGGTCGTTACCGACATGTCATCATCCGACTCCGCTCCGGACGTAGCCGAGTGCCCACAGGCCAGGGCGTCCGACCTGATGGGAGCTGTGATAGGGGATGGCTCTTGCTTTACCGGGCTGAGTCCAGAAGCGGTTGCAAGAGCCCTGGAGCGGGCAGCCGCGGTTAACGGAAGGATCCAGGAGCGGAAGTTCACTCCACCCTGGCTGTGGCAGCTGGACGAAGCAAGGCGCTTTCTAGTTTACGCACTCAGCTTTACCAAACCGAGCCAGGAGACGTAGCCCGGATTTCTCAGTGCCAATCTAGTGGAGCGCTTCAGGCTTCCCTGACCGGTCGCATGACCGGAAAATCTGAAAGCTAGTTATAGTTAAGTTAAGTTATCGGAGTTTCAGCTTAGCCCCGCCACCGGCTGCGCCGGATCGTACAGGAAAGAAACTTCAGTCGAGGGACGTAGCGGTGGCCTCCAGGCCGCCGTCCGAGCCAAAGGCTCGGAAAAATAAGACTTCGGCCTGGAGGCCAAAGCTACATTCGCCAATGAAGTTTCAGGTTAGCGGTGCTGGCCCCATTCGCGAAGGAAACTTTGGGATCCTGCAGTGGCACGGGCATCCCTGCCCGTGACTCCTGGTCCGTCGAGCCAGAGGCTCGACAATCACGGCCTGGAAGGCCGTGCCACAGTGCGGGTCGTTCGCGGTGAGGTTTCAGGCTAGACGGTTCTGGGCAAGGACTTCGGAGATACTCTGGTCGAGGATCGAGACGATTTCGTCGGCCTGATCCTCCGTGAGGATCAAGGGCGGACCCAGCGCGATCCAATCGGGATCGAAGCGCGTCAGCAGTCCGTTTTCCAAGGCGCGTCTCCCGATCAGGTTGCCAATGGATATCTCTTGAGGGAACGGTTCCCTGGTCGAGGGATCGCGGACGAACTCAAGCCCCAGGAACAAACCCTTCCCACGAATGTCGCCGATGATGCCATGGCGGCGCAGCCCCTCTAGACCCTCCTTCAGACGGCCTCCCACACGGCGGGCGTTACCACACAGGTCTCGCTCCAGAATCTGGGAAATCGTGGCCAGCCCCGCCGCACAAGAGACCGGGTTGCCTTCGAAGGTGTGTCCCGCGACAAAACCGGGGTTGTCTGCCGGATCCCCCTAAAAGCGATCGGCGACAGGACGACGGCAGAGGACACTGGAAAGCGGAGCGTAGCCGCCCGAGAGGCCTTTTCCCACGCACAGCAGATCCGGCACGACGCCGAACGTCTCCGCGGCGAACATCTGTCCGGTGCGCCCCATTCCGGTGATGATCTCGTCGAAAATCAGAAGGACATCGTGACGGCTGCAGAGCTCGCGCAGCTGAGGCAGATACTCTTCCGGAGGATCGATGATTCCTCCGGTGTGGCCTATGGGCTCGACCATCACCGCAGCGACGGTCTCGGGCCCTTCCAGCTTGATGACGTCTTCAATCAGGGTGGCACAGGTGAGATCGCAGCTGGGGTACTCCTTGCCAAAGGGACAGCGGTAGCAGGTGGGTGGGAAGACATGCACGAAGCCGGGGGCCAGGGGTTCTCTCATGGCCTTGCGACCGGGCAATCCGGAAGCCGAGAGCGAACCAAGCGTATTCCCGTGCCAGGACTGATACCGCGAGATGATCTTGTATTTTCCGGCTTTGCCGTTGAGCCGGTGATACTGCCGCGCCATGGTGATGGCCGCTTCGGTCGCCTCCGAGCCACCGCTGAGCAGCTTGGCCGCCTCCAGATCGCCAGGGGCAATCCTGGCCAACTGATTCGCCAGTTGGACCGCCAACGGGTTGGTGCCGTGCACCGTCGGAGAAAAGTGAAGGACGTCCATCTGCTCCCGAATAGCATCGATCACCCGGCGGTTGTTGTGGCCCACGGACACCACGTAGATTCCCGAGATAGCATCCAGATACCGTTTGTCCTTTAGGTCCCAATAGTAGACCCCGTCGGCGCGTGAGGCGATGAAGGGTTCCTTCACGAACTGAGTCATCTGGGCGCGCACAAAGATCTGACGAAGAAACTCCTCCTCTGAGGTTCTCTCAGCAGGAACCAGATCTGGGACGGCGGAAGGTCTTGGGGGAGCACTCGTTTGGTTCGGATTTTCTTGATTCATTTTGTGATTGGACGAATTGTCGATCTGATGCTACGGTTGTTTTCCTACTTTTCCATGCTGAATCCATGCCTTGATGGGAGCCGCTCGGACTCTACCGTTTGTCCCTCGCGGAAGGTTAACATGATAGGTGAGCGAAGGATGGGCTACAAGGATTGTTCAAGGAGCGGGCTATGAGACGAAGCTATCTGTTCGTCCCCGGTGACAGCGAGCGCAAACTGGCAAAAGCGAGGCAGCGGGGAGCTGATGTGCTGATACTGGACTGGGAGGATGCGGTGCTGCCCGAGAACAAGGCGAGGGCGCGGAAACTGTCCCTCGAGTTTGTCTTGGCGGGCAGCCCCAGCGACAGCTCAATACTCATTCGCTGTAATCCGTCGGCAAGCTCGAGTTTTGAAGAGGACTGTGCAGCCCTTCAGCGGATCCCATCAGAAGGGGTCCTCCTCAGCAAGTGCCGCTCGGTCGACGATGTACTGCACCTCGATCAGACCCTGGGCGACGGTGAAGGCGTCTCGCCGCACCGCATCTATCTGATGCTGGAATCTCCGCAAGCCGTCCTGAACGCGTTTCAGATGGCGAACTCTTGTAACCGGGTGGCTGGATTGATGTTCGGTGCCGAGGATTTCTCGGCCGAGATGCACATGACCCGGACCTCCGAAGAGACGGAGCTTCTCTACGCCCGATCGGCGATTGCTACCGCTGCTCGGGCTGCTGGGTGTGAGGTTGTCGATTCTCCCTGTCTGGAATTCAAGGACCTGGCTAGGGTTCGAGCTCACGCTCAGGCAGCGTGCAATCTCGGGTTCTCGGGGAAGCTCGCCATTCACCCCGCGCAGGTTGCGGTGATCAATGAAGTCTTTTCTCCGAGTGTTGCCGAGGTCGAGTGGGCGCGGCGCATTGTAGATGCGTTCTCTAGCGCCAGGGCGGGAGTGGTCAACTTGGACGGCACCATGGTGGACGAAGCCATCGTCAAACAGGCGCGGCAGATTCTGGAAGTTGACCTCAGTGATTCGGCGAAAGCTGATTTGGAAACGGGTTTGCGGGGGGAGCAATGACCACTGGCAACTTGCTGTTCCCCACCATGGTAATCGGAAGCCTGCCCCGGCCTAGATGGGTCATTGAGCTGGTGGATCTCCGGGAGCAGGGTGGGATCGAGGAAGACGAATTCGACCGGGCGATCCAGCCGGCGCTGGAGTTTGCCATTGCCCTGCAGGAAGCAGCAGGGATCGACATCGTTACCGATGGCGAGTGGCGACGGCTGAATTATTTCACCGGCTTCTCACAAGCGGTGTCAGGTTTCGAGCCCGACGTGATCGAGGTCCGAGTCCTGACCGGGGCCACACTCACCAGGCCCGCGGTGGTATCGAAACTCGAATACAAGCGTCCCATTGCCCTGGAGGAGGTGCGGTTCGCCATGAGCTGCACCCCTAATCGAGTCAAAGCTACCCTTCCTAGTCCCTACATGATCGACCGTTGGTTCTACGACCCGGAAAAGAGTCGGGAGGCCTACCCTCGACGTGAGGATCTGGTTGAAGATGCCGCCCGGGTGCTGCGTCAGGAGGTGCTGGCCCTGAAGCAGGAAGGAGTGTCGTTCATCCAGTTCGATGATGCGATGATGGGCCGCTTCGTAGGCCAGGAATACAATCCAACGGGTACCAACCCCAAGGTGAAGATCTCCCTTGCGGACCGGGATCGAGAACTGGAAATGGCAGTTACTGGGCTGAACCTCGTGGTGGAAGGGATTGAGGGGATCACCACTGCTCTGCACGTCTGTCGAGGCCATCGAGCGCGGATGCACGTCACGCAGGGTGGGTTCGATCCTCTGATGTCCCATCTCTACGGAGCGCAGGTGGATGTGCTGGCGCTGGAACTGGCCGCTGAGGACGCTGGAACCGTGGAGGTTCTGAAGGGTTTTCCCGAGGACAAGACTCTGGGCCTGGGAGTCATTGACGTGCTCAGTCCTGAGGTAGATCCCCCCGAGGTCCTGGTGTCCAGGGCGGATGCGGCTCTACGCTATTTGGACCCCGAGCGCCTGATCCTCAATCCCGACTGCGGATTCGCCCCGGCACACGACAATCCCATCTCCCTGGACGAGGCTTACCTGAAGCTGAAATCCGTGTCGGCAGCTGCGCGCCAGCTGCGCAACCGACCGCTGGCAGGAGCTTCTTGAGCGGAAGAGCTCTTGGGGAAGTGGTTTCTACCGACCGCTTGCTGTCACGGCTCTAGAGGAGCCTCCAGACCCAGCCCTATGTCATGGTAGTTGTTAAGATCACTTCAATCTTTGCTTCGGATCGGAGGCCTTGCCGGCCTCCGCTGGAAAGGGTAGGATCTAGCGCGGGTTTGAGCCAGGGGCTAGAGTAGTGTGCCGATCTGGACGCTTCTTGAGGCCATCGAGGCGGTAACTGGGCCGGACTACTAACAATGTGGCCCAGCTTGGCAGTCCTGTCTCAGTTTGAGTTTCTGGAGAAGGGATCGTTCATGGAGCTTCATCCTGCCGACCATGTCGTGCTGATCGCGTACCTGGGAGCCATGATGTTTCTGGGGTGGCGTTTGTCCAAGGGACAGACTAGCGACGAAGAGTACTTTCTCGGAGGTCGCCGTCTTCCCTGGTTCGCGGTGGGGGTCAGCATCATCGCCTCGCTCCTGTCCAGCATCAGTTTCCTGGCCTATCCTGGCGTAATCTGGCGTTTTGGCTTTGGCCAGTTGGTGAGTAGCTTTCTCTCGTTCCCCATCGACTTGCTGGCGATCCTGTTGGTGACGATTCCCTTTTTCGCGGGTTTCCGCTTTACCACCGCCTACGAGTATCTGGAACACCGGTTCGATCTCTCGGTAAGGCTTCTCGGCGCCTCCATGTTCCTGATGTTCGTGTCGGTCCTCATGGGCGTCATCGTGTTGGTCTCCTCGCGGGCCCTCGCCGTTGCAACCGGTATCCCCCTGATAGTCGTGATTGCTACGGTTGGGATCGTAGCGACGCTGGGTCATCGTCGCCCACTGTGCAAACCAGGTGACGATGCAGCGTTACTTCTCGACCGTGGATGTTCGAGCCGGAAGACGCAGCTTCGTCACCAGTACCCTGTTCGGTATCTGCATCATTCTGATCCTGAGCACCGTTGGTGCCAGCCTGGTTTACTACTACACCCACGGACCCGAGCCCCTTCCCCAACACATCGATCTGGCAAGTGGAAAGGACCGGGACAGCATTTTCCCCTTCTTCGTGACAGCTCGGATTCCTCCGGGCCTGGCAGGGGCCATTTTCGCAGCTCTGCTCGCAGCCGCCATGTCCACCATCGATTCCGGGGTCAACGCCTTTGCCACGGTGGTAACTGTGGACTTCGGCCGCCTTAGAAAGAAGAAGAAGGAGGGGAACAATATCTTTCAGGCTCGGGTTATTACGCTGGTAGTGGGGATGGCGGTAACCCTGGGTGCCCTCTATCTCGATACGCTTACCGGGGCCGATGACATCCTGACCATCCTCCCCAAGACCTTCAATTCGTTAGTGGGTCCCATGGGTGGCATCTTTTTCGCCGGTATGCTGATCCCCCGGGCGAGCGGCCGGGCGGTCTGGATCGCCGCCATCGTGGGATTCCTCACTGCGCTGGGAGTGGCCTATTCCCGTGAGCTGCTGCAGGCAATGGGACCTTCAACCCCAGCGACCCTGGGAGCCGTGCTCGACGAAGAGTTCTCCGAGCGGCTGGTGGAGCAGGGTATGGGGTTCACCTGGATCGTTCCGTACTCAGCCTTGGCCAGCTTCGGAACCGCCTGGGTGATGAGTTTCGTCTTTCCGAATCGTGACCAAGACCGAATTCGCGGTCTCACCTGGAAAACTCGGCATCAGCGGGAGCGCTTTAGCGCATAACCTGAGGGAGAGGAGATCTGATGGAGTACCGCAAGCTGGGCAGAACCGACCTTGAGGTCAGTGCCATCGCCCTGGGAGGCGCTACCTTCGGGCGGGAAATAGAGGAGCCCGCCGCCTGGCGAATCCTAGATCGCGCCATCGAACGCGGGATCACGTTTCTCGACACAGCCGAGTCCTACAGCGATCGGGCTTCGGAACGGATGATCGGTCGCTGGCTATCTCAGACTAAGAACAGACAGAGGATCGTTCTGGCAACGAAGTGCGGGTTCAGCAGGCGCCTGAATGGGGAGGCAGTTGCGGAGAAGATCGACCAGAGTCTCGAGTGCCTTCAGACCGATTGGATCGACCTGTATCAGCTGCACCATTGGCCGCAGGAGGGAGATCCGCTGGATGAGATTCTAGAGGCGATGAGCCGCGGAGTCGAGCAGGGGAAAATCCGCTACCTGGGATTGAGCAATTCGGCGGCTTGGCAGCTGTGCCAGGCGCTTTGGCACCAGGAAGGAAATGGCTGGGCTCGCTTCGATTCGATCCAGCCCTCCTACAATCTGGCCGACCGAGCAATCGAGGCGGAGATGATCCCTCTGTGTCGAGACCAGCGTCTCGGGATCGTTTCCTACAGTCCCATCGCAGGTGGCTTTCTGGCAGGAAAGTACCGAGAAGATGGGCCCATTCCCCAGGGGACCCGGTTCGACCTGGCTTCCGACTGGAAGGATTCGTATTTCCACCGGCGCAACTTTGCACTGATTGAACGACTCCGGGACATCTCCGGGCAGGAAGGGCGTTCCCTGGTGGACCTGGCGCTGGCCTGGGCACTGACCCATCCCGACATCACCAGTGTACTCACCGGAGGAAGGAAGCCGGAGCACATCGACCAGGCCTTCGAGGCCCTCGAGAGAGGACTGAGCTCAGAACTGCGACAACAGCTGGATCGTGCCTCAGATCCAGTGAACTTCGGATAAGAAATTCCAAGATACAAGTGTATTGTATCTTGCCCCTTGTATCTTGAGCCTCTTGTTTTGCGTGTAGCCTACTATTATCACCAGTCCGAGCGTCTTCCTGCTGACCACGAAGGGAACAATCCCTACGGAGCACTGCTCTGCGAAGCTCTGGAACGCCAGGGGGCAGAAGTCGAGTACTCGGTCGATCACAGTCCGGAGTACCTGCGGCGCAATCAGGGACGGATTGATGTCATTCACTTGCAGTGGCCTCACCACGACTACTACCACGACGACGCCGAGATCATGCAGCGCCAGATGCAGGACCTGGTTTCCTTCCTGGAGCTGGCTCGGGAGCTGGGCTACAAAGTGGTGTGGACTGCCCACAACATCTATCCTCACAACCGCACTCATCAGGAGATCGATCACGAGTTTCGGCTCCATCTTTGCCGGCTCGCAACCGCCATCATTGCTCACTGTGAGGTCAACGCGGAAGGGGTGACCCGCCACTTCGGACGCTCACATGATCTGTTCGTCATCCCTCACGGACACTTCATTGGGGTCTACCCCTACCGATTCTCGCGTTCGGAGTGCCGCTCGGAGCTGGGAGTTCCGGAATCAGGCTTCGTCTACGGGTTCATCGGTGGAATCCTTCCCTACAAGGGAATAGAGGAATTTGCCGATGCGTTCTGCCGTTTGTCGGAGCCTGATTGTTGGTTGTTGGCAGCGGGCGGAGGACCGGCGAAGTACGTGGATTCGCTTTGGAGTCGGATCGGAGATCACCCTCGAATCTTGTCCAGTTTTGTCCACGGCGATATGAAAGCTTCGAATGAAGACTTGATTCGCGTCCTGACGGCCAGCGACGTCATAGTGCTGCCCTTTCACGCCACAATGAGTTCGGGGAGCGTGGTTCTCGGCCTCTCGCACGCGCGTCCTGTCATCGCGCCCGCGCTGGGCTGTCTTCCCTCCACCCTCCTTCCGGGTGGCGGTATCCTCTACGACCCGAAGCAGAAGGACGCCCTCTTGGAGGCCATGCAGGAAATCCAGGGATGGGATCGGGATACCGCCTCAGAAAGGGCCCTGGCTAGCGTCCAGCGCCTGGATTGGGATGGGATCGCGAAGAAGACGCTTGAGGTTTACCGGGTATGACGCTGCTGACACCGGATTGGAGTAAAACCCTTCGGGCGAAGGTTGGACTTCCGGCATTCGCCGCGTCCCTCGATGCCTTGGATGCAAGGGTGGACGGCTATCATGACTTCCTGCCGTCGGTTCCCGAGCAGCAGGCTGGCTACTACCACGATTTTTTCTGTCCAGATCATGCGGTCCAACTCCAGTTCGCCTCTCAGAGTCCGCAGCGGCACACCTGTCCGGTCGATGGAGCCGAGTTCCAAGGCGAACCCTTCGATAGCGCTTGGCTTTGGTTCGTCAATGACATGTTGAGTGACGCCGCTTTGAAGCTTTCTTTTCGAAGTCACTTGGAAGCCGGACCAGGTGAGACAGGCCGAGAGAGACATCTGAAATGTTCTTTCTCTTAGGGCCTGTCCAAGAACAACTTCACACTTTGGCATCTCGTATTCACACCATCTTCGGCCGCTCCTCAATCGCGAAATCCTCTACGTAGACCCTGCTACGCCTGCGGTTTCGCTCAATCGTTCGCGGCCAAATCTGGCGCAAATCTGAGCGCCAAATCTGCGAACTTGTTCTTGGACAGGCCCTTAGCGAAACTCAACCCCTCGACGCGAGACCGATTGGGATAGCGCCAGCAAGTTGCTTCTTAATTCTTCGAGGGTTAAAGTCCAACTCGAGAGGTCACCCCCCTTGGGATCCACGGTGTCGAAAGAGAATGAGCTGTCCAGGTGGTTCCAGAGCTCCTGGATCTGGATGAGGTTTTCCTCTATTCCTTTGGGTTCGGCTTTTCCCGAGGCATGTTCGGCTGCGAACTGATGATAGGATGCGAGCAGACGTCCAAAGCGGACTCCCACCTCCAAACAGCGATCCAGATGGCGCAGATCGGGCTCTGCGTCCCCCTTCACGTCTGGGGAAGCAAGCGCTTCTGCGACGATTCGTCGGCCCTTGACGTTGACTTCTGAGGCTTGCCTCCAAAAGGCCGAGAGTCTTCGCTGCAACTCGCCGTAATCCGTATCAATGGATAGGTTTGCCCGACCTCTGATCCGGACTTCGGCTGCGGCCTCCACCGAGTCAGTCAGAGCTCGACTGCCCATCGAGCTCTGATCGAAACCCCAATAGGCGCTGTCGGCTTGAAAGAGCCGCCAGAAGACGGCCGTTGGATAGACCTTTCTAGGGTAAAAAGCGGGTATTTCCCTGCCCCTCAACGGTTCGAAGAAGTTAAAGAAGCGGGCCATGACCTTGCCCGCTTTGTGGCCGTAGATTCGAATGCAGGCCTCATCGAACAATCCCCCGGTACCGAAAACTTCTTCCGGGAGTTCCTGGTTTGATCGGAGCGTGTTCCACGCATCCAGAGCTGTCTGGAAGGTGCTGGGCTGACGGCTGCCCGGGGCATCGCTGTTCCAGCTGACTTCGGCGTTGACAACTTGCAGCGGCTCCTGGTGGACGCCACCACTGAAGTTGTAAATCGCCTCCGCACCCTTGAAGATTCCGTTCATCACCGGTGTGGCCGCGTAGGGGTAGTTGAAGACTCCCGCGGAGTATTGATCAGCTCCGCCGAGAAAGAACATGAAAGACTTACTGCTCCAGTCCCAGGGATGTCATTCTTTCCTTGAACGCTTGAATCCAGGGTTGACCCGTGCTGCTACGAGGAAAAATCTCACGGAAACCGACTTCAACATTTGTTTGCGACGGCAAGACTGAGACTGCGTTAGCCCAGTATTCGAGGGTTTTCTCCCAATTGAGATCTTCGTCGGTGTCGACGTTTCCCAGGCCAGATCGTCCGGAATCAATACCATAGGGAGGAGAAATCAGAATAATCGTGCAGTCCCGGGCAGCGTCGTAGCCCGTGTCCGGATTGCGCACTTTCTGGACGCTCTCTACAATCTTGCCGTAACGATAGCCCAGGGCTCCGGCCCCACCGTCCAGGGCTGCAAAATCGTCGTTGGGCCATCTGGCTTTGCACTCGTCGTGGCGGGCTTTCCAACGTTCGACATTGCTCTTATAGTGCCCGGCATCCTCGTGGTGGATGTAGAGGGCCCCGGGCTCAGTGGTTCGGACCAGGTCGGTGATGGCTTCGACAATCTGCCTGTTCTGCTCCTCGTTTGACCGGCAGGTGCCCAGGGTGGGGTGTAGAGGAGTCCGAGTTTCACCGTAACACTCGTACGCAGGTCCGTGCGGATAGCTGCTCCGGTTCACAAACACTTTGCCGATGTTGAACTCCGGCTCGACTTTCAAGGGGTCGAAGTTGGCGCCGAAACCGGCATAGACAAGCTTGATTTCACGGTGACGCGCGTAGGAGTTCAATTCGCGCATCATGGCACCGTAGCCAGGAACTTTTTCCGAGTTCCATCCGAAGCCGTCAAAGAAGACCATGTTGATTTTGAAGCGCAGACAAAAATCGAGCTTGCGCTTGATTCTCCTGATGTAGGCTCTCCTGCCATCGCCCCAGTCGTAACCCCAGCGATTGAGCTCAGCACGCATAAGCCAGTCTGCTGCTGCTCGATACTTGAAGTCGGGGTAGTCCCTCACTTCGACCTCAGGAATGACGAGTCCCCCATCCGCCGCTGACCACAGTTGAACCAGAGTGGTGGCGGCGTAGAATACCCCCAGGGGGGCCGAACCGATCAAGAGTAAGCGCTGACCTTCAAGGTCGGTCTTGATCACATAAGCTTGCCCCGTGCCCTCGGCATCGTTCAGCACTTTCCGGTCCGCGCCGGACAGAAGTCTCATGACCTCGTCAGTGCGGGATGCTTTTCGGCCCCAGTCCAGTAGCAGGATGCAGGGGACTTCAGAGCACTGTTTCGATGTCCGCAGCTTACTGCCGCCAAGGTGGTCAGCCTCCTTGCTGAGAAGCTCTACGGCGAGCTCGAGCATTTGCCCATCCGATGGACTCGCAATCACCCAGTGCCGCGACGGTCCGCCGCTGATTTTCAACATCTCCGAACCCGTCTCCAGGAAGTGCGGCGTGGGGATCACGCGCGGGGTCGACCAAAGGGCCGGGGTCGGGGCGGCAAACAAGAACAAGACTAACACTCTCTTACAGGTAGACATCGGCTAAGCTCCTTTTCAACTTGCAATTCCCTCGCTTCGACTCATGTCTTACCTCCGGCCCACGGGTGGCCGCCAGGTGGTGCTGGGATGTTCCGTCTCAGAGGAAGGATGATAGTGACAGCCTTTGATGAAAACGGTCGGCCTCAGGCTGGGATGGGTACCGACATGGCCGACTTCAATGGGGATGGTCTGGCCGATCTCCTGGTCACGAACCTGGACGTTGAGTACCTGGCCATCTATCAGAACCAGAAAGCCTTCTTCGAAGAGGTCAGCTCAGTTTTTGAGGTCCAGCTGCCCTCGCGGAATCTGGTCGGATTTGGAGTGGGCTTTGTAGATTTCGACAACGATAGCGATCTGGACATCTTTGTGGCCAACGGTCACATTCTCGACAACATAACGCAGATTCGACCGGGTTCTGCTTATGCCCAACCTAAACTCCTGTTCGAAAATCGGGGCGACCGCTTTGTCGAGGTCGCGGCTCAGCGTGGGAGTTCTCTTGTAGTTCCACAGGTCAGCCGGGGACTAGCCCTGGGCGACTATGACCATGATGGGGATGTGGACCTGCTTGTCAGCAATTGTGGTCAGTCGCCGATGCTTCTCCACAACCGAATGGGTAACAGGAACAATTGGCTCGAGGTCCGCTTGAAGGGTGTGCGGTCCAACTCGAATGCCATTGGAGCCCGTTTGGAATTGAAAGTCGGTCAGGATCGCTTCTTGACTCAGGTGGTAGGTGGTGGCAGTTATCTGTCTGCCTCAAGCTACCGAGTGCATATTGGTCTGGGGAAAAGAGAGCAGGTCGAGGAACTGAAAATCATCTGGCCCTCCGGCGTAGTCGACATCGTTCGGGCCAAGGGCCTCGGCCGACACTTCTGGGTGGAGATCCGCAGAGTAGTGGGCTTGCTCCTTGAGTACCCCGAGTCTGGCAGAGAAATCCGCGAAGGCATCCGAAAGTGGCAACTGAGAAAATTCCGATACGCCATCATTTACTCGCAGCCCGACGCGCACGTCTTAATTCTTGCGATCGCACACAACAGCCGCCGACCGGATTACTGGATGGACCGCTTAGAGAAAGACCCGTAGGCCTAACCAAGGCATACAACGGACGCGCCAGGCGAGCCCTGGAACTTGTTGGTGGTGTTGACACTGGCATGACCCAGCCATTGAGCAATGGTCGAGAGATCGACACCGGCTTTCAGCAGATGAACCGCGGTGCTGTGTCTCAGACTGTGAGGGTGCAACCTCTTGCGAACCAGAGTGGGAGCCTGAGCCTGGGCTCGGGTGAGGTATTTGTTGAGGATATAGCGGACGCCGAAACGGGTTAGCGGCTCCCCACGGTAGTTGAGAAAGACCGGCCTCTCCGAGGCAGGATCGAGAAGTTGTTCCCTGCACAGGGACCGAAGGATCTGGGCGGTTTGCGGCCAGATGGGACAAAAGCGCTCCTTTCTTCCCTTGCCGAATAAGCGCACTTGGAAAGGTTTCGTCAGCTGCAGGTCGCGAGCCCGAAGATCGAGGATTTCCTGGACACGGGCACCGGTATTGAACAGGGTTGCCAACAGAGCGTAGTCTCTCTGGCCTTGAGCTGACGAACGGTCGACCGTCGAGAGCACAGCCTGGAGTTCCTCGTATTCCAGGTACTCGATCCTGGGCGTTGAGGTGCGCTTGAACGGAATCCCCAGAATCCTCTGCGCCTGCTCGAGACGATCGGGGTGATGAGCGCCCACGTAACGGAAGAACGTGTGAATAGCCGAAAGCCGGACATTACGGGTAGCCACGCTGTTGCCACGCTCTTGTTCAAGATGGCTCAGGAAGGCCATCACCACGGCTGGATCGATCCAATCGAGCTCCAAAGAGACGACCGGAACCTGCCGAGAAGCGCTGACGAAACGCAGGAGCAAGAGCAAGCTGTCCCGGTAGCTGGCAATGGAGTGAGAACTCATCCCTCGGAGGCGGGTCAGATAATCGGCGAAAAACCCATGCAGCGCCACAGCGAGCTGGTTCGGTAGGCGTTTTTTCATGAGGGAATCCTTTCCACTGAGGGGGTGATGAGCTGGCCACAACTTTGGGCGAATCGGTCACTGGCGAGGGTCCGAAGCGGTTCGATCAGAGGCAGATAATATTGCGTGGAAGCGATCGAGACGTGGCCCATGTAGGCGGCCAGTCCGGGCAACCGGGTTCCCACGTCGATACCGGCGCGATACCAGCGCAGCAGGGCGTTAACGGCGAAACTGTGACGAAAATCGTGCACCCGCGGCAAGCGGCCATCGGGTTTGCGGATCTGCGCCAGTCGGAGCAGTGTTCCGATCCCGTCGCTCAGACCCGTACCGGTGTAATGGCGCCAGCCTTGCCGGCTGCGATTGCAAAGTAGGGGGGACAGATTGACTGGGGACACGGAGCAGCTTCGGAGCTTCAAGTACTCCTCGATCTCCGCCGCCACGTCCTGGGGCAGGGGAAGAAGGCGCGACTTGTGGAACTTGGAAGCACGAATGCTCAAGACATCCTGTTCGCCGTCGTAGTCGTCCAGTGTCAGCCGTAGGAGTTCCCCTCGACGCAAGCCGGTCGTGTACAGCAGCACGATAGCTAGGCGAAAGATTCGAGGGCGCAGGGGAGAGTTGGCAGAAGGCCTCAGCAGGGAGGTTTTGCTCAATAACCGTGCAATCTCCGCCTCGGAAAAGATGTAAGGCCGTACCCTTTGGTGGTTGCTCGGAAAGAGCAGCGGGTCTGGTATGAAGCAATCCGGTTGCTCCCGACGCTGGTACAAGCAGCAGTTGCGTACGATCCGCATTCGGCTTCTGAGAACTCCCGAACAGAGATGCTGCTGGGAGTGGCACCAGGCCGCGAAACTGCCCGCATCGAGATCGGCTGCACCCGAGGTGTTGAGGAATCGGTCCAGGGAGTGCAAGACATGTGTTTCCACATCATAGCGCCGTCCCAATGCCTGCTTGAGCTCAAGATAGCGAAGAATGACGGGTCCCAAGGGAGAGGAAAAAGAAAGGCTTGCCATCATGATCGGACCTCCCCCTGCGCAAAGCGCGGCAGCGCCAGAGCTACCTGCCGTAGATCTTCCGTGGCCAGACGTAGGTAGACGTCGGTGCTTTCGGCGTTTCGGTGACCGAGCAGGTCCCCGATGCTTTTCAAGGAAGTGCCGCGCTGAAGTAGATGGATCGCGTAGGAATGCCGCAGACAGTGGTCACCTTGAAAAGGAATGGAAAGTCCGCTGAGGCGAGCGCAACGTTGAAAAGCCTCTACGACCGCTGTGGGCTTGAGAGGACCTGCTGGAGCCCGCACCCGAAGGAAGAGTTGGCGGTGAGAGGAGACTGGACGGGCCCGCTTCAGATAGCGAAAGAGCACACTGGCGGCGCCATCGGTCAAGGGTAGAGTCAGAGCGGCTGAGGTCTTGAGCTGCCGGACTCGCAGAATCTGGCCTCGCCAGTCGATGTCGTCCAAAGTTAAGGCCACGATCTCGCTGTTTCTCAGACCATACGTCGCCATTAAGAAAAAGATGGCGTAGTCTCTCAAGCCCATTGGGCTGGTTTGATCAACGGACTGAAGAAGGCCTTGAACGGTCTCCCAGGGTAGGAATCGGGGAAGGCTTTCCAAGCGATAGCAACGTGGCGTGTCGATCTGCTCCTCCAGCCCCGGCGGCAGGGTTCCCTGAACGACGAGAAACCGGAGCCAACCTCGAAGCGCTGCCACCACGTGTTGCAGTGTCGCGCGACTGACTCGTTGGCTGGTTACCTGGAGGAACCTTTCGATCTGCCCAATGCACAGGGAGGTGAGTCGTTCGGGTCGAGCCTCATAGTCGAGAAACGCGAGAAACTCCCGGACAGTTCGTTGGTGAGAGTTGAGGGTAGAGGCCCCGAAACCCCGGACCTCGGTCAAGTACTCGAGGTAGGCGTGCAGCAGGCGGTCTATCCGACTGGGTCTCGGCGACTGAGTCGGCCGGAGGAGGCCACGCGTTTGAAGAAAGCGTCCCAACACTCGCACGGTGCCGGCTTCGGTAGGTCGGCAACGATGGAAGGCCTTCCAGCAACCGTCCAGATCCTGCTGGCTCAGTTCGTCTACCGTGTGGAGTTCCCGTAGCGAGAAATAGCGGTCCACGCGACTCAGGGTCCAGAACATCAGTCGGCGGGTGTTCCAGGTGTAACCCTGCCCTTCGAGCCACGTTGCCCACTCCTCCGCCACGGGTCAAAACAAGGGGAGTGACAGAAACTTCTTGAAAGCTTTCGGACAGTAGCGTCCCAGCGTTAGTCGAATAACATCAACTGTTTATGAATGTCACTATTCTGAGTAATGTAATGCATGTCCTGAAAGGCCTGTAAAATTGGGGTTTTCTCGAAGAGCGAGACACTCAGGACCTGGAGAATTGTGTAGAGCGGCAACTCGAGATAGAGGCGCTTGCGGATGATGGCGATGAGCAGGTAGGTACTGAGGGCGATCCAGATTTGTGTTTTCACGGCATTGGGACTGGTGCCGTAAAAGGCCTTGATGCGGAGATGCTGTTTGATCCATTTGAAGAACAGTTCGATCTGCCAGCGGAGCTTGTAGAGCCGGGCAATAGTCAGAGCGGGAGAAGCAAAGTCGTTGGTGAGGAATACTAGCCGCAGGTCGGTGGTGACGTCGAAGAACTTGATGCGACGCAAAGGTTCGGGGTAGACCTTGGCCGGATAGAAGGTGCTCAGCAGGACAGTTTGGTCGCAGATCAGTCCCGTCGTTCTGTCCACCGGGTGGGAGTAGCGGCGGCGGAACTTGAAGTTGGCCTTGGCGCGGGTCACGAATAACGACCGGGCAGAATGGAGTCGGTACAGGCGCCCGAAATCCAGGTATCCGCGATCCATGATGTAGTAGGCACCGGGACAAGGAATCAGGTGGTCCAAGGCGTGGACATCGTGCAGTTTTCCGTCCGAGATCAGAACGAACTCGGGAATGGCGCCGTGCAGGTTGAGCAAGGTATGCAGTTTGATCGCCCCCTTGGTACGGCGGAAGCGCGCCCAGGGGAAGACCGAGAGGCACAGGTCGATGGTCGTGGAGTCCAAGGCATAGACGGTCGCGTTCAGGTCGACTCCCAGGTCCTCGTCGGTGTACAGGCGGCGCGCTTCGGCGATAAGCACTTGGGCAAACTCGGCATAGATGCGCCAGTCGCGCCTCTCGTTGGCATTGGACAGATTGTTGCGGGAGACCGTGGAGCGAATGCCCATGTGGAAGAGCTTGGATCTCATGGCCCGTAGGCAGGCTTCGATATCGCGCAAGCTCTCGCGATAGGTCAACTGTGCAAAGGCCATGACCCGGTAATGGTCGGCACAGCGGAACGACTTGACCTTGTAGTCGCCTCCGTAGTGCTGAACAATGCGATGAAAATGATGCCAGGGAAGATGCCGCATCACCTGAGAAAAAATCGTCGTGCCCGTGTACATGCTCGCCCTCCTTATGAACTGAAGGGCGTGAGCGTACACTCACTTTCAAGTCGGAAACACCCATTATCTTCTCTAACATATTACTCATTAATACTTTACAGAGATTAGAAGCCCAAACGTTGGGACACTACTGGCTTTCGGAAAAAGTTGACTCAGCATCGGAACCTCTAGGTTGGGAGTACCGGAAATGGCACCAACTCCGATGCTATTGGAAAAATGTGCAGCCGAGAGCAGCAAAACGCTTTGAATACAGCGCCTTACTCCAACCGCTCCACATTACTGATGTCTTAACATGAATCCAGGAAGAGACGGACTCGGGGGCCGATCACGCCTTCTGGGACACGGAGCAAGAACGGTACGTAGCCTACCTGCGGGCCTTCCGGCCTCCTCCCCTGAAGACGATCCGTCTGGTGGCCCGCTCCACTTCCTCCGACTTTCTCAACTGGAGCGAACTGGAGTTTCTCAAGACTGGGGATGCCCCCGTCGGGCACTTCTACACCAGTGGCGCTGTTCCCTACTTTCGGGCACCTCACCTGTACCTGGCCTTTCCCCGGCGGTTTTTGCCCTGGCGTACTCTAGAACTGTACAAGGACAACCGGGGCTCCGGCGTCTCGGATGTGGTGTTCCTGAGCAGCCGTGATGGCCTTCACTGGAAGCGGACTTTCATGGAGGCGTTCATCCGGCCTGGAAGGAACATCCGAAGTTGGATATCCACCGAGCCAACACGCCCGCCTCGGGTCTGGTCCCGACGGGTGAGGACGAGGTCTCGCTCTACCTGCAGCGTCACTATACGTTCCCCAGTATCCACATCGAGCGGATGGCCCTCCGTACCGACGGGTTCGTCTCTGTCCACGCCAGTTACCTCGGAGGCGAGATGGTCACGAAGCCTCTCCTCTTCCAGGGGGACAATCTTGTCTTGAACTACGCTACCTCGGCAGCAGGGAGCATCCGTGTGGAAATCCAGGATGCCCAAGGGAACCCACTCCCCGGATTTGCCCTGGCGGAATCACCCCTGATCTGGGGAGATGAGATCGAGCATACGGTACGGTGGGAACGGACTCATGACAAGGCGACTTCGGACAAACCCCTGGCTGGGATAGTCGGCAAGCCGGTCCGCCTGCGCTTCGTGATGAAGGATGCGGATCTGTACTCGCTGAGGTTCAGGTAGGAGCAGAATTCGCCCATGAGCCTACGGGAGCTGGCTCGGGCAAGAGAAGATTTGCGGGTGGCGCCGATTCGATGTCCGCCAGTCCTCCTGTGTCACCACTCTTTACTAGATTAGAGGGCAAAGGAGAGTCGATGTCGAAAACCAAACAGAAGAAGAGGCAGGTGCGAGTGAGAGCGGCCGAGAAGTCTCGGCGAAAGGTTGCTGCGGCCTCGAAAAGGCGGTGGACCCAGTCCAGCATCTTAGTTTCAGGCCTGAGCGACCTTCCGATTCAGGAATCGAAGGTGAACGAAAACTTTCGCGATTCCGGTTTGGCATTCGTTTGGGTCAATCGCCGGCGAAACAATGGCAGACTAGTGGGTGCGGCCTACCTTATCGATGTCTGGGGCATCGGCCTCAAAGACTGCTTTCGGACCGAAGACATTCTGAGCCACGACTTCTATACCATCCGGGACCTGGACGAGACGTTTGGCGCGCCTTTGGTGGACTGTGATGAGGATCTGGCCCGACAGCTGGTCTGGGGCGGGCTCTGGCGAACTCGGGCCGAGGGCTTCCGCACTCCTAAAGAATTCCGATCCTGCAGAAAGCTCCTGGCCAAGCTGAGCGAGGAAGAGGTTGATCGGAGCCTCTTTGGAAAAGATGGAAAGACTCTGATAATTGGAGATCTGGAAGACTTGAAGCAGCGCTCGACAGCTCCCTTGGAGCTGGAAAGAGGTGGCCGCGACTACTTCGTGGGCGAAGATCTCTCCGATGAGGTGGATCCCTGGGAAGAGCTCTTCGAGGAGGACGATACGGACCTGGGGCCAGGCAAGGAGCGGGTTCTATTCATCGAGGGCACCTTCTACGGAAAGAATTTCCAGAGCCTTCATGCAAGCCTCCAGAGATGGGCCGATCTGGAGATCATCGAGTCGGACGAGGCCGGAGAGTGGGCTCGGTTTTCCTGGACCCGAGAATATCCCGAGAATCATTGGAGCCCTTTCAGCAGTTTGTCCGGAGCGCGACAGTCTCTGGGTGAGATTCAGATCCAGGCAACCGCTCTGACCGTCAATGTGCGGGGAAAAAGCTGGATGCTCATCATGATGTCCCGGTTGTTGGAAGAGTTCGCGTCTCCACTGGTCCGGGGTCCTCTGAAAATCACGGACCCCATGGACATCCTCAACCAGGAACAGCGAGCCGTTTAACCTCGCAGGCCTGAACCCGATACGGCAGTGCCTGGTTGCGAGATTCTGTACTTCGGCGGCGGGTTCCGCTTGAGGTTCCGAAGAAACACCCACTAGCGAGCAGCGCGCAGTTCCTGGCGGATCACCCGCCGCAAGGTTTTCTCCAGAGGCTCGCTTTGACGATGAATGTGTTCGCGTAACGCTTCGTTGATCATCGCTTGATAGCTACCTCCTCCCGCGTCGTCCACTTGCTTTCGAAACCAATCGAGAATCTCGGTGTCAATCCGGATCGTGATCCGAGTCTTGCCTGCTCCCGGCGGAACGATAGGTCCGCGCTTGGCATTGGTCATGTCGTATTCTTCCTGCATTTCATCGACGGTGTCTCTCATAAGCTTGTCTTTCCCTCTTGGTTGCTTGACGGGCCGAGATCAGCCGGATTGCGTTCGGTCGATATGTATAGACAACAGTCAGGACACGTCCTAGGAAGTCCAGACCCGTTGCGATATAACGCCTCTCGGTTCTGTTCTCCGTATCCTCGCGGCTCAGCGCCGCCTCATCTTCAAAGACTCCGACCGCATCCGCGAAACGCACCCGATGCTTTCTTGTATTGGCCTCGGCCTTAGCCTCGTCCCACTCATAGGCCACTACGAGATCATATGCACGAACGTACACATAGTCAAGATTCGCGTTTTGCAGGAGAACGCTAAGAGCGCCTGGTGCGAACATCGGCCACATTTCAGACGGGCAAAACCATGGCGCAACAGGCCACACTCCAAGAAGCGGTCGACGGTCTTCTCCACCACCGGCCGCCAGGGCCCGTATTCGGCTTCGTAGAAATAGGGGTAGCTCTGCTTGAACTCGTCCCAGTAGTCCTGCAAACACTGATAGAAGGGCGTCCTCTCGGGATGGCGGGGCCGGTAGGTTGCCGTCGGAGCATGTCCTACCGGAAACGACTGCGTCTTCAAAGCTACGAGGTCAATACCGGCACCACCTGAGGAATCAAAGGCGATGGGTCCCGGTGAGGAGGGGAAAACCGACGAAAGGCTATTGGAAGCCAAGGGTCTCGACGGACTTCGTGGCCGGCTCGACAAGTACCGTGATCTGGGTGCCAGATTCACCAAATGGCACGCCGTGCTCAGGGTCGGACCGGACAAGCCGACCCCTTACTGTATCGCGACCAATGCCCATGCCCTGGGTAGGTTCGCAGCCCTCAGCCAGGAGGCGGGTCTGGTGCCGATCGTGGAGCCCGAGGTGCTCCTGGACGGCGACGATAGCATCGATCAATGCTTTGAAGCGACCGAGAAGACACTACGCGAGGTCTTCTATGAGCTCGGCCAGCAGGGTGTCTCGCTCGAGGGGATGCTGTTGAAACCAAATATGGTGCTCGCGGGCAGCGATGCGCTCCGCCGGGCCACTGCCAAGCATGTGGCGGTGAAGACGATGGAGGCAAAGCCCTCGACCCTTTGCAGGTCCTCGCCCTGAAGCCAACCGGGTGTAAGGCAAAGGACGAGAGCGGTGAACCAAATGAATTTGCAGGACATCGTTTCTCCTCTGTTTTCGGCCCACTGAAGGTCAATAGGATATCGCTTTCGATAGTAAGCCACTAAAACCAAAATATCCGCAGCTTCAGATCAGATTCAGGAGCCGAACAATCGTGGATTGCCCTTCCGGATTCGAGGGTCTAGGATTCTCCATAGCCCCCCACAGGGCTCGACCCAAGGCGGATTGGCTCGGGCGCCGATGCGGCTGGATTGTGGATCAAGGGATTCACCTGCATGTTCCAGAGCGGTAGTTTCCAACATGTGATCTGTGCCAGCCCGGGGGCGTGGGACCGTTGGTGAAGTGCGTAGCCGGTTTTTTAGCGTTCTGAAGACAATGGTGTTCGAAAATCGGTCCCACGTCATTGTCCTAAACGTAGCGATCAAGTGTTCGAGATCTGAAGACACAAAGAGCTGATAGTCTTTCATCGGCCATTCGTCCGGCGCGAGGTCCTTCTTCTCAATGAGCCAGAGTAGGGCCTCCTCCTCGGATCGCCGGTATTCCCATCTGTTTGGGACCGCTTTCTCTAGCTCCTTGTCAACATAGCGCACGAGTTCCTGCTCGTTTTCGAAGATTCTGAAGGGGTTCTTCTTCTTCTCCCAACTTTGTTAGCTAGTGCCCGTCCGAAAACCGGGGTTTTCAGAACTGTAATCTGTTGAATCGTAAACACTTATTATACTTGAGACTGCTGACAGACCGGCTCGACCCAGCTCGATCCAGAGCAAGGACCCTCGAGCGAGGGCACGCGGGCCAAAAAGCAGCGGTTCGGCGCAGACCTCTCCCCGAGTCGGAGCCACAAGGCAGTACGGTCAGCCACAAAAGGCTACAACAGGAGTCGGGCCAGGACTGTCGGGGGCCACTTCAAAAGCGGCCAGGCGGGGCCGGGTCAAAACCGGCCAGTGATTCAGTAGTTATATCCTCCGGTTCGAGTCATTTCAATCCCTTGTGAAGCCCTCCCCGCGAAGCGGGGGGAGGAGGCTTTGTTGTGTGTTCAGCCGTAGAAGCGGTGGGAACTGTGGGAAACTCCGTCCGGAGGAGTTTTCCAAGCGCTGTGGGAACGGTGGAAAAACTCGCCTCCTGGAGTCGTCTTCGCGAGGCAGCCGTTTTCCCACGGTTTCCATAGCGCGGCAGTTTCCACGGCTTTCCGGGGGTGTTGGGGGAAACTCGAGAAGCCTGGCTTCCATGGTCTCTGCTTGGTTTCAACGACACGGCTTCTTCCTGGCTTCCTTTTTTCAAAAAACATTCGCTCAGAGGCCCCTCAAGCAATGAGCTCTGCCCCACCCTGTCCTGACCCCTCCCTCGGAGCGGGCAATCTACGAAGCCTGGGGCTGAGTCCCAGGGTCTGCGAGTAGGGGACAAGCCCGCACTCACAGCACTCGCCTCGCAGGTGTCATTTCTCTTTCCCTCGCTTCGGGGTGGATTTCTCTCGTTGCTGTCGCTCGTAGAGGCGATAGCTCTTGCCCCGAATGAAGGTGACTTCCGAAGTGTGCAGGAAGCGGTCCAGCAGCGCCGAGGTGGCCGCCGTATCTCCTCCCAGCATCGCGCCCCAGTCCTCCAGGGGTCGATTCGAACTGAGGATCGTCGAGGTCTTCTGGTATCGGCGGTGCAGGATCTCCAACAGATCTTCTGCCGCCGACTCCGGCACTCTGCGGAGTCCCAGATCCTCGAGGATCAGCAGCGGGATCCGGGTCATCTCCGTAATGTAAGATCGGCGTCTGCCGGTGGCCGTGGCTTCGGCGATGTCTTCCAGCAGATCGAAAGCCGACTTGTACTGCACCCGGTGACCGGCTTCGACCGCCTTGATCCCGACGGTGATGATCAGATGGCTCTTGCCGACTCCGGTCTGACCGATGACCAACCAGCCGCGGCGCTGTTGGATGAATCGGCCGGTAGCCAGATCGAAGATCTGCTGCCGGTTGATGGAGGGGTTAAAGGAGAAGTTAAAGTCCTCCAAGTGCTTTTGTTCCGGAAACTGGGCCTGGCGCAAACGTCGCTCCAACAGCCGGTCCCGACGGCGGGTCAGCTCGTCATCAATCAGCAGCTCAAAGAACTCCTGATGGCTGAGCCTTCCCTGGACGGCTTGTTGCAGGCGAACGTCAAAGACCTGAGCCAGGCCCGAGAGCCGGAGGTGACGAAGTTTTCGTTCCAGTTCTGATGAGATCATTCTGGTTCTCCTGTGGGATCGGTGATCTGGTACTCGGACAGCGGTCGGATCAACTCGTGCTCGGAGGTAAACAAAGAGCGCTGCGGCACGTCCAGTCGCTTACACAAAGCCACCAGAGTCCGGTAGCGGAAGGCGTCATGTGCGAGCGCCTTGCCGCAGGCTTCGTCGACGACCGAAGCGCGGTAGCGGCGGGTCAGCGAGATCATGCCCTGCACGAGTCGGTAGGCGAGCATGTCTCGGACCTCCAGAGCTCGCTCGGCCCAGCGGTGCGCCTCTGGACCCACGGCTCGGGCTTGCTTCAGCAGATGATGCTCGGTTCGATAGTGCGCGTAGCGTTTGCGTTCCGGAAGATGGCTCGTTTCGGTTCGGAATCTCCCCGGCGGGTACTTCGGATGCAGGGCCACCTGTTGCTCACGAAAGAAGACGCGGACGATACGATCATCCCAGTGCACGGCGACTTCACAACCGAGCAGATGATTGGGCACCGAGTAGAACGCTCGGTCGACTTCGATGTGGCCATCGGTGGAGACCGTTCGACGGCCCACGCGGAAGAAACTGAAGCGGGAATCCGGAAGCGGTCGGAGATGCTTCTGTTCTTCGACAAAGCGGGGCCAGACCTGCTGCTTGGTGGTGCCGTGGATGCGCTGGCGGGCGATTCGCTCGTTCCAACTCTGCAGATGCTCATTCTGCGCATCCAGGCTCTCGAAGCGGCGAGCTTTGAGCGCGCTGGAGTCGGTATATCCGATGCTTCTTTCGACTTTTCCGTTCTCGTTCGGAGCGCCCGGATGGATGGGCAGCACGGCGAAGCCGTAGTGGCGAGCGAGCGCACTGAAGACGGCATTGACCTCGGGGTCCACCAAGCAAGCCCGGGTGATCCCGGCCTTGAGGTTATCGAGGCGAACCACCTCCACGCCGCCTCCAAAAGCGTGAAAAGCCTCCTCGACACAGCGGATGAACGTCTTCAGTTCCTGCCGCCAGACGACTTCCTCATAGGAGTGGCGCGAGTGGCAGAGGACGGCCTTGAACAGATGAGGACGGCGGTAACGACCCGATTCGGTCCGAGTCAGGGCTCCTTTGCCGAAGTCGATCTGCAGGTCCCGACCGGGGGGAGTTTCCACCCGAGCAAACACGCGAGGACTCTCCGCCTTGAGCTTTCCACAGAAGCGCTTGACGGAGTTGTAGGCTCCCCCGAATCCCTGCTCGAAGACCAGGTCCTGCCAGATCCGCTTGGCCTGCAATCCCTGCTGGAGTTTCTTTTCAATCTGCTCCCGAAAGGGCTCACAGAAGCTGCGCAGACCCGGGGGCCGCTTTGGCCGGTTTTGAATCTCGGGAGGGATCATAGCGGGCAATCCTCTCTCGTCGGACTCCCACCTCTCGCTCGATCCGACGATACGACCAGCCCAGCTTCAGGAGCGCCAAAACCGTTTGCTTCTTTTCCATTTTCAATGTATTGGCCATCGGCGCATCCTACGCCGGATGCGGCCCTCAATGGCTCTTGAAAATGGCCGGTTTTGAAGTGGCCCTCACTGGCCGCTTTTGGGTGGCCCCTGACACCAGGACGACCAGGTTATAGGTCAGGACGCTGGCATGGACGTAGCTTTGAAAGTGAGGCCAGCCTTTCCAGCTACAGCGGTGGAGACCGAAGGTGTGCTTGAGGGTCCCAATGCACCCCTCAATCCCGGCGCGGAAGCGTTTGAGTTGTTTGTAGACCCAACTGGAACGCACCATGCTCTCAACCGTCAACCCACACTTTTTGGAAAAGGCCACATCCTGTACCCCCTGCTCTTTGGCCCAGCGCAGGTTGGCAGCCGAGGCAAAACCACCATCCCAGGCGCTCTGGCGGGGGACCTTCCCGTACAGCTGTCGATGCCGCTCTAAGAAGGGTTGCACATAGTTGCTGTCGGCCGGATTCCCCCGTTCCACCACACAATCCAGGATCAGCGACGAGGCGCCCGTGCTGACAAACACCTTGTGGCCGAAGACCGTTTCCCGAGGGCTCTTCTTGATAATATCGGTGTGCTCTTCGAAGAGGGAACAGATCTTCTCCTGGGCCGCGACGGCCTCGCCCGAAAGGACCCGTCGTTGAGTCTGCTCGATGACTTTGTGCAACAGCCCCAGATAGTGGGCCAGTTGCGCCGCCACGGCCAGACTGAGGGGATCGCTCCACTGCGCGGAAGCTGCCAGCGCCTGCTCGGCATAGTGAGCCGTCTTGGACGCCACTTTGATCAGATCGCGGTAACTGTCCAGGCGCTTCTTGCCGCGGCGGTTGCGGATGTTCAGGACGCGCCGCTTGGCCCGCCGCGTATGATCGACGAAGCCGATCCCTTCCCGCTCCCGCAGCCGCCCCAGCCACTGGGTAACGACTCGAATGCCGTCGTACAACAGCTCACTGTCGAGCGGATAGTGGATGTTCGTCTCGACCGCCGTGGCATCGACCCGAATCCGTTGGCCTTTTTCCAGACCCCGAGCCTGCGCCCAGAGCACCAAGTGGTCGTTGATCGCCTTCCAAGTCCCCGGCTCAATCTTCCCCAGGTTCTCCGCCAGGGTGGCTTTGCTGATCGACGCCCCATAGGGCAAGCGACAGAACCTCTGACAGCTTTGCGAATCCACCAGATGAAACTCCAGCTTGCGATAGCTGAACTGATGCAGCTGTTTGATGACGGCGCAACGCAGCACCTGCTCGGCCGTCAAACCGGGGGCGCCAACACCGGAATCGACCCTGTCAGAGAGATCTTGTACTAATGGGCCAGCTGGTGATCGGGCCATTGCGGGGAAAGGGGGCGTTGTTTTTCACGCTTTTTACGCATCTTCGAACTCCTGAAATCGTCGTAAGTCGTTTTAGTCTAATTGTTTGCACCAAATAGTCTAGCAAACGGCCCTGACAGTTTCGGAGCTTGAAAAAGCCCTCTTTCCCCTTTCTTATCAATTACTTACACATTTCCGGACGGGCACTAACTATCAAGCCGACATCGACTATTCGGATAAACGTCCATACATTTCCGGTCGCCGGTCATCAAACCGATGGATCTCATGTTGCCCGGGAACGCGAACAACCTTTTTGTCGCGGACTCGTTCCAGATCAAGGTCCCCGTACAGCACAGCCGGGTCAGTATGATCCGCGGAGGCCAGGTTGTCGCCGTTTGGCGCACACAGGCGACTCTTTCCAATGAAGGAGAATCCGCGCTCGACGCCGACTCGGTCGACCGCCAGATAATAAACGTGGTTTTCCAGGGCCCGCGTGTTGATCACGTGCTCCGCCGTGCATTCGGCACCGGGCGGCCAGTTGGTTGGCAAGACGATCAGGTCCGCACTGTCCAAAGCCATCACCCGCGACGACTCGGGGAATGCGCCGTCGTAGCAGATGTTCATGCCCACTCGGACCGGACCGGCTTGGTGAACGGCAAAGGGTTGATCTCCCGAGGTCGTAAAGCGGTCGACGCCCAGGTACGGCAAGTGAATCTTGCGGTAATTGCCGACCACCCCCTCGGGTCCAACGAGTGTGCAGGCATTGAAGAGTTGCTCGCCATCCCGTTCGAGCAATCCGAAGACGACGAACGCGTTCAACTTGCGACACCACTCGGTCACCGTTTGCGTGGCCGGTCCTGGGACGGACTCGGCGTACGGAATCGCTTCCTCCAGACTGGCGAAGCAATATCCGGTCAGCGCCATTCGGGAAAGACGGTCAGCCGCGCTCCCTCCGCCGTGGTCTGCTGCAGCCAATGCCGCATCGCATCGAGGTTGGCCTGTTTGCCGGCTAGCATAACATCCATCTGAACGCCGGCGATTCGGAAGTTGCTCATGTCTGACTCCCCGTCGAGCTCCCAGGAATAATCATCGCTCAAAGTGTCTTCAATCGATCGCTTAGTATGCCAAGATACTCAGGATTCACATCAACTGCCAGAATGTCCATCAACTCCGAAGTCGAGACGTTCTTCAAACCATTTCCTATGCCCGCGCCCAAATAGACTAGCGACGCCGGCGCAAACCGTTCCAGGCACTTTCGCAGATGTTTCCGAATCATTTAAGCTTGCCTGACGGATTCATGTTCCATGTGGATCTCGTAGTCTCCAGCAGGGACATTCAGCCAAGGATTGTTCATGTTAAGACCCAACACCAAAACTCACTGGGTTTCAGGGGAAGATAGGAGAGTTGGATCTCCGGCAGTCTCTGTTGGCCAATCATCAGTCTTTCACAACAGGTGTTTCATCTTGATCCGTCGCTATGGTTTCCAGCCCCTTCAGACGAAAACTACGATCCCAGGCAAACATGCCACCTCGTCGGACAACCCTGACCACATCGGGCTTCTTCAACTGCTCGGACTCTCTTCGTCCTGCACTATTGTCGAGTCAGTTCAGGAATAGTCCAATCACATTCCCATGAGTGCATGGCCACCGGATTTTGGTTATGTTCATCCGTGATGGCCTTGACGGCCTTCACGAACCTACTCTGAGCCTCGGCGGGTGTCTCGCATCCTGGCAAGGCGAAACTGAAATCCTCCCATGATCTCAGCAGAGCTCGTGGAAGTCATCTGTGAATTCCTTCGCAACGAGCCGCACGCGTAGATCGTCAGTCACAACGACCTGAATCCTTCGCTTTCTTGCGAAAGGCGCCACTGTTTCCAGACAGCGCACCTGGCGGAGGAGCAGCTCGGTGAGTTCGATCCTGCGGCGCCCTCCAATGTGCTTGTGATAGGTATCGATCCGAATGAGAGGGTGCTATAATAACCCAGATGTGACCGTACAAACAGTGTCAGAGTATAACCCCTGATCGGGCCGCTTTCACCTAGAAGCGGACATTCAGGTCTTCCGCGCAAACCTCGAATGAACTACCGCAAACGGCCTCCGTCTATTTGTGCCCGTTCGATTGCTTTTCTTGCCAGCTGGTGCGATTTGACCAGCTTTATGCAATGACCCGGGTCCCTTTGATGCAGGCACTACCGTGGCAGACTGCTAGGTTGACAGTACCATCGAGAGGCCGGCATTCTGGGAGAAGCACCGTTTTCTGGTGGCTGGAGAAGTCGACATGAGCAGAAAAGGGATTCGAAGAACCCTGGGACGAGTGCGAAAACCGGTTCTTGCCCTTCTTCTGTTTACCCTCTTGACATGGTCTGCTCTGCTTTCCGGTCAGCAGAGACGACCCTATCCCTCTTCGAGACACGGCCAGAACTACATGTTCAATTTCTACTTTCCGCCGGCCCCGAGCTCCACGCCCTGGGCGCCGGACTGGTCGCCCGACGGTAAATGGATTGCCGTAGCGATGAGCGGCTCTATCTGGAGAGTCGATCCGACCAGCGGTGCGGCGCAGGAGCTGACCTATAGTGAGAAGTACCACTCCTCACCCGATGTCTCACCTGACGGCAGGTGGATCGTTTATAGCGCCGACGACGGTGGCCAAACGATTCAGTTGGAGCTCCTCGACCTGGAAAGCGGAGAAAGCCATTCCCTGACCCGCGACTCCTTCATCTATACCGATCCGGTCTTTTCCCCCGACGGGTCGCAGCTGGCCTATGTTTCCACGAAGCCGAGCGGATACTTCAACGTCTACCTGCGCGCCATCAAGAATGGTCAGTGGGCGGGAGAGGGGCGCGCCGTCACTCGCGACAATAGCTTCGGCCGAGACCGTCTCTATTTCGGGGAGTGGGATATGCACATCACTCCGGCCTGGCTTCGAGATGGGAAAGAGCTCCTCCTGGTCACCAATCAAGACGTGCCGCTCGGTTCGGGCAACGTCGTGCGGGTGCCGGCCGAGGCAAACGGGATCGACGAAGCACGAACCGTGCTGGCCGAGCAAACGCTTTACCGAACCCGACCCGACGTCTCCATCGACGGCAAGCGCTTCGTCTATTCTTCGACCCGAGGGGCGGCCGATCAGTTCCTGAATCTCTACGTGCAGCCGACCGTCGGCGGCGAGCCCTACAAGATGACGTTCTTTCAGCACGACGCTTTTCATCCTCGCTGGTCGCCCGACGGAGAGTGGATCGCCTACATCTCTAACGAGGGCAGCTTGCCCCAGCTCGCCCTGCTCGAGACCTATGGAGGCAAGCAGGAGACGCTCATCATCAGCGACCGTCGCTGGAGAAGGCCGACGGGTGTCCTATCGGTACGCACGCTGGACGCCGAGACCCAGCAAACCACGGGCTCGCGGGTTCACCTGACCGGCTCCGACGGCAAGTTCTATGCTCCCTCTGACGCCTACGCGAGACTGGCTCGTCGGGGGGACTATCCTGTGTTCCACACGACCGGGAACTTCGAACTGACCCTGCCCGTCGGTAAGGTCAAGCTCACCGTAGTCAAGGGCTTCGAGTTCTGGCCAGAAGAGGTCAACTTGGAGATCGCTGCCGACCAAGTCACCGAGTTCACGGTGAGCTTGAAGCGCATGACCGACATGGCGGCGAGGGGATGGTATAGCGGCTCGACCCATGTCCATATGAACTACGGAGGGAATCTGCACAACACGCCCGAGAACCTGATGAAGATGTCGGAGGCCGAGGATCAGGACGTGGTCAACGAGCTGATAGCCAACAAGGACAACCGCATCCTCGATTACCAGTTCTTCGTTCCCGGAGGGGGCCCGCATCCGCTCTCCACGGAAGACCAGATTCTGGTCGTGGGAGAAGAATACCGTCCACCTTTTTACGGCCACGTCTTCATGCTCGGTCTCGAGGACCATCTGATCTCGCCCTTCACTACCGGATACGAGGGAACGGCCATCGAGAGTCTCTATCCCAGCAACACGGATATGTTTCGGAAGGCGAAGGAGCAGGGGGCGACCGTGGGTTACGTTCACGCCTTTAGGGGCGAGGAGGATCCGCTGGAAGGAAACCTGGGTGGAGCGAAGGGTCTCATGGTGGATGCGGCCTTGGGAACCACGGATTGTATCGAGTGGGCCGGTGCGTCGCGCGCCGGTTTTCATCCGCTTTACGCCATCTGGAACAATGGTCTCAGGGTCACCGCGACGGGCGGCGAGGACTCGATCAGCGACTTGCATCGGACTACGCTCATCGGCTCGGTTCGAACCTACGTCCACACCAGTCAACGCGGTCTGGATATGGACGCTTGGTTCGAGGGGTTGAGAGCGGGGCACTCCTTCGTCTCCACGGGACCCCAGGTCGAGCTCAAGGTTTCGGGTGCCCTCCCCGGCGAGACGGTGGAGTTGCCCTCGAGCGGAGCCCAGGTAGAGATCCACGCCCGGGTGCGCTGCATCACTCCGCTCCAGAGAGTTCTCCTGGTGTTCAACGGCCAGGTCGTCGAGGAGATCCCCCTCAGCTCCAACCGGAGAAACGCCGACTTCAAGAAGAAGCTATCGGTCACTCGAAGCGGTTGGTACCACCTTCGTGCCGAGGGATCTCCAGAGGAGCGCTTTCCCCTCGATGCCACCTACGCCCTCGGTTTCACGAATCCCGTTTGGGTGACGGTGGGAGGTCAGCCCGTCAGAAGCCGCGCTGCCGTAGACTATTCGATTCGCTGGATTGACAAGCTTCAGCGGATGGCGGAGGAATGGCCGGGCTGGCGCTCGCAAAAGGAAAAGGATCATGTCTTTGGGCAGTTCAAAGAAGCGCGGCGGATCTATAGCCGACTGGGCATGAGATCAGACTAGCCCCGGGATCCAAGCTTGCCTGTAGTCATCATTGTGGGAGAGTGCTATTCTGAAGGTATACGACCCACCCCCTGCCGGTCCACCAGCAGGAGGAGAAAGGCTTCATCATGGAACCAACCACCCGTATCCACAACTTTTCCGAGGAAACCTCGGCGTTGTCCAGGCGTAAGCTCCTGAAGAGAATGGCCGGAGGACTGGGCTGGGCAGCCGTCGCCGGTCCCCTGGTCGGGGCTGCTCGTCCGGTCCCGGGAGCCGGAGATGCAACCGGAGAATCCTTCTGGAATCTGGTCAAGTCCCAGTTTCCCCTGGATCCCGGCGTCAGCGTCATGAACGCCGCCAATCTGTGTCCTTCCCCCTACCCGGTCCAGGCAATGGTCCTGGAGTTGACTCGAGACATGGATGGAGATGCTTCCTCCAACAACCGCCGAAAGTTCCGCGATCTCAGGGAGTCCTCGCGCCGAGCTCTGGCCGACCTTCTGGGGGCTACCCCCGAGGAGATCGCGATCGTGCGCAACACATCGGAGGGAAACAACGTGGTGGTGAACGGACTTGACCTGGGTCCGAGTGACGAAGTGGTCCTCTGGGAGCAGAATCATCCCACCAACAACGTGGCCTGGGACATGCGGAGTCGCCGTCACGGCTTTACCGTCAAACGTGTGAGCACTCCCGCTTCCGTGACCGCCCAGGACGATCTAGTCCGACCTTTCCGGGAGGCGCTAACCCCCAGGACGCGGGTCCTGTCCATGACCCACGCCTCGAACATCTCGGGTGTGCTGCTGCCCGTCGCCGAGATCTGTCGTGTGGCAAAAGAGCGGGGTATTCTCACCCTGATTGACGGTGCCCAGAGCTTCGGCTCCCTGAGGGTCAACCTCCACGCGACTGGCTGTGACTTCTACACCGGCAGTGCCCACAAGTGGCTGATGGGGCCCAAGGAGGCAGGCGTGCTCTATGTGCGCCGCGAGCGGGTAGCTCAGCTCTGGCCCCTGATCGTGGGATCGGGTTGGAGCCAGGAGGCCCAACAGGATGCCCGCAAGTTCGAGTCGCTGGGGCAGCGGGACGACCCCACCTTGGCTGCCGTGGCTCAGGCGGTCCAGTTCCACCAGTCCATCGGAGTGGACCGAGTGGAGGGAAGGATTCGGGAGCTGGCCGCAGCTCTGAAGACGGAGCTCGAGAGCATTCCCGGGGTGCGTCTCAAGACTCCTCGTGAGCCGGAGTTCAGTGCAGGCGTCGTCATCTTCTCCATCGCTGGAGTGACTCCGACGGCTGCCGCCGAATACCTCTACAGCAAGCACCGGATAGGGGGAGCCGGTCTGGGAGGAAAGTTTTCCGGCGTGCGGTTGTGCCCAAACATCTACAACACGATGGACGAAATCGACAGGGCCGTGGCCGCAGTGAAGGAGCTGGCGAGCAAAGGGATCGCCGGATAGCGGCCTGGATGTGAGCGAGGCCAGGTTTTCTGTCCGGCCTGTTTAAACCCACCACATCGGCCCTCTCGTCTACAAGGCGCACCGCAGCTTCATCTGGCGTATATCCCTCTTCTGTATGCGCAACATCCCGATACGCCCTGATCACCACTGCCGGCACCCCCTTCAGCTTAGGCTGGTCCGGCGCTGTCAAGTTAATGTTGGCCACACGATTCCGACCCGGAATACACCCCAACCTTGCTCCTCCTCAGCGAACGCAAGTCGCCTCTCTCCAGTGAGCAAAAGCTCTGTCACGAAGCAGTCGCTGATGAACTGCCCCGAGATGGTTCCGACCTACCCGGAACAGATTCTGAATAGGACCGTGGACGGAAAGGAATCGCTGAGCCTGCTCGATTGATTTGAACCCTCTCATCTGCCTTTCCTGTTCTCGGGTGTGCTGGTGCGAAACTTCAGCCCGGTTGTTCTCATATTGACCGGTTCTATGCTCAACTGAGGGAAACACTTCGCGATGTGCCGCTGGGTAGGTCTTGAGCTTGTCAGTGATGAGCTGCCACGGAGATTGGCCTTGTTCTTTCAACACCTTGCGAAAGAACCGTTTAGCAGCTCGTTTATCCCGGCGCTTGGTCACTAGAATGTCCAACACATCGCCATCCTGATCAACTGCTCGCCACAAGTAGACCCGCCTTCCTTGAATCCTCACGAACAATTCATCAACATGCCAAATATCGCCCAGCCGACCTTGCTTCCTTCGGATCGACTTGGCGTATTTCGGTCCGAACTTGAAGCACCAGCAGCGAATAGTCTCATAGGAAACGATGACAACGCGTTCCGCCAACAGATCCTCGACATCTCGAAGGCTGAGGGTGAACCGATGGTAGAGCCAGACGGCACGACTGATGATTTCACACGGAAAGCGATGCCCTTCGGTAGAGTGATTCCATGCGCCTATTGTCTTCGACCGCCGCTTAACTTGACAACGCCCTGTAGACTGACCCAATCTGGGCCGCCGGGCGCAGACTAGGCCCCAAGAGATGGAAGAACCAAAGCTTAGAGGCATGTCTTGCAGGCGGCATCCTCTATCCTTTCGTTCGATCAGTCACTTAGTACACTGGAACGTAAATACGGCAACGTTTGCAGATGGGGCTTGCGAGGCGAGAGCAAGGCGAGAGCAAGGCGGGAGGAAGAAGGCGATGACGGACATCTTTGACGACGATCAACGCAGAGATCGGCCGCAAGCCCATCTACCCTGCGGGTGGCGAAGAGACGGACCGATGGTTTTGTCTCTCCTCCTCCACAGCGAGAAGGCATCGTGTCGTCGTTTCGCGCCCTTGACGCCGGCGCGCTCGCCACAAGTTTTGCAATATTCATGGAACCGTGTACTTAGGGATATGCACTAGGTCGCGACTGAAGCAGGAAGAGTCTCTGTGGACCAGGTGACGGGTCCCCGGCAGACGGAGCTTGAGTCGCCACACGCGAGAGTTCGAGCGCAGTTTACTGCGCGAAGGAGGGGAGAACTGTCATGATAAGAAGAATCACGATTGTAGCGTTCGTTGGCTCCTTAGGGTTGGCACTGGCAGAGGCCGGGTCTGGCCGCTGGACCACCAGCGGTCCCAGGGGTGGAACCGGGGGGATCTCCTTTGGCGTTCGCGTCCTGGCTCTTGATCCTCAAACGCCCTCCACCCTCTATGCCGGTACCTTGAAGGGCCTGTTCAAGAGCGCCGACAGGGCGGCCAACTGGACGCGGGTCGAGGATGATCTGGTTGATCGTATCTCGGTGCTGGCTGTCGATCCCCAGACGCCGGCTCTCCTCTACTCCCTAGAGGAATTCAATGTGCTCAAGAGTAGCGACGGAGGCGAGACCTGGATGTCGATGAGCCCCGGACTGGAGGAACCTTTTGGGATCGATTTCCTGGTGATCGATCCCCTGACACCGTCGACTCTCTATGCCGCTGCCGGCAACGACATTGTCAAGAGCACCGACGGCGCTGTCAGCTGGGTATCGGTCAACGGTGGTCTGCCCGACGAATCCATCTTTGACCTGGTCATCGATCCGCAAGCACCCACAACCCTCTACGCCGCCGCAGGGAGTTCCGGAGTATTCAAGAGCACCGACGGGGCGGCCAGCTGGACACCGGCGAGTCCCGTTTTCCAGGCCAGAGCCGTTGCCGTCGACCCTCAGACACCGACTACGGTTTATGCAGGTACCGAAGGCGAGGGTGTGTTCAAGAGCATCGACGGTGGGGTGACCTGGACGGCGATCGGCACCGGCCTACCCAGCGGGGCTGGTTTAATCGGCCTCGGTATCTCTATTGGGCCCCTGGTGATCGATCCGCAGACGCCGACCACCCTCTATGCCGGTGTAGACGAGGATCCTCCTGGCCTGTACAAGAGCACGGATGGCGGGGCCAGCTGGGCAAGAATGAGCGCCGGCCTCACTTCATTCTCTTTCGTCCGCTCGCTGATCATCGATCCTCAGACGCCGACAACACTCTATCTTGGTTCCCTCAAAGGTATCTTCAAGAGTACAGACGGCGCGGCGAGTTGGACGAACATGGAAAACGGTATCCAACTCCCTCAAGCTATGAGCGCCCTGGCAATCGATCCTCGTTCGACAGACGTTGTCTATGGGGCGAGTCTAGGCGGCGGGGTCTTCAAACGCTACGGTGCAGATTCCGGCTGGACACCGATGAACCATGGTCTGACCGAACCCAATGTCAGGGACTTGGCGATCGACTCCCAAACACCCATGACCCTCTATGCAGGAACCGACGCTGGGGTATTCAAGAGTGTCGATGGGGCAGCCAGTTGGACGCAGATGAACAATGGCCTCAACGACACTCGTGTCCTCACCCTGGCGCTCGCCCCCCTGACGCCTACTACCCTCTACGCGGGTACGGAATCGGGAGTGTTCAAGAGGGGGTGACCCTTGCATTCCTCGAGAAGAAGATCGCTGCTGGGCAAGACGGGCGATCGCGGTACGTGGCCGTTCGGTCTTGGAAGTTCGTCACCGAATTCGAACAGTCAGTCAGTTTAGACGCACCAGACGCACTCCTTCCGTCGAAGCGGTACCTGTTGGATAGTGCGATGCCAGACACACCCATCGAAATCTCGACGGTGATTCCGGTTTATCGCTCAGCGAAGACCCTAGATGAACTTTACACCAGACTCTCAACTGTACTCGACACTCTAACCGACTCCTGGGAAGCCCTCCTCGTCAATGACGGTAGCCCCGACGAGAGCTGGGAAAAACTCATAGAGCTCAGTCGCAATGACAAAAGGGTCGTTTCCATCAACCTGATGAGGAACTTAGGACAACACAATGCGGTCATGTGCGGATTGAGCTACAGCCGAGGTAACTACGTCATAACCCTGGACGACGACCTTCAGCATCCACCCGAAGAGATCCCGAAGCTCCTGGAAGAAATGTACAGGGGAACGGCAGACGTTGTTGTGGGAACCTACGGCCCGAAAAGGCACAATTTCTTCCGAAACCTCGGGACCTTGCTCACAAAGCAACTCAATTTCTACACCCTTGGCATCCCGAAGACTTTGGACATGACAACCTTCAGAGTCATCCGGAGGCCAATCGTCGACGAGGTCATCAAGTTCAATTCGAGAACGCCCAGAGTCGGGTTGATCATGTTTTCGATCACCCGAAACATTGTGAATGTACGAACTGAGCACCACACGAGAAAGGACGCTCGATCCGGCTATTCAGTGCGAAGATTGGTTGGGGACTTTTTCGACAACATTTTCAACTATTCGTCTCTTCCACTACGGTGCGCAAGCTACCTCGGATTCACCACTGCAGTGATTAGTTTCCTTCTCGCAATCTACTACCTTATCCGCTATTTGGCCGGGGCCACAACGGTCGCCGGGTTTGCTACCCTCGTATTGCTCATACTCTTCTTCTCCGGACTCATCCTCATGACCCTTGGAGTGACGGGGGAATACCTGATTCGGATTGTCCATGCCAGTGATTACAATCCTCAATATGTCGTTCGAGAGAAGATAAATCTCTGAAGATGAAAGCAGCACCGTGGAAGAGACCATTCTCGTTTTCGGCACGACTTACAATCAGGTCCCGTTGATAAAGAAGGTAAGAGAGGCGGGCTTCAATGTTTGGGCTACCTCGGTCGGAGACAGCTCATCCTGCAAGATGTATGCGGATCGGATTCTCGATATCGACACGTCTGATAAGGAGCAGCTCCTTAGGGTTGTGAAAACCCACAAAATAAAGGGGCTTATCACCTGCGGGACCTCCACAGCGATTTGTACGATCGCCTACATCAACGAGCAACTTGGCCTGAGTGACAAGGTCATCCCCTATAACGTCTCTCTGAACGCCACCCTCAAGGACAACTTCCGGCGCATCCTCAAGGGTTCCCAAGTCGTTCCACCCGGGGAAGTCGTTTCGACTGCGGAAGAGCTCTTTGAGAAATCCCGCTCCTACGAATTCCCCATCGTGCTCAAGCCAATCGATTCCGGAGGAGACAAGGGCGTTGAGATCCTAGTGAGCAATTCGCATCGCGGACTCCAAGACGCATTTTCAAGATCGATCTCATACACTCGTGCCGGGAGGTTGGTCATGGAGCAATACGTCAAGGGGATCACCTTTGGGGTAGAGTCAATAACGATCAATGGATCAACCCACGCCCTCGCCGTAGCAGAAAAGACCATCGCCGGATTTCCAAATTGCGTGACAACGGGTGTGTTCTTCCCCTCAGCCAGACTCGACCCCCACCTTGAAGCAATCCTGAAGATCAATCGCCTGGTCACCACCCAACTTGGAATTCAGTGGGGCCCCACCCACATTGACATGGTCGCGGGAGAGGATGGAAGACCCTACGTCATAGACATTGGGCCGAGACTCGCCGGCGGACCGATCGCGTCGTCGCTAATAGAAGCCTCGACCGGCTACGACCTCTATCATGCGGCGATCGATCTCTGCACGGGAAAGAACGTCACGGTCCCGCCCAGACTGAGCCGCCAGGGAGCGACAGTCTACGGTAGCCACTTCATTGTCCGGGATCTACACGGAACAATATCCTCCATCACGTTTGATAAGGAGCTGATCCGCGATCAAGCAATCCATGATTTCAGGCTTCTGAAAAAGAGAGGTGACAGAGTCAACGGAGTCACAAACGACGCGGACCGGTTGGCGGTATTTCATTGTTCGGCCTCCTCCCAGGCTGCGTTGGAAGAGAAAATCGAAAAAATGGAGGATGGGTTCCATGTCGAAGTCGCATGAGAATCAAACCAAAGATTGAATACGAAAGTTGCTATTCTCGGCGGAGGAAGCGGTGGTCACGCATTGGCGTTCTACCTCTCCTCCCTCGGGTGTCGAGTCCGATGGTGGATGACCGATGTTCAGGACGCGGCCCTGATCTCGGAAACTCGAGCTATTAGAGCAGTCGGATGCCTCTCCGGGACGGCGCCACTGGATCTGGTCAGCAACCAGGTTTCTTCGGTCCTCGACGACTCCGAGATCGTTCTTGTGGTTGTCCCGGCGAGTGCGCACCCAGCTATCGCGGAGACGATTGCTCGGCATCTTAAAGGCGACGAGACGATCGTTCTTACTCCGGGAAGAACTGCCGGCGTTGTGTGCTTCCGAAACTGCCTGCAGCGCGTCCGAGCAATGCCCAACATCACTGTTGGTGAAACCGAGAGTCTGATATTCACCTGCCGCAAAATCAAAGCCGGCTTGGTTGATCTGATGAAGTTCAAGGATTTCGGGCAATGTGCGTTCCTTGGGCCAAACCGAAAAGGCGGCGAAGGGTTCATGAGAGCAGCCTTCCCACAAGTGCAGGTGGAAGACTCCACACTCTCAACCGGACTCGCTAACGTTGGTGCGATTCTGCATCCGGCGCTGGTTCTTCTAAACACGGGAAGAGTGGAAGACCCGAGAGCCTCGTTTCTTCATCACTATCATGGCATCACCCCGACCGTGGCGAAATTCCTAGAGAAGATCGACCTGGAACGTGTCCGGCTCGCACGGATCTTCGGCATCGAAGTCTCAAGCGCACTACGATGGCATGAGCAGTGTTACGGGCTGAGAGGCGAGAATCTGTTCGACACCCTTCGTGTCAACGAAAGATACGCCTCACTGAAGGCTCCAGAGAGCCTTGATCACCGCTACTTGTATGAGGAGATCCCTACCGGTCTAGTTCCGATGATCTCACTCGCGAACGCGGTCGGACTCGCGGTTCCCTGCATGCAGAGCGTGTTGGACCTTGCCGGCCTCCTTCTTGAGAAGGAGTACATGCAATTCGGACGAAATGCCCAGCTCATTGGAATCAAAGAGGGAGACTCTATCGATGGAATTAGAGGACTCTTTTAGCGGAGTACGCTTGGATGATCCTCAGGAACGATGAGACCTTCGGTTTTCTGAGGCTGGGGGTTGATGTCCACACCCTTGGTATCAGCGCGCTCTCCCAGTTGCTAGAGGCTTGCCGCTACCGCATGATCATCGCTGACGATGCGATTTGCTCCGTCCTACGAACGCCTGACACCCAAGCCCATCGAGAACTCATTGCCGCTTGGATCGAGAAGTACAGGATCACCCAGTTGGGGGTGAGCTATCGGCTCGATCCACAAGATGGCGCCAGGCTGTTCTCCCAACTCCTACACGGTCTCAGGCAACAGAAACAGTTTGCGGAGAACGGAGGGCGAATCCGCGGTCTCCTCTTTGGGGGACTGCCAGACACTTGTCGACGAGTAAGAGAGGAGCACGGAGACAGGGTCACGGTCTTTATTGGTGACGAATCGCCGATCGAAACCCTGAGAAAGATCGGGGTTCCGGCCCACTTTATCCCCGTGGGCATGTCGGAGGAGGCGAAATACGACGATTCGCGTCTGGCCTTCGCACGTGAGATCGTTGCGAGTGAGGAGTACCGCTCCGTTGATCCAGTCGATCGAAGCAACTATCAAGAGTACGGAACGAAGGACGAGTCGCTCATTCTTCGGCTACGGCACTCCTCGAAGTACCAGCTGCCGCCGCTCATAAGGGCACACGTCGGCCCTTATCTTTCCAACAGATTTGAGGCGATGAAGCTTTTCTTGAACCAGGTCGAAGAGCTTGCAGAATCGGGATACTTGGACATTCTCTCCATCGGCACTTCCCAGCTCAGTCAGAGTCGTTTCGGTGAGGAGTGGGGAAACAGCCCAAACGGAGGCGGGGTCCCGATCAACTCGAGGGAAGAATACACCGCAGTCCGAAGAGCGGCCGAACCCATGCTGGTCCGCACGTACTCCGGGACCCAGAACGTCCGGTACCTGGCTTCGGTTTACGAAGAGACTCTCAATATGGCTTGGCATGCCCTATCGCTCTGGTGGTTCAACAAGATGGATGGACGCGGCCCGTTGTCCGTATACGAAACGCTGGTTGAGCATCTCGACACGATTCAATACATCGCGTCTACAGGGAAACCCTTCGAAGCGAATGTCTCACACCATTTCGCGTTCCGAGGAAGCGACGACATCAGCTACGTCCTATCGGCCTATCTTGCCGCCAAAGCTGCTAAGCTGAGGGGAATCCGATACTTTGTTCTCCAGAACATGCTGAATACCCCGAAGGGCACTTGGGGCATCGCTGATCTCGCGAAGTCCCGTGCCACGCTGGGGCTGCTGGGTGAACTTGTCGACGAGAACTTCAGGGTCATTCTTCAACCCGGCCGCGGTGCACCTCAATCATTAGCGAGTGGCAGAACCGCATCACCTCCCGGTCGCTTTTTCCTTTCGGATTGAAATTCGAGCCACCTTTGCCTCCACCCATAGGCAGCCCGGTCAATGCGTTCTTGAATATCTGCTCAAAGCCCAGGAACTTCAGAATGCTGAGCGTTACCGAGGGGTGAAACCGCAGCCCACCTTTATAGGGGCCAATCGAGTTGTTGAATTGTACCCGCCAGGCACGGTTTGCCCGGATGTTGCCTTGGTCATCTTCCCAGCAGACGCGAAAAATCACAACGCGGTCCGGCTCGGTCAGCCGTTCAAGGATTTGGGCATCCTTATACTCTCGATGTTGCAGAATCGATGGCATCAGCGTTTCGGCAACTTCGCGCACGGCTTGGTGAAACTCCGGCTCACCGGGATTGCGCTTGATCAAACCGTTCATGAATCCTTCTACATGTTTAGGAGGAGTAAATAAATAAAGGTGTCAATATATAGTTAGTAATGCTATGCTGCACATGCATGGATACGCTGACCGAATTGACGGAGAAATTCCGCTCTGTATGGCCCCTGTTGGATGAACGAACGCGGCGGATTATGGCGGCCAGTGAAGCGAGAGCGTTGGGCCATGGCGGAGTCAGTTTGGTACGCCGTGCCTGCGGACTGTCGCGCAAGGCAATCGCTAAAGGAATCCGTGAAATCGAAGAGGGTTTCGTGCCCATGGAAGGCCGCATCCGGCGGCCCGGAGCCGGAGGCAAGCCCCTGACGGTTTCGGACCCGGGGCTGGTGGAGCAATTGGAAGAAATGATCGAGGTCCAAACTCGGGGTGACCCGGAGTCTCCGTTGCGTTGGATTTGCAAGAGCACGCGGGCCATCGCGAAAGAACTGGCCCGGCACAAACACCCGGTCAGTCATACGAAGGTGGCGCAGATCCTTCACGACCTCGACTACAGTCTGCAGAGCAATCGGAAGACCGAGGAAGGGAAAGATCATCCGGACCGCGACGCCCAGTTTCGGCACATCAGCGCCACCGTCAGACACTGCCTGAGGGAAGGCAGTCCGGTCATTTCCGTGGATACCAAGAAGAAAGAACTCATCGGCAACTACGACAACGCGGGCCAGCAATGGCTTCCCGCCGGGCAGCCGATCAAGGTTCAGGGTCATGACTTTCCCACTCCCGACGTTCCCCGTGCCTATCCTTACGGCGTTTATGACATTGGGCGCAATATCGGCTTTGTCAATGTCGGCACCGATCAGGACACGGGAGCGTTTGCGGTCGCCTCCATTCGCGGCTGGTGGCGCCAGGAAGGGAGACGGATCTATCCGAATGCAAGAACGATACTGATCACCGCCGACGCCGGCGGGAGCAACGGTTGGCGGTTGCGCCTTTGGAAATTTGAGTTGCAGAAGTTCGCAGACGAAACGGGCCTCCCGGCTTCGGTCTGTCATTTTCCACCCGGCACCAGCAAATGGAACAAGATCGAACACCGCCTCTTTTCTTTCATCTCTTCGAACTGGCGCGGCGAACCTTTACGAGACTACGAAACAATTGTTCAACTCATCGCGAAGACAACGACAGCTAAAGGACTCAAAGTGACGTGCCGGCTAGATCGCCGCAAGTATCCCACTGGACGCAAAGTCTCCAATGAAGAAATGAAGCGAATCCAGATGCGGCCCAACCCGTTCCATGGCGAATGGAATTAATGTAATAGAACCGAACTCCGCCGAATCATAACATGATACCTTTATTTATTTACGGTTCCTTACCTACGTCGGTTTTCATGCTTCACCTCCGATTATTCAGTATCGTCTTAATCGTATTGATGGAATTTCCCCGTGTCCTCGCCAAGCCTGTCCCGGTGCAGATGGGAGAGGAGCTATGGATGAGTTCGAGGATAAAGTTTCGCTCCTGACGGAAGTCTACCAGAATACCGCTGGGCGCTCGGACAGCAAGACTGTGCCAGTTCGTCGGGTTAAGAGTCTCGCTTTTTTCTCCCGACTTCCGTATTCTTCGAGTAGGGTCGGGATCAGAGAAACCAGAAAGTCCTAGATCTTCAGCAGCCTAGGCCCAAAATAAGCGCAAGTTCGAAAATAGACCCCTTTGTCGGCTCCGAGGAGCCATTTTGGAGACCTAAATTCTAAATTTCGGCGCGAAGTCACTCAGAACAGGCACGTGTTCAGCTGTCCTCCACGCCGATCGCTCAGGGAAAACGATTCTGCCCTCTTGGGGGGCGTTTGTAGAGACACCTCGCCCCAGCTCTGGCGACCCTCGGAGCTACTTTATCTCCTTTCAGTTTCAGGTAGCTGGCCGGTGTTTCAACCACTTACTGCCTTCCAAGAGAAGACGGCTCCAACCATTGACATCCAGCAGCCGATAGACCAACTGTCGGCCCCTGCGCAAAATCTGGCAGGGCATTTCAATGACCTCTCGCAGGAAACGGCGATACTCCATCTTCACCAGCTCTCGGGCTTGCAGTCGCGCCGGCAGCACCAACCCCATCCAGGCCTTCAGATTCCAGGCTTGAGCCGCAATCACCAGATAGGCCCAGTTGGCTACCAGCGTATCCGAGGGCATCCGCAGGGCCTCGACTCCGTTCTTGAGTTGTTCAATGACGTTCTCCTGGTTGCAGCGCCGGTTGTTTTCCCGTACGACTCCCGCCGTTCCCAACGTTCTGGCCGAGATATTGGTGACATAAAAGTGGTAGCGCGTCTGCGGCAGCAGCCGCTTCTGGCCTTTCTCGACCAGGATCGTCTTGCGCAAGATCACCATCCGATAGGTTCGCTTCGCTTTGCTCGGACGGTAGTCGATCTCCGCGATCTCTTCCCGTTCCAGCGTCAGCGTCTTGAACCCGCGTCTCTTGACAATCTCCGGCTTCACTTTGTCCCGCCGCTGGCGCCGCTTCTTCCCTTTTCCTTTCCCCTGGCTGGGGCGCCCCAGCTCTTTCCATCTCGCTTCTGGCAACGCCTCCGCCCACTTGACGAAGCTCGGATGGGCGTCGATCCCGAAGTCAAACTCCACGCCCGCCTCCGTCCAACGGTCAAAATGAGCCGTCAGCGAAAAATCCGTGTCCCCGCGCAGGCGCACCTTCCGAAAACCCGCCTCTCGAACCAGCTCGATACTCCGATCCAGCCATTCGGCCGCTCCCTCATGAGAGGGACGGTTGCCCGAGCGGTTGACCGCATAGAGCACCTCTCCCGTATTGGCCAGCGTCACGATCAGCGGCGCATAGCCCCACTGCCCGTCGTAGCTGATCTCCATCCCTTCCTTGCATTCGCCGCTCGTGGGGGCCATCGTCCCATCCACGTCGATCTCCGCCCGTTGGAAGAAACGGGCCGGTTGTTGGGCCCAGACCTTGAGGCGGCTGGCATTGACGGCTTCCATCAGATCCACCACGTCGGGCGCGTCAAAGCGGCGCACAAAGTCTCCGGCCGTGCTGGGGGCGGGGATCTTCTCGGCTCCCACCGCCTCCAGGAAACTCACACTCTGACGTCGCAGTTCAATATCCTGATAGCGGGTCCCGCCCGTGGCCACGTTGTAGATCAGGCTCAGGACGTGGTCCGATTCGTGGTACGGTTGGTGGCGTTTGAGCAGCGTCACCGCCTGGTCAATGGCTTTCCCCAGCCCACTCCACTTCACCACCTGCTGCAGCAGCCCCAGACCACCGTAACTGACCGCACCCGTTTTCTCCGAGACCTCGTAGCTGATGACCTCGGGCGAGAGCACCGGTTTCGGGTCTTGACCGTTCCAGCTGGGGCTCAATCGCTGAGCAACCTCTGCTTCCCGTTTGCGGATGATTGCGCTATCCTTTTTCTTCACCTGAAATGCCTCCTTTCGGCTTGTTCTGAAGTTTCTTTGACAACCCCAGAATACCCGTCAGGTCTGGCATTTCAGGTGTTTACATGTGGTTTAGTCCACTTTCATCCACTTCTTTTGGGCCTAGGGCCCCTTGGTGGAGAAGAAGTTCACAGACTGGTCAAGTTTCCTGCTTCGGCGTGATGTGGTTGCTAAGAGACCGCTTCAGCGGTCTAGCGCGAAGCGCAATAGCCCGGTCCTTCAGGGCCGGGTGGGCGGAACGGCAGATAGCGGAGCCCGCTTTAGCGGGCTTCTCGAACGCGGGCTTCAGCCAGACTCCGGGTCGACGATGGCAAAAGCCGCCGTTCGAGAAGGACCGTGAACGGCCCTCAGGAGGGGTAGGAGACCGGGTTACCCCGGCGTAAACACCGGGTCTATTGCGCTTCGCGCCAGGCCGCTGAAGCGGCCTCCTGGAAAGTGTACACTCAAGCAGACGCCGGTGTTGCTCGGCGGTATGAGGCCGCTCGCTACTCCTAGTACCCTATATGGCAAGGCATGGCGTTCGTCGTCGCTTCGCGAACTCGACCCGTCGCGTTCGCCACAAACCCGTCATAATCTGGGCGTCCTCGCAGCGTTCTGATCTAGGAGCCTGTCCGAGTAATGGTGTGGGTTGCGTTACAGGCGCCGTTGGTCCAGCTGCAAGGCAGGGCGACGCTGTCGATGTTCGGCCATCGTCGAGGAGCCCGAACACAGCAGATGGGCTGACGCCGCCTGTAACCCGAAGGGAGAATGGGGGTTGCGGCCGATCTCTGCGTTGGTCGTCGTCGTAGATGGCAGAACATCGACTTCCTCCTCTCGCCTTGATCTCGCCTCGCAAGCCCCATTCTCGCAACCTGCACCATTACTCGGACAGGCTGCTAGACGCCGTAGTGTTCAAAAACCAATCTGTTTGTTTCCTGTCAGTAAGGCTTCGTGCAAGAATAGCTTCGCAGAGTTGGCGCTCAGATTTGTGCCAGATTGGGTCGCGAACCATTGAGCGAAACCGCAGGCATAGCCTGGCCTACATGGAGGATTTAACGATTGAGGAGTGGCCGAAGATGGGTTCGTTTTCGTAGAAGACTCAATCTTGAGGTGACCTTGCCCCCGAAAATACTCGCGGCCGCTCTTTGCCCCTTTTTCCTGCTCACACCCTCAGCTCACTCCCAGGAGTGGGCCCATTATGGAGGTGATGCCGGCGGCAGCCGCAACTCTCCTCTGAAGCAGATCACCAGGGAAAACGTCAACCGGCTCCAGGTAGCCTGGGAGCATGATACGGGTGACTTCAGCGACGGCACCAGGCTCCGTAGTTTTTCGGCCTTTGAGGCCACCCCGCTGGTGATCGACGGGGTGATGTATGTGAGTACCCCATTCCACCGGCTGCTGGCGCTTGATCCAGAGACGGGAGATCGGCTCTGGGCGTTCGACTCGAAATTCGACAAGACGGCCCGGGTCAGCCTCTACACCAGCCGGGGACTCGCCTACTGGAGCGACGGCGAGCGAGGGCGGATCTTCCTGGCCGATCAGATGGCCCGGCTGTTCTCTGTGGACGTCGCGACCGGCGAGCCCGACCCCAAGTTCGCCGACCGGGGGATGCTGGACCTCAGACGGGGAATGACCGAGAGATTCCCCGATCTTCGCTACTACCTGACCTCGCCCGTTGCGGTGTGCGGAGATGTGCTGATCGCAGGGAGCCGGGTCAGCGATAGCGAGCCCCAGGGTCCACCGGGAGATATTCGCGGATTCGATGCCCGGACCGGCCGGGAGCTCTGGCGTTTCCACTCCGTGCCCAGGCCAGGTGAGTTCGGCCACGACACCTGGGAAGGCGACTCCTGGAAGGATCGGTCTGGAGTGAATGCCTGGTCCCTTTTGAGTGTGGACGAGAGCCGGGGGATGGTCTTCATTCCCTTGACCTCACCCGGCACCGACTTCTATGGAGGAGACCGCAAAGGGGCCAACCTGTTCTCCAACTGCGTCGTCGCCCTCGATTGTAAGACAGGGCGCAGACGGTGGCATTTCCAGACCATCCATCACGACCTGTGGGACTGGGATCTACCTGCACAGCCGAGCCTGGTAACCGTACGTCGCCGCGGCCGGGAGATCCCCGCAGTTGCCCAGATCAGTAAGGTTGGTTTTGTCTATTTGCTGGACCGGCTCACCGGCCGGCCACTCTTCGAGGTCCAGGAGCGTCCTGTACCAAGCAGTAACATTCCCGGTGAGCATTCGTTGCCAACCCAGCCCTTTCCGGTGAAACCTCCTCCTTTTGCCCGGCAAACCATGACGATGGATGACATCACGGAGGTTACACCCGAGTCCCGGGCCGAGTGCCTGGAGATGGTCAAGGATGCCGTGGTGGAGAGCCCAATGTTCCGTCCCATCGGTACCCGGCTAACCGTCATGTTCCCCGGCACCAATGGCGGAGGGAACTGGGGCGGCGCCTCCTTCGACCCCACCAGCGGTGTCCTTTACGTTAACTCCATGGATGTGGGCGGTCTGTACCGAATGGTCAAGCGTCCGCAGGACTCCAAGACGCCCTACCGGGTGCGAGGTACGAAATGGGGTCGTTTCTGGGACTCCAACCAGTATCCTTGCCAGAAGCCACCCTGGGGCTCGCTGACGGCCATCGACCTGGAAACAGGTGAGTTCCGCTGGCAGTCGACGCTCGGGGTGGTGGATGAGCTGATGCAGCGTGGAATTCCCAAGACAGGTGCACCCAACCTGGGAGGCTCCATCGTCACCGCCGGTGGGCTGGTCTTCATCGCGGCCACCAACGACAAGCGGTTCCGGGCTTTTGACAAGGACACGGGAGAGGAACTGTGGGTCACCAGATTGCCAGAGAGCGGCCACGCCACCCCCATGACCTATCTGGGCCGGAAAACCGGTAAGCAGTTCGTGGTCATCGCCGCCGGTGGGGGTAACGACTACAACAAAACCGCCGGGGGAAAGCTCGTCGCTTTCGCGTTGCCCTGATCGTCTTTCCGGGGACGGAAGGAAGCAGATCCGCAAGGACGCTACATCTCGATGTCGAAGATGGGAGTCGTAACGCTGCTGCCGTCCGAAACCTCGAAACGCAACTGGACCTCGTACCACACCACTTCCTGCCAGTCGGAGTAGAAGGCGAGCTCAACCCGGGCAGCTGAACCTTCAGTGACGCTGATGGGCGGGTCCAGGGGCAGCCGGAGAAACCTATCCCGCTCTCGCTGGTGAGTCGCCGCTTCGGACAAGTTCAGGGCATATCGGTCCGGGGCATCCGGCATCCCATACGTTAGCCTCTCCCCGGGAGCATCCGCCTGCAAATCGGTGCGAAGGAGTATCAACTCGAGGCTCGATACTGCCAGGATCCTGTTGCCATTGTTCGAGAAAGTGGCTTCGAAAACGGGAGCCAACTCACCGCTGATCGGACAGGGCCGTTCCGGGAGTGAGTCGAGAAAGCTAGAGACCGTCTCCTGATACCATGCCTCGACAGCTTCCTCGTCGCCTTGCGCGTCTAGATTGAGGAGGTCCTGCTGCTCGCGGACGTAAGCGTCGATCTTGTCCTGAACACACCAGTAGTCGTCCTTTCGTCCCACCTGCAAACGAGAGGACTCACCCTGCAGGGCATACATGGAGTTCTCTTCGACGAACCGAAACTGCTCGAGATCGAAGTTTACCGCCGGTGAGCCTGGACTGCCCGGCCTCGAGAGCAGGAAACCCAATAGGATACCGACCAGAAGAGCCCCTGCACCAATGAGCGCGCTGGGTAGAAACGTCTTCCGAGGTGTCGTGTCGTTCTCGTTCAAGATCGGGGAAAACCCTCCATCCTTGGTTGTATCAACCCGGTCAGCCTTCACACAATCGGGGAGCGTTCTGAGCTCCCATCAAGTGGACAATGCGGTCAGACGGCGTTCTGCGGGATGCGCTTGCCGGTTGTCGCCTCGAAAAAGTGCAGGTTCTCAGGGGGAATTGAGATAGAAACGGTCTCACCAGCCTTGACCGGAGAGTCGGGGTCCGCACTAACCCTGAGCTTCTGTCCCCCGTCGCCGGAGCCATAGATGAACTTCTGGCTTCCCAGGTTTTCCACCAGCTCGATTTGCAGCTGGATCTCGCCCGTCGAGGAAATGCGTGCGCCCTCAGGACGGAAGCCCAGGACGATGGGTGAGTTTGCCTCGAGGGCCATCAGTCCCGGATCCAGATTGGGGAGCCTCAACGGGAGTTTTCCCCGGAGGGACCAGGCATCCTTCTCAAGGGCTAGATCACCCTGGACGAGGTTCATCGTGGGAGACCCCACGAAGCCGGCCACAAACAGGTTTGCCGGCCTACTGTAGATCTCCTCCGGAGAGCCCTCCTGTTGCAGCGTTCCGTCCTTCATGACGGCGATGAGATCCGCAAGCATCATCGCCTCCACCTGATCATGGGTGACCAGGATAAAAGTCCCATTCAATTGCCGCTGCAGCTTCAAGAGCTCGACCCGGGTCTCGGTTCGGAGCTGCGCGTCCAGGTTGGAGAGCGGTTCATCCAGCAGAAACACCGCGGGTTTCCGTACGATCGCTCGACCCAAGGCCACCCGCTGCTTCTGTCCCCCCGAGAGCTGGCCCGGATAGCGTTCCAGCAGCTCCTCCAGACCCAATAGTCGAGCCGTGGTCAAGACGCGATCACGGCTTTCAACTGCAGGTACACCCCGCATCTTCAAGCCGAAACCCATGTTCTGAGCCACGGTCATGTGAGGATAGAGGGCATAGGATTGGAACACCATCGCCAGATCCCGGCGCTGGGGAGGGAGGCTGTTGACGACCTTGTCACTAATGAGAATCTCTCCCTGGTCCGGTTCCTCGAGCCCTGCGATCAAACGCAGGGTAGTGGACTTGCCACATCCCGAGGGACCCAGCAGGACCGCGAACTGACCATGTTCCACCCGCAGCGTCAGATCGGATACCGCCACGACATTTCCGGGGTAGATCTTCGTTACGCCCTGCAGTCCGACATCAGCCAAGGGTCCACCTTTCGTTCAACCCTTAACCCCTGACCTCAAGAAGCCAGACACCAGGTAGCGCTGGAAAAATCCAAAGAGAAGGACACTGGGAAGGCTCACGATCGAGCCTGCGGCCATCAATTGCGCCCAAGTCGACTCACCCAGGTATCGACCTGTGAAGTAGGCATGCACCCCCACTGGGGCAGTATACGCCTCGGCGTTGTCCATGATCACCAGAGCAAACAAAAAATCGTTCCAGGAGAGGATGAAAGCGTACGCACCCGCGGCCAACAACCCGGGGACCGACAAGGGGAGGATGATATATCGGAGGACCCGGAACAAACCGGCTCCGTCGACGTAACCTGCCTCCTCCAGGTCGGGGGGAATCGAGCGGTAGAAGTCTCGCAGAACCCAGGTCGAGAAGGGGATGGTAAAGGTGGCATGGACCAGGATGAGACCGGCATAGGAGTTATTCAGTCCCAGCCTCACCAGGATCAAGAAGAGCGGCACCACGATGATGATCGAGGGCACGGCGTAGCTGGTCATGTTGAACCACTGCAGGGTAGCCTTGCCCTGGAAACTCAGACGACTCAGGGCGAAGGCCGCTGGAGCTGAAACCAATAGCGATAGCACCGTGGTCGACGCTGCCACCAGGAGGCTGTTGCCGACCCAGCGAAACAAATCGGTGCGACCCAGAGCCAGTCGATAACTGGAGAGATCGACGCTCGTGGGCAGGGCGTCACTCAGATCGAGTGTCAGGAAATTCTGCGGGTCCCGGAAAGAGGAAAGCACGATCCAAAGGAAGGGGAAGAGAACCAGTAGGGTGGCGACGATCGCAAGAATTGCCAGGAGCCTTGATTGCAAACGCCCAAGAGGCGAAGTAGTGACGGGTGTGCGCCTAGCGCCCGAGTCGAGCTGTCGTTGGGATCTCGTAGTCACTACGCTCTGCCCGCCTTTCTGTCGAAAGGGCTCCACCGAAGTGCCGTCAGTGCCATCAAGCCGGCCAGAAAAATCGAGATTCCCACCACCGCTGCCCGACCCGTATCGAGCGCTTTGAACTCCTGGTAGTAGAGCAGCAGCGGCAGCGTGGTGGTCACTCCGGCGGGCCCACCGCCGGTCAGAAGGAAGGTGATGTCGAAGAGGGAGAAGTTGTAGATACCCGAGAGCACCCCAGAAAGGGCAATCGACGGCTTCAGATGAGGCAAGACCACATGCGTGAACTGAGATCTCTTGCCGGCTCCGTCTACCTTGGCTGCTTCTATCAGCTCGGGAGGGAGTGATTGAAGGGCGGACAGGATGATGACAAAAACCAGCGGGAGTCCTTTCCATGCGTGCGCCACCGTCACGCTGGGCAGGGCTAGTGTGGGAGATCCTAGAAACGCTATTGGAGCCTGCAGCACACCCAGCGCGAGACCCAACTGGTTGAACAACCCGTAGTTGGTATTGGCCAGCCACAGAAAAGCCGCGGCGACCGCGATGGTGGGAACGGCCCAGGGCAGCATCAACGCTGCCCGACAGAAGCCTCGGCCGGGGATGGCCTGGTTGAGAAGGATCGCTGCCGGAATGGCGATTAGCAACTCCAGGGCAACCGATCCCACGCCGATGAAGAGACTGTTCTTGAAGGCCTCGAAGAATGAGGGATCGAAGAGCCAACGATAGCCAGCCAGCGTGAAACCCGAGTCCGGTTCCGGCGCGAAGCTCCACCAGACTGCGGTGACAAAGGGCAGGACCACGACCAGCGACAGGAGCAGGACGGCGGGTGCGGTCAGGGCTACCCCCGCAATCTGCACGTACACGCTGTGTTTCAAGTCTGCAGCACGCATCAACCGGTTTATGAGAGGGCCTTTTTCAGCACCGAGTTGGCCCATTCCAGGACCTCTTCGGGGCTCTCATCGAAGACCACCAAACGGTCCCCGATCTGTTTTTCGATGTCGGTGGCTACCAGGATCTGAGCGCGTGGAGACGGGCCAAAATATCCGGTGGACACGACTCCAGTCTTCTGGGACACCTGGCCGATCTCCAGGTACTCTCTCACCGGGGCGATTCGAGGGTGATTCAGATAGCGGTCGGTCCAGGCGTCTTCCAGCATTGGAACCCAACCCACCACGGTGCGGATCAGAAATTCTTCGAAGTTCGCAGGCTCGAGCAGGAAGCCGATCATGTCCTTGGCAAGTTCGGGTTGCTTCGACTTGGCTGGAAGGGCGAAAGCATTCAAGTCGAGCGATGCCCCCTTGGCACCTGGCTTGTTCGGGTACAGAAACGCTCCCTGGCGGGCGAAGTCCTCGGGGCCGAAATCGGCGGAGAAGCTCGTAGTCGTGAACATATGGGCGACCCTGCCGTCGAGCATCAGCTCCCGGCTTTCCAGGTCACCTTGAGCCATGGAGCCGGGTGGGGAGTACTTTCCGAGCTCCTTGTAGAAAGCCCAGGCCTGGAGTGTCTCGGGGCGGTCCAGTGCCAGGTTGTCCTGGGCATCGAAGAAGTAGGCTCCGTGGGTCCACATCGCCGTCTTCAGATTGAAGGTGTCCGAGATGAATTGATTGGTCAGCAGGTAACCGTAGCGGTCAGGAGGATTGTGGAGGGCCGCGATGTTCGCCAGTAGCTCTTCATGTGTTTCCGGTTGACGCAGTCCCTTGGCTGAGTACAGATCCTTCCGGCAATAGATGAAGAAGGGGAAGCCCACGAATGGGACAGAGTAGTAGGTGCCGTTCACACGGATCCCGTCCAGCAACTTCTGAGGATAGCGATCCAGGCCAACCTCCGCTAGTAGATCGTTGATAGGCCGGACCAGGCCCTCGAGGCCATAGGCGTAAAGGAACTGATTGTAGGTCCAGATGATGTCCGGCACGCTACTACCGGCTCGATGCGCGGCCTTCAGCTTGACCGTGTCCTCGTCATAGGGCACCGTCAGCTGCTCGACTCGAAGCTGAGGATTGGTGCTCATGAAGGCATCATGCCACCACCTCTCCGAGGCCAGCGCGGCGTCCCGTGTGTCCGGGCTCCAGGTCCGAAGGGTGAGACCTTCTTCGCCAGTGCCCGGCCCATCGGCGGGTCGGCAGCCGCCCGAGAAAGGAAGAGCTGCCAGGGCTCCAGTGCCCAGCACCCCACCCTTGAGCAGGTCCCGCCGTGTAAGCTTGTTCCTCAACTGAACTGATGATCCCCTGGGTGCGACGGTTCGTTTTTTCAAGGCCACTAGTATACAGATCGTGTCGGCCTTGTATGCACTTGCCATCTCGCGACCCTGACTTCGCCGAGTTGGTTTTCGGCTCGTTTTCCCAGGCGGAATGCGGTATACACTACTGGACCCCCGGCTCGCGCAGCGATTCTTGAGGTCAGGGACCTTCTTATCCTCGCTGATTTTGAAAGTGGGTACTAGAAATGTTTGGTGATTCTGCTCATATCGTTGTTGGCATCGCTCTCATCTCATTGGGCGCTTTTATTGACGGAGGTCTCGGCCTGGCGCTGAAGTGGATCAAGGTCTGGAAGTGGGAACATCTTTGGATGGTGTACTCCCTGATCTCCTTTGGCATGATCCCATGGATTCTGAGCTACTTTACGGTGAATGATTTCATCGGAGTGCTCCAGGAAGCATCCGGGATCGATATATTCCTGGTATTCATCTTCGGCTTTGCCTTTGGCTTCGGCGCAGTTTTCTTCGGACTCTCTTTGAAGATGGCGGGCATGGCCCTCAGCTACGCCATCGCGGTCGGGCTGGGATCAGCGATTGGAGCCCTTTCCCCTCTGGTATTGATTCATCCAGAAGATCTCTTTTCGCTGCAGGGTAAGATCATCATGGGCGGGGTCCTGGTAGCAGTTGTGGGAGTGCTCTTTTGCTCCTGGGCCGGACACCTGAAGGAGCAGCTTTCCGGGGACAGCTCGAGCGCTGGAGATGGAGAGGTCAAACAGTGGAAGCTTGATATTCGCGTCAAGCACGGAGTGCTGGCCGCCATTCTATCGGGACTTCTCAATCCCATGATCAACCTGAGTTTCGCCTACGGGGCTCCCATCGCCGCACTGGCCGAGAGCCGAGGAACCCTTCCCTTTCTTGCCCTCAATGTGATCTGGGCCATTGGAATGAGCGCCGGTTCCCTGGTCAACGTAGCCTATTGTGCCTTCGTGATCACGAAACAGAAGAGCTGGGGGCTGATGGCTCGTCCCTCCTTCGACTACGTCATCGGCCTGATCATGGGTCTGTTGGGACCGATGGGTCTGCTTCTCTACGGAATTGGGACCTGGAAAATCGGAAACCTGGGTGAAGTGATCGGCTTTCCGATCCTGGCATCAATGGGAATCCTCAGTGCCAATCTGTGGGGTGCGATCAGCGGCGAGTGGACGGGTAGCGGCAGAAAACCCAGAAAAGTCATGGCCTTTGCCATCCTGATTCTGATTGTCGCAATGTTCCTCTTGGGCTGGAGCAGTCACCTTGCCGATGCTTGGGATCCGCCCTAAGGGTCTGCGCAAGAATAACTTGGCATTTTGGCATCCCGGCTTCACACCATCTTCGGCCGCTCCTCAATCGCGAAATCCTCAACGTAGACCTGGCTACGCCTGCGGTTTCGCTCAATCGTTCGCGGCCAAATCTGATGCAAATCCGAGCGCCAATTCTACCAAGTTATTCTTGCGCAGACCCTTAGGTGAAACTCGAAGAGTGAGCAGTGAGTGGATTTGGGCGTACTTCGGTCGATCGTCGCCAACCTCGAGTGCCAATTTTCCTTGTCGAATGATTCGGCTCCGCGCAGCCGCTTGATCCGGACTTCGGGCCGTTTCAGGAGCCTGCTTCAGCAGGCTGGCGCGAAGCGTAATAGGCCGGTCCTTTAGGGCCGGATAGCCGCGAGACGTGAGGGCCGGAGCCCGCTTCAGCGCGCTTCTCGAACAAGGGCTTCAGCCAGAATCCCAGTCCATTCTTGATGACGAAGCTCGATTCAGCCTCCCCAGGGCTCCTGTCTGGGCGTACGTCCTTGGAGACCTACGAGAGGGACCGGATCCCGGCTAAAGCCTTTGCTCGAGAAGCCCGCTGAAGCGGGCTCCTGGTTGGGGTTACCTGCCGCAGGCCTTCCTGTTTGGGCGATGGACCCGGAAGTAGGAAAGAGTTTCTTTCTCGAATGGGCCAGTGCTTGCGGGTAGGATGGGCACTCCTATCCGTCGAGAACACAGATGGTCACTCCTTGCCCGTCCCACTATATACAGTCCTTAAACGCCGCCTGACGCCTTCTTCCTCTCCAGAAAGAGCTTCTCCACCTCACTGATTGGGTGTTCCAGGATTTCTCGCCGGCACTGATTCAGGACGGGACTTCCAGCGAGTTGCTCCAGATTCCAATCACGTACCAGCTCACCCGCTTGGATGCGCTTGAGCATCTTGTGCATCCTCTCCCTGATATCCTCGGTGACTACATCACCGGTTTTGGTCAGTCCCAGGTAGGTGGCCGTGGGGGAGCCGAAGGCAACCGCGTCGCTGAAGGACATACGACACATCGACTCGGTAACGAATTGAAATTCGTAGAAGGTCTCGCCGTACGCCTTTTCTGCCGAAAAGCCGGCCTCGATCAGAACTTCGAAGGCCATCAGCAGGTATTTGACCATTCCACTCAGACCGGCTGCTTCGGCGAAGAGATTAATCGCAACCTCATCACCAAACGTAGTCTTGGTCGCGCCGAAGCGCAGGATACCGATACCCATCGACACAGCCAGAGCCAACTCGTGTGCCTCTCCGGTAACGTCCTGGTGGACCCCGAAATGCCCAAACATTCCCTGGCCCCGAGCATAGCGCTCACGAACAATCGCACCGACACAGGTGGGAACAGAGAGAATGACATCCAGGAAGTCGGGCGGTTTGATCAGGCCGAAATGCACTGCATATCCGCTGGCGAACACCAGCAGATGCTCCTTTGTCAGGTTCGGTCCGATCTCGGCGGAATAGACCTGAGGCTGGACCTCATCGGGAATCAGCATCAGGATCACTTCGCTGCGCTTGACTGCTTCCTCGATGGAAACGACCTCAAACCCGTCGCCGCGCGCCTGTTCAGCAAAGCGGTCTTCCACATTACCAATGATCACATCTAGGCCCTGGTCTCTCATGTTCTGGGCCTGGGCGTGGCCTTGACTGCCGTAGCCGAGCACTGCGATTCGTCGATCCTTGATCAAGCCCAGATCAGCGTCATCTTCCGTGTAAAGACGATCCCTTTTCAGCTTGCTTGTCGCTTCTGCCATTGTGTTACCCTTTCTGAAAAAATGGGACGAAACCCTGACGAGCCGTGGCCAATCACGAACTCGTTTCGTAGGCACCGCACATTTAACGCCCGAGCGTTCCGGTTGTCAATTGATGGATGCTCGGGGAAGGGGAGACTGTAATGAAGATCGTCGGCTACAGCGACCGGCTGAGCGTCCAGCAAGGGCAGAGTATCCGGTTCATGGTCAGCAGCAAATCGCCCACCTACCGAGCCGAGATCGTACGCCTGACTCACGGTGATCCCAATCCCAAAGGTCCAGGCGTCAAGCATGAGTCCGTGGCAACTCCCGTGAGCGGGGAATACCAGGGCCGCCTCCAGCAACTCCATCGTGGATCCTTCGTCGTTGTAGCCGATACTTCGGCTTTCGACTATACCGATGGGTTCACGCTTCAGGCCTGGATCTGTCCCACCACGCCAGATAAGGCTGTTCAGGGAATCTTGACCCAGTGGTCCGACTCCGAACAAGTAGGGTATGGCCTTTTTATCGACGGGGATCGTGGCTTGGGGCTGTGGATCGGCGATGGCCAAGGTCAAGTTGAGAAAGTCCAGTCGGGTAAAGCGCTGACACCGTCACAGTGGTACTTTGTGGCGGCCACGTACAAGGCAGGGCAGGTGGCGCTTTACCAGGAACCGCTGACCCAATGGCCGCTGGATGAATCCGAAGCGGTGGTTGGGGGTTCTATCGGACTGCGCGGAGTGGTCACAGGCTCAGCCTCCCTGCTTATGGCGGCCTACTGGAAACAGGCGGATGGCTCGCATAGCCAGGTAGCTGGGCATTTCAACGGTAAGATCGACTGCCCCTGTCTTTTCGGGCGAGCCCTCGACCCCAGCGAAGTTGAGCTTCTCAAAGGTGGCCGAGCGCCTGGCGATTTGGGCGAGTCGCTGCTCGCTGCTTGGGATTTTTCGCTCGGCATTTCTGGGAAGACGGTTAGGGATACTGGGCCCCACCAGTTAAATGGCCGTACCGTGAACATGCCGGCCAGGGCCGTGACCGGACATAACTGGACCGGGAACGAAGTCGATTTTAAGGCGGCTCCAGCCGAGTACGGCGCGATCCATTTCCATGACGACGACCTGGAGGATGCAGGATGGGAAGTCGATTTCGAGTTGGCCGTACCGGCGGAACTGGCCAGCGGTGTCTACGCCGCGCGATTGTCTTGCCCAGATGCCGAGGACTCGATACCGTTTTTCGTCAGGCCCAAAAGGGGCACCAGCTCTGCCGACATTGCCTTCCTGGTCCCCACCCTGACCTATCTCGCCTACGCTGATCAGAAATTCAACAATCCGGACCGGATGGAGGTAAAGGGTCTGGAGCCGGGTTCGTCGTGTCCGGAAGACCAATTCATCGTCGACGAGCGACTCCACAGTTTGTACGATCTACATACCGATGGCAGCTGCGTCTCATATTCCTCCCGCCTACGGCCGATCCTCAACCTGAGGCCCGGGTACTACCTTCCACCACTGTCCATAGGCGCGGGTTCTCCCCATCTGCTCAGCGCAGATCTCCACCTGGTGGATTGGTTAGAGGCCAAGTCTCACCAGTACGACGTCATCACCGATGAGGACCTTCATCATGAAGGCGCCGAACTGCTCGCTCCCTACAGGGTGGTCCTTACGGGCACTCACCCCGAGTACTGGACCCGGCAGATGATCGATGGCTTACAATCGTATCAGGCACGGGGTGGCCGCTTCATGTATCTGGGAGGGAACGGCTTCTACTGGGTCACATCAGTCGATCGGGAGCGGCCGCACGCTATTGAGGTAAGACGCTGGGCAGGCAGCAGAAGCTGCGAGGCCGAACCGGGACAGTATCACCATAGCACGACCGGTGAGCTCGGTGGACTCTGGCGCTACCGGAACCGGGCGGCACAGAAGCTGGTCGGGGTAGGGTTCGCATCGATGGGAAGCGGAGAGAACCGTCCCTATCGTCGCAAGCCGGACAGCTTCGACCCCAGGGCCGCCTTCATTTTCGAGGGGATTGGCCCGGACGAGCTGATCGGTGATTTCGATTCACTGGTCTTCAAGCGCGGAGCGGCGGGATTTGAAATTGACCGTTTCGATCTTTCGATGGGCAGCCCTGCCCACACGCTCTTGCTGGCCTCATCCTTCGGCCACTCAGAGAGCTATCAATGCGCCCTGGAAGATCTCTACGACCTGAGTGGATCCCTCTTCGGTAGTGAAAGCCAGCTGATCCGGTCGGACATGGTCTACCTCGCGGGGCCCGAAGGCGGTGCCGTGTTCTCGGTGGGATCGATCAGTTGGTGTGGCAGTCTTTCCTATAACGACTACGACAACAATGTCTCGCGTCTCACGGACAATGTCCTGCGCCGGTTTGCAAGCGACCAGGCTCTGCCGTGACAAACCCTCGACTGGGCTAGATCGTGTGCCGGCGTCGTTCCGGAGAATGATGTGGGAAATTTAGTATCCGCACCAAGGCGCTCACGGCAGGTCCAATCGAGAGAGCCAGTGTGAAACTGTCCATGCTTCCCGAATCGGAACCATTGATGTTAACCTGGATACACTTTCAGGGACTTCTCCCTTTGACACAAACCGTTGGGAGGACCTTATGAGAATCGAAAAAGGCCGGATGATTGCTCTCGGATATGGGAAGTACTTCAGGTCAGAGAGCATCGCTGGATTGGAGCGAATTGAGGAAGGGAGAGGACCGGGCAAACGGACCCAAGTGTATGTGGAGAAGCTCGAGGAACCCGTGATCGCGTCGCGTTCAGAAAATTCTATCCTGCGCGATCTGGTGGAGAGCCCGAGGGAGATCGCGGAGGCCAGGGAGCAATATGAGCTGCTGAGCGACATTCTGGATACCATTTCTGAGATCAATCCCATACTGAGATCCATCATCCAGGACCAGGGGCAGTGGGATCTCGACCAATTGGAACGGCGGATCAAAGAAACTCTGGAAGGGGAGAAGGAACAGCCCTCTCTTTGGTCATAGATTTCGGGGCAATTGTTATGAGGGTCCCTGAGAAGATACCACCTGAGAATGGACGAATGGAGATCTATCGATCATCTAGTCCTCGAAGAATCCCTCGTTCGGACTCAAATACTTGCGGGCCTCGTGTTCATCCAATTCCACCCCCAGGCCCGGACCCTCAGGAATCTCGATCGACCCCTCCGAAATCCTGGGGCGGTAGCCTTTGAGGATTCGATCCCAGCCGGGCATGGCGTGAAATTCCAGGGCCAGCAGGTTGGGTATGGCGGCACAGGCGTGAACAGCGGCAGCGATGCCGATGGCGCTGGAAGCGTTGTGGGGAGCCGCCATCATGGAGTGCAGGTCTGCCAGCTCAGCGATCTTTCTCCCTTCCGAGATGCCGCCGCAGATCTGGAAATCGGGGGCCGCTATACGCATGGCCGCCTTCTTGTAGTAGGGGAGGAACTGGTGGCGATAGTGAAGGCCCTCACCGGTCAGGGTGGGTGTGGTGGACGAGGCCGTCAGCTGGGCCCAGGAGTCCACATCGGTGGCGGGTAACGGATCCTCAACCCAGGCCAGATCGAAGGGCTCCACGGCTTTAAGGTAGCGCAAGGCGCTATGCAGGGTTCCCACCCGGCACTCCACCGAGATTTCGATTTCATCATCTACGTAGTTTCGAATCTCTTCCAGCTGCTCGATCACTCCCTCCAGCCCACGCCGCGTCAGATGGGTGTCCATGACGGCGCCCTCCTGTCGGGGAACCGCATCGAACTTCAGGATTTCAACCCCCATTTCGTCATACGTGTCCTGCAGGCTTCGATAGTCGTCCAGGTCTCCGACACAGCAGTAAAGACGAACCTTTTCCCGATGCCGGCCTCCGAGCAATTTGTACACCGGGACACCGGCCGCCTTTCCGGCAATGTCCCAGAGGGCGGTTTCGATAGCACTGATGGCGTGAGCCGTCAGGCCCTCCTCGTCGAAATGAGATCCGCTGCCCAGGCTTGGATAGGCGCGGGGTATGAGGCTCCGGATCAGGGGTTCCACCTGGGTCGGGTCCTGTCCCATCAATCGACTCTTATAGCGGCGAAGGATGATCCGGACCGGGACGCTCGCCCAGGTGTCACCGTAGCCGCTGATCCCTTGATCCGTGTCGATGCGCACCAGCAGCCAGCGCCGATTCCAGGGTCCCCAATGGGCGTTCAGCACGGTCGTCTTCACGTCGGTGATCCGGATCCCGCTAGAGGTATGCGATTCGGCAGTCGGCAGGCTGGTTCGAGCCGGCGCGGCTTTCAAGGTCAGGGCGGCGGTTCCACCCGCCAACATGCTCAAAAAGTTCCTTCGATTCGCCATCTTTTCACCTCTTCCCAGGACGGATCATTTCCTTATCCCTTAACCTTCACCGAGTTTCTCTAGGATGCGATAGTACGAGATTCTCTGGGCTATCAACACGGGTCTCCGGACTACAGGGAAAACTTATCAAATATTAGATCTTTGGATCTGGAAGGGCAATCTCAGAGAATGTCGTATATGGAGATCTCCGGGAAAAGACTGCAAAAAGCTCGCAGATCCCCAATCTCCTTTGTTATCGTCGTTGCGGCCAATTCTTATTCAAAGTTATGGTAGGGAGAATGCTTGGATCCATTCTTCGGCTAGACAGATACGGCGTACCTCGACCACATCGAGTGCTTTGCTCAATAGTCAAGCTCAGAAGGCGCGAGACAGTAACCCCAGTCCACACCAGGGCAAAGCCCTCTTTCGAATCTTTGGCTCGTAGGTGTCTAGTGCTTTGGCCCAAGATGTTGAGGGCTTGGGTTTCGAAGACCGAGAGAAGACCAAGAGAGGTCAATCCCAACGGGATTGTGTCTGTCAGCCCAGGGTTTCCCAACCCTGGGTACGGGGTAGCCTCCCCCCCTGAATCAACCCGGAACGGGTTGCGTACCTAAGGCGTCCCTGGTCTGAGAGAGTCGCGTTGCCCGAGGGCAAGGTGCTGGTCAACTCGTGGGCCAGCGTCACGAAAACGCCTGCTGACTCGTAGACCTTGAACTGCTGATGCTCGAATTGCAGGGGAGGCGTTCCAGTGTTTTCTGACCCTGCCATTGTCTATTAACAACGCTCTCGGTTGGGGAAACGCGGGATAAAGATTGTTTTTGAATAGCAGACAGGAACGTGTGGTTCTACCAGCAGTAGTGCGTCACAAGGGCGCGCCGAGGTGAAGGGAAAAAACTGTGGCCGTCGAGCCTGGTGTGGATGCTTCCAACCTGGGTGCCCTGATACACTGACGTCAGCGTAAAGGAAAGCGATGGCCCAGAACTTGAGTAGGTCGATGCCGGAGTTCCCGCTGGAGCCCCTGCCCGAGTGCTTGTGCAACTACCAAAGGCTCCTGGACGCAATGGCCTCCCGGGGGCTGGACGGGATTGTGGCTGCTTCCAGGTACAACCTCTGCTACCTGACCAGTTTCCAACCTAACGCCTACCATCAGGACGAGCCTCCCCACGCTGCGGTCGTCATATCGCGACATGCGCCCGATCACCCCGTACTACTGGTAGCCGAAGAACTCCTGGCGTTCTTCCTTCATCAGCCCACTTGGGTGAAGGACATCCGCCCACTGCGGAGCGTGATGAGTTCACTGGACCTTCCTTTCAACCTGTCGGGGCTAGACCGGTTCATCCCGGAGGCGGCCAGAGATGTCTCTTGGGTCGAGCGCGCCCGCGAGAAATGTACCATGAATCTCGTCGAGGCACTGCGAAGCGCTCTGAGCGACCTGGGCCTCAGCAGGGGTAAAGTCGGATTCGACCACCCTGGCCTCTCCCGACATCTTGAGTTCCCCCACCTGCAGGCACTGGACGGCTATGGCCCTCTTCTCTTCGTGCGTCAAGAAAAGACCGCTGAGGAGCTTCAATTAATACGCCAGGCCCTGCAGATCAACCAGCGGGCTATTCACAAGACCGTCGAGACGTGGGACCACGGTATGACTTGGAAGGAACTCAACTACGCCTACTACAAGGCCACTGTGGAGGTGGGTGGTATCATTGATGATCCGCGCGGGATGATATTCGCAAACCCCCGAGGCGCTGATCCGGCCATCACCCTCTATAGCGGGCTGGAGGACTACGTGATCGAGCCCGGTATGCAAATCCTCTTCGACTGCCACGGGACTTGGAATATGTATTGCTGGGACGGCGGCAAGACCTGGATCGTGGATGATCAGCCCAGGGGCAAGACGGCCGAGGTCGCCAAAGCCACCGAGGTAGCGGTCAGGGAATTGGCGCAGACGATGCGCCCTGGGACCAAGGTGAGCCAACTGCAGGCCAAGATCCGGCAGGTCTACCGAGGCTTCGGCCTCAGCGCCGACTCAGTCCACATCTACTTTCACGGCCTGGGCCTCAGCCACTCCGATTTGGAACAGTACGTCGAGGAGGGCAAGCCTTATCCAGACTGGGCTCTGGAGGAGAATATGGTCGTGGCCACACACCTGCTATATCCTGGGGGCGACCGAGACAGGTACTGGGTTGAGGACGTGGTGGTGGTAAGGTCGGACGGCGGAGAGTCCCTCTACACCTGGGACTTCGCCCCGATAATGGGCCGGGGCAGTTGAATGTTCCAGAAGGCATCGGCTTCTGAGGCGGAAACGCGACCGTGTTCGCATCCACTAACTGAGCATGGGCCTGGGCGTCGGCCAGTGGGATGAATATGGGAAAAGAAGGAGTCGAGGTCCATTACGTCTGTTGAGTTTCTTATAATAAGTCCCCCGAACTGCTTCGGCGTGATGTAGTTTCCAAAGAGACCGCTTCAGCGGTCTGGCGCGAAGCGTATTAGACCGGTCCTTCAGGGCCGGGTGGGCGGGCAAGCAGATGCTGGAGTCTGCTTTAGCGGGCTTCTCGAACGCAGGCTTCAGCCAGGCTCCGGGTCGACCATGGCTAAAGCCGCCGTTCGCGAAGGACCGTGAACGGCCCTCAGGAGAGGCAGGGGACAGGCTTACCCCGGCGTAAACACCGGGTCTACTACGCTTCGCGCCAGGCCGCTGAAGCGGCCTCCTAGAAAAGGTGCATTCAAGCAGATGTCGTTGTTGCTCGGCGGTATGAGGTCGCTCGCCTCACGGCCGGAATCGAATAGAGTACAGATCGCCGTCCTTGATCACAAACCTCAGCCGCACCGGCGTGCCGGCTAGCTTGCTCAGGTCGGAATTGCCCTTCCAGGAAACCACGCGTTCGATCTCGTCGCCGTAGATCTCTCCGCAGTCGGCCAGTGTGAAGCCGTCGATGGGCTTTCCGAGCACGGTCTGCAGTTCCACGCTGACACTGCCCGCGGCGGAGGTCGAGTAGTTCATCACCAGTGTCTTCCCTTCGAACACGACGGGCATGGTGACGAGCTCGCCACCGCTGAAGGGCACCTGGGCCGAGACGAAGCCGTCCATGCGGATCGTGTGCCGGCGCAGCCGGCACTTGTTGCTGCGCACACCGGAGTAGCCCTCGATGACGTAGATCGACAGCTCATCGGGGGCATCTACCAGCTGGGACTCGGTGACGCCGCCGCCGTTGACGATGTAGTTGTTGCGACTGACCCAGTTGTCGGGTTGGGGGCCGGGCCGCACAAACGCCTCGGGCCAGCGGCGGAAATGCAGGCCGTCACGGCTTGTCATGAACACGGCGTCGCTGAGGCCGTCGGTGGTGCCGGGCACGTCCGTCGCCTTGCGCCCTTGGGTGAACCGCTTGGGGAATCCCACCAGAATGTGGGGTGCCCGAGCATACGGGCTGATGGAATTGGTGTACAGCTGCTGGATGGGTGCGCCGGGATACTCCAGATACACCGGATCGCTCCAGTGAAGAAAATCGGCGGAGCTGGACATCACGTGCTCGCGCCAGGTGTACTTGGGTCGTCCCGCCCTGTGGTAGCTGAGATAGCGCCCTCCCACCGGATCCCACAGTGTCGAGGTGTTGGCAGCAAACGGCGGGTTGAGCCTGTTGCCCATCGTCGGCGGAATCACAGGTTCCCGCCTCATCGGAGTGAAGTGGATACCGTCGGCCGACTTGAAGGCCCAGGCGCCCCCGTACCAGGTCCCGCCGAGTAGTTTGTAGCGGGCATCGGGCGGGCAGTCGGGATTGGTGTCCCTGAATACCGTGAAGTTAATGGCACTGGAAGTCCGAAACGCATTCGGGTCATCCGTCCCCGTCAGCACGGAGTCGGGGACATCCCACAGTCGCGCTGAATCGGCGTGTGACCAGAGGATGTTGTTCTGCCTCGAGCCCTTGAACTCGACCAGACCGAGCTCCGGCCGCCTCCAGTGGACACCGTCGTCGCTCTCCGCATAACACAAGAAACTCGAGACAATGGGAGGAGGCGACGCGGAATCTTCTGTTGGTTCACACTGGGTGCCACGATAGTACATGCGGTAGAGTGGCCCGTCCTGGAAAACTGTGTGAAAGAGCGACGAGTTGCCTTCCCAGGGGACCGCACTGTGATCGAGTGCGATCTCCCGCGCCACGGGCTGATGCAACGTCAGCCCTGGCGCCCGCCATCGTGTCGATCAGGTAATCGTCGACGAACAGCTCCAGCCGAGAACCGATGTGGATCGGTTCTGCGGCCTGGCAGATCACCACCAGGAGCCACGACACGAATCCCAAAGGTAGGACGCTCGACCCTCTGACTGCCGTGATCCAATCCCCTCGGCGTTGATTCATTGCCATCCTCCTCCCTAACCGGTTGTCAGGATAGCATGCCTCGGGCATCCCGATAACCTCCCGGAAAGGTACCCGGCGCTGCGAGGGCGGGGCGGGGCCCTCAGCTAAGGTTTAGCTTCTCTCGGCACTCGTTGACCACCCACCTCATGGTGACTAGAATCGGATTCACTGAAACCCCACGCGATCGGAGGTCTGGACATGAACACTTCACTCCACAATCGGCGCAGATTTCTGGGACGGATGGGCGCCGCCAGTCTTCTCCCTGCAGCAGCGAGCGAGCCCCTCTGGGCCGGCCTAACGAAAGGATTTGAGGACGTTACGACCCGCCGATTCAGAAAGCACATCGGGGCCGCCGACCAGGGGTTGCAGCCAGCGCGGATCGGGGCGGGTTGTGGTGAGGCTGAATTTGGCATCTACCGTCGTGAGACGGCTCCTGATGGTCGGGATGTGTTGGGAGAAGACCCCGGCGTCCCGATTGATGCGTCGGTAGGTGTTGTGCGAATCGACGATCTGGAGGGCCAGGCCCTCGCCACCTGGTTTACCTATGGTTGCCACGCAGTGACGATGGGACCCCGGTCAACGGTCATATCCTCCGACTTCCCCGGTCCGGCTCGCGAGCTGGTCGAGGCAGTGCAGCAGGGAAATCCGCCGCTGGATGCCGTCATCCAGGCTATTCGGATCAACGATATCGTCCTGGCCGGTCGGGGTGGCTCCCGCCTCGGCTACCGGAGAAGGCCCGGCAGCGCAGATGTCCCGCGCCAGATATGGGGAGTCCCTGCCGATCCGGGACATCACCGTTCAACTGGTCCAGTCTGACTGTGGCCGCAAGTGGACCCACGTGCGGGTCCACAGCAAGGAAGGTCTCAGCGGCATCGGCGAGGCTACCTACAGCCGCAAGGAGACTGTGGTGGCCAGAATGGTGGAGGCCCTGAAGCCCCACATCCTGGGCCGGGATGCCTTCGACATCGAAGGCATCTATCGAGACCTCTACTCCGGCGGTGGAACCGCCTATCGAACCGGCGGAATCATATTCACCAGTGCCATCAGTGGCATCGACCAGGCCCTCTGGGACCTCAAGGGGAAGGCTCTCGGGGCTCCTGTCTGCACCCTCCTGGGCGGTCCCCGCACCTCCCGGGTACCCGTCTACTCCCACTTTGGAGGACCGGACCAGAACACTCTCGTAGCCAACGCTCAGAGCGTTCTCGGCGAAGGCTTCAAAGCCCTCAAGTCGGGCATCAGCATCTTGGAAGCTCGGGGTCCGAGGATCAGCCGCGAAGAGTTGAGGAATATCGACAGCCGTTATGCAACCCTTCGCCAATCGCTGGGGGAGGAGATCCTGCTCATGGACGATCCCCACGCCGCCTTCGACCCCACTTCCGCACTGGAAGTCGCCCGCCTGCTCGAACCCTATCGACTTCTGTTCTTCGAGGAGCCCACCATTCCAGAAGATCCCGAGGGTTACGCCCGCGTGCGAGCAGGGACCACGACTCCCATTGCCGGTTCGGAGCGTCTGACCAACAAGCACCGCTTCAACGATTTTCTCCGGGCTGGCGCCATCGATGTGGCCCAACCGGACCCCGTCTACATCGGTGGCATAACAGAAATGAGAAAAGTTTGCTCATTAGCCGAGACCTATCAGGTCTCGATCGCGCCTCACAACACCAAGGGACCGGTCGGGACCATGGCCGCCGCCCACGTGATGGCTGCGATTCCCAACCCACTCATTCTGGAATGGATCGCTCCCAGCCGCATCCCATGGCGCAATGATGTCCCTCAAGGATCCCATGGTCTTGGAGGACGGAGCGCTGGTGGTGCCAGACCGGCCGGGCCTGGGTGTGGAGTTCGATGAAGATGCCCTCCAACCACACCTGGTTCCCTATTGAAGTCATTCTTGCGAGTCCTGCAGCCTGATAACGGAGAGGAATTCGGTTGACTGCCTGCGATTCTCTTCTCTAGCCTAAGTGGGTTCCGAAGATTGCATACACTGGGACGAATCCAGCGTCACCAGCATAGGCGCTAACTTTCATCCGGACACGCACAGCTCAATCGTGTGGGACCCCCGTCAGCAGCTCTACGTGTGGTTCACTCGACCGACCGACCGCTACGGCGATGGCGATAACCTGGTTCGCGGCGCCACGCGTCGGGTGGCCCGCATGTCGAACCGGAGACTCTGGGTCCAGTGGCCCCTGGACACGCAGACCATCCTCATCCCCGATGCAGATGATGCGACCGAGAGCTCCGACCTTGTTTTCGAGGGATCCAACTTCTTCTACGGTATGCCGACGAGCTACCACGCGGGTATCTACTTCGCCTGGCCGTACCGCCGTCGGGTGGGGCCTCTGAGCGAAAGTACGGTGGGCTATGCTTTGGAACGGATGGATCTGGACTCACTGCGGGCGCTCTCGATCGGGGTGGCCCGGCGATTGAAACGCAACGGAGTCTTGCACTGGGAGACGGCGGGCGGGCAACTGGCGATGGCCATCGATGGGATCGAGCTGTTTCAATCCGAGAGCCGTTGTTGTGCGGACTGCTTGCAGCGACACAAACAACGCGAGGGGCAGCCGGTGGTGGAGTTCTATCACCGGGTGGTGGTCGCTTCGCTGGTGGGTTTTGGCTTTCGCTTCGTGGTGGATCTGGAGGGGGTGCAGCCCGGCGAGAATGAAGTGGGAGCGGGCGAGCGACTCTTGCGGGGAATGGTGGGAGAGTTAGGCCGACACTTCTTTCAGATTGTCACCGTCGATGCGCTTTATGCGGTCCCGTCGTTTGTGCAGCTAGTGCGGGAGTTGGGCCTGGAACTGGTGGCTCCGCTCAAGGCCAACCAACCGGATCTGCTGGAGCAAGCGCAGCGACGCCTGCAAGGGCCTCCGGACACCGTGCGGGAGGGGCCCGGCTCGAAGCCACAGCCGATCTGGGAGGAGGACCGAATCTGGTGGGACAGCGGGCGTCGCTCGGTGCGGGTGTTGTGGGTCGTCACCGAGCGGGAAGTTACCGAACGGCTCGGTGGCCACCAGCAGAGCCGCACAATACGCCGCGAAGCCTTCTACCTGAGCACTTGTCCGCGGCCCCGCACTCACGCCCACAGTATTGTTCGCTTGGCCGCCGCCCGTTGGGAGTTGGAAACCTCGACGTTCGCTCACCTGAGTTCGGAGTATGGACTCAAGCATGCTCAGGTGCACAGTGGGAAACCTCGGGCCTTCGTGGCGCAACTGAGGATTCGTTTGCTGGCAGCGGCTCTGTATAGATCTTTGTCTGTCGCCAAGTCTGGAGTCATTGTCGCCTAAGCTGATCGTCCAGCGCGGTTACTGGAACTTAGCTCAGTCTCCCGAAGCCTGGGCTCCTGCTTGAGCCCCCCACCCCCTTTTTCGACGCCTGCTGGGCTTCCATCCAGGCGAGCCCCAAAAGGGTTCAGGCCCCCGCGTCTCTTCTCGCCAGAAAACAAGGCCTTCAAGCCTTCCACAATTCACTCCATCGTGTTCCCTCCTTGATTCATATCCGCACTTGCTGCCTTTTCAGTCCTTTTGGCCCCCACCTATTCCCGGTTTGAGAAACCGCTGCAAAACAGGATTGACATACACTCTTGCTAAGTAATACACTCATGCAACCGTCCCATCAGCGACACGAAGAAGGTCTCCGCGGTATTTGTTTGAACGTTATTGAGAAGGGTGGTTAGAAATGACTGAATTTCATAAGATAGTAGCACTCCCCATCACGCTCTTGGTACTGCTAACATCACCTGGGTTGGCAGCCACACTAACATACACCTAGACCGCCACTATCAGCGTCGTTGCTGGCCCGGACGGGGCGGGGCTCGCGGGTGCTTTAATGACAATGGTCTACACTATCACCGACCCAACCCTCTACGCCGGCGCCCCTCTGCGCCTTCACTCCCTGCGCCTCTATCGCCACCGCGACTAACACAATCTCGGGCTCAGTAGGATCCGACGGTCCATACACCCCAACCTTACCCGTCTTCTGGATCGCATCCCCAGGCGCCCAAGGCGTATTCACACTACTCGGGGCCGCCCCAGTTTGGACCCCTGCCTTGGGAGGAACCGGCGGAACTCTAGCATGTTTTTTCAGTGGCACCCCAGGCATACTCCAAGCGCCAGTTATCGCGACGCCGGTTTATCAATCACATTTCAACGACGATGACAGACCGGCCACAACCTTATGCATCGCATCCCACGCAACCTCCTACGAAACCGCTCCTAGCCCCCCCGCATCCACGATGGTCTCGGGAGGCCCTACCCCGGTGACGCTCGTTAATTTTGAGGTTGAATAGCCCCCATTAGCCGGAGAATCACATCCAGCCTTACCAGAGGCCGCGAGACGACCCAAACCCCGTGATGGCAACCCCCACCAAATCCCGCTCGCATCCACTTCGACCATCGCCTCACGTAGGGAGGAGTCCAATGGCTTCCCCCGCTCCTGCTCATAAAGCCGGAGAGCACGTACTGCGAAGTTCTCCAGGGTCTTCTGGGCCGCGCTCAACCCTTCTGGGCTGAAGTGATAGCCGAGAAAATCAAAGCCCCTTTCGATCCGACCGATGAAGGTCTTCTCGGGATGTCTTTCCAGCTCTAGAGAGGACAGCACCTGGTTCAGGACTCGGACCGCCCGACGCAGTTTCCAACGGGTCGGGGCCAGCACCAGTATGTCGTCCATGAAGCGAACATAGAACAACCCGGTGCCCTCTAGCTGCTGGTCCAACTCCGCTAGGAAGAAGGCCCCGAGAATCGGGCTCAGGGGACTACCCAGCGGAATCCCCCTGTCCGACTCCCAAAACAACCCGCCCTGCTCGGCTGTGCGCCGTAGATACTGCTCAATCAGGTGCAGCACGCGCCCGTCCTGGATGACCCGTGCCAGACGCTCGATCAGGTGTTGGTGATCGATGGAAGCGTAGTAGGACTTCACGTCGGTTCGGATCACAAAGCGATGCTGGTTCAGGTGGCGCCACACCCGACGCACCGCTCCCTTGCCGCCGCCGTTGCCCTTCAGGTGGGTGCAGTTCCTGGAAAAGGACAGCCGCTTTCCCAGCACCAAAGAAAGGGCTTTCAAGACCAAGGCGTCTCGCGCCGAGAATAGATCGACTTCCTCCCCGCTTGCGAGCGTCGTCCGGCTCAGCAGTCCCAGACGATAGCTCCCCTCCAGCAGCTCCCGGCGTAGCCGGGCTATCTCTCGCTGGTAGTGTTGGCGGAAGTTCCACACGTCCGCATGGTCAGGGTAGTTCCGCCGTTGCTTACATAACCAGGCGTAAGCCGAGTCCAGTATCCCTTCATCGAGGATGTGGTCGAGTGTGATGTCCATCCCTTGGGGATCTTGACGGCCAACCCCGACAGGTCCTAACAGAATCGGTGAAACGCGGAAGGGGAATGGAGGGAGCTACCATCAGAAGGTGTGTAAATAGCATAGGCGGTGAGTATCCTTCCGGGTTGATAAAACCCAGGGCCGAAAGGCCCGCAACGGAAGGAGTACACACCGCATGAGCAAGCAGAACATTGAGGAAAGTGTCCAGTCAAGAGTTTGTTTCGAGGAGCTGGAAGATTGGGTGCGGGAGAAGATCCAAGGCTGGGTTCAAGAGCTGCTGGAGGAGGAAGTCACGGAGTTATTAGGGCGGCGTAAGAGTGAGCGGCGAAGGGCCGTGGACGCTCCGTCGGGCTATCGCAATGGATATGGGAAGCCGAGGCATCTGACGCTGAGCTCGGGGACGATCCAGGTTCGAAGGCCTCGAGTGCGGGATCTAGAGGAACGCTTTGAAAGTCGGGTGTTGCCCCTGTTTGCCAAGCGGACGCGGCAGGTTCGAGAACTGATCCCTGAGCTGTACTTGCATGGTCTGGCGCTGGGGGATTTTGATCTGGCTCTGAGAGGGCTCTTAGGGGACAAGGCGCCTCTGTCGGCCTCCACGGTGGCGCGGTTGAAAGAGAAGTGGCAGGCCGAATGGGAAGTCTGGCAGAGTCGACCCTTGAATGATCTGGAAGTGGTGTATTTATGGGTAGATGGAATCTACGTCAAGGCGGGTCTGGAGAAGGAAAAGGCAGTCCTGCTGGTGGTGCTGGCCGCCTTAAGTGACGGAAGCAAAGCCGTGGTGTCGGTCACGAGCGGCTATCGGGAATCGACCCAGAGCTGGTCGGAAGTACTGCGCGACTTGAAGCGCCGGGGGATGGGCTGTCCACGGCTGGTGATCGGAGACGGCCACCTGGGCATCTGGGGAGCTTTGCGCAACGTCTATCCCCAGGCCGAGGAGCAGCGCTGCTGGAATCATCGGATCGTCAACCTGCTGGCCAAGCTCCCTAAGCGAGTGCACAAGCCGGCCTTGCTGATCCTGCGGCAGATCCCTTACGCCGAGACTCGAGAGGAGGCACAACGACTCAAGCAGGTCTTTCAGCACTGGTGCCGGCAGCGAGGGCTGACCCTGGCGGCTGAGCTAATCGAGCAGGACTGGGACCGGATGGTGACCTTTTACAACTATCCAAAGAAGCAGTGGCAGCATCTGCGAACCACCAATCCAGTGGAGTCACCGTTTGCCGCTCTTCGGCTGCGAACGGACGCGGCCAAGCGATTCAAGAAAGTGGAAAACGCCCAGGCGGTGATCTGGAAGATGCTGTTGGTGGCGGAGCAGCGATTCCGCCGGTTGAAGGCACCGGAGCTGATGAAAGACGTCTACCAGGGCGCCAAATATGTCAATGGAGTCCCGGTCAACCAAGTCCCGGAGGAGAAAGCCGCCTGATGTTTTTCCACACCTATTGACAAGAGCTCGATGACCGGTAACCAAGCTCCACAGTTGCCAATGTGCTTGATCGCAGGCTCGGTGAACACTGCTCTGGCCGCTTCTGTTCTGACACCGACCATCAACAGCACAAAGACGACAGCAGAAGGCGTCCCCACATTAGTCATCAGGGTCTTTATGAAGACTTTCATGACTATGGACAGAGAGTCCTTCCAGGACATGGCTGGAGGGAGTATCGCAGAAAGCCTCCTGAACACCAATGCGGGGTCAGGGTCCCTGTTGGAGTTGAAAGATAAATACGTTGGATCATCTTACTCGGTGTCTCCCATTTGTCACCCGCTACGATTCCTAATTCTTCCTAATCTTTCGGTTTTCTTGATAGCGGAAAACCCGGATAACATATTGTTTTTGCTAATGTTTTCTAACTATTCGGCGTTTCCTTAGGATTGCCGCGAGGACAAAGGCTCGCGATCCGTGTCTGCTCGCTGAAGTTGACATTCTTCAAGCCTCCGGAGATCCGTGCAGTCCTCGCCAAGGACATCCGTAACCGGAAATGCGATTTCTCCTCGCGATTCGGCTCGGCACGCGTTGACCACCCACCTCATGGTGACTAGAATCGGATTCACTGAAACCCCACTCGATCGGGGGTTTGGACATGAACACTTCACTCCACAATCGGCGCAGATTTCTGGGACGGATGGGCGCCGCCAGTCTTCTCCCTGCAGCAGCGAGTGAGCCCCTCTGGGCTGGGCTAGCGAAAGGATTTGAGGACGTTACGACCCGCCGATTCAGAAAGCACATCGGAGCCGCCAGAGAAGCGATCCTGGCAGAGCTGCGGCCCACCGCGAGTCAGCTGGAGCATGGCCTGGAATTGCACCGCGACTCGGTCGTCTGTGATCTCTACGGAGGATCCCATCCGGTTCATCTCTGGGGGTTCTACTCACAGAGCATGAAGGAGTGGGCACTACAGAAACTGTCCCAGGAAGAGGATCGCGCCAAGAGGAGAGAGCTGCTGCGCACCCTCCGCCCCCAGATCCGGAAGTGGCGAGCCCTGGAGTCGGTCCACGACCGGGGATTCAAGGCCAACCACCGCCTGGCCTGGAACACGGCTCAGATCGACCTGGGTCTTGCCGACGTCGGTTCGGCGCCAGAAGGGGGAAGCGATCGGACCTCGATCGAGCATCTTGCCAGCGCCACCTACAGTTTCGACAACCTGGAATACCTGGAGAAGTTCCGTCGCTGCGAGGACCTTCCCAGGTTGAAGAAGGAAGGCAAGCATGCCGTCATCTGGCACATCGGACGTCCCGACGCCTGCTTTGCCGGTCCCCATATCGAGGACCCCATCAGGAGCCTGGACCTCTTCTACGCGTTCGGGGTCCGCCATTGCCAGCTGACGAACGGCCGCAAGAACCAGATTGGCTGTTCACATTACCAGGAAGTAGATACAGGAATTACGGAGACCGGCAGGGCCGTCATCCAACGGATGAACCAGCTGGGAATGATGATCGATCTTTCTCACTCCGGCTACAAAACCACGCTGGACGCGATCAAGGCCTCCGAGGAACCGGTACTCATCAGCCATACAGCCTGCCGCAGTCTGGCAGAGGGGGGGAAGAGCAAGTACCGCAACGCCACCGACGAGGCGATCAGGGCTGTCGCGGATAAGGCCGGCATGATCGGCATCATCACGGTCGCCAACCTACTGGGCGGCTACGGCGTCAAGACCTTCCTCCGGCATCTGGACTATGCGGTCAAGCTGGTAGGAGTCGGTCACGTGGGGATCGCCTCCGACCAGGGTCCGATGGGCAGATCGGTGGAGCCACCCGAGATCACGGAGATTGAGCGTCCACTTCGGTTTGCCGCCACGGGCCTGAGGGGGACAGAGACCTACTGGAAGTGGGAGACCGAGCCGCGAGCCCTGAACCTGACTACGGCTCCCTACATCACCGTGGGGCTGGTGGTCAGAGGGTACTCAGACGACGACATCCGGAAGCTGATCGGCGGGAACTTCATCCGAGTGGCCTCGACAATCATGGACAAGAGGCCCCGGGGAAGGCTGATCTGAGGAAAAACAGTCGCGAGTCGGACAGAGCCGCGAACGGGGTTGCATGTCGGCAAGATGGAACCAGGTTCCGGCCGTCGAGGACGACGAAGGCAGGAGAGCCGGACAACAGCACAATCCTGCAATGAGGTTTCAGAGTAACTTAGTACACTGGAATGCCTAAGAGATATTCTCAGGTTCCCCCGCGAGGCGATCGTCGGGCAGTCGGCTGGAGGCGAAACTAGGCCGGAGGATGTAGGCGGCCAGACGCGTCGAAGTGACTTGCCGTCCCCGGCCAGGATCGTTCGATTGCGGTTCTGCTGAGACCTGTACTAGGCCCAAAATAAGCGCAAGTTCGAAAATAGACCCCTTTGTCGGCTCCGAGGAGCCATTTTGGAGACCTAAATTCTAAATTTCGGCGCGAAGTCACTCAGAACAGGCACGTGTTCAGCTGTCCTCCACGCCGATCGCTCAGGGAAAACGATTCTGCCCTCTTGGGGGGCGTTTGTAGAGACACCTCGCCCCAGCTCTGGCGACCCTCGGAGCTACTTTATCTCCTTTCAGTTTCAGGTAGCTGGCCGGTGTTTCAACCACTTACTGCCTTCCAAGAGAAGACGGCTCCAACCATTGACATCCAGCAGCCGATAGACCAACTGTCGGCCCCTGCGCAAAATCTGGCAGGGCATTTCAATGACCTCTCGCAGGAAACGGCGATACTCCATCTTCACCAGCTCTCGGGCTTGCAGTCGCGCCGGCAGCACCAACCCCATCCAGGCCTTCAGATTCCAGGCTTGAGCCGCAATCACCAGATAGGCCCAGTTGGCTACCAGCGTATCCGAGGGCATCCGCAGGGCCTCGACTCCGTTCTTGAGTTGTTCAATGACGTTCTCCTGGTTGCAGCGCCGGTTGTTTTCCCGTACGACTCCCGCCGTTCCCAACGTTCTGGCCGAGATATTGGTGACATAAAAGTGGTAGCGCGTCTGCGGCAGCAGCCGCTTCTGGCCTTTCTCGACCAGGATCGTCTTGCGCAAGATCACCATCCGATAGGTTCGCTTCGCTTTGCTCGGACGGTAGTCGATCTCCGCGATCTCTTCCCGTTCCAGCGTCAGCGTCTTGAACCCGCGTCTCTTGACAATCTCCGGCTTCACTTTGTCCCGCCGCTGGCGCCGCTTCTTCCCTTTTCCTTTCCCCTGGCTGGGGCGCCCCAGCTCTTTCCATCTCGCTTCTGGCAACGCCTCCGCCCACTTGACGAAGCTCGGATGGGCGTCGATCCCGAAGTCAAACTCCACGCCCGCCTCCGTCCAACGGTCAAAATGAGCCGTCAGCGAAAAATCCGTGTCCCCGCGCAGGCGCACCTTCCGAAAACCCGCCTCTCGAACCAGCTCGATACTCCGATCCAGCCATTCGGCCGCTCCCTCATGAGAGGGACGGTTGCCCGAGCGGTTGACCGCATAGAGCACCTCTCCCGTATTGGCCAGCGTCACGATCAGCGGCGCATAGCCCCACTGCCCGTCGTAGCTGATCTCCATCCCTTCCTTGCATTCGCCGCTCGTGGGGGCCATCGTCCCATCCACGTCGATCTCCGCCCGTTGGAAGAAACGGGCCGGTTGTTGGGCCCAGACCTTGAGGCGGCTGGCATTGACGGCTTCCATCAGATCCACCACGTCGGGCGCGTCAAAGCGGCGCACAAAGTCTCCGGCCGTGCTGGGGGCGGGGATCTTCTCGGCTCCCACCGCCTCCAGGAAACTCACACTCTGACGTCGCAGTTCAATATCCTGATAGCGGGTCCCGCCCGTGGCCACGTTGTAGATCAGGCTCAGCGAGATATCACCGCATTGATCTGCCGCAGATGTGTCAGCTCGTGAACGTGGTGGCTTTGGTTGCTGTCTCGCTTTCGTCGATGTTGATAGCGGTTTCGCAACGGCGGCGAGAGAGTGCTTATCAGGGATCTGCTCGTCGACCTCGACGGTCTCTTGCTACAAGCTAGTTGGAGAGGGAGAGCAGGCATCCTTCTTCGCAACCTTTCTGGTGCCAAAGGATCTACCTCTTGAAGTGGAACTGGTATCGGGAGATCTCGGGACTGCTGAACTGACCAACGCGCATTTGCTCTATTCGTAGACGGACTCGTTCTTTCTCCAATTGTCTGGGGCAGACCGCAGCCTTCGAAACTCCCTGTTTCTGGTCGACAGTCTGTCGCGACACCCGAAAGGAGCAGCATGCACTCGGAAGATCCGCGCGCCAAAGCGGCTAGATACTATGACATACCCAACGCGCTCAACGCTCCTGAGGACTTGGCGTTCTATCAACAACGCGTCCCCTCACCCGAAGCCTCTGTCCTGGAACTTGGGTGTGGAACCGGCCGAGTTCTCGTGCCCCTTGCCCGATCCTGCGGCTACATCCACGGTGTCGACTCCTCTCCGTCCATGCTTTCGATTTGCCGACGAAAGCTGTCTGAATCAGGGATCCCACAGGTTCAAGGGAAGGTGGAATTAGGGGACATTACGAACCTCGATCTCGACCGGAGATTTGACCTGATCACGGCTCCTTGGCGTGTCTTGCAGAACCTTGAGACGGACGAGGAAGTGGACGATCTATTCACGGGGATCCACCGCCATCTGAAACCGGGAGGCGGATGTGTTCTGAACGTCTTCAAGCCCTACGCAGATAGGGAGACACTCCGACGGCAGTGGTGTCATTCCAGCGAGACCCTCGTGAGGGAAATCCAGATGGGAGAGAATCGTGTTCGCTTCTATGAACGCAGACCCTCCATGGACCGAGAGAGAATGGTCATTTACCCGGAGCTGATCTTCCGGGAGTATGACGGCGATAGGATGATTGACGAAACGGTCCTCGGCATCTGTATGCGTTGTTACTACCCGGATGAGTTTGTTCAACTCGTCACAGGACACGGATTCGAAGTTGTTGATAAATGGGGTGGCTACCAGGGGGAGGCTTATGGCGAGGGACCCGAGCTGGTAATTGAGTTCAAGGGCCGAGCAGTGGGTGCTAGTGTAAGACATGGGATTCTGTGACTGCTCATCTTGGATCAGCTGGCGATTGAGCTCCGCGAGTAACGGCAGGTCGTCCTGCGAAGCATGGCGGAGTCTCACTGCAGGATCCGTTCTCCTCTCAACCGAGCGACGACAGCGCCTCAGATAGTTCGGAAGGTGAACCCACGATGAGGTCGGCACCGGCCCTCTCCAACTCTTGCCGCGATCCCACTCCCCAAAGGACGCCGATTCCCCTGACGCGGTTATCGCGTGCGTAGAAGGAGCGCATAGTCTTCTAAGGGGGCGTTCAAGGATCCCCTCCGTCGCCAACTCACGACGCCTCCTTCTGCGTGAGCGCAACAAGCGGCACCGAGCGGCAACTCAGGCGCCCTTCTTTGCTCCAGCGATGTACGCCAGCCCACCCAACAGCACGATGACGGCGACATGGAACCAGACCATGCCTCGCAGGGTTGTGCGATGCTCTTCCTTTAGCACGAACAGGTCGGGGAAGAACCCGTACATCACGATCTGGCTGAGCGCCGCCACCAGGATGGCGAGGACACCCAACGGCGATCTCAAGACAACACCAACAACACCGAGGAAGTCAAGAGCACCCCAGACGATATCGCCGATCTTGAATTGAATGGGCATCTCGAACCACTTCGTCCCGCCTAAGCCGAGGATGTTGCCGACGTGGACCAATCCGCCAAGACCGAAAAGCACGCCCACCACGCATGCAGTGATGTAGAAGTAGTTCTTGTCAAGGGCTGCTCGCAACGTTTGTATCGCAACTCGCACGGGCTCCTCACATGCATTGAACTCGGACTGTCCCCAAGCACTCTCGAAAAGGAGGGGTGCACCAACCTAAGGGCCCTGTCAAAAATAACTTCACATTCTGGGGCCCATCTTTACCCCATCTTCAACCGATCCTCAATCGCGAAATCCTCAGCGTAGACCTGGCTACTCTTGCGGTTTCGCTCAATCGTTCGCGGCCAAATCTGGCGCAAATCTGAGCCCCAACTCTGCGAAGTTATTCTTGACAGAGCCCTAAGATAAAGGGTCAGTCAGGAAAAAAGAAGGGACCGTTCTCAACAGAACATTCAAACACGGTAGTGACGGTCGAGTAGCTCAGCCATTGGGCTTTCGCCCGCACAGAACCGAGCGTGTGGCCTTCCCGACCCACGAGTCGCCGCGCGACGTGCTGGCTCCTGGGATGTTGCTCCCACTTGGTCGGAATAGGGTCCTCAAGTGAGCGGATGCCTGGAGGCGGTGCCGAGGTTGAGGAGGACTACCTTGGCGCGGAACTCGGAAAGCTGGTTAGGGGAGTCATCGGCGACGTACCAGAAGGAGAGGTTGGGAGCTTGACGCCCTACCATTGTGTCGATTTCTTGTATCCCTTTGTTCTTCCCTGTTGAGCTACGGACTGGTCGGCAGCCTCACCAGGCCACCTTCTTTGCAATTCTTGCTGTTTTAGTGGCGGGTGCTACTACGACGGTATGCACCACCTTCGATGTCGCAACCTTTTTGGCTTGGCGAGCCACAAACTTGAATACTCCAGCCTCAACAATACCGAGGAATCCCACGGCAACCATTAGTGCTAATGCTTTCTTCATAATATTGGCTCCTCTCAGTATAGGTGCTATATCTGGCCAGAAGGTTCAACTTTTTACCTGCTCAAATTCTCAGTCGGGCAGGGAAGCCTCGATCCGGTTGAGCTGGGGGTGGTTCACTGGCAGGTCTGAACGGGCTGAGCTTGCCAGGAGAAATTCCCGCCCCCGCACCTTCGAAGGACCAGGACGCCGGAAAGGCGGTGCATCTCTATCGACTGGCCCTCTCGAGAGAAGGTGCCGCTGATGTTGCCGAGAATGTCGGTTCCATTCAAAGCAATCGAGAAGGAGCGATCTTCTCCAATAGTCCCTGAGGCTGCGGTCGCCACCGAGGGTTGACCGTTGCAGGCGGTGAATTTTACCTGGACCGAGTCAATCCTGGTTTGGTCCACGACCCGGAAAGTCAGCTGGGACTTCTTGCCGTCATCATAGGTGCCGGACCAGCCACCCTCGCAAATCGCCTGGGCTGTCTGGGATCTGCGGAAAGAGGAGTGACCGGCAGACTCGCGCATTGTCCCGGGCGCACCCGCAGGACCGTTGCTCCTATCCGCCCTGAGGAAAGCACCTCGACTATCCCCTCGAACCTGGCGAAATCTGTGTTGCCCTGCCACTGGAACTCTTCCAGAAAGCGAGCAATGTGCCCGTTTCCCGCCAGGCTTACTCCTGCCGTGTCAACCTGACCGGAATCCGAATCGTAGAGTCTGAGTTCCAGATCAACGGCCGTGTTCTCGAGATTGGCGACGGCAATGGCCGTCCTGGCCCCCGATTCGCTGTCTTCATCGACCGGAGCCAGGAAGCCGTAGTCGAGTGGGGTACTGTGGCCCACTCCGGCCAGCCCGAAATCACCACCGAAGAGAACCGTTCCGTTCAGAGGTCGGTCGGAGACGACACGGATCGATCCCTGCAGTAGGGGCCCAGAGCCGCTCGTCTTGAGCAGGAGTTTGCTGGAGGCGGGAATTCGCGCAACCAGAGTTCCGGGAACGGTTTCGCCATTGAGATCGGTCGTGATCGGGTTGCCGTCGTAATCGACCGGGGAGACTTGAGCCTGGGTCTCGCCGTCAGTTTCGGAACTCACCAACAGGATCTCACTGACCAGTCCGGGGCCGTTTCCAAAGTGGGCAAAGAACAGTTCCTCACCGAGGACCGGCAAGAATGGTGCGATCAGGTTCTGTCCGGCGGCCAGGCCGACCGAAGCGATCAGGGCTGAGGTCAAAATCAGTCTTCGAAACATCTCTTTCTCCTTTCGTTGTTTCCTCCGCTCCAATAGCGAGGAGTATTCGCTCTACCCTCAACGCGGAAGCGATCAGAAAACTGGCTCAAGTAAGGAGAAGGAAACGGCTCAAGCCGGGCTTCGAAGGTGTAGAATGGCGCCAACGTGTCGCAGCCTGGTGAAATCACCGAGATGCTCCACAGATGGGCCAAAGGGGATACCCGTGTGATGGAGGATCTAGTGCCGCCGGTCTACCGTGAACTCCACAAGATTGCTCGAGGGTACTTTCGTGGAGAGCGCGCCAGTCACACCTTGCAGCCCACCGCACTGGTTCAGGAAGCCTACATCAAACTGGTCGATCAAAAGCAGGCCAACTGGAAAAACAGCCCACAGTTCTTCGGCGTGGCAGCCCAACTCATGCGTCGGATCCTGGTCGACCACGCCCGACAGCGAAACGCCCTCAAGCGAGGTGGGGGCACCGGCGGACCAGAGTTGTCTCCAGGCTCAACGAGGCAGCCTTCGCCGGATACCCTGGAAGTGGACGAGGCGCTAAGCCGCAGGTCTCTTTTCGCTGGACGGCCTCCAGTAACAAAGCCGTGACTGTCAGGGAGCGGGCCTGATCAAGGGCCCTTTCCCGAGTGTGTGGCTGGAGAGAGTTTCTCTCACGTACGATCCGGCGCAGCCGGGGGCGGGGCTAAGCTGAAACTTGATTGGGCGGACGTAGCTTTGGGCTCCAGGCCGAAGTCTTCTTCCTTCGAGCCTTTGGCCCGATACACGGCGGCCTGGAGGCCACCGCTAGTGCGCCTGTGAAGGCGTTTGATCAGAAGGGTGAAAGTCCCTTCCAGGCTAACGTTACCGGCCTGAAGTCGACAGTGGTAACTGCGTTTCCGTGAGGAAGGGTGGAGAGCAACCTGAGACGAACGACCAATCCGTAACGCAAGTGAACTCGATTTGGCCAAGCCTGTCGGGGAGGGTCCTGGCAAAGCCCGAACCCTTGACCGCGCGACGGCCATCCCTCCGACCTGAACGGTCTGCCCGGGGGGATAGACGCGGCAAGTCACGGCGGTGAAGTAACGTGACAAAGCGACCGTGACGAAATGGCAATGCGGTGGTTGGAGATGGAGAGGTCGGAAGGTCAAACGAGATAAGCAGGGAGATCTGTCGGGTGAGGGACGTGGACGACCCATCGTGAGAGCTCGCAGTGGGGGACGCTGCGTGAGCAATGGCCCAGGCCCGCGGTGCAGTATCGCCCGCCGAAGGGGAGCGAACCTGGCGATACCGGTGAGGTCGGTTGAAGCGGCTCGACAGAAGTCAGAGCTCCCATAGTAGCGGGGAAGCCGTGCAGCAAAACGCGGTGGAGCGAAGGGGAGCAGGAAGGTAGATGCTAAATGACTAAATCGCGGAAACGTAACTCCGCCCAAAGGCGGGACTACATCCCGGTCACAGTGCCGTTTTCGGCTAGCCCGGCTGGAGAGCCCGCTGGCATCGAACAGTGGGCTCATCGCGCGGTTTGGACGGATCGCATGTTGGAGACACTTTTGAAAGGAAAGGTGAGAGGAGGGAAATGGCACACGCTGATCGATAAGGTGTTTTGCAGCCGGAACCTTTCCAGCTCGGCCGAGAAGGTCTTGGGCAGGAAAGGAGCGGCGGGAGTGGACCGGCAAACGTGGGGGGATTTCGCCGAACACGAGCGGGAGGAACTCGAATGGTTGCAGGAAGAACTGCGTGAGGGGACCTATCGTCCGGCAGCGGTGCTGCGGAGGTGGATTCCCAAAACAGGCAGTTCGGAAAAGCGACCGCTGGGGATTCCGACCGTGCGGGATCGAGTCGTGCAAACGGCTTTGGTCCACGGGATCGAGCCGATTCTGGAGGCCACGTTCCATGATCGAAGCTACGGCTTTCGTCATGGGCGAGGGTGCCACGGCGCACTGCGGTACGTCGAAGAGCTGCTCGAAGCCGGTTATGTGTATGTCGTCGACGCGGATCTGAAGGGTTACTTCGATACGATCCCGAAAGATCGACTGTTGGACCTGATCCAACAGAAGATATCGGATCGCCGCGTGCTGGGCCTGGTTCAGCTGTTTCTGAATCAGGGGATACTGGAAGAGCTGCGTAAGTGGATTCCGGAAGCCGGAGTCCCCCAAGGCGCCGTTCTTTCTCCGGTGTTGTCGAATGCCTACCTCAATCCCCTGGACCATCGGATGGCCGATCTGGGCTTCCAGATGGTGCGCTACGCGGATGACTTTGTCCTGCTGTGTCGCGCACCCGAGGAGGCTGAAGCGACCCTGGCCGAAGGGCGGGACTGGGTGGAGGACAACGGGCTGAGACTGCATCCCGAGAAGACACACATCGTGGACTCGCGAGAGAAGAGCTTTTCGTTCTTGGGCGATTCGTTCCGAGGCCGTTTTCGGTTTCCACGAGCGAAGAGCCACCGAAAGTTCGTCGAGCGCATTCACGAGCTGACGCCGCGCAAGTCGGGCGACTCGCTGGAGGTCATCCTCCAGCGGCTCAATCGCTCGACGCAAGGCTGGTTCAACTACTTCCGGCACTGTCATTGGAACATCTTCAAGGACTACGACGGTCTGATCCGTCGTCGTTTGCGACGCCTGCTTCTGAAGCGCAACCGGAAGAATAGAAAACGCCTCTGTCGAAATCACCGTTGGCCCAACGCCTTCTTTACGGATCATGGGTTCACGAGCCTGACTGACGCCCATATCCGTTTCGTCCAATCCATAGGAACCTACTGACTGGAGAGCTGTATGCGGGAGAATCGCACGTGCAGTTCGGAGGGAGGGGAGCCGGGTGACCGTGCTTCCCTACCCTATCGCCGGGACCCGGAGTTTCATTCTCGGATGGGGCCAGCTCCGCTGGGGGCCTCACTGACCTGAAACTTGGACTCCGACGAAATGATCGAGGAATGGCGGGTCCCCTCCTTGAAATTTACCACCGTGCTAAACTGCCGAGATCACTTTAGCACTCTATTGGACAGCCAACCACGCCGAAACCGGCGAGTTACATTTGTACGGGTTTAGGGAATTGATTCAAGCACGAGTGTTGTAATAGCCCAGATCTGACCGTACAAACAGTGTCAGAGTAGATGACCCCTGATCGGGCCGCTTTCGCCTAGACTAGAAGCCGACATTCACATTCTCTGGGGAAACGTCGATTGGGCTGCGCTGAAAGGGTGCAAGGGACAGCGCAAAGGGTAGGCTCCAACAGGAGTTCGCAAAGATCCGCCACCACGCGGAGTTCCTTCACATCCAGGTTGGACTTTGGCCGGTTTCGCCATCCTGGCTTGTTCTCCTTTTGGATCGAGTAGGGATTCGGAGCAAACACCGCGATTCCCGGTGTAGGGCTCGGGTCTCTGATCAACGACAAATGGAATTCCCGCAGCGACAATTGGAAATCCCCACACGAGGGATAAAAAAAAAGAGCTGTAGCCGTCCTCTGAGACGACTCTTTTCGGGGTCCTCCTTTCTGTAAAAAAGAGAGATTGTTTTTAGAATGCGAGGGGGATGGAGTGAGGGCGTAGCCCGAACGGAGCTCCCCCTCGCTCGCGCCGGCGTCGAGGGGAGTGGACCAGATCCACGAGGCTCCTGAGCGGCCTCTGTAGGGCGCTGTACGACCTCTCCCCTTGGCGGGCACTCGTCTATCGTCCCCACCAAGCACTTCCCAGGGGCCAATCAGCCGATTTGCCCGGATTTGAACTCCTCGCGGTTTCCTCATTTCGTGGTTTCCTGCTGTTTCTTCTTGGCGCTCTCCATTCGGTAGCTCGAGACGTTGAGTTCCAGAATCACGCTGTGGTGCACCACCCGATCAATCGCCGCCACCGTCGTCATGGGGTCCTTGAAGATCCTCTCCCAGTCCGAGAAGATCAGGTTGCTGGTCAGCAAGATGCTGCGGCGTTCGTAGCGATGGGCCAGCAGTGTGAAAAGAACCTCCATTTCCTCCCGACTTTGCTGAACGTAGCCGATGTCATCGACTATGAGAGCCTCGAAGCGATCCAGTTTCTTGAGCTCCTTCTCCAGAGTCAGATCGATTTTGGCCCGCAGCAATCGCTGTACCAGCAGGGCGCAGGTAGAGAATAGAACCCGGCGCCCCAGCAGAATCAACTCCTGCCCCAGAGCACAGACTAGATGCGTCTTGCCGCTTCCAGGGTTGCCGAAAGCCAAGACGTTCTCGGCGCGATCCAAAAACGTACCTTCCAGCAGCGCCGTCAGTTGTCGATCCACGCTTTGGGGCAAGCGCGAGCGGTCCAACGCCGTCAGCGTTTTCTCCCAGGGAAGCTTCGAGATTCGGCGCAGGCGCTGGATTTTGCGCTCGTGCCGCTCCGCCACTTCGATCTCAGATAACGACAAGAGAAACCGGGGATAGGACAGACTTTCCTGGGTAGCCAGTGCCGCCTGGGCGGCGGAGTGCTCCCGAAAGGCTGGTAGATGCAGCTGGACAAGGCACTCGCGAAGCCGGGTCAAGTTGCCTCCACTCATGATCTCACCTTCCGGCTCTCCAGCAGCGTGTCGTAGACGCCCACGTCCATCTTCTCCACCGCCACTTCCCAGGGCTCCACCACCGGATCGACGAGGCATTCTCGTAGTGCTTCGAAACGGATTCTTTGTCCCCTCTCAATCAGCCCCTGAAGTGCCTCTCGCACTCGCTGCTCACCTTCCTGGGCAGCCAACTCGAGGATCTTCAGATACTGGCGATCCGCCGTGGCTGGACAATCTTGGCGCAGCTCGTCGTAGGCGACTCGAAACAAGATCCCCGGAAACAGATCCTCGCGCCAGCGATAGCGAGTGAACGCCCCCGGCTTGCGCACCAGGGAATGGATCACCTGCCGGTAGTCAATGCGATGCTTGCCTTCTCCTCGCAAGCGAGGCATGCGTGCCTGTGGCTGACCCCCGTAGTAGACCTCCACCTGATCCGCCCACACCCTCACCTGCACCCGCTCGCCGATCAACCGGCTGTCCACCGAATAGGTGTTGTGGCGAACCCGGATCGTACTGCTGGGGGAGACTCTCACCCACTGCCGGGTGAAGTCATCCAGACGGCGTGCCGGCAACGGGCGCATCACGGCCAGCTCTTCTCCCAGGCGCTTTTGCCGGGTCGCATTGCGCCGGTCCACAATCACCGCTACAAAACCCTCGTACTCTTCCCGGCTGGAAAAATCACGGCTACACCGCAGCAGCAGTTCCTGCTCGATGGCCCGTTTCAAGCGGTGATGGGCCTGTTCCACATCCCCGTTCTCGTGAGCCTTTCCTGCCTGGGTGCGACTCGAGCGCATCCCGAAGTGTCTCAGCAACCCTTGATAGCGCTCGGTGAACTCTTCCCGTTTCAGGTTGTTGACGGCCGCCGAAAGCCGGTCTGTTCGGTGTTCCTCGGGCAGCGCCCCCAACTCCCACAACGCGTTCTGAAGCCCCAGGCTGAGGCTCTCAAAGGACTCACTGAAACACAGCGTGGTCGCTTCCCAGTTCGAGTAGGCCAAAACAAAGTGGTACAGCAGATGGGGAAACGGCTGGCCCTGGATCGTCACTCCCAGACGCCCCATAAACGTAAAGTCCGATTGAGCTTGATGTCCCGGCCGATACTTCTGCGGGAACATCACCTCCTTCGCTTCTCCGTGTTGTGCCTTCCACTGCTTGATCCTGCGCTGCAGCGTCCTCAACTGACCTTGCTGGAAGGCCCCTTCCTGCTGGCGGCACAAATACTCGAACACCGCTGTCGCTTCCACCGTCGGAGATCGCTTCAGGATCTCTTCCACCTCTGGCCACACCGACTCGAACGGATCCGATCGAGTTCGCCAATATCGCTCCGGCTGACTCTGGCTCGGCAGCTTTCCCGACTTCAGGTACTTCCGAGCCGTCTTTCGCGACAGCCCCGCTTTGGCCGCCGCCATCGTTAGCGTCTTCTCGTTCTTTTGCAACTTTACTAACCTCCGCACTTGCTGATCCTTAACCATGCCCTCATGGTCAGGATCAGCCCTGAAAAAGTGGGGAATTCTATTTGTCGTCGTGGGAAATTCTAACTGTCGCCAATCAGGTCTCAACGAAACCTCCCTTTTCGTCGGAAGCGAAGTAAGCAGAGCGGTCCCGCTTGAGCTTGGCCAGATGGATGGCTCCTCGGTAGGGATCGTCTGTCTCGAAGCGGTGGTTCAAACCCGTGTAGTAGAACCAGAGCTCGTCTCCGCGAACAAGCGGTCGAGACGCCGCCAGCACCTGGCCGGTGTCGATGGCCCCGCCGCCCACTTCCGAAACCGGAATAAAGGATCCCCGATCGCCGACCTTGACCCAATTCCTCAGATCCCGGCTGGTGGAGAGCTTGACCGAGTTGACGCCCTCCTGATTCCGGTTGGGACTGTGCCCACTGGACTCGAAAAAACTGGGCAGGCCGATATAAATGCCCTCATAGGGGAAGACCGGCATGTTGTATATCTCGGTATTGTAGTGTGCGGGCTGAGCTGTGACCATTTATAGCCACTAAGGACAAGGACCTATTTGAGACAAGCTCCGTCAGAAACAGCTACTCCACTCCCGTGGTCTGGGGGAGCATCGTAGCGGAATACCGTCGCGTCAAAGTACGTGACAGGGGAAGGTAAAGACCCGCCCTCTGGAGACCGGAAGGAAGGGTCCGCGCAGGAATAACTTGGTAGAATTGGCGCTCAGATATGAGCTCGACCCACTGTTGCCTGAAGATACGATCTGCTCTAATTCTCGGTTACTCTACCCGTCGTCATCGTCGTCGTCATCGCCCCCGACAGTGATCACATTAACACCATCGCCATCGTCGTCATCATCGTCATCATCGTCATCATCGTCATCATCGTCACCCACATCTCCTACCCCAATAGCAGAATTGGGGGTTTTGTCAAAGTAAACATCGCCATTGGTGTCGGTGACCCAAGAGGTCCAGGCAACATACATGTGAGTGCTGTCGACTGTTAGCCCGAGGTACTCGCCCATCGAGTTTCCACCAGTTGGGGTTGCAAAACTCTGATCGTTGATCTGTACGTTGCTTGAGAAACTGCTTCCTCCATCAGTGCTCTTTGCAACGAACACGTCCCACAACAGGTCGTTGGCATCGTTGCCCCGGTCGTACCACGCTACATCGATCGTCCCATCGGGCTTGACGTCGATCCAGGGTAGATGTTGGTCAGTCGTCGTCGAATCGTCATTGATCCGTAGCGGTGAGCTTCAGCTGCCCCCGCCGTCAGTCGATTTGATGAAGAAGATGTCCGCTTCATCAGTCCCCGCTGGATCTTCCGCATAGATGATGTACAACTCATTCGGATTGGTGGGCGAGACCACTAAAACCGGCGCGCCGAAGGATTTTGCTTCCGTTCCCCCGTTCAGGTTCCTCGGACCCACGTTAATCTGGCGGACAGTCAGGTCTGTCCCCCAAGAGATACCACCATCGGTGGATTTGTCGAGATGGATCGTTCCGATGCCTCCCGCTGTCTGGCTCACGTCAAAGTCTAACCATGAAACATAGACCGTGCCATCAGGAGCGACAGCGGGGACAGGTGTGTTCTCAAGATTAAGACCTAGATCGTTAATGCGACCGGAAATGAGGCCAGGAATACTCGGGTCGAAGATCCCTGTGGCCAAGCTAAAGCTTGCGCCCCCGTCTGTAGAACGAGCAAAGTAAATATCGCTGAACGGCTGCGGTTGGTTAAGCCCTCGGTCCTTGATCCAGGCAATGTAGATATTGTCGGTGTTTGAACCCGGGTTCGCGAATGTGTCGACCACCATCTGACATCTATCGTTGAAACGATGGCGAGCCTGGGCAGGCGGGGGATTGGGAGGTAGGTCGAAGACGGATACGTCGAGAGAAACCGTAGTGGGCGACAAGAATGTGACGCCCCCGTTAGTCGATTTATGCACGAACAGACCACTATATCCACCTATTGTATTGTCCGTTGAGATGTGACCTGCATAGAGGTTGCCCTGAGTATCCGCTGCGACGGTCGGGTCGAAGGCATCGACCATAGTCAAAGGTATGGGAGGCGACGGCGGGGGAGGGGAAGTTGAATATGTGGGTAGGGCTAGGTTTAGAACACTCCAAGTTGCTCCGCCATCTGTACTTGAGCTCACACCCAGGCCAGCGGACGCAGTGCCGTCATTATAGGCCGCGAGCAACACAGCAGGTTGTCCGGCTATTGTGCCTGGTGTGTGAGTCAGAGAGATTTCATTCTGGCCCACCTTGTTCGCGGGCAAGGTAGCGGGAGGATCAGCCACCTGGACGTCCGTACCTCCCTGCGCTCCCTTTAACCAAGGTGGCATTACCGCAGCCAGAGTGGCGCCCACCAACAAACACAGCATTATGCTCCTCTTTCCTGATCTGCTCATATCATCTAACTCCAGTCTGCGCGTTTGTGGAAAGCGCACCCAGAAGGCTCAGGGCGTCGACTATGGTGAAGACAGGGCGACGGCGACGCTATTCTTGACATGCGACATTCGATCTCCATCGGTTCTGGCGAGCGACCTATCCCGCATCTCCAAAACCAAATGCGGAGTGATATAGTGCCGTAAAGCTGCGGCCCGGAACTTATATTTGGCTTCCTTCGTCTTTTCCCAGCATGACGAGCGTCCCGTTACCGCTATCTCTCCAGTACCGAAATCGACGATCTGAACCGCTCCGTGGCGGCTGTGACCCGCGGCCGGGCCATCTTCATCGCGGGAACCCCCTTTCGAGCCGACACCAACTAATGCATCCGTTTTACCCCGTGAGGTTCGTGGTCCAGGGTAGCAAAAGGAGGAAAACAGGGCAAAGACTCTCACCTCACTCAGATCTTTTCCAGCGCGGAACCCAGTAGGTGAAGGGGCCTCCTGGTAGGGGGTAGGGGGGGACACAGATGAGCCTTCCCTCAATGAGCAGGTCAGCCATCCTCACTTCCAGCCGGGCCAAAGGCTTCAGCCACCCAGCGCTGTCTCCAGGCCTGCTCGGAAACTCACCGGAACTGGAAAGAGTAGAGCTTGGCATTCTGGAAGAGAAACCTAAGCCTAACGGTTTTCCCAGCCAACTTCTCCAGATTGCTCTTGCCCTGCCAACTCAGCCGGTGGACACCCGTCTCTTCTAAAACATCCGCTTCCTGGACGGTGAAGCCCTCGAGGGGAACGTGCTGGCCGTCTAGGATCTCCACCCTTATCAGGGTCTCCTCCGCCACCCCCGCCGAGCCTTTCTCAGAGGCTTGGAAGTTCAGATGAAGGGCTTCTCCCCGGAAGGAGAAAGCACGTGTGACGAGTTCCCCCCACTCGCAGCGGATGTCCTTTGACCGGGTAGGAGGGTTCGGCCGGACCTGCATCCACTGAGACGAATCCGTCGGCCGGAAGCGCGGCCAGCCCGATCCCCGTTGTGGCTTCCTCTTCCTTCAGCATATCCACGACCCCGTGGACCCAGTTGGTGCCCGTGTAATAGATCAATATCCGGTCGTCGAAGAAGAGGGGCTCTTGAGCATAGACACATCCATCGTCGAAGCTTCCGTTGGCACCCAGGGCGATGAAGGGTGGCTCCCGGTAAGGGCGCTGGTAACGTACACCGTCTCGGCTCCAGACCAGCTCCGGTCGAATCTGCAGACTGTTGGTCCGAAAGAGCCACAGCATTCCGATGTAGTAGCCCTCGTAGGCCGCGACAGGCATGGCGTAGAACTGGGTGTCGGGATAGTCCTTCTCATCCGGCACCACGATTGTCTCGGCACTGCTCCACTCGACCATGTCAGGGCTCTCGCTCCGTCCAATGACTCGGATACCTCGAGGACACCGGGAGTGCGCACAGCTCTCCATGTGGATAGCGTATTTCTGTCGGATCGGATCCCAGCCCATGAGCACAGTAGGACCCCAGCGACTCAATCGGGGCGAGGTATCCAGGACCGGGTTCTTCGGGTAGGGACGCCAGGTCAACCCGTCCTCCGAGAAGTAGAGGTCCATCTTCATGCCAGGAGTCTCGGTGGTGCCTTCGCGAATGAGACCCTTGAAGCGGCGGCTGGGGTCCTTTTCTTGGGGGTCCAGGAACAGGTTGTGCATCCGCGATCCCTTGGGCAGGACGTTGTTGTCGGTGGAACCCTGAAGCGAGACGAGTCCCAAACTGGGCTTCTCCCAGCGGACACCATCTTTGGAGATGGCATAACAGAAACGCTGCTCCGCCTCCTCGTACTCCGCCGCCTTGATCATCCTCTCCCCCTTCTTGAGAGGACGGTCGACTGGCTTGGCGGTTATGTTTTGTGAGCTGTACCACATCTTGAAGAGGCCGTCAGCGGGGTCGTAGAGGACCCGGTTCACACTCAGAAAGTTCCCTTCCCAGGAACGGTCTCTTTTGAGAACCGGGTTGTCCACATGCTTGACGGCAGGATTCATGACCCGGCCCGCATGGCTTAGCGACTGGATCATGGAATCGTCGATGAATAGCTGCTTGCTGCTTCCTATTTCGATGACGCTGGCCGGTTCTCCCAGGCCCTGGCAGATGATCCCCGACCAACCCAGCAGGGCGAAAATGAAACGAAGCCGGTTGGACAGAAAAAGACTCATGTGACCTCCCCTAGGGTGTTCCGCGGTAGCAGTTCACTGTTGATGCTATGCCCAGACCCGGAAGACGTCAATGCCGACAGACTTGCCGGGAGGGCCCTCGGGGGGGTGGGGTATCAAGAAGCCGGACGACCTGATCGCCCCTGATCAAGTCGACCAGCCCAGCAGGAATGCCGCAGGTGGTCTGGTGGGGTCCAGGTCAGCATCAAAGCGCAGCACGGAGGTTGGCCGTCCCTCGAAAATACCATTACCGTCGTCGAGGAGATCCTTCGGGGCGACTGGGTCCAAGTGAGTAGAGAACGGTGGGGGGGAACTAGCACCGCCATCCATGCCTCGGAGACTAAAGTCTCCTCGGAATGGAGCGAGCGCTTCCAACCCACATCCCGCCGGTTGGAACCGGTTGCAGTCGAATCGCTCACGTGTCGCTTTTCGTCCCCAACACATCCAACCCTCTAGTTGTTCCTTGGCCGTGAATTGGCACCTATATGGCACCTAAGTGCTGAATGGTATTGGGTACAGAAAGCAGATAGATGGCCTAAAGCAATAGAAAATAGTTCTTTAGATTGGTCGGGACGGGGAGATTCGAACTCCCGACCCCCTGAACCCCATTCAGGTGCGCTACCAGGCTGCGCTACGTCCCGACCGGGATGAAGAGGGAATCATATATCAAATACGAGAAGCGGGGCAACGGAGGTTGGGCTTGGTTCTCGGGTGAATCAGGCTATTGTCAGGAGGCCGGTGGCGTACATGATCAGCAGGCCCAGTAGGAAACCTGAGAAGCTGTAGCCGCTGATCCAGGCTGCCTTCTCGTTTCGGGTCAGGAGCTGCCCGATTTCGTAGATGACCTGCAGGATGGCGCCGGTGCCGACTGCCAGAAAAAGGGTGGCCAGGACGGGGGAGTAGCTGAAGCCCCCGATCCAGGTGCCGATGATGGTGGGTCCTCCGGCCAAGGCACCCAGCATGCAGAGGCGACCCAGGCTGGCGCGATCCCTGGCGATCGGAGCTACGATTCCCAGGCCTTCCGTCAGGTTGTGGAGCGTGAAGCCTACCACCAGGAACGTTCCCAGGGCGATTTCACCGATGGCGTAGGCGGAGCCGATGGCGAGCCCTTCTCCCAGGTTGTGGAGCCCGATACCCAGGGCGACCATCAGGGAAGTCCAGAGCCGTCCTTCCGCTGTCGTTTTATCCGACCGTTCGGGCTTGCTCCGAGCCAGATAGAACAGCAGCAAGACGGTGCCGACAATGCCCATCGCTACCAGGGCGACACCCTGGAAGGCTCCTGCAACGCGATCCGCCGTCTCCAGCGACTCGGTCAGCGTGTCCACCGCCAGGAAGAAGAGCAACCCCACCGTCAAGCTGAGAAAAAAGTCCAGCCAGCGAGAGGATATGTCTCGCAGAAACGGGTACCAGAGCAGACCCAGAAAGACCGGGATCACCCCGGCGTAGAGTCCGAGCAGGGAGAAGGTCCAGAAGTAGGTTGAGTTCACCACCGGTGACTGAGTTGCCACCGGGATCTCACGGCTGAAGGTCAGGCCAGTCGAGGTGAGAAGGGAAACCTCATGGGTCTCCCCCTCCACCCAGGGGTAGGGGAGCCTGATCTTCATACGTCCCAAGCGGGGAATCGTTTTTTCCGAAGGCTCGGTTGTGAACTGCCAGAGGGCGTCGTCGACGGTCACCTGGGCCACCGTGACCGGTTCCGGTCCCCCATTCACGACATGGACAATCATCTGGTGGGGTCCGGGAAGATCGATCCGATCGATGGTCAGCTCTTCTACCGGAGGGAACGCGGCCTGGAAGATGCCCAGGGGGCCAAAGCTGAGGAAAACGAGAAGCAGTGCGCCCAGCAGCAGTAGCGGAAAGAGTCCTTGCAGCCAGCGTTTCACGAATCAAGCCTTGACGTCGAAGAAACCCATCCAGCCTAGCTCGGCAAACTCACTCTGGTGGGCGTGAAACATGAATTTGCCGGGATGACGAAAATCGAGCTCAAGGACGTGGCGTTCTCCCTGACACAACATGATGGTATCGGTGAACTCGTCTGCGACCGTCTTGGTCCCGGTGCGATAGACGTCGAAGAAGTGACCGTGAACGTGGAATGAATTGATCAGGTCGAATTCCAGTAGATTCACCAGATAGATGCGCACCGGCTCCCCTCGTTGGACCTCGATCGGATGCCGATGGTAGTGGAAGGCGACGGTGTTGACGGCGTAGATCTCGTTCTCCGAGTCGAAATTGGTGTCGAAGCCGTTCATGACCATCACCATTTCTTTTGCCGCTGGACGTCCCTCCTTTGGATCCACGATGAAGGCCCCATAGAGCCCCTTGTGGATGTGACGTTTTAGCGGGATTGCATGGCAGTGGTAGAGATGGAGTCCACGAGGGTCGGCTTCGAATTCGTAAACGAATTCTTCTCCCGGTTCTATGATTTCGAAGACCCCATCCATGTTGGACGGATGAAAACCGTGAAAATGGATGGTATGCGGATGGGTTCCCCCGTTTTTGAAGTTGATCCGGAGCCGATCTCCTTCGGTGCAGCGCATCGTGGGCCCCGGGACCCGACCGTTATAGGTCCAGGCTGGGAAGTAGAGCCCTGGCGCCACCTCGATTTCCTTGTCAACCGCAAGAATGTCCCACTCCCGTAGCACCCTGCCATCGGGCAGTTGGGTGACCTTTCCGTAATCGAAATCGTACAGGAACTTGGAGGGATCGAACTGGCTTAGATCGACCTCTCCCACGGTGGATAGAAGCCCGGCGTGGTGGGCGTGGGTTGTTTCAGAATCGGGCTCGGGCGCCGAGCTCACCAAGGAGCTTCCCCCGACCAGACCAGCCACACCCAGCGTGCCACCCAGCAGGGAGCGTCTGCTCACTTTGCTTTCTTTACTTGCTCCCTTGGGTTTCATGGAGTAGGTCCTTCTCGTTCACAAATTTAGCCGTGGCTAAAAGCTTGGACTGGGACGGGTTTGAATGTCAAGGATGGCGAAAGGGTCGGAGAGGCGAGATCGAGTCCGAATTGCGCTGGATTCTCGCCGCAGCTAGGTACGCAACTACTTGCCTTTGCCCTTGCCCTCGCCTTCAAACGTGCCTTTGCCTGTGCCTTTGCCTTTCCCCTTAGGACGCTAAACACGTACGGAAACTCTGGGCTGACAGACACAATCCCTTGGGGATTGACCTCTCTTGGTTTTCGAAGTCCAAGCCCTCAACATCTTGAGCCAAAGCACAAGACACCTACGAGCCAAAGGTTCGAAAGAGTCGGGGTTATTGTCTCGCGCCTTCTGAACTTGACTCAAGAGTCACGAAGAACTTCAGACAAACCTTCTTAGACGCAATGCTGTGGTGGTTACGGTTGGGGGTCGGCATCCAGGTCCCTGAGCAGGTCTTCGAGATCCTTCTTGATTTCATCTACCTGCTGCTGGTCCTTTCTCTGAGCGGCGTTTGAGAACAGGGGGAGTTCTTCCGGGAGGTGGCCGTTGCTCTTCAACTTTTTGCTGGCGCCCGCGATGGTGTAGCCTTCTTCATAGAGGAGGTGCTTGATTGCCTTTATGATCTGGACGTCTCTTTCACGGTACAGACGCTGCCCCGATCGATTCTTGGTAGGCGATAGGGCCGGGAACTCAGATTCCCAGTATCGGAGGACGTGGGCAGGGACTTCACAGGTCTTGCATACTTCTCCGATTTTGTAAAATAGCTTTCCGTGCCTAGGCATGGTGTTCGATCAGAAGTTCAACAACCGAGAGGGACGAAAGGTTACCTGTTTTCGCGCACCTAGTAGGATCGGAGCTTTCGTCTGGGGATTATGTCCCAGACGCGGCTTCCGTGTCACGACTCGAAACGATCCGAAGCCGGCAAGCTTGACGCTCTCGCCACGGATGAGGGTCGACTTGATCTGGTCGAGAAGCAGCTCCACCAGCTGATTTGCCTCTTCGTGCGAGAAGCCTCCGTGGGTATCGTGAACAATATGAGCTAGATCCGCCTTCACCATGGAATTAAACCAGTCTGCCGGGGGCGGGGGCTCGCTGGATGGTTCCCATCATAGACAGGGGTCTTTTCGACTGTCAAGAAAACACCAAGGATCCAGTAACAAGATCTGTAGGACTGATTCGGAGTAAGGATGGTCAGCATCGTCATTCCCGTGTACAACAGGAAGGAGCCTCTCCTGAGGGCGGTAGGCTCAGTGTTCGAACAGACCTTCCGCGAGTGGGAGCTGATCGTGGTCGACGACGGCTCGACAGATGGGACTCGTCAGCTGCTGCGGGGCCTCGAAGGGGGGCGTGTCCGATGCCTCTTCCAGCCGCACTCCGGAGTCAGCTCTGCTCGGAACCTGGGCCTAAGAGCCGCGCAATATCCCTGGATCGCGTTCCTCGACAGCGATGACTATTGGCTGCCCAGAAAGCTACAGGTACAGCTGCAGATACTGCAGCAGAATCCTCAATACGAGATCGTGCACACCGATGAAATCTGGATTCGGAGAGGGCGTCGGGTCAATCCCAAGAAGATCCATCGCAAATACGGTGGGTGGATCTATCCCCACTGTCTTCCCCGCTGCATTGTTAGCCCCAGTTCTATTCTTCTCCAGCGCCGCGTTTTGGACGACCAGGGGGGCTTCGACGAGTCCCTGCCAGTCTGTGAAGACTACGAACTATGGCTGCGTCTCTTCAGCCAGCGGCCCATTTGTCTGGTTTCTGAGGCCCTCGTGGTCAAGACTGGAGGCCACCCCGATCAGCTCTCGCGCAGCAGCTGGGCGATGGACCGCCATCGCGTAACAGCCCTGATAAAGACCTTTGAAAGCGGCTGCTTGACGCCGCTGCAGAAGCTCGGAACCGCCGACGAGATTGTTACCAAGGCAGCCATCCTGGCTCAGGGTGCGGAGAAACGTCCGAACCTGAGGCGGGCGCACAGCTACCACGATATTGTCCGGTGCTGGTCTCAGGCAGCGGAGCAGCTCCGGGAGGAGCTGCGTTGGGGGCGGTGAGGAAGAAATCAGTCTGCAGGGGCAAAGTAGCCCTTGCGGTGACGGACCCGAATGTCATTCCGCCGGACCTTCACCTCTAGCTTTCTGAACTTACCGTCTTTCTTCTTGTTCTTGGGGACGTAGGCGACGTTGTACTGGCTTCTCAGCTCTTTGTTGATGGTCTCGAAGGCAGGGCCGAGCTGGTTCGAGGAGTGTGGGAAGAAGACGGTGCCTCCGGTACTCTCTGTTAGCCTCTTCAGTAACTTATCCCCTTCGTGGTCGATCTCGGCTCCGAACCGGGTAGTGCTGATGGCGTAGATGGCCGCCTCTGACTTGTAGGCCATCTGGAGGGTCTCCTCGAAGCCGCGCTTGCTGGTCAGATCGGATCCGTCGGAAAGAAGGACGATCGTCTTCCGACCCTCCTCCTCCAGCATCTTCTGCTCGGTCACCAAGTAGACCGCGTCATAGAGGGAGGTGCCCCCTCCCGCTCGCAGAGAATCGATCTCCCGCAGCAGGTCGTTGGGATTGGAGGTGAAGTCGTGAAGCAGTGTGACCCCGGTGTCGAACTCCACCAGAAGGGCTCTGTCGGTGGGCCGCATTACGGCGAAGAGAAAGTCGGTGGCGGCCTCCTTTTCGAATTCGAGCTTCAGCTTGACGCTGGAACTGGAGTCGACGCAGAGGGCGATGGTTAGAGGAAGGTTGGTTTGCTGGCTGAAGTTCGAGATTTGCTGCAGCACTCCATTTTCGTAGATGCTGAAGTCGCGGGGTCCCAGATTCGTTACGAAGGTGCCCGTGTCTTTGTCGTTAACGGTGACCAGAATATTGACTGCGTCCACCTCAACACGGATCGGGTCCTGTAACTGACCACCCGGGCTTTCATCCGATTGGCCCCTCAGGCCGGGCAGGAAGGACACAAGAGCGAAAAAAAAGACGAAAAAGGCGTTTCGCACCAACGTGTTCGATTTCATGAGCTTTGATTATTATTCCAAAGTGTCCAAAAGCTCTGCAAGCTGAGACGGGAGTTGAGACTCAAAGTTGACCCTTTTTTTGCTTTCGGGGTGAGTGAAGGCGAGGTAGCTGGCGTGGAGAAAATGCCGTCCAAGACTCTTGATTGCGGCGGCCAGGACCGGGTCTTTCAAATGCTGGCGCTGTCTCGAACCGTAGGCTTCGTCGCCCACCACCGGGTGACCTAGATGAGCCAGGTGAACTCGAATCTGGTGGGTCCGTCCCGTATGTGGTGTCACCTGGAGGTAGGAAAAATGATCGTAGGAGCGAAGGACCCGGTACTCGGTGAGAGCTTCCTTGGGCCTCTGACTCCGGGTGGAAATCTTGGTGTGAGTGGTTGGGTGCCGCCCCAGGGGTATCCTTATTTCACCTTTTTGGCGGTCCATGCGTTTATACACCAGGGCCAGATACTGTTTCTCGACTTTCCTGGAGGAGAACTGCCTTGAGAGAAAGTCGTGAACCCACTCCTGCTTGGCTACGATCAGGAGACCTGAGGTCTGCTTGTCGAGCCTGTGAACGATGCCAGGCCGAATCGTCTCCCGCCTGCTGATCTGTTGGAAGTAGTGAACCAATGCGTTCGCCAGTGTGCCCCGGGGGTTACCGGCCCCTGGATGAACAACCATTCCGGAGGGTTTATCGACCACCAACAGGTGGGAGTCCTGATGGAGAATCTGCAGCGGGATCGCCTCCGGAATCAGTTCCAAAGGCTCGGGCGGCAGTGGGTTCACCGAGACGTCTTCGCCCGACTGAAGCAGGTACTTGGGCTTTCGACGTTCTCCCGTGACCCGGACCCGATCCCGTGCGATCCAACGCTGAACCGCGCTCCGGGTGACGTTCTCTAGCTTGCCTGCCAGGAATACGTCCAGGCGCTGACCGGATTCGTCGCGAGTTACCTTAAAATGCATCTGAAGATAATCCCAAGGTACAAGGCACTAAGGCACAAGATACTATCTTGTATCTTGTGTTTTTCTTCCAAGGTAGAAGTAAAGCAGGACTCCGGTGGGGAAGAGGAGTAATCCAATGAACTGCGAGGTGGACAGTAGACCATCCAGGACGAACCCGCGATCGGCGTCGCCGCGATAGAACTCCAGGCCGAAGCGCAGAATCGGGTAGATCATCAGGTAGAGGCAAAAAATCTGGCCGGAAAATCTCCTTCGGCCGTGTCGCCAAAACAGCAGGCCGAAGAGGAGCAGTGTGGCCGTTGATTCATAGAGTTGGACTGGATGTAGAGCGATATTGATCGGCACGCCTACATAGCGGTTGGCATATTCGCTGGTAAAGGTGACCGCCCAGGGGAGATCGACGGGGGTGCCATAGTCGCATCCGGCGGCGAAGCATCCGACGCGACCGATCGATTGTCCCAGCGCTATGGCAGGTGCGGCCGCATCTGCAGCAGTCCAGAATGGGAGCTGGGGGTGCCTCAGCAAGTAGAGATAGCTGCCCAGGACGGCTCCCATCAATCCACCGTAGAAGACTCCACCGGCCTGCCAGAATCCCCAGCTCAAAAAGCGCGATGGCTGCGAAAGATAGTAATTCAGGTCGGCCAGCACCATCAGGAGCTTGGCCCCGATGATCGCCGACAGGATGATTATAAAGCCCAGATCCCAGGCCCGTTCTCTTGGAATCCCGTCCCGTTCGGTCAGCCGAGCGGCCAGCGCGATCGACATCAGGCAGGCTGTCGCCAGCAGCAGGCCATAGGAGTGAAGGGTGAAGGAGCCTAGTTCGATCAGCTTCGGGAACATCAGCCAGATGCCTGCACGCAGATTACAGAGCAGAGGGTCGACGCCACGGTATCGCCAGAGGATGCCGGGAGCGGGCCGATCTTCGTGCTAAGCGGAAGCGGTCTCACGACCGGTCAGGCGCTCTTCTCCTCCTTTTCCCGGCGGGCCTCAGCTATGATCTTTTCGCTGAAGTTTCCAGGCACGATCTCGTAATGGGAGCTCTCCATGTGATAGCTGCCCCGGCCCCCGGTCATGGACGTCAGAGTGGGAGCGTAGTTCAACATTTCCGCCAACGGAACCTGCGCTCGAATGACCTGGCTGCTCCCTTTTACATCCATTCCTTGAATGCGCCCTCTGCGACCGTTCAGATCACCCATGATGTCGCCTGAGTGCTCCTCAGGAGCGTAGACCTCAACCAGCATGATCGGTTCCAGCAGAACCGGCCTCGCTTTCTCCATTGCATTGCGGAAAGCCAGGGAGCCGGCGAGTTTGAAGGCCATTTCCGACGAATCCACGTCGTGGTAGCTGCCGTCGTAGAGGGTCGCCTTGAAATCCACTACTGGAAAGCCAGCCAGATAGCCTCGTTCTGCCGATTCCTGGATTCCTTTTTCGACCGCCGGAATGAATTGACGAGGAATGGCGCCTCCGAAGATCTCATTGGCAAACTCGAAACCCGCTCCTCGTTCCAGTGCCTCGACGCGGATCTTGCAGTCGCCAAACTGGCCGTGTCCCCCGGTTTGCTTCTTATGTCTGCCCTGAACTTGTGTGCTTCCGGTGATGGTCTCTCGGTAGGGAACCTTGGGCGGCTTCAAGAGAACCTCGACGCCGTATTTTCTCTGCAGCTTGTCCACGGTGACTTCGACGTGGAGCTGACCCGAGCCTGCCAGGAGCATCTCCTTGGTCTGGGGATCGCGGCGGAAGTTGATGGAGGGATCTTCTTCGATGATCCGATTGACCGCACTACCGATCTTGTCTTCGTCCCCCCGTGACTTGGGCTCGATGGCAAAGCTGATCGAGGGCTCTGGGAAGTCGACCTTCTGAAACCTCGCCTTGAAAGAAGAATCACCCAAGGTATCTCCAGTCATGGTTTCCTTGAGCTTCAGGACCGCGCAGATGTCTCCCATTTGCGCTTCGGTTATCGGTTCATGAGATTTCCCTTGCAAAACCTGAAGAGTACCCAGGCGCTCCTCGTTGTCCTGGCTGAAGTTGCGCACTCCCGAATCGGACTTGAACTTGCCGGAAAAGACTCTCACTAGGCTGATCCGACCCGCAAAGGGATCGGCCAGGGTCTTAAACACGTAACCTGCCGCGGGACCAGCTTCCGATACCTCGATCTCTATCTCCTCCTTACCCTGAGCGTCGAGGGCAGTTGGAGGGACTCGCTTCAGGGGGTCGGGAAGCAGTTCAACTACGGCATCCAACAGTTGTGCAGTGCCGATATTCCGGGCAGCCGAGGCGCAGTACACGGGAAAGATTTCCTTGGAAATCAGACAGCCGCGAAGGCCTCCCAGCAGGTCCTCCTGGCTCAGGGAGCCCTCCTCGAAGAATTTTTCCATGAGCGAGTCGTCGCTCTCGGCGACCATCTCGACGAGTTCGTCCCTCCGGCTCGAGGCCGATTCCTGGAGCTCGTCAGGTATGGCAGCCTCCTCGAACTCTCCGCTGCTATCGGTCTTGTAGAGATAGGCTTTCTGCTCAATCAGGTCGATGACTCCTTTGAAATCCTTCTCTTCGCCGATTGGAATCTGAACCGGGATAACCTTTCTGCCGAAGGCCTCTTGAGCCGAGGTCAGGCCTCGCTCAAAGCTGGAACGGTCTCGATCCAGCTTGTTGATCACGAAGGCTCGAGGCAGGGCGTGATCTTCGGCGAAGGACCACACCTTCTCGGTCTGGACCTCCACCCCCGAAACGGCATCGATCACGACTAGAGCCGTGTCGGCCGCCACCAGCGAGGACTTGGCATCCAAAATAAAGGCGGGGTATCCGGGAGTATCCACCAGGTTGATCTTGTGTTGCTTCCACTCGCAGTGGGCCAGGCCCGTGTTGATGGTGATCTTCCGGGCGATCTCATCATCGTCGTAATCGGTCACGCTGTTTCCGTCGTCGACCTGACCCAATCGATTGGTGGCACCGGTCGAGAACAGAAACGCGCTTGTAAGAGAGGTCTTACCCGAGTCTCCGTGACCTACAAGCGCCACGTTTCTAACTTTCTCGCTATCGAACACCTTCATGGAGGTCTCCTTTCTGGGGTATAGTCTGAAGTTCAGGAATTTAGCATAGGGCTATCTGCTTTGCAATTTGGTAGGGACAGCTCAGGCGGGGCCGAAATCTAACAGCGCACCTTCTGTAGTTTCGGTTAGCAAAGGTCCAATGAGATTCGATTTCGTGCTGCTCTTCTCTCTCTGCTTCGCCTGCTCGAGCGGGGCCGCCGAGGTCGATCAGGTCGACGGAGCAAGAGCGTTGCACCACGTGGAGCAGATCGTGCGCTTCGGCCCTCATCCTCCCGGAAGCGAGGCCCAGAAAAAGGTGGGCACCTACATTGAAGAGGTCCTCGATTCCTTTGGCCTGGAGGTCCGCAGCCATGCCTTCAGGCCGGTGACTCCTAAAGGCCGGTTGGAAATGAGGAACATCTGGGCCGTGCTAAAGGGAAAGCGTGCGAATGTGATTCTGCTGGCCGGCCATTACGACAGCAAGCTATTCGAGAGATTTCGTTTTGTGGGAGCCAACGACGGCGGCTCCAGCACTGGACTCCTGCTGGAGTTGGCCCGCGTCCTGGCGCTGCGCAATCCCACGGAATACAGTATTTGGTTCGCTTTCTTCGACGGAGAAGAGTCGATCGAAGAGGCTTGGAGCGATGCGGATAGTCTCTACGGCAGCAGGGAGTTGGTGAAGTTGCTAAAGCGCAGTGGCCAGCTGAACAGCATCGCGGCAATGATCTTGGTGGACATGGTGGGAGGGTCCGATCTTTGCCTTCGGCGTGAGAGCAATTCCACCAGTTGGTTAAAGGATCTCATCTGGAACCGGGCCGCCGCGATGGGGCATGGTGAGGTATTTCAACGCGCTGGCCGGTTCACAGTCACGGATGACCACATACCCTTTCTCCAAGAGGGAATTCCCGCGGTGGATCTGATCGATATGAACTATATGAACTATGGTCCCTGGCATAGCCCGGAAGACACCTTGGACAAACTCTCCGCCCAGAACTTGCAAATCGTGGGCAGTGTGATCCTCTCCAGCCTCCCCGAGATTTCCAGGTCCTTGTCCCAGCGGTAGGCCCCCCCTTAGCAGAGGCAGGTCGACCAGGTTTACAGGTGCATCCATGACGAGAGCTCGATGGCTGATGGTCGCGGCCACTCTGGCCCACCTGCTGGCCTTCCAGGCGATGCTTCTTCGAATCGAGCCGATCTACACCCACTTCTACAGCATCGCCTGGTGGACCTATATTGTCTTCATCGCAGGTATCAACCACCACCGCGGAAACTCGTTACTGATGGGGCAACCTCGCGAGTTCGGTTGGCTCTTTTGTTTCTCGGTTCCCACCTGGCTCTTCTTTGAAGTCTACAATTTCCGTCTCGAGAATTGGCAGTATCTGGGAGTGCCTGAGGAGATCTATGTCCGTTGGCCGGGCTATGTGGTTGCCTATGGAACCGTGTTGCCGGCACTGTTCGAAACCGAACGTCTCTTACACAATCTGGGGCTTGCCCAGGTGTCCTCAAGACGGCCGGTTCGCGTGAGTCGAGCGCTCCTGATTCGTCTTCTGCTGCTCGGTTGCCTCATGATGCTGTCGGTTCTGGCACGACCCGAGTTCCTCTTTCCGCTGCTGTGGATTGGATTGATCTTCCTGTTGGATCCAGTCCTCTATCGCCTCGACCCTGAAATCTCGCTGCTGGGGAGGGCCGAAAAGGGTCGCTATGGGCTCATTTTGCGTCTGTTGCTGGCCGGGCTCTTCTGCGGCTTCCTGTGGGAACTCTGGAACTATTGGTCCGGTGCCAAATGGGTGTACACCGTTCCCTACTTCAACTCCTGGAAGGTGTTCGAGATGCCTTTACTTGGGTATCTTGGATTTCCGCCCTTTGCCCTGGAGTGCTACCTGCTGTGGCAGGCATTCCTTCTGTTTCGGTCGCGCGTACTCTCCCGGGGAGGTGTGATCCCGGTCTTGGCCCTGGTGGCTGTCTTGGGGTTTTGCCTCGTGGCTTTCTGGGGGATCGATCGCTTCACGATCGTCTACTGAGCTGAGGAGCGCTGGCCCCATTCGAGAAAGAAACTTCTGCACGAACAGTGAACGTCAAAGGCTCTCTCCTTCGTATTCCTCCGGCCTTCGAAATTCGCTTGTTCGATATTCTGAGGTTCAGCGTTTTCACCGGTTGCCCTCTCAAGAGCAAGGAAAAAGGCTAAATCGCGAACCGCAGAACATCGAACAGGCTCCTAGCCTTCGAAATTCGCCTGTTCGACATTCTGCGGTTCAGCATTTCCAACGGTTGCCTTCTCCAGAGCAAAGGAAAAAGGCCAAATCACAAACCGCAGAACACCGAACATGCGAACGTCAAAGTCAATGCAACACCTATGAAGTTTCAGGGTAGTGCCGCCCCCAGGCTGCGCCGGATCGTACCTGAAAGAAACTTCAGTCGAGGGACGTAGCGGTGGCCTCCAGGCCGCCGTCCGAGCCAAAGGCTCAGAAGAATAAGACTTCGGCCTGGGGGCCAAAGCTACTTCTGCAAATGAAGTTTCAGGTTAGAAGCACCTGGAGGAGGACCTATCCAATTATAGATCAATGGGTTACATCCTTTTCCCAGGCCTGCGTTGAGGATTTCGCGATTGAGGAGTGGCCGAAGATGGTGTGAATCTGAGATGCCTGAATATGAAGTTATTTTTGAACGAGCCCTTAGTCTGCAGACCGGGGACTGGGTTCAACCGGTGGGAACGGCTTCTGCTGCTTCCCGGTAGGAGCATCCCTCTCGCTGGCAGAGTCGGACCAGGCCTTCTTTTTTGGTGGATCGCTCTACCAGGTAGGCGGCCCCACACGAGGGGCATTTTTCGGAGATCGGTTTGTTCCACAGAACGAACTTGCATTCCGGATAGGCATTGCAGCCGTAGAAGTTCCTGCCCCGACGAGATTTGCGTCGAACGATCTGGCCCTTTTCGCATTCAGGGCAGGTGACCCCGGTGGTTTCCTGCTTGATGTAGCGGCAGTCAGGATAGTTGCTGCAGGCCGAGAACTCCCCGTTCTTGCCGTGTTTCAGGACCAGGTTGGAGCCGCACTTGGGACATTCTTCGTCCAGCGGAGTGTCTTCCCGGACCTTGGTCTTACCGTCGACCTGGATCGTTTTCTTGGTATTCTTGCAGTTGGGATAACCGGAGCAGGCCAGAAAGGTGCCATAGGGCCCCTTGCGATGGATCATCGGCTTGCCACATTTGTTACAGGTCTCGGCCGGCTCCTTCCCACCTTCCTCATCTCCTTCGGCATTGTCCATCTCGCGGGTGTTCTTACACTCCGGATAGGCGCTGCAGGCGATGAATTTACCGAAGCGTCCCCATCGGACGACCATCTCGGCTCCACACTTTTCGCATTGGACCCCCGCCAGGGTCTCCTGCTTCTTGAGGTTTTTCATCTCCTTGCGGGCGTGGTCCAACTCCCGGGAGAACTCCAGGTAAAATCCCTTCAGGGTGTGCAGCCAGTCCTCTTTACCCACCTCGATCTCGTCAAGGTTCTGTTCCAGCTTGGCGGTGTAGTCGTAATCGAAGAGCTCCTTGAAGTACTCAACCAGAAGCTCCAGGACGGTCTCGCCCAGCTCGGTCGGCACGAAGCGACCTTCCTCTTTCTTGACGTAATCCCGGCTCTGGATGACCGAGAGGATCGAAGCATAGGTTGAAGGCCGCCCTATCACCTTGTCTTCCAGCGCCTTGACCAGGGTCGCTTCACTGTAGCGCGGAGGGGGTTGGGTGAACTTCTGCTCGGGGACGACCTTCTCGACCTGCAGCTTCTCACCCACCTCTACCAGGGGCAGGAGCTTGTCCTTGTCCTCCACCGCCTGATCGTACAGTTTCAGGAAGCCGTCGAATTTCATGACGCTTCCGACGGCTTTGAACTGGGTGCTCCCGGCCTCGATCTCGATGTCGGTCTGATCGAATACGGCGGGCTTCATCTGGGAGGCGACGAAGCGTTTCCAGATCAGGTTGTAGAGCCGAAACTCATCCTGACTCAGGAACGACTGGACCTTGCTGGGTTCTCGGAGCGCCGAGGTGGGGCGGATTGCTTCGTGTGCATCCTGTGCGTTTTTCTTGCCTCGATAGGTCAGCGCGCGAGGCGGCAGGTAGGGCTTGCCGTAGCTTCCTTCGATAAATTCACGCACCTCGCTCAGTGCCGAAGCAGCCACGCGAGTCGAATCGGTACGCATATAGGTGATCAGACCCACGCTTTCCCCGTCACCGAGTTCGACGCCCTCATAAAGCCTTTGGGCGACCATCATCGTCTTGCGAACCGTGAACCTCAGGGCGCGTGCGGCCTCTTGCTGTAACTTGCTGGTAATGAAGGGGGCAACCGGATTCCTCTTTCTCGCCTTCTGGGTGAGGTTGCTCACCTTGAACTCGGAGGATCCGAGCTCTTCCATCAACTGGTCGGCTTCCTCCTGGTTCGAGACCTTGAACTTCTTGCCCTTCCGTTTGACTGCTTTGGCTTCAAATGGGGGAGGATTCTTGGCTTGTACAAAGGCCGTGAAATTCCAGTACTCCTCCGAGACGAAGGCCCGGATTTCCTTCTCACGGTCGACGATCATGCGTAGAGCAACGGACTGGACGCGTCCGGCCGACAGGCCCTTTCTAACATTGGTCCAGAGCAGGGGACTGATCTTGTAGCCGACCAGGCGATCCAGGATTCGCCGTGCCTGTTGAGCCTCCACTTTGTGTTTGTCGATTGCCGTGGGGTGCTCGAAAGCCTCCAGAATGGCTGGTTTGGTGATCTCGTAGAGCAGCACCCGGTGCACTTCTCGACCGGAGGAACCGTTGAGCTCCTCTGCCAAGTGCTGGCAAATCGCCTCTCCTTCGCGGTCCGGATCAGCGGCTAGATAGATGGCCTTGGACTTCTCCGCCGCCTTTTTCAGGTCTGTGACGATCTTTTCTTTGCCGGGCAGGACGCGGTAGCTGGCCTCAAAGTCACGCTTGATGTTTACACCCAACGCTCTTTGCGGCAGGTCCTTGATGTGCCCGGCGCAGGCTCTCACGATGAAGTCCTTGCCGAGGTATTTCTCTATGGTTCGAGCTTTTGCTGGTGACTCAACAATCACCATTGACCTGGCCATGAGTATGTCTCCCTAAAGCCTTTTCGTCCTGTCTCCCTTTCCTCTATAGCACAACTTGGTGACTGTGTTGTAGAGGAGGCATCGCACTCCGCTCCTAGTTTCTCTTCAGGTCTGGTTCAGTCCAGCCTGCGACTGAAACGACGTCCGGGCCACTGTCGGATCAGGCCCATCATCTCTAGATGCAGTAGGGCTTCATTTAGTTTCGGTTGCTCCAGAGGGCACGATCCCAGGAGCTGATCGATGTGAAGCTCGCTGTCGCGGGGCAGCAGCTTCAGGACGAGATCCTGCTCTGGGGACAGGTTGGCCGCAGGCGTGTCCGGCTCTCGATGCTCTCGGTTTCGCAGCCGCTCCAGAATCTGCACCGGCAGTTCCTCCAGGATATCCTGAGTATCCTGGACTAGCTTTGCTCCTTGCTTGATCAGATAGTTGGGCCCGTAGCTGCCAGGGCTTGTAATATTGCCGGGAACCGCCCAGATTTCACGATTCTGTTCCAGTGTCAGTCGGGCGGTGATGAGAGATCCCGAGAACTCCGAGGCCTCGGTGATGAGAGTACCAAGGCAGAGGCCAGAGATGATGCGGTTACGGATGGGGAAGTTCTGGGGAGCCGGAAAGCTGCCACAGGGGAACTCGCTGATGACGCATCCCTCTTCTCGTATCCGCGCATAGAGGTTTCGGTTCTCTCTGGGGTAGATCACGTCGACTCCACTTCCCAGAATCGCGATCGTTGGACCGCCCGCCGCCAGGGCTCCCAGATGGGCCTGAGAATCGATACCACGCGCCATTCCGCTGGTAACGGTTAGACCCAGTGAGGAAAGCCCTCGGGCCAGCTTTCTAGTGATCTCCCGACCGTACACCGAACATCGACGAGAGCCGACCACGGCCACAGCCGGGCCTTCAAGGTGCTCCGCCTTTCCCAGACAATAGAGAACCAGAGGAGGATCGAAGATCTCTTTCAGTAGGTCGGGATAGGCTCGGTCGAAAAGAGACAGAACCTGAATCTTCTTGGACCGAGCCGACCGGAGAGCCTCTTCGGCGCTCTTCTGGGCGAAGCCCCCGGCAATGGTGTGGGCCATCTCCGAGGAAAGACGCTGTCGCTTCAGCTCCGACCTGGAAAGGGCAAAGACGGCGGAAGCCGAGCCACATTGGTCGAGCAGAGGATGGATGTGTCCCGTTCCCAGTCCAGGTACCAAAGACAAAGCCAGGCAGAAGAAGGTCTCGTCATTCACACCGTCCTCTCTAACGTCGACGGTGGCAAATATGTGAGATTTTTCTTACCATGGAAGTGTCTCCGGACTCTGTAGCGGAGCGGGCCCTGCTGGGTACAGCGGCAGAAGTGTCAAAGGCTCGCTGGCGGTGATTACCTATGAAGCTCAAGGTGTCGTTTATCGAGTTCTTGAATGCCGTCCCACTGGGATGGGGTCTCACCGAGGGTGCCTATCGGGACACTCTCGATTTGGTTTTCGACGTCCCTTCCGGATGCGCCCAGCACCTGGCGGCCGGCGAAGTGGACGTCGGACTGATTCCCGTCATCGAGTATCAGAACATCGAAGGACTCGAGGTTTTGCCGGGTATTTCGATTGGAGCCAGGCGTGAGGTCAAGAGCGTACTTTTCATCAGCAAGGTGCCGCTCGAGGAGGTGTCGAGAGTAGCCGTGGATCGCTCCAGCCGAACCTCAGTCGCTCTGCTCAAGATCATTCTGCAGGAGTTCTACCGAAAGGATTCGGTACAGTACACGGCGGAGCCTCCGGATCCCGAAAGAATGCTCGAGCCTTACGATGCGGCGCTCCTGATTGGTAATCCTGCGCTCCATATTCCCAGCTCGCTGCTGGTCTATGATCTGGCTCACGAGTGGAATCGTTTCACTGGTCTTCCCTTCGTGTTTGCTTTCTGGGCGGTGAGATCGGGAGTAGACCTGCAAGAGCAGGCAGAGCTCTTCTACCTCTCACGCGAGGATGGTTTGAAGTCGATTGACACCATCGCCCAGCGGTACTCGAAGAGATTGGGCCTTCCCCCCTCCGAAATCCGTGACTACCTGAACAATCTCGATTATTTCTTGGATGAAGCCAGCCAGCGGGGACTCGAGACCTTTTTTCAGCTGGCAGCCCAGAACAATCTGATCCCGCCTCCCAAGCCTCTACGATTTCAAGCAGCCTGCCGTGCTGCAGAGGTTGGCCCGAAGTTCCCGATAGCATGACGGTCAAGAGCGGTCTGGAAGTGTTTCTTGAAGACCGTCTCTCTATGGTCCGGGGCGAGCGTGTCGGGGTCGTCGCGCACCCGGCATCGGTCACCTCCAGGTTTGAGCACATCGTGGACCTGTTCTTCCGGCACTCCCGCATTCAACTGACCAGCCTCCTGGGACCCCAGCACGGGGCTCGGGGGGAAACCCAGGACAACATGGTGGAGTGGCAGGACTATCGGGATCCACGCACCGGTTTACCGGTGTACAGCCTCTACAGCCAGACCCGCCGGCCCACTGAGGAGATGCTGGCGGATGTGGATGTGTTGGTGATCGACCTCCAGGACGTGGGAGCTCGCTACTATACCTTCATTCACACCATGGCGCTGGTAATGGAGGCAGCGGCCCAGATAGGCAAACGAGTGATCGTGCTGGACCGTCCCAACCCGATCAATGGCATCGACATCGAGGGAAATCTACTCGACCCGCGCTATCGTTCCTTCGTGGGCTGGCATCCCTTGGTGGTCCGGCACGCCATGACGGTGGCTGAGCTGGCCCTCTACTTCAATTCGGAGCTCCCTGCGAAGTGTTTCCTGGAGGTAGTCGGGATGGAGGGGTGGAAGCGCGAGATGTTCTTTCGGGATACGGGTCTCCCCTGGATTTTTCCCTCGCCCAACATGCCTGCTGAGGAGACGACCCTGGTCTACCCCGGAATGTGCCTGCTGGAGGGCACCAACGTCTCCGAAGGCCGGGGTACTACACGTCCTTTCGAGCTGTCGGGTGCGCCCTGGGTCGATCCCCATGAGCTGGTTGAGAGGCTCCAAAGGGAAGACCTTCCAGGAGCGGTATTTCGTCCCGTCCATTTTGTTCCCACCTTCCACAAATGGAGCGACCAGATGGTGGCAGGAGTCCAGATCCATGTTGAGGACAGATCCGCCTTCCGACCCTTCCGGACCGGACTCGCCGTCCTCATGGCCTATCGGGAGTCAGGCGGCTCGGAATTCAAATGGAAAGAGCCGCCCTACGAGTACGTTACCGACAGGCTTCCAATCGACATCATCTGCGGCACGGATCAGATTCGACAGCAGATTGAACAGCAAGTTCCTTTGCGGGATATCGAGAGCGGATGGGAGGAGGGGAGGCAGCGCTTTGGGACGCGGCGGAAGAAATTCCTACTTTACTGACGCATCTGCTATATTGACTGCCACCGATCGATGGGCTTAGAAACCGAGGTCAAGATCCGCGTCGATGAGGCCAATCTCGTCGAGATCCGTACCCGCCTTTCCGAGCTGGGTGCCCGGCCGGTCGCCAAGCGAGCCAAGGAGGAAAACCTTCTTTTCGATTTTCCAGATCATCGACTGGAGCGGGAAGGCCACGCTCTTCGGCTTCGAGCCTATGGCGAGAAGAGCCTGCTCACCTTCAAGGGAAAGGCTCGCGCGGATTCCCGCGTGAAGGAACGGGAAGAGATCGAGACTCTGGTTTCGGATGGGGGCGCCACCAGGGAACTGATCTGCTCCCTCGGTCTAGGCGTCTCTTTTCGCTACGCCAAGTACCGCGAGATCCTTGAGCTTGCTCTGTCTGGAGAGATGGTTGTTTTCTGCCTCGACGAGACCCCCGTCGGTACTTTTGTCGAAATCGAGGGCTCGGAAGCCGCGATCGATGAGGCGGCTGCGCTCTTTGGTTGGGGCTCCGACTCCTTCGTTCGAACCAATTACGTGGAGCTCTACCGAAAGGGAGTCGAAGAAGAAGGCGAGGAATCGGGATCGTCACTGCCATGCAGGGGATGATCCTGGCAGCCGGCCAGGGCAGTCGGCTCCTCCCCTTGACGCTGTTCCGAGCCAAGCCTGCGATTCCATTTCTTAACCGCCCCCTGATCAGCTACGCCGTGGACTTGCTGCGTCGCTTGCCTCTATCGGAGCTGATCGTGAACCTTCACCATCTCCCCGATTCGGTGATCTCGGCACTGGGAGAGGCCGATCCTCGGGTACACTACTCCCCCGAGGAATCGCTTCTTGGAACAGCAGGAGCAGTGGGTCGAGTCCGAGCCCGGCTGAGCGATGATCCCTTCGTCGTCTGCAATGGAAAGATCTATTTCGAGGAGGATCTTCCCAACGTAGTCGACTTCCATCGGGATCGAGGAGCCATCGCCACGCTGGTCCTGGTTCCTCAGTCAGGGGAGCAAGGATTTCGCCCGGTCAGGGTCAGTCGAGCAGGCCAAGTTGTCGGGTTCGGACAGGTCAGGGACTCTGAGGAGGAGCTCGAATCCTACACCTTCACCGGCGTTCAAGTGCTGTCGCGACGAGCGCTGGACTTCATCCCGGAGGGGCCATCAGACTTGGTAGACGACTTGTACCTGGGACTGATTCGGGAAGGCTATCCGGTCCTGGGTTTTGTCAGCAAGGCACGCTGGTGCGAATGCAGTACGCCTGAGCGTTACTTGAAAAAATCCCTGGAACTGCTCGATAGCCGAGGGTTGGACTGCATGACGGACTCCACTGTGGACAAGGATGCCTGCCATCAATCCGTCGTAGGTCAGAGGGTCGAAGTATCGCCCGGCTCGAGTCTGAAGCAGTGTGTGATCTGGGATGACGTGCACATCGGTACTGATTGTTCGTTGACCAATACGGTCGTCGTGTCCAACGTGAAACTGCCGCCGGAGACGAATCTCTCGAACGTCATCATCACGCCGGCGAAACAGCCTGAAACAAACCAAGCGGATCACCTGATATGGCCGTTGCGGACGTAGCTTTGGCCTCCAGGCCGAAGTATCCCACTTCTTTCGAGCCTTCGGCTCAACGCACGGCGGCCTGGAGACCACCGCTACGACCTAACCCATGAGTGAAAAGATCCTTCCCCCACTACCAAAGAGACTCCGAGAGTTCATCCGACAGGAACTAGGCTCCAATCCCAGCCAGGAAAGCATCACCCCCTTGTTGGGCGATGCCTCCACGCGTCGATACTTTCGTTATGTTTCTGACAAAAAGGAATCGTATATTCTCACCGCCTATCCCGAACCCTTCGAACCCGAGACGTTCACCTATCTTCAAATGCACACCCTCTTCTCTGAGCTGGGACTGCCAGTCCCAGAACTGATCACCCTCGACGGAACTCTGGGAATCGTACTCCAGGAGGATCTCGGGAACGAAACCCTGTTCCACCGTCTGGAGAGAGCGAGCGCGGAGGAACGCAGGCAGCTGATCCGCTGCGCCATCGACTATCTGATCAGGCTACAGCGGCACGGTGCGGCTGCCTTGAAGCCCGATTACGAGGCCTGTCGTCTGGCTTTGGACGAAGCGAAGCTGGGTCAGGAGCTCAGTTTCTTTCGAGAGCACTACCTGGAGGGTTACCGCGGACTGAGCAGCGCTGGAGAAGCAGCCTTGGTCCAGGAGTTTTCCACACTGGTGACTGAGTTGGCACGATCCCCCAGGTTACTGTGCCATCGGGACTACCAGGTTCGAAATCTGATGCTCAAGCAGGACCGGCTCTACGTTATCGATTTCCAGGATGCCAGGATGGGGCCTTCCTCATATGACCTGGTATCCCTGCTAAAGGATTCGATTCAGCTGAAACCGGAGGAGCTGAAGGCACAGGTCGACTACTATCTTGCGGAAGCAGGACAGGATGGTGATCTGGAGTGGTTCTCTAGAGAGTTCGAGCTTATGTCGATTCAGCGCCTGCTGAAAGCGCTCGGTACCTATGGTTATCAAATTATGGCCAGGGGAAGAAAGGAGACCTACGCACCCTATATAGAAGGTTCTCTACAGAGGGCGTCCCTGTCCTTGCAGGCCGTCTCCGGATTCCCGTATATTCGATCTGTGGTGGAAAGGGAATTGGGTGCCCTATGAGTGACGTCTACATCGAAGGGATCGCGGCTCATGTTGGTGAAGAAGTCACCATCCGGGGGTGGGTCTACAACAAGACCGACAAGGGTAAGCTACGGTTTCTACTGGTTCGTGACGGGACCGGAACCATCCAGGGCGTTGTGTTCCAGAAGAGCGTTTCCGCCGAAGTCTTCGAAGCGGCTGACCGTCTGACCCAGGAGTCCTCCGTCCTGCTGACCGGCAGCGTGAGAGCCGATGATCGAGCGCCGGGTGGGTTCGAGCTGGACGTGACGCATCTGAGCGTAGTGCAGTTCGCCAAGGAGTACCCCATTACTCCCAAGGACCATGGGACCTCCTTCCTGATGGATCATCGTCATCTGTGGCTACGCTCCACGCGCCAGCACGCCATCTTGCGGGTGCGCCACGAAATCATCCGGGCTTGTCGCGATTTTCTGGATGAGCGTGGATTCATCCTGGTGGACACGCCATTGCTGACGCCGGTTGCCTGTGAAGGGACGACCAATCTTTTCAAGGTGGACTACTTTGAAGAGGAGGCCTTCTTGAGCCAGAGCGGTCAGCTCTACAGTGAGGCATCTTGCATGGCCTTCGGCAAGGTCTACTGTTTTGGTCCTACCTTTCGGGCCGAGAAGTCCAAGACTCGTCGCCATCTGACCGAATTCTGGATGGTGGAGCCCGAGGTCGCCTTCGCCGAACTGGACGATGCCATGGTGCTGGCCGAGGAATTCGTTTCCTATATCGTGGCCCGGGTGCTGGAACGGCGTCGTGAGGAACTGAAACGACTGGAGCGCGACGTGTCCCCGCTCGAGAAAATTACTGCGCCCTTCCCCAGGATCAGCTATCAGGAGGCCTTTGCGCGGTTGGAGGAGAAGGGCACGGAGACGCCGCGGGGGTCTGATTTCGGAGGAACCGACGAGACGTTGATCTCCTCAGATTTCGAGCAGCCGGTCATCGTGCACCGGTATCCCATGGCGATCAAGCCTTTCTATATGCAGCCTGACCCCCACGATCCAGACCTGGCCCTGTGCATGGACATACTTGCTCCGGAGGGCTATGGGGAGATCATCGGTGGCAGCCAGCGACTCCATGAACCGGACCTCCTAGCGCAAAGGATCAAGGCGCACGGGCTCCCAGAGGAAGCATTTCGCTGGTACTTCGATCTAAGGCACTATGGATCCGTGCCCCATTCCGGATTCGGCATGGGCATCGAGCGCGTCCTCTCCTGGATCTGCGGCCTAAGTCACGTCCGCGAAACGATCCCGTTCCCCCGAATGTTAAATCGTCTCTATCCGTAAACAAGTCGTCTGCACGTCTGAACGTCGCACGTTAAAGGTCGTGGGGTACCGGTGGTGGGTTTTCGAAATTGGAGCTTTCCGCAGCTGTCAGTCCTTCAGCTGCCTGCTGCCGGCTAAGGGATGGGCGACGTTCAGACGTGTGACCTCTTTGACCTGCAACCTCTTCACGGTCAAACGGTGCCCCTTTTTCTGATATCATCTCAGTAGTAAGCCGATGGAAACTCGCCTCTTGGACGGTAAGAAAACAGCCAACGAAATCAAGGCGGAGGTGTCAGAGGAGATTGAAGATATTCGCGCTCATGGTCTGGTGCCGGGACTGGCCGTGGTGCTTGTTGGGGATGATGCTGCGTCCCGGATCTATGTTCGAAGCAAGACGCGAACCTGCGCCGAATTGGGCATGCACTCGGAGCAGGTCGATCTACCCGCGGAAACCAGTACTGAGCAATTATTGGACATTATCCGAGGGCTGAATTCTCAGGATGGGATCGATGCCATCCTGATCCAGCTACCACTGCCCGACCAGATCGACACTGAACGGGTCCTCTCGGCAGTTGATCCTGCCAAGGATGTAGACGGTTTTCACCCGGTCAATGTAGGTCGGCTGCTTGCCGGAAGCCCTGGACTGGCGCCCTGTACACCCTTGGGGATTTTGGAATTGCTCCAGCGTGAGGGGGTAGCCATAAAGGGCGCAGAGGCGGTCGTGGTAGGCCGTAGCAACATCGTCGGAAAGCCGGTTGCCGTGCTGCTGCTCCATCAGCACGCGACGGTGACGCTCTGTCACTCTCGAACCCGTGACCTCCCTGAAGTGTGCCGTCGAGCGGACATCCTGATTGCTGCTATCGGCCGGCCCGCCATGCTGACCCGGGACTACATCAAAGCAGGAGCCGTCGTTGTGGATGTGGGGATCAACCGTATCGATCGACGCGCTGAGATCGCCAATCTATACGGGAGCGATTCGGCCCGACTGGATCAGTTCGATAAGAAGGGGTACACCCTGGTGGGGGACGTCCACCCTAGAGATCCACTGGGTGTCGCTGCTGCAGTAACGCCTGTCCCTGGAGGGGTGGGGCCACTCACGATTGCGCTGCTGATGAAGAACACGCTTCGTGCCTGTCTCCAGCGACGGGGTCCGGCTTCCCAGATAATGGTCAGCTCTTTGTGAGCGTGAATCGTTAGGAATGTCTATCTGATGGGGAAACATTGAGATGAGAAAGGTGATTCTTTTCGGTCTATTGGCGCTGATCACCTCGGCCGCTGTTCGAGTGACCCCAGTCAAGAAGTTGAAGGTGGGGAAGGCTCCTACCTTCTCCTCCATGAGTCCAGACGGTCGTTTTTTGTTCGTCACCAATTTCGCATCGGACGAGGTCTCCGTGGTCGACTGCCTGGCGAAGAAGAGCGAGGAGAAGTTCTATGCTGGCTACGAGCCTCTAGGGATTACGGTCTCTCCGTTAGGGGACAAGATCTTCGTCACCAACCTGCGTTCTGGTCTGGTCAAGGTTATTGATGCCAAGACCTACGATATTCTCGACGACATCAAGGTCGGAGGAAGGCCCAGCAATATTACCATTTCCCCCAAAGGCCAATCTGTCTTTGTGACCAATTACGGGCGAGGGAAGATAGGCCGCGTGGATGTGATCGACACTTCGTCACACCGGATTACCCAGACTATCGAGATGGGTGTCCGTCCCATCGCGGCAGTCGTATCACCGCTCGGAGATCAGCTCTTCGTGGTCTGTGGAGGGTCGAACGAGCTCTACGTGATCGATGTCAATACGCTCACGGTCAGGAAGCAGATTCCGGTTGGGCTTAGCCCGGATGGTGTCGCCATTACTCCGGATGGGGAGACGCTCTACGTCGCCAACAGTGGCTCTCACGACCTTTCCGTGGTTGATGTGATCGACCTGCAGGAGGTACGCAGGGTCCGGGTCGGCCAAAAGCCTTTTTCGCTCAGTGTCAACCAGCGGGGCTATATCTTCGTTGTGGAGACCGGGAGCCGCACCCTGACCATACTCAGTCCTGAGTTCGAAAAGATCCAGAGCATCAAGTTGGGAAAGAAGCCGATCGATATCCAGCTCTCCCCCGATAGTCGACACGCCTACGTGACCGACGAACAGGACAATCGCGTCCTGATTTTCGAGATCACCGGCCTCAGCTAACTAAAACTTGGTGGTCAAGACTGTTCCGCCAGGAACCAATCGACGAAGCGCGAAATACCCACCTCGATCGGTGTGCCAGGTGAGTATCCCAGTTGTGCTTTGGCGCGGGATATGTCGGCATGGGTCAAGGGGACGTCACCGGGCTGGGTCGGCATCAGACGAATGCGGGCTTTCCTGCCGAGCTTCTGCTCTATTAGATGGATCAGATCCAGCAGACGAATCGTTCGGGAATTGCCCAGATTGAAGATTTCAAATCCTGAAGGATGCTCCAGGGCAGCCAGGATTCCCTGGACAATGTCGTCAACGTAGGTGTAGTCGCGCTCGGATTCGCCCCGGTGATAGACCTCTATCTCGTCACCGTTCCATACCTTGTCCGTGAAGCTGTGAATGGCCATCTCGGGCCGTTGGCGAGGCCCGTAGACGGTGAAGAAGCGCAGGCAAGTGACGGGTAGGGCGTAGTTGTGCGAATAGACGAAGGCGAGAAGCTCTCCTGCGCGCTTGGTGGCAGCGTATGGGGATATGGGGTGGGGTACCGGATCGTCTTCTTGAAAAGGGGATCTGCTCTGGGCTCCATAGACTGATGAGGAACTGCCGAATACGAAATGCTCGACCTCGAATTTCTGGGCCAGGTCCAACAGCTGCACCGTCCCAGTGATATTGACCTCGCTATAGAGTGCCGGCTCATTCAGGGAGGGGCGCACTCCGGCGCGGGCTGCCAGATGTACGATCACCTGAGGCCTGTGCCGCTCGAACACTCTTAGAAGAACCTCCTGATCGAGCAGGTTTTCCCGGTAAAGGATGCACTCGCCTTTGGCCCGAACCTTCTCCAGATTACGCTCCTTGATCGAAGGGTCGTAGAAAGTGTCGAGGTTGTCCAAGATCACAAGGTCGTCGCGCCTCTCAAGAAATCGTTCGGCCAGATGGGATCCAATGAATCCGGCTCCTCCTGTCAACAGGATTCTCACGGCACCTCCGCTCGAGTTGCGAATCTCGTGAAGTGTTCTTCCTTCTTGTGGAGCGCATAGAAAATGGCGCCTGGCAACCCAGCCAGAAGGAACACCAGGTAATTCATCAGGGAGAGGGTAATCGACATCTCGGCGGGTAGGCCCACCTGGGAGAAAAGCAGATAGTAGGCTCCCTCACGCAGACCGATACCACTTACCGTCAGGGGGATCATGATGGTCAGGTTGATGAGTGGAATGAAAATCAAGAAGGTCCAGAAGGAAGTGCTTATCCCGATAGCCTGGGCCACGAGCCACATGATGAGGATGGAGCCAAACTGCACCAGAAGGGAGAGCGAGAGACTTCCCAGCACTGCCTTCCCATCTCTTCGCAGGGTCTGAAGTCCTTGGTAGACCAACTCCATCTTTGCCGCGATCGGGTCGAACTGCCACCTTTTCAAGAGGAGATTCATTTGGCTGTGAATCCAGGGAAGGAACAGCAAGAGGTTGAACAGGGTGTAGCCTGCCAGGAGTATCAGAAAAAGGTAGATAGCCGGGAACCCAGAGATTTCCAGGTCGGATAGGGCTGAGGAAATTGTTCCGATCAACAGAAGAGCGCAGAGACCGAAACTACGCTCCAACAGAATGGTGGTAAGGATGCTCGAGATCCCCCGTCCGACGTTTCTAGATAGGTAGAAAGCGCGGATGAAATCACCCCCTATGCCGGTGGGGAGAAAGAGGTTGAAGAAGTTGCCGATGAGGGCCAGCTTTAGCAGCGGAAAAAACCCCATCCGGATTTCGAAATTCCGTAGAATCAGGCGCCACCTCTGGACCGCCGGTAAAACGGCCAGGAGCTGCAGAGAGAGGGCAACAAGCACCCAGGTCAGGTCCATGGAGAAAAGGGTCTCCGAGAACTTCTCCAGCTCCATCTGGGACAGGACTATGACGAGTAGCGCGAAGGTAACAAGTAGTTTGCAAGCGGTCTTTAGTCGTTGCGACATTGGGGTCGAGGGATTGTGACAGAATCGCCGAAGGGTGGTCAAATTGGTCCCCCGCTTGGGCATCGACTATAATGCGGGAATGCCCGTCTACGAGTACCTTTGCCACACCTGTGGAAGACAATTCTCGCGTTTCTTCTGGAGAATGTCCGACGCCGAGGGGACTCGCTGTCGCTGTGGAAGCGATGTTTTGGAGCAGCTCGTTTCCCGGGTCTCGATGCAGCGTTCTGAGGAAAGCAGAATCGAGAGTCTAGCTGATCCTGACAAGTGGGGTGATCTCGATGAAAGCGATCCGGTCGCAATGGCAAAAATGATGAAGCGAATCGGGGGGGAACTGGGCGAGGATATGGGACCCGAGTTCAACGAGGTAGTAGACAGACTTGAGTCAGGGGAGGACCCTGACTCCATCGAGAGTTCCCTTGGCGATGAGGGTGGCCCTGGGCACGGATCAGCCGCCGATACCGACAACCTGTTCTAATCCCGAGGAGCGAAGTCCGGATCTTTGATCGTCATCCTATTGAATTTCTGGTTCCTCTGTGGACCTCGAGTCGGTCAAGAGAAAGCGTGCCGAGGCCACGATACACAGGACCGCAAGGACCGTTTCTGAGATCAGCCTCGCCAGTGCCGCCCCGTAACTTTCCAGTGTGGAGATCAACAGCAGACTGGCTACCACCGCCACCAGGGCTGTGACACCCCTGACCAGCAGAAAGAACCGGATCAGTTCACGCTGGCTCAGGATGACGTTGCTGAAGGCCATTCCCACGAAGATCGGAGGAAGACTCCAGGCCAGGATCGCCAAAATCTCGCCGGATGAGGAGTAATCCTGTCCGAAAAGGAACACGACCAGTTCGGTCGAAAAGCGGAGCAACAACAGCGTTAGGATCAGAGATGAGGCGGCCATCCACAGAGACGATTTCGCCAGCAGCGAACCTACCCGCTTCCGATCTCCTTGAAGTGAAGCCATCACCGGTAGAACCGCACTGAGTATCGCTACCGGGATGTTGGACAGCACCGAGCTCACGCGAAAAGCTGCGGAGAAGAGCCCGGTCTGGAAATTGCCAGCAAGAAACGGAAGCAGTGTGATCGGGACCTTGGATGACGTTGTATAGAAGAGGCTCCCGAGGCCAACCGGAAGGGATTCCCGGATCATTCCTCTCCAGTAGGAAGTACCACCCAGTTCCACTCTGTGCACCCATCGTTCGAAGGTCCGGTAATTGGCGACCAGGGCCAACGAGGTCGCCAAAGCATAGGCCAACCCCAGGGAGACCAGCTTCCCTCCTGAGAGGAGCAGTCCGATCCCCAGGACGCACTGCAAGGCCGCGATGACAACACCGTTGAGACTGCCCAAGTAGAGTTTCCCGTGAGCCTGGAAAGCGATGTTCAGGGACAGGTTGGTCGAGTGCGAAACCGTGCCCAGGCCAAACAGCAGCAGGGCCCAGCGCATCTCTCCCGAATCGCCGATCAAGAGCGAAAGAAGTAGCATTACGCCGAGTAGGATGGAAGACAACAGAAGCTTGAGAGAATAGAATCCGGAGAAGAGGCCGAGGGACTGACCGGGTTCTGACGAAATTCTTCGAATGGCGGTATTGTGCAGTCCCAGGTCTCCTATGGCCACCAGGATCTGGGTGATCGCCCAGACAAACGCGAATCTTCCGAAGTCCTCGACTCCCAGGAACCGTGCAGCGACGATTCCAAAGAAGGCCTGCAGCAAGGCCGTGCTGAAGAGCCCCGCTAGCTGAGCAGCCGCATTGTATGCAATCATGCCACTTGGAACTTATTCGAAATGGTTCGAATTTTGTCTCGCACTGAAATAGCCGTCATCCTCTTATACCTTTTCTCCGGGTTGGTGCATACGACCATCGATACGGGATCCCTGGAGGGATTGCCACATCTGCGAATTGGACCCGTGGTGTTGGCCCCTCCTCTGGTGCTTTCCGGGGACTCACCCCATTACCTCGTGTCCGTGAACAGTCTGATCGAGGACGGGGACTTCGATCTCGCCAACAACTATCGGCAGGCGGAGCAGGGAGACTGGGATCTAGGGGCCCGTTTCCGGGGAGTTCAGATCGACCACCACGCAGATCGAGATCGGCTCGGCAGAGAGCGGGGGACCCATTCCCCTTTCTTTGCCCTGCTGCTAGCGGCCCTGACTTGGCCCTTCCAGGGAACGGCCTGGGTCGAGCCTGTCTGTATCTGGATGACGCAGATCGTGACCCTAGTTGGGCTGCTGTGGTTCGGCCGCCGATTCTCTCTGGGGAGTCTGTGGTTACTCGCTCTAGCGTTGGCGACGCCGCTGTGGTGTTATTCTCGGGACCTGTGGACCGAACCCTGGGTGACGTCCATCTGGATAGCTATGCTCCATTTCCGCGGCTCGGCGGCAGTCGGCCTTCTAGGCTTCTCGGGAGCTCTCCTCAAGTATCCTTTCGCAATGGTGCCGATTGCCATGGGGTGCGTAGCGATCTGGGAAAAGCGGCTCAAGGACGGCTTCTCACTGGTTTTCTCTGGCGCGCTGGCGCTGATCGTCACCGTTTTGAGCGTTCAGTACCTGTTTTGGGAGGTCGAGCACTTCAGCTTCTTTCATTCCGGCAGCCACCTTGGTTTCGACTGGCCCTTCGCCGGAATTCTGGGTCTGCTGCTTTCGCCGAGCAAAGGGATCCTCTGGTTCTTTCCTTTTCTAGCCTGGGGCCTCTGGGAAGTCAGACACCGCAAGTCCATCTCCATCTACCTTCCGCTGATGGCTTTCTTCTTGCTGCATGCCTCCTATGAAGAGTGGCAGGCAGGCACCGGTTTGGCGGGGCGCTACCTGGTTCCAACCCTGCCGCTCCTGGTGATGGCGGTGGCTCGGAGCGCGCCACGGGGAGTGCTGTTTCGAGCGAGCGTCGTCTGGAGCTCCCTCTGGGGCGTGTTCGCCGGATTGTTACCGGCCCTGGTTCAAGATCGAAACCCATGGGAAGTAGTGACGCATGTTGCGGATAGACTGTTTCCCTGAACCCACGAGAAATGGGGCATGATCTCTCCTTATCTTGGATAGGATGGCCCGCTTGACCCAGCCTCCATCTCCTGAGGACAGATTCAGTTCAGCGGTTCCACCGAGGGCACTTCGACTGGGCTGCCTCCTGGGTTTGCTGGTGTTGTCGGTCGGAAGCTTTGTCTATTTCCATGCACTCAGCGTCCTGATCTTGATCCCTCTCGCCGCGCTCACCTACCGGCGTCCCAATTACGGCGTTTCGTTTCTGTTCCTGGTGATTTCGATTGACACCGTGGAGCCCGTTTTGGGCTCTATCTTCGTCTCCTTCTCGGAGTTCGAGTTCGCAGCCTGTCTTCTGGGCTGGCTGGCACGGGGACAGCTTCGCAGATTCAACTGGCAGCTGCTGGGTTGGGCCGTGCCTTTCTTGGGCATGGTGGTGGTTTCAGGAAGCCTGAACACCGAATGGTACAAGGTGCTTCCCCACGCTCTGCGAGCCTCAGAGCTGTTTGTCATGGCGGCTGTTGCGTCGTCTATATTCAGGCGTTCGGAGGACCGAGAGCCGATTCGCTGGGTCCTGGTGATTGCGGTTTTTCTCTACTGTTCGGCGGGGCTTGTGCAGATCCCGTCGGCGCATCGAGGCCGGATCGCTTCCTTCTTTGAGAACGCGAACCAGTTTTCAGGGTACCTCAATCTGATCCTTCCCTACTTACTGACAGGGTTCTTCGCGTCAGCAAATCAGCGGCTTCGGCCGCTCTGGGGGTACCTGGCTTTGGGCACGCTCATGACCGAGTTAGCCACACTCTCTCGCTCCGCGCTGGTAGCCGCTGGCGTTTCTAGCGGACTAACGTGGATGTTGTTCTACTTCCGACGGCTGAACAGGTTGCTCCACTCCCCTCGGAGCACGCTGGCGGGCTTCGGAATGCGCAGTGGCCCGGCGCTCTTGTCCCACCTGGTCTTGCTTATAGGGTTGGCTCTGGCTTTGGTCCTCTTCACCAGTCTTCCCCAGGTGGTGCAACGGTCGGTAGAGAACCTATTGGGTCGATCCAAGGGAGGAGCTGTGGCTAGCGTAATCGATTTTCGCCTGCCCTACTTTCGTGTCGGGAAGGCAGTCTGGAAGGACCACTTCCTTCTGGGAGTGGGACCCGGGCGCTATCAGGAAGCCGTCGATGATTACTCAGGGTTGTTGGAGGCGCAGAAGGGGAAGGTACGTGACTATGAGATCGTCGAGCAGAAGATTCGGATCCACACTCACAACCTGTATCTGCAGCTGGGCGTCGAGTACGGACTGTTGGGGTTGTTGGCCTTCCTTTATTTCCTGGGTCGAGTCGGCTTCAGACTAATGCTCCACCAGGGCCGCAGCCTCTGGGCTCTGGGTGGTGTGGGCCTGCTCCTGGCCTTCGTGGTCCACAATCTCTTCGATGTGACTTTTCCCAGCCTCGCTTTAGAGATGGGGTTCCTACTAGGGATCTCCCTTAGCGGAACGTCGCAGGTCTCGAGTGCGCGGGGCACTGGTGGTAGGTCTTCGAAGTTGCAGGTTTCCGCAGCTGACAGTTCTTAGGCTGTCTGCCGCCGGCTAAGGGACGTGCGACGTTCAGACGTTCAGACGATCGTCCCCGCTCAACGCCTAGAAAATGCCATCGGTGGCCAGCCTCCGGACATCATCCTTGTGCTCTCCGTCGGTGACCTTCTCGGGATACAGGACCCCGATAACGTAGCGGTCGGTTTTGAGATATCGCTTGGCGGCCTCCTGAATCCGAGGCGAGCTCACGTTTTTGACCAGCGTGTCGTAGTCCAAAATCAGCCGAGGGTCCCTGTCATAGCGGGAGTAGGCCGCTAGCTGTCCGCTCCAGAAGCGGTTGCTCTTGACGTCGACCTCGCGCTTGCGAGTTTGGCTTTCTCTGACCTTTACCAGATAGTCCTCCCCGATACCTTCCTTCTTGATGGTCTCGATTTCTGAAAGTAGGGCGTTAGTCAGAGTGTCGACGTTCTTGGGGGCACAGCCGAAGGAGATGGTGAACGAATAGGTCTCTCGAGGTCTCCGGCTGAGCCCTCCGCCGGCCCGAACGCCGTAGGTCCCTCCCATGTCTTCTCTCAGCACTTCGCGCAGCCGGATTCCCAGTACCTGGGACAGGGAGGCTAGATTTTGTTGATTCTGGCGGGTCCATTCTCCATCGCCCATGAAACGAATATATACCTGGCTCTTGGGCTCGAGTCCCTTTTTCACCTCAAACTTGGTGATGCCACTGGGTCTCTCAACTCCAACGTCCCGCCAGTTTTCCCGACGGTCGCTGCCGGGAAGTCCTCCCAGATATTTGAGTATGAGCGGCTTGATGTGTTGTAGGTCGAGATTTCCAACCAATACGAAGGTGAAATCACTGGCGTCACGAAAGCGATCGCGATAGATCTCCAATGCCTTGTCGAGGTCTACCTTATCCAGGGTTTCCTGGGTGGGCGGAAGGCGGCGTGGGTGTTCTCGGGTCAGGATCTTTTGCAACTTGTCTCTGAAGACTGCTTCGGGGGTCTTGAGTCGGTTCAGAACCCACTCCTGGGTATTGGCTTTCCAGGAGGCGAAGGCCTCAGGGTCTTTACGGGGCGAGGTGAACCGGAGATAGAGCAGTTGAAACATCGCTTCGACGTCCTCAGGAGAAGCACTTCCGCGCACGGATTCCTCCAGTTCGGAGATGGAAACCGAAGCGCGAGCCAGCTTACCGGCGAGCGCCTTTCTCAACTCGATGGCGCTGAATTGGCCGATACCACCGGCTCCGACCACTGCATCAGCAAACTGGGCCGACCACAGGTCCTCATCCGAGACGAGCGAGTGACCGCCGGGGCTGAAGCCCGACAGAAGAATCTCGTCGTTTTTGAAATCGGTCGGCTTGAGCAGAACCTTCGCCCCGTTAGAGAGCAGCCACTGGGCGACGCCGATCTCGGGAATCGTAGTTTCCTCCACGATCTTGCCAGGACTCGGGGGAGCAGGGATAAGGGGCTCCGTTCTGGCGTTATCGACATAGGCTTCGATCTCCTGCCTCTGACTCTGGTCCAGCAACGCCAGCAGCCCTTTCTGGCTGGGCACCTTGCCGCCCTCGGGAGCCGAGACCGTGATCACTCGGTTTCCTTTCTGGCTCCATTGCCGGGCCAGCGTATTCAGATCGCCGGTCGAGATGTCCGGAAGGAATCGCTCCAGCAACTGAAGCTCGTAATCGATGCCGGGCACGCTCTCACCCTGCAGGAAATGGCGCAGCATTTCGGAGGCGTAGACCCTGGAAGGCTTCTTCTCCTTTTCCGCGGTGCTGCTTTGATAGGCTCGAAGCAATTCCTTCTTGGAGCGTTCCAACTCGGAGTCCAGAAACCCATTCCGTGCCACCCGCTCTATTTCTGCGAGTAGGGCCTTTAAGCCTCGATTGACCTGGTTCTGCTTGACCATCACGATCCGAGTCAGGAGACTGGCGGTTTGGACACTCGAATAGTCGGACTGGGATGCTGCGAATCTGAAGGGCGCATCTGCTTTCTGGCGTAGTTCATCCAGGCGCGCATTGAGCATCGAGTGATAAAGCTGATGTAGCAGGTAGTTGCGGTAGGCAGCCGCGGTGCCCTGCGGCAGTTTGGGGAGCTTTTTGAGAATTGACACGGCGGTCACCGGAAGCTCAGGATCGGTTGCGATCGCCACCAGGGTCTCTTCATGTCCTGGTACCGGATGCAGAACCCGTTTCGGTGGTGCTGCCGGCCCCTTCAAATCTGAGAAGCGTTCCTTGATCTGAGCTTCGATCTTGGTCTTGTCGAAGTCCCCTACTGCGATGATGGCCATGAGATCGGGACGATACCAATTCGCATAGAATCGACGCATCGTCTCTGGCGCCGCGCTCTTGAGGATCTCCTCGGTCCCGATGGGGAGTCGGTCCGCATAGCGGGACCCGTGTAGAATCACGGGCAGTTGCTTGTCTCGGATCCGAGCCCGGGCACCCAGGCCCTGTCGTCTTTCCTCGAGGACTACGCCCCGCTCTTTCTCGACTTCTTCCTTCTCCATGGATACCCCCTGAGCCCACTCGTGGAGAATGAGGAACGCCTTCTCCAGAATCTGCGGATCATCCGAAGGAACCTCCAGCATGTAGACGGTTTCATCAAAGGAAGTATAGGCGTTCAGATCGGGTCCAAAACGCATGCCGATCCCTTCCAGATAGTCGACGATCTCCTGCTTCTTGAATCGCTCGGTTCCGTTGAAGGCCATGTGCTCCAGGAAGTGTGCGAGGCCCAGTTGGTCATCGTCCTCCTGCATCGAACCCGCGTTGACAGCCAGCCACAGCGTGGCTCGATTCTCAGGCTTGTGATGGGTGCGGATGAGATAAGTCATCCCATTGTCGAGCCGACCCTTGGTCAGCTCTGGATCCAGTGGGAGCGCATCCGCGATGGCTGCTGGCTGGGCCAGGACTGGTGAGCTGGCGCAGAAACCGATCGCCAGCCACAGAAGCAGTGTCATTGAGCTGATGCGAGAGAGCTTGGGCAACATAGAAGTTTCTCCTATTCGAGGGGTGGGGCTGGATCCCGGCCAACCTGTCACGCATCCAGGAGCCGCGGTGCGAGCCTTATCATCATATATTCCTTAAACGCATTCCAGGACCAACTGTTTCGCTTTTCCACGCACGGCCGGTGGCCGCCGTAGTGAAAAGACCGTGCCTTCTGAAAAAGGGTTCAATGCAGCGCCCTATTCGCGTATTCTGCTTTCGGTTAGAATCGAGGCGATCACTTCTCCCTTTGCATAGGAGGTCCCGGATGGTGAACCTAGCCCGCTTTCGAGTTATCGCATTGGCATTTTGTGTCCTGCTGTTGACGGCAGCCCACCACACTTCAAAGACAGAGACCCTGATGTTCGAGGCCGCGGAGGTATTCATGACCTCGCTCAACCGGGTTCAGAGGTCCTATACCCTATTCGATTTTGACGCCAAGCATCGCATGGATTGGCACTATTTCCCAGAAGGGAGCTTCACCGGTATCTATGGATACGTTCGCAATGGGGTGACCTTCAAGGACATGGACCCACGACAGAAGCATTTGGCCAATGCTCTTCTGGCCTCTGGTTTGAGCGGAAAAGGATTCAGCAAGGCCGCCCAGGTGATGAGTCTGGAAGAGATTATCCGGATCATCGAAGACGACAGCACTGGCCACCGCGACACTGAGAGATTCCACTTCTCCATCTTCGGGAAGCCCTCCCTTGAAGGTACCTGGGGCTGGCGAGTCGAAGGACATCACCTATCTCTGCACTACACCATCAAGGACGGGACGCTGGTGTCTTCCAGCCCAACCTTTTTCGGAGCCAATCCCCACGAGGTGGCGCAGGGTCCTCACAAGGGACTTCGGGTGCTGGCCAAGGAGGAGGACATGGCCCTCGAACTGCTCAAGGCACTTGACCCAGTCCAGAGCAAGCAGGCGATTTTCCAGGATGTAGCACCGGAAGATATCATTACCATGGCTGACACCAGAGCCAGGATGGAAGGAGATCCCCAGGGCTTGGCTGCATCGAAGATGAATGACAAGCAATACGCGATGCTGCTGGGGCTGATCGCCGAGTATGCCGACAACACTCCCGGTCCGGTCGCGGCCGAGCGAATGAAGGTCGCGCGTGAGACTTCCCGGGAGCAGCTCTTTTTTGCCTGGGCAGGAAAGTTGGGTCGCCCCAAGCCCAAGGCGGTCCCGATCGGTTCACGCACGACCGGCAACCGTGAAGAAAAGGGCAACTACTATCGGATTCAGGCGCCGTCCTTCCTCATCGAGTACGACAACACCCAGAACCAGAGCAACCACAGCCATTCTGTCTGGCGCGACTTCGAGAACGATTTCGGTCGGGATGTGCTGGCTCTTCATTATCAGAGGTACCCAGTAGCGTCCCAGCGTTAGTCGAATAACATCAACTGTTTATGAATGTCACTATTCTGAGTAATGTAATGCATGTCCTGAAAGGCCTGTAAAATTGGGGTTTTCTCGAAGAGCGAGACACTCAGGACCTGGAGAATTGTGTAGAGCGGCAACTCGAGATAGAGGCGCTTGCGGATGATGGCGATGAGCAGGTAGGTACTGAGGGCGATCCAGATTTGTGTTTTCACGGCATTGGGACTGGTGCCGTAAAAGGCCTTGATGCGGAGATGCTGTTTGATCCATTTGAAGAACAGTTCGATCTGCCAGCGGAGCTTGTAGAGCCGGGCAATAGTCAGAGCGGGAGAAGCAAAGTCGTTGGTGAGGAATACTAGCCGCAGGTCGGTGGTGACGTCGAAGAACTTGATGCGACGCAAAGGTTCGGGGTAGGCCTTGGCCGGATAGAAGGTGCTCAGCAGGACAGTTTGGTCGCAGATCAGTCCCGTCGTTCTGTCCACCGGGTGGGAGTAGCGGCGGCGGAACTTGAAGTTGGCCTTGGCGCGGGTCACGAATAACGACCGGGCAGAATGGAGTCGGTACAGGCGCCCGAAATCCAGGTATCCGCGATCCATGATGTAGTAGGCACCGGGACAAGGAATCAGGTGGTCCAAGGCGTGGACATCGTGCAGTTTTCCGTCCGAGATCAGAACGAACTCGGGAATGGCGCCGTGCAGGTTGAGCAAGGTATGCAGTTTGATCGCCCCCTTGGTACGGCGGAAGCGCGCCCAGGGGAAGACCGAGAGGCACAGGTCGATGGTCGTGGAGTCCAAGGCATAGACGGTCGCGTTCAGGTCGACTCCCAGGTCCTCGTCGGTGTACAGGCGGCGCGCTTCGGCGATAAGCACTTGGGCAAACTCGGCATAGATGCGCCAGTCGCGCCTCTCGTTGGCATTGGACAGATTGTTGCGGGAGACCGTGGAGCGAATGCCCATGTGGAAGAGCTTGGATCTCATGGCCCGTAGGCAGGCTTCGATATCGCGCAAGCTCTCGCGATAGGTCAACTGTGCAAAGGCCATGACCCGGTAATGGTCGGCACAGCGGAACGACTTGACCTTGTAGTCGCCTCCGTAGTGCTGAACAATGCGATGAAAATGATGCCAGGGAAGATGCCGCATCACCTGAGAAAAAATCGTCGTGCCCGTGTACATGCTCGCCCTCCTTATGAACTGAAGGGCGTGAGCGTACACTCACTTTCAAGTCGGAAACACCCATTATCTTCTCTAACATATTACTCATTAATACTTTACAGAGATTAGAAGCCCAAACGTTGGGACACTACTGAGAGGTACCCTCACCGAATGCCTGAAGGGCCCACCTATTCGGCTGGTCTGAAGCCGACGTCGAGCCCCAGGGGTTTCTAGCCGGGTAGGATCATTTGTAGAGGCTGCAAGATGAATCCGCAGGAGCAAATCGAGTCCCACGTCAAGGAAGCCTTGCGAGCCGGCGAAAAGGAGAAGCTCTCTACCCTTCGTCTGCTTCTGAGCGGGATCAAGAACGAGCGCATCCGGGGTGGAGAAGAAGTTGACGAGGAGACTTTCTTCCGGCTGGTGCGCAAGGGCATCAAGCAGCGCAAAGATTCGGCCGAACAGTATCGGAAGGGATCCCGGGCTGAATTGGCGGAAGCAGAGGAGCGGGAAGCGGAGTACCTGCTCGCCTATTTGCCTGCCCAGGCCAGCGAAGCCGAGCTCAGGGCTGCTATTCAGGACTTCGTTGAGGCCGAAGGATTATCGGGTCCGGGAGCGATCGGGCCGGTGATGAAGGCCATGGTGGCTCGTTTTTAAGGGCGCTCGGACGGCGGAACCATCAGCCGGATCGCGAAGGAGGTCCTCTCCTAGCCGGGTGTCCTTTCTTTCAGGTCAGTGGCCCCCCAGCGGCGCTGCTCCATTCGAGAAAGAAACTTCGGGTCCGGCGTAGCGGTGGGCTCCAGGCCGCCGTGCATCGGGCCAAAGGCTCGAAGGAAGAAGACTTCGGCCTGGAGGCCAAAGCTACGCTCGCAAATGAAGTTTCAGCTTAGTGCTCCCCCAGCCGGGCTGCCCCATTCGAGAAAGAAACTTGAAGCCTCTCGCCACACTGTTCAGTGGCAAGAGACCTGCGACGTTCAGACGTTCGGACGATTCCAATGAAGTTTCAGCTTAGTCCCACCTACAGGTGTGCTGACCCCATTCGAGAACGAAACTTCGGGATCCTGCCGTGGCATGGGCATCCCTGCCGGTGATGCTCTGTCTGTCGACCCAGAGGAGCGACCATCACGGCCTGGAAGGCCGTGCCACACTGCCTGCCGTTCGCGGTGAAGTTTCACCTCCGCTGGCCGAATCACCAGGAGTAGCGCACGGTGTAGGTCACGGTCTGGCTACCTGAAGCGGGCACGACAACCTCGAAGTGGATCGTCCTCGCATCAATCTTTTCGAAATCCTGACTCTTGTTGATGATTTCCCAGCTGGTCCAGCGGAAGAGATTCTCTTTAACGATAACCTTTTGCTCGATTTCTTTCTGATTGCGGATCTCGATTCTGAAGCTCTCCGTCAGCGTCTTGCCGGCTGAGTTCATGGAATAGTTCGTCTGGGTTCTTTCACCTACCACGTCAAAGGCCTGTCCCAACTTGATGAGAACCTTCTCGTTCTTTGCTGTGTGGTCGATGACATCCTCTCCGACGAACTCCAGCGTTCCATCAGCGTCGTCTTGTTTATAGGCCCGTACTTTGCCGGCAGGCAAAGGAACGCCGAGTCCGTTCTCTTCGCTGTTCTGAAAGCGCAGGTAGACGTCGATCTTCTTGCTGGAGGTGGCACCGAGGCCGCGGTCAGTTCGCGGGCTGGGCGTAAAGCCCCAATTCGCGGACTGGGGAAGGCCGTAGTAGAGAAGAACCTTTTCAATACCAATATTGCGGGCCGTAGGGAACAGCACGAGCTGCTGCGTACTGTTGTTCAGGATATCGGTGCGGCGTGGGAGCGTGTAGAGGTGGTACTCGAAGAAAGACTTTTCCTGGAATCCGGCGTCCTCTGAAACGGCCATGGCTGCGAGCTCCCGCCGGTACGCGACCCGCCGTGGCTGAGGGGTGACACGCTGTACGTCTCCCGCTATGAGTTTCAGTCTTGCATTCTGAAAACTTGCTCCGGAGAGGTTCATCAGGGACACCCAGGCCCCCAGATCAGCTGCGGTATCCTCTTGGTTTACAACCAGATTATAGTCTGCACGCCAGGTCATCCCACCGGTCTGATAGGTGGTGCGGACCTTGTGCGTCCCCTCTTTTGCTGCCTTCACGAGCCAGCGTAGAGTTGGCTTCGTAATAAGCCCTTCCGGGAGGTCGCCAAGCTCGAGCTCATTTGAGGAACGTGCGATCCTGACGCCTTTAGGGGTATCCAATACGAGCTGCCCTTCGTTGAAGGAAAGGAGCTTTCCCGAAATACGTTCGGATTCTTGGCCCCGCGACACGATCACGGCGATGCTCTGACCCACGTATTTCTCGAGCAGCTTGCTGGGACTTACCAGATCGAACTCGAAGCTCTGTTCCAGCACCGAGGTTCCGTCCCGATCGGTGAGATCGGTGAAGCTCACAGTGGTCGGGTCAATGAACTGGGCGACATCGGTGAAGCGGAGCGCGTTGGTGCCGTTTTCCAGCACCATCTCACGAATCTCCTTGACCACTCCGAATCCCGGAACCTGCCAGACGAAGTTGGGGTTGCGCCCCGTTCGCTGTTGAGCAACAAACTGTTGTGGGTTGAAGCCCGCTGGATCTGCAGAAGAATACACGGTAAGCGCTGGACCCTCTGCGGCAAACGTGGCGAAGGGTGGCATTGCTGCGAGCACAACTAGGCCCAAAATAAGCGCAAGTTCGAAAATAGACCCCTTTGTCGGCTCCGAGGAGCCATTTTGGAGACCTAAATTCTAAATTTCGGCGCGAAGTCACTCAGAACAGGCACGTGTTCAGCTGTCCTCCACGCCGATCGCTCAGGGAAAACGATTCTGCCCTCTTGGGGGGCGTTTGTAGAGACACCTCGCCCCAGCTCTGGCGACCCTCGGAGCTACTTTATCTCCTTTCAGTTTCAGGTAGCTGGCCGGTGTTTCAACCACTTACTGCCTTCCAAGAGAAGACGGCTCCAACCATTGACATCCAGCAGCCGATAGACCAACTGTCGGCCCCTGCGCAAAATCTGGCAGGGCATTTCAATGACCTCTCGCAGGAAACGGCGATACTCCATCTTCACCAGCTCTCGGGCTTGCAGTCGCGCCGGCAGCACCAACCCCATCCAGGCCTTCAGATTCCAGGCTTGAGCCGCAATCACCAGATAGGCCCAGTTGGCTACCAGCGTATCCGAGGGCATCCGCAGGGCCTCGACTCCGTTCTTGAGTTGTTCAATGACGTTCTCCTGGTTGCAGCGCCGGTTGTTTTCCCGTACGACTCCCGCCGTTCCCAACGTTCTGGCCGAGATATTGGTGACATAAAAGTGGTAGCGCGTCTGCGGCAGCAGCCGCTTCTGGCCTTTCTCGACCAGGATCGTCTTGCGCAAGATCACCATCCGATAGGTTCGCTTCGCTTTGCTCGGACGGTAGTCGATCTCCGCGATCTCTTCCCGTTCCAGCGTCAGCGTCTTGAACCCGCGTCTCTTGACAATCTCCGGCTTCACTTTGTCCCGCCGCTGGCGCCGCTTCTTCCCTTTTCCTTTCCCCTGGCTGGGGCGCCCCAGCTCTTTCCATCTCGCTTCTGGCAACGCCTCCGCCCACTTGACGAAGCTCGGATGGGCGTCGATCCCGAAGTCAAACTCCACGCCCGCCTCCGTCCAACGGTCAAAATGAGCCGTCAGCGAAAAATCCGTGTCCCCGCGCAGGCGCACCTTCCGAAAACCCGCCTCTCGAACCAGCTCGATACTCCGATCCAGCCATTCGGCCGCTCCCTCATGAGAGGGACGGTTGCCCGAGCGGTTGACCGCATAGAGCACCTCTCCCGTATTGGCCAGCGTCACGATCAGCGGCGCATAGCCCCACTGCCCGTCGTAGCTGATCTCCATCCCTTCCTTGCATTCGCCGCTCGTGGGGGCCATCGTCCCATCCACGTCGATCTCCGCCCGTTGGAAGAAACGGGCCGGTTGTTGGGCCCAGACCTTGAGGCGGCTGGCATTGACGGCTTCCATCAGATCCACCACGTCGGGCGCGTCAAAGCGGCGCACAAAGTCTCCGGCCGTGCTGGGGGCGGGGATCTTCTCGGCTCCCACCGCCTCCAGGAAACTCACACTCTGACGTCGCAGTTCAATATCCTGATAGCGGGTCCCGCCCGTGGCCACGTTGTAGATCAGGCTCAGGACGTGGTCCGATTCGTGGTACGGTTGGTGGCGTTTGAGCAGCGTCACCGCCTGGTCAATGGCTTTCCCCAGCCCACTCCACTTCACCACCTGCTGCAGCAGCCCCAGACCACCGTAACTGACCGCACCCGTTTTCTCCGAGACCTCGTAGCTGATGACCTCGGGCGAGAGCACCGGTTTCGGGTCTTGACCGTTCCAGCTGGGGCTCAATCGCTGAGCAACCTCTGCTTCCCGTTTGCGGATGATTGCGCTATCCTTTTTATTCACCTGAACTGCCTCCTTTCCGCTTGTTCTGAAGTTTCTTTGACAACCCCAGAATACCCGTCAGGTCTGGCATTTCAGGTGTTTACATGTGGTTTAGTCCACTTTCATCTACTTCTTTTGGGACTAGTAGAGCGAAGGGCTAAAAACGTCTTTGGGATGTCATCGCCGGACTCCTTTCTACTTCTCTTGACCGCCTCACCCCTTTTGGTTGCGGTCCTACCAGGCGAGCCCTGTCTTTGCCCTGGGAGCTCGTCTCTCTCTCTAACGGGCGAGGATGAAGTTTATTAGAACAGATGAAACAGGTGGCCGCCAAATCTTGGTGGAGTTCCAGGGTTCCTAGAATTGGAACTCTACCCATGAGCTCCAACAGGGCTCTGCAGTCTTACCTGAGACACGAAAACGAAAGGGATTCCAGGCCTTTAGGCTATTCCACAGCTCCCGACTGAATGGACCCAAAAGTTGGTGATTGCCCCGGATCTCGTAGGTCCCTGCGATGGCGTGATCTCCGGTCCCGATGTCGTACTCGATCAGGTAGGTCGTCTCCATGTCTCCGCGCCAGTCAAAGAGTATCGCTCCGGTGTGGATGTCGTAGTCCTGGGTTTGTTTGTTCTGTGGAGACCACACTTGGACGCACTCGGTGGGAGGAGCCGCCGAAAAGACCTGGGCCTCGCCCTTGAAGATCTGGCTTCGGACCGCTGTCATATCACTCAACCACTGCTTCAGCTCGGTGCCAAGGATTCTTGCCTTTTCAGGCTCCTTCTCAGCAAGGTTTTGCTGCTCTAGAGGATCCTGACTCAAATCGAGCAGCTGGCAGTCCGAGATGTACTTGTAATTCCCCTTCCGAATCGCTCTGACCCACAGATGTTCCCGTTCCCTGGTGGTCTGGTTTCCTGCGATCACGGACTCGAAGAACAGCGCCCGATCCTGGTCGATCTGCATCAGGTCCCGGCCCTGGATATGACTGGGGATCTCGACCTCCTGTAGTTCGAGGATGGTGGGCAAGATATCGATCTGACTGGCGAGGTAAGAGACCACTTTTCCGCTTGGAACCTTTCCCGGCCAGCTCATGATCAGGGGAATACGGATGAACTCCTCATACAGCTTGGCTTGAAGAGAAGTCGAGGCATGACCGATGAAGCCGTGGTCCAGGATCTCCTCGCCGTGATCTGCCGTGAGCACGATCAACGTCTTGTGCATGAGGTTTCTGCGCTTGAGGATCTCAAGTGCCTGGGCGAAGAGTTGGTCGACCCGGCGGATCTCGGCATCGTACAACGCGTCCAGCACGGGACGGTCCGATTCAGTGAAGTGGGTCGATCCCAGAGGTACGATGGCGCCGGTCATTGCCGCCTTGATTCCTGGACTCCGGTAGAGCTCGGCTCGGGGAGCGGGTAGATCCTCCTCGGCTGGATTGTAGGGCTGATGGATCATCACGTTGTGATACCAGAGGAAGAAAGGCTCGGAATCCGATTCTCCGGTGTTCTTCTCCAACCAATTGATCAGCTCGTCTCCGTCGCTGGCGCCGAAGTATTGACGTTCGATCTTTCCCAAGCCGAAATTCTGATAGTAGGGAGCAAACGTAAAGAAGTTCAGATTCGGAACCCGATGACCTCTCTTCACGAAGATCTTGATCAGGGTGGCAGATCCTTGGAACCCATATGGTCACGATTGTTGATCCCATGGGTTGGAGGATAGAGACCGGTCAGGACGGAGGCCAGTCCTGGTGCGGTCCAGGAGGCGGTGCTGTAGGCGTTTTTGAAAACCGTGCCAGTCTGGGCCCAGGCATCGATGTTGGGAGTGGTCTTCTTGGTATGGCCGTAGCAACCGAATCGATCGGCTCGACAAGAGTCAATGGTGAAGAGGAGGACATTCTGTGTCAGGGGCCACCCAAAAGCGGCCAGTGAGGGCCACTTCAAAACCGGCCATTTTCAAGAGCCATTGAGGGCCGCATCCGGCGTAGGATGCGCCGATGGCCAATACATTGAAAATGGAAAAGAAGCAAACGGTTTTGGCGCTCCTGAAGCTGGGCTGGTCGTATCGTCGGATCGAGCGAGAGGTGGGAGTCCGACGAGAGAGGATTGCCCGCTATGATCCCTCCCGAGATTCAAAACCGGCCAAAGTGGCCCCCGGCTCGGAGGAGCAAAAGCGGCCAAAGCGGCCCCCGGGTCTGCGCAGCTTCTGTGAGCCCTTTCGGGAGCAGATTGAAAAGAAACTCCAGCAGGGATTGCAGGCCAAGCGGATCTGGCAGGACCTGGTCTTCGAGCAGGGATTCGGGGGAGCCTACAACTCCGTCAAGCGCTTCTGTGGAAAGCTCAAGGCGGAGAGTCCTCGCGTGTTTGCTCGGGTGGAAACTCCCCCCGGTCGGGACCTGCAGATCGACTTCGGCAAAGGAGCCCTGACTCGGACCGAATCGGGTCGTTACCGCCGTCCTCATCTGAGGCGGCGTGGAGGTGGTTCGCCTCGATAACCTCAAGGCCGGGATCACCCGGGCTTGCTTGGTGGACCCCGAGGTCAATGCCGTCTTCAGTGCGCTCGCTCGCCACTACGGCTTCGCCGTGCTGCCCATCCATCCGGGCGCTCCGAACGAGAACGGAAAAGTCGAAAGAAGCATCGGATATACCGACTCCAGCGCGCTCAAAGCTCGCCGCTTCGAGAGCCTGGATGCGCAGAATGAGCATCTGCAGAGTTGGAACGAGCGAATCGCCCGCCAGCGCATCCACGGCACCACCAAGCAGCAGGTCTGGCCCCGCTTTGTCGAAGAACAGAAGCATCTCCGACCGCTTCCGGATTCCCGCTTCAGTTTCTTCCGCGTGGGCCGTCGAACGGTCTCCACCGATGGCCACATCGAAGTCGACCGAGCGTTCTACTCGGTGCCCAATCATCTGCTCGGTTGTGAAGTCGCCGTGCACTGGGATGATCGTATCGTCCGCGTCTTCTTTCGTGAGCAACAGGTGGCCCTGCATCCGAAGCACCCGCCGGGGAGATTCCGAACCGAAACGAGCCATCTTCCGGAACGCAAACGCTACGCGCACTATCGAACCGAGCATCATCTGCTGAAGCAAGCCCGAGCCGTGGGTCCAGAGGCGCACCGCTGGGCCGAGCGAGCTCTGGAGGTCCGAGACATGCTCGCCTACCGACTCGTGCAGGGCATGATCTCGCTGACCCGCCGCTACCGCGCTTCGGTCGTCGACGAAGCCTGCGGCAAGGCGCTCGCACATGACGCCTTCCGCTACCGGACTCTGGTGGCTTTGTGTAAGCGACTGGACGTGCCGCAGCGCTCTTTGTTTACCTCCGAGCACGAGTTGATCCGACCGCTGTCCGAGTACCAGATCACCGATCCCACAGGAGAACCAGAATGATCTCATCAGAACTGGAACGAAAACTTCGTCACCTCCGGCTCTCGGGCCTGGCTCAGGTCTTTGACGTTCGCCTGCAACAAGCCGTCCAGGGAAGGCTCAGCCATCAGGAGTTCTTTGAGCTGCTGATTGATGACGAGCTGACCCGCCGTCGGGACCGGCTGTTGGAGCGACGTTTGCGCCAGGCCCAGTTTCCGGAACAAAAGCACTTGGAGGACTTTAACTTCTCCTTTAACCCCTCCATCAACCGGCAGCAGATCTTCGATCTGGCTACCGGCCGATTCATCCAACAGCGCCGCGGCTGGTTGGTCATCGGTCAGACCGGAGTCGGCAAGAGCCATCTGATCATCACCGTCGGGATCAAGGCGGTCGAAGCCGGTCACCGGGTGCAGTACAAGTCGGCTTTCGATCTGCTGGAAGACATCGCCGAAGCCACGGCCACCGGCAGACGCCGATCTTACATTACGGAGATGACCCGGATCCCGCTGCTGATCCTCGAGGATCTGGGACTCCGCAGAGTGCCGGAGTCGGCGGCAGAAGATCTGTTGGAGATCCTGCACCGCCGATACCAGAAGACCTCGACGATCCTCAGTTCGAATCGACCCCTGGAGGACTGGGGCGCGATGCTGGGAGGAGATACGGCGGCCACCTCGGCGCTGCTGGACCGCTTCCTGCACACTTCGGAAGTCACCTTCATTCGGGGCAAGAGCTATCGCCTCTACGAGCGACAGCAACGAGAGAAATCCACCCCGAAGCGAGGGAAAGAGAAATGACACCTGCGAGGCGAGTGCTGTGAGTGCGGGCTTGTCCCCTACTCGCAGACCCTGGGACTCAGCCCCAGGCTTCGTAGATTGCCCGCTCCGAGGGAGGGGTCAGGACAGGGTGGGGCAGAGCTCATTGCTTGAGGGGCCTCTGAGCGAATGTTTTTTGAAAAAAGGAAGCCAGGAAGAAGCCGTGTCGTTGAAACCAAGCAGAGACCATGGAAGCCAGGCTTCTCGAGTTTCCCCCCAACACCCCCGGAAAGCCGTGGAAATACTGAATCACTGGCCGGTTTTGACCCGGCCCCGCCTGGCCGCTTTTGAAGTGGCCCCCGACACATTCTGTGCGAATCCGGGAGCGGTGAGCCAAAGCAGCAGCAACGGCGAAATAAGATGCTTCATCTCTGGTACTGGCCCCGAAATGCGAAATCCAGGCTAGATGATAACATGGAGCCCTTGGCGGAAAGGGTTGGTTTCTACTTCACAGTCTACGAGCGATTTCCGGAGTTTCTGAAGCGAAGAATCAATCCTCTTGAGTACTCGATTCGCAGCTTCGTCGAGTCGGCCTCCAGAGGGCCGGCGCGCTCGGTGGTCCTGGACGCGGGTTCAGGAGAGAGTCGCTTCGCCGCGAGCTTTCAGAGCCACCTCTACGTCGCGCTGGACTTGGGTGTCGGGGATCCAGCCTGGGACTATTCGAAAGTGGGGTTGCTGGGCGATCTTTCGGCCATCCCCCTAGCTTCAGAAACCGTAGACATCGTGTTGAACATTCAAGTGCTCGAGCACGTCGTGTCTCCTTCCAGGGTTCTGGGCGAGATCCACCGCGTTCTGAAACCCGGAGCAACCCTGTATCTGACCGCCCCCCAGGGCTGGCCTGAGCATCAGTCCCCTCATGACTATTTCCGCTTTACCCGGGATGCCCTTCGGCTGCTCTTCGTAGAAGCGGGTTTCCGCGATCCAATAATCGAGCCCCAGGGCGGGTATTTTCATTATCTGGGGCATCGGCTGACTTACATCCCGAAGGTGCTCTTCACCGGTCGGTCGGGGCTGCTTCGGGTGCTGCTCTTCCCCCTTGAAGTTTTGAGTCTGGGGATGTTTTGTTTCTGCCTACCCCTGGTCTGCTACTACCTTGACCGGCTGGATTCGAAACGAGAGTTTACACTCGGCTATCAGTGCATGGCTGTGAAGGGCACCGTGCCTCCTTCCGAAGTTTTGCAACCAGAGTGAGGTTTCGGTACTCTTAAGTGGGTATACGAAAGGGGGGGCGACTGGCTTCGACGGAAGTAGTTGATACGGTAGATGCATGTCGAGGTGCCACCACCTCGTAAAAAAGTGGCAAAAAACAATAAGTGCCAACGAACCGTTAGCGCTAGCTGCGTAAAAGCGTGGCCGCCCAGGCTGTCCAGCCCGCGGGGTAGTCGGGGCGTCACTTTAGCGGGCTTTTCGATTCTTTTCCCTTCCCTCGGAGAAGCATTGAGAACCTGATGAGGGACGTTCGGTAGTTGCGTTTGCCAGTTCCAGTTTTCTACCGGGCAGATTTTTGAAACTGGACAAGCATGTAGATTCTGCTGTTGAAGGCTTTCGGACGTGGGTTCGATTCCCACCGCCTCCACCATTCTTCAAAACACAACTCGTCTCTCCGGGGTGATTCCCCGGAGAGGCGTGCGTCCCATAACCTTTTATTTTTAAAGGGTTTGGGACTCTTCTACATCCTTCCAGCCTGATTCTTCCCCGGTCGGATTCGTCCTGTTTTCCGGCCACTTATTCTCTGTTTGCTCCGTATTCTCCGATCTTACCGGACCTAGTCCGAAAGTCGTCCGAATGTACTAATCCATTCTATATCAATAGCTTGAGGCAGAAATGCCATTTTCGGGAGTTGTGGAACAAATCGGGTTCAGCACCCGAGTTTTCGAACCGCTCGTCCGACACTTTTCGAAGTCCTCCGGTAAGTATCTAGAGACAGGGGCCGGGAATGACGCCCGGCCCGTAGCGTCAGAAACCAGACAACGGACTGGCAGCGGAAGCTGAGGCGGTTGTGGGTGTCGGCGACAACCGCCTCTATGCCCCTTCGGCGAGGTTTCGCGGCATCCCCACCGGCCTAACCGGTCACGACCAAACCGGAGGTCAAGATGTGGAGTGCCGATTTTAAGCTGGGAACCACCGGTCCCGACCTGCATGAAGCAATAGTCCACCCGGAGTCCGAACTTCTTTCCTCGAAAGCGAGACTGGAATCGATTGCCTCGATCCTGGCCTTGGCCGTGCTCCGTCGGAGAATCCGCACGACCCAACCTTCCCGCGATCGGGAGAAGGGCGAAGAAATTCAGAGAAAGATCGGAGAAGGACTTGATTCGTGTGGCGAACAGAGCGTTCATGCGTGACAAACGCGTCCAGGACGGGAATTTGGGAGTCGCCCATGAGTGAGTCAGACAAGCAATTCCACAAGCGAAACCCCACCGCCAGGTCTCGCCGTTCCGTACTGCGGCAGCTGGCAACGCTCAACACGATGACGCTGGAGCAGCTGCGGGAAAAGTGGCTCGACCTCTATGGCAGCGCCCCCCCTCCGTATAAGAGACAGTTTCTGATCAAGCGCCTGGCCTATCGCATCCAGGAGCTCTTCTACGGCGGTCTGTCCGAAACCGCCAAGGCGCGGTTGAAGCAAGTCGCCCAGGAGGACTCCGTGGCCCGCGTGGACGCTAGGGTATCCAAGAATCCCGAGGGCAAAGCAGACATCCTGCCGGGCACCCGGTTCGTGAGGATCTGGAAGGACCGCCGCTATGAGGTCCTCGCCCACCAGAACGGCTTCGAGTACGACGGACGGATCTTTCGGTCGCTGAGCGCCGTGGCTCGGGAGATTACCGGCACCCGCTGGAACGGCAGGCTCTTCTTCGGGCTGAAGAAGAGCAGCGGAAAGAACAACCGAGGTGGTCAGCATGCTTGAGACCGGCCAAAGGAACTCCACGGAGAAGAAGCTCATCAGGTGCGCCATCTACACCCGCAAGAGTCACGAGGAAGGGCTGGAGCAGGAGTTCAACTCGCTGGATGCCCAACGAGAAGCAGCCGAGGCCTATATCGAAAGCCAACGCATGCAGGGATGGCAAACTCTGCCCGACCGCTACGACGACGGGGGACTCTCGGGCGGCACCATGGAGCGCCCCGGATTGCAGCGTCTTCTGGCCGATGTGGATGCCGGCAAAGTGGACGTGATCGTGGTGTACAAGATCGACCGCCTCTCGCGATCGTTGCTGGACTTCATGAAGATGATCGAGCGGTTCAACCAAAGGGGAGTCAGCTTCGTCTCGGTCACCCAACACTTCAATACCACCGACCCGACTGGACGCATGTTCTTGGGCATTCTGATCACCTTTGCCCAGTATGAGCGGGAGGTCATTGCCGAACGCATCCGGGACAAAGTGGCGGCGACGAAACGGCGGGGCAAGTACTGCGGGGGCCCGGCCATCCTGGGATACGACGTGGATCGGGAGCAAAAGAAACTGCTCGTCAATGCGGAGGAAGCACCGCTAGTGAAACACATCTTCCGACGATTCACCCAACTGGCCTCGGGCAGAAAGGTGGCGGCAGAACTCAATGAACAGGGCTACCACACCAAGTCCTGGACCACGAAGAAAGGAAAACGGCGGGAAGGCCGGCCATGGAACACCGGCCACCTTTACCGATTGCTGGGCAACCGAACCTACATAGGCGACGTGGTCCACAAGGGGAAGAGCTATCCCGGAGAGCATGAGGCCATTGTCTCCAAGCCGTTGTGGGAGAAGGTCCAGGGGATTCTCTCGGAGAACACCCGGGCCAAACAAACGAAGACCAAGACGAAAAACATCTCTCCGCTCCAGGGGGTGGTTCGCTGCGGCCACTGTGACGGTGCGATGGGCTTGACCTACACGCAGAAAGGGCCGCGGCGCTACACCTACTATCACTGCGCGAAGGACGCCAAACGAGCGGTCAGCTGCTGCCGGCTCAAGCGTGTCCCGGCCGGAGACATCGAAAAGGTCGTGCTGGAACAACTGAGCGCTGTTTTTCGGACTCCCACGTTGGTGTCCCAGACGTACTTTGCGGCCAAGGGGCTCGAAGAGGCCGAGCAGGAACGACTGCTAAAGCAGAAAGAGCAACTGGAAAACGATCTCCTGAAGGTCCGCGAGCGAGCGCTCGCGGAGGTATCGCCTGACGGCAATGGCTCGGACCCCGGACCGACATTGGTCGGGCTCAACCGGGAGGCGGTGACCCTAAGTCGCCAGCTGGTGGATGTCTCGTCCAAGGCCCAAGCGTTCGAGGCAGACCCCGTGACGGAGCGGGAAGTCGCGGAGGCCTTCCAAAGCGTGGCCACCTTTTGGGAAGACCTGTTTCCACTGGAACGCAACCGGCTAGTGCGGCTGTTGGTCGAGAAAGTGGAAATCAGGGAAACCGGCATCGACATGGAATTGAAAACCCAGGGCCTGACCCATCTCATCATCGAGCTGAACGGACTGACAGTTGACGCCAAGGAACGGAGCCAGGGTCGATGAATCGACAAACGACCCTCACCATGACCGAGACCGTCAATCTGCAGATCCATATTCCGATGCGCATCCGGCGGATGCAGGGGCGGAAGATGATCCTGGCTTCCCAGGCGCTGGATGGCGATGTTCCCCTAGCCCGGCGGAAGTCCAGACGGCCATCGTTCAGGCCCTGTGCCGAGCATTTTCCTGGGCGCAAGCGATTGAGAGTGGGGAGTTTCATTCCGTCGCGGATCTGGCCAGGAGTCTGGCTGTAGACAACTCCTATGTGGTGCGCATTCTGAAGTTGACCACCCTGGCCCCGGAAATCACCGAAGCGATCCTCAACGGCGAGGAGCCGGCCGGCCTGTCGCTGGCCAAACTGACCCAGACTTTCCCCGTGGACTGGGGGCAACAGCGAGCCCTGTTCGGGTTCACCTCGGACTGAACCCATCCCGCGAGAAAAGGACGTCCGCCCCATCGCCGGCGTTCCGCACTGGAACCGGCAGCGCAGGATGTGGGCGCGGCTGGTTGCACGGCGGCTGAAGTAGTGGCAAGTCTCCCTCGGGCCACATTTCACCCTGTCCTTCCAGCGGTTTGTTTTAGTTGTTTGTAGAGCTTCTTCAACTCTGGAAGTCGCTGTGGATCGGTTCGTTGTTCTGGGTATGCCCTTTCGATGAAGATATTCTCGTACCAGTCGATGATCGCATCGTGGTAGAAACGGGTGAACCGCTTTCGTGGGACGAGGTCTTCGTTAACCAGAAAGGACATATACTCCAGCGTGTTGAAAAAGCCCGAGCGCCAGTGCCGCTCAGCGTCATTGCCACCTGTTGAGGTCTCAGTGTAGTAGCGATCTTCGAGTGTATGCAGTGCCCTGAAGGTCGCATCGAACACCTGAAATTGGGTAGCCTTACGGCTTTCCTTCAGTTGCCAACCGGCAAAGAAGGCAGCGGCACTCGCAGCGATCACGCTTACGTATGGTAACGCCCGGATTACGATTGTGGAGACTTCACACATCCTTCGTCGATCGCTCTACTTCTTTTGGCCGTCCTGTGGCGCTGTGGCTTCTGTCCCAGTGCTACCTTGGGTCGTGTTTGGCCTTCCGCCGCTATCCTGACCCTGACCCATGCTTTGGGGCTGGTTTTGCGTTACGGCCTCTGAAAGAGGTTTGCCGTCGTATCCTTTCTTCTCCAGTAGTCCTTCCACCTTCGTCAGTGAGTTTCCATCATTTTTTCCACGATTGAGCTCCGATCTAGTTTTCTGTGTCCTTGACTCCGCTGAAGTTGTCGCCGGGCGCGATAGCGCCCGGCTGACAAATGCGCCCACTAAATTATGCCTGCTTAACCCGGCGAAACCACGGCCGTCATCATCCACATACGGACGGAACCGTCGAAGCGGGGGACATGCTGCGCATCTCGAGGCTTATGGCCCTGGTCATCCGCTTCGAGGGTCTAGTTCTTCGCGGCGAGGTGCGCGACTACGCCGCGGACTTAGCGCGACTCGGCTACCTGACGCGGGCCCGGATCACGCAGATCATAAACCTGATCAACCTGGCGCCGGATATTCAGGAGGCGTTGCTGTTTCTTCCGCGCACGATTCAGGGCCGCGATCCCATCCGAGAAAAGGATCTCCGCGCCATCGCCGCTGTCCCACACTGGAGCCGCCAGCGCAGGATGTGGGCGAAGTTGGTGGCCCGGCGGTTGAAGTAGTGGCAAGGCTCCCTAGGGCTTCATTTCGCCTTCGGCCGCCGAACCACTGAGAGTTGAAGATACACTTGGCTGGTCGAAATCAGCCGGCCCTTTCTCGACACCGTGTCGTCGACCCTCCGGGGTCAGCCCCCATTACTGTATATATACAAAGAGTTATGGCCTGCGCAGTGCCGCGCGGTCTTGGCGATCTTGCGACTGAAGGGTATATGGCAATGTGGTAGCCTATCGAAGGCTCACACAAGCCGTCCCGTGATGATCGCCATATTGAGTCTCAAAGCTGACCCGATCAACGTTGATTGAGACTGCGCAAACTCTCAGGGGTTCAGAATGCCGGATGCACCCGTTGCTGACCGTCATCTCCGCCGTCTGTGGATTACTCTAGCCGTAGTCGTCATCGGGTCGTTTGCGGCCTTGTTGTACTATGGCGGCGAAGTTTACCAAGAAGCCCCCCCGATCCCCGCAGCGGTTGTCACGACCGACGGTCAGTCGCTCTTTACGGGTGACCAGATCCTGGCCGGTCAAGACGTATGGAGGTCGATCGGCGGACAGGAACTGGGTTCGATCTGGGGGCATGGCGCCTACACGGCGCCGGACTGGACCGCCGACTGGCTCCACAGAGAGGCCATCTGGATTCTTGCTGCGTGGGCGACACGCGACTACGGGCAGACCTATGAGAGCCTGAATGGTTGCGGGCCCGGCTGGAGATCGAGTTATCGCCGTTGCCGCGGCTCCTCGAGCTGGTGCGTGAACCCCGTGCTTGTCGCTACGAGAGGCGCGCCGTCAGTACCAGGGTGAATAGGGTCCAGAATGACGATCCGGATATCCTGGTCCCCGTGTCGGGAAGCGGCTGAATTGAACCAGTGGGGATCGAACCCACGTCCGAAAGTCGTCAGCGGAAGTGGTGTTTACACCGTTTCCGCCCCTGATGACCGGGCGTTGCCATCCATAGTTACTTGACTGGGGGAAATCTGGATAAAAAAGACTTCCGGCAGAGCGAACTCGGCGAGCCACCCGTTGACGTTCATAAGCCTATTAAAATCACACGTTTAAATATATACATGCTAGGAGAGTATGGGGTGCGGCAAGTCTACAAGCCCTCCACCATTTTTCAAAAGACAACTCGTCTCTCCGGGGCAGCCCTCCGGAGGGACGAGCGTCCTATAACCCCTTATTTTCAAGGGTTTGGACGTTCCTCACATCATTCTCGCTCCATTCCCCACCGGTTGAATTCGACCAGTTCCGCAGCCTCTCATTCTCTGTTCGGCCCGTATTCTCCGTTCTTACTGGACCTCGTCCAGTAGTCGTCCAGTTGGCTTAATCCGTTCAATATCAATGGGTTGAGCCGAAAGGGAGGTTTTCGGGGGTTGTGGAAACACGCCCTGTGCTCGGTCTTGAGCACCCGACGTTTCGAACCACGCGTCCGACAGTTTGGAAAGGCCTGCGGTAGGTAACTAACGACAGCGCCGGGGATGGCGCCCGGCTGCAGCGTCAGAAACCAGACAACGGACTGGCAGCGAAAGCTGAGGCGGTTGTGGGTGTCGGCGAACCCGCCCCACGCCGTCCGGCGAGTTCCCAGGCATCCACACCGGCCCACCCGGTCCCGAGCCGCCGGAGGTCACGATGTGGAATGCCGAATTCAAGCCGGGAGGCGTCCCTACGGCCTCCCCTAAAGCGGAGCTCCGCCCGGAGCCCGAACCGCTTCCCCCGAAAGCGAATTTGGAAGCCATCGCCGCGATCCTGGCCGTCGGTGTGCTCCGCTGGAGAGCCCGAAAGGGCACCTCTTCGCGCGATATCGGGAGAAAGGCGAAGAATCTCTAAGTGCAAGCGGGAGAAGGACTTGATTTCAGGTGCGAACAGAGCGTTCGTGTCTAACAAACGCGTCCAGTAGGCCAATGAGGGAGTGCCCGTGAATCAGTTCGGAAAGGGATCGCAAGAGAGCGGCAACGGCTCCCGCACCCGTCATTCCGTCCTACGACAGCTGGCAACGCTCGAGACGATGACAATGGCGCAGCTGCACGAGAAGTGGCGCGATCTCTACGGCGGCGAGCCGCCCCAATACAAGCGACAGTTCCTCATCAAGCGCCTGGCCTATCGCATCCAGGAGCTGTTCTGCGGCGGCCTGTCGGAGGCCGCCAAGACGCATTTGAAGCACGTCGCGGAGAACGACCCCGCGGCCCGGGTGGACGGCAGGGTCACCGACAGCCCCCCGGGCCAGGCAGACATCCTGCCGGGCACCCGGTTCGTCAGGATCTGGAAGGACCGTCGCTATGAGGTCCTCGCCCACCAGAGCGGCTTCGAGTACGACGGCCGCATGTTCCGATCCCTCAGCGCCGTGGCTCGCGAAATTACCGGCACCCGGTGGAACGGCAAGCTCTTCTTCGGGCTCAAAAAGACCAACGAGGCAGGTGGCCGGTATGCCTGATACCGCTGCGAGCAACCTCATGGAGACGAAGCTCATCCGTTGCGCCATCTACACCCGCAAGAGCCACGAAGAAGGCCTGGAACAGGAATTCAACTCGCTGGATGCCCAGAGGGAGTCGGCCGAGGCCTACATCGAAAGCCAACGCATGCAGGGCTGGCGCGCTCTGCCCGACCGCTACGACGACGGGGGGTTCTCCGGCGGCAACATGGAACGCCCCGGGGTGCAGCGTCTGCTGGCCGATGTGGATGCGGGAAAAGTGGATGTGATCGTGGTGTACAAGATCGACCGTCTCTCGCGGTCGCTGCTCGACTTCATGAAGATGATCGAGCGGTTCAACGAGCAAGGCGTCAGCTTCGTCTCGGTCACCCAACACTTCAACACCACCGACCCGACCGGGCGCATGTTCCTGGGCATCCTGATCACCTTCGCGCAGTACGAGCGCGAGGTCATCGCCGAACGCATCCGGGATAAGGTCGCGGCGGCCAAGCGGCGGGGCAAGTACTGCGGTGGCCCGGCTATCCTCGGCTACGACGTCGACCGGGAGCACAAGAAGCTACTCGTCAATCCAGAGGAAGCGCCGCTGGTCCAACACATCTTCCGGCGATTCACCCAGCTGGCCTCGTCCAAATCGCTGGCCGCCGAGCTCAACGAGCAGGGCTACCACACCAAGTCCTGGACCACGAAGAAAGGAAAACATCGGCCAGGCAGTCCCTGGAACACCGGCCACATCTACCGCTTACTAGGCAACCGCATCTACATGGGCGAGGTGGTCCATAAGGGGAAGCACTATCCCGGAGAGCATGAGGCCATCGTTTCCAAGGAACTGTGGGAGAAGGTCCAGGTGATTCTCTCGGAGAACACTCGGGCCAAGCGAACGAAGGCCCGAACGAAGATCATCTCCCCGCTGCAGGGGTGGTCCGCTGCGGCCATTGCGACGGCGCGATGGGCTTGACCTACACGCAAAAAGGACCTCGGCGCTACACCTACTATCACTGCGCGAAGGACGCCAAGCGGGCGGTCAGCCGCTGCCCGCTCAAGCGTGTCCCGGCCGGGGACATTGAAAAGGTGGTGCTGGAGCAGCTGAGCGCGGTGTTTCGGACCCCGACGCTGGTGTCCCGAACCTACTTTGCCGCGAAGGGCATGGAAGAGGTCGAGCGGGAACGGCTGCTGACGCAGAAGCAGCAGTTGGAAGACGATGTCCTGAAGGTCCGTGAGCGAGCGCTCGAGAAGGTATCGCCCGACGGCAACGGGGCGGACCCTGGAGCGACATTGGCCGACCTCAACCAGGAGGCGGTGACCCTGAGTCGTCAGCTGACCGATGTCTCGGTCCGGACCCAGGCCTTCGAGGCAGACCCCGTAGCGGAACGCGATGTCGCGGAAGCCTTTCAGAGCGTGGAGACCTTTTGGGAGGACCTGTTCCCCCTGGAACGCAACCGGCTGATACGGCTGCTGGTCGACAAAGTGGAAATCCGGGAAACCGGCATTGACATGGAATTGAAGACCCAGGGCCTGACCAACCTCATTATCGAGCTGAGTGGTTTGGCGAGTGAGGCCAGGGAACGGAGCAACGGCCGATGACTTCGCAGCCGACCCTCACGCTGAGCGAGGCCGGCAATCTGCAGATCCACATTCCGATGCACATCCGGCGGATGCGGGGACGGAAGATGATTTTCGCTCCCCAGGCGCTGGATGGTGATGTTCCGGATAGCCCATCGGAACTACAGACAGCTGTCGTTCAAGCCCTGGGCCGAGCGTTTTCCTGGGCGGATGCGATTGAGAACGGGGAGTTTCACTCCGTTTCAGATCTGGCGGGAAGCCTGGACGTGGACATCTCCTATGTGGTGTGGGTCCTGAAGCTGACCACGCTGGCCCCCGACATCATCGAGGCGATCCTCAATGGCGAAGGGCCATCCGGCCTGTCGCTGACCCGACTGATCCGAACGTTCCCCATGGACTGGGAGCGGCAGCGCAACCTGTTCGGGTTCATCTCGGGCTGAGCCGCCATCCTCTGGCGGTCCGAGGCCGCGACCCCATCCCCGAGAAGGACGTCCGCCCCATCGCCAGCGTCCCGCACTGGAGCCGCCAGCGCGCGATGTGGGCGCAGCTCGTCGCCCGGCGGTTGATGTAGCCCCACTCCTCCGCTCCGGGCCGGACATCGGCCCCGTCCTTGCTCTCGCCGCTTCTCCCAGAATCGATCCGACTTTCTCTAAACCTCTCAAGATTTCTCTTGACCTCTTATATAAGAGGCCTATATATTGGTCTCTTTGACGAACGGCCGTGGGGTGTCCCGGTCGCCGATCCTGATTTTTCGATCCATGGATACACCAACCGCAATCTCCCCTGGGAGAGGAATTGCCATGAGTGAGCAGCCGAGAGGCAGACGACCCGTTGAGGAGATTACCGACCCGCAGCGGCACACATTGCGTGAGCTGTGCCGCTTCACCAACCGGCAGGGGTTTCCCCCGACGATCCAGGAACTCGCCGACATCCTCGGCATATCGAGCCCGAGCGTACGCGACCAGGTCAAACAGCTCGTGCGCAAGGGCTACGTGAAGCGGGAGTCGAGAAAAGCCCGTGGGCTCACCGTCGTGCGGGAGCCCACCGATGAGGTGCTCGACCTGCTGTCCGTACCGATTGTCGGCAGAGTAGCCGCCGGCCAGCCGATCCTCGCCGAGGAGAACATCATTGGCGAGGTCCTGGTCGATAGCCGGGCCGCGCGCTCCGGGCGCTGCTTCGCGCTGGAAGTCCAGGGCGACAGCATGATCGACGCCGGCATCCACGAACGGGACCTGATCGTGGTCCGGGAGCAACCCGTTGCGGAGAGCGGGGACATCGTCGTGGCGCTGCTCGATCAGGAAGCCACGGTCAAACGGCTCTTTATCCGTGAGGAGCGAATCGAACTCCGGCCCGAGAATCCGAAACTTCGCCCCAGGCCGATTGGCCCCGATGACGGACTGCGCATCCTGGGCAAGGTCGTCGCCATCCGCCGGCTTGGGGTCAACACCTCGAACCCAGGCGCGAACGAGAACAACCGATAAGGAGCGTCCCACGAATGGCAAATTTCAACCCTCGGCGTTTCGCCCAACCTGCCGTTCTTAAGGCCATCGCGCCGAAGCGCCTCTTGGATTTTCTGGAGCCGCATCCACCCTACTTCGCCAGTCGAGGATTGAAGTTGCCGCTACTATCCTCCCCGAACGGTCTGGACTACGACCCACTGGTCTCCGTGTTCATGAGTTCAGACACGGACACGCCTTCGGAACTGCTCAATGCGCTCTTCTACGTGAATGAAATGTCCACTGAGCAGAGCATGGACGTCCTGCTCGAAGAAGCGGAGAGCAACAGCGTCTCGCTAGATGGGCAGCCAGACCCGACCCCGGCGGACGTGGCCGTCCAGGTATATCTGAAGGACCAGGGGCTCCTGGAACGCAAGCACGCCGAGCAGTATCTCATTCGGCCGCGGTCCTTCGATTCCTTCAAGGCCGACGTCCGCCCGATCCCCTCGTTCACGCAGCCCTCCGCAGAGACGTTGAGGGTCCTCGAGCACGATCTCGACGACTGGTTTGAGAAGAAGAAGCGCGGCCGGGGATCGCGGGTGTTCGTGTATCCGAAGGCGGATTCGATCTGGTTTCTGGTGCGTCACGGCGATCCGTTCCGGCGCGAAGGCAGCCTCGACGGCGGTAACGCCTCGAGCGTGTTCTACCGGCCGGAAAAAAATGACGTACTGGTCTATGACCCGGTCAGCGGAAAGATTCGAATGCACGCTGGCGCCAAGGGCGAGAAAGAGCTCTACCGCTTGGCGTTCGGGCCGCCATCTCTTTGGCAACGAGGATTTCTTCCCCGGGGCTAGTAGATACACGCTCGAACCGCTGCGGCCGGCCGGGTCGGCGTCCATTGTTTGCACGGACGTCGATGGCATGGACTGGGTGCGCCTCAAGGAGATCCAGCTCTTGTGGGGCGGTGTGGAGCGGGAAATCGAGACCCGGAAGGCCGACGATGTGTTCGCCGCGCTCGAAGGAAGAGGGCGAAGTATTCCAGGGAGTGCACCGATTATTCGAGCGCGCTTTCAGGTGAAGTTCGCCGATGCGAAGACGGCCCGTGTCGTGACGATTCGAACCCCGACCACCGCCCAATACACGAGAGACAGTGACGCCGACGTCGTCCAAGACTGGCTCGAGAAACGCGGCTTCATCGAACAGGATCACAATGAGGCGTAGCCCGAAGGGCTTTTGGCAAGCACTGGAGGCCGTTCCCGGCTTGTCGGCCGTGGACGCGGAATGGCGCATGCGTTGCGCCGCCGAGTACGCATCGGCCAAGTCGTTTCTTCGGCCCAACGGCAGGCGGGCCTCCTCGCATCCCTGTACCGTTCGTCCCGGCTGCGCGTGCGCGCACGAGGTCGTTGTGCACGACCCGGACGACATGGTCGCGGTCTGCCGGTGCGGGCGTGGCTGCGCGACCTTCCCGCTGAAGCGCTCGGACATCGTCGTCTACGAATTGCACCGGTCGGCCTTCGATCAGGTGGTGGCTGGCGTCCTCAAGTTGATGGGAGAACGGGAACCTGTCCCCGACCTTCATCAGACGACGCGGATCGGCGTCTACTCGCCTACCGCAGGCTTTCGTTTTCCCGTCTATCTGACGATCCAACTGGAACCGCGCGACTTCGAACACGTCGTCAACGGTCTCGTGAGCCGCACCGATGAGCCGTTTGTGCTGTCGTCTCCCACACGCAATCTCTGCACGACGGAGACCGAACGAGTGTTGGCAAATCGGAAGTCGGCATTCATCTCATTGGTGGAAGACGTCGCGCTCGTCGGGCACCGCAAACTTCGGCTACGCCGGCCTCTCGACGACATCCTGTCCTCGTTCCGAGGCGCCCACTTCCCAAAGCCGAAAGCCGATGGATCGATGGTTTTCTTCCCGACGCCACAAGACGCCACCTGGGGTGACGTCTCAATCCGACTCCGCGATGGCCATACGGTCTCGGTCCAGGTGAAGTCCGAGCGCAGCGTGTGCAACTACACCCAGATGGGCATGGCGAACAAGAAGAACGGTGAGCCCACCTTCCAGTGGGCACTGCTGCGAGCGTTTGCCGAGGAACGTGGTGTATTGGATTGGAGGAGCCATCATGCCCACCGGCGGAACCAGAAGCGCCGCGAAAACCTGGCCCGCAACCTGCGGGGCTTTTTCCGCATAGAGGGCGACCCCTTCCGCCTGACAAACGATGGGAAGGGATGGGAGACGCGTTTCCGTATTAGCCCGGACGACTAAGGAAGCGGGGGTTACTTCAAACGTGAATGAATACAGCAAATCGCAACAAGAAAGAGTGGACACATTCAACGCAGTGAACGAGAAGCTGCAGACCCTGCTCACTAGATGGTGGATCACCCTAGGGAGACCAGACTTCGCTCCTCTGCTGAAAGAACGAACTTCTGGCGAGCTTCGACCAAGCGAGAGAGCCGAGACTCAACCAGTTGAGGTAGATCTTGAGGAGTTTCTCGATGCCGTTCTGAGGTGGGGACGTTTTTCGGAGGACTTCTTAGAAAACATCCTCAAAGGGGACAAGGCGGCCGGAGATTGGCTCGACGGGCTTGTCCGATTTACGCAGCGCCTTGAGACAATCATCGATGGTACTGAGCAGTGGGCGAGAAACCTCTCCTTTCGCGTTCAGCCGCTCTTGGAAGAATTGGCCAAACAAGGGTGGTACCTCCATCCTCAGTTTCCTGTAAGTGTCGGGACACTCGAATCGACGACGCAGACGATCCGTAAGCAACCGGAACTAACTCAGAACACGTTGAGAGATTTCTTTCGCGGTCGACTCGACGACATCGAGTCGGATCTTGTGAAGTCCTATCCAAACCGAGAACTGATTCTCCGCGACGCGTTTCAGGCGCATCGTGAAGGCAAGTACACGCCGTCGGTTCCGGTGTTTCTTGCCCAGGCCGATGGCATAACCCACGACGTTGTGCGCAAACACATCTTCCAGGAATCGACCCGAAAAGACCTCCGCAGGTCGCTTCCGCCAAGTGAGTACGGGTTTGCTGAGGCTATCCTGAACCTGCTCGTACTCAGGAAATTGCCGCTCTGGAAGCCGGGACAGGGCACATCCCCGGAGGATCATCTAAATCGCCACCGCGTGCTGCATGGTACGTCGGTTGATTACGGCAACGAGATAAACAGCCTGAAGGCTGTTTCATTTCTCGCGTGGGTTCCCTGGGCAATGAGCTTTATCGGCAAGGCCGAAAACGGAAAGACAGACTAGCCGACGAACCCGTCCAGCGAAATTTCGCTGGGCCTGCGGAAAAAAAATCAAAAAAAGTTTCCCCTCCGTCATCCACGCATCCGACTGATTTCTAGGGCGTTATCCGCCCGTACGCCCCGACCGCCCGGTTCGCTCGGCGCCGTTCAACGAAATTTCGCCATTGAGGGGTGAAGGCTCCGACGAGAGCTCTTCCCCCGACGGCTCCGCCTGGCAAGTCCGGGCAACGCCCCCTGGGAGGAACCCTCGCCGGACCCGCCTCCCAGGGGGCGATTTCGTTGATGCGCCAGAGCGCGCGAAAGGAGGTCCGGTATGACGGATGTGACCAAGGCGGCCCTGACGCCTGCCAGGCGACGCCTCGTGGAAGCGATGCAGGAGATCAACTACGGGCGGATCGAACGGCTCGAAGTGCGGGAGTGGGAACCTGTGTTCAAGCCGCCGCCCCGGGTGGTGAGGCAGATCGTGTTCGGGAAGGACAACGGCCCGAACGCGCGCCGCGCCAATGACGGCTTCGTCCTCAAGAAGAAGGTAGCGGAGCTGTTCGAGATCTTCGAGCGGGAGCGCTCACTCTCGATCCAGGAACTTGTGATCGAAAACGGGCTGCCCGTCCGCATGACCGTGGCGGACGCGATCCGGATCTGATTCCGGACCCGACAAGCAACCGCACGAACTTACACACCAGACAACAGGCCGGCCGCAAAGCGGGGGTCGTTGTGGGTGTCGCCGAAACCGGTGTCCTCACAACGCTCCCGCTTTCTCGTTTTGAGAGCGGCCAACCCGGCACAGGTCGACACCCACGCGAGCTCCTCCTCGGCCCCGAGGAGGCTCAATGGGTTTCGACAACCAGTACGACGGCATCGATCCGTATGCCGTCAAGCTCATCAAATTCAAGGCGAGGCGATTGATAGGACAAGCGGGATTCACGGCATCGGACCGCGACGATCTGGAGCAGGAACTGGTCCTCGACCTGCTCCGCCGGCTGCCGAAGTACGACCCCGAGCGCGCGCAGCTCAACACGTTCATCGCCCGGGTGGTCGAGCACAAGATCGCCACCCTCATTGAGGCGCGGAAGGCCGGTATCCGCGACTACCGGCGCTGCCCCTTTTCCCTCAACGACCGCTTCGAGGACGAGGAAGGCCGCTCGGTCGAGCGCGTGGATACCTTCGATCAGGAGGACTATCTGCTGCGCACCGGCGCGCAGTCGAGGCCGGCGGACGAGCTGAGCGCGCTCACCATCGACGTGGCCGCTGTCCTCGAAGGACTCCCGCCCGAACTGCGCGATCTGTGCCAACGCCTCGAGGCGGAGACGGTGACCGAGATCTCCCGCGACACGGGCGTTCCGCGCGGAACGATCTACGAGTCCATCAAGAAGCTCCGCGAAATCTTCGAGGACGCCGGACTCAAGGACTACCTGTGATGCCCCGACGGTCCCGGTCCGGCTCCGGTAGGTAATCACCGGGCCGGAGATCGGCCGCGGCGTTTTGAGCGGCACGGCATCCGGTCCGGGCGCGCCCTCCTGACGGACTACGACCCATGGAGGCAAAGGCAAATGTATCGAGAACTCTACCGCTACAACTTCAATGCGAAAGTGCCGCTGCGGGACGTCGAGGAGTCCCTGCTCCTGGCGGTGCTCGCCACCGAAAGCCTGCACGGCCGGGCCCTGGTGCGACTGGACGCATCCTTCTGTCTGGACCCCGGCAAGCGCTCCTGCGTGGTGGACGCGGCGACCGATGTCGGCCGCGCCATCGGCCGCATCTTCACCGGCTTCCTGACGCGCGAATTCGGCGAGGCGGCCTTCAAGGTGGAGCGGATCGCGGCCGCGTCACCGATCTCACCGGCGATGAGCGCGACGGGGGCCGCGGGATGGGCACCCCCGCGATCTCCACCTATTCGATGTGGAGCCTGTTCCGCAACTGCCGCAAGGCCTGCGAGTGGCGCTACCTCGAAGAGCTCGTTCCGCTGGAGCGGGACCGCAACCTGGCCCTGGGGACGGTGATCCACCAGAGCCTTGAGGTCTGGCATTCCACCCGAGACCTGGACGCCGCCCTCGACGCCGTCGACCGGGCTTATCCGAACCGCGCGGCAGAAGCCGATCAGAAGCGCGAGTGGCATCTGGCCACCGCGATGATGGAGGGCTATGCGGCCCGGTACGCGCACGAGGCGTTCGAGGTCGTCGCGCTGGAGAAGACGTTCGAGGGAAAGATCGTCAATCCGGCCACCGGCGCCTCGTCGCGCAGCTTCATCCTGGCCGGCAAGGTCGACGGCGTCGTCCAGATCGGCGACGAGCATTACCTGCTTGAACACAAGACCGCCTCCCAGGTGGACGGCGACTACCTCGAGCGCCTGTGGACCGACTTTCAGATCGTCCTCTACTCCCGCTACGTCGAGCAGACCCTCGGCACCCCGCTCGCCGGCGTCCTCTACAACGTGCTGGTCAAGGCGCGCCTCTCACAGAGCAGCGGCGAGACCGAAGCCGAGTATGGGGCCCGCCGCGCGGCGCTGATCGCCAAGCCGAAGACCGGCAAGAGCAGCGCCAAGCGCAGGCTCCCGGAGAGCGACGAGGCCTTCCAGGAGCGGCTGGCCATCAAATACGCCGAGCCGGAGATGTTCCACCGGGAGCAGCTCTAGCTCTCCCGCGACCGCTTCAAGGAGTTGCAGGTCCAGCTCTGGGAGCTGACCCAGGCGTTTCTGGACGCTCGCCGGCGCGGCGTCTTCTACCAGAACACGGCGTTCTGTTTTCACTACCGCCGGCCCTGCGCCTACCTCCCGCTCTGCAGCTCCGGCGGCAGTCCCAACGTCATCGAGAACCTCTACCAGAGGCTCCCCCCGCACGAGGAGCTGCAGGCTCCCGCCGGCGAGGACGAGTCCTCGTCCACCGACGCCCCCTTTTGAGGGCCAACGAATAAAGGAGAACCACCTGTGTTACCGAACCAAACCACACCGAAGAAACAGGAGCTGGCCGACCTGACGGTGCTCGCTTACGGGCGCAGCAAGATCGGCAAGTCGACCTGGTGCGCGCGCTCCGAGGGCGCGCTGTTCCTGGCCACCGAGCCGGGGCTGAACGCCCTCGACGTGTTCCAGGTGCCGATCCAGTCCTGGGACCAGCTGCTCGCCGCCTGCGGCGAGATCGCCGAGGGCAAGCACCCGTTCAAGACCATCATCGTCGACACGGTCGACAACGCCTACCGCATGTGCGCGGACCACGTCTGCGCCAAGTTCAAAATCGAGCACGAGTCGGATCTCGGCTACGGCAAGGGCTGGGCGCTGATCAACAACGAGTTCCACCGCGTCCTCACCAAACTCGCGTTCCTGCCCTACGGCCTCTTTCTCGTTTCCCATTCCGTGGAGAGGGAGATCGAGACCCGCACCGGCAAGCACACCCGCATCGTGCCGACCCGGCCACCAAGCCGGCGGCCGCGGCCAAGGCGGGCGCCCAGCGGTCGACGTCTCCGCCGGCGTCGGCCCCGGGGGACGCCGGTGATCAGAAGCCCAAGCCCAACACATCCCGAAACGGAGGATAGGAACCATGCAAAGCGGAGATTACGGACAGCACAACGCACCCTCCTCGGACATCGATCTCACCCAGTTCGACGACGACTTCGCCGAGGCCGAGGTCGAAGAGCGCGAATTCGAACCGGTGCCCGACGGCAAGTACCAGGTCAACGTCGACCAGGTCGAAATGACCCAGGCGAAGACCTCGGGCAATCCGATGCTCAAGTGGACTCTGCGCATCATCGCGCCCCGGTGCACGGGGCGGCTCTTGTGGCGTAACAACGTCATGGCCACCCGCGAGAACATCAAGTGGCTCAAGACGGACCTGCACACCTGTGGCCTCGATCTCGAAAAGCTCTCCAAGCTGCCCGAGCACCTGAGCCGGCTGCTCAACGTCAAGCCCGAGGTGACCAAGCGCACCCGCGGCGAGAACGAGAACGTCTACATCAACCGGCGCATCGTGCTCGAGGACGACGCGGAGACGTACGACTCGGCGGCCCAGGATGCGCTCGAACCCTTCTGAGTCGGATCGGATCACGGTCGTCGTCGACACGCGGGAACAGGAGCCCTACCACTTCGATCCCGAAAGCGTGACGGCCACGCGCCGGGCGCTGCCCGCCGGGGACTACTCCCTCGAAGGATGGGAGGGCGCGGTGGCGGTGGAGCGCAAGACGCTCGAGGACCTGGTCGCCACCGTCATTCGATCCCGAAAACGGTTCCGCAAGGAGCTCGAGCGGCTCGCGGGCTTTGAGGCCGCCTGCATCGTGGTCGAGGCCAACCTGAGCGACATCCTGACCGAACGGTATCGCTCCGGGGCGCATCCCAACGCCGTACTCCGCTCCGTTTTGTCCATCGTCGTCGACTTCCGTCTCCCGGTCTATTTCTGCTCCGACCGGCAGTCCGCCTGTCGGTTCGTCGAGGGCTACTTGCGGAGAGCACACCGGATGGCATCGACACGATGGAAACAACCACCCAAAGCACACCAGTAACCAAAATTCGCGGCCGGATCGCCGCCGTCTTCTACGCCGGCGCGCGCGTGGCGCCGCATTTCGACGCTAAGGGGAATGTCAAGCGGGTAGACTTCTGGCTGTTCCTGAAGGCGCTCGGCTACCACGAGGGCTTCCAGCACGCCCACACGCTCAAGGTGCTCCGCTGGTCCCAGGAGGACACCTACTTGTTGGACCTAGTGGACGACCGGGAGCGGCGTTTTCACATCGAACTGATCTTTCCCGAGCTGGAGCGGGACCTGGGAGCCGACTGGCAACGCTGGCGCGAGTACAAGGCGGAGAACCGGGAGATGTTCCAGCGGATCGACCAGCAACTGTTGGCCGAGCACATCAAGATCGCGGAGGAATGGGAGTGAAGCTGCGCTACATGGTCGAGTATGCGCTGCGGGACCGCATCCGGGAGCCGCGCTATGATCCGATCGGCGTCTGGGTCCAGGGACCGGGCCCCGGGCTGGATCTCGTGATCGAGTTCCTGCCCGGCCATGCCGAGGCCCAGGAGGATGCCGAGTGGGTCATCAACCGGCTGGTGGAGAATGACGTCCGGTCGCTAACCGAGGACTTCCTGCACTACCATCAGTCGACCCTTTCGCCCTATCGAGGGATGCGCGGGGTGGTGGTCGAGGCCGACGAGTACCCCTCGGCCGAGGCCTGCGCCCAGTCCATCCTCGAGAAGATCGCCTCGGGCCGAATCGCCTGATTCACGCTCCGACAGTACCAATTAGTCGTTTGCAGTGGAATATTTGGAGTAGACCTTGACACGCCTCATTGTTGTAGCTACAGTGGAGCTACAAATAGGAGAAACTCCAAGATGAGTACCGACACGGTTGTACGCGCACGAATCGACAGCGACACCAAAGCACGAGCCACCGAAGCCCTGCAAGCCATGGGCTTGTCGGTGTCCGATGCAATCCGCCTGCTGCTGCTGCGCGTGGCGGACGAGAAGCGACTGCCATTCGCTGTCCAGGTGCCGCACCCGACCACCGTCAAAGCCATGAAGGAATTGGAAGAGGGTAAGGGGCAGCGTTTTGGCAGCGCCGAACAACTGTTCCGCGACCTCGACATCTGACATGCTGACGCCCGTTCGCTCCTCGCAGTTCAAGCGCGACGTCAGAAGAGCCAGGGTGCGAGGCAAAGATCTGAGCAAGCTGCGAGCGTTTTTGGCGCCGCTGATCGAGCAGGAGCCGTTGTCCGCGCGCTACCGCGACCATCCGCTCCGGGGCATTTGGAAGGGTTACCGGGAGGTGCATATCGAGCCCGACTGGCTTCTGATTTACCGAGTCAAAGGCGACGAATTGCACCTGGTGCGCACCGGTACTCATTCCGATCTCTTCAAGGAATGAGCTCAGCTAAACCCAACTTTTACTTCACTCCCGACAAACACGCATTATCACATCGATCCCCGAGCTGGAGACAGTTTTTTCTAGCGTCGGCGGCAGCAACGAGAACCAGTTCTCGCAGTCCGCCGTGGAAGAGCACATTGGCCAGCTCCACCTGGTGATGAAGAATCGCCAGGACCGCGAGGGCGAGGAACGCACGATCGAGAGCATCCGGGAGGAGTTGAGCCGCTATCCCGAGATTATCTATCGCTTCTCGCGTCCGACGCTGTTCAGCTTCAAGACGCCGATTGAAGTGGAAATCTTCTCGTTCGACTTGGAGGCCCAACAGGAAGCGGCGGAATTGGTGGCCGCAAGATTGGCGACCGTCGAGGGCCTGAGCGACATTCAGACGACGACCCGGTTGGGAAGTCCCGAGGTCCAAGTGCGCTTTCGGCGGGACGTGCTTGCTCGGCTGGGTCTGGATGAGACCCGTATCTCCGAGATCCTTCGCAATAAGATCCGCGGCGATGTTGCTTCCCGCTACCGGGAGGAGGAGAAGCAGATCGAGATTCTGGTGCGCGCCGACGAAAGCCAGCGCGACACGATCACCGATCTGGGCAACTTGGTGATCAACAACCAGGGCGGCGCTAACAATAACGCCCGTCAGCAGGGAAATCGAGCGGGGAGCGCGAGCGCACAGAGGAATACACAAACCCGAAGCAGCAGATCCAACAGTGAGGAAGAGCAAGAAGGACAAGCCACCGAGCAGGAACAAGAAGAGGAGCAGGCGGCACGCACGATTCCGATCCGTCTGGGAGCCGTTGCCGACGTGCGGATCGGCCGCGGGCCCGCCGAGGTGCGCCGAATCGGCTCTCAGCGTGCGGCCGTCGTTTCGGCGAATCTCGCCGGAAGGGATCTTCAGAGCGTCGCCGCGGAGATTCGAGTGGAGTTGTCCGACTTGCGCGGCGAGGTCCCGGCGAACACGGTGATCGGTCTCAGTGGCCAGAACCAGGAGCTCGAAGAGTCCTATCGCAGTCTGCAGTTCGCGCTCGGGTTGGCCATCTTTCTGGTTTATCTTGTCATGGCCTCACAGTTTGAATCGCTCATCCATCCGTTCGTGATTCTTTTCACGGTGCCTTTGGCGTTGGTGGGCGTCGTGCTTTCACTGTTCTTAACCGCGACGACGATCAGCGTGATGGTGTTGCTGGGAGTGATCATCCTGGCCGGTATCGTGGTGAACAACGCGATCGTACTTGTGGACTACACCAACCAACTACGCCAAAGCGGGATGGCCAAGCGCGACGCCTTGTTGCAAGCCGGGCAAGTGCGGCTTCGCCCCATCGTCATGACGACCCTGACGACGGTGCTGGGCCTGTTCCCGATGGCGCTTGGCTGGGGCGAGGGGTCGGAGGTGCGCGCGCCCATGGCGATCGCCGTGATGGGCGGCCTGCTGTTTTCGACCATGCTGACACTGCTGCTCATTCCCGTCGTCTACGACCTGGTCGATCGCCGCGTCTACGTGGGGGCGGATGCGACGACCCCGGCCGAGGCGGCACCCGGTGCAGAGGGATGGGGAGAGCGCCTGACCGAAGAGGGACACGGGCCATTGAACCCCGGAGGAATCAGCGATGGAGCCGACTGAGCCCAACAACCAGCCGCGCGAAGAATCCCGGCATACGGAACGCAGGGGCACAGGGGGACGGACGACCGCTTCAGGGAACCGTTTGGCTGAGTTTTCTCTGCGTTATCCCGTCACCATTTGTATGGTCTTCGTTCTGTTCTTCGCGCTTGGGGTGATCTCGATTTTCAAGATCCCGCTGGTGATGATGCCTGCTATGGAGCGGCCGTTTCTGGACATCGGGCTGGCCTATGACAACGCAACGCCGCTGCAGGTGCTCGAGTCCATCACCAAACCCCTCGAAGAGGTCTTGAGCACCGTTCCGGGAGCCAAGAGAATGAGTTCGCGCGCGTCGAGCAATCGGGCGAGCGTCAATCTCACCTTCGGTTGGGAAGAAGACATTGACGCACGGCGAGCGGAGATTCGGGACAAGATCGATCAGATCCGTGACGACCTGCCCGACGACATCGAGCACATTTGGATCCGCAACTGGGGTACGGAGGACATACCGATCATGTTCGGCCGCATCGCCTCCGGCAAGGATCTTCGAACCGCCTACGACTTTCTTGACCTCAAGATCAAGAAGCCGATCGAGCGCGTCCCCGGGGTGGCGGAGGTGGAGGTGTGGGGTGCGGGCCGCCGCGAGATCGACATCGACCTGCGGCTCGATGACATCAAGCGCTACCGCGTCGACGTTGGACAGCTCTTCCAGCGGCTCGACGATATCAATGTCAACCGATCGCTGGGCCGGGTCGTCGATGGGGAGATCCGCTATGGTGCGATAACGCAGGGCACGCTTGCGTCCGTCACCGACATCGAAAACATCCCGGTCAATGACCGCGGCTTGCGACTCGCCGATATCGCCGACATTCTCTACGACGCCCCTGCCCCCACAGGGGGCAATCGGCTGAACGGCGAGTACGCTGTCGGCTTCATGGTTCGCAAAACCTCTCAAGCCAACACCGTGACGGTTGTCGACGGCGTATTGGCCGAGATTGAGGAGATCGGCAGAGACCCGACACTCGAGGGCATTGATCTGAAGCTTTGGTTCAACCAAGGCGAGGAGATCACAAAGTCGCTGACCGGGTTGCTGTGGGCCGGAGTCGTTGGCGCGATTCTGGCGGTCGTGGTCTTGATCTGCTTCCTTCGAAAGTGGAGCGCCACGTTGGTGATCGCTCTGGCGATTCCCTTTTCGATCATCAGCGCCGTCGGTTTCCTGTATCTCTCCGGCCAGATGCTCGATGTCTTCACGATGTTGGGCCTGATGCTCGCCACCGGCATGCTCGTGGACAATGCGGTGGTGGTGTTGGAGTCCATCTACCAAAAGCTCGAGATGGGGATGGATCGCGTGAGCGCCGCCAAGGTAGGCACGCAGGAAGTCATCACGGCGGTGATCGCCGCCACGCTGACGTCGGTGATCATCTTCGTCCCGCTCATCTTCGGCGAGCAGAACGACTTCACGATGTATCTCCAGCACACCGGCATCGCCATCATCTTTGCGTTGGGGGCCTCGCTGTTTGTTTCGCTGACGCTGATTCCCTTGGCCATGGCGCGCCTGTTGCGAATGGACGTGCGGGAGCGTTCGGCCTGGCAGCAGTGGACCGTGGAACGTCTCGATCGCCTCATGCGTCGGCGACGGACCCCCGAGGCGGTGCAGCCGTCACCGGAGGCGGCGCCGCCTGGGACGGGCCGCATCACGAAATTCTATTTGCATACCGTCGCTTGGCTCTTGCGCCACCGCATCCTGGTGGGCCTCTTACTCGTGCCCGCGCTCATCGCTGGGTCCTACTGGCTGTTGATGAACAAGGTGCCCAGCATGACGCCCGACGCGCTCGATATTCGGGACGTATACGTGCGCTACCGGTTCTCGGAGAACTTCCACTACGTCAAGATCCTGCAGGACTACGTCTTCCCGGTTGAGCGCTTTCTCGACGCCAATCGCGAACAGTTCGGCATCAAGGACATCTATACGCAATACGGAAACAACCGTGCCTCCACCCAAATCTACTTCGATACCGACAAGGTCGACCACGTAGCTCTCGCGAGGATTCGTGAGGAGATCACCGAAGGACTTCCCGAGATTCCGGGGGCCGAGATTACTCTCGGCAGCCAACGCGGTGAGAATCAGACCGGCTTCAGCGCGAATTTCTTCGGTGACGACCCACAGACGCTGGAGTCCTTAGCTCAGGAAGCGAAGCGGCGCCTACTAGCCCTTCCCGACTTCACCAAGGTTTCGACACGCCTCGACAGCGCCGAGGAAGAAGTTCAGGTTCGCGTTCGCCGCGACTTGGCCCGCCGCTACGGCGTCTCGGCGCAATCGGTCTCCCAGGCCCTGGGCATCGTCGTTCGCGGCAGGCAGGTACGGGGCTTCCGAACCCCCGAAGGCGAAGTCAACATTCTGGTCCAGTTGCGCCCCGAGGACCGCGAAAACCTGAATGACCTGCGCACGCTGGTCGTGGGCGGCGGGCAGGACGGGGAGCAAATAACTCTCGAGCAGGTCGCGGACTTGCGGATCGAGAAGGTCCCGGGCCAAATTCGCCGTGAGAACCGCCAGACGACCACGTCGATCCGCGCCACCTATACCGGCGCTCAACGGGATGTTGGAAAGCAGGCCATGAGTGATGTGCTCGACCTGCTCGACTATCCGCCTGGCTATGGTTGGAGCTTCAGTTTTTGGACCAATCGACAGGATGAAAGCCGCGCAGGCTTCGTTACGAACATCGTGCTGGCGTTGTTCATGGTGTATTTCGTGATGGCTTCGTTGTTCGAGTCGATTGCCCACCCCTTCGCCATCATGTTTTCCCTGCCGTTTGCGATGGTGGGGGTGGCGGGCTTCCTTTACGTAACCAATAGCCCGTTCAACTTGATGGCCTGGATCGGCTCCATCGTCCTGATTGGAATCGTCGTCAATAACGGTATCGTCCTCATCGACCATATCAACAAGCTGCGGCGGAAGGGCATGCCACGCTCGGAAGCCGTCATGGCGGGTTGCCGGGAACGCCTCCGTCCCATCGTGATGACCGCCGCCACAACGATCGTCGGCCTCATCCCCCTTGCTTTCGGCCGTAGCAGCGTCTTTGATATGCAGTACTTCCCGATGGCACGGACGGTCATGGGAGGACTGATGGCCTCGACCGTGCTGACGCTGATCGTCCTGCCGACTTACTACACGTTGTTTGACGATTTGGCAGTATGGGTCAAGCGAACCTGGTACCGCTCAGATCCGTCGCGGCTCGATAAGACCGCCGACGCGGTCTCCGGCGATTGAATTGCCGGGATCAGGACACTGCTTGCTACCGCTGAGGATGCGGGTCTGCCTGAATATTGGCGAGACTACGATGCCCCGTTCTGCTTTCCGCGTTCTCGAACCCACTCATCCATCATCTTGATCAGGGCATTGAATCGTTCGTCGGTCTCGCGATGGGCCGCGTCGTAGCGCTGATGGGTAAGTCGGTTCTCTTCTTGGAATCGTTGGAGGGCCTCTTCGTTCTGACGTTGGGAATCGGCGACGTCAGCTACGATATCCACCAGCCGGTTCATGTTCTCGGCGAGCTGAACCTGTTGCTGAGTCAGTTGTTGCTGCTCGAGCTTGTTGGTCTGCGCAAGCTGCGCCAGCGCCGCCTCAGTTTTCGCTTGAGCCTGTAAGAGGAATTCGATGGATTTCTCGATGTCCATGGCAACCCTTAGCTTATCACTCCGCTGAGATCTCACCTTCCGTTACCGAAGCCGCTACACCAGTTTCTGGTAAACCCGAAACGTCTCGTGAGCGGCTTTCACCCAACTGAACTCGACGCAGCGTTTGAGGCCGGCGTCGATGAGTCTCCGCCTGGTCGTACTGTCTTCGATGGCGTCGAGCAGTGCGTTCCGAATCACACCGGGATTCTCCGGATCTATGATCAAGGCGGCATCCCTGGCCACTTCGGGCAGCGCGCCGCGATCCGACGTTACGACCGGCAGTCCCGCCGACATGGCTTCGAGCACCGGCAGCCCGAAACCTTTGTCGAGCGACGGAAAGGCCAGCGCGGCCGCCGTGCGGTAGAGCAAAGCCAGCGTCTCGCGGTCCACGTAGTCCAGACGATGGATGAGCGCCTCGACGGGGCTGCGCTCGATGCGCCGCAGGACCTTCTCCGCCCCGTAGCCGAGCGAGCCTGCCAAGATCAGCCGGTAGGGCGGCCCCATTCCCTCGAAAGCCTCAACCAGACGCTCGATGTTCTTGCGGGCCTGCAAGGCCCCGACGTGCAGAACGAAGGGGGCCTCCAGGCCGAGTCCGCGGCGAAAAGCCAGAAGCTGTTCGGCGGGAAACGCCGGTGCCGGTTCGACCCCGTGCTGGACGACACTGATCTCTTCGCGTGGGAAGTGCAACAATGCCGCGACTTGCCGAGCCGTGTAGTCCGAGACGGCGATGATCTGGTCGGAGCGCTCTGCCGCATCTTTGGCCAGCGCGGTGAAGCGCTCGCGGAACTCTGGGGTCGAGTAGTCTCCCGTCATCACGAACAGGTCGTGGAAAGTGGTCACCGTTCGCCGGAATCGGCATTTCGGCAAACGCTGGTTCAGTCCGTGAAAGACGGCTACCCGCGAGCGAAAGAGGAAGCAGGCGAAATCCTCCGTAGATGGCGCAAGTGATGGGCTTTTTCTCTGTGGAGTTCCTCTGGCCAGTCTCAAGCATGCTTGCCCCCTCGGTCGTTCTTCTTCAGCCCGAAGAAGAGCCTGCCGTTCCAGCGAGTGCCGGTGATCTCCCGAGCCACGGCGCTCAGGGATCGAAAGATCCGTCCGTCGTACTCGAAGCCTTTCTCCTGGGCGAGGACCTCATAGCGGCGGCCCTTCCAGATCCTCTCGAACCGGGTGCCGGGAAGAATGCCGTTCTTGCTTGGACGTTTCTCGGATACCCTGACGTCCACCCGGGCCATGGGGTCGTCCTGAGCGATTTGCCCCAAACGCCCCTTGGCGCCCTCCGATAGGCCGCCGTAGAAGAGCTCCTGGATGCGATAGGCCAGGCGCTTGATGAGAAACTGTTTCTTGTAGGGAGGTGGTTTGCTGCCATGGAGGTCCAGCCACTTCTCGCGCAGTTGCTCCAGCGTCATGTTCTTCAGCGTTGCCAGCTGCCGTAGCACGGAATGGCGGGTCCTGGCGGTGTGGTTCCTGTTGTGGGATTGCTTGCTTGACTCACTCATGGGCCACTCCCTCCTCTCGCGTCCTGGACGCGTTTGTCAGGCATGAAGGCATTGTCAAGTTAACAACGCGAAGGCGATTTTGTCCCGAGATCGTCCGAGGTTTCTCCCTTTCAGCAGGCACAAGTCGCTGTCTTCCAGTCCGTGAAGGCTCGGTTTCTCAGAAGTCGATGATGAATCGCTTTGAGATGATGACGTCCAACTCGGAACAGGTTGTGAATGGGACCGTGGACGCAGAGAAAGCGTTGGACTTGTGCCGCTGACTTGAATCGACGCATCTGGCGTTCCTGCTCCCTGGTGTGCTGGTGGGAGACTTCAGCTCGGTTGTTTTCGTACTGGCCGGTTCAATGGGTGACGGATGGGAAGACCTCTCGGTGGGCCGCCGGATAGCTTCGAAGCCTGTCGGTGACGAGTTGCAACGGCGGCCTCTCCTGGTGTTTCAACATCTTGCGAAAGAAGCGTTTAGCGGCTCTTTTGTCTCTGCGGCGTGTCACCAGGATATCGAGGACATCGCCATCCTGGTCAACGGCTCTCCAAGGATAATGACGTTTCCCTCGGATGGTGATGAACAACTCGTCCACGTGCCAGATGTCCCCGAGGCGACCTTATCGCCGCCGCAGAGTGCGGGTATACGCTGGTCCAAACTTCCGGCACCAGGATCGAATGGCTTCGTAGGATACGGTGATGCCCCGCTCCGCGAGAAGGTCCTCGACATCACGAAAGCTCAGCGTGAACCGATGGTACAGCCAAACGGCATGACTGATGATCTCGGGTGGGAAGCGGTGACGTCGATACGGGGATTCCATCGGTCAATTGTCGCCGACCGGTGTTAACTTGACAATGTGCAGGCCGTCGCTACGACGGTCGTCGAAGGGCACAATTGTTCTACAAATTCTTCCTGCCGCTGCGCCTCCTGGTTCAGGCACTGCGTTTGGTCGGACGGGTTGCCGCCACCCTCTGGCAGGTGCTCACGGGTGACCTCTCGGTGATGGATGGACTCAAAGCCATCGGCCGCGCCGTGGTGGACTACCTGGCCACGCCGTTCAGGTGGGCCCGGGACGTGGTCACCGGCGTCTGGGGTGTTCTTCAAACGCTGTTTTCTGCTGTCGGTCGGTTCTTTCACTCGGCGGCTGCGAGGCTTGTTCGGGTATTCATGGACCTGCCGCTGGTGCGGACCCTGACGGAGGTGTTCTCGGCGGTCAGAAGCTTCCTTGCCGGCGACACGACGTTCTTCGAGGCGGGAAAGCGAATCCTGATCGCACTCGGCAAAGGCATCTGGTCGGCGGCGACCTATCCCTTCGAGCTGTTAAGACAGGCACTCGGTCAGTTGCGGTCCCTGCTGCCGTTCTCAGACGCCCAAACCGGACCCCTTTCCAACCTGACAGCCTCGGGGTCCGCCATCCTCAAGACGTTCGCCCAGGGCATGACGGGCGTCGCGGGATTGCCCGACCGGGTCCTCTCTCGCGTGTTCGAGGGCCTGCAAACCACGGCGGTCCAGGGATGGCAGGGCCTCGAATCTCTCGGCACATCGGCCCTGGAGGCCGTTGGCAGGCCGTTTCATGGGATCGCCGACGCGGCGTCCAGTGCGTGGAGCCGGATCACCACGACGGCCGCCGGTGCATGGAGCGGTCTTCAATCCATGGCCCAGAGGGTACCGGGGCATGGATGAGGGCGCCCTTCGCGGGACTGGCCAGCGCCGCATCGGCTGCCTGGAACGAGGTGAAAGACGTCGGTGGCGGATCGACACTTCTAGAAAAGCTCGCTGGCGGCGTCGCTCGGGTCGCGCCGGCCATGCTCACCGGCACCCTGGCGCTCACGCCCGTCCTCGCGCAAGAGGTCCCGCAAGCGGGAGCACCTGTCTTGGGAACGGAACCGACCGTCTTGGCGACACGGGCAGCTTCGCCTCCCGAAGCGTCGCGCCTGCTCGCCCAGACCCGGGGCGCGCTCACACCTGGAGCCGGTGCATCCACCGAACCGGCTGGTGAGAACGTGCGTACGGTTCTGGAGACGCTGCTTGGAAAACTCGACGCGTTGGCCGACCGGCCCATCGACGTCTCCGTCACCACGCTACTGGATGGACGGCAGGTCGCCCAATCCGTGTACCGGGACATCCGCGAGCGCAAGATCAGAAACTACGAGACGCTGTGAGGCCGAGTGTGAAGCGAATCTACCTGTGCAGTCGCTACGCCGGAGATACGGTCCGAAACGTTGCTGTGGCCAAACGCCTGTGCCGCAAGCTGATCGACGCCGGCCAGGCGCCGTTCGCGACCCACCTCCTCTATCCCCGCTTCCTCGATGACGGCAACCCTTCGGAGCGGGAGCTCGGTATCGCTTGCGGGCTGACCTTCATGGCGGTCTGCGACGAGGTTTGGCTCTACAGCGTGGACGGGCTGTCCAGCGGCATGCGCCGGGAAGTTGGCCACGCCATCCGGCTTGGCAAGACGCTGGTCGAAATAAAGGAGGTCTGACGGTGGCCTGGGAAAAGAAAGCAATCACCGCGCACTTGGTGGACGTCGAGACCCGACAGCGTCTGGAGTTCCAGTACAACCCCAACGATATCGTGGATGAGAAGAGTACCGCTTACGCCGCCATCAAGATCCCCGGCCTAAGCCACCCCCGCTACCAGTACGTCGCCGGTGAGCCGCGCAAAATCAGCTTTCAACTACGGTTCTTCAAGGGCCCGGTCACCGAATCGGTCGATTGGTTGCGCTCGCTGCTCTATCCCAAGCACGCCGGGACGATGCTGGAGCACGCGCCGCACCGGGTGCTGTTTCTGTTTGGCGAGCTCTACCCTGGAGTCGAGTGTGTCGTCCGTCAGGTCAAGGCCCGCTACTTTCACTTGTTCGACCGCGACAACCTCCGGCCCCAGCACGCCGAGGTGGACGTGGTTCTCGAGGAATACATCAACGAGTCGGTCGGGTACCGGGAGGTGCGGGGATGATCGGGCGCCGTTCGAGATACGCGACCACAGTGCTCTTTACCGGGCAGGAGGAAGGGTTCCTGGGCGCGCGGGCTCCGGTGGACACAACTCCCAGGCCGGACGACCGGTTCCATACCGTCGTAGCTGGAGATCGGGTGGACCTGCTCGCTGCCCGCTACCTCGGCCAGGCGGATCTATGGTGGGTTCTCTGCGACTACAACGACATCTTTTTTCCGCTGGAGCTTGAGCTGGGAGCTGTCCTGCGCATTCCATCGGTGGAGCACGTGAACATGCGTCTTATTGGGTAAAAAGTTGCGCTGGTGGCGTATCGAACCGAGGTAGCACCCCGAGTACAGGCCTGTGCGTAAATCCACACAAGCTCTACACCATGCAAAGCTATGAGCTGCGGCAGTAACGTGAGCCAGGGATTGCTGCGTATTCCGGACGAAACCGGCCGGTGATTCCAGAGGAAACCGGCCACTGATTCCGGAGCAAACCGGCCACCCAATCCGGCGGGAAACCGGCCACTAGAAACGGGGTTTCCGGAAGGGTGGCCGGTTTCCCGGAATCGGTTTCCAGAGCGGACGGAAGCGACGTTGGACTCCTTCGGTACCATGACTCCTTTTCGGAGGAGCGATCGTGCCGAACCAAAGGAAGTCCATGCGCAAAATCAAAAATGTCCTACGCCTGAAGTTTCAGCTTCATCTTTCGGATCGGCAGATCGCCCGTAGCTGTGCCCTCGCGCGCAGCACCGTGGCAGAGTATGTGCGCCGGGCCCAAGGAGCCGGTCTGAGTTGGCCACTCCCTGAGGGGTGGGATGACCGGGCGATTCAGAACCGGGTGTTTCCTCCCACGGGTAAATCTCCCCCGGAGCAACGTCCCCTCCCCGACTTCGCCACCGTCCATGAGGAGCGCTGCCGACACAAACATGTGACCTTGATGCTGCTCTGGGATGAGTACAAGCAGGCGTATCCGGAGGGCTATCAGTACAGTCAGTTCTGCGATCTGTACCATCGCTGGCGGGGCAAGCTGGATCTGGTGCTGCGGCAGGAACACCGGGCCGGCGAGAAGCTCTTCGTGGACTATGCCGGCGACACGGTCCCGATCGTGGATCGCCATACGGGGGAAACCCAAGAGGCCTCGATCTTCGTGGCCGTGCTGGGGGCAAGCAACTATACCTATGCGGAAGCCTCCCTAAGGCAGGACTTACCCTCGTGGCTCGCGGCCCACACTCGGGCTCTGGAGTTCCTGGGGGGTTGCCCCTGCGTCGTGGTTCCAGACAACACCAAAGATGCGGTCCATCGCCCCTGTCGCTATGAACCGGATCTCAATGCGAGCTATTCGGATTGGGCCTCGCACTACGGCGTCGCGGTGATCCCGGCTCGAGTGCGCCGTCCTCGAGATAAAGCGAAGGCGGAGTCGGGTGTGTTAGTCGTCGAGCGCTGGATCTTGGCCGCCTTGCGTCACCGGACCTTCTTTTCCCTGGGAGAGCTCAACGAAGCCATTGCCGAGCTGCTGGAGCGTCTCAACACTCGAAACTTTCACAAGCTCCCCGGCAACCGCCGCCAGCGCTTCCAGGACCTGGATCGTCCGGCTCTGGGGCCCCTGCCGGCCCAACGCTACGTCTTCGCCCAGTGGAAGAAGGCCCGCGTCAACATCGATTACCACATCGAGTTCGACCGCCACTGCTACAGCGTCCCTTATGTCCTGGTGGGTCAGAAGGTCGAGCTGCGCACCACCGTCACCACCGTGGAGATCTTCCATCAAGGTCGCCGCGTGACCTCTCACCGTCGCTCCTATCAGCCGGGCAAGGCCACGACCTTGGACGAGCACCGGCCCGAATGCCATCGCCGCTATCTGGAGTGGTCACCCTCGCGTCTGATCCACTGGGCTCAGAAAGTCGGGCCCCATACCGCATCGGTGGTCGAGAAGATCCTCCAATCCCGTCGCTATCCCGAGCAAAGCTATCGCTCCTGCTTGGGTATCCTGCGCCTGGGCTCCAGCTTTGGGGAAGACCGTTTGGAGCAGGCTTGCCGTCGGGCCCTGCGACTTCAGGCCTGCTCCTACAAGAGTATCCAGTCCATGTTGAAGAACGGTCTGGACCGTCAAGCGGAACCGCAACCGTTGCCGGAACGTCCTCCGATCGAGCACGCCAACGTGCGAGGGGCCGAGTACTTCGAAGGCGAGAAAGGAGCCTCTCATGTTGGTTAATCCCACCGTCGAAAAACTTCACGCCATGCGGCTCAGGGCCATGGCTGAGGCCTTCACCGAGCAACTCTCCGACCCGGAGATGGCCCAACTGAGCTTTGAAGAACGCTTTGCCCTGTTGGTGGATCGGCAGTGGACCTGGCGAGAGAATCGGGCCTTGGAGCGTCGTCTGAAGAATGCCCGATTGAAGCTCTCGGCCTGTCTGGAAGATGTCAACTATCGCCGACCTCGGGGGCTGGATCGCTCGCTGATTGCCAGCCTCGCCACCTGCCGTTGGATCCAGACCCACCACAATCTCCTGATCATCGGTCCCTGTGGAGTCGGGAAAACCTTCTTGGCCTGTGCCTTTGCTCAGAAGGCCGCTCGCGACGGGTGGACGGCTCTGTACACTCGTGCCGCTCGACTCTTTCGCGATCTGGCTTTGGCTCGAGCCGACGGCTCGCTCGACAAGCTCCTGCGTAAGATCGCCCGCACCGACGTGCTGATCGTCGATGACTGGGCCATGAATCCCTTGGCCGAGAGCGAGCGACGGGACTTCTACGAGATCTGCGAGGATCGCTACGACAGTCGATCCACGATCCTGACCTCCCAGCTTCCCGTCGCCCATTGGCATGAGCAGATCGGAGATCCGACCACCGCTGATTCCATCCTGGATCGTCTGGTCCATAATGCCTACCGCATTGAGCTCGAAGGGGCTTCCATGCGCCGGCATCGTCATCCTCCCACCAAAGCAAAGGACGAATCATGAGTCCAACACCGCAGTTGAAAGTCCAAGGTGGCTGGTTCGCCGCCGCCGGTGCTCCGTTGCTACAGGCGATGGAGAGCGTCAGCGACGGCGCCTTCAAACTCTTTGTCTATCTGTGCCTGAAAGCGGATCGCTGCACCGGCGAACTGACCGTCTCGCCTACCCAGTTGGCTCCGGCCTTGCGCAAATCTCGCCGCTCCCTGTTCACCTACCTGGGAGAACTCCAGTCCCGAGGTCTAGTTCAGCTCAGCCTCGCTCGCAATCAACACGAGCGCACTCACATCCAGATCAGCGAGGCCTTCTGGCCCTACCAAAGATCCCTCGTCCAGGAGCCCGAAGCGGCCGAATCCCAATACCTCGATCAGGTGGCCTGTCTGCTGCTCGATGCCCCTGGCGTTCAGTGCTCCTTCTCCCCGGCCGATCGGCAGCTGGCCGCTCGCCTCTACCGCCAGGGCCTGTCCTTGCGGCAGATCGAGCAGGCCCTGCTTCTCGGCTGCGCCCGCAAGCACGTCGCCTGGCTCAACGGCCACACCGGTGGACCGATCACTTCCCTGAGCTACTTCGAACCTCTAATCCAGGAAGTGAGACAACAACCTGTCTCCGATCAATACTGGGATTATCTCAGGAGTCGCCTGAAGACTCTGAGGCAACAATGGAAACAACACTCTGCTGAAGCAAGCTTTGCCTCAGCAACTCACTCAGGAAAGGAGAGACGAGATGATGTGTTCTCAACCCAAGAGACTCCTGTGGATTGACTCAAACCGGCCACTTCGGAGATGATTATCAACCTCCGGCGTCGCTTCGCTCCGACCCGGCCCGTTTGCTCCGGATTCGGTGGCCGGTTTCACCGGAATACGCACTGAGACGAGCCTGCTTGTAGGTCGTCCAGTTATCGTCGAGGCCAGCTTTGGGATATCGTCAGAAATCACTCGATCAATGCGAATTTGAATGTCCGCTTTTAGGCGAAAGCGGCCGATCAGGGCGATCTACTCTGACACTGTCTGGACGGTCAGATCTGTGTTACTACACCTTGAGCGGTCCAAGACCTTGAGTTAAAGCACCCATATCCCATGATCCAGCTCTGACGGCCCCTCCAAGGCTCCTTCGTCAAACCAGTGAGACGATCGGTTGAGCATGGAACGTCTCTCTGTCTGCTAGGTCAAACCGGATTTCTGAATTCCGGTGGATGAAGAAGGCGACCACCGCAATATGGGGCAATCATAAACTACTCGAACTTGACTTTGGCTTCATTGTTGCAGGTCGGGAAATCCGCCTCTGGGAAGCAATCGTGGACCTCAGTGTTTACCGAATCGTCATCGATCTTGACAATGGCCATGTTGTTGTCGCCACCTGGCTCGCCTGAGTTGGAACGCGAGCCGTACATCACGATGTCGATGGCATTGTTCTGGAAGGTTGTGTCGGCAACTGTTATCAAGATTTCATTGTCTGAGCTCTGTCTTTCCTCAAGAGGAAGCGAAGGGTCCGAAAGGAAACCAAAGTTGAGAGTTGCGGCTTCAACCCTAATCCCTACACCTCCATCTGCAATGATATTGGTGGGGTCGGTACGAGCGACAGTGAGTTGCACGCGGAAGCTTTCCACAATGTGTTTCGCGGAGGTGCCCTATTTGCCAATGTAAGAGTTGTCGGCGGCTTTGATTTTCAAGCACACGGTGAGGCCAACAACAACGAGGTCAATCTCACCCTTGGTGACAATAGAATGGCGTCAGTACTGACGATCTTGTCACTCTAATCGCCAACGGGTTCACGACATCCTCCGAACTGGAAGAAAAGCCCTTTGAAATCGAGGGCCCGAGACCCGTGGAGACATTGGGTCGATTTCGTCGGGTTACACTGGAAGAAAAAGAAACGATTTTCTTCCAACCCTCTCAAGCCCGGAGTCAGTTCCACCGCGTAGGCAAGAGAGTTCGGGGAGTGGTGACCCCTTCCTAGTCCTTTTATCCACCCCTTAGCGCCTGTGGGGTTTTCTCTAAGGAGTCGAGTACCCCCTCCTCGCCCCAGGCAGGGCCTCAGTGCCCAGGTCAATCACACGTCCGAGGAATTGTTCCTTGGTGCCGTTCATAGAGGTCTCTCCTCTGAGCCTTGCTCCCTTGAGCAAGGAAAACTCCATCCGCCCCTAAAGTTTTCCTCCCACCGATCCGAAAAGATCCACTGTGAGGAAACAAGTTCAAATCCGTACAAGCTAGCAGTCCGGTTTTCGCATCTAACAGCGAAAGGGCTACCTGTGCGCGAAAGGCACGGGGCGCAAAGCTGAGACCTACGTCGGTGTTCCGATAGGGTCGATCAGTTGCCGAAAGTGGATTCGCGAAACACTGGGGGAAGGTGTTCGTGATGAAACGTCTTACGTCTCGATTTTCGCTGGTCTTTGTCCTGGCCGTTGCGGCCTACTTCGTCTATTTTCTGTTCACACCAAACGGTTCGATCCCTGGCTCGCAGGACGAGAGAGCCGGTTCCTTGTTCACAAAAACGGATCAGCCCAAGCAGCGCCCCCCTGCGATTCGAGACAGCCGCGACCGCGATCTGCGGCCGCCTGATTGGGCTCTGAACCGGATGCCCCGTACCCGCCTTGGCCAAACGGCTCCAAAGCAGACGAAAGTGACCAACTGGACGAAGGCACGGCCTTCTACCGGCAGGGCCTCCGCCGCCAAGCCGAGCCGCTTTGTTCCGGGGAGCAATATCCACACCGCCGGCAGCAAGGCTGGCAGCTCCAGAGCGCGAGTTGCACCGGCGTTGTCTCAGTTGCTGGCATCGTATGAAGCCGATCGCAACGCCACGGCCGAGATCCCCGTCATCATCCAATCCAATCCCGATTCCTACGAGGCCCACGGGGCGCCCACGGGACTGGCCCAGGCCAAGGTCCTGGAGCAAGTCCACGCCCACGCGGGCCGGATGACGGTCGGGGAAATCCGCCAACTGGTCGAACAAGGCGCGGCGGACTACATCACCCTAGACATGCCGCTGAATGCGGCCAGCAATCCGCTGACTGCTACCATCGGGATAGAACAGATTCTGGGTTCCGGTGGTGGCGCCAGCAATCTTCTCGGACATGACGGGACAGGTGTAGCAGTGGCCGTCTTCGACTCCGGAATTGCAGATCATCCGGATCTGAGCCGATCGGTGAGTGAGCTTGATCTGAGCAATGTTGGTCAACTTGGGAGTGTGAATAACGATCCCAGCGGAACGACATACACCGACCCTTTGGGATTGGGATGGAATTTATCGATCTTAACTCACGGTTCCGATGACGGACGATTAACCAATAACGTCCGAGGCATAGGAATCAGGGGAAACGGTGGCCGACCGATCGGCGTGGGAGAAGCCATCGAATTTGTATTCGCTCCGGCGGTAGCGATCAGCTACGTAACCATTTTTCACGGATTGGGCGCTCAAGTGCAGATAAGTCTGGACGGTATTCTTCAAGGTGGTATTCATACGATTCCAGACAATTCACCCAACGTACTCCAGATTGAAAAGCAGGGCAGCAGTCTTTTGATCAGTAATGAGGGCGCTGCAGGCAGTGACGGTTTTAGAGTTTTGGCAATTGGTGTTGCGAGCACCACGATTTCAGGAGTTCGAAGATGCGTAAAAAGCGTGAAAAACAACGCCCCCTTTCCCCGCAATGGCCCGATCACCAGCTGGCCCATGAATTGAAGGTGATCTCGCGCATCCTGGACGACAATCCCCAGACGCTGGAGCTGATAGTACAAGATCTCTCTGACAGGGTCGATTCCGGTGTTGGCGCCCCCGGTTTGACGGCCGAGCAGGTGCTGCGTTGCGCCGTCATCAAACAGCTGCATCAGTTCAGCTATCGCAAGCTGGAGTTTCATCTGGTGGATTCGCAAAGCTGTCAGAGGTTCTGTCGCTTGCCCTATGGGGCGTCGATCAGCAAAGCCACCCTGGCGGAGAACCTGGGGAAGATTGAGCCGGGGACTTGGAAGGCGATCAACGACCACTTGGTGCTCTGGGCGCAGGCTCGGGGTCTGGAAAAAGGCCAACGGATTCGGGTCGATGCCACGGCGGTCGAGACGAACATCCACTATCCGCTCGACAGTGAGCTGTTGTACGACGGCATTCGAGTCGTGACCCAGTCGCTGGGGCGGCTGCGGGAGCGGGAAGGGATCGGCTTCGTCGATCATACGCGGCGGGCCAAGCGGCGCGTCCTGAACATCCGCAACCGCCGCGGCAAGAAGCGCCTGGACAGTTACCGCGATCTGATCAAAGTGGCGTCCAAGACGGCTCACTATGCCGAGCAGGCGCTGGCAGCTTCCGCGCAGTGGAGCGATCCCCTCAGTCTGGCCGTGGCGGCGCAACTGGCCCACTATCTGGGGCTGTTGCACAAAGTCATCGAGCAGACTCAACGACGGGTCCTTTCGGGCGAGGCCGTCGCGGCCCAGGAGAAGATCTGTTCCCTCTTCGAAGAGCACACCGATATTATCAAGAAGAGCCCTCGGGAAACGGTCTTCGGCCACAAGGTGTTTGTCAGCACGGGCGCCTCGTCGCTGATCCTGGATTGTGTGGTGGAACGGGGGAATCCGGCCGACAGCAACTATGTGCAACCCTTCTTAGAGCGGCATCGACAGCTGTACGGGAAGGTTCCCCGCCAGAGCGCCTGGGATGGTGGTTTTGCCTCGGCTGCCAACCTGCGCTGGGCCAAAGAGCAGGGGGTACAGGATGTGGCCTTTTCCAAAAAGTGTGGGTTGACGGTTGAGAGCATGGTGCGTTCCAGTTGGGTCTACAAACAACTCAAACGCTTCCGCGCCGGGATTGAGGGGTGCATTGGGACCCTCAAGCACACCTTCGGTCTCCACCGCTGTAGCTGGAAAGGCTAGCCTCACTTTCAAAGCTACGTCCATGCCAGCGTCCTGACCTATAACCTGGTCGTCCTGGCCCGACTCCTGTTGTAGCCTTTTGTGGCTGACCGTACTGCCTTGTGGCTCCGACTCGGGGAGAGGTCTGCGCCGAACCGCTGCTTTTTGGCCCGCGTGCCCTCGCTCGAGGGTCCTTGCTCTGGATCGAGTTGGGTCGAGCCGGTCTGTCAGCAGTCTCAAGTATAATAAGTGTTTACGATTCAACAGATTACAGTTCTGAAAACCCCGGTTTTCGGACGGGCACTAGCTAAGCTAGATGCTCACTCCCAGGGACTCAGCGGTCTGTACGACCTCGGCCCAGGTCGAATCGGGAATCTGAATCCCCTGTTTGAGGCGACGGATCCGTGCCCTCTGCTCAAAGTCACCTGGCGCCATGACCTCGCTGAATCCCGGTGCCGGTGGAACCTCTTGAATTCGGCTAACCAGTTCGCTTGTGCGCACAGCGAATTGGCTGGAGGAAGAAAAGGCTCCGCTGTCGAGGGCGATCAGAGTCACACCTGAATGGCGGAAACCCGCACAGCCTTGGTCGGCGTCCGAATACGCATCGGCACCCGAAAGGATCCGCCCCAGGATCTCGGCCGCCACCATGATGCCAAACCCCTTGTGCTCTCCGAATGGGAGTAGGGCTCCCGCATCGAAGAAATCCTCCGGATCAGTCGACGGATTGCCGTCTTTGTCAATGATGCAGCCGCTGGGAACCTGTTCACCCTTTGCCTTGGCCAGCATAATCTTTCCTCCAGCCACCTTTGTGGTAGCGAAGTCGAGGACGACAGGATGACTGTCGTGCGTCGGGAAGCCGATCGCGATCGGATTGGGTAGCAGCAGAGGCTTGCTGCCTCCATAGGGTGCGGCCGACTGTTTCTCCTCACAGAAGCAGCCGAGCACCATGATGGCAACCACTTCCTCTTCAGCTGCCCGCTCTACATATTCGCCGAGGCGACCTATGTGGTTGACTTCCACGGCGCTGACCAGAGCAACTCCGTTTTCCCGTGCCTTCTTGATTCCAATACGGGTGACGAAGTCAGCAGTGAGGTGTCCCCAACCCCAACGTCCTGTCACGAGTGCCGTGCCGACCGTCTCCCGGACTATCTCGGGATTCGCCGTGGCGACGATTTCGCCCGCCTGCACCTCCTTGACGTAGTGCGGAAGATGTTGGATGCCGTGCGAGTCGTGTCCGGCAAGGTTCGAGCCCACAAGAATATCTGCCAGACATTCGGCGCTGTCGGGAGGCGTGCCTACGGCCTCGAAGATACTCTTGACAGCCCTTCGTAGATCGTCGGCGGTCTTGGTTGGCATTGACTTCTCCTTACCGTCATTCGACACCCATCAATCGCCCCATGTTTTCTCCGACGATACGGCCGATCTCGTCCCTTGTGAGGAAGTCGAGGTTGACCCTCAAAGCATCGAGACTCTGGCGATACGTCACGAAGCGCATCACCATCGGAATGTCGGTGCCCCAGATGAGGCGGTCGACTCCGATGTTCTCCGTGACCTGCTCGAGGGTGGTCCGGATCTGCGGCATCGGATAGTCCCAGACACCGCCGAAGAAAATCGGGAACAGCAGCTGGACGTAGAAGTTTGGATGGTCCGACGGCGCCGCGGCGAAGACCTCATCTGGCAGGCTAATGCCGTCGCTGTGCATGAACGATCTCCAGGCAAACCCGTGCGTCAGTACGACTTTGACCTCGGGGTACCGGTCCATCCACCTGCGAATCGTCCTGAGCTCTTCGAGGTACGTCTCCAGCGAGTCACTTTCGGACGCGAGGCTGACGTAGCTCGGTGTGACGGAGAGTGGCACGTCCAGACCCGCAAAGGCGTCCCAAAACGGATGGAACCCTTCCGAGTCCCAAGGCTGGGTTTGGCCATACAGTGGAAGGTGGTCCGGCAGCAGCTGTAAGCCATGGAGTCCGAGCCCTTTGATCGCGCTGTCCAGCTTCGAGATGCTCTGGTCGGGTTCCGTCTGAATCTTCCATTCCTCGACATAGGCGAGGGCCTGAAGCCGGTTTGGGTACCGGCGCACACATTCGGCGTAGAAATCGTTGGTGTTGCCGAAGTAGGGCGTTCGGTGAATCAGCGCCATGTCGACCCCGGCGTAGTCCATCTCCGCTACCAGGTTATCCGCAAGGAAGGACATATCCGAAACCAGCGGCGGCATATAGTGCTTAACGTAGTCCTCGCCGTCGACAGTCCATTCGAACCGTCCAAAGGACGTCGGCCGAAAATCTGCTTCCCTGAGGGCCTCGAGACCCCTGGGCTTGGAGCCGTCGATCAGGCCGCTGTTGTCGGCGCTGGCCCCGTCCCGCTTCCTCCGCACGGGTTGGAAGTGACTTGCTATCGCAAGCTGTAGGTGGCGCCGCATTTCTCTGGTGTCGTCAAACCCAACCTCGCCGCGTAAGTCCGGGAATGCGTAGGCATGGCCGTCGTAGATCATGGGTTCCGTCTGGAGGCGGTCAAAGTATACCGCAACTGCATTCGAGCACCGCAGGCTTGGTACGCGTCCTCAGTGCGATCGAAGCTCCCACGGGCGTTACCCCCCCACTCAGGGCAAGGGCAAGGACGAGAGCAAAGGCAAGGGACGTCAGTGAAAGCGGAGGGAATACAGATCCGCATCCTTCATGACGAAGCGCAGGCGCACTGAGCGGCCGGCCAACCCCCCACGTCGCTTCCGGCCTCCCAGGACACGATCCGGGTGATTTCGTCCCCGACGATCTCAGGACACTTATCGAGTGAAAAGCCCGGGATGGGCTTGCCCTTCTCATCCTGGATCTCCACCCTGATCCCGCCGGCAGCCGAGGTGGAGTAGTTGATCTCCAGGCGGCTGCCCTCGAATCGGAGAAGCCGCGTGACCATCGCACCCCCCTCATACGGCGCGTTCAGCGAGGCGAATCCGTCCAGGCGCAGGGTCATCTGCTGGATGTGCCAGGTGGGATGCCCGTAGTGGCGCCCGACGTAGATGGACATCTCGGCCGGCCCCGTCTGGACCACGCCCTGGAGCGGGTAGTTGGTGCGTGAAACCCAGTTCAGGATGTCGGGCCCCGGACGCACGAAGACCCCCATGAAGGTCCGGTCGTAGAGAGTCCCCCCCGGGAGCTCATGAAGGCGGTGTCAGCGCAATCCTCGAGCAGCCAGTCCTTGGGGTGGAAAGGGGGGCCGCGGTCCACGAAGAGCTCCCTTCGGGACCCGATCTCCCGCAAGGAGTCGGGCTCGGGACCTGCGGCCAGGACAGCTGGGAATAGGAGGATTGAGAAGATCAAAACGAGCGTCATTCGCTTCATGAGGGTCCTTCCTTCTGCTTTTCGAGCCAGCCCACTATAGTCCTTTTGTCACAACCACGCCCGCGGGCCAGCCCACTGACGAATCTGACTCCCGAGGACGCTGAGGGCTGCGGCTGCAGCCATCTTGTGGTCCTTGCGCCACGGCGTTTCCGCCTCTCGGCCGAACTGGGCGATGAGCGGGGTGACCTCGGCTACTTCGACACGCATTGCTTCGGCTGCCAGTAGCGTCGGGTCGGTCTTGCGAGGGTACCTCCGGACCTCCATGCCGAGTTCGGCCGCAGCTTCGGCCAAGGACTCGCGGTACAGCATGCCGTCGGCGGCAAAGGTCAAAGGACGTGAGCTGAGTACCTCCTCCAGCGAGTCGGGCAGGCTGTCATGAGGACTCGCGGGCAGGATCAGCACCTGGGCACGATAGGTCGCCAACAGGGTCGAGATCGCCGCGTTCGCGTGCTCCGCCACCGATCGTCTCACCCGGCTCACGAGATCGATTGCCGTTGCGATGTCCAGCTCCAGGGCCTCGTGGTGGTAGGGCGCGCTCGGGAGGTCTTTGTCGATCAGCTCGACGCGCCGCCGATCGAGGAAGACAGGAGCGGCGTCTTCTACCGCGAGGGTGACCAGCTCGGCCCGCGCGTAGTGATCGGAGGCTCCGATGACGGTTTCGGCTAAACTCATCGATGACGACTGTAGCGCGGGCGGGCGTCAGGTGCTCCCTTGCTTCCCCCTTCGGCGCCGACTGCCGGTTCCCGAAGACCTACGCCTCCCTGTGCTTCGCTCATCCTGAACATGCCAGTCATGGCTGCTTCCTTGAGAACCGAAACGAATACAGATCCGCGTCCTGCAGCTTGATCCTTAGCCGCACCGTCTCCCAGGAGATCTTTTCGGTCTCATAGATCCTGGAGGCAGGATGATTGCCCCCACGATAGTACATCCTGAAGCGGTCGCCATCCTGGAACAGGCTCTGGAACCCGCTTCCGTTGCCCTCCCAGGGGGCGTCGGTTCGAAACACGATGTCACGGCGCACCGGCCGATGCAGTTCAAGCCTCACGCCATCGAGCCGTTCAATCAGATGCCGATCGACCAGCAGCTCGCGCCGCGAGCCGATGTCGATGGCTCTGACGGTTTCGGCGGCCCGGACTCGGCTCGACGAGAAGGGGGCGGTCGAGGCGGCCAGAGCGGCCCCTCCAGACAGCTTCAGCCAGCGGCGTCTTGAAAAGAGTGTCCTGTTCATTTCGCGTTCTCCTCAGTTCATCCCACGGCGGTTCACAGGCTGACTCCCCGCAAGACGGAAACAAAGAAGAGAAGAAAATTCTCGGGTTGCGGCGTCGTGCTAGTCCACAAACGAAGGGCGTAAGCTTTCCATCGAGATTACAACGTCCAACCCTGACGGTATTCCCGTCTTAGCAGCCCGTTGGTGTCCGGAGCGTTTGTCACCCGGAAGTTGGCGGCGTCCCATTCGAGTTTGGCGCCGGTACGGTAGGCGAGGTTGCCCAACATGACCGCCTCCGAGATGGGGCCAGAATAGCCGAAGTGGCAGCTGGTCGGGCTCCCCGTTTTGCAGGCGGCGATCCACTCGGCGCGATGGCCCACTTCAGCAGATCGCACCCAGGAGGGGTTGGCCTTATGGGTGGCGGTCCAATGAGCACTGCGACCGATTTCTACTCCTATCGTCGAGGGGATACTCGGCTCGGGCGGCTCGAAGTCCGCGAACTTTTTTGCAGGCCAGAGCATCCGCTGCCCGTAGCTGACTAACAGCATTCCGTTGGTGCCCACAAAGACGCCCCAGGCCCAGTCGGGAAAGGCGTTCTCCGCGAAGAAAGGCGGCGGTTGCCGGCCGTGGGTCCAGGTCAGTGTGGCCGGCGGCATCTCTCCGCGGCCGGGGAATCGGTAGCGGACGTGAAGCTGCCCGGGTGTCGTCTCAGGATGGGGTAAAGCTCCCTTAGCCTCCACTGAGACTGGATAGCGAAGATTCAGGGCCCAGAAGGCCAAGTCGAGGTAGTGGCAGCCCATGTTGCCGAAACTACCGCCGCCGAAATCCCACCAGCGGTGCCAGTTGCCGCCGGAACCGCGGACATAGGTGGGATGATAGGGGCGGTAAGGTGCTGGCCCCAGGAAAAGATCCCAGTGAAGTCCTTGGGGGACGGGTGGCGTCTCGGTCGGGCGATCACTCGTGCTGCCTCCCGAACGGAGCCAGATATGGCATTCCTCTACCGCGCCGATGGCTCCGGCACGGATCAGCTCGACGATGCGGCGGTAGTTGTCCGAAGCGTGCATCTGGGTTCCCAATTGCGTGGCCACGTGCTGCTCGGCTGCCACCTGGGCAAGTGTGCGGGCCTCAAAGACCGAATTGGCCCCCGGCTTCTCGCAGTAGACATGCTTGCCGCGCCGCATTGCCGCAACACTGGCTGGAGCGTGGCTGTGGTTCGGAGTGCTCACCACCACGGCGTCGATCTGGCGGTCCAACTTGTCGAGCATCCTCCGGTAATCGTGGAATTTCTTCGCCTGCCCATATCGAGCGAAAGCTTCCCCCGGAGGGTTCCGACGCCTTGGAGCCGAAGCCGCCACCCCTCGCTCGTCAACGTCGCAGAGAGCCACGATGTTCTCCCCGGTCCACTCCGGCCGTGAAGTCGGCTTGATTTTCAAGCCCGATAGAAACTCCACGTTCTCACCCGCCACGTGGGCGAGGTTCCACGCCCCCATGCCGCCGGCGCCGACAATGGCGACATTGAGCTTTTCGTTGGCATGGTAGCCCCAGACCGAACGGCTGTCGCGGAGAATTACCAACCCCGGCGCGGCAAGGGTCGCAGTGCGGAGAAAACGTCGGCGCTTCCACTGTTTCGTCATCGTTCCTTCTCCATCAGTATCTGGCCATTCCGTGAGAACTGATTCGGATATTGGTTGATTGTGGGAATTATGAAGATTGCATGGATTTCGGGCAAGTCGAAGATAGATGTACGGCAAGGGCGGACTGCGAGTGGTGGTCTGCTCTAGTACCCTGTCAACTTAGAACTTGTAGGTTCTGGACGGCCCTGGCGGCCGATCTCTGTGTGGCGCGTCCTCGACATAGCCGTGCTATGCCTGTGGCCGCGCGCCTTGACCTCGACTACCATTGCTCGTCCATAACCCACAATCTCCAAATTGACAGGCTACTAGACTGTACCAAGTACAATCGTCCTTGCGTATGGTAGCACTATATGCCACCATCTCTGCATATGGTTCGACGTAAGAAATGGCAGGAACGCGTCGAGAAGGCATGGACTGAACGATCCGTGGTCTGGTTGGCCGGGGTACGCCGAGTCGGGAAAACCTGTCTCTGCCAGTCCTTGAAGGACGTCGTCTACCACGATTGCGAGCTTCCCAGGACGCGCCGGACCATGGAGGACCCCGAAGCCTTCCTCGAAGACCTCCGCGGTCAGCGAGTCATACTCGACGAGATCCACCGTTTAGCGAGAGCTTCCCAGCTACTCAAGATAGCCGCGGATCACTATCCAGACGTTCGAATCGTCGCCACAGGTTCGTCAACGCTGGGCGCTTCGGCCAGGTTCAGGGACACGCGCGCCGGTCGGAAGCGAGACATCTGGCTGACCCCGATGACGGCGGATGACGTCGTGGACTTCGGCGACGAGCGGCTCGGCCACCGGCTGCTCCGTGGGGGACTGCCGCCCTTCTTCCTATCCAAGGACCTCCCCGAGAAGGACTTTCAGGAATGGATGGACGCATACTGGGCGAAAGACATCCAGGAACTCTTTCGCCTCGAGAGGCGGTCTTCTTTCCAGCGGTTCGTGGAACTACTGCTCGCGCAAAGCGGAGGGATTTTCGAAGCCACCCGCTTCGCGCGTCCCTGTGAGGTCAGCAGGACGACGATATCGAACTATCTCGGAGTCCTCGAAGCAACTTTCGTGGCGCGGCCCTTCAGCACGCACCGGCCGACCGAGATCGTGGCGGCTCCGAAGGTGTACGGCTTCGACACCGGATTCGTCTGCTATCACCGCGGCTGGGACCGGCTACGCACCGACGACAAGGGGCATCTATGGGAGCACTTCGTCCTGAACGAGGTGCAGGCTTCCCGCCAGTTCCCCAGACTCATGTACTGGCGCGACAAACGTGGGCACGAGGTAGACTTCGTCGTCACGAAGCGAGGAAGGCCCCCACTGGCGATCGAATGCAAGTGGTCCGCAGACGAGTTCAATCCCTCCGCCCTGTCGGCGTTCCGCCGTCAATACCCCGAAGGGGAGAACTATGTCGTGGCCCAGGACGTGGATCGTGGCTATCGGCAAAAACACGCCAACCTGGACGTTCGCTACGTGCCTCTTTCCGCCCTGATCGCCCAACTGTGACGACATCCCTGTTTCTGTTGGCTCAGTTGTCGGCAAACGACGCTGGGAGTCCACCGGCCAAGGTGGCAGAAGAAATACGCACGACAGTGGCTGTAACCGCAAGAGTAGCCATTACTCGCTGTCCAGTGTGGACTCGCCGCGGCTTCCTGGAGTTCTCTATCCTACAAGAATGAACAGTCACCCTTTAGCCCAGTGTATACTTCGGTTGAGGGTGTTGCTGGCCTTGCTCATCTGTTCCATCACGCAGGCGTCGGCGGCACCTGCCAGCCCGGTAACGATCCACATCGACACCCCGATGCCACCGCCTTTCTGGGCCCTGCAGCAGCGGGAGCTGATCCGGGCCAATACGGCGGCTTGCCGTCAGTTCTTCGAGAAGTACTTCGACCATCCCATGAATCTGGGAGCCACGACACTTGCCGCGAACGCCTACCTGCTGACCGGAGAGGAGAAGTACAGAAGGTGGCTGCTGGAGTATGTGGATGCCTGGGTCAGCCGGATTCGGGAGAATCAGGGCATCATTCCCTCCAATATCGGACTGGATGGAGTCATAGGTGGAGCGACCGACGGCAAGTGGTACGGTGGAGCCTACGGCGGGAACTTCTCCTTCCGAGACCCGCAGACCGGTGCGGTGAGCCACCCCAATCGCGTAGGCCGTGGCTTGATCGGCTTCGGAAACGCCTATCTGCTCACCGGCGATCGTCGCTATATCGACACCTGGACTGGGATGATGGACAAGATCAACTCCCATCGGGGTGGGATGTATGGGAAGCCAGGAGCTCAATTGGGTGCCACTGCAGGGGCCTTCCCCCGGATGTATGGAGATCGGGGGTGGTATGCCTTCACGCCAGGACGGTGGTCGGAAGGAGCTCTGGAATGCTACTTCTGGTCCTGTGAGACCAAGGACCGGGAGCGAGTTCCCGAGAATGACTGGATCGAGTATCTCCGGGGCCAGGACCCTGAGTATCCCTGGCGATCGCTGCGGGCCGACTTCGAGAATATCCGCCGAAAGATCGCTGCAATGCGGAAGGACCCATCCACCCCACGGACGCGCTTGGCAGACGGTCCCATGCGGTACAACCCGGTATCTATCGCCTCACTTCGGGAGCAGATGCTGGCCGGTATCCCCGAGGATGTAACCGCCCTGGTGGATACGATGACCGATACCCAGGTGGCCGTGACCCTGGTCAATGTCAACCAGAGTGAGGCGAGAGAAGTCCTGGTCCAAATGGGTGCCTATGGGGAACACCAATGTCGGCGGGTGGTGATGGACGGTCGTAGGTTCGAGATCTCCGGCTCCTGGTTCGAAGTCCACTTGAGCCCCGGAGCCGGAGCGAGACTGCTGCTGGAGACCCACCGATACGCCAATCAGCCCAGCCTCCTCTTCCCCTGGGATCGGGGGCGTTGAGAAGACCTGACCACGCCTCAACAATGGAGTCCAAGATGAATGCCAAACTTACCAGACGAGAACTGCTGGCGAGCAGTGCGGTGGCCCTCTCATCCCGACGGAAGGTGACGGGCAGCGGCCACAAGAGCATGCATGGAGCTTTCATCCTTCTCTCCACTCCATACACCGAGTCCAAGCAGGTCGATTTCGAGGACCTGGCAGCGGAGGTCGAGTTCCTGGACCGCTCTGGAGTCCAGGGCATGGTGTGGCCCCAGAACGCCAGCGAACAGATGTATCTCAGCCAGGACGAGAGGATGAAGGGAATGGAGGTCCTTGCCAAGAGTGCGCGCGGACGTGCTCCTGCGTTGGTGTTGGGCGTCCAGGGCAAGAACACCGAAGCCATGCTGGAGTTCGCTCGTGCCGCCGAGTCACTGGAACCTGACGCCCTCATTGCCATCCCTCCACAAGAGGCGAAGTCGCTGGATGACTACCGGGAATACTTCGCCGACCTGGCCCGTTTGAGTCGGCGGCCAGTTTTCATCCAGACTGGCGGTGGCGCTCCAGACATCAAGGTCGAGGCCCAGTTCATCCTGGAGATGGCCAACGGGTTCCCCAATCTGGGCTACGTCAAGGACGAACACGAAGTCGGATTCGAGCACTTCGAACGAAAGAGGATACTCGCCCAGCACAGTCCGGATCCCATCAAGAGCGTGCTGACCGCGGGACGCGCGCGGGCCTGGACCTACGAAATGCGCCTCGGTACTCACGGTGTGATGACCGGTGGGGCGATGTATGCCGAGGTCTTTGCCCTGTCCTTTTCAAGACCCTGACCCCATTGATCCTTCTAGTCCCAAAATAAGCGCAAGTTCGAAAATAGACCCCTTTGTCGGCTCCGAGGAGCCATTTTGGAGACCTAAATTCTAAATTTCGGCGCGAAGTCACTCAGAACAGGCACGTGTTCAGCTGTCCTCCACGCCGATCGCTCAGGGAAAACGATTCTGCCCTCTTGGGGGGCGTTTGTAGAGACACCTCGCCCCAGCTCTGGCGACCCTCGGAGCTACTTTATCTCCTTTCAGTTTCAGGTAGCTGGCCGGTGTTTCAACCACTTACTGCCTTCCAAGAGAAGACGGCTCCAACCATTGACATCCAGCAGCCGATAGACCAACTGTCGGCCCCTGCGCAAAATCTGGCAGGGCATTTCAATGACCTCTCGCAGGAAACGGCGATACTCCATCTTCACCAGCTCTCGGGCTTGCAGTCGCGCCGGCAGCACCAACCCCATCCAGGCCTTCAGATTCCAGGCTTGAGCCGCAATCACCAGATAGGCCCAGTTGGCTACCAGCGTATCCGAGGGCATCCGCAGGGCCTCGACTCCGTTCTTGAGTTGTTCAATGACGTTCTCCTGGTTGCAGCGCCGGTTGTTTTCCCGTACGACTCCCGCCGTTCCCAACGTTCTGGCCGAGATATTGGTGACATAAAAGTGGTAGCGCGTCTGCGGCAGCCGCCGCTTCTGGCCTTTCTCGACCAGGATCGTCTTGCGCAAGATCACCATCCGATAGGTTCGCTTCGCTTTGCTCGGACGGTAGTCGATCTCCGCGATCTCTTCCCGTTCCAGCGTCAGCGTCTTGAACCCGCGTCTCTTGACAATCTCCGGCTTCACTTTGTCCCGCCGCTGGCGCCGCTTCTTCCCTTTTCCTTTCCCCTGGCTGGGGCGCCCCAGCTCTTTCCATCTCGCTTCTGGCAACGCCTCCGCCCACTTGACGAAGCTCGGATGGGCGTCGATCCCGAAGTCAAACTCCACGCCCGCCTCCGTCCAACGGTCAAAATGAGCCGTCAGCGAAAAATCCGTGTCCCCGCGCAGGCGCACCTTCCGAAAACCCGCCTCTCGAACCAGCTCGATACTCCGATCCAGCCATTCGGCCGCTCCCTCATGAGAGGGACGGTTGCCCGAGCGGTTGACCGCATAGAGCACCTCTCCCGTATTGGCCAGCGTCACGATCAGCGGCGCATAGCCCCACTGCCCGTCGTAGCTGATCTCCATCCCTTCCTTGCATTCGCCGCTCGTGGGGGCCATCGTCCCATCCACGTCGATCTCCGCCCGTTGGAAGAAACGGGCCGGTTGTTGGGCCCAGACCTTGAGGCGGCTGGCATTGACGGCTTCCATCAGATCCACCACGTCGGGCGCGTCAAAGCGGCGCACAAAGTCTCCGGCCGTGCTGGGGGCGGGGATCTTCTCGGCTCCCACCGCCTCCAGGAAACTCACACTCTGACGTCGCAGTTCAATATCCTGATAGCGGGTCCCGCCCGTGGCCACGTTGTAGATCAGGCTCAGGACGTGGTCCGATTCGTGGTACGGTTGGTGGCGTTTGAGCAGCGTCACCGCCTGGTCAATGGCTTTCCCCAGCCCACTCCACTTCACCACCTGCTGCAGCAGCCCCAGACCACCGTAACTGACCGCACCCGTTTTCTCCGAGACCTCGTAGCTGATGACCTCGGGCGAGAGCACCGGTTTCGGGTCTTGACCGTTCCAGCTGGGGCTCAATCGCTGAGCAACCTCTGCTTCCCGTTTGCGGATGATTGCGCTATCCTTTTTCTTCACCTGAAATGCCTCCTTTCGGCTTGTTCTGAAGTTTCTTTGACAACCCCAGAATACCCGTCAGGTCTGGCATTTCAGGTGTTTACATGTGGTTTAGTCCACTTTCATCCACTTCTTTTGGGTCTAGTCCACCGAGATAACCTGGCCCCCAGCAAGGAGGAAGGATGATGAGGAAGGCACTGCTTGTTTTCAGTTTGCTGCTCTCAGTGGCGGCGGCATCGGCGAACCCACCCGAGACCACAGAGCCCCTGGACATCGGCTCGAAGCGTGAGCTGTTCGTCGACACCCATCTGATCCAGGACATGTCCGGGCTGCGGCTCAAGCTGCATACTCCCGTGCCCAAAGAGATCGTGATGCACCATGACAAGCTCTGGGAGGGCAACGCCTGTAGCTACTACTCGATCTTCCGCGATGGGGACATTTACCGCATGTACTACGAGGCCTGGGGCCTCGAGCCCTCCGGTATTCCGGTCCACGACATCCTGATCGCCTATGCCGAGAGCAGAGACGGCAAGAGCTGGGTCAGGCCGGAGTTGGGGCTGTTGGAGTTCAACGGCTCCAAGCAGAACAACATCTTGTGGGCCAGTGAAAAGCTGGACGGCTGGGGCTCTTTCAAGGATACCAACCCCGATTGTCCTCCGGATGCCCGTTACAAGGCCTTCTATATTGGCAAGGGTGGTCTGATGGCCGCCAAGTCGCCCGACGGCATACATTGGTCCGCCATCGGTGACGAACCGGTCTTGACCGATGGCGCCTTCGACAGTCACAACCTGGCCTTCTGGGACGCGGAGCAGGGGCTGTACCGAGCCTACTATCGAGATTTCAGGAGGTCGGATGGTTCCTCCGGTTCTGGTCCCGGCAGCTTTCGCGACATCAAGACCGCCACCTCGGAGGATTTCATCCACTGGACGAAAGGGGAGTGGTTGGAGTATCCCGGCGCGCCAGACGAGGAGCTCTATACCAACAACGTCATCCCCTACTATCGTGCGCCGCACATCTACCTGGGCTTTCCGGCCCGCTACCTGGATCGCGGCTGGTCGGACTCGATGAGGGCTCTGCCCCAGTTGGCAGAACGCGAAGAGCGTGCAGGTTTGAGGACCTACACCGGAGCATCCGGGAAGAGGAAGGGCAATACCCGCTATGGTACGGCGCTGACGGACGGGCTCTTCATGAGCAGCCGTGATGGGAGGGTCTTCCATCGTTGGCTGGAAGCCTTCATTCGCCCCGGTTTGCGCTACACCGATAACTGGGTATACGGGGACAACCACCAGAACTGGGGACTGATCGAAACCAAGTCGGACCTCCCGGGAGCTCCGGATGAGATTTCGATCTACGTCACCGAGGATTACTGGAGAGGGACCTACACCAATCTCCGCCGTTTCGTCTTGAGGGTGGATGGATTCGTCTCGGTCCATGCGTCCGGGAAGGGCGGAGAGTTCACCACCCCACCGCTCTCGTTCGAGGGGAAGGAGTTGGAGATGAACTTCTCGACCTCCGTTGCCGGGAGTGTGCGGGTGGAGATCCAGGACGCCAGCGGTAGACCGATTTCAGGCTACGAGTTGGCCGACTGTCCTGAGATCTTCGGCGATCATCTGGAGCGCGTGGTTGCCTGGAAGGGTGGTACCGATGTTAGTAGGTTGGCGGGTATTTCCGTGCGCCTGCGCTTTGTCATGAGCGACGCAGATCTCTATTCGATCCGCTTTCGCCCCTGAACGGCCGCTTCTGATAGCGGTCGGTAAGGGGCGATCTACTCTAACAGCGTTTTTCCGGTCAGATCTGCGCTATAACACCGCCGTTCGGGTTCTGTCTGCTAGATCGGGTGCCGACTATCACACATTAGCTTTACAGAGCTTAGCCTACCTGGAATACTCAAGTTGTAGATCATTAAGAGGCCACCTTTCGTAGTCCTTCCTGGCTCTCTGGAGGAAAAGCCATGCCTCAGAAAAGACCCTGGGACCGAAGGAAGTTTCTGATCGGCAGCACGACCGCCGCGGCCAGTGCCTCGATGACATCGGGCGCCGCCCACCGCGGTCGTGTCCAGCGTGTCGCGAATACCAACACTCAACCCGTTCGCAACCGGCGCGACATCAGCATCTACCGTGATCCCTTCGCCTACTGCTCCCATGCGAGCATCGTCCGGCTGGCCAGCGGCGCGTGGGTGGTGGCCTTCAACGAGGCCCAGAGAGTGGAACCCTTCAAGACCATCCGCACCGATTACAACCACCCTCCGGACGACCCTCATTTCCACAACCTGGTCACCCGTTCCGAGGACCAAGGTCAGACCTGGAGTCCGCCCCAGGCAGCTCCCAACTGGGACTGGTATGGCGTGGAGTGTCCGGGTCTCGCCCAGCTGAGGGATGGGACGGTGGTTCTGAATCAGTGGCAATTCCTCTGGTATCCGCTGAACGAGGGACCGAAGCGACTCTCGCAGGGAGAGGAGATTTGGGCAAGAGTCGGTGGGCCGCCGTGGAAGAGGGCGCGGGCGGACACGGATTGGAGTCGCAGCGATTTCCCCTGGTGCCGGGCCAACGGGGGCTGCTATGTGCATTTGAGCGCCGACGGAGGCCGCACCTGGGAACGGACCACCCAGATCCCCACCGAGCCCTACATGGGGGGCTACACCCCCCGGGGAGTGGTCCAGCTGGAGGATGGGACGGTCCTCATGGTCACGGCCGACCACACCCTGAATCAAACCGTTTATGTGGTGCGCTCCCGGGACGGAGCCCGGAGTTGGAGCCGGCCTCTGGCCGTGGGGAAGGCCCAGGAGGGAAGCAGACTCTGGGAGCCTACAGCCGTCGTCCTGCCCGGCAACCGGGTGCTCGCCATGATGCACAGCAACACAGGATACCTCCACCAGAGCGAGTCCCCGGATGGAGGGTTGACCTGGACACCCATTCGACGCACTCCCATCCAGGGATCTCCAGGACACCTTCTGCTTCTTTCCGACGGGCGGCTACTGGTGACCTACGGGCACCGCCGAGCTCCCTGTGGCATTCGGGCCTGCATAAGCCGGGATGGCGGTCGAACCTGGGACTACGAGCGAGAGCTGTTGATCCGTGACGACATGCCCAACAAGAACCTGGGGTACCCGGTCTCGCTCGAGTACGAACCAGGCCGGCTGTTCACCGTCTACTATGGCGAACAAGAAGGAGATGGGGCCCGGGAAGTTGCAGGCTACGGAGTCAGCAGTATTCGCGGATCCTACTGGGAGTTATCTTGACGAACCCCGCGGCCCGGGCCGCTATCTTTACTGCTTGGCTCAGGAGGCCACCCAGAGACGACAGCTGCAACAGCGCCCACTCCTGGAAGCCCGCCGTGAAGTCGGCGACTAGTTGCTCGCGGCCGGGGTGCTGCCCGCTCAACTGGGCAGCGCCCTGGAATTAGGCCGGCACAGTATAGACTAGCCAGAGGAGGTCCCATGATGGCACTGAGCAACCCACTGGCAACGTCCCGAAAAGGAGGATGGAGTGTGGAAATCCAGGATGCCCAGGGCAACCCCCTGCCCGGTTTTACCTTGGAGGAGTCGCCGCTGATCTGGGGTGACGAGATCGAGCATACGGTGCGGTGGGAACGGACTCATGCCAAGGCCACTTCAGATAAGCCCCTGGCCCGGATTGCAGGCAAGCCGATTCGGCTGCGCTTCGAGATGAAGGACGCGGATCTCTACTCTCTGAGGGTTCAGGTAGCAGGAGTCAGAAGGAATCCCCTGGCCTTACCAAGCGATCGCATACGAGGTAGAGCGTGGGTCGGCACCGCCTACGCGGACGCCGCTCTCGGAATCGACGGTGATTGCGCACACCCGGCTGACGTCGGAGCTCCAATCCTCATAATCTTCGACAATATGCCCTCGATTTCTCAAAGCCTCGCGTACCTGCGGCTCGACCCGGGTTTCAACCGTCACCTGGCCAGGAGCGATCCGTGCGGCCAGAAGGAGTTGGGAAAGCTGTGACTGATGACGCGGGGTGCTTCGATGGCTTCTTGTGGCTCCATCCCGAACTCGATAATGTTGAGGAACACTTGCAGCATCCCTTGGACCTGGGCGTCACCGCCGGGGCAGCCGAAAGGCATGAACGGCTTTCCATCCTTGAGAACCATCGCCGGGTTCGGCGTGAGACGCGGACGCTTCCCAGGACGAAGACAGGAAGGGTGCGCCGGATCAAGCCAGGTCTGCTGAAGGCGTCGCTGAAAAAGCATTGCCTTCTTCGTCAACTACACACAGATAACAGGTATCGTTTTCCCAGCGCGATGTGCGTTCCAGCTGGGGACCATAGGGATTCACGGAGGGGAGGGCACTTTTTTCGCGACGCGGCTGTGGATGGAATGGCCACGGATCCCCGGGTGGTGGCATGTTGGGGGTGGCGTGCTCAAGGTCGATTTCGGCTCGTCTTTCGGCAGCATATCCTTCGTGAAGCAAACCCGCCATCGGTACCTGCACAAATTCGGGGTCTCCGAAGTAGGCCTCCCGATCCGCAAACACCAGCTTGAGTCCCTCGATTATCGTATGGAGATAGTCTGCGGAATGATGGCCCATCTGCTTCAGCTCAACCCCCTCGAGAATCTTCAGCGCCATGTTCAAGGTCGGACCCTGACACCAGGGCCCGCAGGTATAAACATCGTAGCCTTTATAGGTGATGTGCTCTGGTGCTTCGATTCGCACCGAGAACGCTGCCAGATCTTCATAGGTCAGCAACCCACCTTCCTGCTGATGAAAACGGGCGATTTCGTAGGCAATCTCACCCTTGTAGACGAGGTCCCGCGCGAGCTTGATCCCTGCCTGCCGATCGCCGCCTGCCTTGCGCTCGGCCTCGATCATCCTTTTGAAAGTGTTCGCCAGATCTTTCTGGAAAAAGATTTCCCCGATCTGTGGAACTTGCCCACGGGGATTGAAGGTTGCGGCGGTTGAAGGCGAAGTTCCGATCCCACCACTGACAAACGAATGAAACTGTGCGTCAACGGGGTGACCCTGCTCGGCCAGATCCAGAGCGGGCTGGATAACCTCTTCAAAGGTCATCGTGCCGAACCGCGCCAACGCCGTCAGCCACGCATCGGGCGATGCCGGGGTGACTGTCCGTAGAATTCCGGGGGGTAGATCGCCGCCGTGATGTCGGTGAAAGTAGTCCATGGTTGCGGCTCTGGGCCAACGTCCTACGCCGCTGATCGTTTCGACGGGGTTGCCCGACGCCGGACAGTAGATAATCGGCGCAACCCCTCCAAAATGGGTGTATCCCGGTTGAAGCACATTGATGCAGATGCCAGTAGCGACACCAGAGTCGGCGGCGTTGCCACCACATTCGAGAATGCGGACCCCGCCCATCGTTGCCAGATAGTGAAGCGACGAGACAACATAGCGCTTCCCTCGTACTGAGGGACGATGGCTTCCTGGCATTAGAGTTTCTGCCCCTCCGACATCATAGCAGCGGCTTAGACCGTTACTCTACAGGCCGATTCGCTGTCAGCCTCGGGCGAACTCATGAAGACTCCTTCGACGAGGACGGCGAAGCCAATAGTCTTCGAGATTTATAAAATCATTGAAGGGGGATAGGACAAGGCGACCTAACTACTGACCGTAGAAACAGTGTCAGAGTAGATCGCCCCTGATCGGCCGCTTTCGCCTAAAAGCGGACATTCAAATTTTCCTCGGAAACGTCGAACGAACTTCCGCAACCAGCCAAAACCCGTCATTCCCAATCTAAGTCAGCTGGCAACCGACGAGCACCCAGGTGAAGCGAATCGCGGAAAGATTCCGCGTCGCGATCAACATAAGAATCTTGGTCTACGCGTCCCACGTCCAACCTTCCCGTGCAGGTCACGTTTCCCCACGTATCAATAATCTCTCTCATGGCCCGAAGGCGGGAGCTTCCCGATGGATCGTGCGAGCGAGCCGCACGCCCTCGTCGACACGGGCCACAAGAGAGGCAGCGCGGTCATGATGTCAATCACCAAGGTATATCCCCCACCCCGTCACCAAGGTAATTCCCCCATTTTGGGAGACATCATCATCTCGTCTCTCTCTGGTTTTGTTGGTTTTGGTTGGGAAAACTTTTCCCAACCAGTTTCCTCCTTGGAAGTTTGAGAGTCCTTCTGGGCCCTCGACCAGCGTTGTTCTAGCCGCCGGACTTGCCACCGATTGAACGCCCGATACGCGTCCGAAAGGGAGCTGACGGCGACCTCCTCCAGGATGGGACTGAAGTAATGGAGGCTTGCGATCGGCTGTCCTTGACCTCCATTGAGCCAAGAGACGTACTTGCGTCCGCATCCGAGGAGGATGGCTTGCTCGATATCCTCCAGCGGCACCTCCTGCTGGAACCACTGTACGGCCAGTTGGCGATCCGCGGCCGAGTACCGACAACTGACACAGGGCCGGCTCAGCAGCATCTGCTCGAGGGCCTCAACGAACAGTCTTTGAGCCGATCGATTCGAATCCAGAGCGTCCGTCTCGGAAGACCGCTCATAAGGCCAGTAGTCGCCTCGGATCTGAAGGGTCCCAGTGGCATGCTGGTTGGAGCTCAGAGAGATCTGGCAGAGCTGTTTTTCTTCGAGTTCTCTCAGATACTTGCCGATCGAGCGACGGGACTTGTTCAGAGCCTTCGCCAACTCGCCCTGACGAAAGACGAAGCGTCCCGTGCTCCGTTCGGCAGCCAGCGAGACGTAAACGAAGAGCTTGAAGGCTCCATCGGAGAGTTTGTGAGAGGCGGATTGCCAACTCCTGTCGGCAGCAAACCAACCCTCGCCCCTCTTGATTTTCAGTAGTGTGCTGGGGAAGCTCATCGGGAGCCCTCCTTGGTCTTCGAGGTTTTGCTCGGACGCTTGCGCCTGCGATAGGATTCCCCCTCCCACTCGAGTTGATGGGCATTGTGGCAGAGCCGGTCCAGCAACGAGTTGGCCTGAATGGGATCGGGAAACAGGGCCATCCATTCCTGGACGCTGCGATTGCTGGTCAGCATCAGCGACCCCTTTTGATAGCGTTCGTAGACAATGTCATACAGATCATCGGCCTGCTGATCGGTCAGGGGCTTGAGCCCAAAGTCGTCGATGATCAAAAAATCGGAGCTGCAGTAGTGTTTCATCAACCGATCGCGGGACAGATCGGCGTGAGCGGCCTGAAGCGTCCGGAACAAACGGGGCGCCTGGATAGAACGGACCTCAAAGCCGCGGCGGACCGCCTCGTGTCCCAAGGCCAGGGCGATGTGGGACTTGCCGACGCCCACCGGCCCGCACAGACAGATGTTGTCTTTGTTTTCGAGAAAGTGACAGGTCCCCAGATCATAGATGCGGCGGCGATCAATGGCCGGGTTGAACTTGAAGTCGAACTCTTCGAGCGTCTTGAGGTCGCTAAAGCAAGCTTTCTTGAGCCGGCGGGCAAACTTGCTCTGGGAGCGTCGTTCGAGTTCATCCTGAATCAGCAGACTCAGAAAGTCGAGGTAGGACAGCTGTTGTTTCTCCGCCTCCTGCAGCCGCAGCTCCAGGCTGTCCACCAGGCCTCCCAGGCGCAGCGGCTTGAGTTGCTCGATGAGATGTTGATAGTGACTCATCGGATCTCCTGGGTTGGGGAGTTGACGAAGTAGTCGTGGGGTCGGGCGAAACGACAGGCAGCGGGGGCCGGGCTCGTGGGCCGGGTCGGTGTCGAGGGTTGTCGCCACAGCCCTTTTTCCAAAATCTCCTTGAGGCTGGCCAAGCGCAGATTGTCAAAGCTCAGAGCTCGGTGACAGGCCTGGTCCAAGGCGGTGGCTCCGAAGCGTTGGCCTAGGCGCAGCACCGCCTGGGCCTTGCGCACGTTTCTCATGGCATGATCGGCCAGGATGCGTTCCATATAGCGGCCGACCTCCGGCCCCAGCTGCTCCGCTTGGGCGCGACAATAAGCCGGGGTCTGCTCCAAGTAGACTCGCTTGTCCGGAGGGTAATCCGCCTCATCGGTCTGCCAAGTTCCGGGCTCGAAGACCCGGACATGGGTCTTGATCAACTGATGCTCCCGATAGACCCGCAGCAGCTTCAGGTCGGCCCGCACCCAGAGCTTCTCTCCCCGGTACGGATAAGGGATCGAGTAGTAGCACTTGTTCAGGATCAGATGGCAGTCCGAATGCACGGTACACTGTTTCCATTCGGGGGCCTCATAGGGTTGCTCAGGCAGGGGCAGCAGCTCGGGGGCTTCCTCGGCCAGGAAGACCTCATAGGGTTTGCGATGAGTGGTTCCATGCTCTCGCAGGCCTACCTCTTGGAGGCACCACTGGAGCGCTCTCCGGTTGGCCTCGTCGATGTCCCGAAACTCGCGTCCCGCTAGGACCTGCTGACGGACGACGGGCACACATCGTTCGACCTTTCCCTTGTGACGAGCCCTGGCCACCTTGGCTGGGTCGGCCACGAAACCGTAGTGCCGCTCGAGCTCGGCGTAGGCCGGGTTGAGGGTTGGATCGTACAGATCCGGCCGCAACACGCCGTTTTTCAGATTGTCGAGCACGATCAGGGCGGGGCAACCCCCAAAGAACTTCAGGGCGCGGATATGACAGTCCAGCCAGGTCGGGTTGTCCTGCCGAAACACAAAACGCACGAAGCGATGGCGACTGTGGCTGAGGATCAGGATAAAGGCCCAGGCTCGGCGCAACTTGCCGCTCTCCGGATCCCGCATCAGTCCGGCATACCCAAAATCAACTTGAGCTTGCTCCCCAGCTGGAGGGTGCAGGCGCACGGTCACCGGCCTCTCCAGTGGCTGGATGTGGCTGCGTACGTAACGATGTACGCTCATGTAGCTGACTCCCAGCTCGTGATTCTCCTCAAGCAGCCGCTGCACTTGTCGAATCGTCATGTCCGGCTCACTCAGCCAATCTACAATCTGCTGGTGGTAGGGCCGGATCCGCTCCCGCGCGGGCTGCTCAAAGACCGCCGGGTTCACCACCGACGTGACCAACTGCGCCAGCTGGTCCTCCTCGGGCAAAGGCCGTTCCCGACTCAGTCCCTCCTCCGCCAGCCGGCGCAGGTACTTACGGATCGTCTTGCGGGACATCCTCAGAGAGTCTCGAATCTGCCGCACGCTCCGTCCTCGGTGCCACTGGTAGACCATCTCTAGATACTCATTCATGCTCAGCTTCCTTCTCGCCATCCATCCTCCTTCTGTTCGAAGAAGGATGGCCTTCGCCTCTGTCAGTCCGAGATGATCAGGTGGGGGATATACCTTGGTGACGCCCCGGGGGAATTACCCTGGTGACGGGGTGGGGGATATACCTTGGTGAATCAGCCACCTAGGTGGGGGATATACCATGGTGACCGACACATGACGATGATCTGATCCGTCTGCTCCCTGCGGCCCGGCGAGTCGCACGTCACAAGGCCGCCCAACCAGCCGTTGCAGACAGACCGGGCTGCGCACGGCTGCTGAACGGCAATCCCGTTACCACCTTGCTGTCGCGTAATCTCATTCGTTTTCTGCAACTCGCAGAAATGGACCGTTATTTGAAACTGCTGTCGGCCATCGTCTGATAAGGAAGGAGATGCCGAACGGACGCACCTGCCGAAACGTACCAGCGTCACGGCCACAGATATCGCCCCAACTACCTGGGTCATCCGGCATCCCGTTTCACTGCAAAGGAACTGGACACCCACGCTTCGGCCGAGAACTACCGCGCCGCTTGCAACAATGCCTGAATTCTCTTTCTGCGAATCTGGGCGCCAGATCCGAGCGACTTACGACGGAGACCGAACGAGACGCGACAATCGCTGTTGCAAAGACGTCGAGCCTATCAATGAATACCAGATGCCCGTAGACTGTTTGACTATGCCAAAATGCTACCGGATACAGTTTCCGCCAGCCAATTCGGACAAACTACACCAAGACGAAGTCTTCTTCACCCTCATCGAAGACGGCAAGCCGAAGTGTTTGCGATTCCACGATTACGATGAGATCTACAAGCGGCCCGGCTTGTATGAGCAGCTCTTTTACGATCGACTTCGCTGCAATTCGCCTGAAAAAGTAGCCGATCTTCTGCACCGTGCGCTCCGTACCGTCCGCGAACCCATTGCGGAATTGCGTGTGATCGATTTGGGTGCGGGTAACGGAATGATGGGCGAGGTGCTCAAGCGTGAAGGCGTGGCCCGCCTGGTGGGCGCGGATATCATCCCGGCAGCCAGAGATGCTGCCTATCGGGACCGATCCACTGTCTATGACGACTACTATGTCGCCGACTTTGCAAATCTAGACTCCGACGTTCTTGAAGAACTCCGAGAATGGCGTTTGGACTGCTTAACCTGTGTTGCAGCTCTCGGTTTTGGAGACATTCCGCCGAAAACCTTCTTTAATGCCTTGAAGCTGGTTCGAACTGATGGCTGGCTGGCTTTCAACATCAAGGAAAGTTTTCTCGATCACACCGAGCACACAGGCTTCTTCCGGCTCGTCCGCGAATTGGTTTTCTCGAAGTACCTCGATATTTATCATCTCGAACTTTATCGTCATCGCCTTTCGATGGAAGGAACGCAGCTGTTATATTACGCCCTGGTAGGACGCTTGACGACGTCGATCCCCGAAGACTTTCTCGAACAGCATGGTATCGAGGAATAGGGCAAGGCCGCCAATCAAGTCAGCTGTCATATTGAGCCAGTAGCGTACCAGCGTTAGTCGAATAACATCAACTGTTTATGAATGTCACTATTCTGAGTAATGTAATGCATGTCCTGAAAGGCCTGTACAATTGGGGTTTTCTCGAAGAGCGAGACACTCAGGACCTGGAGAATTGTGTAGAGCGGCAACTCGAGATAGAGGCGCTTGCGGATGATGGCGATGAGCAGGTAGGTACTGAGGGCGATCCAGATTTGTGTTTTCACGGCATTGGGACTGGTGCCGTAAAAGGCCTTGATGCGGAGATGCTGTTTGATCCATTTGAAGAACAGTTCGATCTGCCAGCGGAGCTTGTAGAGCCGGGCAATAGTCAGAGCGGGAGAAGCAAAGTCGTTGGTGAGGAATACTAGCCGCAGGTCGGTGGTGACGTCGAAGAACTTGATGCGACGCAAAGGTTCGGGGTAGGCCTTGGCCGGATAGAAGGTGCTCAGCAGGACAGTTTGGTCGCAGATCAGTCCCGTCGTTCTGTCCACCGGGTGGGAGTAGCGGCGGCGGAACTTGAAGTTGGCCTTTGGCGCGGGTCACGAATAACGACCGGGCAGAATGGAGTCGGTACAGGCGCCCGAAATCCAGGTATCCGCGATCCATGATGTAGTAGGCACCGGGACAAGGAATCAGGTGGTCCAAGGCGTGGACATCGTGCAGTTTTCCGTCCGAGATCAGAACGAACTCGGGAATGGCGCCGTGCAGGTTGAGCAAGGTATGCAGTTTGATCGCCCCCTTGGTACGGCGGAAGCGCGCCCAGGGGAAGACCGAGAGGCACAGGTCGATGGTCGTGGAGTCCAAGGCATAGACGGTCGCGTTCAGGTCGACTCCCAGGTCCTCGTCGGTGTACAGGCGGCGCGCTTCGGCGATAAGCACTTGGGCAAACTCGGCATAGATGCGCCAGTCGCGCCTCTCGTTGGCATTGGACAGATTGTTGCGGGAGACCGTGGAGCGAATGCCCATGTGGAAGAGCTTGGATCTCATGGCCCGTAGGCAGGCTTCGATATCGCGCAAGCTCTCGCGATAGGTCAACTGTGCAAAGGCCATGACCCGGTAATGGTCGGCACAGCGGAACGACTTGACCTTGTAGTCGCCTCCGTAGTGCTGAACAATGCGATGAAAATGATGCCAGGGAAGATGCCGCATCACCTGAGAAAAAATCGTCGTGCCCGTGTACATGCTCGCCCTCCTTATGAACTGAAGGGCGTGAGCGTACACTCACTTTCAAGTCGGAAACACCCATTATCTTCTCTAACATATTACTCATTAATACTTTACAGAGATTAGAAGCCCAAACGTTGGGACACTACTGATATTGAGCGACGAACAATACGCCAGAAAAGAATCGATGTCACCAGTCCGACGATTGCGGACAGCGTGAGCACTGCGAAGACGTATTGATGTCCTAACTCGCCCGGCCAACGATCCAGCAAGACACCCATCAGCGGGCCCATGAAAATATCGGGTGTGTATCCGACGACGGAGACAATACCCACAGCGCTACCCGTATCACCAAACGGCACGCGTCCTTCTTCCATCATCGCATAGTACAACCCTCGTAAAGCAAACACTGCTGCGCTGGTGGCGATCAGCGTCGCGAAGAAGAACACGGTCATGCCCGGGCGAAAGGTACCTGCAGCGATCACAGCACTGCCGATTCCAAAGATCAGCAGGCTGGCCATCGTTAACCGGGCAACGCCAAAGCGATCCGCAAGCAAGCCCGCAGCGATCGCCGCGAAAGGTCGAACCCACATCGAGAGTGTGCCAACCCCGGCCGCTTGTACTTCGTCGAAACCCAATACGTCATGCGCGTACAGCGAGACATCGTCCAAGCCTTTGTATCCAATGTACGCACAGATGACGACGATTGCTTGAAGCCACACCGTCGGCATACGCAGAACACGGCCGACTCCACCTGGATGGAGCTCGTTGTGTGAGTCGTCGGATGTCTCAGTCCGCCAACGTAAAGCGAACCAGACAAAAACGGCGGCGGCAAAGGTGACTCCCGAAAACAGAACGATCACCTGCCGAAATGCATTTGCTCGCTGGTCGGGCGTTGCATTCTGAACTACGTCGGGCATGAAGAAGGAGAATAATGCCACGGCCCCGCTGCCAATGGCAGCAGCAACGAGTCCACGTCCTCCGTCAAGTATTCCAAAGGCGCGTCCAGGCAGCTTGCCCCCACCCCACGCGCGTGTGGCTCGAATTAACGGTGCCCAAAACAACAAAATCGTGGTGACACCCCAAAACCCGTACAACACCTTGAGTGGCCCGAGAGAAGGTATCGACGTCATCGCCAGACCGCCGATCGAGGTCGCAACCAACGCGAAAGCCATCATTTTCCGAGCTGAAAATCGATCCGCAAGTGGACCGCCCAGGAAGTACGCCAACATTGCAACCGCACCGTAAACCGAAAAGGCGATCCCCAGTTGAAGGTTGGTCAGTTGAAACACTTGCAATAGCGTCGGGCGAAACACACGGGGGAGCACAAAAGGTAGAAAGAAGACGGCTTCGCCAGCCACAATGAGCGCGAGCATCGCGATTGATCGACGAACATGCGATGATTCCCAATCGAGGTTTTTCACTCGCGTTACCAGCAAAGGACGAATAGTGACTGACTAATCATGAGGCTCCAGTCAGAACCTGTCAATCGCGCCGATGGGCGAATCGTCCCAAACTCGTCGTCTCGGCCACAAAAGTAATTGCGATCGAGGGGTTTGGTTCGGGTCGTGACCCAAAAGCTCTCCGACGCGGACTCGAACCAAGGAAGACGGATTAACAGGTTCGTCCAGATGATCCGGGTCAGCGGTCGCTCCGATGTTGAGTCTCGTGCATCTGTCAAAGACCCTTATGGTGCGAGTATTCGGCGTGTCGCAGTCGTCCTGATTAATAGGACTTTCCTTTTTGATGGAGCTCTAGGAAGAAGGTGGAAACGACCGAAAAGGGGCTGAAATGAGGTGGATTGGGAGATCGATGAGGAGCCAGAGGGTAGAGATCGTCCGACGGAGGTAGGAGGGGAAGCGAACAGAGGCAAAGGCGCCGGTGGGAGGGAAAAACGGACACAAGGGTATTGGAAGCCAACTGAAGAGCTCCACTACCTGACTGTCCGCTTTTAGGCGAAAGCCGCCGTTCGATTTCACCACCTCCGAATGGCCTCATAGAAGACGATGATCCCTCGCTCCGCAAGCAGATCCTCCACGTCTCGAAGGCTCAAGGTGAAGCGGTGATAGAGCCAGGCTGCGTGACCGATGATCTCAGGTGGGAAGCGGCAGCCTTTGTAGCTGGATTCCATCCGCGCATTGTCGCCGATGCCCTCCAAAGTTGACAAAACCAGGTAAACTTGTCAGGCTCCGCTTCATCTTGAAAGACGCCGATCTCTTCTCTCTACGGTTCCAGTAGGGCCGAATGACAGGCAATCGCAAAATAGCCTGCCCTACGCCTTCCCGCTTCGGGGTTCTCATCGTATCGGCAGCGTTGGCCGCCACCTACGTGAACGGCGGGACGACGAACCGATTCGACCAGTTTCGGAAGATCCTCGTTTCGCCCACGGTGAACACGCCCGAGGCGTTTCACGGGTTCGGCGGCTGGTGTGGCTGGCCCGATGTCGTCCGGCTGAAAAACGGTGATCTGTATGTGACGTTCAGTGCCGGCTATTGGCACGCCTCATGGCCCACTCCGCTGGATATGCCACCCGAGGAGAAGGCGCACTTGAGCAGGAAGTATGCGTGGATCTTCGAGTGGGACTGTCCCACCGGAGGCAAGATCATGTGGATCCGCAGCCGCGACAGCGGCAGAACCTGGACCCGGCCCAAGGCACTGCCCCTGGTGCCGGGAGCTTACTACGCCTCTGATGTGATTCAACTTGGGGACGGCACCATGCTGGCCACGGCGGTCATTCAGAGCAGTTATGGCTACTGGAAGCGGATGCCGACCTCGCCTCTGGAATTCGCCAGAGTGACGGTCAACCGGCTCCCCCAGGAAAACATCGTCTTCCGCAGCGAGGACAACGGCGAAACCTGGCACGAAGCGAGCCGTCTTTCCTTCTTCGGGAGACTCGACGCCATCTACAGCCTCTTGGAAGCGCCAGACGGTGCGGTACTGGCCATCTACACGGTTTCCCCCATTCCGGGCGGAACGGGCTGGCCAACGCCGAAGAAGCTGACCTGGGGAACCCGCTGGCTGACCGCGGTGGCCCGGTCACGCGACAAAGGCACCACCTGGGAAGGGCTCAGCGTGACCGGCAGTAATGACTTCGACTCGACCGAGTCGACGGGCGGCTATCTCCCTGACGGTCGTATAGGCTTCGTCACACGGCCAACCTCCCATTGGTTCGAGTCGGCGGATTTGGGTCGAACCTGGACTAGCTCGAAGCAGCTCTTTCCCGGCGGAGAGGCTGTCCACTTCAAGCGCGGCTCCCTTCAAGTCCTGCCCAATGGCACTGTTGCTCTCGTCTACTGTTCGGGCCGCCGAGACAAAGGTCAGGTCATCTACAGTAGCGACAACGGGAAAAGCTGGATCAAGCCTGGCGAAGACCGCGGCTTTACCTATGATCCCCTGGCCTACTACCCCGACGCCTGCGTCCTGGAAGACGGGAGCATTTTTGCCGTGGGCAGTCACGAGGGTCTGGGCAAGAACAGATATGGTCCTGCCGGTGCCGAAGTGACCTCCATGCGGTTTCGGATCAAGAGTCCGAAGGAGGGGGAGGGTATCGAACTGCTTCCGGTGGGCGACGTCCTGGGGCCAAAACATTGAGCGGAAGGGCACAGCGGATCAATAGGAAATCGCTTTTCCGATCTGGTGTGGACGAAGCTTGTTCTGGAGGAGCGGCGCTGCGCCAAGAAGTCAAGGGTCTGCTCCAGGTCTTCGAAGGCAACCGAGCGGACCCCACAACAGTGACCAGCCAAATCCAAAAACTGCGCCAACGCTTCGGGTTGCGCTCGGTGGTGGTGGTCGCCGATCGAGGAATGCTGACGGAAGCCCGCATTCGGGAGGAGCTCAAGCCGCTGCCCGGCATGGGCTGGATCACGGCCCTGCGAGGCCCTCAGATCCGCAAACTGTTTCAATCCGGTCCGCTGCAGCTGTCCCTGTTTGATCAACGCGACCTGGCCGAGATCCAGAGCCCGGACTACCCCGGGGAACGGCTCATTGTCTGCCGTAATCCCCTCTTAGCGGAGGAACGGGCCCGCAATCGCCAGCAACTGCTCCAGGCGACCGAGCTGGAGTTGGAGAAGATTGTCCAGGCAACGCAACGTCCGAAGCGTCGCTTCAAGGGCAAGGATCGGATTGCCCTGCGGGTGGGCAAAGTCCTCAACCGCTACAAAGTGGGCAAGCATTTTGTCCTGGAGATCGGCGAGGAGTCCTTCTCCTACCAGCGCCGGCAGGAGCGCATCGAGCAGGAGGCGGCACTGGACGGGATCTATGTGATTCGCACCAACCTGGCCCGCGAGCAAATGGATGCCGAACAAACGGTGGCTGCCTACAAGGGGTTGTCCGTCGCCGAACGGGCCTTCCGCAGCTGTAAGAGTGTCGATCTGAAGGTCCAACCCATTTACCACCATCTGGAGGATCGGGTCCGCGCTCACGTCTTTCTGTGCATGCTTGCCTACTACGTCGAGTGGCACATGCGACAGAAGTTAGCTCCGATCCTGTTCGACGACGAGGATCCCGAGGCGGGGAGGCAGCTTCGCGATTCGGTGGTGGCACCCTCTCAGCGCTCTCCTCAGGCCCTCCGCAAGGCTCACCGCAAGCGCACCGTTGAGGGTGGGCCCGTGCACAGCTTTCAGACCTTGCTCAGCGATTTGGCCACGATCTCCAAAAACCGGATTCAGCCGCAGTTGCCCGGCTCAGCAGCCTTCGACAAAATCACCCGTCCCACATCGCTTCAGCAGCGAGCCCTGGATCTCCTCGGCGTTCGTCTATAATGTACCCAGTACCGACGCAGCTGATTTGTAGCATTACCCCAATCTTAACAATAGGTTACATCACTTTTCTACGAGGTAACTTAGGGCTAAGAGACGTGCGACGTTCAGACGTTCAGACGTGCGACGTATTAGTTTAGTTAGTGCCCGTCCGAAAACCGGGGTTTTCAGAACTGTAATCTGTTGAATCGTAAACACTTATTATACTTGAGACTGCTGACAGACCGGCTCGACCCAGCTCGATCCAGAGCAAGGACCCTCGAGCGAGGGCACGCGGGCCAAAAAGCAGCGGTTCGGCGCAGACCTCTCCCCGAGTCGGAGCCACAAGGCAGTACGGTCAGCCACAAAAGGCTACAACAGGAGTCGGGCCAGGACGACCAGGTTATAGGTCAGGACGCTGGCATGGACGTAGCTTTGAAAGTGAGGCCAGCCTTTCCAGCTACAGCGGTGGAGACCGAAGGTGTGCTTGAGGGTCCCAATGCACCCCTCAATCCCGGCGCGGAAGCGTTTGAGTTGTTTGTAGACCCAACTGGAACGCACCATGCTCTCAACCGTCAACCCACACTTTTTGGAAAAGGCCACATCCTGTACCCCCTGCTCTTTGGCCCAGCGCAGGTTGGCAGCCGAGGCAAAACCACCATCCCAGGCGCTCTGGCGGGGGACCTTCCCGTACAGCTGTCGATGCCGCTCTAAGAAGGGTTGCACATAGTTGCTGTCGGCCGGATTCCCCCGTTCCACCACACAATCCAGGATCAGCGACGAGGCGCCCGTGCTGACAAACACCTTGTGGCCGAAGACCGTTTCCCGAGGGCTCTTCTTGATAATATCGGTGTGCTCTTCGAAGAGGGAACAGATCTTCTCCTGGGCCGCGACGGCCTCGCCCGAAAGGACCCGTCGTTGAGTCTGCTCGATGACTTTGTGCAACAGCCCCAGATAGTGGGCCAGTTGCGCCGCCACGGCCAGACTGAGGGGATCGCTCCACTGCGCGGAAGCTGCCAGCGCCTGCTCGGCATAGTGAGCCGTCTTGGACGCCACTTTGATCAGATCGCGGTAACTGTCCAGGCGCTTCTTGCCGCGGCGGTTGCGGATGTTCAGGACGCGCCGCTTGGCCCGCCGCGTATGATCGACGAAGCCGATCCCTTCCCGCTCCCGCAGCCGCCCCAGCGACTGGGTCACGACTCGAATGCCGTCGTACAACAGCTCACTGTCGAGCGGATAGTGGATGTTCGTCTCGACCGCCGTGGCATCGACCCGAATCCGTTGGCCTTTTTCCAGACCCCGAGCCTGCGCCCAGAGCACCAAGTGGTCGTTGATCGCCTTCCAAGTCCCCGGCTCAATCTTCCCCAGGTTCTCCGCCAGGGTGGCTTTGCTGATCGACGCCCCATAGGGCAAGCGACAGAACCTCTGACAGCTTTGCGAATCCACCAGATGAAACTCCAGCTTGCGATAGCTGAACTGATGCAGCTGTTTGATGACGGCGCAACGCAGCACCTGCTCGGCCGTCAAACCGGGGGCGCCAACACCGGAATCGACCCTGTCAGAGAGATCTTGTACTATCAGCTCCAGCGTCTGGGGATTGTCGTCCAGGATGCGCGAGATCACCTTCAATTCATGGGCCAGCTGGTGATCGGGCCATTGCGGGGAAAGGGGGCGTTGTTTTTCACGCTTTTTACGCATCTTCGAACTCCTGAAATCGTCGTAAGTCGTTTTAGTCTAATTGTTTGCACCAAATAGTCTAGCAAACGGCCCTGACAGTTTCGGAGCTTGAAAAAGCCCTCTTTCCCCTTCCTTATCAATTACTTACACATTTCCGGACGGGCACTAGCTCGACCCACGGCGGCCTGGAGGCCACCGCCAGTGCGCCTGTGAAGGCGTTTGATCAGAAGGGTGAAAGTCCCTTCCAGGCTAACGTTACCGGCCTGAAGTCGACAGTGGTAACTGCGTTTCCGTGAGGAAGGGTGGAGAGCAACCTGAGACGAACGACCAATCCGTAACGCAAGTGAACTCGATTCGGCCAAGCCTGTCGGGGAGGGTCCTGGCAAAGCCCGAACCCTTGACCGCGCGACGGCCATCCCTCCGACCTGAACGGTCTGCCCGGGGGGATAGACGCGGCAAGTCACGGCGGTGAAGTAACGTGACAAAGCGACCGTGACGAAATGGCAATGCGGTGGTTGGAGATGGAGAGGTCGGAAGGTCAAACGAGATAAGCAGGGAGATCTGTCGGGTGAGGGACGTGGACGACCCATCGTGAGAGCTCGCAGTGGGGGACGCTGCGTGAGCAATGGCCCAGGCTCGCGGTGCAGTATCGCCCGCCGAAGGGGAGCGAACCTGGCGATACCGGTGAGGTCGGTTGAAGCGGCTCGACAGAAGTCAGAGCTCCCATAGTAGCGGGGAAGCCGTGCAGCAAAACGCGGTGGAGCGAAGGGGAGCAGGAAGGTAGATGCGAAATGACTAAATCGCGGAAACGTAACTCCGCCCAAAGGCGGGACTACATCCCGGTCACAGTGCCGTTTTCGGCTAGCCCGGCTGGAGAGCCCGCTGGCATCGAACAGTGGGCTCATCGCGCGGTTTGGACGGATCGCATGTTGGAGACACTTTTGAAAGGAAAGGTGAGAGGAGGGAAATGGCACACGCTGATCGATAAGGTGTTTTGCAGCCGGAACCTTTCCAGCTCGGCCGAGAAGGTCTTGGGCAGGAAAGGAGCGGCGGGAGTGGACCGGCAAACGTGGGGGGATTTCGCCGAACACGAGCGGGAGGAACTCGAATGGTTGCAGGAAGAACTGCGTGAGGGGACCTATCGTCCGGCAGCGGTGCTGCGGAGGTGGATTCCCAAAACAGGCAGTTCGGAAAAGCGACCGCTGGGGATTTCGACCGTGCGGGATCGAGTCGTGCAAACGGCTTTGGTCCACGGGATCGAGCCGATTCTGGATGCCACGTTCCATGATCGAAGCTACGGCTTTCGTCATGGGCGAGGGTGCCACGGCGCACTGCAGTACGTCGAAGAGCTGCTCGAAGCCGGTTATGTGTATGTCGTCGACGCGGATCTGAAGGGTTACTTCGATACGATCCCGAAAGATCGACTGTTGGACCTGATCCAACAGAAGATATCGGATCGCCGCGTGCTGGGCCTGGTTCAGCTGTTTCTGAATCAGGGGATACTGGAAGAGCTGCGTAAGTGGATTCCGGAAGCCGGAGTCCCCCAAGGCGCCGTTCTTTCTCCGGTGTTGTCGAATGCCTACCTCAATCCCCTGGACCATCGGATGGCCGATCTGGGCTTCCAGATGGTGCGCTACGCGGATGACTTTGTCCTGCTGTGTCGCGCACCCGAGGAGGCTGAAGCGGCCCTGGCCGAAGGGCGGGACTGGGTGGAGGACAACGGGCTGAGACTGCATCCCGAGAAGACACACATCGTGGACTCGCGAGAGAAGAGCTTTTCGTTCTTGGGCGATTCGTTCCGAGGCCGTTTTCGGTTTCCACGAGCGAAGAGCCACCGAAAGTTCGTCGAGCGCATTCACGAGCTGACGCCGCGCAAGTCGGGCGACTCGCTGGAGGTCATCCTCCAGCGGCTCAATCGCTCGACGCAAGGCTGGTTCAACTACTTCCGGCACTGTCATTGGAACATCTTCAAGGACTACGACGGTCTGATCCGTCGTCGTTTGCGACGCCTGCTTCTGAAGCGCAACCGGAAGAATAGAAAACGCCTCTGTCGAAATCACCGTTGGCCCAACGCCTTCTTTACGGATCATGGGTTCACGAGCCTGACTGACGCCCATATCCGTTTCGTCCAATCCATAGGAACCTACTGACTGGAGAGCTGTATGCGGGAGAATCGCACGTGCAGTTCGGAGGGAGGGGAGCCGGGTGACCGTGCTTCCCTACCCTATCGACGAGTGCCGGCCGTATAGTCGAATTCGCTTCGACGTCGTTGCTGGCCCCATTCGAGAAAGAAACTTAGGTTGCCTCGCCTAGGGGTTTTCGGAGAGTTGAATTAGTCCACTCCGCATAGTAAATTCGCACTGTGAAACTTACGGGAGAGCAGCAGGAAAAGTATCGGGACAAGGGCTACGTGCTCCTGCCGCACTTGTTTGTCGGCGCAGAGCTGGCAGTACTCGAGGCAGCGATGAATGAGGTATTGGACCGCGACGGTCCCGAGGTGGCGCGTGAGGCGGACGGTGCCGTGCACATTGTCTACGGCGCGCATCTTTTCGACGAGCGGTTGCGGGTGCTCTCCCGACATCCGCGCATCGTGGAGCCGTGTCAACAGTTGACCGGCAGCGATGTCTTCGTCCACCAGTCCCGCATCAACGCCAAGCAGGCCAAAGGCGCCATGATGGATTGGCATCAAGACTTCGGAGACTACCACCGGGCCGACGGCGTCCCCGAGCCCCGGGGGATCGTTGTGGCGGTGTTCATGGACGAGATCACTGCGTGCAACGCGCCCCTTATGTGCGTGCCCGGTTCTCAACGCGAAGGACTGATCGTCGGAGCCATTAACCCGGATGCGGAGGACCACGAACAGGCTGCCCGCTACCGTTATGACATCTCCCATGAAAGGATGGTCGACCTGGTGGAACAGTACGGTCTGGAGGCGATGACCGGTCCAGTAGGATCGGTACTCTTTATGGATGGGAACGTCGTCCATGGCTCCTCTGTCAACATCACGCCGCTGCGTCGCGCCATTCTCTACATCAACCTCACCACGACGGACAACAGTGGTGGAACCTTTGCCCGCCCGGAATACTATGCCGCTCGCGACTTCTCCCCGCTTAAACCGCTCGACGACGATTGCTTGATGAAGTGGCGGTCCTAGAAAGCCGATATCGGACGCCCCTTTTCATTCCCGTTTGTTCTCCAACCCCCTTCAGCCTTATCATTTTGGAAAATGTTCACTACACAACTCGGGGAAGAGAGCGAGACCGCTACTTACAACTCCGGTCTTCCTTTCGAACCATTGTCTAATCTAAGGGAGGTTCTGAGATGAGCAGATTGAGCACCACAGCAGTCGTTGGAAAGAAGCTAAAGCAGTGTCTGACGGTGTCCGTGGGATTTCTCGCTACCGTACAGTTACTTGCTATTGGGGTGGCGGCACCCGCGCTGGACCCCTCCCAGCGTTTTCTCCTGCTCGCCACCAAGAAGACCGCAACCATGCAGAAAGAACTGGACGAAGCCGCTGCTGCCGGTTACCGGATCTTGGTGGGCTCCCCTACCAGTGGCACCGAAATGGCTCTGGTTCTCGAAAAGGTTGCCACCCCTCCCGATAACTACCAATATGTACTGCTTCAGTAGTGTCCCAACGTTTGGGCTTCTAATCTCTGTAAAGTATTAATGAGTAATATGTTAGAGAAGATAATGGGTGTTTCCGACTTGAAAGTGAGTGTACGCTCACGCCCTTCAGTTCATAAGGAGGGCGAGCATGTACACGGGCACGACGATTTTTTCTCAGGTGATGCGGCATCTTCCCTGGCATCATTTTCATCGCATTGTTCAGCACTACGGAGGCGACTACAAGGTCAAGTCGTTCCGCTGTGCCGACCATTACCGGGTCATGGCCTTTGCACAGTTGACCTATCGCGAGAGCTTGCGCGATATCGAAGCCTGCCTACGGGCCATGAGATCCAAGCTCTTCCACATGGGCATTCGCTCCACGGTCTCCCGCAACAATCTGTCCAATGCCAACGAGAGGCGCGACTGGCGCATCTATGCCGAGTTTGCCCAAGTGCTTATCGCCGAAGCGCGCCGCCTGTACACCGACGAGGACCTGGGAGTCGACCTGAACGCGACCGTCTATGCCTTGGACTCCACGACCATCGACCTGTGCCTCTCGGTCTTCCCCTGGGCGCGCTTCCGCCGTACCAAGGGGGCGATCAAACTGCATACCTTGCTCAACCTGCACGGCGCCATTCCCGAGTTCGTTCTGATCTCGGACGGAAAACTGCACGATGTCCACGCCTTGGACCACCTGATTCCTTGTCCCGGTGCCTACTACATCATGGATCGCGGATACCTGGATTTCGGGCGCCTGTACCGACTCCATTCTGCCCGGTCGTTATTCGTGACCCGCGCCAAGGCCAACTTCAAGTTCCGCCGCCGCTACTCCCACCCGGTGGACAGAACGACGGGACTGATCTGCGACCAAACTGTCCTGCTGAGCACCTTCTATCCGGCCAAGGCCTACCCCGAACCTTTGCGTCGCATCAAGTTCTTCGACGTCACCACCGACCTGCGGCTAGTATTCCTCACCAACGACTTTGCTTCTCCCGCTCTGACTATTGCCCGGCTCTACAAGCTCCGCTGGCAGATCGAACTGTTCTTCAAATGGATCAAACAGCATCTCCGCATCAAGGCCTTTTACGGCACCAGTCCCAATGCCGTGAAAACACAAATCTGGATCGCCCTCAGTACCTACCTGCTCATCGCCATCATCCGCAAGCGCCTCTATCTCGAGTTGCCGCTCTACACAATTCTCCAGGTCCTGAGTGTCTCGCTCTTCGAGAAAACCCAAATTTTACAGGCCTTTCAGGACATGCATTACATTACTCAGAATAGTGACATTCATAAACAGTTGATGTTATTCGACTAACGCTGGGACGCTACTGGTACTGCTTGCCACAACAAAGACGTCCACAATGCAAAAAGAATTGGACGAAGCCGCTTCCCAGGGATTTCGCCTGCTACCGAGTACGATGATCTCCAAGAGCAGGACTTTCGGGGGTGAAGAAGTTGTCGTGGTGCTAGAGAAGACCCCAAATCTTGCGACGGTCTACGAGTACCTACTCCTTGCCACGAATCGCACCTCTACACTGCAAAAGGAAATGGCCGAGGCCGTTCAGGACGGGTATGAAGTGATGGGAATGGTAAGCCGTGGCGAACACATGGTGATCCTCGAACGATCGTCAGGGGCAGGTAGATAGTCAGCTAAAATACAGAAGCGTGCTCGTCCGTGTATGTTTAACCGACTGAAGATATCGCTGAAGCCGCGATTTACCGCGTGGCTTAATACACTGGAACACTACTGTCCGGTTGAACTATTCAGATATCGTGACAACATGATTATAATCAATTAGTTAAAAGGATAATAGACTGGACACGACTTCAACTGGGACTTCCGCCGGTGCCCAACTCGTGCGGGTTCGGTTCCACCCTGGCATCGGAAAGGATGGGAAATGGGTCCCGTCAGACCAAGCGAGGTCAATCCCAACGGGATTGCGTATTCCAGCCCAGGGTTTCCCAACCCTGGGTAAGAGAGTCAACCCCCTAAGAATCACGCGGGTAAGAGGCAGGCGGAGTTCCCGCCTGCCCCTCCCCGTTGTCGCGATGGGGTCTGTTCCCCACATTTACCGGCGTGAGGGTCACTCACCGGGCGACCCCAAAGACGTTGCCCCATTTCGGGGAACGACGTAACATACTTGACCGTAGGTGTTGCGACAGAGACAGAAGCTTTCCAGGGAAAGCAAGCCGAGCTTTCGGCAGAAGAACCGCACCCGGAGTTTGCGGTTGTCGTTGTAGTTCTTCCGTTTAAGCTTCATGCTCCGGAGTCGCATTCGGACCCAGGAGTCGAGCTTTTGGAAGAGCCAACGATTGGTCGCAAACTCGGGGGTGAAGTACTGTGCTGTCCCCCTGATCACTCGGTTCAATTTCAGGATTGCCTCGGCATCGAGGTTATGGCAGCGGACGGTTAATTCCCGCACCTTATCCTTGAATTTCTGCTGGGACTTGTCGCGCATGCGCCGGGAACGGGACGAGAGGAAAAAGCCAAGAAATTCATAGCCTTTTCCGAACGTCATGATCCGGGTTTTCTCCGGACTCAGCCGTAGCTGAAGTGGGGTTTCCAGCACTTGCTGGACGAGTTCCATAGCCTCTTGCGCCTGCTGTTGGGACCGGGTCAAGACGACGAAGTCGTCAGCATAGCGGGCGAATTGAAAACCCGCCCGGTGCAAGGCCCAGTCCAATTGGTTGAGAACGATGTTAGCCAGCAGTGGGGAAATGACTCCTCCCTGTGGCGTGCCGACCGTGGTCGGCTTGAAGACTCCGTCGTCCATGACCCCGGCAGTGAGAAATCGTTGGAGAAGGCGAAGGATATTGCCGTCGGCAACCTTGTCGGCCACCAACTGCATAATGACGTTCTGTGGAATGTGGTCAAAAAAACCTTCCACATCGGCGTCGAGTACCCAAAGGTAGCCGGCGTCGTGAAGGGACAACAGCCACTGGATCGCCTGATGACAGTTGCGTTTAGGACGAAACCCGAAGGAGGCGTCCTGAAAGAGCGGCTCGAAGATAGGTTCCAGCAGCCGCCGCAGAACCTCCTGGGCCACGCGATCGCGGACCACGGGGATCCCGAGCGGCCGGGTCTTCTTCGTGCGAGGGCCTTTGGAGATCCGGACGCGGAGCAGCGGATCGGGCCGAAACGCCCCTGATTTGAGAACTTTCATCAGGGCGAGAAGGTTTGGTTCGAGGTTAGCCTCGAACCTCCCGACGCTGACCTTGTCCACTCCAGCGGCACCTCGGTTGCGCTTGACTTTCTTGAAAGCGGCCCGCATGAGCTCGATCGTAATGCGACCGGTCAGCGAGTGCTCCTTTCTGCTCTTCACCATGGTGTTCCTGTTAGGTTGCATCATCAGGTGAGACGGATCGGGGATCTATCGGGTGTTTCTTAGCCAGGCACCTAGGTGTCTGTTTTCTCGGTTTGACCCGGGCAAGAGCACGGGCCGGCCCATTTTGGAGGCCACGGCCGGGACGCTAACTACCCAGAGCTCAGATCCTTCCTCAGCTCGTCTTCGGTTTTACCTTTCCTCCAGTCGAAACTGGAGTACTCCGGCTCTGCGGCAATCCCTAAAGCGGAGGCGGCTCAGGAGGCCTTCTCCACAGCACCGCATCATCCGTCGCCTTTCGCCGAGGGCTTATAGCGCGGACTCACCCAACGTGGGACGGTGGGGGACCTTCACCGGTCATGACTCGAACCATTTTCCTCAGGCGGCGACAGGTATCACCCAAAGCAGTTCCAGAGAGATAACCACATGTTCTCTCTGAAGACGAGGTCAGGGAACCTCGCCGACGCTTCGCTCAAGGGCGGTCGTTGGCGCTTTGCTCTAGGCCGAAGTGCCGTCTCCCGAAGTCTTCCTGCCTGGCCCCTTCGTGACGATCCCTTCTTCCGGACCTGCCGTTGGGAGCGCCCTGGCTGCCTACCTCCGCTGGTTAGTTGCGGAGTTCGAGCAGGAAGTTCTGTACCAGCGTGGACTCGCACAGGTAGGCTTCGGCGTCTTGCTTCTCTTATCCCTCTATTTCCCTCCTTTCAAACGCCTCACCGTTTGTCTACCATGGTTGACTTAGTTCGAGCCACTGCGGCTCATCGCACCCTGTAAGGGTTGCGTCCTGACCCATTCGTTACCTGAAAGGAGATTCAGGGGAGCGCTATTCGGAGACCCGATAGACCCAAGAGATGTCAACCCTGTAGTGGCTATGGATGTGATTCACAGCTGCGTGGAGACCTGGATGAAAGTAGCCCTTCAAGAAGCGCGGCAGGCAGCCAGCGAGGGCGAGGTGCCGATCGGTGCGGTCGCAGTCCGGGAGCAGGAGATCTTGTGCAGCGACCACAATCGGAGCATTCAGCTGAGCGATCCCACCGCTCATGCCGAAGTGCTGGTGCTCCGAGAAGCGGGACGCAGACTGGCCAACTACAGGCTTTCCGAAGTGGATCTTTACGTGACGGTTGAGCCCTGTGCGATGTGCGCAGGTGCCTTGATCTGGGCACGGGTCCATCGCCTGTTTTTTGGGGTTCGAGATGAGAAGTCTGGGGCCATATTCTCGCGTGTCAGCCTTCTGGACCCGGGACGTTTCAATCATCGTGTCGAGGTCGTTGAGGGAGTATTGCAGGAGCAGTCCAAACAAATGCTCCAGCATTTCTTTTCTAGCAGGCGATGATTCACAAGGCCTCGTATCAGCATTCCAGCCTCGGTTTGTACTCATGTTAGAATTGGCCGCGGCTGCGAGATACGAGGTGGACCTCTAAGTGCTAGTAGAACTTGCCTATGGGAAATCGGGTCTCGAAGTAGACCTTCCCGAGAGCCGGACCCGAGTCATTGAGCCCTCTTACATCCCTGGTCTACCCAGCGAGGAGGACGCCCTCCTTCGGGCTCTGCGGAAGCCGATGGGTTCACAGCCGCTGCGCCAGATTGCAAACTCTGCGCAGACTGTGGCCATCTCGGTGTGCGATATTACCCGACCGATGCCCAGTGCCCGGGTCCTGCCAGTGCTCCTGAGCGAGCTCCGTCACATCCCAAAGGATCAGATTACGATTCTGGTCGCGGCTGGCACTCATCGGGCGAACACTCAGCAAGAACTCGACGAGATGCTGGGGCCGGAGGTGGTGGCGAACTATCGGGTCCTCAACCACAGTGCCTTCGACCCGGAGAATCTCAGCCAGGCCGGTGAAACCTCAGAGGGCATCCCGATCAGTCTCAACGCCGAATGGCTGGCGAGCGATGTCCGGATCACAGCTGGCTTCGTGGAACCTCACTTCTTCGCCGGTTTCAGCGGTGGACCCAAGATGGTAGCGCCTGGGTTGGCCTCGGTTGAAACCATAATGCAGCTGCATAGCGCCCCTTTGATTGCCCATCCCAGTGCGACCTGGGGTACCACCCAGGGCAACCCCATCCACGACGCCATCCGTGAGATCGCTGCGCAGACGGGGGTCAGCTTTGCCATTGACGTCACACTTAATCGCGACCACGAGATCACCAGCGTCCATGCCGGTGAGCTCTTCGAGTCTCACGCCTCTGCTTGCCGTTTCGCCAGGCGCACGGCCATGCAAGCGGTATCCTCGCCCTTCGAAGTCGTCCTCACCACCAACAGCGGCTACCCGCTGGACCTGAACCTGTATCAGTCCGTCAAGGGAATGTCGGCGGCGGCTCGGGTTGTCCGCCAGGGCGGTGCCATCATTTGCGCGGCGGAGTGCTCAGACGGAATCCCCGATCATGGCGAGTACCGGGAACTGCTGGCTTCCTCCTCCAGCCCCGCGTCTCTGTTGGAGCTGGTCCACAGTCCTGGCTTCGAGCGTCAGGACCAGTGGCAGGTGCAGGTTCAGGGCCAGATTCAAGCAAAAGCCAGCGTCTACTTGAAGTCGACCTATCTGAAGCCGGAGCAGGTTCGCGAGGCGCACCTGGAGCCGATAGAAGACGTCGAGGCGACCGTGAGTCGGCTTCTCGACGAGTACGGTACGGGCTCACGCATCTGTGTCCTCCCCCAGGGGCCCCAGACGATTCCCTACCTCGAAGATTCCGATTCGGCTCGAGCATCAGAGCCCATTTCATGAACTAGAATCCGTAGCGACTCGAGCCTATACGCATGCAGGAAAAGAGGTCCGAAGCCGGAATCATCTGGGTGCTCTGGATCACCTATGGTGCCTTCTACTTTTGCCGGAGCAATCTCTCCGCGGCTCTTCCGGGCATAGAGTCCGAGTTGGGTTACAGCAAGACACAGCTAGGGGCGATTCTGGGAGCCTTGAAACTTGCCTACGGTGTCGGACAGCTCCTCAATGGGCAATTGGCGGAGCGATACTCACCCAGACGGCTTCTGGCCTTGGGAATGTTTGGGTCGGCGGCACTGAACCTGATCTTCGGTTGGGCTACCGGTCTCTACTTCATGCTGTTCGTGTGGGCCTGCAATGGCTATTTCCAGGCTTTCGGTTGGACCCCCTGCATGCGCGTAGCTGCGAACTGGTTTCCGCTGCAGCGGCGCGGGAAGGCCGTCGGTATCATCGGCACCGGCTATCAGACCACCGCGGTGCTGACCTTTCTCATTGCCGGCTGGGCCGCGGAGACCTATGGCTGGCGAGGGGCTCTCTATATTCCAGCAGCCCTATTGGCGCTCTCCGCTGTCCACATGCTGCTCTTTCTGCGGGAGACGCCCGGGGAGTCCAACCCTCAAGGACAGACAGGGGGAGCCCCGCCAGGGGAGCCAGATCCTACCCAGGGTAGAGGAAGAGTCCGGCTCAAGGAGACGCTTCTTATCACCCTTTCCAACCCTTCTCTCTGGCTGCTTGCTCTCTCTCTGGGACTCTTGAATGCGTGCCGCTATGGATTCCTGGATTGGGGTATTTCACATCTCAAGGAGATCCAGCAAACAGGCGTTGCTTCAGCCGCCTTCAAATACGCCGTGCTTCCTGCCGGAGGGGTGCTTGGAGCCTACTTTTCCGGTTGGGCGACCGATCGATTTCTGGGGGGAAGACGAGCTCCCATGATCTGCTCTCTACTTGTCTGTCTGGGCGTCTTGACGCTGGTCTACGACCGAGTCGTCCTCTCCGGATTCGAGCAGACGATCGGAGTCCTTTTTCTAGTCGGTTTCTGCATCTACGGCGCACAGGTGCTGTTGGTAGGAACCGCCGCCATGGATCTGGCTCGTCATGGGACCCCTGCCGCTGCGGTCGGCTTCGTCAATTTCATGGGTTATATGGGTGCCTTTGTCGGGGATCAGCTGACCGGCCATCTGGTAGACTCGCAAGGCTGGCAAATGGCAGTGATGGCGTGGGCAGGATTCGCCTTCGGCGCCGCTGCCGTCTCCGCCTTGTTGTGGAACGCCACCTCACAGCGTGCAACGGGTGAAACGTAGCCGGGAAGACAAGCTCCAGGGTGAAACTTCACCGCGAACGGTCCACACTGGGGTACGGCCTTCCGGGCTGTGATTGTCGAGCCTCTGGCTCGACGGACCGGGATCACGGGCAGGGATGCCCGTGCCATGGCAGGATCCCGAAGTTTCTTTCTCGAATGGGCAGCACCGCTGGGGGAGCACTAACCTGAAACTTGATTGGCGAATGTAGCTTTGGCCTCCAGGCCGAAGTCTTATTTTTCCGAGCCTTTGGCTCGGACGGCGGCCTGGAGGCCGAAGCTAGTGCGCCTGTGAAGGCGTTTGATCAGAAGGGTGAAAGTCCCTTCCAGGCTAACGTTACCGGCCTGAAGTCGACAGTGGTAACTGCGTTTCCGTGAGGAAGGGTGGAGAGCAACCTGAGACGAACGACCAATCCGTAACGCAAGTGAACTCGATTTGGCCAAGCCTGTCGGGGAGGGTCCTGGCAAAGCCCGAACCCTTGACCGCGCGACGGCCATCCCTCCGACCTGAACGGTCTGCCCGGGGGGATAGACGCGGCAAGTCACGGCGGTGAAGTAACGTGACAAAGCGACCGTGACGAAATGGCAATGCGGTGGTTGGAGATGGAGAGGTCGGAAGGTCAAACGAGATAAGCAGGGAGATCTGTCGGGTGAGGGACGTGGACGACCCATCGTGAGAGCTCGCAGTGGGGGACGCTGCGTGAGCAATGGCCCAGGCCCGCGGTGCAGTATCGCCCGCCGAAGGGGAGCGAACCTGGCGATACCGGTGAGGTCGGTTGAAGCGGCTCGACAGAAGTCAGAGCTCCCATAGTAGCGGGGAAGCCGTGCAGCAAAACGCGGTGGAGCGAAGGGGAGCAGGAAGGTAGATGCGAAATGACTAAATCGCGGAAACGTAACTCCGCCCAAAGGCGGGACTACATCCCGGTCACAGTGCCGTTTTCGGCTAGCCCGGCTGGAGAGCCCGCTGGCATCGAACAGTGGGCTCATCGCGCGGTTTGGACGGATCGCATGTTGGAGACACTTTTGAAAGGAAAGGTGAGAGGAGGGAAATGGCACACGCTGATCGATAAGGTGTTTTGCAGCCGGAACCTTTCCAGCTCGGCCGAGAAGGTCTTGGGCAGGAAAGGAGCGGCGGGAGTGGACCGGCAAACGTGGGGGGATTTCGCCGAACACGAGCGGGAGGAACTCGAATGGTTGCAGGAAGAACTGCGTGAGGGGACCTATCGTCCGGCAGCGGTGCTGCGGAGGTGGATTCCCAAAACAGGCAGTTCGGAAAAGCGACCGCTGGGGATTTCGACCGTGCGGGATCGAGTCGTGCAAACGGCTTTGGTCCACGGGATCGAGCCGATTCTGGAGGCCACGTTCCATGATCGAAGCTACGGCTTTCGTCATGGGCGAGGGTGCCACGGCGCACTGCGGTACGTCGAAGAGCTGCTCGAAGCCGGTTATGTGTATGTCGTCGACGCGGATCTGAAGGGTTACTTCGATACGATCCCGAAAGATCGACTGTTGGACCTGATCCAACAGAAGATATCGGATCGCCGCGTGCTGGGCCTGGTTCAGCTGTTTCTGAATCAGGGGATACTGGAAGAGCTGCGTAAGTGGATTCCGGAAGCCGGAGTCCCCCAAGGCGCCGTTCTTTCTCCGGTGTTGTCGAATGCCTACCTCAATCCCCTGGACCATCGGATGGCCGATCTGGGCTTCCAGATGGTGCGCTACGCGGATGACTTTGTCCTGCTGTGTCGCGCACCCGAGGAGGCTGAAGCGGCCCTGGCCGAAGGGCGGGACTGGGTGGAGGACAACGGGCTGAGACTGCATCCCGAGAAGACACACATCGTGGACTCGCGAGAGAAGAGCTTTTCGTTCTTGGGCGATTCGTTCCGAGGCCGTTTTCGGTTTCCACGAGCGAAGAGCCACCGAAAGTTCGTCGAGCGCATTCACGAGCTGACGCCGCGCAAGTCGGGCGACTCGCTGGAGGTCATCCTCCAGCGGCTCAATCGCTCGACGCAAGGCTGGTTCAACTACTTCCGGCACTGTCATTGGAACATCTTCAAGGACTACGACGGTCTGATCCGTCGTCGTTTGCGACGCCTGCTTCTGAAGCGCAACCGGAAGAATAGAAAACGCCTCTGTCGAAATCACCGTTGGCCCAACGCCTTCTTTACGGATCATGGGTTCACGAGCCTGACTGACGCCCATATCCGTTTCGTCCAATCCATAGGAACCTACTGACTGGAGAGCTGTATGCGGGAGAATCGCACGTGCAGTTCGGAGGGAGGGGAGCCGGGTGACCGTGCTTCCCTACCCTATCGCCGGATCGCCGAAGTTTCTTTCCTGTACGATGCGGCGCAGCTAAGCTGAAACTTCACTGGGCAGTGACCGGCGGACCTGCCGCTATAGGTGGGTGTGACTCGAGACAGCCGACAAGACCTGTAACCTGTAACCTGTAACCAAAGGAACCCATGCGAGCGATTATCATCGGGGCGGGGCGGGGTCAGCGGCTCATGCCGACGACCGCAGATACTCCTAAGTGTTTCGCCGAAGTCAAGGGCAGGCGGATACTGGACTGGATCGTAGAGGGCCTCCAGTCCAATGGGATCAGTGACATCTGCTTCATCGGTGGATACCAGATTGACAAGGTAAGGGCGGAGTATCCTCAGTTCACTTTTCGCCATAACACCGAGTGGGAGCACAACAACATTCTTCACTCCCTGATGTACGCGGAAGATCTGATGGCCGGGGGCTTCATCTGTTCCTACTCGGATATCCTCTACACCCCAAGGGTGATAGAACGTCTGCTCGGATTCTCTGAGGGAATTGGTCTGGCGATCGATTCCTGCTGGCTCGAACGCTATCAGGATCGGACCGATCACCCTGCTACTGATGCCGAAAAGGTTGCCGTCCAGGATGGTGCGGTCAGGAGAATCCACCGGGAACTGGATCCTTCTGAGACCGAGGGCGAGTACATTGGTGTTGCCAGGTTCGGCTGCGAGGGCGCCCGACTGTTGCGCGAGTCTTTTCAGAGCTGCAGCCAGCTCTACGCCGGGAGGCCCTTCCGGGAGTCTCCAGTCTTCGAGAAAGCCTATCTTATCCATTTGTTGCAGGAGATGATCGAGAACGGTATCGAGATGAAGCCCATCGATATCGCTGGAGAGTACATGGAGATCGACACCCAGCAGGACTTCGAACTCGCTCGCAGACATTGGCTGAGTAAAGAATGAAGACCTTGCCGACCTTGCCCACCTCCGTCGTAGGTTCGTTGCCCAGACCCTCCTGGGTCCGAGATTTGATCTCCAACCGGACACGCCTCTCGGATGGGCGAGCGGCCGTAGCGATGGATGCTGCGGTCCGCTACGCCGTCGTCCTTCAGGAGCAGGCTGGGCTGGATATCATCAGCGATGGCGAATGGAGGCGAAAGTCCTACATAGGAGTCATTGCCGATCTAGCCGAGGGATTCGAGCTCAGCACCCATCCTGAGGACGGAAGGCCGATGACGACGGTGGTCGGGCGGCTGCTGGCTCGTAATTCGGGTTTCATCGCCAGAGAAATCGAGTTTCTCAGGAGCACCACGACCAAGGCGGTGAAGGCGACGCTGCCGGCTCCGGCTCTCCTGGGCGAGCGGCTGTGGAACCCGGCGAGCTCCTCATCTGCTTATCCCCGTCGTGAAGACTTCGTGCGCGACTGCGTTCCCATCCTACGAGAGGAAATCCTCAGAATTCGAGACGCCGGCGCCGACATCATCCAGGTGGATGACCCTCACCTGTGCCTATTCGTGGATGCCCGGATACGGGAATCCTATTCTGATCCCGATGAGGCTGCCGATTTCGGAGTCGAGACAGTCAACGCGCTATTCGAGGGAATAAAGGGCGTGAAGCGGGCGGTCCACCTGTGTCGCCGAGCCGGGGCGCGGGCCCGCGGCGAGTCGAGTCTCGAAGGGGGCTATGATCCGATTCTGGCGCAGCTGAATTGTCTGAAGGTGGACCACCTGACGTTGGAGTTCAGCGGTGGAGCTGCGGGCAGTATGGCGGTACTGGGAAAGCTGCGAGACGGACTGGAGGTAGGACTGGGGTGCGTGGACGTCACTCCGGGCAAGATCGACACGGTTGAGATGATCATGGCCCGGGTGGAGAGGGGGCTGGAGTATCTTCCTCCCGAAAGAATCACACTGAACCCAGACTGCGGTTTCGCCCCGGGTTCGGGGGCAGCGGTCAGTGTTGACGAGGCCTACGCCAAGCTCTGCAACCAGACAAAAGCGGCGCGCCTGCTGCGAGCACAACTAAAGCAGGCGCCCCCTGGTGGCCGGAATCGCTAGTCTACGATCGTGGCCTTCTTGATGTAGTCCAGCTTGGGATAGCTTTGCTTCAGGTAGCGGTTCCCCTGCGTCCGGATTCGTCCCTGATCGGGACCGCGGCCTCTCGGTGAACCCTCGCCATATCCCTTGTAGATGGTGTCGATGACCTCCATTCCTGAAATCACCCGACCAAAAGGCGAAAAACCTTGGGGATCGAGAGGGCTGTTGTCCCGATAATTGATGAAGAACTGTGTCGAGCGTGAATGGGGTGCACCGGTCTTCGCGAACGTAATGAACCCTCTGAGGTTCGACTCCTTGACTGGATCGTCTTTGATATTGGAATTACTCCAGCTCTGATTGACCTTGGGATCGCCGTGGATGCCAAACTGAGCCATGAAGCCGTCGATGACCCGGAAGAAGGCGATGTCCTTGAAGTATCCGATCTTTACCAGGTTATAGAACCGATCGGCGCCGAGAGGCGACCAGGAGCGAGTTACCTGGATGACCAACTTTCCGTTGGTGGTGTCGAACTGCGCCTTGAAGGTTGCGGGCGCCTTTCCCTCGGCCTGAGCGGGATCGAGGAGACCTGGATGGGGTCCAGGATCGGGCTTGGGAGGATCGGCTTTGACCGGAGCTGGTTCAGGCTTTGGAGGCGTCTTGTCTGGTTCAGGGGACTTGGTTTCCATCTCCGTTGGTTCCTTGGTTGGGGGGATTGATGGTTTAGTCGGCGGTGGCTCAACCTTGTCGACCGGTTTGGCGGTTCCTCCTGGATCGTCCGCCGGGGGAGTCTCGTCGGTTGGGCCTGCGCAGCTGACCACTAGGAATGATGCGAGTACAATCGTTAGAAGTCGTAGTTTCCAAGACATCTGAATCTGTCTCCGTGTGTGGTTACGATATTGAAGCCTCTTTTTTCGGCAGGCGGAAGATTATGGGGCCTGAACGCTTCGGATTCAAGTGCACCGTTCTTTGTGCTCTGCCGCCGGGCTCGCAGCGTTCCTTTGGGAGGAACCAAGAAAAGAACCGTATCGTGATTTCGATTACCAAACTGCGCCTATCCTTAAGGCTAGAATACGGACCGTGATCAGGAAGGCTGAAAGGAACCGACCGTGAGTACGGCAAGTTACGAACCGTATGATCCAGAGTGGTTCTCTCAAGGACCGGCGCTGAACAGCCGATTCATGGGACCGTTCACGAAGCGTTCCTGCTCATTTGCTTTCATAACAGGTTTACCACAGGGATACGGTGATCCCCCTCGCCGTGTCCTTGAGTCGGCTCACGGAGACCTAGGCCCAAAAGAAGTAGATGAAAGTGGACTAAACCACATGTAAACACCTGAAATGCCAGACCTGACGGGTATTCTGGGGTTGTCAAAGAAACTTCAGAACAAGCCGAAAGGAGGCATTTCAGGTGAAGAAAAAGGATAGCGCAATCATCCGCAAACGGGAAGCAGAGGTTGCTCAGCGATTGAGCCCCAGCTGGAACGGTCAAGACCCGAAACCGGTGCTCTCGCCCGAGGTCATCAGCTACGAGGTCTCGGAGAAAACGGGTGCGGTCAGTTACGGTGGTCTGGGGCTGCTGCAGCAGGTGGTGAAGTGGAGTGGGCTGGGGAAAGCCATTGACCAGGCGGTGACGCTGCTCAAACGCCACCAACCGTACCACGAATCGGACCACGTCCTGAGCCTGATCTACAACGTGGCCACGGGCGGGACCCGCTATCAGGATATTGAACTGCGACGTCAGAGTGTGAGTTTCCTGGAGGCGGTGGGAGCCGAGAAGATCCCCGCCCCCAGCACGGCCGGAGACTTTGTGCGCCGCTTTGACGCGCCCGACGTGGTGGATCTGATGGAAGCCGTCAATGCCAGCCGCCTCAAGGTCTGGGCCCAACAACCGGCCCGTTTCTTCCAACGGGCGGAGATCGACGTGGATGGGACGATGGCCCCCACGAGCGGCGAATGCAAGGAAGGGATGGAGATCAGCTACGACGGGCAGTGGGGCTATGCGCCGCTGATCGTGACGCTGGCCAATACGGGAGAGGTGCTCTATGCGGTCAACCGCTCGGGCAACCGTCCCTCTCATGAGGGAGCGGCCGAATGGCTGGATCGGAGTATCGAGCTGGTTCGAGAGGCGGGTTTTCGGAAGGTGCGCCTGCGCGGGGACACGGATTTTTCGCTGACGGCTCATTTTGACCGTTGGACGGAGGCGGGCGTGGAGTTTGACTTCGGGATCGACGCCCATCCGAGCTTCGTCAAGTGGGCGGAGGCGTTGCCAGAAGCGAGATGGAAAGAGCTGGGGCGCCCCAGCCAGGGGAAAGGAAAAGGGAAGAAGCGGCGCCAGCGGCGGGACAAAGTGAAGCCGGAGATTGTCAAGAGACGCGGGTTCAAGACGCTGACGCTGGAACGGGAAGAGATCGCGGAGATCGACTACCGTCCGAGCAAAGCGAAGCGAACCTATCGGATGGTGATCTTGCGCAAGACGATCCTGGTCGAGAAAGGCCAGAAGCGGCTGCTGCCGCAGACGCGCTACCACTTTTATGTCACCAATATCTCGGCCAGAACGTTGGGAACGGCGGGAGTCGTACGGGAAAACAACCGGCGCTGCAACCAGGAGAACGTCATTGAACAACTCAAGAACGGAGTCGAGGCCCTGCGGATGCCCTCGGATACGCTGGTAGCCAACTGGGCCTATCTGGTGATTGCGGCTCAAGCCTGGAATTTGAAGGCCTGGATGGGGTTGGTGCTGCCGGCGCGACTGCAAGCCCGAGAGCTGGTGAAGATGGAGTATCGCCGTTTCCTGCGAGAGGTCATTGAAATGCCCTGCCAGATTTTGCGCAGGGGCCGACAGTTGGTCTATCGGCTGCTGGATGTCAATGGTTGGAGCCGTCTTCTCTTGGAAGGCAGTAAGTGGTTGAAACACCGGCCAGCTACCTGAAACTGAAAGGAGATAAAGTAGCTCCGAGGGTCGCCAGAGCTGGGGTGAGGTGTCTCTACAAACGCCCCCCAAGAGGGCAGAATCGTTTTCCCTGAGCGATCGGCGTGGAGGACAGCTGAACACGTGCCTGTTCTGAGTGACTTCGCGCCGAAATTTAGAATTTAGGTCTCCAAAATGGCTCCTCGGAGCCGACAAAGGGGTCTATTTTCGACCTTGCGCTTATTTTGGGCCTAGTCGCGTGCTTCGCGGGCCGACAAACATGCCGTTTCGGTACGACCCGCCGTGAGAGCCTACAGAATGTGTTACCAGCGCCGTGGGTCTCTGTTGAGGCCACTACGGATGGGCAGTTTCGGAGGATTGCCGATTCCGCGGAAGCCAATGGGCCCACGTCGCCGTAACCGCATCTACCCGACACCTACCCCCAAGCCTTAATTGTCCAGCCTACTCGAACTCGTGCGGGTTGGTCACTTTGAAGACAATAGCGGCCACAGCTCCACCGGCTAGGGGCCCTACCAGGTAGATCCAGACATTGCCGAGTGAGGAGGAAATGATGTTGTGACCCAGGGCGACGGCTGGATTGAAGGCGCCTCCCGAGATAGGTCCGACTGCGAGCGCTCCTGCCAGAACCGTGAAACCGATAGCCAGTCCGTAGAAAGAGTTGTCTGGGTGGTCCTTTGAGGTGGCGACGTTAAGGACGACCGAGGCCAGAGCAAACGTAAACAGGAACTCTGCTCCCAGCGCCTGCATGCTGCTGACGTTACCACCTGGAGCCACAGTGATGCTCTTTCCAACCAGAGCCGAAGAAGCAGCCGCACCGGCGATGGCTCCGATGATCTGGCTCACCATGTAGATTCCCGCATCTTTGCCTCCAATTGCTCCCCTCATCAAGCAGGCAAGCGAGACAGCGGGGTTGTAATGGGCTCCAGAGATGTGGCCGCCCATGTAGACTAGCACCACCAGTATGGCCCCGATCGCAACGGCCGCCAGAGGGTTCCCCTGACTCACGACTAGACCGATGACCAGTACCAGAAAGAATGTCCCGATGAACTCGACAATATAGTTTTTCATAGTCCCTCTCCTCCTCGACAAGAATTGGTATCTTGCGCGGATAGTAGCACCGGGTGGGGAACCGGTCAATGAGACGAACCACCTCCCAGAATCAGGCCGACGGGAGGCTGGTTGTGGTAGCATCTCCGTGAATGCCGCACGCCCACCCGGATGGCGGTTCGAGTTCGCTATCCCGAAGAAAGTTGATGAGAATATTGGGCTACGGGGCATTTGCGAGCAGCGTCCCCATTCTGAGCTGTGTCTACGCCTCTCGCATCGAAACCGAATGGGTCCAATTGCAGCGGGTGAAGGTCCCGCTGGGGACTGCAGGCGTCGGTCTGGAAGGTTTCAAGATCGTTCTACTAAGTGATTTTCACCTCTACCCAACCACCCGGATCGAGCTGATTGAACGAGCCGTCGAAATGGCCAACCAGCTCAAGCCGGATCTGGTTGCCCTGGGCGGAGACTATGTTCAGGGTACCGTCGACGCCATCTTTGACCTGGCTCCTGCTCTGGCTCGACTCGACGCTACTTACGGAGTGTTTGCCATCCTGGGGAATCACGATCACTGGAAAGGCGATGAGGTGGTTGAGCAGGGACTGAGAGAATCGGGCCTGCAGCTGCTGAGAAATGAGGGCCTCACGCTCTCGATTGGAAGAAAGACCGTGTATCTAGCCGGTCTCGACGATGGATGGGTGGGCCGCCAGGATCTAAAGCGTGGTCTCGAAAAGCAGCCCCCCGAGGTGCCCACGATTCTGTTGATGCACGAACCCGACTTCGTCGATTCCTTTGTGGGTCGCGCTAGGATCGATCTACAACTGTCCGGTCACAGCCACGGGGGACAGGTGCGTTTCCCCTTCATCGGATCTCCCTTTTTGCCTCCCTATGGGCGAAAATACGACAAGGGTCTTTATCGGGTTGCAAACACCTGGCTGTACACTACAGTGGGCTTGGGCGTGACGGCCCCGGTGCGATTCAACTGCCCTCCCGAAGTCACCGAGATTACCTTGGTCTGAGGCTAAGCTGAAACTTCATTGGCGAATGTAGCTTTGGCCTCCAGGCCGAAGTCTTCTTGCTTCGAGCCTTTGGCTTGATGCACGGCGGCCTGGAGGCCACCGCTAGTGCGCCTGTGAAGGCGTTTGATCAGAAGGGTGAAAGTCCCTTCCAGGCTAACGTTACCGGCCTGAAGTCGACAGTGGTAACTGCGTTTCCGTGAGGAAGGGTGGAGAGCAACCTGAGACGAACGACCAATCCGTAACGCAAGTGAACTCGATTCGGCCAAGCCTGTCGGGGAGGGTCCTGGCAAAGCCCGAACCCTTGACCGCGCGACGGCCATCCCTCCGACCTGAACGGTCTGCCCGGGGGGATAGACGCGGCAAGTCACGGCGGTGAAGTAACGTGACAAAGCGACCGTGACGAAATGGCAATGCGGTGGTTGGAGATGGAGAGGTCGGAAGGTCAAACGAGATAAGCAGGGAGATCTGTCGGGTGAGGGACGTGGACGACCCATCGTGAGAGCTCGCAGTAGGGGACGCTGCGTGAGCAATGGCCCAGGCCCGCGGTGCAGTATCGCCCGCCGAAGGGGAGCGAACCTGGCGATACCGGTGAGGTCGGTTGAAGCGGCTCGACAGAAGTCAGAGCTCCCATAGTAGCGGGGAAGCCGTGCAGCAAAACGCGGTGGAGCGAAGGGGAGCAGGAAGGTAGATGCGAAATGACTAAATCGCGGAAACGTAACTCCGCCCAAAGGCGGGACTACATCCCGGTCACAGTGCCGTTTTCGGCTAGCCCGGCTGGAGAGCCCGCTGGCATCGAACAGTGGGCTCATCGCGCGGTTTGGACGGATCGCATGTTGGAGACACTTTTGAAAGGAAAGGTGAGAGGAGGGAAATGGCACACGCTGATCGATAAGGTGTTTTGCAGCCGGAACCTTTCCAGCTCGGCCGAGAAGGTCTTGGGCAGGAAAGGAGCGGCGGGAGTGGACCGGCAAACGTGGGGGGATTTCGCCGAACACGAGCGGGAGGAACTCGAATGGTTGCAGGAAGAACTGCGTGAGGGGACCTATCGTCCGGCAGCGGTGCTGCGGAGGTGGATTCCCAAAACAGGCAGTTCGGAAAAGCGACCGCTGGGGATTTCGACCGTGCGGGATCGAGTCGTGCAAACGGCTTTGGTCCACGGGATCGAGCCGATTCTGGATGCCACGTTCCATGATCGAAGCTACGGCTTTCGTCATGGGCGAGGGTGCCACGGCGCACTGCGGTACGTCGAAGAGCTGCTCGAAGCCGGTTATGTGTATGTCGTCGACGCGGATCTGAAGGGTTACTTCGATACGATCCCGAAAGATCGACTGTTGGACCTGATCCAACAGAAGATATCGGATCGTCGCGTGCTGGGCCTGGTTCAGCTGTTTCTGAATCAGGGGATACTGGAAGAGCTGCGTAAGTGGATTCCGGAAGCCGGAGTCCCCCAAGGCGCCGTTCTTTCTCCGGTGTTGTCGAATGCCTACCTCAATCCCCTGGACCATCGGATGGCCGATCTGGGCTTCCAGATGGTGCGCTACGCGGATGACTTTGTCCTGCTGTGTCGCGCACCCGAGGAGGCTGAAGCGGCCCTGGCCGAAGGGCGGGGCTGGGTGGAGGACAACGGGCTGAGACTGCATCCCGAGAAGACACACATCGTGGACTCGCGAGAGAAGAGCTTTTCGTTCTTGGGCGATTCGTTCCGAGGCCGTTTTCGGTTTCCACGAGCGAAGAGCCACCGAAAGTTCGTCGAGCGCATTCACGAGCTGACGCCGCGCAAGTCGGGCGACTCGCTGGAGGTCATCCTCCAGCGGCTCAATCGCTCGACGCAAGGCTGGTTCAACTACTTCCGGCACTGTCATTGGAACATCTTCAAGGACTACGACGGTCTGATCCGTCGTCGTTTGCGACGCCTGCTTCTGAAGCGCAACCGGAAGAATAGAAAACGCCTCTGTCGAAATCACCGTTGGCCCAACGCCTTCTTTACGGATCATGGGTTCACGAGCCTGACTGACGCCCATATCCGTTTCGTCCAATCCATAGGAACCTACTGACTGGAGAGCTGTATGCGGGAGAATCGCACGTGCAGTTCGGAGGGAGGGGAGCCGGGTGACCGTGCTTCCCTACCCTATCGTCCCTCGACTGAAGTTTCTTTCGGGGACGATCCGGCGCGGCCTCAGGGACGAGGCGTTTGGCTAACACTAAGAAAGGCAAAGGCAAGGCAAGGCAAGGGAGACTAGACATCCATCTGGAAGTAATCGGGAGGGACGAGGACTTCTCGAGGCTTGCTGCCTTCGGACGGTCCCACGATGCCTTCGTCTTCCATGATGTCCAGCAGCCGCGCCGCACGTCCATACCCGATCCGGAAGCGGCGCTGAAGGAGGGAAGTAGAGGCTTTGCGGTTTTCCACGATGAAGCGGGCGGCTTCGTCAAAAAGACTATCGTCTGCGGGCGATCCTCCAAGTGCTCCGGACTCCTTCTCCTCCTCGCCCTCCAGGATTGCCTCCTGGTACTCAGGTTCGGCCTGAGCCTTCAGAAATGAGGTAACTCGGCTGATCTCCTCTACACTGATATAGGCGCCGTGAACTCGGACCAGACGGGAGGTTCCGGGGGCCAGAAAGAGCATGTCGCCGAGGCCTAATAGCTGTTCGGCCCCGTTGGCATCCAGGATGGTTCGGGAATCGATCTTGGAGGACACGCGGCAGGAAATCCGGGAAGGGAAGTTTGCCTTGATCAGACCGGTGATGACGTCCACCGAAGGACGTTGAGTCGCCAGAATCAGATGGATGCCAATCGCTCTCGCCATTTGGGCAAGTCGGGTGACGGCAGTCTCCACCTCTTTGCCGGCCGTCAGCATCAAGTCGGCTAGCTCGTCCACGATGACGACGATATAGGGAAGGGGCTCCAGTTCTTCTCCCTCCAGCTGATCCGGAGCTTTTTCGACAAGTTCGTTGTACTGATCGATGCTCCTAACGCCGACCCGCGCCAGCTGTCGGTAACGCTCCTCCATCTCATGAACGGCCCAATTCAGTGCATTGGCCGCTTGTTTGGGATCCGTCACGATGGGTGTCAGCAGATGGGGGATGTCGCTGTAGACGCCCAACTCCAGGCGTTTGGGGTCGATCATGATAAAGCGGACCTGATCGGGCGTAGCCTTGTAGAGCATGGAACAGACGATGCAATTCAGTGCGACACTCTTTCCAGAGCCGGTCGCACCGGCCACCAACAAATGCGGCATGCGCTCCAGGTTGGCGATATGGGTATTCCCGTTGATCAGCTTTCCCAGGCCCAAGGTCAGGAAAGAAGGAGCCTGCTGAAAGCCGGTCGATGCCAGGATTTCTCTGAGATAGATGGTCTGTCGATCGAGGTTCGGGACCTCGATGCCCACCGTGTTCTTGCCGGGAATCCGCTCGATCCGAATTGACTCTGCCTTCAACGCCAGGCACAGGTCGTCCTCCAGGTTGGTGATGCGGCTGTACTTGACACCGGGATCGGGCTTGAACTCGAAGGTGGTCACCACGGGACCCGGGTGGATTTGAAACACGTGTCCCAGGACACCGAACTCGGCGCACTTCACGGTCAGTAGTTCGGCCCTCTTGATCAGATCTTGCTCGTCCACATCGACATGGCTTACTTGTTCCTGGAGGAATTCCAGAGGCGGCACGGAATGCCTTCGCTCGCTGTTTTGGAAGGAGGCCGCGGCCAAGGGCTGAAACTGGGTCTCCGCTCCAGAATCGTGAGCTTCGGTGATTTCGATTGTCCCGAGTGCCGGTACCGCTTCAGTCTGCTGCGACTCCAGAGTTGCCTTCTCGGGTAGCGTCTGAGTGACGATGGTCTCGTCGCGCTTGTTCCAGGAAGCGATGGCCTGGCGATCTCTGCGAGACACGAGCCGTCTTTGGGCGTCAGACCAGAGACCACTCCAGAAGTTCCACTTGCGGCTGCCCAAGCGGGTCAAGAGCTGATCCAGGGAGAAACGAGTGGTGAGGACCACAGACAGAACCAACACCGTGGCGACGACGACCAGAGAGCCGGGTCGGTTCAAGTACATGATCAGCCGATCCGAGAGCAGGATGCCGACGATGCCACCCGGAGTGAAGTTGACCTTCTCGGGGCTGACAGGAGTGAGTAGGGCCAGGATCGTACTGAAGGAGACGATCAGGCAGGAGACTCCGAAGAACTTGAGGAAGGGTTCCACCCATGCCCTTCCACGCATCCTCTTGTAGCCTGCCAGAAAGAGAGGAATGGGAAGGCAAAAGGCAGCCCATCCCAGAATCTGAAATAAGACATCCGAAGCCCAGGCTCCAATCTTGCCCACATAGTTGGAGTGACCCACTCTGCTCGAATCCACGTTCAGCGAAGGATCGAAGGAATCGTAGGTGGCCAGTGACAGAAGCAACAATAGCGAGGTGGCGATAAAGAGCAGTCCGAACAGTTCCGAAGCTCTCTGCTTTGGATAGACGCTCATAATGTCCCCCTCGAGTCTGACTCCTGCTGGGTAGCCAATTTACTACGATCAGGTCTCCTGATGTCCGGCGTGTTGGGTGCTGCCGAACAGCGGATGGGAAACTCCTCGGTCCAGGAGCAGGGTAAACGTAGACCTCAAATCTTGATTGTAACAGCAGTAGTGTCCCAACGTTTGGGCTTCTAATCTCTGTAAAGTATTAATGAGTAATATGTTAGAGAAGATAATGGGTGTTTCCGACTTGAAAGTGAGTGTACGCTCACGCCCTTCAGTTCATAAGGAGGGCGAGCATGTACACGGGCACGACGATTTTTTCTCAGGTGATGCGGCATCTTCCCTGGCATCATTTTCATCGCATTGTTCAGCACTACGGAGGCGACTACAAGGTCAAGTCGTTCCGCTGTGCCGACCATTACCGGGTCATGGCCTTTGCACAGTTGACCTATCGCGAGAGCTTGCGCGATATCGAAGCCTGCCTACGGGCCATGAGATCCAAGCTCTTCCACATGGGCATTCGCTCCACGGTCTCCCGCAACAATCTGTCCAATGCCAACGAGAGGCGCGACTGGCGCATCTATGCCGAGTTTGCCCAAGTGCTTATCGCCGAAGCGCGCCGCCTGTACACCGACGAGGACCTGGGAGTCGACCTGAACGCGACCGTCTATGCCTTGGACTCCACGACCATCGACCTGTGCCTCTCGGTCTTCCCCTGGGCGCGCTTCCGCCGTACCAAGGGGGCGATCAAACTGCATACCTTGCTCAACCTGCACGGCGCCATTCCCGAGTTCGTTCTGATCTCGGACGGAAAACTGCACGATGTCCACGCCTTGGACCACCTGATTCCTTGTCCCGGTGCCTACTACATCATGGATCGCGGATACCTGGATTTCGGGCGCCTGTACCGACTCCATTCTGCCCGGTCGTTATTCGTGACCCGCGCCAAGGCCAACTTCAAGTTCCGCCGCCGCTACTCCCACCCGGTGGACAGAACGACGGGACTGATCTGCGACCAAACTGTCCTGCTGAGCACCTTCTATCCGGCCAAGGCCTACCCCGAACCTTTGCGTCGCATCAAGTTCTTCGACGTCACCACCGACCTGCGGCTAGTATTCCTCACCAACGACTTTGCTTCTCCCGCTCTGACTATTGCCCGGCTCTACAAGCTCCGCTGGCAGATCGAACTGTTCTTCAAATGGATCAAACAGCATCTCCGCATCAAGGCCTTTTACGGCACCAGTCCCAATGCCGTGAAAACACAAATCTGGATCGCCCTCAGTACCTACCTGCTCATCGCCATCATCCGCAAGCGCCTCTATCTCGAGTTGCCGCTCTACACAATTCTCCAGGTCCTGAGTGTCTCGCTCTTCGAGAAAACCCCAATTTTACAGGCCTTTCAGGACATGCATTACATTACTCAGAATAGTGACATTCATAAACAGTTGATGTTATTCGACTAACGCTGGGACGCTACTGTTGTAACAGGGAGAATCAAAGGTCTTTTACCGGTCTGCTTTCGCAGGAACCTCCTCAGGCCGTTGTGCAGCATCTCCCGAAACAGATCTTCGTCTCGCTTTTCTTCCAGCGCCGTCTCGGAGACGATGGTTGCGATGCGCTGTCGAGTCAGTCCCATCAGCTCTTCCGAGTCTTCCATCAGGACGAAACCCCGCGAGATCAGATCCGGCTCTCCGATCAGCTCACCACTCATGCCGTCCATCCGCAGGACGACGACCAGGACGCCATCTGCCGAAAGATAGCGCCGATCTCTCAACACGACCTCGTGGACGGCTTCCAGAATACCTTCGTCGATGAAGCGACGCCCCACCGGAATCTTGTCCAGAAGTTTGGCGCCACTGGGTGCCAATCCCAGGATCTCTCCGTTCTCAACGATGTGGATGCGGTCCTGGGGAATCCCCTGATCCAAGGCCAGTAAGGCATGATTCTTTAATTGGCGATACTCTCCATGGATGGGGACAAAGTACTTGGGACGGGTCAGGTTGATCATCAGCTTCAGGTCTTCTCGGAAGCCGTGGCCAGAGACGTGTACGTTTGAGTGTCTGGAGTCGAAGAGCGTGGCCTCCCTCCGGTAGAAGTGATTCACCAGGTTGGTGATCAGTTTTTCGTTGCCCGGTATGATCCTTGCCGAGAGAATAACAACGTCCCCCTTTTCTACCTGGACCTGGGAAAACTCGTTGACTGCCAGGCGGCTAAGGGCAGACATCGGTTCTCCCTGACTGCCGGTGGCCAGCAGCACGGTTCGCTCCGGGGGTAGCTGTTTCAGGTCTTCGGCGGTGGCGATTCGTTCCTCGGGCACCCGAAGATAGCCCAATTTTGAGGCCTGTTTGATGTTCGAAGTCATGCTTCGACCCATCGGAAAGACCTTGCGGTCAAACTCTTTTGCCAGATCGAAAACGATCTGTATCCGGTGGAAGCTGCTGGCAAAGCAAGATAGGACAATTCTCCTACGGGCCTCGTGGAAGAGGGTCCGCAGCGGACCGATCACGGAGAACTCGGAAGGCGACAACCCCGGCACGTCACTGTTGGTGCTGTCCGAGAAAAGCGCAAGGACGCCCTCGTTTCCGTATTCCGAAAGACGTGCCAGATCGCTGAGCCGTCGGTCAATCGGGGTCTGGTCAAACTTGAAGTCCCCCGTCCAGATGACGGAGCCGACCGGCGTCTTGATTCCCAGACTGAAGTTTTCGGGAAAGGAGTGGGTGGCATCCAGGGCTTCAATCGTGAAGGATCCCAGGTCTACCGGTTTGCGTGCCTCCAGGACGTGAAGGTCGGCCTTCGACTCCAGCTTCCGTTCCCTCAGTCGTGAGGACATCAAACCTAGAGCCAGGCGACTGCCGTAGATGGGTACTGAGAGCTCGTTAATCACGTAGGCGATGCCGCCTGAGTGGTCCTCGTGCCCGTGGGTCAGAACGATGGCTCGCAGCTGGTCGCGGTGTTCCTTGAGAAAGGTAATGTCGGGGACGATCAGGTCCACGCCGAGACTCGTCCCCAGATGCCGGCCAGGGAGAGTCATGCCAGCATCGATCAGGACCATGTCCCCATCGCAGCGGAGCGCGGCACAGTTCATCCCGAACTCGCCTAACCCTCCGAGCGGGATAAGTTCTAGGCACTCCTCCATAAATTCCAGCGGATTATAGCAGCCGTGCCAGACATAGGTACTGCTCCAGGGAGAGTTCCTCTGCCCGGACCTGGTGCCCCAGCCGGGTCGAATCGAAGGCGGCCCTGAGTTCGTCCTGGGAGCGTCCCCCGGCTCTCACGAGGTTATTCCAAAGGGTCTTCCTGCGGTGAGAGAAGGCAGTCCGAAGCAGGGCAAGAAAGCTTGCGTAGTCTGGGACCGGATCGGCAATCCTTCGAGGAATCAGCTTTATCACGGAGGATTGCACCCTGGGCCTGGGGATGAAGACCGTAGGCGGAACTGCGAAGCCCCGGATCCGCTCAAAGTGATACTCAATGATCAGGGTCAGGTAGCCGTAATCCCTGGTTGAAGGTCGTGCCAGGATGCGTGAAGCTACTTCCTTCTGCAACATGCAAGTGAGGCTCTGAAACCGATTCTTCACTTCGGTCATCTTTGTGAGTGTCGGTGTAGCGATGTTGTAGGGAAGGTTCCCAACGATTTTGACAGGGCTTCGGGGTAAGATGCCGGGCCAGTTGAGATCGAGGACATCACCTCGAATCAGCGTCAGTCCATCGGATAGCTCCGACGGAAGATTAGATTCGAGATAGGCGATCATCTCCTGGTCGAATTCGATCGCGATCACCTCTCGCGCCGCGGCTAGGAGCGGCTGGGTAAGAGCGCCGGTTCCAGGACCGATTTCAACCACAGCGTCGTTTTTGTCGATTCCGGCGAAGTCAACGATCTTGCGGCAGGTGTTGGGATCGGCGAGGAAGTGCTGTCCGAGTGGGCGCTTTGCCCAGGGTACTTTTTGAGTCAAGCCATTGCGTATGGTAGCATGGCGATCCCGTTTTCCCTCGGTTCGCACCGCGTTCTGAGGAGGGAAGCGATTGAAAATCAGGAGGTTAGAATGAGCGATAAGGTGCAGGATGTAACCGATCAGAACTTTGAAGAGGCAGTGCTGAATTCGAGCCAGCCGGTGCTCGTCGACTTCTGGGCTCCATGGTGTGCGCCTTGCCGGATGCTTGCCCCGACGATCGATCAAGTTGCCGAGGATTTTTCCGGTCGGGCCAAGGTAGTCAAACTGAATGTCGACGACAATATGAATACTTCGACCAAGTACAACATCAGAGGCATCCCAACCTTGCTTCTGTTCAAGGATGGTCAGATCAAGGACCAGGTGGTGGGTTCCACCTCGAGGGATAACCTCTCCCGGCTGATCGAGGCTCACCTCCAACAAACGGCTGACGCCTAAGCGCAGCAGTCTGCGGGGTGCCGGTTGTGCCAACCTGAGTAGATTCTCTGTCCGAGGCACGGCATTTCCCTGCCTAATCTGGCGAAGCGAGGGTGGCCTTTGCTTGTAGGTCCTGGTTTTACCCTGCTCGAATCATGGCAAATGTAGTTATCATAGGCACTCAGTGGGGGGATGAGGGGAAAGGCAAGATTGTCGACCTGATCACCCGACACTTCGATGTGGTCGCCCGCTATCAGGGCGGACACAACGCCGGACACACGGTCAGTCTGAAGGGTGAAAAGTACGTTCTTCACCTCATCCCCTCAGGGATTCTCCATCCCGACAAGCAGTGTGTCATTGGGAACGGCGTCGTTGTCGACCCCTTTGCTCTGGTAGAGGAGATCGAGGCTCTGCAGGACTTGGAACTGGAAGGAAGACTCTTCTTGAGCAACCGCGCCCACCTCATCATGCCCTATCACCGGCAACTGGAAGAAGCCGAGGAGGCGAGGCTGGGTGCGGAGCGAATCGGCACCACCAGTAGAGGGATAGGTCCCTGTTACGAGGACAAGATGGCACGCCGCGGCATCCGGGTAGGGGACCTTTTCTCGCCTGATGTGCTCAAAGCAAAGGTCCAGGACAATTGCGCGTTCAAGAATCAGATTCTGACGCGCGTCTATGACGTTGAGGCGGTTGACCCCGAAGTGATCTTCGACGCCTACCTGAAGATTGGAACGCGGATTGGCGGCTTCGTCACCGACACCTCTGAGCGCCTGAATCAGACGATACGAGAGCAGAAGAGCATCCTCTTCGAAGGGGCTCAGGGTACCCTGTTAGATGTGGATCATGGTACCTATCCCTTCGTCACCTCTTCCAACGCGACTGCCGGAGGGGCTTGTACGGGCACGGGAGTAGGTCCCAATGCAATCGACGGCGTTATTGGAATCGCCAAGGCCTACACCACACGCGTGGGAAGTGGTCCTTTTCCCACCGAGATGACAGGGCAGGTGCTGGAGGATGTTCGCGAGAAAGGCGCCGAATACGGGGCCACCACTGGACGCCCTCGTCGGTGCGGCTGGTTCGATGGCGTCGTCGTGCGCTATGCCTGTTTGATCAACCGCGTAGATACCTTGGTGATAACCAAACTGGATGTGTTGGACGAGTTCGCCGAGATCCAGATTTGTACCGGCTACAGCTGCCGCGGACAGTCCATGGAGTTCTTTCCCTTCGATGGGATAGCTCTGGACGAAATAGTTCCCACCTATGAGACGCTTCCGGGCTGGATGCAAGACACCTCGGGGATTGAAGAGTATGAACAGCTTCCCGAAAAGGCAAAACACTATTTGTCCCGTCTCGCCGAGCTGATCGAGACCGATATCTCCATTGTCTCCATCGGCCCCAACCGCTCCGAAACCATCATCCTGGAAGAAGATGTCCGCCTGAGACGCTTGCTGGGTTCCTGAGACGATTGATCATCCAAATTCCAATGAGGCTTGGAATTGGGATTTGTTTGTATCTTGTCTCTTGGAACTTCTAGCCCGGATTTCTCATCGCTTGTCGTAGCGAGGCGCCGCAAGGGCCGTCCTGGCAAGGCTTACGACCGAGACCACTCGTGGCGAGCCGCCGCAGTCGTACTTGTACAGTACGTCGAGGAGGCCGACCGAGCATAACACAGCCAGGGCGGATGATTGCGGCGTCGCAGTAGACCAGCGATGAGAAATGCGGGCTAGGCGTCAGGCCACCCATTCATTAAGATTCCCGTCCCGAATTGGGTTAAACTCCCCCGATGTCTGCCGTCCCCGTTTCCCACTCTGGTGTTGACGAGGTCTCACCGGCCCTCTTGGCTCGGAATCCTCTGAGGTGGTTCAGTATTTTCGGACCTGGAGCCATCATCGCTTCTCTTACGATCGGGACTGGCGAGCTTATCTTCTCGACTCGCGGAGGGGCCCTCTTCGGCTATCGAGTGCTCTTCTTGTTCGTTCTGATCTCTTTTCTCAAATGGGGTCTGGTGCTGGCGACTTCGCGGCACATGGTGCTCACTGGGGTACACCCTTACAAGCGCATGCTCGACTTGCCCGGACCACGGGGCTGGTTTCTCCTGATGCTTTTTCTCCTGGCGGCCGTCTGCATTCCGATCTGGGTCAGCTTCCACAGCAGCGTGCTCGGCAATCTCACCTCCTGGGTTACCGGTACCCGAGGCGAGTTGGGTGGCGCCATCGACTATCTATGGGGTGGAGGAATCCTGGCCGGAGTGTTGGTCTTGACCGCAACCGGTGGCTACTCTGCCTTGGAACGTGTGCAGCTGGGAGTCGTAACGGCTCTGATGTTCTGTGCCGTAATTACCTTGATACTCTACAAACCGGATTGGTTGGAGCTCATTGGAGGGGCGATTATTCCCCGGAGTCTAGAATACCCCGATTGGCTGGGCCGCTACGGAGAGTATCGGCAGATTGCCGAACAGCCGGTCTGGGTTGAGACTACCCGCTATGTCGGCGTCATCGGGGGTGCCGGTTTCGATTATCTCGCCTACACTTCTTTTCTCCGAGAGAAACGCTGGGGTCGCGCCAGTTTGACGCCAGCAACCCTATCAGAGCTGGAGGAGGTGGGTAGAGATCCGTCGCATCCAGCCCGGTTGTGGGTTCGCGCACCTATCATCGACTGTAGTATCAGCTTTCTTCTGGTGGTCGGTTTCAGTGCCGTCTTTGTTGCCTCGGGGGCGCTCATTCTGGGGCCCAATCACAAGGTCCCGGACGAGAACAATCTCCTGAACCTTCAGTCGGAGTTCGTGACAAATCTTCATCCCTGGCTGCTGCCCCTGTACGTCGTGGGCGCGTTCTTGACCATGCTGGGGACCCTCTACGGCACTCTCGAGATCGCCAACAGCTTCGTGAATGAAGTGGCTCGTGTGGTTCGGCCGACGCTTCTGGGCAAAGCTGTCAGACGCCTGAAGCATTTTACGCTCGGCTGGTGTGCGGTCGGTGCCTACCTGGTGCTTACCTGGACCTTCGTCTCAGTAGTGTCCCAACGTTTGGGCTTCTAATCTCTGTAAAGTATTAATGAGTAATATGTTAGAGAAGATAATGGGTGTTTCCGACTTGAAAGTGAGTGTACGCTCACGCCCTTCAGTTCATAAGGAGGGCGAGCATGTACACGGGCACGACGATTTTTTCTCAGGTGATGCGGCATCTTCCCTGGCATCATTTTCATCGCATTGTTCAGCACTACGGAGGCGACTACAAGGTCAAGTCGTTCCGCTGTGCCGACCATTACCGGGTCATGGCCTTTGCACAGTTGACCTATCGCGAGAGCTTGCGCGATATCGAAGCCTGCCTACGGGCCATGAGATCCAAGCTCTTCCACATGGGCATTCGCTCCACGGTCTCCCGCAACAATCTGTCCAATGCCAACGAGAGGCGCGACTGGCGCATCTATGCCGAGTTTGCCCAAGTGCTTATCGCCGAAGCGCGCCGCCTGTACACCGACGAGGACCTGGGAGTCGACCTGAACGCGACCGTCTATGCCTTGGACTCCACGACCATCGACCTGTGCCTCTCGGTCTTCCCCTGGGCGCGCTTCCGCCGTACCAAGGGGGCGATCAAACTGCATACCTTGCTCAACCTGCACGGCGCCATTCCCGAGTTCGTTCTGATCTCGGACGGAAAACTGCACGATGTCCACGCCTTGGACCACCTGATTCCTTGTCCCGGTGCCTACTACATCATGGATCGCGGATACCTGGATTTCGGGCGCCTGTACCGACTCCATTCTGCCCGGTCGTTATTCGTGACCCGCGCCAAGGCCAACTTCAAGTTCCGCCGCCGCTACTCCCACCCGGTGGACAGAACGACGGGACTGATCTGCGACCAAACTGTCCTGCTGAGCACCTTCTATCCGGCCAAGGCCTACCCCGAACCTTTGCGTCGCATCAAGTTCTTCGACGTCACCACCGACCTGCGGCTAGTATTCCTCACCAACGACTTTGCTTCTCCCGCTCTGACTATTGCCCGGCTCTACAAGCTCCGCTGGCAGATCGAACTGTTCTTCAAATGGATCAAACAGCATCTCCGCATCAAGGCCTTTTACGGCACCAGTCCCAATGCCGTGAAAACACAAATCTGGATCGCCCTCAGTACCTACCTGCTCATCGCCATCATCCGCAAGCGCCTCTATCTCGAGTTGCCGCTCTACACAATTCTCCAGGTCCTGAGTGTCTCGCTCTTCGAGAAAACCCCAATTTTACAGGCCTTTCAGGACATGCATTACATTACTCAGAATAGTGACATTCATAAACAGTTGATGTTATTCGACTAACGCTGGGACGCTACTGCCTTCGTCTATCAAATGACCGGAAAAGACCGGCCGCGAGTCGTGATCGCCATCCTGACGCCGGCCAACCTGTTCACCGGCGTTCTCTTCTGTGGCATCATCTGTTTTCTAGTCCTCTGGATGGATCGCCGCTTCCTGCCAAAATCTCTCCACATGGGGTTTCCTCTGATGCTCCTGAACCTCGTCTCCGGCGTGATCTTCGTGGGTCTGGGACTGAAAGGATATTGGGACGACCAAAGTCGTTGGGTCGCCATCGGGGGAATGCTGACCACAACTGCCGTTAGCATTGTGGGGGCCTGGCTGCTTGGCAAGAGTAGAGGGCTTCCGAGCTCCGAAGTCGGATCAGACTCCCCATGAACCGAAAGTGTGTCTGCCGGACCTTGTCTTACAGCAACGGCACCTCATAGAATAATCGTGCCATGAAGGCGATTGATCAGGTGCTGGAAAAAGTATTCCAGGGAGAGCGCATCGAACCCGAAGAAGGGCTGACGCTGCTGCGCAGTCGAGAGCTGCAAAAGGTGGGGCAGGCCGCCGATTTCGTACGCCGAAAGCATCATCCGGAAGGAGTCGTCTCCTTTCTGATCGATCGCAATATCAACTATACAAATGTGTGCGTCGCCCGCTGTACCTTTTGCAACTTCTATCGCCGCCCCGGCGATGAGGAGGGATACGTCCTTCCTCTGGAGTCGATCTTCAAGAAGATCGAGGAGACGATTGAACTCGGCGGTACCGGGATATTGATGCAGGGCGGAATGCACCCGGACCTGAAAATTGATTACTACGAAAAGCTCCTGGGTTCGATTCGGGAGCGCTATCAGATCCATCTCCACTGTTTCTCACCTCCAGAGATAGTAGTCCTGGCCAAGTTGAGCCGGATCAGTATCCGGGAATCCATCCGGCGGCTGAAAGCGGCAGGATTAGCCTCGATCCCAGGAGGTGGCGCCGAGATCCTGGTCGAGAGGATGCGCAAGAGCATCAGTCCCGGAAAGTGCAGTGCCCAGGAGTGGCTGGAGGTCATGCGTGTGGCCCACGAGGAAGGCCTGTCGACCACGGCGACCATGATGATCGGTGGAGGCGAGACGCTGGAAGAACGTATCGAGCACCTTGACTCCATCCGGGAGCTACAAGACCAGACCGGTGGCTTCGTTGCGTTTATCCCCTGGAATGTACAGCTCGAGGGCACTCCCATGCAGGACTCGATCCAGCGGGAGGTGGGGACGGTGGAGTACCTGATGCTCCTGTCGGTAAGCCGAATCTACCTGGATAACATTCCGAATATTCAGGTGTCCTGGCTGACTCAAGGACTCAAGGTTGCCCAGGTCGCGCTTTACTTCGGCGCCAATGATGTAGGCAGCATCATGATCGAAGAGAACGTCATCAGCACCGCCGGAGCCCGCCACCGAGCTGATCGAGAGGCGTTGGTTCGAACCATCGAAGACGCCGGGTTCTCGGCAGGTCAGCGTGACTCGGTCTTTCGAGTTTTCCGTAAAACTGCCTGAAGTCGTCTCTAGCCACGAACAGAGACAACAGCGTGAGCGTTGTAGGACGGGCAAGAATGCCCATCCTACGCCGGTTACTGCTCGATGAAGTTTCAGCTTAGCCCCGCCTCCGGCTGCAGACCGCCGGATCGTACAGGAAAGAAACTTCAGTCGAGGGACGTAGCGGTGGGCTCCAGGCCGCCGTGCATCGAGCCAAAGGTTCGAAGAAAGAAGACTTCGGCCTGGAGGCCAAAGCTACATTCGCCAATGAAGTTTCAGCTTAGTCCCGCCCCCAACGGAGCTGACCCCATTCTCCGCCACGCTGTCCAGCGACAAGAGACGTGCGACCTCTTCTTGAAATTTCAGCTCAGTCGTAACTGAATCTTGACCCGGCTCATTCTTCCTGTATAAAATCCCGTATAAAGTTACGGAACTGTCGATGGACAAGAGGGAACGGCAACGGCAGATTGTTCAGCTTCTGCAGAGTGAGCGGATTTCGAGTCAAGAAGAACTTCGCGGCAGGCTGGAGCGACTTGGGGTGAAGGTCACTCAGGCTACCCTTTCGAGGGATTTGAAAGAGCTGAACGTCGTCAAGACGGTGACCGAGCAGGGCAGGTATAAATATGCGATCTTGGAGAGCTGGGTCGGCTTGCCCATTCGGCTCTGTGAAGTGAGTGGTAACCTCTTGGTTGTGCATACGGACGCGGGGATGGCACCAGCGGTTGCGTACAAGATCGACGAGATGGAGCTGGCGGGAGTCCTCGGAACCGTAGCTGGAGAGGACACCCTCTTGGCAGTCGTGGCGGAGGGATACGACGCTCGGCGCGTGAGGAAGCGACTATGGGAGAAGGTTCAGGCACTATGAAGAAGATCGTGCTGGCGTATTCGGGAGGGCTGGATACTTCGGTCATGCTGCATTGGTTGAAGCAGAAGTACGGGTGTCCGGTGCTCGCCTTCATTGCCGACGTGGGCCAGGGAGAAGACCTGGTGGCGATCGAAAAGAAGGCCCACCAGACCGGAGCAGACGAGGTTGTCATTTCGGATCTGCGCCAGACCTTCGTCGAAGAGTTCGTGTTTCCGGCAGTACAGGCCCATGCGGTCTATGAGGGCGAGTATTTGATGGGGACCTCTCTCGCCCGTCCGGTTATTGCCAGGGAGCAGGCCCGTATCGCGAGAGAGTGGGGAGCGGACTGTGTGTCCCATGGTGCCACTGGGAAAGGAAACGACCAGGTACGCTTTGAACTGACGTTCCACGCTCTGGCACCGGAGCTCAAGATTCTGGCGCCCTGGCGAAGTTGGGAGTTTCGAGGGCGCCGAGATTTGATCCTATATTCCAAGAGCCATGGAATTCCCATCACATCCACCGAAGAGAAGCCCTATAGCATCGATCAGAATCTGATGCACACCTCCTACGAAGGGGGCATCCTGGAGGATCCCTGGCAGTCTCCTCCGGAAGACATTTTCCTGCGCACCGTGTCTCCCTTGAAGGCTCCGGACCAGCCTCTCGATCTGGTGATCGAGTTTGAGCAGGGTAGGCCGGTAAAGCTGGATGGGAGCTCCCTGGATTCCGTCGAGCTGCTCGAGGAGCTCAACCGCCAGGGGGGAGCTCATGGGGTAGGACGGGTCGACCTGGTAGAGAATCGGATGGTGGGGATGAAGTCTCGGGGGGTCTACGAGACACCCGGTGTCACGATTCTCCACAAGGCGCATCGAGCTCTGGAGTCGCTGACCCAGGATCGGGAGGCTTATCATCTCAAGGATGAACTCGTATCCAAGCTGGCGTCGCTCATGTACAACGGATTCTGGTTTTCGCCTGAAATGGAGATGTTGCTGAAGCTGGTCCGCGGCTCTCAGGACCATGTTTCCGGGGAGGTGAAGGTGCAGCTGTACAAAGGGAACTGTTCCATCCGGGGACGGCGCTCGCTTTACAGTCTCTACGATCCTTCCTATGCGACCTTCGAGGAAGATGAAGTTTATAGTCAAGCGGACGCGGAGGGCTTTATCCGGCTTCAGGGATTGAGGCTGAAGATCGCGTCTCTGGTCGAGAGTCGCAAGTCGAACTGATTGAGGTCCGTCGCGGAAGCGGCGCGTTCGCCAACAAGAACTAGAGCCAACGTTGGATATGTCTGAGCAGGATTCGACCAAATCACCCTGGGGAGGACGATTCAAGCAGAAGCTTGATTCGGTGGCGCAGTCCTATACCCGATCCCTGCACCTGGACCGGCGACTGGCCCACTATGATCTCCACGGTAGTCGGGTGCATGCTCGCATGTTAGCGCGGCAGGGAATCATCAGCGGCGGGGACCGGGACGCGATCCTCCAGGGCCTGGAGCAGATCGAGGAGGAGATCGATTCGGGTCGCTTCCCTTATCGGGACGAGTTGGAAGATATTCATATGAACATCGAGAGGCGGCTCCAGGAGCTGATCGGCGAGCCGGGCGGGCGCCTCCACACGGGTCGCAGTCGCAACGATCAGGTGGCGCTGGACCTCAAGCTGTTTTGCCTCGACACCGCGTCCTCTTGGCAAGCCTGGATCCTGGATCTTCATCGCTGTCTGCTGGCCAGGTCGCGGCAGCTGAGGTGTGAGTTGTTCCCCGCCTGGACCCACCTTCAGTCGGCGCAACCGCTGTCCTGGGCTCACTATCTTCTTGGCTATTGTGAAATGTTCAAGCGGGATTTCCGGCGCCTCGGTTTCTACCAGGAGCTTCACTCTATCTCGCCCCTGGGGGCTGGGGCCCTGGCGGGAAGCACGCTACCGCTGGATCCCGAGCAGACCGCCCTAGAACTGGGTCTCGGCTCCAGCTTTGGCAACAGCTATGACGTGGTCGGGGATCGCGATTTCGCGGTGGAGCTACTGCAGATTGGTGCCCAAGTCATGTTGCACTTTAGCCGATTGGCCGAAGACTTCATCTATTTCTCCAGCACCCCGGTGGGCTGGATCAACTTGCCGGACGCCTTGTGTACGGGAAGTAGCATGATGCCCCAGAAGAAGAACCCCGACATCCTTGAACTGGCGCGGGGTAAGACGGCTTCTGTCCTGGGCCACGTCACGGCCCTCTCGGTCTTGATCAAAGGCCTGCCCAGCTCGTATCAGCGTGATCTGCAGCAGGACAAGGCGCACCTCTTCCCGGCCGTCGATATTGTGACCGAGACGCTCCAGCTCCTACCGGTGGTCGCCCGAGACTTCCAGATTGACAGTACCCGCGCCGAGGCTGCCCTGAGCTCCGGTTTTCTGATGGCGACGGACCTGGCAGAATACCTCGTTTCCAAAGGAGTTGCCTTTCGGAGCACCCACGAACAGGTGGGACGCATGGTGGCCTACTGTTCGGAGCAGGGGCTGACACTCCAACAGTTGTCCCTCGAGAAGATCCAGGAATTCGCTCCCAGCAGCGATCCGGACGTTCGTGAGGTGCTTGAGCCTCGAGGAGTTCTTCAGCGGCGCGTACACAAGGGCAGTACGGGGCTGGAGTCGATCGATCGTCAGATCAGGGATTGGGAACACTGGATCCGGCAACACCAGGATTTGGCTGACCTCGGTGAAGAGAAGCGGAGTATCGGGGCTGCTGCTGTTAGTGAGGGAACGGAGCCTGGAGATCGTGAACTGAAAGAGGGGAGGGCTGCCAAGTCATGAGAGATTTCATCTCGTTGAAGGACTTCACTCCGGCTCAGTGGAAGCAGCTGTTGAGCTTGAGTCGAGAAGTCAAGGGTCGGGCCGCCAACTTTCGGCAGATGATCCCTGGTAAGAGCATTGTTCTCATCTTTGAAAAGCCCTCCCTGCGCACACGCCTGACCTTCGAGCTGGGGGTCAGACAGTTGGGCGGAGACGCGGTTTATCTCGACTACCAGGAGGCCCGCTTGGGTGGGCGAGAGTCTCTGGGTGATGTGGCCAGGAATCTGGAGCGTTGGTTTGACTGCATCGTTGCACGGACCTTCTCTCACGAGGTCGTGGTTGAGCTTGCTGAGCACTCCAATATTTCTGTGATCAACGCCTTGAGCGATGAAGAACACCCCTGTCAGGCCGTCGCCGACGTCTTTACGCTGAGTGAGAAATGGGAGAACCTGGGAGACAAGATGTTGGCCTACATCGGGGACGGTAACAATGTCTGCACCTCGCTGGTCCATGCGGCGGCGTTGGCCGGGATGTCGTTCACGGCGATCACTCCTGAGTCACACCGCCCCTATGTGTCCTCCGAAGAGGACTTCAGGCACCTGTCGATAAACCCGAAGGCAACCTACACCTACACCGACTCGGTAGAAGGGATTCGGGGTGCCGACGTGGTCTACACTGACACCTGGGTGAGCATGGGCCAGGAGGGAGAAGCGCAGCATCGTCTCACTCAGCTTCAGCCCTACCAGGTCACGCCGGAGCTGATGTCGCAGGCCGGGAAGAGAGCATTCTTCATGCATTGCCTTCCCGCCCACAGGAATCAGGAAGTAACCGACGCGGTCATGGACTCCCCTTCATCGCTGGTTTTCGAGCAAGCTGAAAATCGGCTCCATGTCCAGAAGGCCCTTCTGATGATGCTGTTGGCACCCAAAGAACTGGACCGCTATCTCCACCTCGGGAAGTGGGCGGCATGGAAGTAGTGAGTTCCAAGGTCCCGAGGGACCAACTCACAAGCAAATGCAGTCTCCTTGTGGATTGGTGATCGGGATTTGCGATTTGCGGCCTTGCCGCTCAGGGGTTCGCTAGCGAATCCACTGCCTCGGTGGCAGCTTCTCTGACCTCTTCGGAAGTATCCTCCTCCACAACTCGTCTGAGGACCGGCAGGGCTGCCGGGTCCTCCAGGCTTTCCAGCGCCAGGACCGCTTCCAACCTGACGTCGGCTTCCGGGTCTCCCAGAGCCTGAAAGCAGGCGGAAAGTACTTCCGGTATCGGATCGAGTAATCCAAGCTCGCTTACCGCGTAGGCTCGGTCCTCGGTCTCGGTACCATGCAGCGACTCGAAGATCAGCCCGGCTACTTGATCCTCCTCTGGAATCGGTCCCCCTCGCTTCTCTTGTCTTCTTGCGGGTAGTTGTCCAGGACGATCGTCCCGCGCGGCGCCAGGAGAAAGGGGATTCTGAGTCAACCGCCTCGATGAAGTTTCACCAGTCTGGGGAGCGGAGCCGCTCGAAGCGGGAGCGCCCTTGGTTGGAGTCTCTTCAGATCTCCTGAAGGAGGTCCAGTAGAGGATAAGGAGAAATGCGGAAAGGGCTAGAAGGATGGTCTTGATTGACATGACACTCGGTATTGGGGATGGGGAAAACTGTTTCCCACCTAAACGCCTTGGACGCGACTTGTCAGCGTCAAGAGCCTTTCACTATATAGCAGGCTCGCATCTGGCTCAAGTGCTGTTCTTGGACCAGAATCGCAAGCTGTCGCTCTTCCTCGTTGCTGGTCCACCGGCTTACTCCTGAAGCCAGATTGACACCCAATCTGTCGCTATGTTAGCGTTTGTGCCTCCAAAGCTACAGGGTTCAATCTGACTCGAGGAGGCTGAATGGCACCAACAGGGCGCAATGTTTTTACGTCTGAATCTGTAACTGAAGGTCACCCGGATAAGATTGCTGACCAGATTTCCGACGCGGTTTTGGATGCGGTATTCACCGAGGACACCAGCGGTCGGGTTGCGTGTGAGAGTCTGGTCACCACTGGGCTCGTTGTAATTGCAGGAGAGATCACTACCAGCTGCCACCTTGATTTCCCAAGTATTGTCCGACAGACCATACGCGAAGTGGGTTATACCCGTGCAAAGTATGGTTTTGACTGCGAGACTTGCGCGGTGGTCTGTTCCGTAGATACGCAGTCCCCGGACATCGCGCAGGGTGTCGATATCGGTGGCGCAGGCGATCAGGGCCTGATGTTTGGTTTTGCTTGCACGGAGACACCTGAACTAATGCCGATGCCGATCATGCTGGCACACCAGCTGACCCGGCAACTGTCCGAACGCCGTCGTGATGGAACGCTCCCCTGGCTTCGTCCCGATGGAAAATCACAGGTCACGATTGAGTATGAGGGTCGTAAGCCGGTTCGGGTCGACACGGTGGTCATTTCTACGCAGCACGGCCCCGATGTCAGCAACCAGGAGATCGCGGAGGGCATAAAGCGGGACATCATCCGCCCCATCGTTCCCGCAGATCTGATGGACGAGAATACCAAGTTCCACATCAACCCCACCGGCCGTTTCGTGGTCGGCGGTCCTCAGGGAGACTGTGGCCTGACGGGTCGAAAGATCATCGTCGATACCTACGGGGGTGTGGGCAGTCATGGAGGGGGTGCCTTCTCTGGCAAGGATCCCTCCAAGGTGGACCGATCCGCCTCCTACATGGCCCGCTATGTTGCGAAGAATTGCGTCGCGGCGGGATTGGCCGATCGTCTCGCCATCCAATTGGCCTACGCCATAGGCGTGCCCGAGCCGGTGTCCATAGCGGTAGATACCGAAGGAACGGGAAAAGTGAGCGATGGTGTTCTCCGCGAACTGATCTCGTCCCACTTCAAGTTGACGCCCCGCGACATCATCGAGACGCTCGAGTTAAGGCAGCCGATCTTTCGCAAGACGGCCAGCTTCGGTCACTTCGGCCGAGAAGACGAAGGCTTCGCCTGGGAGAGGACCGATCGAGCCGAAGCCCTGCGCCAGGACGCCGGTCTACCCGAGGCCAGCGCTCAGAACGTTTTGGGATAGGGAAGGTACCGGGTCGGCCGGAATCCAGCCACAGAGATGGGGCGTTTTCCGGTAGAGGCAAGTCTTCCGATTGCAAATCGGGTTTCACCTGAGCGCTACTCCCAAGCCGTGCTGGCTCCATTCGAGAACGAAATTTTGGTTGTCTTTAGCCACGAACATCGATAGCAGCACGTCCGTTGTAGGACGGGCATTCCTGCCCGTCGAGGACACCGATGGGCAAGAATGCCCATCCTACGCCGTGATTGATATCCTTTAATCCTAAGTTACCTCGTAGAAAAGTGATGTAACCTATTGTTAAGATTGGGGTAATGCTACAAATCAGCTGCGTCGGTACTGGGTACATTATAGACGAACGCCGAGGAGATCCAGGGCTCGCTGCTGAAGCGATGTGGGACGGGTGATTTTGTCGAAGGCTGCTGAGCCGGGCAACTGCGGCTGAATCCGGTTTTTGGAGATCGTGGCCAAATCGCTGAGCAAGGTCTGAAAGCTGTGCACGGGCCCACCCTCAACGGTGCGCTTGCGGTGAGCCTTGCGGAGGGCCTGAGGAGAGCGCTGAGAGGGTGCCACCACCGAATCGCGAAGCTGCCTCCCCGCCTCGGGATCCTCGTCGTCGAACAGGATCGGAGCTAACTTCTGTCGCATGTGCCACTCGACGTAGTAGGCAAGCATGCACAGAAAGACGTGAGCGCGGACCCGATCCTCCAGATGGTGGTAAATGGGTCGGACCTTCAGATCGACACTCTTACAGCTGCGGAAGGCCCGTTCGGCGACGGACAACCCCTTGTAGGCAGCCACCGTTTGTTCGGCATCCATTTGCTCGCGGGCCAGGTTGGTGCGAATCACATAGATCCCGTCCAGTGCCGCCTCCTGCTCGATGCGCTCCTGCCGGCGCTGGTAGGAGAAGGACTCCTCGCCGATCTCCAGGACAAAATGCTTGCCCACTTTGTAGCGGTTGAGGACTTTGCCCACCCGCAGGGCAATCCGATCCTTGCCCTTGAAGCGACGCTTCGGACGTTGCGTTGCCTGGACAATCTTCTCCAACTCCAGCTCGGTCGCCTGGAGCAGTTGCTGGCGATTGCGGGCCCGTTCCTCCGCTAAGAGGGGATTACGGCAGACAATGAGCCGTTCCCCGGGGTAGTCCGGGCTCTGGATCTCGGCCAGGTCGCGTTGATCAAACAGGGACAGCTGCAGCGGACCGGATTGAAACAGTTTGCGGATCTGAGGGCCTCGCAGGGCCGTGATCCAGCCCATGCCGGGCAGCGGCTTGAGCTCCTCCCGAATGCGGGCTTCCGTCAGCATTCCTCGATCGGCGACCACCACCACCGAGCGCAACCCGAAGCGTTGGCGCAGTTTTTGGATTTGGCTGGTCACTGTTGTGGGGTCCGCTCGGTTGCCTTCGAAGACCTCGACCGCGACGGGGCAGCCTTTCGCACAGCAGGCCGAAGACGATCTGCAGCGTACCCCCTTTGCCGTCTCGGGAATACCCCCGCTGGGCCAACGGGCAACTCCTCCCTTCGAAGTAGGTCGAGGTGACGTCGTAGATCACAGGCAACCGTCCTGCAGGCGCTGAGCCGCCAGCTGGTTTTCAATCTTTGGTTGTCGAACGAGCAGCCAGTCCAAGGCGCCGTACAGATCATCGGCCGTCGCGGCCTCCACCTGTAAGAGCTCGCCCAAGCTGCTGGACAGGGTCTGGGGATCCCATCCGCGTGCGGTGGCCAGCTTGGAGCGGGGCTCCAGGATGCGCGCCACGATCAGGGCCACTACCAGGCGGCGCTGCAGGCTGTTGCGAGTGGCCAGTAAGCGCTCCAAACCGAGGCGGCGCAGGGTACCCAAGACGGCCGCCACATGACCATGGGGGCGAGTGCGCTGGACCTGGAAGGCTTGGCTCAAGTCGGAGATGACGGAGCCTCCCTTCAAGAGGCTGCGCAGGCCTTCGACGATCTCCGCGGGCCACTTGCTGAGGTTAGCCAGAGTGCGCTTGCGCACCTTGCCGGCTTGCCGGTAGGACTCGCGCAGGAGAATGGCCGGGGGCGAGTTGCGGTTGGGAACGGATTCGATGTACATGGGCACTATAATATCACATACTACCGATAATAAAGGACACTAAACCAACTATTACATGGGTACAGATTGTCGAACACAAAAAGACCCTTACCTGATGATCCACAATGGCTTACAGGTTGTTTTTCAGCTAGTTTTCAGGGTAACTTCGGTTTAATGGTGTTTGAGACCCGGTGGCTGGCAATCCTCTCCCGCCCGAGTATCAAAGCAGGCGTGTTATCATTTCAGTAGTGAGTTACGGTTCCAGACCCTACGTTACCATGGGTCCAAATCTGACAATTATGGTGAAGTACCTGGTCATTGCCTGTGCTGTGACCTTCGTACTGCAGTCTGGGGCTGGGGCGGAGATGACGCTCATCTTTGGCCTCACCCCGTTCGCGGTTCTGGAAAAGCTCTTTGTCTGGCAACTCTTCACGTATCTCTTCCTTCACGGGGGCTTGTGGCATCTGCTCGGGAATATGTTCGTCCTTTGGATGTTTGGTTGTGAGCTGGAACGCTATTGGGGAAGCAAGGAATTCCTGCGCTTCTTCCTCGTCACCGGAGTCGGTGCCGGAGTGCTTTCGATCGTGTGTGATCCCCTGGGACAGGTGCCAACCATCGGAGCCAGCGGATCCATCTACGGCATCCTCATGGCGTACGGAATGATGTTTCCAAACCGGCAGGTCTATCTCTACTTTCTGTTTCCGGTCAAGGTCAAATACTTCGTGGCGTTCCTCGGAGCAATCGCCTTCTTTTCCGCTCTCGGCTCTCCCGGCAGTACCATCGCCCACCTGGCTCACCTGGGAGGCATGGTCTTTGCCTTCTTGTATCTGAAAGGGTGGTTGTCGTTGTCAGGTGTACGCCAGAGCTATCATCGCTGGAGGATCAAGCGGATGAGAGAGCGCTTCAAGGTGTATGAGAAGAAGCCGCCGAGTCGAGAAGACGATTTCTGGATCCACTGACAAACCCGCTCACCTCCCCCGCGGGCTGTGGATTCCTCCGGGTCGTTCGGTGAGAAAACCGGCCGAGAATCGGTTCCGGACCGCCAGCAGCTCAGCCAAGAAGCTAACCGCGATCTCCTCTGGTCCTTCCGCGCCGACGTCCAGACCCATGGGGTTACGCAGGCGAGCCAGCTGTTGGGGGGTTGCCTGAAACCCCTCTTTTCTTAGGCCATCAAGCAACTTGCTGCAGCGCAAGCGGGGTCCCAACACTCCTATGTAAGGGGCGTCGCTCTCGAGAGCGAGAAGCAGGGCCGCCTGGTCCCGTTCCAGTTGATGATTCATGATCGCGACATAGCTGCGCGGACCGAGCCGTACCTTTTCGGGATACTCCGATGGGTGTGCCAGGATGATCTGGGAATCTGGAAAACGCTCGGCATTAGCGAGATTGGGACGCGGATCCACGACGCTGACGGTCAGGCCCAGTTTGACGGCCAGCGCGGCCACCGGAACGGCGTCGTGGCCCGCTCCGAAGAGGATGACCTCGACCGGTGGGAGATTCACGTCGAAGAGGATCTCCGCTCCTGCAATGAGCTGGGTCTGTGAGGTGGGATGGTCCGAAGCCAGAATCCTCCGTGCGGCAGCGGCCAGGGTTGCTGAGAACTTGTCTTCGATATTTCCAATTAAGGCAGAGCCTTCGGTCAGGAGCATCCATTGTCCCGGCTGAAGCGAAGCGTTGGGAGAACCATGGACCACGGCTCTCACCGAGGTCATTCCGTTCGACAGGCAATGCAGCCAATGCTCCCATGCCGGGTGCTCGTCGATAAACTCGATCAGGACGTCGACGGTGCCACCACACCCCATCCCGAGTCCCCACAAAGCATCGTCTTCAAGGTCAAAGCGACGAAACTCGGTTGCGCCGTCTTGGAGGACGCGAGCGGCTGTCTCTGCTACCTCAGGTTCCAGACAGCCTCCGGAGATCATCCCCGTAGCGGCGCCGTTTTCGTCGATTGCAACCTTGGCACCTTCTCGACGATAGGCCGAGCTGCTGACGCGCACCACCGTCGCCAGTGCCGTCGGTCGACGCGCCTTTCGGTTTGCCAGTATCGCCGCCGCCAGAGCTGCTTCTTCACGCATGGTCTTCGGGATGGTAGTTTACAGGAGCAGGTTGCAACCTGTAACTTGCAACCTGCAACCTGAAACTATTTGACAGCTAATCTCGCGACTTGAAGAATAGGACAAGGCTGAGAAATGCGAATTGCAGGGACTCATACACTTTCAATGTCTCGTGACCGGGCCTGGCAACTGCTCAACGATCCCGAGGTGTTGGCTCGGGTGACTCCCGGGGTCAAGGAACTTGAGCCGGATGGTCCCGATCGCTTCAAAGCAAAGCTCGAGTTGGCCGTGGGACCTGTGCGAGGTAGTTTCGAGGGGCATGTGGAGGTGCGGGACAAACAGGAACCCAGCGAGTTGACTCTTTATGTAGAAGGACAGGGGAGAGCGGGTAATATCGTAGCAAAGGGCAGAATCAAACTGGCCGAGGACGATGGCGAAACCCTGGTGAATTACGAAGGCGACGCCCAGATTGCCGGCACGCTGGCGGCGGTGGGAAGTCGTCTGTTTTCTGGTGTCGCGCGAAGGCTCGCGACCCTTTTCTTCCAGAAGCTCGAGCAGGAGGGATCTGCTTAATCGTCTGGTGCGTCAATGGAGGTAACTTGATATGGAAAAGATACCTATTGAAATCAGCGTAAACGGAACCACTTATCAACGCGAGGTGGAGCCTCGTCTGCTTCTCGTCCATTTTCTCCGTGATGCGCTCGGCCTGACGGGAACGCATGTTGGGTGTGATACCTCCAACTGTGGAGCCTGCACCGTGAGCCTCAACGGGATGGCTGTGAAGTCCTGCACGCTTTTTGCGGTCCAAGCTGATGGAGATGCCATTACCACGGTTGAGGGTCTAGCGGAGGACGGACAACTCCACCCTATCCAGGAGGCCTTCTGGGAAGAACACGGGCTGCAATGCGGTTATTGTACGCCCGGCTTCATGCTGGCCGCGGTTCAGCTGCTGGAGTGGAACCCAGGTGCGACCGAAGCGGAGATCCGGCATGCCCTGGAGGGCAATCTCTGCCGCTGTACCGGATACCAGCACATCGTCAACGCAGTCCAGAGTGCGGCCCGCAAGATGCGGGATGCCGCCGTGAGCTAGGAGGACCCGAGGATGGCAACGAAATTTTTTGGCGCACGGGTTAAGCGCCGCGAGGATCCCCGGTTGATCACGGGAACAGGCAAGTACACCGACGACATCAGTCTTACCGGCATGCTTCACGCGGCCTTCGTTCGAAGCCCCCATGCTCACGCGCGAATCCGGTCGGTAGACCTGGAAGCTGCTCGGGTAGCCCCGGGTGTGGTGGCCGCCTTCTCGGGCAAGGATCTCGAGGACAAGGTCAATCCCCTGCCCACTGCCTGGCTGCTCCCGGACTGTAACCTGAAAACGCCACCGCATCCGGCCCTGGCACTGGAAACCGTTCGTTACGTCGGAGATGGTGTGGCGGTGATAGTGGCCGAGGACCGTTACCTGGCCGAGGACGCTGCCGAGCGGGTCAAGGTGGACTACAAGCGCCTCGAACCGGTCGTGAACAGCGAGCAGGCAGTGCAGGAAGGTGCCCCGGTGGTTCACGAGGAAGCCCAGGACAACCTCGCTTTCGATTGGAATCTGGGTGGAGGGGATCTGGAAAAGGCCTTCGCTGACTCGGATGGAGTGTTAAAGGTCCGGCTGCTCAACCAGAGACTCATTCCCAACGCGATCGAGCCCCGAGGCTGCGTGGCGGAGTACAACTCAGGATCTGGTGATCTGACCCTTCGCCTGACGAGCCAGAACCCTCACATCCATCGCCTCCTCCTGTCGGGCGTCTTGAATGTGCCCGAGCACAAGCTGCGCATTGCGACTCCCGAGATCGGAGGCGGCTTCGGAAGTAAGATCGCCGTCTATGCCGATGAGGCCGTGGTCGCATTCTGCGCGATGCAGACTGGCAAGGCCGTCAAGTGGGTGGAAACCCGGCGAGAAAACTATCAGAGCACCACTCATGGCCGGGACCACATCACAGACCTCGAGGCGGCCTATCGTCAGGATGGGAAGATCCTGGGGCTGAAGATCAAGACCTTCGCCAACATGGGAGCCTATCTTTCCACGGCGGCGCCCGGGGTGCCGACCTGGCTCTACGCGCTGATGCTCTCAGGGGTCTACGATATTCCTGCCATTCAGTGTCAGGTCCTGGGAGTCCTGACCCACACCACCCCCACCGATGCCTATCGGGGAGCGGGTCGCCCTGAGGCCACCTACCTGCTGGAGCGGGTCATGGACCTCCTGGCGAATGAGCTGAACCTTGACATCGTGGAGATACGAAGAAGGAACTTCATTCAGAAAGAACAGTTCCCTCACACCGTAGCCATGGGTGTCAGCTACGACAGTGGAGACTACGAGCTGACGCTGGGACGCTGCCTCGAAACGCTCGACTACGAGGCCTTTCGGGCGGAACAGGCAGAGGCGAGAAAAGACGGACGCCATTTAGGCATGGGCTTGTCCACCTATGCCGAGATTTGTGGGCTGGGTCCCAGCCAAGTGGTAGGCAGCACCGGGTTTCAGGGTGGTCTCTGGGAGTCAGGTCAGGTTCGTGTCCATCCCACCGGGAAGGTGACGCTCATGACCGGAACGAATCCCCACGGTCAGGGTGAGGAGACGACCTTCGCGCAGATGGTTGGGGATCTGTTCGGGATCCCAATCGAGGACGTGGACGTGGTGCATGGAGATACCGACCTCATCCCCATGGGCATGGGGACCTACGGCAGTCGAGGGACCGCCGTCGGCGGTATCGCGCTCTACCAGGCGGCTCAGAAGGTTATCGAGAAGGCCCGTAAGATTGCGGCTCACCAGATCGAGGCCAGGGAGGAGGACCTGGTCTTCGAGAATGGATCCTTCCAGGTGCAGGGTTCCCCTGACAAGAGCCTTTCGTTCCAGGATGTGGCCCTGCAGGCTTATCTGGCCTGGAACCTGCCCGAAGGGCTGGAGCCGGGACTGGAGGCGCAGGCGTTCTACGATCCCAATAACTTTGTCTTTCCCTTCGGCGCTCACGCCTGCATCGTGGAAGTGGATTCCGAAACCGGCCAAACCAAGATACTGCGCTACGTAGCCATCGATGACTGCGGGCGCGTGATCAACCCGCTTATCGTCGATGGTCAGATCCAGGGAGGGATCGCTCAGGGAATTGCACAGGCGCTTTATGAATTTGCCTACTATGACGACTCAGGTCAGCTCTTGAGCGCCTCATTGATGGACTACGCGGTGCCCAAGGCGAGTCAGATCCCCCGCTTCGAGCTGGACCGTACCGAGACACCCTCACCTGTCAACCCACTTGGCATCAAGGGGATCGGTGAGGCGGGAACGATCGCCAGTACGGTGGCCGTCGTCAATGCGGTAGTGGATGCGCTCAGTCCCTATGGCATCACCCATATAGACATGCCGCTCACGCCGCCGCGGGTATGGCACGCCATCCAACAGGCGGAGGGGAGGTAGACACATGTACCCTGAAAATTTCACATATCATGCGCCCGAAACCATCGAAGAAGCGATTGATCTTCTCGAGCGTCATGGATCCGAGGCCAAGCTGCTGGCGGGCGGGCACAGTCTGATCCCGATGATGAAGCTGCGCTTGGTGGACTCCGCTCACCTCATCGATCTCAAGAAGCTCCGCTCCAGTCTCAGCTACATCAAGGAGGATGACGGACGAGTAGCGATCGGTGCTTTGACCACCCATCACCAGGTGGAAACTTCAGAGCTGCTCCAGACCAAAGCTCCGCTCCTGGCAGAAGCCGCTTCCGTGATTGGTGATGTACAGGTGCGCAACATGGGCACCTTGGGAGGAAGTCTGGCGCACGCTGATCCGGCGGCGGACCATCCTGCGCCGGCACTGGCCTTGGAAGCTGAGCTTGTGGCTCAGGGATCCGGAGGTCGCCGGACCGTCGCAGCGGAAGACTTCTTTCTAGGCCTCTTCGCCACCGCGCTCGAGCCTCCTGAGGTTCTGGTTGAGGTCGGCTTTCCAGCACTCCCGACAGGCACCGGAAGTTGCTATCTCAAGTACCCTCATCCAGCCTCGGGATACGCCGTTTGCGGCGTTGCCGCCTTGATCACGGATGACGGAAACGGCAACTGCAGCCGCTGCCGTGTCGGAATCACAGGAATCTCCGATGGACCTTACCGGGCCCGCGGCGTGGAGGAACAGCTCGAGGGGCAAGCGGTCTCTTCTGAGCTCCTGGCCGAGGCCGCCAAAAAGGCAACTGACGGGATCGAGCCCCTGGAAGATTTCTTTGCCGACGCTGACTACCGCAGCAGCCTCGCCGCCACCTACGTCAGGCGAGCGCTCGCCACGGCCTGGGAGCGAGCGGGTTAGGGAAGGTTGCGCGTCTGAACGTCGCAGGTCGCTTCCCATGTTTTCCACGGGCACCATTTGGGGAAGAAATCAAGCGAGGTCAATCCCAACGGGATTGCGTATTCCAGCCCAGGTTTTCCCAACCCTGGGTCAACGATGCCACCCCTTGGATTTCAACCCTGAAAGGGTTGCGTACAGAAAGGGAAGAAACCGCTCGATGTCCACACGCGGGTAAGAGACAGGCGGAGTTCCCGCCTGCCCCTCCCCGTTGTCGCGATGGGGTCTGTTCCCCACATTTACCGGCGTGAGGGTCACTCACCGGGCGACCCCAAAGACGTTGCCCCATTTCGGGGAACGACGTAACATACTTGACCGTAGGTGTTGCGACAGAGACAGAAGCTTTCCAGGGAAAGCAAGCCGAGCTTTCGGCAGAAGAACCCCACCCGGAGTTTGCGGTTGTCGTTGTAGTTCTTCCGTTTAAGCTTCATGCTCCGGAGTCGCATTCGGACCCAGGAGTCGAGCTTTTGGAAGAGCCAACGATTGGTCGCAAACTCGGGGGTGAAGTACTGTGCTGTCCCCCTGATCACTCGGTTCAATTTCAGGATTGCCTCGGCATCGAGGTTATGGCAGCGGACGGTTAATTCCCGCACCTTATCCTTGAATTTCTGCTGGGACTTGTCGCGCATGCGCCGGGAACGGGACGAGAGGAAAAAGCCAAGAAATTCATAGCCTTTTCCGAACGTCATGATCCGGGTTTTCTCCGGACTCAGCCGTAGCTGAAGTGGGGTTTCCAGCACTTGCTGGACGAGTTCCATAGCCTCTTGCGCCTGCTGTTGGGACCGGGTCAAGACGACGAAGTCGTCAGCATAGCGGGCGAATTGAAAACCCGCCCGGTGCAAGGCCCAGTCCAATTGGTTGAGGACGATGTTAGCCAGCAGTGGGGAAATGACTCCTCCCTGTGGCGTGCCGACCGTGGTCGGCTTGAAGACTCCGTCGTCCATGACCCCGGCAGTGAGAAATCGTTGGAGAAGGCGAAGGATATTGCCGTCGGCAACCTTGTCGGCCACCAACTGCATAATGACGTTCTGTGGAATGTGGTCAAAAAAACCTTCCACATCGGCGTCGAGTACCCAAAGGTAGCCGGCGTCGTGAAGGGAGAACAGCCACTGGATCGCCTGATGACAGTTGCGTTTAGGACGAAACCCGAAGGAGGCGTCCTGAAAGAGCGGCTCGAAGATAGGTTCCAGCAGCCGCCGCAGAACCTCCTGGGCCACGCGATCGCGGACCACGGGGATCCCGAGCGGCCGGGTCTTCTTCGTGCGAGGGCCTTTGGAGATCCGGACGCGGAGCAGCGGATCGGGCCGAAACGCCCCTGATTTGAGAACTTTCATCAGGGCGAGAAGGTTTGGTTCGAGGTTAGCCTCGAACCTCCCGACGCTGACCTTGTCCACTCCAGCGGCACCTCGGTTGCGCTTGACTTTCTTGAAAGCGGCCCGCATGAGCTCGATCGTAATGCGACCGGTCAGCGAGTGCTCCTTTCTGCTCTTCACCATGGTGTTCCTGTTAGGTTGCATCATCAGGTGAGACGGACCGGGGATCTATCGGGTGTTTCTTAGCCAGGCACCTAGGTGTCTGTTTTCTCGGTTTGACCCGGGCAAGAGCACGGGCCGGCCCATTTTGGAGGCCACGGCCGGGACGCTAACTACCCAGAGCTCAGATCCTTCCTCAGCTCGTCTTCGGTTTTACCTTTCCTCCAGTCGAAACTGGAGTACTCCGGCTCTGCGGCAATCCCTAAAGCGGAGGCGGCTCAGGAGGCCTTCTCCACAGCACCGCATCATCCGTCGCCTTTCGCCGAGGGCTTATAGCGCGGACTCACCCAACGTGGGACGGTGGGGGACCTTCACCGGTCATGACTCGAACCATTTTCCTCAGGCGGCGACAGGTATCACCCAAAGCAGTTCCAGAGAGATAACCACATGTTCTCTCTGAAGACGAGGTCAGGGAACCTCGCCGACGCTTCGCTCAAGGGCGGTCGTTGGCGCTTTGCTCTAGGCCGAAGTGCCGTCTCCCGAAGTCTTCCTGCCTGGCCCCTTCGTGACGATCCCTTCTTCCGGACCTGCCGTTGGGAGCGCCCTGGCTGCCTACCTCCGCTGGTTAGTTGCGGAGTTCGAGCAGGAAGTTCTGTACCAGCGTGGACTCGCACAGGTAGGCTTCGGCGTCTTGCTTCTCTTATCCCTCTATTTCCCTCCTTTCAAACGCCTCACCGTTTGTCTACCATGGTTGACTTAGTTCGAGCCACTGCGGCTCATCGCACCCTTACAGGGTTGATTATTAAGAGGTTAACTCTCTTACCCAGGGTTCGGAAACCCGGGGCTGGAATCCACAATCCCGTTGGGATTGACCTCGCTTGGTCTGACGGGACCCATTTCCCATCCTTTCCGATGCCAGGGTGGAACCGAACCCGCACGAGTTGGGCACCGGCGGAAGTCCCAGTTGAAGTCGCTTCCAGTCTATTATCCTTTTAACTGATTGATTATAATCATGTTGTCACGATATCTGAATAGTTCAACCGGACAATAGTGTTCCAGCGTACTTAGTCTATCTGCTTTCCAGACCGGGTCACCAGCCACGCCGGATCATTGTAGGATGGCCACTCTTGGCCGGCACTGGCTTTGACGGGCGAAAGTGCGCATCCTACGACGCTGTTGCACCGGTGGTTGCACCTTCGGCTGCTGCCTGAAGTCCCCCTTTTCCAGTTCTAGTAGCTGAGATACACTAAAGACCCAGAAGGGGAATTCCCTCGCCTGCAATCACCTGCGCGTCGAATCGGAGCAGAAATCGATGTTTTCAGATGTCCCATCTCGCCGAACTCACTTGCTCCTGTTGTTGGGGTTCTCTGTTAGCCACCTGATTGTCTGGGGCACATCGCTGTCAGCCGAAGGCAAGCAGCTGACTCTGGTGGTCGACAGGCCCGTCACGACTCCAGTCAGACTGGCCGTCACGGAATTGAGGCGGGTGTTGGGCAAGAGACAGATCTCTATGGCGGAAGCAGATACGATTCCTGCGACCAAAGAGCCTGTGTTCGTGATTGGGATCGCGGACCAATCATCGACGCTTGATCGCATGCTGGAAGATCAATCGCTTTCGGTTCCCCGCCCCGAAGAATCGCTGCTGCTCAAGAGAATTCGAGACGAGTCTCAACCGACCGTGCTGGTTGCTGGGCGAGACGTTCGGGGGCTGACTTATGCGATTCTCGAGCTTGCCAGAACAATCGAACTGATCCCCACAGAAAAGGACTGGTTCGATGCGATCCCGGAGATTACCGAGTCTCCCTGGTTGCGGACGCGCAGCATTACGATGCAACTATTCAACCAGGATCTGGACGCTCGGTGGTACTTTGACGAAGCCTTCTGGCGCTCGTATTTCGCGATGTTGGCGAGGTGTCGCTACAACAACTTTTCGCTGACCTTCGCCCATCAGACGAACTATATGAATCCGGCCTACCCGTGGCTGTTGAAGGTGCCTGAGTATCCGAACGTGCGGGTCGAGGGATTGACGGACCGAGCCAGAAGTCGCAACCTCGACATGCTGCGGCGGATTTCAGAGCTGGCTCACGAATACGCGATCGACTTCACCTTCGGCCTCTGGACGCAACAGCCGGTCGAAGTCTACGGCCGCACCTATCTGAAGAATTTCCCCAAAGGACCGAAATCTAGCGATTACTGCGCGAAAGCCCTACGTCTTTTGCTTGAAGCCTGTCCGGGAATCGATGGCGTTCAATTCCGCATGAACGTTGAGAGCGGGATTCCCGAAGATGAGCAGAAGGCGTACTTCCAGGCGCAGTTCGCTGCGATCGTGAACAGCGGCCGTCCGGTCCGGCTCGATCTACGCTTCAAGGGTCTTCGCCAGCAGACGATCGACCAGGCCGTCGAATCGGGAGTCGACCTCACTGTGTCGACCAAATTCTGGTGCGAGCACATGGGACTACCCTTCCATCCGACGACCGAGGACAAGAAGTGGCGCGAGAGCCGCTACGGCTACGGGGCCATGCTCTATAAACCGCGAAACTACCGCGTTGTCTACCGCTTGTGGTCGGTCGGCTCCCAGCGTCTGCTGTTGTGGGGTGATCCCGCATATGCGGGCCGTTTCGCACATAGTTGCAGGCTGGGAGGCGGCGAGGGATTCGAGGTCTTTGCCCCGCTGACGAACAAGGGCTTTGGAAATCAACCCGGGCGGTGGCGGATATTTACTGACCGGTCCTACGAACATTTTCGCTGGGAGCAGGAGCGCTACTGGTTCTTCTATCTGGCTTTCGGTCGCCTAGGTTACAACCCGGAGGCCGGCGCAGAGGTTTGGCGACGCGAATTCCGGCATCGCTTCGGCGATGCGGCGGAGTCTGTCGAACAGGCCTACCGGCAGGCGAGTCAGATCATTCCACTGCTGACGGCGACGCGACTGTTCAGCGCCAGCGAATGGAGATTCTGGCCTGAGATGAACCCTGGCGGTCCCTTGTCTGCTTATGCGGCCATCCAGCCGAGCGACTACGGTCAGTTCTATGCCATCCGATCCTGGTGCCGCGTGGAAGGCTGGATGTCCGAAGACTGGCACGGCGGACATAGCGGCTTCGTCGAGGATGCAATCAAGGACCGTGTGCAGGCGAAATGGACGCCGATTCAGGTGAGCAGGGAGCTTTACCAATTAGCAGACCAGACAGAGCACGCCTTGGAAGCAGCCCGGCAACGGATCACCTCAAAGAATGGCGGGCAAACCAATCGAGTGCCCAGCGAATTTGGCGCAACTGAGCTTGATCTGCGGGTACTGGCGCAGTTGGCTCGTTATCACGCGGAGAAACTCCGGGCTGCTACTTACCTGGAGTTCTTCCGTGTCACCGACGCTTCGGGCCGATTGAAGCCGACCCTGGACCACCTCAAAAAGGCCGAGGCGGCTTGGGAGAATATCGTGAGGCTCACAGACGGGGTCTACCATGACCATCTGGTCTTCGGGAAAGATGAGCAGAGTCTTCCGCGCTCAAAGCACGCGATTTTGGCTCATTCGGGCCATTGCAAAGACCGCCTGCCCGAAGTGCGGAATGATGTCAGCTATGTGAAGAAGCTGGTTGCCGATCACGGAGACACACGCCAAGACTATCGGGTGTTCCCAGGAGAACAGCCGCCGCCTGACTTGCCCAGAGTGGTGCACGTCCCTGTCAACAGGATCAGGGCAGGCGAGTCGCTTCCAATCTCTGCCCGCGTAACCTGCCCGCAACCTCTCCGTCAGGTACTTCTGCACTACCGGAACCTGGATCAAACGGACGACTGGCAGCAGCTGGCAATGAAAGAGACAGATGAGGGCCTGTTCGCTGCCACGATTCCCGGCGAGGCGGTCTCGGCCCGTTACGATCTGATGTATTACCTCGAAGCGCGACTCAGCGGAGGCGGCACGCTGTGGCCGGACTGGCGAAAGCGGCAGCCCTATGTGGTGGTGTCCACGTTTTAGGTGGGAAAAGCAAGCCTAACCCGCATTTCTCATCGCTAGCCGCTGGCTGGAGTTTCCACTCAGACGCGACACCCACCAGATCGACAGCGCGGATACCATGACGGCTGGAATCAGTTCGTAGGTGGCGAAGCCCAATGGCGGAAAATGGTGCCAGAGCAGACTGGTCGCGCCCCCACTGATGATTCCAGCCAGACAGCCAGAGCGGGTCATTCTCCTGTAGAAAAGCGCCATCAGGACCGGAGCCGTAAAACACCCCGAGAGGCCGCTCCAGGCATATAGAACCAGGCGGTAGACGGTGGACTCGGGATCCCAGGGGTCGGTGGACACCGCCAGCAGCAGGGCACCGGCTCCCAGCGCAACGGTGACCAGCCGGGAGATCCGAAGAAGCTCTCGTTCGGAAGCGCTCTGGCGGAAGATCCGATGGTAGACATCCCGAGTCATCGAGCTGGCAGCAGACAGCAGATAGCTGTCGGCAGAGGACATGATTGCCGCCATCATGGCCGAGACCAGAATGCCGGCCAGCCAGGGATCCAGGACCTGGCGGGCCATCATGGGCATGATCTGCTCCACGTCGAAAGGAGGCATTCCCCCTCCACGTGACTCGACGGCTCCTCCGGCGCCGAGCCGATACCAGTAGTGTGAGGTGAGGCCAAGAAGTACAGCTCCTGCACAGGTGATGCTGGTCCAGAGGATCGATACGACGAAGGCCTTTCGGATGTCCGCCGTTTTGCGGATCGCCATGAAGCGGGCACTGATGTGAGGCTGCCCCACGTAGCCGGCCCCCACTCCGGCGTCCTCAAACAGGAAGGAAAACAGGACCAGACCAGTCAGTCCCCCGAACCAATGGTCCAGATTGGTACTCGACCTCTCCGGCATCTCGGCAGCAACCTGGGAAAGTTGCCCCATGAGACCGCTCCAACCACCGACCCGGCTCAGGCACACCAGGGGCAGCAGCACCAGCGCAAAGAGGATCGTAATCCCCTGTAGGAAATCGGTCCAGGCCACCGCGCGGAATCCTCCCATCAAGGTGTACAGGATGATGATGACGGCGGCGAGAAGACATGCCTCCGGGTAATCTATCGGGTCCAGGATCGCCGCCATGACCTTTCCAGCCGCTACAAACTGGGCCCAGAGATACAGGAGCATGAAGATCATGATTCCGGAGGTAGCAACCAGCTGGACGGCGTATCCGCCCTCCTTGGCAAACCTCTGTTCCAGGAACTCGGGCAGCGTCAGCGCCTGGAGTCGTTCGGTTTGTTCTCTCAGCCGCCTGGAGACAGAAAGCCAGTTCAGGGCGTCTCCCAGAACACACGCCAGCCCTACCCAGACCGCGGAAAGTCCGTTGGTAAAGGCCCTGGCCGGGAAGGCGATCAAGAGCCAGCCGCTCATCGCGGTGGCTTCAGCGGACAGCGCCGTGATCCAGAGGCCCATGGAACGATCCGCCAGCAGGAATCCTTTGAGGGTTCGGGTACGACGAGCGGCCAGGAGACCGAGACCGAGAAGCAATACCAGGTAGACCAGGAATGACCAGATCATGATGAACCAGGGAATAGGGAGTCCCTCGCGGGAGTTCGCTACACTAACATGGCTGGCAGGTCGTCGAAAGCGTTATCATGTTCTATAGCCCTTTGTGGTGACGTCACTTGCAAGTATACATTCCCGCAGAAGGGGAGGGGATTCCTATGATGTTGTGGTGGTACTCATCCAGATCCGGAAAGACCTGGCTCATGAAGATACGGATGGGCTCTCCCTGAGAGAGAACCTTACGCACCTCCCGAAATACGGGTCGAGTGGTGGTGCCATGGTTGATCAGGATGCGAACGAAGCCGAATCCATCGCCCGCCAACAGATCCCAGTCGCCGTCCCCGTCCCAATCACAGGGATAGGGAGTAGGCTGTTCCCCCAGAATCACGTGAGCGGACAGTGAGAGGGCCTCCTGACGATGGAAAGCCGGCTCCTTAGTGGAGCCCGGCTCGGCCTGCTCGAAGAAGGCCACTTTCCGGAAATGATCGTGTGCCGCCAACAGTCCTCGGCGGGGACCGGAGCGCACCGAAGCCGTAAAGTAGGCTCGGGAGGCGTCAATCTGCTCCAGGAGCCGAGCAGTGTGACGGAACCTGGTATTTGATTCCTTAGGGGACGCGAAGTTTTACGACCCCTCCCCCCAATCGGGGCGTCAGGGTCATGTCCGATTCTTCCGGTAGGAAGGAGGTCGGGGATGCCGGTACGCCTCAGTGAGGAGGAAGTCGTGACGATTGGAGTTTTGGCCGACAAAGGCAAGAACCACTGCGAGATTGCTCGGACGCTTGGGGTCAGCGAAGGGACCGTGCGCTATCACTTGAGGCGACAGGCCGAAGGCGCTCAAGACGGACGTCGGCAGAAGGGGTTCCAGGCGGAGGCTCTGGCCGGAATCATTGGTGCCTGGATGCAGGGGCATCCCGATGGGCAGCGACCCCCGAATGTCCGTCAGCTGTACGAACATCTGGTTTATGAATGCGATTACTCGAGCTCCTATCGTTCGGTGCTGCGCTATGTGCGCCGGCACTGGCCGAAGCCGAAGCTCCGAACGTTTCGGCGAGTGGAGACGCCGCCTGGGGCCCAGAGCCAGGTGGATTGGGCCGAGTATCCGTCGGTGGCCGTTGGAAACGAGTTGGAGCCCCTTTCGGCGTTCATCATGGTGCTCTCCCACAGCCGGCAGCCCGCCATTGTGTGGAGTCGGCGGCGAGACCAGCTGTCCTGGCTGCAGTGCCACAACGAGAGTTATCGCCGACTGCAGGGAGTGGCCGCCGTCAACCGGATCGACAACGTCAAGACGGCCATCGCCTCGGGAGGCGGCCCCTGGGGAGAGATCCATCCGCTCTACCGGGCCTATGCCCGATCGGTGGGCTTTCACATTGATGCCTGCCGACCGGGGCAAGCCCAAGAGAAAGGGAAGGTGGAGGCCAAAGTCCGACTTTCGCGTTTGCTGGTGGAGCCGCAGAGCCAATACTGGGAAGACCTCGAGGAGTTGCAGCACTTCACCGATGGACAGGTCTCGCGCTGGTCCCGTCGAGCGGTGTGTCCGGCCACCGGCCTCACTGTCGAGGAGAGTTGGCGAGCGGAGCTGGAGCGTCTGGCGCCCTTGCCGATCCTTCCCGAACCCTTCGATGTGGTGGTCACGCGGCCAGTCCATCGGGACTGCATGGTTCGCTTCGAAGATCACTGCTATCCGGTTCCCTTTCAATGGGTAGGCCGCCAGGTGGAGGTGCGGGGCTGCTCGGGCAAGGTTCAGATCTTAGCCGAGGGAAAGGTCCTGCGGGAGTATGAGCGCCACACGCCGGCGCGGATTCTGATCGATCCCAGCTGCTGGCAAGGAGAAGCGACGGAGCGGGTCCTCGCTCCGCCGCCCTTGGGCAAGATGGGACAACGGCTGGAACAGATCTATCAGATGCCGGTGGAGCAGCGTCCTCTGGACCTGTACCAAGCTCTGGCGGAGGTGGCCCGATGAGCGCGGCGACGAAGGGACGCGTGGATCTGGATCAAACCCGTCAGTCACTGGAGCAGCTGGGTCTGATGCATGCCAGCGAGCAACTGTCCGAGCTGGTGGGCCAGGCGGTGAAGAAAAACCTCTCGGTCCATCGCTTTTTGGACGAACTGCTTTGGAGCGAACTGGCCCATCGGGAGGAGCGACGGATCAAGACCTCGCTGAGACTGTCGGGACTGCCGCCGGGTCAGACGTTGGGGAACTTCGATTTTAACTTTCAGCCGGCGATCCGCAAGAGCCGCATCGAGACCTTGGCCACCTGTGAGTGGATCCGCGAGCACGAGACGGTTTTGCTCCAGGGTCCGCCGGGCGTGGGAAAGACGCATTTGGCGGTGGCCCTGGGAGCCAAAGCCATCGAAAACGGTTTCTCGCTGTCCTTCTTTCGACTGGATGATCTGCTTCACGCCATGAAGCTGGACGCCGAGTTGGCCCCCAAGGCGCTGCGCCGTAAGAAGTATGTCAACGTGGCGCTGCTGATCATCGACGAGGTCGGGTTCCAGGTCATGAGCCGGCTGGAGGCCAGCCTGTTGTTCCGGCTCGTCAGTGCCCGCTACGAAAAGGGAGCCACCTTGATCACCACCAACAAATCAGTCAAGGACTGGCCCGAGATCCTGGCCGGAGACGAAGTGATGGCGACCGCGTTACTGGACCGGCTGCTGCACCATTGCCACGTGCTGAATATCAAGGGAAGGAGTTATCGGCTCAGGGATTTGGAACGGGCCCTGGCAGGGGGGGCGGCCGCCGCCGAAGCGGCTCAGACTCCAGCCGCCCTGCGGGCTCCCTCCGTCTGAGACACTCAGTGATCAGTGACGATTAAAACTCCGGGGCGCATTCGCTTAGCAAGATTCAAACTGATGTCAGACCGTTGCCTCATGACAAACCGGCGGGAGCGCACCAAAGGTGACCTTCATCCAGGAACCCGCATGAGGAAGCGACAGACGCCCCCGCCAGCATGCCCTCAAGAGCGTTCTCCCGGCTGGGCTAGGGTCCCTCTCCGGGAACAGACGTCCAGGAGAAGGGGTTTGCAAGAGAATCCGGAAAAAACTTTCCCCCCAGTCGCCCGTCAAGCTCCGATCGTCGGGAGACCGGGTCCTCAGATACCCCAGTTCGGGACCCGGGCCAAGCTCGCCTACTGGGGCGAAAGAAAGCTATGAAAACTGCCGCGCTGTGGAAACCGTGGAAAACCAAGTCCACTTTGTGCCTGCCGATTCGGCTCGGGTGGTTTGTCCACCGTTCCCACAGCGCTTGGAAAACTCCTTCGGACGGAGTTTCCCACAGTTCCCACAGCTTCTGCGGCTGCTCACATCCAAATGAATCTATGCTTTGGGACGGCGCTCGCCCTCCCGTGGAAAAACCCAAAGCGGTTTTCCCACCGGATGCCTCCCGCTCGAGAAGAGAAATCAAAGGCTGCCCTTGAAATCAGGAGAACAAACTTTTATCGAACAAAAGACGAACACGTTCAGGTTCCTCCCGAACCTGCGTTTTTACTAACCGGGGAAGGGTCGTAAAACAATACGTCCCCTAAGGTCGTGAAAGTTCCTGTCACTTGACAAGCAGGGCCAAAGTGGGGAATCTTACCACCCTGGTGACGGCGCCACGCCACCCGGTCGAAGTACTTGGTCCTCTCCGCCTTGCGGTCGCGCACTAGACAGACGCTGTCGAGTAGACCGTCGCTATCCACGTCGTAGAAGCTGGCTCCCCTCCCCGGGTCGAACTTCAGGGGCTGGCCGGGCTGGAATGGCCACCCTTCCGGGTTGGTGTTCCGGATCCAGGTGGACCCTATGGCCAGATCCTGTATCCCATCGTGGTCCAGATCCACGATCCGGACAGGTTCCCAGGATCTCTCGGGATGTTCAATGCGGCCGTGGTCCGCGAAGATGGGTAGTCCACCCTCGTCCCTCCTACCGGTATTCAGGAGCAGAACAATCCAACGTCCAGCACTTCGTGGATTCTGGTGAGAACCGGAGGCCGGAGAGGCGTAGGCCAGGTCAACCAGGCCGTCGGCGTTGAGGTCTGCTGCGTCCAGATGAAGGTAGCCCGCTCTCAGATGCTTCAGGTCCTTGGACTGGGATTTGTCCAGATAGCGGATCGCCACGGGATCTCCGAACTCGAATTGGTCGATGCTCCCGACCCGTGGGTAGCAGACGATCCCCCCAGGTGGACGATGGTGAGAGTAGGTGTAGACGACCGTCCCCACCAGGTCCCGTTTGCCGTCACCGGTGAGGTCCACGAGGGCCCCGAGGACGGGTAGAGCGAGGGGGCGGAGCTCGCCCCCGTTGTAGCGAAGCAGATCCCCGGTACCTATCAGGGGAGTGTATTTGCGGGGCCTCAAAGGAGGTCGTACCGGCCCCAGCCGAAAACGGAGTTCGTATTCACTGATGTCGCGGTCCTCGCTTACCCACTCGACACGGCCTCTCGGTCCGTGGTCGAAGTCGATCCAGGGGTCAAGCGGAACCTTGAGAAAGGGCAGGGGAGAGTCGAGGCTGAGCCGGACGGAGACTGTTTTGTTCTCCGGCCGAACTTCAGCCAGGATGGTGGAAGTCCAGAACCAACTCAGCACGGCTAGAACCTTGAGAAGCATCATTTTGACCCTAACCTGAAACTTCATTGGGCGGACGTAGCTTTGGCCTCCAGGCCGAAGTCTTCTTCCTTCGAGCCTTTGGCTCGATGCACGGCGGCCTGGAGGCCACCGCTACGTCCCTCGACTGAAGTTTCTTTCTGGGGTCAGCACCGCTGGCGGCCCCACTAAACAATTCACCTGAAATCGTCAGCTTTCATGCCCGATCGGTACGTCGGAAGTCGGGCGCACTTCCAGTTGAAGCTGTCCTGGGAGCCTCAGCGGCCGACCGCTGGTGCTGATTCTAGTCTACGTAGAGGAACTCGTTCGAGCTGATGAGCATGTGGACGAGGTTCGCTAGTGACTTCTCGAAGGCTTCTTCCGCCGACGAGTTGGCTTTGGCGTAGAGTTGCTGTTGCGAATCGAGGTGATCGAGGGCAATCTCGCTCTCTTGCGCTGAAGGCTTGCGGGAGAACAGCAAGCCGTAGGTTGTTTCGACAAGGTCGTGGGGGTTGGACCTGTCGCCGGCGAGCGCGGCGGCCCGGTTCGCAGCCTCGCGCGCGTTCTCTGTGACAAACTCGCTGTTCATCACGGTCAGCGATTGCAGGGGAGTGGCGGAAGGGACGCGGCGGCTGCAGGCCGTGTCGATGACCGGAAAGTCGAAGGCGGTGAGAAAGGTCAACGGCCACGTCCGCCGCGCGAGCAGGTAGACGCTGCGGCGCGTCGGTCCGCCCGCCGACTCGGTCTCCGAAACCACCTGCAAGCCGTCGGGACGTGCTCTGAGCTCGACCGCCGGGCCACCGACGGTGTCGTCGAGCCTGTCGGCCACAGCAAGGATCGAGTCCCGCAAGGCTTCAGCCTCCAAGCGCCGCAAGGGCATGCGCCACAGCAGGCGATTGTCAGGGTCTTCGGCGGCGGCCCGCTCGCTCCGCCGGTTGCTGGACCGGCGCGAGGACTGTTGATAGACCGCCGATGTCATGATCATCTTGTGCAGACGCCTGGTCTTCCAACCGTGCTTGACGAAGTCGACGGCGAGCCAGTCGAGTAGCGCCGGGTGAGACGGCGGCGAGCCCGTGCTGCCGAAATTGCCTGGCGTCGCGACGATTCCCGTGCCGAAGTGGTGTTGCCAGATGCGGTTTACGATGACACGGGCGGTCAGGGGATGTTCCGGGTCGGTGAGCCATTCCGCCAGCGCCAGGCGGTAGCCCTGGGTTGCTCCCACGCGGTGCGCGGACGGCTTGGCGGCGCAGTCTTCGTCGGTCGTGCACAAGACCGTGATGAAGCCCGGCGTCACTTTGGGACCGGGCGATTCGACGCTGCCGCGTTGCAATAAACGGATCGTGGGCATGCCGTCGCCGTCCCACAGTGCCTGGATCTGATGCAGCTTGCGGCGATAGCTGTCCCAGGTGGTTACCTTCTGTTTCAGGCGTGAGAGCGCCTCCTGGTGATCGCCGGTGATCTCCGCGTCCAGCTCCTCGTCGGTGATCTCCACGAGCGGGCCGAACTTCTCGACCAGGTACTGTTGAACCTCGTCGCGGCCGTCCGGCTCGGTTTCGGGCGCGAGCTTCGTATCGGCGCGAACTACCTCGGGCAATTGATCCAGCTTCTCGGCGAGCTGTTGTTCGCGATACGGCTGGCGGATCTGCTCGATGTCCTCGGTGAGCTTCCCGACCGCCGTATCGATCTCCTGGTTGTGACTCTCGATCTCTTCCCGATCTGACTTCGACACGGTGTAGTGAAGCCGTTTCTTGGGCTGGATCCAGGCGGACGGGTTGTAGGCCACGGTGAACAGCGAGAGTAAGCGGTAGTAGTCGCGTTGGGGAATGGGATCAAACTTGTGGCTGTGACAGCGCGCGCACCTGAGCGTCAACCCCAGTGCGCTCGACGACACCTTGTCGAGCAGAGCGAATAGAGCGTCATAACGGTCCAACGGACGGTCGGAGATGTCTTCGTTGGTGACATCAAGGATGGTTCGCAGATATCCGGTGGCGACGAGCGGTTCGATTATCTGGGGTGTGTAGGTCTCGGCGTTTCGCCAATCGACGAGCTCGTCGCCGGCAGGTTGCTCGGTGAGAAAGGGGTCCCATGGCTTGTCCTGTTGAAAGGACCGGATCACGTAGTCGCGATAGCACCACATCCCCTCGGCAAGCTCGACTGTGGCTGCCGCGTGGTCTTTGCCTGTCGTGTCCGTGTAGCCGACTGCATCGAGCCAGTGCCGGCCCCAGCGCTCACCGTACTTCGGGGAGTCCATCAGGCGATCGATGAGCTGCTCGTAGGCGTCGGGCCTGGTGTCCTCGAGGAATGCTCGCGCCTCTTCCGGCGTGGGAGGCAGGCCCCAGAGGTCGAAGTAGACTCGTCTTAACAGGGTCAACTTCGAAGCGGGTGGAGACAGCTCGAGGCCGCGTGATTCCAGCTCGGAGATGACGAAGGAGTCGATCGGAGTCTGCGTTCGGGTCGTGCCTTTGACCTTCGGTTGCGCGGCGGCGACCGGCTTACGAAACGCCCAGTATTGACGATCTTCAGACGTCACTTCAGGCGCTTCCGTCTCGGTGAAGGCGCGGTCGAGGGGGTTTCCCACCTCGACGTAGTCGGCGAAGTTGCCCTCGTCGATCCACCCGCGAATGAGTTCCAGTTCCGTTTTCTTGATCGGCTCGCCGGCTCCGGTCGGAGGCATGACGCCACTCTGAAGTTGCCGAATCAGAACGCTCTTGTCGGAGAACCCCTCCAAGATCACCGGCCCCTGCTTTCCACCCTTCAACGCAGAGGCGAGGGAAGTCAGATCGAGTCCCGATTGGGAGGCCTGGCCGCCATGACATGCCGTGCAGCGGGCGTTGAAGATGGGTTGGATCTCCTTCTCGAAGCGGCTGATCTGCCGACGAGCCTTTTCGGGAATCTCTCCCTCCGACTGCGATGAGTGTGCGCCGGTCGCGATCCAGCGGCGGATCGTCTCGACGTCTGGGTCGGGCACGACGCTCTCGAAGGCGGGCGGCGGCATCAGATGCTTCGAGACCAGTTGGAAGAGCCGACTGCTTTCGGGTGAGCCCTTTTCGATGACGGGCCCGTTGTGGCTGCCCCGAAGGACCGAGCCGGCGGTGCGCAAGTCCATCCCCAGCTCGGGCGAGCTTTTGCCGTGGCAGGTGAAGCAATAGCTGGAAAAGATTGGCAGGATGTCTCGCTCGAACACGGGCGCGCCGGCCGGGCTCTGGGCGTGCAGCGCCGCGGGAAGCAACACCATCCCGATCAACGCTCTGTACCGAGCGCCCATGTTGATCTTCCTTCCTGCTAGGTCGCGTGCAATTCGCTCGACACCAGATCGCCGATGACACGGGCACCGGTGACCGTCACGTCCGAGGGCGTTTCCAGGCGGCCACCGTGCGGATACTGCGTCTTGCGGTGATCGAGCCCGAGTTGGTGCAAGACGGTGGCGATCATGTCGGGCACGCTGACGCGATCAACCACCGACTTGTACCCCTGGTCGTCGGTTTCGCCGTAGATGAGCCCGGGCTTGAAGCCGCCCCCGGCGAACCAGAGCGTGAAGGCGTTGCGGTTGTGGTCGCGCCCGTCGGCGTTCTGGGTGGTCGGAAGGCGGCCGAACTCGCCGGCCCACGTGACGATCGTGCTGTCGAGAAGGCCACGCTCGTCGAGGTCACGGACCAGAGCCGCCGCGCCCTGATCGGTCTCGGCCGCGATCTTCGACAGAGACTTCTTCAGCTTGCTGTGCTGGTCCCACGGCTGTCCTGGCCGGGTGGTGACCTGCACGAAACGAACACCGGCCTCCCCTCCAGAAGGATCCTCGAAATCCGATCCTCGTCTCGGAAGGGGCGTGGAAGGAACAGCGAACCGTACCCTACGGGACCGTCCTGCCCGGCACTGATGGAAAGGGATACCGGATGTGGTACGACGTCTGGGATGGGGATTGCCACAACCTCTATGCCACCAGCAGGGACGGTATCAGCTGGACCAAACCAAGCCTCGGCCTGGTCGAGCACCAAGGATCGAAGGACAACAATCTCTTGTTTCGTCGTAGCCGGCTCGACCATATGCCTCAGGTGATTCATACCCCCTGGGAGCAGGATCCCCAGCATCACTACAAGTTGCTCAATTTCGACTTCGGCCGCAGCCCGCCGGACCACGCGGTGAGGGGCTATTGGGGGGCCTTTTCAGCGGACGGTATTCATTGGACGGAGGTGGATCGAAATCCAGTACTTCCTGATTCCGGCGACGTCGGTCACTTTATCTGGGACCCCCGCACGGAAAGATATCTCGGCTACCCCAAGATGTTCGCCGCGGTCAGAGGATTCGCTCGCCGCTCTGTGGGCGTGAGCTCCTCCACAGATTTTGAGCAATGGACGCCAGCCGAGCTGGTCCTGGTACCTGACGAGTGGGATGACCGCTGGGTTACCGAATACAAGCAGCATACCGATTTCTACGGGCTCACTGTCTTTCCCTACGAGTCTTTGTACCTCGGGTTTCTCTGGATCTTTCGAATAACGAACGGGGAAAGCGATGGACCCATCTTCTGCGAGCTGGTGAGTAGTCGAGATGGCATAAACTGGACCCGCAGCGAAGGAGATCGAGCTCCCATCTTGTCCCTGGGCGAATCAGGATCCTGGGACGACGGGATGGTGCAAACCCTCAACTATCCTCTTCTGGAAGAGGATACGCTCAAGGTTTTCTACGGTGGCTTCGATCAAACCCATGGCTTCAGGATAGGCCGCTCGGGAGTCGGTCTGGCCACCTTGCGCAAAGATGGCTTTGTCTCTCTCGAGGCGGGCTCTGCCACCGGCACCGTGACTACCAGACTCCTCAGGAACCTGGAGGGTGAACTGAGGTTGAACGCCAATGCAGTGGGAGGAGAGATCAGGGTTGAACTACTGGATGAGAATGGGGCCGTTTTGAGCGGATTCGGTAGCGCAGATTGCGACCCGGTTCAACGGGATGGCGTCAACCAGAGGGTAAGTTGGGGACCGGAGCACGATCTGATCCCTGGGTCAGAGAAGCCACGCCGCCTGCGCTTCGTCATGAAGAATGCCTCGCTCTATTCATTTTTGGCAGGGCCCAGCGTGCTCAGGGCGAGTCTCCCAATGTCAGCAGAAGCCTCCTTTACGTTTGAGTCGGATCAAGGGAGAAGCGCCAGCGATCAGCTCGTCAGTGATGGGGTTCAGCAGGGGCTTCTCCACAGCGGAGTGTCGATTGTCAGCGACCCCGAGAACGCCGTCCAGGGGACCTCGGCGCTCGCCTTCCAGGGCGCAGGGGGGACTCTCAACACCTTCGAGATCGAAGGCACGTCTCATCTGGGAGATCGGTTTACACTGGCGACCTGGGTCAAGAGTCCCAACCGCAAGCTGACCCGGTTGTTCAGTACGTATCGAGGGAGTGGTGAGCCCGCGGCGGGAGAGCTGGTTTTTGATTCCAATCCCGTCGGTGGCGTTCTCCGACTGATCCTCAATGGACAGAGAGTCCTGTCCCGACCCCAGTCTTGGCTCGGCGATCGATATCATCACTTTGCAGCCACTTACTCCCGAGGCAATGTGAAGCTCTACCTGGACGGGAACCAGGTAGGCGAAGGGCAGGTGCGTCCAGGGAATGTCCACCTGGTGTCCGATGGATCGGTGGTCGAGTACTTCGCCGCTGCAGGAACCGAGTCGAGTGTAGGAGTTCACCTAGCGGAAGACCTGCGCATCGGAGAGGATCAGGGCGGCCGCTTCATCTTTCACGGACACGAGGTGCTCGGCTCAAACGAGGAGCAGCTGGTCGGCTTCGTCGACAACGTTCTGGTGGCGAAACGAGTTTTGGAGGAGAGCGAGATCCGGGATCTGGTGTCGAAACCAGACTCCGTGCAGGAGGACAGGAAGGTGTCCGACGACGCCGTTGGTGCCGGCCTGGGAGTTGAGGAAGACAGTCGCAAGCACTCGGAACGCAAGCACATTGCGGCCATCGTAACGACCTTTTTCCCGAACAGTCATGCGGGTGTCCTGGTGGACAAGTTCCTTCGAGGATTTCCGACCGACGAAGGGCTGATCCCACCGCGAACCGAAATCGTTTCTCTTTATATCGACCAGATTCATGAGCGCGACGTGGGACGACAGATCGCACATGAATTCGATATTCCGCTGTACGAAAGTATCCGAGCTGCACTCACACTGGGTGACGACAAACTGGCAGTGGATGCCGTGCTGTTGATCGGGGAGCACGGAGACTATCCGCGGTCAGAATTGGGCCAGGAGATGCTGCCTCGGCGTTATTTCTTTGAACAGATCGCCGGCGTCATCGGCGAGACCGGCCTGCCCATACCGATCTACAACGACAAACACCTGTCCTACCGTTGGGATGACGCGCAGTGGATGTATGAAACGGCCAGGAAGATGAACATCCCACTCTGGGCCGGTTCGGCGTTGCCTGTCGTGTGGCGCCAGCCCAATTGGGAACACCCGCAAGGGCAGAGTCTGGATCAAGCACTCGTCGTTGGCTTTCACATGGTCGAACGATAAGGATTTCACGCGCTCGAAATTCTGCAGTCCCAGGTCGAGCGACGCTCGGGTGGGGAAACCGGTGTCCAATCCGTGCAGTGTCTGTCGGGCGATGACGTGTGGCGGGCTGGCGACGAGGGTACATGGTTCGCTACCCCTGGCCAATGCCGCGCTGAGTCGGATCGAGGGCGGACCAGCCAGCCTGGATCCGAAGCAGGTCGATGATCCCCACTTGTTCCTGATCGAATATGTCGATGGCCTGAAAGCGGCTGTTCTGATGTTGGGCGACGGCTACGTGCGCAAGTTCGCATATGCCCAACAGCGCGGTGCCACGGTTGATTCACTCGAATACCACACGGCTAGCGGTCCGGCTCATGCGGCGTTCGGCTATTTGGGTCTCAATGTCGAAGACTTCTTCGTCTCCGGAATTCCTCCCAGCCCGGTCGAGCGAACCTACTTGACGACTGGCATCCTCGAAGCAGCCATGATCTCGCGAGGTCAGGGTGGTCAGCGGGTCCAGACACCTCACCTTGCGGCCATCCGTTACCAGTCGGGCGGAACGGCGCGCCGACCCACGAGTTCACGGCCGGAGGGTGCCAGCCTGGCCCAGTAGACTATCCTCGAGCCCGGTGCCACATCCGCCGCCCAGTCGATTCCCAGCGAACGCGACGGAACGATCCGTGGAAGCAGCCGGGATTAACCCGCATTTCTCATCGCTCGTCGTAGCGAGGCGTCGCAAGCGCCGTCCTGGCAAGGCTTGCTGATTGGCGACAGTTAGAATTTCCCACGACGACAAATAGAATTCCCCACTTTTTCAGGGCTGATCCTGACCATGAGGGCATGGTTAAGGATCAGCAAGTGCGGAGGTTAGTAAAGTTGCAAAAGAACGAGAAGACGCTAACGATGGCGGCGGCCAAAGCGGGGCTGTCGCGAAAGACGGCTCGGAAGTACCTGAAGTCGGGAAAGCTGCCGAGCCAGAGTCAGCCGGAGCGATATTGGCGAACTCGATCGGATCCGTTCGAGTCGGTGTGGCCAGAGGTGGAAGAGATCCTGAAGCGATCTCCGACGGTGGAAGCGACAGCGGTGTTCGAGTATTTGTGCCGCCAGCAGGAAGGGGCCTTCCAGCAAGGTCAGTTGAGGACGCTGCAGCGCAGGATCAAGCAGTGGAAGGCACAACACGGAGAAGCGAAGGAGGTGATGTTCCCGCAGAAGTATCGGCCGGGACATCAATCTCAATCGGACTTTACGTTTATGGGGCGTCTGGGAGTGACGATCCAGGGCCAGCCGTTTCCCCATCTGCTGTACCACTTTGTTTTGGCCTACTCGAACTGGGAAGCGACCACGCTGTGTTTCAGTGAGTCCTTTGAGAGCCTCAGCCTGGGGCTTCAGAACGCGTTGTGGGAGTTGGGGGCGCTGCCCGAGGAACACCGAACAGACCGGCTTTCGGCGGCCGTCAACAACCTGAAACGGGAAGAGTTCACCGAGCGCTATCAAGGGTTGCTGAGACACTTCGGGATGCGCTCGAGTCGCACCCAGGCAGGAAAGGCTCACGAGAACGGGGATGTGGAACAGGCCCATCACCGCTTGAAACGGGCCATCGAGCAGGAACTGCTGCTGCGGTGTAGCCGTGATTTTTCCAGCCGGGAAGAGTACGAGGGTTTTGTAGCGGTGATTGTGGACCGGCGCAATGCGACCCGGCAAAAGCGCCTGGGAGAAGAGCTGGCCGTGATGCGCCCGTTGCCGGCACGCCGTCTGGATGACTTCACCCGGCAGTGGGTGAGAGTCTCCCCCAGCAGTACGATCCGGGTTCGCCACAACACCTATTCGGTGGACAGCCGGTTGATCGGCGAGCGGGTGCAGGTGAGGGTGTGGGCGGATCAGGTGGAGGTCTACTACGGGGGTCAGCCACAGGCACGCATGCCTCGCTTGCGAGGAGAAGGCAAGCATCGCATTGACTACCGGCAGGTGATCCATTCCCTGGTGCGCAAGCCGGGGGCGTTCACTCGCTATCGCTGGCGCGAGGATCTGTTTCCGGGGATCTTGTTTCGAGTCGCCTACGACGAGCTGCGCCAAGATTGTCCAGCCACGGCGGATCGCCAGTATCTGAAGATCCTCGAGTTGGCTGCCCAGGAAGGTGAGCAGCGAGTGCGAGAGGCACTTCAGGGGCTGATTGAGAGGGGACAAAGAATCCGTTTCGAAGCACTACGAGAATGCCTCGTCGATCCGGTGGTGGAGCCCTGGGAAGTGGCGGTGGAGAAGATGGACGTGGGCGTCTACGACACGCTGCTGGAGAGCCGGGAGGTGAGATCATGAGTGGAGGCAACTTGACCCGGCTTCGCGAGTGCCTTGTCCAGCTGCATCTACCAGCCTTTCGGGAGCACTCCGCCGCCCAGGCGGCACTGGCTACCCAGGAAAGTCTGTCCTATCCCCGGTTTCTCTTGTCGTTATCTGAGATCGAAGTGGCGGAGCGGCACGAGCGCAAAATCCAGCGCCTGCGCCGAATCTCGAAGCTTCCCTGGGAGAAAACGCTGACGGCGTTGGACCGCTCGCGCTTGCCCCAAAGCGTGGATCGACAACTGACGGCGCTGCTGGAAGGTACGTTTTTGGATCGCGCCGAGAACGTCTTGGCTTTCGGCAACCCTGGAAGCGGCAAGACGCATCTAGTCTGTGCTCTGGGGCAGGAGTTGATTCTGCTGGGGCGCCGGGTTCTATTCTCTACCTGCGCCCTGCTGGTACAGCGATTGCTGCGGGCCAAAATCGATCTGACTCTGGAGAAGGAGCTCAAGAAACTGGATCGCTTCGAGGCTCTCATAGTCGATGACATCGGCTACGTTCAGCAAAGTCGGGAGGAAATGGAGGTTCTTTTCACACTGCTGGCCCATCGCTACGAACGCCGCAGCATCTTGCTGACCAGCAACCTGATCTTCTCGGACTGGGAGAGGATCTTCAAGGACCCCATGACGACGGTGGCGGCGATTGATCGGGTGGTGCACCACAGCGTGATTCTGGAACTCAACGTCTCGAGCTACCGAATGGAGAGCGCCAAGAAGAAACAGCAGGAAACCACGAAATGAGGAAACCGCGAGGAGTTCAAATCCGGGCAAATCGGCTGATTGGCCCCTGGGAAGTGCTTGGTGGGGACGATAGACGAGTGCCCGCCAAGGGGAGAGGTCGTACAGCGCCCTACAGAGGCCGCTCAGGAGCCTCGTGGATCTGGTCCACTCCCCTCGACGCCGGCGCGAGCGAGGGGGAGCTCCGTTCGGGCTACGCCCTCACTCCATCCCCCTCGCATTCTAAAAACAATCTCTCTTTTTTACAGAAAGGAGGACCCCGAAAAGAGTCGTCTCAGAGGACGGCTACAGCTCTTTTTTTTTATCCCTCGTGTGGGGATTTCCAATTGTCGCTGCGGGAATTCCATTTGTCGTTGATCAGCTTGCGACCGAGGCCGCCGCAGTCGTACTTTGACAGTACGTCGAGGAGGCCGACCGAGCGTAACGCAGCCAGGGCGGGTGATTGTGGCGACGCAGTAGACTAGCGATGAGAAATGCGGGTTAGTTTCCCCATCGGGGATGGTGGAAACCCCACGCCTTCAGGCGAAGGGAAGGTCCCCGAAGGGGGAAGATAGGGTAATCTCCGAGTGAAGTTCAAGAGTGGCCGTGTGGGACACTGGCGTGGCTTTGGCCTCCAGGCCGAAGTATTTCAGTCGGGCGTAGCTCGACGCACGGCGGCCTGGAGGCCAACCACGACGAAGGCCGACAGTATTGAGTCGAATTCGATTCGACATCCCTTCGACTCGTCCTTGCTGATGCAATAGGATTTGGCTCGGTCGTCAGGCACTTCCTGTCCGAAACTGGGAGAGGGGAAGGGCGACGCGGATGAAAGTTGTCGTTCCTCTTTGGCCCGAGGGGAGGTCGTATCCCGTCCGGCCCTGCGAGTCCAGGCTGTAGTAGGAGCGCTCCCGGCACATGAAACACACCAGGACCCGATCCCTCCAGAAAGTGATGGAAGGGTAGGTCCCCTCCATATCATTGGGAGTCAAGCGGCTCGCCCTTTCCCGAGCCCGGTAGAAGCGAATCGGCGGAGGCTCGATGCGGATCCGATCTTCAGCTTTCTGAAAGGTAGAGAAAACGTTGGGGCGCGACTCCCAGCTGGCCCCGCCGTCTTTGCTGATGGCCGACGAGAGACGATGACGCTGCAGCCCCTGTTGAATTTCCTCTGCCGATGACTGATTCCAGACCAACAGCAGCTCATGGCTGCCCGGAATCCGTTCCACGGCAGGAGGAGCCAGTGCCGATGCCACAGGGGACGGTTCGGGCCGACTCCAGCTGGCTCCGTCGTCCTTGGACCAGGATTGATAGAGCCGCCCCAGGGGAGTCCGGAGCAGCATCAAAAGGTGGTCAGGCGCCACCTCTACCACCGAGGGCTCGCTGGTTTGATAGTGGCCGCCGCTGCTGTAGTCGACGGTTGCGAAGAGCTCACCCCCGGCAGCCCAGACTCCCTTGCCGGTATGGGTTTTCCAGGTCTTGCCTTCGTCGTCCGAGTAGTAGGCCCAGCAGTAGGCAAAGAACTCCTCCCATCCGTGGTGCCCAATCAGAGCGGGTGCGTCGCCGAAGAGAGCCCGACCTCTTTCCTTCAGCGATTTGCCTACCAGAGTGAAGACAGGTACAACGATCCGGCCTCGGCTGGTGACGATCGCGGAGTTGTGGAACTTCCAGGCGTTGTTGTTGGGCTCGGATATCTTCCGGGGAGGCGACCAGGAAGTGGCTCCATCTTCGGAGCGGGAAAACCAGACCGTATGGTTATGGGTGGGATCCGTAGTCTTCTTCGAATAGACCAGTAACAGGCCGCCCGACTTGAGCTGGAGCAGGCTCGGGTTGCCCCCGTCGGGTGCGCCTTCGCCCTTCAACGGTTCCCCCGAGGTGTCCACCAGGGGACGAGGCGAATCCCAGCTTCTCCCTCCGTCTCGAGAGAGGGTACTCTCTCTGCGCTGAGCGGAGACATGGAGCAGGTCTCCTCCAGGTAGTTCTCTCATGCTCCCGAAGCTGGTTCCGGCGTGAAAGAAGAGGGTCTCCTCTGGAAGACAGTTTCGCAGTTTCTCGAGAAAGGTTGGGTCCAGGTTTTTTGAGATGACGGGACCGGCCGCAGCAAGGCGGGAACCCAGGATTGGGATGCCCGCCGCCAGGAGCGTCCTTCGAAGCAGCTGACGTCTGGAAACCGGGTTTCGAGGGGTGCACTCGAGATTCGAAAGCTCGACGTCAGGCTCAGGCATCTGGTGGGTCCCCAATACTCGATGCGTTAGGCATGTAGGTCAATCCCAACGGGATTGCGTATTCCCGCCCACGGTTTCCGAACCCTGGGTAGGGAGTAGCCCCGTCGCGCTCGCCACAAACGTTGCCGTATTTACGTTCCAGTGTACTAAGCCGCAGAATCAGGCCGAGCGAAGCAGCTTCTTGACCACCTTCCCGCCCACGTCCGTCAGACGGAAATCCCGGCCCATGTGACGATAGGTGAGGTCGGTGTGATTCAGGCCCAGGGTGTGGAGCAGCGTAGCCTGGAGGTCATGGACATGCATGGGATCCTCGACCGGGTTCAAGCCCAGTTCGTCTGAGCGCCCGACCACCTGTCCACCTCGAATGCCTCCGCCAGCCAGCCACATGCTGAAGCAGTTGGCGTGATGGTCCCGGCCCGGCTGTCCGGTCTCGTGGACTTCGGGCTCGCCCATGGGAGTCCGCCCGAACTCCCCGCCCCAGAGCACCAGCGTATCGTCCAGCAAGCCCCGCTGCTTCAAATCTTGAAGCAGAGCGGCCGTGGGCTGATCGGTGTCGTGGCAGTATTCCCCCAACCTCTTTTCAATCTCGTAGTGGAAATCCCAGTTGGCGTGGATAAGTGAGACGAAGCGCACACCCCGCTCGATCAATCGCCGGGCCAATAGACAATTGGTGGCGTAGGACTTGGCCCGCTCTCCTTCACGGTCGATTCCGTAGGATTCCAGGAGGCTCTTCGGTTCCTGGGAGAAGTCCAGCAGCTCCGGTGCCGACATCTGCATCCGGAAGGCCAGTTCGTAAGCGGCGATCCGGGAGGCGATCTCCTGATCTCCTTTTTCGGCGTAACGCTTTTCGTTGAGCTGGCGAATGGCGTCCAACTGCACCCGCTGGATCTTCTGGTTGACGCTGGGAGGATTGGAGAGGTAGAGGATCGGGTCCCCGCTGCTGCGAAAAGGAGTTCCCTGGTAGAGCGAAGGGAGAAAGCCGCTGGCCCAGTTGTTGGCCCCGGCGCTGGGCATCTTACCCGAATTGAGGACGACATAGGCAGGCAGATCCGCCGATTCGCTTCCCAGGCCGTAGCTGACCCAGGATCCGATCGTGGGGCGACCCAGGATGGTACTCCCAGTGGTCATCATCAGCTCCCCGGGATCGTGATTGATAGCGTCGGTCTGCAAGGAACGGATCAGGCAGATGTCGTCTGCGTGGGAGGCCGTGTGGGGCAAGTAGTCCGAGAACTCGGTCCCACACTCGCCGTAGGGCTGGAACTTCCTGGGGCTCGCCATCAAGGTGGCTGAAGGCTTCAGGAAAGCCAGCTTCAGGCCTTCTTTCATGGATTCGGGCACCTGTTGGCCGTCCCACTTCTGGAGTGCCGGCTTGGGATCGAAGAGATCGATCTGGCTGGGGCCGCCGGTCATGTAGAGAAAGATCACTCGCTTGGCGGTGGCAGGGAAGTGGGGAGCCTTGGGAGCCAGAGGGTTGGGTATCCCGGCCCGGGCAGCGCTTCCCGCCGTCAGACCCTCTGACGCCATGAGGTGCGCCAGGACAGTGGAGCCGAAGCCCCCCGCGCACCTCTGAAGAAAGACGCGGCGGTTCTGTAGCCTTCGGAATTCTTCCAGGTTCATGCTCTACTCCCGGGTGATGAACTCGTCCAGATTCAAAAGGACCCTGCTGGCTCCTACCCAAGCGGCACCCTCGCTCAGGGACACCCCCGCCAAATCGGCTGGAAGTGCCAGACGTGCCAATTCCAGCTCCTCCTTCAGGATCTCTTCCTGTTTGCGCAGCGCCGTGGCCAGCCACTCCCGCTCACTGGGGGCGGGGTCGCGGGCCAGGCAAAGGCGGAAGGCGTGGTCCAGACGATCCTCCAGGCTAGCTGGAGCCTCGGTCAGCACCCGCATGGCAACGCCCTGGGCTGCCTCGAAGAAGACCGGGTCATTGAGTAGGTTCAGCGCTTGCAGGGCGGTATTGGATCGACCTCTTCGGCAGGCCGAAGCGTAAGCAGGGGGAAGATCCAAGTTCATCAGAAAAGGATAGGGGGCCATCCGTTGGATCTGGATGTATAGCCCTCGCCGATAGCGATCCCTAACCTGGCTTTCAACCCACTTGCCTTTTGTCTGTCCACCCTTCGGCTGCGGAGGTCGGACACTCTTTCCCCCGATGACCGGATGCAGCAGACCACTCACCGCCAGAGCCGAGTCCCGAATCAGCTCCGCCGAGAGCCGGACCCGAGACTGGCGCGCCAGCAGCGCGTTGCTGGGATCCCTGTTGGCCAGTTCGGGCCTGGGGTCCGAAGCTTGCCGGTAGGTTGCCGACAGCACCATCTTTCGGATGGTTTCCTTGATGCTCCAGCCGTTCTCTTTGAAGTCAGCAGCAAGCCAATCCAACAGCTGCGGATGACTGGGTGCTTCCCCCTGGGTGCCGAAGTCCTCTGAGGTGGAGACAATACCGCGGCCCAGGAGTTCCTGCCAGAGCCGGTTGACGGTGACTCGGGCCGTAAGGGGATTGCCTTGGTCGATGAGCCACCTCGCCAGCCTCAGCCGCGGAGGCTCGTCGCTGTCCACCATGGGGTGCAGAAATCCCGGGATCGCCGGTTTCACCGGGTCTCCAGGACGCTTGAAGTCCCCTCTGAGGTGGATGTGGGTTTGACGCGGGTCCTTCTCCGTGGCCAGGGTCTGGGCCTGACTCAGGGCGGGGAAGGCTTCGTCCAATTCCTGGAGCTTTTTCCAGAGTTTGTCGTATTTGAACTCGTCCTTGTAGTGCTTAACTGGGAGGCCGAGACTGGAATACCAGACGAAATGGTTGGTAAGAATGACGGTCTGCTTTTCGTTTCGCTGCTCGGGCGGCGTGCGGAGAATCTTCTCGCCCATTCCGTAGACACCCTGGGAGACGCCCACGTGTAATGTCCCCACCGCCTTGTCCCAGTTTTGCCACTTGCCAGGGTTGGCCATGGCTTCCAGCATCTTCGCCTCCCAGGAGCGCTGCTCCCGGGGTACGCCGTACTCTTCCAGCAGCTCCCGGCGTTTCTTGCGGTAGCTGGCTACCTCTTTCAGATACGGTCCCATCTCGCCGGGTAAGGGGGCGTCGACGTTGATCTCTTCGCCGTCGTTGAAATAGGCGAAGAGTTGGTAGTATTCCTTGTGACTGAGGGGGTCGTACTTGTGGTCATGGCATTGAGCGCAGCCCACCGTCAAGCCGAGCCAGGTAGTGCCCACGGACTTGACCCGGTTCACCACCTGTTCGTGGCGGAACTGGTTCATGTCGACTCCGCCCTCTCGATTGCTGGCGGTGTTGCGGTGAAACCCGGTTCCGACCTTCTGCTCCCCGGTGGCGCCGGGAAGGAGATCTCCGGCAATTTGTTCCAGGGTGAAGCGGTCGAAGGGCATGTCTCGGTTGAAGGCCTGGATCAACCAGTGGCGATAGCGCCAGGCGTGGGGCCGAAAGGCGTCCTGGCGGTAACCGTCACTGTCCGAATAGCGAGCCAGGTCCAGCCAATGTCGGGTCCATTTTTCCCCAAAGTGGGGCGAGTTCAGAAGTCTATCGACCTGGCGCTCGTAGGTCTGGGGGCTGGAGTCAGCCAGAAACTCTACGACTTCCCTGTGATCCGGAGGGAGACCGATGAGGTCCAGACTCAGACGACGGATAAGGGTGGCTTGGTCAGCCTCGGGAGAAGGCTCGATGCCCTCGGCCTCGAGGCGCTTCAGGATGAAGTGGTCAATGGGATTCCGGAGCCACTTGCTACTGTCGACCTCGGGGACAGGCGGTCTCCGAATGGGTCGAAACGCCCAATGAGAAGAGTCCGTTTCCGGGGTTTCCGCCAAGGAGTCGGTAGTCTTGGCCGAGGGCCACTTGGCTCCCTGATCGATCCAGGCTCGGATCAGGCCGACCTGTTCTGTCGTCAGGCCGTCCCCGGCTGGGGGCATGACCTGGGTTGGGTTGGTGCCGGCGATGAGTTGGATCAATCGGCTCTGGGCACTGTTGCCAGGCAGAATCGCGGGGCCCGATTCGCCGCCCCGAAGCGCGTCCTCCTGTCGATCCAGACGCAAACCCTTCATCTGCTGTTGGGAACCATGGCAGAGAAAGCAGCGGCTCTCGAGAAGTGGGGCAACCTCGCGGGCGAAATCCACCTCCCTGTCGGCGGGTGGTGGCAGCTGGATCGTTTCGCCCTCGCCGGGAATTCCCAACCCCGGAGCGATCAGCGCCAGAATGAAGGATAGAAAGAACAAAGAAGTATTTTTCAAGTTGGGTCGCATTTTACTACGTTTTCGCTTGTTGCCAAAGTGACTGGTTGGACTGTTTCAGCCTAGCACCGCCCCCGGCTATGAGCCGGATCATCCGAGAAAGAAACTTGAGTTTGTCTTTAGCCACGCACATCAATAGCAGAGAGTCCGTTGTAGGATGGCATTCCTGCCCGTCGGGAACATTGACGGGCAAGAATGCCCATCCCACAACAGTCACTGCTCGATGAAGTTTCAGCCCAATAGTGGCTTGACGACGGTTCCGTGGACATCGGTCAAGCGGTGGTTGCGGCCTTGAAATTTGAAGGTCAGTCTCCGGTGGTCAATTCCCAGGCAATGCAGGATGGTCGCGTTCAGGTCGTGTACGTGTACTGGATCCTTCACGATGTTATAGCTGGAGTCATCGGTTTCGCCGTAGCTTGAGCCAGCGGACGCTCCCCCGCCGGCCAACCAGACTGTGAAGCAGCGCGGATGGTGATCGCGTCCGTAGTTGTCCCTGGTCAGTTCGCCCTGGCAGTAGGTCGTGCGTCCAAATTCGCCACCCCAGACGATCAGGGTCTCATCGAGCAGCCCTCGCTGCTCCAGATCGAGAATCAGTGCGGCCGTCGCCTGATCGGTCGTCTGACATTGGACGCGTAGGTCCCCCGGCAGGTCCTTATGCTGGTCCCAGCCACGATGAAACAATTGAACGAAACGTACGCCCCTTTCGACAAGCCTCCTGGCCATCAGGCAGTGGGAGGCATAGGTGCCGCGCTGCCGGGCATCGTCTCCGTACAAACGGAAGATATGCTCCGGTTCACGGGACGTATCCGTCAACTCGGGGACCGAGGTTTGCATCCGGAAGGCTAACTCGTACGGGGCAATCCGGGTAGTGATCTCAGGATCCCCGAACTCCGACTGCTTGAGCTCATTCAGCCGAGCGATATCATCCAATATGTGCCGCCGGGTGTCCTTGCTCATACCCGGCGGATTGGAGAGGTACAACACCGGGTCACCAACGCCGCGAAATCTCACACCCTGGTGCTGAGTCGGTAAGAACCCACTTCCCCACAATCGCTTGTACAGAGGTTGGGCGCCCTTCTTCGAGTTCGAGGTCATTACCACGAAGGTCGGCAGGTCTTGGTTCGCCGTCCCCAATCCGTACGAGAGCCAGGCACCCATGCTGGGTCGCCCTGCATGCTCGGAGCCGGTCTGCATCATGGTGATCGCGGGATCGTGGTTGATTGCCTCGGTATGCATCGATTTGATCAAGCAGAGTCGATCAACAATCTCGGCAGTGTGGGGCAACAACTCGCTGACCCAGGCTTCGCTCTCGCCATGCTGGCGAAACTTGAAGATCGAGGGAACTACCGGAAACTTCTCCTGGGCCGATGTCATGGTGGTCAACCGCTGCCCCTGGCGCACGGAGTCGGGGAGTTCTTTGTCGAACATTTCCCGGAGCTGAGGCTTATGGTCGAACAGGTCCATCTGGGACGGCCCTCCGGCCTGGCACAGGTAGATCACACGCTTTGCCCTGGGAGCAAAGTGTGGCAGATCTGCGGCGTGGGTAGCTTCGCCGGGATGCAAGAGGGAGGTGGCCGGCAGATCCTCGGTTAGCAACGAGGTCAGAGCAGCCGCACCAATTCCCACTCCGGACTGCTGAAAGAAGTGACGGCGGGTGAGCAACTGCTGGGATTTTTTCAGTGGATGCATCTGAGAGTCATGATCCCCCACAGTCCTGGTCATTCCTTGGTGATTGTTTCGTCCAGGTTCAACAGGGCGTTCGCCAGAGCGGAGTATGCCGCCAGTTCGGTGGAGTCGATCTCGGGATCCGGTTCGGAGTGGCCAACCTGGATTAGCTTTCTCGCGGCCTCATTGTCACTTTCATAGGTCTTGCGATGGCGTTGTAGGCCCCGTCGCAGGACCTCGAGCTCCGCTGGTGTCGGTGGCCTTGCGGTGACGAGCCGAAATCCGAAGGTGAGGCGATCATCGTCGCTCTTTCCGCCTTCCCGGATCAATCGCTGGGCGAGAGCCCGCGCTGCTTCTACGTAGGTCAGGTCGTTCATCAAGGCCAGGGCCTGCAGCGGCGTATTGGTCCGCTCCCGGCGAACCGTACAGGTTTCACGGCTGGGAGCATCGAAGACTTCCATGCCGGGAGGATGGATGGTCCTGCGCCAGAACGTATACAGACTGCGTCGATAAAGACTGATACCGCGATCCCGCTGGTAGCCCCCTTTGTAGGCGCTGGTTGCACCTCCTGCGATTTCGTCCCAGAGCCCCGTTGGCTGATACGGTTTCACCGAGGGTCCGCCGATGGACTCCACCAGGAGACCGCTCAGGGCCAGAGCCTGATCTCGAATCATCTCAGCCGGCAGCCGCATCCTGGGGCCACGGGCCAACAACCGGTTCTCGGGGTCTGTCTGGAGCAGGGACGGTGTGATCTTCGACGACTGACGATAGGTTGCGCTGGTCAGGATCATGCGCTGGAAGGCCTTCACGTTCCACTCCAGCCGAATCAGCTCGGTTGCCAGCCAGTCCAGCAGAGCTGGATGCGTGGGCGGGTCTCCCTGCGCCCCAAAATCCTCTGCAGTTCGGACCAATCCTGCTCCAAAGTGCAGTTGCCACGGCCGGTTCACCGTCACACGAGCCGTGAGAGGATGGGATGGATCGACCAGCCACTTGGCTAGAGCCAGACGATTCGCGGGAAGTCCGGGAGGCAAAGGGGGCATGATTGTCGGGACACCCGGCGATACTTTCTCGCCCGGATTATCGTATTGGCCACGTCCCAGGACGAATGTCTCCCGAGCCTGGTCATCCCGCATGATCATCGTCTCGGGGACTTGTTCGATCAGCCGCTGCTTCTTCTTCTCGAATGCGACGAAGGTAGCCGATTTCTCATTGAGATCTTTGAGCGCCTGATCGATCTGATCCAATCTACGCTGAACGCCACGCCTCGGTACTTTGATAGTGGGCGAGGCAGACCGCCGGTAGGTACCCGGTTCGGAAACGTTGTTGAAAAAGGCATAGAGACGATAGAACTCCTTCTGGAAGATGGGGTCGTACTTGTGGTCGTGACAGCGTGCACAAGCCACCGTGAGTCCCAGCCAGGTAGTGGCGACGGTGTTGATGCGATCAGCTATGTACTCGACCTGGAATTCATCAGCGATGGACCCGCCCTTTCCGTTGACACGGTTGTTTCGAAGGAAGCCGGTCGCCAGTTGTTGATCGGGTCGCGCCTTGGGGATCAGGTCTCCGGCCAACTGCTCGATCGTAAACTGGTCGAAGGGCATGTTGTTGTTGAGTGCGTCGATGAGCCAATCGCGCCAGCGCCACATGATCCGGGGCTCGTCGTCCTGGTAGCCATCGGTGTCCGCGTAGCGGGCAAGGTCCAGCCAGACAACCGCCATTCGTTCTCCATACCGCGGGGACGCTAGCAGCCGATCGACGACTTTTTGGTAGGCGTCAGCGGATCTGTCGGCGAGGAAGGCATCCAGCTCTTCCAAGGTCGGTGGCAGTCCGGTCAGGTCCAGGGTCACTCGACGAAGGATACGGCTTCTTTCTGCAGCTGCTGAGGGACCCAGACTCTCCCTTTCGAGCCTTTGCAGAACAAAGTAATCCATTCCGTGCTTCGCCCAGGACGAGTCGTTCACCCGGGGCAACGTCGGCCGCTGCAGCGGAACAAAAGACCAATGCTGCTGCCAAACAGCACCCTGTTTGATCCAGCGGCGAACCAGGTCTATCTGTTTGCCGCTCAATTCTTTGTGAGAGTATTCCGGAGGCATGCGGCGAGTCACATCCGGATGCGTGATTCGCTGATAGATCAGGCTGCGCTCTGGCTCGCCCGGTGCGATTGGCACACCAGAGGCTTGCGACTGGAAAAGAGCTTCGCGGAGGTCGAGTCGGAGTCCGGCCACGCGAGTTTTCGCGTCCGGGCCGTGATACTGGAAGCACGCGTTGGAGAGCAGGGGGCGAATCTGCCGCTGGAAGTCGACTTTGGAATCTTCGGAAGCCGAAGCGCCCAACAGGTGGGACAAGAACAAGGCAGACAGCAGAAACCAGCTGACTAGCCACGGCCCGGATTTGCCAGGCAATGCCGAGCGGAAACAGGCTCTGCTGGAGTGGTTTCTCATGAGGATACTGCCTTGTATTTTAGCCTTCCTGGGGGGTGGCGCACAACTTCATGCCCACCCGAGGCGGTGGGCTTTCGGCTGTGCCCAACGGGGACGCCAACCGAGTCCACGGGGACGCTCCGGTAGGGATGTTCCACCGGGTAGTCCTTGATGCTGCCGGTGATAATGATATAGCGATCCTTGACAGGCAACTCAACCCAGGACCAGCTGGTCATGATTCGATCACACGTGTTGACCCGCGGGAAGTTGCGTCGCGGGCTTTGTTATCATGGCGCTTGCGGAACCTCACAACAAAGGTCTTCGCAATTGCAGGCTGCTGTCCATTTGCTGGTTGCGGGTAGGGCAGGTTGCCAACTCGTCGCCCCTGGCGGTGCGTCACCGCCACAAGGAGCCGCAACCAGGAGAACATGTGCTGAAATTCAGTTGTCGAAGAGCTCTGGTCATCATTCTGCTGTCGGCGCTTGCCGCGGCTTCCGGCGAGTTGGCAGGTTCGGCAGCTTCAGTTCAACCCGGCGACAAAGAACGCAGGTTCACAGAATTCGAGACCGGTGGAATTCGGACTCTCCAACACTATCGGGAAAAGATCTTGATTCTGAATTTCTGGGCCACGTGGTGTAAGCCCTGCCTGGAAGAGATGCCCCTTCTGGTCTCCATTCAGGAACGCTACGCCGAGAAGGGAGTTCAGGTGGTCGCCGTCTCTGCCGATCAGAAGGACACTCAAAACAGAATCAGGCCCTTCTTGGACCGGTTCAAGGTCAATTTCCCGATTTGGCTGAGAGGAACCACCGAGCACATGGAAGAGCTCGGCCTCGGACGTGCTCTCCCGGCAACAGCCATCATCGACCGGACCGGAAGAGTAGTGGGTCGTATCATGGGTAAGGCGGAGGAAACAGATCTAACTCGCTACATTGATTGGCTTCTGGCAGCACCTCCCGATTCCATAGACAGGCTCAACGAAGAGAAAGCCCATCACGACGACGAGCATGAACACGAGCACCCGGATGGGTCCCACAGCCACGAACACATCGGGCTGGAGGGTGCCTCGAGGGTGCCGAGTTGACCCCTTTGACCCGGGGAGGGCCGCGCCGTGAGCGGGGCAGAAAACCAGCGTCGGGAACGCTGGGCTTTCAGTACCAGACTCATTGACGATCAGATTCCCCGGGCGACCTGGCGGACTACACTCACCTATAAACTCTTCCCGACCTTCTTGGCCGGTGTCGAATACAACCCAAGGGCCGGTAAGGTCAGTCCTTTGGCCAATTGGTTGCTCATGCCGGAGAATTCGAAGCGTCCGGCTCTGATGCTGGGAACCAGCTCCGATCGAATTGGGACTCCTTCCGGTCAATCTTTCTATATGACCGTCAGCAAGAACCTGCGTGGTGAAGACAAGCCGGTGGTGGCTCCCTACCTTGCCTTCACTTACGGGACGTATGAGGACAAGTTTCGGGTGGGTGGAGGATTGAACATCGGCCTTACTCGGCGCATCCACTCACTGATTGTCTTCGACGGTGTGCACGTCCACCCGATGTTGGGTTTCGACTATCATCGCCAGACCATCTCCTTCTTTCTGGTCCGAGGGAAAGAGCCCGGAATCGGTTACAGCGTAAGTTTCTAATCGACCGTCGCCACGCTTCTCACCAGATCGTTTCAACCTGCGAATAGCTTCTCAGCTTATCGTCTTTGGTAACCAGCTTAGCACCAAGGGAGAGGGCGGTTGCTATGATGATTCGATCCGCCGGATCTCGATGGATCAATCCGGGCAGTGCGATGGATCTTAAAGCGATTCGGTTGTTCAAAGGGACGAAGTGGAGGAATGGCAGCGACTCCGACTGGGCGATCCAGTCGTCGAGTTGCATACTCAGCTCCAGCCGGCCTCGCTCCACCAATAGAGCAATTTCCCACACGCCGATACTGGACAGATGAATGGCGTCCTGACCCGCTGACTGGTCGATGACTTCGGCAGCGTTGTCCGATAGTTGCCGCGCCCCGGTTACCCACCACACCCAGACATGGGTGTCCAAAACGATCACGCAAGAGACTCCCAGTCTTCAAGCGCGACAGGCTCGGTGGGATCGTCATACCTCAGTATGCTGCCCTTGAGGATGCGAAGCGTCTCGTTGGGATCCGCTTGGTACGGCACGATCTTAAGCACCGGTTTTCCCCGATCGGTGATGACAAGTTCGTGTCCTGTCTGCTCCACCTGGCGAAAGTATTGAAGGGCGCGCGCCTTCAGTTTCGATTTCGATACCGTATATTCCATGCCATTTAAGACCATGGTCAGAATACCCTAGTCATAAAGCAGCTGTCAACGGCTTCGACTTTAGTTAGTGCCCGTCCGAAAACCGGGGTTTTCAGAACTGTAATCTGTTGAATCGTAAACACTTATTATACTTGAGACTGCTGACAGACCGGCTCGACCCAGCTCGATCCAGAGCAAGGACCCTCGAGCGAGGGCACGCGGGCCAAAAAGCAGCGGTTCGGCGCAGACCTCTCCCCGAGTCGGAGCCACAAGGCAGTACGGTCAGCCACAAAAGGCTACAACAGGAGTCGGGCCAGGACGACCAGGTTATAGGTCAGGACGCTGGCATGGACGTAGCTTTGAAAGTGAGGCCAGCCTTTCCAGCTACAGCGGTGGAGACCGAAGGTGTGCTTGAGGGTCCCAATGCACCCCTCAATCCCGGCGCGGAAGCGTTTGAGTTGTTTGTAGACCCAACTGGAACGCACCATGCTCTCAACCGTCAACCCACACTTTTTGGAAAAGGCCACATCCTGTACCCCCTGCTCTTTGGCCCAGCGCAGGTTGGCAGCCGAGGCAAAACCACCATCCCAGGCGCTCTGGCGGGGGACCTTCCCGTACAGCTGTCGATGCCGCTCTAAGAAGGGTTGCACATAGTTGCTGTCGGCCGGATTCCCCCGTTCCACCACACAATCCAGGATCAGCGACGAGGCGCCCGTGCTGACAAACACCTTGTGGCCGAAGACCGTTTCCCGAGGGCTCTTCTTGATAATATCGGTGTGCTCTTCGAAGAGGGAACAGATCTTCTCCTGGGCCGCGACGGCCTCGCCCGAAAGGACCCGTCGTTGAGTCTGCTCGATGACTTTGTGCAACAGCCCCAGATAGTGGGCCAGTTGCGCCGCCACGGCCAGACTGAGGGGATCGCTCCACTGCGCGGAAGCTGCCAGCGCCTGCTCGGCATAGTGAGCCGTCTTGGACGCCACTTTGATCAGATCGCGGTAACTGTCCAGGCGCTTCTTGCCGCGGCGGTTGCGGATGTTCAGGACGCGCCGCTTGGCCCGCCGCGTATGATCGACGAAGCCGATCCCTTCCCGCTCCCGCAGCCGCCCCAGCGACTGGGTCACGACTCGAATGCCGTCGTACAACAGCTCACTGTCGAGCGGATAGTGGATGTTCGTCTCGACCGCCGTGGCATCGACCCGAATCCGTTGGCCTTTTTCCAGACCCCGAGCCTGCGCCCAGAGCACCAAGTGGTCGTTGATCGCCTTCCAAGTCCCCGGCTCAATCTTCCCCAGGTTCTCCGCCAGGGTGGCTTTGCTGATCGACGCCCCATAGGGCAAGCGACAGAACCTCTGACAGCTTTGCGAATCCACCAGATGAAACTCCAGCTTGCGATAGCTGAACTGATGCAGCTGTTTGATGACGGCGCAACGCAGCACCTGCTCGGCCGTCAAACCGGGGGCGCCAACACCGGAATCGACCCTGTCAGAGAGATCTTGTACTATCAGCTCCAGCGTCTGGGGATTGTCGTCCAGGATGCGCGAGATCACCTTCAATTCATGGGCCAGCTGGTGATCGGGCCATTGCGGGGAAAGGGGGCGTTGTTTTTCACGCTTTTTACGCATCTTCGAACTCCTGAAATCGTCGTAAGTCGTTTTAGTCTAATTGTTTGCACCAAATAGTCTAGCAAACGGCCCTGACAGTTTCGGAGCTTGAAAAAGCCCTCTTTCCCCTTCCTTATCAATTACTTACACATTTCCGGACGGGCACTAGTTAAGTTAGCGAAGCTGATAGGTCTCGAAGGGATGGCAGCACGGATTGCCTCGGCTGAGCCGCAGGAGCCGCCGGTCCGCCTCGATGATCACCGAGAAGACGGTTTTCCAGAAGCCATGGACAGGGTCGTCATTGGCATGGAGGTTCTGATGGCTACCAGTCGACGATTGAGCCGTCGTCTGGATCGTAGCTTGGCAGATACTCGCGCGGCTCGCCGACCTGCGCCATCAACTTCTCCTCGTCGATGGTAATTCCAAGACCAGGGTCAGTCGGCAGCGGCCGGTGTCCGTCCTTGACCGGGGGCAGCGGCTTGGCCAGCAGCTCGTGTTCGCGGTCGCCGTGCTCCTGGATGAGGAAGTTGGGGATACAGCCGGCGATTTGGAGGCTGGCGGCCAGCGAAACCGGTCCGTTGGGATTGTGCGGCGCCAGCGGCGAGTAATAGGCTTCGGCCATCCCGGCGATGAGCCTGAGTTCGGTGATACCGCCCGCGTAGCAGACGTCCGGCTGCAGGATCTGAGCGGCGCGCTTTTCCAGGATCTCGCGGAATCCCCACTTGGTGAAGATGCGCTCGCCGGTTGCCAGCGGGATGTGCGTCTTGGCGGCGATTTCAGCCATGACGTCGACGTTGAGCGCCTGCACCACTTCTTCATAGAACCAGGGATTGTAGGGTTCAAGCGCCTTGACCAGCAGCATGGCGGTGGGCGGCTGAACCGCTCCGTGGAAGTCGATGCCGATGTCGACACCGTCGCCATACTTCTCGCGGAGTGCCTTGAAGTTCTCGACCACGGCATCGACATGCCTCTGACCTTCGAGGTACTTGATTGGCTGACGGCCCTTGGTGCGGGGGCCGACCTTCATGGCGCTGACCCCGGTTTTCTCGCTGACCTCGCCATAGACACGAACCCGATCCCGAGTGGGGCCGCCCAGGAGCTTGTAGACGGGGACGCCGTAGACTTTGCCCTTGATGTCCCAAAGTGCCTGATCGATACCGCTCGAGATAGCCGTCTTGATAGGGCCGCCACGGTAGAAGGCACCGCGATGGATGGCCTGCCAGTGGTGCACGACCCGGCAGGGATCCTGGCCGACCAGATAATCTCCGACCTCCAGAGCTCCGGCTGCGCAGGCCTTGGCGTCGTCCTTGAGCATCTCACCCCAGCCGACGATGCCAACGTCGGTCGAGATCTTGACGAAGACCCAGGAGTTCGTCAGGACGAAGGTCTCGATCTGGGTCACCTTGATCTTGTCGTTCGGACCGATGGCGGCGGCGTTGGTGGGTCTAGTAGTAAAGAGCGCGTCGAGACCGTAGAGGCCACCGGCGCCGGCAACAGTCCTGAGCCAGGAGCGACGATTCACGGGTCTCCGATTCTGTTGGTTTACCGGGGCTTTACTTCGACCCTCCAGAGCTCGAGGCACTCGCCGGATTGGTAGAGAATCACGTTGGGCTCGACCTCGAAGATGGTGGGATAGGCCATCCTCCGAGAATAGTCGGCAACCGTGGTGGCGACCCATCCCTTGCCGCTGCCATCCGCATTGATCGCCAGTTGGCAGCGCCTTCTCTGATCCTCTTGAGTCCAGTGTTCCTGCTTCCCTCCACTGCGCTGCACCAACTGGCCATAGGCTACGGCCAATCGTCCATCCTGGAGCCGCAGCAGATAGGGATCCACTCCCGGTCCCAGGCCCATGTCGGTGGGCGGGGTCCAGGTCTTGCCTCCGTCGTCGCTCCAGCTTGCCACCATGGGAGTGTAATGGCCGGTGCGCATCACGGCCAGCATCCGGCCGTCATCCAAGGGGAGCAGGGCCCACTCATTGAACCCCTCCGTATCATCCACGACACCGGCACGAGGAGCGGCAACCGTCGAAAGATATTTCCAGGTGTCCCCCTGATCGCCGGAGCGCACCAGGAAGGACCTCATCTTCATCGGGGTTTCCATCTTGCTGCGAGGGTCGGTCGTCGGGGCCTTGTCTTCCTCGAAGCTGCCGATCATGCAGGCCAGCAGTGTCCCATCCGGCATTTCTCGAAGCCCCCGATGGAAGAAGATGGTCGAACTTTGCTGGTCTTTGACTTCGGAGAAGGTGTCCACAGGTACGGATCCCGCCTCCGGAATGATCAGGACTGTTTCCTTCTTCTCCACCGTCTTCATCCCGTCCCGAGAGCGCCACATTCTCCCGACGCAACGGCCCGCGTCGCTACAAGTGAGGTTCCAGTAGAAGCCGAGGAACAATCCTTTTCTCCACAACAGCGAGGTCAGTTTCTCGGCGTGCAAGAAGGAGCCAAAGGCGGGATCGGACTCCTCCACCGGCCAAAAGAACTTGCCTCCGTCGTTGCTTTTCAGGGCCCCGTAGACATAGAGGGTTCCGTCGGGCGCCTGCACCGCGCGGGGATGTCGGCATCGGGCTGCGGTTATCTTCACGTCCAGCTCTGATGCCGCCTGGGCCGCGACCGAGGTCATGGTGAGGAAAGCAAGGAAATAGAATCTTCTTCGGACCGGCATCAATTTCAGTACAAGAGTCGCAGACCGTGGTTACTCAATGGCACTGACATCGGCTTGTCGAGAGTATAGCCGAAGGCGAAGCCTTGGAAAAGCTGCCAGACTCAAAATACATAAGGGTTGACATAAGGGTATTTTACCCATAGTTTTAACCATATGAAAACGACGGTTGAGATCGACGAAGCGAAACTGAAGCGTGTGATGAAGCTGGTGGGGCTCAAGACCCGTAAGGCCACCATCGATTTTGCTTTGTCGCAGGCGGAACGGCTGGGGCGGATCAACCGCCTGTTCACCGAGCAGTTTTTCGTTGAAGACCACGGTGAGGTCATCGATCCTTCTTACGATGTACTGGTAATGCGCCAACAGGAGAAGTCGGCCTCGGATGATCCTCGTTGATTCCAGCGTGTTAATTGTCTGGCTCCGCAGGAGGATGGAACCTCATCTCCAAATGGAGCCGTGGATTCGCTCTCAGCAAGCCTGTACTTGTGGTGTGGTCCGGGCCGAGGTGTTGCGAGGCGTGGTGAATCCTCGGCAAAAAGATAACGTAGCCCGATTTTTCGACGTTTTGCCGGAAATCCGCTGCGATAGCCGTTTATGGCTGGAAACGGCGGAGCTGGCGTGGACACTCGACCGGCAAGGAAAGGTCCTGCCCTTAACGGATGTTATCATTGCCGTTTGCGCATTGCGCGCGGCGGCCATCGTGGTCACGACGGACCCACATTTTTCTCTGATTCCAGAACTGGAAAGTCGAGCGGACCTTCCCCCGTTCAGTGCGAAGGGCCGGTGATCCCGTAAGGTGCCAAGAGTCGACTGACTCGTCGCGCCGCCTCCCGAAGCAGAACAACGGCAAGTTCACGAAGGCTATCGTACTTCATTCGTGCTGACTGGTAAGATCTGATGGGAAAGCAGAGAATAGAGGAACAGAATCCATGCACCATCCGACACCGGTGGGTGGAGGCTTGGCACTCTACGGACACGCCACGATTCTGAATTTACTGGGACTTCATCACCGCGAGCCGTTCTTCGAGCGAAGCAGCCTGAAGGAGAAACTAACCGGGACGCTTGAACCCAGGGTCGTCAAGGAGATATTGGCGTGAGACTTCGGACGTCTTTCACCGTTTGAGGGTCCGATCGTAATACGTCTAAGCGCGATCAATGCTGAGAAACTCGGGAAAGATCGGATGCTTGCGTTCGACCATGATCAGGAACTTGCGCGTGTTGAGCCTGATCTTCTGGTCTGGCCACCGGACCTTGACCACCTGGCCATGGCATGAGGTCACAATCCCTACCAGGTCGGACCCTGGAAGGGTCACCCTCGAGCCCTTACGAATCTTCTCCACCGGCCCCCCAGTCGAGCGACGAGTTTCACAGTATCAGTTGTCATCTTAGCATCCGGGTCCGACAAGCTACTTTTTTCCATGTAGTTACCGGTCTTCAACCCGTTTCGAAGAGGCCCGGATTTTGCGGGTCCAAGGTCTGCGGGGACGGGGACTGCTGCGTCCTAATCGTACCAAAACGAGTAGAGGTTGGCGTTCTGGTTACCACGGATGGAGACCACTCGCGTGCCCCGAAAAGGGATTCTTCGTACCGATTCAGTCCGAGTCGACGGATGCTCTGTGACCTACCTTGTCGACGCCAACGTACTGAGTGAACCCACCAAACCGACCCCACACCCAGGCGTCGTCAGGAGGCTCCAGAACAACGAGCGCGAAATTGCAGTCGATCCGGTGATCCTGGGCGGGGTTCGATTCGGCATCCTCCTTCTGCCCAGGGGGAAGCGCCGAAGCAGGCTCGAACAGTGGTTCGACGGGGGTGTCCAGCGCCTTCACTGCTTATCGTGGGAAGCGGAAACGGGTCTACGCTGGGCAGAACTGGTCGCAAGTCTCCGCGCATCTGGTCGCTCCATGCCGATCAAGGACAGCCTCATCGCCGCCACCGCCCTGTTGCACAATCTGGTTGTTGTTACCCGCAACCGCAACGATTTCGAGAAAGCGGGCGTCAAGCTGGTCGATCCCTTCGCTGATGATTAGACCTATTCGAACCAAAGAACGAATAGAGGCCGGCTTTCTGATTCTCTATTCACAACCAGGGTTCAAAGGCTATAGGAAGCGAAGGTAAGTACGACTATCCAATCGGATAGTCCCGCTATCCCAAAGGATAGAGTTCTGGTCTCTGTTGCATCTTGGTGTCGTTCCAGGCACCTGCCTCCGGATCGGGACGGTATCGATACGACCTATGGCGGTGGCTCTCCCGCCTTCAACGGGCTCTACTCACACTCCAACCAGATCAGCCTGGACGGAGCCAACAACCAGAGTAAGTTCACCCAAAGACCTGACTGGTCCGGGGCGCAGGGATTACGAGCGTCATCTTCTGAAAGGCCCCATGGAACACGACCGGGCCCAGACCCTCTACAACTCGACCATTTGGCAACTGCCCTTCTTTCGCACATCGCAGGGTCTGACCCGAACGCTCCTGGGTGGCTGGGAGGCCACGACTATCATCACGCTGACCACCGGTGGACCCTACGAAATCGGCTATGGCCGGGACCTATGGAACCAGGGATCCCGCTCCCGTCTCCTTCCCGACCGGATCGCTGACGGCTATCTGGGGGAGAGTGAGCGCAGCGTCGATCGATGGTTCGACACCAGTGCCTTCGTGGCCCCGGTCTACGATAGCAATTTGTGCCAGGGTGCCGATATCTGCCACGAGGCCGCCCGCAGAGCCCTGGGGAACTCGGCGCGGAAGCCGCTTCGCTACGACGGCGTGCCGCTGGTGGACATCTCTTTGCACAAGGATTTTGCCTTCGGTGAGGAAAAGGCGGTGGACTTTCGGGTCGATTTTTTCAATGCCTTCAACCACGCCATCTTCGCCAGGCCGTTTGGCGACATCGCCTCTCGTGCCGCCGGTCGGGTGTTCGGCGCAGCCACGGCCCGCCAGATCCAGTTAGGCTTCCGTTCTTCTTTCTGATCGTGGGGGTGGTCTCCAGGCCGCCCTTCTTCAAGCCAGAGGTTTCACAGAAGAACAACACTTCGGCTTGGAGCCCGAAACCACGTCTGCCCTGCGGATCACTCGTCCGTGGGCACCCGCCGGTTCAGTTCCTCAAACCAGTTGAGGACGATGCTCACCTTCTTTCCGAGGTACTGATCCACCATTGCCCGTTCCTTATCGCGATCCGGCAACTGCCTCATGAGAAAGCGCTGTCCATCCTTCCTTACGTCGTAGCTGCGAATCGGATTGCTGCTCCCGTAATTGCCTTCAAACAAGACAACCGGTTTGCCTGGAATCAACTCGCCCTCTTCGACCGTGATCTCAACCGCATACATCCTCACTTTCCTTCCCACCCGAACACGATAGAAGAGCTCACTTCCATCTCCTGACCAGACCGGTGCGCCCCCACCTTCGGTTGAAATCAGAATAGTTTTTCCGAGTTCTGGATAAGACTGAATGTGGACCTCACCTTTTCCCGATGCATGGGAGGTATAGGCCAGCCAACGCCCGTCGGGTGAGAACTCGGGGTACATCTCATCAAACAAGTCGCTGTTCAGGAAAGGTTTGGCTGATCGGGATTTCATCGACCAGATCCAGATGTCCCGGGAGGGCGGGTTTGTCTCAGTATTCGAATGAACAAAAGCAAGCTCTGCGCGGTCGTGGGAGAAGGACAGTGCCCGCACCTCTCCCGATTCTTCCAACCCGTGGATGATGCTGATATTGGGATGGCTCAGTGATGCCAGGACCTCGGCCTCACGTTGAAACCGACCCATTCGTTGGCGGTCCCGGACAAACTTCTCAGGCAGGATTTTCAGTGCCACCTCCCGGCCCAGCCGGGTATCGGTGGCCTGATAGACCGCACCCATCCCACCCTCTCCGAGCTTGGCGGTGATCTTGTAGTGGCTAATCGTTTGGCCTAGCAGTGCGGACCTCCAGAATCCCGTAGAAGGCTAGTCGACACATACTAGCCCGGATTTCTCATCGCTTGTCGTAGCGAGGCGCCGCAAGGGCCGTCCTGGCAAGGCTTGCGACCGAGAGCACTCGTGGCGAGCCGCCGCAGTCGTACTTGTACAGTACGTCAAGGAGGCCGACCGAGCATAACACAGCCAGGGCCGATGATTGCGGCGTCGCAGTAGACCAGCAATGAGAAATGCGTCTATAAGAACATGGCCGTTGTCAAGGGCGCACTTCACCTAGATCGGCTCGGAGAGCCGATTAAGCAGCTGGCCGCGTAGCCGGCCAGGCGCGATAAGAAGTTGTTCGTAGGCCATTGGATTCGTCGAGTCTGGGGACTCTAGTTTTTAGTTATGACCAGCGGGTTGACGTCGGTGACGTCGGTCTCCCCCATCCATCTATACGCGCATCAGCGGGCGAAGGTGGTGTCCTCGGCAAGGCCCAGCGCCGCCTGGGAAAAGGTCGAGGAGCCCATTGCCTTTATGAGAGCCTCTGCGGCACTCCTGTGTGCCCCAGGCAATGGGCGGTTGATGTTTTCTGCACCACGTTCGTCCAACGCATCATCTACAGTCCGGACTCCTTCCTTTGAAGGAGGCGAGGCTGCCTAATCAGGCTGTCGACTCGGAACGAGTCAGCATTTCTCACAGGCACGCCTCGCGAGAAGACCGCGGCGAGAAAACTCCGCATAGTCGATTTCATCTCGCTGCATCAGGTACAGATGCTCACACAACTTTCGGGCCACGGCGGTCCGGGCCACCTGTCGGCCTCGCCGAGAGACCAAACGGCGGTAGAAGCGCCTCAAGTTGGCTTCGTGGCGGGCGGCGGAGACGCCCGCCTCCACCATCTGGTAGCGCAGAAAGGTCGATCCCTGTTTGCTGATGTGACCCAGCCGCCGCCGTCCGCCACTGGAGCGTTCGCTCGGCGTCAAGCCCACATAGCTGCACAACTGGCCGCCACTGGCAAAGCGTTGGACCGGTCCCACAATCAGCACCCAGGACAGGGCCGTCACCGGCCCCACTCCGGGATACGTCATCAAGCGCTCCGCCTCCGGGCGCTGGGCCGCCGCCTCTCGGATCTGTTTGTCCAGTACGGCGAGGCGAGGTCCAAGCCACTCCAGGCCGACTGCTGGGCGTAGGGGCGCAGCTTTAACTGCGCAAACGCTCGTTGGCCTTCCCCAGTGAACAACCCAGCCCCCAAGGTTAGTCGATGATTGATCGCCAACGACTGGAGCCCGTTCTTGATCCGCGTCCGGGTCCGAACCCAACGTCTCCGTTGGCTCAGCACCTGCCGCAGATCCCGTCCCTCCGGGTCGATCACCCAGATCTGGGGAAAGCGGTCCTCGATCAATAACTGCCGAATCAAGCGCGCATCCTCGCGGTCATTCTTCTTCTTGCGGACCTGCTGCGCTCGGATCTTCGCCGCATCTCCCACTTGCAGTTGTACCCCCAGTTTGTCCATCACCTCGTGAAACCAGATCGAATACCCGGTGCTCTCGATCCCCACCACGGTCGGACCCGCCAGACCCCCGTAAAATCTCTCGACCTCCTTTCCTTCGTGATTCAAGCGTCGCTCCTCCAGCTCTCCGCTCTCCGTATCCACCATTGCAATCGCCTGGAATCTTGTGTGAAAATCAGATCCAATTAGTTTCATTTCGGCCTCCTCTTCGATGAGTCCCCAGACTCTTTCGAACTTAGGGCCTACGCGACTCATTGTAGAGTCAGCCCCTGAAGAGGAGGCCGTGTTCTTATGAGATCAGGCTAGCTCCTTGCTTGCTGAGCACCAAGTGCAGTTTGACTCACTCGATCCTCAGTCATAAACTGAATCATTATGACTCATCTTCTGACTCATCTGAGAGGAACAGGAAGTGAAACAGCTCACCATTCGTGGCTTTGACAAACAAGTGGAGCGTGAAATCCGGGAGTTGGCGGCTCGAGAGGGAATTTCACTCAACCGGGCCGCGCTTCGGTTGCTACGCAGAGGTGCCGGAATAGGTGAATCCGATTCTGGTCACAATCTGATTGGCTCGTCTCTCGACCATCTCGCCGGCACCTGGTCAGAAGCAGAAGCTCGGCAGATTGCAGGCGTCGAGGAGGATTTAGAACGGATCGATCCGGAGCTATGGTCGTGAGGGTGATGCTGGATACGTCGGCCTACTCCTCTTTCAAGCGGAACCATGCCGCCACAACCGATCTCATTCGCCGATGTCAGGAGATCGTTTTTTCTCCTACGGTGGCGGGCGAGCTCTTGTCCGGGTTTCGTTGGGGGACTCGGTTCCCAGAGAATTTACGGGAGCTTCAGGAGTTTCTGGATCACCCGAGAGTCCAACTACAGCCGATCACTCTCTCGACCGCCGACCGATATGGGAGAGTCTACGCATCGCTGCGACGGCGAGGAACACCCATCCCCAGCAACGATATGTGGGTGGCGGCTCAGGCAATGGAGACCGGAGCCGAGTTGGCCTCCTTCGACACTCATTTTGAACAGGTAGAGGGACTGGCCTGGATCAATCTGGGGTAGAATTTCAATCCGTCCTGGTCAAGGGTTTTCGATACCTGTGGTGAAGGTAGCTGACCACGGTTCCTAATATTAGATTCACGGTCAAGGCAGCAGGGCCGATCCACATGAAGCTGACGGGATCCGCACCCGAGGCGGTCCTGCCGAAGATAGGCCCGGAATAGGCCACCAGAACTGCGGTGGTGATCCCGGATATGGTTCCGCAGACGACGCCTAGAGGGGTTGCAAAGGGGACCAGAAGAGCAAAGAAGAAGAGGGCGAAGAGCGGTGTGTAGAGCAGCGCCGAGGTTTTCTGGCTCACCGCCCAGAAATTGCCTTGTACCTGATTCAGGAAGGAACTGCCCAGGGCCACCAGGGTCCCGATCCCCAACGTCAGGGCCTTGGCCAGACGTGTGCGTCCCCTTTCGTCGGCTGGGAGTCTACCGAAGCGGTCCAGGAAGTCGCGGCTGACGACAGCGGTGATGGAGTTGACGCCCGAGTCAATGCTGGACATGGCGGCGGCAAACATGGCTGCAACCACCAGGCCGGAGATTCCCGGAGGCAGCAGGAAAGCGATGAAGTAGGGGAACACGCCATCTGCGTTCTGGTCCGTGTCTATCCCGGGAGGAAGCAGATGGGGCTCGGACTGGAAGAAGTCCAGCAGACCGAAACCCACGATCCAGAGGGACGTAACCAGGGTTGCTGCCACCATCTGATTGACGAGAAAGGAGCGCCGGGCGGCCTTCAGATCTGCGGTGGCCATGAATCTCTGGATGAAGGTCTGGTCACTGCAGGCTGTGGATACGAGCTGGACTACCACATAGATGAGGGAGCCCATGAGGCTGATACGCACCGAGGGGTCGAAGCTGACCAGAGGTTGGGTATCCCAATGGGGTTGCCAGGAGGTGGGAAACCACTCCAGGCCACCCTGGTTGTAAGTGACCATGGCAATGACGAAGCAGGCGCCGCCCAGCATCAAGACGCTCTGAACGGCGTCGGTGATCACCACCGCCTGGAAGCCTCCGAGAGAGGTGTAGATGACGGCTACCAGTCCGGTGCAGAGAGCGACGAGCGGGATCCAGGACTCGTCCACGTCCAACATGACGGTCGTGGCCTTGGCTGAGAGGAACACGATCAACGCCATCCAGATGAGGCGAAGACCCAGGAACAGGGCGGCTCCGAGCAGCCGAATGCCCAGGCCCAGCCGAACCTCCAGGAATTCGTAGGCACTGGTGACGCGCCGACGCATGAAGAGGGGTAGAAAGACGTACCCCACAATCACAAAGACAACAGGATAGGCCAGGAAGTTGAGGATGCCGATGGGGCCGCTCCCGATCGCCTCTCCGGGAACGGCCAGGTAGGAGGCGGTGCTCAGAGACGTGGCGAACATGGAGACCCCGATCAGGGTGGGGTTCATCCGGCCGCTTCCCGTGAAGTACTGCTGGAGAGTGGTCCGAGCCCGGCCATAGTAGTAGCCCAGGGCCAGGGTTCCCCCGACGTAGAGGACGATGATGCCCCAATCGATACTGGTCAGGCCACCGAACAAGCGAACTCCGAAGTGAATGCAAGATGAGCTATCAGGTTAGTCTGGTGTCCAGCTGCTTCCAGTGCTGCTCCCCGATACACTGCTCACTACTCACTGCTCTCACTGCTCACTGCTCACTGCTCACTGCTCACTACTCACTGCTCACTACTCACTACTCACTGCCCACTGCTCACTGACCCGCGACCGTCTTCTGCAGCTTGGCTTGCCGGAGCACCCAGGCGCGGATGGTCTGGTAGCCCGCGTCGTCCGGCTCGTAGCGTCGGCCTCCTTGATGTCCGTCCTCCTGGGGAGTCTGGAGGTCCAGGGGCTTGCGCAGGAACCTGCTCTCTTCCAGCTCGTCCAGATCCACCCTCTCCTGCATCTTCCGATAGTTGGCCAGGAGCTCAGCCGGGGCGATGTAGCCGATGGCGTCGGGAGGGTTCAGATACAGGGTTGGCACCCGACCCGGGACGCCATGACAAGAGATGCAGGCTCTCCCATCCCGCGTGCTGAGCCGCGTCATCTCGGAGAACACCTGGTCCCGGAAATCTATAATGTCCTGGATGAATTCGGGGGAAGTCTCCACTCGGGGACGTTGCGGGTGATCGTCCGCGGACAGAGAATCGATCAGCTTCCGGAGTTCTTCTCCGTACACCTCGTCGTCGCTGTTGAGGATGTTCTGGATCTGCTTGCGCAGGTCCGGTGCCGGCTCTTCTTCCACGTATTCCGCGAGTGTAGACCGGACGTCCGGGTTGCGTCTCAGTGTGGTCTTGTTGGCGAGCTTGATCACGGTCTTCCGATCCTCCTCTCGGGTCCGCGCAGAGAACCAGCTACGAAACATCTCAACAATCTGGTGCTTGCTCTGGGTCAGGGGGTCCACCACCATGATTCCCTGTTCGTTCTCGGTCAGCAGGGAGCCTCGGGCCTCGTCCGGAACCGTGGCCACGTAGTCGAAACCGAAGATGTACAGCGGCTCGGCTTCGGGGTGGGCACCGAGCATCCGGATGGTGAGAAGGTTCTTCCCCTCCCGGAACTGATGGACGCCCAGGGAAACGGGACCAGTAGGTGTCTGCTCGGGCCGGTACCCGTCCATCTGCTCCACGATGCTTTTCCCGTTGAGGGAGAGCGATACATCACCCCCGTCACGGTCATGTAGAAAGGCTGCCAGCAATTCGTGGGGACCAGGCTTCTCAACCGGAATCGCGAAGGTGAGGGTCGCTCCCGGAAGTCCTTCTCTCCACCAGAGGATGGTGTTCTTGCTGGTGAGGCCGTTGGGGACGATCTGTTCGGTAGTCCTTCCGGCTGTGAGCTCAACCAGCTCCAGATCTTCCGCTTCAGTGGCTCCCTCGAGGGCTTGTTCTTGGTTCAGGTCTCTTTCCTGAAACCCAACCATCCACTCGGTCGAGGGAAGCCAGAATCGGGGAGCTTCGCCGACGAAATCAAAAACCAGCTTGCGCTGGAGGGTTGGATTCTCTCCCAGGATCTGTCCCAGGAGGGTTTCCCTCAGCTCGTCCGTGGTTTCTGTGTACTCCCGTTCTTGGCTCAGGAGAGGGCGGAAAAGGATGCTGCCCTTGGACGGGGATAGCTGGCTGGCAGGTCTGGTTTCGGGAATCAGCAGACGGTAGAACTCGGCTTCCCCCCGGTCATCCACGCCATCGAAGTTCCATTGGATCCTGGCCAGGAAGTTGGCCAGGGCCTGGGCGTCCTCCCGACGATCCCTTTCCAGGAATGCTCGCAGCTTGGCCAGAAAAGGCTTGAGGGTCTCGACCGAGGCAGGCAGGGAAAGAGTACGTGGATTGGACAGAGCCCGGGAGGCAGCTGCCACCAGGTCGAGATTCCCGGTCATCAGCAGGTCCAGCATCTCCGTCTGGAGGGGCGAATAGCTGGTGTTGGCTGCCGCCTCCAGGGACAGCTTGTCCCACGGGATGCCAGATCCATCGTCTCCCAGATGGTAAGTCGCCAGGATGGACCGGCCTACCACCTCGGTGCTTCCTGATGTGCTGTAGCCCAGTTGGCCGGGTCCACCGTCACCGGCGCGCTCCAGGAAATGAGTCGCGGCCACGGCCGTAAGCCGTCGGTCCAGCCGCTTCTTGTCTGCGGGCGACGCCGAAGCACGGCGCTGGGCCAATTCTTCGTAGAAGCGGGCTAGCTCTGGATACTGCTGATCTGTGTTGTCGCCTCCGGTCTGATTGGCGATCTGGCCGTTGACGATCAGAAGAGACGCGGTGGAGTAGCGGAGAGCCATCTCCGCCAACCGCTCGTCCTCCCCCCGGAGCAGGGAGTCGATCCAGGCTCGATTTAGGGTATCGCGTAGGGGAGGATTCCAGACCCACCAGTGCCAAGCCGCTTTGTGGGCCCAGGCCCGTACTCCTGCGAAGGGATCCTGCATTCCCGCCGCGAGGACTTCACCCAGTCGGGAGACGATAGGGCTGCCGGATCCCACCAGGTCCGCCCGGGTAACCAGGGCCTGCTGGATCGACTGACGTGCCAGTTCACTACCGCTCTCGAAGGCTTCTAGGGTCTCCTCCCAGCCTACTCCGTCGAGCAGTAGTTGTCTCAGGGACCAGAAAGATGCTTCCCGGCAGGACTTGACGGGATCGTCCAGGTGCTCGAGCGGGATCGTGAGACCCTCTGGAGCCAGGGACCCTCCAAGACCCAGAAGAGCGTAGTAACGGATCTGGGGATGGGGGCTGTCGGCTTCCGCGATCATGAGGTGGGCCAATTCCTTGTTCCCAGTCCCTTGCAAGCGACGCAAACGCGAGAGCGTGTCGAGGAAGTCTTCGCCAGAGGAGGCTTTCAGCTCCACTGCGCCGGCAGGCTTTCGTACCTCGGGGAAGAGCAATCCCAACGCTCGAATCGCATAGGCGGTGGTCACGAAACCCGTCTGGGCCGCTTTGTTCCAGAGGCCGTAGGGAAGCTGATTGGCCATCAGCCAGCCTACGGCCCGCTCGACCACTGGATCGTCGGCGGTGCGCCCGACGGAGTGGAGGGCAATCAGGGCGACAGCGGTGGGTGCAGCGTCTCCCGGCTCCTGTACCCGCGCCCACGTCTTTCCCTCGTCCCGAGTCAGTCCCGGTTCAAAACCCCAGCTTCCGTCTTCTTGTTGCAGTGCGAGCAGGCGTTGGAGGTCCCGCTGGACCTGTGCCTCGAAATGCTTCTGGAACTCTTGCGCCTCCCGGACACGCTCCTGGTCTTCCGTTAGATCTGCGACCAGGTCCGGGTAGTGCCGGGGCCAAAGGCGATGAAAAAATTCGATCCGGTGCCCCAGATCGTCGCTGACCTTGATCTTGTCATCACCGGTCTCGACGATTTTCTGTGCCTTCTCCTCCAGACCGTAGAAGTATTTGGGATCTTCCGAGTCCTTCCAAGCCCGGTGCAGGATCTCAGCGGCGAACTTGAAGACCACGTTGGGACCGAAGTTGGACCCTCGACCCGCAGCGTTGATGCCCTTGGGGTCATCGGTCTGGAGGACATAATTGGCCGTGCGGCGTTGCTGGTAGCCATGGAGTTTCTTGGGACGAAAGGCCCGTTCGTGCAGGACGATGTTGCGTCCCGCCACACGGCTGCCAGCGGGTCCGTCCCCCAGGTCGTTCGGAGGCAGGCTGGTATTAACTGCCCCATCCTGCAGCTTCACGGTGGGGCGCAGGCTTTCGTACATCGTGTTGACCAGACGGCGCCAGTTCTGGACGGTGCCGTCTGGCCAATAACCGTTGCGGAAGGCCTCGGCTACGCCCCAGACGCCGGCCTGGGTGTGGCAGCTCATGCAGTTCTCGCCAAAGAGGCTGGTGCCGTCCCGGACCCGGCGGTGGACCGCAATGTTGCGAGGCCGATGGATCAGCCAGGCGTCTACTTCCGCCAGATGATAATAGATGGCCTGGCGCAGGGTTCGTCGCGGGTCCTCGTAGGGAGCCGGCTCCAACAGCCTCAACTCCAGCTCGTAGGCCGGTTGATTGGCCTCTACCCGTAGATAATAGACCCCTCCCGGTTCCAGCTCTCGGGTGACGAAGGAGCGAAAGTTCCGGTCCTGCTGGTGAATCCTCTCATTGATGTCTCGGCCCTGGTAGTAGCTGTAGACGGGAACGGGTCCAGGGATGACTTCCACCGGTGGATGGACATAGGGGACCTGGGCATTGTTGCCCAGCTCCCTCGTATCGGGGGCCTCCGGTGGTTCGAGCTCTTCTGGCGCGGGCACACCGGACCGGTAGACTCTCAGGCGGGCACTGATGATGGGTTCCACCATCTGGAGATTCGCCGTAAGAACACGGGGCCGCTGTCCCCGATGCTCGATGCGGAACCAGTCGTCTGCAGATGCTCCGGATCGCGTGTTGTTGTAGTACTTCAGATCGTCGGTACCACCCACCACCCGTATCACCTGATCCTGTTCCGTTTCCCCAAAGGGCACCAGGACGGCTTGCTCGGGTGTGTTGTTAGGCTCGGCTTCCAGCAAGAGGTCCCCCTTGGAAATCTCAGGAACAGGGGTGACGGATACCCTGATCGGAAGCTGGCTCGCCTGGGGGGTTCTAGCCGGTAGAGCGGTGGCCTGTGGGGCCAGGTCGGCATCGCGCCAGATCTTGCCCAGGGGCTGGGAGCGGTCGGTCACGGTTTCCAGGTTGAGGTGGTAGAGGCCAGCCGCGGGGACCTTGTAGACCAGATGCAGGTCCGGGTCCAGGGAGTGCAGCGTCTTCTCCCACCCGGCCGAAGCTTTGGCGTCGAGGTCTCCTCGCTTTCCGTCGAAAGCCAGGTGAGACAGAACGGGTCCCTGCCAACGCACCTCGATACGGGCATTGGGTGGAAGGGAGGAGGGGTTAGGGATACCTAACGAGATCTGGAGGATCTGGTCCCGCTGGAGCTGCCACCGGTGTTCCCAGCTGCCTTCGAAGACAATCTGTTTCTGGAAGCGGGGCTCTCGGATCGTAGCCAGCTGCGAAGCTCCCAGGCCGATCGCCATGAGGGCACATGTTGGCAGTAGTAATATCCTTCGGCCCGTCACTGAGAATTCTCCGGCACGCCTTCGAGCAGCTGTGAGATTTGAGATTAGATGATAGTCCCTTTCCCCCAGTTCTTCCACGAGGAAGATTGTGTTGTCCTAGCTACCATGGGCGGCTATCAATATCTGGGGCTCGGTAGTAGACTGACTAGAAGATGGAGCGACAAAAGTTCGTTGCTGTCGGGATCCTTGCCGTCGTCCTGGGGACACTGATCGCACAGCAACAGGAGAATCAACCGATCCACCAATATCATTCGGGGGAGATTTCCATTCCGCCTGCCTCGGAAACCGAGCCGTTTCTTCGTGAGTTTTCTTCTACTCTGGCTGTTGCCTACATGGAAGAAGGGGCCACGGCTTGGACTCGAGAACGCAAGTGCCTATCCTGCCACACCAACGCGACCTACCTGGTCATGCGCCCGTCCTTGACCAGAAGCCTCGGAAGGCCTTCGGGGGAGCTCCGGAGCTTCGCCGTCCAGCAGTTGAAGGAATTCCGGTCGACCGATCTCGAAAAGCTCAAATCGGGGATCAGACCGACTCAGGTCGCCTACCTGGCCCAGGGACTGGCCGAATGGGATGCTAACGTAACGGGTAAGCTCACCGCCGAAACCGAGGATGCTCTGGAGTTGATGCTCCAGGTTCAAGGGGAAGAAGGCGACTGGGGCAATACCGATGCCTGGCCGCCTTTCGAGTCGAGCAACTATCAATCCACCACGGTGGCGGCACTGGCGATGGCGACGGCCCCGGGGTGGTTGGTAGGGCGAGCCCAGGACGAGGCAGTCGAGAAGATGAAGCGCTACCTTCGGAAAGCTGCCCCCCACGACTATGGACGGCTACTTCTCCTCTGGGTGTCAACCCGTTGGCCCGGGTTGCTGGAGGGGGAGGTGAAGCGGGAACTGATCGAGAATGTCTGGCGGCATCAGCGAAAGGATGGAGGATGGTCCATCCGGAGCTTCGCTGCTCCCGAAGAGTGGGGAAGGGGCAATCGTGCCGAGAAGCTTCGGGCCGAGGATGACTTCAAGGATCCTCCCAGTGATGGTCACCAGACGGGCCTCTGTCTTCTGGTTTTAAGGCAGGCTGGGGTTCCGGCGGCTGATCCCCGGCTGCAGCGTGCTGTGAAATGGCTGCTCAGCCACCAGAGAGAGTCGGGCCGTTGGTGGACTCGCTCTCTCAATACCGACAAGTTCCACTTCATCACCTACAGCGGAACCTGTTACCCGCTCCTGGCCTTGGATAGCTGCGGTCTGCTCGCACCAAGGTGAGTGTAGAGTGATCTGCAGCACCCGAAGCGAGGTTTAGTACACGGAACGTGAATACGGCAACGTTTGTCGCGTCGCCACCCGGAGGGCAGATAGGGGTTGCGGACGATCTCTGCGTTGGTCGTCGTCGAAGATGGCCGAGCACCGACTTCCTCCTCCTGCCTTGATCTCGCCTCGCAAGCCCCATCTGCAAACGTTGCCGTATTTACGTTCCAGTGTCACTACTGTCCGGTTAAAGCATTTAGATATCACTTCAACATGCTTTTAATCATTGATTTAGAAGGAAAACAAGACGGAATCGATTTCAGCTGAGACTTCCGCTGTCTTCCATCTCGTGCGGGATCGGATCGACTCTGGAATCGAGGGATGGGAGATGGGTGTTGTCCAGACCAAGCGAGGTCAATCCCAACGGGATTGCGTCTTCCAGCCCCGGGTTTCCCAACCCTGGGTAAGAGAGTCAACCCCTTAAGAATCAACCCTGTAAGGGTTGCGTCCTGATCCATTCGTTGCCCTTCGGTACGCAACCCATTCAGGGTTGAAATCCAGGGGCGACGCCGTTGACCCAGCGTTCGGAAACCCTGGGCTGAAATACGGAATCCCTTCAGGATTCACCTCCTTCCTAGGCACTCAGGGCGCCATCACTTGAACGGCGCTCCCCCCGGATTTCAACCCTGAATGGGTTGCGTACAGAAGGGCAACAACTGTCAGGAAGCAAGCCCTACAGGGTTGATTATTAAGAGATTGACTCTCTTACCCAGGGTTCGGAAAATCGGCAATGCCGAGGTCCTTCAACTCCTGCAGGATCCAGTCCCCAACCTCAGAATGGCCATAGTGGCTAAGGTGACAGTCTTTGGAAGAAAGGAAGAATCGTTGAGGTGGGACACCTGTTGTCAGAATTCGTTGCCGCACCGAGATGACGGGGATTTCCAGTCCCCGAAGAATGGTCTCGAAACGGCTGGTGCCGTATTCAGATTCGATCTCGGCTTCAGCGGCTTGAGCGAAGGCTGTCCAGTTGTGGTCAAAGGTGGCGCAGAAGGGGATAACCAGTGCTAGAAGTGGAATTCGCCGCGCTTTCAGTGACCGCTCCATTTCTGAGAAGATCAGTTGTGTTGATTCCCAACCCTGGCGAACTTCGGGTTGCTGGCATGCTTGAGGCATGAGTGCGTAGAAGGTTCCAGGGTGTTCAAGACCCTGACGTCGAGCGTTCTGCTGGAAGAAGGAAAAGCCCCAGGATTCCAGTCGTCTTTTCCGGTCGTCTGCGCTCAAGACGGAAGCCTCGCCTTTGTCGGGTGGAGATCGAGGGAATCCGGAGAGAGAAGCCTGCGCAATTCGGTTTTCGATCCAACCAAACGATCTGAGGTGTTTCCGGATGCGGCTGAGCCAAGGGTTCAACTCCCTGGCTCTCAGTTTTCCTCCTTCTGCGACCAGGTAAGGACGATGGTTGTCCTGAAGACTGCAGGTACCCGCTAGCCCTATGGAATTGTTGCAGAGGTCGTTGAAGGGAAACGTCTGCAGGACGACAACTGCGGGCTCGTAAGCAAGACCGTACGTCGGCAGTGCGATGAATTGTTGGGCCGAACCCCAGTCATCAACGGAAAGATTGATTACCTGCCATCGGTTTGTGCCCTGAGTCTGATTGAGTCGCTTCTCGAGTAGGCCCGGGAACGACCTGGCATAGGGGACGCCGGTGGCAAGCGCGAAGGAATCACCCAGTATCAGAACTCGGCGGACCTGAGGAGGCCGGCGCTGCCCTGCCGGAGAATGCCTGAATCCGTTGGGCTGTACGCTGTCGATAGCAGTAGCTTCGGAATCGACCACCCAACCTACCTGGTGATCGAAGCGCCAATTGGGGTCAGGGTTGAGGTCGTATCCCGACACCCGCAGAGCCAGCTCTAGGCTACCCAGCGCGAATATCAGGGAGAGGATAAGGAGCCCGATCTTGATGAAGGCTGCCCCTAATAGTCTTCGGATCCGTTTGTTTGCCGTCTGGCATGAACAATCTAGCACAGCTGGTAGTCTCTCCAGGTTGAATCTAACCCCACAACCCGTGCCAGGTCCATCTATTGAGTAAATCTGCCGACGCTCGCCGCTTCATTGTGTAGTATCGGGGGGACGATGGACGAGCAGAGGGGAGGCTGAAAAGAATGTCTTCCAGAATAATCCTGATGATGGTGCTAGGTTTCTGGGCCACCCCTTGTTCACAAGAAGGCCAGAAACCTTCCCACAGCGAAGCTCAGACGAGCCAATTTCAGTTGAGCCTTCAGGACACCGATCATTCCATGGCTCGCATCAGGATCTATCGGCTGACGAACGACCAGCTTTCCATCACGGTCGGTAGACTTCAGCACGATCAGGACGAGCTCGTCTTCAGGCACGAGTTCGATGGTGAGGAGAAGGCAAGAGTCGCCCGTTTGCTCGACTCCATTGATTTTGAAGGATTGAAGGAACGATACTCGAATGATTGCATGGACGATGGCTCACAGATCCTCCTCCATTTTCGGAGAGACACCTTGGAGCGATCGGTTCATCTGAGCAACTATTACCTCGACGAGGTCGCAAGAATAGTAGAGTTCGAGAACTCGATCGCTCCGAAGCACCTCGAGATTTGGTACAACCGTGAACGGTTGCTCAAGGCTTTCGAACGCTGCAAGAAGCGACGCGCAGGTCCCTCCCAATTCGCTAGACAGGGGCCACGCCGGCAGTTACAGTGGTGCAAATTCCGATCGAGAATTCTTCAGGTGTCTGAACAGGGAACTGGTGGGATGTCCAGGTCGCCGCTACCCCGGTGGCCATGACACCAGTTGCCAGTTGACGCAGAATGTCCGAAAAAGGAGGAGACCATGTCTGGAACTTGCCATCCGAATGTAATCTGTGAGGGTCCAGCGGCTGGCAGAACGAACGGAGGCCTGACACCCTGGGGGCTCGCTCTTACGATTCTCGTCGCAGTGATCCTGATTCCGGAAGTGGTCGTGGCACAGAGCGCAATGGGCGAAATCGAAGGCCGGCCTGCACCGGTCAGCCGTCGCCAGTGTATCGGGGGGTCCAATGCGGGCAGCCTCTGCAACCAGAACTCCGATTGTCCGGGCTCTTCTTGTCAGCCGACCAACATCTTCAACGTAACCGTGGCGGTCCGGTTCAACGCCAGCGTAGCTCAGCTAGTCCAGATCCAGAATGCTTTTTCGGGAGCCTCTCAGGTCCTGTTTGATGCCACCGATGGTCAGGCGCAGTTCGGCCAGGTGTCGATCTTCAATAACTCCACCGGCAGCAATGGCCATTTCTGGATAAACAGCAGCGGAGGCTGCTCCGCCGACACCGGCAGTTGGGGCAGCTACAGCGGCGGCAATGTCAGTCTTGGGATTGGTGCCGTGACGGGGGGCAACGGTCCTTCCTGTATCGCGCACGAATTCGTCCACTTGACCTACGACGGCGCGACGAGTACGAAGCCCGGGCAGCCGGTTGTGGCGGGGTGACTGGTGGGGCAATGTGTCCGGATCCGACCCAGGGACCGAACAGCACCGCCGCTGAGGCCTGTCTGATGGAGTGCTGTGGCCGTCTGGGCAGCGAATTGTGTTGGGGGCAGGCGGCAGGCGACAATCTGGCTGCCGGCAACCACGACGCCAGCAACCTAACCGAACAGTCCGTTTGCCGCTCGAACCGTTCCTGCTGGGATCAGGTTGGTTGGTCCTGGCCCAATACCCATCTTGTGCCTGCCGGAGCACCGGACCCTGGGACGGGAGGGCAAGTCCATACCCCGGTCGTCTTTGTGCAGCCACCCTCCAACGCTCGCCTGGTGATGGTGCTTGATCGTTCGGGCAGCATGTCGCTGGATACACCTACTCGACTGGCTCAGCTGCAGACAGCGGCACTCGACGTCGTGGATATGGCCGAGAACGGCGTGGAGTTGGGCATTGTGTCTTTTGCCACCACTGCCAGCGACGACCAGGCCATCGGGGCCCTGGGGGCGAATCGAAACGCCTGGACGACGCCAGTCAACAGCCTGACCGCCACCGGCGCGACCAATGTCGGCGACGGACTGCAGCATGCCTACGACATGATTGTCGTCGGCGGTGGAGTGACGGGCAGCACCGGGGTCATCTTGATGACCGATGGCGTCAACGATCGGCCTTCAGGGACGGCGGCGGCCGACTTGCAGAGCAAGATCGACTTGCTGCTGATGAACAACATTCCGGTCTGGGTAACCTGCACCGGTGACGATCTGGGACTCGACTCCCAGTGTGCCGAGATCGCCTCCGGCACCAATGGAAGTTATGTGGACTCGGCCGATTCGGCGGCGCTGCCGGAACGGTTTGTAGGCTTCTACGAGCAGATTGCCGGTCGCTCACCCACCAAGAGTGTGCGTGGTGATGCCAAGGGCACAGAGGAGCCGCTCGCCTTTCTGGTCGAGCCCGGGGCCCGCGTAGCTACCTTCACGGTCCAGTGGACGGCTCCCAACGCGGAGGCCGCGGTTGTGGTGATCGATCCCTCGGGCCAGACCCTGCAGACTCTTGGCATCAAACAGGGCCGCTATTTGCGGGTGTTAAAACCGGCCTCCGGAACCTGGAATGTCCGAATCGACTTTTTCGGTAACTTTCCACCAGGTGAGGAGTATCTGGTGAAGACCTACGTGGACAATCCCAGGATCAACGCTCTGGCGGCGCTGCGCCATCCCGTCATTCAACCCGGTGATCCCTTTGAGATCTGCTCCCAGCCAATCCTGGAAGTTCCGCTACATGGCCTCAGTATCTCGGGCCAGGTCGAGACTCCTGGCGGCAATCGTATCCCCATCTTCCTCTTCGACGACGGGGGTCTCCAGTCGTCCAGCCTCGACGAGGTGGCCGACGACGGCAAGTACTGCGCCACCTTCACCGATACCGAAGAGCGAGGAGCCTACGTCTTTCACTTGGATGTCGTGGCAAATGGGGCGAAGGCGGTCGAACATGAGCATCCCGGCATCGAGTTCATCCCACCCGAAGTGGTGGATTTCGAGCGCCTGATCGAGCTTTCCGGAACCGTTATCGACCGTCCCCGAAAGCAGTCCACGGAACTGTGGAATTTTGAGGGGAGGGCCCTGGGCGGAAGAATCTCGGCTACCATCAACGGTTGTTTAGTCGCTATCAGCACTGAACCCGGACAATCTGCCAAGGAAGTCGCAGAGAAGTTTGCCGCTGCCATCAATGCGAATGAGTGTTTTACAGGCTCAGGGGATCACGGCAACGGCGACTGGTGGAATTGTCTCTGTCGCCGGACTCGACGTTGAGGTTACTGACACCATCATCACGGATCAGGGGATCCGACATGAAACCATCCCAACTCTGCCGGTTCAGGACTTTGCGACTGCGGTTCGGGGCGGCGACAGTCTAACCGAAGTGGTTTTTGTGCAGGGTGCAAACACGCTTCCAAAGAGCGCTGCTTCCGCAGTGTTCCGGTCGCAGCAGGGAGAGGCCTTGGACTCTAAGTCGGTAGAGCTGACTCCCAACTCTACCTCCTCGTTGCTCTTCAAGGGTGAAAAGGGTCTTGAGGTTGGACACATCGAGACGGTTGTGAGTCCAGGGGTGGTCGCGTCGGAGATCATACGCCTTACCGTTCCCGGCGTTGGAGAACTCCCTCCGATTGGAGTTCCACCCTCTCCGCCTTGCGAGAGGCCGGTCGTCGCACTGAAGCGTAACGCCGAGCTCGACACCGGAGTGGCCCTATCCAACACGACCGGGGAGAACGCCTCCTGTGACTGGTCGATCTACTCCGGCACCGAGGGATCTCTGGTCGGGATGGGAACCACTTCGGTTCCTCCCCTGGGACAGACTCAGTTCTTCCCGCTCAACGATCCTTCGCTGCCTAAGCTCTCGTTACCGTTTGAGGGAAATATTCAATATGAATGCAGCGTGCCGGTTCATCCATTTTCCCTCTTCCAGAGACAGCCGGACGGAACCCTCTTTTCGAACGCAGCAGGCTGTCTCCCAGAACCGTCCGCTCCAAATCGCCTGACAGGAGGAGGCGCGAACTAGACTTCAATTGGGTTGCAAGTTGAAGGTTGCAGGTTACAGGTCCCCGGTTCGGGTTCTAGGACGTCCAGACCGGCGGCCTGGATCCTACCCGACTGGGTGGTAGAGTTTATGGTTGTTTTTCGGAAAATCGTTAATTCGCGGGCGCACGAGCATTTCAAATCGAGGGCTCGCTTCTCGGAGGTAGACCAATGAAGGCGCTAGAACATGCAGCGATCATCGCAGACGACCCGGAGGCCCTGGTTGACTGGTATTGCACCACGCTCGGTTTCGAATTGATCACCAAGGGTGACCTGGTTCTTGATGGTAATCAGCTCACCTACCATTTTTTGGGCTTGCCTGGAGGAGCACTGCTCGAGATCCTTCCTTCCAACAAGAAATCCCGTTCCAAGAAGGCCCCCGACGACGCAGGAATTCGGCACCTGGCATTCCTGGTGGAGGACTTTGAAGCGTCTTGCCAGTCCCTTCGGGAAAAGGGATTGGATCTGGGCACTGAGCGGGAGTTGCCCGACGGGACCAAGCTGGTATTCTTCCCTGATCCGGAGGGGAACCTATTGCAGCTGGTCTATCGCACCAAGGCTCTTCGCCCCTGGCTGTAGGGAAGTGAGCCGGGGATCGGTGGCGCTAGGCTGAAACTTCATTGGCGAATGTAGCTTTGGGCTCCAGGCCGAAGTCTTCTTCCTTCGAGCCTTTGGCTTGCTGCACGGTGGCCTGGAGGCCGCCGCTAGTGCGCCTGTGAAGGCGTTTGATCAGAAGGGTGAAAGTCCCTTCCAGGCTAACGTTACCGGCCTGAAGTCGACAGTGGTAACTGCGTTTCCGTGAGGAAGGGTGGAGAGCAACCTGAGACGAACGACCAATCCGTAACGCAAGTGAACTCGATTCGGCCAAGCCTGTCGGGGAGAGTCCTGGCAAAGCCCGAACCCTTGACCGCGCGACGGCCATCCCTCCGACCTGAACGGTCTGCCCGGGGGGATAGACGCGGCAAGTCACGGCGGTGAAGTAACGTGACAAAGCGACCGTGACGAAATGGCAATGCGGTGGTTGGAGATGGAGAGGTCGGAAGGTCAAACGAGATAAGCAGGGAGATCTGTCGGGTGAGGGACGTGGACGACCCATCGTGAGAGCTCGCAGTGGGGGACGCTGCGTGAGCAATGGCCCAGGCCCGCGGTGCAGTATCGCCCGCCGAAGGGGAGCGAACCTGGCGATACCGGTGAGGTCGGTTGAAGCGGCTCGACAGAAGTCAGAGCTCCCATAGTAGCGGGGAAGCCGTGCAGCAAAACGCGGTGGAGCGAAGGGGAGCAGGAAGGTAGATGCGAAATGACTAAATCGCGGAAACGTAACTCCGCCCAAAGGCGGGACTACATCCCGGTCACAGTGCCGTTTTCGGCTAGCCCGGCTGGAGAGCCCGCTGGCATCGAACAGTGGGCTCATCGCGCGGTTTGGACGGATCGCATGTTGGAGACACTTTTGAAAGGAAAGGTGAGAGGAGGGAAATGGCACACGCTGATCGATAAGGTGTTTTGCAGCCGGAACCTTTCCAGCTCGGCCGAGAAGGTCTTGGGCAGGAAAGGAGCGGCGGGAGTGGACCGGCAAACGTGGGGGGATTTCGCCGAACACGAGCGGGAGGAACTCGAATGGTTGCAGGAAGAACTGCGTGAGGGGACCTATCGTCCGGCAGCGGTGCTGCGGAGGTGGATTCCCAAAACAGGCAGTTCGGAAAAGCGACCGCTGGGGATTCCGACCGTGCGGGATCGAGTCGTGCAAACGGCTTTGGTCCACGGGATCGAGCCGATTCTGGAGGCCACGTTCCATGATCGAAGCTACGGCTTTCGTCATGGGCGAGGGTGCCACGGCGCACTGCGGTACGTCGAAGAGCTGCTCGAAGCCGGTTATGTGTATGTCGTCGACGCGGATCTGAAGGGTTACTTCGATACGATCCCGAAAGATCTTCTGTTGGACCTGATCCAACAGAAGATATCGGATCGCCGCGTGCTGGGCCTGGTTCAGCTGTTTCTGAATCAGGGGATACTGGAAGAGCTGCGTAAGTGGATTCCGGAAGCCGGAGTCCCCCAAGGCGCCGTTCTTTCTCCGGTGTTGTCGAATGCCTACCTCAATCCCCTGGACCATCGGATGGCCGATCTGGGCTTCCAGATGGTGCGCTACGCGGATGACTTTATCCTGCTGTGTCGCGCACCCGAGGAGGCTGAAGCGGCCCTGGCCGAAGGGCGGGACTGGGTGGAGGACAACGGGCTGAGACTGCATCCCGAGAAGACACACATCGTGGACTCGCGAGAGAAGAGCTTTTCGTTCTTGGGCGATTCGTTCCGAGGCCGTTTTCGGTTTCCACGAGCGAAGAGCCACCGAAAGTTCGTCGAGCGCATTCACGAGCTGACGCCGCGCAAGTCGGGCGACTCGCTGGAGGTCATCCTCCAGCGGCTCAATCGCTCGACGCAAGGCTGGTTCAACTACTTCCGGCACTGTCATTGGAACATCTTCAAGGACTACGACGGTCTGATCCGTCGTCGTTTGCGACGCCTGCTTCTGAAGCGCAACCGGAAGAATAGAAAACGCCTCTGTCGAAATCACCGTTGGCCCAACGCCTTCTTTACGGATCATGGGTTCACGAGCCTGACTGACGCCCATATCCGTTTCGTCCAATCCATAGGAACCTACTGACTGGAGAGCTGTATGCAGGAGAATCGCACGTGCAGTTCGGAGGGAGGGGAGCCGGGTGACCGTGCTTCCCTACCCTATCGTCCCTCGACTGAAGTTTCTTTCAGCTACGATCCGGCGCAGCCGGTGGCGCTGCTAAGCCGAAGTTACCCTGAAAACTAGCTGAAAAACAACCTGTAAGCCATTGTGGATCATCAGGTAAGGGTCTTTTTGTGTTCGACAATTTGTACCCATGTAATAGTTGCTTTAGTGTCCTTTATTGTCGGTAGTATGTGATATTATAGTGCCCATGTACATCGAATCCGTTCCCAACCGCAACTCGCCCCCGGCCATTCTCCTGCGCGAGTCCTACCGGCAAGCCGGCAAGGTGCGCAAGCGCACTCTGGCTAACCTCAGCAAGTGGCCCGCGGAGATCGTCGAAGGCCTGCGCAGCCTCTTGAAGGGAGGCTCCGTCATCTCCGACTTGAGCCAAGCCTTCCAGGTCCAGCGCACTCGCCCCCATGGTCATGTGGCGGCCGTCTTGGGTACCCTGCGCCGCCTCGGTTTGGAGCGCTTACTGGCCACTCGCAACAGCCTGCAGCGCCGCCTGGTAGTGGCCCTGATCGTGGCGCGCATCCTGGAGCCCCGCTCCAAGCTGGCCACCGCACGCGGATGGGATCCCCAGACCCTGTCCAGCAGCTTGGGCGAGCTCTTACAGGTGGAGGCCGCGACGGCCGATGATCTGTACGGCGCCTTGGACTGGCTGCTCGTTCGACAACCAAAGATTGAAAACCAGCTGGCGGCTCAGCGCCTGCAGGACGGTTGCCTCGTGATCTACGACGTCACCTCGACCTACTTCGAAGGGAGGAGTTGCCCGTTGGCCCAGCGGGGGTATTCCCGAGACGGCAAAGGGGGTACGCTGCAGATCGTCTTCGGCCTGCTGTGCGACCGTCAAGGCTGCCCTGTCGCGGTCGAGGTCTTCGAAGGCAACCGAGCGGACCCCACAACAGTGACCAGCCAAATCCAAAAACTGCGCCAACGCTTCGGGTTGCGCTCGGTGGTGGTGGTCGCCGATCAAGGAATGCTGACGGAAGCCCGCATTCGGGAGGAGCTCAAGCCGCTGCCCGGCATGGGCTGGATCACGGCCCTGCGAGGCCCTCAGATCCGCAAACTGTTTCAATCCGGTCCGCTGCAGCTGTCCCTGTTTGATCAACGCGACCTGGCCGAGATCCAGAGCCCGGACTACCCCGGGGAACGGCTCATTGTCTGCCGTAATCCCCTCTTAGCGGAGGAACGGGCCCGCAATCGCCAGCAACTGCTCCAGGCGACCGAGCTGGAGTTGGAGAAGATTGTCCAGGCAACGCAACGTCCGAAGCGTCGCTTCAAGGGCAAGGATCGGATTGCCCTGCGGGTGGGCAAAGTCCTCAACCGCTACAAAGTGGGCAAGCATTTTGTCCTGGAGATCGGCGAGGAGTCCTTCTCCTACCAGCGCCGGCAGGAGCGCATCGAGCAGGAGGCGGCACTGGACGGGATCTATGTGATTCGCACCAACCTGGCCCGCGAGCAAATGGATGCCGAACAAACGGTGGCTGCCTACAAGGGGTTGTCCGTCGCCGAACGGGCCTTCCGCAGCTGTAAGAGTGTCGATCTGAAGGTCCGACCCATTTACCACCATCTGGAGGATCGGGTCCGCGCTCACGTCTTTCTGTGCATGCTTGCCTACTACGTCGAGTGGCACATGCGACAGAAGTTAGCTCCGATCCTGTTCGACGACGAGGATCCCGAGGCGGGGAGGCAGCTTCGCGATTCGGTGGTGGCACCCTCTCAGCGCTCTCCTCAGGCCCTCCGCAAGGCTCACCGCAAGCGCACCGTTGAGGGTGGGCCCGTGCACAGCTTTCAGACCTTGCTCAGCGATTTGGCCACGATCTCCAAAAACCGGATTCAGCCGCAGTTGCCCGGCTCAGCAGCCTTCGACAAAATCACCCGTCCCACATCGCTTCAGCAGCGAGCCCTGGATCTCCTCGGCGTTCGTCTATAATGTACCCAGTACCGACGCAGCTGATTTGTAGCATTACCCCAATCTTAACAATAGGTTACATCACTTTTCTACGAGGTAACTTAGGACTAAGCTGAAACTCCAAGAAGAGTCGCAAGTCGCGGGTCGCACGTCGCAAGTCTCTTATCGCTGGACAGCGTGGCGGAGATGGGACCAGCAATATGAGCCCAAGTTCCGAGGAGAGAGCCGGACCACTGCAAAATCTCCCCTATCCCTCAGCGCCCTCTCCAATACCGGTAGTAGGCCAACCCTACGAGGGCGTTGCAAGTGGTGTTAAGGCGAAGCTCCAGTGATTGGTCGTCGCCTTCTCCTCCCACCGCATCACCCCACCATTGTCCGTCGGACTGCTGGCGCTGGAGGATATAGGAGGCAATCTGCCGTGCCGCCACTCGATAGGATTCATCGGGCGCTACCTGGTACAACTCCGTCAGGCCCCAGAGATACTTGTGGGCCTCGACGCAGCTGTAGATCCCTTCGGCCCCGGTCAAGATAATGTCCGTGTATTGGCGTGCCGCCTCGAGGTACTCGTCCTCCCTGGTCAGGCGGTAGAGCCTCACCAGGAGCACCTGAACCGGTCCCAGGCGGGCCGGGCGCTGTTTGATGCCCCTCCGGTCCACGTAGTCCTTGCTGGTCTGTTGCAGTAGCAGCCGACGGGTTCCATCTGACTTGTATTCGAGGGCCAGATAGATCCCGCCTTCGGGGTCAGGCTGACTCTCCAACAGGTCGATCAGAAAGCGCGCCGTCCGCCCTGCTGCAGCGAGGTGCCCGGTGGCCAGCAGAGCGAGACCTGCAAATCCAGCGGTCATCGCATGCTCGACGCCTTCACCGCTATTGAGCGCCGCCTGGGTATCCCGAAACCCGCCTGTGCGAGGATTTTGATAGGTCAGGATGTCTTGGGCCAGCGGGAAGGCGAGATCATATCGGCCGCACATCTGGGCACCCCAGACCAGCCACCCACGATCGTAGGTATTGGTCCATCGGGACGCTTCTTGCTCCGCTGGAATATCCAGCTGGCCACGGTCTCCCAGGAATCGGGAGGCGATCCAGTCCAGACTCGAGAATGCGGACTCGAACGCCCCATTGATGGCAAGACTGGCTGGGACCTTGTAATAGAGCGCCGCCTGGTCCGAAGCCTGGATGCCGCCCCGCTCATCCATCATGGATGTGAGCCAGCGGCACCCTCTCTCCAGGCTCTTGGACAATTCCGGCTCGCTAGGGGTCCCGTTCGGTTCGGTCAAGGACATGGAGTGCCTCCGCTACGACTAGTCATGAGAAATACGGGCTCAGTAGTGTCCCAACGTTTGGGCTTCTAATCTCTGTAAAGTATTAATGAGTAATATGTTAGAGAAGATAATGGGTGTTTCCGACTTGAAAGTGAGTGTACGCTCACGCCCTTCAGTTCATAAGGAGGGCGAGCATGTACACGGGCACGACGATTTTTTCTCAGGTGATGCGGCATCTTCCCTGGCATCATTTTCATCGCATTGTTCAGCACTACGGAGGCGACTACAAGGTCAAGTCGTTCCGCTGTGCCGACCATTACCGGGTCATGGCCTTTGCACAGTTGACCTATCGCGAGAGCTTGCGCGATATCGAAGCCTGCCTACGGGCCATGAGATCCAAGCTCTTCCACATGGGCATTCGCTCCACGGTCTCCCGCAACAATCTGTCCAATGCCAACGAGAGGCGCGACTGGCGCATCTATGCCGAGTTTGCCCAAGTGCTTATCGCCGAAGCACGCCGCCTGTACACCGACGAGGACCTGGGAGTCGACCTGAACGCGACCGTCTATGCCTTGGACTCCACGACCATCGACCTGTGCCTCTCGGTCTTCCCCTGGGCGCGCTTCCGCCGTACCAAGGGGGCGATCAAACTGCATACCTTGCTCAACCTGCACGGCGCCATTCCCGAGTTCGTTCTGATCTCGGACGGAAAACTGCACGATGTCCACGCCTTGGACCACCTGATTCCTTGTCCCGGTGCCTACTACATCATGGATCGCGGATACCTGGATTTCGGGCGCCTGTACCGACTCCATTCTGCCCGGTCGTTATTCGTGACCCGCGCCAAGGCCAACTTCAAGTTCCGCCGCCGCTACTCCCACCCGGTGGACAGAACGACGGGACTGATCTGCGACCAAACTGTCCTGCTGAGCACCTTCTATCCGGCCAAGGCCTACCCCGAACCTTTGCGTCGCATCAAGGCCTTTTACGGCACCAGTCCCAATGCCGTGAAAACACAAATCTGGATCGCCCTCAGTACCTACCTGCTCATCGCCATCATCCGCAAGCGCCTCTATCTCGAGTTGCCGCTCTACACAATTCTCCAGGTCCTGAGTGTCTCGCTCTTCGAGAAAACCCCAATTTTACAGGCCTTTCAGGACATGCATTACATTACTCAGAATAGTGACATTCATAAACAGTTGATGTTATTCGACTAACGCTGGGACGCTACTGATACGGGCTAATAGGAGAGTGCACTGATCCGCCAGGGGGATACCCGGGCCGGAATCTGCCTCAGCATTGCTGCGTCAAGATAATGCGGATAATGCCCTCTCCGGGGACGCTGGGGTTGAGGGGTTGCCTCCAGTTCTAGCAGACGCTGAATTCGTTCCTCGGTCTCGGGGTGCGTGCGAAATAGGGACAGGGAGGGTACCCGGCGCCCAACTGGGAAGATCCGCTGCAGCCATCCCCTCTGGATGCGCTCCATCTTGGCCAGTGCTCTTGCTAAACCGCGTGGATTGCCTGTTAGGCTGGCGGCGTCGAGGTCGGCTTCAAACTCGCGGGTTCGAGAGAGTGCCAATTGTAAGAGTGAGCTGGCCGTCGGTGCACTAATCAAGAGCAAGACCAGCAGCCAAGGGAACTGATACGCATCCAGCATCAACATCGGCAGATTGAACAGAAGCATGAGCTGTCCAATCCAGGATAAAGTCCCTGTCACCCGACTGACGCCGTTGGCGAGCCCCATGACCCAGAGGTCGCTGTTGCGGATGTGGCTGACTTCGTGTGCCAGAACACCGGCCAACTCCTCCTGATTGAGCGTTCGCAGGAGGCCATCGGTGAGGCCCAGGGCTGCTTCCCTGCGTCCTCCCACGGCGAACGCATTGACGACTTGGCTGGGAACGTAGTACAGGTTGGGCAGTGTCGGTAGTTGCGCTCGGTCTGCCAGGGTCCTGATTATGCGGAACAAGCTAGGGGCCTCATGGGGCGAAATTGGGCGAGCATGATGCAAGCGAAGCACTAGTCTTGGCGAGACCTTGGGGCCGATGAGGAAAAAGAGCGATCCCAGCAGCATCAACCACAGCAGTCCATCGTTGCCGGCGAGAGACCACCCCATCGCTGCCAGCAGCCCCAGCATGCCGGAAATCAACAGAGCCGACTGCAGGAAGTTGGTGATCTTCCGCTTAACAACTCGTTCTCTGCGTATCATCGATCCCCTCCTTGAAGCAATTCTTGCCCGAACTCTTACTATTTAAGATCCCATCTGTTCGGTTCCAAGTCTGCAGCCGAACTTTCATGACTCGAGAGGTCAGAATCCCTAGCCCGCATTTCTCATCGCTGGTCTACTGCGACGCCGCAATCATCCGCCCCGGCTGTGTTATGCTCGGTCGGCCTCCTCGACGTACTGTACAAGTACGACTGCGGCGGCTCGCCACGAGTGGTCTCGGTCGCAAGCCTTGCCAGGACGGCCCTTGCGGCGCCTCGCTACGACAAGCGATGAGAAATGCGGGCTAGGAAGATGAACTCTGTCCCCAGCGTCTAACGAGGTCAGGACAGGGGCCAAAGGACTGGGATGAGGAGGGAGGCGATGATCCAGAGGAGGATGTTGAGGGGAACCCCCACCTTGACGTAGTCCGAGAACCTGTAGTTTCCCGGCCCGTAGACCATCAGGTTGGTGTGGTAGCCAAAGGGCGTACTCAGAGCCGAGGAGGCCGCGAAAGTTATGGCCATAAGAATGGGCAACGGGTTTAGCCCCAAATTCTGAGCGAAGGCGATCCCAATCGGCACCAGCAGAATCGCCGCGGCGTTGTGAGACATGATCGAGGCGAAAACAGTAGACAGTAAATAGAAAACGGAGACAATCGCCACCGGGCCGAGGTTCTCCGTCAGGCTGAGAATGGCGCTCGCGATGACGGCGGCGGTCCCGGTGTTTTCCATTGCCACACCCAGCGGAATCACCCCGGCTAACAGAAAGATCACGAACCAGTCGATGGATTCGTAGGCTTCCTGCAGCTTGATGCACCCGAAAAGTCCCATCAGGATACATCCCACGATGGCTGCAACCAGGATCGGCATGATCTTGAAGGCTGCTAAAATCACCACCAGGGCAATGACCGCCAGGGCGTAGGGTGCCTTCTCCCTGCGGACAGTGGGCGCCTCGACTTCCTGCAGCATCAGGAAGTCTCGGTCATTGGTGAGTTCTTGCATGTACTCGCGTCGTCCCTGCAGAAGCAGCATGTCGCCGCCATCCAGCCTTATGTTTCCGACTCGCTCCTTGATGGTCTCGCCGTGCTTTTGAACGGCCAGTGCGAAGACCCCGTAGTGATGTCTAAAGTTTGCTTCCCGCAAAGTACTTCCAATCAGGGATGAGCCGGGAGAGACCATGACCTCTGCCAGCATCACCTCTTCCGTCATCAAGTCCCGATCGGCATACTTCACCTGCGACCGGATGGAAAGACCCTCCAGAGCCTTCATTTCCATGATGCTGTGGATGGATCCACGCACCAACAGTTCGTCGCCCTCGTGAAGCTTGGCGTCCCGGAAACCCGACCAAATGCGCTCCTTGCCTCGAATGATTTCCAGAATAGTGACATCGTATCTTTCACTCAGTCTCGATTCAGCCGGCGTTCGCTGAATCAAAGACGACTTCTTTTCCACCACCAGTAGAGTGAAGTAGCGGCCGACCTCGTACTTTCCCGTCAAGTCGTCGGTGGCGCCCCGATCTGGGAGCAACCTCCTGGCCACAAAAGTGAGGTAGAGAAGTCCCACAACCAGGAACACGACCCCTAGCTTGGTCAGCTCGAACATTCCGAATTCTCGGACGCCATGGTCGGCCGACATGGAGCTCACGAGGATATTCGTAGAGGTCCCAATCAAGGTACAGGTTCCGCCCACAATCGAGACGAAAGACAAAGGGAGAAGCAGACGAGACGGGCTGGTGCCATGTTGACGACAAACTGAGAGGGCGACGGGAATGAAGATGGCCACGGCGGCAGCATTGTTGATGAAGGCTGAGGCGACCCCGGCGGTGATCATAAGGAGCAGAAACAACCGAATCTCACTGCCCCGACCCATCTGGAGGAGTTTCTGGCTGATCAGGTTGATGGCTCCAGTCTTCACCAACCCACTGCTGAGAACGAACATCGCCGCAATGGTGATAGTGGCCTTGTTGCTGAAACCAGAAATCCCCTCCTGAACGGTAACGAAGCCCGGGCGGAAGAGCCCGATGACTATCACGGCAGTCATGATCAGAATGGCAACCATGTCGACTCGAAGCTTCTCCGAGACGAAGAGGACCATTGCAGCGACGATAATCAGACAGACCAGGATGATGTTGATCATAAGACAGTCTGGAATCGGTGAAACAGACTTTGGCACTTGAACCAGTTGGTCCAAGTGGCGAGCACTGTCAGATTCCCAGCTAGACTATGGGAACAGATCACCCCTTGATTCTCAAGGGGAGCGTTGGCTCAAGGGACGTTCATTGCCGCTCGGTTGCGTTCGGCGCGCCCGTCGTGATCGGAAAGGGTTGACCCAGGCTCCCCGGTAAGATGGTGCGGTAGGGGAAGGGGATTTCGATGTTGCCTTCATCGAAGGAGACTGGAATGACTGAATTTTCGCCAGCATGGGTTTTTCACCTACCTCCTCCCTTGTTCGGGACGGTGGTATCTGAGACGGCTGCGCCGGGGATCTATCCAAAAATACGACTGAAATCAACATCCTCGCAGGCAAGGACAAGAGCCGTTGGCGGGAAGCCAGATGTTCTCACCAGCAGGTCTTGGTAGTAGCTGCCGTATTCGTCGGTACCCTCACCGGCAAGAGGGGGACGAATGCCAAGAAGAACCAGATCTGCACCCTGGGACGACTCTCTGATCGTCTCGAATATGTCTTTCTCTCTTACCGACACGACTACCTCGGGTTTTGCCTCCAGCCGACCCCGAGTGACAAACTGCTGAAGCCGTCTCAGGGCCCCTTCCCTTTCCTCCGCCGAAAAAACTACCGTCCGGATGGTGAGCTCTGCCCGTCGCCATCCCGGGCTGAGTGTCATCAAGTAGGCAAGGGCCAGCATGAGTCCTACGTTCTGTTTCTGAAGCCCCCACCACACATCGATCCGGCGTTTCTTCGCGGGTGCAGGCGTTCCGTTGCCCTCGCGGACCATCACCAGGTTCTGCTGGGAGCGATGGGTGACGCGAATGAGGCGGGCGAATCCCAGCAGATTATCTTTCTTCTCGGTTTCACCCAGAAGGATCGTGTTGGGAACCAGGGGGCCGATCCCGTAGGTTGCGATCAGGTTCTCCAGTCCTGCCACAGGATCGTTGCAGACGTGGACCTCTGCAAGAGCTGCCACGCCGCGCTTTCGCAGGTATTCCGAGATCGCGGATTCTGTTTTCTGGGGTCTTTGAGAAGCTGCCGATCCCTCCGGTACTACGGCGGCAACACTCAGGAAGCCCCGGCCGTGGGTCATGGCATTGGCCAGTTCGATCAGGTACCACCTGGACGTCGGCGATCCGCTGAGTACCAGGATATTGGGGCGCCAGGTTTTGACCTGGGGTCGGGACTCGGCCAGGCGATAGACCGCATAGCGCGCCAACAACATCAGGATGCCATAGCGCGTGTCTCCCCAATGGGCTTGCAGCTGCCGACGCTGCATCAAATAGAAAACAGCCACGCAGAAGAAGGCTGCGACAAAGGTGGCCCCAGCATTGATCATGAACATGGTCGCCACGCAGCCGAAAGCTCCCAACAGAGAGAGACCCCAGGGGGTGCGGAAGGTCGGACGCCAGAAGGGACTCGCGATCAACCCTTCAATGCCTGCGGAGAAATTCAGCACGCCGTAGGAGGTCAGGAAGAACATCGAGAGGATAGGGGCGATGGCGTTCAAATCGCCTACAACCACACCCACCAGGGAAATGAGGAAGGCAACGGCGGTGGCGATTCGAGGGGTGTCCGAGGAACCTGAACCACGAGCCAGGAAGCGAGGGACCACTCCATCCCGGGCCAGAGCCCTGAGCGTACGGGGGGCTCCCAGCAGCGAGCTCAAGGCACTCGACAGGGTGGCTCCCCACACTCCCAGAATAATGGCGTCACCCCACCAGGCAATCTTCCTCATCAGAAGTGGGTCGGTCAGCAAAACCTCCTCAGAAACTAAACGGGAGAGGAAGACCGGAATCACCAGATACACGGCCAAGCCGGTTACCACCGCTGCTAGTCCCAAAAGAAGTAGATGAAAGTGGACTAAACCACATGTAAACACCTGAAATGCCAGACCTGACGGGTATTCTGGGGTTGTCAAAGAAACTTCAGAACAAGCCGAAAGGAGGCATTTCAGGTGAAGAAAAAGGATAGCGCAATCATCCGCAAACGGGAAGCAGAGGTTGCTCAGCGATTGAGCCCCAGCTGGAACGGTCAAGACCCGAAACCGGTGCTCTCGCCCGAGGTCATCAGCTACGAGGTCTCGGAGAAAACGGGTGCGGTCAGTTACGGTGGTCTGGGGCTGCTGCAGCAGGTGGTGAAGTGGAGTGGGCTGGGGAAAGCCATTGACCAGGCGGTGACGCTGCTCAAACGCCACCAACCGTACCACGAATCGGACCACGTCCTGAGCCTGATCTACAACGTGGCCACGGGCGGGACCCGCTATCAGGATATTGAACTGCGACGTCAGAGTGTGAGTTTCCTGGAGGCGGTGGGAGCCGAGAAGATCCCCGCCCCCAGCACGGCCGCATGAGGGAGCGGCCGAATGGCTGGATCGGAGTATCGAGCTGGTTCGAGAGGCGGGTTTTCGGAAGGTGCGCCTGCGCGGGGACACGGATTTTTCGCTGACGGCTCATTTTGACCGTTGGACGGAGGCGGGCGTGGAGTTTGACTTCGGGATCGACGCCCATCCGAGCTTCGTCAAGTGGGCGGAGGCGTTGCCAGAAGCGAGATGGAAAGAGCTGGGGCGCCCCAGCCAGGGGAAAGGAAAAGGGAAGAAGCGGCGCCAGCGGCGGGACAAAGTGAAGCCGGAGATTGTCAAGAGACGCGGGTTCAAGACGCTGACGCTGGAACGGGAAGAGATCGCGGAGATCGACTACCGTCCGAGCAAAGCGAAGCGAACCTATCGGATGGTGATCTTGCGCAAGACGATCCTGGTCGAGAAAGGCCAGAAGCGGCTGCTGCCGCAGGACGCGCTACCACTTTTATGTCACCAATATCTCGGCCAGAACGTTGGGAACGGCGGGAGTCGTACGGGAAAACAACCGGCGCTGCAACCAGGAGAACGTCATTGAACAACTCAAGAACGGAGTCGAGGCCCTGCGGATGCCCTCGGATACGCTGGTAGCCAACTGGGCCTATCTGGTGATTGCGGCTCAAGCCTGGAATCTGAAGGCCTGGATGGGGTTGGTGCTGCCGGCGCGACTGCAAGCCCGAGAGCTGGTGAAGATGGAGTATCGCCGTTTCCTGCGAGAGGTCATTGAAATGCCCTGCCAGGTTTTGCGCAGGGGCCGACAGTTGGTCTATCGGCTGCTGGATGTCAATGGTTGGAGCCGTCTTCTCTTGGAAGGCAGTAAGTGGTTGAAACACCGGCCAGCTACCTGAAACTGAAAGGAGATAAAGTAGCTCCGAGGGTCGCCAGAGCTGGGGTGAGGTGTCTCTACAAACGCCCCCCAAGAGGGCAGAATCGTTTTCCCTGAGCGATCGGCGTGGAGGACAGCTGAACACGTGCCTGTTCTGAGTGACTTCGCGCCGAAATTTAGAATTTAGGTCTCCAAAATGGCTCCTCGGAGCCGACAAAGGGGTCTATTTTCGAACTTGCGCTTATTTTGGGCTTAGTCGACCCTCAGCCGTGCTACCCCCGTTCGAAAAGAAAACTTCAGGAGACCGTCAAATGAAATTCCACCCTGGGGACTCGGGCTTCAGGGAAGAGCCTGAAGATCACTGAATCAATGGGTTACACCCTTGTTCCTCAGGAAAAAAAGCCAAATGATGTTTCAGCCTAGTGAGGCCTGGCCTGAGACCAACAAGCGGTGTAGTGAGGCTTCACACCCTATCCCCCTGAGTTAAGGACCCCCTTCAAAGAGGGGGTGGGCCTGACCTCGGTGTTACCCTGCTTGAGAGACCTGATTTAACCCCTCGGGGAGTCCGTGAATCCTGAAAGGATTCCGTGTTTCAGCCCCAGGTTTCCGAACCCTGGGTATGCGAATTCCCCTCTTGATTCCAACCCCATCGGCGGTTCCCTACGATCTAACGAGAGGCGTTATTCGCACCAGGGCTGCCTTTAGGGACGCAACCCGTTTCGGGTTGATTCAGATTGGGGGCGACTCCCTACCCAGGGTTCGGAAACCCTGGGCCCGAAGACGCAATCCGGTTTGGATTGACCTCTATTGGTCTGCGACGCTCAAGACCCCTTGGGCCTAGGCACCTGAACCCATAACCTGGGGATCGTGGCTTTTGTGTCCTTCGTTCCAAACTCAAAAGTAACGAAGAACTTCAGACAAAGGTAGTTAGCACTGCCCTGGTGCGAGCCGGATCATCCGAGAAAGAAACTTAGGGGAGGCCGATGTTCTCCCACCCGCGGTCAAGTCCAGATCCACATCCGGAGAGAGAGGGCTTGCTTTGAAGCGGTCCGAGATTGCGGGCTCGGCTGTGAACCGCTCTATTTTGAGACCGTCCTCCTCTCATAGCTGACAGCAAGTCTGACTGTCAGACATGACGGAAAGAGCACCTTGCCTTCAGCACCCTTCAGAAAATTATCACTCTGGCGTCATCCACACCGCATCAGAGGAGGTCTTGCAATAGCGCCGACTCGGGGGGAGAATAGTCCTGCCTGAGTACACTGGAAAGGAGTGAAGAAAATGTCGGCCAGAATCCCCATTCTGTTGTTAGGTACGGTCCTCGTCGGATGCGGGGGCGATGGAGGAGAGACGTCAGCAGTTCGCAAACCGGTTCCTGAAATCATCCGCCACGGCAAGATCGTTTCCGACAATCCAGCCGCCATCGAGGCCGGGCTGAAGGCTATCGATCTGGCTCAAGCTTGGCTGGCGGGCTCCTTGACGGTTGAGAGCAACGACCCCGCCTTGGACATCGGCCGACTCTTCGACAAGAACGAGGAATCTCTGGCCAAGAGCGCGGCCATCAACCCGCTGATCCTGACCTTTACGTTCCACGATCCGATCCGTCTGAAGTCGGTTCGCATCTACCCATCCTATTCCACCTACGACTGGGCGGTGCGAGCCTCCCAGTCCTCTGAAGGCTTCGTGATCAAGTCGACTCCTCCCAAGGCTTGGTCGCGCCTGGATCTCCCCCAGGCTGAAGAAACTCGTCAGATCCGCATGGAGGTCCTGCGGCTGATTAGTGACGATTACGTCCATTTGAACGAAGTGGAGTTCCATCAGGAGTGAATAGCGCTGCCACGGCGAATTCCCAGGAACCTGGAGGAAGGGCGAGACCGACTCGGGAGTCGCTTCCCACCCCGCCCAACGGAGCGCGGGAACTGCGTCGAATTGTCGTGCTGGTTGCCGCCTACAACGAAGAGGAGTTGATCGGCGACACCGTCAAGGGGTTGCTCGGACTTCGATCGGGCTTTCGGGAGAGCGGATTCGATTTTTCCGTCATCGTGATCGACGACCGGTTCGTCCGATCGGACCGAGCATCTGGCCGCGGCAGCCGGGGCCGATCGCGTTCTTCGGCATTCGGTCAACCTCGGCCTGGGGGCCGCCGTCCGAACCGGCCTGAACGCGGCCCGTGAGGACGAAGCCGACATTGCCGTCAAGTTTGACGCCGACTTACAGCACGCCCCCGACGACATCCCGGCGCTGATCCAACCCATCCTGAATGATGAAGCGGAGGTCGTATACGGGAATAGATTCCCGCAGATCGAGTACCGGATGCCCTGGCTGCGGCGGGTCGGCAATGTGGTTTTCACCAGCTTGATGCGGTGGCTCACCAATTGGCCGGTCAAGGACAGCCAGCCCGGTCTGTTCGCCGTCAGCCGCTCCTATCTCCGCTCCTTTTACCTCCCTGGAAACTACAACTATGCCCAGCAAATCCTTCTGGACGCTTATCACAAGGGAATGCGCTTTGCCCAGGTGCCGATAGCCTTCCGTCGCAGAAGAAAAGGCGAGTCGTTTATCACACTCAGCTACCCCTTCAAGGTGTTGCCGCAGATCGTGATGCTCCTGGTGGGAGTCAAACCGATGCGGGTCTTCGTTCCTGTGGCGCTGGCGTTTCTGGCGACGGCCATGGCACTTTTTTCAGTAGAGTTCCTGCAATGGCTGAACGGCAACGCCGAGAAACCGGTCAGCCATGTCAATCTGGTTTCGGGGCTGGCACTCTTCGGCCTTCAGACTCTCTTCTTCGGGATCCTGGCCGAATTGATCGTTCAGACGAAAGAACGCCGGAAATGAAGGTGTCCGAAACGGCGTCGTTCGAGCGGGTCGCGGACCACTACGCCAGGAAGGACTTGACCGGCTATTGCAGCATCGCCAGGAAACTGCGACTCGATAGGTCACTGAAAAACGTCCCCAAGCCGATAGCCTCCCTCCTGGAAGTCGGCTGCGGCGCCGGCTTCTCAGCCCGATATTTGAGGGGTAAGTACTCGCACTACACCGGCTTGGATTCCTCGGAGTCACTGATCGCCCTGGCCGTGAAGCACAACAACGGGAGCCAGAATGCGATCTTTCTCTGCCGGGATGCTGAAAAACTGGACCTGGGAGGAAAGTTCGACCTCATTGTCATGATCGGCGTTCTGCACCACATCCTCAGACCCGACAAAGTCCTCGAGGGGCTCAAAACTTGTCTGAGCCCGGACGGGTTGTTGGTTGTAAACGAGCCGGGGCGCGGCAATCCTCTCGTCAGCCTGCTTCGTAGAATCAGAAAGAAGATCGACCCCCGCTATGCGGAGGACCAGCTCGAACTCTCCTGGGATAAGATCCGAGTATTGTTCGCGAGCTCCGGCTACCGCACCGAGATTTTCTCACAAGGCCTTTTCTCGACACCGCTCGCCGAAACCCTGATCCTGCCGGCCCTTATCGGTATGCCGCTGACGCTGGCGGCGAAGTGGGTGGACCCTCTGCTGCAAGACCTGTTGCCGTCCTGGATGCTCCGTCGCCTGGCATGGAATATCGTCGTCGAAGCGAGGCTCCCGGCCCATGAATGATCCTGAAGTGGAAGTGAACTTGACGCTGGCTGATTGCGCAGCAGGCCCCGATCAGGACAGGCTGGAAGCACTCCAGCGTATGAGAACGCTGGAACGATACTACCGATGGACCCTCCATCTTCTTCAAAATCACATTGGAGGGCGTGTCTTCGACGCGGGTAGCGGCATCGGGAACTTCACCGCCCTATTGGAACCGCTCTGCTCCTCTGTTCTGGCGTTGGATTTCAGCGCAAAGAACTGTGCCGTCTTGCGCTCGCGCTTCGAAAACTCGAAGAAGGTTTCCGTCTTCTGCCGGGACCTGACGGACGATCTGACCGACTTGGCTTCGACACCCTTCGATACGGTGACCTGCCTGGATGTTTTGGAGCACATCGAAGATGATCTCGGTCTGCTTCGACAGTTCGGTCGTATCGTCGAGGCAGGCGCACATATCCTGATCAAGGTTCCTGCTTGTCCCAGACTCTACGGCCCGATCGACGTTGCCTCGGAGCACTTCAGGCGCTACAGCCTTTCTCAATTAGTCGAGACGGCGCGCCGAGCCGGCCTGCGACCGCTCGATTGCCGCTACATGAACTTCTTTGCGGTCTTCCCTTACTGGCTGCGTAATCGGATCTCCCGGCGACGGACCAGCTTTTCTGGAACCTTCTCTCCCAGGCAAACGTCGTTCATCGAGGCCGCCGTTCCGGTCCTGGAGAGACTCGACGGCTTGCTGGGCCCTCCCCTCGGTTTGTCGGCCATCTTGATCGCGCAAGGTCCGGGCGGATGTCGATGACCGATGGCGGATGGAAGCGACTGAAGCAGGCTGACAGATGAAGGAATCCGGTCTATGGTCGAGAGTCCGCGACGGGCTGACAAGTTGACAAACGGCAGGCATAGACGAACGCTCAACTCTTGCCCTCTGCGGCCTATCGCGTACCGATCCGCATACCGCGGGCCGCGGCCGACTACTTCAAACTGCGAAGGACTTGAGATTTGGAGTCGAGTTCCCAGATCGCCTTGTTCTGATAGTTCACTCTGAAATATCTCCTTCCCGGATAGGCACTTATGAGCTCCATGTTTCGCTCCGCTCCCTTATCGATCGCGTAGACGATATCGCCGTCGAACGTCGGTTCGTTTTCGAAGAAAACGGAGCCGTAGGGCCACCATTGACTGAGGGGCCCTTCCACGAAAATCAGGGCGTTGGAAAGCTGATGGGCCGCGATCAGTTTTTGAACGACCGGTGAGGTGAAATTGAATCCTCGCATCTGGGACACATTCTGTGGAACGAAAGCATTGCCAGGCCAAGGTTGGGAGGAAGGTGATTTCCAGGAGGCAAAGCTTGCCGCCCCGGACCACAAGCTGAACAGAATCAGAAGAACGCTTAGAAAAGGGCCGATTCGGATTCCAGGCGATCGGAGATTCCTCGCCCCCACCTTCAGGATCGCGTCCGCGATCCAGTCGACCGCCTCCGTCAGCCTCTTCAAGCCCATGACCCAAATCAGGACGTATAGGAACGCCACCTCAAAAACGTATCGGGGTCCATACATAATCGTGACCGAGCTGATGCTGTAGGCCATATAAGCGAGGAACACTACCGCGATCGACAAGGTGAGTAGAAACGCCTTTCGGTCCGGTCCGGGAGGCAGGAAAACTCCGAAAAGGGACACGGTCGTCAGTGACCCGGCCCAGCCGAACAAAAGCATGAGAAAGAGCGCCGACAGGGTGAAGTTGTCGAGCAGCGCCTTGGACAGGCGCTCCCAGTCCAGTTCACCTCCCAGTACCCTGTCGGCTGCTGCGCCGTAGGGCGATTCGAGCGGATGGCCCATCAGCGCGTAATTGTTGACCAGGCTGAGCATCGGAAGGAGCAAAAGGGCCAGGAAGAAAAGGGCATAGATCTTGAGAAGCCGTCCGCGTTCACGCTCCGAGCCTCTATAGAGGGAATAGGCCATATACAGGCCGTAGGCCGCTCCAATCGCGGCAGACGTGAGGGGACGTGTGCTGAAGAGCAGGCCAAGGAAGGCACCACCCAGAAGGGGTGTCCAGTGCCCTGCCCCCTGACGATGCATTCTCAGGAAGGTGTAGAAGCCGGCCGCCAGGTAGAAGGACGCCGTGGTGTGAGACATGAAATTGGGGGCCGTCATCTGAAAGAACGGCGAGCAAAAGAAGAGCGCTGAGGCCAGGAATGCCCACACCGGTGAGAACAGCTCCCTGCCGATCAGAAAGACCACCATTGAAATCCGCGATCTCGGTCACGGGTCTGAGAGCTCTGACGATGCGGGGCATGGTTATCCAAGAAGCCGAAAATCGCCACCAGCTCCTGCAAGGGTTGGACAACCAGCTCGAGCCCACTGCTCTCCCCCGAGATGCCGTGTTGGAAAAATTGGGCAGGATCGATCTCCAGGCAGGACGGATTCCGCCGGCGAGTCCCGGTCTGCTCGAAACACACGACCCGGAACGCGTAGCCTTGATCACTCAGGGAGACGAGGAGACGGGCTCTCAGACCTGGCAAGTACTGAAATGGCTCATTCTCCTGGAGTTGTTGAGCCTGGCCGTTCTTCCCCTGTGCGGACATTTGTTTCAGGGAGTACCCGACGGAGGCTATCCACTCGCCAAGACGATGGGGCTGTTACTCGCCACCTACCTGGCGTGGCTCGGTACTAATTTGGGGCTGGGTAATTTCAGTCCTCTAACCTGCATGGTCTCGCTGCTACTGATAGCGGCCATCTGCTGGACGCCTTCCTCGCTGCGATCTTCACTGAGGGGTCTGCTCGAACCTGGACGAGTAAGAGCGCTGATTTCCGGCGAGCTCCTTTTTCTCTTCACCTTCATCGCCTTCGCAGCGATTCGAGCCTACAACCCCGAGATCTACTGGGGCGAGAAGACGATGGACTTTTCGTTCCTGAATGCCGTCAATCGTGGCTCGACCTTTCCCCTCTTCGAACCCTGGTTTTCAGGGACTGTGCTCAACTACTACTACTACGGCTTCGTTCTCTTCAGCTATCTCATCCAGTTAGCCGCCGTTCCAACCGCCTACGGCTTCAATCTGGCGATGGCGACGATTCCAGCGCTATCGGCGAGCTGTGCCTTCTCCCTTGGCTTCAACCTCTGCCGCCGTGTCCGTTGGGGATTGTTGGGAGCGACGCTGGTGGGATTCATCGGTAACCTCGATCCGATCTTCCAATTGGCGAGCCTGGACAGATTTCAATCGGCCCGGGAGGCCGCCTTCATCAGCCTGACCGATGCCCACGGATACCTTTTGGGAGGAGCAATTTACCTGCAGAAGCTTCCCTTCATCTACCTGGACCTACTGTTGCACTCTCCTGGAGCCGGCTCGATCTGGGACAGCTACTGGGCATCCTCTCGCGTCATTGGCCAGGGTATGATCAATGAGTATCCCGTCTGGAGCTGGCTCTTTGCCGACCTGCATGCACACGTGATGGTGATGCCAGTCTCGCTCTTGCTGCTGAGTCTGGTCTACCTCACCTTCGGCTACCTGAGACAAGGATGGCCCGTATTTGCGGGTGGGTCGGTAGGATGGATATGCCTGCTGCTGATGTCCGTGATCACGGGCACACAGTTGGCCACCAATATCTGGGACTCTCTCTGCTTCCTTGGCTTTCTGGTCCTGGCGCTGCTGGTGCGCACCCTCCTGTTCGAGGAGGATGAAGGTTCCGAGTCTCAAGCGGCGGCCTCGGCGGCGATCGAGCCTGCTTCACCCTCCGAGCCAACGCCCGAACCACGCCATCTGCTGGCCTCCCTGAGGCGGCCAAGAAAGGCGGTGACGATCCTGTTCGTCGTCCTCTGGACCTGGTTCTGGCCTACTCTATGCCAACTGCACCCCTACTGGCTGGGCCTGTTCGCTGACCGCTGGATCGGACTCTTGGTGATCCTCGTCCCGGTGCTGCTGGGCACCACACCTGCTGCTTTTCTAAGAACCACCCGGCAAATGACCCTGGGCTGCTGGGAGCTTGCCCGCGGTGTCGCCTTGCCGGTCGGTCTGTTGCTGAGTCTCAGCACCGCGCTTTTCTACTACTTTCACCAGCATCTAGACACGGGAGAGGTGCTGGTGAAGTTCAACGACGATGGCAATATCTCCGCTACCCAGGCGATTCGCCACTTCGGGTTCTTCCTCTTGGCGACTCTTATCTGGGTGGGCACCGGATTCTCCCGAGCACTGACGAGGTCCGATCACCCCGACCCAAGAGGGGCGAACCCCAGGCGGATCGCCCTGCAAGGGCTGGCTCTGGAGGTACTTCTGTTCCTTTTTCTCAAGTACGCTGGTGTACTGACAACCGCGTCCGGGCTTTCGCTGTACCTACTACTGCTGCCTCCGATTCTGACCTCGATGCGGCTCTGGAGGAGGAATCCAAAGCATCTCTTCTGTGGCACCCTCTTGCTGGGAGGTTGGGGTCTGGCTGCAGCCTCGGAGCTCATCGTCATCATCGACCGCATGAACACGGTATTCAAGATCTATCTCCCCGTCTGGGTGCTACTCGGCCTGGGGAGCGCCGTCGGGATCGCAATCATAATTGAGGACTGGGGCGCACACCTCTCTCTGAGATCTAATCAAAAGGAACGCCACGGCTGGAGGTTTCGTCCTCTGCGAGCGATCCTGACCGTCGTCTCCCTATTCGTTTTCTCCATCACGCTTATCTGCACCTATCGGGGTGTCCTGGGGGTAACCACCCGAAACCTGAAACAGAGTGACAAGCCGACACTGAACGGCCTCAACTTTCTGCTCCAAACACCCCAGGAGAGCGAATTGCTGGAGGCCGTCGAGTGGCTAAATCGTAATGTAGGGGGACCTCAGGTAATCGCCGAGGCGTTTACCGACCGAGGCTACGATGAGTCGACCCGGGTGACCAAATACACGGGTCTTCCCACACTGCTCGGCTGGCCTCACCATCTCCACCAGCGCGGCCATCCCACTGAGGAAATCGCTCATCGGGAGAAGGCATTGCGCGCGCTCTACACCTCCCAGGACGAAGCCGTCGTGTCCAAAATTTGCCAAGACTACGGTATTGACTACGTCTTCGTCGGCGACATCGAGAACCAACAGTATGGGCATCCGGCTCCGCGTCTGGATGAGATGGCGGTCACGAAGGAGGTCTTTCGAAGCCGCTCAGGCCGCAATCTAATCTTTCGAGTTGAACGATGAACATTCGAAGGAGTCACAGGTCAAATACGTCGCATTTGATTGAACTGCGACCTCTTTGATTGACGTGCGACCTATAATCTTGAAAGGAGTGTCCGACAATGGTTTTTCTCCTTCTGCTACTCTTGCCGTTTTGTCTCCTGTTTCCGACACCGGTATCCGCGATGAATCTGGAAGACCTCCTAGAAAGCGCCAAGCTCCCAAAGATGACTCGATTCGAGATCGGCCTGACCCGAAATGAGACTCCTGTCACAGCCCTGCTCGGCCCCGAACACCTGGCGTTCGAAACGGACAAGATCCGGGTGCTGGTGATCAGCGGCCTGGACGGCGAGCTGGACTCGGTGAAATCCGTGCTTTCCTGTCTGGAGTGGTTCTCGTCGGCCGACGAGGCCAAGCCTCTCCACCAACGTTTCACCCTATCCGCAGTGCCCTCCGCCTATCCCGACGCACTAACGCAGGCACAGGGAAAGTCGGATGAGCCAACGGATCGACCCGGCTACCCACCTCGAGGTGAAGCCTACGGCGGAGTGGATCGTCCGGAGGTGGCTCATCTTTGGCGCTGGATCGGAATGCAGGCACCCGACCTGCTGCTGGAGTTGCGGCAATCGGAAGACACGATGTGGCTGATCCCTCGGTCGACGGAGAACGAGTGGAAGCAGTTGGCGAAAACTTTGAAGCCGGCACGGCACCCGAACCGTAGCTCAACCCAGCTGGTGTCCCAGGTTGGGGAGATCGTCCCCGGTGGCACGGGCACGGTAGCGGCCCTGGGCCTGGAAGTACCCCTCAAGGAAAGTCAGCAGCAGTTCGCGGCGCTATTGGAGGCGCTGCTCCAAGGTGGATTCCAAGGTCCGTCGCCAGCGCGACAAGAATTGAAACTCCGCCTGAACCGTTCCCCGCTGGAGATCGCTTCCCAGCTGGCCGAGCGCTACGGCCACGAGCTGCCACAGGTGATGTACATCCCCGCCGTGGCCCTGATCGGTAGGCTCAAACTGGGCCAGCTTACCCAGAATAAACAGCATCTCCTGGATGTAGAGCGGATTGTGGAGCCCTACATCAGCGGCGTCCGGCCATCCCTTCCGGATCCCCCTAACGGCAGCCACCTCTCCGGGCATCTTGTCTTCAGCGAGCTGGCTCGTTTAACCGGCAAGCAGAAATATCTCGAAATCGCCCGCAGGGCAGCGGACCTGGGATTCGATAAGAATGGTGAACCCAGAGCGTCCATGCCCTTCAACAGTGAGATGAGCGATGCAGTCTTCATGGGCTGTCCAATCCTGGCTCAGGTGGGCCACCTGGCGAAAGAGACAAGGTATTTCGACATGTGTGTACGGCACATGCGCTTCATGCTCGAGTTGAATCTACGCGAAGACGGTTTGCATCGCCATTCCCCTCTACACGAATCTGCCTGGGGTCGGGGCAACGGCTTTCCGGCTTTGGGACTGGCACTTTCGCTAAGCGATCTGCCGAGCGATCATCCAGGCCGGGGCGAGATGTTAGCGGCGTTCCAGGCCCACATTCGAGCCCTCGTCGAGCACCAGGACTCGAGCGGCTGCTGGCATCAGCTGATCGATGTACCAGGCAGCTACCGAGAGCTGAGCTGCACCTGCATGATCACTTTTGCGCTACTGCGAGGCGTGCGATCGGGCTGGTTGGAGAGGCAGCACTACCTCCCAGTGATCGATAAGGCCTGGAGAGCGATCCGCCTGCGTGTAGCCGCGGACGGGAGCCTGGTCGACGTCTGCACCGGAACTGGAAAGGGTGAAAATCGACGCTACTATCTCGACCGAAAAGCGATCCTGGGACCCGATCCAAGAGGAGGTGCCATGGCACTCCTGGTCTCCACAGAAATGGCGATGTGGATGGAAGAGCACTAACGTCCTAAGATTGGACCCTACGCAGCGAGGCTCTCGGCTGCCTGATCCAGTTTCGATTGCAGCTCCTCGGGATGGCCGAAGTCTACGTCGAACGCGTTCGAGACCTCTGCAAGTCCCTGCGACATCCCTTCCAGAACCGACTGAACCCCGCTCTCATCCATGCCAAGGATCTGCTCGGCCGCGACTCTTGCGTTCTCGCAGGCTGCTCGAGAGTCGTGGCTGGTCCAGACTTCAGCGAAGGGCCCGGAAAGGGCGACTGCTTTTACCAGTGGCTCCAAATCCGGGGATAGTTCATCGACATCGCTGGGATCATGGCTTCCCCGTATCGCCACTTGAAACATCTCTGGCAACTGCCACATTTCCTGTACCCACACCCCTATTCGGCATGGTCGGTCCCCGTGTGCTCGCGCTCCAGAGCGATCAACCGATTGTGCTCTGATCCAGCTTGCCTGATCACTTCACCATAGTTTTCAGGGAAAGCCTCATTGAGAATCAGCATCCCGATATCCTGCAGCAGTGCCGCCAGAAAGACCTCTTCCTTCCTACTCTCCCCGGCCCAGGGGCAAAGAGTTCTGCCAGCGGTGGCAGCCAGCACGGAGCGGCGCCAGTAAGAGGCGTGGTCAAAGTCCTCCGAGCCAAACTTGCGCAAACCATCAAACAGGGAGAAGCTCAAAGCGACGGAATACAAGCGGTCTGCACCTAGAAGCGTCACGGCGTGGGTGATGGTATTGACGTCGTGCCGAAGACCATAGAAGGCAGAATTGACAATCTTGAGGATCCTGGCCACTAGTGCCGGGTCAAGACTGATGACTTCGGAGGCTTTGCCCAGTCCTGTCCCCTGATTGTCTCGCAACTTGAACCTGCTGCCACCAACCCTTTTCCTGACTCCCGCCTCCCCGATCGAGATTCGACTGTAGCTGCATGGTCGGGAATTGTAGCCGGCCAGGTGTTCATTAATTCGTGCGCACAGTCACATCTGACAAACTTTTTACAACTCGCCCGGCCTACCTCTTTTCTTGCAGTAGGAACTTTACTTTCTCGGCGTGCGCGAGAGCCTTCTCTGCCTCACCCCTGGCCTGATAAATCTGCTGCGCGAGCCTATGGTAATTGGGATTCCGATCGTTGATCTGGAGCACCTCAAGGGCAAAGGCTTCCGCCTCATCAAGACGACTCTGACGTAGACGAGCAAGGGCCATAAGAAAGGGGCCGGCGGGCGCTCTCGAATCGATTTCGATGATCTTCTGGGCGAGCCGGATCATCTCGGCCGAATCCCCACTCTCCGCTTCCAGCTGGGCCAGGCTGGCCAACAATCGGGTATCTCGAGGACAATGCTGGATTCCGTTCTTAAGGACGGTCTGCGCAGTTCCGAGTGCCTTCCGGGACCGGTGCACCACGCCTAACAGGAGATGAGCCTCACAATTGTCCTCAGCTTGTTTCAGATAAAGGCTCAAATGCGTCTCGGCAGCGGGAAGATCTCCCTGGGAGTACCTGATCTTTCCTCGACCGAAGCCCGTAAGCGAGGTACCTGGCTCTATCTCCTCCGCCTTGTCATAGGCCTGGATCGCCTTCGCGTGGTCGCCCAATTCCAGGTACGTATTTCCCAGGTCGGCAAGCATCCCGGCCGATGCGTCGGGGGAGGAAGCGATCAATTCAAGCGTGTTCAGTCGACTCTGGAGATGGCCCGTCTCTCGGTGAAACTCCAGGACGTCCCTGCCTTCCTTCTTCCTGCCCTGCCTTAGGAGGGCGGTTCCCAGACTGAACAAGGCTCCCCGATCCTCTGGCTTCAGACTCAGCACCTTACGAAACTTCTTCTCTGCCTCCGAGTAGGATCCTTCCTTCAGATCCAGGCGTCCCAGATGGAAGAGAGCACTGGGATCGCTCGGTTGAAGCCGCAGGACACGTTCCAGTTCCTTGCGGGCCTGCAAATCCTGGCCCAGGCGGGAACGGGCGAGCCCGGAGTTCAGCCACAGCTCCCAACTATCCAGTCCCTTCGCGTGAGCCGTCTGAAAGCTCTCTACCGCCTTCGAATAATCACGCATTCCGGTGTAGCAAACACCGATCAGATAGTGGAGTAGAGGGTCGGAATCGGACGCTTTGGAGAGCTTCTTCAAGTCGGCCAAAGCCCCCAGGTAATCTTGTCGCTGAGTCACCTTCTCCAGCGCCCGATCCACTTCGGCGCTCGACTGGCCCAGGGGAGTCACCGCCAGGATCAAATACAGAATCAGGAATGGTAGAGCGCTGGACAATTGTGCTTTTCTTACGCGAATGGGGGCGATTCTATCCCGCTAGACAACATCACTCCATTCTTAGAAACTCAGCCTCCGAATGCAAACTCCAGATCGCAAGCAAGCCTCCCCCCAGTGAGTCGGCCTATTTCGACGTTTCGGCTTGAACCTTCAATTTCTTTGTACTCTGGAGTTTCCACCCGCTACACTTTCTCCGGTTCGGAGGGCAACCGTCTTAGTGAGGCGGCAAATCACTTCGAACCAGCTCGAGACAGCCCGAACGGGAGAGTCACATCAAGATCATGTTGTTGCTCGCCAACCAAGCCAGGGTCGACCGTTTCGAAGGATTGCAGACGATCGACCATGCAGCCGTCGTCCTCTACTTCTTGGGAGTTCTAGGCCCAAAATAAGCGCAAGTTCGAAAATAGACCCCTTTGTCGGCTCCGAGGAGCCATTTTGGAGACCTAAATTCTAAATTTCGGCGCGAAGTCACTCAGAACAGGCACGTGTTCAGCTGTCCTCCACGCCGATCGCTCAGGGAAAACGATTCTGCCCTCTTGGGGGGCGTTTGTAGAGACACCTCGCCCCAGCTCTGGCGACCCTCGGAGCTACTTTATCTCCTTTCAGTTTCAGGTAGCTGGCCGGTGTTTCAACCACTTACTGCCTTCCAAGAGAAGACGGCTCCAACCATTGACATCCAGCAGCCGATAGACCAACTGTCGGCCCCTGCGCAAAATCTGGCAGGGCATTTCAATGACCTCTCGCAGGAAACGGCGATACTCCATCTTCACCAGCTCTCGGGCTTGCAGTCGCGCCGGCAGCACCAACCCCATCCAGGCCTTCAGATTCCAGGCTTGAGCCGCAATCACCAGATAGGCCCAGTTGGCTACCAGCGTATCCGAGGGCATCCGCAGGGCCTCGACTCCGTTCTTGAGTTGTTCAATGACGTTCTCCTGGTTGCAGCGCCGGTTGTTTTCCCGTACGACTCCCGCCGTTCCCAACGTTCTGGCCGAGATATTGGTGACATAAAAGTGGTAGCGCGTCTGCGGCAGCAGCCGCTTCTGGCCTTTCTCGACCAGGATCGTCTTGCGCAAGATCACCATCCGATAGGTTCGCTTCGCTTTGCTCGGACGGTAGTCGATCTCCGCGATCTCTTCCCGTTCCAGCGTCAGCGTCTTGAACCCGCGTCTCTTGACAATCTCCGGCTTCACTTTGTCCCGCCGCTGGCGCCGCTTCTTCCCTTTTCCTTTCCCCTGGCTGGGGCGCCCCAGCTCTTTCCATCTCGCTTCTGGCAACGCCTCCGCCCACTTGACGAAGCTCGGATGGGCGTCGATCCCGAAGTCAAACTCCACGCCCGCCTCCGTCCAACGGTCAAAATGAGCCGTCAGCGAAAAATCCGTGTCCCCGCGCAGGCGCACCTTCCGAAAACCCGCCTCTCGAACCAGCTCGATACTCCGATCCAGCCATTCGGCCGCTCCCTCATGAGAGGGACGGTTGCCCGAGCGGTTGACCGCATAGAGCACCTCTCCCGTATTGGCCAGCGTCACGATCAGCGGCGCATAGCCCCACTGCCCGTCGTAGCTGATCTCCATCCCTTCCTTGCATTCGCCGCTCGTGGGGGCCATCGTCCCATCCACGTCGATCTCCGCCCGTTGGAAGAAACGGGCCGGTTGTTGGGCCCAGACCTTGAGGCGGCTGGCATTGACGGCTTCCATCAGATCCACCACGTCGGGCGCGTCAAAGCGGCGCACAAAGTCTCCGGCCGTGCTGGGGGCGGGGATCTTCTCGGCTCCCACCGCCTCCAGGAAACTCACACTCTGACGTCGCAGTTCAATATCCTGATAGCGGGTCCCGCCCGTGGCCACGTTGTAGATCAGGCTCAGGACGTGGTCCGATTCGTGGTACGGTTGGTGGCGTTTGAGCAGCGTCACCGCCTGGTCAATGGCTTTCCCCAGCCCACTCCACTTCACCACCTGCTGCAGCAGCCCCAGACCACCGTAACTGACCGCACCCGTTTTCTCCGAGACCTCGTAGCTGATGACCTCGGGCGAGAGCACCGGTTTCGGGTCTGGACCGTTCCAGCTGGGGCTCAATCGCTGAGCAACCTCTGCTTCCCGTTTGCGGATGATTGCGCTATCCTTTTTCTTCACCTGAAATGCCTCCTTTCGGCTTGTTCTGAAGTTTCTTTGACAACCCCAGAATACCCGTCAGGTCTGGCATTTCAGGTGTTTACATGTGGTTTAGTCCACTTTCATCTACTTCTTTTGGGTCTAGGGCCCCTTGGTGGAGAAGAAGTTCACAGACTGGTCAAGTTTCCTGCTTCGGCGTGATGTGGTTGCTAAGAGACCGCTTCAGCGGTCTAGCGCGAAGCGCAATAGCCCGGTCCTTCAGGGCCGGGTGGGCGGAACGGCAGATAGCGGAACCCGCTTTAGCGGGCTTCTCGAACGCGGGCTTCAGCCAGACTCCGGGTCGACGATGGCTAAAGCCGCCGTTCGAGAAGGACCGTGAACGGCCCTCAGGAGGGGTAGGAGACCGGGTTACCCCGGCGTAAACACCGGGTCTATTGCGCTTCGCGCCAGGCCGCTGAAGCGGCCTCCTGGAAAGTGTACACTCAAGCAGACGCTGGTGTTGCTCGGCGGTATGAGGCCGCTCGCTACCCCTAGGCTACTACTTCAGCAAGCGGCAGCGTTCGGTGGAGGAGTATTTCCTGGCAGGCCGGGGTATGCCTTGGTTCGTGGTGGGCCTGAGCATGTATGCGTCCCTCTTGTCCACTATCGCCTACCTCTCTGAACCAGGCGAATTCATCAAGAACGGACCCGGAGTGTGGGGTCGGCAACTTCATGCGCCGTTCACGCTGACACTGGCCATCCTGGTATTGATTCCCTTCTTCATGCGGCGGCGCCTCACCAGCGCCTAAGCAGGGAGGATTCGGGGTGCTTCCCAACCCCTCGCTTGCGCTTCAGGCTTCCATGAATCGGCAATGCTTGCTCTGGATTCGACAGTTTCTTCCTGAACGATCCAGCCCCGGGCGGGCAGCGCTACCGACAACCTGCGCACAAGCCCCGATGATATCATGGCCGAATGGCTTCGTTTGCTCAGCACGAGTTGGAGCGCATTGCCCTGGCCTTCGACATTGAAGGGGAGTATCTCGGGTCAGAAGCCTATGGAAGCGGCCACATCAACGACACCTACCTGGCACTCTATCGCCACAAAGGATTGCTTCGTAAGTACATTCACCAACGCTTGAACCACCAGGTGTTCAGAAACCCTCCCGCGGTGATGGAAAACATCCAGCGGGTCACGCGGCATCTACATGACAAGCTTCGGGCAGCAGGAGAAAGAGACCGGCACCGCAAGGCTCTAACGCTGGTTCCCACTCGAAGCGGAGATTCGTTCCACCACGACCAGCAAGGCGACTTCTGGCGCGCCTATCATTTCATCGGAGATACCCGTTCGCACCAGTCTATCGAGTCTCCTGGCCTCGCTCGGGAAGCAGGCCGGGCTTTCGGACGCTTCCAGTCACTGCTGATCGATCTTCCTCCTCCTCGGTTGCACGAAACCATCCCTGAATTTCACCACACTCCCCAGCGATTTCACGCGTTCCAGGAGGTATTGTCGGAGGACTCCCTCAACCGAGCATCCAGAGCAAATCCAGACGTGCAGTTCGCTCTTGAACAGGAATCGATGACCCACCGACTCCTGGATCTCCACCAGCAGGGGCAGGTTCCCGAGCGGGTCACCCACAACGATACCAAGATCAACAACCTGCTCCTGGATCGCTGCACGGGCGAGGGGGTCTGCGTGATCGATCTGGACACGGTGATGCCGGGTCTCGCGCTCTATGATTTCGGAGACCTGGTGCGCACGGCCACCAGCCCCAGACCAGAGGACGAACGAGATCTCTCAAAGGTGAGAATGCAGATGCCACTGTTCCTAGCCCTGGCGGACGGATACCTCGAGAAAACGAGGGGATTTCTGACAACGACCGAACGCGGATTACTGGCGTTCTCCGGTAGGCTGATCACCTTCGAGATCGGGCTCCGATTCCTCACAGACTACCTTGGGGGCGACATCTATTTCAAGATCCATCGGGAAGACCAGAATCTGGACCGATGCCGCTCCCAGTTCGAGCTGATGAGATCCATCGCCGCTCAGGAAGACGAGATGAACCTGCTCGTCGAATCTCTCGCGTGAGAGATCCAGACTAAACCGAAGTTACCCTGAAAACTAGCTGAAAAACAACCTGTAAGCCATTGTGGATCATCAGGTAAGGGTCTTTTTGTGTTCGACAATTTGTACCCATGTAATAGTTGCTTTAGTGTCCTTTATTGTCGGTAGTATGTGATATTATAGTGCCCATGTACATCGAATCCGTTCCCAACCGCAACTCGCCCCCGGCCATTCTCCTGCGCGAGTCCTACCGGCAAGCCGGCAAGGTGCGCAAGCGCACTCTGGCTAACCTCAGCAAGTGGCCCGCGGAGATCGTCGAAGGCCTGCGCAGCCTCTTGAAGGGAGGCTCCGTCATCTCCGACTTGAGCCAAGCCTTCCAGGTCCAGCGCACTCGCCCCCATGGTCATGTGGCGGCCGTCTTGGGTACCCTGCGCCGCCTCGGTTTGGAGCGCTTACTGGCCACTCGCAACAGCCTGCAGCGCCGCCTGGTAGTGGCCCTGATCGTGGCGCGCATCCTGGAGCCCCGCTCCAAGCTGGCCACCGCACGCGGATGGGATCCCCAGACCCTGTCCAGCAGCTTGGGCGAGCTCTTACAGGTGGAGGCCGCGACGGCCGATGATCTGTACGGCGCCTTGGACTGGCTGCTCGTTCGACAACCAAAGATTGAAAACCAGCTGGCGGCTCAGCGCCTGCAGGACGGTTGCCTGTGATCTACGACGTCACCTCGACCTACTTCGAAGGGAGGAGTTGCCCGTTGGCCCAGCGGGGGTATTCCCGAGACGGCAAAGGGGGTACGCTGCAGATCGTCTTCGGCCTGCTGTGCGAAAGGCTGCCCCGTCGCGGTCGAGGTCTTCGAAGGCAACCGAGCGGACCCCACAACAGTGACCAGCCAAATCCAAAAACTGCGCCAACGCTTCGGGTTGCGCTCGGTGGTGGTGGTCGCCGATCGAGGAATGCTGACGGAAGCCCGCATTCGGGAGGAGCTCAAGCCGCTGCCCGGCATGGGCTGGATCACGGCCCTGCGGGGCCCTCAGATCCGCAAACTGTTTCAATCCGGTCCGCTGCAGCTGTCCCTGTTTGATCAACGCGACCTGGCCGAGATCCAGAGCCCGGACTACCCCGGGGAACGGCTCATTGTCTGCCGTAATCCCCTCTTAGCGGAGGAACGGGCCCGCAATCGCCAGCAACTGCTCCAGGCGACCGAGCTGGAGTTGGAGAAGATTGTCCAGGCAACGCAACGTCCGAAGCGTCGCTTCAAGGGCAAGGATCGGATTGCCCTGCGGGTGGGCAAAGTCCTCAACCGCTACAAAGTGGGCAAGCATTTTGTCCTGGAGATCGGCGAGGAGTCCTTCTCCTACCAGCGCCGGCAGGAGCGCATCGAGCAGGAGGCGGCACTGGACGGGATCTATGTGATTCGCACCAACCTGGCCCGCGAGCAAATGGATGCCGAACAAACGGTGGCTGCCTACAAGGGGTTGTCCGTCGCCGAACGGGCCTTCCGCAGCTGTAAGAGTGTCGATCTGAAGGTCCGACCCATTTACCACCATCTGGAGGATCGGGTCCGCGCTCGCGTCTTTCTGTGCATGCTTGCCTACTACGTCGAGTGGCACATGCGACAGAAGTTAGCTCCGATCCTGTTCGACGACGAGGATCCCGAGGCGGGGAGGCAGCTTCGCGATTCGGTGGTGGCACCCTCTCAGCGCTCTCCTCAGGCCCTCCGCAAGGCTCACCGCAAGCGCACCGTTGAGGGTGGGCCCGTGCACAGCTTTCAGACCTTGCTCAGCGATTTGGCCACGATCTCCAAAAACCGGATTCAGCCGCAGTTGCCCGGCTCAGCAGCCTTCGACAAAATCACCCGTCCCACATCGCTTCAGCAGCGAGCCCTGGATCTCCTCGGCGTTCGTCTATAATGTACCCAGTACCGACGCAGCTGATTTGTAGCATTACCCCAATCTTAACAATAGGTTACATCACTTTTCTACGAGGTAACTTAGGACTAAAGATCAGGCTAAAGTTTTCCTGGAATCCTCCGAAGAGTCAATGCAGACGAGGAAGTCAGAGGCGTGCTTCGGCAGTTTCGCTCAGGTAGCGAATACAAGACTTAAGGACATGACGCCGGGTCAGAACACGATGGGACAATCAATAAACCACTTCTTCGAGGATTCGATTCCGAAGCCGGCTCGACTCTATATCCTGGCCGTCATCGTCGTGGGCTTTTCCCTGGGCACCTATGCCCTTGTTCAAACATTCAGCTATACCTCCTGGAACTGGCTCTGGCTTGTCGGCCTTTGCACTCTGACGAGTTGCCTGTCAATCAAGGTCAAGTTCGCGCCTACCCGGATAGGATCCTTGACCGTGAGCGTGAGCGATTTCTGTATTTTTGCGGCTCTGCTGATCTTCGGCCCCGAGGTGGCCGTGGTTATCGCCATGACTGAAGGTCTGATTAGCGGTCTGAGGACAGGAGTCAGGCGCCTCTACAAGCACCTGTTCAACATCTCCCAGTTGGCTTTGGTCACATCTATCATCGGTTGGGTCCTCCAACACTTGCAGCAGCGACCCTCTGTCCTGGGATCCACTCAAATGGAACTGATTGCGGAACTCGCGCTGAAGATCCTCTTTTGCGGTCTACTCTACTTCATCTTCAACTCGACTCTGGTGGCAATGGCGGTTGCTCTGGTTACCGTCGAATCCTTAGCCCTCCTGTGGAAGACTGATTTTCTGTGGGTTTTCCCCACCAACTTGTTGAATACATTGACCGCAGCGGTTGCCTTCTTTTCCGCGGCCCCTTTGTTCTACGGCCTCGCCCTCCTCCTACTACCCCTGATCGCGGGAAGTTACTACACCCACCGAATCAAACTCGCCCAGTCATCGGCAGTTTGAGTCTCCACACCCGATTTCCTGGGAAACGATGTCGGCCCTCTCTGTTAGATTTATCGAGGAGGGTTAGGCATGACCAATGGAGCTCTAAAAGATATCCAGGAGAAAATGGAGAAGTCATTGCCATACGAGGCGGAGGACCTCTTCAATTACATCGAACGCCTTAGAAGCGAGCTCGCCAGCACGGCCAAGTTTGTTTGTGACGACTACCGTGGCCGAGGCGTAAGCGAGTGGAATCGAGCCGAAGCCCAGGTGAAACAGGCCTTCGCCGTAGTCGGTATTGAGAGTGGCGAGATGCTTCCTCGCTCCCAGCTTCACGAGTAGTGCTGCCTTGCTTTCGAAAACGCTTCCCTGACGCCGCAGCCGCGGTTTGTGGGTTCTGGATCTCTTTCACCCGCCCGTCGCACTGGATCTCAGATTCAGGTCGGAGCTGGGCTCCTGAAGTCAATGAGTTGACTTTGAAGGGCCAATGCTGTCATTCCCAGTTGGATCTTACGAAAGCTGGAAAACACGTTCTGCGTTGTGCTGGGTGATTTGAGCAAAGGTCCCGGCGGAGAGCTCTTCGGTTTCGAGAAGATCGAGAATGGGCAGCCGTCCCAGTGAACGTGGGCATCAATCATGCAGGTTGCAGGTTGCGCACTCCTCAGAGGGTGCTGTCAGATCGCTCGTTTCAAAAGATGCTCGAAGGCTCCACCCTCTAAAGCGCTACAGTTGCATGGGGCAAGAAACCTGCAACCTGCAACCCATAGAACCCTACGGCACGGGACCCATCGTCGGCCCTTTGGGATGGGAAGTGGGCAACCCGTTCCCAATTCCGGTAGCTGCCTCCGTACAAGCCGCGTGTCCCCAACCGCTGGCACTGGTGGTATGGCCGGTCGAGGCATCCACTGTTGTATCGTAGACGATATTGTCGTCGCTGCTGATCGGATTCACGCCGCCGGGAGTGTTGTCCAGATCTAGAAAATCTCTGGTCTTCCACGCGATATTGTGATCCGCACAGGAAGAGTCGCCACTGACCCCAACCGCTCCCAGCAACTTTCCTGAACCATCATAGAGGGGTACGCCGCCTCCGAATACATTGACTCCGCCTACCTTGCCGCCCACCATAGGATCGCTTTCCTGTCCGTTCTGGGCAGCGTCGCCTCCATAGGCCACATGGGTACTAACGGGGTTGCTGTGTTGCAGGCCGAAGAGGCTGCCTCCTGCCTGGACCGCGGTAAAGAGGTTGGCCGTCGAAAGAGCAAGACCGGGCAAGCTAAAGGCATTCGCGGTGTTGGCCTTCTGGGCGGAGATGACCCGGCTGCCAGGCCACTGATCCCCTCGATCCCCACCGGTAAAGGCAACGGCACAAACCACTCCATCGCGATTGACGATCGTTCCCCACATATCGAGATTGAAACCGCCATTTGCCTCCTGACGGGCCTTGGTCAAGGCAGCCTTCAGATCGGCGTGGCTGGGCAAGCCCTCACAGGCGCTCGTGTCCGCAGACGTTTTTCCTGTGTCAGACTTCTTTTCGACCGGAGCACAGCCAGCCAATGTCAGGCCTAGAAAAACGACTCCTAGTGCATGGATTGAATTTCGCATGAAATACCTCCTCCTGGTAAGTAGCCCCAATTCTGGGGGTCAAAACAAAAAAGCCACCGCTAAGTTTACCTCGTGTTAGCCTGGCATCATAGACCCTTGAGAGGATTCGATCCCAGGCAACATCGAGACACGCTACACGATTCATTCCCGACAGAGCCGCGAGCGTTCGACGAATAGGTTTAAATTAGTTGGTCCGCGAGGCGATGAGGGTAGGAGAAGTGTCCAATCTGGGCGCGACGTTCGCGGCTCTGTCGGACCTGACTTTATGATGCTGGGGGTTCTTCCCCTTCTGCGGCACCGTCTGGGGACAGGAGACGTGCGACGTTCAGACGTGCGACGAAGGGTTGAAGTTTCAGGTTAGCCCGGCCCCCGGCTGCAGACCACCGGATCGTACAGGAAAGAAACTACCGGAGGCATAAAAGCCTGAAGCTCACTGAATCAATGGGTTACACCCTTGTTCCTCAGGAAAAGCCAAATGAAGCTTCAGCTTAGTCGTCCCTATCGCCTTCTGGATCGAGAGGAAGAACGACCGGAAGATCCCCGACTCCGGTTGCTCGGACTCGACCGCTGCACCGACGGTCGGGAAGCCGAGCGCGACGGGCGGCCTATGTTCGATCTGCTCGACGACCGAGGTGTGGAGCGAATCGTGGAAGTGGAGCCGAACGTCGACCCTCTAGAGCGCTGCGAAGGTCTTACACTGCGGCGGCTCGCGGATGGACTCGACCTGCTGGTCGAACGAGTGCGACCGAGTCGTGGCGTCGACTGCCTTGGGTTGGAAGGAGTCCGAAAGATCCGCGGACCCGAAGATAGAGAGGAATTTCGAGTGCCTCGGCCTTCGGGTCGCTGTCCCAGGGACCCTCCCGCCAGGCCACGCTCCGGCTGGACCCGAGGAGCCGAGGAGATCACCCCGGTCCGCCTGCTAGAACTGGCTCTAGAACTCCCTCTGGATCGGGCCTCCGGACGATCGGCCTGTGCCCGACTCGGCTTGACCTTGATGATGTTGGGGCCGCCGCGTCGACTGCCAGTTGGGGCTCCACCTTGCTGCAGCTCGCCCCCTCTGAAGATCCTGGGGGAGGTGCTCCCTGCCCTCCCAGCCCTGGATGTCGTAGTACCCGAGAAGCTCGGGCGGGTCGTGGGAACACCACGCCGGCTCGAGGCGGCCCTCTGGGCTGCTCCAGCTCGGATCGGGCTTACAGTTCGTGACCCGGAAGCGACTGCGGAACCTCCCCTAACCCGTACGTTCCGTCCTCCCCGGACCGGCTTACCCAGGTCGTTGGGTAGTCCCTCCCGAAATCTGCCGGCAATGGCTCGGGTGGGAGTAACACGGCGATCGAGTCGTGAACCTCTTCCAAAGTCTCTCTCTCTCACTACATTCAGGCCATTGCCTGGATTCCGCGGATTCCATCGGTTGATAAACGTTTGATTGATCACCACATTGCGGCCGCGCCCCCCGTAGTGTCCCCAGGGCGCCCATCCAACATAACCGCCGCCAAAGTAGAAGTTGACCCGAGCCGGATACCAGTGGTGGAATCCCCCCGGTACCCAGGCCCAGTGGTGATGCCGTTCGTAGTAGATCCAGTGTCCGTAGTGGTAGGGGAGCCATCCCCAGGGTTCATGGCTGAGCCAAGTCCAACCCACCGACAGATAGCCCCAGCGGCCAAGGCGAAAGGGACCCCATCCCACCGAGACTCGCGGCACCCAGACCCTACCGTGTGGTTGGTAATCGGCCCAATGGCCGTACCGATCCAGATCATAGACTCCAGGATGATGCCCCCCGCCCTCATAGCTGACGGAGTGAGGCCGGGCAACCTCAGCATCCCTGCGATCGCTCCATAGGTCGAAGTCATCCGGATCATGGTGCCCCGCAGGCTGAACGCCAGCTTTGGCATCATCGATCACCAACTGCTGACCAGATTGCACTTTCTGTCTGCCTCGCTGGCTTTCGACCTGGGCTCGTCCCTTGCGAACCAGCACCCGGGTGGCTCCATTCTCGTCCACCTGGATCCGGTAGAGCCCACCTTTCTCGAGCTCGATCGCAGCAACCGGGGTCTTTAAGAGGAAGCGATCCTGACGAGTCAGCCGCACGATCACATCCCCCTGGTGAACCTGGAGGCCGGTTCGGCCATCTGATAATTCGGAGAAAACAACGTCGGTTTTGTCGGCAATGCGGAGAAAGTTGCCGCCTCCCAGCTCGACTTCGACCCTCGAATCCCCGTGTGAAAAGATCCGATCTCCCGTGAACACAGGGAGGTTCGGCGTCAGTTCATCCCAATCCACATCTCCGGCCGGTTCGTATGCCCCGCTCCCAACGAGATCGCTGACTCTGGCAGGATGCTCTCTGGACGCCAGAGTGGGGACGGTTAAAGCGCCTGCGATCAGAAAAAGGAACAGAGAAAAGAGGGTGGGGCGAAACCATACCTCGGTAATCCGACTCGGCTGGCTTTGATTTATCATCACCCTGCAGTAGTGTCCCAACGTTTGGGCTTCTAATCTCTGTAAAGTATTAATGAGTAATATGTTAGAGAAGATAATGGGTGTTTCCGACTTGAAAGTGAGTGTACGCTCACGCCCTTCAGTTCATAAGGAGGGCGAGCATGTACACGGGCACGACGATTTTTTCTCAGGTGATGCGGCATCTTCCCTGGCATCATTTTCATCGCATTGTTCAGCACTACGGAGGCGACTACAAGGTCAAGTCGTTCCGCTGTGCCGACCATTACCGGGTCATGGCCTTTGCACAGTTGACCTATCGCGAGAGCTTGCGCGATATCGAAGCCTGCCTACGGGCCATGAGATCCAAGCTCTTCCACATGGGCATTCGCTCCACGGTCTCCCGCAACAATCTGTCCAATGCCAACGAGAGGCGCGACTGGCGCATCTATGCCGAGTTTGCCCAAGTGCTTATCGCCGAAGCGCGCCGCCTGTACACCGACGAGGACCTGGGAGTCGACCTGAACGCGACCGTCTATGCCTTGGACTCCACGACCATCGACCTGTGCCTCTCGGTCTTCCCCTGGGCGCGCTTCCGCCGTACCAAGGGGGCGATCAAACTGCATACCTTGCTCAACCTGCACGGCGCCATTCCCGAGTTCGTTCTGATCTCGGACGGAAAACTGCACGATGTCCACGCCTTGGACCACCTGATTCCTTGTCCCGGTGCCTACTACATCATGGATCGCGGATACCTGGATTTCGGGCGCCTGTACCGACTCCATTCTGCCCGGTCGTTATTCGTGACCCGCGCCAAGGCCAACTTCAAGTTCCGCCGCCGCTACTCCCACCCGGTGGACAGAACGACGGGACTGATCTGCGACCAAACTGTCCTGCTGAGCACCTTCTATCCGGCCAAGGCCTACCCCGAACCTTTGCGTCGCATCAAGTTCTTCGACGTCACCACCGACCTGCGGCTAGTATTCCTCACCAACGACTTTGCTTCTCCCGCTCTGACTATTGCCCGGCTCTACAAGCTCCGCTGGCAGATCGAACTGTTCTTCAAATGGATCAAACCGCATCTCCGCATCAAGGCCTTTTACGGCACCAGTCCCAATGCCGTGAAAACACAAATCTGGATCGCCCTCAGTACCTACCTGCTCATCGCCATCATCCGCAAGCGCCTCTATCTCGAGTTGCCGCTCTACACAATTCTCCAGGTCCTGAGTGTCTCGCTCTTCGAGAAAACCCCAATTTTACAGGCCTTTCAGGACATGCATTACATTACTCAGAATAGTGACATTCATAAACAGTTGATGTTATTCGACTAACGCTGGGACGCTACTGATCACCCTGATTAGATCATTTTACCTCCAAGAAAGTTCAATTCCTTACAGAAAAAGCTGAGACTGATTGGAACGAATCAATCCGTTCGGCGAGACCATTCATAGGTACCTTCCAGCGTAGTGTGATCGGAAAGGAACATCTGGACCCAGGAGTCGGACGTGACGTCAGAGTCGAACGAGAAGTTGGTGTGCTCGAAATAGAGTGTGGCCTCCTCTGCGAAGAAGGGGTCTTCGGCAACCGCAAACGAGAGCTGAAGGAACCGGTCGAACAGGTGCCCGTTCACCAGCTCCAGTACGGCTTCCTCGAGTGGCTCCTCGTCCACCGCTGAAATCAGGAAGTAACCTCTCACAAAAAAGCCCTCTGCCCAGAGCGCCATTTCACCCGTTGCCACCGAGCCCTCCGACGAGATCATCCGAACCGTATAGGAAACCGGCGACGGCTCCAGCGGTAAGCTCGAAATCTCCCCTTCTTCCAGAGTGAGGGCCGCTCCGAAGATTGGGATATCGGAAGAGATTTCGACCTTCCCTCGCTGCAGGTTGCGCCCAGGAAAGAGTTCCGACAGAAACCTGGCATCGTGGAAAAAGGAGCCCAATTCGAGAGTCTTGGTCGCCAGCTGAGAACCCCCTTCAGTGAAGAGGCGCAGCAGGACACGGGCCACACGTTGCCCGCTCAGGTCCCCGTTGACCAATGCCAGGGCGATGCTATTGAGATCCTGGAAGGGAACGGAGGTAAGATAGAACTCCTTCGAAGGAGAGATGCCGACACTGTCCGCAACCGACTCTCCGGAACGAACGAAATAGGTGAGGTTGGCTTCGACGAAGTTGTCAAGAAGCAGGTCCTGAGAGACCACGACCGCCGCGCCACTCTCCAGCCGATCCCCGGTGAGACGAATGGTGGCCGTGGATTTCGGTTGAATCTCTAACGAGTACTCACCGTTCGAAATCACACTGCCGTTGACCCGAAGATTCCAGGCACTTCCCTGTCCCCTTAGGAAGCGAATGCTGCCGGCATAGGGATAGGTTCCTCGATTGGTCAAGTTGATGACCGTTTCGATCCCTCCTCCCACGGCGACCTGACCAAAAGCAGCATCCTTCCGTGGATAGTAGTCCTGACCCAGGACCACCAACGTCAGATGAATCGCTATCACTCCGATTATCTTGACTTGCACCCGAACCCTCCAACCTCTCCCCTGCAATCGTGGCCTCTCTCTTTTGACGGTGGGGAAGCGAGGGAGGTTCGAATCCGCTATCAATTAGGCGCGGAGGCAATCCCCCGGCCACCAATCGACAGAAATTCTGAGAGCTTCTGCTCCAGGGTCGAGTTCCTCTTTCGCAAGCATCGATCAAGATCAAGATCGGCCTACTGAAGAAGCCGTCCGGCATCGATTTTCTGGGTTTCGGCTGTTAAACTCCCCCCATCATGAAGCGCCGAACATTTCTCAAGAAGGCTACGGTTGGTACCGCACTTTCCTCCTGGAACCTGGCTTCGGCGGCCCGGTTCACGGCTGCCTCAGATCCCATCAAGATCGGCGTCGTAACCCAGGAAAACGGCCCTCACCTCAGCGCCTACCTGAGTTCGTTGGCCCAGATCGAGGGGGTGGCAGAGGTCGCCGTCTCGGACCAGAGCGGAGCCACTTTCCTGAAGGCAAGGGAGGCGCTGCGTCGAAAAGTGACCACCTTTCGAAGCCACCAGGAGATGCTCGAGAAGTTTCGTCCCCCCATGGTACTCATCAGTCTGGCAGCACATAAGGCCCCGCCACTGATACAGATGTCTCTGGAGGCAGGCTGTCACGTCTTGACCGAGAAACCGTCCTGCACTCGGGCCGAGGACTTCGAGCCCCTGGTTCGCCTGGCCGAGTCTCGAAAGCTGCATCTGATGATGGCCTTCTATATGCGTCGTCACCCCGGGGCTCTCAAGGCCCAGGAACTGGTACGCTCGGGATTCATCGGAAAGCCCTTCGCAACCCACCTGCTGGTAGTGGCGGATCAGACTCGTTTGACCCGGCCCGAGTATCAGCAATCCTGGCTCGCCTTCAAGAACCAGGCCGGGGGAGGACAGTTGATCTGGCTAGGAATCCACTATGTGGATTTGATCCAGAAGCTCTGGGGCGACCAGATCGAGAAAGTCTCTGCCATCTGCCGCAACGTGGGAGGCCAGCCACTGGAAACCGAAGACGCGGTGGCCCTCACCCTCCAATTCAAGCAGGGGATGGTGGGCACCTACCATGGCGGCTACTACTTGAAACGCGGATACCACCTGGGATTCACCATCTGGGGATCCAAGGGATGGTTGCGGTTGGATGAGGACAACAGCCCTCTGGAGTGGTACTCCACTCATCCGGATGCTCCCAAGGGAGTGCAGTCCTTCCCTTTCTCAGCCGCCAACAGCTACCAGCACCTGGTCCAATCGTCCGTCAACGCGGCTCGAGGGATAGAAGAGCCTCCGGTCACAGGAGCAGAGTGCCTGAGCGCGCTGAAAGCTATCTTCAGCGCCTACCGTGCCGCGGAGACGGGGGTGGCTCAGGTGGTGGGGTCGTGAGCAGTGGAATAGTGAGCAGTGAGCAGTGAACAGCGAGCAGTGCAAACAGTGGGCAGTACCTGTGTGCCGATAGCTCGTTACTGTATCTGATTACCGAAACTACCCATCGAGATCACTCCTCATTTGCAACTACTGTCTGCCAACTGAACCGCTGCTGACTGCTCACTGTTTTTCACCGTTCACTGCTCACTGCTCACTGCTCACTGTTCATTGCTCACTGCTCACTATTCCACTGCTCACCATTCCACTGCTCACCATTCCACTGCTCACTGATTAACTAGTGCCCGTCCGAAAACCGGGGTTTTCAGAACTGTAATCTGTTGAATCGTAAACACTTATTATACTTGAGACTGCTGACAGACCGGCTCGACCCAGCTCGATCCAGAGCAAGGACCCTCGAGCGAGGGCACGCGGGCCAAAAAGCAGCGGTTCGGCGCAGACCTCTCCCCGAGTCGGAGCCACAAGGCAGTACGGTCAGCCACAAAAGGCTACAACAGGAGTCGGGCCAGGACGACCAGGTTATAGGTCAGGACGCTGGCATGGACGTAGCTTTGAAAGTGAGGCCAGCCTTTCCAGCTACAGCGGTGGAGACCGAAGGTGTGCTTGAGGGTCCCAATGCACCCCTCAATCCCGGCGCGGAAGCGTTTGAGTTGTTTGTAGACCCAACTGGAACGCACCATGCTCTCAACCGTCAACCCACACTTTTTGGAAAAGGCCACATCCTGTACCCCCTGCTCTTTGGCCCAGCGCAGGTTGGTAGCCGAGGCAAAACCACCATCCCAGGCGCTCTGGCGGGGGACCTTCCCGTACAGCTGTCGATGCCGCTCTAAGAAGGGTTGCACATAGTTGCTGTCGGCCGGATTCCCCCGTTCCACCACACAATCCAGGATCAGCGACGAGGCGCCCGTGCTGACAAACACCTTGTGGCCGAAGACCGTTTCCCGAGGGCTCTTCTTGATAATATCGGTGTGCTCTTCGAAGAGGGAACAGATCTTCTCCTGGGCCGCGACGGCCTCGCCCGAAAGGACCCGTCGTTGAGTCTGCTCGATGACTTTGTGCAACAGCCCCAGATAGTGGGCCAGTTGCGCCGCCACGGCCAGACTGAGGGGATCGCTCCACTGCGCGGAAGCTGCCAGCGCCTGCTCGGCATAGTGAGCCGTCTTGGACGCCACTTTGATCAGATCGCGGTAACTGTCCAGGCGCTTCTTGCCGCGGCGGTTGCGGATGTTCAGGACGCGCCGCTTGGCCCGCCGCGTATGATCGACGAAGCCGATCCCTTCCCGCTCCCGCAGCCGCCCCAGCGACTGGGTCACGACTCGAATGCCGTCGTACAACAGCTCACTGTCGAGCGGATAGTGGATGTTCGTCTCGACCGCCGTGGCATCGACCCGAATCCGTTGGCCTTTTTCCAGACCCCGAGCCTGCGCCCAGAGCACCAAGTGGTCGTTGATCGCCTTCCAAGTCCCCGGCTCAATCTTCCCCAGGTTCTCCGCCAGGGTGGCTTTGCTGATCGACGCCCCATAGGGCAAGCGACAGAACCTCTGACAGCTTTGCGAATCCACCAGATGAAACTCCAGCTTGCGATAGCTGAACTGATGCAGCTGTTTGATGACGGCGCAACGCAGCACCTGCTCGGCCGTCAAACCGGGGGCGCCAACACCGGAATCGACCCTGTCAGAGAGATCTTGTACTATCAGCTCCAGCGTCTGGGGATTGTCGTCCAGGATGCGCGAGATCACCTTCAATTCATGGGCCAGCTGGTGATCGGGCCATTGCGGGGAAAGGGGGCGTTGTTTTTCACGCTTTTTACGCATCTTCGAACTCCTGAAATCGTCGTAAGTCGTTTTAGTCTAATTGTTTGCACCAAATAGTCTAGCAAACGGCCCTGACAGTTTCGGAGCTTGAAAAAGCCCTCTTTCCCCTTCCTTATCAATTACTTACACATTTCCGGACGGGCACTAACTACTCACTGGTATTCATCGACGGAAGAACGTACCCTTGATGCTCTAACCGTCAACTCATCCATGAGGAGAACACTTATGAAACACGTATGTTCCCTGATCGCTCTTCTGGCCCTTGGATTCTCGGCCACGGTTTTGTCTCACCCTCACCTCACTAAGTCGGTGACGGCGAAACTGCCCAGTAAAGTCGAGGCGAGCATCAACTACTACACCGTCCCTGCCAACATGACACACATTGAGAAGATCAAAGTGGGTGGCTTCGCGTCTAGCCGGGCCGTTCTCTCGCTGTCGGGTGCGACCTCGTCGGGGTCAACTGCGGTTCCGGCCGGAGAGTACTCCATCGGCGCTGTGAGGAACGCCAGCGATTGGACTCTGGCTCTACACCCAAAGCTGGCCCGAGGAGACCAGCCGGACTCATCGAAGTTGATTCTTCTGCAATCCTCTTTTTCGACTTCTGAGGGAACGGCCCATCATACGTCCTTCGACGTCACGCCAGGTCATGGAACGATGGAGGGGAAAGCGGTCGTCATTTGGCATTTCGGCACTTTGTATCTGGCGGGAGCCTTGGAATAGGCTGGATGCGCGGCGGAGCCCCGACCAAGCGCCGCCTTTTTGGGAAATCCACCCCTTCTCTGAGGAGTGACCGATGAAGCGACTTAGGAGAGCCTCCTTTCTGATCCCGCTGTTATCTACAGCAGTCCTGGCAGGCTGGCTCCAACTGTCCTGTTGGGCCGAGCCAGCGGGATCTGCGGAGCACCATCATTTTACCCAGGCTGACGTCGAAAAATGGATGAAGGAGCTCTCCAATTGGGGTCGTTGGGGCAAGGAGGATCAGCTCGGCGCCGTCAATCTGATTACACCCCAGAAGAGGAAGGAGGCGGCGCGCCTGGTTCAGGAAGGCGTTTCCGTATCTCTGGCACGCGACACCGAAAAGGAAAAGGCGATCGACAATCCGGATCCCTTCGGGCACAAGATGATTTCCGAGGATCCTTGGAGTAGTGACAACTACAGCGTCAGCTATCACGGCTATGCCCACACCCACATCGATTCTCTCTGCCACCTCTCCCACCAGGGCAAACTCTACAATGGCTTTGCCAAGACCGAGGTAACCTCGCAAGGAGCCGGGAAGCTGGCCGTCACCAATCTCAAGAACGGCATCTTCACCCGCGGAATTCTGATAGACATCGCACGTCTGAAGGAGGTCCCCTACCTCGAGCCCACCGTGGCCATCTACCCCAAGGACCTGGAGGCCTGGGAAAAAAAGGCGGGGCTGCGCGTGGGAAGTGGTGACGCCGTATTCATCCGCACGGGCCGTTGGGCACGCCGGGCGGCAAAGGGGCCCTGGGACGTCGGCAAAGCCTCGGCGGGCCTCCATGCCTCCTGTGCCAAATGGTTGAAGGAGCGGGACGTAGCTCTAGTGGGAAGCGACGCCGCCAGCGACGTCATTCCCTCGGGAATCGAAGGAGCCGGCCAGCCCATTCACCTGCTGCTGCTCAACACCATGGGGGTTCACATTTTCGACAACTGCGACCTGGAGACACTGGGTAAAGCGGCCGAAGAGCGGCAGCGCTGGGAGTTTCTGCTAACCGCCTCTCCCATCCCCGTCGGTGGCGGAACGGGCTCTCCCTTGAACCCGATCGCGACCTTCTGAGAGGGCCAATTTCAGGTTCATCCGTTCCGACCACCCCAGTGCTCTGGAGCTGAATACTCCACCTGCTTCACCTCAGTCCCACCCCCAGGAGCCTGGCCCATTCGAGAAAGAAACTTTTTCCTGGCCGTGCTGGCCCCATTCGAGAAAGAAAGTTCGGGTCCGGGCGTAGCTAGGATTATTGGCGCAGGGCCACATTGGATCATTCCGGTGATGACTTCAGTCCCGATTACTCCTCGGAACTGGGGGTGATTTTGCTGACGTTCAGCCCCCTGCGCGGCTGTCTTTCGCTCTCACGTCAATAGATGTCTTTCCTCAGCGACTTGCGACCTGCGACTCTTCCTTGAACTTTCAGGTCAGATCCCGAAACAAGCAACCCGAGACCCCGCCGAGTAAATCTCAGACTGGAAGCTGCAACCTGAAACCTCTTCCGCCACGTCGTAGCTAAGAGGTATCATAGAGTTGCTCGAGAACTGTGAAATGGACAAATTATCTAGACGCTACCTTTTGCACTGCGCTCTGGGCACCGCTGGGGCGAGTCTTGCTGCCCAGCCCCCAGAGCTCCTCGCGACGCCACCGACAGGCGTATCCCCAGCCGTCACAGGAGCGCTCCTGGCGGGGAGCCTCCCCGGCCTCGAGACCGGAACGGATTCCTACCGGATCCTCCCAGCCAAGGGAGAAGGGACACGCTTCGGCATCGTGAAAGATCTCTTCCAGCACATCCAGGCGAGGTCGGATGTGAAGAGAGAAATCCTCTATTGGCTCACCGATGGCAGGGCCTCCTTTGTGGGCGCCAGCAGTCGTTTTCAGTTCCTGGAACACATCATCCGGCCCCTTTACGAGAAGGCCGGAGTGCCCATGGCACTGGGCTTCGGATTGGGAATGCAGGAAAGCCTCTTTCGCAGCTACAGCATTTCCTACGCCAATGCCAAAGGGATCTGGCAGATGCAGTGGGCAGGCCGAAAATACGGATTGCGTGGAGGAGACTACTTCGACGTCCTCAAATCCACTCAGAAGCAGCTCGAGTACCTGCGAGATCTGGTGAAAAACTTTGCCTGGAACCTGGAGCTGGTCCTGGTCGACTACAACTATGGTCCAGGCAGGAAGTTCGCCCGCTATCGTTCCGACCGTAATGCTTTTCGTAGGATCTACCACCGGCTACCCCGTCAGACCAGGAAGTTCGTACCCCGGATACTGGCGGCGGCAGCGATGGGTCTCGAACCGGAGCGTTACGGAGTTCACATTCCGCGGCTCGACACCAGAACGGTCGAGGTCGAACTCGGCCGCACCCTCCATCACCTGGAACTGGGCCTACTGTTGGGAGTCGACCATTGGAATCTGGGCAACCTCAATCCCAGAGAGAATATCCGAATCTGGCTCAAGGAGGGGGAGTCGGTTGTCATCCCTCAGGTGTATGAGAAGGTCTTCCGGGAGCGGTTCGACAACCACCCCCTACGGGAGGACTTCCACGAGTTCGTTTCCAACGTGTATCCAGCTCCTGGCGAGCAGGTCGACTACGTGGTACGGGGCGGAGACAGCCTCGGTCGCATCTCCAACCGATTCAAGCATTGCGGTGTCCAGGGCCCGCAGCATCTGATGCTCTACAACGGGTTGACCAGCTCGCTGATCAGGCCCGGTCAGCGTCTGGCTATTCCCTGTTCAGAATAAGGCACCGAGTCCCAGATAGATCCCAAGACACAAGACACAAACAAGTTACAGGCTCCAAGCGCCAAACGAAGTCTCGATTGCCACCTGGAGCTTGGAACCTGGGACTTGCCTCTTACTGCGCCGGATCGTACAGGAAAGAAACTTGTCGAGTCATAAAAGCCTGAAGCGCGAGCGAGGGGTTGGGGACTGGAACAAATGTTCCCGACTGCCGCGGCCCAACCCCTCGCTTGCGCTTCAGGCTTCCATGATCTAAAGCCACTGAATCAATGGGTTACACCCTTTCACCTCAGGAATGGCCAAATCAAGTTTCAGGTCAGTGGGGCCCCCAGTGGAGCTGGCCCTATTCGAGAATGAAACTCCGGGTCCCGGCGTAGCGGTGGCCTCCAGGCCGCCGTGTATTGGGCCAAAGGCTCGAAGGAAGAAGACTTCGGCCTGGAGCCCAAAGCTACGTCCGCCCAATCAAGTTTCAGCTTAGCCTTGGCCTATCCTGGAGTTTCCACTCGGAGATCCCACCCGTCCACGCTCCAAAGGCGTACCGCTGAAGGAAGCAGGCTCGGCTGTCCTTGTTGAAACCATTCTTCCACCTCTTCGCGGTGCCCCAACCGAAGTGCCTTCCGTGCCCGACTCAGACCGTCCCAGAAGAAGAAACGCTCTACGCCGGACTGATACAGGCTATGCGCTAGACGGTAATACTCCTGAGTGCTCAGGTCCCGAGGCATCAGGTTCATCGCCAGCTCGCAGTCGGTGCCCTCTACCAGGGACACGAAGTGTTTCACGTCCTCGGGATCATCCCAGGCAGGGACAAAGCTGTTCAGTCGGACGGAGGAAGAATAGGGGACCAAGGTGTCGACCAGACCCTCTCGGATCCAGGCTTTCAGGTCCATGCCGTGGAGCAGATTCTCGCCCGGCCGGGATACCACCGCAGTCACCGCCAGCCGGCTGCGGCCCCGCTCCCGGGCTACTTCATCCAGCATCTCCCTCAGCTCTCGCATGAATCGGGTCAGAAATCCGGCTCGGAAAGAGAGCCAACGCTCATCAAAGGCATCCAGCTCTCGAGGATCCTGGCCGTATCGGGCCTGGAATCCCTCCACCAGCGGTGCCTCATAGGCCAGCAGCGGCGGACGGCGATTGTAGAGAAGAGCCACGCCATCTATCGAGTAGTTCGACGCCATCTCTCGAAGCAGTGATAGGACGTACGCTCGGGTCTCAGGAAAAGCATAGGAAATCCGGGGCAGCGGCTTCCCCTCGCGGTCGACGCACACCAGTTCCGGATGTCGCTCAAAGAAGCTGTCTTTGGTATCGGCGAAGTGAGGGGCCGGGAACAGAAAGCCTCCAACCCGGTAGGAGGCGTGCAACTCAATATGGTGCTGGTGGGCAAAATCTACTGCCACCGCCAAGGGGTCGACCCCGTTCTCCCGGTAGGCCTGCCAGGTCTTTATGCCCACCCTGTCGTACTCGCGGACGTAGAAAGGCTCGGCTGAATCATCTCGGAGCTGGCCCATGCGGGTCTGATCCTTGCCAATACTGGAGAAGTAGAAGACCCGGTCACCAAAACCCGTTTCCCAGTAAAGTCGGTCCACATCCCCGTGACGCAGCGGTTCCAGGTGAGCTAGGAGCTCCTCCCGGGAGCCCTCCTCATTGGGAACACCGGGATCGGTGTGAACGAAAAGCCTCCGGTGCTCAGGGTTGCGACGATCCGCCTGCAGGTCTTTAACCTGGCTCTCCGACAAGGGAACCAGTTTGACAAACCCTACCCACGCGTGCCGAATCCGGGGATACGTGATCTGCTGGAAGTGAATGTCCTGTCCCGTCAGGTCAGCGGTCTTCCAGTAGATCTCGTCGAGCCAGCCTTCCTGATGGTCCTTCTCCCCTTCCCGTCCCGAAAGGGTGGTAAAGGCCTCGTCTCGAGAAAGCCTCACTCGAACTGCCTTGCTCTCTTCGAAAGGTCTGCGAACCAAGCCCACATAGATCCGGTGCCAACCGGAGCGATCCGGAGAGTAGCTGATCTCGGGGGCCTGGTTGCCGTCGGTGGCCACCAGCAAGGTGCCCGTGAAGGAATGGTCGGGATCGGGCTTCTGCTCGAACGCATCGTGCATTTGGGGGATCCCGGAACCGTCGGAATCCCTCTCCCCAGTGTAGTCGAGAAGACGCCAGGTTCCCCGTTTCCAGTCCCGGGATAGGGACGAATGAGGCTGGGATCGGTCCAGGTCGGTCAGATAGATCGGCGGAGCAGCCTCGTCTTGGACCTTCGCCGCACCGGGCTTCGGCTTCGGGGCATCCCCATCCGAGCCGCTGCAGGCACCGATCAGGATCAGAGCCAGGATTAGTGCTGCCCTGCCCTTGAAATTCGTGAGTAAGGGACGACTACTGCTCAAATCGGTTCACCTCCTCAACTGCGTGGGACTAACGCTCTGTAAAGCGAAAGGAGTAGAGGTCTGCATCCCGAAGAACAAAACGGAGACGAACCACTTTCCCTTCCAGTGAACTTAGATCGTCTCGGCCGCTCCAGCGCACCCGTTGCTGCAAATGGTCTCCGAAGATCTCGCCGCTATCCTGGAGCGTGAGGCTCCCGTTGCTGACGAGTCAAGTCGTTCGCGGCTCTGCCGGACTTGGCTTCGTAATACAAGCAGTCTACCGCAGCTCCTTCCACCTGAAACACTGGGCTAGATGATCGTTGACAACTCCTGCAGCCTGCAGGAAGGCGGAGCAGATGGTCGTGCCGACGAAAGAAAAGCCATTCTTCTTGAGAGCTTCGCTTATCCTATCCGAGAGGGGTGTGGAGGCCGGTATCTCCTCCAGCTTTTCCCACTCGTTGTGAATGACCGATCCATCGGTGAACGACCAGATGAAGGTGTCGAAGGAACCCTGTTTGTCCTGCAGATCCAGGAAGGCAACAGCATTCTTTACCGTGGCCTGGATCTTCAGGCGATTCCGAATAATGTCCGGGTTCTGCCGTGCAGCTTCCAGTTCCACCTCCGTCATTCGGGCCACTCGGGTAGGGTCGAAACCGTGGAACACCTCTCGGAATGCTTCCCGCTTGTGCAGAACCGTCCTCCAAGACAATCCTGCTTGGAAGGCATCCAGCACCAGAAACTCAAACCATTTCCGATCCTCGTGAACCGGCACCCCCCACTCTTCGTCGTGGTAGCGAAGCATCACTTCGTCGTTTCCCATCCAAGAGCAGCGTGGTTTCGCGTCATTCATGGCTTGCTATTCGGGCCTCTCCACTATCGGGCTGGACTCCGTTGGACTCCGTCGCAAATCTCATTCACCGGTAAGGGCTCGCCGTGGATTCTCTTCCATGATCAGGCGGATTTGCTCGTCGCTGACACCTCGTTCCTTCATCGCGCCGAGCCAGGTTCGGGGGATGAATTCGTAGCCCCCACCACCGTAACAGGTATACATAGGCTTGACACACACGTCGTGGGAGAGGAGCAGATGCTCGATGAAGCCGTTGTTGATCATCGCCAACATCATCTCCATCTCGCGTTCGGCATCCACCGGTTGGCGACTGCCCAGGCCCTCCATGGACACATACGCACCCCTACTCGCGATGGCGGCGTGGTACTCGTGGTGAGGATAGGTGTTGACATGGCTGCAGATCACCCGCCTCAGGTCGACGCCTTCCTCCTCCAGAATACCTAGCTGCTCCAGTGCCACCGTGCCCTCAGACTGGTGCGTCGAGAGGGAAAGATTGGTCTTGAGCTGGGCCCGCGCGGCGGCTCGAAGCACTCGCTCTTCCACCGGCAATATATAGTTGGCGTGGGCGCCAATCTCGCCGATGAGGCCCGGCCCGGACATCGGTCCCTTCAATTCCCTCGGTCACCTCGGCAACAATCTCTTCAGCGATCTGATTGGTGCTGACATGCCACAGATAGGGCTCGTAGTAGGGTTCGCGATACCATCCACTACCCAGAACGATGTTGAGCCCGGTGCGCTGGGCCATCTCGCGAATCGCCAAAGGATGCCTGGTTGGCAGAATGCGGTTTCGGTTGCCACGCAGTCCCCCTGACGTCTGGTCGACCACCGTAGCGCCACCGGCTTTCTTGTAAAGCATAAGCTCCCGATAGGCCAGATCTTGATCGTTCAACAGCCGGTCGCTCAGCCAGAGATCGTTGCGAAGGTCCAGGAAGATATGCTCGTGTATGAGGGTAAACCCCAGCTCATCGGCCCTGATGGGCCCGGTAACGGTCATGACCCTGGTGCTGGACTGATTCCTCACCGGCATGGCTCAACATCATAGCCTATCAGGCACTCCGAGTCTGAAAGGATGATTGAGGTAAGCTAGCCCGGATTATTCATAAGTTTTCTACTGCGGCGGCGCAATCATCCGCCCTGGCTGTGTTACGCTCGGTCGGCCTCCTCGACGGACTGCACGAGTACGACTGCGGAGGCCTCGGTCACAAGCCTTGCCAGGACGGCGCTTGCGCCGCCTCGCTACGAAAACTTATGAATAATCCGGGCTAGGGCCTCAGATGCGGCACGAAACACGAGTAGCCCAGTTCGGGAACCCGCATCGTTTGATCTTTGGTGCTTGGAGCTTGGGGCCGTGTGTCCTATGTGAAGCTATTCTTGAACGAGCGCTACGGAGCTAGGGACACCCGCACGCCTGCACCGGCAGGCACAACCGCCGGAGAGACTTGAAATCGCGACTGGCCGACACCGAAGGTCACAGTGCGTGCCACCAGGATACCTACGGCACCACCGAAGACAACGTCGCTCAGATGGTGCTTGTTTTCACTCAACCGGGAAGCCGCGACGTAGGCGGCGATACCATAAGCTGGACCACCCAACTGCCAACCGAAGTGGCGTTGAATCACGGTTGCCGTGGCGAAGGTACCGGAGGAGTGTCCGGAGGGAAAAGATTTCCTCGAGCTCCCATCGGGTCGCATCCGCCGAACCGCATGCTTACCAGCCTGGGTGAGCCCTTGAGTTACGATCTGGGCTCGTACTAGATCGCGACCAAAGTTCTCGAGATCGGGGTTCGCTAGAAGCTTACCCATCCCAAAGGTCGTGACGGCGCTACCGACCTGGAATAAAGCTCTCCCCAATATCTCGCCCGATTCAAAGACGCGGTCCAAGCCGGTTCCTTGGTTGATTTCGGAGTTGAATCGACCGTTCGAAATCTCGTCGTCAAGGGGTTTCACAGCCAGGCTGGCGCCAAGGCCTCCACCTAGAATCCAGAGATTCTCCCGGGTGGTGAAGACATTCTTGAAATCAATCGCGATCTGTTTGAAGAGTGTCGGCTGTTGCTTGGGATTCGAAGGCTGGGCAACCGGAGGCTTACCGGGTACTTGAGAAGTGGAAGGCCTGGCCGAGGACAGATCGGGATCCTCGTCATTGGCGCTGGCAAAGTCGACGGCCGCCAGGAACACGACCAAGCTGTGGCCAATCCAACTTCGATATACCCTGAAAATCATCTACAGCTTAACGCTAAAACTCGAGTGTGTGTAACTCGGACTTCCCTACCCGACTACTCCTTCAAATCTAGTCGACAGGCCGATCATCCAATCCCGCAGATTGTAACACACCTGATTCCAAGCCTTGGCTGGGCTCGAGAAGGATCTCGAAAACCGGCCCTGAGACCGACTCTACGATCGTTCGACTTCAGGCGGGGATGGCTCGGACTCACCAGACTCAGCAGACTCTCTGGGGGCACCAGGTTCAATAGGCTCCTTGAGGGCACTAAGGCCAAGGGACTTCCTGAGGGCAGCAATGTCAATGCCCCCCCCGGGTGCTCCAGGCTCAGCTGACTCACCGGACTCGGCCTCCGGTACCTCCGCCAGCGGATCTCCGGATTCCAGGTCAGGATTCTCGACATTGCCATAGGGTGAACTCTCGATCGGGCCCTCACCTCTTTTCCGTCCCAACCGCTTCTGACGCTTGAGTTCCGCCTTTTCCATTCTTTGCAGTTCACGCTGACGTTTGAGATAGGTCTGTCTGGATTTTTTCTTGGCCATATCAAGCATCTCCACGGAGTGACGGCGAGAGTAAATGTCAGGGAATTCCGATCGAATCTGCAATCTTGTGCGGGCCCATATTCGGCTGTCAGTATCGAACCGACTCAACCCTATGAAGACGGATGTAGAAAGCGTGTTGTCGCCGTGCCTGGGAAAAACGACTGCGGCTAGCTCAGAAGAACCCCAGGAGAGGGGTGCACCGACTCGCACCCCTTCCGAATTGTGGGCTTACATCCCTTCGGCTACCAGCGGCCGCCGCCGCCGCCACGGCCGCCGCCGCCGAAACCACCCGACCGATTCTCGCGGGGCCTCGCCTCGTTGACGGTAAGGGTCCGACCATCAAGATCTGTCCCGTTCAAAGCCGAGATCGCGCTCTCAGCCTCTCCTTGACTCTCCATCTCCACGAAACCGAACCCTCTCGACCGTCCAGTATCTCTATCTGTCACCACTCGGGCCGATTCAACAGTCCCGTGCTCCGAGAAGACTTCCTCCAAGCGCTGGTCAGTAACGGCATATGGCAAACCACCTACGTACAACTTCTTACTCATGTTTCCCTCCTAAGAGAAACGGCAGACATCAACCCTGGGTGGGAACCGTGGTTACTTTGCTTTGCTGGTGGCCACGATTCTGGTCGGCTAATCCTTAGGGAGGACCTTCGCAGGGATGAAACTGATTGGGCCTTCAACTCTTCATAGATAACTTCAGGAGGCCCTGTACCGAAGAGATGTGTAGCCTACCGCTTTCCCTCGTCCTCTGTCAAGTTCGAGGGATACAGCCGATACAGCCCGATTCTAGGCGGAGTTGCCTGTCTTTCCGAGAGCGCCCACTTTCGCTATACTTGGGGAACTTGATTCCAAGATGGAGCCGGCATATGACGCATATGAAACGTAGTTTGGTTCGACGGGTCCGGTCTGCCGTGCTGCTGCTTCCCCTGGGGGCATTGGGCGGGGTGGGCGGAACCGAAGCATCTCCGCCTCCGGTGGACTTCGCTAAGGACATTCGGCCCATCTTTGAGACCAGTTGCAACCAGTGCCACGGGTCGGAGAAGCAGATGAACGGTCTCCGACTCGACACCAGACAGCCGGCCTTCGAGGGGGGCAAGTCTGGACCCGCCATCCTTCCAGGAAACAGCGCGGGCAGTCTTCTTTATCAGAAGTTCCTGGGTGAGGCTGAAGGCTCGCCTATGCCTCTTTCGGGCCAGCTTGCCCCGGACGAGATCGGACTCATCCGCGCCTGGCTGGATCAAGGAGCCCAGTGGCCGGACAGCATCGAGTCCGACTCTCAACCTGCCAAGAAACACTGGGCCTACGTAAAACCGCTGCGGCCGATTCCGCCCCCGCTCAGGAAACCTGGATCGGCACGAAATCCCATCGATCAGTTCATCCTGGAACGGCTGCATCAGGAAGGTCTCGAGCCCGCGCGCGAAGCCTCCAGGGCGACCCTGATTCGCCGGGTTAAGCTGGACCTGATCGGTCTGCCTCCCACACCGGAGGAAGTCGACTCCTTCGTGGCAGATCCCGCCCCCGACGCCTACGAAAAACTGGTAGACCAGCTCCTGGATTCTCCCCATTACGGCGAACGTTGGGCTCGTCCCTGGTTGGATCTTGCCCGCTATGCCGACACCAACGGCTACATCCACGATCGGCGTCGCAGTATGTGGCCCTACCGGGATTGGGTGATCAAGGCGCTGAACTCGGACCTGCCCTTCGACCAGTTCACCATCCAGCAGCTCGCCGGCGACCTGCTCCCCGAATCCAATTGCCGGGGCTCCTGCGATGAGATTTCGCTCAAGATCGCGACCGGCTTTCACCGCAACACCATGATCAACACCGAAGGTGGCACCGACGACGAAGAATATCGGGTGGCGGCCATCCTTGATCGCGTCGAGACCACCGCAACCGTGTGGCTGGGAAGCACCCTTGGCTGCGCCCAGTGCCACGACCACAAGTACGACCCCTTTACCCAGGAAGAGTACTACCGGATGTTCGCCTTCTTCAACAGCACCATGGACGAGAACAACCGGGTAAAGAAGATCAGTCTCAAACATGCCAGCCTCACCCTCGCTCCCCCCGATTACCTGAAGCCGCAGCGATCCGACGTAGAGCAGGAAGTCGTCCAGCTCAAAGCAACTCTGAAGCGTTCGACCCCAGAGTTGGAGGCCGCCCAGGCCGCGTGGGAGGCTGAGAAGGGTAGCAACCTCGTCGCCTGGAGCCTGCTCGACCCCGTTACCTACCTTTCGCTGGCCGACACCGATCTGAAAAAGCTGGAGGACGGCTCCCTTCTAGCCGGAGGACCGACGCCTGCCAGGGATACGTATCTGGTAACAGCCGAAACCCAGGCCCAGAACATTAGGGCCCTCCGCCTGGAGACCCTGACCCATCCCAGCCTGCCCCACGGTGGCTCCAGTAGGAGTCCCAACGGGGAGTTCCACCTCAGTGATTTCGAGGTCAGCGCCCAACCCCTCCGATCCTCGGACCCACCTGGCCCCATCCTCTTCGACTCTGCCGCTGCCGAGTATGAAAAGGGGGGAGGTTGTGGGGAGTTCGACATTCGCCGGACCCTGGACGGAGCTTCGAGTACGGGCTGGTCCATCGCAGGCGACCAGGACAAGCTTAGAGTAGATCGCCAAGCCATCTTCCTCCCCGAGACTCCCATCGGATTCGAAGAAGGGACCCGTCTTACTTTTCGGATCCGACACGAAGGGAAGAACCCGAAGGAGATCATAGGTCGATTCCGACTCTCGTTGACGCAGGAGCAGGATCCTGCACGAAACGTCAAGCTCCCCAGCTGGGTCGAGAGAGTGTTATTGGTTCCCCGCGAGCAGAGAACCGAGGAGCAGGAGAAGACTCTCGCCCAACACTACCGATCCATTGCCCCCCTGTTGGAGCCGGTCCGAGCGAGACTGGCCGAACTGCTGACGTTCTGGAATCAACTCACCTCACCCAACAGCCTGGTGATGAAAGAGTTGGATAAGCCGCGACAAACCCACATCTTTGTCAAGGGAAGCTTTCTCAACCCGGGCAAGCAAGTGCAGCCAGGAGTGCCCGCTGTACTTCATCCACTGCCCGAAGAAGAGGGCTCGCCCAACCGCCTGACCCTCGCCCGCTGGCTGATATCGCCGGAGAATCCTCTGGTAGGCCGCGTCACCATGAACCGGTTCTGGAACCACCACTTCGGTCGGCCTCTGCTGAAGACGGCGGAGGACCTGGGAACCCAGGGAGCCCCGACCCAGTCATCCTCTACTGTTGGACTGGCTCGCCACCGAGTTCGTAGAACAAAACTGGTCGATGAAGGCGATGCACCGCCTGATGGTCACCTCGGCCACCTATCGGCAGGACACTCGGGTCACGCCTGAGCTCCTCGAGAAAGATCCCTACAACGAACTCTACGCACGAGGGCCCCGGTTCCGCATGGACGCAGAAATGATCCGGGACAACACCTTGAGCATCGCGGGGCTACTGAGCCTTCGAATGTATGGGCCCAGTGTCTTCCCTCCGCAGCCTGACGGCCTCTGGGACAACCTCTACGTCCCCGATACCTGGGTTACCGGGGAGGGTGAGGATCGCCATCGCAGGGGCCTCTACACCTTCTTGAAGCGTATCCGTCCCTTCCCTTTCTACGCCAACTTCGACGCTCCCAGCCGGGAGACCACTTGTGTGGCTCGCACCCGATCCAACACGCCGCTGCAGGCGCTGAACCTCATGAATGATGAGATGTTCCTAGAGGCGGCCCGAGGACTGGCCAGACGTATGGCTTCGGAAGCGGGACCGGAGGTGGATAGAAAAATCACCCACGGCTTTCGTCTCAGCCTGGGCCGGCGACCTCAACAGGAGGAGGTGGAAGAGTTGACCTCCCTCTATCGAGATCAGCTGGGCCACCTCCGCTCCCAGACTGCAGACCCAGCAGCCCACAGCACTGCAGACGCAGAGATCACGACCAAAGAACTCCTCGCCTGGACCACCGTGGCCCAAGTGCTGCTGAACTTGGACGAGACCATCTCCCGACCTTAAAGTTTCGAGGAAACCGCCATGAACCGCAAGACAGAGTTCCTGAAAGCCATTACCCGCCGCCACTTCTTCTTTCAGGGCGGCATGAGTATCGGATCCGTCGCCCTGGCGGGACTCCTGGACCAGAATCTCTTTTCCGCCCCATCCCTGGGCTCCAAGAATCCTCTGGCAGTCAAGCCTTCCCACTTCGCACCCAAGGCCAAGAACATCATCTTCCTCTTCATGTCGGGTGGACCTTCCCAGATCGACCTGTTCGAAGACAAGCCCAAGCTGAATCAACTGGACGGCCAGGAGGTTCCTGAGGGAACGCTAGCGGGAAAGCGCTTTGCCTTCCTCCGCGGCACCCCCCAGATTCTGGGCTCTCCCTATTCCTACAAGCGCCATGGGAACTCGGGCGCCGCGATCTCGGAACTGTTGCCTCACCTGGCTGAAGTGGCGGACGACATCGCCATCGTCAAGTCACTGCACGCCGAACAATTCAACCATGCTCCGGCTCAACTCTTCATGAACACGGGGCATCAGCTCATCGGGCGCCCCAGCATGGGGTCCTGGCTGACCTATGGCCTGGGCAGCGAAAACGTCGATCTTCCGGGTTTCGTGGTGCTGCAGTCGGGCCCTGTCCAGGTTTTCGCAGGCAACTCATGTTGGGGCGGGGGTTTCCTCCCCACCCTCTACCAGGGAGTAGAATTCCGCTCCCAAGGTGATCCGGTGCTGTTCGTGTCCGATCCCAAGTGGATGAGCCGGCAGATGCGACGGCGCTCCCTGGACAGTTTGAAGAGGCTGAACCAGCAGCGCTACGAAGCGGTGGGAGATCCGGAGATCCAGTCGCGGATCGCCTCCTACGAGCTGGCCTACAGGATGCAGACCAGCGTCCCGGAGCTGATGGAGATCGGGCAGGAGCCGGAACACATCCAGAAGCTGTACGGGATCGAGCCGGGCAAGGTGTCCTTCGCCAACAACTGCCTGCTGGCAAGGCGGCTGGTGGAGCGGGGCGTCCGCTTCGTTCAGCTCTATCATCACGGATGGGACCACCACGGCCAGGTGGCGATGGGATCCATCACGCACGATGCCGGATTGAAGACGCGCTGCATGGAAACAGACCAGGCCGCTGCCGCCCTCTTAAAGGACCTGAAGGATCGGGGCATGCTGGACGAGACCCTAGTGGTGTGGGGCGGTGAGTTCGGACGCACCCCCATGAACGAACACCCGGGGAAATATCCCGGTCGGGACCATCACCCCTACGCCTTCACCATGTGGCTGGCCGGAGGTGGAATCAAGCCCGGCATCACCGTCGGAGAGACGGATGAGCTAGGCTACGAGATCGTGGAGGACCCGATCCACGTTCACGACCTGCACGCCACCATCCTACAGCTGATGGGGCTAGACCACACCCGACTGGTCTACCGCTTTCAGGGACGGGAGTTCCGCCTCACCGACGTGAGTGGGAAGGTGGTGGACAAGCTCCTGGCGTAGGGCGGACGTTGGAGTCCTTTCCTAAGCTGAAACTTCATTGGGATCGTCGCACGTCTGAACGTCCGAACGTCGCACGTCTCTTGCCACCGGACAGTGTGGCGAGAGGCTTCAAGTTTCTTTCTCGAATGGGGCAGCCCGGCTGGGGCGCGACTAAGCTGAAACTTCATTTGCGAAAGTAGCTTTGGCCTCCAGGCCGAAGTCTTTTTCCTGCGAGCCTTCGGCTCGGGACGGCGGCCTGGAGGCCACCGCTACTACCCGGACCCGAAGTTTCTTTCTCGAATGGGGCCAGCACTCCCGGCCTGAAGCCGCTGGCGCCTCAGAGTCTCGGTGGCCTCTCGGTCTATTGCTCCCGATGCCTGGTTCAACACAACTCCGTAGTCATCCCGGGCCGCCTCGACCGAGACCTTCTCGTTCTTGACGTCTCTGGCTACAAGCTTGGGTTCGCGCTGCAGAGGATCGCCCCATCCCCCGCCCCCTGCTTGCCGATGATAGAGCCGTTCACCGGCTTTCATGGTGGTCGAGATCATGGTGGGCAGCACTTCTTCTCCATCCGCTTGCTGCAGGACGCTGATGGATCCCCTTGCCGGTCTACCGGAGTTGAGTCCATAGGGAGGATGATCGCGGCGATCCGAGCGAATGGCCAGGTGGGTTTCGCCCTCCAGAAGTTCTCATTCCCTCTCGACCGCCAGTCCACCACGATACTTTCCGGCCCCACCTGAGTCGCCAACCAGACCATATCGTCTGATGCGCAAAGCATATTCGGCCTCGGCTTGCTCGATGGGGATGTTACTGGCCACGTTGATGGGATTACACAACCCGTCGTTGCCATCGCGGTTGGGTCGGCCACCCCAGGTCCCGGTGAGTAGCTCGTAATAGACATAGGGGGAACCATCCTCGCGTTTCCCGCCGATGACTACCAAGGTGTTGCCACCCTCTCCGGCGGCTAGAATACGGTCGGGCAGCAGGCTGGCAAGGGCTCCGAAGACGGTGTCGACCATCCGAAAACCGGTGACGCCGCGCATCGAGGAGGCGCCCGCCATCACCACGTTCACCACGCTGCCGGGCTCGGTGATGACGCGAAGTGGGCGGAACATTCCAGCGGTATTGGGAAGATCCTGGCGCATGGCACAGCGCACACACACCGCAACTGCGCCGATGGTGAAGGAAAGAGTGCTGTTCAGAGCCCCCCGAACCTGGGGATCGGTACCGGTGAAGTCTGCCGTCAGCGTGTCTCCATCGATGGTGACTCGTACCTCTAGACGAACCCTGGGCCCACCCACCCCGTCGCTGTCCATATAATCTACGAAGCTATTACTGCCATCGGGCCAGGAAGCGATCTCGGCTCGCATCAAGCGCTCGGTGTAGGCGATCAAATCGGCGGCGCAATCGGCGAAGATCTTTGGATCGTAGCGTCGAATGAGTTGGTGGATCGAGCGCTCCCCGATGTTGCAGGCAGCAACCTGGGCCCTGAGATCCCCCAGGGTGAACTCGGGTACCCGCACATTGGTCCGGATCAGCTCATGAATGGCCACATCCGGCTCACCACAATGATAGAACTTGAGCCAGGGTATGCGGAGTCCTTCTTGGAAAATCTCGGTGTTGTCACAGGCTGAGCTTCCCGGCAATCTACCCCCCAGGTCAAGATGATGGGCAGTCGTCACCGAGAAAGAGACTCTCTTCCCTTCCCAGAAGATCGGCTTCACGATGTAGATATCAGGAATGTGCATCCCCCCACCGAAGGGATCGTTCATGATGAAGATATCTCCCGGCTCCATGGAGTCGCCGAACTTCTCCAGGAGAGCCTCCATCGCGTGGGGGACGGATCCAAGATGGAGGGGAATGGTCACACCCTGCGCAATCATGTTGCCGTCGGCGTCACACAGTGAAGTGGAGTAGTCCAGGCAGTCGCGCACAATGGTGGAATAGGCGGTTCGATAGAGGGCCAGAGACATTTCGTCGGCTGCAGACGAAAGTGCGTTCTGCATGATTTCGCGTGTGATCGGATCGATCTCAGACATCCACTAACTCCATGACGACATTTCCAGCTTCATCCACCCGGGCGGTGGCGTCAGTCGGAACCACGATAGTCGAATCGTACTCATCAATGAGCAGTGGCCCCTGCCTGGGCTCCGTCAACTGCGTCCGTGCCAGAACGGGCGTGTCCATCACCTCTCCCGAAAAACAGGCATCCCTGGTGAGTCCAGCCTTCACCGGATAGGGAGCCGGTCTGAGCACTTGATCTCGTGACGGCGCGCCGGCCCGGCCGATCAGGCGGACGGCAACCACTTCGATCGGGTTGTCAGGATCCGACCCATGACCGTAGAGTTGCTCGTGCTCCGCTTGGAAGGCGGAGCAGAGTCGGGCAACGGCGACATCATCGATCTGCTCCTCGAAAACCTCGAGCCGGATTTCCGAGGTCTGCCCCTTGAAGCGTACATCGCAATGGCACTGCAGCTGCACCTCTTCGGCCCCGAAACCCTCACAGCCAAACTGATCAAGCATGCCCCGGGCCATCTCGGCTCTGATATCCTGCAGAGCCCCTGCCGTCAATCGACTACTCGAGAGAAGGCAGCTGCGAACGTCGTGGTGCTCGATCCCGGAGCATAGCAGCCCCAAAGCACTGAATAGACCGGGCAGAGGAGGCACGATCACACGACTGATTCCCAATTCGCGAGCCAGACCTGCGGCATGGATCGGTCCGGAGCCGCCGAAAGCCATGAGGACGAAGCTTCGTGGATCGCGACCGCGCTCCGTGGACACCGCCCGCAGGGCTCTCATTGTGCGCGCATTGCCGATCTGATGAATCCCCTCCGCCGCCTGTACGACACTCATACCCAAAGGTTTTGCGATGGCTTCGGCAATGGCCCTTTCTGCGGCCGTCGAATCGATGGTGACTTCGCCATCCGCCAGTTTCCCCGGGCGAATGTATCCCAGCACTACGTTGGCATCGGTGAGCGTGGGTTCAGTGCCTCCCCGCTGATAGCACACAGGCCCGGGCACGGCGCCAGCTCTCCGGGGGCCGACGCGGAGACCGCCCGCCGGGTCCAGATAGGCAATGCTGCCGCCGCCGGCTCCAACTTCACCAATGTCGATGCTGGGAGCCCGGATCAGCTCGCCCCCACCGCCGACGAGTCGATTGCCCACCGACAGTGAGGAACCCACTTCGTACTCCGAGCTGTAGTCGATCCGGCCCCCCTCGATCATCGAGGACTTGGCCGTCGTACCGCCCATATCCAGCGTGATGAGGTCCCTGATCCCCAGTCGGTCCCCTACGAAGGCGGCGGCCAGTACACCGGCCGCGGGACCCGACTCCAACATGAACACTGGACGCCGAGCGGCATCGTGTTCCGGGGTCAAACCGCCCGCGGACTGCATGATGAGCAGCGGGGCATCGATTCCCTGTTGGCGTAATCCGTCGCGGAGTGCCTGGAGGTAGCCTTCCATGGTGGGACGGACGTAGGCATTCACTACCGTAGTAGCTGTGCGTTCGTATTCTTTCCGCTCCGGTAGAACCTGATGTGAAAGGGAAATAGGAATCCTCGGGAACTGCTCACGAAGAAACTCTCCCACCGCGATCTCGTGTTGAGGAAAGGCATAGGAGTGGAGAAAAGCCACGGCAATCGATTCGACCGACTCGGCCTCGATCCTCTCCTTGATGATCCACAGATCCTTCTCCTCCAGGGGTACCAGCACCTCACCGTCGACCGCGACTCGCTCCGATACTTCAAATCGCAGGTACCGCTCTACCAGCACCTCCGGCTTTTCGAAAAACAGGTCGTAAATCTGGGGAGCCCGGATGCGGCGCAGTTCCAGAACATCCCTGAAACCCCTGGTGGTAACCAGCGCAGTCTTCGCACCTCGGTGCTCCAGAACGGCATTGGTCGCCACGGTAGTGCCGTGGGCGAACTGGCCAACGGCAGCGCCGGGAGCTTTTGCTTGAGTCAACAAGCGGGTAGTAGCATCGACGACAGCCCGATCGAAATTGGGCGGAGTAGACGGGAGCTTGTAGGTCCAAAGATTGCCACGATCATCCAGCAGCAATACATCGGTGAAGATTCCGCCTACGTCGGCGCCGACTCGAATGAGTTTCAGGGTTGGGTTCATCGTGGAATGACGGACAAAGTGCTGTGCGATGGGTAATGGGGGTCGTGATGGATCTTCTGTTCCGCAACCTGGATCCCGGTGTCGGTAGCCGGATCGTCACCGGTATTGAGATTTCGATCGAAGCGAGGAAAGTTACTGCTCGACACCTCAAGTCGAATCCGGTGCCCCTTCCGAAACAGATTACTGGTCTCCCAGATCTGGATCTGGAACTGGTACACCTTGGAGGGCTCTATCAGCGTGGGGTCCTCGTAGGAGGCACGAAACCGATCGCGGCGGTACAGAGTCGCATACAGCCCAACTCCGTCGCGCATTGGGATCTTCAGGTCTAGTCGGACGCGCACATTAACTTCCCCAGCGTCTGACCCTTGAGAGCGTTTTCCGAACCTGCGAGATGATATCACGCGCTCGCGGAAAAGAGGACGGCTGAGGTAGACTTCAGAAGTGTCCGGTACCCCCTCGTGGGCGCTGGAACTCAAACGCTGAATTGACGGTTTCGGAAGGGTCGACTATCGTGTCTCCTAAGATCTCTGGTCCACGAAAGACTAATCAAGAAAGGACGAGATGATGGCGAATCTCAAGCGCCGCGAGTTTCTGAAGAACACGACACTGGCGGCAGGAGCCGCCTCCCTGGTTGGCCCCGCCGCTTGGGCCGGGGCCAACGACCGCATCAACGTGGCCATCATCGACATGGGCGGCCGGGGTGGAGGCGTCATGAAGACGGTGGATGCCTTGGACCGGGTCCAGGTGGTGACAGTCTGTGATCCGGACCAGAACCGGAGGGAGAAATGGGCCGCCGAGTTGGAAACCCTGAAGGGACGAAAACCCGCCACGGAGGTAGACCTGAGGCGGATCATGGATGATTCCGAGATCGACGCCGTGATCATGACTTGCTGCAATCACTGGCATGCTCCGGCCGGAATCTGGGCCTGCCAAGCAGGCAAGCATGCCTACGTCGAGAAACCGATCTCCCACAATCTGAAGGAAGGCCGGATGCTGGTCCAGGCCGCTCGCAAGTACCAGCGCGTGGTCATGGGAGGGACCCAACGCCGTTCGCATCCCAATTTCCAAAAGGCCATCAGCATGATCCACGACGGCATCATTGGCGACATCTACATGACCCGCTGGCTCCTACCCGGCCCTCGTGAGTCGATTGGATTCAAGAAGCCTGCAGCGCCACCCGATTCGCTCGACTGGAACCTTTGGCGTGGTCCTGCTGTTGAGCAGCCCTTCCACGCGAATCTCGTGCACTACAACTGGCATTGGTTCTGGGACTTCGGAGGCGGCGAAATGGGCAACAACGGAAGCCACTCGGTGGACATCTGCCACTGGGGGCTGGGCAGGTCCAAGGGGCTTCCCACCCGCATCGATGCCGTGGGGGGCCGGTTCGGCTACCGGGATCAGGCTCAGACTCCCAACACTCTGACCTCGACCTATCAGTATTCCGACGGAACGATGCTGGTAGGGGAGATCCGCGGCTACTACACAGGAGAACCCAGAAGCTGGCACTTCTACGGAACCAAGGGACACATGCGCATCCTCTCAGAAGGAAACTTCGAAGTCTTTATGGGACGCAGCAAGAAACCGGAACCAGAGCTGGGAAACCTGCCTCCAGTAGGCAAGGGGTTTCAGAAGGTCGACCAGATCCAGTTCAGCAACTTCTTCCAGGCCATCCGGGAGGGACGACCCGATATCCTCAACGCCGAGATCGAGGACATCCACCTCTCCAATGCCTTCTGCCATCTAGGCAACATCTCCTACCGGCTGGGGAGGGAGTTAAGGTTTGACCCGGAGACGGAGACTTTTCCAGGAGACAAGGAAGCCAACGAACTGCTGACACGCCAGTACCATCCAGAGTTCCAGCTGCCGGAGAAGGTGTGAGGGGCCGGATGCACAAGACATGCATTTTGAGTCCTCGCCGGAAAGTTCAGCCGCTTCAACGATTTGCCCGAACTTCTAGTTAGGACACGGGAAGCCTTGAACGTCCGCTTATAGGCCCAGGTCGACGCCAGTCTCGGGAACGAATGCCTGGATCTTTGCTTCGAGATCCGGGTCGTCCGACATGAGAGCCAGATGGGCACACTCGACACGTTGCTTGCGCAAGCAGCCCGAGTGGAATATCATCTAGTTGTTTGGGCCATGCCCGATCTCACATTTAGCCTGCCTAGCTATTCCGGCTGGCACACGGCGACTCGTAACCTAGAAAGAGATGTGTCTCAGCTTTAGCCTATCGCTGTCGACCTCCTCATCTATCCTGTTCAGTTCAAACACGGTAAACGTCTCGCGCACCATGGCGTTCTTGTGACTGCTTCCGTACTCGGCAAAGTATTCGTCCTTGCTTTCCAATCGTTGTGGAGCATTAAGACATTTTGCCAATAAGCCCGACAATTGCATCGCACGGGGGCTTTGCTCTGCATCAGGATAGATTTGAAAGCCACTATCTGGCGGGAGCGCTTTGACCACGTAATTGTAGATTCTTCGGTCAGCGTCGAAATCGCGTTTCAGTGTGCAGAAATGCAGCGGGACTTTCTGAGATACACCACTTAACGCCTTAAGTTTAGCGCTCCGCCGCCAGTACTCCCAAACCGATCGTTGTTTTGGCCAGCTGGGATGCGCAATTCTGATACCGACAAAGGCCAAGCCATGCCGGTCAAAAGCCGCTCCCAGCGCCTGCCGGTAAAACTCCAGGTTGTGTTTATTCGTCGAGAAATGGAGCGGGATACGGAAATTCAATTCCTGAGCGAGAGTCTCAAGCTCGACTTCGAGCTGGTTCGCCACATTCTTCGGCGCAAGCAGCCCGCCAATTATCACCTTCGATGTCGTCCGGTATCCAAAGCGGCCACTGCGGCCCGCATAAAAAATGAGAGGGCCTTCGGATCCCGCACTCTTCGCGTTGATCCATCGCGAGCTCAGACAATCCAAGAGAGTCATCCCTAATGCATTCAAAAACACGCGTCTGTCGTTCATCTGAAATCTCCTAAGGATGGAGGCATCTGGCGCCAGCATCAGCTCGTACGTTCTCGAGTCGTATGTCTCGGCGAGACCGCACGCCACAGAAGTTGGCAGCCGATAGGTCTGCGCCCTCGAAATTGACGAAATCGAGGGTTGTGCCAGTGAAGTCGGCGTTTGGTAGATCAGCTTCCTTGAATTCAGATGCGGTCAGATCGCTTCCTGAAAAGTCTGCGCGTGATAGGGTCGCGCGCCCGAAATCGACACCGAGGAACTTCGTGTTGATCAGCTGGGCCTCATCGACCTGGATATGCCTCAGATCGATTTCCTTTAAATGGACCAGGCCACCGAGTTTTTGTTCCCCATCAAGCAGGCGAGAAAGAACATAAACACCCATCTGAATATCAGGTCGTGCCGTTGTGGCAGAGTCATGCGCGGTGACAGGTTTTCTAGCCCGCTCGTTCAGATATGCCGTAACGATTTGCACGAGCGCCGGACGCTCCGCATCCGAGGATGCTCAAAGTCGGTCAAGCTGCAGAAGTGCAGCGGCGCTGATTTCCGGTCGTTTGTCATCAACTTCGATCAGCTGTCCCAACGCGCCGTATAGGATCTGTCGGTCTTCCGCACGGACCTTCAGTCCGTACTCATAGAATGAATACGCCGCACCAAAGATGATGGAGACTCCTCCGAAATTCTTCCTTAATCTGCGACAGTGTCTCGCCTGCGGCCCTACGCTTTCTAATAGCTTGGCTAGCAATCGCATTGCCCGCGACAAGAAATCCGACAATGGCGGCGATGAGTATCAACAACGTGTAGATATCCAGCATGGCCCCTGAAGCTCTCCAAAAATGGAACACGAACAGTAGTCAAGTCTCGGCTTGCCGGCCATCCTTGGATGCCGGTGGTCTGGCACCCATCCTTGCTGTCAAATCGCTTGGGTCTATTCGGATCGTAACCCCCTCTTGGATAGGAAGTTCCTTTTCTGAGGGGAGTGTATCGAACCCGTGAAGATCCGGTCAAGGAGCATTAAGACTTTGCCTCTTCCGGGGAAGATTTGCATAGGCGAAAGCGGCCGATCAGGGGCGATCTACTCTTACACTGTTTGTACGGTCAGATCTGGGCTATCTCACCCGGCTGTCAAGGACCAGCCTGAATCCGTTCTCGAACTGCACCAGTGCACATGGCCCAGCATCTATCGGCGTTCCAGCCTTCCTTGCGCCACGAGCCAGAAGATTCTCGCTTCTCGTGATCACCTTACCTTTCATCCCTGGGGAGATCAGGATCCAGCACCGTCGAGACGGCCCGACACCAACGTCACTCGGCCGACTTGTCGGTCGGCAGGACGATGGGGGGCTGCGGGTCGAGCGGCCTGAGATTTCGGCCGGCCAGGGCGGGGTAATCGGGCGCGAGCACGCTTGCGGGTTGCCCCAGCGATACAGGAGATCATCGCCTCGCCCACCAGCGCGATCGATGATCCAGATCTCGTTGAACCTCGGTACGCTCAGGGCCATCTGGTCGAGACCGGCGTGCTAGGCAACGGCGTTGGTGTGCAGCAAGTCCGACCGCAGCTCTTCACGGGTGGCGTCGAGGGGCACGTAACCCAGCGTCTTGACGGAACGCACTCCTGGCCGGTCCCGGATGTAGGCAACGTACTGCTTGCGCTGGCTGTCCCAGAAACCCAGATCCAGGCCCGAATCCATCTTCTCCTGGATCATGAGGGCTTCTGACGAATGGTCTTCCAGTGGATTCCATCGGGCGAAACCAGACCGAGCATGTGCTTCAGTCCTTCGGAAGGATGGACAACCGCTAGTGCCTTGTATCTGTCCTCGTCGGGCACCTGGGGATTCTGGTCCTTGAAGACGGTGAAACAATGGCTTCCCTCAAGCGGTCATGCGACCCCGACTGGATAACAGCAATTCACTTTCGACCCGGGGCTTCAACCAATCAGCGAGTTTGCGAAGAACGCTGCGACATATGCCAGCACGGTCATGTAGGCAAACTGGATGACAGGCCACTTCCAGCCTCCCGTCTCCCTCCGCACGACTGCCACTGTGGACATGCACTGCATAGCGAAGGCGAAGAACACCAGTAGGGCCACGGCCCCACCCAGGTCCAATTCGCTCTTCAGAGCCTCCTGCAAATCCCGGGAACCCTCATCCCCCTCCATTCCGTAGAGGGTGCCCAAAGTTCCTACGATGACTTCCCGGGCCGCCAGAGAAGTGATGAGTCCTACGCCTATCCTCCAATTGAATCCGAGCGGTTCGATCACCGGCTCGATCGTTCGGCCGACCGTACCTACTACACTCTCGGCTATAGGAGGAGCTTCGCCGTCCTGGAGAGGAAGACTGGCTAGAATCCACAAGATGATGCTGGTGGCCATGATCACGGTCCCAGCACGCCTCAAGAAGATCCGGGCACGATCGAATAGGCGCAGGCCCAGGGACTGCAGGCTTGGTAATCGGTAGGGAGGCATCTCCAAGACGAAAGAGGAGCGACCGCTGCGCAAGACGGACGACTTGAGAGCCCAGGCGGTGAAGACAGCTGCCAGGAAACCGAGCAGATATAGACCCAGCATGGTCACGGCACGGGTACCGAGTAGCCCACCCAGAAGCGGCTGTTCGGGGATGAACGCCGCAATCACCAAGGTGTAGACAGGCAGCCTCGCCGAGCAGGTCATGAAGGGCGCGATCAGGATGGTAGCGATACGATCGCGTTTGCTCTCGATGGTGCGCGTGGCCATGATGGCGGGGACGGCACAGGCATAGGCCGAAAGCAGCGGAATGAAGGATTTCCCTTGCAGTCCCACGTTCTTCATGGTGCGGTCCGCGATCAGGGCGGCCCGGGCCATATAGCCCGAATCCTCCAGGACGCCTATGAAGATGAAGAGGAGAAGGATCTGGGGCAGAAAAACCACGACCGAACCCACCCCGCCCCACACCCCTTCGATCAACAGACTCCGAAACCAAGAATCGGGCAGGAAGGCGTTCAGCCAGCTGCCGGAAGCCGAGACGGCGGCATCCACCCCATCCATCAGGGGCACGGCCACGGTGAACACCGTCTGAAATACAGCAACCACCAGTATCCCGAAGATAAGTGGACCTGCCAGTGGATGGAGGAAAAGCGCGTCGAGACGACGCGTCCAAAGGGGTGGAGTCGGCGCAGCGTAGTCTGACCCAGTGCCCATCCGGGCCGACCATTCGCGGCATTGGGGAACATCCTGAATGACAGGGAGCTCCACCGGATTTGGGACGCCCAGGGCTCCCTCCAGAAACTTCTCGACAGCCGGAACTCCGTCACCAGTTCGAGCGCTGATCAAGGCGACTGGAGCTCCCAGTCGCTCCGCCAACTTATCGAGGTCGAGTTTCCCGCCCCTCCTTCGCAGATCATCTGCCATGTTGAGGACAACTAAAGTCGGAACTCCCAGGCTGAGAATGGGCGCGGCGAAGCTCAAGTGGCGCCCCAGATTCGTGGAATCGAGAATGAGGACGATGGCATCGGGAGGGGAGACTCCCGTCATGCGACCCGTCAGCACATCATGGGCGACCCGTTCATCTTCCGACATCGGCTTCAGACTGTAGATCCCCGGCAGATCGACCAGTTCGACCTCCAGGCTACCGGAGAGACGGGCCTGTCCCACTCGCTTCTCTACGGTGACCCCAGGGTAGTTGGCCACCTTCTGACGCAGTCCGGTGAGGCGATTGAACAGCGTAGACTTACCCGCATTGGGTGGGCCCACAACGGCTACCGTACGAACCCTGTCTGAAGCCTGCTGCTGGGTCTCAGGTGCGGCAGCAACCGCCACGGCCCCAGGGTGGCGCTGACTCATGAATCCTTCTCGGAATTCGATTGGGCTGGACGTAGCGTCAGGCGGGCGGCGGTCTCGCGGCGCAGCGCTACCTCTGAGCCATCGACGCGGAAGATGCGGGGGTCGCCAAAGGGCGACCGGCCGGCGGCACCCACCAGGGTGCCCGGCAAGAATCCCAACTCCATTAGCCGGCGGGTCTCTGCTTCCGGCAGCTCGATGGAATCGAGGATCCCTTCTTCACCCTGAACTAGATCATCAAGCGTGTGCGGAGGCATAGGCGTCTCAGTCCAGAATCGAAGATGCGCTAAGCGAATAAGCATCACCATTAACTCTCATCCGTGCACCCTATTCTAGCGACAACAACAACTAAAAATTGTAACCCAGGGCGACATTAACCTGATTCACTCCCGTTTGCGCCTTGTTGCGATTCCACACAAAATCCGACTTGATGACGATATTGGGGATGGGCTTGAATTCCAGTCCCAGGGTCTGAAAGGTACGGTCCCTCTTGGGATTCCGGAAGAAACCTGTGGGGACTACCTTCTGGGTATCGAGGATCTCGTACCGGTAGTAAGGCGTCACCCGAATATCGGCTCTGAATTGGGACAGCAGGTTATACCCGATCTGGAGATATCCCCCCTCAAGGCTCTCGCCGATGCTAGCGTTGCCCGTGAGGCCCAACGATTGGTTCAATCGGGTCACATCGTCCAGGTGGGCCCAAGCGTACAGCGCCCGTACATCCAGACCCCGCAACCGGGCCTGTCCGTGCAGCTCGCCGATCGTAGTTCCAACATCCAGCTCGCTCCCTTCGAAAAGCGCTCCCTGATCCGAAGCGCCGTTGTAGAGAGAGCCACCGAAGAAGACTCCCGGCGTCGGATTCACGTCCAGACGCGCCACCACGGCCATATCCGTGGCAGCCGTTTCCGAACCCTTTTGACGTCCTCCCCGAAGACCATCGGACCTGAAGCGGAAACCCTGCAAGCCGTTGATCAAGTAGACTCGATAGTCGAAGATTCCCACCGATCCAACTACTCCGAAGCCGTTCTCTCGCCAGGTGGAGGGTATGATTCGACGTTCGGTCTCGGGACGCAGTGCCCCCATGAAAACGGTAGGCTCGTGCAGCTCGTTGACCAATCCCATTGGGACTAGGAGAAGTCCGCCCCGCAGCGAGAGGTAGTCATTCGCAATGAAGTCCAGATAGGCGAATTCGACCGACGCAGATCCCTCCAAGCTAGTGGACGCATGTTCGAACTCAATCTCCGAATTGAAGACGAAGCGGTCGTTGAAGCGGTACCCGGCATAGATGATGGCCCGCAGGAAATCGAGCTGGGTTGATTCCCTGACAGGATCTCCAAGCTCGTTCTCGGCACCGAAGTTGTTGTAGAGCATCTCACCATATCCGGCGATCGAAACACCTTCCTGCCTCCGATAGACAGAGGCGGCTGAAGGTCCCAGGCCTCTGGCTCGGGCCTCTTCGTCGGTGACCTCGATGAGCGGTTCTCCACTTCTTATGAGCTCCACCTCAGCGGCCAGGATGTCGAGCTGGCGGCGAAGTTCTTGAAGCTCCTCGGAGGGACCATCCTGGGCTGGACTCGGGGGAGGCGCCACCACTTTTTCGGTGCTGTTCTGGGCCTCCAGAGCCTCCAGTCTGCGCTCCAACTCCTCCAGCTTCGCCTTCAGCTGGTCCTTCTCTGAGCTCAGCGCTGAGGGCACCAGCAGGGTGAGCCACGAGGCCAGCAGTCCATATTTGAAGAGCACGGAGACTTTTCCACGTCTTGATGCGGTTGTGTACACACAATCCTCCTCGGGGCAAAGTGAGTGGCTCCTCCCGTTTACCCGCCGGGCAGGGGAGCCTTATACTGAAGGACGGCCTTCTGTCGAGGGCCCCAAAAAAGGCTAGGGATGCGCCGACACCACCGGCGCGTCCCCACTCCAGCGACGCTCTCCCCAGAATCAACACGGCCCGGGCCAAGGAGTCCAGGGCCGTTATTGAAATTGAATTTCAATTTCAATAAATCTTCTCGCCCTTGTCAAGTGCGAATTGGGAATTGGTGGCCGGGGAACTTTTCAAGTCTCGGGCCCGCCCCCGGCCACCGTTGGAACATCCAGGAACAAACTTCTCCCCGCGTCAAGGCTCACCGCCTAGGTCGAAGGCGTAGCCGCGGAGTAGGATCGGCACTCTTGCGGTGCCCACCCTACCCGCATCAAGCCTGATATCTTGCACTAACCCCAAAATAAGCGCAAGTTCGAAAATAGACCCCTTTGTCGGCTCCGAGGAGCCATTTTGGAGACCTAAATTCTAAATTTCGGCGCGAAGTCACTCAGAACAGGCACGTGTTCAGCTGTCCTCCACGCCGATCGCTCAGGGAAAACGATTCTGCCCTCTTGGGGGGCGTTTGTAGAGACACCTCGCCCCAGCTCTGGCGACCCTCGGAGCTACTTTATCTCCTTTCAGTTTCAGGTAGCTGGCCGGTGTTTCAACCACTTACTGCCTTCCAAGAGAAGACGGCTCCAACCATTGACATCCAGCAGCCGATAGACCAACTGTCGGCCCCTGCGCAAAATCTGGCAGGGCATTTCAATGACCTCTCACAGGAAACGGCGATACTCCATCTTCACCAGCTGTCGGGCTTGCAGGCGCACCTTCCGAAAACCCGCCTCTCGAACCAGCTCGATACTCCGATCCAGCCATTCGGCCGCTCCCTCATGAGAGGGACGGTTGCCCGAGCGGTTGACCGCATAGAGCACCTCTCCCGTATTGGCCAGCGTCACGATCAGCGGCGCATAGCCCCACTGCCCGTCGTAGCTGATCTCCATCCCTTCCTTGCATTCGCCGCTCGTGGGGGCCATCGTCCCATCCACGTCGATCTCCGCCCGTTGGAAGAAACGGGCCGGTTGTTGGGCCCAGACCTTGAGGCGGCTGGCATTGACGGCTTCCATCAGATCCACCACGTCGGGCGCGTCAAAGCGGCGCACAAAGTCTCCGGCCGTGCTGGGGGCGGGGATCTTCTCGGCTCCCACCGCCTCCAGGAAACTCACACTCTGACGTCGCAGTTCAATATCCTGATAGCGGGTCCCGCCCGTGGCCACGTTGTAGATCAGGCTCAGGACGTGGTCCGATTCGTGGTACGGTTGGTGGCGTTTGAGCAGCGTCACCGCCTGGTCAATGGCTTTCCCCAGCCCACTCCACTTCACCACCTGCTGCAGCAGCCCCAGACCACCGTAACTGACCGCACCCGTTTTCTCCGAGACCTCGTAGCTGATGACCTCGGGCGAGAGCACCGGTTTCGGGTCTTGACCGTTCCAGCTGGGGCTCAATCGCTGAGCAACCTCTGCTTCCCGTTTGCGGATGATTGCGCTATCCTTTTTCTTCACCTGAAATGCCTCCTTTCGGCTTGTTCTGAAGTTTCTTTGACAACCCCAGAATACCCGTCAGGTCTGGCATTTCAGGTGTTTACATGTGGTTTAGTCCACTTTCATCCACTTCTTTTGGGACTAACGAAGTGAAGTCTTTAGGGTCTTCACTCAAGGGGTCAATGAAGTGCGCTCCAATCTTCAGCGTTTGTTCGGGTGGTTGCAGACAAGCCTGCTATGCCTGACGTTGCTCAATCTGTGTGCTCTGTACGTTGAGGCAGGCCGAGCCAAACTGGTGTTGGCAGATACGACCTTCGTCTTTGCAACTGTTGCCGAGGGAAGGAAGGCGCTCGGAAGGCGAGACGATTTCATCAATCAGCTCAGTCCCTTCGATCGATCCGCACGTCTGAAAACAGACCGCGAGGTTTCCAAATCAGAGCTCCTTGATTTCGTAAAGCAACAGCTGCTGGGCTGGACGGAAGCAGAGAAAAAACAGATGGCGTCCGCTCTTGAAGGCGTACGATCGGCGCTGGAAACATTGGAGCTCCCGCTGCCTCAGAGGATCTACCTCGTCAAGACCACGGGAAGGGATGAAAGCGGGGCAGCCTACACGCGCGGCCGGGCCATCGTCTTTCCTGCCACCAAACTCAAGGCAAAGCCGATGGCAATCCAAAGGATCATCTGTCACGAGCTATTCCACATCCTATCCCGAGCGAATCCGGATCTGAAGGAACGACTCTATCAGGCTATCGGCTTCAAGAAGTGTCCTGGAGTTCAGTTCCCGGCCTCGCTCGCATCCCGAAGGCTCACGAATCCCGACGCACCCACAAACGAGCACTGCATTCGAGTACAGGTCGACGGGGAGCCCGCCTGGGCTGTCCCCATACTCTTCGCCAACCGCGAGAAGTACGAAGTTGGAAGCGGGAAAGAGCTCTTTGACTACCTTCAATTCAAGTTCCTGTTGGTCGATCGAAGCTCCGCTCCGCTGGAGGTCCGACCAAGATACGCTGGGACGAGTCCAGCCCTGGTAGGAATGGACGGGATTTCGGGCTTTTTCGAACAGGTTGGCAGAAACACGAAATACATCATTCATCCTGAGGAGATCCTTGCCGACAACTTCGCACTCCTCGTTCTGAGACAGGATGCGGTGGCATCGCCAGACGTCCTGATCAGGATGAGAAAGGCGTTGTCAGGAGGGGCAGCCAAGCGAGAGGATCCAGAGAGTCAGGACTAGCCGACCGGCCGAGCCTGATGTTCCACTCCAGAAATGGCCACACCGAACAAGCCCCGGAAACCGACGGTCCAGATCGCTCTCTTCGGGGCGGAGTGCAGTTTGACAGAAACTGTTCACAGAGCCCATCATGATCGGCCGAAGGACATGGTCGAAACCAAGGGCGAGCAGGTCGGGTTTGGCATATTCAAGGGAGTGTATACACCTAGTCTGCTCACCATCCTGGGCGTGATCATGTACCTGCGCTTCGGCTGGGTTCTGGGGAACGTGGGCCTGACCCAGACTCTGCTCATCGTTGTTCTTTCAACCTCCATCACCTTCCTCACAGCCCTTTCGATTGCCGCGACGGCTACCAACATACGGGTGGGTGGGGGAGGTGCTTAGGAGGAGTAAATAAATAAAGGTGTCAATATATAGTTAGTAATGCTATGCTGCACATGCATGGATACGCTGACCGAATTGACGGAGAAATTCCGCTCTGTATGGCCCCTGTTGGATGAACGAACGCGGCGGATTATGGCGGCCAGTGAAGCGAGAGCGTTGGGCCATGGCGGAGTCAGTTTGGTACGCCGTGCCTGCGGACTGTCGCGCAAGGCAATCGCTAAAGGAATCCGTGAAATCGAAGAGGGTTTCGTGCCCATGGAAGGCCGCATCCGGCGGCCCGGAGCGGGAGGCAAGCCCCTGACGGTTTCGGACCCGGGGCTGGTGGAGCAATTGGAAGAAATGATCGAGGTCCAAACTCGGGGTGACCCGGAGTCTCCGTTGCGTTGGATTTGCAAGAGCACGCGGGCCATCGCGAAAGAACTGGCCCGGCACAAACACCCGGTCAGTCATACGAAGGTGGCGCAGATCCTTCACGACCTCGACTACAGTCTGCAGAGCAATCGGAAGACCGAGGAAGGGAAAGATCATCCGGACCGCGACGCCCAGTTTCGGCACATCAGCGCCACCGTCAGACACTGCCTGAGGGAAGGCAGTCCGGTCATTTCCGTGGATACCAAGAAGAAAGAACTCATCGGCAACTACGACAACGCGGGCCAGCAATGGCTTCCCGCCGGGCAGCCGATCAAGGTTCAGGGTCATGACTTTCCCACTCCCGACGTTCCCCGTGCCTATCCTTACGGCGTTTATGACATTGGGCGCAATACCGGCTTTGTCAATGTCGGCACCGATCACGACACGGGAGCGTTTGCGGTCGCCTCCATTCGCGGCTGGTGGCGCCAGGAAGGGAGACGGATCTATCCGAATGCAAGAACGATACTGATCACCGCCGACGCCGGCGGGAGCAACGGTTGGCGGTTGCGCCTTTGGAAATTTGAGTTGCAGAAGTTCGCAGACGAAACGGGCCTCCCGGCTTCGGTCTGTCATTTTCCACCCGGCACCAGCAAATGGAACAAGATCGAACACCGCCTCTTTTCTTTCATCTCTTCGAACTGGCGCGGCGAACCTTTACGAGACTACGAAACAATTGTTCAACTCATCGCGAAGACAACGACAGCTAAAGGACTCAAAGTGACGTGCCGGCTAGATCGCCGCAAGTATCCCACTGGACGCAAAGTCTCCAATGAAGAAATGAAACGAATCCAGATGCGGCCCAACCCGTTCCATGGCGAATGGAATTAATGTAATAGAACCGAACTCCGCCGAATCATAACATGATACCTTTATTTATTTACGATTCCTTATTTTATGATCTCCCGCTCGCTGGGACTGGAGCCGGGCGCGGCAATAGGACTCCCGCTTTTCTTTTCGCAGGCACTTGTCATCTCCTTCTACATCACGGGTTTTGCCGAGTCCATCAACACGCTGTTTCCGATGCTGCCTTTGAAGCTGGTGGGGATAGCGACGTTGGTGATCCTAACCGCCCTTGCCCTTCTTTCGGCTGACCTGGCGCTGAAGGCCCAGTACTTCATTTTGGCCCTGATTGGGATCTCTCTGGTTTCCCTGTTTGCCGGAGGCGTTCCAGAGGGTGGATTGGAAGCAGTCGGAGCGGTTCCCGAAAAGAGTCCTTTTGGGGTAGTCTTCGGGGTTTTCTTCCCTGCCGTCACTGGAATCGAGGCGGGAATCGCGCTCTCCGGAGACCTCAAGAATCCCTCAAAAGCCTTGCCGCTGGGCACACTAGCCCCAAAATAAGCGCAAGTTCGAAAATAGACCCCTTTGTCGGCTCCGAGGAGCCATTTTGGAGACCTAAATTCTAAATTTCGGCGCGAAGTCACTCAGAACAGGCACGTGTTCAGCTGTCCTCCACGCCGATCGCTCAGGGAAAACGATTCTGCCCTCTTGGGGGGCGTTTGTAGAGACACCTCGCCCCAGCTCTGGCGACCCTCGGAGCTACTTTATCTCCTTTCAGTTTCAGGTAGCTGGCCGGTGTTTCAACCACTTACTGCCTTCCAAGAGAAGACGGCTCCAACCATTGACATCCAGCAGCCGATAGACCAACTGTCGGCCCCTGCGCAAAATCTGGCAGGGCATTTCAATGACCTCTCGCAGGAAACGGCGATACTCCATCTTCACCAGCTCTCGGGCTTGCAGTCGCGCCGGCAGCACCAACCCCATCCAGGCCTTCAGATTCCAGGCTTGAGCCGCAATCACCAGATAGGCCCAGTTGGCTACCAGCGTATCCGAGGGCATCCGCAGGGCCTCGACTCCGTTCTTGAGTTGTTCAATGACGTTCTCCTGGTTGCAGCGCCGGTTGTTTTCCCGTACGACTCCCGCCGTTCCCAACGTTCTGGCCGAGATATTGGTGACATAAAAGTGGTAGCGCGTCTGCGGCAGCAGCCGCTTCTGGCCTTTCTCGACCAGGATCGTCTTGCGCAAGATCACCATCCGATAGGTTCGCTTCGCTTTGCTCGGACGGTAGTCGATCTCCGCAATCTCTTCCCGTTCCAGCGTCAGCGTCTTGAACCCGCGTCTCTTGACAATCTCCGGCTTCACTTTGTCCCGCCGCTGGCGCCGCTTCTTCCCTTTTCCTTTCCCCTGGCTGGGGCGCCCCAGCTCTTTCCATCTCGCTTCTGGCAACGCCTCCGCCCACTTGACGAAGCTCGGATGGGCGTCGATCCCGAAGTCAAACTCCACGCCCGCCTCCGTCCAACGGTCAAAATGAGCCGTCAGCGAAAAATCCGTGTCCCCGCGCAGGCGCACCTTCCGAAAACCCGCCTCTCGAACCAGCTCGATACTCCGATCCAGCCATTCGGCCGCTCCCTCATGAGAGGGACGGTTGCCCGAGCGGTTGACCGCATAGAGCACCTCTCCCGTATTGGCCAGCGTCACGATCAGCGGCGCATAGCCCCACTGCCCGTCGTAGCTGATCTCCATCCCTTCCTTGCATTCGCCGCTCGTGGGGGCCATCGTCCCATCCACGTCGATCTCCGCCCGTTGGAAGAAACGGGCCGGTTGTTGGGCCCAGACCTTGAGGCGGCTGGCATTGACGGCTTCCATCAGATCCACCACGTCGGGCGCGTCAAAGCGGCGCACAAAGTCTCCGGCCGTGCTGGGGGCGGGGATCTTCTCGGCTCCCACCGCCTCCAGGAAACTCACACTCTGACGTCGCAGTTCAATATCCTGATAGCGGGTCCCGCCCGTGGCCACGTTGTAGATCAGGCTCAGGACGTGGTCCGATTCGTGGTACGGTTGGTGGCGTTTGAGCAGCGTCACCGCCTGGTCAATGGCTTTCCCCAGCCCACTCCACTTCACCACCTGCTGCAGCAGCCCCAGACCACCGTAACTGACCGCACCCGTTTTCTCCGAGACCTCGTAGCTGATGACCTCGGGCGAGAGCACCGGTTTCGGGTCTTGACCGTTCCAGCTGGGGCTCAATCGCTGAGCAACCTCTGCTTCCCGTTTGCGGATGATTGCGCTATCCTTTTTCTTCACCTGAAATGCCTCCTTTCGGCTTGTTCTGAAGTTTCTTTGACAACCCCAGAATACCCGTCAGGTCTGGCATTTCAGGTGTTTACATGTGGTTTAGTCCACTTTCATCTACTTCTTTTGGGTCTAGTCCTCCAGTTCATCAGTGTCTCCGTCCTTCCGATCACATTCCGTTTCTTCACGCAGTTTGCTGATCGTGGATACTGTTTGAACAAGGCGCTAGCTGTGTTTCTTGTCAGCTTGATCTCTTGGGTGGGTACGAGCTACGGGCTCCTACGCAACGAGATCGGAGGTGCCTGGCTGGCGCTGATGCTGTTGGCGTTGGTGGCAGCTTTCGGAGCCTTCTCCCGAGAGGAATCTCGAGACCTGAGTCGCTGGCTCCGCTCCAACTTCCCGATCGTTCTGGCTGGTGAGCTGCTTTTTCTGATCGCGTTTGTTGGTTGGGCTTTGGTCCGCTCCTACGATCCAGGCATCCGGCATACCGAGCAGCCCATGGATCTGATGTTCCTGAACGCCATCTGGAGCAGCCCCACTTTCCCGCCCCACGATCCCTGGCTGGCCGGCTACGCCATCAGTTACTACTACTTCGGCTACTGGATGCTCAACACCCTGGGACAGTTGGCCAACGTGCCCCCCGAGACCATATACAACCTGGGACAAGCTTGTTGGTATGGGCTTCTGCTGCTAGGAAGCTTCGGGATTGGTTACAACCTGTGGGCGCCGCGACCAGCCAGCCAGGGTGGTCGTACTTCGACTCCTGGAGGGGGGCGCTATCTCTGCGGTTTGCTGTCCGCCTTGCTGGTGGCTGTCATGGGAAACCTGGAGATTCTTCTGGAGTTGGCTCATAGCGCTGGCTGGAGCTTCCAGAAGCTGGCTACTTGGTTTGACGTCCACAATTTTCCCCCGTCAGCCGTCGGCATGAGGGACGATCCTTGGTGGTGGTGGCGTGCCAGCAGGGTGCTTCAAGACTATACCTCCAACGGTCAGCATATCGAGGTCATCGATGAGTTTCCGGCGTTCAGCTACGTCCTGGGGGATAATCATCCCCATCTCCTGGCGATGCCATTCGTCCTGCTGGCAGTGGGTCTGGGTCTGAATCTGTTCCTTGCCAGGGAGCGTTCTCCGCGGCGGGAAGGGTCTAATATCGTCTCGTTGGCTTGGCGGGATCTACTGCGATTCATCCCTTCGGGCAGCCCCGGTCTGCTGCTTCTCATCAGCTGCAGCGGGGCACTCTTCTTTCTGAACTCCTGGGATTACCCTGGAGGCTGGCTGCTCCTGGTGCTCTGCTTCCTGAGTGCTCTGCGGGGTAGTGTGCAAGTGGCCGACCCTCCCATTCGCACCCTGTGGACCACTCTGTTTTTCGGACTCGTTCTGGGTGTGGGAGCCCTGCTGCTCTATCTCCCATCAGTAGCGTCCCAGCGTTAGTCGAATAACATCAACTGTTTATGAATGTCACTATTCTGAGTAATGTAATGCATGTCCTGAAAGGCCTGTAAAATTGGGGTTTTCTCGAAGAGCGAGACACTCAGGACCTGGAGAATTGTGTAGAGCGGCAACTCGAGATAGAGGCGCTTGCGGATGATGGCGATGAGCAGGTAGGTACTGAGGGCGATCCAGATTTGTGTTTTCACGGCATTGGGACTGGTGCCGTAAAAGGCCTTGATGCGGAGATGCTGTTTGATCCATTTGAAGAACAGTTCGATCTGCCAGCGGAGCTTGTAGAGCCGGGCAATAGTCAGAGCGGGAGAAGCAAAGTCGTTGGTGAGGAATACTAGCCGCAGGTCGGTGGTGACGTCGAAGAACTTGATGCGACGCAAAGGTTCGGGGTAGGCCTTGGCCGGATAGAAGGTGCTCAGCAGGACAGTTTGGTCGCAGATCAGTCCCGTCGTTCTGTCCACCGGGTGGGAGTAGCGGCGGCGGAACTTGAAGTTGGCCTTGGCGCGGGTCACGAATAACGACCGGGCAGAATGGAGTCGGTACAGGCGCCCGAAATCCAGGTATCCGCGATCCATGATGTAGTAGGCACCGGGACAAGGAATCAGGTGGTCCAAGGCGTGGACATCGTGCAGTTTTCCGTCCGAGATCAGAACGAACTCGGGAATGGCGCCGTGCAGGTTGAGCAAGGTATGCAGTTTGATCGCCCCCTTGGTACGGCGGAAGCGCGCCCAGGGGAAGACCGAGAGGCACAGGTCGATGGTCGTGGAGTCCAAGGCATAGACGGTCGCGTTCAGGTCGACTCCCAGGTCCTCGTCGGTGTACAGGCGGCGCGCTTCGGCGATAAGCACTTGGGCAAACTCGGCATAGATGCGCCAGTCGCGCCTCTCGTTGGCATTGGACAGATTGTTGCGGGAGACCGTGGAGCGAATGCCCATGTGGAAGAGCTTGGATCTCATGGCCCGTAGGCAGGCTTCGATATCGCGCAAGCTCTCGCGATAGGTCAACTGTGCAAAGGCCATGACCCGGTAATGGTCGGCACAGCGGAACGACTTGACCTTGTAGTCGCCTCCGTAGTGCTGAACAATGCGATGAAAATGATGCCAGGGAAGATGCCGCATCACCTGAGAAAAAATCGTCGTGCCCGTGTACATGCTCGCCCTTCTTATGAACTGAAGGGCGTGAGCGTACACTCACTTTCAAGTCGGAAACACCCATTATCTTCTCTAACATATTACTCATTAATACTTTACAGAGATTAGAAGCCCAAACGTTGGGACACTACTGATCTCCCATTTCTTCTGACGGCTCAGAGCCAGCTGACCGGCCTCATGGAGAATCTTCAGCACCCCACCTATCTCCCTCAGTTTCTTCTGATGTTCGGGGCGTTTCTTCCGGGTCTAGGAGCTTTGATCTTTTTGGCATGGAGGGAACAGCACCCATCGATCAGGAGTTTGGTCGGCAGTGTCTTTTTGACTCTGGCTATGCCGATGCTTTTTCTCGGGGTCAACCTTATCAAGCTGCCGTCCGTCGTGAGTGTGAGCGCTTCGGATGTCGCCTACGACTGGCTCACCCAGTGTTTGACTTTTGTCGTCCTGGGGCTGCTGCTGGCGGTGCTGATCTCACTTCTGTGGGAGAGGTGGGCGCGGACTGCTGGGGCTTCAGCAGCGTCCGAGGCCGGATCGAAGCCGAGGGATCCGGCCCTGGATTTTGCCGTCGTGCTATCCGCGGTGGCGCTGCTGCTGGTATTTGTACCCGAATGGGCCTATTTTGGCGATAACTTCAAGACGCGCATGAATACGGTCTTCAAGTTCTACTATCAGGCCTGGGCGCTGCTTGGTGTCAGTTCGGCCTACGTCCTGCTGCGCTCGATTCGATCCAGCTTCGTTCCCAGGTCTTTGGCAGCCCTAGGCCTGGTCCTGATGGGAGCTGGAATGCTCTATACTCCAGCTGCCGTGGTTACGAAGACTTCCGGTTTTGGATCCCTCTCACCCACAGTAAGCGCACTCGAACATCTGTCTATGACGGATCCTGATATCGGGAGGGCCATCGTCTGGGTGCGGCAGAACGTCCCCTCCAATGCCATCGTCCTGGAGGGCAGGGGGGAGAGCTACCGGGCAGAACAGAACCGCATCAGCACCTACACCGGGCGGGCCACGCTGTTGGGATGGGAGGGACACGAGTTGCAGTGGAGGGGGAGTTCTTATTCTTTCCAGGCACAGGGACGCACCCAGGCCCTGGAGACGGTCTACCAGAAGGGAACCGTTCGGGAGATTCAGAAGGTGCTGCAAGAGTGGGACATCCGCTACGTTTCCCTGGGCCCAGAGGAGCGTCGCCAATACGAAATCTCCGAAGCGCGCCTGGCTCTCCTGGAAAGGGTATTGGACCCGGTTTTTTCCGCCGGAGCGATTAGGATCTATCGGCGTCGGGGAAATCAGTTGCGCGCCGATTCGACGATCTCTGGACTCGAGAAATGAAGGACGTGGAACCTGCTTCAGTACATTGGCTGAAGCAGCCGCTAAATGTAGCGAGCGACCTCATACCGCCAGTAAGAACTGAGAAGAATGTAGAGAGGGCGATCCTGGAGGATTGCCCTCTCGTCGTGTCGGCGATAACCTTCGGTGATAACCAAAACACTGGAGGTTGTCATGACCGACTATGCCAGTCTATTGCGGGATCACGTCACTCTCAAGTGCCGCTGCATCGACCGAGTGTTCTTGCAGGCTTACGTTCCCAAGCTGCAGTCGGTGGGACAAGTCTGTACCTTCTCTGCGTTGGGTCAAGGGGTTCAAGATCCCCTCCTCGGCGGCCTTCGGCAAGATCGGTCAAGGCTACGTCAAAGCCATTCACCGCTTCGCCGAAGAACACAATATTCCGGTAGTGCACTTCAAGAAAGGGGAAAACAAGGAGGAGACGGCTCGTCCCTACCTGGAAGCGGCGGCGAAGGAAGGCCAAGAGCGGGTGGTGTTGATCGGCATTGCCCAGGAGAAAAGCATCGGCGTGGCGGTCCTGGAAGGGCAAAGGGCAGGAAACGGCCGCGCATCCCCATATGGAGTGGGGCCGTCAGATGGTTTACATCAACCACTTCTACTTCTACCTCTGGGACTCCGAGTGGGGCGGCACGTTTTGGAAGACCAATGCCTACGCGCCTTATCCCATCTGGCTGTGGCTCAACGGCCATGAGTGGGTCAAGCGGCAACTAGAAAAAGCGGGCATCGCCTACGAGGCCCTGGACAACGGATTCCGTTCTTGCGCCGATCCCGAGGCCCTGCAGAGCATCTGTGACCGGTTGGGTTCGGGGGCCGTGCGCAGCTTCTTCTGGCGTTGGTGGTGGCGTTTACCTTCTCCCTTCAGCTCGGAGGACTTCGAGGCCGGTTACACCTACGAGTTGGCTTTCCGCCAGTTCGAGGTCTCCGACACCTGTGTCTTTGACCGACCCCAGGCCGGGCGGATGTGGTTCGAAGGGGTGATTCGAGACCATTTGGACATTGGTCGCCCCGAACAGGTGACGCTGATCTTCGATCGGCGAATCACCCGACGAACTCCCGGAAGCTTTCGCTCCCGAGTCCTCAGACGAGGGGTGGACCCGGTCCTCAGTTGTTATTACAAGTCGTCTCGTATCAAGCAATATTTCAAAGAGGGCCGCGCCTTGTGGACCGAAACCGTGATCTGCGACAGCCGCGACTTCGGAGTGGGTCGCCGCGTTTGCGCTCGCAACTGGTATGCCCTTTGGGCTGTTGGCGATTCCGCCAACCGGCGTCTGTGCGACGCCGAAGCTGCAGACGCTCGACCGGCACCCGACGTGCTCACCTTCCAAAAGGTGAGCCAACCCTCGAAAACTGCCGAGGGTCTACACAGTTCTGGCCTTCGCTTTGGCGATCCTCGGGTGATGGCGGTCTTCTCCAGCCTGGTCGCATTTAGCTGTCTCGTAGCCGGTTTTGACAACCGTCGACTGGTGGAGCAAGTCTCCGCCTTGCTCGATGCCCCCTACACTTCACGCCAGGCGAGCTACGATCTGCGCCGGTTGAGGCGAAAGGGACTCATTGACAAAGTGCCCCGCAAGCGCCGGTACCATCTAACGCCCTTGGGAAGAAAGGTGGCTGTCCTCTTCATCAAAGCCTACGGTCGAGTCCTGGCACCGGGCTTGACGGCGCTCGATCTCAAGCTGCCACAGGAAGTGGCTCAGCGCTGTCCGCTGGCGACGGCTTGGCGACGGTTCGACCGCTCGCTGAACGTCTTTGTTGAAGAGCAACTACTCGCTGCTTGACACTTCTTGATCAGTTTGTGAACTTTTTCTTGACCAAGGGGTCTCTAGCGTTGGCACCGACCGTCGAGCGGGCACTCTACGCTGGTTTGCTGATTCCTCGGGGGCGCCATCCGCTTCCAGGGCCTGGGCGCTCGCCCACTGTCTTCGCAGGAGAGCATTGGCGCTGGGGCCGCTTGGCTGGTAGCTCAAGGTTGGGAGGGCCGCCTGCTCAGCGGTGCGGCCCCGACGGACAGCGTACTTTTGGGTACCCTGCAGTGGATCACATTCTGGTTGGTCGGCGCCAGCGATACCCTGGCCCGTCTCTTCCCCGCCCTTGCAGGGAGTGCTTTGGTCCTGTTCCCCTACTTTTTTCGTGCCCGATTGGGGCGGTTGGGGGCGCTGTTCGTGGCTGGAATCCTTGCCCTCGATCCCTGGATGATCGCCTGCAGCGGCCTCGCCGACTCTTCACTGCTGACTTGGGTTCTCGGTCTGGTGGCCCTGAGTTTCCTGGATCGAAGGGCTCGGCCGGACCTTCACTGGGCTTGGTTCGCTCTGCTGCTGCTGATTAGTGGTCACCAGGTGTGGAACGTTCTCCCCGTCTTGATTCTCTTCGTTTTGGTTTGCCGTCCGGAGTTGAAGATCGAAGGACCCCTTCGGATCTCCGGAGTTCGATCAGTGCCGTCGCTCACTGGCGTCCTGGTGACAATGGGACTCCTACTCCAAGGACAGGGTTTGGGTCCGATTTCAACCAGCCTGTCGGTCTGGTTTCAGCAGTGGATGGTCAACCCAGGAGATGGTGCCGCCAGTTGGTCGGTTTTCGATCTCCTCGCCCAGCAGCCGTTGCTGATCCTGTCAGGCGGTGCCGGATTGGTGCTTCTCTGGTTCAATCTGCGCGCCCAGTCAACCGCGGAATCTCGCTGGCGTCTGTTTCTGACGTTGTGGGTCTTGTGGGGATTGATCTTGGCATTGAGTGGTACACCCCCAATGAGTCTGCTGGCACTGGAGTTGGCGCTTCTGTTTAGCGCTGCCTACGCCTGGGAGAGGGTCTTGAATGACTGTCTGGGTGGAGTCTCGATTGAGCGGGACCTTTTTTCGATGGGCGTGCTTCTGGTGCTGGCGGCTGCGGGCTCTTTGTGGACTCTGGGGATGATTTCGGCCCGTACTCCTTGGAACCCCTTTTCTAATCTTCTGGGCTGGTGGCTACTGTCCTGATCTGCTGTCTGCTCCTGATTCGATCTGGGCCAACGAGTAGCCGTGCCTTGCTTCTCTCCGTCGTCCTTGTGTGCTTTGGCCTGACGTTCAGGCACAGTCAGGCAGTCAAAGCTGGACTCTCTTCCTGGGCCTCTCCCGGGCAGGCGACGAGCCTCCAAGTGAGGTCGTTGATCCACGACATCCAGACCCTAAGCTCTCACCGAGCCGGTGATCCTCACCGCATTCCGGTGGAAGTCGAAGGGGGTCCGACACCTGACTCGGTGTTGGCCTGGTACCTGCGCGATATGACCCACCTGAGCTGGGGGCGTTCGGTTTCCGAGCGCTCCTACCCGCTGGATGTGTCTCCTCTACTGATCACGCCGATACGGACTGCGGGAGGAGATCCGAAACCGCCCGTCGGATACGAAGATTATGTAGGCAGCCGTTATCAGGTTCGGGTGGCTCCCAGCGGCGCGACTGCAGCTGCCGGGCAAATCGAGCCTTCGGCCCTTTCCGGGGGTTATAGACCCAGCTTCGATGCTTCTGTGGCACTCTGGTTAAGAGCTTATGAACCCTGAGACGCTGTCTCCCGCAGACGATCCAATCTTGAGTCGACCTCTGGCAACTTCGACCGGTGTTGATCGGGAGAAGCTGGGTTGGCTGATCCTCTTCATAGGAGCTGTGTTGACGAGATTTTGGGATCTGGGTCTGCGGGCCATGAGCCACGATGAAGCCCAACACGCCATCTACTCTTTCTACCTCTACGACACCGGGAACTACCAGCACGACCCGCTTCTCCACGGTCCGCTTCTCTTTCACCTCAATGCTCTCTTCTACTCTCTGTTCGGAGCTAGTGACTTCTCGGCAAGGTTGGCGCCTGCCCTTTGCGGTCTGGGAGTGATCTTATTGATGGCTTGTCTCAGGCGCTACATCGGACGGACCGGCGCCTTGGCTGCAGCCCTCCTGGTCCTGATGAGCCCAACGCTACTCTGTTACTCACGCTACATTCGGAACGATGTCTACATCGCCCTGTTCGTGATGGTCTGGATCTATGCCGCGTTTCGTTATCTGGAGACGCGCGAGCCTCGCTGGCTGTGGCTAATGGTTGCTGCGATGGCGCTGGCCTTCACCACCAAGGAGAACAGCTTCATCTTCGGCGCCACGATCGGAGCCTTCTTCGCCCTTTTGGGCCTGGGGAGACTGTTTTGGCCCTGGCTGAGAGGCAAACGTCATGCCTCCCCGAATTCGCCAGATCGCAGGGCACTCGACCTCTCCCTCCTCATCCTCACTTTGGTGCTTCCCTTCATGACCCCGTGGGGTTATTTCGTCACTGGACGCGATCTGGCCGGCTACGGTCAGAACGAGAATCTGTGGCACAACCTGCTGCTGCTGGGCGTAGTGATTCCTCTGAGTGGATTGTTGGCAGCAACCTTTTTCGGTTTCAAGCGCGGCGCCGACGGTATCGGTCTGCGTCTCTGGATCAGGATGATGGCCCTGTTTTGGGGTGTCCAGCTCCTTCTCTTTACGACCTTTTTTACCAATACCCAGAAGGGCTTGGTCTCTGGCGTCGTGGGGAGCTTGGGATACTGGTTGACGCAACACGAGGTGGGTCGAGGGAGCCAGCCCTGGTTCTACTATTTGATTCTTTCAGCTGTCTACGAGTTCCTTGCCCTGTTTCTATGCCTGGCTGCCGTCTGGTCCCTCAACCGCCACCTGAAAACGAGCACCTGGGAGCCGGTTTCGGAAAAGGATCTTCCGGTCGAAGCGGAGCCTGGCGTCTCCGGCGACAGCGGCAGGGAGATTCGGAAGCTTTTCCTCTGCTTTTTGGTCTTTTGGGTACTTTGCAGTTGGGTAGGCTACTCCGTGGCGGGAGAAAGAATGCCGTGGCTGCTGATGCATGTGGTTTTGCCGATGTGTGTCCTGGGTGGCTGGTGGCTAGGCCGTCTGCTGAATCTGATTCCCTGGCGCTCCGTTGCCCATAGCAGGGGGGCGGGTTTGATCCTGGTTCCCGGCCTGATTGGACTACTCACCTTCGCCCTGCTGAAGGGAGGAGTCTTGAAAGGGCGAGATTTGGCGTCGCTGGCGGCCACGAGTCGATGGTTCGCTGCGCTGGGCGTTCTGCTGATCCTGATCTATCTGGTGAGCCGGGTCGCTGCTCGAGTCGGGAGAATCCTGACCTTTCATCTTCTAGCTTTGGGCGTGGTGGTGCTTCTAGGGCTGCTGACGCTTCGCGCCAGCCTGATGCTCAATTTCAAGAACTACGACCTGGCCATTGAGCTGCTGGTCTACGCCCACGCCACCCCGGACATCAAACGGGCCCTCGATGAAATTGATTTGATTGGTAGCCGTACCGGAGGGCGCAGCAAGCTGGTCGTAGCCTACGACAGCCAGAGCTCCTGGCCCTTCACCTGGTACATGCGGGATTACCCCGGCAGCAAGTTCTACGGCGACACGCCGCGCCTGGACGCAATGAAGTCTCCGGTCGTCATCGTCGGCCCCAACAACGTCCCAAAGGTGTTTCCCTATCTCACCGATGAATACATCCGACGGGTGTATCGATTGATCTGGTGGCCTCCTCATGAACCCTACCTGGTGGGCCTGAAGGAACTCTTTAAAACGTTCACGGATCCGGTCAGTCTGCGCAATCTGAGCCAGTACTTCTTCTATCGCCGGCTGCCCGGAGTCGACATGGGACTCTGGCCCAATCGGCAAGAGTTCAACATGTTCGTACGGCGGGATCTTGCTTCCGATGTCTGGAATCTGGGTGTGGTTCCGTCGAGATCCCCGGCAAGCGACCTGAGCAAAGTAGAGCAGAGGGAACTCCAGATTCTGCGGAGTTTCTCGGGAGACTATGGGGGGCGGCCGTTGAGCAAACCCCGGGACCTGGCCGTGGGTCCCCCAGGGTGACCGAGTGATAGCGGACTCGGGAAACAATCGTATCCTGATCCTGAATCAAGGCGGCAACCTGAAGCTGGCCTTTGGAAGTACCTGTGTTTTGGAGAAGGGGCCGGAGAGCGGTTGCCTCGACCCGGACGGTCCCGGTCCCGGAGAATTGGGGGATGGCCAGTTCAATGAACCCTGGGGGGTGGGAGTCAACCAGCAGGGTGAGATCTACGTGGCCGACACCTGGAACGGGCGGATCCAGAAGTTCGACTCCGAGGGGCGATTCCAGGCCAAGTGGGGCCGGTTCGGTTATAGCCCGGCTCCACAGCGAGATCCCGAAGTCCTCTTTGGTCCAAGAGGATTGGCCTTGGATTTAGAGGGTAATCTGCTGGTAGCGGATACCAGTAGTGTCCCAACGTTTGGGCTTCTAATCTCTGTAAAGTATTAATGAGTAATATGTTAGAGAAGATAATGGGTGTTTCCGACTTGAAAGTGAGTGTACGCTCACGCCCTTCAGTTCATAAGGAGGGCGAGCATGTACACGGGCACGACGATTTTTTCTCAGGTGATGCGGCATCTTCCCTGGCATCATTTTCATCGCATTGTTCAGCACTACGGAGGCGACTACAAGGTCAAGTCGTTCCGCTGTGCCGACCATTACCGGGTCATGGCCTTTGCACAGTTGACCTATCGCGAGAGCTTGCGCGATATCGAAGCCTGCCTACGGGCCATGAGATCCAAGCTCTTCCACATGGGCATTCGCTCCACGGTCTCCCGCAACAATCTGTCCAATGCCAACGAGAGGCGCGACTGGCGCATCTATGCCGAGTTTGCCCAAGTGCTTATCGCCGAAGCGCGCCGCCTGTACACCGACGAGGACCTGGGAGTCGACCTGAACGCGACCGTCTATGCCTTGGACTCCACGACCATCGACCTGTGCCTCTCGGTCTTCCCCTGGGCGCGCTTCCGCCGTACCAAGGGGGCGATCAAACTGCATACCTTGCTCAACCTGCACGGCGCCATTCCCGAGTTCGTTCTGATCTCGGACGGAAAACTGCACGATGTCCACGCCTTGGACCACCTGATTCCTTGTCCCGGTGCCTACTACATCATGGATCGCGGATACCTGGATTTCGGGCGCCTGTACCGACTCCATTCTGCCCGGTCGTTATTCGTGACCCGCGCCAAGGCCAACTTCAAGTTCCGCCGCCGCTACTCCCACCCGGTGGACAGAACGACGGGACTGATCTGCGACCAAACTGTCCTGCTGAGCACCTTCTATCCGGCCAAGGCCTACCCCGAACCTTTGCGTCGCATCAAGTTCTTCGACGTCACCACCGACCTGCGGCTAGTATTCCTCACCAACGACTTTGCTTCTCCCGCTCTGACTATTGCCCGGCTCTACAAGCTCCGCTGGCAGATCGAACTGTTCTTCAAATGGATCAAACAGCCAGTAGCGTCCCAGCGTTAGTCGAATAACATCAACTGTTTATGAATGTCACTATTCTGAGTAATGTAATGCATGTCCTGAAAGGCCTGTAAAATTGGGGTTTTCTCGAAGAGCGAGACACTCAGGACCTGGAGAATTGTGTAGAGCGGCAACTCGAGATAGAGGCGCTTGCGGATGATGGCGATGAGCAGGTAGGTACTGAGGGCGATCCAGATTTGTGTTTTCACGGCATTGGGACTGGTGCCGTAAAAGGCCTTGATGCGACGCAAAGGTTCGGGGTAGGCCTTGGCCGGATAGAAGGTGCTCAGCAGGACAGTTTGGTCGCAGATCAGTCCCGTCGTTCTGTCCACCGGGTGGGAGTAGCGGCGGCGGAACTTGAAGTTGGCCTTGGCGCGGGTCACGAATAACGACCGGGCAGAATGGAGTCGGTACAGGCGCCCGAAATCCAGGTATCCGCGATCCATGATGTAGTAGGCACCGGGACAAGGAATCAGGTGGTCCAAGGCGTGGACATCGTGCAGTTTTCCGTCCGAGATCAGAACGAACTCGGGAATGGCGCCGTGCAGGTTGAGCAAGGTATGCAGTTTGATCGCCCCCTTGGTACGGCGGAAGCGCGCCCAGGGGAAGACCGAGAGGCACAGGTCGATGGTCGTGGAGTCCAAGGCATAGACGGTCGCGTTCAGGTCGACTCCCAGGTCCTCGTCGGTGTACAGGCGGCGCGCTTCGGCGATAAGCACTTGGGCAAACTCGGCATAGATGCGCCAGTCGCGCCTCTCGTTGGCATTGGACAGATTGTTGCGGGAGACCGTGGAGCGAATGCCCATGTGGAAGAGCTTGGATCTCATGGCCCGTAGGCAGGCTTCGATATCGCGCAAGCTCTCGCGATAGGTCAACTGTGCAAAGGCCATGACCCGGTAATGGTCGGCACAGCGGAACGACTTGACCTTGTAGTCGCCTCCGTAGTGCTGAACAATGCGATGAAAATGATGCCAGGGAAGATGCCGCATCACCTGAGAAAAAATCGTCGTGCCCGTGTACATGCTCGCCCTCCTTATGAACTGAAGGGCGTGAGCGTACACTCACTTTCAAGTCGGAAACACCCATTATCTTCTCTAACATATTACTCATTAATACTTTACAGAGATTAGAAGCCCAAACGTTGGGACACTACTGTCAAACAGCATCTCCGCATCAAGGCCTTTTACGGCACCAGTCCCAATGCCGTGAAAACACAAATCTGGATCGCCCTCAGTACCTACCTGCTCATCGCCATCATCCGCAAGCGCCTCTATCTCGAGTTGCCGCTCTACACAATTCTCCAGGTCCTGAGTGTCTCGCTCTTCGAGAAAACCCCAATTTTACAGGCCTTTCAGGACATGCATTACATTACTCAGAATAGTGACATTCATAAACAGTTGATGTTATTCGACTAACGCTGGGACGCTACTGAGCGGATACCGGTAATAAGCGGATTCTGCGTTTTGCTGCCGGAGGCGCGTTTTTGGAGCAGGTAGGTGAAGGAGGCATTGTACCGGGATTCTTCGACGAGCCAGTGGGCCTGGTAGTAGAGTCCGAGGGAGGAGCCGTCTATGTCGCCGATGCCTGGAACCGGCGAATCCAAAAGTTCGACCCTGGCCTTCAGTTTCAGTCGGAGTGGAAGGTCCCCGGTTGGAAGGACCAAGGCATCTTGAGCAAGCCCTACATTACGCTCGACTCGGATGGACAGGTGTATGTGACAGATCCTGAGAATTCCAGGATCCTGGTCTATGCGGTCGACGGAAGTCTGCGTGCTCGCCTTTCGGGAGGGACGGGAACAGGGCAGTTCCTGAACAACCCCAACGGGTTGGCCCTCGATCCAACCACGGGCAATCTGTTGGTGGCCGATGGCGGCAATGATCGTATACTAGAGTTTGCTCCCGTCAAGAACTGAGAACCCGTAGGCTCCGGACCAGGGAGGTATCGTGCGATGCTAATTTCAGCCTCTCTCCGTTGTAGGACGGGCAAGAATGCCCATCCTACGCCGGTCGCTGCTCGATGAAGTTTCAGCTTAGCCCCACCACCGGCTGCGCCGGATCCTACCTGAAAGAAACTTCAGTCGAGGGACGTAGCGGTGGCCTCCAGGCCGCCGTCCGAGCCAAAGGCTCGGAAAAATAAGCCTTCGGCCTGGAGGCCAAAGCTACATTCGCCAATGAAGTTTCAGCTTAGTCGCGCCCCAGCCGGGCTGCCCCATTCGAGAAAGAAACTTGAAGCCTCTCGCCACACTGTCCAGTGGCAAGAGACGTGCGACGTTCGGACGTTCAGACGTGCGACGATCCCAATGAAGTTTCAGCTTAGCAGTAGCCGAGACGGGTCGGTACAGTCATGAAGTTGCGGTCACAGCGTTCCATCCTCGCTTTCGCGCTAGCAGTCCTAGCCGGATGTCAGTCAGCTAATGAGTTGGCCTCTCCCGAAGGGATCGAGGCGGTTTCCCTCTCCCAGCTCCGATTCCCCGAGGAGGTTTTTCGGGTCAGCTTCGGGCTCAAGGACACAAAACCCGAGGACTGGTCGGGTCACCTGGAGCCGCGAGATGGGCAGCAGCTGGTAGTCGAGCCCGAGCACTTTCGCGCCGGAGTATACAGGCATGGTTTTGGGGACACCATCATGACCGTCACCGCTGTCCCCGACGCCCCCAAGGATCGCCTCACTGGCCCTCTCAGTTGGATCTGCAGCACCACCAGGGGCTGGATCCGCTACGTCGATCGCGCAAGAATTCGGCATCCCAGCCTGTTCATCAACGTGAAGGAGAGTCCTCCAGGGACTCCCGTCCATATCGAAACCCCGAGGGGGACGCTGCACTTCGTTCCTTCCGACATGCCTCTCTTCCGGGCGCACTACTTTCTGGAGGGGAACGTGCGGGTTGAGCGGGTTCCTCCGGTCGCGCCGGCAGCGGTCGAGCGAGTCGGGCAGCAGGATTACCCCTCGCTTCTCAGCACTGGGTCGGGTGTCCTCTGGATGGCGTGGCAGGAGTACCACGAGAGCCACGGTGATTCGGTGTGCGTGCGTTGGAAGACGGACGAGGAAACTGGACCCCTCTTCGTTTTAGCCGAACAGGCAGATGTTTTCCTGACGACGCTGGCCGAGGACTCGGCTGGCCGGGTGTGGGTCATCTGGTCGATGCAGGTGAACGGCAACTGGGACTTGTATGCTCGAGCCTACAAGGATCAGGAATGGTCCGAGCTCCAGAGATTGACGCACGATGCTGGCCCCGACGTGAGCCACACCGCGATCACCGATTCCGAAGGGCTCCTCTGGCTGGTTTGGCAGCGGCCTGTAGACGGAATCAGCCAGATTGTTGCCAGAGCTTACGACGGCAGCCGATGGCAGGATGAGTTTCAGGTGAGCGAGGGCGAGGCTGGCGCGGGAAACAACTGGAGTCCTTCACTCGCAGCTGGTCCGAAGGGGACTTTAGCCGTAGCTTGGGACGGATATGCCTCGGGCGGCTACGATGTCTATCTGCGTTCTCGCCAGCAGGGTCGATGGAGCCCGGTGCGGGTGGTATCCGGGACCGAACGCTATGAAGCAAGCCCCAGTGTGGCAATCGACCAAGAGGGTCGAGTCTGGATAGCCTGGCACGAATCCGGAATCGAATGGGGGAAGGATACCGGGCGTTTGGTTCTGAAGAAGGGAACCGAGCTTCGGGAGTCGCGCTGGGTTCGCCTGGCCTGCTTCGACGGAGATCGGAGCTACACGACCGAGCAAGATTTGATGGAGCGTCTGGGCTCCGACCGAGAATGGGAAATGCCACTGCTTCAGATGGATTCCTCGGGGAATCCCTGGCTCCTGGTGCGAAATGTAACCAAGAAGGGGCCGGCGGGAAGGCCCCGCTACTTCCCCTCCTGGGAGATCCATGCCACCCGCTATCAGGGCTCTGCTTGGAGTGAGCCGGTGCGAGTGCAGCGTAGCAGTGGGAGAAACGACATGATGCCGGCCACTGCCGTTGGTCCCGACGGTCGGCTCTGGGCACTCTGGGCCAGCGACCTCCGCAACGCGAAATCCGCCCTAGCGCAGCAGGGAAGGGTCTTCCTTTCCAGCTTGGGGGCTAGCACAGCCAGTTCGGAGCTGGCGCTGAAGCCGTGGACGCCGGAATCGACTGGGACGGTGGATCGGATACACCCCAACGAATCCGAGCAGGTCGAGCGAATACGCTCCTACCGGATCCAATCCCAGGGGAAGAACTATTCAATCTTCCGCGGAGATCTCCACCGCCACACCGACATTTCCCTGGATGGAGGCGGCGACGGAGGGCTTCGTGACGCCTATCGGTATGCTCGGGACGCCGCCGCCCTGGACTTCATAGGGATTACAGACCACGACCACGAAGTGGCAGAGCTGTACGCCTGGTGGCGATCTCAGAAGTTTGCCGATCTGTTCCAGCAGGACAACTTCACCGCCTTTTATTCCTACGAGCGGGGAGTTCAATTTCCCAACGGCCACCGTAACATCGTCTTTACCCGCCGGGGTGTCCCCATTCTTCCAATCCTGACTGGCGAAAGGCTGGGGCTGGAAGGCGCGGAGCGGCTCTTCTGGTATGTGCGCCGTCACGGCGGTGCCTCCATTCCCCACACGATCGCCACGGGAGCCGGAACCGACTGGCGCGACCACGATCCCGAGGCGGAGACGCTCTTGGAGATCTATCAGGGAATGCGTGACACCTACGAGTATCCCGGTGCTCCTCGTCCCAAGACGCTGGAAGCGACGCCCACGGTGGAGGAAGACGACACGCCCTACCGGCGTCATGGGACGGCTTGGAGTGCTCTGGAAAAGGGCTATAAGCTGGGGTTCATCGCTTCGTCGGATCACCTGTCGACCCATGTCAGCTATGCCTGCCTGATCGCGGAGAGTCTGAGCCGCGAGGATCTGATGGAGGCCATCCACTCGCGCCGCGCCTACGCCGCCACCGACAACATCATCCTGGACGTGAGCTATCGGGGATCAGATGGACAACACCTCATGGGGGCGGTCTTCTCCAGCACCAGCCCAGTGCGCATCCGTGCGAACATCCAGGGTACCGGTGCACTTAAGCGAGTGGACGTGATCCGCGATGGTAGGATCCTCTACACCAGCAACCCAGCCCAGCCGACCCTGAACCTGGACTTCGTCGACAGCGAGGCCCCTGCCTCGGGAGAATCCTACTACTATGTCCGCGTCCTACAGGAGGATGGGGAGATCGCCTGGGGTTCCCCCGCCTGGATCACTTACGGTCAGTAGCGTCCCAGCGTTAGTCGAATAACATCAACTGTTTATGAATGTCACTATTCTGAGTAATGTAATGCATGTCCTGAAAGGCCTGTAAAATTGGGGTTTTCTCGAAGAGCGAGACACTCAGGACCTGGAGAATTGTGTAGAGCGGCAACTCGAGATAGAGGCGCTTGCGGATGATGGCGATGAGCAGGTAGGTACTGAGGGCGATCCAGATTTGTGTTTTCACGGCATTGGGACTGGTGCCGTAAAAGGCCTTGATGCGGAGATGCTGTTTGATCCATTTGAAGAACAGTTCGATCTGCCAGCGGAGCTTGTAGAGCCGGGCAATAGTCAGAGCGGGAGAAGCAAAGTCGTTGGTGAGGAATACTAGCCGCAGGTCGGTGGTGACGTCGAAGAACTTGATGCGACGCAAAGGTTCGGGGTAGGCCTTGGCCGGATAGAAGGTGCTCAGCAGGACAGTTTGGTCGCAGATCAGTCCCGTCGTTCTGTCCACCGGGTGGGAGTAGCGGCGGCGGAACTTGAAGTTGGCCTTGGCGCGGGTCACGAATAACGACCGGGCAGAATGGAGTCGGTACAGGCGCCCGAAATCCAGGTATCCGCGATCCATGATGTAGTAGGCACCGGGACAAGGAATCAGGTGGTCCAAGGCGTGGACATCGTGCAGTTTTCCGTCCGAGATCAGAACGAACTCGGGAATGGCGCCGTGCAGGTTGAGCAAGGTATGCAGTTTGATCGCCCCCTTGGTACGGCGGAAGCGCGCCCAGGGGAAGACCGAGAGGCACAGGTCGATGGTCGTGGAGTCCAAGGCATAGACGGTCGCGTTCAGGTCGACTCCCAGGTCCTCGTCGGTGTACAGGCGGCGCGCTTCGGCGATAAGCACTTGGGCAAACTCGGCATAGATGCGCCAGTCGCGCCTCTCGTTGGCATTGGACAGATTGTTGCGGGAGACCGTGGAGCGAATGCCCATGTGGAAGAGCTTGGATCTCATGGCCCGTAGGCAGGCTTCGATATCGCGCAAGCTCTCGCGATAGGTCAACTGTGCAAAGGCCATGACCCGGTAATGGTCGGCACAGCGGAACGACTTGACCTTGTAGTCGCCTCCGTAGTGCTGAACAATGCGATGAAAATGATGCCAGGGAAGATGCCGCATCACCTGAGAAAAAATCGTCGTGCCCGTGTACATGCTCGCCCTCCTTATGAACTGAAGGGCGTGAGCGTACACTCACTTTCAAGTCGGAAACACCCATTATCTTCTCTAACATATTACTCATTAATACTTTACAGAGATTAGAAGCCCAAACGTTGGGACACTACTGACTTACGGTAAGTAGTGAACAGATCGGCAAGGCCGATTTGGTTTCAGGCTACTCCTGATCACTTAGACCCAAAAGAAGTAGATGAAAGTGGACTAAACCACATGTAAACACCTGAAATGCCAGACGTGACGGGTATTCTGGGGTTGTCAAAGAAACTTCAGAACAAGCCGAAAGGAGGCATTTCAGGTGAAGAAAAAGGATAGCGCAATCATCCGCAAACGGGAAGCAGAGGTTGCTCAGCGATTGAGCCCCAGCTGGAACGGTCAAGACCCGAAACCGGTGCTCTCGCCTGAGGTCATCAGCTACGAGGTCTCGGAGAAAACGGGTGCGGTCAGTTACGGTGGTCTGGGGCTGCTGCAGCAGGTGGTGAAGTGGAGTGGGCTGGGGAAAGCCATTGACCAGGCGGTGACGCTGCTCAAACGCCACCAACCGTACCACGAATCGGACCACGTCCTGAGCCTGATCTACAACGTGGCCACGGGCGGGACCCGCTATCAGGATATTGAACTGCGACGTCAGAGTGTGAGTTTCCTGGAGGCGGTGGGAGCCGAGAAGATCCCCGCCCCCAGCACGGCCGGAGACTTTGTGCGCCGCTTTGACGCGCCCGACGTGGTGGATCTGATGGAAGCCGTCAATGCCAGCCGCCTCAAGGTCTGGGCCCAACAACCGGCCCGTTTCTTCCAACGGGCGGAGATCGACGTGGATGGGACGATGGCCCCCACGAGCGGCGAATGCAAGGAAGGGATGGAGATCAGCTACGACGGGCAGTGGGGCTATGCGCCGCTGATCGTGACGCTGGCCAATACGGGAGAGGTGCTCTATGCGGTCAACCGCTCGGGCAACCGTCCCTCTCATGAGGGAGCGGCCGAATGGCTGGATCGGAGTATCGAGCTGGTTCGAGAGGCGGGTTTTCGGAAGGTGCGCCTGCGCGGGGACACGGATTTTTCGCTGACGGCTCATTTTGACCGTTGGACGGAGGCGGGCGTGGAGTTTGACTTCGGGATCGACGCCCATCCGAGCTTCGTCAAGTGGGCGGAGGCGTTGCCAGAAGCGAGATGGAAAGAGCTGGGGCGCCCCAGCCAGGGGAAAGGAAAAGGGAAGAAGCGGCGCCAGCGGCGGGACAAAGTGAAGCCGGAGATTGTCAAGAGACGCGGGTTCAAGACGCTGACGCTGGAACGGGAAGAGATCGCGGAGATCGACTACCGTCCGAGCAAAGCGAAGCGAACCTATCGGATGGTGATCTTGCGCAAGACGATCCTGGTCGAGAAAGGCCAGAAGCGGCTGCTGCCGCAGACGCGCTACCACTTTTATGTCACCAATATCTCGGCCAGAACGTTGGGAACGGCGGGAGTCATACGGGAAAACAACCGGCGCTGCAACCAGGAGAACGTCATTGAACAACTCAAGAACGGAGTCGAGGCCCTGCGGATGCCCTCGGATACGCTGGTAGCCAACTGGGCCTATCTGGTGATTGCGGCTCAAGCCTGGAATCTGAAGGCCTGGATGGGGTTGGTGCTGCCGGCGCGACTGCAAGCCCGAGAGCTGGTGAAGATGGAGTATCGCCGTTTCCTGCGAGAGGTCATTGAAATGCCCTGCCAGATTTTGCGCAGGGGCCGACAGTTGGTCTATCGGCTGCTGGATGTCAATGGTTGGAGCCGTCTTCTCTTGGAAGGCAGTAAGTGGTTGAAACACCGGCCAGCTACCTGAAACTGAAAGGAGATAAAGTAGCTCCGAGGGTCGCCAGAGCTGGGGCGAGGTGTCTCTACAAACGCCCCCCAAGAGGGCAGAATCGTTTTCTCTGAGCGATCGGCGTGGAGGACAGCTGAAGACGTGCCTGTTCTGAGTGACTTCGCGCCGAAATTTAGAATTTAGGTCTCCAAAATGGCTCCTCGGAGCCGACAAAGGGGTCTATTTTCGAACTTGCGCTTATTTTGGGCTTAGATAGACTCTCCGGATCTGCTCAACCCGCCTGCGATTGGCACCGAAGTCCCAGTAGCCCGTCCGTGAAGCTGAACGCACCTGAACGACCTGCGCCTGCGGATCGAGGAGGAATTCGACATCATCCACGAAGTGGAGGATGCGGCTGCTGAACTCGGCTCGGAGATAGTCTGGTTCGGTTTCCACCACCCGTGCACCAGGCAGCGTTTCGATGAGGCGTCGTAGGTCCGGCAGCGTGCGGGCAGCAGCGTCGACCCTCAGGGGGAACGGTCTGATTCGTTGGGCCGGCCTATCGGCTTGGCTGGAGACACAATTCGGAGAGCTGGGACAGGAAGGGAGCCGATGTCCTGTCACCTGCAGGCCTCCGGAGGATCGGTGTAGCTCATGAGCTGGATCATACCGTGGACCAGTGCCGGCCTCATTCGAGAAAGAAACTTCGGGCCCGAGCGTAGCGGTGGCCTCCAGGCCGCTGTGCATCGAGCCAAAGGCTCGAAGGAAGAAGACTTCGGCCTGGAGCCCAAAGCTACGTCAGCCAAATCAAGTTTTAGCTTAGACCTAAGTTACCTCGTAGAAAAGTGATGTAACCTATTGTTAAGATTGGGGTAATGCTATAAATCAGCTGCGTCGGTACTGGGTACATTATAGACGAACGCCGAGGAGATCCAGGGCTCGCTGCTGAAGCGATGTGGGACGGGTGATTTTGTCGAAGGCTGCTGAGCCGGGCAACTGCGGCTGAATCCGGTTTTTGGAGATCGTGGCCAAATCGCTGAGCAAGGTCTGAAAGCTGTGCACGGGCCCACCCTCAACGGTGCGCTTGCGGTGAGCCTTGCGGAGGGCCTGAGGAGAGCGCTGAGAGGGTGCCACCACCGAATCGCGAAGCTGCCTCCCCGCCTCGGGATCCTCGTCGTCGAACAGGATCGGAGCTAACTTCTGTCGCATGTGCCACTCGACGTAGTAGGCAAGCATGCACAGAAAGACGTGAGCGCGGACCCGATCCTCCAGATGGTGGTAAATGGGTCGGACCTTCAGATCGACACTCTTACAGCTGCGGAAGGCCCGTTCGGCGACGGACAACCCCTTGTAGGCAGCCACCGTTTGTTCGGCATCCATTTGCTCGCGGGCCAGGTTGGTGCGAATCACATAGATCCCGTCCAGTGCCGCCTCCTGCTCGATGCGCTCCTGCCGGCGCTGGTAGGAGAAGGACTCCTCGCCGATCTCCAGGACAAAATGCTTGCCCACTTTGTAGCGGTTGAGGACTTTGCCCACCCGCAGGGCAATCCGATCCTTGCCCTTGAAGCGACGCTTCGGACGTTGCGTTGCCTGGACAATCTTCTCCAACTCCAGCTCGGTCGCCTGGAGCAGTTGCTGGCGATTGCGGGCCCGTTCCTCCGCTAAGAGGGGATTACGGCAGACAATGAGCCGTTCCCCGGGGTAGTCCGGGCTCTGGATCTCGGCCAGGTCGCGTTGATCAAACAGGGACAGCTGCAGCGGACCGGATTGAAACAGTTTGCGGATCTGAGGGCCTCGCAGGGCCGTGATCCAGCCCATGCCGGGCAGCGGCTTGAGCTCCTCCCGAATGCGGGCTTCCGTCAGCATTCCTCGATCGGCGACCACCACCACCGAGCGCAACCCGAAGCGTTGGCGCAGTTTTTGGATTTGGCTGGTCACTGTTGTGGGGTCCGCTCGGTTGCCTTCGAAGACCTCGACCGCGACGGGGCAGCCTTTCGCACAGCAGGCCGAAGACGATCTGCAGCGTACCCCCTTTGCCGTCTCGGGAATACCCCCGCTGGGCCAACGGGCAACTCCTCCCTTCGAAGTAGGTCGAGGTGACGTCGTAGATCACGAGGCAACCGTCCTGCAGGCGCTGAGCCGCCAGCTGGTTTTCAATCTTTGGTTGTCGAACGAGCAGCCAGTCCAAGGCGCCGTACAGATCATCGGCCGTCGCGGCCTCCACCTGTAAGAGCTCGCCCAAGCTGCTGGACAGGGTCTGGGGATCCCATCCGCGTGCGGTGGCCAGCTTGGAGCGGGGCTCCAGGATGCGCGCCACGATCAGGGCCACTACCAGGCGGCGCTGCAGGCTGTTGCGAGTGGCCAGTAAGCGCTCCAAACCGAGGCGGCGCAGGGTACCCAAGACGGCCGCCACATGACCATGGGGGCGAGTGCGCTGGACCTGGAAGGCTTGGCTCAAGTCGGAGATGACGGAGCCTCCCTTCAAGAGGCTGCGCAGGCCTTCGACGATCTCCGCGGGCCACTTGCTGAGGTTAGCCAGAGTGCGCTTGCGCACCTTGCCGGCTTGCCGGTAGGACTCGCGCAGGAGAATGGCCGGGGGCGAGTTGCGGTTGGGAACGGATTCGATGTACATGGGCACTATAATATCACATACTACCGACAATAAAGGACACTAAAGCAACTATTACATGGGTACAGATTGTCGAACACAAAAAGACCCTTACCTGATGATCCACAATGGCTTACAGGTTGTTTTTCAGCTAGTTTTCAGGGTAACTTCGGCTTAGACTTAGAACTTCCCCTCACGGTTCTGGAATCCGGTCGGTTTGCCCAGCGTTTCTCTGCCGTGGCGGACCCAGTCAGCGGTCCAGTGGAGCATCTGAGCCGAGCTGGTTTGCGGCTTGCCCAGCACTCGATGTCCATTCTGGCCGTTGCTCAGCAGGGCGTCTGGTGCTTCGATGCCTGTGAGGTGGACGCGTTTGTTCAGCATTCGTCCCAGTTCCCGTGCTGTCTCTCGGATGGGGAAGATTTCCTCGCCAGCAACGTTCACGACAAAAGGCGGAGAGGCTGTGTGTTGCAAAGCCGACAGCGCCATGGCGTTGGCGTCGGCTTGCCAGATCACGTTTACGTGACCCATCGCGAGGTCGATCGGCTGTTCTGCCCAGACTTTCTGTGCCAGATCCACCAACACTCCATAGCGCAGTTCGGTGGCGTAGTTCAGGCGTAGCAACACCACCGGAACCGGTAGAGAGCGGCTGAAATACTGGAAGATCCGCTCTCGGCCCAGGGCGGCCATGGCATACTCACCCACTGGATTTGGAATGTCAGTCTCGACCGATCCTCCGCGGTCGTTGGCCACCAATCCATAGACGTTGCCGGTTGAAAACGCGACGATGCGGCTGTCGTGGTACTTCCGACAGACGAGGCCGGGCAGGTGACAATTCATGGCCCAGGTCATCGATGGATCCGCGCTTGCCCCGAACTTGAAGCCCGCCATATGGACGACGTTCGCGACCTGGGGTAGTGAGTCGACGAAGGCTTCGTCCAGCAGATTGCCGGCGATGGTTTCTACTCCGTGTTCTTCCAATCGCTCCCGTACACCCGCTTCGGAAAAGCGTGAAACCCCGACCACCCTCCGATCGATGCCTGGCACCTGTGAGGCCCGCTTGGCCATTCGCGCCAGAGTGGGACCCATCTTCCCTCCGACGCCCAGCAGGATGAGATCGCCCGAGAGGCGGCCCATCGCTGCCACTGCCTGGGCACTGGGCGTGCTCAGGTTCTCTTCCAGCTCGGCGACCGTTTGTGGGGTGGCAGGTAGAGACTTCTTCACTTTAGAAACACACCGCTGTTGGCGTAGTCGGGACGGTCAATCGTGAATTCTTCCCCGAGGTCGAGAACTCGGTTCACCGCTTCGACTCCCTGCATAAAGGAATGGTCTTGGTTGGAGACCTCGTACTTCCAAGCTCCAAAGCGGCCGCGAGAGAAAATCCGGCGTTTTTCCAGCTCGGGGCGGATGGCGGCCAGCACCTTTTGTCCCTTTCCAGGAAGGGCGTAGGATAGCCCCGCTCCTCTCGTCTGTGCCAGAAGGAGATCACTTGTGCGTTCTGGGAGATGAGTCCGTCACTTCTCATCGCCTCCAGCGTCCAGCTCTCGAGTCTTGATTGATCAACGGGTTTGGCGGGGGACTCACACACCTCGGCCTTCAGTGACCAATAGTCTTCTCCCTGGGGAACGTTGTTGGGAGAGTAGTTGGAAAAAACTGTGACGCGGTAGTAGGGGCTGTTGCCTTCAGGGAAGTACATCCAGCACTTCTTGGCCAGGGTTTCGGGCTTGCCTCCTCTGAGTCCAATCCCCAGTATGTTGCAGCTGCTGAATACCAGAGAGGACGCCGCCTGAGCAGCCTCCGAGCTCAGATCGGTGCATCTGAGGCAAGGGGCGTCCAGAGGCAGGGAGCTGATCAGGGTATCGAACGACAGAGGTTGCCCCGAATGGAGTTTGATTGTCCTTTTGGAGGTGTTGATTTCGGTTACCCTGCGGCCATAACGGAGACGTTGGGGTGGCAGCAGTTTGGCGACCCCATCCCAGATGGCCCCGGTTCCTCCCCGAAGCGGAAAGCGAAACCGGCTATTGGGTCCCCAGCCGACATCGTCTCGGTTCTCCTTCAGGTTCTGCCGGATCCGCGCCAGATTGGGGACCGCGACCCGCTCCCCCATCCAGCCGATCGAGATCGAGTCCAGCGGATATCCCCACACCTTGAGGTTATAGGGCACCATAAAGATGTCGGCGATTCCCTCGCCGAAGGTGGAATAGATCCACTCCCGAAAGTTCCTGGGTGCGGTGCTGCTTCTGAGTTTGTCGGCTCGCTCCAGTCCCTTCCAGGCCAGCAGCCGTTCCTCAGTGTCCAGGCGATGGATGTTGTTCTTGAAGGGATAGGGGATGAATCGCTCCCGCATCCAGACCCAGGACTCCCGCTCGTGGAAGAGCCAATCTTTTCCCAGAGCTCGATCCAGGACCGAGTCGTAGTACTTGTAGTGGCTGAACTGAACGTGTCCTCCTACATCCCAGGTGAAGCCTTGTTGATCCAGGTAGCTGGAGGCAAGGCCTCCCGGTGTTTCGCGGCTCTCGAGCACTACAAAGTCATCTACTCCCAGCTCCTGCAAACGATAGGCGGCGCCCAGACCGGTCGGTCCAGCGCCCAGAATCACGATCCGTCCCGGGTCCTTCATTTCTTCCTGATCGCCCGCCGTGCCTTGTAGGCCACGGCTACTGTCTGGACGAAGCTGTCGAAAGCTGCTTTCAGCAGTGTCCACTTCACCAGCACGGTTGCGCCGGCAGCCACTCGCCCCCGGTGGATCACCGGTTCTTCGTGGATCCGGAGTCCGGCTCGACCAGCCAAGCCGGAGAGGATGACGTTGGGGGCGAAGGTGTTGTCTGGAAGATAGGCGATGAGGGGCTTCAGCGATTGGCTGCGCATCAGCCGAAACGGAGTATTGACGTCCCCAACCGAGCGGCCGAACAGCAGGGCCACGGTGAGTCGAGAGCACTTCGTGATAATTCGTCGTGCCAGGACGGACTCTCGACCTTGTCGATAACCCAGCAGAAAGTCGAAGGTCTCGCGCTTCTCCCACAGCTTGGAGAACTGGTCGGCGGGAATTTCACCATCTCCATCGATCTGAAACATCCACTCTCCCACAGCCTCATGGTATGCCTTGAGGATCGTGGGTCCGTGTCCTCGATTGGAATGCCGGGTAACCCTCAGCCTGGGGTTGGTTCCTGCCAACTTCTCCAGGATGGCACCAGTCTTGTCCGTGGAGCCATCGTCGTAGACGAGCAACTCATAATCGATCGAGATCTGGTCCAGTTGAGTAGTCCACAGAGACAGGACCTGGGAAATGCCTTCTGCTTCGTTGAAGACCGGGATGACTACCGAAAGTTCGTGTCGACGTTGAGTGTCCACTTACGATGCCCCGGAGCAAGCTAACCCAAGTGGCCATGGATGGCAATGTCAGGGTCTTCGAGCTCGAAGCTTTGGCGGCTTCAGAAATCGACCTGGAAGCGGGTCTGGAAGATGTTGGCTTCTCCTATGTCCTCGCGATCCGCCAGGACGTAGTTGAACATGATGCGCGTGTTCGGATTCAGAAACCAGTTGAGCCCAAGGGTAAAATTGTTCAGCTCGCCGCCCAGGATACTGCCGTGATTCAGATCCAGCCGGGAATACCGAGCCGCCAGTTGCCAGGCCCCCAGTCCTTTTTCACCACCGAATAGATTACCCCTGGGGCGAACCCGAGTGAAGGTGCCGGTATCCCGCTTGTAGCGCCGGTTTTCTCCGGTCAGGAAGAAGCTGCCCGCCACGTAGAAGCTGTTGAAGGATGGGTCTCCCAACCCTGGAGAGTCGGTCGCTGCATTCACATACTCGGTTTGCAGAGAGAAGGGTCCCTGGACCAAGGCGGCTTCCACGCCCAGGAGGTCCTCGGATCTCGCCGGAAAGGATCGGGTATCGATCCACCGCGTGGAGAGATGGGTTTCGGGTCTGGCTCTGAGACGCAGCCTGTCGAGGATCGGATTTCTCCGGCTGTAGGCCAGTCCAAGATGCACCAGCCTCCTGCCTTCGTCTTCATACAGGGGTAGCCCTGTGACCCTGGTGGTCAAGCTGTAGTTCTCCGAGCCAAGGCCGGTAGCCGTGTCAGGAGCATCCTTGAATACGCCGGCGGCCCAGGTCATCCGTTCGTCTGCCAGGGGGTTTGTGAACAGGAACCCGGTATTTCTTGAGGGCATCAATGAAGTGGCTAGGGCACGCTCCATAAAGGTGATGTACCGGCTGCTGTTCATCAACTCGAGGCCGAAAGGCTCTTTGAAATGTCCAATGCGAAACTTTCCCAGGCCCGGGATGTTTTTGATTCCAATCCAGACATCCTTGAAATCAGCATCGCTGCCGGCAAAATCGTACTGGGCTTTGAACTCGACACGATCGTGGATGGTTCCCGACATATAGAGGCGAGAAGCGCGGAACTCGGTTCCCCCGACCGAGGTGAAGTTTTCCTTCACGGCCCGATCGGCGGAAAACCCGACCCAGTCGTTCATGATTCGGCCTCCCAACTTGAGCTTGACGCTCTGGTCGGCCGAATCCATTCGCATCCCCTCTTTCCAATAGGCGCGAAGGGTAGACGGATCTGGGGTAGGAGTGGCTTCTGGCTTGCTCCCAGGTGTCTCTACTGCTTTCTCAACTGGTGCCTGCTCGGGATCCTTCTCCACCACCTGCAGGAGTAGACGCTTCAGTTCCGCGACCTCTTTCTCTAGAGTTTCGAGCCTCGAGAGCAGTTCCTTCTGATCTTGGGCGCCGAGAGGCAAAACAGCCAGCAGCATAAGTGCAGAGAATGAATAGATCCGCTTCATAACATTCCTCATTGGCAAACGTCTTTCTAACCGTAGCGACCTTCGATGTAGTCGGCGGTTTCCTGGTGTTGAGGGGTGACAAACATATCCCCTGTCTTGGTGTGCTCGATGAGCTTTCCCAGCAACATGAACGCACACTCATCACTGGCCCGCCGGGCTTGAGCCATGTTGTGGGTGACGATCAGGATAGAGTACTGCCCTCGCAGCTCCCAGAGAAGCTCTTCCACGGCCTCTGTCCCCTCTGGGTCCAAGGCGGAGCAGGGTTCATCCATTAGCAGAACCGTCGGCTTCACGGGTAGCAGACGGGCGATACACAGTTTCTGCTGTTCTTCCAGCGAAAGCTCGGTCGCTCTGTTTCCCAGGCGGTCTTTGACGCTGTCCCAGAGAAGGACTTGTCTCAGAGCCTGCTCGACAATCTCATCTTTCTCCATGGGAGGGTCCTTGGGATTTCTGGGAGTATGGATGTCGTAACCAAAAAGCACGTTGTCGCGTATGGATATGGGGAGAGGATTGGGTCGCTGGAAGACCATACCGACCTGGCAGCGCAGTTGAGCCAGCTCTACGGTCTCCTCATAGATGTTCTGGCCAAAAACCTCCACCGAACCCTGAGTGCGTACCGAACTGATCCGTTCGTTGATTCGATTGACGCGGCGGAGCAGCGTGGTTTTTCCGCATTCCGAGGGTCCTATGAGCGCTGTGATCAAACCACTCTTGACCTGAAAGTCTACTTCAAAGAGGGCCTGGAAGGTTCCATACCAGAGGCTGAGCTTCAGCGTACGGATCGCCAGCGCCACAGGTTCCTGGTCGATCTCCACAGCAGGGCCCTCTTGATTAACGGCGACTTTCAGGGAGACTTCCGTCGTGGGAGGGGGCCCTTTAAGGGATTCGCTCAACTCTACCGGCTCCTTTCCTTCACTTAACCGAAGCGTCCCAGGATGTAATCCCGAGTTCGGTCATCCTGGACGGATCCGGAGAACATCTCTTCTGTGGGACCGATTTCAACACAGTTCCCAGTCAGGAAGAAGGCGGTTCGATCGGCCAGCCGCCGCGCCTGCTGGACCAGATTGGTGACCAGGATGATGGTCATCTCTGATTTGAGCTCCTTCAGGACGTCCTCGATTCGCATGGTCGTCACGGGATCGACTGCGATCGAAAATTCGTCGAGCATGAGCAGTTTGGGATTCTGTGAAAGTGCCCGAGCGATAGTCAGGCGCTGCTGCTGTCCTCCGGAGAGCAGGCTCCCCAGCGAGTCCAATCGGTCTCGAACCTCGTCCCACAGCGCAGCCCGTCTGAGACAGCGCTCGACCACGATCTCGAGATCGGCCTTCTTCTTGATGCCGGCTAGACGGGGCGCCAGGGCCACGTTGTCATAGACGCTCAAGGGCAGGCCTACCGGAAGGGGGAAGACGACGCCGATCTGCGCCCGCAGGGCATAGACATTTCGCCATTGGGTGGTACTGCGGCCCTGGAAGAGGATATCCCCCGTCACTTTCATCGAGGGATTGAACAGGTCCATTCGATTGATGGCTTTCAGCAGGGAGGTCTTGCCGCCATTGGCAGGACCGATGATGCCGAAGACCTCATTCTTCTTGACCGAAAGACTCACTCCGTTCAAGGCCAGACGGCCTCCGTAGCTGATGGAGAGATCGTTGACCTCCAGAACGGTCTCGTCTACGAGAGGGGGGGCGTCCGGAGAAGTGATGCTCTTCTCTACCACTTCTTCTTCCCCCGGAGATACATGCGAAAGGCAATGGAGAAAGAATTCATGACGAGGACGATGCCGATCAGCAGCAGTGCGACGCCGTAGGGCAGGTGCTCGGGTACCCCAGGAACCTGAGTGGAAATCACGAACAGATGGAGGGAGAGTGCCATGGTCTGGTCGAAGACGCTGTTGGGTAGAAACGGCAGGAAGAACGCCGCACCTGTGAACATGATGGGTGCCGTTTCTCCTGCCGTTCGAGAGACCTCCAGGATGATGCCGGTCAAGATGCCGCTTCCCGCATTGGGGAGAACGACCTTCGGAATCGTCTGCCAGCGGGTGGCACCCATACTCCAACAAGCCTCCCGGAACGCCTGAGGCACGGCTTGAAGAGATTCCCGTGTCGCCACAATCACCACCGGAAGCGTCATGACTGCTAGCGTCAAGGAAGCCGCCAGAATGCTGGTTCCGAATCCGAAGAAGAGGACAAAGGCCCCCACGCCGAAGAGAGCATGGACGATGGAAGGGACTCCGGCCAGGTTGATGATGGCCAGGTTGATCAAGCGCGTTAGCCAGTTGTCGGGCGCGTATTCGCTCAGGTAGATGGCTGCGGCGACCCCCAGTGGGACCGAGAACAGAAGGGCAGTCAGGACCAGCAGCAAAGTGCCCAGCAGAGCCGGAAAGATACCGCCAGCCGTCATTCCCTTTTCCGGAAAGGAGAAAAGGAAGGTTAGCGAGAAGGCGGGGGCTCCGCGCTGGATCAGGACCCCCAGGATGATCACTACCGGCGCGATCAGCATTACCGTCATGGCTAGGAACAGGATCCGCAGGCGTCCCTGGACTCTCAGGTTACGGTGGTTGAGCTCGGTGGCCTCGAACACTAGTTTCGCCTCTTACCGGTTCCACGAACCAGAAGGTCAGCACTCAGATTGATCGTAAAGGTCACCAGGAACAGTAGGATGCCCAGCGTGAAAAGGGCCCGGTAGTGATCCGATCCAGCTGCCGTTTCGCCAAGCTCAGCAGCTATGGTCGCTGTCAGAGCGCGAACTGAATCGAAGACACTGGTGGGGAGGTTGATGGAATGACCGCTGGCCATCAGGACCGCCATTGTCTCTCCGAAGCCGCGGCCTACGCCCAGCAATATGGCGGCCACCAGGCCGTTCTTGGCGGCCGGCAGTACGACCTTCCTCACGATCTGCCAGCGGGTAGCGCCCATGGCCTCAGCAGCTTCCCGATATTGATCTGGAACCGCCTTCAATGCGTCCTCGGCGATCGTGGTCATGATCGGAGCCGCCATCAGTCCCAGAATGAGACCTGAATTGAGGATGCTGAGGCCGATGGGCACGTCGAAGAGCTCAATGATCAAGGGGTTCATGAGGGTCAGGCCGATGAATCCCCACACCACCGAGGGGATCGCCGCCAGCAGCTCGACCAGTACCTTCAGAATCTCACGGGTCCGGTTGGACGCGAACTCGCCGATGTAGATGGCACCGCCAAGCGAGAAGGGGATGGCCACCAACATGGCAGTACCGGTGACGCTCGCGGTACCCAGGATCAGGGCCAGGGCGCCGAAGGTAGGGTTGACATCCGAGGCTGGCCTCCACCGGGGAGAGGTAAAGAACTCTCCCACATCCAATGTACTCCAGACGAAGCCTATGCCCTCCTTGGTGATGAAGACGAAAATCCCCAGAATGAACACGATGGCTGAGCAGCCACCTACGAACACCACCACCTGGACGGCTTTGTCGACAACCCAGGACAGGTTGCGCTGGTCCTGGACAAGTTCTTCAGGGGATGTCACTGAGGACGAATGCTCGCTTGGCACTTAGGAGGCCTCTTTCCCATGCAGGATCTCGATGAGCTCCCGTATCTTCAGAGAGGTCTCCTGATAGATCTCACGGAAGGTCGCACGTCTTTCCTCTTCGCTGCGGTCTTTGGCAAGTGGAGCCGGAATGGACCATTCCAGCGCCGCCGTGTTGAAGGGAATGTCTGTGAGGTAGTCCTCGACGGGGCCCTCCAGGCTCACCACCACATGAAAGCTTCCCAGTTCCTCGGCGACCCAGTCCAGGGGACGGGGCTTCACCTCTTCGAAGGGAATCCCATGCTCTTCCATGAAGTTACCGAGTAGGGCATCGATCGCGGCTGCGGGTGCGATGCCGGCGCTGCTGTAGCTCCCACTGTTGGGATAGGCCTTCCGGGCAATGCCGACGGCTAGCTGGCTGCGGCAGTCGTCACCTTTCTCCAAGAAGAGGATGGGGTAGACTTTGGGCTGTTTTCTTTCACCCGCGAGAGCGAAGACAGTCTCCTCGCAGATATTCTTGGCCTGATCGCTGACCCTTTCCAGCATGCTGAAGATGACCAGGATAGCAAACAGATCCTTGACCTCCAGCGCACCTTCTTGCCCCTTCTTCACCAGCTCCTGAAAGACCAGGCCGAAGCTTCTTTCCACTTGATACGCGTAGCCCATGGTTCCCCGGGCCAGGTCCGAGTTCTTCTCGTTGAAGGCTTTTGTCGCCTGCTCCAACATCTGGAAGCTGTCCCTCGCCATTCTCTCGACTTCTCTTTGCAGCTTCTCTTCGAGGGATCCGGAAAGTTCGACGGTCTCTCGGCAGATTGTGACCGCATAGTCCCCCAGACGTTCCAGCTCCAGGCTGAGCCGGAGGACGGAAGAGATGAAGCGGAGGTGCCCTGCACTAGGAAGGTGTCGCGCTACGAAATGGTGGCAGAGGCGGTCGATCTCCCGAGTGGCACGATTGATGGGGTGATCGCCCAGAATTGTCTGGTATGCCAGGTGGCGGTCCATGGTGCAAAGAGATTCCACCGAGTTTTTCAGGGCCGTGGAAACCTGGGCCGCGACCTCGGCAACAAGACCCCGAATTCGCTCCAGATCACTATTGAGACGTTCTTCGTAAAGGGGGGGCATGTTTTTCTCTCCCAGAGCTTATGAGTCGGCTCCCGGTCGGCCGCTGCAGGTGACCGGTCGAACCGGGGCATAGCCCTGTTCTTGGATGATGCACTGGCCCTTTTCGCTTAGGATCCAATCCAGATACTCTTTGATTTCTCCCGATGGGTCTCCCAGGGTGTACATGAACAGGGGCCGTGCGATGGGGTAGCTTTTGTCTACTGCCGTCTGCGTTGATGGATTCACGCAGCTTCCACCGGCTTCGGTGCTGATGCAGGCCAGCTTTACGTCGTCGGTTGTGTAGGCCAGACCACTGTAGCCGATGGCACAGGGAGTGTTCTCGACCAGGTCTACGACGTCCTTGGAGCCGTGCATATCGCGGGAGCCGAGCTTGTAGTCTCTGCGGCCCAGCACAGCTTCGCGAAAGTAGACGTAAGTGCCCGAATTGTTCTGGCGACTCACCCGGACGATCTCCTGATCCTTGCAGCCGGGTACATCGACGCCCAGTTGAGTCCAGCTGTCCAGGGTCCCGTTCTCACCGTAGATCTCCGCCAGCTTCTCTAGACTGATGGAATCGAGCGGATTGTCCCGGTGAAGATAGACCACCAGAGCATCGTATCCAACCGTGAATTGGACCGGCTTTTTGTCCCCTTTGGAGGCCAGTTCGATTTCCTTCTCCTTCATGGCACGACTGGAGTTTGCCAGGTCGACCGTGCCATTGATCAAGGCGGCGATGCCGGTGCCGGAGCCTCCCCCGGTAACGGCGACAGCGACTTCCGGCTTTACGTTCTGGTAGGTCTCCGCCCAGGATTGGGCCACATTCACCAGGGTGTCGGAGCCTTTGTTCTGGATCAGGGCTCGCCCTCCCTCGCCCGGTCTGCCACAGGCGCCCATCCAGAAAAGCGTCAAGACGACCAGGAGCTCTAAATTCGGTTTCATGATCAACTCTCCTCCTCTTTCGTCCCCGAAGTTACAGCAGCTGTCGCGGTCGATTCGGCGACTGACTCCAGGGATCATGTAACGATCCCGAGGAGAGGGTATAAAGTGAATGTTAAGATTGGGTTAAGAAAGCGTAAGCTTTCGGTTTGAGCTTTTTGGGCCCAGAGCCCTTCCTAGCCCGCTTCAGCGGGCTAATGAAGTATCAGCTTAGTAGCTCCCCAGCGGTGCTGCCCCATTCGACAAAGAAACTTTGGCTACCCACAAAGACCAGCGTCGCCTGATCCGGCCTTGGAAATTCGCCTGTTCGATATTTTGCGGTTGAGCCTTTAGCGGTTGCCTTCTCGGGAAGCAGAAAAGCCCAAATCTCAAACCGCAAAACACCGAACAATACGAACGCCGAAGTTCGGAAGCTCGACAATGAAGTTTCAGCTTAGCCCCGCCACCAGCTGCGCCGGATCGTACCTGAAAGAAACTTCAGTCGAGCGACGTAGCGGTGGCCTCCAGGCCGCCGTCCGAGCCAAAGGCTCGGAAAAATAAGACTTCGGCCTGGAGGCCAAAGCTACACTCGCCAATGAAGTTTCAGGTTAGTCCCGCCCCCGCTGCGCTGCCCCATTCGAGAATGAAACTCCGGGTCCCGGCGTAGCGGTGGCCTCCAGGCCGCCGTGTATCGGGCCAAAGGCTCGAAGGAAGAAGACTTCGGCCTGGAGCCCAAAGCTACGTCCGCCCAATCAAGTTTCAGGTTAGTGCGGCCCCACGCTGGATCATTCAGGAAGAAACTGTTTCCTCCAGGGCAGGTACTACTCGAGTCATAAAAGCCTGAAGCGCGAGCGAGGGGTTGGGTAGCAGCACAAATCTTTCCGACTGGATGCTTGTCTGCACTCCAGGCCGCTTTGTCCACACATCTCGCTGCCCCCAACCTCTGGCTCGCGCTTCAGGCTTCCCAGATTTTCGCATTACTGGTCCCGTTCTTCGGCACGCTGTCCAGTGACAAGAGACCTGCGACGTGCGACCTGCAACTTGCGACCTCTTCTTGAAGCTTCAGCTCAGTACCCAGAGAGGCGAATGGTGAAAGTGCTGCCGCGCGGCCTAGTTCGCTCCTCAGCTCGATTCGGCCGGCGTGGGCTTCCACGATCCGCTTGACTATGGCTAATCCCAGGCCGCTGCCCTGGGACTTTCTTTTCGAATCTACGCGATAGAAGCGCTCAAAGATCTGGGTGTGGTGAATCGGGTCGATGCCCAGCCCCTGGTCCTGAACGGATAGAAAGACCTCGTGTTGCTCTGCACCGGCCTGGAGCGAGACGTCTCCCCCCGGAGAGCTGTATCTGATTGCATTCTCTAGCAGGTTGCGGAGCGCGTGCTCCATCAGGGCGACGTTGATTCGGCCAACCAGGTCCGGGGGACACTCGACCCTTACCCGGATGCTCTTGTCTCTGGACCCCTGAGAGCAGGAGGCGACCGACTGATCCAGCAGCTCCAGGATGGAATGCCACTCACGCTCTGCTTCGCGGACACTCTGGGTGCCCTCCAGCCGCGAGAGCTCCAACAATCGTCCGGTCAGGTGATCCAGCCGGTCGCTTTGTTGGGCGATGATCCGTACGAAACGTTCACTTTCTTCCGGGTCCTGGAGAGCGCCCTCCAGCAGGGTTTCCGCGAAGCCCTTGATGGCGGTCAAGGGCGTCTTGAGCTCGTGGGCCACATTCGCCAGAAATCCGCTTTCGAGTTTCTCCAGCGCTCGTAGTCGGGTTGTGTCGCTCAGGACCAGGACAGCCCCGATCTTGTGCCCGTAGGTGTCCAGCAGCTCATTTCCCTGGATCCGGACATTTCTTTGCTGGCGGCTGCCAAGAACCATCTCGACCTGGGCAGACTCGGATCCCGAAAGCAGCGTCGAGACAAACTGCTGAAGGATCTGACTGGGGAGACACTCTGAGATCAGCCGGCCTACGACTTGCTCTTCTTCGACGCCGATCAGATGGGTTGCTGGCTTGTTGACCTGGCGCACCCGAGACCCTGAATCGATCACCAGAACCCCTTCCTGGAGGGAGTCCAGAAGCAGCTCCTGCTCTCTCTCTCTCTCTCTCTCTCTCTCTCATGCTGGCGCGCCGTCTGAGCCTGGTCCGTCAGCTGGACAGCCATCTGATTGAGACTCTCCGCCAGGATCCTCAACGCGGTGTCTTGCGGTATTTCCAGCTTTTGGATTGGATCCGGAGTACTCGCTGCCAGCTCTCGCGTCTCCGCCACCAACTTTTCCAAGGGGCGCAGGATCTGAATCCACATCCACAATCCCAGTGCCAGCGTCAACAGTCCGAGGGCGGCGGTGAGGACCAGTAGGACGCTCGGCTGGGGCGCAGGTGTTCCTCTCTCGAAACCGAGCGACAACCAGAGGAATACCAGCAGGAGCAGGAGCACTCCCGGTAGCAGAGCCAACGAGATTTGCCAGGCCTGCCGTTTTGTAGGCACTTATGCTTCTTTCAATCGATAGCCCACGCCCCGCACGGTTGCAAGGTAGCGACTCGCGGAGCCCAGCTTTTTCCGAAGAGCTACCATCTGGACGTCCACCGTGCGCTCCGTTACGGCGTAGCCCTGCCCCTGAATCGCTTCGACAATCTGGTATCGGGTGAACACCCATCCGGGACGCTGCATCAGGAGTCGGAGTATACGGAACTGGGTATGAGTAAGCTCTATCCTGTCGTCTCCGACCCTGACCTCATGTTGTCCCGGATGAAGGAAGAGATCGCCGAACTGCAGAGCCGCCGATTCCTCGCCCGGCCCCTGGCGGCGCAGCACCGCTCGTAGCCGGGCAATCAGGACTCTTGGGCTGAAGGGCTTCACAATGTAGTCGTCGGCACCCACTTCCAGCCCTGCAACCATATCCGACTCTGCATCTTTAGCGGTTAGCATGACGATGGGGATCTCGCTGGTGTCAGATTGGCTTCTAAGAACCTTGCAGAGGGAGAGGCCGTCAAGATCGGGGAGCATCAGATCCAGCAGGATTAAGTCGGGAGGTTCTTTGTTGGCCAGCTTCAGGGCTTCCGACGCCGCGCTGGCGGAAAACACCCGGTAACCTTCTCTGCACAGATGATACCGAACCAGTTCCTGGATCGATTCGTCATCTTCTATCAGTAGTGTCCCAACGTTTGGGCTTCTAATCTCTGTAAAGTATTAATGAGTAATATGTTAGAGAAGATAATGGGTGTTTCCGACTTGAAAGTGAGTGTACGCTCACGCCCTTCAGTTCATAAGGAGGGCGAGCATGTACACGGGCACGACGATTTTTTCTCAGGTGATGCGGCATCTTCCCTGGCATCATTTTCATCGCATTGTTCAGCACTACGGGGGCGACTACAAGGTCAAGTCGTTCCGCTGTGCCGACCATTACCGGGTCATGGCCTTTGCACAGTTGACCTATCGCGAGAGCTTGCGCGATATCGAAGCCTGCCTACGGGCCATGAGATCCAAGCTCTTCCACATGGGCATTCGCTCCACGGTCTCCCGCAACAATCTGTCCAATGCCAACGAGAGGCGCGACTGGCGCATCTATGCCGAGTTTGCCCAAGTGCTTATCGCCGAAGCGCGCCGCCTGTACACCGACGAGGACCTGGGAGTCGACCTGAACGCGACCGTCTATGCCTTGGACTCCACGACCATCGACCTGTGCCTCTCGGTCTTCCCCTGGGCGCGCTTCCGCCGTACCAAGGGGGCGATCAAACTGCATACCTTGCTCAACCTGCACGGCGCCATTCCCGAGTTCGTTCTGATCTCGGACGGAAAACTGCACGATGTCCACGCCTTGGACCACCTGATTCCTTGTCCCGGTGCCTACTACATCATGGATCGCGGATACCTGGATTTCGGGCGCCTGTACCGACTCCATTCTGCCCGGTCGTTATTCGTGACCCGCGCCAAGGCCAACTTCAAGTTCCGCCGCCGCTACTCCCACCCGGTGGACAGAACGACGGGACTGATCTGCGACCAAACTGTCCTGCTGAGCACCTTCTATCCGGCCAAGGCCTACCCCGAACCTTTGCGTCGCATCAAGTTCTTCGACGTCACCACCGACCTGCGGCTAGTATTCCTCACCAACGACTTTGCTTCTCCCGCTCTGACTATTGCCCGGCTCTACAAGCTCCGCTGGCAGATCGAACTGTTCTTCAAATGGATCAAACAGCATCTCCGCATCAAGGCCTTTTACGGCACCAGTCCCAATGCCGTGAAAACACAAATCTGGATCGCCCTCAGTACCTACCTGCTCATCGCCATCATCCGCAAGCGCCTCTATCTCGAGTTGCCGCTCTACACAATTCTCCAGGTCCTGAGTGTCTCGCTCTTCGAGAAAACCCCAATTTTACAGGCCTTTCAGGACATGCATTACATTACTCAGAATAGTGACATTCATAAACAGTTGATGTTATTCGACTAACGCTGGGACGCTACTGATCTTCTATAAGTAGTATCGTTTCCTTTCCCATGGCAGAGAGCGGTGGGTCCTCGCGAATCTTAACCCGCATTTCTCATCGCTAGTCTACTACGTCGCCGCAATCATCCGCCCTGGCTGCGTTATGCTCGGTCGGCCTCCTCGACGTACTGTCAAAGTACGACTGCGGCGGCTCGCCACGCGTGGTCTCGGTCGCAAGCCTTGCCAGGGCGGCGCTTGCGACGCCTCGCTACGACGAGCGATGAGAAATCCGGGTTAACCCATTACAGACAGATATCAACACGGCCTCTTTGGCAGCGCAGGCGCGGAAAGAGGACTACTCCAGGCCTGAACGAGAGGGGCAGAGCAGCTTGAATTCCCGCTATGTCGCTGCTACGTTAGTTCCCAGGACATGGCCCGTCAAAAAGCCGATCAGAAGCCTCTTCAGGTAGTGACTTCCCAGGGTGTACGACATCGTTTCCTGAGGGGCATGATTACCCATGACCTGATGCTTCGGGGTCTGGATTTCGACAATTCTTACGCGGTGGCGCGGTCCATACGGGGCCGGCTCGATGGCCGAGAGGAGGTCACAACCTCTGAGATCCTTGATCTGATCCAGGAAGAACTGGAGACGGTTTTCGGGGACACACTGCCATCCAATCTTCAAGATCCGGTAAAGATCGCTGCGGAGCTCTACGTGCTTCGTAACGACCAGAGACAGCCTTTCTCCCGTGGGCTGCTGGCAAGAAGCCTGGCCGGGTCCGGCCTGGACCTGGACCGCAGTTACCAGTTGGTCAACCAGTTCCAGGCCGAGCTGAAGCAGGAGGGTACCAAGGTACTTTCGAGTCAGGAGATTGCTAATCGGCTGGAGGATCTCCTGGAAAGGGTCGAAGGTGCAGACACGGCGCGGCGCTACCGTCTGGTGCGCCGGATCCAGCATTTGCCCCGGCCCCTGGTTGTCTATCTCGGGGGAGCCAGCGGTACCGGCAAGTCCACCCTTGCTTTGGAGCTGGCTCATCTGCTGGGCCTCTATAGAGTAACCTCCACTGACACCGTTCGACAGTTGATGCGGATGGTTTTCTCCACCAGCATGCTCCCGGCACTTCACGCTTCCAGCTTCGAGGCGGTGACCCCATTTGGAGTGTCGGTCGCCGAGGGCGCCGGAGACCCCCATGGAGAGCAGGACTTCACTTCCCGCGTGATGGCCACCTTCGAGGAACAATCCACTAGAGTGTGTGTCGGCGTCCGGGCTGTGGTGGAGCGGGCGATCGTGGAGAATAGGAGCATCCTGATAGAAGGAGTTCACCTCTACCCTCCGCTGATCCCCTTTTTGGATCTGGAGGGGGAAGCCTACCAGGTCCCACTCGTCCTCTCCTGTCTGGACGTGGAAGCTCATCGAGCGCGTTTTCTGTCCCGCGCCCGTTTCAGTGGTCGACGTGCCGAACGCTATCTGGAGAATTTCTCTTCCATCCGATTTCTCCATGAATTCATTCTTCAAGAGGTCGAGAGCCGCGACATCCCGGTTGTGGATTCCTCCATTTCAGATCCCCCGGTGGGCAGAGTCCTCAGGGTACTTACGGGCTTTCTCCAGCAGCGCGTACCCTATCTGACAGAAGCCGGCCCGGTCAGACCTGGGTCTGGCATTCCAACACTTTTGTTGGTCATAGATGGCGTCGCCGATCGCCCGGTTCGCGCTCTGGGAGGGCGCACCCCATTGGAGGCTGCCAAAACTCCCACTTTGGACCGTTTGGCCAGGGAGGGTCAGTGTGGACTTGCAGACCCGGTGGCACCCGGGGTGGTACCTGATACGGCCGCGGGCAGCCTGGCTCTCTTTGGTCAGTCTCCACTGGCCATGAAGAGAGGCCCGGTAGAGGCACTAGGCGCTGGAATCGAGTTGGCACCAGAGGACATTGCCCTCAGAGGCAACTTCGCCTGTCTAGACAAGAAGGGCCGAGTGATTGATCGGAGGGCAGGCAGGATCCGGGAAGAAGCGGCCGAACTGGCGCGAGCCATCGATCGAATGCCGCTTCCCGGGTGGATCTCGCGGGAGGTCGAGATCGGAGTCGAGTCCTCGACCGAACATCGCCTGGCCATCGTTCTTCGGGGGCAGAATTTGTCGACTGCAGTCGTGGGTAGCGATCCTGGTGATGGTTCCGAGGGATCCTTGCCTTTGACGCCGCGACCCGAGGACTCCGATGACGAAAAGGCAGTCTATACGGCACGGGTACTCTCCATTTTCGAAGAGAAGGTACGGGGTAAGCTGGCTAAGCATCCCGTGAATCGAAAACGGAAAGCCAAAGGGCTGCCACCTGCCAATGCGATTCTGACTCGAGGTGCTGGCCGGGTGCATCGGCTTATTCCTCTGGAAGAGTCCGGTATACCCCTGCGACTCTCCTGCATCAGTGGAGATGGGACGGTGTTGGGTCTTGCTGGGTGGTTGGGCGCGCGCAACATCACCTCTCCTGCCATGACGGCGAACTTGGACACCGATCTTGGAGTCAAGGTCAAACTGGCTCTCGAGTCCCTGAAGCGGGATGATCTCGTCATCATGCACATCAAAGGAGCGGATATCGCCGCACACGATCGGCGACCTGAGCTGAAGGTCGCCTTCCTGGAGAAGCTGGATGCCCACCTCAAGCTGCTTCTGGACGCGCATAAGGATCCACTCAGAATCGCCGTGGCGTCGGATCACGCCACCCTCAGCGAGAGCGGCCAGCACGTCGCTGACCCGCTTCCTGTTCTCATCTGGGGCGAGGGTCTCGAGGCGGATGAAGTCGAGGTCTTCAATGAGAAGTCGGTGCCGGGCGGGAGTCTAAGACGGTTCCCCCTGCAGCTTCTCCTGAGCCGCCTTTTTAATCTTCAGTGAACAGCCGGACCTTGGATACGGCCCAGTTCGAGGTCATAGCGGAAGGCCAGGTTCTGCCACTCGAGATGCGTCAGAGAGGCCGCAATCCGGCAGGCCACAATTCTGGCCTCTTGGGGTTCGGAGAGAGCCCAATGGAGCCGCTGTCGCAGTTGCTCCGGCCCTTCGTACAAGCAGTCCTTGTGGAATTCTTCTGGGATCAGCTCGGGATAGCTTAGCCGGTTGGGCAGTATCGGGAAAGCGCCGTGCACCACGGCTTCTAGGATGCTGATTCCGAAGAACTCGTGGTGGGCCGTGGACAGAACAACCGAAGTCTCGTCTAAGATCCGTTTATAGGTGGGCTTCTCTGCGAACCCCACATGGGTTATACGTCCCGCCAACCGTTGCTTAGCCTCTTCGAATTCCTGGGGATGTTGGCTAAACTGCTCTCCACATAACGCCAACCGAAAATCGAGCTTGCGCTCGGAGGCCCAGTACAGCGACTCGAAGAATTCAGCCGGGTTCTTGTCGTATTCCCAACGCTGATTCCAAAGGATCAAGGGCGGCATGGGCCTGTCCTCGGAAGGTGGACTCGATCGATTGAGTCCGACTGGAAGCACGGAACTCTTCGCCTTCAGCTGCTCGATTGTCTCCAGCTCCCGGGGATCGGGAAAGTGCTTCAAGAAACGTCTGAGGGCCGAAAACAGTGAATCGTGGTGGAATCGACTGTTGAAGAAGATCTGATCGGCTGCCAGCATCGAGGAGTAGTTGACGAAGGCATAGTGTAGATCTCGCTCACCCAATTGGCGCCTCATGGGACCGCTAGTGGGGTCCTCGGGCAGGGGATAGGTCAACTGGTTCTCGTGCATATAGAGCGCTGTGGAAGCGCTTGCGGTAAAGGGGCGCGTCAGGGCCAGAAAGGTAGTCAAGTCGAGCATATCGGTAGCCATGATCGTAGGGAAGCGCTCTCCCTCCTGAAGGAGACGCCGGGCCAGCGTGACGGCTCCGCCATGCATTCGCCACTTCCAATGTCGAGCCGATAGGGTCAGCAGTTCGATCTCATGACTGCTGTGGGCCTGGTATCCTTCGGCCCATTCTTGATGGCTGCCGCCGTGATAGGGTGAGACCAGGAGTACGCGCATGGAGGTTCTAGGTTACAGGTTACAGGTTACAGGTTACAGGTTGCAGGTTACTGGTTCTGTCTCTTTAACGGGAGCGGAAGTCGCTCAGGGAAACTGGCTGTTGTTCATCGACGCAGATTCTTACCCACCCTTGGAGTTGATTGTCAGGGGCCACCCAAAAGCGGCCAGTGAGGGCCACTTCAAAACCGGCCATTTTCAAGAGCCATTGAGGGCCGCATCCGGCGTAGGATGCGCCGATGGCCAATACATTGAAAATGGAAAAGAAGCAAACGGTTTTGGCGCTCCTGAAGCTGGGCTGGTCGTATCGTCGGATCGAGCGAGAGATGGGAGTCCGACGAGAGACGATTGCCCGCTATGATCCCTCCCGAGATTCAAAACCGGCCAAAGTGGCCCCCGGCTCGGAGGAGCAAAAGCGGCCAAAGCGGCCCCCGGGTCTGCGCAGCTTCTGTGAGCCCTTTCGGGAGCAGATTGAAAAGAAACTCCAGCAGGGATTGCAGGCCAAGCGGATCTGGCAGGACCTGGTCTTCGAGCAGGGATTCGGGGGAGCCTACAACTCCGTCAAGCGCTTCTGTGGAAAGCTCAAGGCGGAGAGTCCTCGCGTGTTTGCTCGGGTGGAAACTCCCCCCGGTCGGGACCTGCAGATCGACTTCGGCAAAGGAGCCCTGACTCGGACCGAATCGGGTCGTTACCGCCGTCCTCATCTGTTCAAGGCCGTCCTCTGCCACTCGCGCCACTCCTATGAGGAAGTCGTCTGGCGGCAGGAACTGAAGACGTTCATCCGCTGTGTCGAGGAGGCTTTTCACGCTTTTGGAGGCGGCGTGGAGGTGGTTCGCCTCGATAACCTCAAGGCCGGGATCACCCGGGCTTGCTTGGTGGACCCCGAGGTCAATGCCGTCTTCAGTGCGCTCGCTCGCCACTACGGCTTCGCCGTGCTGCCCATCCATCCGGGCGCTCCGAACGAGAACGGAAAAGTCGAAAGAAGCATCGGATATACCGACTCCAGCGCGCTCAAAGCTCGCCGCTTCGAGAGCCTGGATGCGCAGAATGAGCATCTGCAGAGTTGGAACGAGCGAATCGCCCGCCAGCGCATCCACGGCACCACCAAGCAGCAGGTCTGGCCCCGCTTTGTCGAAGAACAGAAGCATCTCCGACCGCTTCCGGATTCCCGCTTCAGTTTCTTCCGCGTGGGCCGTCGAACGGTCTCCACCGATGGCCACATCGAAGTCGACCGAGCGTTCTACTCGGTGCCCAATCATCTGCTCGGTTGTGAAGTCGCCGTGCACTGGGATGATCGTATCGTCCGCGTCTTCTTTCGTGAGCAACAGGTGGCCCTGCATCCGAAGCACCCGCCGGGGAGATTCCGAACCGAAACGAGCCATCTTCCGGAACGCAAACGCTACGCGCACTATCGAACCGAGCATCATCTGCTGAAGCAAGCCCGAGCCGTGGGTCCAGAGGCGCACCGCTGGGCCGAGCGAGCTCTGGAGGTCCGAGACATGCTCGCCTACCGACTCGTGCAGGGCATGATCTCGCTGACCCGCCGCTACCGCGCTTCGGTCGTCGACGAAGCCTGCGGCAAGGCGCTCGCACATGACGCCTTCCGCTACCGGACTCTGGTGGCTTTGTGTAAGCGACTGGACGTGCCGCAGCGCTCTTTGTTTACCTCCGAGCACGAGTTGATCCGACCGCTGTCCGAGTACCAGATCACCGATCCCACAGGAGAACCAGAATGATCTCATCAGAACTGGAACGAAAACTTCGTCACCTCCGGCTCTCGGGCCTGGCTCAGGTCTTTGACGTTCGCCTGCAACAAGCCGTCCAGGGAAGGCTCAGCCATCAGGAGTTCTTTGAGCTGCTGATTGATGACGAGCTGACCCGCCGTCGGGACCGGCTGTTGGAGCGACGTTTGCGCCAGGCCCAGTTTCCGGAACAAAAGCACTTGGAGGACTTTAACTTCTCCTTTAACCCCTCCATCAACCGGCAGCAGATCTTCGATCTGGCTACCGGCCGATTCATCCAACAGCGCCGCGGCTGGTTGGTCATCGGTCAGACCGGAGTCGGCAAGAGCCATCTGATCATCACCGTCGGGATCAAGGCGGTCGAAGCCGGTCACCGGGTGCAGTACAAGTCGGCTTTCGATCTGCTGGAAGACATCGCCGAAGCCACGGCCACCGGCAGACGCCGATCTTACATTACGGAGATGACCCGGATCCCGCTGCTGATCCTCGAGGATCTGGGACTCCGCAGAGTGCCGGAGTCGGCGGCAGAAGATCTGTTGGAGATCCTGCACCGCCGATACCAGAAGACCTCGACGATCCTCAGTTCGAATCGACCCCTGGAGGACTGGGGCGCGATGCTGGGAGGAGATACGGCGGCCACCTCGGCGCTGCTGGACCGCTTCCTGCACACTTCGGAAGTCACCTTCATTCGGGGCAAGAGCTATCGCCTCTACGAGCGACAGCAACGAGAGAAATCCACCCCGAAGCGAGGGAAAGAGAAATGACACCTGCGAGGCGAGTGCTGTGAGTGCGGGCTTGTCCCCTACTCGCAGACCCTGGGACTCAGCCCCAGGCTTCGTAGATTGCCCGCTCCGAGGGAGGGGTCAGGACAGGGTGGGGCAGAGCTCATTGCTTGAGGGGCCTCTGAGCGAATGTTTTTTGAAAAAAGGAAGCCAGGAAGAAGCCGTGTCGTTGAAACCAAGCAGAGACCATGGAAGCCAGGCTTCTCGAGTTTCCCCCAACACCCCCGGAAAGCCGTGGAAACTGCCGCGCTATGGAAACCGTGGGAAAACGGCTGCCTCGCGAAGACGACTCCAGGAGGCGAGTTTTTCCACCGTTCCCACAGCGCTTGGAAAACTCCTCCGGACGGAGTTTCCCACAGTTCCCACCGCTTCTACGGCTGAACACACAACAAAGCCTCCTCCCCCCGCTTCGCGGGGAGGGCTTCACAAGGGATTGAAATGACTCGAACCGGAGGATATAACTACTGAATCACTGGCCGGTTTTGACCCGGCCCCGCCTGGCCGCTTTTGAAGTGGCCCCCGACAGTTGATGTCCGAAGTGAGCGGCCAGGCATCGGCGGCGCAATAATCAATCAGGAGTAGGCGGCGAGGACGACCATTGGTGTTGGGTGCCGAGGCATGCAGCGCCCGGACGTGATGAATCGAAATACCGCCGGCTCTGAGCTCGATTGGGACTGCGCCGCTCTGCCCAAAATCAGGCTCGGTAACGGATAGAGCAATATTATTGAACTGGCGGCGTAATCATAATATGGGCACGGTGGGTTCCCGGATTCATTATCCATGGCCCACCCGGCGATGTCGGCTTAATTGGCAGGCCGGTCGTTTCTTGGGTTGCCCAAGGGATATAAACCACATATCGCAGATGGACATTTGTGAAGATTCTTTCCTTTTCATCAAAGGTGCCGTCTGTACCAAACAAAACATACAATGTGGTCGCTTGCTCTGGCATCTGTAGTTTGCCGGATTTCGCTTCCGCCTCTCGAATGTCAAATATTTCCTTTGCAGACTTGCCTTCAAGCCGTAAGGCGAGACCTCGGGCCATGAAGGGATAGAGATCTTTATGAAAGGCAGAAGAGGTAAAGCCGCTCATATGTGGATTATCTGCCAGGCAAACCATCAAACCGCTACCTTTTTGTAAAATTATGACCTTGCCTTTTGAATCATATCCATAAACTGTTGCGCCTTCACGGAGATTTTCAGGTACTGCCTGGAGGGCACCGGCGATTTGCTGTTTTTTATTGGGAATATCCTGATCTTGAAAAGCGAACAGGGACAATGCGAAAACGATAAGTAATGGTCTCACGGGATCTCCTTATTGTAGTTTGCTTTCTCTGGAGCCTAGAAAGCAATGAGTCTGTTTAGCCAAACTAACAATAAGAGTGGGTAAAAACCATAGATGTTTTAATGCAAGCCGCCATGCTGGTAATGTCCGAGCGTAACGCCAGTCATTTTTTTAAGCCGAAGTTACCCTGAAAACTAGCTGAAAAACAACCTGTAAGCCATTGTGGATCATCAGGTAAGGGTCTTTTTGTGTTCGACAATCTATACCCATGTAATAGTTGCTTTAGTGTCCTTTATTGTCGGTAGTATGTGATATTATAGTGCCCATGTACATCGAATCCGTTCCCAACCGCAACTCGCCCCCGGCCATTCTCCTGCGCGAGTCCTACCGGCAAGCCGGCAAGGTGCGCAAGCGCACTCTGGCTAACCTCAGCAAGTGGCCCGCGGAGATCGTCGAAGGCCTGCGCAGCCTCTTGAAGGGAGGCTCCGTCATCTCCGACTTGAGCCAAGCCTTCCAGGTCCAGCGCACTCGCCCCCATGGTCATGTGGCGGCCGTCTTGGGTACCCTGCGCCGCCTCGGTTTGGAGCGCTTACTGGCCACTCGCAACAGCCTGCAGCGCCGCCTGGTAGTGGCCCTGATCGTGGCGCGCATCCTGGAGCCCCGCTCCAAGCTGGCCACCGCACGCGGATGGGATCCCCAGACCCTGTCCAGCAGCTTGGGCGAGCTCTTACAGGTGGAGGCCGCGACGGCCGATGATCTGTACGGCGCCTTGGACTGGCTGCTCGTTCGACAACCAAAGATTGAAAACCAGCTGGCGGCTCAGCGCCTGCAGGACGGTTGCCTCGTGATCTACGACGTCACCTCGACCTACTTCGAAGGGAGGAGTTGCCCGTTGGCCCAGCGGGGGTATTCCCGAGACGGCAAAGGGGGTACGCTGCAGATCGTCTTCGGCCTGCTGTGCGAAAGGCTGCCCCGTCGCGGTCGAGGTCTTCGAAGGCAACCGAGCGGACCCCACAACAGTGACCAGCCAAATCCAAAAACTGCGCCAACGCTTCGGGTTGCGCTCGGTGGTGGTGGTCGCCGATCGAGGAATGCTGACGGAAGCCCGCATTCGGGAGGAGCTCAAGCCGCTGCCCGGCATGGGCTGGATCACGGCCCTGCGAGGCCCTCAGATCCGCAAACTGTTTCAATCCGGTCCGCTGCAGCTGTCCCTGTTTGATCAACGCGACCTGGCCGAGATCCAGAGCCCGGACTACCCCGGGGAACGGCTCATTGTCTGCCGTAATCCCCTCTTAGCGGAGGAACGGGCCCGCAATCGCCAGCAACTGCTCCAGGCGACCGAGCTGGAGTTGGAGAAGATTGTCCAGGCAACGCAACGTCCGAAGCGTCGCTTCAAGGGCAAGGATCGGATTGCCCTGCGGGTGGGCAAAGTCCTCAACCGCTACAAAGTGGGCAAGCATTTTGTCCTGGAGATCGGCGAGGAGTCCTTCTCCTACCAGCGCCGGCAGGAGCGCATCGAGCAGGAGGCGGCACTGGACGGGATCTATGTGATTCGCACCAACCTGGCCCGCGAGCAAATGGATGCCGAACAAACGGTGGCTGCCTACAAGGGGTTGTCCGTCGCCGAACGGGCCTTCCGCAGCTGTAAGAGTGTCGATCTGAAGGTCCGACCCATTTACCACCATCTGGAGGATCGGGTCCGCGCTCACGTCTTTCTGTGCATGCTTGCCTACTACGTCGAGTGGCACATGCGACAGAAGTTAGCTCCGATCCTGTTCGACGACGAGGATCCCGAGGCGGGGAGGCAGCTTCGCGATTCGGTGGTGGCACCCTCTCAGCGCTCTCCTCAGGCCCTCCGCAAGGCTCACCGCAAGCGCACCGTTGAGGGTGGGCCCGTGCACAGCTTTCAGACCTTGCTCAGCGATTTGGCCACGATCTCCAAAAACCGGATTCAGCCGCAGTTGCCCGGCTCAGCAGCCTTCGACAAAATCACCCGTCCCACATCGCTTCAGCAGCGAGCCCTGGATCTCCTCGGCGTTCGTCTATAATGTACCCAGTACCGACGCAGCTGATTTGTAGCATTACCCCAATCTTAACAATAGGTTACATCACTTTTCTACGAGGTAAATTAGGTTTAAGGCATCTTGTACCTAACAGATTTCCGTGGGGCCCACACCAATCAACTACTAAGACTTTCAGCGGAAGTGCGACCGAACTATCCTGGCCATTCGCGGTAGTTCACTCGACGTTCCGCGGACGACCTGAATGTCCGCTTCTAGGTGCGAAAGGCGCCGTTCGATTTCGATCAAATCGGACGCTGTCTGTAAGATCGGGTGCCGACTATCGCACTGGGACCTGCGATCGCTTCTTCCTCGACCTGCGACTTGAGACCTGCGACCTCTTTCCCTGACTTGTGACCTCTTTGCCCTACCTGTAACCTGTCGTTCCGTGAGAATCTACTTCGCCGTCGCATCATTTTCCTGTGCCCTGCTGATCACCGAAGTGCCCCTGACTCGGATTTTTCCGTGACCCTCATGTACCACTTTGCCTTCCTGGTGCTTTCGATTGCGCTCTTTGGGCTAGGGTCTGGAGCGATTGTTCACTTCGTCACTGATTTTTTTCGAAGGCGTGCGGAATCTTATCTTGGTTGGATTGCCCTGCTGGCTGCGGCTTCACTGCCACTCTGCCTGGGCGTGGCGCTGAGGCTGCCGGTCTCTCCCTATCTCTGGACCTGGATCAACGTCGCCAGGTTGATAGGCACGGTTTGCGTGTGCGTTATCCCTTTCTTTTTCTGTGGAATGTTTCTCTCGCTTCTCTACACCCATCGCCAGGAGATGGTCTCGCGCCTTTACTGTTGGGACGTCCTGGGCGCGGCGCTGGGCGCTAGCTGCAGTCTCTTCCTGATTCAGTGGATTGACGCGATCAGGGTGACCTGGATTGCCGGATGCTTGCTCTTGCCAACGGCGCTTCTAATGGCTCCACGTCGCCGCAGGGCATCGCTCTTTGCAGTGGCTGGGGGACTCCTGCTGGCTTTTGCCCTGGGATGGACCGGTGAGTGGTTGCACTTGCACTACGTGAAGGGGCAGGCGGAGCCAGTCCTCGAATTTTCGAAGTGGAACGCCTTCTCCCGGGTTTCCGTCCTGGACGCGGGTGATCGCAAGATAGTACAGATCGATGCCGACGCCAGCACCGAGGTACTGAGTGGGGATCGGCACACGGCCGAGGCTGGCGAAATGCTGCTCTCCGCTATCACCGGATTGGTCTATCGCTTACGGAGTAGCGGAAGCGCGCTGATCATGGGTGCGGGTGGTGGTCGAGACATCCTGACGGCGCGTTTGGCAGGTCACTCTGTAGTTGGAGTCGAAATAAATCCAATCATCGTGCGGGATCTCTTGCTGGACCGCTATCACGACTATTCCGGCAAACTGATAAGCCAGCCAGGAGTCGAGGTGGTTGTCGACGAGGCCCGAAGTTTTCTCGAGCGGTTCGACGGGCAGTTCGACGTGATTCAGGGAAATGCAGTGGACACCTGGGCCGCTACCTCGGGAGGATCTCTTACCCTCAGCGAGAGCTATCTCTATACGGTGGAGGCGTTCGAGCTCTACTTTCGTCGGCTCCGAGAGGATGGGATTCTGACTCTGGGACGCTGGTCGTTCGATCCACCGCAGCAGACCCTGCGACTGGCTGCTCTGGCGCTGGAAGCGATGAAGCGTCAGGGTATCCCTCGCCCCCAGGACAAGATCTTCCTGATCAGCGACCCGTCCTATGCCCAGGGAGAAGGAACTCCCGCCGTCATTTTCGTCAAGAAGTTGCCTTTCTCCCCGCAGGAGCTGACCGTGCTCCGGACCGCTGCTTCTGAGAACGGCTACCACCTGCTCTACGATCCGGCCCGCCAGGAAGCGACTCCCTTTTACGAGCTGATCCAAGCTGACGACAGCCAGGGCTTCTTCGAACAGTATCCGCTGAACGTACGGCCTCCTACGGACGACCAGCCCTTCTTCTTCTTCACTCTCAACTGGGTGGATCTATGGTCGGTTTGGAACACCCCCGAGGAAGTGAGAAAGAACAATGCCGGCCTTTTCATGCTGCTGGTTACCTTTGTGGTGCTGTGCGTTCTCACCACGGTCTGTTTTCTGCTGCCCATGGCGGTGTCCAGACGGAAGCAAAGGGTTCGCCTGGGTGATGGTCTTTTTTTCCTGCTGATTGGCATCTCCTTCATGATGATGGAGACAGTGCTGATTCAGAGGAGCATTGAGTTTGTGGGTCATCCGAGCTACGCCTTTCCGATCGTGGTATGCGCTCTCTTGCTGGGCTGTGCCTGGGGGAGCTGGAGATCTAGCCGGGTCTCCAGGGACCGAATGTCCAAGGTGGTGAGCCAGTCAGCGCTACTCGCCGCCGGCTGTGTTTTTGTGGGTGTCTGGGTGTTTCCACTGTGGCTAAAGATCGGCTTTGGCTGGTCGCTGTGGATCCGTTTTTTCTGGCTGGCGATACCTATTGTGGGACTGGGAACGGTACTGGGACGACTGCTGCCTTTGGGCATCAAAAGCATCCGGCGAGAGGAAGTTCCCTGGGCTTGGGCCTTGAATGGTGTGGGCTCGGTTCTAGGGACCGCTCTGGCTGTGCTGGTAGCAGTACAGATGGGATTCTCGGGTGTCTTTTGGTGCTCGATTGGCCTCTACCTGCTGACAGGCTCGTCGCTGCTGCGGCCCGGGATTGAAAAATCCAAGATACAAGACAGGTACTTGCCAGGGATTTCAAGAGGATTGATCGGGTAAAATACATGGCGGCGTTCGGCTTGAGGTCGGCGAGTTTGAGCATAGAAATCACTGTATCTTTGGGGGAAAGGAGGTCAACAGAGCATTTCGGGGTGGTCGTTGCTACTTGGAATTTGCTACTTGACTAGTCGTGATTCGGGGAATTGCGCATGCCAGCCGAACCAGAAGGCGCGGTTTGAGGCGATGCGCCGCTTCCTTTCATCGGAAGATCCGATCAGGGCTTCTTCCGTCATCTCCCAGCTTTGGCCCCGGCTGTCCTTGACCTTCGATTTGCGATCCCATTTGGAAAAGGTGACGCCGGTTGCGTCGTAAACTCGGCTGGAGCCGGATTTGTCCGTCAGGATGACGACGGACCCGTTTCCGACTTCCTCCCGGTGAAGGTTGTTCTTTTTCAGGAACTTGGGGTGGAACGCGACTGCCTCGCCATCCAGAATCAAGGCCACCACCTCCTGCTTGTTTCGCAGGTCAGGGCTTTCGAACGGGACCGGAAACATCAGTTCGTCATGGGAGAAGTAGTCTCTGTAGGCAACACCCTCCCCGTAGTCCCGCTGATGACCTGTTTCTAGCGACAGCACCTTGGTCGTGGGATGCCGATCTTTCCAGTCCTTCCATTTGGTGGTGACGATCGGGAGCCTTTCCAGACTCAGTCCAGAACCTACTAGACCCAAAAGAAGTAGATGAAAGTGGACTAAACCACATGTAAACACCTGAAATGCCAGACCTGACGGGTATTCTGGGGTTGTCAAAGAAACTTCAGAACAAGCCGAAAGGAGGCATTTCAGGTGAAGAAAAAGGATAGCGCAATCATCCGCAAACGGGAAGCAGAGGTTGCTCAGCGATTGAGCCCCAGCTGGAACGGTCAAGACCCGAAACCGGTGCTCTCGCCCGAGGTCATCAGCTACGAGGTCTCGGAGAAAACGGGTGCGGTCAGTTACGGTGGTCTGGGGCTGCTGCAGCAGGTGGTGAAGTGGAGTGGGCTGGGGAAAGCCATTGACCAGGCGGTGACGCTGCTCAAACGCCACCAACCGTACCACGAATCGGACCACGTCCTGAGCCTGATCTACAACGTGGCCACGGGCGGGACCCGCTATCAGGATATTGAACTGCGACGTCAGAGTGTGAGTTTCCTGGAGGCGGTGGGAGCCGAGAAGATCCCCGCCCCCAGCACGGCCGGAGACTTTGTGCGCCGCTTTGACGCGCCCGACGTGGTGGATCTGATGGAAGCCGTCAATGCCAGCCGCCTCAAGGTCTGGGCCCAACAACCGGCCCGTTTCTTCCAACGGGCGGAGATCGACGTGGATGGGACGATGGCCCCCACGAGCGGCGAATGCAAGGAAGGGATGGAGATCAGCTACGACGGGCAGTGGGGCTATGCGCCGCTGATCGTGACGCTGGCCAATACGGGAGAGGTGCTCTATGCGGTCAACCGCTCGGGCAACCGTCCCTCTCATGAGGGAGCGGCCGAATGGCTGGATCGGAGTATCGAGCTGGTTCGAGAGGCGGGTTTTCGGAAGGTGCGCCTGCGCGGGGACACGGATTTTTCGCTGACGGCTCATTTTGACCGTTGGACGGAGGCGGGCGTGGAGTTTGACTTCGGGATCGACGCCCATCCGAGCTTCGTCAAGTGGGCGGAGGCGTTGCCAGAAGCGAGATGGAAAGAGCTGGGGCGCCCCAGCCAGGGGAAAGGAAAAGGGAAGAAGCGGCGCCAGCGGCGGGACAAAGTGAAGCCGGAGATTGTCAAGAGACGCGGGTTCAAGACGCTGACGCTGGAACGGGAAGAGATCGCGGAGATCGACTACCGTCCGAGCAAAGCGAAGCGAACCTATCGGATGGTGATCTTGCGCAAGACGATCCTGGTCGAGAAAGGCCAGAAGCGGCTGCTGCCGCAGACGCGCTACCACTTTTATGTCACCAATATCTCGGCCAGAACGTTGGGAACGGCGGGAGTCGTACGGGAAAACAACCGGCGCTGCAACCAGGAGAACGTCATTGAACAACTCAAGAACGGAGTCGAGGCCCTGCGGATGCCCTCGGATACGCTGGTAGCCAACTGGGCCTATCTGGTGATTGCGGCTCAAGCCTGGAATCTGAAGGCCTGGATGGGGTTGGTGCTGCCGGCGCGACTGCAAGCCCGAGAGCTGGTGAAGATGGAGTATCGCCGTTTCCTGCGAGAGGTCATTGAAATGCCCTGCCAGATTTTGCGCAGGGGCCGACAGTTGGTCTATCGGCTGCTGGATGTCAATGGTTGGAGCCGTCTTCTCTTGGAAGGCAGTAAGTGGTTGAAACACCGGCCAGCTACCTGAAACTGAAAGGAGATAAAGTAGCTCCGAGGGTCGCCAGAGCTGGGGCGAGGTGTCTCTACAAACGCCCCCCAAGAGGGCAGAATCGTTTTCCCTGAGCGATCGGCGTGGAGGACAGCTGAACACGTGCCTGTTCTGAGTGACTTCGCGCCGAAATTTAGAATTTAGGTCTCCAAAATGGCTCCTCGGAGCCGACAAAGGGGTCTATTTTCGAACTTGCGCTTATTTTGGGACTAGAGTGCCAGACACGGGTACCCCTTCCAGGGCCGACCAGAGGGAGTTGGTCTTGCGGTCGTACATCAGCTTGTTGGACCGATACAGAAAGCCGCTGGTGCCGAATTCGAAGGTCTTGTCTCCTACCTTCTGGTTGTAGAGCACTGCTGACCCGCAGAGGGTGCAGTAGGCGCAGGTCAAGTTGACTTTCCCCACGGTATCGTTGAAGAGTTCGTGCCAGGCCAGGATTCTCTTGGGGTAGGCGCGGGCCTCACCGTTGACGTAGACCCCAAACACAATATCATTCTTGCCCAGATACCTGGCTTCGTCGGCGGAGATCATCTTGGGATGTTCCAGCGGCGGAATGCCGTCGAGCTTGACACCTCCCCAGAGAATTTCGTCAAGTCGAATCGAAAGCTGCATTCCCTTGTAGAAGAACCAATTGAAGCGCTTGTCGATGAAGGAAAAGAGAGTTGCTTTGAATACCGGGTAGTCAGGGTGGGTCTTGACGTCCTGCTTCCAGAGCCACTTGAACCAGGTGTGGGTGTCGTTGGGCAGCTTCTGCTTGGTTGCCTGCTTGAGCATCTTCCACATGTTGCGGGCTCTCTGGTCATTGGGAGGGAGCAGAGAGATCATCTCCAGGACCATTGGGGTGTGCCCCATCTGCCAATTGCCAACCACCACCTTTGCCGCATTCCGATGCACGGATTTCTTGGGATCGGCCAACTCGGCAATCACCCCAATCGCCATGCCTCCCTCGGCATCCCCTGCGTCCTGGGCGGCTAGAGCGTAGGGCCACCAGGAGATCTTTCCAGTTGTGACCTTGGAGAAAGGTCCAATTCCCAGTCCAGTTGGAAGCAAAACCAAGCCAACCAGAACAATCAGGCGCTTCATCAACTTACCTTTCAGCATCGCAGCCTCCTCATTCCCCTGTGGTCACGGTCACGGCTCTGAAAAAACACGCTTACCGCTTCAAGGCTCTTGGCCCACATGAGACCCCAAAGTTTGGATGCTCGTCAACCGAGGTGGTTGCTGTTCGCCTTGAATCTCCGTTTTTCACAGGGAGAAGCCTCTGGTCATCGGGGTAAGCGACAGGGACATGTGACGACTCTCACAAACTCCGCCGAGGGGCCTGCCGAAATGACTAGCATGAGTTGGCAGGGCTTAAAAAATGCTAAGCCTGCCCTCGGTTAGAGGGATGAGGAAGGGAGTGAGGAAGGAGGAAGGCTAAGTCACCCGGGCAGTGTCCCGAGCGACGAGGCGCCGGTCGGGTCAGGTTGAGTTGGCCTGGCCGGCTGCCTTCCCCCGAAGCAAAAAGCGAGTCACCCCGCTGTTTCCTTCCTCTGACCTCTCCAACCTACCTGCGGCAAGCCTCCCCCGGAACGAACCGGTAGAACTTCCAACCTGCAACCTGTAACCTGCAACCTGTGACTGTCTCCATCGTGCCCTTCGTTCCCTTTTGCAGCTGAAGGAATGTCGACCAGCGATTTACCGGCACCTCCTCCTGTGCCTGATGCAAGTGGGCCATCCAGCGATCCACCCGTAGCAGCTGATTCCGCCGAGAGATCGATCTCGAGACTCGCAGTGTTCTTCCGTACCGTCCTCTATCTCTGTGGGCGCGACGGCGTGGTTTTGGTGTCTTCGATCTCTTTCAGTTTTCTTCTTTCGGTCTTTCCCTTCATCGCGCTGCTGCTGACATTGATCCATCATCTCCACTGGAACGAACTGCAGGAGACCATCTTCGATTCCCTCTATTATTTCTTTCCGGTTTCTCAGGATTTCATCGTTCGTAATCTAAGGGTCTATACCCAACCGATTCGAAGTATCCACGCCTTCTCCTTCTTGCTTTTGGTCTGGGGTGTCTCCGCCTTCTTTTTCAGCTTGGAAGCGGGGCTGGATTCTGCCTACCGAGTCACCCAGCCTCGTCGTTTTTCTGTCAGCCAGTTCTTGGGATCTGTCATGGTCGTCCTCTTCGGAGTCGTGGCCCTGATCTGTGTCGGAATCCTGAAGATGGCTCGAATGCTGACCAGGGATCTGTTGGGGCTTGAAGAAGGGCTCGCGGCTGGGGTCGAGACGGTCTGCTATCTGGCTATCTCGTTGTTCCTCACACTCTTGCTGTTCTTCATGGTGTATCGGTATCTTCCGAATCGAAGCGAGGAGACTCGAGGCATGATGCCCGAAGTCATTTTTTCCGCTCTGTTCTGGACAGCTGGGAACCTGATCTTCAGGGCATTGGCTCCCTCCTGGTCGCTGCAGAAAATCTACGGCCCCTTCTTCATTTCCGTGACCCTGCTGCTCTGGGCTTACGCTTTTGGCTGTATTCTTCTCGGAAGCGCACGGCTGTCGAAGGATGGCTTTTTCGGGAGGCCCGCACCGACTGAGGAGCCAGCGGAGACTGAGACACCTCCGCTCAATCTATCGGGAGAGGTGGTCCAGGCGGAGGGGGAGGACGAGGAGGAGTCAACTGCCGCAGGTTCACCTCAATGGCCTTGATGGGCTAGTAGATCACACCGCTGCCCCTCTGGAGCGTCCAGAAAAGACGGCGTGCCCGAGAGCCTTCCATCTCCAGCTGGATGAGAGAGGCGCTCAAGTTGCCCTCAAGGATCGCCCCCAGGTAGGACCAGGTCAGGCGCAACTGTAGGATCTTTTCTCGAAGCCAGTAGGCTACTCCGTGCCAGGTGCCAGATCTGACGTAGAAGAGCGATCCATCTTTGAGTTCCACCAGAAATGCCTCCGGCATGTCCTCTACGCTGACTGCTTTATCAGCGGAGATCCGAGTGGAGGGGAAGCCTGGTTCGTCTGCTCTCAAGACGATCTTCCTGACCGGCGCCAGGGGCACCACGGTTTCCACATGCGAAGCCCTGTACTTCCCGCGGCCCAGCCCGGTCGCTTCACGAATGGGTAGGCGCTTGACCGGGATTCCCTTGACGTAGACTTCTGTAGCCCTCGGCGTGACCAGGAAGTACGGCAGGGATCCTGCAGCCAGCTCAAGCCGATAACGCAGCTGCTGGGCTGCCCTCTCGCGGTCCAGCCCCAGTGAGTTCGGAGCCACGGCTAACAAGCCCGACAACAGAAGAGTCCATCGCATGCTAGTGAACTTAGTAAATATAGACTTCGGTGTTGAGTGGGACGGTCTGGTTCAGGTACGCCAGGTCCTCTCTTCCCAAGCGGATACAACCATGAGTCACGTTCTGGCCCAGCAATCGCGTGTAGAGGGTGCCATGGATAAAATAGCCATCACCGAAACCAAGAGCGTGGTCCCCGAGGACCCCCCTCTCCACCCGATCCTCCTCTCGGGACGGAACGGGTTCCCCCTCCTCCAGAAAGGCCCAGTCGGGTTTTATCCAAACCGGACTATCCTCTTTGGAAAGGATCCGAAAGTGTCCCTTCGGTGTATCGAAGCTCCAACTTCTTCCCGCCGCACGCAGACGCCGGCCACTGCCGGTCGAGCAGACGGCGTCCAACAATATCCTTTCCCCCTGCTTGAGGTAGAGCCGATTCTCGGCGGTGTCGATCAGGATATAGGGCCCTTGGGGATTGAGCGACTCCAGCTGGAGCTGAAGTGCGGAGAACTCGTCCTGGAGGCCCGGTGCATTTGACGAGAATCGATCTGTCGCCTGGCTTCCGCCAACGGAACGAAGTCTGATGCCAGCCGCGATCAAGATCAGGGAAACCGCAATCCCAGCAATGAACCGTCTCTGGGATCTTACCAACGACACCTCACAATCAGTAGGACCCCCAGGAATTCAATCCGCTCCGAGCAGGTGTCGTAACTGGTGGGTCCCTGCCGTTCCGGGCTCAAGCCACCACAGCGTTATCTTTGTCTTTGCCCAATCGCCTGCTGGATCTCGTCGCTGACGCCTTCAGAGCGGGCTCTAGCCGAAGTGAACCCATCCAGCGCCTCTTTGTATTTTCCCGCTTGATAGTTCTGTTCGGCTTCTGAGATGGAGGCCTGAGCCGAAGCTACATCTGCTTCCAGCGCCGCCACGTCTCCCTGAGATCCTTTCCCTCTTGGTGCCTTCGTCAAGGACGCTTCGGCCTGCTTGAGCGCCGTTTCGGCCTCGGTCTTGGCGGCCTCCGCCTGACCCTTGACCTTGGTCTTGTTGACTGCGGCAGCGGAAGTTGCCGTTTCGGCCTGGGTCGACGCCGTGTTCAGGAGTTCAGTGGCCTTGTCGTAGTTTCGTCCCAACGCGAACGACTCGTCTTGGACGGCGATTTCGGCTTCGGCTTCCTTGAGGGCGCTGGATGCGTTGCGAAATTCCGATGCAGCGTATACATCCGCTCCCGCCCCCCGGGCGTCCTCTACCGCCTTGCGTGCCGCCTCTAGTTCCTCACCCGGCTGTTCAGCGCAACCGGCAAGCGTCAACAGAAGAGCGCAAAGAACGATTGAAGTAACTCTCAGCATTCTATCCTCCATTGTCGTCATCCTACCACGGGGTGCTGACCCCCGGTTACCAAGCGGGGTTCAGCTTCAACTTCAGACTCCGAGGACGCCAAGGCCCTGCCTGGGAATCTCGAGCTGGTCACGGAACTTCAGAATGAAGCCAACAGCCAGCCCTGCTGCAGCGTTGTATCACTGTGCACGATCAACTATCCTTCGCAGCACGCTCATGACGGAGAAGATCTATTACCGGGACGCCTATCGACGGAATTTCAGCGCCGTGGTAAAGGCCAGGCGAAACGACTCCCAGGGAGCGGTGGTGCAGCTGGACCAGACTTGCTTTTACCCTACTTCGGGAGGGCAGCCCTGCGATCAAGGACAATTGGCTGGGTTTGAGGTGCTGTCGGTGGAAGAAGAGTCCGGGGCGGTCCTTCACTTGCTGAAGGAGAATCGAGTCGAGGTTGGAGAAGTAGTGGAGGGCGAGATTGACTGGTCGTTGCGCTTCGACCACATGCAGCAGCATACGGGGCAACATCTTCTCTCCCAGGCGTGCATCAGGGTGCTCGAGGCGGAGACTGTCTCGTTCCATCTGGGGCGGGAGAGCTCCACTATTGATCTTGCCCGCGGCGAGCTCACCCCTGAGGATATCTATCGGGTTGAAGACCTGGCGAATCAGATGATCTTCGAGAATCGTCCCGTCGAGGTTCACTTCCTGGACAGCCAGGAGCAACAAGCCCTACCGCTTCGCAAGCTGTCTGAGCGAGAAGGGATGATTCGGGTCATCGAAATCTCCGATTTCGACTTCTCGCCCTGTGGAGGCACTCACTGTCGCTCCACGGGTGAGGTGGGTCTGATCAAGATTCGCAAGTGGGAGCGAGCCAAGAAGAGAGCTCGAGTGGAGTTCTTCTGCGGCTGGCGGGCGCTTCGGGACTATCGCTGGAAGAACCGCGCCATCTATCGATTCTCGAGACTCTACTCCAAGATGGATCGTGAGGTAGTGGAGGCAGCCCAGGAGCACCTGACGCGTGAGGAATCTCAGCGGAAGACGATCTCGACGCTTCAGGATTCGCTGCTTTCCTACGAAGCCGAAGAGTTGCTTGGGCGCAGCCGGACCCGCAACGGAGTTCAGGTGGTGTGCGAAGTTCTGCAGGAACGGGATCCAGCAGCGGTGCAGGATCTGGTGAGGCAAATTATTCACGGAGGCGAGAAGCGAATCGCTCTCCTGGGGATGCAGTCTGATGCTCCTTTTCTCTGCTTTGGCTGTTCCCCGGATCTTTCCTACAACATGGGGGAGTGGATTCGCGAGGCAGCGCCCTTGATCGACGGGCGCGGTGGGGGGAACCGGAATCAGGCTCAAGCAAAAGGATCTCGCCCCGAAGGACTTTCCGACGCCCTCGGTCGGGCCCTCTCTAATAGTGAGCAGTTGGGTAGTGAGCAGTAGTGGGGTGTGAAGTAGTGGGGTGAGCAGTCGTGGAGTTGCCAGCCAAAAACGTCAGTCCCCGGGAGCACGATTTTGACTGCTGACTGCTGACTGCTGACTGCTGACTGCTGACTGCTGACTGCTGACTGCTGACTGCTGACTGCTGACTGCTGACTGCTGACTGCTGACTGCTCACTGCTCACTGCTCACTGCTCACTGCTCACACCAGAGGCGGCACTCTTTCACATCCTCCTCCGTGGGTGGGTCGTAGGGCTTCCGGCTCCGGAGCAAGGACCCTGTCAGAAAACCGGTCATCGTGGCGAAGACACGATCGAAGGCCGTGTCGTACATTCCTCGTTCGAATCGCGGAGCCATGAAGTCTTTCCCGAATTGTTGAAGTGTTTGTCCGATCTGCATGGATTCGCTGTTCCGCTGTCGGCACAGTTCATAGTACCGAAGCATGAAGTGGGGGCACGCGTAGATGAAGGAGCTGTAGCAGCCCCGAGCGCCGTAGGCCCAGAACGAGGCAAGTTCCGGTTCTCCTACGAAGAACTTGATCGCTGGAGCGAGCCGAGACATAGCTGCCAGCTCTTCTTTGTTGCGCACGCCCTTGCAGCCGATCAGCGGGATATGTTGGTCCAGGAGTCGTTTGAGCAGGTCGGCGCTGAGAGTCTTCTTGGAGCGCGGTGTGTTGTAGATGACGAGGGGCATTTCGGGAACAGCTCTAGTGACGTCCTTCATGAAGTCAACTGCCTGCCGATCGGTGAGTGGCAACCAGAAAGGGAAGGCGATCTGGATGGCCCCCGCGCCAATCTTCTGCGCGAACTCAGCCCGACGGACGACCTCTGAGGTCCAGAGAGCCGTGCACCCGATTTGCGTTGGGATTTGAAAGTCAGCGCAAACTTCTACCGTGGCCTGGGCGACCTGTTTCCATTCTTCGGGTGTCTGGGCGTAGAATTCACCGGTGGTACCGTGGGTATAGACTCCGTGAACCCCGACGCCGCAGATGCGTCTGGTGTTCTCTCGCAGGGACTCCTCGTCAACCTGGTCTCGAAGATCCCAGGGTACTGGCATTCCGGCCCACATCCCGTTTAAGGTCTCAGTAGTTAGTGCCCGCCCGGAAATGTGTAAGTAATTGATAAGGAAGGGGAAAGAGGGCTTTTTCAAGCTCCGAAACTGTCAGGGCCGTTTGCTAGACTATTTGGTGCAAACAATTAGACTAAAACGACTTACGACGATTTCAGGAGTTCGAAGATGCGTAAAAAGCGTGAAAAACAACGCCCCCTTTCCCCGCAATGGCCCGATCACCAGCTGGCCCATGAATTGAAGGTGATCTCGCGCATCCTGGACGACAATCCCCAGACGCTGGAGCTGATAGTACAAGATCTCTCTGACAGGGTCGATTCCGGTGTTGGCGCCCCCGGTTTGACGGCCGAGCAGGTGCTGCGTTGCGCCGTCATCAAACAGCTGCATCAGTTCAGCTATCGCAAGCTGGAGTTTCATCTGGTGGATTCGCAAAGCTGTCAGAGGTTCTGTCGCTTGCCCTATGGGGCGTCGATCAGCAAAGCCACCCTGGCGGAGAACCTGGGGAAGATTGAGCCGGGGACTTGGAAGGCGATCAACGACCACTTGGTGCTCTGGGCGCAGGCTCGGGGTCTGGAAAAAGGCCAACGGATTCGGGTCGATGCCACGGCGGTCGAGACGAACATCCACTATCCGCTCGACAGTGAGCTGTTGTACGACGGCATTCGAGTCGTGACCCAGTCGCTGGGGCGGCTGCGGGAGCGGGAAGGGATCGGCTTCGTCGATCATACGCGGCGGGCCAAGCGGCGCGTCCTGAACATCCGCAACCGCCGCGGCAAGAAGCGCCTGGACAGTTACCGCGATCTGATCAAAGTGGCGTCCAAGACGGCTCACTATGCCGAGCAGGCGCTGGCAGCTTCCGCGCAGTGGAGCGATCCCCTCAGTCTGGCCGTGGCGGCGCAACTGGCCCACTATCTGGGGCTGTTGCACAAAGTCATCGAGCAGACTCAACGACGGGTCCTTTCGGGCGAGGCCGTCGCGGCCCAGGAGAAGATCTGTTCCCTCTTCGAAGAGCACACCGATATTATCAAGAAGAGCCCTCGGGAAAACGGTCTTCGGCCACAAGGTGTTTGTCAGCACGGGCGCCTCGTCGCTGATCCTGGATTGTGTGGTGGAACGGGGGAATCCGGCCGACAGCAACTATGTGCAACCCTTCTTAGAGCGGCATCGACAGCTGTACGGGAAGGTCCCCCGCCAGAGCGCCTGGGATGGTGGTTTTGCCTCGGCTGCCAACCTGCGCTGGGCCAAAGAGCAGGGGGTACAGGATGTGGCCTTTTCCAAAAAGTGTGGGTTGACGGTTGAGAGCATGGTGCGTTCCAGTTGGGTCTACAAACAACTCAAACGCTTCCGCGCCGGGATTGAGGGGTGCATTGGGACCCTCAAGCACACCTTCGGTCTCCACCGCTGTAGCTGGAAAGGCTGGCCTCCCTTTCAAAGCTACGTCCATGCCAGCGTCCTGACCTATAACCTGGTCGTCCTGGCCCGACTCCTGTTGTAGCCTTTTGTGGCTGACCGTACTGCCTTGTGGCTCCGACTCGGGGGAGAGGTCTGCGCCGAACCGCTGCTTTTTGGCCCGCGTGCCCTCGCTCGAGGGTCCTTGCTTTGGATCGAGCTGGGTCGAGCCGGTCTGTCAGCAGTCTCAAGTATAATAAGTGTTTACGATTCAACAGATTACAGTTCTGAAAACCCCGGTTTTCGGACGGGCACTAGACCCAAAAGAAGTAGATGAAAGTGGACTAAACCACATGTAAACACCTGAAATGCCAGACCTGACGGGTATTCTGGGGTTGTCAAAGAAACTTCAGAACAAGCCGAAAGGAGGCATTTCAGGTGAAGAAAAAGGATAGCGCAATCATCCGCAAACGGGAAGCAGAGGTTGCTCAGCGATTGAGCCCCAGCTGGAACGGTCAAGACCCGAAACCGGTGCTCTCGCCCGAGGTCATCAGCTACGAGGTCTCGGAGAAAACGGGTGCGGTCAGTTACGGTGGTCTGGGGCTGCTGCAGCAGGTGGTGAAGTGGAGTGGGCTGGGGGAAAGCCATTGACCAGGCGGTGACGCTGCTCAAACGCCACCAACCGTACCACGAATCGGACCACGTCCTGAGCCTGATCTACAACGTGGCCACGGGCGGGACCCGCTATCAGGATATTGAACTGCGACGTCAGAGTGTGAGTTTCCTGGAGGCGGTGGGAGCCGAGAAGATCCCCGCCCCCAGCACGGCCGGAGACTTTGTGCGCCGCTTTGACGCGCCCGACGTGGTGGATCTGATGGAAGCCGTCAATGCCAGCCGCCTCAAGGTCTGGGCCCAACAACCGGCCCGTTTCTTCCAACGGGCGGAGATCGACGTGGATGGGACGATGGCCCCCACGAGCGGCGAATGCAAGGAAGGGATGGAGATCAGCTACGACGGGCAGTGGGGCTATGCGCCGCTGATCGTGACGCTGGCCAATACGGGAGAGGTGCTCTATGCGGTCAACCGCTCGGGCAACCGTCCCTCTCATGAGGGAGCGGCCGAATGGCTGGATCGGAGTATCGAGCTGGTTCGAGAGGCGGGTTTTCGGAAGGTGCGCCTGCGCGGGGACACGGATTTTTCGCTGACGGCTCATTTTGACCGTTGGACGGAGGCGGGCGTGGAGTTTGACTTCGGGATCGACGCCCATCCGAGCTTCGTCAAGTGGGCGGAGGCGTTGCCAGAAGCGAGATGGAAAGAGCTGGGGCGCCCCAGCCAGGGGAAAGGAAAAGGGAAGAAGCGGCGCCAGCGGCGGGACAAAGTGAAGCCGGAGATTATCAAGAGACGCGGGTTCAAGACGCTGACGCTGGAACGGAAAGAGATCGCGGAGATCGACTACCGTCCGAGCAAAGCGAAGCGAACCTATCGGATGGTGATCTTGCGCAAGACGATCCTGGTCGAGAAAGGCCAGAAGCGGCTGCTGCCGCAGACGCGCTACCACTTTTATGTCACCAATATCTCGGCCAGAACGTTGGGAACGGCGGGAGTCGTACGGGAAAACAACCGGCGCTGCAACCAGGAGAACGTCATTGAACAACTCAAGAACGGAGTCGAGGCCCTGCGGATGCCCTCGGATACGCTGGTAGCCAACTGGGCCTATCTGGTGATTGCGGCTCAAGCCTGGAATCTGAAGGCCTGGATGGGGTTGGTGCTGCCGGCGCGACTGCAAGCCCGAGAGCTGGTGAAGATGGAGTATCGCCGTTTCCTGCGAGAGGTCATTGAAATGCCCTGCCAGATTTTGCGCAGGGGCCGACAGTTGGTCTATCGGCTGCTGGATGTCAATGGTTGGAGCCGTCTTCTCTTGGAAGGCAGTAAGTGGTTGAAACACCGGCCAGCTACCTGAAACTGAAAGGAGATAAAGTAGCTCCGAGGGTCGCCAGAGCTGGGGCGAGGTGTCTCTACAAACGCCCCCCAAGAGGGCAGAATCGTTTTCCCTGAGCGATCGGCGTGGAGGACAGCTGAACACGTGCCTGTTCTGAGTGACTTCGCGCCGAAATTTAGAATTTAGGTCTCCAAAATGGCTCCTCGGAGCCGACAAAGGGGTCTATTTTCGAACTTGCGCTTATTTTGGGACTAGTTAGTGCCCGTCCGAAAACCGGGGTTTTCAGAACTGTAATCTGTTGAATCGTAAACACTTATTATACTTGAGACTGCTGACAGACCGGCTCGACCCAGCTCGATCCAGAGCAAGGACCCTCGAGCGAGGGCACGCGGGCCAAAAAGCAGCGGTTCGGCGCAGACCTCTCCCCGAGTCGGAGCCACAAGGCAGTACGGTCAGCCACAAAAGGCTACAACAGGAGTCGGGCCAGGACGACCAGGTTATAGGTCAGGACGCTGGCATGGACGTAGCTTTGAAAGTGAGGCCAGCCTTTCCAGCTACAGCGGTGGAGACCGAAGGTGTGCTTGAGGGTCCCCAATGCACCCCTCAATCCCGGCGCGGAAGCGTTTGAGTTGTTTGTAGACCCAACTGGAACGCACCATGCTCTCAACCGTCAACCCACACTTTTTGGAAAAGGCCACATCCTGTACCCCCTGCTCTTTGGCCCAGCGCAGGTTGGCAGCCGAGGCAAAACCACCATCCCAGGCGCTCTGGCGGGGGACCTTCCCGTACAGCTGTCGATGCCGCTCTAAGAAGGGTTGCACATAGTTGCTGTCGGCCGGATTCCCCCGTTCCACCACACAATCCAGGGATCAGCGACGAGGCGCCCGTGCTGACAAACACCTTGTGGCCGAAGACCGTTTCCCGAGGGCTCTTCTTGATAATATCGGTGTGCTCTTCGAAGAGGGAACAGATCTTCTCCTGGGCCGCGACGGCCTCGCCCGAAAGGACCCGTCGTTGAGTCTGCTCGATGACTTTGTGCAACAGCCCCAGATAGTGGGCCAGTTGCGCCGCCACGGCCAGACTGAGGGGATCGCTCCACTGCGCGGAAGCTGCCAGCGCCTGCTCGGCATAGTGAGCCGTCTTGGACGCCACTTTGATCAGATCGCGGTAACTGTCCAGGCGCTTCTTGCCGCGGCGGTTGCGGATGTTCAGGACGCGCCGCTTGGCCCGCCGCGTATGATCGACGAAGCCGATCCCTTCCCGCTCCCGCAGCCGCCCCAGCGACTGGGTCACGACTCGAATGCCGTCGTACAACAGCTCACTGTCGAGCGGATAGTGGATGTTCGTCTCGACCGCCGTGGCATCGACCCGAATCCGTTGGCCTTTTTCCAGACCCCGAGCCTGCGCCCAGAGCACCAAGTGGTCGTTGATCGCCTTCCAAGTCCCCGGCTCAATCTTCCCCAGGTTCTCCGCCAGGGTGGCTTTGCTGATCGACGCCCCATAGGGCAAGCGACAGAACCTCTGACAGCTTTGCGAATCCACCAGATGAAACTCCAGCTTGCGATAGCTGAACTGATGCAGCTGTTTGATGACGGCGCAACGCAGCACCTGCTCGGCCGTCAAACCGGGGGCGCCAACACCGGAATCGACCCTGTCAGAGAGATCTTGTACTATCAGCTCCAGCGTCTGGGGATTGTCGTCCAGGATGCGCGAGATCACCTTCAATTCATGGGCCAGCTGGTGATCGGGCCATTGCGGGGAAAGGGGGCGTTGTTTTTCACGCTTTTTACGCATCTTCGAACTCCTGAAATCGTCGTAAGTCGTTTTAGTCTAATTGTTTGCACCAAATAGTCTAGCAAACGGCCCTGACAGTTTCGGAGCTTGAAAAAGCCCTCTTTCCCCTTCCTTATCAATTACTTACACATTTCCGGACGGGCACTAGTTAGTGGCAAAGCTATGTCCCCTTTTCTCTAGATTCACTCTGATGAATGCAGTACTCACAATCTAAAGTCTTCGAGTTTGACAGTCCAGAGCGAAGCCGGTTAAATGAACGGGTTTTGCCAGAACCCTGAGGATTCCTGGAAAGCTTGGTTATTGCAAAGGCCAGGCGTTTGTCGCTTCCAAGAATCAGACCGTAACTCGTGGCCCGCATAGGTTTGTTTAATCTACCATTCCGGGGTGCGAGGGTCCATGTGAGGTGGTGAGTGGCTCTGAGAAGTTAAGCGCCTTTGCTTATGAACAGTGAACAGGTATTGGGAGCACGAGATCGGCTCCAATCAGTAATCCGAGTGACACCCCTATTACCCTCGGACTTCGGGACAGGGCTCTATCTGAAATCCGAGAACCTGCAGGTCACCGGGTCCTTCAAGATCCGAGCGGCCTACAACCAGTTGGCAAGCCTGGCGCAGGAAGAAAGGGAGCGAGGAGTGGTGACCTCGAGCTCTGGGAACTTCGCTCAGGCCGCCGCATATGCTGCTTCCCAACTCGGGATCTCGGCTAAGGTCGTGATGATGCGGAGTTCGAATCCACTCAAGGTAGAGCGCACCCGAAGGTGGGGAGGAGAGGTCGTTTTTTGCGAGGATCGATTTGAGGCGAGGGGAGAGAAAGTTGCTGAGATCCAGGCTTCAGATGGTCGAACCGTCATTTATCCCTATGATCATGAGGCTGCAGTTGCAGGCAACGGGACTATCGGATTAGAACTCTTGCAGCAGCTGCCAGAGGTTGAGAATGTGGTCGTGCCTATCAGTGGTGGTGGGCTGATCAGTGGAATCGCCCTGGTGCTCAAGGAGCACAAGCCCAGCGTCAAGGTGTGGGGAATCCAGCCAAAGGGATCCAACGCCACTTATCTATCCTTCCAAGCGGGACAGCCTCAAGCGATCGACCGACCCCGAACGGTTGCCGATGGGCTCACCGTTACCCGTCCTGGGGGTCTTACCTTCCCCTTGATCATGCGCTACGTCGACGCGGTAGAAGCAGTGGAAGAAGAGACCATCATGGGGGCCGTTGGACACTTCTTGCAGGAAGAGAAACTGGTGGTAGAACCCTCAGGTGCCGTGCCTCTAGCTGCTGTCATGGAGGGAAAGGTCCCCCTAAGGAACACCGTGCTGATCCTGAGCGGGGGCAACATGACCGCCGAGGTCATCGGTCGCGCATTGTCCCGTAGTAAGTAGTGGAGTGATCACAGTTTCAGTCCCAGAATACCATCCTAACTACTCACTACTCACTACTCCCGCGATCACTTCTACCGAAGTACCCTCCAACTGCAGTCGGATCCGGTCTTCCTCCGTTTCCCATTCCAGAACCGTGCTGGACGAATCCGGTTGCTCAGTCAGTGTAAGGGGGCGGGCGCTGGGATACTTTTTCTCGATGACCTTTTGGTAGGCATTGAAGAACTCGCTAGCGTCTTTCTTGGAATCCCATACCGAACGCAGGATGAGGGTTAGTTGGCCCGCTTTGGCCTCATGTAGTTGGACCGAGTCTCCATCCCACCCTTGCGAGGCTTGCTCGGCTGCGGGAAGGTCGATGAACTGCTTCAGTAATAGGTAGAGGCTGAACTCCCCGAGTACATTCTGATAGATCTGTTTCCAGCTACCGTCGAGCTGCAAAGGCACCTCGGACGATTCCACGGTGACGGGTATGTCGCGTTCGTCCATATACTTTTCCGGGTGTAAGATCTGCTCCGTCGAGCCCGGGAGATCTGCATACAGGTTGGATAGCTCTTTCCAACTGTTGCGGCGCAAGTAGGCCTGGACGAAGCGGGCACCGTAGATGTAAGGAAAGAGCAGTGATTCCCGAAGGTATTCGGGCGCATGGGTCAAGACCTGATACTGTTCTGCGGTCATTGCGAGACTGGTTCGGCTCAGCTTTACGATATCAGGGATATCGAGGAATCTTGTGCCCATGTTATCCAGCGCGTACTGCAGCATCACTGAGAAGCCTTCCCCCTCGATCAATGCCGCCTTTGCCAGCATGGCGTCGTCGTTATCCTTTCCTGACTGGAGTAGGCTGGAGAGGTCAAAGTACTGATCCTGGAGGGCATGCGTCAGCTCGTGAGCCATCACGGGTTTCTGGATTTCCAGCGGGATCCAATCTGCGATATAGAAGGTGTTGGCTTCGAAATCGTATAAGCCGGCTATTTGTTCTGTAAAGAGCAGCACCAAGAGTTCCCCCAGATCGGTGTCATCCGGGATAAGACCCAGCTTGATCAATAGCTTCTGTTCGGCGAGCACCTCCTCTGGGGGATAGTCTTGCTCTAGTCGCCGCCTGAGATAGGTTTCTATCTGGTCTCTGCTCTTCAGGCCTTTGGCAATGGGACCCTTGGGCTCGAGGTGGCGAATGCGCACGACGTCCGCCAGCACCTCGTCGGTGGACTGGAGGAGATCGGACTCGGACGGGGTCTGCGCCGCGAGGATCGAAATCGACAACGCTGCACCATAGATCCAGGAGCGTATCATGCCGAAACCTCCGTCAGCGCAAAATGCGCCGGTCTCCTTGTCGCTGAGTCACCCTCTCTCTATCCAGGTATTCGAGAAACGGAATCGCATATTTGCGGCTGATTTTGAAGAGATCCTTGAACTCAGGGACCGTGAAAGATTCCCCGCTGCCGAACTTTTGGCTCAGCTCTTTCTTGAGATCAGCGATCTGGCTGGCGGTTGCCACCAGATTCTCGCTGATCCGAATGAGCTCACCCTTCTCGAGCAAGTAGTAGAAGATGGATCTTACCTCTTCGGGAGGGTGAGGAGACGACTGAATCAACTCCTTCAACGACGGGGGCTCAGGGAAGCTTCGATCGATGGAATTCAAGATCTCCTGCCTCACCTGCTCCTGCTTCGAACCGAGTTCCACTTTCCTGCCATGAATGGCTAGGGTGGTGGCTTGTGTCTGGACCAGGCCCTCCTCCTCCAGGGCCTGGATGACGAACTGGAAATAGGTGCTGCTAGCGGTACCCAGGAAGCGCTTTTTGACCTCTTCTCTCGAGACTCCCGCAGCCAGGGGATGCGCTCGATGAAACTTCTCCAGGAAGGACGTGATTTTCTTCTTCAGGGCATCGAGTGACGAGCGGGACAGCGCCAGACCTGGGTCTTGGGGCACTAGGAGAACTGTTTCCAGCTGGGCCAGGAGGGAGAGCAGGTGTTCTTCACGGTAGCCCGTGCGGGAGACGAGTTCAGGCACAACGATTCCGCGCCAGCCCTTGGACTGGACCAGGAACTCGAGCAGCGCCAAGTCGCCTCTGGGTGCGTCACCTACTAGATGCCGATCCAACTCCTGCAGGCTTGATAGCACTTGCGGGAGCTCCTTCTTGCGATGCCTAGAGGGAGCATTGTCGAGGATGATACCTCCTCCGATGGTTCGCATCGGCGAGTAACGGCGTAAGATGAAACGGTCTCGAGGCATGCAGACAACAGGCTGCTCGAGCCGAATTTGAACGATCGCCGATCCTCCTGGCGCTACCGGATCTTCTTCCAAGAGGTAGATACGTCCGATCCACTCGCCGCTCCCGTGGTGGAAACGAATGGGGCTGCGGTGCGTGAGAGGTTTGGGTGCGTCCTCCAGCAGATGCACCTTCGCGTCGAGATTCTGAGAGGGAGAGAGGCAATCGGGGTGTGACAGTATCGTTCCCCGCTCGAGTTGGACTCGCTCCATACCCGTGAGATTGAGAGCGGTCCTTTGGCCGGCAAACGCCCGAGGCTCTTCCTGATTGAAGACTTCGATACGCCTGACCTTGCCCAGTTTGTTCTGAGGATAGGCGGCTATTGGTGCTTCCTTCTGGAGACTACCCGACCAGAGCGTGCCCGTAACCACCGTGCCAAAGCCCTTCATGCTGAACACTCGATCGACCGGAAGGCGAAACACCATGTTCTGACTTCTGTGAGAGACCTGATTCTCTTCCAACTCCTGGACTTCCTTGAGGAGGACCTCCTTGAGCTGTTCTATTCCATCACCCGATACGCTGTCGACGGGAACGATCGGGGATTCTTCCAGAAAACTTCCTCGCGACAGGTCGCGTACTTCCTCTTCTACCAGGGGCAGCAGCTCCTGCTCGACCAAGTTCTTCTTGGTCAGAACCACGATCCCTCTGGGGATGCCCAGGAGTTTGCAAATCTCAAAGTGTTCGACGGTCTGCGGCATGACCGACTCATCGGCAGCGACTATAAGCAAGACGAGATGGATACCACCCACGCCAGCCAGCATGTTCTTTACGAACTTCTCGTGACCGGGAACATCGATAAAGCCCAGCCGGTAGGGTCCGAGGGCTAGATGGGCAAAGCCGATATCGATCGTGATACCGCGCCGTTTTTCTTCCTGTAGTCGGTCGGCGTCAATACCCGTGAGGGTCTTCAAGAGCGTCGTCTTACCGTGATCGATGTGCCCGGCAGTTCCGACGATGAAGTCTTTCACGGGTTTGAAGAGTTGTTGGGCGCCGCCGGGACTAGGAGCATCGGTTGATGTTGCTGATGGACGGTCCTTCTCCTCACTCTCTGGGGAGGAGAGACGTGCGACGTTCAGACGTTCCTACGTTCAGACGGATTCTTTCAAGTTTCAATGGCTAGAGCGCCTCCGCCACCAGGTCGCCCACCTGACTGGTGGAGTACCCCATGCGTCCAGCCGACATGCTTTTCATTTTCGGCGTCGTCCGGCTGATGGCTTGCTCGATCCGGTCTCCTGCACGGCGGACATTCTCCGCCCCCTTGTGATTTCCTGCGACTTGCAACAGCATGCTCATTGCTGCGATTGCAGCGATTGGGTTGATCACATCCTGGCCGGTATACTTCGGTGCTGAGCCGCCCATGCATTCAAACATGCTGCAGCCGCCTGGATCGGGGTTGATGTTTCCACCAGCCGCGACGCCCAGGCCTCCCTGGATCATCGCTCCCAGGTCCGTAATGATGTCGCCGAACATGTTGGGTACGACGATCGTATCGTAGTACTCGGGATTCTTAACGAACCACATGCAGGCCGCGTCAATGTGGTTGTAGTCCCTGCTGATGTCCGGATAGTCGGCGGTTCCCATTTCTTCGAAGGCGCGGTACCAGAGGTCGGCCGCGTAGGTAAGCACGTTGGTCTTGTGGACTAGTGTGAGCTGTTTGCGATCGTTGCGGCTGCGGCAGTGCTCGAAGGCCCAGCGAAGACATCGATCGGCGCCAAAACGCGTGGCGATCATCTCCTGCGTTGCAACTTCGTGAGGGGTGCCCTTGCGCAGGAAACCTCCGGCACCGCAATACAGATCTTCTGTGTTTTCACGCACCACCTCGAACTGGATGTCCTCTGGTCCCTTGTCCTTGAGCGGACAATCGACTCCAGGGTAGAGTTTGACGGGGCGTAGATTGATGTATTGGTCCAGCTGGAAGCGGATCGTCAGCAGCAGGCCCTTCTCCAAGATCCCCGGAGTCACGTCTGAATGGCCGATTGCACCCAGATACATTACGTCAAACTCCCGAAACTCGTCGATCTGCTGCTCGGTGATAATTTCACCCGACTTCAGGTAGCGGTCTCCCCCATAGTCGAAATCAACGGTCTCGTAGCGGAAATCTTCCAGGGACGCAACGGCCTCGAGGACCTTACATGCCTCTCGAGTCACCTCCGGTCCGGTTCCATCGCCCGGGATCACTGCGATCTTGAGTCCATTCGCCATCGATCTACCTCGCTGAAATACGATTTGTTCAATTCAAGGGAGCGGGAAATCTAACAAACCATTCCTATTGTCGCAAGTCGCACGCCAGAAACCAGAGGTCGCACGTCGGTCGAAGAGGTCGCACGTCTGAACGTCGCACGTCTCATGTCTTCGTTCTCTGGCTGAGGGGTGGATCTTGTTTGGCACTTGGGAACATTAACTTGAAGCCGGTTGGCGAGGACAAGATTCGGCGTCGCGTGGTCAGTCAGCTCGGGACGTGCGACGTTCAGACGTTCAGACGTGCGACCTTCTGAGTAGTCTGACACCTGCTACAATGTTGACGGATGTTGGATAGCCTGTCTTCGAAAATCCAGAAGATTCTTAAGGACCTGAAGGGAGAAGGTCGGATCTCTGAACGGCATCTGGAGGAGTCGCTGCGTCAGGTGCGGATTGTGTTGCTGGAGGCGGATGTCAACTTCAAGGTCGTCAAGAATTTCATCTCTCGTGTGAAGACCAGATCTCTGGGCGCCGAGGTTTTGAGCAGCCTGACGCCAGGACAGCAGGTCGTCGGCATCGTCCGCGACGAGTTGACCGACCTGCTTGGCGGAGAGACTGCAGAGCTGACTCTTTCCTCCAAATCTCCGACTGTGATCTTGGTAGTCGGACTGCAGGGAAGCGGAAAGACGACTACCTCGGGCAAGCTGGCATTGTGGCTCAAGAACAAGGCTTCTCAGACCCTGATGGTCTCGACCGACGTCTATCGTCCTGCCGCAATTGAGCAGCTGTCCGTGATTGCTAGGGCGACGGAGATCCCAGTCTTCGAAGACCCGGAACTTGCTGATCCGGTGGAGCGGGCCCGGAAGGCCTGGCAGCGAGCTCGTAACATGGGCTTTGATGTGCTGTTGGTCGATACGGCAGGGCGCCTTCATATCGACGAAGGGCTGATGCAGGAGCTAGAAGCGATCCGCGACGCCGTCGAAGCCCGGGAAATATTGCTGGTGGCGGACTCCATGACCGGCCAGGATGCGGTCAACTCTGCTCACCAGTTCGACCAACGTCTCGATCTGTCCGGCGTTATCCTCAGCAAGATGGACGCCGATGCTCGTGGTGGGGCGGCGCTGTCGATTCGAGAGGTCAGCGGCAAGCCCATCAAGTTCGTCGGGACAGGTGAAGCATACGATGCGTTGGAAGTGTTCCATCCGGAGCGGATGGCTGGGCGGATCCTGGGGATGGGTGATGTCCTGAGACTCGTTGAGAAGGCGGAAGAGTCGGCCAACGCCGACCAGGCCGAGCGGATGCTGCGCAAGATCCAGCGAGACGAGTTCACGCTGAACGATTTTCTTGATCAGATGCTGCAGCTCAGAAAAATGGGCCCCTTGGAGCAGATCCTGGGAATGCTTCCTCAAACTGGAATGTTCAAGGGATTGGACAAGGTCCAGGTCGATGAAAGAGAACTCGATCACTTGCAGGCGATCATCTCTTCGATGACGCTGGCAGAGCGAACTGACTACAAGATCATCAAAGCCTCTCGACGCCGTCGTATCGCTCGAGGTAGCGGCCGGCCCGTATCTGATGTCAACCGGTTGTTGAAGCAATATCTACAGGCCCGAAAGATGATGAGGCAAGTCAAGAAGGGCTTCTTGGGCAGAGGCCTACCTAAACTGAACCTGGGCTGAGCGATTCTGGCCTTGTCGCTCTACCGAATCGGCTCCAGCCCTCCCAGCCCTGTCGCCAGCTTTAAGATCTAGTCTGCTTCTGATAGAATAAGCGTTTATATAACAGGGGGTTTACTTCGTGTTGAGAATTCGCTTGAGTCGGCGTGGAGCAAAGAAAGATCCGCACTACCGTGTTGTTGTCGCTGATAAGCGCAACCCCAGGGATGGACGGTTTGTAGAAATCGTTGGTTATTACAACCCAGCCTTAAAACCAGTTCGGCTACATCTGGACCTTGAAAGGATTGACCACTGGGTTCAGCTGGGGGCCCAGCCTAGCAGCCGGGTCATGTCTCTGATGGGCCGCGTAGCGGCGGACTCCGCTGATGAAGCCCCGGCAGAGAAGACCTGATTCCGGGGACCGGATGATTGTTTACCGTTTCGAAAGGTGAAGTCAGGTTAAGCTCGCAGCAGACGTGACCGTGCGCCTTGGAACTCGCTTCTGGTTGATTTGCAAGGAGGCGTTATGAAAGAGCTAGTCGAGATGATCGCGAAGGCATTGGTGGACAGTCCCGATGAGGTGGTTGTAACCGAGGTGGTCGGTGAGCAGACTACCGTACTTGAATTGAGGGTCTCCCAACCCGACCTGGGGAAGGTCATAGGCAAGCAAGGGCGAACGGCCCGAGCGATCCGAACCCTTCTAGGGGCTGCAGGCATGAAGCTTCGGAAGCGATTTGTTTTGGAAATCCTCGAGTAGTAGTTGGACCGTTTCATCACGATCGCTCGAATTGTGAAGGTCAGGGGACTTCGAGGTGAAGTCGCTGCCGAGATTCTGACTGATTTTCCGGAACGGTTTGCCTCCACTCAAGATGTCCGGATCCTCTGCTCTCCCAGTGAGTCCCGGGAGCAGATCGAAAGCCACCGTTTTCACAACGGCAGAGTTCTCCTGAAGTTCCTGAACCGAGATAGCCCTGAAGAGGCTCAAGAGCTGGTCGGGGGCGAGGTTCAGATCCCCGAGCAGCGGCGCTCGATCCTGCCCGAGGGCAGCTACTACGAGACAGATCTGATTGGATCGAAGGTGGTAGAGGATGACCAGCATCTCGGTCACGTAGTCGACCTGTTTCGGACGGGCAGGGAAGGCGAGAATCTGGTTGTGAAAGGGCCTTCCGGGCAAGAGTTTATGATCCCTTTGGTGCGTGAGTTCGTCCTTCGGGTCGATGTGGACAAGAAGCTCATTTGCGTTAATTTGCCGAGTGGACTTGTCGACGTGGAAAGTGTAAAGGGAAAGCGAGGTTGACAGAAATAGGGCGGGTTGCCTGTCTGGCCTGGCCTTCGTTCTTGCTATGTTGATCGCAGTAGTGTCCCAACGTTTGGGCTTCTAATCTCTGTAAAGTATTAATGAGTAATATGTTAGAGAAGATAATGGGTGTTTCCGACTTGAAAGTGAGTGTACGCTCACGCCCTTCAGTTCATAAGGAGGGCGAGCATGTACACGGGCACGACGATTTTTTCTCAGGTGATGCGGCATCTTCCCTGGCATCATTTTCATCGCATTGTTCAGCACTACGGAGGCGACTACAAGGTCAAGTCGTTCCGCTGTGCCGACCATTACCGGGTCATGGCCTTTGCACAGTTGACCTATCGCGAGAGCTTGCGCGATATCGAAGCCTGCCTACGGGCCATGAGATCCAAGCTCTTCCACATGGGCATTCGCTCCACGGTCTCCCGCAACAATCTGTCCAATGCCAACGAGAGGCGCGACTGGCGCATCTATGCCGAGTTTGCCCAAGTGCTTATCGCCGAAGCGCGCCGCCTGTACACCGACGAGGACCTGGGAGTCGACCTGAACGCGACCGTCTATGCCTTGGACTCCACGACTATCGACCTGTGCCTCTCGGTCTTCCCCTGGGCGCGCTTCCGCCGTACCAAGGGGGCGATCAAACTGCATACCTTGCTCAACCTGCACGGCGCCATTCCCGAGTTCGTTCTGATCTCGGACGGAAAACTGCACGATGTCCACGCCTTGGACCACCTGATTCCTTGTCCCGGTGCCTACTACATCATGGATCGCGGATACCTGGATTTCGGGCGCCTGTACCGACTCCATTCTGCCCGGTCGTTATTCGTGACCCGCGCCAAGGCCAACTTCAAGTTCCGCCGCCGCTACTCCCACCCGGTGGACAGAACGACGGGACTGATCTGCGACCAAACTGTCCTGCTGAGCACCTTCTATCCGGCCAAGGCCTACCCCGAACCTTTGCGTCGCATCAAGGCCTTTTACGGCACCAGTCCCAATGCCGTGAAAACACAAATCTGGATCGCCCTCAGTACCTACCTGCTCATCGCCATCATCCGCAAGCGCCTCTATCTCGAGTTGCCGCTCTACACAATTCTCCAGGTCCTGAGTGTCTCGCTCTTCGAGAAAACCCCAATTTTACAGGCCTTTCAGGACATGCATTACATTACTCAGAATAGTGACATTCATAAACAGTTGATGTTATTCGACTAACGCTGGGACGCTACTGTGTTGATCGATATTGTTACTATCTTTCCCGAGCTGTTCGGGAGTGCTTTCGATTACGGGATGATCTGCCAGGCTCGGAAGAAGGCCTTACTGCAGGTTGACACGGTGGACTTACGATCCTTTACGACCGACAAGCACAGAAGCGTGGACGATCGTCCGTATGGCGGCGGTGAAGGGATGGTGCTCAAGCCAGAACCCCTTTTCCGTGCCGTCCAGTACTGCAGGGAGAAGACGGAGGATCAGCCCCGCGTCGTTTTCATGACCCCGCAGGGTCGTCGTTTCGACCAGGCCAAGGCGGTCGAGTTGTCCTCAGAGCCGCATTTGACGTTGGTTTGTGGGCGCTATGAGGGTATTGATCAGCGGGCTGTCGACGGCTTGGCTGATGAGGAACTATCGATCGGGGATTTTGTGCTCTCCGGCGGCGAGTTCGCGGCTCTTGCGATCATTGACTCGGTAACACGGTTGATTCCGGGTGTGGTGGGTAAAGAGGAATCCGTTCTCAACGAGTCCTTCATGGACGGGTTGTTGGACTGTCCGCACTACACTCGCCCGGCTGACTTGAGAGGAAACAGCGTTCCAGAGGTCCTGCTTTCGGGCAACCACGAAGAAATTCGTCAGTGGCGAGAAGGCGAGGCCTTGAAGCGAACTCGTCAGCGGAGACCGGATTTGCTGAAAGAGGAAGGGCTAGCAAAGGCGAGAACCTAGCATATTGGATAATGCGCTGACAGGGACATGTTTCGAGGAAGCGTAGCTTGGAACATGGGTGCTAGGTGCCGCCTCTTCAGGTGACGAGTTTTAGACTCAGGACACCACGAGGTAAGACCAATGAATCCAGTGGATCTGATTGAACAACCGCATCTTAAGGATGCGATTCCCGACTTTGGTCCAGGAGACACGGTTCGCGTCAACTACAAGATCAGAGAGGGCGGCAAGTTCAGGATCCAGCCCTTTGAAGGGGTAGTGATCGCTAAACGGAAGCGCGGTACCGGTTCCAGTTTCATCGTTCGCAAAGTCACCCAGGGCTATGGCGTCGAACGAATCTTTCCCCTTCATTCCCCACTGATCGATGGAATCGACGTGATTCGAAAGGGACGGGTACGCCGCGCGAAACTGTATTATCTGCGAGAACGAAAAGGGAAGGCAGCTCGCATCAAGGAACTGCGAAAGTAGATCTCTCCAGCGGTCGACTCGGGGAGACGTCCTTGTCAAGGCGCCGCCAGGGTAGAGAGAACCCTGCTCCGAATCTAGGCTTTCGAATCTCGAGTCCGTTCTACCCCTGGGATCGCTCTTTGGTGTGGCTGGATGATCCATAAGGTTCTCTTCTTCGTCTACGTGCTCTACTGCTTTGAAGTGGGTGTGTTCCTGCTCCTGTTCCCCTGGTGGGATGTCTGGGATCAGAACTCCTTGCTCCAATACCATCCCGGGCTCAAACTGGTGATCCTGAATAACTTCTTCCGCGGGGCAGTGTCAGGTCTCGGTCTGGCCAACTTGGTTTTGGGAGCCTGGGAAGTTGCACACTTTAGCCAGTATTTTAGAAAAGCGTAGGCTCTCCCCCCCGCTGCTCTACGGAATATCGAGTCTGGGCGCCTTTCCTGATCTGCCTCCCGACCGCTATCTTGAACTCTTGTTTCAGACACCTGCCCACATTCTGCAATGGCGCGAGAAGGATCTTTCTCTGGAGAACTCTCGAAGACTGGTCCGGCTCGGGGTCAGGCTCTCGAAGGCGACCGGCAAGATCTTTCTCGTCAACTCTTTTGTCGAGATGGCCCTGGAAGAGGAGGCGGATGGTGCCCACCTGACTTCGGTTCAGGATCTAGCAGCGGCCATCAAGCTGCGAGATCTCCAGGGACCCGAGGCGTTTCTCCTGGGCAAGTCCACCCATTCAGCGCCGGAGGTAGAAGTCGCAGAGCGCCAAGGAGCGGACTATGTCTTGCTGGGGCCTGTCTGTGCTCCCCTGTCGAAAGAATCCCCATTCACGCCCGTCGGGTACAACGGCTTCCGGGAGTTGTCTTACACCTTCCAAGTGCCGATCTTTGCTCTCGGGGGAATCGAGGATTCTCTTTTCGACAAGATCGCAGAGACGGGGGCGGCGGGTGCCGCCGGCATCACCTGGTTGAGCCGCGAGGTAGAGAAGCTACTGGGGAAGACCTAAGGTGAAACTTCAAGAGTGAGCTGTTAACCTGAAACTTTATTGGCGAATGTAGCTTTGGCCTCCAGGCCGAAGTCTTATTTTTCCGAGCCTTTGGCTCGGACGGCGGCCTGGAGGCCAGCGCTACGTCCCTCGACTGAAGTTTCTTTCGGGTACGATCCGGCGCAGCCGGTGGCGGGGCTAAGCTGAAACTTCATTGGCGAGCGTCTTACTTCCCACCAAGATCTACCAGACACCCTTTCTTGCGTATTCCGGACGAAACCGGCCGGTGATTCCAGAGGAAACCGGCCACTGATTCCGGAGCAAACCGGCCACCCAATCCGGCGGGAAACCGGCCACTAGAAACGGGGTTTCCGGAAGGGTGGCCGATTTCCCGGAAGGGTGGCCGGTTTCCCGGAAAGGCGGCCGGTTTCCCGGAATCGGTTTCCAGAGCGGACGGAAGCGACGTTGGACTCCTTCGGTACCATGACTCCTTTTCGGAGGAGCGATCGTGCCGAACCAAAGGAAGTCCATGCGCAAAATCAAAAATGTCCTACGCCTGAAGTTTCAGCTTCATCTTTCGGATCGGCAGATCGCCCGTAGCTGTGCCCTCGCGCGCAGCACCGTGGCAGAGTATGTGCGCCGGGCCCAAGGAGCCGGTCTGAGTTGGCCACTCCCTGAGGGGTGGGATGACCGGGCGATTCAGAACCGGGTGTTTCCTCCCACGGGTAAATCTCCCCCGGAGCAACGTCCCCTCCCCGACTTCGCCACCGTCCATGAGGAGCGCTGCCGACACAAACATGTGACCTTGATGCTGCTCTGGGATGAGTACAAGCAGGCGTATCCGGAGGGCTATCAGTACAGTCAGTTCTGCGATCTGTACCATCGCTGGCGGGGCAAGCTGGATCTGGTGCTGCGGCAGGAACACCGGGCCGGCGAGAAGCTCTTCGTGGACTATGCCGGCGACACGGTCCCGATCGTGGATCGCCATACGGGGGAAACCCAAGAGGCCTCGATCTTCGTGGCCGTGCTGGGGGCAAGCAACTATACCTATGCGGAAGCCTCCCTAAGGCAGGACTTACCCTCGTGGCTCGCGGCCCACACTCGGGCTCTGGAGTTCCTGGGGGGTTGCCCCTGCGTCGTGGTTCCAGACAACACCAAAGATGCGGTCCATCGCCCCTGTCGCTATGAACCGGATCTCAATGCGAGCTATTCGGATTGGGCCTCGCACTACGGCGTCGCGGTGATCCCGGCTCGAGTGCGCCGTCCTCGAGATAAAGCGAAGGCGGAGTCGGGTGTGTTAGTCGTCGAGCGCTGGATCTTGGCCGCCTTGCGTCACCGGACCTTCTTTTCCCTGGGAGAGCTCAACGAAGCCATTGCCGAGCTGCTGGAGCGTCTCAACACTCGAAACTTTCACAAGCTCCCCGGCAACCGCCGCCAGCGCTTCCAGGACCTGGATCGTCCGGCTCTGGGGCCCCTGCCGGCCCAACGCTACGTCTTCGCCCAGTGGAAGAAGGCCCGCGTCAACATCGATTACCACATCGAGTTCGACCGCCACTGCTACAGCGTCCCTTATGTCCTGGTGGGTCAGAAGGTCGAGCTGCGCACCACCGTCACCACCGTGGAGATCTTCCATCAAGGTCGCCGCGTGACCTCTCACCGTCGCTCCTATCAGCCGGGCAAGGCCACGACCTTGGACGAGCACCGGCCCGAATGCCATCGCCGCTATCTGGAGTGGTCACCCTCGCGTCTGATCCACTGGGCTCAGAAAGTCGGGCCCCATACCGCATCGGTGGTCGAGAAGATCCTCCAATCCCGTCGCTATCCCGAGCAAAGCTATCGCTCCTGCTTGGGTATCCTGCGCCTGGGCTCCAGCTTTGGGGAAGACCGTTTGGAGCAGGCTTGCCGTCGGGCCCTGCGACTTCAGGCCTGCTCCTACAAGAGTATCCAGTCCATGTTGAAGAACGGTCTGGACCGTCAAGCGGAACCGCAACCGTTGCCGGAACGTCCTCCGATCGAGCACGCCAACGTGCGAGGGGCCGAGTACTTCGAAGGCGAGAAAGGAGCCTCTCATGTTGGTTAATCCCACCGTCGAAAAACTTCACGCCATGCGGCTCAGGGCCATGGCTGAGGCCTTCACCGAGCAACTCTCCGACCCGGAGATGGCCCAACTGAGCTTTGAAGAACGCTTTGCCCTGTTGGTGGATCGGCAGTGGACCTGGCGAGAGAATCGGGCCTTGGAGCGTCGTCTGAAGAATGCCCGATTGAAGCTCTCGGCCTGTCTGGAAGATGTCAACTATCGCCGACCTCGGGGGCTGGATCGCTCGCTGATTGCCAGCCTCGCCACCTGCCGTTGGATCCAGACCCACCACAATCTCCTGATCATCGGTCCCTGTGGAGTCGGGAAAACCTTCTTGGCCTGTGCCTTTGCTCAGAAGGCCGCTCGCGACGGGTGGACGGCTCTGTACACTCGTGCCGCTCGACTCTTTCGCGATCTGGCTTTGGCTCGAGCCGACGGCTCGCTCGACAAGCTCCTGCGTAAGATCGCCCGCACCGACGTGCTGATCGTCGATGACTGGGCCATGAATCCCTTGGCCGAGAGCGAGCGACGGGACTTCTACGAGATCTGCGAGGATCGCTACGACAGTCGATCCACGATCCTGACCTCCCAGCTTCCCGTCGCCCATTGGCATGAGCAGATCGGAGATCCGACCACCGCTGATTCCATCCTGGATCGTCTGGTCCATAATGCCTACCGCATTGAGCTCGAAGGGGCTTCCATGCGCCGGCATCGTCATCCTCCCACCAAAGCAAAGGACGAATCATGAGTCCAACACCGCAGTTGAAAGTCCAAGGTGGCTGGTTCGCCGCCGCCGGTGCTCCGTTGCTACAGGCGATGGAGAGCGTCAGCGACGGCGCCTTCAAACTCTTTGTCTATCTGTGCCTGAAAGCGGATCGCTGCACCGGCGAACTGACCGTCTCGCCTACCCAGTTGGCTCCGGCCTTGCGCAAATCTCGCCGCTCCCTGTTCACCTACCTGGGAGAACTCCAGTCCCGAGGTCTAGTTCAGCTCAGCCTCGCTCGCAATCAACACGAGCGCACTCACATCCAGATCAGCTAGGCCTTCTGGCCCTACCAAAGATCCCTCGTCCAGGAGCCCGAAGCGGCCGAATCCCAATACCTCGATCAGGTGGCCTGTCTGCTGCTCGATGCCCCTGGCGTTCAGTGCTCCTTCTCCCCGGCCGATCGGCAGCTGGCCGCTCGCCTCTACCGCCAGGGCCTGTCCTTGCGGCAGATCGAGCAGGCCCTGCTTCTCGGCTGCGCCCGCAAGCACGTCGCCTGGCTCAACGGCCACACCGGTGGACCGATCACTTCCCTGAGCTACTTCGAACCTCTAATCCAGGAAGTGAGACAACAACCTGTCTCCGATCAATACTGGGATTATCTCAGGAGTCGCCTGAAGACTCTGAGGCAACAATGGAAACAACACTCTGCTGAAGCAAGCTTTGCCTCAGCAACTCACTCAGGAAAGGAGAGACGAGATGATGTGTTCTCAACCCAAGAGACTCCTGTGGATTGACTCAAACCGGCCACTTCGGAGATGATTATCAACCTCCGGCGTCGCTTCGCTCCGACCCGGCCGGTTTGCTCCGGATTCGGTGGCCGGTTTCACCGGAATACGCACCCTTTCTCGGCAAGGGAGGAGGTTTCCCGGGCCTGTTTGATCTCCGCCAGTAGGTCCTCGTCTTGCTTCTCGTGGGCGACTTTTTGGATGGGCTCCAACTGGGGGAGGAACTCCGTGAGCTGTTTGCAAAACTTCTTCAAGGCCTTTCGGATTTCTTTCGGTCCAGCCAGCTTGTGAGTCGCCTTTTCGTCGATGTTAATCATGATTCCTTCGATGGCGCGATCGTAGGCACGCACCATATCCCAATAGGTGTAGAACTCGAGCGAGTCCTCGACTTCCTCTTGCTCCTTTTTCTTCTCCTTCTTTCGTTTCTTGTCTTTCTTCTTATCTGTCTCTTTCACTTCCTTCGACTTACCCGGGTTCATCCTCAGATCGATCTCCTCGAGTCGGCGTGCAGCTATTTCGAGAAAGACCTCGACCCGTCTCACGATCTTCTGGGCCAGCTGGATTTTCCGGTACTCCTGGTCGGTAAAACGATCCCCCGATTGGTAGGATCGCATTAGTCCAGCGCTCACCGAAAGGGGTGGAGAGAGGGCCGAAAACGCCCGCACTGGACTAAGGACACCTGCTAATGGAGGCTTAATGAGGCGCTGAGTTTGACCGAAGAGCTGCGTGAGCAGTTGGTTGCGTAGCGCCTCAATCTTTTCGATGCATCGGTCGAAGTGGGTGCGGTGTTCAAATGGGACCGATCGTTTGAGCTCCTCCAGGTTTTCCAGCAGCTTTCTCAGGTCTATCTCGAGCCTCTTCACGTGATTGGATCGCAGGTCCTTCTCTTTCTGTGGCTTCTGGTCCAGGGTATGATCGGATAGGGATCTCAGGCTGCGCAGCGTCTCCAGAGCTGCGTCGATCTTGAGTGCCTTGATTTGACCCTGAAGCAGCTTGGACTGACGATTAAATGCCTTCCGGAACAATTTCATTCGGGAATGGAACTGAGGCTTTCTCCGGTAGTCCTGAAGCTCCTGATTCGAAAGGATGTCTTGCAGAGGCAGGAGCTTCTCCTGGCTCTCTGGCCCCGGTTGCGTCTGCAGCAGGCAGAGCAAGAGTGATCCGTAGATTCCAATCATCGCTACATCTTCTCCGGAACCTCGATGCCGAGCAGGTCGAGGGCCCGGGTCAGGCCCTTGAGACTAGCGTCGGCTACGGTCAAGTAGAGGCACCGCTTCAGGCGATCTTCTTCCGACAGGATATGATGCTTGTGGTAAAAGATGTTGAAGGACTGCGCTAGGACAAAGGCATGCTTCGCCAAGTAGGACATCTCCAGCGTCCTGATCGACTGGTCCATGCTTTCCTGCAGGCGTCCGATTTGCAGCAGGAGAGCCCAGACTTCATCATCCTCAAACAGGTGCTCGACCCTATCGACTTGGGTCCATAAATCCGCCAACTCCTGCTTCCACTCCTGCACTGCTCCAGAGCCTTCCTGGGCTTCGAGTTTACCGAAGATGTTCTTGGAGCGCACCACCGAGTACTGCAGATAAGGGCCGGTTTCACCCTCGAAGCTGAGCGCCTCAGCGAAGTCGAATGCGATCACCGAGTTTCGAGCGTATTTGAGAAGAAAGTATCGTAGAGCGCCTACCGCGATCTGGCGGGCGATGAGTTGACGCCTTTCGAAGCTCAGCTCTCCTTGTCGAGCGCCGACCTCCTCCAGCGATCTCTCGATCAATTTGTCGATAAGATCGTCCGCCTTGACCCCTAGTCCTTTTCTTCCCGAAACCTCGACGTAGGGTTTGGCGCGATCCTCTTCTGAAAGTTGAATGCCTAGTTCAGCGCAGCATCTGGGGGACAACGCCACCATCTCGTAGGAGAAGTGGACGGAATCGTTGGCCTGCTGCTCGTAACCGAGACTCCGCAGACCGTGGACGACGACGCGCTGAAGATAGGATTGCCGAACATCAATTACATTGTAGACACTCTGTCCTCGTCCGAACTCGGGTTGCTCCTCGCTATCGGGGCTAGAAGCGGTCATCCAGACACTGGATTGGTCGGGGTAGTAGTGAAAGGGACGATAGTGAAAGCTTCGGCTCAAAAGGCCGAACTTCCAGAGCTGATAGGCGATGTCTTTACCCACATAGGTCACCGTCCCGTTGCTTCGAACGATGATCTTTTCTTCTTCCGGTTGGCCATCTTCACCCGGCAGCCGCATGACCCAGCATCCGCTGTGGGAACCCGATTCAACATAGGTAACTGCCTTGCTGGCTTGGAGCTGTTCCCATGCCTCTTCCCAGAACTTCAATTTCAGGATCTCGCTCTCTCTAGGGAGAACGTCGTAGGAAACCCCAATACGCCACATCGTCTCGACGTGAGCCCGGACAATTCGCAGGGAGATGTGTTCTGCCAGTTCGGCAGTTTCACCGGCACCAGTTTCAATGCTGTGTAGGGCCCGAAGACGGAACTCCAGATGGGATTTGTCCTGGGTGTACCAGTCGGCAGTCTCGGCGTATAGGTCCCAACAGTAGTAGTCGAACGGCTCGTCCACGCTTTTAACCTCACGAAGGCCCATTTTTCTGAGGTGCTGGAACCCCACGACGACGTCTGCTACTTGTACACCGGTATCGTCGATGTAGTTCTGCACTTCCACGCGGGACCCACGGGCGCGAAGGAGTCGCACGAAGGTATCTCCCAGGGCTGCATTCCGCAGGTGGCCAATGTGCGCGGCCTTGTTGGGATTGATGTTCGTGTGCTCTACGATGATCTTGTCTCCGTCCGGATCCGGTGCCGACCTGCCGAGCCAGGCGTAGACGTCTTTGAAGAAGCGGGTGCGTTCCAGATAGGCGTTGACATAGCCTCCGCCGTCTGCCTGAAACCGCTGAATCCAAGGGGGGTACTCAATATGATCGACAACCTCCTGGGCAATTTGCCGGGGTGGCCTGCGCAGAACCTTGGCTAGCTCGAAGGGGAAGGGAAAGGCCAGGTCGCCAAATTCGATCCGGGGAGGAAACTCGGAGACCATTGGACCGAGGTCAATACCGAAGTGCCCGAGCACGAAGTCGTGTAAATAAGTCTCGGTATCCCGGGTCCGATCGAGCAACATGGGCTCTATGATATCAGGTCGATGGTTGCAGGTTGCAGGTTGCAGGTTGCAGGTTGCAGGTTGCAGGTTGCAGGTTGCAGGTTGCAGGTTGCAGGTTGCAGGTTGCATCCCATTTTCCTGGGGAGCACCTTTTGGGGGAAGAATCAAACGAGGTCAATCCCAACGGGATTGCGTATTCCAGCCCAGGGTTTCCCAACCCTGGGTAAGAGAGTGAACTCCCTAAGAATCAACCCTGTAAGGGTTACGTCCTGACCGGTATGTTCCGGGCACATAGGTAACAGTTTCTCCCAGGCACATAGGTTACAAGAGGAGTCATGCCATGGAAAGAGACGTGTGTAATGAACGAACGAGTGAAACTGCTGACCGAGTATCTGGAGGGGGAGTATGGGATTACAGAGTTATCGCAGGCCTATGAGGTGAGTCGGAAGACGATGTACAAGTGGATTGCTCGATACGAAAAAGAAGGCTGGGCGGGGCTGGAGGATCGGTCCCGTGCGCCCCACAGCCACCCCAACGCGGTAGAAGAGAAGATCGAGAGGAAGCTTTTAGAGTTGAAGGCCCGTTGGCCGTTGTGGGGAGCGCCGAAGTTGTGGGTCAAACTGAGAGAGGCGGTGGGAGCGGATCGGTGTCCGGCGGAGAGCACGGTGAGCGAGATCCTCAGACGGCACGGTTTGAGTGGGCTGGTCAAACGACGACGGCGAGCGGTGCCGACGGAGCAGCCCTTTGAGGAGTGCCGGGAGGCCAATGCCGTGTGGTGTACGGATTTCAAGGGCTGGTTTCGGACCACCAACGGCCGCAAATGCACGCCCTTGACGATCAGTGATGCGCACAGCCGCTGCTTGTTGTGCTGCCAGGGGCTGGGGGGAGCGACCGGATTTATCACGGTCAAGCCGCTGTTTATTAAGACGTTCCGGGAGTGTGGGCTGCCCGATGCGATGCGCACGGACAATGGACCGCCGTTAGCGTCGAGGGCCCTGGGAGGGCTCAGTGACCTGGCGGTGTGGTGGGTGCGTTTGGGGATTGAATTGCAACGCATCGAACCGGGTTGCCCGCAACAGAATGGAAGACATGAGCGGATGCATCGGACGCTGAAGGAAGCGACGGCCCAGCCGCCGCGAGCGAATCTCGGAGCCCAGCAGAAGGCGTTTGAAGCCTTTCGCCGGGAATACAACGAGGAGCGTCCCCATGAATCCTTGGGCCAGAGGCCCCCGGCGCTCTTCTACCAGCCGGCGGCTCGGGAGTATCCTTGCCGGTTGCCCGAGCAAAGAGGTTATCCCGATGAGTGGGAGAAGCGGAGGGTGCGCAAAGCCGGTCAAATGAAGTGGAAGGGCGAAGACATCCTAGTGAGCTCGACCTTGCGGGGGCAGGAGATTGGATTAAAGCCCGTGGGAGAAGCCCAGTGGGCCGTCTACTTCGAGACCCTGGAACTCGGCCTCTTCGATGAACGGCTGGGAAGGGTGCTGCCGGCCAAACGATTGCGACGAAAACCGCCAACCCAAGATCAGGAGCCACCCCAGAGTGGCCAATGACCCGGAAAGCCGTGGAAACTGCCGCACTATGGAAACCGTGGAAAAACGGCGACATGGAGAAGACGACTCCAGGCGTGGAGTTTTTCCACCGTTCCCACAGCGCTTGGAAAACTCCTCCGGACGGAGTTTCCCACAGTTCCCACTGCTTCTGCGGCTGGATCTATAAACGGACTGCCTCTGCCGCTTTGCGGCGAGGCTTCACGAGCGATTAAAATGAATCGAACCCAAGGAGATCCTGGTTGAATCACTGGCTGGTTTCGAGCCGGCCCCCGGCACAACAAAATGAAGTCCCCAGACTCCAAAAGTGTAACCTATGTGCCCGGGAGAAATTGTTACCTATGAATCGGGAGCTACACAGGATCATCCGGAACCACTTCCCCTCTCTTGTAACCTGCAACGTGTAACCTGTAACCTGCAACCCGGACAGCGACGGTTATGGCAAAGCTCCTACACTTCGATCCATTCAACGGTGCTAGTGGAGACATGATTCTTGGCGCTCTCCTGGACATGGGCTTGCCGCTGAGCCATCTCCAGGATGAGCTCGATAAGCTCAACCTGAAAGAGCCGTTCGAGCTTCTTTCCCGACAGATCAGTCGTCAAGGGGTTGTTGCCACCAATTTCCAGGTCCGCTCGTCCCAACAGCATGATCACCACCACGGACGACATTTGAAGGAAATCCGGGAACTGCTCGAGAAGAATGATCTGGATCCCTGGGTTAGAGACACCTCCCTGAAGATCTTCCAAAGACTGGCAGAAGCGGAGGCCCGGGTACACGGGTGTTCTCCAGAAGATGTGCACTTCCACGAGGTGGGTGCGTTGGACTCCATCATCGATATCGTCGGAGCTTGTATCGGCTTTCGATACTTCGGCGTCGAGAGCTTTTACACCAACCCCATCAGTCTCGGTGCTGGGACAGTCACTTTTTCACACGGCACCTGGCCGGTTCCGGCCCCCGCGACCGCCGTGCTGGTCGAGGGATTTCCCGTGCTCATGGGCCCGGTGGAAGGTGAGCTGACCACGCCCACCGGAGCTGCTATCGTCACGACTCTGGCTCAGGTGGAGGGGATACCCTCCTTTTCTCTCGAGACATCGGGCTTTGGCGCTGGGGACAGGGAGCCAGAGGGGATCCCCAATGTGCTAAGATTGCTGTTGGGAGAGAACCTGGGGGACGATCTTCGCTCGCTAGGGGTCCAGGAAGAGGAAGTCCTCGTCCTGGAAGCGAGTATCGATAACATGGATGCGGAGATGGTGGGGCACTTCATCGGCCTCGCCCTCGAACAGGGTGCCTTGGACGCCTACTGCGCTCCACTTCAGATGAAGAAGGGGCGACCCGGTTTCCTCCTGACGATCCTTTGCCAGGACAAGGACAGGGAGCGAATAGCCGAGCTCACTTTTCGTGAGACGACCACCTTGGGTGTTCGCTGGAGCCGGCGCAGGCGTTGGGTCCTGGATCGAGAGATGCAAGAGGTTGATACCGAATTTGGTGTGATTCGAGTCAAGATAGCTCGCTTTCGAGGCCAGGTGGTCAACGCCTGGCCCGAGTACGAAGACCTGAGGAAGATTGCTGAGGAAACTGGAACGCCACTCAAGGTTCTGAGACAGATTGCGATGAGCCGGGTTTCGGGCACCTGATCCACCCACCAGGACGATGAAAAGAAACTTTTACCTGACCACTCCGCTTTACTATGTCAATGACGTCCCCCACGTGGGGCACACCTACTCCACTGTGGTTGCTGACGCCATCGTCCGCTACAAACGCATGTGCGGATTCGACGTCTGCTTTCTAACCGGCACCGATGAACATGGTTTGAAGCTCGAACGCGCCGCGGGAGAGCAGGGAGTTACACCTCAGCAGCTGGTCGATACTTTCGCTGGCGAGTTCGAAAAGACCTGGAGATCGTTGGGCGTCAGCTTCGACCAATTTATTCGCACCTCGCAGGACCGCCATCATCAGGCCGTGGCCGACATCTTCCAGAAGATACAGAAGAACGGCTTCATCTATACCGGGAAGTACGAGGGCTACTACTGCGTTCGCTGCGAATCGTATGTTCCGGAAGGGGAAAAGACGTGTCCTGACTGCGGCCGTCCCACCGAGTTCATGGCGGAAGAGAGTTACTTTTTCAAGTTGTCGGCTCTTCAGGAAGAACTGCTGGATTTCTACGCCGACAACCCGGAGTTCGTGCTCCCGGGCTCGAGGATGAATGAAGTGGTCAGCTTCGTCAAAGGAGGGCTCCAGGACATAAGTATCAGCAGGACGTCCTTCAGCTGGGGGATCCCCGTACCAGAGGACGAAAGACATATCTTCTACGTCTGGTTCGATGCGCTGGTGGGGTACCTTTCCGGCGTCGGCTATGGCAGCAAACCGGAGCAGTTCGAGGAGTATTGGCCCGCGGATGTGCACCTCATCGGCAAGGATATCCTTCGTTTCCATGCCGTCTATTGGCCCGCTTTTCTCATGGCTGCGGGTTTGGAACCGCCCCGACACGTCTTGACCCATGGCTGGTGGACGGTGGCAGGCGAGAAGATGTCCAAGTCACGCGGCAACTTCATCACCACGGAAGAGCTGATGGAGGTCGCGGAAGCGGACTGCGTCAAGTACTTTCTGATGCGCGAAATATCACTCGGTGCCGACGGCAATTTCTCTTACGATGGGCTCCTGACAAGGATCAATAGCGACCTCGCCAACGATCTTGGGAATTCTGCCAACCGTACCTTGAAGATGATCGAGAACTATTTCGATGGCACGATACCAGAGCTGGGTGAGCCGGAGGGCGGAGACACGGAGTTAAGGGAGTTCAGCCTGGAGACAATCGAGCTCTACAAGAAGAACTTCGATCAGTTCCAGATCAACCGAGCACTCGACAGCGTTTGGGAACTCATCTCAGTCGTGAACAAGTACCTGGTTGCGAATCAGCCCTGGATCATGGCAAAGGACCCCGCCAAGCGGGATCGGTTGGGAACGGTTCTCTACAATAGCGCCGAAGCAATTCGTCTGGTAGCGGTGATGCTCGGTCCCGTGATCCCCAACGGGGTCGCCTCGATCCTTCGGCAGCTGGGTGTTTCCAAGCCCTTCGAGGAGCAGCAGGTGTCAAACCTTACTTGGGGAAGGTTGAAGCACGGTTCTACCATCGGAGAGATCGTCCCGGTCTATCCGCGATTGGATCCAAAGGAGTTTCAGGCGCGTATCGATGCGGCGAAGGAAAAGAACTCGAGAACCGCCAGCGCAGCTTCGGATGCAGAGCTAACAGCGGAGAGCCAGAGCGACGATCGGATCGCTATTGAAGAATTCGCTCGGATCGATATGCGAGTCGGAAGAGTTCTCTCGGCCGAGGCGCTGCCCAAGTCGAAGCGACTGCTGAAACTTCAAGTTGACCTTGGGTCTGAGGTCAGGCAGATCGTTGCGGGAATAGCCGAAGCGTATACCCCAGAGAGTCTGCCTGGCCGTCTGGTGGTGATTGTGGCTAATTTGAATCCTGCGCGCCTGATGGGAGTCGAATCGAACGGCATGATTGTGGCAGCATCAGACGGAGACCGCCCGGTTCTGATTACCCTGACGGAACCGGTCCAATTGGGCTCTCGGCTGAAGTAGTGTTTGTCGATTCTCACGCCCATCTCGACTCACCCGATTTCCAATCCGATTTGGAGGATGTTCTGGCCAGAGCGCAGGAGTCGGCGGTCGAGACGGTCTTGACGATCGGGTGCGTAGGCTCGGATCTGAAGTCGGCCGAGCAGCTTCTCAAGTTGGTGGAACGATACGACTTCCTCTACGCCTCCTTGGGTATTCATCCTCATGATGCTAGCTGTTTCACCGAGAGCCTGGGCGCGGAACTTCTTGGGCTGGTAGCCCATCCAAAGGTATTGGCCTGGGGAGAAATAGGCCTTGACTACCACTACCAACAATCCGGCCCTGAGCAGCAGCTTCGTGCGTTCCAGACGCAGATCCAGCTTGCCCGCTCCTGCGACAAGCCCATCATCATTCACTGCAGGGAAGCCGAGGAGGAGGTCTGTTCTATCCTAGAAGCAGAGTTCTCGGAGTGCGCCGGTCGGGCAGGGGTCTTGCACTGCTTCACGGCGGATGAAGCTACGGCAGAGCGCTGCCTGCGCCTCGGATTCTATATCTCGTTTGGCGGGATTTTGACTTTTCGGAAGTCGGAATCGCTGAGAGAGATTGCCCGCGACCTACCTGAGAGTCGCCTGCTCATTGAAACGGATGCTCCCTATCTGGCTCCGGTTCCTTATCGAGGACGGCGAAACGAACCCTCGTTTGTGGTCAAGGTTGCCGAAGAGCTGGCGCGGGTGCGGGGCACGACGCCAGAGCAGGTAGGAGCCCTGACGACAGCGAACTTCGCTCAGCTGTTTCAGTTTGGAGGAGTCCCATCGGAGTAAAGTTCCGATTAATGGCCCCCAACGGTGCTGTCCCATTGAACGAAACTTTGGTTGTCTTCAGCCACGAACATCGATAGCAGCATGTCCGTTGTAGCACGGGCATTTCTGCCCGTCGAGGACACCGACGGGCAAGACCCATCCTACGCCGGTCACTGCTCGATGAAGTTTCAGCTTAGTCGCGCCCCAGCCGGGCTGCCCCATTCGAGAAAGAAACTTGAAGCCTCTCGCCACACTGTCCAGTGGCAAGAGACGTGCGACGTTCGGACGTTCGGACGTTCAGACGTGCGACGATCCCAATGAAGTTTCAGCTTAGTGCCGCCCCCAGCTACGCTGGCCCCATTCGAGAACGAAACTTGACGTGGCTCAGGGGCCCATCACCTACGCCGAAGGCGTTATTGCGGGTAGCCCAGAGTTGGCGATGCGAAGCGAGCTACCATGGCTTTAAGTCGTCCTACTCTGCTACGCTGAAAGCGCTGTTGCCAATTGTGCCGGGTCAGCAATAACCCCTTTGGGGTAACCTGTTTTCTTGGTATGTTCCGGGCACATAGGTAACAGTTTCTCCCAGGCACATAGGTTACAAGAGGAGTCATGCCATGGAAAGAGACGTGTGTAATGAACGAACGAGTGAAACTGCTGACCGAGTATCTGGAGGGGGAGTATGGGATTACAGAGTTATCGCAGGCCTATGAGGTGAGTCGGAAGACGATGTACAAGTGGATTGCTCGATACGAAAAAGAAGGCTGGGCGGGGCTGGAGGATCGGTCCCGTGCGCCCCACAGCCACCCCAACGCGGTAGAAGAGAAGATCGAGAGGAAGCTTTTAGAGTTGAAGGCCCGTTGGCCGTTGTGGGGAGCGCCGAAGTTGTGGGTCAAACTGAGAGAGGCGGTGGGAGCGGATCGGTGTCCGGCGGAGAGCACGGTGAGCGAGATCCTCAGACGGCACGGTTTGAGTGGGCTGGTCAAACGACGACGGCGAGCGGTGCCGACGGAGCAGCCCTTTGAGGAGTGCCGGGAGGCCAATGCCGTGTGGTGTACGGATTTCAAGGGCTGGTTTCGGACCACCAACGGCCGCAAATGCACGCCCTTGACGATCAGTGATGCGCACAGCCGCTGCTTGTTGTGCTGCCAGGGGCTGGGGGGAGCGACCGGATTTATCACGGTCAAGCCGCTGTTTATTAAGACGTTCCGGGAGTGTGGGCTGCCCGATGCGATGCGCACGGACAATGGACCGCCGTTAGCGTCGAGGGCCCTGGGAGGGCTCAGTGACCTGGCGGTGTGGTGGGTGCGTTTGGGGATTGAATTGCAACGCATCGAACCGGGTTGCCCGCAACAGAATGGAAGACATGAGCGGATGCATCGGACGCTGAAGGAAGCGACGGCCCAGCCGCCGCGAGCGAATCTCGGAGCCCAGCAGAAGGCGTTTGAAGCCTTTCGCCGGGAATACAACGAGGAGCGTCCCCATGAATCCTTGGGCCAGAGGCCCCCGGCGCTCTTCTACCAGCCGGCGGCTCGGGAGTATCCTTGCCGGTTGCCCGAGCAAAGAGGTTATCCCGATGAGTGGGAGAAGCGGAGGGTGCGCAAAGCCGGTCAAATGAAGTGGAAGGGCGAAGACATCCTAGTGAGCTCGACCTTGCGGGGGCAGGAGATTGGATTAAAGCCCGTGGGAGAAGCCCAGTGGGCCGTCTACTTCGAGACCCTGGAACTCGGCCTCTTCGATGAACGGCTGGGAAGGGTGCTGCCGACCAAACGATTGCGACGAAAACCGCCAACCCAAGATCAGGAGCCACCCCAGAGTGGCCAATGACCCGGAAAGCCGTGGAAACTGCCGCACTATGGAAACCGTGGAAAAACGGCGACATGGAGAAGACGACTCCAGGCGTGGAGTTTTTCCACCGTTCCCACAGCGCTTGGAAAACTCCTCCGGACGGAGTTTCCCACAGTTCCCACTGCTTCTGCGGCTGGATCTATAAACGGACTGCCTCTGCCGCTTTGCGGCGAGGCTTCACGAGCGATTAAAATGAATCGAACCCAAGGAGATCCTGGTTGAATCACTGGCTGGTTTCGAGCCGGCCCCCGGCACAACAAAATGAAGTCCCCAGACTCCAAAAGTGTAACCTATGTGCCCGGGAGAAATTGTTACCTATGAATCGGGAGCTACAGTTGGGGAATGACCTTTACCCAGGGTAGCTCGCTTCGCATTGCAACCCTGGGCTACCCGCAATAACGCCTTCGGCGTAGAGACGTGTCTTGAATACATCTAATGCACTGCTAAATCAATGGGTTACGTTCTATTTCCCTGCGGACTTCCAAAATCAAGTTTCAGGTTAGCTTTTCCCCATGGCGTTCAAGCTTTTTCCAGCAGCTGATCTTGTTGCCAGCCTCAGGGTGGATTGCTATAGTTAGCGCGAAAAAATCGGCATGAAGACAGGGTTCGACAGGGTGCTTACTCCCAAGGATGTGTTTCGTCTGGTCGAGTCGGACCTGGAGGAAGTAGAGCGTCGATTGAGAGGCGAGGCTCAGTCTGCCCTCTCCCTGGTCAACGACATCAATCGCTACCTTCACGATAGTGGAGGTAAGCGCCTACGACCGGCGGTTCTACTCCTGACCTCCAAGCTTTGTGGTTTGAAGGGCGATCCGGTCATCCTGCTGAGTGCAGTGGTGGAGCTGATTCATGTGGCGACGCTTGTGCATGACGACATCATTGACAATTCCAACGTACGCCGCGGTCAGCCCTCAGTAAACGCAAAGTGGGGAAGTGAGATCACCGTCCTGATGGGTGACTGGCTCTACATGACGTCTTTCCAGGTCGCTCTCCAGCAGCGAGATTTTCGGATTCTCGATGTCCTCATCTCCATTACTCGTCAAATGGTGGAAGGAGAGCTGATGCAGCTGGAATACAACGGTCGGCTCGACATCACCGAGGAGGAGCAGTTGGAGGTTTGCCTCCGCAAAACAGCCTGCCTCTTTTCCGGCTGTGGCCGCATGTCCGCGATTCTGGCAAGGCTCGACCCAGAACGAGAGGAGAAGCTCAGCCTCTATGGCAGATCGCTGGGTATGGCTTTTCAGCTGGTTGACGACTTACTTGACTATACCGGTCAGACGACAGTTCTGGGTAAGCCCGTTTTGAAGGATCTGGAGGAAGGGAAGGTGACTCTGCCGATCATTTTCTTGATGCGGCAGGCCAAGTCCTCTGAAAGAGATTTTGTTCGAGAGGTTGTTGAGAGTCAAGACTTCAGCAAGCAGAACAAACGTGAGATCTTGCGCCTCATCAATGCCTATGACACGCTTGCCAAGGTTAGGGGAATTGCGGAGAAGTATGCGTCAGAGGCCAAGCAGTGCCTTGTCGATTTTCCAGATTCGATCTATCGCGAGGCCCTTCTGAGTGTCCCTGAGTTGGTGATCAGCCGCCGGAAATAGTCAGATTTCGTCCGCTCCCCGTCACGGCTCTGTTTTCTCGTCCTTCGTCTCTTCTACTGATCCAGGCGGAGGGGGTATGTCCTCGATCGAGATCAGATTATTGGGAGTCTCCTCTGGCGGCTCCTTGGGTGGGGAGTCGCCTTCAGAAATCTCCTCGGTCCTCGAGTCCAAGTCGGGATTGGGTGGCGTCGTTTTTGTCTGTGCGAACTTCTCAGGGGGCGTGTCCTGAAGGGAACTCTGCATGAACTGGATCCAGATCGGGAGAGCAAGGTTGCTGCCATAGACCTTTTCTCCCAGCGACTTTTTCTCATCGTAACCTACCCATACGCCGGCGGTAGTTCGAGGGGTAAAGCCGACGAACCAACTGTCGGTCGAATCGTTTGTTGTTCCGGTCTTCCCAGCTACCGGACGTTTGAGGGCGCGAGCGCGAGCGGCTGTTCCGCCCCGGACCACCCCTCGCAACAGCTCGACCATCTTTTCGGCGGTTTCCGGGGAGATCACTTCGTGTATTTTCGGATTTTTCCGTTCCAGTAGTACTCCATTGGAGTCCTCAACCCGTTCAATGAAATAGGGGGTTACCCTGACGCCATGGTTGGGAAAAACGGTGAATGCGGATGTAATCTCGGCCAAAGTAACTTCAGATGCACCCAATGCCAGAGAAAGAAAGGCAGGCAAGTCTCGTTGGATCCCAAACCGGTGTGCCGCTTCGATCAAGGCATCGACTCCCAAAGCGTTTGCTAACCGGATTGTAGGGACATTACGCGATTCAGCCAGGGCCCGACGGATCGTAATCAGTCCCTTGAATTTCTCATCCACGTTCTCTGGAGCGTAGGGACGGCCCAGTCCGTCGACCAGCTCGACCGGAGCATCCAGTACTGTGTCTGTGGGGGAATAGCCAGCTTCGATGGCGGCGACGTAGGTGAATATCTTGAACACCGATCCCGGCTGGCGTTCGGCTTGCATGGCCCGGTTGAACTTACTGGCTTGGAAGTCGAAGCCACCCACCATTGCTCTGATGGCTCCGGTCTGGTTCTCGACGGAAAAAATGGCCCCCTGGACTTCAGGGATGCGATCTAGTGTAGCCTCGATCACGCGTTTGGACCGGTCGATGCTGCGGAGCGTGAAAACCGCAAGGTCTCCTGGCTTCAAGGCCTGGTCTACCTTCTTTTTCTTCGTCCAAACGATGTCGGTTGGATGGATCAGCGCAGTGTAACTTCCCAGCCGTACCCGAGCCTCTGTGGGGCTCGAGTCGAGAACCAGCCCGTGTACCATCTGCCCCTCAAAGAAGAGCTGTTTCCAGTCGGGGTGGGTGTACGTCTGCGGATCTCTCCCCTGATCGATGATGTTGTCCTGGGGGGGCTGCCATCGGCGCCGCTTCTTGTCAAATCCCTTCAGACCTTGTTGTAATGCCTGCTGGGCGCCGACCTGCCATTCGTAGTTGAGCGTGGTGTAGACTCTCAGTCCTCCTTTATAGATTCTATCCGTGGTGTATCTCTCCTCGAGATACTGCCGGACCCACTCCACAAAGTAGGGTGCGGGGCTCTGGGCATCGCTACTGGTCTTGAGTTGCAGCGGCTCCTGTAAACTGTCGCGGTAGGTCTCGGTGCTGATGAAGCCTTCGTCGTGGGCCCGCCGCAGGACCAGATTACGCCGGCTCATGGCGTGCTCTGGGTGGTTGATGGGAGAGTTGTGTACTGGGGATCTGATCAGGCCCGCAAGTACGCCGGCCTCGCTATAGCTTAGTTCCTTGAGTGATTTCTGGAAGTAGAAATTTGCCGCTGCAGCCACGCCATAGCGGTTGTGACCCATATAGATCTGGTTGCAGTAAAAAGTGAAGATCTCTTCCTTGGAGTAGGTTCTTTCGATCTGAATCGCGAACAACATATCTTTGATTTTGCGCTCGAAGGTCTTCTCGGTGCTCGTGAACCGCAGCTTGCTCAGCTGCATGGTCAGGGTAGAGGCCCCCTTTCTTTCCCCGTACGCAATGTCCTTGACGATGGTGATGATCAACCGGATCAAGTCGATGCCGGGGTGCTCGAAGAAGTTGGCGTCTTCGATGGCCAGAATGCTGTGTTTGACGACAAGGGGGATCTCTTCGTAGGTAACCAAGCGCCTCTTCTCCAGGGCGAACTGGCCCAACACCCGGCCGTCGGACGCATAAACGTAGGAGACGACACTAGGCTGGGATCTTTGAAGGTCCTCGACCTCAGGCAAATCAATTCCGTATGCCAGGACCAAGCCCGTAAGGGTTCCCGCGAGGGTCGCCCCCAGAGCCAGGAGTGCAGACGTCAGCCAGAAAACGTAGCGCGGTCTCGGCTTCTTTTGCTTACGGCTCCTTACAGTGGCTACCATCTGTTCCCCATTCTACACTGACCGGAAACTTCATTGGGCGGACGTAGCTTTGGGCTCCAGGCCGAAGTCTTATTTTTCCGAGCCTTTGGTTCGGACGGCGGCCTGGAGGCCACCGCTAGTGCGCCTGTGAAGGCGTTTGATCAGAAGGGTGAAAGTCCCTTCCAGGCTAACGTTACCGGCCTGAAGTCGGCAGTGGTAACTGCGTTTCCGTGAGGAAGGGTGGAGAGCAACCTGAGACGAACGACCAATCCGTAACGCAAGTGAACTCGATTCGGCCAAGCCTGTCGGGGAGGGTCCTGGCAAAGCCCGAACCCTTGACCGCGCGACGGCCATCCCTCCGACCTGAACGGTCTGCCCGGGGGGATAGACGCGGCAAGTCACGGCGGTGAAGTAACGTGACAAAGCGACCGTGACGAAATGGCAATGCGGTGGTTGGAGATGGAGAGGTCGGAAGGTCAAACGAGATAAGCAGGGAGATCTGTCGGGTGAGGGACGTGGACGACCCATCGTGAGAGCTCGCAGTGGGGGACGCTGCGTGAGCAATGGCCCAGGCCCGCGGTGCAGTATCGCCCGCCGAAGGGGAGCGAACCTGGCGATACCGGTGAGGTCGGTTGAAGCGGCTCGACAGAAGTCAGAGCTCCCATAGTAGCGGGGAAGCCGTGCAGCAAAACGCGGTGGAGCGAAGGGGAGCAGGAAGGTAGATGCGAAATGACTAAATCGCGGAAACGTAACTCCGCCCAAAGGCGGGACTACATCCCGGTCACAGTGCCGTTTTCGGCTAGCCCGGCTGGAGAGCCCGCTGGCATCGAACAGTGGGCTCATCGCGCGGTTTGGACGGATCGCATGTTGGAGACACTTTTGAAAGGAAAGGTGAGAGGAGGGAAATGGCACACGCTGATCGATAAGGTGTTTTGCAGCCGGAACCTTTCCAGCTCGGCCGAGAAGGTCTTGGGCAGGAAAGGAGCGGCGGGAGTGGACCGGCAAACGTGGGGGGATTTCGCCGAACACGAGCGGGAGGAACTCGAATGGTTGCAGGAAGAACTGCGTGAGGGGACCTATCGTCCGGCAGCGGTGCTGCGGAGGTGGATTCCCAAAACAGGCAGTTCGGAAAAGCGACCGCTGGGGATTCCGACCGTGCGGGATCGAGTCGTGCAAACGGCTTTGGTCCACGGGATCGAGCCGATTCTGGAGGCCACGTTCCATGATCGAAGCTACGGCTTTCGTCATGGGCGAGGGTGCCACGGCGCACTGCGGTACGTCGAAGAGCTGCTCGAAGCCGGTTATGTGTATGTCGTCGACGCGGATCTGAAGGGTTACTTCGATACGATCCCGAAAGATCGACTGTTGGACCTGATCCAACAGAAGATATCGGATCGCCGCGTGCTGGGCCTGGTTCAGCTGTTTCTGAATCAGGGGATACTGGAAGAGCTGCGTAAGTGGATTCCGGAAGCCGGAGTCCCCCAAGGCGCCGTTCTTTCTCCGGTGTTGTCGAATGCCTACCTCAATCCCCTGGACCATCGGATGGCCGATCTGGGCTTCCAGATGGTGCGCTACGCGGATGACTTTGTCCTGCTGTGTCGCGCACCCGAGGAGGCTGAAGCGGCCCTGGCCGAAGGGCGGGACTGGGTGGAGGACAACGGGCTGAGACTGCATCCCGAGAAGACACACATCGTGGACTCGCGAGAGAAGAGCTTTTCGTTCTTGGGCGATTCGTTCCGAGGCCGTTTTCGGTTTCCACGAGCGAAGAGCCACCGAAAGTTCGTCGAGCGCATTCACGAGCTGACGCCGCGCAAGTCGGGCGACTCGCTGGAGGTCATCCTCCAGCGGCTCAATCGCTCGACGCAAGGCTGGTTCAACTACTTCCGGCACTGTCATTGGAACATCTTCAAGGACTACGACGGTCTGATCCGTCGTCGTTTGCGACGCCTGCTTCTGAAGCGCAACCGGAAGAATAGAAAACGCCTCTGTCGAAATCACCGTTGGCCCAACGCCTTCTTTACGGATCATGGGTTCACGAGCCTGACTGACGCCCATATCCGTTTCGTCCAATCCATAGGAACCTACTGACTGGAGAGCTGTATGCGGGAGAATCGCACGTGCAGTTTGGAGGGAGGGGAGCCGGGTGACCGTGCTTCCCTACCCTATCGCCGGGACCCGAAGTTTCATTCTCGAATGGAGCCAGCATGCCTGGGGGTGGGACTGACCGGAAACTTGAACAATCGGTCTGAACGTCTGAACGTCGTGCTCCAAGATGTGGCTTGATCAGGAAGCCTGATCGCTGTCGTGTATTGTGGTGAATGCGAGGATCTCGTAGTTCTTCTGCCCGCGCGGAGTGCGAATTTCAACCTCGTCGCCTTGCTGGTGGCTCATGAGACTCTTTCCGATTGGAGACGTGGTCGAGATAAGTCCCGACTTTACGTCTGCCTCCTCGCTGGTCACCAGTCGATAGGTGATCTCTTCTTCACTGTCCAGGTCGAACAGGACGACTGTTGACCCATAGGACACGCGGTCAGTCGGGATCTTCGTCAAATCGATCATGGAAAGCGCCGATAGGCGTTGCTGGAGGTTGGCAAGCTGCGCCTGAACATACGACTGCCGCTCCTTGGCGGTCTGGTATTCCGCATTTTCGCGCAGGTCCCCATGTTCCATGGCGGTCTTGAGCGCCTTGGGCAGTTCATCCCTCAGCTCACGTTCCAACTTCCGGATCTCGTCCTGTAGTTTCTTCTTGGCTTCCTTCAAGAGTTTGCAGCCTCGCTTCCAGGTTCAAACAAAGGAACTATTGTTTGTTCGATACGACGGTCTAACCCGCTTTCTCCTCAGCCGTCACGCTGAAGGTTTCTTGGCAAGAGGTGGCCTGGCCCGAGACCCTGTCCGTTACCTCTACGGCAAGCCGGTAGTCTCCGCCTGCCAGTTCACTGAGAGAGAGCGTCTTGATGATGACCAGGCGGCTAGGCGAAAAGAACTGGACCGATTCTCCAGCCTCGTCTCTAATTTCTTTGAGTACCTCGCCTTTCAGGGTTGAAATCCGGTAAAGCAGGTTCAGAGCCGGTTCCATGCTGGCCTGGTCGATGGCTACGTTGTAGAGCTGGAAATAGACTCCGATTCTCTCATAATTCGGGAACGTCCTCTTCACACTGGGGATCACCTTGGCATCTCCGATGACGAACTGTCTCAGTTCGTCATCGGAGGAAGGGTCGATCTTCCAGATATGGCTGGCGAGGATCAGCGAACTTGGATACAAGCGATTCTCCAGATGTCGAGGCACGGAGAGGCGTCCCTGGAAGGTTCCGAGTCGGCCACTGTTCACATCCTTGAGAACCAGGTTGAGCTTGTAGGTCCCTGCTTTCAGCAGGAACAGCTTCTGGTACACGGACTTGCGTACCACGGCTGCGGCGAAGTCGGGTTGGGAATAGTCCTTGTTCAGAGTGTCTTCGAACTCTGCGACCAACCCACCGGTCAAACCCGTGACCGCCCCATAGACATTTACGGCTGCGTGCATGATGCCGGAGCGCTCTTGAAAGCTGAGATCGGAATGACTGATTTCAATCGTGACCGGAGTCAGGAAACTGCTGTTTTCGAGGTGAAGAAAGTCCTGGGAGATCTGAAAAGGAAAGTCCTGATAGCTCAGGTTGGTCGCTACCATTCCCCGCAGGTCGGTGAACTTGATTTCCGGGGGACGTTGGAGATTGAAGAACTGCTCCATACGGGCGAAGGGCAGATCCTTGGAACGCATGCCGCTCTTGGATAGCCACTCCAGACTATTGGAGTGTCCGGGGGTGAAGTAGGGACGGTCCCCCTTGTGGCTCAGACCCAGGCTCTCCAGCAGGGTGGCCCCCAACCTGGGAGTGTTCATTAGGGCGTCCTTTTCGTCAGCTCGCAAGGCCATCCGATATTCGCCGCTCATTGATGGGTCGACGAACTCGATTTCCAGATCGCTTCCAATGCCCTCCAAATGGCGATAGCGCCAGATCTCGAAAGGGAAAGCCCAGGTGGATCCAGAACCTTCGTTGCGGGGACGCATGTAGGTTCCCCCGTGCGGATGGGATTCTTTCGCGTCGGGCGGGCCAAACTTGATGTAGGTCCTGCCTCGGTCTGTTTTCCAGCCGGGGAAGCCCCCGTAGCGAAAGCGCTCGTTAGCGAAGGCAATCCTGCGGTAGTGTTCCTCTTTGAACTCGTTGTGTGTCGTTCCAGGGTGGGTGTCGCGGCGAAGCCAGAACTGTTCGATGAATCGCTCTTTTTCCTCCGGCGAGCTCAGATGGTCGAAGACGCTTCGTTCCTCGGGGCTGATGATGAGGGTGGCGTCTTCCGCCAGCCACTTCTTGAAGTAGTCCTGACGCTCTTCTTTTTGGACGCCCTTTTCTCGGGACGATAGGGCGATCGGAAGAGAAAGAAGCAATAGCAGAGCGGGTAGGATCCGACTTGGCCTTGCCCAGGGGTGAAGCTGCATTCGTCGTAGCATGAATTCCTGTTAGTCATTCTAAAAACGCGCTTTACTTCAGTCAAGGATCCGGCGGTCGGCGTCTTCTGAGTCTTAGAAGGGTGATACAGTGGTGCGCATGAAATCCGGTGAACTGAGGGCTCGAAAACAGACGCCGAGTTTTTGCGGGAGTGCCGGGTCGGTTTGCCTGGGCTTCTTGCTGCTGGGTTGTTGGGCAACCGAAACCGGAGGATCGACGCTTCCAGGTCTCGTATCCACCGGGGAGTCGGTGATTCGAGACCAGATCAACGTCCTTTTGATTGGCGTCGATACCCTGAGAGCCGACCGTGTTGAGTGCTATGGCTACAAGAATGTACGAACACCTCACATAAATCGTTTGGCGGAAGATGGAGTTCTGTTTCGAAACGCTGTCGTGCAAGTGCCGCTTACCTTGCCCTCCTTCTGCTCCATCATGACCGGCACCTATCCCATGTATCACGGGGTCAGAGATTTTTCCTACGGATCGCTGCGCCAGGACAAGACAACTTGGCCGAACTGCTCAAGGGACGTGGCTATGCTACGGGTGCTTTTATCGGTGCATTTGTCTTGGATGCCCGTTTCGGACTGGATCAGGGATTTGACCATTACGACGGGCGATTCAACCTGAAGAAGTATGAAGGCGTCGATCCAGGGACCATCCAAAGACGAGGCGATGAGGTGGCGACACGGGCGATCGAATGGATTGGGCAGAACCGAGATCGTCGGTTCTTCGCCTGGATCCATCTCTATGATCCACATCATCCGTACACTCCTCCGGAGCCGTATCGTTCGCGTTATGCGGACCCCTATACAGGGGAGATTGCTTACAGCGACTCTCTGGTGGGTCGTATCCTCGCCTTTCTCGATGAGAACGACCTCTACGACAACACCTTGATCGTCTTTACGTCCGACCACGGCGAAAGTCTTGGAGAGCATCACGAACAAAACCACGGCTTCTTCATCTACGACACGACGCTGAAGGTTCCGCTGTTGATGAAACTCCCCGAGACCAAGGGGAGAGCGCAGGTCGTGGACACCCAGGTCAGGAGTATAGATATCCTGCCAACCGTCCTGCAGTACCTGCGCCTGGACACACCGAAGCAGGTTCAGGGTGTTGGTCTGCGCGGATTGGTCGAAGGAAAGCCATTGAGAGCGTCTCGACTGGAGGCGTTCAGCGAGAGCTACTATCCTCGCACCTCTTTCGGATGGAGTCCTCTACGGAGCCTGAGAACACAGAAATACAAGTACATCCTGGCTCCGCAAGCCGAACTTTACGATCTGGAGGACGACCCTGACGAATCCGCGAATATTGCTTCGAAGCAGCCCTCCCTGGCGAATCGTTTCAAACAGAATCTACTTCGCGTAGAGCAGCGATATAGCCGTCCACGGGAAGAGAAGAAGAATACTCAGTTGGATCCACAGGTCGCTGAGTCATTGAGGTCTCTTGGATACGTTGCCCTGTCTGAGGGTGTGTCTCAACTCCCGGGAGGGGACGAAGGCTTGCCCGATCCCAAGGACAAAGTCGCGCTTTTCAACCTTTATTTGCGGGCACAGGACGCTGCCCAGATGGGAAAAGGAGCAACTGCCATCTCCCTATTGGAGCAGTTGCTCGACCGCGATCCCAATATCCAGATTGCGTTGCACACGTTAACGAACCGGTATCTGCAAAGAAGAGATTATCAGAAGGCCCTGAATCGCTGTCTGAGCGTTTTGGAGAAGTTTCCTGATTCCGAAGCCGCTGCTTACAATCTGGGACGAGCCTATAGCAAACTGAACCGGCTGGATGAGGCCATTTCAGCCTATCGTCGCGCGATTTCCCACAACGGAAACCGGGCGGCATCCCATCACAATCTGGGGATTGCCTATCTGAATCGCCAGGATCTGCAGGCAGCCATTGAGGAACTCCGACGGGGAATCGAGCTGGAGCCGAGTCTCACGGAGGCCTACGTCAACCTCGGACTCGCTTACTTCATGGACGGTGCCGCACCGCTGGCGGTGGAGAAACTCCAGAAGGCGCTCCAGATGGAACCGGAGCATGCTCGAGGCCACCGGTATTTGGGAAATATCTACGTGCGAACCGGGCGCAAGCAAGAGGGAGAGGCGAAGCTCCAGCGGGCAAAAGAACTGAAAGCGGCTCAGAAGCAATAGGTCAAGATTTCGGCCTGGAGACCAAGGCTATGTCCTCAAGCCCCCATCTAAATGAAGTTTGAGTTCCACCCTCAGGGATGCTGCCCCATTCGAGAAAAAAACTTCGTCCGACTTGAGTGGACATCACCTACGCCGAAGCCGCAATACCTTCGGTGTAGAGGCCTGCCTCAAGTGCGCCCAATCCATCACTAAATCAATGGGTTACGTCCTTCTTCCATCCAAATCTGGGAATGAAGTCTCAGCTCAGGAAAGAGCTAGAAAAAGATCTTGAGGGCGAACTGGATCTCTCGGGCGTCGAAGGCAGAGCCGATAGTTCCGAAGAAGGGGCTGGTGAGGAGTGGTTGGGGAGTTGGTAGAAGGTTGACCCGATTGAACAGATTGAAGAATTCGGCACGCAATTGGATCGTGAGCCGGTCGGCAATCCCTATATTCCTGAAGACGGAGAAGTCTATGTTTGCGAATCCGGGTCCTCTGAAGGTGTTCCTGCCGATTGTCCCATTCTGGCCCAGAACGGAGGTGAATCCTTGTCCCGCGAAGAATCCGGAGCCGCAACCCGGATCAAGCGTCTGTACGCTTCCCAGACTGTTCTCTCCAGAGACCGAAGCGCTACAAGGGGGCCGCCCGCTGACGTCCCTCTGAAAGACTGATCGAGAGGTTCCTCCCAGACTCCTGTCGAAGGAGCCACTGGGCCGATCCCGGGGTCGTCCCGAAGATCCCGAGAAGTCTCCGTTTCCAAGCGTGTCGGGAATCAAGGCTGAAAACGGTCTGCCCGACTGCAGAATGACGATCGTATTGAACTGCCATCCACCGAAGAATTTGCTTGCGGCGCTGGATCCATGCTTGAAGAAAGGGAGGTGCCAGACCGCATTGGCAGCGAAGCGGTGGTTGATATCCAGGACGAACAGGCCACGGTCCAGAAAGGACTGGGTAGCGTCCACGGTGTAGATGTCGTCCACCCCGCGCGCTCCGAGGACGTCGCTGTCCGTGTCGATCAGTTTGGCGAAGGTATACGAGGTCTGGAAGGCGTAGTTCTGGCTGAATCTCTTTCTCAACTGGAACTGACCGGCGTGGTAGGCGGAACTGACCAGGTTGCTGCGCAGATTGAGAGCGGCGAAGTCGGGGTGGAGCCGAGTCTGTCCGGCATTTGCGGGCCGACCCAGACCGAAGGGGTCTGTAGCTCCGAACCGGTCTCCCACGAACCTGTTGTAGTCCTCGATCACGGTCGGTTTCCGTCCCAGGGAAGTCACATAGTTGGCCTCGACCACAAGATCTGACGGCAGCTCACGCTGGATGCCGAAAAAGCCGTTCTGCACATAGGAAGTTCGGATATCTGGGGACAGGGTGCGGAGGGAAATGGGCAAGTTGGTTGTGACCGGGGGGGCTGCCTTGTCCTGGCAATCGATTCAGCTTGTTGTCGATGTCGTACGAATCCCCCACGTTATTGCCGAAAAACCACCCGAAGATCCCCAGTGCGTGCACGGGTGGATTGAAGCGGGAGTTGCCGGTTACGTTGAAGAAAAGCCGGTCGTAACCAACGCTATAGCCCCCTCGGACCGAGGTCTTTCCATCACCCAGAGGGTCCCAGGCGAATCCCAGCCGGGGTGACCAGTTGTTGTGGTCCCCCTCGAACATATCGGGGACCAGGTTCGGATTGAATTGTACTTGACCGGTCTTGATGCCCAGGGGGGCGAATCGAGGTGCATTGGCGACACGTTCGAAGATATTCGAGCCCGAGCCAAAAAAAAAGCAGATTGGTAGTTCGGTTTTGGATCTCGGTGGGGACGCCGTAGAGATCGTATCGGAATCCCCAGTTCAGGGTGAAATCGGAGGAGATCCTCCAGTCGTCGGAAAGGAACACGCCGAACTCCCAGTTTCGAAAACCCCTGTGCATATCCGGGAATTCCCAGTTGCAGTTCACGCCGTTGGTCGCACACTCAGCTGGACTCGTCGAGAGGGCTTCGGGATTGAAAGCGATAGCCTCCACAGCAGGTTCGTCGAGAACGAAGTCCCCAAGTCCATAGAAATAGAACGATCCACGGCTGCTAAAGTCGAACAATCCGTTTTCGACATTCCGACGGAGCTCTCCGCCTAGCTGGATCCCGTGGGACCCGGCATTGATTGACACCGTGTCTTCATATTGAAAGGTGTGTTCGGTAAAGAGCTGGGGCCCGTCCGCAACCGCTCCGAAGGCGCTGATCTGGGAGGGGCCGAGGACCGACAGGGAAGGAATTGGATCGGGTACTGCCAGAAAGTCGACCCGAATCTGGGTCCAGGAGGCTCGAGCTTCGTTGATGACGTTCGAGGAGAAGACGTACGTATGAACCAGAGCAAGATTGTTGGCTGAGCCTTCGGTGGGGTCGAGTATTCCTGCGCGGGTGGCCCGCTGCAACCGATTCAGCGCGTTCTGATCCTGGAACCCCTGAGTCCATCGACCGAAGATACGGTCGCGACCGTCGTTGAGATCGGTGTCCAATCGAAACGAGTATTGGTCACTGGAGAATCGCTGCCTGGGTCCGAAGGTGGTGTTGACGAGAAGCGGCAGGTCTGGGTTGGCGCTCAACAGGTTAGAGAGGGCCTCGGTCCGTTGGCCGATTCGATCCATTTGACCCGCGACCAGATTCATCCCAACGGCGCTCTGGAAGAAACCCGCTGCCGCTGCTGTATCTACACTATTGATGGCGCCGTCTTGGTTCCAGTCAGCGAACCAGTTCCCACTGAAAACCGACCCGAAGGGCGCGGGTGCTCCTTCCGCAATGATATTTGAGAGCAGACCACCAGCGGTCAGGGCGACACTCCCAGCTGGCGCCAGGGAAGGGTGACGGCCAAGAAGCGCGGCGGCCTGGGTTGTCCTCAGAGTAGGGTCGGCCAGCAGAGCGCTCGCGAACTGGGACGATCCGGTCTGAAAGGATTGATTTTCGGTAAAGGAGAAGCGCTGGCCTTCGTAGTAGCCGAAAAACCAGGCGCGCTCCTCCTTGATCGGTCCTCCGAGGGTGAACCCGAACCAGTTCTGGACCAAGGGCGAGGTCTCATCGCCGTCTGTGAACTCACGTGCGTCGAGGGCACTGTTTCTGTGGAATTCCCAGATCCTGGCGTGGAGGTCGTTACCGCCCGACTTGGTTACCAGGTTGACCACTGCTCCCGCATTTCGGCCAAACTCGGGCGAGAAATTAGTGGTGGAGAGCCGAAATTCTTCCACCGCGTCCTGTACCGGGATGAGGGCGGGCTCACCTCCGATTCCCGGCCGGTTCAAGTCGGTACCATCGAGCATGAAATTGGTGGCGCGATGTCGGTTTCCCTGTGCCGAGAAGCTGGAACCTACAGACTGCATGCCAGCACCTTCGACGGCTACCACGCCGGGCTGAGTCACAGCCAGCGCGAAGACATTCCGACCGTTCAAAGGAAGGCTGCTGATCTGGGCCTCGGTGACAAGCGTGGAAATGCGTCCTTCCTCGGTGTTGACCACCGGAGTCTTCTCGGTGACCGTAACCCGAGCCGTAATATCTCCTGGTTCGAGCCTGAAATCGACTCGTTTGATTTCTCCCACCGTGAGTTCTACATCGGAGCGGGCATGGGTCTTGAACCCAGCCAGCGCCGCCCTGAGTTCGTACCGGCCTCGTGGCAGATTGGTGGCGCGGTACAAACCTTTGGCGCCGGTAAAGGCAGTCCGTTCTTCGCCCGTAAGCAGATTGGTAATCGTCAGTTCCACACCTGGGATCAGGGTCTCGGTGGAGTCACTCACCAATCCTGTAAAAGTACCGCTTTGCCCGAGAAGAGGAGTGCAGAGGAGAGGAGTACAAAGGAAGAAAAGAAGCCACGGCAACAGGTGCGGGTTCTGGAAGACGCGCCGCCCCCTCGCAGAAACAGGAACTCTTGGGTCAGACTTGAGCCACATTGTGCTCAGACACAGTTTTCAATTACGAGCCAAGCCCGCAATCCTGACCGGCAGTCAGTTAAAACCGAGGAAGAAAACATCGCTGTTGGTTGCACAGCAACACTTCTTTTCGATCTGAAACCAAACTCCACGATTCAGCCTCAAATATCGGATTCTACCGGGGTGGTATGACGTCGTTTGATCTGCTCTGCCCGAATCGACTGCTGCCTGGACGAGGCTTATGCCTTGCCTAACCCGCATTTCTCATCGCTGGTCTACTGCGACGCCGCAATCATCCGCCCTGGCTGTGTTATGCTCGGTCGGCCTCCTCGACGTACTGTGCAAGTACGACTGCGGAGGCTCGCCACGAGTGGTCTCGGTCGGAAGCCTTGCCAGGACGGCGCTTTCACCGCCTCGCTACGAAAACTTATGAATAATCCGGGCTAAACAGTAGATCAATTTCTACCGCGCAGGCTCCTAGAACAGGAGCTTCAAGGCGAATTGGATTTCACGAGCATCAAATTGGGATCCCACCGTCCCGAAGAAGGGATTGTTTACCTCCGGCTCGGGAGTTGGGTGTAGGTTTACACGATTGAAAAGATTGAAGAATTCAGCTCGAATTTGGAGTCGAACCTCCTCTTGGACGGCGATATTCTTGAAGACTGAGAAGTCGATGTTCGCAAACCCGGGTCCGCGGAATGTGTTGCGCCCAATCTTCCCGTTCTCGCCCAGAACAGAGGTGAAAGCGATTGCCCGGAAGAGGCCGGCGGAGCAGCCTGGATTGATGGTTTGAACGCTGCCTATAGTGCCCTCTCCAGAGACCGCGATACTGCAGGGAGAAGGACCGGCTGCGTCGCGCTGAAACGTCGCTCGGTCGTTGCCACCGAGACTGCGGTCGAAGGAACCGCTGGGACGGTCGTTGGGTCTGGTTGCCCTGCCGGCGAAATCTCCATTAGCGAGGTTGTCTGGAATCTGGGGGGAGAAGGGACGACCGTCCTGAAGAACCAGGCTGGTGTTGACTTGCCATCCTCCCAGAGCCTTGCCCAGGATTCCTGTCTGCTGTTTGGCGAAGGGGATTTCCCAAACTGCATTTGCCGTAAAGCGGTTCGCAATATCCAGAACAGACAGCCCGCGATCGAGGAAGGTCTTCATCGCGTCAACCGTATAGATGTCGTCCACGCCCCGGGCTCCCAGAACGTCGGAGTCCGAGTCGATCAGTTTTGAAAAAGTGTAGGAGGCCTGAAAGGCATAGCCGTGGGCGAATCTCTTCCTGATCTGGACTTGGGCGGCATGGTAGGCCGAGTTGATGTGGTTTCCCCGGAAGTTAATTGCCGTAAAGTTCGGGTGTAGTCGGGTTTGTGAGCGGTCTCCAGGTCTGCCCAGCCCGAACGGATCTTCCGCCCCGAAACGGTCCCCGGCGAATCGGTTGTAGTCTTCGATCAGGCTCAACTTGCGCCCCAGGGAGGTGACGTAGTTGGCATCCAGGATGAAGTCGCCCAGAATCTCGCGTTGAATACCGAAGAATCCATTCTGGACATAGGAAGTACGGATATTGGGGTCGGGCGTGCGGAGTGATATGCGCGACGATGAGAAGAAGCTGGGAGACGATTCGTCTTTTCGTCGATGTCATAAGAGGGCGAGATGTTGTTGCCCAGAAAGGACCCGAATATACCGAAGGCGTGCGTCGGTGGGTTGAAGCGAATGTTGCTTGTGATGTTGAAGAACAGCCGATCATAGCCGACGCTGTACCCCCCTCGAACCGAACTTTTTCCATCTCCGAAAGGATCCCAGGCGAAGCCGAGTCGCGGAGACCAGTTGTTGTGGTCTCCTGCAAACACGGAAGAAACGAAGCTGGGATTGAACTGGACCTGACCTGTTTTCACCCCCAGCGGATCGAAGCGAGGCGCATCGGCCAGTCGCTCGAAGCTGTTGCTGCCGGAGCCGAAGGTCAGGTTCGAGAGACGGTCCTGAATCTCGGTCGGAGCGCCGTAGAGGTCGTAACGAAATCCCCAATTGAGTGTGAATCGAGGCGCTATCTTCCAGTCGTCGGAAAGGAAAAAGCCCAGCTCCCAGTTTCGAAATCCCCGATGCATGTCGGGGAATTCCCAGTTGCAGTTGAGCCCCGACTGCACACATTCTGATGGGCTCTCGGCCAAGGCCTCAGGGTCGAAGGCGCTGAATTGGAAGGTAGGCTCATCCAGGACGAACTCACCGAGACCGTAGAAGTAGAAGGAGCCGCGGGTGGAGACGTCGAAGAGACCGTTCTCGATGTTACGCCGAACCTCTCCTCCCATCTGCAGACCGTGAGATCCCCAGTTGATCGAAAGCGTGTCCTCGTACTGAAAGGTGTGCTCTGTGAAGAGCTGGGGAGAATCGGCGCTGGCGCCGAAGGGATTGATCTCGGCGGGTCCGACGACGAAGATCTCGGGGAGCGAGTTGGGGTCGGCTAGAAAGTCCACCCGGGTTTTACTCCAGGCCGCTCGTGCCTCGTTGATGACACGGGGTGAAAAGGTGTGGGTGTGGACCAGGGCAAGGTTGTGAGCGTCTCCGTCGAGGGGGTCAAGGATTCCTCGTCGTGTTGCCGCTTGAAGGTCATTGAAGAGGTTCTGACCGTTTAGCTCTTGAGTCCAGCGACCGAACAGGCGGTCTCGGCCCTCGTTGAATTCAGTGTCCATGCGCAGCGAGTACTGGTCATTGGAGGCACGGGTTCTGGGGCCGAAGCTGGCGTTTCCCAATAGCGGCAGATTGGGATTGCTCTTCAGCAAGTTCCAGAATGCCTCGCTCCGGTCTCCTATGCGAGCAACTTGATCGGGGGCTAGCGGCAGGCCAATGGCACCTTGCCAAAAGCCCGCAGCCACAGCCGTATCTTCCCGATCGACGTCTCCATCCCCATCCCAGTCCGCGAACCAGTTTCCTCCGAAACCCGAGCCGAAGGTGGGACCCATTTCAGCGACAATATTGTCGACGAATTCGCCGGAAGTCAGCGAAACGCTATTGGGTATGGCGAGCGAGGGATGACGTCTCAGGAGTTCAGCTGCCTGGGTGTTACTCAGCAGGGGGTTGGCGATCAGAGCTGCAGCAAATTCGGGGGCTTCCGTCTGAAAGGATTGGGTTTCCGTAAAGGAATGCCGCTGCCCTTCATAGTAGCCGAAGAACCATGCCTTGTTCTTCTTGACTGGACCACCCACCGTAAAACCGAACCAGTTCTGGATCAGTGGGGCAGCCTTGTCGCCGTCAGTGAACTCGCGCGCGTCCAGGGCACTGTTCCTGTGGTATTCCCAGGCGGAACCGTGGAACTCGTTGCTCCCGGATTTGGTCACAACATTCACTACCGCTCCCGCATTCCGTCCGAACTCGGGGGAGAAGTTGGTGGTGGAAAGTCGGAACTCCTCCACGGCATCCTGAACCGGGATCAGAGCGGGCTCGCCTCCGATGCCGGGCCGATTGATATCGGTGCCGTCCAGCATGAAATTGGTGGCACGATGTCGATTACCTTGAGCCGAGAAACTGGAGGCGACCGACTGGAAGCCAAGGGAGGCGACATCCACCATTCCGGGCTGGGTCAGGGCCAGCATGAAAACGTTGCGTCCGTTCAGGGGGAGATTCTCGATCTGGACCGCTGCGATCAGGGTCGAGATTCTACCTTCTTCCGTATTGACCATTGGTGCCTGGCCGGACACGGTGACGCGGACCGATGTCGCTCCGGGATCAAGGGCGAAGTCAACTCGTTTGATCTCACCGACCGTGAGCTTGATGTCCTTTCTGATCAGGGTCTTGAATCCATCTAGAGCGGCTCTCAACTCGTAGTTGGCACGAGACATGTTGGTAGCGCGATAGAAGCCGTTGCTTCCCGTGATCACCGTCCTGCTCTCTCCAGTGTCGAGATTGACCAGGGTCACTTCAGTTCTTGGCAAGACCGCTTGGGTGGAATCGGTCACCTGTCCTGTGAAGGTTCCCGTCTGTGCCAGGATGGGCGAAGTCAAGAGAAAGAACGGAATGGATCTGACAATGAGCGCTCTAACCTTGGAAGCCATGTCTCCCTCCCCAGCCGACCCTCTTGCTCAACTCAGCCGGGCCGACCTAGATACGAGCCTAGTCTCTCCACTGAGCACCCAGCCGAGTCTTTGACTCGCACGTTTCAAAATGGGCGGTAAATTGTTCGCTCGCCTGATCCACGAGTCGAGCCGGTTTCCTCACGATTACGGCTAATAAGCAAGACTCATGCCAGAAGCAGGCTCTTCGGTTGGGTACCGAGCTTGTGACAGATGAGTCAGGTTCCGGTGGCACGGGGGTCCTGACCCTTGCCCTGGCCTTTAAACTTGCCTTTGCCTGTGCCTTTGGCTTCTCCCTTGACCTTGCCTGATCCCTTCCCTGTATCCAGGCTCTTGATCAACCCGGTCCGCATAGAAACGATTTCAAGCGGGATCTGTTCCCGTGCCTCAGATCCCCATCCGCAACGGGATTCAAACGCAGCAGAATGTCGAGTATCGCGGCACACTTCGTCGAAGAACGTCTGGCAATTCTGTAGAAGCGCTCCTTCTCTATCGATTTTGGATAGCCGGGAAGGAACGCGGAAGAGTAAGGAGTAAGCAGGAAGGCAAAGGCACAGGCAAAGGCAAGTTTGAAGGCCAGGGCAAGGGCAAGAGTGGGACGCTAAACACGTACAATCCCTTCAGGATTCACCTCCCTCGTATGAACTCAGGGTGCCGGTCACGCCAGAAGCTGACGCCAATTGTGAACTACCCCGTTCGAGCAATCGAGCGGCCGGTGATGTCAAGGAGTTGACGCCGGGGGAACAAAAATCTGACACAGACGGCGACTTCTTTGGAGGACACGTCGAGCCGATTCTCCCAGTATAATCGAGCGCATGAAGGCAATTTGCTCCCTGGCTTTGGTACTCTTGGGACTGGCGTGTGGTCCGACTCCGCGTAGCAGCGACTTCCGAGTGATCGTGCTCGGCTTCGATGGCGTCGACCCTGGCCTGATCCAGGAGTGGATGGAGCATCTTCCCAATATCCAGAAACTGTCCCAGACCGGGACCCTGCTATCCCTGGGCACCACCAATCCTCCGCAATCTCCGGTGGCCTGGGCCAGCTTTGCCACCGGGCTGAACCCGGGGAAGCACGGCATTTTTGATTTTCTCCGTCGCGATCCCTCCACCTATTTTCCTGATATAGGACTGGTCCAGTTAGAGAAGCCCAGATTTCTGTTCGGATTCCTTCCTATTGGATGGGCAAGGCACAAAAACAATCGACAAGGCGTCCCCTTCTGGGAGCATCTGGACCGGTCTGGTCTTCGCACCACCAACCTCAGGATCCCGGTCGAATTCCCGGCACGCCCACTGTCACACGGGCGGACCCTTTCGGGCTTGGGTGTTCCAGACGTCCGCGGGACCTGGGGTACCTTCTTCTACCTTGCCACCGACATCACTCAGTGGGATCTGGGCGACACTGAGTTTGGGGGCCGAATGATTGAAATGGAGGGTGGAGACGGAAGGTTCCGGGCTCGATTGGATGGCCCACTCGATCCACGAGAGGACGGTGTTCTGCGAATCCATGCTGGCGTGGATGTCGAGCTGAATGAAGACTCGACAGCGGTCAATATCCGGGTCCAAGGACAGGAAGAGACTGTGCAGGAGGGCCAGTGGAGCGACTGGTTTCATTTCCAGTTCCAGGCGGCGCCCCTGATGAAGATACGGGGCATCAGCCGCTTCTACGTTCTCGAGACGTTCCCTGAGATACGTCTGTATCTGATGCCCATCAGCCCCGATCCCATGGCGCCCTCCGTCCCTCTTTCCTACCCTGAGGATTTCGCTTCCTCCTGGGTCGAATCCGTTGGGAACTATAAGAGCCTGGGATGGGTTCACGAGACCTGGGGGCTCAACGAAGAACAGATCGGAGAACAGGTCTTCCTGGAGGATCTGCTGCGCAATGTGAACACTCTGGAGCGGATGCTCTTCGAGACGCTGCGGCAGGACGATGTCTCCCTGATTACCGCTGTCTTCACCGCTACGGACAGCGTTTCGCACATGTTTTACCGGTTGATCGATCCCGAGCATCCCCGCTACCAGAAAGACTTGGCGCTGGGCTACGGGAACACAATCCGGCGGGTGTATCAGAGAATGGACTCCATCATCGGCCGAGTTCTGGAAGTCCTGGGGGAACGGGATATTTTAATGGTAGTCTCCGATCATGGTTTCCACAGTTGGAGCAGGGAGTTCAATACCAATTCCTGGCTGTTGGAGAGTGGATTCATGGCTCTCAAGGGTGGCGAGGAACAGAGGCAGGAGGATCGGGGAGGAAGCTTCTTTCCCAATGTAGACTGGAGCAGAACCAGGGCCTACGCTTTGGGTCTGGGGCATATCTACATCAACCTGAAGGGTAGAGAAGGGCAGGGGATCGTAGAGCCGGGAGAGGAATCCCGTGAGTTGGTTGAGGCAATCCGCGGCCAGATCCTGGAGTACCGGGATCCGGAAACGGAGGAGTCGGTAGTGCAGAATGTCTACCTGCCAGAGAGTATCTACTCCGGGGACCAAATCGAGCATGCCGGGGATCTCCAACTGAGTTTCAAGAGTGGCTATCGGACCTCGTGGCAAACCTCCCTGGGAGCCGTCCCCAGCCACGTTTTGGTTGCCAATCTGAGAAAATGGAGCGGTGACCACGCTGCCTCTGACTTTTCGGATACTGCCGGTGTCTTCATCTGCAATCGTCCTATCAAGGAACAGCATCCCAATATTCTGGATATTGCTCCGACCTTGTATCGCTTGTTCGATGTGGAGATCCCAGCGGAGGTCGACGGCCGCCCCCTGACGCTGACTAAGGAGAGTAGCCCTTTGTGAGCAGTGAGCAGTGAGCAGTGAGCAGTGTGATCAGTGTGATCAGTGAGTAGTACCGGAAACAGCTGCAGCCAACAGAGCCGCGAGCGACTTGACTTGTCTGCAAGATGAGGCCAAGTTCCGAGGAGCGACCGGTCGGCAGCACAATCTCTCCCGTACTCAGGCAAAGTTTACCGCTGGATGATCCGGCTCACAGCCGGGGGCCGGACTAAGTTGCAGATATAGCGGCGGCGAAGATATGATTCTGGTTGGCATCGGGATTCGAGATCCCGGATTTCCAATGTCCCAGAAAATTGAGATAATCCTTAACGGCGAAAAGAGAGAGGTCCCGACGAGCTGGTCCCTGGAAGATTTGGTTTCAGAGCTGGGTTTGGAGCGGGACCAGATCGCCATCGAACTGAACCTGCAGATCGTCACTAGACATCGGTGGGTGGAACACCTGCTCCAGAATGGAGACCGGGTCGAGTTGGTCCACTTTGTCGGTGGAGGAGAGTGAGGAGTCATGACAGATCCCCTAACCATAGCAGGCCGAAAATTTCGTTCTCGCCTGATTGTCGGAACTGGCAAGTACGAGACCTTCGAGATCATGCGGAAGGCCCTGGATGCCAGTGGAGCGGATATGGTCACGGTTGCCGTCCGCCGCGTGAATCTCTCGGACAAGAGCAAGGAATCGCTCTTGGACTACATTGATCGAGACCGGTTCATGCTGCTTCCGAACACAGCCGGCTGCTACAGCGCCGCGGATGCGATTCGCTATGCTCGTCTGGGTCGGGAAGCGGGTCTATCGGAGTTCGTGAAGCTGGAAGTCATCGGAGACGAGCGAACTTTGTTCCCGGACAACGAGGCCTTACTGGAAGCCACCCGGGTTCTGGTTCCGGAAGGCTTCGTCGTACTCCCCTACACCAACGACGATCCCATCATGTGCAAGAAACTCGAGGACGCAGGAGCGGCTGCAGTGATGCCTCTGGGGGCACCCATCGGATCCGGACTCGGCATCCAGAACGCGAACAATCTCCGTATCATTTTGGAATCGATGAGCGTGCCGGTGATCGTTGATGCCGGGGTGGGGACGGCTTCGGATGCGGCCCTGGCGATGGAACTCGGAATCGATGGTGTCCTCATGAATACCGGCATCGCGGGGGCGAAAGATCCCATTTCCATGGCCAGGAGCATGAAGTTGGCAGTGGAAGCTGGTCGTTTGGCCTTCCAGTCAGGCCGAATCCCCAAGAAACTCTATGCGACCGCCAGCAGTCCCCTCGAGGGAGTATTGGCCTAACGGGATTCAGATCTCAGATTCCAAGACACAAGATACAAACAGATCCCAAATTCCAAGCACGAAGTCACAGAATCCCATTTGGAATATCTTGGAATTCAGAATTTGTGCATCTTGGAGCTTCAATGAAAACGGTCCGTGTGGATCTCGGGAAACGCAGCTACGACATCCTGATTCAGTCCGGGCTCCTGGCACAGGTCGGGCAGCAGTTGGAACGTCTTGCCGCCAGCTCCCGCCTTTTTCTGGTCTCCAACCCAGTCGTCTACAGCCTGTTTGGCGAGAAACTCCTGGAGCAGCTGCGCGGACAGGGTTTCCACGTCACTGAGATTCTGCTTCCCGATGGAGAGAGATCGAAGACGCTCGACACAGTGGAGCGCGCCTATACGGATTTGAGTTCTCATGGAGCGGATAGGCAATCCGCCGTGATGGCTTTGGGTGGCGGAGTGACGGGTGACATCGCTGGCTTCGTCGCGGCTACATACATGCGGGGAATCCCCTATCTGCAGATTCCGACTACGCTCCTGGCTCAGGTCGACAGCTCGGTCGGAGGGAAGACCGGGGTAAACCATCGTGCAGGCAAAAACATGATCGGGGCGTTTTATCAGCCGACCCTGGTGTGTATCGATCCTGAGACCCTTCTGACACTGCCCGAAAGGGAGTTCCGCTCTGGTTTGTTCGAGGTCATCAAGTACGGGCTTATCTTCGATGCGGAATTCTTCGCTTTCCTGGAACTGGAATTGGAGAATATTCAGCGCCGGGTCCCGGAGGTCCTGGAGAAAGTTGTGGCTCGCTGCTGCGAAATCAAGTCCGAGATCACTGCTCGGGACGAGAAGGAGTTGGATCTTCGCCGAATTCTCAACCTGGGACATACCTTCGGTCACGGCCTGGAAGCGGCTTCCGAGTTCCAGGGGTTCACACACGGAGAGGCCGTAGCCTACGGGATGATGGCTGCCAGTCACCTTTCACAGCATCTGGGTTTGCTGGATGCTGGCAGCTGCCACCGAATCATCGAAGCCATTCTCAGGATCGGCGACCTTCCCTCAATCGACACAGTCCCAACTCAAGAGGTGCTCGATGCCATGAAGCTGGATAAGAAGCGCCGCGGGGATCGTACGGTCGTCATCCTTCTCGAAGAGATTGGTCGGGCTGTGATCCGGGACGATGTCGGCCGGGACGACTTGAGGCAGGCATGGGATCGGATCAAATCAAATCCCAGCCCGCCTTCTGATTAGCGGCCCATGGAGCAGAAGGAGTCCAGGCAGATCCGGCGGATGTTCGGCGCGATTGCCCCGCGCTATGACCGTGCCAATCACCTGCTCTCACTGTCGATCGATCGGTACTGGCGCCGCCTGACCTGTCGCAGTCTGGCACCTCTTCTAGCTCCAGATCCGATGATTCTGGACCTCTGTGCCGGCACCGGAGACCTGACCCTCCAGCTCGCCCCGCTGGGAACGGTGGTGGGCTGTGACTTCAGTCATCCGATGCTGGTGCTGGGACTCGACAAGAGTCGTGCCAGGCGGTCGGATGACCGTGTTCGCTTCGTGGAAGGGGACGCACTCAGACTTCCGTTCCTGTCCGGGTCCTTCGATGCCGTAACGATCGCATTCGGTCTGAGAAACCTGGAGGACTATCATGAAGGATTGCGCGAGGTCTTTCGTGTTCTCCGTCGGGGAGGTACCCTGGCAGTCCTGGAGTTCTCCCTGCCTCGACTTCCGGTCTTTAAAGAGATATATCTCTTCTACTTTTTCCATCTGCTGCCTAGGTTGGGAGGGTGGATTTCGGGTGACAGACAGGCCTATTCATACCTTTCGCGGTCGGTAAGGGAGTTTTTAGAGCCCAAGGCGCTAGAGCGGCTGCTGCAAGAGATCGGCTTCTCCGGGGTCCGCCACAGGCTGATCTCAGGAGGCGTTGCTGCTTTGCATCTGGCTCAGAAGAAGGGCTAATACCGAGCTACCATCAGAAGGTGTGTAAATAGCATAGGCGGTGAGTATCCTTCCGGGTTGATAAAACCCAGGGCCGAAAGGCCCGCAACGGAAGGAGTACACACCGCATGAGCAAGCAGAACATTGAGGAAAGTGTCCAGTCAAGAGTTTGTTTCGAGGAGCTGGAAGATTGGGTGCGGGAGAAGATCCAAGGCTGGGTTCAAGAGCTGCTGGAGGAGGAAGTCACGGAGTTATTAGGGCGGCGTAAGAGTGAGCGGCGAAGGGCCGTGGACGCTCCGTCGGGCTATCGCAATGGATATGGGAAGCCGAGGCATCTGACGCTGAGCTCGGGGACGATCCAGGTTCGAAGGCCTCGAGTGCGGGATCTAGAGGAACGCTTTGAAAGTCGGGTGTTGCCCCTGTTTGCCAAGCGGACGCGGCAGGTTCGAGAACTGATCCCTGAGCTGTACTTGCATGGTCTGGCGCTGGGGGATTTTGATCTGGCTCTGAGAGGGCTCTTAGGGGACAAGGCGCCTCTGTCGGCCTCCACGGTGGCGCGGTTGAAAGAGAAGTGGCAGGCCGAATGGGAAGTCTGGCAGAGTCGACCCTTGAATGATCTGGAAGTGGTGTATTTATGGGTAGATGGAATCTACGTCAAGGCGGGTCTGGAGAAGGAAAAGGCAGTCCTGCTGGTGGTGCTGGCCGCCTTAAGTGACGGAAGCAAAGCCGTGGTGTCGGTCACGAGCGGCTATCGGGAATCGACCCAGAGCTGGTCGGAAGTACTGCGCGACTTGAAGCGCCGGGGGATGGGCTGTCCACGGCTGGTGATCGGAGACGGCCACCTGGGCATCTGGGGAGCTTTGCGCAACGTCTATCCCCAGGCCGAGGAGCAGCGCTGCTGGAATCATCGGATCGTCAACCTGCTGGCCAAGCTCCCTAAGCGAGTGCACAAGCCGGCCTTGCTGATCCTGCGGCAGATCCCTTACGCCGAGACTCGAGAGGAGGCACAACGACTCAAGCAGGTCTTTCAGCACTGGTGCCGGCAGCGAGGGCTGACCCTGGCGGCTGAGCTAATCGAGCAGGACTGGGACCGGATGGTGACCTTTTACAACTATCCAAAGAAGCAGTGGCAGCATCTGCGAACCACCAATCCAGTGGAGTCACCGTTTGCCGCTCTTCGGCTGCGAACGGACGCGGCCAAGCGATTCAAGAAAGTGGAAAACGCCCAGGCGGTGATCTGGAAGATGCTGTTGGTGGCGGAGCAGCGATTCCGCCGGTTGAAGGCACCGGAGCTGATGAAAGACGTCTACCAGGGCGCCAAATATGTCAATGGAGTCCCGGTCAACCAAGTCCCGGAGGAGAAAGCCGCCTGATGTTTTTCCACACCTATTGACAAGAGCTCCTAATACCCTATGTTACAGGGTACTAGCCCCAAAAGAAGTGGATGAAAGTGGACTAAACCACATGTAAACACCTGAAATGCCAGACCTGACGGGTATTCTGGGGTTGTCAAAGAAACTTCAGAACAAGCCGAAAGGAGGCATTTCAGGTGAAGAAAAAGGATAGCGCAATCATCCGCAAACGGGAAGCAGAGGTTGCTCAGCGATTGAGCCCCAGCTGGAACGGTCAAGACCCGAAACCGGTGCTCTCGCCCGAGGTCATCAGCTACGAGGTCTCGGAGAAAACGGGTGCGGTCAGTTACGGTGGTCTGGGGCTGCTGCAGCAGGTGGTGAAGTGGAGTGGGCTGGGGAAAGCCATTGACCAGGCGGTGACGCTGCTCAAACGCCACCAACCGTACCACGAATCGGACCACGTCCTGAGCCTGATCTACAACGTGGCCACGGGCGGGACCCGCTATCAGGATATTGAACTGCGACGTCAGAGTGTGAGTTTCCTGGAGGCGGTGGGAGCCGAGAAGATCCCCGCCCCCAGCACGGCCGGAGACTTTGTGCGCCGCTTTGACGCGCCCGACGTGGTGGATCTGATGGAAGCCGTCAATGCCAGCCGCCTCAAGGTCTGGGCCCAACAACCGGCCCGTTTCTTCCAACGGGCGGAGATCGACGTGGATGGGACGATGGCCCCCACGAGCGGCGAATGCAAGGAAGGGATGGAGATCAGCTACGACGGGCAGTGGGGCTATGCGCCGCTGATCGTGACGCTGGCCAATACGGGAGAGGTGCTCTATGCGGTCAACCGCTCGGGCAACCGTCCCTCTCATGAGGGAGCGGCCGAATGGCTGGATCGGAGTATCGAGCTGGTTCGAGAGGCGGGTTTTCGGAAGGTGCGCCTGCGCGGGGACACGGATTTTTCGCTGACGGCTCATTTTGACCGTTGGACGGAGGCGGGCGTGGAGTTTGACTTCGGGATCGACGCCCATCCGAGCTTCGTCAAGTGGGCGGAGGCGTTGCCAGAAGCGAGATGGAAAGAGCTGGGGCGCCCCAGCCAGGGGAAAGGAAAAGGGAAGAAGCGGCGCCAGCGGCGGGACAAAGTGAAGCCGGAGATTATCAAGAGACGCGGGTTCAAGACGCTGACGCTGGAACGGGAAGAGATCGCGGAGATCGACTACCGTCCGAGCAAAGCGAAGCGAACCTATCGGATGGTGATCTTGCGCAAGACGATCCTGGTCGAGAAAGGCCAGAAGCGGCTGCTGCCGCAGACGCGCTACCACTTTTATGTCACCAATATCTCGGCCAGAACGTTGGGAACGGCGGGAGTCGTACGGGAAAACAACCGGCGCTGCAACCAGGAGAACGTCATTGAACAACTCAAGAACGGAGTCGAGGCCCTGCGGATGCCCTCGGATACGCTGGTAGCCAACTGGGCCTATCTGGTGATTGCGGCTCAAGCCTGGAATCTGAAGGCCTGGATGGGGTTGGTGCTGCCGGCGCGACTGCAAGCCCGAGAGCTGGTGAAGATGGAGTATCGCCGTTTCCTGCGAGAGGTCATTGAAATGCCCTGCCAGATTTTGCGCAGGGGCCGACAGTTGGTCTATCGGCTGCTGGATGTCAATGGTTGGAGCCGTCTTCTCTTGGAAGGCAGTAAGTGGTTGAAACACCGGCCAGCTACCTGAAACTGAAAGGAGATAAAGTAGCTCCGAGGGTCGCCAGAGCTGGGGCGAGGTGTCTCTACAAACGCCCCCCAAGAGGGCAGAATCGTTTTCCCTGAGCGATCGGCGTGGAGGACAGCTGAAGACGTGCCTGTTCTGAGTGACTTCGCGCCGAAATTTAGAATTTAGGTCTCCAAAATGGCTCCTCGGAGCCGACAAAGGGGTCTATTTTCGAACTTGCGCTTATTTTGGGACTAGTTGCCCATTTCTGGAAACAACAGTCTCCAACCGAGCTGAGTTGGGGGGAAATGGCTGAGTCCGCTTCGTATCGCTTCCAGGCTATAGATGATGGCGGCCCCGTCGGAAAGCCTAAGTTCCAGAGGACGAGCTTTCAATTGATTCTCTTGGGGCTGCAGATTTGACATCCAGATACCTCCTTTCACTTGACTGTTCTCGCGTAGAACCAGCCTTCCCCCACCAAGGTGAATCAGAAGGCCTCGAATCAGGGCCTCTTTTCCAAGGATGAGATTTCCCCGTGCGACAACGATGCCCTCTACCTCGCCCCTGATCGTCCCACCCTCCGCGAGGAGTTGGATCCCCCCAGCCGGTTCATCGCTGAATCGGGGAAGCTCCTCCTCGAAATGAGTCCAGAACTTGGGCTCGAAGAGGCGTCGGTAGACAGGATTGGTGGAGTACGCAGAAGTGGTGTCATTTATGGAAGGGTAGGTTCCTTGCCCCCGGATTCGGGATCGTTGGGACTGTGCGAGCGAGCCTAGCACCTCTTTGTGAAGTCCCGATGTCGCGGTCTCAATGACCGAAATCCCATACTCGCTGTTCCCTGCGACTTGGAAGTTGCTTCCCTTCCACTCGAAGTTGCCTGAGTCTCCGAAGAGAGTGAGGGGACTCGGGAGCAAGAAGGTCGGCTCCTTTCGAAAGCGCGCTTCTATCAAGGTGATGCCGTTGCGGATGTCAGGGAGCAGGGGGTCGGGCAGCGGAAGGGCCGCGATGCCCAGACTGCGCAGCAGGATGACCTGATCCTCGTCGCGACTCGGATCTTCTTCGGGGTTGTTGGTGAAACGCAGGAAGAAGTGACCCCGGCCGGCAGCGGAGTAGCCGGCCGGTACACCTGAATTCTCCCCCTGGAAGGGGATTCCATCGTCTCGATGGGGTGTCCAGGAGCCGGGGTCGATGGTCCTGGCTTTCGCCAGAGGGATGGGATTTCTCCATTCCGGAAAACCGGTGCCCGAGTGCGCTCCATCCGCCCCTTTGAGCAGCGAATCGAGATCGACTGCGGGGATCAGGGCCCTGCCTCGCTCGATACCACTCTCAGCCAAGGTGAAGCTGTAGAGTTGGGCATCGACACTGTTGACCAGATCCCATCGGGCTGCGATCTGCAGGTGCAGCATCAGAAGCAACGAGGTGATCAGGGTCGTCGTGAGGAGCGCAAGGATGAGGCTGAAGCCGCTTTTAGGGGACACCTTCTCTTCTCTCGCTATGGCCGGTTGGTTGGGGAGCCGATGCGGTTCGCTTTCCCCATCAGGGATTCTCTGCGAAGAGAGTGGGACGATAGTTGCGGAGGAAGAAGTCCAAACGAACTTGCTCCACGTCATCATATTTCCAGTTCAGGTAGGGGTGATCGAGCTCCGCTGACACTCTCACCTCGATCTTTCTATTCACCGAAGTGAGTTCCCACTCTCTGATGTTTTTCAGAATCGGCTGAAACCCTCCACGCCCACTTCTCAACTTCAAGTGCCCTTTTTCGCACTTGACAACAAGTCTCTCGAAGGGAGCACGGAGCTTTCCGTCGGGAAAGCCGGAAGGGCCGTCGGTATCGCTGTTCAGATAGAGGCGTCCGGATTCTAGAGACCAACCCGTTTGTTTGAAGCTCCAGCGGTTGTTCCCAGCTGAGGGAATCCAGTGGCTGAGCAGCAGCGGGAGCAGGCTGAGATTCTGATCCCGCTCCAATAACAGATTCAGGTTGGAGACGACCGTCTGGGTCTGACCGAAGACGGTGAAGAAGGAGGCGAACAGGATACCTGAGAGTGCGACAGCGACCAGCGTTTCCAGCAAGGTCGTACCGCTACTGCTGCCCATCAAGGATCTCCCATCGAGCCCTTTGCCCGCCCAACTGATCTAGCAACTTGAACTGGTAGAGTCGGCGCCCCTCCGACATTCCTGGCACAGGTTCTCCGCCGACCCCGGATCCCATTCGGATCTGCTCTACCCGATTCCACCTTCGAAGGGTCTCGACACGATGTTTGTCGGTCAGTGAATAGACGTGCAGTGCGAGCGTCAGGGCTTGCAGGAGACCCACCACAGCCAGGGTCAGGATGATCATGGAAATCAGAGTTTCCAGCAGTGTGAAAGCGGGAGAATTTGTCCTCTGGAAGGCCAGCCAGATCGGTGGAGTGGGGCCAGTTCGAGAGCCGGCACTGGTGCTATCGGCGACTACCCCGCTTGTTGCCATCGTATCCTACCTGTTGGAGTGATAAGCACTTTTATTTGCCCGGTGCGGTTCTCCAACCGAAAAGAGCCGGCTGGAGCCGCCGTGCCGCGAGAGTAAAAGGTGAGTCGCTTCTTGGGAATGCTGGTGAACTTCATGCCCGCTGGGAGCGCCCTCCACAATCGTGCCGGCTCGTCCTCGGGTGCAATCGTGAAGTGGCCGCGGTCAGGATGGATCCGCACCTCCAGGGGGAGACCCTTACTGACAGCCTGCAGGCGGCACTGGCTTAGCAGGGACACGAAATGGGCGCATCCCATGCGCAGCTGGTAGTGTTCCCGGATGTGTCGGAAGTTTCCCCATCCGATGGTCCCCAGAAGCCCGATCAGGGCGCAAATAATCATCATTTCCAGTAACTGAAATCCTGCGTTTGCGTCTCGTCGTATCGACACTTCCATATCAGTAACGCAACCCATAGAGAATCCACGACAAGAATCTGTTGTCCCCCGAAAAATCCCGTCCACCTATCCCGGATTAACATCTAAGTACACTGTTTCACTAGTCCCAAAATAAGCGCAAGTTCGAAAATAGACCCCTTTGTCGGCTCCGAGGAGCCATTTTGGAGACCTAAATTCTAAATTTCGGCGCGAAGTCACTCAGAACAGGCACGTGTTCAGCTGTCCTCCACGCCGATCGCTCAGGGAAAACGATTCTGCCCTCTTGGGGGGCGTTTGTAGAGACACCTCACCCCAGCTCTGGCGACCCTCGGAGCTACTTTATCTCCTTTCAGTTTCAGGTAGCTGGCCGGTGTTTCAACCACTTACTGCCTTCCAAGAGAAGACGGCTCCAACCATTGACATCCAGCAGCCGATAGACCAACTGTCGGCCCCTGCGCAAAACCTGGCAGGGCATTTCAATGACCTCTCGCAGGAAACGGCGATACTCCATCTTCACCAGCTCTCGGGCTTGCAGTCGCGCCGGCAGCACCAACCCCATCCAGGCCTTCAGATTCCAGGCTTGAGCCGCAATCACCAGATAGGCCCAGTTGGCTACCAGCGTATCCGAGGGCATCCGCAGGGCCTCGACTCCGTTCTTGAGTTGTTCAATGACGTTCTCCTGGTTGCAGCGCCGGTTGTTTTCCCGTACGACTCCCGCCGTTCCCAACGTTCTGGCCGAGATATTGGTGACATAAAAGTGGTAGCGCGTCTGCGGCAGCAGCCGCTTCTGGCCTTTCTCGACCAGGATCGTCTTGCGCAAGATCACCATCCGATAGGTTCGCTTCGCTTTGCTCGGACGGTAGTCGATCTCCGCGATCTCTTCCCGTTCCAGCGTCAGCGTCTTGAACCCGCGTCTCTTGACAATCTCCGGCTTCACTTTGTCCCGCCGCTGGCGCCGCTTCTTCCCTTTTCCTTTCCCCTGGCTGGGGCGCCCCAGCTCTTTCCATCTCGCTTCTGGCAACGCCTCCGCCCACTTGACGAAGCTCGGATGGGCGTCGATCCCGAAGTCAAACTCCACGCCCGCCTCCGTCCAACGGTCAAAATGAGCCGTCAGCGAAAAATCCGTGTCCCCGCGCAGGCGCACCTTCCGAAAACCCGCCTCTCGAACCAGCTCGATACTCCGATCCAGCCATTCGGCCGCTCCCTCATGAGAGGGACGGTTGCCCGAGCGGTTGACCGCATAGAGCACCTCTCCCGTATTGGCCAGCGTCACGATCAGCGGCGCATAGCCCCACTGCCCGTCGTAGCTGATCTCCATCCCTTCCTTGCATTCGCCGCTCGTGGGGGCCATCGTCCCATCCACGTCGATCTCCGCCCGTTGGAAGAAACGGGCCGGTTGTTGGGCCCAGACCTTGAGGCGGCTGGCATTGACGGCTTCCATCAGATCCACCACGTCGGGCGCGTCAAAGCGGCGCACAAAGTCTCCGGCCGTGCTGGGGGCGGGGATCTTCTCGGCTCCCACCGCCTCCAGGAAACTCACACTCTGACGTCGCAGTTCAATATCCTGATAGCGGGTCCCGCCCGTGGCCACGTTGTAGATCAGGCTCAGGACGTGGTCCGATTCGTGGTACGGTTGGTGGCGTTTGAGCAGCGTCACCGCCTGGTCAATGGCTTTCCCCAGCCCACTCCACTTCACCACCTGCTGCAGCAGCCCCAGACCACCGTAACTGACCGCACCCGTTTTCTCCGAGACCTCGTAGCTGATGACCTCGGGCGAGAGCACCGGTTTCGGGTCTTGACCGTTCCAGCTGGGGCTCAATCGCTGAGCAACCTCTGCTTCCCGTTTGCGGATGATTGCGCTATCCTTTTTCTTCACCTGAAATGCCTCCTTTCGGCTTGTTCTGAAGTTTCTTTGACAACCCCAGAATACCCGTCAGGTCTGGCATTTCAGGTGTTTACATGTGGTTTAGTCCACTTTCATCTACTTCTTTTGGGGCTAGTGAGTGTAGAGCGCGAGGACGTCCACTGATTTCTCCGCCTAGATTTCCGCGGAAACCTTTGTCACTGTTGGATTTCATCGCTTTGAAAAATGCGCCTGAAACAGCCCGGAATCGACTTGCCATCGACCGCGCTCATCGGCGCGTACAGAAGAGCGTCGGCGAGGCCACCAATCACCGGCCAACTGGTGTACCGAAGTTCGTCCCCTTATGCTTGTAGAGTCGAACGAACCGAGCCAAGGGAGGGAACAACTATGAAAATTGACGTGAGAGCACTGGGCTACAGCTTTGCCTTGCTGTGGGGAGGAGCTGTCTTCATAACGGGCAGTGCAAATCTGATCTGGCCGACCTATGGCACTGGGTTCCTGGAAGTGCTTGCTTCCGTTTATCCGGGATACCAAGGCACTGCTTCATTTGGCCAGGTCCTTGTGGGTACCTTCAGCGGCCTCGTGGACGCTTTCGTGGGCGGGCTGGTATTGGGTTGGCTTTACAATCTATTTGCGAGATAGGAAACCTGAAGTGGCCCCCTCTAAGGGTGTCCGACAGAACTATCGCGCAGGCTTTATAGCGCCGATATCGAGAGCAGAGTTTCCTTTGGGAGCACCCTAAGATTGTTCAGTCATCACGGGCCTTCTCCCACTTGATCTCCCTATCTACCCTGGCGAGCTGACCATTTTTAAACTCCACGAATGCCCAAGGTAGAACGGCAGTATCTCGGCCATCCAGAATATAGGGCGCGAGACCATCACTGAGCTTGATCCGCTGGTCCTTCGGGCTCCTACCTAACATCCTCCAACTCCCTCTGTCCCCCTGACCCGGCTGATCTTCGTATTCCCAAAGCACTGGCTGGAATTCATTCGATACGCAAGATAAGACACAATGGTCTCTGGCAAACTGAAATCCAGGCGAGTGACCTTGTCATAGATTCTCGGGAAGCTGCTAGAAGTGTCAAGAGAGCGCACAAGGAGAGTCTCTCTCCGCCGCAGCCCTCCGTATCGTCTTAATTCCCGAGTTGACGACCTGACCAGCGGCTAAAGCCCGAGTTGCTCCTTGACCTCTTGTAAATCATCCCTGTGATAAATTCTCCCAACAAGATCCATCAGAAGTGAGGACTGATCATACCTCTTTATCTCTGCCGCTGGCCAAACGGAGATTCTTCATTTGTCTCAGCCACCAGTAAGGAAGCTGCAGTGATGCCGGTCAGCTCGTCGACACGCTTGAGAGCCTCCAGTTGTCGCGGGGTCTTCCTGTCCGTCGCAATCCCAACCAACTGGTCGACCCTGTTGGCGATGGGGAGCTTCTCGAGCAGCTTCTCCTGATACTCAGCCATATACGGTTCCGCATCCGCCATCGCCTGTCGGATCTCTTCGTTGATTCGGCTGATCGTCTGCGGTGAGGTCCCAAACATTTCTGCGATCTCTTGTGCTTGGAAATTCGAATACATCGGGTTCGACAGGATCGCCTTAATAGCCCTTCTTTTGGCTTTCGGTAAGGGTGCAGCCATGGTCATCTCCTTGATGCTTTCGTTCCTACCCGATGATTCAATTTTAGCAAACGCTGGAGACGTTTCCGGTGTGTCTGTCCTCAGGCCTCCGTACCCTGCATATAAGGCCTGCCCCGTTTCGGGGGGGTAGGGGGTGCTTCCCACAGCCAGCTATGTACAACGGTCGTCGCTGGCCCTAATTCCGACTGTTAATGAATTGGGAATTATATACAAAAATAGCCAAAGATCAGGCTAGAACGAAGGGGCTCTACTTCTTGGATCCGGCTCCGCTTAACACGGCCTGGACCAGATTTTCCGGAGTCGTCTTAGACAGCAACTCCAGGTCACGCTCGTACTGCTCGACCTTGGATTCCTTGACAACCGGCTTTGGCTTGGGTTCTTGCTTGCTCATGGTGTCTCCTTTCAGGGTATCTAATCCTAACATAGTTCACTAGACACTGCATCTACTCTCCTGCTAGGATTGCAATCGCGAATGGTTCAGAAAGAGAACCCGTTTGTCGGGTCTTCTCGCTGAATACAACAACCATTATATCCGGGCCTGGGTAGCTCCCCGGTCCTTGGTAAATAGGCGGGGTGGTCAGTCTCTTTCTGCCATTCGCAAGGCCCGGCACCTTTTGCCGGACGAAGCGAAAAACAGAAGGAGGTCCCGCCATGTCTCGTTTTCTGCTCTTACTGTTGTTTTTTTTCCCAACACTAGAGGCTCGACAGGAAGCCGCAACGGCCGAGGGTTATCGAGTTCCGATACTAAAGGACTCCGGCGAGCCATGCTTCCCGTACACCATGACCACCTTTCAGATGTGGTGCCAACAGAAGTGGGAAAGGATGGTCAGAACAGACCGGATCTCGAATCAGCGGAAAAAATATCAACAGTTTCAGAGGGGAACAGTCGTCGAAGCCTGGTACTGCAAGCCGCAGGACAGATTCTGCGTTCTGCTGAAGGGCGACAGCTGCACGTGCAGTGGATCCGGGGACGCTCCCCAGGGGTGGGCATTCCCCTCTACGTACTATGACGCGGAGATTGAAAAGCACGGTTTCGGTCCGTGCCTCCTGTACGCGGCTAGAAAGCAGAAAATTTCAGAAATGAATGCTAGCGAAGTTATAGAACTGCTCAGGCCTGTGCTCTCTGAGATGATGAAAGAAACCAAATCGGAACTCTCCGAGATATTGCCTGGGATGAGTTTCTCGGAGAGGCTAGAGGTCTACGAATTAATAAAGACATCCTGTTTAGAAGGAGTGAAAAACAGACAATGACAACTGAAGAAGGCTCGATCTTTTTGGCCGTTCTAGCCTCTGGGCCAGCCTTCGAGCGCCTCATGACCCTTCCAGGTGAGGGCCTTGATCTCGTATTGCGAGGGAGCCGACAAGACGGAATGTTCGATCACATGAAGATAGCCCGCCTCATAGCAGAGGCCAATATGGTAGTGGATCTGAGCTGTTGTGTATCCTTCGATAACGGGAGCATCGAACGGAGGGGTATTCCTGCAACCCTCGACATAAACAAGGATTTTCTTAAGGAGGTCTAGGTGCCGCCGCATACCCCAACTCTACCCGATCAGATCCCGATAGCGCAACCGCTTCCCGTTCATGCCTCGCGCCATTGCTGCCATCTGATCGGCGGTATCCAGCTCCCTCATGTTGTGCCGGCCTGAGAACTCGTTAACGTAGCGGTTTAGGTGCTTGGCGCTCATCTTGTGGTAGGTACCGTAATAGCCTCGCTTGAGCAGGGCCCAGAAGGACTCGATGCCATTGGTGTGAGCCTGACCCTTCACGTACTCTTTGACGCTGTGGCGGACGGAAGCGTGTTCGAAGTCTATCCAGAGCCGGGTGTAACCGCCATGATCATCGGTGTAAATCTGTGAGCCGGGCAGGAGACGATCAGCAATGAACACTTCGAGGTCTTCCTGGGTGGTTCCCTTGACCGCCGAAGCTCTAACGAGATTAGTGGCTCGATCCTTCATTCCAACGACGGCAACCTTACCCACGGCTCCCCGGCCAGCATTCAGTTTTTTGTGGGAGTGTTTGTTTTTCTCTTTTCCGCCGATGTAAGTCTCGTCCACTTCGACCGGACCGGAGAAAGGCTTCGTGTCGTCCAGGTGGGCTTGGCGAAGCCGGTGAGCCATGAACCATGCTGACTTCTGGGTGATGCCGAGATCCCGGTGAAGCTTCATGCTAGAGACGCCCTTGATGCCGGTGGTGAACAGGTAAATGGCGATGGCCCAGGACTGATAGCCAATCTTGGAACTCTGCATGACCGTTCCAGTTCTGACGCTGAAATGCTTTCGGCAATCCTTGCAACGGTAAGGCATGTTGGGGTGGGAGACATGGCTGATCTTGAGAGAGCCACAGTGTGAGCAGCAAACCCCATTGGGCCATCTCTTCTTCGTGAACCAGATTTCAGAAAAATGATCATCGGGAAACATCTCGATCAATTTCTTGATCGTCATTCCTTTTCGGTAACTCTTTCCTGGAGCCTTGTGTTTTGTTGCATTTAACATAGGATAATAATAGCCAAATGTAGCTGTGTTGTCAAGGGATTTTTGGCTATTTTAGTATATAATTCCCAATGAATTAGTAGAGTGGTCGTACCCAGGCCAGGTCCGCTTTGCCTTCGTCGATGGACCGGCTCCTGGGGCAAGCTTGAGCATCCTCGGCAACACCGACGTCGTCTGGCGCGCTGGCACCGATTCCCTCCTCGACCCAATCAACTTGGAGGTCTACAACCCGACCAACGTGCGTCTGCGCACCCGCGATGGCCGCGAGTTCGATTTCGTTCTCGGCCAGGGCGTGAGCAAGGCACGGGACACCAACAGCAACGAGCTCACCATCACACCGGCTTCCATCGCCCATTCGAGCGGCGTCTCGATCTCGATGACCCGCGACTCAGAAGGTCGGATCAGCCAGATTACCGACCCGATGGGTAAAACCCTCGCCTACAACTACGACGCCGCGGGGAATCTCATCGCCTACACCGACCGCGGTGGCAACACTACAACCTTCAGCTATGACCCAAGCCACCGTCTGCTGGAGGTTTTCGACGCCCTCGGGAACCGCCCCCTGCTCAACACTTACGACCCGGGGGGGCGGCTCATTGCGACCACGGACGCCCTCGGCAACACGATCAACCTGGCCCACGACCTCGCCGCCAGGCGGGAGACGATTACCGACCGACTCGGCGCCGTCCAAGTGCTGGAGTACGACGAGCGTGGCAACGTGATCCGCCAGATCGACGGGTTGGGCGGGCACACCCTGCGCAGCTTTGACGGCAACGACAATCTGCTGACCGAGACGGACCCGCTGGGCCTCACCACGAGCTTCACCTATACCGCGACCAACGACATAGCATCGATGACGGATCCCCTGGGAAACTTCACGGCCTTCGCCTATGACGCAGCCGGACGAGTGCTCGCCACTACCGATCCGCGCGGCAATGCGACAACCAACACCTACGACTCCAACGGCAACCTGACACAGACGACGAGCCCCCTGGGGAACACCACCGGATTCACCTACGATGCGCAAGGGAATCTTCTGACCGAAACCGATGCCCTCGGCAATGTCACCACCTTTGCTTATGACTCGTCGGGCAACCTCACGAGCCAGACCGACGCCAACAGCAGTGCGACGAGCTTCACCTACGACGCCAACGGCAACCGGTTGAGCGAAGCCCGCACGCGGACACTCCCGGGTGGCGGAATCCAGACGCTGACGACGACGTTCGCCTACGACGAGCTGGACCGCCTGCTCTCCACTACTGTGGCCGACGGCTCGACGACCCGCCGCAGCTACGACGCCGTCGGCCGGGCGGTGAGTCGTACTGATGCTATGGGGCGGGTGACGTCTATGACCTACGACGCGCAAGGTCGTCTCGTCTCCACAACGTTCCCGGACGGTACAAGCGAGGTGGCGAGCTACGACGCCGAGGCGCGTGTCCTTTCAAGCACGGATCGGGCGGGACGCACGACCTCGTTCACCTACGACGCTCTGGATCGTCTGCTGACGACGACCTTCGCCGACGGTTCGACGACCGCGAATGCGTACGACGATGCGGGCCAGCTCATTGCCACGACCGACGAGCGGGGCAACACGACGACCTTCGTCTACGACGCCGCCGGCCGGCAGACCCAGGTCGTCGATGCACTCGGCAACACGGCCACCACTGCGTACGACGCCGCTGGGAATGCTACCTCGGCGACAGACGCACGCGGTAATACGACCACCTTCGCCTACGACGCTCTCGACCGACTTACGGTCACCACCTTTCCTGACGGAACCACGCTGACTGATGCCTACGACGCTCTGGGCCGACAGGTCTCGGAGACCGACCAGTCTGGGAACGCCACACAGTTCGCCTATGACGCCCTCGGCCGGCTGCTCAGCGTGACCGACCCGCTGGGCCAGGTCACTTCCTACACCTATGACGAGGTCGGCAATCGGCTCACCCAGACCGACGTCAACGGAAACACGACGACCTTCGGCTACGACGCCGTCGGACGGCAGATCTCGCGGACTCTCCCCGACGGCTCCTCCGAAACCAAGACCTACAACGCGGATGGGACGCTCTCCAGCCGCACCGACTTTCTCGGGCGACCCACCGTCTTCACCTACGACGTTAACGCTCGGCTGATCCGCCGCGAACATTCCGACGGCAGCAGCGTGACCTGGAGCTACACGCCGACCGGGCAGAGGGCGAGCTTCACCGACAGTCGCGGCGTGAGCGCTTTCAGCTACGACTCCCGCGACCGGGTGACCTCGATGACCCACCCGGATGGGCGCCGGCTCGATTACACCTACGACCCGACGGGCAATCGCACCGATCTGACAGCCACCGTCGGGGCCACGGCGCTGACGACGAGCTACACCTACGATGTGCTGGATCGCTTGGCGACGGTGACCGACTCCTCCGGCGGGGTGTACGGCCACAGCTACGACGCGGCGGGAAACCGGATCTCGCTGGCGGACCCGAAGGGCGTGACCACATCGGCAACCTTCGACGCCCTCAACCGGCTGTCGCTGATGACGACGGACTCCTCCGGCGGCCCCATTCTCCAGAGCTATGCCTACACGCTGGATCCAACGGGACGTCGCGCTCGAATCGACGAGGCCGACGGCACCAGCAGGTCCTACGCCTACGACGCGCTCTACCGGCTGACGCAGGACCGCGTGACCGACGGCGGAGCGGCGCTGGTCTACAGCCAGGACTTCACCTACGACCCCGTCGGCAACCGTCTCAGTCTTTCCGAGGACACAGGCTCTGGGCCGGTGGTCACGAACTACACGTACGACAGCCGCCATCGGCTGCTGACCGAAGGCGCCATTAACTACGGCAACGACGCCAACGGGAACCTGGCGTCCAAGAGCGGCCTCGCGACCTACCAGTGGGACACCAATGATCGGTTGACGACGACCACCCTGACCGACGGTACCGTGGTGACCACGCTCTACGACCCGGACGGCAATCGGGTCCGGACCGAGACGACGCCTCCGGGCGGTCTCACCGAGACGGTCGATTATCTGGTCGACACCAGCCAACGCCTCAGCCAGGTAGTGGCCGAGAGCGACTCGGCAGGCAACCTACTCACTTTCTATGAACGTGGGGAGGAGCTTCTCTCGTTCTCCCGGCCGGCCGCGGCGCAACGCCGCTACTACCACGCCGACGGACTCGGCTCGGTGCGGCTTCTCACCGATGCGTTGGGCTCGGTCACCGATTCGTACGCCTTCACCTCCTTCGGCGAGCTTCTGGAACGCTCAGGAACGGACGGCCAGCCTTATCAATTCGCAGGCGAGCCCTTCGACCCCAACGTCGGCTTCTACTACAACCGAGCCCGCTGGCTGGATGTCTCGACCGGGAGGTTTGTGAGCACGGATCCACAGGCCGGTCGAATCGCCGAGCCGGCCACGCTGCACACCTATCTCTACGCCCAGGCGGATCCGGTCAATCGGACCGACCCGAGCGGAATGGCGAGCCTCGATCGCTTTGCGGTACGCGACGGCATCTGTCGAGCCCTGAGCGACCTCCTCGCGGCCCTTGCGGGCACCAGTCCGACCTGCAGGCGGGGTGGACCATGATGACGAGAGCGCGTCAGGTCGTCAGCTGGGGCCTCGGAGGTGTGTTCGTCACGGCGGCGATGGCCTGGTCTTTACCCGTGCCGCGTCCCTCGAGCTACTACGGCACCTTGGCGGTGGGTGGCAATCCGGTAGGAACGGGTCTGCCCCTGACCGCGGAGATCGGCGGTACCGAGTTTGCGGCAACCCTCACGTTCGAGGCCGACGGGACGACAGTCTACCGGATCGACGTCCCGGCGGACGTCGCCGAAACCCCGGAGGTCGAGGGAGGCACGGAGGGCCAGACAGTCGACTTTCTGCTCAACGGGCTGCGGGTGACCGAGACTGGGACCTGCTCGGACGGCACTTACACGAATCTGAATCTGACCGCGACGCCGGCACTCTCGATCGGCGACGTCGCGGGGGCGGAGGGCGATGCTGGAACCACCGAGGCGGTTTTCACCGTTTCGCTCTCAGCCCCCAGCAGACTCGATGTGCGCGTAGACTTTGCCACCGCCGACGGAACTGCTGCTGCCGGCCTCGACTACGCTGCCGCTGCCGGCTCGATCACGCTCCTTGCCGGAGAGTCGGTCGCGACGCTCACGGTCGACGTCCTGGGTGATCCGCTGGATGAGCCCGACGAGACTTTCTTCGTCGACTTGGCCAGCCCGGTCAACGCCACGGTGGCTGACGCCCGAGGTCCGGGCACGATCCTCGATGACGACGAGCCGCCGGCACTCTCGATCGGCGACGTCGCGGTGGCCGAGGGCGATGCTGGAACCACCGACGCAGTTTTCACCGTTTCGCTCTCAGCCCCCAGCGGTTTCGAGGTCTCGGTCGACTTCTCCACCGCCGACGGCACAGCCACCGCTGGCGCCGACTACTCGGCCGGCGCCGGGACCGTGGTCTTCGCCCCCGGAGAGACCGCCCAGGTGATCGTTGTCTCCGGTCTCGGCGATGTGCTCGACGAGCCCGACGAGACTTTCTTCGTCGATCTGGCCAGCCCGGTCGGCGCCACGGTGGCTGATGCCCGAGGTCTGGGCACGATCCTCGATGACGACGAGCCGCCGGCACTCTCGATCGACGACGTCACGGTGGCCGAGGGCGCCGCCGGAACCACCGCTGCAGCTTTCACCGCTTTACTTTCGGCACCCAGTGGACTCGAGGTCTCGGTCGACTTCTCCACCGCCGACGGCACAGCCACCGCTGGCGCCGACTACTCGGCCGGCGCCGGGACCGTGGTCTTCGCCCCCGGAGAGACCGCCCAGGTGATCGTTGTCTCCGGTCTCGGCGATGTGCTCGACGAGCCCGACGAGACTTTCTTCGTCGACCTGGCCAGCCCGGTCGGCGCCACGGTGGCTGATGCCCGAGGTCTGGGCACGATCCTCGATGACGACGACCCGCCGGCACTCTCGATCGACGACGTCACGGTGGCCGAGGGCGACGCCGGAACCACCGCTGCAGTTTTCACCGCTTTACTTTCGGCACCCAGTGGACTCGACGTCTCGGTCGACTTCTCCACCGCCGACGGCACAGCCACCGCTGGCGCCGACTACTCGGCGTCCGCGGGCAACGTGGTGATCTCGGCCGGCTCGCTGAGTGCATCGATCCCAGTCGACGTCCTGGGTGATCTGCTGGAAGAGCCCGACAAGACCTACACCGTCGAGTTGACCAACCCGGTCAACGCCACGGTGGCTGACGCCTCAGGTCTAGGCACAATCCTCGACGAGGACGAGAACACAGTGGACGTGGTCAAGGAGTGCGCGGCCAACAACGGGGACGGCAGCTACACCTATAACGTGAAGGTGACGAACAGGGGGACGGCGCCGCTCGAGGGCTGCGTGCTGGACGAGCCGATCTGCGGCGCTCTGTCTCCGACGTCTTTGCTGCCGGGCCAGATGGCGACGGCTCAGTGCAGGGGCACCGGAAACATGAACCTGGTGACGGTGACCTGCAACATCGCCGGGACGACGAAAACGATTTCAGACGAGGCGATGGCGGGTTGTGTGGACGTGGAGAAGCAGATTTCGTGCGACGGTGGCACGACGTTTGTGGACATCGGCTACAACGACAACCTGATCGAGTCGTGCACGGGCGGGGCGCCGCCGGATCCGAACGATCCTTCGGGTCAGGATATCGTGGTCCGCTACCGGGTGCGCACGGGCTCGGCGATGGCTCAGTGCTCGATTACGGAATCGAACCCGGCGGTGAGTCCGGGGCCGGTGTCTATCGGTGATCTGCCGGCGAAATTCGACGATGTGGTGTTCGAGACCCCGATTCTGACGTGTGACGAAGTGGTGCCGGGTGAGCCGGACACGGCGACCTTGACGTGTAATCCCGTCCCGGACGAACCGGGCGACCCGGCGCGACCGCCGGTCACGGATACGGACTCGGCGAACCTCGAGTGTGATCGGGACGGGGACGGCGTGCCCGATGTTCGGGACAACTGTCCGGATACCCCGAATCCCGATCAGGGCGACCGAGACGGAGATGACATCGGGGATCTGTGCGAGGCTCTGGATCATTTTCTCTCCTATCGAATCAAGCGCTCAAAGGGCGAGTCCAAGTTAGAGAAATTCCGAGTGGTGTTGGAGGATCAATTCGGCCGAGGCGTGTTCGAAGTCTCGAAGGAGCTGGAACTGCTCAATCCCGCCAACAAGAACGAGGAAGGGATCCACGACCAAGAGACGCATCTCAAAGCCTACCAGGTCAAGGAAAGCGACAGTGACAGTGACAGTGACAGCGATAGCGATGGTGATGACGACGATGATGACGACAGTGATTCGGACAGTGATTCGGACAGAAGGACCGCTTTGCCGGAGGTGCTCCTCAGCAATCAATTCGGACAGGTCGTCATGGAGGTCAAAGCTGCCGATCGGTTGATGGTACCGGCGTCCAAGAGCCACTCGCAGCTTCTACCCCAGCCCGATCCCAATGCCGTGAATCTGGATCATTTCCTCTGCTATACCGTCAAACTGCGAGGCAAACCGACCGACTTGCGGGTCCGGGTGGAAGATCAATTCGGGCCGGCCAGGCGCTTCCGAATCAGAGGTCCCAACCTTCTCTGTAACCCAGTGGATAAGCGAGGCGAGGGCATCAAGAACCCCGAGGACTATCTGGTATGTTACAGCGCTCGTCCTGCACCGAAGAAGCCGAAACACGACAAGATAGACGGCCTCTTCGTCAATGATCAGTTTGGTCCCCGTCGCCTGGACACCAAACAGGAGCGAGAGCTGTGCGTGCCGTCTAAGAAGGAAATACTCGACTGATCTAGACTTGAAGATTGAAGAAGCGGTCGAAGCCCGCGAGCGGAGGCGCCGCATCATCTTTAACAACGATGGCGACGACGCCCTATACTTCCCCGACGAGGCCCCGGCCCAGGAGCTGCTGGCCCGGAGAACCCTTCCTGTCGCAGAAACCTGAAGCGCACACATCGCACAAGATTACCCCCCCCTCCAAATTCGCGCTACTAGGAGCTTGAAGAAGCGATCGGTATCGCAATAAGCTAATACATTCGCATTAATACAGCCCCCATCCCCTCGATCGGGGGAGTGCCATATTTGGAGAGTACGGGGACAATGTAGCACCACGCACATCTCACGAGTTTTCGCGATTGTTCCGGTTGCCTGTAAATGCCCGGTCTGCAAGGGTCCGAGACCGAACCCAGCTGGCGAGTTAACGGAACATAGCGGAACAAGCTGATGTTCCGAAAACGGCGATGGGAGTACGGATCCCGGCTGCCGCTGAAGCGTCGCTTCCACCTAGGTGCGCACACATATCCGCAATCGACCAGATCTGACCGTACAAACAGTGTCAGAGTAGGTCGCCTGTGAGCGACCGCTTTCGCCTAAAAAGCGGACGTTCGAATGTTCCGCGGACACGCAGAATGAACTACGGCCGAGAGTGCAGGAGACTAGAGGCTCCCTCCGTTCTGGAAATGCCTGCTAGCCACGTCGAGCCTGGGCCGCAGCAGCATGTCCGAGAGCAGCTCCAGCATCAGGGCACGGTCTCGAGCCAGGAACTCGCCTTCGATCTCGATCGCCTCCCGGTCGGAGGTGGTCGTGAGGATACCGCCGACACTGTCCACCGCCTGGGAGAAGGCCAGCGCGTCGCGCCTCCCGGCTCCCTTCTGGATCCACTCGGCCACGATCCCGGCCGTGCCCTCCTGGCCGGGTGAGTCGGCGGCATCGCCACCCGCCATCCGTAGATGGAAGGCGATCAGGGGCACGTCGTGCTTTTCCATCAGGATCAGGTCGAGCCCGTTCTTCATCCGGAACTTCTCGTGGGGCGGGAGCTTGACCCCGGGCAGGCCGCCGGCGGCGAAGAGGGGAGAAGCGACGGCCCCGAGGACCACTGTGGCCAGCGCCACTCGTTTCATGGCGCAGCCTCCGTTTCGGACGCCGGCGCCCTGAGAATCCCGACCGTACGGTTCGTGTCGCGCAAGACCTTCGCGGCCAACGTCTGTACCTGCTCCCGGGTCACTTTCTCGTGAGCCCCGGGAGCCTCGAACAGTTTGCGGTAGTCGCCGTGGAACACCTCGTACGTCCCCAGTGCCATGCCCTTACCGTTGATCGTCTTGAGGTTTCGCCAGAAGCTGGCGAGGAAGATATTTTTAGCCTTCTGCAGCTCCGCATCGGTAACCCCGTCGTCGATCACCTTCTGCAGCTCCTCGCCGATGATGGCCTCGGCCTTGGCGATGTCCGCACCCGCAGAAAGCGTGGCGGAAATCGAGGCCAGCCCGGGGTCGAACCTCTCGTCCTCAGTTCCACGAACGCGAATGGCCCGTCGCTCCTGCTCGACCAGGCGCTGGTGGATGCGCGACGATTCGCCCCCGGTCAGGATGGTCATCAGCAAACGCAAGGCCGGTGCCTCGGGATCGTCGGCCGCACCGATGTGCCAGGCCATCAGGATCAACGGAACCTCGGCCTGTCGCTCGATGACCACTCGCCGCTCTCCGGTCTGCTCGGGCTCCTTCGTGCGCACGGGCTCGGGGGGATCCTGGCCCGGGATCGGCTGCAGGTACTTCTCGGCCAGGGCGAAGACCTTCTCCGACGTGACGTCGCCGAGCAGGATCATCGTGCCGTTGTTCGGCGCGTAGTAGGTCTTGAAGTAGGTGACCATGTCCTCGTGGCTCCACGACTCGATGTCGCTGGGCCAGCCGAGCACCGGGAATTGATAGGGGTGCGCCACGAACGCCGTCGCCTGCACCTGCTCGCGGAGCTGGCCGGCATTGCTGTTGTCCACGCGCAGCCTGCGCTCCGAGTAGACCTGGGGACAGAGCCTTCAGCTTTGACAGGATCGGGGACGAGCTGGGCTTTGACAGAAAGCCGACCTCGGAGATAGTCCGAACTCTTGTGGAAGACGGTCTACTTCAGCACGACAATCTGGGAGAGGTCCGTCTTATGCGCATCGGAAAGGATGAAGTAAAGAAAGCCCAGTAGGCGTGCTGCTTCCAAAAGGGAAAGTGTGGCTTATAGGTCCTCAAGATCAACGACCTTTTCTCCTCGCCGAATCTCCGGCAGCGTCGTCCTCGCCGGTGCTCCCTCTAGATCCATCTTAAGCAAGTCCCGCTTGAGCTGAAACAGACCCCGCTCCGCTTTAGCTGCTGCTTTGACCGCAGGCGTCTTGGCTGAATATCGGCGGCGTAACTTCGATACCACTGTCGAGATCACGTTGTGGACCTTGGTGAGCTCATCCAGTAGCTCTTCTCTCTCGGATTCAGTCAGGGGTTTCGTCATCGCTAATCCGGTCCTCAAATCGCAGGCTAACGTAGGCTAGACCTTTCGGGGGTTCATGGCAACGGGGTGGGAAACTCAGGGGATGGTTCTTACGGGACTCGGAAGGGGAAGCTGATCACGAGGAGTGAGAGGCCTCTGGGTCATGCAGCGAGGAAGGAGGTCCATCATGGCGGGGCCATGGGCTGTCGTAGGTTTTGAGAATGCATTTCGGCCGGTCGGCAGGGCAGAGCACGATTCGAGAGGCTTACAGAGTCGCCGTAGGTCTGGTGATCAGCACTCCTTGCCAACGCCCGAGCAAGAGGTCACAGCGATGCAGAGTGGATACTCCGGCCTTCACGCGCATCGAAGCCACAACCTGAGCCAGGTCTTCCGCCGTCCAAGTTCGTCCCAGTACGAGGCCATAGTTCCGTGACTCGGGTATTTACTTTGCCCAAAGCTCTCAAGGATATGGATGACAGAACTTCACGTCTACTTCACGTTGGGCCGAAGCTCCCAGATCTGAGTCCTAGGATGTGATCTTTAATTACTTCATTAATAAGAAGTTAGGTGGTGGGCGGTACAGGGCTCGAACCTGTGACCTCCTCCTTGTAAGGGAGGCGCTCTCCCAGCTGAGCTAACCGCCCTCCAAGAAGTCCTTGGGAATGCCTCAACTGGAGCGAACAGTATATAGCACCGACCTTCGCTGTGATAAGGGGGCGGACGTAGCTTTGGTCTCCAGGCCGAAGTCTTCTTTTTCGAGCCTTCCGCTCGACGGACGGCGGCTTGGAGATCACCGCTACACCCCAGCGAGTCTACCCAGTCTTGCTCTCGCCCTTGGCCTTCTCAGTCTCCTCATCGGGACTGACAGCGTAGCCGGGGTTGGGGGGATCGAAGTACCCGTTGCCGTCCACGTCCACTAGGATTGGATTGGTAAACGCGAAGGAGGAGTAGTTGGGGAATGGTTCGGGCCATCTGCGATCCGATGTGACGATGACCAGATACCAGGCATCCTGGGTGGGTCTATCGACTAACTCTCGGACGAACCGCACCGGCTCAATGGAGTCGGCTTTGACCGTGAACTTGGCCAGGATGCGGCCGTTGGAGACAACTTCGACCAGGTCCACCGGGATCCAGGGAGCTGCCTGGACGTTCAGGCGCAGCGTGACCGAATTGTCATCGTCGCTGATGATCGAGCCTACCTGGGCTCCGTCGTTGGCCGTAAATCGGATGAAGGGCCCACAGGAGGCGGTCGAAGCTCGCCCCTTCAGCGCATCCACGACCTTCAGCGGATCGATTTTCCAGGGATCGTCGGTGTCGGACAAAACATAGTTTCGAGGGTACGCTGGCAAGTGCTCGGGATAGATGTGGGCATCGGTGTTGCCCACCCCCGTCATTAGGATTCCCCGGTTCAGCAGGCTGTACCAATCTTTCAGCTTCTGATTCACCAGGTCGGTGCGGCCGTAGTGTTTGTTGTCGTTATTGGGCTCTTCGCCTTCTGCCGGCTCGGGACCGGTGTCCTCGGCGTCAGTCAGTGCGTTGAAGATTTCGACCTGATCGAATCCGGTCTCGAAGAAAGGATACTCGATCTCGGAGGTCTCCCGATTCAATCGCTCGTCAAAATAGCCACTCCTGGCACTGGGCTCCCAGCGGCGGGGATGGTTGATCTGGACGATCTCCTCGCCTGGATCGGCCCGCAGCATCCGTAGCATTTCGCCTGGAGTGCGGATGGCATAACGGAACTCCCGATCCTCCCAGCGATTCACGGACATCGGGAAGCTGTTGTAATGACCGAAGGCCGTGTCGACTTCCGCTCCGACGACCGAGGTCAGGAAGCGACCCAGATTCAACTGGTCGATGTAGGGAGCGTAGTCCTTCAGGACGTTGTGATCGGTTGCCGTGAGCAGGTCCACGCCTTCCGCCGCCGCCACCATGGCCCCATCACGCATGGCGAATTGAAGGTGTAGATGGAAATCGGAAGAGATGAATCCGCTGGTGTCTATGGCTCGCGAGAGGGTCGAGGTGAAGTGAGCCATCTTATCCTCAGTAATCGAGATCTTCTGATGGTCGAGGCTGTACTCCGTCCCGCGAGTGATGTAGACGTCGTACTCTCCTACGGGAATCGTCTTGATCTCTTGCCCGGAAGCGGTTACCAGGATGTGCTTGAAGCGCCCGACGATCGGTTTCTCGGAGCGGCCGTCAGCATGGGCGAAGAAGAGCCGGGACGGAAGATGGACTCCGGTGGTTTCCTCCAGAACCTCGAAGGACAACCTGCCAACCGGCAGCTTGGTTTCGGTCACGTAACGTTTGTCTGGATCCATGCTCAGCGAGCCGAAGGCGGCCGTCGAGTCTTGATCGTAGAGGAGAATCCAGCTTGCAGACAGAGCTAGAAGCAGGCCCAGCCTCACCACCCAGATGTTTACGGGATTTGTCATTCGGTACCTCGCTTCATGTTGCCAGCAGTGAGGCCGCTCGCGGCACCGTTGGCAATGCCTTGGGCCTGCATATGATGGAAGAGGGTGTCTCAGACCGACTCTGGAACTACGAAGGGACTTCTGTAGTCTCGGGTCAGCAAGGCGTTCGCATCCGAATCTCCGGAGAACGTTTCCCTCTCCGAGTCGAAATGCAAAGTGCGCTCGGTCCGATAGGCCACGTTGGCCAGATGGCAGAGCGTGGAGGACAGGTGGCCCTCTTCGATCTCTGCGTTCAGGTCCTCTTTTCTCCGGCTGCGGACGGCATCGATGAAGTTGCCGAAAGGATTTCCACCTTCCTGGAGAGTCGGGCCAGGCTCGCCCTTCCTTCCCAGATGGGTTCTATAGCCGCGACCACCCTTCATCACCATGTATCCCTCGGAGCCGTAGAAGAGCACTCCGACCTCGTTTTCTCCTGCTGAGCCCAGACCGGCTTCGTTATTGGTCATCCAGTGGCGCACCTCGAAAACCAGCCGCTTCTTCTGATCGGGATAATCGAAGGTTGCAATCTGGACGTTGGGGGTTTCCTGGTCGTCGTCGAACATGAAGTGACCACCCGAGGATTGGATCCTCTGAGGGTGGCCGCTGACACCCAGGCCCCAGCGTGCCATGTCCATTTCGTGTACGCCCTGGTTGCCGATGTCGCCGTTGCCGTAGTCCCAATGCCAGTGCCAGTTGTAGTGGAACCGATTCTTGCTGAAGGCGCGTTCGTTTGCGGGTCCCAGCCAGAGGTTGTAGTCGACTCCTGAGGGAACGGGCCCTTCGGGAGTGTGTCCGATGGTGTTGCGCCATTTGTAGCAGAGGCCCTTGGCCATATAGACGTCGCCGATCGCACCTTCTCTCAGCTTCTGGATGCCATCCTTTACGCCGACGCTGCTGCGGGACTGGGTCCCGTGTTGGACGATGCGTCCGTACCTGCGTGCGGCTTCCACCAGCTTCCGGCCCTCCCAGACATTGTGGGAGCACGGTTTCTCCACATACGCGTTTTTCCCCGCCTGACAGGCCCAGATTCCGCCCAGACTGTGCCAGTGGTTGGGGGTGGCAAAACTGACCACCTCGATGTCCTTGGCTTCGAAGATATGCCGCATGTCGGTGTAACTTCTCACCTTTCGACCAGTGTTCTTCTCCAACTCCTGGACGCGCTGGGAGAGCACGCTCTCGTCGACGTCGCAGAGGGCTACCACATCAACCTTGGACAGTCCGGTAAAGCCGGCAATGTGAGATTTGCCTCGGCCCCTGACTCCAACCACCGCGGCGCGGATGGTGTCGTTGGCGTCGGCCTTGGCCATAAGGTTTGGGGCGGAGCCGCCAGTAATGGCTACACCTGCCACTACACCGGCTGATTCTTTCAGGAAATTTCTGCGTCCTATCTGGTTTGCCATGGGTCTTCTCCTTCTTGGCTGGTTGGTTGGGTGGATTGTAACCCTTCGCCCAGGATTAATCCAGCCGGGTCCTCACCTCTTTTTCAGATCCACACATACCAGGGTGTCCTGGTTGCGTGCGTAGAGGAGACCATCAGCCAGAGCTGGATAAGCGCGGACCGTGCCGCTCAGGATCCTGGCCTTGGAAATCTGCTGGTATTGCTTCGGGTCTGCCTGAGCCAGGAGCAGGTCTCCGTTCTCCTGCAGGATGACCAGTCGGTCATGCGCCAGAGTAACGGTGCCGGATCCGAAACGGTCCTGGCTCCACCGCACCTTACCCGTCTTCAGGTCGACGCAGCGGAAACTGGGGCCATATTCCTGGCGGCCGTGAAAGCCGTACAGATGTCCCTCGTGGTGGACGCTGGTGGCATAGTGATTTGACAGCACCTCGTCCGAGGACCAGAGCTGCTCCAATTCGCGCCCCTTGACCCTCAACACCACCGCGCCGGTGCGGTAGCTGGAGGACAAGAAGATCAGATCGTCGACACTCAGGGGGGTGGCAGCGTTGACGGATGCCCGGTTGCGGGAGCGCCAGGGAAAGCGAAACAAGACCTCGCCGCTGCCGCTATCGGTTCCTACCAACCCGCGGCGGGTGAAGAATAGAATGTGGAGTTTGCCTCCGAAGGTGGCTGTGATGGGCGAGGCGTAACTGGCTTCATCGTCGGCAGCCGTCCACAGGAGCTTGCCGGTGTCTTTGTCGAAGGCTGCCAGGCCCGCGCCGCTCCTACCACCCGCGTTCAAGAAGACGGCTTTGCCTTGCAGCAGAGGGGACCCGGCCGCTCCGAAAAAACCCTTCTTGACTCCGAGTGTGGAGTGGGTGTCCACCGACCAGATCTTTCTCCCGGTGCCCAGTTCCAGGCAGTGGAGCATTCCCTGGGCGCCGAAGGTGTAGACCCGGCCCTCCGCGATGATGGGGCTGGCGCGAGGACCATCGTCGAAGCCGAAGTCGTCGTGATAGGTGGTTGGGTAGCCGAAGGACCAGAAGCTGCTTCCCGTCTCAGGACCCAAGGCCTCCACGACTTCCTTGTCGCCGATGCGATGAAAGAGAATGAGGTGGCTGTCGACGACGGCTGGATTGCTGAATCCCTTCCCGATCTTCTTCTGCCAGAGGACGGGAAGGCCGGATACGGGCCAGGAGGCGGCAAGGTCCCGACCTCGGTAGACACCATCGCGACCAGGCCCGAGCAGCTGGGGCCAGTCCTCTGCGTGGGTAGGTGTGTTTCCCAGCAGGAAAAGGGGCAGAAGGAACTTGGGGGCAGAGTATCTCAATCCCACGGCGTACTAAGCTGAAACTTCATTGGGATCGTCGCACGTCTGAACGTCCGAACGTCGCATGTCTCTTGCCACTGGGCAATGTGGCGAGAGGCTTCAAGTTTCTTTCTCGAATGGGGCAGCCCGGCTGGGGCGCGACTAAGCCGAAACAAAATCGGCAAGAGTCGCTACGCCCTCAAATCGTCCGCGAGTTCCTCGGCTTCACGGATCAGATCCTCGGTAAATGACAAGCCCTGGTTCCAGAGCTCGGGATCGTCCAGGTTCACGCCCAGCTTACCTATCATCGCCTGGGGCCAGTCCGATCCGCCTGCCCCCAAGAGTTCCAGGTACTCTTCCGCAAAGTTCTCTCGTTCTTGCTGACGATAGAGTGCCAGGACCAGCAGCTTGCCGAAGGCGTAGGCATAGACGTAGCCCGGCGTGTGAATGAAGTGGGGAATGTAGCTCCACCAGATTCTATAGTGATCCTTGAGCGTCACGCTGCCCTGGAACATCTCCTCCTGCGTCTCTATCCAGAATTGACTCAAGCGGTCGACGGGAAGTTCCCCTTCCTGGCGTCGAGCCGTGTGAATTTTCGCCTCAAACCGATGCATCGCTACCTGGCGAAATACGGTGGCAATCGTGTCATCGATGCTTCCCACCAGGATCGAAAGCCGGACCTTGGGGTCACGCTCCGCCTTCATCAGGTGATCGAAGACCAGCATCTCTCCGAACACAGAGGCAGTTTCCGATGTGGTCAGGGGAGGTCGCGACTGGAGATAGCCTTGTTTCTGGGAGAGGTACTGATGGACGCCGTGGCCCAGCTCGTGGGCGAGGGTTTGAATGTCCCTTATGTTTCCACTGTAGTTCATGAGAATGTAAGGATGAACCGTGGTCACCGCGGGGTGGCTGAAGGCTCCGCTGGATTTACCGGGTCCGGGGGGCGCATCGATCCAACGCTTCTCAAAGAACTCGAGTGCAATTTCCCCCATTCGGGGATGGAATGCGTTGTACGCCTCGAGAACTATTGCCCGGGCCTGTTCCCAGGTACGGAAGGTAGCTGCGGCTCCCACCGGAGCGTAACGGTCGTAATCGTAAAGTTCGTCCAGGCCGAGGAGGGTGCGTTTGAGGCGGTAGAATCGAGCTACCAGATCGTAGCGGCGTGCTACCGAGTCCACCAGGACCTCGACCGCCTCATCGGAGATTTCATTATCCAGATTGCGACTCCTCAACCAATTCGGGTAGCGACGGAGCCGGTCGTCGCTGGCCTTGTCTGCCAAGGTGACGTTGAAGACAAAGGACATCTCGCGAAGCCGGGTTTTCAGACCTTTCGTAAAGGCCAGGGCAGCACGTCGACGAACGCCGCGCTCAGCTTGGTACAGACGGGCGAGAGTCTCCTGCTGCGTCAAGTTGCGTTTGTTCAAAACGAATCGGGTGGCACCCGCTGCCTCGTCGAAAAAGCGGCTCCACGCCGTCTGGCCTGTGATGGTCTTCTCGGTAAGGATCTTCTCTTCGGCTTCGCTCAGCACATGGGGCTTACGCTGCCGTTCCAATTCGAGGTAGTGTCGGAAGCGGCTCAGCTCGGAGCTGACCAGGAGTCGTTGGGCCGTGTCGTCATCCGTCGCGACCCACTCCAGCTCGAAGAAGAGTACCTTCTGGATGATCTCGGTGTAGGCCTCTCGAGTCCTTTGCAGGAGAGCCCCTCGTTCTGGGCTCTCGGTAGCTATGCACCAATCGAGATAGGCATAAGACATAACGCCGCCCAGACGCAGCAGGAGGTTCTCAAACTCCTGGAGTGCTTGGAACAGGTCCTGAGGGCCAAGCGTTGCCACCCTTCCTCGGAAGCGATCCTCGAAAGAAGCCGCTTCCTCCCTAGCCCGCTCCAGATCCTTATCCAGTGAGTCCAGATCGGGGTGCAAATCCGCAAGATTCCAGCGAGCCCTCTCGGCCCCGGTTTGCCGGTCCTCGGCCCCCGCGGACGGAGATTCCTTCTGCTCTGGTAACCTGAGGAATCGCAAACGCTCTTGCTCCTCTGTTTCTTGATTCTGGCTCTAACGGCTAGACTCTATTATGACGCCTACCCCTTTTTCCAGTCCGGTCTTGTAGACAGAGCCGAAACAGGCAGTTATAAGGAGTCTCAAATAGGGAGGATGCATGGGTGAATTTTTGATCGTAGGCATGATCGAACCCACGTACGTTTGATACGCCTGTGCTCCGAGTCCTCGACCGCGAAGTGCTGACGTCTGGGGGATTTGGAACGTTCAGACGTTCAGACAGGCTCCTCGCCCCGGATTTCCCACCGCCAGGCTACCGTACTGACTGTTTTTTCCCGCTCGACCGAAACAATAGGCACTGCGCGCCTGAATTCTGGAAGACGATCAGAGAGGGAGCCTGGGCCGACTTGAATCCCATCGCTCTGCAGCCATGGGGCGCGTGGCTATCCCAGGTGACGTGATAGTGGACACAGCGCCTGCAGCTCAGGTGTTGGGTCTGTGATTGGCGACAGTTAGAATTTCCCACGACGACAAATAGAATTCCCCACTTTTTCAGGGCTGATCCTGACCATGAGGGCATGGTTAAGGATCAGCAAGTGCGGAGGTTAGTAAAGTTGCAAAAGAACGAGAAGACGCTAACGATGGCGGCGGCCAAAGCGGGGCTGTCGCGAAAGACGGCTCGGAAGTACCTGAAGTCGGGAAAGCTGCCGAGCCAGAGTCAGCCGGAGCGATATTGGCGAACTCGATCGGATCCGTTCGAGTCGGTGTGGCCAGAGGTGGAAGAGATCCTGAAGCGATCTCCGACGGTGGAAGCGACAGCGGTGTTCGAGTATTTGTGCCGCCAGCAGGAAGGGGCCTTCCAGCAAGGTCAGTTGAGGACGCTGCAGCGCAGGATCAAGCAGTGGAAGGCACAACACGGAGAAGCGAAGGAGGTGATGTTCCCGCAGAAGTATCGGCCGGGACATCAAGCTCAATCGGACTTTACGTTTATGGGGCGTCTGGGAGTGACGATCCAGGGCCAGCCGTTTCCCCATCTGCTGTACCACTTTGTTTTGGCCTACTCGAACTGGGAAGCGACCACGCTGTGTTTCAGTGAGTCCTTTGAGAGCCTCAGCCTGGGGCTTCAGAACGCGTTGTGGGAGTTGGGGGCGCTGCCCGAGGAACACCGAACAGACCGGCTTTCGGCGGCCGTCAACAACCTGAAACGGGAAGAGTTCACCGAGCGCTATCAAGGGTTGCTGAGACACTTCGGGATGCGCTCGAGTCGCACCCAGGCAGGAAAGGCTCACGAGAACGGGGATGTGGAACAGGCCCATCACCGCTTGAAACGGGCCATCGAGCAGGAACTGCTGCTGCGGTGTAGCCGTGATTTTTCCAGCCGGGAAGAGTACGAGGGTTTTGTAGCGGTGATTGTGGACCGGCGCAATGCGACCCGGCAAAAGCGCCTGGGAGAAGAGCTGGCCGTGATGCGCCCGTTGCCGGCACGCCGTCTGGATGACTTCACCCGGCAGTGGGTGAGAGTCTCCCCCAGCAGTACGATCCGGGTTCGCCACAACACCTATTCGGTGGACAGCCGGTTGATCGGCGAGCGGGTGCAGGTGAGGGTGTGGGCGGATCAGGTGGAGGTCTACTACGGGGGTCAGCCACAGGCACGCATGCCTCGCTTGCGAGGAGAAGGCAAGCATCGCATTGACTACCGGCAGGTGATCCATTCCCTGGTGCGCAAGCCGGGGGCGTTCACTCGCTATCGCTGGCGCGAGGATCTGTTTCCGGGGATCTTGTTTCGAGTCGCCTACGACGAGCTGCGCCAAGATTGTCCAGCCACGGCGGATCGCCAGTATCTGAAGATCCTCGAGTTGGCTGCCCAGGAAGGTGAGCAGCGAGTGCGAGAGGCACTTCAGGGGCTGATTGAGAGGGGACAAAGAATCCGTTTCGAAGCACTACGAGAATGCCTCGTCGATCCGGTGGTGGAGCCCTGGGAAGTGGCGGTGGAGAAGATGGACGTGGGCGTCTACGACACGCTGCTGGAGAGCCGGGAGGTGAGATCATGAGTGGAGGCAACTTGACCCGGCTTCGCGAGTGCCTTGTCCAGCTGCATCTACCAGCCTTTCGGGAGCACTCCGCCGCCCAGGCGGCACTGGCTACCCAGGAAAGTCTGTCCTATCCCCGGTTTCTCTTGTCGTTATCTGAGATCGAAGTGGCGGAGCGGCACGAGCGCAAAATCCAGCGCCTGCGCCGAATCTCGAAGCTTCCCTGGGAGAAAACGCTGACGGCGTTGGACCGCTCGCGCTTGCCCCAAAGCGTGGATCGACAACTGACGGCGCTGCTGGAAGGTACGTTTTTGGATCGCGCCGAGAACGTCTTGGCTTTCGGCAACCCTGGAAGCGGCAAGACGCATCTAGTCTGTGCTCTGGGGCAGGAGTTGATTCTGCTGGGGCGCCGGGTTCTATTCTCTACCTGCGCCCTGCTGGTACAGCGATTGCTGCGGGCCAAAATCGATCTGACTCTGGAGAAGGAGCTCAAGAAACTGGATCGCTTCGAGGCTCTCATAGTCGATGACATCGGCTACGTTCAGCAAAGTCGGGAGGAAATGGAGGTTCTTTTCACACTGCTGGCCCATCGCTACGAACGCCGCAGCATCTTGCTGACCAGCAACCTGATCTTCTCGGACTGGGAGAGGATCTTCAAGGACCCCATGACGACGGTGGCGGCGATTGATCGGGTGGTGCACCACAGCGTGATTCTGGAACTCAACGTCTCGAGCTACCGAATGGAGAGCGCCAAGAAGAAACAGCAGGAAACCACGAAATGAGGAAACCGCGAGGAGTTCAAATCCGGGCAAATCGGCTGATTGGCCCCTGGGAAGTGCTTGGTGGGGACGATAGACGAGTGCCCGCCAAGGGGAGAGGTCGTACAGCGCCCTACAGAGGCCGCTCAGGAGCCTCGTGGATCTGGTCCACTCCCCTCGACGCCGGCGCGAGCGAGGGGGAGCTCCGTTCGGGCTACGCCCTCACTCCATCCCCCTCGCATTCTAAAAACAATCTCTCTTTTTTACAGAAAGGAGGACCCCGAAAAGAGTCGTCTCAGAGGACGGCTACAGCTCTTTTTTTTTATCCCTCGTGTGGGGATTTCCAATTGTCGCTGCGGGAATTCCATTTGTCGTTGATCAGGTCTGGCTGGATTTTGCGATCGAATCAGGTCCGGACACTGGCGCCGAGTCCATTTGGTCTTGTGCTGGTTTGGCTTCCATTTCTGTGGAGCAGATCGGCTCGGGTCCCGATAAAGTTTAGTCGGGGTCGTTCTCGAGTATGAGCTCTCTGAGGGCTGTTTCGTGGGAATCGTAGGTCTTTCCGTCGAAGAGGACGAACCGTACCAGGGCCGGTCCTTGATGCTGCTCGAGAAAGCCAAGGACGCAGCTTAGAGCAGCCGGCGCCACAAGATCCAGGGGGTAGCGGTAAGCGCCGGTGGAGAGCGAAGGGAAGGCGATGCTGCGGCAGGTGTATTCCAGGGCTAGTTCGAGACTGCTGTGGTAGGCACTGGACAGCTTCTCTGATTCGCCGCCTTGGCCGCCGTTCCAGACCGGTCCCACGGCATGGATTACGTATCGGGCAGATAAGGTCCCGGCCCCCGTGATCACGGCCGAACCAGTGGGACATCCCTGCGGATACTTGCTGAGGGTTTCCTCCATAATGGTCGGACCGCCGTTTCGGTGAATGGCACCATCGACTCCTCCGCCTCCAGCCAGACGACTGTTGGCTGCATTGACGAGGGCATCACAGTCTTGTCGGGTGATGTCGCCGGTAACAAGCTCTAGTTTCGTCGATCCAATTGTGTGTTCCATTCGTTCAAGTTTCAGCTTAGCCCCGCCACCGGCTGCGCCGGATCGTACCTGAAAGAAACTTCAGTCGAGGGACGTAGCGGTGGGCTCCAGGCCGCCGCCCGAGCCAAAGGCTCGGAAAAATGAGACTTCGGCCTGGAGGCCAAAGCTACATTCGCCAATGAAGTTTCAGGTTAGCTTAGGATTGCTGCTTTTCGCTGAGCCTTTCGTATTCCTGCTTGATCAGGTCGTAGTGCTCGAGTTCTTCCTCTGCGAACTGGGTGAAGATGTCTTTGCCTTTGGTTTCGTTGAACTTCTGGGCGTATTCGCGGAAGAAATTGTACGCGTCCCTCTCCATTTCCATGGCGAGTTTCAGGGCATCCCTAGCGCTCAAGTTCTCTCTCAGTTTGCGCTTGATCTGCTCTCGGCTGGGGAAGATGCGCTTCAGTGAGCCGAAGTCGAAGTGGAGAAAGACCGGGGCCTCGAGCACTTCTTCGTGCTCCTGGATGAGCTGGCTCCATTCCTTCTCTAGTCCGCTCAAGTGGCTCCTCTCATCCTCCAGCATCTTCAGGAAAGTTGATCGGGTGGACTTGTGGTTCACGATACCGGAAGCGGTCTGATAGAAGCTGACGCCTCTCCTCTCGGTTTCCATGGCGATCTTCAGGGCGTCTCGAACGAAGATCAGGTCGGCGTCTACAGCCTCCGGACCGGGATGGCGCTGGTTTTGACAGTCCTGACAAACTCCATAGATCTGTACTCGGTGCTGAACCGGCTTGAAGTGATACTCCGAGACGATCTTTGCCTGTATCTGCTCCAGTTCCGGGCTGAGAAACTCAATCGTCCGATTGCACTCCATGCAAACCATGTGGTGATGGTGGGGACGCCTGTGGAGGGGTTCGAAACGGATTCTGCCGTCGCTCAGATCCACTTCTCGCGCAAGTCCACAGTCCGTGAGGGCTTTGAGCGTTCGGAACACGGTGGTCGAGCCGATCTTTCCGTCGCTCTTCTTGACGAGCTCGTAAAGTTCTTCCGCGCTCAAGTGTCCCCCTGCCGTCAGAAAGCACTCGACGACGGTTTCCCGCTGGCGGGTCATTCTCAACCGCTTTTCTTTTAGATAACTGGAAAATATTTCCAGCTCTTCCGAGATTTCTCTAGAGCTGCTCATCGTAAACCGCTTGAGGCTCTCATTCTTAGGTATCCGGGCAGGTTTTGCAAGCGGGTGAGAGGGGCAGGGAAGCGGGCAGACGAATACCTACGAAGCTGCGGGGGAATGGGTGGTAGGTTGCGCGCTGAAGGTTGTCAGGCTGCAGGTTAAGGGTTCTACAGTCGACGGACCTCAACCCCTGTAACCTGCAGACCTGGAACCGTCGAGCTTACCTAGTGGCAGACTTCTCCGGGGAAGCAGGGCCACGGTTCAACACAACAGGCCACCTTTGCGTTGGTCTTCTGAGTCAACAGCGTGGCGTCAGGCGATGGATTCACATCCAGAACCTGGACCCAAGGTTGAATCAACACGAATAGCAAGACCGCTTTGTAAAACATTTGGACCTCCAATAGGTTGGTTAGGAATTAATAAACGCAGTGTAGACACTGCAGACGACACTAAAGAAGTCGTTTTGGTATGACCAAAGTCAGGAGGGATTCTGTTTTGGCATTACCAAATCCTAATTGGACTGGTCTTGCCTACTTGATCTAGTCAGGAATCGAGGTTAGTCTTGGGCCAGATGAGCTTCTCGTATCTCCTGTGGGGAATAATTCTGTTCCTCCTGGGTTTGATCTTGTATCGAGCATATGGGAATCGGATGCTCGGTCACTTTCCTATTTTCTATGGTTATATAGGCTTCACTTTCATCGCTTCGGCCGTTCTTGCGGTGATCATAGCCATATACGGTTTCGAGTCCGTCCAGTACTTCTATGGATTTCAAGCCAGGAATGCACCTGTTCCGATCCTCCAGCTCTGGGTGCTTGGAGATCTGTACCGGCGGATTCTTGGCAATACAAAAACTTCTAGGAGAGAGTTCTCGCGATCCGTTATGGTGGTTGCGGTTGTGGCGGCTCCAGTCGTTTGGAAGGTCCTGGCTGGAGAACATGATTACTTCGTGAGCTACCATGCAATCACTCTTGTGTTCCAGGTTTTTCTCTGCCTCATTATCTACCGCGCGATCGGGAAACACCGCGGCACTATCTTGGGTCAGAACTTCCTGGGTATCTTGTCGGGAGTTTCTCTGATGGTGGCTCTGCAGGCCATAAACTTCTCCCACGTATTGTTCCTGGATTCCTCTCCGAAGATTTTCCGCTTCTTTGGCCAGTTCATATACCTTCTTGCTCTCATCGTATTCGCCTATACCCTTTGGGATGAAAAGTCGATGCAGCGGCTCGAGTCTCCAGATCAGAAAAAACTGAACGAACTCAACACCAGGTTGCAGCAGGTATTGAAGTCTCTTATTTTCCATCGATGATGATATTTTTCTACATCTCGGCTCTGTCGCTCCTGCTGGTTTGTTATATGTTCTACAACATGGTTGCCGCCTTCAGTTCGGGAGAGTCTGAGAGAAGGCGATTGGAACAGGTGGAGCTTCGGTTGGCGCACATCATGCGGCTGGTAGAGGCCCCGGATGTTCGTCTCTTGATGCAGAATGAAGCGACTCGCCAGGCACTCCTTATGGAGTTTTCAGAAAGCCTGAGGAAGGATGTGCTCGAGTTGCTTCGCGCTAGGGAGCTAAGAATAACCTCCCTATTCTGGGCCGCTGTTTTCTTCTCGAGCTACTATCTGATTCGCCTCAAATCCAGGCTTGTCTGCGGCCGGGCCGACCTTAAGTTTCTCTCCGGCCTAGAATTGGCTCTTTTTCGTACGTTGGACTAGCCTGAACCGATTCTGCCCTCGACAGGGGGACTGTTCTCAGCCTTTTTCCCCGATGGCTTGAGCCGTGAGTCGATTGAACACGTGCGCCCAGACCACCAGGTAGTGTTCGATTAGCTGTCTGAGGTAGGGAGCACAGCCCTTCGCGTGAAGAAAGAGGCAATAGCGCTGGTCGCCGTGCTGCTTTTCGAACCAAAGACCCTGATCGTAGCTGCGACCATCCTCCAGATAGAAGTGGAGTCGGTCGATCAGAAACTCGCTCAGGTTCTGATAGAGAAGAACCTTACACTTCTCCTCCTCGAGGCAGAAGAGCGCCGCGCCCTCTACTCCCGATAAAGAGACGATCTCACTCAGCCGGAATTCCTGGATTTTCCTTAGATAGACCGGCTGATCGAGGGTCTGGGAGCCGACCGATTCCACTGGCCAGACGTCATGGATGTCCGCTTCCAGAAGGGGATTATAAGACCTACTTGACATTTCCTCCCCAATCCTCTATTATGTTCCCATCATGAATAAATCGAAAAGACAGAAGATCAGCCTGGTCCAAATCACCGACATGTTCCCCGACGAGCAATCTGCTGAGAGATGGTTTGAGCAAACTCTGTGGTCGAGTGAACGCTACTGTGGGCGTTGTGGGTCGGACAACACCCATAAGACTCCCAACCGCAAGCCCATGCCCTACCGATGCAGGGATTGCCGCAAATACTTCTCCGTCAGGACTGGAACACCCATCGCAAAAACCAACCTGCCTCTCAGGAAATGGGTGATTGCTGTTTATCTGGAACTGACCAGCCTCAAAAGCATCGCCTCCACCAAACTTGCCAGCGATATCGGAGTCAGCCAACCCGCAGCTTGGTTCATGCTTCACCGCATCCGTCAAGCCTGGACCCGAAGTGGTGGGGATGGCCCGTTCTCTGGTCCAGTTGAAGTTGACGAAGCCTACTTTGGGGGCAAACGAAGAAACATGAGCAAGTCCAGGCAGAAGGAATTGACTGGCAGAGGACCAGCTGGGAAGGTGGCCGTGGCCGGTATCAAGGATCGGGCCACCAACAAGGTTCAGGCGGCGGTTGTCCCCGACACCAAGTCTGAAACGATGATCCGCTTCATCATGGAACACGCCGACCCCGATGCCAAGATCTACACCGATGACGCCCTGGTCTACCACGTCCTTCCCAACCATGAATCCGTCAAGCACAGCGTTGGTGAGTACGTCAGGGGCAAAGCCCACACCAACGGGGTCGAGTCCTTCTGGTCGATGCTGAAACGTGCTCATACAGGAACCTTTCATAAAATCAGTCCGAAGCATCTGAATCGCTACGTCCAGGAGTTCGCGGGTAAGCACAATCTTCGTCAGCTTGACACCCTGGCTCAGATGAAGGCGGTTGTTCGGCGGCTGGCGGGGAAGACCCTGCCTTACGACATGCTGACTGCCGATAACGGCCTTTCTTCGGGTGCACGGTCATGAGTGCCCTCACCAAGTCTTCGGGTGTTGCGTCTCCGTAGTCAGGTCGTTTTCTCATGAATCCTCCATCAATTCCAAGAACCTAGCCATGGTCTTTGACCCCCTTGGATTTGCTCATTTTCTTCTGCCCTTTCAAATTATCCAAGCTCAACCTCTATGGCAAGGCCACTCTTTCTGTTGAGAACATCCCGCCTGATCCGATAGCGTATCTCATATTCCGAACCGCTCCCATCCTTGTACTGAATGCAACCTTTCGCCGCCGCCTTCAAGTCACCGATATCCAGTTGCCAGGAGCGGATTAGCTCGAAGAGGCTGTTACCAAACGGCTTATTGAGCAGAATAATGGATGGTGGCCAATTTTCAGGATAGAGGAAAAAGGACTCCCCCGGCTCCAAGTAAGTAATCTCCGGCCCCGTGAACTCCACGGCAGCCTCCCCCAATTGCAGAGGTTCTACAACGACACTGTAGGCTGGGGCATCGCCATTGTTCTTGAAAAAAAGCCCGCTGTAGTGGCGTTCATCCCATCCACTCTCGACCGGGATAACATGTGGTCTTTTTCCGTTCTCCACACTTCGCAATCTTTTCTTTTTGAAGAATCCGTGGGGAAACCAAGTCTGCCGAATCGCCATAGATAGACAGAAACCGAGCAAGGCTAGTACAATCTTGAGTTCAAGAGAGAAATTTCCCCACTGCCCCATCAGCCAGGCCACGACACCCCCCACGCTGTCCCACCAGGACAGCTTCTTGATCCAGGCGAAAACAATCTGCCAAACCGCCCGCCCGGCGAACTGCTTGAGGATTCCAACCAACCACCGCATTTGTTCACTTTACGCTCCCCTCCCGTGCTTATCAAGTAGGGCTGATATTCCCCTTCCAGAACACCCAGCATTCGAAATAAATTGTCGAGGCTGATGTTGTAGAACCCGCTTTCCATACACCCATACGAGCCCGTTGGAATCCCGGACTGTTGAGCCAGGTCCTTGATCCTAATCCTCTTGCTCTGGCGTAGTTCCCGGAGACGCCGACGAACAAACTCATTGACTCCTCTGGTCTTACTCATAGCTAACTCCGATGATTGAAAATTACCCAAAGCACCGTAATATCACCTCTTTGGACAAGTATCCAACGGTACCTGAGGACTCCCTTCCCATTTCCCTGAGATACGACTAAGACTACGACAAGCATGGGTGGTATGTAAAGTCGGAACGTCTGAGTGTCGCAGTTCGCAGGTTGCTGAGGAAAGGCATCTATTGATGCAGGAGGAAAACACAGCCGCGCACGGGGCCGCATGTCAGCAACATCAGACCCAGTTCCGCGGAGTAAGCGGGACTGAAGTTTTCACCGGAATGATCCAGCGTGACCGGTTGCCGTACTGATCGGAAGGATCACCGACTCGTGATCCATGGGGTTAGCCCGCATTTCTCATCGCTAGTCCCAAAATAAGCGCAAGTTCGAAAATAGACCCCTTTGTCGGCTCCGAGGAGCCATTTTGGAGACCTAAATTCTAAATTTCGGCGCGAAGTCACTCAGAACAGGCACGTGTTCAGCTGTCCTCCACGCCGATCGCTCAGGGAAAACGATTCTGCCCTCTTGGGGGGCGTTTGTAGAGACACCTCGCCCCAGCTCTGGCGACCCTCGGAGCTACTTTATCTCCTTTCAGTTTCAGGTAGCTGGCCGGTGTTTCAACCACTTACTGCCTTCCAAGAGAAGACGGCTCCAACCATTGACATCCAGCAGCCGATAGACCAACTGTCGGCCCCTGCGCAAAATCTGGCAGGGCATTTCAATGACCTCTCGCAGGAAACGGCGATACTCCATCTTCACCAGCTCTCGGGCTTGCAGTCGCGCCGGCAGCACCAACCCCATCCAGGCCTTCAGATTCCAGGCTTGAGCCGCAATCACCAGATAGGCCCAGTTGGCTACCAGCGTATCCGAGGGCATCCGCAGGGCCTCGACTCCGTTCTTGAGTTGTTCAATGACGTTCTCCTGGTTGCAGCGCCGGTTGTTTTCCCGTACGACTCCCGCCGTTCCCAACGTTCTGGCCGAGATATTGGTGACATAAAAGTGGTAGCGCGTCTGCGGCAGCAGCCGCTTCTGGCCTTTCTCGACCAGGATCGTCTTGCGCAAGATCACCATCCGATAGGTTCGCTTCGCTTTGCTCGGACGGTAGTCGATCTCCGCGATCTCTTCCCGTTCCAGCGTCAGCGTCTTGAACCCGCGTCTCTTGATAATCTCCGGCTTCACTTTGTCCCGCCGCTGGCGCCGCTTCTTCCCTTTTCCTTTCCCCTGGCTGGGGCGCCCCAGCTCTTTCCATCTCGCTTCTGGCAACGCCTCCGCCCACTTGACGAAGCTCGGATGGGCGTCGATCCCGAAGTCAAACTCCACGCCCGCCTCCGTCCAACGGTCAAAATGAGCCGTCAGCGAAAAATCCGTGTCCCCGCGCAGGCGCACCTTCCGAAAACCCGCCTCTCGAACCAGCTCGATACTCCGATCCAGCCATTCGGCCGCTCCCTCATGAGAGGGACGGTTGCCCGAGCGGTTGACCGCATAGAGCACCTCTCCCGTATTGGCCAGCGTCACGATCAGCGGCGCATAGCCCCACTGCCCGTCGTAGCTGATCTCCATCCCTTCCTTGCATTCGCCGCTCGTGGGGGCCATCGTCCCATCCACGTCGATCTCCGCCCGTTGGAAGAAACGGGCCGGTTGTTGGGCCCAGACCTTGAGGCGGCTGGCATTGACGGCTTCCATCAGATCCACCACGTCGGGCGCGTCAAAGCGGCGCACAAAGTCTCCGGCCGTGCTGGGGGCGGGGATCTTCTCGGCTCCCACCGCCTCCAGGAAACTCACACTCTGACGTCGCAGTTCAATATCCTGATAGCGGGTCCCGCCCGTGGCCACGTTGTAGATCAGGCTCAGGACGTGGTCCGATTCGTGGTACGGTTGGTGGCGTTTGAGCAGCGTCACCGCCTGGTCAATGGCTTTCCCCAGCCCACTCCACTTCACCACCTGCTGCAGCAGCCCCAGACCACCGTAACTGACCGCACCCGTTTTCTCCGAGACCTCGTAGCTGATGACCTCGGGCGAGAGCACCGGTTTCGGGTCTTGACCGTTCCAGCTGGGGCTCAATCGCTGAGCAACCTCTGCTTCCCGTTTGCGGATGATTGCGCTATCCTTTTTCTTCACCTGAAATGCCTCCTTTCGGCTTGTTCTGAAGTTTCTTTGACAACCCCAGAATACCCGTCAGGTCTGGCATTTCAGGTGTTTACATGTGGTTTAGTCCACTTTCATCTACTTCTTTTGGGGCTAGTCTACTGCGTCGCCGCAATCACCCGCCCTGGCTGCGTTACGCTCGGTCAGCCTCCTCGACGTACTGTCAAAGTACGACTGCGGCGGCCTCGGTCGCAAGCCTTGCCAGGACGGCGCTTGCGACGCCTCGCTACGACGAGCGATGAGAAATGCGGGTTAGGTCAGGCGGGAGAACCCACTTTCCGCTATCGGTCCCCGCAAGCGATTTTCTGCGTCTCCCTTTTCGATCGCTTCGGCTAGTTCAGCGAAGGTCGAGTCGAGTGCTTCCAGATACTGATCCAGGACTTTATCGGTGTGAGCATAGGAGGCGCAAAAGGACTCTGTTGCCAGGAATCCCCGGTTCAACATGTGTTGGGTTAGGAGCGTGCCAAGGGCCTTTGCCTGAGTTCCATAGTTCAGGGAAAAGCTGCACATGGGATGCTGTCCGTGGACACCGACCGCCAAACCGTGTTTCTTAGTGAGTAGTCGCCAGCCCTCCTGGACCTTGCCGCCGATTCGATCGATATGCGCAGAGAGCCCAATCTTTTTCATTTTCTTGAGGGTGGCCAAGGCGGCCGTCGGTCCAATGGCGTCGGTCCAGGTGGTGCTGCTTATGAAGGAGACCTCGGCGGCGCTCATGACCTCTCTTCTGCCGATGATGGCGGCCATCGGGTAGCCGTTGGAGATCGACTTGGAAAAGACCGCGATGTCTGGATCCATGCCCAGTTTCAGGTGGACGCCTCCCAGACAGAATCGCCAGCCCGCGCTGACCTCGTCGAAAACCAGTACGGCGCCGATGGAATCCGCGATTTCCCGGACTCGCTCCAGGAAGTTGTTCTCGGGCCAATCGCGCCGCATGGGCTCCATCACGATGCCTGCCAGATCCGAGCCGTGTTGGGCCACCAGCTCCTCTAACTCTTCTAGATGGTTGTAGCGGAAGGGCAGCGCTGTACCCTGAAGGCCTCGGGGGACGCCTCTGGGTTCGAGCCCTGGCATCAAGTGCCCGTCGAGGGCACTGTCGCTGGCCAGATTCGCCGCCAGATACCAATCGCTCCAGCCGTGGTAGCCGCAGAACGCGATCTTGTCACGCCCAGTGAAGGCGCGGGCGATCCGGGCTGCAATCGACATCGACTCGCCACCGGCTCGAGCATAGCGCACGCTGTCGGCCCAGGGATGCAGCTGGCATAGGAGATCCGCCAGCTCAACCTCTGCCGGGGAGTTCAAGGAGCTCATGTTCCCCTTGTCGACGGCCTCCTTGACCGCGCTGTTGACATCGTCATCGGCAAAGCCCAGAAGACTGTTTCCGACAGAGTGAATGCTTACATCTATGAGCCGACGGCCGTCCAGATCCCAGACCTCGCAGCCCTTTGCTCGGCTGTAATAGGAAGGCCACAGCTTGGGCAAGAATCTCTCGGGACGCTTGCTTAATCCGAAGTTACCCTGAAAACTAGCTGAAAAACAACCTGTAAGCCATTGTGGATCATCAGGTAAGGGTCTTTTTGTGTTCGACAATCTGTACCCATGTAATAGTTGCTTTAGTGTCCTTTATTGTCGGTAGTATGTGATATTATAGTGCCCATGTACATCGAATCCGTTCCCAACCGCAACTCGCCCCCGGCCATTCTCCTGCGCGAGTCCTACCGGCAAGCCGGCAAGGTGCGCAAGCGCACTCTGGCTAACCTCAGCAAGTGGCCCGCGGAGATCGTCGAAGGCCTGCGCAGCCTCTTGAAGGGAGGCTCCGTCATCTCCGACTTGAGCCAAGCCTTCCAGGTCCAGCGCACTCGCCCCCATGGTCATGTGGCGGCCGTCTTGGGTACCCTGCGCCGCCTCGGTTTGGAGCGCTTACTGGCCACTCGCAACAGCCTGCAGCGCCGCCTGGTAGTGGCCCTGATCGTGGCGCGCATCCTGGAGCCCCGCTCCAAGCTGGCCACCGCACGCGGATGGGATCCCCAGACCCTGTCCAGCAGCTTGGGCGAGCTCTTACAGGTGGAGGCCGCGACGGCCGATGATCTGTACGGCGCCTTGGACTGGCTGCTCGTTCGACAACCAAAGATTGAAAACCAGCTGGCGGCTCAGCGCCTGCAGGACGGTTGCCTCGTGATCTACGACGTCACCTCGACCTACTTCGAAGGGAGGAGTTGCCCGTTGGCCCAGCGGGGGTATTCCCGAGACGGCAAAGGGGGTACGCTGCAGATCGTCTTCGGCCTGCTGTGCGACCGTCAAGGCTGCCCTGTCGCGGTCGAGGTCTTCGAAGGCAACCGAGCGGACCCCACAACAGTGACCAGCCAAATCCAAAAACTGCGCCAACGCTTCGGGTTGCGCTCGGTGGTGGTGGTCGCCGATCGAGGAATGCTGACGGAAGCCCGCATTCGGGAGGAGCTCAAGCCGCTGCCCGGCATGGGCTGGATCACGGCCCTGCGAGGCCCTCAGATCCGCAAACTGTTTCAATCCGGTCCGCTGCAGCTGTCCCTGTTTGATCAACGCGACCTGGCCGAGATCCAGAGCCCGGACTACCCCGGGGAACGGCTCATTGTCTGCCGTAATCCCCTCTTAGCGGAGGAACGGGCCCGCAATCGCCAGCAACTGCTCCAGGCGACCGAGCTGGAGTTGGAGAAGATTGTCCAGGCAACGCAACGTCCGAAGCGTCGCTTCAAGGGCAAGGATCGGATTGCCCTGCGGGTGGGCAAAGTCCTCAACCGCTACAAAGTGGGCAAGCATTTTGTCCTGGAGATCGGCGAGGAGTCCTTCTCCTACCAGCGCCGGCAGGAGCGCATCGAGCAGGAGGCGGCACTGGACGGGATCTATGTGATTCGCACCAACCTGGCCCGCGAGCAAATGGATGCCGAACAAACGGTGGCTGCCTACAAGGGGTTGTCCGTCGCCGAACGGGCCTTCCGCAGCTGTAAGAGTGTCGATCTGAAGGTCCGACCCATTTACCACCATCTGGAGGATCGGGTCCGCGCTCACGTCTTTCTGTGCATGCTTGCCTACTACGTCGAGTGGCACATGCGACAGAAGTTAGCTCCGATCCTGTTCGACGACGAGGATCCCGAGGCGGGGAGGCAGCTTCGCGATTCGGTGGTGGCACCCTCTCAGCGCTCTCCTCAGGCCCTCCGCAAGGCTCACCGCAAGCGCACCGTTGAGGGTGGGCCCGTGCACAGCTTTCAGACCTTGCTCAGCGATTTGGCCACGATCTCCAAAAACCGGATTCAGCCGCAGTTGCCCGGCTCAGCAGCCTTCGACAAAATCACCCGTCCCACATCGCTTCAGCAGCGAGCCCTGGATCTCCTCGGCGTTCGTCTATAATGTACCCAGTACCGACGCAGCTGATTTGTAGCATTACCCCAATCTTAACAATAGGTTACATCACTTTTCTACGAGGTAACTTAGGCTTAATAGCTGTGTCCCACCTGGGATTTTGGTTTTGGCATGCCGGTAAAGCTCGGCTCCAGAGCTGCGTTTCCAATCTACCTTCGAGTAGTCCATGTTCGCTTAAGCTCCTTATACGCTCGGCTCATTATAGCCCCGACAGAAAAGGGACCCAATCGCTGAGATCTGGAATTTAGAATACAATCGTCGCCTGTGACCGAGATCCGCAAGCTTTTTCCCTATCTCCGACCGTATTTCCCAATCCTTGTCCTGGCGCTGATCCTGCTCATTCTCACCGGTGCTCTCGAGATTGTTCCTGTCACGCTGCTTTCTCCTATCCTAAATCAGTGGTCCAGTGACGGCGCACAGGCGGGCGCCGCCGCTGAGGGCAAGTTCGGCTTTCTCCACGATTGGTTGGGTCTCCAAGAGAATCCGCTTTCGCGGATTGCCTACGTCCTGGTGGGATTTGCGTTTCTTAAGGGACTCTTTCTCTACTGTGCGGAGTATGCCATGGGGTATACCGGCCACAGAGTGGTGGCCGCGCTTAGGAATGACCTCTACGGGCATCTCCTGGAGCAATCGCTTGCCTTCTTTGCTCGCAATACCAGTGGAAGGCTGATGGTTCGCGTGGTTAGCGACACCGAACGGCTTCAGATCGCAGTAAGCAGGATCTTGACGGATTTTCTTCGGCAGATTTTCCTGTTTCTCTTCTTCCTTGGGCTAGTAATGTACACCGATTGGAGGCTGGCTCTCCTGTCTTTTCTCGTCGCACCCCTGGTACTGTCCATCATTTTGAACCTGGGCCGAAAGATCCGTACCGCCAGTCGTTGGAGTCAGGAGCACCTGGAGGAAATAAGTCACGCCTTGCAGGAGACGATTGCGGGAAACCAGATCGTTAAGGCGTTCACCATGGAGGATTACGAGAAGAGACGCTTTCGGAAACTCAACCAGGATTTGGTCCGAGTCAACTTGAAGGCGGCGCGCATCGGTGCCCTGAATTCGCCTTTGATCGAGTTCATCGGCTACGTCTCCTTTTTCCCCTTCCTTCTCTACGCGCACCATCAGATGAACCAGGGTCTCACGATTGGTGTTTTCGCGGTCTTTCTGGTCTCTCTATTCCGGCTCTATGAACCCATCAGAAAGCTGTCCCGGATGCATCTGCACTTCCAACATTCCTCGGCCTCCGCCGGCCGAATTTTCGATCTCCTGGCAACCCGCATGGAGATCCCAGATCTACCCGAGGCACGGACGCTAACGCCCTTAAGCCGAGAGATCGCATTCGAAGGGGTTTGCTTCAGCTACGAAGAGGGTGGGGACAGTGCCATCCTGCAGGACTTGGATCTCTCGATAGGGCGGGGGGAGATCGTCGCCCTGGTGGGTCCAAGTGGCGCCGGAAAGTCGAGCATGGCAAGCCTGATCCCCAGGTTCTTCGACGTTACCTCGGGCTGCATCACGATTGATGGTGTCGACATTCGTGAGGTTCGACTGGAGTCTCTGCGAGATCAGATCGCAATCGTGACTCAAGACACCTTCCTGTTCAACGACTCGGTAGCGAACAACATCGGCTATGGCAGGGAAGATTGCTCCTCGGATGAGATCGAAGAGGCGGCTAAAGCTGCCTTCATCCACGATGTAATCAAGGCCCTTCCGAGCGGTTATGACACCGTTATCGGAGACCGAGGGCAACAGCTCTCAGGTGGGCAACGTCAGCGAATCGCCATCGCTAGGGCGATTCTCAAGCAGGCCCCCATACTGATCTTGGATGAGGCCACCTCGGCTCTGGACACGGAATCCGAGCAGTTGGTTCAAAATGCCCTCCACAATCTGATGGAGAATCGCACCACCCTCGTCATAGCGCACCGGCTGTCAACGGTGCGAAAGGCGGATCGGATCGTCTTGCTCGACGCCGGACGAATCATCGACGTCGGCGATCACCAAGGCCTTCTGAACCGTTCTCTACTCTACCAGCGGTTGTCTGACGCGCAGTCGGAGGCGAGTTAAATAAGAGGTCGCACGTCGGAACGTCTGAACGTCGCACGTCCCAAGTCCCAAGTCCCTCAGACTTCCGGTGAACTCTTCAGGCTGGCAGCTATCACGGGGGCTCAGCAAACCGAAACCCAGCCTGGGACGTGCGACGTGCAGACGTTCCGACGTGCGACTCTTTAATCTGCCTCCGGTTCCCCGTATAACGCCTCCAGGACCGAATCGCTGATGCCTACGGAACTGAACCCACCGTCGTGATAGATGTTCTGCATGGTTACTTTGCGGCATAAGTCGGAAAGCAAGGCTACTACAAAGTCGGCGCAATCGCCGGCTTGCGCGTTTCCCAGGGGGGACATCTTGTCGGCGATATCATAGAGCTGATCGAAGCCTTTGATTCCTCCGCCTGCAGTTGTCTTGGTGGGGCTCTGTGAGACGGTGTTGATGCGGATGCCTTTTTGTCCCAGGTGGTAGCCCAGACTACGAGTAACGCTCTCGAGCAGGGCTTTGGCGTCTGCCATGTCGGAGTAGCGGGAAAAGACTCTCTGCGCACCGATGTAGGTGAGCGCCGCAATACTTCCCCCTTCGTTGAGGGCGTCGGCCTTCAAGGCCTGGCTTACGATTCGGTGTAGAGAGAGTGCTGATACGTCTAGGGTCTTGTGGAACCAGTCGTAGTTGAGATCATCGTAGGATCTCAACTTTCGTACGTTAGGTGACATGCCAATCGAGTGGACGATAAAATCCACCTTGCCCAAGCTTTGCTTCAATTGCTCGAAAGCAGCCTCGACATCCTGGCTGGAGCTGGCGTCACAGGGAATCAAGGGAGCGTCGTCACAAAGCTTTGCTAGCTCCTGCACTCTTCCCAGGCGAAAAGCGACCTTCACATTTGAAATGGCCAGGCGGGCTCCTTCTCTGTGACAGGCGAGTGCGGTGTGCCATCCCAGGCTGTGCTCGTTCAACGGTCCGAAAACGATTCCCTTCTTATCTCTCAGCAGACCATAGCTTCTTTGCTCCATCGATGTCTCCTCTAAGGGCTCGTGCAAGAATAACTTCACATTCTGGCATCTCATCTTCACACCATCTTCGGCCCCTCCTCAATCGCGAAATCCTCAACGTAGGCCTGGCTACGCCTGCGGATTCGCTCAATCGTTCGCGGCCAAGTCTGGCGCAAATCTGAGCGCCAACTCTGCGAAGTTATTCTTGCACGAACCCTAAGGACGGATCATGCTACAGATCAGGGTCGGGAATCCAGTATGCGACACTCCTCAGATCGTGGTTCGCTTCCGACCCCGAGCGGCAACCGGTGACAGCCCTCCGATCGCACTTATGTTACAGTCCCCCAGGTATGTCCAAGCTGAGATTGGGACTGGCGGGATACGGAGGGTGGACTCGAGAGGCCTATGTGCCCGCGATCCAGCGTTCTGGCTCTGCCGACATCGTCGCGGCTGCGGCGGTCAGTTTGGCAACCCGGCAGCGGATTGGGGCCGAGTTGGGGGCTGGAGTGCGGATCTACGAGGGTTTTGAGGCCCTCCTGGAAGACCCGGATCTGGATGCGGTGTTCCTGGCATTACCCGACAGCCGGCATGAGGCGGCAATCCTTGCTGCCATCGAAACCGGGAAACCCTTCTTCTACGAGCCTCCCGTAGCCGAGAGTCTGGATCGAATTCGACCGGTATTGGGTCGGCTCCTGGAAGCACCTCAAATCACTCAGGCCGACATGGAGCTGAGATTCATTCCCCTGGTCAATCGAGCGGCTCAGTTAGTTGCCGAAGGGGCAATTGGCGAGCCACGGACGGCGAGTATTCGAATGCGTGCTTCCTGGAAACCTGCGGCCCATGCGCAGATCAGCCTGATGCACTCGCTGGTGGCCTGGTACGTTGACGCTTTGGATCGGGTAGTGGGACGATCTGCAGAAAGAGTCCTGGTCCAGGACGGTAGGGGAACGCCAGGCCGGGTGCAGGGGTATACACTGGTTCAGCTGGACTACGGCGGGATCTGGGGGACCTTCGATGCCAGCATTTCCAGCGTATGCAGTGAGCCTGAAACGCAGATTGAGGTCTGTGGAGAGGAGGGCGATCTGGTCGAGGACCTCTTCACGGGAGAGTTGAGGGTGAGGACGAAGGCCGAGAGCCAGTGGCGATCAGAGCTCGTTCCTGCGCTCCAGCCCCATGTTGGTTGGCCAGGAATGCATGAATGTGTGGCGGATTTTCTGGACGCAGTTGCAATCAATGGGTCGACCGGAGCCGATGCCGTAGCCCTGGCTCAGGCTCACCTGGTGGGGCTGGCAGGAGAGGCTTCCCTCGACAGTGGAACCTGGGCTCAGGTCGAACGCGTCGAGGATTTGGCTCAGGGGGACTAAAGGGAGCAGCAAGATGTCGATCTGGAAGTTGCTGGGCTTAGAAGGCAAGGGACCGATTGGGAAGGGCAGTAACGATGCGGGGGAGGACGCCGAAACCATCCGCAAGATTACACATGCCCTGGAGGAATTGCCCTCGGATCAAGCCCGGTTCCTAGCGGTCTTCGCCTTCATCCTGAGTCGCGTAGCCCACGCGGATCTCGAGATCAGCGAGGACGAGACCAGGGAAATGGAAAGGATCGTCAAAGAGATGGGATCGGTCCCCGAGGCACAGGCAGTTCTAGTAGTTCAGATCGCCAAGACCCAGAGCCTCCTCTTCGGAGGAACCGAGAACTTTCTGGTAACGAGAGAGTTCAACAAGATTGCAACCCGTGAAGACAAACTCAAGCTGCTGGAATGTCTCTTCGCCGTCTCCTCTTCAGAAGAAGGTATCTCCAGCGCCGAGGACACCGAGATCCGTCAAATCAGCCGCGAGCTTCTTCTGGAACACAGCGACTTCATCGCCGTCCGGTCCGTGTATCGGGAGCATTTGAACGTCTTGAAGAAGAGGTCGCACGTCTGAACGTCTGAACGTCGCACGTCCCAGATCCCCCAGACGTCAGCTGGACTTGTCAGGCTGGCAGGTATCACGGGGCTCAGCAAACCGGACCCCAGCTTGGGTCGTGCGACGTTCAGACGTGCGACCTCTTTTATATAGGTCGACTCCGGGTTAATTAAGTACCCCGTAGATCTCGAGACCGTGTCTGTGGGCAATAGGCGTAACCGCCTTTACAGGTTCTCCGATCTGCTCCAGCATCTTGGAGCCGTACTTCATATAACCGAACATCGTGCCAGCCCAGTAGGACTGAGGATCCACGTCTCCGTAGTAGAGCCACTAGACCCAAAATAAGCGCAAGTTCGAAAATAGACCCCTTTGTCGGCTCCGAGGAGCCATTTTGGAGACCTAAATTCTAAATTTCGGCGCGAAGTCACTCAGAACAGGCACGTGTTCAGCTGTCCTCCACGCCGATCGCTCAGGGAAAACGATTCTGCCCTCTTGGGGGGCGTTTGTAGAGACACCTCGCCCCAGCTCTGGCGACCCTCGGAGCTACTTTATCTCCTTTCAGTTTCAGGTAGCTGGCCGGTGTTTCAACCACTTACTGCCTTCCAAGAGAAGACGGCTCCAACCATTGACATCCAGCAGCCGATAGACCAACTGTCGGCCCCTGCGCAAAATCTGGCAGGGCATTTCAATGACCTCTCGCAGGAAACGGCGATACTCCATCTTCACCAGCTCTCGGGCTTGCAGTCGCGCCGGCAGCACCAACCCCATCCAGGCCTTCAGATTCCAGGCTTGAGCCGCAATCACCAGATAGGCCCAGTTGGCTACCAGCGTATCCGAGGGCATCCGCAGGGCCTCGACTCCGTTCTTGAGTTGTTCAATGACGTTCTCCTGGTTGCAGCGCCGGTTGTTTTCCCGTACGACTCCCGCCGTTCCCAACGTTCTGGCCGAGATATTGGTGACATAAAAGTGGTAGCGCGTCTGCGGCAGCAGCCGCTTCTGGCCTTTCTCGACCAGGATCGTCTTGCGCAAGATCACCATCCGATAGGTTCGCTTCGCTTTGCTCGGACGGTAGTCGATCTCCGCAATCTCTTCCCGTTCCAGCGTCAGCGTCTTGAACCCGCGTCTCTTGACAATCTCCGGCTTCACTTTGTCCCGCCGCTGGCGCCGCTTCTTCCCTTTTCCTTTCCCCTGGCTGGGGCCCCCAGCTCTTTCCATCTCGCTTCTGGCAACGCCTCCGCCCACTTGACGAAGCTCGGATGGGCGTCGATCCCGAAGTCAAACTCCACGCCCGCCTCCGTCCAACGGTCAAAATGAGCCGTCAGCGAAAAATCCGTGTCCCCGCGCAGGCGCACCTTCCGAAAACCCGCCTCTCGAACCAGCTCGATACTCCGATCCAGCCATTCGGCCGCTCCCTCATGAGAGGGACGGTTGCCCGAGCGGTTGACCGCATAGAGCACCTCTCCCGTATTGGCCAGCGTCACGATCAGCGGCGCATAGCCCCACTGCCCGTCGTAGCTGATCTCCATCCCTTCCTTGCATTCGCCGCTCGTGGGGGCCATCGTCCCATCCACGTCGATCTCCGCCCGTTGGAAGAAACGGGCCGGTTGTTGGGCCCAGACCTTGAGGCGGCTGGCATTGACGGCTTCCATCAGATCCACCACGTCGGGCGCGTCAAAGCGGCGCACAAAGTCTCCGGCCGTGCTGGGGGCGGGGATCTTCTCGGCTCCCACCGCCTCCAGGAAACTCACACTCTGACGTCGCAGTTCAATATCCTGATAGCGGGTCCCGCCCGTGGCCACGTTGTAGATCAGGCTCAGGACGTGGTCCGATTCGTGGTACGGTTGGTGGCGTTTGAGCAGCGTCACCGCCTGGTCAATGGCTTTCCCCAGCCCACTCCACTTCACCACCTGCTGCAGCAGCCCCAGACCACCGTAACTGACCGCACCCGTTTTCTCCGAGACCTCGTAGCTGATGACCTCGGGCGAGAGCACCGGTTTCGGGTCTTGACCGTTCCAGCTGGGGCTCAATCGCTGAGCAACCTCTGCTTCCCGTTTGCGGATGATTGCGCTATCCTTTTTCTTCACCTGAAATGCCTCCTTTCGGCTTGTTCTGAAGTTTCTTTGACAACCCCAGAATACCCGTCAGGTCTGGCATTTCAGGTGTTTACATGTGGTTTAGTCCACTTTCATCTACTTCTTTTGGGACTAGACTCGTTTGACCCCCATGCTCTTGATCTGGGACATCATCTCGTTCAGGAGCTTCTCGGTGTAGAGGCCAAAGCCGACGTCGTCAGGGAAATCAACCGTTGCAGAAAGCATGAAAGGACGCCACTCGCCGTCCCTGCAGAGGCTGAAACGAGACCGATGCCCAAGGCGCTGGCTAGCATCAGGAAGCGGTGTCTATTGGATCTGGTCGAATCGGGAATCAACATGTAGATTCTCTCCTATCGGTTGTTGCGTCTCGGTTGAGGTAGGACCTGATTCTGGGGCTTAAACGCTAGCTGACCAACCACCATCCACAGGCAGCGCGGCCCCCGTGATCCAGGAGGCTTCGTCGGAGGCCAGAAAGACGCAGGCATGACCGATGTCGCGAGGTTTACCGAAGCGAGGTAGCGGTGTCCGCCGGCGAGACTCTTCAATCTGTTCTTCTGTCAGATAGTCCTGGATGGGCGTCTCAACGTAACCCGGACAGATGGCGTTGACGGTGACTCCATCCGGGGCCAGTTCGAGGGCGGTATCGCGCGTCAGGTTCACGACTCCGGCTTTGCTGGGCGCATACGCCGGTCCTGCCCCCCCGCCAAAGGCATTCACGGAAGCGATATTGAGGATGCGACCTGCTACAGATTTCCTCAGCAGAGGGATGGCCATCTTGGTGGTCAGGAACAAGGCCCTCAGGTTCACGGCCATTACTCGATCCCAGTCTGCCACCGCGAGTGTTTCCGCGGTCCCAGGGATGTGCGTGCCGGCGTTGTTCACGAGGATGTCCAGCCCCTCGAAACGGGCGACGGTACGGTCGAAGAGGTCTCGAACCGAACTCTCCTGGGCCACATCGACCTGGACAAAGAGACCTTCGCCGCCGTGTGTCGTGATCTCCTCCAGCGTCGTGGTGGTCGTGTCGGTTGCGTAGTACCGGCCTTGTTTGGGCTGCTCCCGGATATCGGCGACCACAACCTTGGCACCCGCTCGAGCCAACTCAAGCGAAATCCCGCGTCCGATGCCAGCACTACCTCCGGTGACGATGGCGACTCGATTGGTCAAACGCATGAGCTTAATAGGTTACAGGCGAAGAAAAGAGGTCACAAGTCGCACTTCAGTCAAAAAGCGGTCGCAGGTCCCAGGGATACCATCTGAGGCGGAAGGTGGAATTCGGTTGCCGTTCGGGAAGGCTGAAGACTAGGGTGTGGGCGAAATAGAAATTTCTAGATCTGAAAGTACAAACAGTGTCAGAGTAGATCGCACCTGATCGGCCGCTTTCGCCCTGCGCAACGGTGAGGTCGTGTGGGATTTGAACGGGATGACGCGGCCGGAGGTGAAGAGGTAGGAATCGAGAAATCCTGTAACCTATAACCGCTCAGCGCAAAGCCAATGGCAACCAACCCCACCCGCGGCAAGCTTTCGGTCTTCTCTTGGTGCATGTACGATTTCGCCAATTCTTCCTTTACCACCCTGGTGGTCACCTTCATCTACGCCGCCTACTTTACCAAGGAGATGGCGGTAGATGAGATCACGGGGACCTCCCTCTGGTCTCGATCGCTCACGGTTACCGCTCTGGTGGCCGCGGTGCTCGCCCCACCACTGGGAGCGCTGGCCGACCGTGGAGGTTACCGAAAGTTGCTTCTGTTTCTGTCGACCGCAGTAGCGGTTGTGGCCTCGGTTCTGCTCTACACTGCCGAGCCCGGCCAGGTGGTAAAGGCACTGCTCTGTTTCACCCTCGCCAATATTGCGTTCGAGATGGGGACTGTTTTCTATAACGCTTTTCTTCCTGATATTGCTGATCCCGAGCGGATCGGGCGCACCTCTGGCTTTGGCTGGTCGCTGGGCTATCTTGGAGGTTTGTCTGCGATGGCGCTGGCCATGGTGGCGTTGGTGCAGCCGACCGAGCCCTGGTTAGGATTCAGCAGGGAGAACGGCGAGAACTTCAGGGCCACCACGCTCCTGGTGGCTGGATGGTTTGCCGTGTTCAGCCTGCCTATTTTCCTCTGGGTCAAAGAGGACAAGTCGGCAATCACGAGGGGAAGAGGGGTCCTGGCCGCTTCGTTCCACCAATTGCTTGGTACCTTTCGAGAGGTGAAGCGGTATGAACAGATAGTTAGGTTTCTGCTCGCTCGTCTTTTCTACAACGATGGTCTGGTCACGATCTTCGCCTTCGGCGGTGTCTACGCCGTGGGTACCTTTGGATTCTCCTTAGAGGAACTCACGATTTTCGGAATCGTCCTCAACGTGGCAGCTGGGATCGGAGCCTTTGCCCTGGGTTTCCTGGACGATTATCTGGGAAGTAAGCGAACCATACAGATTAGCTTGTGGGGGCTCATCCTGGCGTCCACAGCGGCGGTATTGACACACGAACGCTGGGTGTTCTGGATGGCCGCCACCCTCGTGGGAATCTGCGCAGGACCGAACCAGGCCGCCAGCCGATCTCTGCTGGGTCGGTTTGTTCCGCCTAATAAGGAGAATGAATTCTACGGGCTGTTCGCCTTTTCTGGAAAAGCCACCGCCTTCCTTGGTCCTCTACTGTTGGGGGAGCTCACCCGGATCTTCTCAACTCAGCGCTTGGGTATGGCCGTGGTAGTGCTCTTCTTCGCTCTGGGCCTGTCACTGCTGGTGTCGGTGGATGAAGAGGCCGGCATCCTGATGGCCGGCCGCGCCCCGGTGGATCGCTAGGCCGCCTGGCGGAGTGCCTGCGGAACATCCCAGTTTAGGTATCCCCTTCCGGTGTTGGGGCAGACCATCGGAACTAGGTTTCAGAATCATTATTGAAAATCATCTAACGTCATTGAGCCCAAAATTGCCCTATCTTGTACACTGGTGTACAATCGATACCATGAAGGTGACGATTACCGAGGCGCGACGGAGGCTGCCGGAACTGGTTAGCAGGGTCAAGGAGGATGAGGGTCTACGCGTCCGGATTACCGTCCATGGAGATGTGGCGGCTGAGTTGCGAAGCTGCCCTATCGATCCGCCTCTTGGCGCGGCGGCGAAACGGCTTAGGGAACTCATGGCCCGACTTCCGGCTCATCGGGGAGGTAAACGAAATATCTCTGAGCAGATCAACCAAAATCTCTACACCAAGAAGTGACGCTCCCACCGCGCCTCTTCTGTGACACGTCGTTCTTCTATGCTTGCCTGGATTCCTCAGATGTGAATCATTCCCGCGCCGGCCAGCTTATCGAGGAGCTTGTCGCCTCGGGTAGCGACTTCACGACTACCTGGGATGTTGTCAGCGAAACCGCGACACTCTTGCGTTACCGCCACTCGTTCGCCGCCGCTTGGACATTCCTGAGTGAGGTCAAGCCGACGCTTCGGGTTGTCCAATACGGAGACAGAACAAGAGCCGAAGCGGAAGAGGTTTTTCGAATCTACGCGAAGGATCGCCGACTTTCCTATTGCGATGCAGTCTCCTTCGTTGTCGTGACCAGCCTGCTCAACAACCTACCTTGCCTAGCGTTTGATCGTGACTTTCAGAGATTGGGGCTGACCGTGCTGACTTGACCCGGATTTTTCGTCGCCCGTCGTAGCGAGGCAACGAAAAGCCTTTTTCACAAGGCGCTCGATCATTCAGGGGGGAACTTCAGACGGACGGGTGTGGCGACGGTCTCCAGGCCGCCGTGCGTCGAGTCAACGGCTCGACGGAAGAATACTTCGTCCTGGAGACCGAAGCTACGTCCGAGTTTCAGGTCAGTGCCACCCCCAGCGTTGCTGCCGCATTCGAGAAAGAAACTTTCGTTGTCTCTAGGCACGAACATCGACAGCGGCGATTCCTACGCCGGTCAATGCTCGATGAAGTTTCAGCTTAGGAGAAGTAAATAAATAAAGGTGTCAATATATAGTTAGTAATGCTATGCTGCACATGCATGGATACGCTGACCGAATTGACGGAGAAATTCCGCTCTGTATGGCCCCTGTTGGATGAACGAACGCGGCGGATTATGGCGGCCAGTGAAGCGAGAGCGTTGGGCCATGGCGGAGTCAGTTTGGTACGCCGTGCCTGCGGACTGTCGCGCAAGGCAATCGCTAAAGGAATCCGTGAAATCGAAGAGGGTTTCGTGCCCATGGAAGGCCGCATCCGGCGGCCCGGAGCCGGAGGCAAGCCCCTGACGGTTTCGGACCCGGGGCTGGTGGAGCAATTGGAAGAAATGAGCGAGGTCCAAACTCGGGGTGACCCGGAGTCTCCGTTGCGTTGGATTTGCAAGAGCACGCGGGCCATCGCGAAAGAACTGGCCCGGCACAAACACCCGGTCAGTCATACGAAGGTGGCGCAGATCCTTCACGACCTCGACTACAGTCTGCAGAGCAATCGGAAGACCGAGGAAGGGAAAGATCATCCGGACCGCGACGCCCAGTTTCGGCACATCAGCGCCACCGTCAGACACTGCCTGAGGGAAGGCAGTCCGGTCATTTCCGTGGATACCAAGAAGAAAGAACTCATCGGCAACTACGACAACGCGGGCCAGCAATGGCTTCCCGCCGGGCAGCCGATCAAGGTTCAGGGTCATGACTTTCCCACTCCCGACGTTCCCCGTGCCTATCCTTACGGCGTTTATGACATTGGGCGCAATACCGGCTTTGTCAATGTCGGCACCGATCACGACACGGGAGCGTTTGCGGTCGCCTCCATTCGCGGCTGGTGGCGCCAGGAAGGGAGACGGATCTATCCGAATGCAAGAACGATACTGATCACCGCCGACGCCGGCGGGAGCAACGGTTGGCGGTTGCGCCTTTGGAAATTTGAGTTGCAGAAGTTCGCAGACGAAACGGGCCTCCCGGCTTCGGTCTGTCATTTTCCACCCGGCACCAGCAAATGGAACAAGATCGAACACCGCCTCTTTTCTTTCATCTCTTCGAACTGGCGCGGCGAACCTTTACGAGACTACGAAACAATTGTTCAACTCATCGCGAAGACAACGACAGCTAAAGGACTCAAAGTGACGTGCCGGCTAGATCGTCGCAAGTATCCCACTGGACGCAAAGTCTCCAATGAAGAAATGAAGCGAATCCAGATGCGGCCCAACCCGTTATTTCGCAAGTTGCACCATGAACTTAACAACCGCGCGGGGTGTAAAAAACTGCCCTAATGCCTTACCACGCATCGTTGCGGTGAGAAACGTTTCGAACAAGCGGCCGTTCAAATCCTCATCGACAGTGTAGAGATCAAGGTGCTCAAGGAATAAGACCGCAGCCTTCACAGTCAGAGGCGCTAGTTGAATGCCCTCACTGGGCTCAAATATCCGCTTCTTTTCACCTTTTGCGATCTGAGCCTCAAGTTGCTTTGCGAGTTGAGCGAAAAGGATTGTATCGATGGGGTTGTCCGTCGTACTTTCCATCTGCTCAATCCAATCAACAGAAAAGCGAACCGCATCGGCTGGCACGGCCTCCGCCCCGGCTTCGATCTTGTTTTCAATCAAATACTCACCGAGGCGACGGTCTTCGTCGATCTTCACAAACATGACCTTGGCGAACTCGTAAAACGCAGAGGCGGGGCTACGCTTTTCGGCTTTCCAGATCCTCCGATGGCAAGACTCGAAGATAGCCGGAAGCTCCACAGGGTGCAACAGAGCGAAAATCGAAGGTGTTCCCCTTCGTGCCTTGACCTGTAGGGATCTCAGTCAACGAATCGCGGGCTATAGCTGAACAAAGGGCCTCAAACACGGGATGCCCATCAACAAGTTCAGCGAACGCCAGTGAATGCATCACTTTGTCGCTATCGTAGTGCTTGACGACCAACCGATGCCCGTTGATGCCCATGCAATACTGCTCGGGCTTCGGCTCCGACATTCGTCGGCGAATCACTGAGGCGTAGAGCTGCGCATCGTGGACTCCAGCTTGAGCGCTTTCATTGGGGTGTTTGGCGTCAATAATCAGAACAGGCTTGACCCCTTTGGTTTCAAGATAGTCTGCCCCGTACCCAAGATGTGCCAGTAGGGCATGATAGCCGGTGCCAAGAACCTGAGAATGGTACAGGTGACCCATGCCGGGGCGATTGCCGGTAATCCGCTGGAACCAGATTTGGATCAGGCTTACCTGGGATTTTCCCTCAAGATACTCAAGGCTCGCGGAATCCTGATGGGCAACAGCCACGGCAACAGTGTTTTGGTGGCGGAGCAGGCGGTCACGTTCCTGCTGGTCCTGGCCAAGCGGATGGTTCAGGCGGATCGCGCCCTTTCCGATGGGAAGTGGTATCCCTCCACAGAGTCGACGCGTAGCGTGACGATCAAGGGGAGCACCGTAGCTATCGTCGGTCTGGGAGCGATCGGTCAGGAAGTTGCCAGGCGAGTCCGAGCCTTCGGAGCAAGTGTCACTGCGATCAAGAGGTACCCCGCACCCGAGCTGGTCGAAGAACTCGGACTCGATTTTCTGGGCGGACCTGAGGACTTACATAAGGTGCTTTCCGAGGCTGATTTCGTGGTGCTGACGACGCCTCTTACTCGTGAGACCTACAAAATGATCGGTGAGGCGGAACTGGGCACGATGAAGAAGACGGCCTTTCTGATCAACGTTGCGCGGGGGGACCTGGTACAGGAAAAGGCTGTCTACCAGGCCCTGACCGGGGGTGGGATCGCTGGTTTCGCCAGCGATGTCTGGTGGTTCTACGATTGCAGACCTTTCACCGAAGACTTTCTAACCATCGGATACTTCTGTCCTGTTCCTTCAAGGTTGGGTGTCCACAGGCTGGAAAACGTCATCGCAACCGGCGATCGCTCCTGTTTCACGACGACGATGGAAGAGGATTACATGAAGGACGCGCTGCAGAACGTCGACATGCTGGCCGCGGGAAAAACTCCCGCAAACCTGGTCGATTTGGACGCACAGTACTAGGTTATGATTAAGAGGTCCCACGTCGGAACGTCTGAACGTCGCACGTCCCAGGTCACGGCTCACCGGTAGTATTTTCCAACCTTCAGGTTTGCGCTACTGTCAGTCCAAAGCAGTCTGTTGCCGGCTAAGCCGAAGTTACCCTGAAAACTAGCTGAAAAACAACCTGTAAGCCATTGTGGATCATCAGGTAAGGGTCTTTTTGTATTCGACAATCTGTACCCATGTAATAGTTGGTTTAGTGTCCTTTATTGTCGGTAGTATGTGATATTATAGTGCCCATGTACATCGAATCCGTTCCCAACCGCAACTCGCCCCCGGCCATTCTCCTGCGCGAGTCCTACCGGCAAGCCGGCAAGGTGCGCAAGCGCACTCTGGCTAACCTCAGCAAGTGGCCCGCGGAGATCGTCGAAGGCCTGCGCAGCCTCTTGAAGGGAGGCTCCGTCATCTCCGACTTGAGCCAAGCCTTCCAGGTCCAGCGCACTCGCCCCCATGGTCATGTGGCGGCCGTCTTGGGTACCCTGCGCCGCCTCGGTTTGGAGCGCTTACTGGCCACTCGCAACAGCCTGCAGCGCCGCCTGGTAGTGGCCCTGATCGTGGCGCGCATCCTGGAGCCCCGCTCCAAGCTGGCCACCGCACGCGGATGGGATCCCCAGACCCTGTCCAGCAGCTTGGGCGAGCTCTTACAGGTGGAGGCCGCGACGGCCGATGATCTGTACGGCGCCTTGGACTGGCTGCTCGTTCGACAACCAAAGATTGAAAACCAGCTGGCGGCTCAGCGCCTGCAGGACGGTTGCCTCGTGATCTACGACGTCACCTCGACCTACTTCGAAGGGAGGAGTTGCCCGTTGGCCCAGCGGGGGTATTCCCGAGACGGCAAAGGGGGTACGCTGCAGATCGTCTTCGGCCTGCTGTGCGAAAGGCTGCCCCGTCGCGGTCGAGGTCTTCGAAGGCAACCGAGCGGACCCCACAACAGTGACCAGCCAAATCCAAAAACTGCGCCAACGCTTCGGGTTGCGCTCGGTGGTGGTGGTCGCCGATCGAGGAATGCTGACGGAAGCCCGCATTCGGGAGGAGCTCAAGCCGCTGCCCGGCATGGGCTGGATCACGGCCCTGCGAGGCCCTCAGATCCGCAAACTGTTTCAATCCGGTCCGCTGCAGCTGTCCCTGTTTGATCAACGCGACCTGGCCGAGATCCAGAGCCCGGACTACCCCGGGGAACGGCTCATTGTCTGCCGTAATCCCCTCTTAGCGGAGGAACGGGCCCGCAATCGCCAGCAACTGCTCCAGGCGACCGAGCTGGAGTTGGAGAAGATTGTCCAGGCAACGCAACGTCCGAAGCGTCGCTTCAAGGGCAAGGATCGGATTGCCCTGCGGGTGGGCAAAGTCCTCAACCGCTACAAAGTGGGCAAGCATTTTGTCCTGGAGATCGGCGAGGAGTCCTTCTCCTACCAGCGCCGGCAGGAGCGCATCGAGCAGGAGGCGGCACTGGACGGGATCTATGTGATTCGCACCAACCTGGCCCGCGAGCAAATGGATGCCGAACAAACGGTGGCTGCCTACAAGGGGTTGTCCGTCGCCGAACGGGCCTTCCGCAGCTGTAAGAGTGTCGATCTGAAGGTCCGACCCATTTACCACCATCTGGAGGATCGGGTCCGCGCTCACGTCTTTCTGTGCATGCTTGCCTACTACGTCGAGTGGCACATGCGACAGAAGTTAGCTCCGATCCTGTTCGACGACGAGGATCCCGAGGCGGGGAGGCAGCTTCGCGATTCGGTGGTGGCACCCTCTCAGCGCTCTCCTCAGGCCCTCCGCAAGGCTCACCGCAAGCGCACCGTTGAGGGTGGGCCCGTGCACAGCTTTCAGACCTTGCTCAGCGATTTGGCCACGATCTCCAAAAACCGGATTCAGCCGCAGTTGCCCGGCTCAGCAGCCTTCGACAAAATCACCCGTCCCACATCGCTTCAGCAGCGAGCCCTGGATCTCCTCGGCGTTCGTCTATAATGTACCCAGTACCGACGCAGCTGATTTGTAGCATTACCCCAATCTTAACAATAGGTTACATCACTTTTCTACGAGGTAACTTAGGATTAACAGTTCGTCGTACATGAAGCGTCCGGACCAGCGGCTGTCCTCGCCTGTTTTTGAAATCCATCTTGAGAAGATATTGGTTCCGGTCAACGCTTATTGAGGACGAGCTGGTGTGGTTGAAGCCTCGTGAGGGGTCGGTGTTGGGATCCGGATAGAAGGGCAGCAGCTTGAGAGCAACCGGATTGAGGCGCTCCGCAGGAATCGTGTTGTTGGGAAGATTCTCTCCGGTCAAAGGATCGAGAATCGCTTCCGAGAATCTCCCCGCTCTTTCTTCGCCTGTGGGTACGTTTCCCGTGAAGGAAAGGAAGCGGCGAATCCGCTCCCCACTGTAGGAGCCGAACCACCAGGCCTTGTCCTTGCCCTGTCCGCTCCACCGAGACGGGAATCATGTGGAGGTTCAGGAGCCGGTCCAGACGATAGGCCGCGATGTTGTACTTGTAGGAGTCCCGGAAGTTGACCTCCATTCCCCGAGCCGTGGCATAGGAGGACTTCGACACGTCGACCGACTGGATGCTGGCGTCGTGAGTGTAACTTCGATCGGAAAACGTGGCCCGCTTGGTCCCGGTCACACCCGTGTGGACCTTCTTCATCTTCATCACCTCTGCCCTTATCAGGAATGATTCCTTGTCGGCGTCCGACCAGTTGGAAAGAGGAGCGGGACTCTCCTGTGACCACACCTGGGATGAAGAAACGAACAGAGTAAAGGCCAACAAGGGGGCAGCACATCTGCCTCCCATTGACGTTCTCCTGGACGCCGAGCGAGGGCGCTTCGCATTGGGTGGAGACAGGTTGGGGAAGCCGGTCGCGTTCAGATCAAAGGCAGAAATGAAATGTTGCATGAGATTGACCTCCTGGGTCCGTGTTTGTGTGCTCAATAGCGACGGATTTCAGGTCCACAAACTACAGACACGATCGAACCTTCATTGGGCCGGTACACTGGGACAGGTTCGAGGGCTGACGCGTCGGCGGCGGCAATCCCCACAACTTCTTTTCACCTAGGCCCTGGCTACGGCCTGTTCCTGATCCTGGCGCAGTCCTTGGCCAGCAGCTCGGGATTTTCCGTGTTGTGAGTCTGCCGGCAAGTTTCGACAGTTCCTTTCTCTAGCTGGAACATCCGATCATTCGATTCTCCGTTCCAATCCGCCAGCTAGTCCGCGGGGGCTCGAGTGTAGAGGTAGAGCGATATCACCCAGCCTAGCAGCCTCGCCTAGCTGCGCTATGAAATTCATGCGAAGACTCAAGAGTAGACATCCCACTTCGCCCTTGTGAGCCAACGCAGTGCAGAATCTCTATCCTCAGTGGCTGAAACGCAAGAGCCATGCCAAAGTCTTCGAGGCTAATCCTCCTCTTTCAGATCTCGCGTAACTTGTTCACCGAAAAGGAGAAGCCCACTTATAGTTGGAATTGGCTATGTCACGGAGGAGGGACGAGAGGGCTGGAGTGTTATCCCTTTGGATAGTTCGATTATCCAATCGGATAGTCCCGCCATCTTGGGAATCGCTCGATGCGGCCGAGGTATGCCGTATATAAGCCACTTGGACGTATCGCCCCTGCCGCAGAAGTGCCCTGGGTCTAGAAGGCACCTCCAGAGCGGCGTGACAGAGTCGCTCGATTTGCTGCCAGCGCTCAGATTTCATGGCCCCCAGGCTTGCAGCAGTTGGCTAGTTTCCTGTGTCGAAACGCTCGCCATTGGGGCCTCCTCGCAGCAATTGCAGCCCAGTTTAGCACCCTCCGGTTGTCCCCCTAGCCCGCGCCAAAGCTTTGCGTGGGAATGATAGTTCGTCGGCAAGGATTGCGTTTTGACCATTGAGGACATCTGTGAGAGTCTATGAAAAAGATGCCCAGAAGAGCTGCTCCCTCGAGGAAAACAGCCGCTTTTTTCCCTCTGGGAATCCAGAAGTGTGTGGGATAGCCGCTTCGGCGATCTCTACAGCTGCCACTGTTGGATTAAATCAGGAGGTAAGCAAATGCTCAAGAAATCGACCGTAATGTTTGCCTATTGGTTCCTGCTTGTCTCTTCTCCCCCCCTGTGGTCGCAGCCGCCACCCTCCACCCTTTCGGCCACCTGGTCTGACGCCGAGAAGGAGACGTTTCTGCTCAGGGCAAAAGTGGTCAAGATCCAGAAGGTCCCCATCGGTGTCACCGGGACGCGGCGAGCCACCCTTTCCGACGGACAGCAAACCCACGACGCCAGCGTCCAGTCGATCGACGTCTTTAAAGAGAAATTCACTACGCCCCGGGGCAAGGAGCTGAATTTCCGGGATAGCTACAAGTACAACATCGCCGCCTACCGCCTGGACCGACTCCTGAATCTGCACATGATTCTGGTCTCGGTCAAGCGCAAGATCAAAAGGAAGAGGGCCGCGCTTACCTGGTGGGTCGACCGGGTCAAAATGATGGAGAAGGCACGCTTCGAGCAGAAGATCTCAGCTCCGAACCTAGCCCAATGGAACGATAAGATGTACCAGGTCCGGATCTTCAACGAACTCGTCTACAACACGGATCCGAACATGGGGAATCTGCTCATTACCGAAGACTGGAAGCTGGTGATGATCGACTTCACCCGGGCCTTTCGATGGCACAAGGAGCTGAGGTCCCCCGAGAACCTGAACAACTGCAAACTGGACCGGAGGTTCTACGATGGGATGCGGCAGCTGAACCGGGAGGTTGTGAAGCGACGTGTGGACGGCGCACTGACGAATAATGAGATCAAGGGAGTCATGGCCCGGCGAGAGAAGATACTGAAACACTTCGATGAGCAGATTGCCAAGCGAGGTGAATTGGCCGTGCTCTGCAGCCTGCCGGGGCATTAAACCGTTCAAGACAAACTCCCATCCATCCGCCCGAGATCGACTGATACCCGTCCCCGCGCTCTTCCATTCTATTAGTCTCGACCTATTGTTCCGACAGAACGACTGAAGCGAGGAGCGCGCGCGAAGTCGCATGACCGCTTGGTCTGCGCGGAATGACTGCTCTTGGCGTGCGCCGTGCAAAGGCGGCGCTTTCCCAGTGGGTGAAAGTCCCACCCGGCAACTGCTCCAGCCGGAAGCAACCGGAGCAACTAGGGAGGTAGCGAAATGGTTGAAGCCTCGGGTGAAGCGTGTCACGAATTGGTGACAGCGCGAGTGTGCAGTGCCCTTCTCTCGCCTAGACATCTGAGTTTAGCTGTCAAGGACTATTATTCACAGGGTCTCTTCCGCGGGGACTGTTTCCCCTGGGAATCCTGACCTCTTCAACAGACCATTTCCCTGGAAAGACGGACTTCCCGGGTGTAGCCTAGTGAACTGCAGCATTGCGAAGCCGAGTCCGGCAGAGCCGCGAACGATCTGATGTGTCGGCAACATGAGCCCAAGTTCCGGCCGTCGAAGACGACGAAGGCAGGAGAGAGCTGGACAACAACAGAATCTCCCTCTCCCCGACCGAAGTTTCTTCCAGGTACGATCCGGCGCAGCCGGGGGCGGGGCTGACCCAAACTAGAGGATGTCCGCTAACATCATGCACCATCGGGCCTCGACCAAGCTCACAGCAACGGCAGCGCTGACCCTGTTGGCCCTTTCGCTCGCCTCGGATCCAGCAGGAGCGGCCGATGTCAGGTCCTGGACTACGTCGAGCTTCCTGGACCTGGTCGACGGACGCTTCAGTGACGGGGGAGTAAACACCTATGTCACGGCAACCGGCGAAGTAGTGCTGATCAATCGCAGGGACTTGAACGGCGATGGCAGCATCGACCTCGTACTTCCCAACGAACACGATTCCAACGAAAGGCCGGACCTGTTGATCTACTGGGGAGGCGACCGCTTCTCGTCCCAACGTCGGATGCAGCTCCCGACGAATGGCGGGAACGATGGAGCCGTGTCCGATCTCAACCAGGACGGCTTCCCCGATCTGATCGTGGCCAACAACTTCAATGGCACCAGGACCGACCTGGACTCCTACATCTATTGGGGAGGCCACAGGGGGCTGGACGCCTCCAGGCGGAGCGGACTTCCCACCCGAGGCGCCCAGGCCGTGGCAGTAGGCGATCTGAACCAGGACGGCCATCCCGACATCGCCTTCGCCAACAGCGGCCTTGGCTATCATGTCACAGTGGATCGCGCTAACCAGTCCTTCGTTTATTGGGGATCCTCCGGAGGCTACTCGCCGGACCGCAGGATGGTGCTCAGGACCATCAATAGTCGAGACGTGAGAATAGCGGACTTGAACGGAGACGAGTATCCCGAGCTGATCTTCGCCAACGAGGGGAACACCGATGAGGAGGCCGGGGCACTTATCTACTGGGGTGGGGCCTCCGGAGATCATACCGAGCGCCCCAGCACTCACCTGCCTGGGGAACGGACGTCAGCCTTGACCGTGACCGACCTGAACGGGGACGGCTTTCCAGAAATCGTGCTGGCCAATGCCTATCGCTTGAAGACCAGAGAACTGGGTATGTACAACACGGTCGAAACGGTGTCCGTGAACTCCTACGTCTACTGGGGATCCAGACAGGGTTACTCGGTCGAAGCGAGGACATCGCTCCCGACCGTTGGAGCCTCCGACGTCGAGGCTTCCGACCTCAATCGGGATGGCCAACCCGACCTCGTCTTCGCCAACCGCTCAGGCAACGTATCCTATATCTATTGGGCCTCGAGCGAAGGTTAGCGTCCCTACAAGCGTTCGGCCTTGCCTACCCGCAACCCTACCAGCTGCAGCGTCGGGGATGTGGATCAAGATGGGTACCCCGACCTGGCCTTCGCCCAGCGATGGGCGGCCCAATACCAGAGCTCAAAGGCCTATCTCTACTGGGGAGGAGAGGACGGTTTCAGTCCCGAGCGGAGGTCCGAACTACCCACCTCGGACGCAACCGGGGTCCAGACGGGCGACTTGAATGGAGACGGGGCCACGGATCTTGTCTTCATCCATGCTGCCGACACCAACCTTCCCACCCCAAGCTATATCTACTGGGGTGACCAGGACGGTAGGTTCGAAGCCAGCCGACGCAAGGCGTTGCCCAGCGGCTACGGCTTCTGCTCCAGCGCCGATCTCAACCAGGACGGTCACGTGGACCTGCTCTTTGGGGCAATCCCTGACGACCGAAATGGCGCCGGAATCTATTGGGGCTATCGTGGAAGGTATTCATCGTGCGACCGCAGCAGTCTAGGGGACGTGCCAGTCTTCGGGTCCCGGGCCGCCGATTTCAACCGGGACGGCTACCTGGACGTTTCTCTGGGCCTGTTTGCACCCGGCAGAGCCTCATCGACCGAGATCTACTGGGGCGGCCCCTCCGGATTCTCAAGCGAGAACCGTTTCGTGTCCGGGGTTGGCGGTATCCGCGGTCACGCCCTCGGAGATCTGAACCGCGACGATTGGCTGGACATCATCTTCAGCACGACCAACAACCAGGTCGTCATCTACTGGAACAGTGCTTTAGGTTTTGACAAAGACCACACCAGTACCCTGCCTGCAAGAGCCTCCGTTTCCGTCGAAGTGGCAGATCTTAATGGAGACGGTTTCCTGGAGATCATCGTCGCCAACCTCTTCGACAGCGATCCCGCTCCTGACAAGGCCCAGTCTTTTGGGGGATCTCCTCAAGGAGACACGTTTGTTTACTGGGGCGGAGGCAAGGGGTATGAGGCGTCCCGCAGGACGGTCCTTCCTTCGGTGGGAAACGCCGACGTGGCAGTGGCGGATTTAAACAACAACGGTCTGCTCGACATGGTCCTCAGCAGCTACCACGCCGGCTACACCCGGAGCCATCCTTCCACCATCTACTGGAACAGTAGCTCCGGGTTCGATGTCTCCCGGGCTACCCAGTTGCCCACCAACTCGGCCTCAGGCGTCTATGTCAGTGACTTCGACAGAAACGGTCACGCCGACATCTTTTTCGCCTGTCACTCCAAAGCGGGCAAGCACCGCAACGATTCCTTCTTGTATTGGGGAAGCGAGGCTGGATTTTCGACCGAGCGCAGGACCCTCCTGCCGGGTCTGGGTCCCCATCAACTGACCTCGGACGTAGGCCATATCTACGATCGGGGGGATCGCTACGACTACATCTCGCCGCCCTTCGATACGGGTTCGAAGGCTCGCCTGGAGAGCATCAGTTGGAAGGGAGACACACCCTTCGAGACGGGACTGGAGTTTCAGGTCCGCTGGGCCGACTCGAAGGAAGCACTGGTCTCGACTCCCTGGAGGGGACCGAGCGGGCTCCAGAGCTTCTATACCGTCTCGGGGAGCAGTCTGGCCCAGGAAGAAGTCGAGGTGCGCTGGATCCAGTACAAGGCGACTCTCGTCAGCCCTGGATCGGCCAGCTCGCCGGTTCTGAAATCGGTGTCCATCCACTACTTTCCTAGCGGTGGGGATGTTTTTCGCGATCAACGCTTCGAATAGCAAGTCTCGGCCGAATCGACTCACCAGAGGGTATAGCCCCCATCAATGACGATGGCAGCCCCGGTGACATATCGGGAGGCGTCACTGGCCAGATAGACAGCCAGTGGGCCAATGTCCTCCACCCGGCCGAAGTCCCCCATCGGAATCTGTTTCTTGAAGGTCTCGATGACCTCCGGGTGCTCCTTGGCCCAGCGGTGGTTTGGTTCCGTCATGAAGCCCCCGGGACATATGGCGTTGGCCGTCACTTCGTGGGGAGCCCAATCGGCTGCTGTTGCCTTGGTTAACTGGATGACGGCGGCTTTTGCCGTTTCGTAACTCCGGCCGCCGACGTCTCGGCTCACTACCAATCCTGTGATAGAGGCGTTGTTGATGATCCGACCTCCCTTTCCTCGGCGGACCATTGCTCCTCCGATGATTTTCGTGCACAGAAAGGTGCTAGTCAGGTTGAGGTCCAGGATCTCCTGCCATTTTTCCAGCGGCAGGTCCTGGGTCGGGATATTGATTCGACGCCCCCCCACATTGTTGATGAGGATATCTATGGGACCATAGTCCTGCAGGCCCATTTCGCAGGCCCGCTCACACTCTTCCGGCTTTCCCACATCCGCCTGAATCGTGGACGCATTTCGGCCCAGATTCTGAGCGTCCTGCGCCGTTTTCTCCAAGCTTTGTGCGTCTCGTCCTACCAGCACCACATCGGCACCGGCATCGGCGATGGCAAGAGCCATTTCTCTGCCCAACCCTCTACTTCCACCGGTAATGAAGAGACGTTTTCCGTCCAGCCGAAAACGATCGAATATACTCACGATCTACCTCCTACTTTTCCTCTGGTGTCCTCAGATCCTAATCTACTCCAGCTACTCTTCGTGAGACGCCTGTTCTGTTAGATCCCAGGGTGGGGGGACGTTGGCTTCCCGGCTCGTCTGCTCGAGCCAGGGGAGCACTGCGGGGGGGACTGGGATACCGTTCAGGGACCGCTCTTGCACGGCCTCGTGCTCCATCTCGCCCGGGACATAGACTCGTTCCTGGCCGGGGACAGTGGGAGTGTCGTGCATCGAATCGATGAGGGTATCCATCATCGCCTTGAAGTCCGATGGGTCCTGGAATGCCTTTATGTCGATAGCCGCCAGCAGGTGATAGTTCTCGCCCGCCTGCATCGCGGGTCCGATATTGCCCCCGGAGAGGACGCCGCAGAGGATGTCCACCATCAGTCCTAGCCCATAGCCTTTGTGGCTGCCGTGTTCCGGATCGCCGCCAAGGGGGAGATAGCGTCCTTTCTGAGAAGCGATAGTGGAGTCGGTCAAGGGTCTTCCCTCCTCGTCCACGACCCAACCTTCAGGCAGCTGCTTGCCTGCCAGATGGGAAGTGTAGACCTTGCCCCCAGAGACCACGGTGGTCGCCATGTCCAGCTCAAAGGCAGGATGCTTGCCGGCCGGCGCGGCCAAGCTCAAGGGATTGGTTCCCAGTCGGGGATCGGTTCCGAAGGTGGGGACGGCGGCGGCCTTGCAGTTGGTCATGGTCAATCCAATCATGTTCCTGTGGACGGCCATGAGAGGGTAGAAGGAAGCCATTCCCAGATGGGTGCTGTGGGTCACCGAGACCATTCCAATGCCGTGGATTGGGGCTCGCTCCATCGCCAGCTCCATGGCTTCCCAGGCTGCCACCTGGCCAAAGGCCAGATCGCCGTCCAGCAGGAGTGTAGCCCCTTGATCTCTGAGGATCTCCATCTCTGGTTCGAGATTGATCTTGCCCTGGTCGATCCGCTCCAGGTAGGGTCGCAGGCAGGTGAAGACCCCGTGGGAGTCGACGGCTCTCAGGTTGGCGGTTACCAGCACCTCCACCACCCGCGTTGCATCGGCGGGACTTACTCCCTTCGCCAGCAGGATTTTCTCGGCCCAGCGGCTCAAGGGTACGGCCTGGATGGAACGCTGCGATTGGCTCATTCCGGTTCTACACTCAGCCCGAAGAATCTTTACCTTTGTCTTGGTTCGTTGCAACGGTCCAGAAAAGCGTGGCCGCACAGCTCTGGGTCCGAAAACGGAAGTAAAAAAAGCCAGTCGGCAGCCTCGTAGAGGATCACGTCGGCTGCCTCGTCCGGATGCGACAGGACCTCACAGATGATCGCTTCGCGTCGACGGCGCGCGGCTTCTCGATCCTCCGCCCGGAGCGTTTCCTGCGCTTCGTAGAAGAAGCTCCGAGGGCCGCGGAAGGACGAGCCGTGATTGTCCGCCAGGTCGGCAAACGACTCACGAAGAAAGAGCTGGAACGGCTCCGGGTCGGGCATGCCCCGCACACCGAAGAGGACCGGTTCGGTCGGGAGTCCCTCGAGATCCACCATCGCCATGCCTTCCCCGATGCTGCGGATGTGATTGATCGTCGACCACACACCGGCGTAGTTCGGGCCGTAGGGGGTGCCGTCCTGGCGTGCCATGGTCTCGAGGCCTCGTTTCACCGCGCGCACGGCCTCCTCGCGCGGCGGTAGCACGATCCGGGTGCGGACGCCAGGGAACGCTGTCGCGAAGGCTTCAAGCAATCGGCGCACGCCTCGGGCAACTTCGCGGTTGCGCACGAAGCGCCAGCGAAACGGCGAATCCTCGGACTGGCAGCGCTCAGCCCATTCGCCGCGCTGCCACGTCGTGATTCGCTCGACGCTCCGCGGGTCGGCGGACCAGTCCTTGAGGACGGAATCTTCCGCCGCCGACAGTGGGGCATAGGCGCGATCGATGCCCAGGTGTGAGTAGCGTTTTCGTTCCGCCCGGTACTTGATAAGCGGCTGGATGCCTTCCGCCCCGTCGGCCTGGTAGGCCGCCAGCTGCACGTGAGACCGCGTGTTGACTAAGATCTCGTCGAACGCCTCGAGGGCGAGGAGCGTGGAGACCTCCTTCACGGCATTAGCGCGCATTGCCGGCCTATTGAGATCCATCATTTCCACCGACCATGGGGCTCCAAGATCGATCACGAGCTCGTGTCCCCGCAGGGGCAAACGCTCCGGCCCGCCTCGCAACAACGAGTAAGACGATTCGGTGGCGTAAAACTCGGTGTAAGGCTGACCGTCGCTGGGGATTCCCGCGACTCTGGTGCGGCCCTCCGGGTCGAGCGAGGGGTCCAAGGCCCAAAACACGTTCTCGCGACCCAATCGGTTCCCCGCTTGCGACCATAAGCGGAGCGGCTCCAGCACCGGGACCTCGATCGATTCTTCGGCGGCCAAGGGATTCGACAGAACGAGAAAACGATAGTGGCTCGGCACATTGAGACCCGTGACGCGCACGCGGTCGCCTTCATGCTCGACGTCGTATCCCGAAAGTACATGGCGCTGCGCTCGTGCTCGCGACCGAAACTCCCCAAAACGACGCACCCGGAACCGCCCTGAGGGCTGGCGCTGGAGAACGAACGAATCCTCCTTGAGCGGCGCGTAGTTCGCAGCCACGATGTGGAGGTTGTCGCGGCTCCTCTTGTAACGCTCGACGAACGAAGCGGCACCGTGCCCACCGGCAAACTCGATCGTCCCCAGTCGTCCTTTCGCCTCGTGCCCCATCTCTCGCAGCACCGTGCGGTAGTGCGCGAAGCTGGTCTCTGCAGGGTGGTAGTTCAGCGCAGGCGTTGCCATCGGCAAGAAAGGCCAGAGAAACCTGCCGTTATGGTCGAACGCCGGGATCTCGTAGTATTTGGTCAGCGCTGTCTCGAAGGGGTGAAAGCTTGCCGTCAGTCGAATGCCGTGGTCCAACGCACTTTGGGAGAGCATCGATCCGAAGTCACGCTTGAGACGGATTGTGCACAGCTGTCGTATCCATCCCCAAGGCACGTGAAGTCCCCACTGGCCGGCGGCGCTCCCCCGCTTCCTGGCCTCGAAGAGCTTCTGGAGCTCTTCGCTCTGCGCGATGGCGCTCGCTTGTTGCTCGTAGCGTCTCCAGTCCTCCAGGCTATAATTGCCCGGGGCACAAATGTAGGGAAACGGACTGAGCCAGACGACCAATCGGACGATTCCTTGCCCCTGACAGCGCCTAAAGTACTGATCAAAGCCACTTTTTGCGATCGGCCGCCAATGCCCGTCGCGTGGATCCATAAAGATGCGAATGAGGTCGTCACCGAAGTCGGCAAGGTAGGAGATCGGGCGATCGGGCGGCGCCGTGCGGACAGTGAGCTGCTGCGCCTCGTCGCCGCCGGGCAGCGTCAGGGAGACGTCGAGCGTAAACTCAAGTGCTGTCGCGTCTCCCCGCGCGACGACCGCGAGCTTTTGCTCCGAGGTCAAGCTGACGGTGATCCCCGAGAAGGCCAGTTCTTTTCCCTGAGCCAACGTCTTATCGCCGCGACGAGCGACGAAGTCAGGACGAACCTCCCGAGGCAGCTTGCGCTCGAGGAACGGCCAACTCCGCGTCCCCCCGCGCACGTAACAAAATGGCACCTCGGTGTTGCGCTCCGACAGGTAGATGTTCTCCGCCCGTGTCTCGCTCCCCATGAGGAGCCAAAGCATCGCGAGCCAGATCCCAGGCGCGATTGCGAGGCGCCTCCTGGTTCGTGTACCTCTCATGCGATGTCTCTGTGGTCAGTTTCTGCGATCACTTCTTGGCGCGGGTTGTGATCGGCACGAACTTTTGTGCCCGCTCGCTGTAGATTTCCCCGACGTAGAGATTGCCCTTCGAGTCCTGCGCGATGCAGTGTATGCCCACCGCCTCGCCGGGCTTGAGTCGAGACACGTCGGGGTTGTCCTTATCTTCTCCGATGTCGCCGAGCGGAATCGACCAGAGCTGTAGCACGCGACCGCTGCGGTTGAAGCGTACGAACATCTGGTCTTTGAACTCCGGGTACTTCTCGTCGCGGAGCCACCAGTGCGGTGAGGATCCGACGACCCAGAGGTCGTCGCCGCTGACCGACAGGCCCCAAGGCATGATCACATTCGCCCACTGATCGAGAAACTTGCCTTGCTGGTCAAAGATCTGGATGCGTGCGCTGTTGCGGTCCGCGACGTACAGCTTGCCAGTGGAGTCAACCACGATCGCGTGCGGCAGGACGAATTCTCCGGGTCCGGAGCCATAGCTCCCCCAGGCCTTGACGAACCTTCCTTGCTTGTCGAAATGGACGATCCTGCGGTTGCCGTAACCATCCGTGACGAAAACGTCGCCCTCGGAGGTAATGGCCATATCCGTCGGCATGTTGAAGTGTGTTTCGTCAGCGCCCTTGTCTCCTCGGACCCCGAGGGTCTGAAGGAGCTTTCCCTCCGGCGTGAACTTTTGCACCACGTGCAAACCAAAATCGGCAACCCAGATGTTTCCCTCAGAGTCAATTCGCAAGTGGTGTGGATTCTTGAACAAACCCGTACCCCAGCTGCGCACGAACTTCCCCTCGGCGGTATAGACCTGGACCGGATCAGGCCCTTTTCTGAAGAACCAGACTTGATCTTTGCCGTCGATCGCCAGGCCGGAGACCCAGCCAGCCCCGCCGACATGTTTGGGACGCTGGGGCCAGTCGGGATCGACGTCGTACTCGACAATCGTCGGCTGCTCGGCAAAGCTCGGATACTGCGCGCTCACGTACGCGCCGGTGAAGATCAGCGTCAAGGCCAGGACGAGCAGCAGCGGGTAGAGCGGACGGCGGTGTGTAGGCATGGAACAAAGCTCCCTTCGCAGACGTGGATGCTTGCGGCACAGGCTCCTAGGCAAAGATTCTCCTCGATTGCGACCACGACGTCGAGTAGAGCGAGGCTGTCTGGGAAAGAATTGCACCCGGCCCTCGATCGCGACGATTCTACCGAAAAGCGAGATGACGGTCTATTGAGACTATCATTCATGTCATGTCCCTCGCCAAAACTGTCTCCACTGATCGGATTTCGACAAAAGCTTCTTGATCACAAAGGGATCAGAAGCGCTGCTCAGCCAGAATGTCGTGGAAACATGCTTGCGGCAGATGTTGGGGTACTGATATATTTCGACCCTTCATCAGTGAGAGATCTGAGGAACTGATGTTCAACCAGCGTAGGGGGCTCAGAGACGGGCTGACAGCCTTGCCGCGACACTGACTCGCGCCCTCCGCTGGGTCATAGGAGGGAACACGCTGTGGCGACTGCCGAATTCGACAAGCCTGCGGGCCGGATGCCGCTCACTACGGGTCCGATAACACCCTTCCCTGATGCCGGCAAGCCGGAGGCGGAGGTCATCGCGGCGGTCCGCGCCCTGATCGGGCAAAATCCATACGCAATCGAGAGAGACTTCGGCAACTCATACTCCGGCATTCCGCAGCCAATAACGCGCCAGATCGACGAGCTCATGCGTGGCACCTACTTCGTGGAGTGGGCGTCGGAACAGCAGGGTGGAACCCTCGCGATCGAGCGCGAGGCCGTGCGCATGATGGCGTCGCTGCTCGGCCGTCCGGACGCGGTCGGGTTCGTCACCACCGGCGGCACTGAGTCCAACCTCGCCTCGATGCGGCTAGCCAGGAATCGCGGCGGTCAGGCAGAGCCTGAGATCATTGCGCCGGTGTCAATGCATTTCAGCTTCCGGCTTGGTTCGGAGCTGATGAAGATCCGCCTCGTCGAGGTCGATGTCGACGACGATTCCTATCTGCCTCGGATCGAGGATGTCGAGAAGGCGATCACGCCGCGAACGGTCGGGCTGGTCTGTTCTGCCCCTGGCGGCAGCTTCGGGGTGGTCGACCCGGTCGAGGCCTTCGCGGATCTCGCTTACCGCAAGGGGCTATGGCTGCACGTCGACGCTGCCTTCGGCGGGTTCATCCTTCCGTTCATGCGCGACCTCGGTCATCCGATCGAGCCATTCGATTTTTCGCTGCCCGGCGTGTCGTCGATGATGACCGACGGCCACAAGCTTGGCCTGATGCCGATCGCGACCGGGTTCTTCCTCGCGCGCGAGGCCGAGATGTTCGACGCGATCCCTACCGAGTCGACCTTAATTCATACAACGTCATCCACCAAGCCGGGCAGCCGAGCCGCATCCGCATGGGCGGTCATGAAGCACCTCGGCCGAGAGGGCTACCAGCGCTCGACGGCTCATGTCCTGGAGCTTGCCAATACGATCGCCAAGGGCGTAACGGAGATCGCTGGCATCGACCTGATTGTCCCGCCCTTCATCTCGATCGTGGCGATCACCTCGAAGTCGGTCGACCTGTCCGATGTCCACCATCTGCTGGCTGACGACGGCTGGGGTCAAAGCTACGGCGAGAATCGAGGTAAACAGTTCATCCGTCTGTCGATCCATCCTTCGCGCGACATGGAGCACGCCCAGGGCTTTGTGCGCGCCTTTGCTGAGGCCACCAGAAAGGCACGCCGCCGCTAGCACACCGGGAAGGTCTACCATGCGATTGCTCGGGTATACCGATCGACTCAGTGTGGCTCCCGGGCAGTCCATCCACTTCATGGTCAGCTGCGACCACCCCGAGTATGACGCGCGACTCGTACGGCTCATTCACGGTGATACCAACCCCGCGGGGCCGGGCTTCAAGCAGGTGGTGGTGCCATCGGCGATCGATGGATCCAAGCCCGGTAAGCACGAAGAGATCCGCAGCGGCTCTTATGTCCAGATTCCGCTCCCCGGTGTCGAGCTCGACAGCGCAGTCACCTTCTTCGCCTTTGTCCAGTTGACGAACCCTGACGCCGGCGAGCAAACAATCGCGAGCATGGGCAATCCGTACGCGGGCGGCGGCTGGGCGCTCGGCCTTTCGGACGAGACACTCCAACTCGTTGTAAACCCGGGACACTCCGCACAACCGCTCCGCGTTTCCGGCGGGCCACTGCGACGTTGGGACTGGTACGCGGTAGCGCTCGCGGTCGATACGTCGAGTGGCACCGCGACCGTTTGGCAGCAACCTGTTCGTTCCTGGCCTGGCGACGAAACACCGCCAGCGTCGATCTCCCTGGACGGGGGCATCGGCGCACCCTCAAACGCACCGCTCGTCCTCGCCGGCATCCTCAACGCGGATGGCCGGACCAGCCACCACCTCGACGGTCGCATCGACCGGCCGCGTCTGCTCAGACGTTCACTCAACGCCTCCGAGCTTGCGAGCCTCGCTGCTGCCCCGGACGACCTCGACGGTCTGGGAGCGGATCTCATCGGCGCCTGGGACTTCAGCCGGGATCTCGACTCCGACGTCGCCATAGATGTGTCAGCCCACCGTCACGATGGACGCGCCGTCAACATGCCTGCCCGTGCCGTTGCCGGCCACAACTTTAGCGGCAAGGAGGTCTGCTTCCGGCTCGCCCCCGAGGAGTACGGAGCGATCCACTTTCACCGCGACGACCTGGAGAACGCCCGCTGGGGGGTCGATTTCGAACTCGAGATCCCCACCGACCTGCCGAGCGGGGTTTATGCCGCCTGGCTTCGAGCCGGCTCCGACGAAGATTATCTGCCATTCATCGTGCGACCGCCGCGTGGTACCGCCACCTCGAACATAGCAGTCCTCATGTCGACGATGACGTACGTCTGCTACGCCAATTACACCGATCTCGGAGTGGGTGCCTGGCAGGAGGGTGCGACCGCGAAGTGGGGGGGCTCAACAGCGCCCTACGCCGACCCGACTCTGTTTCGCGACGTCTACCGTTACGTCGATGAGAATGCACTGTACGGCCTCTATGATCGCCATCTCGACGGCTCAGGGGTGATCTATGGCTCCTATCTCAAGCCAATCCTCACCATGCGTCCCAAATTCCGCTACCGGGTCATGGCGACTCCACCCCGTTTTCCGGCCGACCTGTACCTGGTCGACTGGCTCCACGCGAAGGGGTTCGAGGCCGACTTCATTACCGACCACGACCTGCACGCCGAGGGGCCGGAGCTTCTGCGCCACTACAACGTTGTCCTCTCCAGCTCTCACCACGAGTACTGGACCGGAGGCATGCTCGACTCGCTCGAGACGTACCTCGACGAGGGCGGCCGCTTCATGTACCTATCCGGGAATGGCCTCTATGGTGTAGTGAGCGTCGATCCGGCGCGGCCGCACAAGATCGAGGTGCGTCGCTGGGGAACGAGCTGGCCATTCGAGCTCCATCCAGCCGAGCGCTATCACAGCATAACTGGCGAACTGGGCGGGACGTGGCGCAACCGAGGTCGAGCCCCCAACCGGATTGTCGGCGTGGGAACCGCTGGGGCCGAGTTCGAGGATGGCGTCCCATTCAAGCGGATGCCCGAGAGTCATGACCCGAGCGTCGCTTTTATCTTCGAGGGCATCGGTGCGGAAGAGCTCATCGGTGACCATCCTTCGCTTCAGGTCCGTTGGGGCGCTGCAGGATACGAATTCGATCGCTACGAGACGGAGCTCGGTTCGCCGCAGACTACGCTCCTGCTCGCATCGTCGATCGGCTTCAAGACCCAATATACGAAATCCATGATCGACGAAGAGCTCTGGTTCGCACCCGGACGCGATGGTGCACACGTCAGAGATCCGCAGCGCGACGGCGAGCCGCACCGTTTCGTGCGGGCCGACATGACCTACACTGACTATCCGAATGGCGGCGCGGTTTTCAGCGCCGGATCGATCTGCTGGCGTGGAGGGATGTCGTGGAACGGCTACGACAACACGGTCTCGAGGGTCACCGAGAATGTCCTCCGCTGCTTTGCCCAGGACTGAGAAACGCCGTCTTCGGCATCTCGGACATAGCCGCACATCGAGGCAACTGCTGGTTCAGGATTACACCGTTTGAATGACACCTCGACGGTACGGCTCACGGCCTCCATGACCGCCACGAGGCGCCCCCAGCGCCTTACCCTGCTGCCGGCGTGGCGAACCGATCGAGTCCTTGCGCAGCTACGCGATCCGGGCCCGACCGGGGTAGCGCTTGCTCAAGAGGAACGAGTCGATTCCTGAGGAACTTTCGTCGACTCAGATAGGCAAGAGTAGACTCCCGAACCTATTGGCCGACATCTTGTCGCACCTGTACAGGTTCGCCGCCGTGCTCGTTGATCCACCTGCGCGACCACTCGACCGTTTCCAAGTTCAGGTCGCAGATGTTGGTGGCCAGAAAGATCATGCCCTCGATACGGCCTTCGTGCAGCCAACGAAGTGCCTGCTCGCACTGCATCTTCATCGACTCGAGCGGCATGGGCCGTCGATTGCCGAAGTCCCACATGTACAGGCCTAGCAGCCTTTTCTTGCCGCGCGGCACCAGCTTTTCGTACTTGGCGAAATTGGTCTCCAGGTTGGCCAGCTCCGGCGCCCGCCAAGTCCACAGCGAAACCGTGTCACACAACTCCAGATGCGGTAAGATCCGCTCGTCGAGCTGGTGCGTGTAAAGCGTCACGCCCAAGTCAAGCCGACGACCGGCCACGCGCATCTGTTTGCGGAACTCGCGCAGCTGTGCGACCGTCATTGCCGCCAGCGGTTGTCCGTCGGGGAGCGGACGTCCGACATCAAAGTGAAAGAAATCGTCCATAAAGACGCCCGTCATGTTCGGCATATCCTGAGCGAGCTTCAGTACATGTTGGCGTTCTTCGGGTGACGTGAGGCCACTTGCGCCGGTGATCGACCACACCACCCGCTCCAGGCTTTTGAAGGGAATGGCGTACTGTTGGAAGGGCGGCTCTGGCCTGTCGTGGTAACGGATGAAGATGATATTTGGCACGCCAAGGAAGTGCGCACCCTCGACCGGCGTGATCCGTGAGTTGCCAGGCAATCCGTAATTGCCGTTGTACACGCCCGCTTCGTGCGACCAGGCCCATATACACTCCCGTACCGTTTGCGGCTGCGCGGCCCAGGTACTGGTGGACTGAGACCATGCGCTCCAGGTAATAGCCAACGTCGCTAGCATCAACCAAGATCTGGAATCTGTCATATCACTTTCTGGTTGGAACCACACTGGAACGTAAATACGGCAACGTTTGCAGATGGGGCTTGCGAGGCGAGATCAAGGCAGGAGGAGGAAGTCGATGCTCTTCCATCTGCGACGACGACCAACGCAGAGATCGTCCGCAACCCCCATCTGCCCTACGGGTGGCGACGCGACACGCCGATTTCTTTGTCGCTCCTCCTCCTCCATGATACCAAGCATCGAGTTCGTCGTCGCTTCGCGACCTCGACCCGTCGCGCTCGCCACAAACGTTGTCGTATTTACGTTCCAGTGTCACTGCCCGATGCCGGCGTGGAACCGACCCCTGCGAGTTGGGCAACGGCGGAAGTCCCAGTTGAAGTCGCTCCCAGTCTATTATCCTTTTAACTGATTCATTATAATCATGTTGTCACGATATCTGAATAGTTCAACCGGACAGTAGTGTTCCAGTGTACTAAATTCTGCTTTGGCAAGCTGATAAGTACTGAGATGAAATAAGATGAAGACCTCTGCTATTGGTCACAAGCACCAAATTCCGAAAAGGTCTTCCACCATCACCCCAATATTGCCAATCCAACAGTGCCCGACCGGCACCTACCTTGACTCCGTTCGGGAGAACTGCGAGGCTCTTGATCAGAGTGAATCGACTCAAGGATAAAGTTGCAATTGTCACCGGAGCTGGGCGAGGCATTGGCCGTGCCATCGCTATTGCCTTTTCCCAAGAAGGTGCCGACGTGGTCGTTGCCGCTCGCAGCAGAGACGAGATCGAGTCGGTAGCAGAGGGTCTGGAAACGCGGGCCCTGGCGATCCCCACTGACGTCAGCCACCCGGCTCAGATTCAGCAGCTGGTGGATCGAACCATTGCCGAATTCGGCCGGGTGGACATCCTGGTGAACAATGCGGGGATTGCCTTCCAGCGTCCGGTCCTGGAGACGACACTGGAGGAGTGGGAGCGTCTGATGAACATCAATCTCCGGGCGGTGTTTCTTTCCTGTCAGGCCGTCCTTCCCCAGATGAAACATCAGAAGGGTGGGAAGATCGTCAACATCTCCGCCGGATCCGGATCGGTCGCGTCCCTCAACTTCTCTGCCTACAGTGTTTCCAAGGCAGGCCTGATCATGTTCACGGAGTGTCTCGCTCTGGAGATGAAGCCTTTCAATATCGATGTCAACGCGATTGCCGTGGGTCGGACTCATACCCGGATGGCCGATGAGCTGGTAGCGGCTCGCGGCGGGGGAGACTATCAACCCGAGCTACTCATGCAACCCGAGGATATTGCTCCCATTGCGGTGTTCCTGGCCTGCGACGACTCCCGCGGCATGACCGGGGCCAACGTCTTAGCCCGTAAGCATGTTCGGCCTGGTTACTACGGTGAAGGCAACCTGCCTCGTCACGCCTACTGAGGGTTCACCCTGTATCGCTAACCTCCTCTCTCCCTTGCCCGTGTCCTTGCCTTTGCCCTGACCCCATCTTCTGGCCGCATCAAGGCCCGTAAGCAACCCGGCCTACAGCAACAGGATTTTCAAACTCCATCCGCCGGCTGTACTCGCCGTCAGCGAAGACGTTCACAAGAATGTCCCCTGGCAGACGGGCAAAGGCAAGGGGGAGGGCAAGGGAGGAAGAAAAGGCGAGGGAACGCACCGCTAGCCCGGATTATTCATAAGTTTTCGTAGCGAGGCGGCGAAAGCGCCGTCCTGGCAAGGCTTGCGACCGAGGCCTCCGCAGTCGTACTCGTGCAGTCCGTCGAGGAGGCCGACCGAGCGTAACACAGCCAGGCCGGATGATTGCGCCGCCGCAGTAGAAAACTTATGAATAATCCGGGCTAGACTAGCTGCTCAAGCGCCGATTCGGACCACGAATAGGGTAAGCAAAATAATGCCGATGACGCCCAACCAGGCGACCACGAAACCCACTACGGATTGCTTCGAAGGTCTTCGGATCTCAAGGTCCCACATGTTTCACACTCCGCTGCTAGTCGTTTCTCCAAGCCAGCTCGACCATTACTCCAGCTCTACCTTGATCCCGGCATCTCGCAGCTTCTGCTCTTCTCCTACCGGCGTGTGCAGGATGGTATAGAACCGATCCAGTCGTTTCTTGTCGGCGGGGGGCGTCACCAGGCTGACCACGATCATGGCGAGGAAACCGCCGCTCAGATAGAGGGCGAACTGGTCCGCCAGCTCCCAGTCCCAGAGAAAACGGGAGAGGTACCAGAGGAAGGAGGAAACCAGAACCGCGGCCCAGGCTCCCCTTGCGTTGCAGCGGCGCCAGAGGATTCCTCCCCAGAGTGCAATCCCGAAGAACGCCCCCAGCGACCAGGTTAGTTTCAAGATACCGACGACAGAATCCGAGGTCAGCGTCACGAGCACGCCTCCCGCCACCACCACCAGCGCCACCCAGCGGCCCACGGTCAGATAGTGGGAGTCGGGCGCCTCACGCCGCATGTAGCGTTTGTATACGTTCTTGACCACCAGGGCCGAGCCATCGACCATCAATGAATCGCAGGTAGACATGACCGCCGCGACCATGGAGGCGAGCATAACGCCCACGAGACCGATGGGGAGCAGGTCCCTGGAAGCCATTCCGAAAGCGTGTTCGGGGTCGCTGAGGTTGGGATAGAGGGCCACACAGGCAACGCCGACAAAGGCCCAGGCCAGCGTGCAGATGCGCTTGAGCATGTTGCCGTAGGTAAATCCGATTCGCCCTTCGAGCTCGGTCTTACCCGCGCCACCAATCTCCATATGATGGGGTTGGGCCACAATTCCTACCAGCGCGTTGATTACGATCATCAAGATGTAGAAAAACGTCACCCGGTCGTATCCAGGGGGAGGATCCCCGGGAGCGATCAAGCTGAACATCTCGCCTGGTACCTGCTGGTGCAGGCCGCTGAAGCCTCCCAGTTCGGCCAGGACGAAGGGGACCAGCAAGAACGAGAGGACGATGATGAAGAAACCCTGAATGAAGTCGGTGATGATGGCCGCAGGCAGGCCTCCGGCAAGACCGTAGGCGAGAAAGAGTACGGTCATGACGGCAATCGCAAACTCCGGACTGACGGCCCCTCCGGTGATGGCACTGGCCGTTTTCCCCGTCCCCAGGAGCATCAGACCGATCTGCAGTGAGATGTAGATCAGGCCGTAGATCGTGTAGAAGATTGCCAGAGGCTGACTGAAGCGGTCTTCGAAGAAGTCCGCAGTGGTCAAGTACCGCATCCGGCGAAAGAGGGGGGCGATGAGCCAATAAAAAGGAGTCGTAAAGAGGTAGAGCCACTGGTACCAGATGCCGGCCATTCCCAGCTTGTAGGAAGCGCCGGCAACCGAGACGGCGTGGTCGGTGTGAGTACCCGTCCCGAAGGCGTGCATCAGCATGAAGGCCTTACCGAACTTTCTCCCACCCATGAAATAGTCGCCGACGGTGGTGATCTTGCGGGCGGCCCAGAGCCCAGCGAAAGTCACACCCACGAGGTAGAGCAGAAGCGTGAAGAGGTCGAGTGAATGCAATCCGAACATGCGTTGTCCTGTTGTTCCGGGAGCGAGCACTTAGCCCGCATTTCTCATCGCTTGTCGTAGCGAGGCGCCGCAAGGGCCGTCCCGGCAAGGCTTGCGACCGAGACCACTCGTGGCTAGCCGCCGCAGTCGTACTTGTACAGTACGTCGAGGAGGCCGACCGAGCATAACACAGCCAGGGCGGATGATTTCGGCGTCGCAGTAGACCAGCGATGAGAAATGCGGGTTAGGCGAGGAGCTGGTGGGCTACATTACCTGCTACGTCGGTCAGGCGAAAATCCCTACCCTGGTAACGATAGGTGAGCCGCTCATGGTCCAGACCCAGGCAATGAAGAATCGTGGCGTGAAAATCATGGACGTGGATCTTGTCCTCCACAATGTTCAAACCCAGATCATCCGTCTGGCCCACGATCTGTCCACCCTGGATCCCGCCACCCGCCATCCAGAGCGTGAAAGCGAAGGGTTGGTGGTCACGTCCTCGATTGTCGCCGTCGACGACCTTGCTGCGCTCAACCATGGGAGTACGTCCAAATTCGCCTCCCCAGATGACCAGCGTTTCGTCCAACATGCCTCTCTGCTTTAGATCCTTCAAGAGTGCTGCGGTAGGCTGATCGGTCATCTCGCAGTTGCTCTTCAATCGCTTGTTGAGCTCGGTGTGATCGTCCCAGCTGGAATGGTTAAGCTGCACGAATCGGACTCCCCTCTCCACCAATCTGCGGGCCAGCAGACAATTGATTGCAAACTGATTCGAATTCGTCTTTCTGGCGGTGGCATAAGAATTCGGCTGATTATTTACACCATACAGGTCCTGGATGTGCTCGGGTTCCTGGGAAAGGTCCAACAGCTTCGGAGCTGCGCTCTGCATGCGAAAGGCCAGTTCATAGGAGGCAATTCGGGAGGCAATCTCGATGTCGCCGACGTCGGCGAAGTGTTTCTGGTTGAGGTCACGAAGCGCGTCGAGTCTGGCCCGTTGACTGTTTTCGCTGATTCCTTCCGGATTGGAAAGGTAGAGCACCGGGTCTCCGCCACTTCGGAAGGGCACGCCCTGATAACTGGAGGGAAGAAAGCCACTGGACCAGGCCTTGCCCCCAGAATGGGTTGGATCTCCCGAGCTCAACACGACGAAGCCGGGCAGGTTCTGGGACTGGCTGCCCAGACCGTAGGTGACCCAGGACCCCATGGCTGGCCGACCGGCAAGTGGTGCCCCGCAGCTGAACATCAACTGGCCCGGATGGTGGTTGAATTGATCCGTATACATGGAGCGGATCATGCAGATATCATCGGCGCATTTTGCGGTGTGGGGCAGCAGGTCCGAAAATTCCATCCCGCACTCTCCATAGCGCCGGAATTTTCGCTGACTGGCCCAGATCTCAGCCGTGGGTTTGATGAAGGCCAGCTTCAGGTCTTTGGTCATGGACGGGGGAAGAGGGGATCCCTCCCACTTCTTCAGCTCCGGTTTGGGATCGAACAGATCGACCTGACTGGGCGCTCCCGCCATGAACAGGAAGATCACGTTCTTGGCGGTGGCTGGAAAGTGTGGAGTTCTGGGATGCAGGGGATTGAGCTGCGGGAGTTCAGTCGAGAGTCTACCCGCAAGGCCCTCCTGGGAGAGCAAGTTCCAGAGAGCGAGCAGACCCACTCCTCCTGCACACTGTTCAAAGAAGTGCCGACGCGTCTGGATCTGTCTGAATTCCTGTAGATTCACTTAGTCACTCCCTGGTGATGAACTCCTCGAGATTCAAAAAGACGCTGCTGACGCCGACCCAGGCGGCGGCCGAGGCTGGGTCCGTTCTGTCGAGAATCTCCGGAGGAAGCACCTTCGCGATCGACGTTGGCTCCTGTTGCAGGATCTCCCGCTGCTGCTCGTAGTATTTCACCAGGCGATCCACTTCAGTGGCATCTGGCTCCCGCGCCAGACAAACCCGAAAGCCGTATTCTACCCGCTTTTGCGCTGAACCCGATTCTTCCTCTTGTAGGCGGACCGCAAGCGCCTTCGCGGCCTCGAAAAAGACGGGATCGTTGAGCAGGTTCAGGGCCTGTAGGGCAGTGGTAGATCGCTCACGCCGCGTACACGATTCCTGAGCGTCGGGCGCGTCGAAAACCATCAGCTGCGGATAGGGGGCAGTACGCTTGGCCAGAACATAGAGTCCGCGCCGGTAGCGCTCCTTCCCCTTGCTCTCTGCGAACCCGTGGAAACGATGTCCCAGATCGGCGAGGTTCTGGGGCAGCGGCGGCAGGACACTCTCGCCGCCAACCACAGGGTTGAGAAGATTGCTGGCTGCCAGAGCTGCATCACGAATCAGCTCTGCCGGAAGACGTAGGCGAGATTGACGAGCCAGCAAGCGGTTGGCCGGATCCCGCTGCTGCAGGTCGTCCCTCTGCTTGGACGCTTGCCGGTAGGTGGCAGATTCCACGATGAACCGATGCATCCGCTTGACATCCCATCCCGAGGTCATGAATTCGGTGGCTAACCAGTCGAGGAGCTTGGGGTGGCTCGGCCGCTCGCCTCGGATTCCAAAGTCTCCCGCCGTGGAGACCAGACCGGTGCCGAAGAACTCCTGCCACATACGGTTTACAGCAACCCGAGCGGTCAGGGGATTGTCCTCCGATACCAGCCATTGGGCCAGTTCCAGACGAGTGGGATTAGCACGGGAGGGCAGGGGATGCAGAATTGCCGGTGTTCCCGGTCGTACCTCGATTCCCGGATTGCGGAAATCGCCTCGCAACTGCAGATGCGTGGTCCGTGGATGGGGATGGGGAATCAGCGTCTGGGCTTCACTTAGCGACGGGAACTCGGCCCTCAGTTTGGCCAGCTCCTGGTTCAGCTCTTTGAGACCCAGTTCCTCATACCGTTCTTTGTCGACCACGTGATTGTAGGAACGAACGAAGTAGTCTGTCAGTCGGTCTTTCTGTTTTTGAGTTCGTTGAGAAGGATCTCCTGCCCGCCGTCGAACAACCATCCCACTTTTCGCCAGGCTAGTGTCCAGATGAGATCCACCTTGGAACTGCTGGCGGCCTCGAGTAACTTGGCTTCCCATTCGGTTTGCAGGGCGACGGCAGGAACCTGATCCAGGAGCTTGCGTCTGCGTCTCTGGTATTCGGGCCTCTGCCGGAGGTAGGGGCCCATTTCGCCGGGGAGCGGGGCCTCGATATTGACCTCTTTGTCTCCATTGAAGAAAGTGTAAAGCCGGTAGTACTCCCGTTGGGAAATCGGGTCGTATTCGTGATCGTGGCACTGGGCACAGCCGACGGTCAGACCGAGCCAGATGGCTCCTACAGTGTTGGTACGATCGACGATCTGCTTGACTCGAAATTCCTCTCGGTCGGTTCCGGTTTCGCGCTGCGTCAGTGTGTTGCGATGGAAGCCGGTGGCTACCCGCTGCTCCACGGTGGCGTTGGGTAATAGATCGCCGGCCATCTGCTGAATCGTGAACTGATCGAAGGGCAGGTTGCGGTTGAGCGCCTGGATGACCCAGTGGCGATAACGCCAGGCATGAGGTCTGGGGCCGTCATTGTATCCGTCACTATCCGCATACCGGGCCAGATCCAGCCAATGCCGCGCCCACTTCTCTCCGTAGTGTGTCGAAGAAAGAAGATGGGTGACCAGGCGCTCATAAGCATCTGGTCGATGATCGGCCAGGAAGGCTTCGAGTTCCTCTGGCGGCGGCGGCAGCCCAATCAGGTCCAGGTAGAGCCGGCGAATCAGGGTGGATCGTTCGGCTTCCGGTGAGGGAGTAGTTCCTTCGCTTTCAAGACGAGCAAGGATGAACGAGTCGATGGGGTTGCGAACAGAGGCGCGGAGCATGACGTGGGGTAATTCAGGTCGCTCCGGTGGTAGCAAGGACCAATGCGTCTGCTGTTTCGAAGCTGCTTCTGTCGGTGATGGTGGGTTCTGAGTCAGATCCTGTGCGAGTGTTGGTGAGAACAGCAGGGTCAGGGAAGCCAGGAAGATCGCCGACTTTCGAGGAGGAACGGAAGTGGTTTGAGCGGGCGGTTGTTGGCTTTCCGGTCCCTTCAGAGTTGCGGCCATAGGGAGGAAGATCCTGTCAAGGTCTTGGAGAGCTAAGATTAAGACAGGACCGTTTCCGCTGTTAAGGACATGCAGGGACCTGTCTGAGTGGCCAGACTTGAAATTTTCTTCGCCTGGAAGTTATAGTTTTGCCCCTGATTTCGGGAGACTGGACCTCATCTAACGCAGGTTGATTGTTCGGGTAGTGACGGTTGCAGGATCGCACCAGTTAGGATCGGCCGTCAGATTTTCGAAGCAGCCTGAAGCAAGGAGCATCCATGAATGCAGAAGAGCGCGTAAAAGAACTCAAGCTTGAACTACCTCCCGCACCTAGCCCGATGGCAACCTACCGTCCTTCGGTACGGGTCGGCGATATTCTCTACGTGTCGGGTACGGGGCCGTTTCGACACGATGGCAGCGTGATCAAGGGCAAGGTTGGAGTCGATCTCACCGTCGAGGAGGCGTATGAGGCAGCTAGACTGGTTGGCCTCAATGTCTTGAGTACGATGCGAGCGGCTCTAGGTAGCCTGGATAAGGTCGTGAGAATCGTCAAGGTGTTGGGATTCGTCAACGCCACCCCGGACTTCGAGGAACAGCCACAGGTCATCAATGGATTCAGCGACCTTATGGTCGAAGTCTTCGGAGAGGAGACCGGCAAGGGAGGCCGCAGCGCCGTCGGGATGGGGTCGCTTCCGCAAAACATCCCGGTTGAAGTCGAGGCGATCTTCGAAGTCACCGACTAAGTACACTGGAACGTAAATACGGCAACGTTTGTGGCGAGCGCGACGGGTCGAGTTCACGAAGCGACGACGAACGCCATGTCTTTCTATAGTGGAGGAGGAGCGACAAAGAAATCGGCGCGTCCCGTCGCCACCCGTAGGGCAGATAGGGGTTGCGGACGATCTCTGCGTTGGTCGTCGTCGAAGATGGCCAAGCATCGTCTTCCTCCTCCTGCCTTGATCTCGCCTCACAAGCCCCATCTGCAAACGTTGCCGTATTTACGTTCCAGTGTACTAAGGAGGAGTAAATAAATAAAGGTGTCAATATATAGTTAGTAATGCTATGTTGCACATGCATGGATACGCTGACCGAATTGACGGAGAAATTCCGCTCTGTATGGCCCCTGTTGGATGAACGAACGCGGCGGATTATGGCGGCCAGTGAAGCGAGAGCGTTGGGCCATGGCGGAGTCAGTTTGGTACGCCGTGCCTGCGGACTGTCGCGCAAGGCAATCGCTAAAGGAATCCGTGAAATCGAAGAGGGTTTCGTGCCCATGGAAGGCCGCATCCGGCGGCCCGGAGCGGGACGCAAGCCCCTGACGGTTTCGGACCCGGGGCTGGTGGAGCAATTGGAAGAAATGAGCGAGGTCCAAACTCGGGGTGACCCGGAGTCTCCGTTGCGTTGGATTTGCAAGAGCACGCGGGCCATCGCGAAAGAACTGGCCCGGCACAAACACCCGGTCAGTCATACGAAGGTGGCGCAGATCCTTCACGACCTCGACTACAGTCTGCAGAGCAATCGGAAGACCGAGGAAGGGAAAGATCATCCGGACCGCGACGCCCAGTTTCGGCACATCAGCGCCACCGTCAGACACTGCCTGAGGGAAGGCAGTCCGGTCATTTCCGTGGATACCAAGAAGAAAGAACTCATCGGCAACTACGACAACGCGGGCCAGCAATGGCTTCCCGCCGGGCAGCCGATCAAGGTTCAGGGTCATGACTTTCCCACTCCCGACGTTCCCCGTGCCTATCCTTACGGCGTTTATGACATTGGGCGCAATACCGGCTTTGTCAATGTCGGCACCGATCACGACACGGGAGCGTTTGCGGTCGCCTCCATTCGCGGCTGGTGGCGCCAGGAAGGGAGACGGATCTATCCGAATGCAAGAACGATACTGATCACCGCCGACGCCGGCGGGAGCAACGGTTGGCGGTTGCGCCTTTGGAAATTTGAGTTGCAGAAGTTCGCAGACGAAACGGGCCTCCCGGCTTCGGTCTGTCATTTTCCACCCGGCACCAGCAAATGGAACAAGATCGAACACCGCCTCTTTTCTTTCATCTCTTCGAACTGGCGCGGCGAACCTTTACGAGACTACGAAACAATTGTTCAACTCATCGCGAAGACAACGACAGCTAAAGGACTCAAAGTGACGTGCCGGCTAGATCGCCGCAAGTATCCCACTGGACGCAAAGTCTCCAATGAAGAAATGAAGCGAATCCAGATGCGGCCCAACCCGTTCCATGGCGAATGGAATTAATGTAATAGAACCGAACTCCGCCGAATCATAACATGATACCTTTAGTTATTTACGATTCCTAAGCCCGGGTTCCCCACACTTTGCTGGAGGAGGCGAAGGATGATGTCTAGCCAGAAGGACCGCCGCCAATTTCTGACCGGTCTGGGAGCGAGTGCAGCGGGGGTGTGGAGCCTTGGAGCCAAATCAGCGACACGCTCATATTCTGCTAACGAGATCCTGAACATCGGGTGTATCGGGACTGGGGGGCGGTGTCGTTCCCTCATGCGGACTATCAAGAAGGTGCCCGGCGTCAGACTGGCCGCCGTCTGTGACATCTGGGACGATCACCTTGAGAAGGGTCGAGAGCTTGCCGATCCAAAGGCATTTAGCAGCAAGCGCTACCACGATCTGCTTGAAAGCAAAGACATTGATGCGGTGATCATAGGGGCGCCCGACCACTGGCACGTTCCTATGACAATCGACGCCTGTAAGGCAGGCAAAGATGTCTACGTCGAAAAACCCCTGACACACGATCCAAGCGAAGGAGAAGCGGTCATCCGCACCCAGAACGAGTATGGTCGAATCGTACAGGTGGGCATGCAGCAGCGAAGCATGCCCCAGTTTCGGAAAGCCTATGAAATCATCCAATCAGGCGTGCTGGGCAAAATTCACAAAGTCCACCTAACCTGGAATCGCAATGCCGAAAAGGTGCGCAGACGACCGGTTGACATCGATCCCGCGAGCCTGAATTGGAAGCAGTTTCTAGGATCGGCCAGAGAACAGCCATTTGATCCGTACCGCTTTCGCAATTGGCGCTGGTTCTGGGATTTTGGTGGCGGAATTCTCACCGATCTCATGATTCACTATCACGACGTCGCCAACTGGTATCTCGACCTCGGGAACCCCACAACGGCCACCACCATCGGAGACAACTTCATCACTTCCGGTCTCTGGGAGACTCCCGACACTATACAAACCCTGTTGCGCTTCGAAGAAGAGAAGGTACAGGTCTACTTCGAAGGCACCTTCGTAAACGCAAGGAACGCTGCGATGCTCGAGTTCATGGGGACCGAAGCCACACTCTACCTGGACCGGGGGCGCTATGAAGTTCTGCCCGAGAAGGAAAGCAAGCTCGCTCCCTCCCACATGATCTTGGGTCGGGGTCCACGAGGCGCCGACTTTTATGATCCGCCCGCGTCGACGCAGCTACACCTGCAGGATTGGGTTGACTGCATCCGCAGCCGCAACCGACCCAGAGCCCCCGCGGAAGTCGGCGTAAAGGTAGCCGCCGACGCCCACCTGGCGAACCTCGCCTATCGCAACGGCCGGGTTGAGAGCAGCTAAGCGTGAAACTTCAAGAAGAGTCGCAGGTCGCACGTCGCAAGTCTCTTGTCGCTGGAGAGCGTGGCGAAGAATGGGAGCAGCAATGCGAAAATTGGGGAAGCCTGAAGCGCGAGCGAGGGGTTGGGAATCGGCAAGATCTTGCTGTTTCCTCTCTCTCCGGGGCGTGGTCCCCCCCTGCAAACAATTCAGGTCATCCCTGGCTCTTTTCTTGTCTCCGATCAGATGCCCTTTTGGTGACGCATCTCTCAGGTCGCCAACCCCTCGCTCGCGCTTCAGGCTTCCATGGCTCGGGTAGTTTCTTTCTCGAATGGGGCCAGCACCGCTGGGGGTGGCACTAAGCTAAACCTTGATTGGGCGGACGTAGCTTTGGGCTCCAGGCCGAAGTCTTCTTGATTCGAGCCTTTGGCTCGGACGGCGGCCTGGAGCCCACCGCTACGCCGGGACTCGAAGTTTCATTCTCGAGTGGGGCCAGCAGCGCTGGGGGTGTCACTAAGCTGAAACTTCATTGTCGAGCTTCCGAACTTCGGCGTTCGTATTGTTCGGTGTTTTGCGGTTTGAGATTTGGGCTTTTCTGCTTCCCGAGAAGGCAACCGCTAAAGGCTAAACCGCTGAATATCGAACACGAATTTCAAAGGAAACCCCTTTAGCCTTCGTGTTCGATGTTTAGCGGTTCGAGATTTAGGCTTTCTTTCTACTCAGGAGAAAGAAACCGTAGAAAATACTCAACCGCAAAATATCGAACGGGCGAATTTCGAAGGCCGGATCAGGCGACGCTGGCCTCTGGGTAGCCAAAGTTTCTTTCTCGAATGGGGCAGCACCGCTGGGGGGCCACTAAGCTGAAACTTCAAACGTGGCTTCGGTCTCCAGGTCGAAGTTCTGGCGTCGAGCTCTTGGCTCGAAACGGCGGCCTGGAGGCCGCCGCTAGTGCGCCTGTGAAGGCGTTTGATCAGAAGGGTGAAAGTCCCTTCCAGGCTAACGTTACCGGCCTGAAGTCGGCAGTGGTAACTGCGTTTCCGTGAGGAAGGGTGGAGAGCAACCTGAGACGAACGACCAAGCCGTAACGCAAGTGAACTCGATTCGGCCAAGCCTGTCGGGGAGGGTCCTGGCAAAGCCCGAACCCTTGACCGCGCGACGGCCATCCCTCCGACCTGAACGGTCTGCCCGGGGGGATAGACGCGGCAAGTCACGGCGGTGAAGTAACGTGACAAAGCGACCGTGACGAAATGGCAATGCGGTGGTTGGAGATGGAGAGGTCGGAAGGTCAAACGAGATAAGCAGGGAGATCTGTCGGGTGAGGGACGTGGACGACCCATCGTGAGAGCTCGCAGTGGGGGACGCTGCGTGAGCAATGGCCCAGGCCCGCGGTGCAGTATCGCCCGCCGAAGGGGAGCGAACCTGGCGATACCGGTGAGGTCGGTTGAAGCGGCTCGACAGAAGTCAGAGCTCCCATAGTAGCGGGGAAGCCGTGCAGCAAAACGCGGTGGAGCGAAGGGGAGCAGGAAGGTAGATGCGAAATGACTAAATCGCGGAAACGTAACTCCGCCCAAAGGCGGGACTACATCCCGGTCACAGTGCCGTTTTCGGCTAGCCCGGCTGGAGAGCCCGCTGGCATCGAACAGTGGGCTCATCGCGCGGTTTGGACGGATCGCATGTTGGAGACACTTTTGAAAGGAAAGGTGAGAGGAGGGAAATGGCACACGCTGATCGATAAGGTGTTTTGCAGCCGGAACCTTTCCAGCTCGGCCGAGAAGGTCTTGGGCAGGAAAGGAGCGGCGGGAGTGGACCGGCAAACGTGGGGGGATTTCGCCGAACACGAGCGGGAGGAACTCGAATGGTTGCAGGAAGAACTGCGTGAGGGGACCTATCGTCCGGCAGCGGTGCTGCGGAGGTGGATTCCCAAAACAGGCAGTTCGGAAAAGCGACCGCTGGGGATTTCGACCGTGCGGGATCGAGTCGTGCAAACGGCTTTGGTCCACGGGATCGAGCCGATTCTGGATGCCACGTTCCATGATCGAAGCTACGGCTTTCGTCATGGGCGAGGGTGCCACGGCGCACTGCAGTACGTCGAAGAGCTGCTCGAAGCCGGTTATGTGTATGTCGTCGACGCGGATCTGAAGGGTTACTTCGATACGATCCCGAAAGATCGACTGTTGGACCTGATCCAACAGAAGATATCGGATCGCCGCGTGCTGGGCCTGGTTCAGCTGTTTCTGAATCAGGGGATACTGGAAGAGCTGCGTAAGTGGATTCCGGAAGCCGGAGTCCCCCAAGGCGCCGTTCTTTCTCCGGTGTTGTCGAATGCCTACCTCAATCCCCTGGACCATCGGATGGCCGATCTGGGCTTCCAGATGGTGCGCTACGCGGATGACTTTATCCTGCTGTGTCGCGCACCCGAGGAGGCTGAAGCGGCCCTGGCCGAAGGGCGGGACTGGGTGGAGGACAACGGGCTGAGACTGCATCCCGAGAAGACACACATCGTGGACTCGCGAGAGAAGAGCTTTTCGTTCTTGGGCGATTCGTTCCGAGGCCGTTTTCGGTTTCCACGAGCGAAGAGCCACCGAAAGTTCGTCGAGCGCATTCACGAGCTGACGCCGCGCAAGTCGGGCGACTCGCTGGAGGTCATCCTCCAGCGGCTCAATCGCTCGACGCAAGGCTGGTTCAACTACTTCCGGCACTGTCATTGGAACATCTTCAAGGACTACGACGGTCTGATCCGTCGTCGTTTGCGACGCCTGCTTCTGAAGCGCAACCGGAAGAATAGAAAACGCCTCTGTCGAAATCACCGTTGGCCCAACGCCTTCTTTACGGATCATGGGTTCACGAGCCTGACTGACGCCCATATCCGTTTCGTCCAATCCATAGGAACCTACTGACTGGAGAGCTGTATGCGGGAGAATCGCACGTGCAGTTCGGAGGGAGGGGAGCCGGGTGACCGTGCTTCCCTACCCTATCGCCGGATCGCCGAAGTTTCTTTCCTGTACGATGCGGCGCAGCCGGTGGCGGGGCTAAGCTGAAACTTCATTGGAACCTCGCACGTCCAGGTCACTGATTAGCGCGAAAATTAGGGAAGCCTGAAGCGCAAGCGAGGGGTGAGCTGGACAACAGAACCATCTTCCCTATCCCCGACCTGAAGTTCCCCCTGAATGATCCAGTACGGCTGGGAGAGGGATAGCTCAGAACGGACTGACCGAAAGCACCTCCTTGGCATAGACATCCCAGAGCTTGCCCAGAAAGAGTCTGCCAAACCGGCCTAACGCAGAGGTTTTATCGGCAAGGCTGGGAGCCTCGACTCGAAAGGTACTGAGCTGCTTCAGGAAGTCGAGTAGGTGGATTCTGAGGATTCCCGATGCCAGAACCTCGGCATCGGAATCCTGCTCGGCGGCCACATGGCCTTTGAGGATCCGAGTGTAGAGTGTGGTCGTATCACTCCACAGATCCAGGCCCGGATCGTCCTTGATCTCCTTGAAGCCCGTCAGCGTGAGGGGCTCTCCCTCGCCATTCCTAAAGTGGAGCCGATACAGCATCTTTTTCTCGTCCGGGTCCGCCTCATCGGCGAACAGGTTGAAGATGCCTTGCTCCACCGGGAGCTGTCCTCCCAGGCTCTCACAGGTGAGGTAGCCTTCGGCGGCAGCCTCGTGCAGAGGGCGAGTGATAAAACGGTTGACCCCGTCTACCCGAATCGTGAGATTGAAGGAAACGTAAGACTTAGTCCGCTTCCCCACGTTGTGTCCACGTTGATAGTCCGTTTCTCCGAAGCCCAGGTAGCCTTTCATCTCCTCGCTGAAGCTCAGCTTGGTTGGAGTCGTATGGATATCGGTGGAATACTCAGCTTGAGTGTCCGTCAACGCGATCCCTTGTTGCTTGCACCACTCGCGCCCGCGGAGGACTCCCAGGTTCACGGCTTCCACGACCCGATCGGCGCTCAGATTCAAGAGGTAGTGCAGGGGCACTTCCGACTTCAGAATCTTGAGTTCGATATGGCGACCAAACTCACCGTCCTGCCCTTCAGCCAAAGCGGCATTGTTTTCTTTGATCCGACGGATGATTCGCCTGAAGTGCCCGTTGGCGGCTGTCTCAATGATCTGAAAGTATTGCGCCAGAAATCCACCGTGCCATTCGCTTCGCTCGCTGACGGTCCAGATGATCCAGAGCTCGTCTGCACCCCGGCGGATGGCCTCCTCGATGTTGGCATCACTGATATAGACCGAGTCGATGTAGGTCTCACCGTTGATGATGACGGGGGGAAACCACATGGGAAGGGAAACGCAGGCGACCAGGAAATCCTCCGTCATCCGGTCGGGGGTGATTACCTCCAACTCGTGCTTGCTGAAGTTGTAGACGTTGAAGGTAGCCTCTCGCTGTGTTTCTCGAATCAGCTTCCAGTCCAGTCCCCACCCTGGAAAGACGTTCTCACGGAAACGATCCAGCTTGAACATGGACTCGGCGAAAAACAGATTGGCGTACTGTTGCCAGTTGAAGTCAATTCCCAGATTGGGGTCGAAGTTTCGCCAGTTCTCGGCGATCTGGGTACCATTCAATCCCTGACAATACATGGCCAGGTTGAAAACCCCGCCGCTGGCTCCATCGGCATGATCGAAGCTGAGACCTGCCTCGTCGAGCCAGACCTGGAGAACCCCCGCCTGGAACGCCACCTTCACACCGCCGCCAGCCATGATCAAGGAGCGCTTCTTGGGCTCTAAATCGTTCATTCTGTCATTCCCCCTTTTCTTTCTACCCGCGTTTTCAGTTCTCGGCGGCCGCAGGCCGCTGCGAGCCGGGCGATCGACCTCCCACCGGGATTCAACATGTTGACTCAAGGCGTGCTCTAGAGACCCCTTAATCAAGAAAAAGTTCACAAACTGATCAAGAAGTGTCAAGCAGCGAGTAGTTGCTCTTCAACAAAGACGTTCAGCGAGCGGTCGAACCGTCGCCAAGCCGTCGCCAGCGGACAGCGCTGAGCCACTTCCTGTGGCAGCTTGAGATCGAGCGCCGTCAAGCCCGGTGCCAGGACTCGACCGTAGGCTTTGATGAAGAGGACAGCCACCTTTCTTCCCAAGGGCGTTAGATGGTACCGGCGCTTGCGGGGCACTTTGTCAATGAGTCCCTTTCGCCTCAACCGGCGCAGATCGTAGCTCGCCTGGCGTGAAGTGTAGGGGGCATCGAGCAAGGCGGAGACTTGCTCCACCAGTCGACGGTTGTCAAAACCGGCTACGAGACAGCTAAATGCGACCAGGCTGGAGAAGACCGCCATCACCCGAGGATCGCCAAAGCGAAGGCCAGAACTGTGTAGACCCTCGGCAGTTTTCGAGGGTTGGCTCACCTTTTGGAAGGTGAGCACGTCGGGTGCCGGTCGAGCGTCTGCAGCTTCGGCGTCGCACAGACGCCGGTTGGCGGAATCGCCAACAGCCCAAAGGGCATACCAGTTGCGAGCGCAAACGCGGCGACCCACTCCGAAGTCGCGGCTGTCGCAGATCACGGTTTCGGTCCGCAAGGCGCGGCCCTCTTTGAAATATTGCTTGATACGAGACGACTTGTAATAACAACTGAGGACCGGGTCCACCCCTCGTCTGAGGACTCGGGAGCGAAAGCTTCCGGGAGTTCGTCGGGTGATTCGCCGATCGAAGATCAGCGTCACCTGTTCGGGGCGACCAATGTCCAAATGGTCTCGAATCACCCCTTCGAACCACATCCGCCCGGCCTGGGGTCGGTCAAAGACACAGGTGTCGGAGACCTCGAACTGGCGGAAAGCCAACTCGTAGGTGTAACCGGCCTCGAAGTCCTCCGAGCTGAAGGGAGAAGGTAAACGCCACCACCAACGCCAGAAGAAGCTGCGCACGGCCCCCGAACCCAACCGGTCACAGATGCTCTGCAGGGCCTCGGGATCGGCGCAAGAACGGAATCCGTTGTCCAGGGCCTCGTAGGCGATGCCCGCTTTTTCTAGTTGCCGCTTGACCCACTCATGGCCGTTGAGCCACAGCCAGATGGGATAAGGCGCGTAGGCATTGGTCTTCCAAAACGTGCCGCCCCACTCGGAGTCCCAGAGGTAGAAGTAGAAGTGGTTGATGTAAACCATCTGACGGCCCCACTCCATATGGGGATGCGCGGCCGTTTCCTGCCCTTTGCCCTTCCAGGACCGCCACGCCGATGCTTTCTCCTGGGCAATGCCGATCAACACCACCCGCTCTTGGCCTTCCTTCGCCGCCGCTTCCAGGTAGGGACGAGCCGTCTCCTCCTTGTTTTCCCCTTTCTTGAAGTGCACTACCGGAATATTGTGTTCTTCGGCGAAGCGGTGAATGGCTTTGACGTAGCCTTGACCGATCTTGCCGAAGGCCGCCGAGGAGGGGATCTTGAACCCCTTGACCCAACGCAGAAAGGTACAGACTTGTCCCACCGACTGCAGCTTGGGAACGTAAGCCTGCAAGAACACTCGGTCGATGCAGCGGCACTTGAGAGTGACGTGATCCCGCAATAGACTGGCATAGTCGGTCATGACAACCTCCAGTGTTTTGGTTATCACCGAAGGTTATCGCCGACACGACGAGAGGGCAATCCTCCAGGATCGCCCTCTCTACATTCTTCTCAGTTCTTACTCGGCGGTATGAGGTCGCTCGCTACCGCTAGCCGGCGTCTGCCGGACACTGGAAGCAAGCTTACCTTAAAGTCTCTTGATTGCAACCCGGCCAATCAGCTGATTTCACCGGGCGACTTCACAAAGTGGGGGTTTGCTGCTAGGATATGCCTTTGGTTGAGGACCGAAGTAATGGGTAGTGTACTCAAAAAGAAGAAGAAACGGCGCGGGAAGCTTCGTCGCAAACGACGTCATCAGATTCGAAAGAACTCTCATTCGAAGTAACCGGCTCCGCTAGGGAACCTGGTTTCATCGGATGTTGGGGCGACTTCGCTGGTACTATTCCGGCGAAGGTGACCGCCAACTACCCGGCTTGACAGCATTCCTTATGAACTGTTTCGAACACCGCTTCGGCCTTTAGATCCTGCCCTCCGTTTCCAGAGCAACTACCGCCCCCCCTTTCTTCAATCTTCAAAGCTACCTATGGGTGCTTGGCGCAAGGACTGGGGGCCAACCCGGCGCCCGCTGACGTGAAGGGTTCAGTTTTAGCCAGGCCCGCTCTTTTTCAGTTGAAACGCGTGCTCCCAGACCCTATAGTGAATGAATGTTTCCTGCCAACTACAGCTTGTGAAGGAGGAGCTATGGCGAAAGAAAAGATAGGAGAGCAACTGGCTTCAGACCTCTCAAGACGTGACTTTCTGAGAGGTGGAGCGACGGGTGCTCTGACCACGGGCCTGCTCACTTCCATGGGACCCCAGGCAGAAGCTGCTTCCCATGGCAAGGTATTGGGCCCCGGCGGCGTCTCGGTTAAGTTGAAAGTCAATGGGAAGTTGAAGCCGGTCGAAGTAGAGCCTCGGACTACCCTGCTGGACGCGCTGCGTAACCGGCTGGACGTGACCGGAGCCAAGAGGGTCTGCGATCGGGGCACCTGCGGAGCCTGCACCGTGCTTCTCAATGGGAAGCTGGTCTACGCTTGCAGTGTGCTGGCGATCGAAGCTCAGGGCCAGGACATCGTCACGGTGGAAGGGCTGGGATCGCCGGAGCAGCTCCACCCCTTGCAGACCGCTTTCATCGCGAACGATGCTCAGCAGTGTGGATTCTGCACGCCGGGTTTCGTCGTCGCCTGTAAGGCCTTTTTGGATGGGAACCCAGACCCAACATTAGAAGAGGTCCAGAAGGGATTGGGAGGTAACCTTTGCCGTTGCGGCACCTACGCCGGGATCGGCCCAGCCGTCCTGGAGGCTGCGAAGGCTCTGAAGGGAGGCGGAAGCAATGCCTGAATACAACTGGCCAGAGCCTAACAAGAGAAGGCACATCGGCACCCGTACCTCACGGCTCGACGGTCCCGATAAGACCACAGGACACGCGAAATACTCCTACGACGTCAACCGCTCAGGAATGCTTTTTGCGAAGATCCTGCGCTGCCCCCATGCTCATGCCAAGATCACCAAACTGGACGTTTCAGCCGCCAAGAGTATGGCCGGCGTCAAATCGGTTCGAGTCATCCAGGACGTGGGAACCGAGATTCAGTGGGAGCTGGACGAGATAGTGGCGGTGGCCGCGACCAGCGAGGAAGTGGCGGATGACGCCATCCGGGCGATCCTGATCGAATACGACCTGCTCCCCCACTTTGTCACCGAAGAAGACAAGGATAAGGCCCCCAGCTCGGAAGTCGCCAAGGAGGAGTCCACTGGCGATCCGGATGCGGGCGCCGCGGCCGCCGAGGTCAAGATCAAGGGATTTTACGGCCTTCCGTCCATCACTCACTGCTGTATGGAGTCCCATGGACAGGTCTGCGAATGGGAGGATCAAGATCATCTCACGGCCTGGTGCTCGACTCAGTTGGTTTCGGGCTTGCCGGGACAGTTCGCCGATAAGCTCGAGATTCCCACTTCCAACGTACGCGTTATCACTCCCTACATGGGAGGAGGTTTCGGCAGCAAGTTCAGTGCCGACCGCTGGGGAATCGATTGCGCCAACATGGCGAAAGAGGCGAAGGCTCCTGTAAAACTCTTTCTGGAGCGCAACGCCGAACTCGCTGTTGCGGGCGACCGCCCCTCGGCCTACGCCAAAATCGAAGTGGGAGCCAAGAAGGACGGAACGCTTACCTACTGGTCCTCAGAATCGTGGGGATCGGGAGGCATTTCCGGATCCCGCGGCAGCCCGCCACTTCCCTACGTGGTAGAGGTTCCAAATCGACGGCAAAAGCACATTTCTGTCGTGACCAACTCGGCCACTTCGCGGGCCTGGAGAGCGCCCAACCACCCCCAGGCCTGCTTTCTGACGATGTCGGCGCTCGAGGATTTGGCTGCGGCTCTGAAGATGGACCCGCTGGATTTCTTCTTGAAAAACGTCAACCTGTTGGGTGAGCGGGCCGACATCTATGAGTCCGAGCTCAAGAAAGGTGCCGAGCTGATCGGATGGAGGAAGAGATGGCATCCTCGCGGAGAAGGGAAGAGCTCGACCAAGCAGGGCCTGGGCTTGGCATTCCACACCTGGGGTGGCCGCGCCCACCAGAGCAACTGCGAGGTGGTCGTTTATCCCGATGGAAACGTGGAAGCCAAGCTGGGCAGCCAGGACCTCGGTACCGGCACCAAGACCGTGATCGCGATGGTGCTCGCCGAGACCTTTGGCCTCGGTCTTCACGACGTCAGGGTCCATATTGGGGATAGCCGCTATCCCCAATCCGGCGGCTCAGGAGGCAGCACCACCGTCGGCGGAGTCAGCTCTTCGACCCGGCGAGCGGCGCTGAATGCGTTGACCCAGGTTTTCGAGAAAGTAGCACCCGGACTGGACGCGCCAGCCGATCAGTTGGAGGTAGGAAACGGGACCATTCAGGTCAAGGGCAACCCGGATCGCAGTCTCTCCTGGCAGAGGGCAGCCGCCCGAATTGGCCCCACTCCGATCACCGCTTCAGGCAAGAACCCCGGACCAGGAAAACTGAACGACAGCGGTGTCGGTGGGGTTCAGATGGCCGATGTCTCCGTGGATGTCGAGACCGGTATCGTCAAGCTCAATCGAGTCGTGGCGGTTCAGGATTGTGGTCTCATCATTGATCTGAAGACTGCGGAAAGTCAGGTCTATGGTGCCCTCATCATGGGGGCTGCATACGCCTTGATGGAAGAGAAGATCCTGGATCCAGTGAGCGGACGAATGTTGAATGCCGACATGGAATTCTACAAGCTGCCCGGCATTGGAGATGTAGGAAAGTTGGAGGTGCACATGATGACCGACGAACGTCACGACAAACGCGGCGTAATCGGGTTGGGAGAGCCTCCTGTTATCTCCACCGGTGCCGCTATTTCAAACGCGGTCGCCAATGCCATCGGCGTCCGTGTACCCTACCTGCCCCTGACGCCCGACCGGGTATTGGACGCCTTGGCGAAAGGAGGAGCAGCCTGATGCGAGCTTTCGAGTACGCTAGCCCCGAAACCAGGGAAGATGCCGTCAAACTTCTCAGCAGCGAGGCAGGGAAGACGGCGATTTTGGCCGGAGGTACGGATCTGATCAGTCTGATGAAGGATGAGGTCGTCACACCAGGCCGGGTTGTCAACATCAAGTCTGTGGAGGGACTGGGCGGTATCAGCTATGATGCCGGAAGCGGTCTGAGGATCGGCGCTCTCCTGACATTGGATGAGCTCGAAGCTGATAGCCGAATCCGATCGGACTACCCCTCGCTTCAACAAGCTGTCGATGGGGTCAGAAGTGCCCAGATCCGCTCGATGGGAACGGTTGGAGGTGATCTCTGCCAGCGCCCTCGCTGCTGGTACTACCGCCACGGCTTCGGGCTTCTCGCCAAGTGGCAGGGCAAGACAATGGTGCCGGACGGCGATAACCGCTACCATGCCATCCTGGGTGCGGGTCCCGCCTATTTCGTGAATCCCTCCAGTCTAGCGCCGGCTCTGATCGCATTGGGTGCCAAGGTGAATATCCTCGGTCCCAAAGGCGGTCGGACGGTGGATTTGGCAAGCTTTTATCGGGCTCCTTCTGCGGACGGAGAATCCGAGAATGTCCTGTCAACAGACGAGATCGTGACGGATATCCTGGTTCCAGCTGCCGCGGGTCGCAAGAATGCAACCTACGAGGTCCGCGAGAAGGAAGCGCTCGATTGGCCGCTGGCCGCCGCTGCGGTGTCACTTCGTATGAGTGGCAGCACGGTCAAGGAGGCAAAGGTAGTTCTGGGACACGTGGCTCCGACTCCCTGGATGTCCAAGAGTGCCGGTCAGGCATTGAAAGGTAAGTCCGTCAGCACAGAGGTCGCAACGCGAGCCGGCGAGGCAGCAGTAGAGGGTGCCGCGCCTTTGAGTCGCAACAAGTATAAGGTTCAACTAGCTCGAGTTGCGGTAAAGCGAGCCGTTTTACGCGCGGCAGGAATAGAGGAGATCTGAGCCATGCAAGATATCGAAAAGATCAGGTTTCAACTGTGCCGGCGTCTCCGCTGGAAGGGCATGTTTATAGAAGCAGCTCCAGACCTGACGGTTCCACCCAGCAATGATGCCTTCTTCTGGTGTACGCACAGCATGAACTGCCTCGGTCCCGACGGTAAGGTTTGTAATGAAGAGAACTGTCAGTCGGATCGACAATGCTATGAGTCACTTTGAGCTAAATTTCTTGAGTTCGAAGCAGCTCGGGTGACTGGATATCTTTGCCCATCAGAGGAATCTGGTAGACTGAATCCCAAGAATGAAGATAGTCCTATCTGGAATCGGGATTTGGTCACTGAGTCTTGGGATTTACCTAAAAGGGGGTCCATTGTTATGAAAAAGGGAATCGTTCTACTGGGAATCTGCCTGCTCTGGACGCTGCCCTTGCTGGCGCGCGACACCACCATCAGCGGCGATTATCTGGAGGTCCGTACTGGAGATGTCTACACCGGGCCGTGTTTCGCCAATGCCGAGGTCAACCTGACTGGAAAGGAAGCCATGCTGGCATGGCGAGTCCGGGAAGGCAGCTGGCGCGGAGTGGCTCTTGATGGCTTGAGCGTTCTCACCGTCGTCAAGTCCAAGGCGACTTTTGGCGATCCGTTCGCCCTCGATCGAAGGACCAAAGCGATCATCGTGGTCGACGAAAGAGCCAGCGCAGAACAGCGCGATGCTCTCATCGATCTTGCCCAGGCTGAGGCCGGTGATCTTCTGCAAGATGTCGTCAGCGTCGAGGCAGCTCCAATCGAGATTCAGTTTGGAAAGGCTCGGACCTTTGCTAGCCTGAAGGCTGGAGACGTGGTCCAGCTCAAGACGCGTGCCTTGAATCATGGGGATCATATCTGTGGCAACGAAGAGGTGTACTATCCCCCGTTGACCGAGGTGGCGCAGGCCAAGCCGGCTTTTACCCTGATGCATCAATTCAAGGGAAAAGGCCTTAACGGCAGCTGGTCCAGCTTTGGAAGCCGAGGTGCTTTCGTGGGAACGTTTTCTCGCTAGCCTGTGACGTCCAGGTTTCGTCCCTGGCGAGATTCACGAGCATGGTCTGGCCCGTACTCGACAAGAGGTCGGCGCCAGACTGGTTTGTTTGTTGTCTTGGCTCAATTCGTTCTGTTCTGAGCCCACTCCTCTCTTCGGGTTCTCAGAGATGAAGACAAGGATGGGAAAATTGTACTTTGCGGGGGGGTATCGATTCTTTGCTGGGCTTCTAGGGTTGGGGCTTCTTTCCCTGGGCCTGAGTCCAGAGATCGTTCCCAGGCTGGAGGCAGCAGACCTGGCGGTGGAGCAGTTCGAATCCGCACCGCCTGAGGGTGCCTCAGAGGATGTTCTCGCAGCGCTGGATAAGAATGGGTTTCGTGTTCTCAAGGGCGGTGAAGTGATGGGAGAGTTCTGGCTCCGTCCTGAGGTGCCGTTACAGGAGCCCGCATCGACTGAACTGGGCGTCGGATTTGGACAACTCCAGGAGGGGACCCTGATAGGTCTGGTTCATTACCCTCTGGACTGGTCCGACTACAAAGATAACCGGGTCGCGGCCGGCGTCTACACGCTGCGGTATGGGGTCCAACCAGCCGACGGGAATCACATGGGAGTCAGTCTCTATCGAGACTTTCTGCTCTTGACGCCTGCCGGATCCGACACTGACCCCGACCAGAAGTATAGCCACGACGACTTAGCCAAGCACAGCAGCCAGGCCTCAGAGGGTCAGCACCCAGCCGCCCTCAGCCTGTTTCCCGTCTACGACGAGATTTCAGAGCCCAAGCTCATGCGCAATGAGATGGACCAGTGGATGGTAGTGAAGAAGGTGGGGACGCTGACGCTGGGCCTGGTTATTGCCGGACACGGAGAAATCTAGTCGATCGAGGCTTGCGTCGGTCGGCGCCAGCTGGCGCCCCTTTCAATCCACTCGGGAAACTGGCAGGGTGGCGAACTCTTGCGGACTTACCCGAATGGCCATCCCCGCCAGGGGATGAGGCGCTTGCACTTCAAGGGTCCCTCTAAACTGTGTGAAGTCGATCTCGGCAGCAGCAAATATTTCTGCGGGAAACCTGGCCAGCTGCCCTTTTCCCGTTAGGGGAATCTGGGCGATGAGGGCGGGGTTCGGCACTCCCTGCGCTTCGCAAATGCAAGGTCGCCATTGTCGGTCCTGGAGCTGGATTGGCCAGGGCCATGCCGGTGCTGATTCCGAAAGTGTCGTCCGATTCCACCGGCACCATAAACCTCGTGGAGAGAGGCGCCGCGCCCACTCCCGCCACACCGAAATCTCCAGCGAAGAGGATCGTCCCTCCGATGAACTGATTGGATTCCACCTGTAGCGATCCGGTCGCCACTCCCTCACGAAGGCCCTCAGATCTGAAGAATCCCACGCCGTAGGGAGGGAGGTCGAATGGGAACTGACCCATCCGTTCGACTCCGTTCATGCTGACAGAAAGCGGTGCACCCTGGGTATCGAACAAGTGAACTGTTCCTGTCGCCGGAAGTCCTCCTGAAGGATTCATTAGAATCAGGGTTGACGTAATTCCTCCTCCGTCTCCAAACTGGGGAAAGTGAAGCAGCTTGGAACCAAAACCCAGCGGCGTCACCGGTAGGGTGGCGAACTGAGCCGGGCTCACGCGGATAGCCATCCCAGCTACCGGAGCCTTGGATTCTACGGTCAAGGTGCCCTGAAAAGAGCCGAAGTCAATACCGCTGTCGGCATAGATCTCCTCTACGAAGCGAGCCAGCTGCCCTCCTGCGGGGAGTGTGATTACCGTCTCACCGCTATCTGTTGAGCTGCCATCTGCTCGACGCAGGCAAACGGTGAGATCCTGCTCATCCGGTTGATGGTTGGCCAGGGCGATCCCGGTTCGGATACCAGCCTCGAGATCCGACTCGATCGGTATCAGAAACTTCAAGTTTGAAGCCTTCACCGCTCCCACCCCGGCAACTCCCGTGGTATCTCCTGAGAACAGGATTGTGCCCTCGATCCGCGAATCGGCTTCCAGCAGGACGGAACCGGTTCGGAGATCCTCCCCTCCACTGCTGGAAAAAAGGGCCAGGTCCTGAGGCGGCAGGTTGGAGATTAGCTCACCCTGCTGGGGCTCGCCGTCGAGTTCCACTGGGAGCGGATCCCCCAAGGCATCGAAGAGTTTGAGTCCTGCGTTAGCCGACCGCAACGCTGAAGGGTTGATCAGGAGAACGCTGGACGAGATCCCTCCGCCGTCACCAAACTGTGAGAAGCTACGACGATAATCGTCCAACTCGGCTACCAGAATTCCATCCCCATCGCTGGCAGCAAGCAGAATCTGAGGCTGATCAGGAAGGATTTCCAGGTCGAAGATTCCGCTGTGATGGAGATTTTCAGACAGACGCAGCCAGCTCGTCCCATTGTCAGTGGATTGGTAGATTCCAGCATTCTGGCCTGTGCCCCTCACGAAGGTGGCACTGGCAGCGGCATAGAGAATCGTAGGGGAGTCGGGAGTTTCGGTAATCGCGGTGACGAAGGGCTGATTCAGCACCGTCGAGAAATTGCCTCCGTCGAAGACGAGAAGTGAGCCTTTGTCCTGCGTCCACCCGCCGACAAAGAGTCGGTGGGGATTTCCGGCAAATCGGATGATTGCGACGTCCTGATAGGGGTAGTCCTCAAGCCTGGACCAGGTGGATCCTCCATTGCTGCTGCGGTAAATCCCGCCCTGGGAAGGGAAGGCATCGAAGTCGGTCCAAAGGCCCAGATAGACCGTATTGGCATTGCCGGGGTCGACCGTGATGCGGAAGACGATTTCACGATCCTGGGAAGGAATATCGGTTCCTATCTCGGACCAGGTGGAGCCTCCATCTGTGGACTTGTGGAGTCCCTCTCCATGAAAGGCGCAATAGAGGGCGTCTTCGGCCGGCGTGTGGCCCCAGACCACGGCCAAGGCAGGGCGACCCAGGAGCTGGGCAGAGGTTGGTGGCGTTACATTGGTGGTGGTGGTCCCGCCGTTGACAGATCGGTGGATCTCAGAGCGCACGCTGGGTTCTCGCAGCTCGTTGGAAAAGCTACCCAGTGCAACGTACAGGCGCTTTCCGTCCTCAGGGTGAACGAAGATCTCGGTCGCGCCGTCCGGACGGACCGTGTCCGGGGTGGCACCCGGCCAGAGAAGCTGTTGCCAGGAGGCGCCTCGGTCGTCGGATCTCCAAAAGCCGATGTCCTCGAAAGCCGCATACACCGCGTCCTCCGACACGGCAACATCGTAGGTCGAGACAACTTCGGCACCCGTGCCACTCCATCTCCCCGCTCCCAGGCTGATCGTCGAGATCTGGGTCCAGGAGAGGCCCGCGTCCTCGGTCTTGAATACGGCCTTCTCATTACAGGAGATCATCAGCCGCGGATCCCCATGGTAGAAGGTAAGACACCCGGGAGCAATCCCAAAGAAACCCGAGCCGGCCGACCAGGTTGTATCGGCCAGGTCTTCGGTCAGATTGGTCCAGGTCCCGTCGTAGCGGTAGAGACCTCCCTCGCCGCCGTCGGTCCTCAGATTCAAGAACAGGTTAGAGGGAGACGATGGTTGAAGCCGTCCACCCAGTGGGCGAATCAGCTCGTTGCTTTCTGGATCGTTGATCGTGGGATGCCCACTGATCTCGGTCCAGGAGATGCCGTTCGAGGATCGGTAGATTCCTGCTGAACGCGTACCCGGCTCGCCATCCTCACCTAGCGTATAGAGGACGTACCAATAAGCTTTCTGGGTGCCGCTGCCCTCGATCCCGATCCACTGTCCCTGGTCGTGCCGAAAACCAAAACCGACCTTGCTGAAGACTTCGCCATTGTTGGTCGATCGGAACAACCCGGCAGTCGTCGACACGAACACACTGCCGTCCTCGGGATCAAATGCGATTGAAGTGATCGCCGCCAGTTCGGGTATTCCCTCCACGTCGACGAGGACAAAGGACTTCCCTGCGTCTTGACTGCGGTACAGGGCCAGGTCTTCTTCAGGATCTGGCTCGTGCCAGCTTCCTCCTCCGGCTAGCGCCAGGCTACTGTTGTGAGGGGAGAAGCTGATCCAGGACACTGGGAGCTCGGCGTCGCTTGAGGTCGGTGAGGGAATCACCAAGGACCAGCTCTCGCCGCTGTCTTCGGATCGAAAGAGTCCGGATTGGGTACAGGCAAAGAACTCGGTGTCTCGCGCGGGATGGGCCACCAGCTCATCCACGAAGAAGAGATCGAGGCCAATCTCGGGACGCGCAAACCCTCGCGCATTGACATGGCGCCAGTGCCGTCCGCCGTCAGTGCTCTTGACCACCCCCCCGATGTCTTGACCCAGTAGGATCACGTTGGGATCTGAATTGTGAAAGATCGCAGCAAATACGCCTCCTCCCCCGCCGGGTCCAACACTGGCCACGTTGTGGATGGAAGCCGCCCAGGATGGACAGAAGATCGACAGGGCAAGCAAGAGGACGACACCACACCGCATTCGACGCTTATACAATAACCGGTGGAAGCATCACAGTTGCACAAGAAGAGGTCCCACGTCTCTTCTCCCTGGACAGCGTAGCGAAGGGCCTGCCCTCGGCAACAACAGTGGGTGCAAGAGCAAAACAGTCTCGGTTAGACTCCGCCGACATCCCTACCCTTGCCTTTGCCTCAGCCTTTGCCCTGAGTCGAGCCTCGAAGGAAGAGGAGTCTGGTCGATCCCCTTGGCTTGTGATAAAAGATACCCCTCAGCCAAAAACCCAAGAGGAGGATTGACGTGAATCGGAGAAAATTCCTCGAGCGAGCTGGCTACCTGGGAGGTAGTCTAGCAGCCGCCGATCTGGATCGCTTCGTGGCCGCGGCTCCCTCGTCCAAACCGGGTTCAGGTGAATCCGCGAGAGCCGAAGCGGAGAAGATCCGGGTTGGAATCATTACCGAACCGGGAGGCCAGCATTTGAGCAGCTTCACCAAGGCGTTGGGTGTCCTGGAGGGGGTTGAGATGGTGGCCGCTGCGGATCCCTCGGGAGATTTCCTGCCTAAGGGCCAGGAGTTGCTTGGAGCAAGAGCGTCCAGTTATCGAACCTTTTCCGACTACAAGCAGATGTTGGAAGAGATCAAGCCCCAACTCGCGCTTCTGGCTCTGGAACCACACCACACCCCTCCGGTCATGGAGGCGGTACTGGAGGCCGGAGGACACATTCTGTCCGACAAACCGGCCTGCGTCAGGTTGGAGGATTTCGCGAGGGTGGTCCGTCTGGCTCAGTCCAAACGTCTTCAGGTCATGCTGGGCCTGACCAACCGCGTCAGTCGCCCAGCCAGAAGGGCACGTGAGCTGGTGGAATCCGGTTTGCTGGGCAAGCTGTACGGGACTTCCGTGCACCTGGTAGCAGATCAGACCAGATTAACGAAGCCTGCCTATTGGAAGACCTGGATGGCATCTCAGGAGAGAGCCGGCGGTGGCAAGCTGATCTATCACGGCCTCCACTATCTGGATCTGGTTCACTACATCGCGGGGGACCAGATCTCGGAGGTCACCGGGTTTACCAGGAACGTCGGGGGACAGCCGATTGAAGTCGAGGACTCGGCCGTATTGGCCTTTCGCCTTGGAGACGGTGCCGTTGGTACCCTGAACACGGGCGACTACCTGAATAGGGGTTACAGTACCTTGGTAGCCTTTTGGGGCTCCCAAGGTTGGCTCCGCTTCGACCTTGCCACCGGCCCACCCATGACCTGGGCCTCGACCCATCCGGAGGCTCCCAAAGGTGTCCAGTCGTACCACTACGAGGTTGAGCCGAATACTTATCATTTGATGATCGAGGACGCCGTCAATGCAGCTCGGGGACTGGCGGAACCTCCCATCACCTCGGAGGAGAGCCTCCAGGTCCTGAGGGTCGTTTTCGCTGCCTACCAGGCCGCAGCTGAAGGGACGACTCAAAAAGTCTCATAGCGCGGACATGGCAGGAGGCAAGATGAAGCTCTCCCTCTCGGCTCGCGTCGCTGAATCGTTTAGCTCCAAGGAAAAGGCAGACCTGAACCTGACCCAACTGGTCGAGCTGGCCCTGGAGTATGGGTATGAGGCTCTCTGCATGCGCGCCTCCCAGATCGGCATTCAGACGCCGCCACCACGGGTGCAAGAGGCGCAGAAACTCATCGGACAGGCAGGTCTCCGAGTGTCCATGACAACGGGTGACTTCGCTGTTCCCAGAAACGATGAACACGGTCCCGATGGCTTGAGGAACATCACTCCTTATCTGGAGCTGGCCGAGGAACTCGAGTCTGATCTGATCCGCATCTGCATGAAGAAGGAAGAAGACATCCCCTGGGCTCAACGGGCCTCAGACGAGGCAGCTGAGTGGGAGATCCGTCTAGCGCACCAATCGCACTGCGCAAGCCTCTTTGAAACTCTGGAAGGATCCCTCAGTGTACTTGAAAAAGTGGGCCGGCCCAACTTTGGAATCATCTACGAGCCAGCCAACTGGATGGTCGCTGGAGAAGACTACGGAAGGGAAGCAATACGACGACTAGAACCCTTCCTCTTCAACGTCTACGTGCAGAACCACCGATTAGACCCCAATGGGTCCCTCCTCCTGCCCACCTGGCAACGGGGAAAGGTGCCTCTCGAGCATATCGGCCTCTGGGAGGAAGGGGGCGTTGATTTCGAAGAGGTCTTTCTGGGTCTCGACGAGATCACTTATGTCGGCTTCGTAACGGTTCACCAGGCCTTCGCCGGTGTGATGCCTGTTGAAGAGGCGGTCCGCAAGAGCGCCGAATTCCTGAAGTCCTTCGGATAACCCGAAAGGGGGTGCCATGGAAAGCTTGGATCGCGCCGATCGGAGCACGCTTTCGAGTCAGCTTTTGCAGGAATCCGAGGCCATGACCAAGCATGCGCTCGCCTCAGGACTGGACGTGCCCCCGCCCTTGGTTCAGAAGTTGGAGACAGTCCTGCTGGAAGTCAGCCGGGACGAAAGCCCCCTTGCTTCCGCCGAGGAGGAGGCCGTGAGACAGTTGACAGCTATTCATGGTCGTTTGGCGAAGATCATTGCACCTGCCACGCCTCGAACCATCCTTCTACTCGCCAGCGACTCAAAGAAAGTTGGCATCTGGAGGTTTCTGGGGGCGGTTCCCCTCATCCGCCGCATGATGCTGGCGGCAATCCTCTCGCTGCTGGCACTTGTTTTCCTGAGCCTGTCCCCTCACGTGAACGTAAAAACCATGCAAGAGAGCTTGCTCACCTCTAGTGGCGAAGTTCTTTTTCACAACCTTCTGTTTCTGATGGCAGCGGCCGCTTTAGGTGCTTCCTTCGCTTCTCTGTTTCAGGCCAACCGCTTCATCGAAGCCGGAACCTTCGACCCGATTTACGAATCGTCCTACTGGATCCGATTCGTCCTGGGACTGATCGCCGGTATAATACTTGCAGAATTGATTCCGTTGGGAACGGACGGCACCCTTCAGGCTTTCACCAAACCAACTTTGTCGATGCTGGGTGGCTTCTCCTCTGCCGTCGTCTACCGTCTGATCCATCGACTGCTGCAAGCCGTCGAATCACTGGTCCGTGGCGAGACCGGCGAGATCCGGTCGGCTCGCGAGTCCGAGGCACGAGCCCGAGCGGCACAGAAAAACGGACAGGTCCGTCTTGAGCTAGCAGCAACGCTGCTGAAACTACAATTGGAGTTGCGCCGTGGTGGAAGTCCAGAAGAGGTGCAGCAGAAGCTGGACAGGACGCTGACCGATCTATTGTCGTCCAGGGCTGAGTGGGACGACGGATCGGAGTCAGAGCATCCGATGCCTTCTTAATCGGAGTCCGAATCAATCAGCTCAATCGGCACGGGGGTCGCTGGGATGCTCGTAAGTTGGAAACTCAGTCCGTCTCCTGGGAGAATCTCCTGTCTCAACACGGTCAGATAGAAGCCCCTCCCTGATTCGACCTTCACCGAACCAGTGAAGCTCGCTGGCACTCCAGAGAAGACTTCGTTGAAGAACTGGGCTCCTTGAAAATCTTCCCTGGTGACGGTCTCCAGGAGCAGGCCGCTGCTGTCAAAGAGTGAGTAGCGCACGGGGACCGTCGTCCGGCGAATCGCGAGGCCCGTATTCAAGCCTGGGCGGCGCGCTACCGGGAACCAAACCGCAGTAGTCAAATCGGCCGGTGCCACAGCGGTCGAGTCTCCCAACTCAGCTCCCGGGGTGAAATTATAGAAGAAGGCCGTAGCCAGGTCTTTCACTCTGGAGTCGGCACTTGGGCTAATCTCGAGCCAGCCCGAGAAAGGCCCTCCACTGCTGCCCAACTCGAATCTCTTGGTCTCGCGAGAAGAGAGTTCCAGCGCGAACCCAGATTCACCGGTCTGATCGTTTCCATCCAAAGTCCAGGCTCTGTCTTCAGGCCAAGCGCCGGCGTCCAGCTGGGCATCTCCGTTCCAGGGTTGCTCGCGCATGTTGGTAACGAAGAGGATAACGTCGAATCCTCCTCCCAGGGCTAGTTGGGAGTACAGGATAGTGGGCTCACTGTGGCTCGGAGAATAGCGTCATCGTAGCGAGTCAGGGGAGAGAGGGTATCCGGGCAAGGCGACAGTCCAAGCTGAGGCTGATTCCCTGGGTAGCGACGGGGATTGGGTCGGTCTTGATGACCCGTCGGCTCCAGGTGCCGCTCGGGACTCCTGGGAGGAAAGAATCATGTCGGCCGATCAGATTGACACAATCTCGGTCCGAGTAGAAGCCAGCGAAAATCAGACAAGACTTGGGCGAATAGTTCAGTGGGTTGAATGATCCACCGATCTCATAGGCCGCCCCTGGCGGCTGGGTGCCAACATCCACACATTGAAAAAGTCTGGCGAAAAGAGTCTCCTCTTCTCCCAGGTCCGCTCCTCCCTCAATCTGCGCCGCCCCATTCGGAGTAAGATCGCCGTCATCGGAAACATGCGAGAGGATAGCTGAGGCGTCGGTTGTCCAGGCATCGGTAGCGCCATCGAATTTCGGATTCGAGAGCAGGTTTTGACCGGATCCGGAAGGGAGAGTCTCAACTGCGAGACGCAAGATCACATCATCAAAGCGAGTCAAGGGAGAAGGAGTATCGGAGGGAAAACGACAGTCCAAGTTGAGGCTGATTGCTTGGGTAGCCACGGGAATAGGGTCCGTCTTACCGACCCGTCGGTTCCAGGTGGTGCTCAGGACTCCCGGTTGGAAGGAATCATGCCGGCCGATTTCGTTGAGACATTCTCGGTCCGAGTAAAAGCCCGCAAAAACCAGACAAGACTCTGGCGAATAGTTGAGGGGGTTGAATGATCCGCCGACCTCATAAGCCACGCCGGGTGGCTGGGCGCTGACATCGACACATTGGAAAAGCCTGGCGAAGAGAACTCCCTCCTCCCCTATGGCGGCTCCTCCTTCGACTTGGGCGGCCCCATCCGGTGTAAGATCGCCATCGTCGGCCACGTGGGAAAGGTCGCTTGCGGGATCCGTCCTCCAGGCAACTGTGCTACTGTCGAGGTTGGGGTTGAAGAGCAGGTTCTGACCCGATCCAAAGATGTGCGGACTACATGCTGCCCACAGGATAACGACACCGAAGTAAGCTCTGGCCATACAACCTGCTTTCCGGCTGTTTCGGCTGCCACTCAAAGGAAAGAAGTTGGTCCATCCTATCACAGTCATGAGCTGAGGGGCCCTGCTCCCTATCGAGTGATCGAGACGTAGCTTTTGTATTCCGTCCGTAACGAATGAGCCTTATCCAGAACTAATCCATCAGAACGTTGTAAAAGGATATGGATTTGAGGAGGTTATCCAGATGAGAAATGGAGAAGTTCGAATGAGATCCGTAATTTTCGTCATTACTTCTTTACTGCTAGTTGTTGTTTCCCAGAGTTGGCCGACTCACTCGGCATCGGCCGGGACCTCGGCAGCTGCTGATTCCGACCAGGCAGTTGCTACCTTTGCAGGCGGGTGTTTCTGGTGTGTCGAGGCGGATTTCGAAAAGGTCGAAGGGGTCTCTGACGCGATTTCGGGCTACGCTGGTGGAGACGAGAAAAACCCCACCTACGAACAAGTTTCTTCGGGACGGACGAGCCATGCAGAGGCGGTCCAGGTAATCTTCGATCCAGCTCAGGTGAGCTATTCAGCGCTGCTCGACGTGTTCTGGAAGCACATCGATCCCACCGATGGGGGCGGGCAGTTCGTGGATCGTGGGGCACAGTATCGAAGTGAAATCTTCTACCACGATGAGAAACAGAAACAGCTGGCCGAGAAGTCCAGGGAACAATTGGCCAAGTCCGGTGTGTTTGACAAGCCCATTCTCACCGGAATCAAGCCGTTGACGAAGTTCTACCGGGCTGCAGAGTACCACCAGGACTATTACAAGAACCACTCGATCCGCTATCGTTTCTATCGATATGGTTCGGGTCGCGATCAGTTTCTTGAAAAGGCCTGGAAAAACAACGAGAATCGATTTGAGGTATCCGAAATGAATCCAAAGATTGAGACGCAAGTTGAATATCAAAAGCCGGACGACGCTACCCTACGCTCCAGCCTTACCCAGATTCAATACAAGGTGACACAGAAGGACGGGACCGAGCCCGCCTTTCGCAACGAGTACTGGGACAACAAGGCCGAGGGAATCTACGTGGACGTGGTCAGCGGAGAGCCGCTTTTCAGTTCCAGGGACAAATTTGAATCTGGTACAGGCTGGCCCAGCTTTACCAAGGCAATCGATTCAGAGAGCGTTCTGGAGAAGCAGGATCGAACCTTCTTCATGGTTCGGACCGAGGTTCGCAGCAAGAAGGCAGGCTCTCATCTGGGCCACGTCTTCCCCGACGGCCCAGCGCCCACGGGTCTCAGGTATTGCATCAACTCAGCATCCCTTCGGTTTGTTCCCAAGGATCAGCTGCGAGCGGAAGGCTACGAGGAAGAGGCCGGTCTTTTTGACTGAGTCCGGCAGCCAACAGGCTCACTGGATCATTCGAGAAAGAAACCTTTTCCTGCTTCTAGGTTCACCGCCAAAACAGGTGGTTCTGCTGCAGATAGCCCTATCCAGGAGGGCGCTTCAGCGTCCTGGCGCGAAGCGTAATAGGCCGGTCCTTCAGGGCCGGATAGGGGCCAGAAATTTGGGGCAGAGCCCGCTTCAGCGGGCTTCTCGAGCAAAGGCTTTAGCCATGATCCGGTTCGTCGCCTGGGCCTCCAGAAACAGAGGCTTGGACAGATCCTGGCAGGGCCGGATGGTTGAGAGTTTGGTTGGAGGGGATTCGTGCCGTGTCCATAGATTTCAGAGAAGGCACTCGGAAGCAGAGGATCGACTCACTGGTTGCTGATCGTCAGTGACGACCGGAGCGCGGACCCTAGGGAGCCCCTGGGAGGCTGAATCGAGCTTCGTCGTCAACAATGGACTCGGATTCTGGCTGAAGCCTTGGTTCGAGAAGCCCGCTGAAGCGGGCTCCGGCCCTCACCTCTGGCGGCTATCCGGCCCTGAAGGACCGGCCTATTACGCTTCGCGCCAGGCTGCTGAAGCAGGCTCCTGAAAAGACCCAGAAGTCGCTCCCAAGCAGCCGCGGGGAGCCGCATCATTCGAGAAAGAAACTTTGGTCGGGGATAGGGGAGATTCTGCTGTTGTCCAGCTCTCTCCTGCCTTGGTCGTCCTCGACGGCCGGAACCGGGGCTCATCTTGCAGATAGGTCACGTCGTTAGCGGCTCTGCCGGACTTGGCTTCGTAATAGGAGTAGTTTTCCCTCTTACTGCTTACTGCTCACTCTCCAAGTTTCAGGTCAGCTTCGACTACGGCGAACCGTTTGCCGAAAGCGTTCCGACGGCAAAGGTCACCGATGACCCCACCAGGACATACCAGGGCCAGGCCACGGTGCCGCTTGCGTGAACCGCTACCATAACCAATAGTCCCGAGACCATGCCGATCAGACCGCCGGTCTGTCTGACTCGCGTGGACCAGGTGCCAAGGGCAAAGATCCCAAGGACGCTGCCAATGGTGATGCTGGTGATGGTCAGCCCCACTTCCAGCACCGATCCCCAGTTTCGGGCCAGCAGAGAGATCGCAATCAGTACCCCGCACCAAGCCAGCGTCAAGATTCGCGAGATCTTCAGCTCGTGCGAGAGATTGCTGCCGTCGACGGAGGCCGGTTTTGCTGAGATTTTCCTCCCGGATGTAGGGTTTGTACAAGTCATGGATCGAAGAGGAAGCTAGCGAGTTGAGGGAACTGCTGAGCGTCGACATCGCAGCGGCGAAAATGGCGGCGATGATCAGTCCCGAGATTCCGGGAGGCATCTCCCGAACGATGAAGGTCGGAAAGATTCGGTCCGTTTGCAGAGCTGTATCGAGTGGGAATAATTGGTAGAACCTGTAGAGCATCACTCCGATGACCAGAAAGAGGGAGAATTGAAGGAAGACGACCACGCCACTGGCAATGAGCGCATCTGGCTGCGGCGTAGCGAGCCGCTGCTAGGTAACGCTGCACCATCATCTGGTCGGTCCCGTGAGTCGCGAGGGTCAGGAAACGCGCCTCCGATAAGACCGACCAGAAAGTGTAGGGGGAGCTGAGGCTGAAGCTGAAGTCCAGAACCTGCAGCTTGTCCGAGGTCTCTGCCCAAAGCAGGAAATCAGACCACCCTCCGGGAAGCTTTCCCAAGAGGAGCTGGAAAGCGATGGCGGCACCGGCTAGATAGATGGCGAGTTGGATGACGTCGTTCCATACCACCGCCAGAAAACCTCCGTAGAACGTGTAGAGGGCCGTGACTGCGCCAATCAGCAAGACCGCCCAGGTGTCGGGGATGCCCGTCACGACGGAGAGAACCAGACCG
>CBDCOR010000023.1:0-6116 GCA_965219855.1 Acidobacteriota bacterium
ACCGGGAAGGTGGTCCAGATCCTTCCCGTGGGCCGCAGCCCCAGTATGATGAAGATGCTGCGGCATCCGGACGGAAGCATCTACCTGAACACACAGAGTACGGATTCCTCGAGGAGTCTGGCGAAGAGTCGTGACGACGGTAAGACCTGGACCATCCTTCCCATCCGTTTCTCCCCGGAAGTCCCCGAAGGACAACATGCTGCCGGCTTTGGAATCAGCTCCGGCGGCAAGCTCTGGTTGATCCACCAGGGGAATCCGCGCTCTCAGGGTGGAGAGGAACTGCGGTATCGCGAGAGACAGATCTTCGTGGCCACGTCCAGTGACGGCGGCGTGAGCTGGAAGAGCACGCCCTTCGACTTCGGCCATCTTTCACCTGGTGGCGCTCAGGATCCCTATACCGTGGGCCAGGTGGCCTGGTGTTACCCCAACTTCATCGCCAGTCCCGACGGCGCCATGACGTTCTCCATGAGCATGCACTACTCCGACTGGGATGACTGGATGCAGCAAGACCAGTCAAGACCGGGAGTACGGGATGTGATGGTCCGAAGCGTGGACGGTGGCAAGACCTGGGCCGACCCCACGGTGGTGCATCAACATGCCACTGAGACCGACTATGCGGTCGACCCCGCCGACCCCAAGCGCATTCTGGCGCTAGCCTGATCTCATAAGAACACGGCCTCCTCTTCAGGGGCTGACTCTACAATGAGTCGACTAGGCCCTGAGTTCGAAAGAGTCTGGGGACTCATCGAAGAGGAGGCCGAAATGAAACTAGTTGGATGTGATTTTCACACAAGATTCCAGGCGATTGCAATGGTGGATACGGAGAGCGGAGAGCTGGAGGAGCGACGCTTGAATCACGAAGGAAAGGAGGTCGAGAGATTTTACGGGGGTCTGGGGGGTCCGACCGTGGTGGGGATCGAGAGCACCGGGTATTCGATCTGGTTTCACGAGGTGATGGACAAACTGGGGGTACAACTGCAAGTGGGAGACGCGGCGAAGATCCGAGCGCAGCAGGTCCGCAAGAAGAAGAATGACCGCGAGGATGCACGCTTGATTCGGCAGTTATTGATCGAGGACCGCTTTCCCCAGATCTGGGTGATCGACCCGGAGGGACGGGATCTGCGGCAGGTGCTGAGCCAACGCCGACGCTGGGTTCGGACCCGGACGCGGATCAAGAACGGGCTCCAGTCGTTGGCGATCAATCATCGCGACTAACCTTGGGGGCTGGGTTGTTCACTGGGGAAGGCCAACGAGCGTTTGCGCAGTTAAAGCTGCGCCCCTACGCCCGGCAGTCGGCCGAGCAGTTGTGGCAGGGCCTGGAGTGGCTTGGACCTCGCCTCGCCGTGCTGGACAAACAGATCCGAGAGGCGGTGGCCCAGCGCCCGCAGGCGCAGCGCTTGATGACGTATCCCGGAGTGGGGCCGGTGACAGCCCTGTCCTGGGTGCTGATTGTGGGACCGGTCCAACGCTTTGCCAGTGGCGGCCAGTTGTGCAGCTATGTGGGCTTGACGCCGAGCGAACGCTCCAGTGGCGGACGGCGGCGGCTGGGTCACATCAGCAAACAGGGATCGACCTTTCTGCGCTACCAGATGGTGGAGGCGGGCGTCTCTGCCGCCCGCCACGAAGCCGAGTTGAGGCGCTTCTACCGCCGTTTGGTCTCTCGGCGAGGCCGACAGGTGGCCCGGACCGCCGTGGCCCGAAAGTTGTGTGAGCATCTGTACCTGATGCAGCGAGATGAAATCGACTATGCGGAGTTTTCTCGCCGCGGTCTTCTCGCGAGGCGTGCCTGTGAGAAATGCTGACTCGTTCCGAGTCGACAGCCTGATTAGGCAGCCTCGCCTCCTTCAAAGGAAGGAGTCCGGACTGTAGATGATGCGTTTGCGAAACGTGGTGCCGAAAAGATCAGCCGCCCATTGCCTTCGGAACACCGGAGTGCAGCGGAGGCGCGAAGCCGTCAAGGGGCTATGCCCCTGCTTCAGTCGCTGCGCTCCTTACGCCCCTTCGGGTGACTGCTTCCCGCCTCCGCTGCCAAGAGGCTTTCATAAAGGCAATGGGCTCCTCGACCTTTTCCCAGGCGGTCTGCCGCTAAGGCTTGCCGAGGACACCAGCTTCGCCCAAAATGCGCGCATAGATGGATGGGGGAGACCGACGTCACGGACGTCAACCCGCTGGTCCTAACTAAAACACCAGAGTCCCCAGACTCGACGAAGCTAATGGCCTACGAACAACTTTTTCTCGCGCCTGGCTGGCCACGTGGCCAGCGGCTCAATCGGCTCTCCGAGCCGATCCAGGTGAAGTGTGCCCTTGACACCGGCTGTGTTCTTATAGATGGATTTCTCAAAGATAAGAAAAAGCAGTCAGCTCTATGTGATATAAAGTCTTTGTTATCAGATACTTAATAATCACAAGGAGCTGACTACCATGACCACAGAGTGTATCGCTTCCAAGCTGGAGTTTCAAGAGCTAGAAGGGCGCCGAGTCGAGGCAGAATTCAATGGGGGGCAGATCACCTCAGACTCCGGGGGGTTGCTGTTACGGGAGGTGGAGAGCCGCTATGGGTTCATTAGCGGTTTGGCCGCCTGCTTTGGGGACCGGCGGGATCCTCGCTTCACCGAGTTCAGTGTCGAGGAACTGGTGGGGCAGCGGATTTACGGACTGGCCCTAGGCTATGAGGATGTCAACGATCATGAGGAGCTCCGGGCAGATCCGCTGATGGCGGTGTTGGTCGGCAAGGAAGATCCCTTGGGGAGGGATCGGCGAGCGGAAGCGGATCGAGGCAAGGCGTGTGCGGGCAAGAGCACGCTGAATCGTTTGGAGTTGTCCTCGGTGACGCAGGATAAATATCGCAAGACGCCGGTGGATGAAGCCGCGGTCGAAGCGTTTTTGGTGGAGCAGTTCATTCGGGTGCGAGGCGGGAAACCGAAGGAGTTGGTGTTGGACCTGGATGCGACGGATGATCCGCTGCACGGAGAACAGGAGGGTCGTTTCTACCATGGCTACTACCGGTGTTACTGCTACCTGCCTCTGTATGTGTTTTGCGAGGGGTATGTGCTGGGGGCCAAGCTGCGGGTGTCGAACCTGGATGGCTCCGAAGGAGCGGTCCAGGAGATGGAGCGGATCGTGGGACAACTGCGGGCGAAGTGGCCGAAGCTCCGCATTACTCTGCGGGCGGACAGCAGCTTTGCCCGCGAGGCGTTGATGAAATGGTGTGAGGAGCATCGAGTGGATTACGTCTTCGGTCTGGCCCGCAATCGGCGCTTAGAGGGGGCTCTGGAGTCCGAGTTGGAACAGGCCCAGGCACTGCAACAAGCCAACGGCAGCAGCGCCCGAGTCTATCAGGACTTTCGTTACCAGACGCGCAAAAGCTGGAGTCAAGAGCGGCGAGTGGTGGGCAAGGCCGAGTACACGGGTAAGGGATCCAATCCCCGCTTTGTCGTCACCTCGCTGGGAGCGAAGCGGTGGCCCGCCCAAAAGCTGTACGAGGAGCTGTACTGCGCGCGAGGGGAAGCGGAGAATCGGATTAAGGAGCAGCAGCTAGAGCTGTTTGCCGATCGGACCTCGACGCACCGCATGAAGAGCAATCAGCTGCGCCTGTGGTTTTCCTCGGTGGCTTACAATCTGCTGCACACGCTCAGGTGCGTCGCTTTGAAGGGGACCCAGTGGGCGAAGGCGCAATGCCAGACGATTCGCCTCAAACTGTTGAAGATAGGAGGCCAGATTCGGGTCAGTGTCCGACGGGTGAGCTTGTCGCTGAGCGAGGGTTATCCTTACCAAACACTCTACGCCCAAGCCTTGGTCCAGCTTCAACAGCTCGGCTGAGCGGAGGCAAACCGGAAATCCCAACCATCTGCAACTGAGGCGGCTGAGGTGTGTCTGAAAAACCGGTTTTCCGCCTTAAACATAGGTGTCACCAAGCTGTCGCACTCTACAGTGCCCTCAACTGAGACTTCGGCTCAAACCAGAGTCGAAAAATCGACTAAAATCACCCTTTCTGCTTTCACTATGAGAAATCCGGGCTAGCCAGGAAGCAGCGTCGGGTCCTGCCCGGAGAAGATCCGCACGAGGTGGCGAGACTAACGGGTGCCCCCGCACCCGGGGCACCCGGTGGAACCTATCCCTACAAGGGATCGGTCCTACTGGAATCCAGTGACGGAGGCCGCACCTTTTCGGGAGCTCCCCAACAGCTACACTGGATTCTATGCCCACCGCGGCACCATCTATTGGAGCCTGGAAGACGTGGTCATCGTGAGCCACAAACGTCGGCTACTCCCACGACCTGGTGCCTCCGACGGCGCGTCGATGCACTCGAATCAGCCTGGATGGAGGGAGAACCTGGGCAGATGGATCCCGGGCGGGGACCCCCTATCTGAACCAGTCCACCCGCTTTAGGGACATCATTGCCTACAGCACCATCGCCGTGGGCAAGGATCGCTTCTTCTCCGCCTACACCATCATGTCAGAGCTCGCTGGGAACCGGCGGCTGGGTTCCTGTGAGGGATTCTTCTGGAGCTTGACCAGAGGCCCCGGGTAGGAGTCGCTGATCGGTGAGTGAACTCGGGAGATGACTACCGCCGGCTCATTCGGAAAGACCTTCTCCCCAGCTCGGGATTCATCTCCTATACACCGAAGGTGTTACTGCGGGTAGCCCAGGGTTGGCGATGCGAAGCGAGCTACCCTGGGTCTTGAATCGCCTTGTCTTTTTCTACACTGAAAGTGTTATTGCAAACACCTTGCCGGAGGCAATAACCCCGTTGGGGTAAGGCCGTTTTTTTACCAATCTTGACCCAGGGTAGCTCGCTTCGCATCGCAACCCTGGGCTACTCGCAATAACGCCTTTGGCGTAGATCCCGTCGTAGATGGGTCATCCTCAGATCAAATCACATGTCTCTGCCGACCTTTAGCTTGGAGAACCTCCAATATGTTGGTGAACTCGGAAGCCTGGTGCAGGTGCGTGAGGAGGTCTCCCGGGTCCTGGACCACTTTATCGCCTACGGCCAGAGCTACAGGTAACGCTTGAACGGCCCGCCAATCTATCGACGACGGAGGACCATAGTCTGGCCGAGTTCTTAAACACGTTGCCTTTTTCTAGGTAGTCTCTTAAATAGGAGGTTTTATTTTATGGAGATTAGGTTGATATTGATTGCCTTCATTGCAGGCTGATGATCTCTGCCGGGATTCGATGGCCTTCGTAGCTGAATTCCATCCGTCCATTGTCGCTGAGAACCGCCTAAACTAATTTGGCAAACCGTTCGGATCAATGCGTCATGGCTCGAGACCGTACCTTTTGCAGAGATAGGCGTCCAAGGACGTTACTTCGTCAATTCCGAGAGCCTTCTGGTAACAAATGATTTCCGCGATCTGGCAGGTGAGCCAGGCGTCCAGGGTGTTGCTGCCGATTCCCGTGATCGGGCTGGGGACGTCCTCGAAGATGTCGAGACTGGTTGGAGGCAACGTACCCGCTAGAATCGTCCCGTCCAGGATGATGCGGGTCTCTTTCTTCCGGTAGTCGACCGTCACCATCAACCGGTGCCAGGCTTCGCCCTTGAGCGCCAGCTGCTCACCGTTCGCAAGGGATCTATTGTGATCGATCTTCTCCTTAGGCCTGGGCCGTGAAGAGAGCCTCACCTCGCCGGTGCCTTCAACGATTTGCACCGAGACCCGCGTGTCGTAGTTACTGACGTGGGAAATGAAGAGATAGCGGTTCTTGCCCCAATCGACGTTTGGCGCCGGGACAGGACCGTAGACAAGATCCGCGCGGACCAGGAAGACTGCCGAGAATCCACTGATCGCTTGTCCCAATGCATGGCCTGCCCGGTTGAGTATCAGCGTCTGGCGCCGGGCCGCATCGAAGGATACGGCGGGATGGTCCGCCAGGGCTTTGGTCTTGAAAGTCGGCGACCCATGCACTCCGACTCTCAGGCCAGCTTGCGGAATCCGGTTCTCGAAGATGGCATCGTAGCCCTTACCTGACCTGTCCGGCCATCTCTTGACCGACTGTCCATCGTCATGTTCCTGGGCGAGGTCGCTGGCGGAAAGCCATAGACCGAGTTCGGGTATTTCGTCCGGTTGCATGCTCTGGCCTCCCCTGGCGCTGGAAATGAATAAGGCGACCGTCC
>CBDCOR010000024.1:0-7128 GCA_965219855.1 Acidobacteriota bacterium
GAGCCGTGATGTTTCTGTGGCTATGAAATGGCAGGGTATTCTGGCAGACTGTTTTTGACATTGCCGTAGCTCCTGTTTAGGGTCTTTGTTTCTCTAAACCCTTTTATATCAGAGAGCTACGGCCTTTTTTCTGGGCCCACATCTCACTTGAATTTAGATCTCTTGCATAATCCGGGCTAGGGGGGTCACGGTAAAGCCATCCTTCAACTTGCCGGTTTTTCCTCCGGAATTGGTCACCAGGACATGCCAGACCCGATCGCGGGACGGCCCGCGGCCGTTTGCCGCCACAGTTGCCGTAAGGGTGTTCGTATCAAGCACCACGACATTGGACGCCATGGGTTTGGGACCATCGCCTTTTTTGAATTTCAACCTGGCTCCAGCGGCGAAGTTGTTTCCGCTAATCCTGACCTTGACATCCCGGCCTGCCTGTATGGTGTTCGGTTTGATCGTGCTCACGAACGGCTCGTTTCCGGATTTTTTCCTGACCAGCACCACGATCAGCACAATCAGGGCAGCGACACCGACAAAGAGACCAATGAGTATCGGGACGTGGGGGTTCTCTCGAACCTGCAGCACCTGGTCGTAGCGTAGCGGTACCAGCTAGCCACTTCCGTCCATCCTCAGGGTAAACCTGCGTTCGTCGATCGCCTGGATATGTCCCCGCAGGATCGTTTCGGCAGGCAGCTTGACCCTGACATGAGTATCCACTCCCAAACCGTCCACAGCTTGCCTCACAAGCCCCGGCTCCGTTTGGCGCCCGGCAGGGTGGGAAGTCTTCTTGATGACTTTCAGCTTCATGACCTCTTCATACCTGACCCGGAGTGTGGGCCCCCGGCCTGCCAACAACTGGATCGTAAAATGTGTGTCCTTTATGCGCTCGAGACGCCCTTTCGTTTTCTGGCGGTCCACCAGCTCCAGCGCCACGGAGGCCCCAACGCCCGCACTGTAGACTTGTCGCTGAACCTGCTGCGCTCCGGTTGCCGCCTGGGCCATCACACTGAAGCCAGGGTCTGGCACGTGAGCGATTAGAGTTGCAAGAATGACAACCAAAACCTTTTTTGACATCGCATACGCCTCCTGTTCGGGATTCCTTGAAGTTTGGGATTGCTTTTGGCGTCTCACCGTGCACGAGCCGTGCCACTGACTTTTCCTCAACTCCACGAAAGCTCATAACACTCATTATTTCAGTCAGTTAGGAGATTATCGCGTAGGATTTTCAAGGAATGAACGATGAAGGAAACAGATGGCGCCCGGCGCAGCTTTCCCGTTGTAATCACCGCGATAGTCGAGCGCTCAGATCGCGGGGTTGCGGGCGACCCGCGCGATTTCCGCCACGGACTGATAGGACTGGAGGTAGGCCCCCAGGCGCCACCTCTGGAGCTGAGGACCTCTGTGCCGGGCCATCCTGGCCCTCCGGGTCGAATCGGAGTACACTTTGAGCATGGGCTAAACACGATGTCCAGAAACCTTGGTGTCCCCAACCTTGGAAGGAGGCAAGCATGGGGTTCTTAGCTTTGCCTTGGCGCCATCCGGGAGGTCGCAATGAAGCTTGATCACACAACCCTGAGGGCAATCGGGCAGGATCTTGAAACAATTGGTTTGTTCGACTTCGATCTGAAGCTCGAGGGCGAGAAGTGTGTGGTTCGTGGAGAGGTTGCTTCGCCCGACTCGACGGAACCACCACACCCGTCCCGCAGCTTCAAGGCCTTGTGGGGACAGCTCTGGGGGCCAAAGTCGGAACGAGGCCCGAAACCTGTGGAGAGGGTTTATCTCTCAGATGACATTGACCGTCTGGTCGGCGAAGCTCAGTCCCGCCGAGAGAAGGAACAGGCCAGGCCCAGGAAGGCCCACAAACCGGAGAGGTATTCCACCGGGGAGATTCTTCGGGTCTTCGCTTTTTATTGCGAGACTGCGGAGCTGCAGCCTGTGAGTGTTTCAAAGCAGTGGAAACAGCTCAAGTGTGAGTACCTGACCAAATCGGGAGCTCGGGAGCAAGAGGAGCGACCTTTTTCGGAGCTGGTCGATTTTGCGCGGGGCATGAGTCTAAAGCGCGACAAGGGCTGATCAGAGGCCGGCGCATTTCTGCGGGACTGGATCAAACATCTCCGAGCGCAAAGGCTACACTGTGGGGGAGTTTTCGAAAGGGGTTCTCCCATGATGAGACCTGTCTTTGTTGTCAGCCTGCCCCTTTTGTTGGCGACAGCCTGCCAGAGCCCTGGCACTGATGGCCCGTCGACGGCTTCCGAGAGGACCGTATCCGGAAACCGGCAATCCGACACCCACAACTTCGAAGAGGTGGCGCCCGGTGTCTACTTCGCCACGGGTACCGAAACGGTCAGGCTGGGCAGCAATGCCATGGTGGTGGTCAACCAGGAGGACGTGCTCCTGGTTGACTCGCACATCACGCCCGACGCGGCCCGCGAGCTGATCAAGTCCGTTGCCGCCGTCACCGCTAAGCCCGTCCGCTATCTCGTCAACACCCATTTCCATTTTGATCATGCGAACGGCAACCAGGTCTTCCCCGAGGGCGTCGAGATCATCGGCCACGAGTACACTCGAGAGAGGCTCCTGGCCGACCCTCGCAAGGAACCGGCTTACCTCGTTATTGGCAGTGAAGCCTATGAGAACCGGGTCATAGCGGCCATGGAGGAGACGCTGGCCACCGCAGACGATCAGCAACGCGAGTCGCTGCAGGGACAGCTGGCCACGCTGAGGCGGCATGTCACGGCTCTGGGCGAAGTAGAGCCTACACCCCCCACGACCACTCTAGTGCGGAAGCTGACCCTCTTTCGCGGATCACGTGAGATTCAGATGCACCACCTGGGCCGCGGCCACACGGGCGGAGACGTGATGGTCTTCCTGCCGGCGGAGAAGGTCGTCTTCACCGGGGATCTGCTCTACTCCAGCGCTCCCTATCTGGGGGATGCCTTTCCCGAAGAGTTCATCCAGACGCTCGAGAAGCTCAAGGATCTGGACTTCGACCTGATCCTGCCCGGGCACGGCCCCCTCGTCCGCGACCGCTCCGAAATCGACTTCACCCAGGCATACCTGCGCAAGTACTGGGGCCAGGTAAAAAGGTTCTACGAAGAAGGACTGTCTGTCGAAGAAGCTCTCGCCGAACTCGACCTGGCAGAGTACGACCAGTACGCCGCCTTTCAGTCCGGCCGCCCGGAAGTGCGCGAGCTTGAAGTGCGCGGCATGTACGACCGGCTGAGCGAGGGCCAATAGGGCTTTGCTCCAGCAAGCTGCCGCCCCCTGCCAGCGTTTTAAGGAAAGAAGGAGCCCCGATGAAAGCAATGGTCGACTTTTTCCGGACCATGCTGACACTGCCCGCGCCCTGGATTGGCTGGGTGATGGCGTTGATGACCGTTAACATGATCGTTCCCCTGTTCTACCTGGGGACGCTGGAAGGGAAAGTCGTCCTGGGAGCGTTTGTACTAGGGGCAGTTCTTCAGACGGCGATCTTCTCTGCGAAAGGATTCGTTCGTCTGCTGGGAATCGGCCACATCGCGTGGGTCCCGATGGTGGCCTGGCTCTGGACTCGCCTCGACCTTGCTCCGGCGGGCAGCCTCTTCAGGTACTGGCTCTTCACTACCCTGGTCCTGGTAGGAGTCTCACTCCTCATCGACGCCGGCGATGTGATCCGTTACGTCAGGGGGGAAAGGGAGCCTCAGCTCGTGACTCCGGCCTGAAGTCGGCGCGGAGCTTCGTCTACGAGCGGGAGTCGGCATTTCCCGGCAGGCGTGCGCAGAGAAGTAGAATTGGATAAACTGACCCGGGTTCTGGGTTGGGAAGAAAGACAGGACAACAAAGCTCGAGGGAAATTATGACGCCGAACAAAATCCAAGGCCTGTTGGGAACAGGGCTCTTCATGCTCTTGTGTGTATCTCCCGTCGAGGCGCAGGCTCCTGCCGACCCGCAGATCGAGGATCTGAAGAAAGAAATCCAGTCACTGAAAGATGGACAGAAGGCCATTCAAAAACAGCTCCAGGAAATCAGGAGTCTGCTGCGGACCAGGCGGGCTCCCGCCGCTCCGAAAGAAGTCGTCCTGGATATCACGGGAAATCCGTTCCAGGGCAATGAGACCGCCGCGGTGACGCTGATCGAGTTCTCAGACTACCAGTGACCGTATTGCGGCAGACACGTCCGTGAGACGGTCCCCAAGCTGACAACCGAATACATCGAGACGGGGAAGATCAAGTTCGTCTTCATGGATCTTCCCCTGGAATCCATTCACCCCCACGCTCTCAAGGCGGCCGAGGCCGCCGCCTGTGCCGGTGAGCAGGGCAAGTACTGGGAGATGCATGATTATCTCTTTGCCAATCAGAAGAAACTGGCGCCCGAGCAGCTCCGATCCCAAGGGCCGGCGCTGGGGCTGGACCCGGGGGCATTTGACGAGTGCCTGGAGAGCGGCAAGCATGTCCCTGGGATCCGCAAGGACATGGCAACCGCCCGCAGGGCCGGCCTGACTTCAATTCCCTCCTTCGGAATGGGCTTTACCGACCCCAAGGACCCGAACAAAGTCCGGGTGGTTCGAAATCTCAAGGGCGCCCAGCCCTTCAGCTCGTTCAAGGCAGTCCTGGACAGCCTGCTTGCCCAGGCTCAAAAGAAAGCACCCCCCAAATAGGCGCTGGAGGGGCGGGCGGTCAGGTGGGGTGATCGTCCGACACAGTGGATGGAGGGGGCAAAACGTCACGAAGCCCAGCAAAAAACCTGCAGGCGGAATCGAGAAGCAACTTCAACTCCTCATGGTCGGTCAAGGTACCGGTCACCGCGTAGATCAGCTTGTCGTCGTAGTTCCGAATGTCGTTGATCCGGTTGACCCTTTCTCCCTCCGCCCAGAACAATAGATCCGCCTGAATGCGCTCAGAAAGCACGGCTTTCATTCGCCGGTCGTCATTCGTGTAGATGGCCAGGCGATTCTTGAGCCTGCCGACCTCGCCGGTCATGGGACTCTTGAACCCCACCCATTCATCGACGACCCCTTGAAGCGAACGAGGGCGGATTCGGAACTCGAATCCGTGAGGCGCCAGTCCTTGGAACAGTGCATAGGTATAGCGGATGGATTCTCCATCGATGCCTGTCGATGCGCTGGAAACTTCCGCTTCCGTTCCGGAGTAGGAAAACACCAGTTTGGGCATGACGAACGGGCCCTGCGATTGGACCACGCCGTTTGTCTCGGCTGCCAGCCGTCTCAGAACGGGTGCCATACGGCCCACGGCCCTGCGGTGCAGGACCCAACCCAGCCCTAACCCGCCTAGAATGACAAGGGCAATGATGAGGGCAAGACTCATTCCGGTGTTCACGCCGCCATCCCGGTGCTCTGCTGGATGGCCCTGAGGAGTTCCGCCGGCTGGTCGGTTCCGACCCGATAGCTTTTCCGGTTGGACATCCTGATCTGTACGGCGTCGAGTCCCGATGCGCTGAAGAGCCAGCCATGAGGCGTCCAGCGGATCCCCCAGCCGTAGTACCATTTGTTGCGCACGGTTTTGGCCTCTTCGACATCACGTAAAGCAAAACGTTTGCGAATCAGGCCGACGCCGAACCGGCAGACCAGAAACCCCTCATTGATTTCGACGGTCAACCAGCCGAACAGGAGCACGAGCGGAAGGTAGAGAAGGGGCAGCCAGGTGAGGGAGGACGCAAACGTGAAGACCACGAGCAAACCCAGGCCGAGCCCCACGATGAAGACTATAGCCACTTGTGTGTGCCTGTATGCATGCATATTCTTCATGGCTGGACTCCGATCTAACATCTTTACGTCTGCTCCTTTAGATTATTCAATCCCAGCTCGCTGACCATTTATTTCATCCTTGCAACCTCCTATTCTCTCTGGCATCCTTCGACATATGCAGTACCGCAAGCCTTGGCTAAGCAACTGTTTTTCTGTAATTTGACTGAGAGTGATCTGAGATCGGATTCTCCTGTGGTTTGAAATCGACCAGGCTGAGGTACTGTTTCCCGATCAGCCAGTCTTCGTGAATCTCCTCGACGACAGCGGTGATGAGTCGTAGTGCGGACTCGGTGTTTGGAAAGATACCGACGACCCGGGTACGCCGGCGAATCTGACGGTTTAGGTTCTCCAGCCCGTTGTTGGTGCGAATGCGCCGCCAGGTAGAACGTGCAAAACGAAAGACCGTAAAGCCTTCCGGCAGATTGGTCTCCATCCAATCGGCCAGCTCCGGGTTGCGGTCGTAGTATTGCCTCGACTCTGGCCCGAAGCATCGCCTCAGCTTCGCCTCCAGACGGGGCATTGAAGATGTCTCGAATGTCAGTGGCGATGGCGGCACGTTGGTCGGATCGGCGGGCGTATTGCTGAGCATTCTGGCTCAGGTGAAACTGACAGCGTTGCCAGGGCACTGAAGGAAAGACAGCTCTTCTGGCAGCTCGTAGTCCTGAGTGGTCATCGCTGACAATCAGCTGCACACCCTCCAGACCACGCTTTTGAAGCTGCTGCAGAAACTCTCGCCAGTGGACCTCCGCCTCGCTGAGTCGGCAGCTGACCCCAATCACCTCCCGCTTGCCCCAGCAGTTGACTCCGGTCGCTTTCAAGACGGCCACATCCTGAATGCTGCCCTGGCGACGGACCTTCTCGTAGTGGGCATTGATTGGCGACAGTTAGAATTTCCCACGTATTGACTCAACAAAGAATCGAACCGAAGCTAGAAACTTGCCTCATTAGGAATCGAACCCAGTTCCAAATAGCTTATTGATTCCTGGCCTCAGAAACAACGGGTCGGGGGGAGGGAGCCCGGAGGGCGACCGGAGCCGGACCCGTTTCGCGACTTTCTGGCGGAGCAACTGGGAGAGATTGGGACCCGATTTCGGAGGTCGTCGGCTCCACACGAGTGATCTCGGCCTTGTAAAGTTGCTCCCTACGCCAGTCCCTCACTCGTCGCTGCAGCGTCCGCAGTTGCCCATCGAAAAATCGGACCGGGATAGCGTTGCTGAAGCCCAACGAAGAGCGCTTTGGCTGTTTGAGCGGGATTGACTTCCAGTTGGACACGAACCTCTGGCCAGACTTCAGCGAAGGGATCCTTTCGGGTCCTCCAAGTCCGGGGCTTTTTCGTCCGCCGATATCTTCTGATCCCGCTGGGTTCTTGTGAGGCAGTGATCTCGACAAGATAC
>CBDCOR010000025.1:0-185761 GCA_965219855.1 Acidobacteriota bacterium
ACCGGTGAGGTTCTAGAACTGGATCGATAGAGAATCTCAGATTGGAGGAGACGAGAAAAATGAAGCAATCAATGTTCTTGGTGGTCGCACTTTTTCTTTCGAGCCTGGCTCTTTCCGGAGACCAGGAAACCCAAAAAGGGATACTCTCCGATACCGCCTGCAGCAAGCACGCCAATGACCCAGAAAAAACTTCAAATCATACCAAGATGTGTGCCCAGATGGAGTCCTGTAAGGCGAGTGGCTACGGGCTCATCATGGAGGGCCGGTTTCTGAAGTTCGACAAGGCAGGCGACGAAATGGCTCTGGCCTTCCTGGAAACAACCAAGAAAGAGGCCCACCTCTCGATCATAGTAACCGCAGACTTTTCGACTGATCCAATCGCCGTCAGTAAGATTGAGGACGCTCCAAGAGAGGGTTCTGGTCCCCCGATTAATTGACCCGAGGCTTGAAGAGTGATCAGTTTGTGAGTGAGCAGTGAGCAGTCGGGATTTTAGCTCACAGGCACAACTCAGCCGATCGGACGTAGCTTTGGTCTCCAGGCCGAAGTATTCTTCATCTTCGAGCCTATGGCTCGAGGGACGGCGGCCTGGAGCCCACCGCTACGACCTGCGTCTCCAAACAAAAGCCTGCGTGTTTCTGATAGACGGCCCCCCCTTTCCCCTTCAAGGTACCATCGAGAAAATTCCCGCTATAAAGCTGGACTCCGGGAGCGGTCGTGTAGACTTCCATGCTGCGGCCTGAGTTCGGCTCTATGAAGAGGCGACTATCTGAAAGTCTGGAAGCCGTCTCCTTTGACTTCGATTCGCTCTTTGATGTAGATTCTAACCTGACTCGTGACCCTTCGCGACCGCAGCGATGGGGAACGAACAGCTGGAACCAATGACCGCGGGATCTCACCAGAGACCCCCGGTTCTTCCCAACGAGGCACATATTGTGCTCAGGCTTGATGGACCCATCTCGATCCCCCTCTGCCAAGGCACGAGCCGACGGGACTTCCTGCACGCCGGCTCTCTGGCCTTTCTGGGAATGACCCTGCCTGAGCTGGAATTCCTGAAGGCCAGGGGACTTGCGGACCCCAAGAACGATGTGAGCTGCATTTTTCTACTCCTCCTCGGAGGAGTCCCCCAACTCGACACCTGGGACATGAAACCCGATGCCCCCAGCGAGATCAGGGGTCCCTATCAACCCATCGCTACCAAGACTGCCGGCGTCCAGATCTCTGAGCTCTTCCCTCGGATGGCCCAGCAGAGCAACAAGCTGGCACTCATCCGATCCCTTCACCACACCAACCCCGCCCACCCCCAGGCACAACAGTGGATGCAGACGGGCAGACCTCCATCAGCGGGAATCGAGTACCCCCATCTGGGCTGCGTTGTAGAAAAACTCGGGAAGCCCAAAGGCGACCTTCCCTCTCATATCCTACTTCCCTTCAAGCCGAAGAGGGGTCAGTCCGCCGGATTTCTGGGAAAGACCCACGACCCCTTCGTCATCGACTCCGACCCTTCTAGCCGGGACTTCCAAGTCCAGGACTTGCTGCCTCCCGACTATGTCTCTGCGCTGCGAGTCGAGAGACGAGTCAGTTTCCGACGCCTGGTCGATGGAGCCTTCAAAAAATTCGAGAAAGGGAATGCTCCGACCCGCCTTCTGGATTCCAACTTTGCACGGGCCTATCAGATCATTTCGTCCTCTGAGGCTCGCCAGGCGTTCGACCTGGAGTTGGAACCCGAGAAGCTGCGACGGAGATACGGGATGAATCAGTTCGGGCAGAGTTGTCTGCTGGCCAGAAGACTGGTGGAACGAGGTGTGCGCTTTGTCACCGTCAACATGTTCGACGATCTGGCCGGATCGTGGGATATCCATGGACAGGCCCCCTTCACCTCCCTGACCGCACTCGATTCACTGGGACCGAGCTTTGACAACGGCTTCAGCACACTGATTGAAGACCTCCAGGACCGAGGTTTGTTGGATAGCACGCTGGTGGTGGCAACGGGTGAGTTCGGGCGCAGCCCCAAGGTCAATCCGGCTGGGGGACGCGATCACTGGCCCGGCTGCGGCACGCTCGTGCTGTCCGGTGGAGGAGTGGTGGGCGGACAGGTCATAGGCTCCTCCGACAGCATCGCCAGCGAACCCAAGGATCGCCCCGTCAGTCCTGACGAAATTCTCGCCAGCATCTATCAAGCTCTGGGTATCAGTCTACACACCGAACTGCCGGGACCGGGAAACCGGCCGGTTCCCATCGTGGATATTGGCGTCGAACCCATCCGGGAACTGTTCGGATCAGCATGATCTCCGCCCTTTTGTTGACCCTTAGCTTTCTTCCTCAGCCTGCTTCGCTGTCCCTGCTACCGGATTCCGTCGTCCTGACCGGTCCCCAGGCCTCTCAACGTCTCCTCCTGCTGCGGAATCTTCCCCACCAGGGTTCCTCGGCCGATCTGACTCAGGGGGCAAGCTTCGAGTCCTCTGACCCGGCCGTTGCCAAGATCGACGAGGCCGGTGTGCTAAGGGCCGTCTCGAATGGGACAGCACGCATCAAGGCCACCGCGGCGGACGGTGGATCGACCTCGATCCAAGTGCGCGTGGAAGAGGCGGGATCTCCCTTCAATTGGAGCTTTCGCACTCATGTTCGAGCCGTGATGACCAAGGCGGGCTGCAACTCCGGGCCCTGTCATGGGGCTGCAGCGGGGCAGAACTATTTCAAACTGACGTTGCGCGGATACGCCCCTGAAATGGACTACGACGTCCTGACACGACAAGATCTGGGGCGACGTCTCTCCCTGGTCGCACCTGCCCAGAGCCTGATTCTCCTCAAACCTACCCTTGCCGTCGCCCACCAGGGGGGAAAGAGATTCGGCAGTAACTCCCTCGACTACCGAATTCTATCCCAGTGGATCGCCTCCGGGGCACCCCCTCCCCGCGACGACGACTTGCGAGTAGAAAGGCTTGAAGTCCTGCCGCCCCACGCTACCCTGAAACCGGAGAATACACACCGGTTGTTGGTCCGGGGCTGGTTCTCGGATGGGCATGCCGAGGACCTCACAGCCTGGGCCAAGTACACCAGCAGCGATGCCGGTGTCGCCACCGTGACGTCGGATGGGCTGGTAAAGGTAACCGGTCAGGGTGAGACCACCATTGCCATCTGGTGCCTCGACAGGGTTGCGGCGGCCAGAATCACGGTGCCCTTCCCGGACAATCCCTCCTCGAGCCAGGCTAACGAAACAGCACCCAGACAGAATTTCATCGACGATCTCGTCTTGAAGAAGCTGCAGGAACTCAGAATTCCAGCCTCCGGTACTAGCACGGATTCGGACTTTCTGCGGCGCGCCTACCTGGACGCCATCGGCGTTCTGCCAACCGCGAAAGCAGCCAGGAAATTTTCGCTGGACCCCTCGCCCGACAAAAGAGAGCAACTTATAGACGAACTCCTGAAGCGGACTGAATTCGTCGACTACTGGAGCTACCAGTGGTCAGACCTCCTGCTGGTCTCGAGTTCACGCCTATCCCGTGCAGCCATGCGCTCCTACTACCGTTGGATTCGAGAGAGTGTCGCTTCGAACAAACCCTGGGATCAGATGGTTCACGAGATCGTCACGGCTTCTGGAAGCAACTTTGAAAACGGAGCCGCAAACTACTACGTCCTCCACGACGAGCCGACTGCGCTGGCGGAGAACGTTACCCTCACCTTCATGGGTCTCTCCATCGGCTGTGCTCGCTGCCACAACCATCCGCTGGACAAGTGGACCCAGGACCAATATTACGCACTAACCAGCTTTTTCTCCCGGGTGGGACGAAAGAACGACCTCTCTTTCGGCTACGCCTCCAATTCTGGATCCCTGGGCGAGACCACCATCTTCACTGCGGAGCAAGGGGAAGTGGTCCATCCCCGACTGGGTCGCCCCCTACCGCCTCGTCCCCTGGAGGGCGAGTTCGTCCTGGAGGGTGAAGGTCGACGTCAGCAGCTGGCTGCTTGGCTAACTTCGCCCAAGAATCACTACTTTGTGCGATCCATCGTGAACCGGATCTGGAGTCACTTCATGGGTAGGGGTCTGGTGGAACCGGCCGATGACATGCGCGAGACCAACGCCGCCTCCAACCAGGAGCTGATGCTGAGGCTCACCGGGGAATTCGTGGCCCAGGGCTTCGACATCAGGCAATTCATAAGCACCCTCATGAACTCGGCCGCCTACCAGGCCAGCTCAGAACCCGCGTCCAGGATGCGCGATGGCAAATACTATTCCCATTACCAGATCAAGCGGCTGCCGGCAGAAGTGATCGTCGACATCATCTCGCAGGTGACCGGTGTTGCCCAACCGTTCAAGGGATACCCGGCCGGCATCCGTGCGGTCCAGCTGCCCGACTCACGGGTGGACTCCTATGCCCTGACTGTCTTCGGAAGACCCCAGAGACAGATCAACAGCTACGCCGAGAGGATCAGACATTCCACCGTTTCCCAGGTGCTCCACCTGGTCAACGGCGACGTCATCTCGGAAAAGTTACGTTCTGAAGGCAGCACACTCGACCGTCTGATCGACCAGGGTCTTTCCCAAGAGGAGATCATCGGAGAGATCTACTGGACTTCCCTAAGCAGGGCTCCGAGCAAGGATGAGCTAAACGAAATCCAACGCGCCTTCGCCGAGGCAATAGCTCCTGCGGGTTCGGTTGAGGAGAGAACCCGGTTGAGTCGCGAGGTGATCGAAGACCTCTGGGCCGGCCTCATGATGGGGAAGGAGTTCCTGTTCAACCACTAAGCTGAGACTTTGTAGGTGCCTTCACTTCGGCGTTCGCATGTTCGGTGTTCTGCGGTTTGTGATTTAGCCTTTTTCCTTGCTCTGGAGAAGGCAACCGGTGGAAATGCTGAACTGCAAAATATCGAACTGGCGAATTTCGAAGGCTAGGAAGACAATTCGGCGTTCGCATGTTCGACGTTCTGCGGTTCGTGATTCAGCCTTTTCTTCCTTGCTCTGGAGAAGGCAACCGATGAACGCTAAACCGCAGAATATCGAACCTGCGAATTTCGAAGGCCGGAAGAAGACGTAAGGAGAGATCCTTTTACCTTCACAGCGCTTCTAGGGGCCGGACTATGCTGAAACTTCATTTAGGCCTCCTCGCCCTCTCGGCAACTGTAGTCCACGCCCAGTACTACCCGCCGGATCCGGTTGTCCTGGAGGTGACTCCTCACGGGATCCAGCGAGGCACACAACGGACGATCGTGCTAGAGGGGCTCAACCTGGCCAAAGCCTCACACGTTTACTTCGATGAGGGCGGCGTTACCACCACCCTCCTGGACATCGAACCGGTGCCGAACCCTCCTTACTTGACCCTACGACATCGAATCAAGCTCCAGCTCAAAGCGGACAGCGAGAGCGCGCTGGGTATCCATGGACTGCGTGTAAAGACTCCCTTCGGTACCAGTAACTGGGTTCCCTTCTCGATAGGACACCTGCAGGAGATCACCGAAAGCTCATCTCCACTGGATTCCAACCAGATCCAGAAGATCACGCCACCCGTGACATATGAGGGCAAGATAGGATCCCCGGGGGAAGAAGACTTTCTTCAGTTCGATGCCTCATCTGGCGATGAGTTCGTCTTTCAGGTGGTGGCCGGCCCGATTCGCTCCGAGCTGGATTCGCTGCTGACTTTAACGAACCAAAAGGGACGCGTGCTAGCCCGTAACAACAACTTCTCTCCCAGCAACCTGGATTCGTTCCTGGGTTATCGATTCACCCAGGCAGGTCGTTACCGGCTGGGCATCACCGACTTCGCTGGAAACGGAGGGGAAAAGTTTCCCTACCGCCTCACCGTAGGACGATTGCCTTACGTCACTCAGATCTTTCCCTTGGGAGTCCGCCGGGGAGGTATTCAGAAGGTCCGCGTCGATGGCTTCAATCTGGGAGACTTGACCACCGTCGAGCTTGATGGCAGGGATTCGAAATCGGGTAGCCCATATGAGGACCGCCGCATAGAGACCTCCTTGGGTCCAAGCTTGAATCAAGTCAGGATCGCAGTGGGCGAACACCCTCGGACGCTGGAGAACGAGAACAACGACTCTTGCGACTCCGCCCAGCAGATAACCATCCCGATCAACATTGACGGCAGAATAGGCGAAGATGGAGATCAGGATACCTTCCGTCTGCACTGTCGCCAGGGACAGGTGCTGGCGCTGGAGGTACATGCCCAGCGGCTGGGCTCGCCGCTGGACTCACTCATCGAGATACTCGACGTCTCAGGGAAGCCGGTTCCCCGTTCAATTCTCAAAGCAACTGCCGAGGGCAACCATCAGGATCCCCTCGCTTCCGGATCCCTACAATTACAGCGATTCGAATCCACCACAAATCTCACCTTCCATCCCTGGGACTTCGTGCTGATCAATGGACGGGAACTGGTTCGGCTCGAAGAGGCGGTTCGACACTCCGACGATTTCTCTCTGGCGCAAGGTCTCCTGGGGAAGAGGCTAGCCTGGCTGGGAACGACGCCCCAGAACCATCCCGCCAACCTCAAGGTCTTCAAGGTAGATATCCTGCCGCCTCAGGCCCAGCTCGAGAGCGGAGAGCTGCCCCTCTTCCATCTCGACTATAGAAACGACGATGGTGGGCCGGTTTACGGCAAGGATTCCTACCTTCTCTTCACGGTGCCGAAGGACGGCGACTACCTGGTACGACTCAGCGACCTGAGGAAAAAGGGGGGAAAGCGTTTCGCCTACCAGCTCACCATTCGCCCGGCCCATCCTGACTTCAGACTCTTTCTGGACGACGGTTTCATGCAGCAGCGCGACCTGAGAGGCGCCGGTGCCAGGAACCCGAACATACCGAGAGGAGGTCGAGTTGCCGTCACCGTCTCTGCCCACCGTATCGATGGCTTCATGGGAGAAATCGAGGTTGAAGCCCAGCAACTCCCTCCGGGTGTTACGGCCACCCGTGGGATCATTCGCGCAGAGGAGTTTCAGACCACTCTGGCCTTGTCCGCCACCGAAAGTGCCGCGGAGACCAGCAAGACCTTGAGAATCGTGGGTAGAGCGCGTCTCGACGGTGAAAACAGGGTGCGGACGGCGTTGGATCCTGACGGCTCTCTGAACCGGATCTCGATCTCACCGCCAGCTATAATCCGTCCCCTCGTCGAGCCTGAACGACTGCTGCTCCAAGCTGGAACCGAGACGACCCTTCGTGTTTCCATCGAATGCCCGAAAGATTTCTCTCAGGAAGTCGGGATCGAAGTAAAGAACAGGCCGCCTGGACTCTTCGTCTGGGGGCGCTCCACCAACGCAGGTCTGGTGATCGGAGAAGGCGAGCGCAGCCGGGATCTAACGCTGGTAGCGGATCCCGAGCTTCCGGCAATGACTTTTCCCATCTTCGTGGTGACCCGGTTCAAGAGCGAAGAAACTGAAAAGATGCGTGGAATTGTGATGCTTCAGCAGTCCGCCGACTATGCCTCGACACCGGTAATGGTTACGATTCTGCCCCGTTCGCCAACCACGGGCGACTGATCGGGAACTCCGTAGGTAGCTTTGGCCTCCAGGCCGAAGTCTTATTCTTTCGAGCCTTTGCCTCGACGGACGGCGGCCTGGAGGCCACCGCTACAAGCCGGTCACACTGTTTCCGGTAACTGAATGATCCCAGACCTGAAGGACGGTAGGCAGCAGCACTTTGCTCCAGTATCATGGGCCCACGAAAACTAATCGAATGCACCAATGTACCGGAGGAAAAACCATGCAAACCCAGATTGGATCGATCCTAACGCTGTCCGTTCTCATTCTGGCTGGCTGCTCCCAACCAGCAGATCCTCAGACGGAAACCCAGCCTGAGAAAAGCGAAGTCGCTGCCGCCTGCGACTTTCAGTCATCCTATATGACCTGGGACCTTCCTCCGCGCCCTGACCCCCGCCCCTACGCTCGGCACGTTCTCCCCCTGGGCAATAAGGCACGGATTGAGTTAGAGGCTCTGATTGATGTCATCGATGAGGCCAGTGGGGAAAGCGAGCGTTTCGTCCTGATCGCGCCCTGTCGCACCGAATGGGTCTACGCCGAGGATCGGCTTTTCCAGATGCCGAGCGCGGAGTACCGGATGATCTACTCCCTGAAGGACCACCGGAGCATGGGCAGTAAAATTTTCTACGAGGGACCGCCTTCGAAGGGCGGACCTCATTCCCCTAACTTTCGCTCTGTCGAGATTGATGTGCAAACCTATGCCGGTACGCGACAGCTGAAAACACCAGGCGAAATCAACTCGGCGACCGAGACCAACATTCCGCTGGTGGCTCGAACTGAGCTTCGGGATCCGAAGCGTGGACTGCGCTACGTCATGGAGTACCCGATCAGGACGATGAACTTCCGGCCTGAAGCAGGATCTTTCCAGGTTGATACCGGTCCCCTATTGGTGCCCGACTTGAACTCAGAGGAGGAGCGGCCCATCGATCGACTCCAGATGGCCCACGTTGTCTACAATCGCCTGGACAAGGCCGAGTTCATCTTGAGGCGCCCGACCCCGATCACAGACGAGAGCGGGAAGGAAGTTACGAAGGTGCTCCACTACTCGGAGGTTGTGGAACATCCCGCCGAAACCGTGCTGCTTGCCGCAGAATGATGTCCCGGACTAAAGGATTCGTCGCACGTCTGAACGTCTGAACGTCGCATGTCGCTGAAGATGCCCTTAATTCGCTAGGAGTCAGCTCAGCCTTCGAAGCTTGGTCACGCGGCCGATGGGGACCCACTCGGCGACGAAGATGTTTCCCTCGTGGTCGAAACAGGCGTCATGTAGGGCAATGAACTTGCCTGATGGAAAGGCCTTTCGAGGCTCCTTTCTCACTTCACGGAAATTCGAAGGTCCTTCCCCTAAATGAGCCAGGACCCGGTCGTTCCGGTCCAGAAGAGTCACGCGTGCTGCCAGATCCGGAACCAACAGGATTCCGTCTCGCTCGTCGAAATGACAGGGAAGCTTGACGCCTTCGACAAAGCGGACATGCTTTCCCTCCAGGGTGAAGTACTGAAGTCGGTTGTTGGTACGATCTGCTACCAATAGAAGTGGGACTGCGCCGCGAGTATCGAGGGTGATTCCGTGGGGGCTATGGAGCTGTCCTGGTCCATCCCCCTCCCCACCGAAGCTCCGGATGAACTGACCTTCACGATCATACTGGTTGATATAGCTGGAGCCATAGCCGTCCCCCACATAGAGATCCCCGTTGGGAGCAATGGCCAGGTTGGTGGGATGGTACTTGGTGAGCGGCCTTCCCTCTGCATCCCGCTTGTAGTGCTCCGATTCCTCGGGATAGCCCAGGTTAAAGACTACCTCGCCCTTGAGGGTGGTCTTGGCCACGATGTTCCGGTCCAGCTCCTTGTAGTCCCGTGCCGTTAGATAGAGGAACTCTTCACTTCCCTCTCGCTGCAGGTGAAGACCGTGTGCGGAGCCCTGGTACTCCTTTCCCCAGGAACCTACGAATCGGCCCTCGGGATCGAAGATCACCAGGAAATCGGGAACATCGCTGCTGCTGTGAACGCTGTGATGAACGTAGATGTTGCCCTGGGAGTCTTCACAGATCCCGTGGGTATTGCCGTAGCGGATGTGCTTCGGCAACTTTCCCCAGTCGTGAATTACTTCGTACCGGTGCTCACCCGAGCCCACAACGGGTCGTTCTGCCCCTGATTTGCGGGTCATTCCCAGAAGCTGGGGTCCCAGGAGCGCCACTGTGGCAGTCCCTGCACCCGTAATGAAATGCCTTCGCGAGGGCATTAAGGGCTCCCTGCGCTTCTTTTTCTGAGGAATCATGCGTCTCTCTCCTTCCAATACCTTGTGGGCCGGATTTCAAGGATCGGCGGCGGGGCCGTCTACGAGCTTTACCGCTCCATCGTAGCGTCCCAGGGCCAGCCTGCTACTGTCAGGACTCAAAGCCATGGACATCACCCATTCCGGCTCTGGCTCACGCTGGCTAACGCGCTCGAGTGTCTTGGTCTCGAAGACCCGAACCAACCGATCCGTAGCGGTCGACACCAGATACTTGCCATCTTGGGAATAGAGAAGCCGGGTAATCGTCCCTCCGTGGGCCAATGCCGAACGGTCCACCGTCCAGCCCTCTTCGTTCCTGACCCAGATCCTGATCGTTCTATCCTCCCCAGCAGCGGCCAACTCCCTGCCCGAGGGGTCCACAGCCACCGAATACAGGGCTCCAACGGCAGCCGAGAGGGTATCGAGTCGCTCTCCGGTCTGCGGCGACCAGACCTTGACCGTGCCGTCGCCCGATGCTGAGGCCAGCCGGGTGCCGTCGGGGGTAAAGCAGATCGAGAAGACAGGACCGTTGTGCTCCTCCAATGTCCTGAGCTCTTCTCCGCTTCGAACGTCCCAGAGTTTGATCTTTCGATCATAGCTGGAACTGGCCAGCGTGGAGCTATCGGGACTGAAGGCAAGAGAATAGACCGAGTCGGAGTGTCCCTCCAGCTTGTGAATCAGCGTGCGGGTCTGGGAATCCCAAACCCTGATCTCGCCAGACTGTGCCGGGGCACCTCCTCCAGCCGCCAGTAATGCGCCATCGGCGGAGAAGATCAGGCTGCGTATCAAATCAGGCGGTCCCGGCAGAGAGAAGGTGCGTCGACCGTCCGCCGGATCCATGAGGTGGACCTCCTGGAAACCACCCCCTCCAAGGATTCGGCCGTCGGGGTGAAATCCCAGGGCGGCGACCGGTGGCTCCACCTGCACCTGTGGCTTGATGTCTGGGATTGGAGAAGGGAGCGGGGAAGGCGAAGCTGCGGCGAGATTGGGGGGTTGTCCACTGGCATCGATCCAGGCCCTCACCAGCGCGATCTGCCCCGCCTCCAGCTGCCCACTCATCGGCATCCTGGGCTCTAGTTTCCCTTCCAGCATCAGAACCAGACGACTCTGGTCGCTGTGTCCAGGCAGGAAGGCCTTGCCGTGAGCACCCCCCTTGACCAGGTCCGCGTAGCTCTCCAGTACCAGCCCCCCCATCTTGGTCGCCGAGTTATGGCACCCCACACATTGTTCTTGGAAAATGGGCAGAATGTCGCGGTTGAAATCGGGTGGAGACGATGGGGACTCCACCTGCTGAGAGAAAGCGATGCCAGTAGAGATGCCTCCCCAGAACAGAAGCCAGCCGATGCCCCGGCGTGGTGCCGGAGCTCTAACCCACTTCCTGGATGGATTTCCCAAAATCAGTCTCCCAGTCACTGACCGCTTCGAAGTCGCTGCTCACCACCTTCCAACGCCCGTCTATTCGACGTAGGAGGAAGCTTTGGCGCTTGTTTGTGCCCTTGTAGACCGTCTCGGTCAAGACGATGACCTCGTTAGCACTGCGACTCTCCTTGTCCAGAATCGCCAGACCTTTGACCGCCTGACCACGGCGCCTTAGCCAGCGCTCCAGATCAGCCTTCTCCTGGCGCTCGATAATACCCTCCAAGCTGCGGCCGAGTTCGCCTCCAAAGCATCGAAGCAGTCCTGGCACATCCCCTGCCTTCAGGGCCTGGACCATGGCAATGATCGCATCCTCCGGTTCATCGACCTGCTGAGACGTCTTCTGATCTCGGAGCACAAAGTAGAGGAAACCGCTCAGGATCAGCAGGAAGGGAACGAATCGCCTGGCCTCCATCATGCTCAGATCCTTCTACTCGCAACAGGTCCCGTACTTCAAGGAGCTGGACGCTTTGGAGTAGGAAGGGTCAACCCTTCCAAGATATCAAGATCCACGCCCTGGCCGCTCCCGGAATCGTCCAGGATGACCTTCCTGGTTCGAGGCAGAATCTCTTCCATCGCCTCCAGGAAGAGCCGAGCGCTGGTCACCTTGGGATGAACTCGGTACTCCTGCCAGAGGCTGACGAAGTGCTGGGATTCGCCCTGGGCTCGGTTGATCACCTCGGTGCGATGGATCTCGGCCTGCTGAGACATCTCTTGGGCCTCTCCGCGAGCCCGGGGCACCAGCTCCATCGCATATCCCTGTGCCTCCTGGACGATGCGATTCCGATCCTCTCTGGCGTTGGCCACTTCGAGAAAGGCCTCTCGGACCTCGGCGGGAGGTGTGACCTGTTCCAGAGTAACGGCAGTCAGTGTCACTCCCAGCTCGAGTCGATCGGCTTCAGTCTGCAGATCCCTCTGGACCTCGTTTTGCAGCGCAACGCGACCCGTCGTCAGGATCTCATCGACATTCCTCAGGGCCACCGCGCGAGAAAGCGTGCGCAGTAGTAGAGCTCTCAAACTACTGGTCAGATCTTCAGTCCGGAAGAGATAGGGATGGGGAGCCTGGATATAGTACTGGATCGAAGCTCTTGTCTTCACCAGATTCTGATCCCCGGTGAGAAGATAGTCCGCCTCGCCGACTCGCGCGACGCCTAGAGCTCGGCTGAGGTCAGTTCCGCCGATTGAGAGTCTCTGAGCCTCGTTGATTCTCAGCAAAATGACTCGATCTATGGGATAGGGGAGAGCGTAGTGCACGCCCGGCTGAGCTCGCCCCTCGAGCATCCTTCCCAGTCGAATCTGGATGGCCTGGCGATCGGCAGGAACGAAGTACACACCTGACGCCAGATAGACAAGGGCAAGAATGGCCAGCAGGCTTCGCCGATGCCCTGCCACTCCCTGCCGAAATTCCTCCGCTGACGGGACTCTCAACGGGCAAGCCTCCCGTTCTTGCCTTCGGTGAGGAGTTTGAGCAACTCGGAGTCGGCCGAGAGCACTGCGGTCGTCTTTTCGTCCAGAATCTTGCGATAGGCCTCGAGTGTCCGGATCATCTGGTAGAAATCCGGATCTCGGGAAAAGGCCTCGCCATAGACCTTGGTCGCCTCGGCATCCCCTTCCCCACGAATGACCTCGGCCTCCTTGTAAGCACTGGACAGAATCTCCTCGGCGGCTCGATCCGCTTCGGCTCGTATCTTCCTGGCCTCCTCTTCGCCTTCGGCTCGGTATTTCTTCGCGATCCTCTCTCGCTCGGCCCGCATGCGCGCGAAGACACTCTCTCGATTCTGAGAAGGTAGGTTGATCCGTTTAATGTCGACTGTGGCAATCCCGATTCCGTACCGCTGGCTAGCAATCTGGCTGCTCTCTTGAGTCAGGTTCTTCATTAGAGCGCCGAGGCGGACTTGCTCGGTATCTGTAGCTACGAGATCCGACAGCTCGGTCTGTCCCAAGGCCGCCGACACAGCTGACCAGACGATGTCGTGCAGCCTCATCTCCGCACCAGTCCGATCACCCACCGTCCGGAGGAAGAGGAGAGGGTCCTCTACCTGCCACAAGACGCAGTTCTCGACCAACAGGTTCTTCTTGTCTCGAGTCAAGTACTCCGAAGGTCTGGGGTTGTAAAGATGGAGTCTCTTATCGATGCGCGTCAGTCCCTGGAAGGGCCATTTGAATTTGAGTCCCGCTTCCTTGTACTCGGCCACGGGACGGCCGAACTGAGTGACCAGGGCAATCTCGGTCTCAGGCACGGTGAATAGGCTCAGGTAGAGAAGAAGCAGAATAGCCAGAACCCAAGTTAGCTTGCTTTTGATGATCCGCTCGCGGCTAACCATGATGCAACAACCTCACTTTCAACTAACCTGAAACTTCATTGGCTAATGTAGCTTTGGCCTCCAGGCCGAAGTCTTATTTTTCCGAGCCTTTGGCTCGGACGGCGGCCTGGAGCCCACCGCTACGCCGGACCCAAAGTTTCTTTCTGAATGATCCGGCTCGCAGCCGGTGGCGGGGCTAAGCTGAAACTTCATTGGATAGGAGATCGTGGTGGAGACCACCCAAGTTTTTTCACGAATAGGCCAGGGCGATCCACAACTCACCTCCGAGACCTCACGGCACCTTCAAGGTCTTTGAAGCTGAAGACTGAATCCTGGAAAAGCATCATCTTGCGGCGTCCCGACCCAGGATCGAGAATGTACTTGCTCTTCCCTGCCAATCCTTCCTCCACGGCCTCCAGGTAGACACGGGTCCGGGTGGTCCGAGGAGAGCGACGGTAAGCGTCGTATTGCAGATTGAACCGCTGACTCTCTCCTATCGCGCGCTGCACCCTTCGAAATCGATAGGACTCGGCATCGATCACTCGCTTCTGCGCAGCACCCCGGGCTAGAGGAACCCGCTCGTTTGCGTAGGCGTGGGCTTCGTTGATCATCCGGCTCTTTTCCTCGAGGGCACCCGCCACACCGCGGAAGACATCCACCACTTCGAGGGCAGGATGCACGTCCTGAAGATTGAGAGACTGGATCTCTACTCCCAGACCTAGATAGTCCAGTTCACCCCGCACCATCTCCCTGGCAGTGCTCTCGATCTGAATTCGATCCAAGGCCAGAACCTGGTCCAGCGTCATGGTAGCGACGACATAGCGCAGGGCTCCCTCGCACAGGAATCTGAGGGTGTTCTCGAAATCGACCGTTCGAACCAGGAACTGTCGGGGTTGGCTGATGGAGTAGTGTACGACGGCATTGACCTCGACCAGGTACTCGTCGCCCGTGAGCATTACTGCCTCATCTTCCCGCCTGACATAGCGCCCCTGGCGATGTTGGATATTCCATTCGTAGGCGGTGGGCTCTCCCTCTTCGGAGTCGGTCTCAGCCAGTCGAAACCCCAGCTGCAGCGAGTTGACACGGTTCGGGTTGATTCGATAGAGACGCTCTGCCGGCCAGGGAAAAACGTAGTGAAGGCCAGGACTCAGGGTCGTCTCCAGCATCTTGCCAAAGCGCTCAACCACTCCGATCTGATCGGGGAGAAGCACCTTGACCCCGGAAAGCACATGGAGGGCAATGGCTGCTGCGGTAACTAACTTGAGCAAGGGCTGTCGGTGGTGTCCTGCCCAATGGACCAGGTGGGCAAGAAGTGATGTCGGAGGCCAGTGATCCGCCCACCAATGCTGAAAATCGTGCAGCGCATGCTGGGCGCGATGGGGCAAGAGATTCCGGGGACGGCGCTCCAGAAGCTTGAGTGAGTTCATCAAGACCAGGAAGGAGGATCCCTGGTGGACGACGGCCGCTGCCACCGCGGTCAGATATCCCAAGAACGCCGCCACCACGGCGACCAGGTTGAAGGCGAACCCGAACCACAAGATGTTGTCTTGAATGGTCTTGACCGTCTTGCGACTGGTCTCGATCAAAACGGAGAGACGATCCAGCCCGCCGTCTCCGACCAAAATGACACCAGAGGCTTCAGCCGCGATGTCAGTGCCGGTATCGCCCATGGCTACGCCGACATCGGCCGCAGCCAGCGAGGGAGAGTCGTTGACCCCATCTCCCACCATTGCAACGGTGTAACCCTCGTGCTTCACCTCCTCCAGCCGGGTCAACTTCTCCTCGGGTAACAGGTTGGCTGAGACCTCCGAAATGCCCACGGTCTTGGCGATCTGCCTGGCCGAGTTCTCATTGTCTCCGGTCAACAGAAACGACTTGTGGATCCCCAGATGGTGGAGCTGGTGCAGCGTTTCTGCGGCTTCAGGCCGGGGCAGATCCCTCAGAACCAGGACACCCGCCAGACGGTCTCCGTTCGCCACCAACACAGGTATGGATCCTGCGGCGGCGGCCTGGTCAAGAACTGCCTGCTGCTCTTCAGAAATAGTGAAGCCCTGCTGTTGAAGGAAGCGTGCACTCCCCACGGATATGCGATCTGCTTCGGCCTGCCCCTCAGGCCCGGCCTTCGCCGAAGCCGCTACTTTGCCTTCCATGCCCAGACCGGCGTGCCTCTTGACCTCCTGTGCCGGGTTGAGGGACAGCCCCCGCTCCTCGGCACCGCTTCGGATAGCGCGTCCCAACAGGTGCTCGGAGTAGAATTCGAGGGAGGCGGCCCAGGCCAAAACCTGGGACTCTGGGAAGTCGTCGAAGCTCTGGACCTCGGTTAGCTCGGGACGTCCTCGCGTCAGCGTTCCCGTCTTGTCGAAAGCGACACAGTCCACCTGTGCCACCTTCTCCAGCTGGGCTCCCCCCTTGACGATGATTCCACGGCGGGCAAGCGCACTGACCGATGCCAGGACCGCAGCCGGCGTGGCCAGAACCATGGCGCAGGGGCAGGCAACGATCAAGATCGCAACCGACCTCATCCATTCCCCGGTCACCAGGTAGCAAACGGCTGCGATGCCCAGGACCAATGGAAGAAACCACTGAGCGTAGCGGTCGGCCGTGCGCTGGATCGGGGCCTTGCTTTCCCGGGCATGTCGAACCAGCTCGACGATCCGGCTGAGCACGGTATGATCGCCCACCTGGTGAGCTTCGACCAACAGTCGGGAGGTCTGGTTGAGACTCCCCGCGTAGAGAGAGTCTCCACTTACCCGCTCCCGAGGAAGAGACTCTCCGGTGATGGAACTCTCATCCAAGAGGGATTCGCCGTCAAGTATGTTCCCATCGACCGGCACCCTCTCGCCTGGATAGATGACGACCTTTTCGCCCGACTCAACCTCCGCCAGCGGGATCTCCTCTTCACGGCCAGCCCGCTGGACGTGGGCTTCCTGGGGAAGGCAGGAGAGGAGCTGGTTCAGGTCGGTTTGAAAGCGACGTGCCGCATAGGCTTCCAGCGTCTCGCCCACCAACATGATGTAGACGACTTCCGCCGCGGCCAGGTACTCGCCCACATACAGCGCGGCCAAGGCAGCTATGGTGACCGCCTGATCCGCGCTGATCTTTCTCGCTAGCAGATCCTGAAAGGCACGGGTAAAGGTGCTGTACCCGTAAATGAAGGTAAGGGCAATCGCCAGATCCCATTGGAAGGGGGATCTGATCCACTCCTGCCAGTAGCCGACCAGCAGCAGTCCGGCCACGACCAACCCGACGAAGCGCCAGCGGAAACCGGTTTCTTCGTGGAGATGAAATGTGTGTCCAAGGGGAAAGAACATGCTCGAGAACCCAGCGTTTTTCGCTCAGAGTCGAGGTGCCGACTCAGGCGAATCCGTACTTGCCCAGCAGCTCCTTCGTCAAACCCGGCTTGTCGCTGGGAGTCAAATCGGTACGTCTCATCAGGAAGTGAGCCTCGCTTTCGAAGGCCCGCATCCTTACCGCCGCGTCGGGTAGGGCTTCCAGACAGCTCGAAGGAATGCGGATCACCCCCTCGGGATCTGCGTGGATCACGTCTCCGGGGCTGACGGTTATCCCTCCCACCTCGATTGGCTGGTCCTGGGTCCCGATGCGGAGGGCGCAATGGTGGACGGTGATGCCCGTAGAGTAGGCGGCGAACGGAATACTCAAGAGACCAGCCACATCTCGCAAACCACCGTCTGCTACTGCGCCGATGCAGCCTGCAGCGTAGAGCCCCTTGGCCATGCCATCGCCCAGGACACACTCATGCTCAGGGCGAGATCCGGTGGTTTTCACCACCCAGACCGCGGTTTCCTCCATGGCATTGATTCGATCCACCTGCTGCCAGAAGTCGCCCATGTTGGCCACCCCACCGGGCGAACTGCTGTCCATTTCACAAGTAACGGCAACACCAACTGTGGGCCCGAGACTGGGAGTAACGGACTGAATCGTCCCAGCCATGTAGAACTCCTCGGCCGGCGTCGAGTCGATGTAGCCAATCGTATTGGCAAGCAGCGCAGTATCGAATTCGCGTAGCTCTTGTATGACCGAACCCAGTGACATGAAACTCCTCCGTTCGCTGGAAACTAGCTCAATTTTCGCTCTCTGTTGACCGGAGACACCCGACCAGGAACCGATCTCCTAGAGATTCCGACTGCAAAGATTCAACCTATAAGACGGCGTGCCAATATACAAGTATTCAGGGATGCTTCTGAGCCGGACTCGGGGAAAAATCCAGGGCTCGCCAAAGCTGGGCCGGAAGGATTAGTTGGTGCCCGTCCGGAAATGTGTAAGTAATTGATAAGGAAGGGGAAAGAGGGCTTTTTCAAGCTCCGAAACTGTCAGGGCCGTTTGCTAGACTATTTGGTGCAAACAATTAGACTAAAACGACTTACGACGATTTCAGGAGTTCGAAGATGCGTAAAAAGCGTGAAAAACAACGCCCCCTTTCCCCGCAATGGCCCGATCACCAGCTGGCCCATGAATTGAAGGTGATCTCGCGCATCCTGGACGACAATCCCCAGACGCTGGAGCTGATAGTACAAGATCTCTCTGACAGGGTCGATTCCGGTGTTGGCGCCCCCGGTTTGACGGCCGAGCAGGTGCTGCGTTGCGCCGTCATCAAACAGCTGCATCAGTTCAGCTATCGCAAGCTGGAGTTTCATCTGGTGGATTCGCAAAGCTGTCAGAGGTTCTGTCGCTTGCCCTATGGGGCGTCGATCAGCAAAGCCACCCTGGCGGAGAACCTGGGGAAGATTGAGCCGGGGACTTGGAAGGCGATCAACGACCACTTGGTGCTCTGGGCGCAGGCTCGGGGTCTGGAAAAAGGCCAACGGATTCGGGTCGATGCCACGGCGGTCGAGACGAACATCCACTATCCGCTCGACAGTGAGCTGTTGTACGACGGCATTCGAGTCGTGACCCAGTGGCTGGGGCGGCTGCGGGAGCGGGAAGGGATCGGCTTCGTCGATCATACGCGGCGGGCCAAGCGGCGCGTCCTGAACATCCGCAACCGCCGCGGCAAGAAGCGCCTGGACAGTTACCGCGATCTGATCAAAGTGGCGTCCAAGACGGCTCACTATGCCGAGCAGGCGCTGGCAGCTTCCGCGCAGTGGAGCGATCCCCTCAGTCTGGCCGTGGCGGCGCAACTGGCCCACTATCTGGGGCTGTTGCACAAAGTCATCGAGCAGACTCAACGACGGGTCCTTTCGGGCGAGGCCGTCGCGGCCCAGGAGAAGATCTGTTCCCTCTTCGAAGAGCACACCGATATTATCAAGAAGAGCCCTCGGGAAACGGTCTTCGGCCACAAGGTGTTTGTCAGCACGGGCGCCTCGTCGCTGATCCTGGATTGTGTGGTGGAACGGGGGAATCCGGCCGACAGCAACTATGTGCAACCCTTCTTAGAGCGGCATCGACAGCTGTACGGGAAGGTCCCCCGCCAGAGCGCCTGGGATGGTGGTTTTGCCTCGGCTGCCAACCTGCGCTGGGCCAAAGAGCAGGGGGTACAGGATGTGGCCTTTTCCAAAAAGTGTGGGTTGACGGTTGAGAGCATGGTGCGTTCCAGTTGGGTCTACAAACAACTCAAACGCTTCCGCGCCGGGATTGAGGGGTGCATTGGGACCCTCAAGCACACCTTCGGTCTCCACCGCTGTAGCTGGAAAGGCTGGCCTCCCTTTCAAAGCTACGTCCATGCCAGCGTCCTGACCTATAACCTGGTCGTCCTGGCCCGACTCCTGTTGTAGCCTTTTGTGGCTGACCGTACTGCCTTGTGGCTCCGACTCGGGGAGAGGTCTGCGCCGAACCGCTGCTTTTTGGCCCGCGTGCCCTCGCTCGAGGGTCCTTGCTCTGGATCGAGCTGGGTCGAGCCGGTCTGTCAGCAGTCTCAAGTATAATAAGTGTTTACGATTCAACAGATTACAGTTCTGAAAACCCCGGTTTTCGGACGGGCACTAGTTGAGCTGCAGGTTGCGAATCGCTGATTTCAGACTGTCTTCTTGACAGGCTCTGAGCCAGAACATATATTCGGAAGTACAAATTCCGAAATAAGTCGCAAAATGGAATTAATAAGTCGATTCTTACCGATCCCCGATCAGAGTTTCTTTCTCTTCGGCCCACGCGGTACGGGCAAGTCTACTTGGGTTCAGCAGACATTTCCCGAAGCTCTGGTCGTCGATCTGCTCAAGCCGGTGATCTATCGGCAGCTGCAGGCTCGGCCAGAGCGCTTGGCCGAGCTCGCCGCCGGGTCTCCGCGCCGGCCCGTAGTAGTTGACGAGGTCCAACGCGTCCCGGAGTTGTTATCGGTGGTCCACGATCTGATCGAGCGGGACCGGAGCCGGCGCTTCGTGCTGACCGGCTCGAGTGCTCGGAAGCTGAGGCGGGGAGGGGTCGATCTGCTGGCCGGCCGAGCGCTCAACAAGACCCTTCATCCCTTCATGACGAGTGAACTTCCGCACCTGGAGCTCGAAACAGCCCTCAGTAATGGGGTGCTACCTGTAGCGAGCGGCCTCATACCGCCGAGCAACACCAGCGTCTGCTTGAGTGTACACTTTCCAGGAGGCCGCTTCAGCGGCCTGGCGCGAAGCGCAATAGACCCGGTGTTTACGCCGGGGTAACCCGGTCTCCTACCCCTCCTGAGGGCCGTTCACGGTCCTTCTCGAACGGCGGCTTTTGCCATCGTCGACCCGGAGTCTGGCTGAAGCCCGCGTTCGAGAAGCCCGCTAAAGCGGGTTCCGCTATCTGCCGTTCCGCCCACCCGGCCCTGAAGGACCGGGCTATTGCGCTTCGCGCTAGACCGCTGAAGCGGTCTCTTAGCAACCACATCACGCCGAAGCAGGAAACTTGACCAGTCTGTGAACTTCTTCTCCACCAAGGGGCCCTAGTGATGGCAGCTTCGGAGCCCAAAGAAGTCTTGGAGGCCTATGCTTCTCTCTATCTGGAAGAGAAGGTGCAGTTTGAGGGCTGGGTGCGCCACGTGGGTCATTTTGCACGCTTCCTCGAGGTGGTCAGCTTCTCGCACGCCGCTTTACTCAATATCAGTCACGTGGCTCGCGAGTGTGAGGTAGAGCGGAAAACGGTGGCAGGGTATGTCGAGGTCCTGGAAGATCTACTCCTGTCCTTCCGCCTGCAGGTCTTTACTCGGCGGGCTCGGCGGAAGACCGTGTTGCATCCCAAATTCTATCTCTTCGACGCTGGGGTTTATCGATCTCTACGGCCCCGAGGACCGCTTGACCGAGTCGAGGAGATCGACGGCTGCGCCTTCGAAGGCCTCATCGCTCAGCACCTCAGAGCTTGGATCTCCTACTCAAACAGCGATTGTAAGCTTTATTATTGGCGCACCCGCTCGGGAGTCGAGGTCGATTTCGTGGTCTACGGGGGAGACGGATTCTGGGCGATTGAGGTCAAGAATACGGGAAGGGTCCGGCCCCAGGATTTGCGAGCATTGCGGACCTTTACTGAGGACTATCCAGAAGCCGAGGCGATTCTTCTCTATCGTGGAGAGGAGCGTCTGCAGATCCACGGGATCCAGTGCATTCCAGCGATCGAATTCCTACGACATCTGCATCCTTCTCGCGGGCTGACTTCTCGACTCGATAACCTCAAAGACACCTTGTAGCGGATTCGAGGGAAACTATTCGCGAGCTGAACTTCGAACATCAAGAGAAGTCGATCCCAATAGGGCTGTGGTTTCTGGCTCAGGCTAGCTGGTTGGAACCAGCCGCTCGAGTTCTTCAAACCAGTTGACGATCACGCTCACCTTGTTTCCAAAATACGCGTCGACCCTGGCTTGGTTTCCCTCGCCTCCGTATGGAATCATCAGAAAGCGCTGCCCGTCCGGAGCCACATCGTAGCTCCGGATTGGATTCATACTCATGTACTTTCCCTCGAACAGAAAAGCTGGTTTACCCGGTTTCAAGCTACTCCCACTGACCTCGATCTCAACCGCCAGCATCTTCTTCCTACTAGGGACGGAACGATAAAACAGCTCTCTACCGTCTCCTGACCAGGCCGGACCCCATCCTCCACTCGTGGAGATCTGGATCCTGCTTCCCGGTCCCGGATAGGGTCGAACATAGACTTCGTATCGACCGGACTCGTCGGAGGTGTAGGCGAGCCACCGACCATCGGGTGAGAATGCAGGATGAAATTCCTTGAAGCTCTCCTGCAAGAAGGGTTCGGCAGAGCCAGAGCCGTCCATTGACAGAATCCAGATATCATAGCCCCAGCGGGTCTCCGCCTTCCATTGCACGAACGCGAGTTTGGTTCCGTCAGGGGACCAGGAACCTGGCTCCCTATTGTGCGGACTGGGGATCAGATGCTCGACTTCTGCGGTGCTCTCGAGCGACTTCCAGAACAGATTCGGGGGACCGGTCCTCGAAGAGCTGAAAGCGAAGCCCGAACCGTCCGGCTTCCAGATCGGATTAAGATTGTGCCCTTCGAACGTCTCCCTCGGCCGGGCCCCGCGGGTTAGATCTTGGATCCAGATGTCCTGAGTCTTGTGATTGGTGCTCAGAAGCGCCTGCTTGCTATCAGGAGAAAGACGGACAGCCACGTATTGAGCCGGCTCAACATCTAACGCTTCGACTGCGCCGCTGCGATCTACCCAGACTACCGGAAACCGTGCCTCGGGGTAGGACGACCCAGCGATATAAGCCAGCGACCCGGTATCGGAAAAATCAAACTGAGCAGCACGGGTCTCGAGGCCCTGGTTGTAGACGTGTATGGCCTGGCTGACACCCTCCAAAATCGGAATGGGAGGACCGGTGAGCGTCAGACTCGCCAGGTCGAAGGAGGCCGCCATCAGGGTCGCATCCCGGGCAAACACCAGATGCCCGGTGGGCACGTAGCGGGCGTCTGCACCGTCTTCAATCAAGACCTTCTTTGCTCCAGTCTCGAAAGACTGAACGGCGATGTCTGACCTGCCCCTGTGAGGATTGTAGCGCAGCACCGTAAAAAGCACCGCCTTCCCATTCGGGAGCACATGGGGGAGTCGGTGACTCACTTCTTGAGTTTCCCGATCCAGCTCCGTGATCTGCTCCGGCTCCCCTCCCGATGCGGACACTCGGGAGAGACCTGTTTGGGGTCTACAGGCCAGAATGACGGTGCCGTCCGAGGACCAACTCGCACCGTTAGGAACCGGACAATCGCAAATCGTAATCGGTGGCCCTCCGTCGAGGGGATGTTTGACCATCTTCTTGGGTGAATCATCTTCTGGATCGGTAATGACTCCCAACCAGTTTCCATCAGGTGAGAAGAAGGGCATGGCCGAATTGTCAGCGAGGGCAACAGCAGAGTTCCACTGATTGAACGATCGAATGTAGACCTTGCCCCTGGCCTCCCAACTAGCGTCTGTAGCCGAGACAAAAGCCAGTCGGGTGCCGTCCGGTGACAGCGCTACGCCCCGGCGAAAGAAATGGTTGAGCAATTTCCCTTTTCCGACCGGGATCTCCCAGCGCGACACGAGCTTCTCAGGGGCCGAGACGTCGGGCCTGAAACCCGCCGCCAGGATTACCAGAATCGGCACGACAGCCCATGGAACCAGCCTTCGCCGGAGAGGCGGTGGCGTCAGGGGCACAAGAGGCTCTTCCAGGGTCGCCTCACCCCTCAGACACTCGTCGATTGTAATACGGGCATCGCCCATGTCGCGCAGCCGCATTCTCGGGTCTTTGCGCAGACACCTCTCCAGCAGGTCACGGATCCGCTCGGGAGTGTCGCCGGGCAGGTCCTCCAGACTGGGCTCCTGGTGGATCACCGCGGCGATCGTCTCGGTGAGACTCTTGTCCGCGTACATCCCCTTGCCGGTCAGCATTTCGAACAACAGCAGACCGAAGGACCAGATATCGGTCCGCTTGTCCACCACCTGACCTCGCGCCTGCTCCGGACTCATGTAGGCTGCCGTCCCCAGGACGATTCCCTCTCGCGTGGCCTCCATCGTCAGCGAGCGCGAGTTCGCTGCTTCTGAGCCCCCCGTCTCAGCGGCTTTGGCCAGACCAAAGTCCAGAATCTTGACCGTTCCGTCGGGAGTGATCTTGATGTTGGCTGGCTTCAGGTCCCGGTGGATCACGCCGCTCTCGTGCGCGGCCTCCAGGCCCTCGGCAATCTGACGGCTGACATCCAAGGCTTCGTCCACTGGGAGAGGACCTCGGCTCCGACGCTGGGACAGGGTCTCACCCTCGACTAATTCCAGAACCAGGAAGCGCACGCCGCCGCTTTCTTCCAGACCATGGATCGCTGCAATACTGGGGTGATTCAGGGAGGCTAGCAGCCGAGCCTCGCGTCGGAACCGGGCCAGCCTCTCATCATCCTGGGTGAATTGCTCGGTCAGGAACTTCAGGGCGACTTTGCGATGGAGGTTGGTGTCTTGCGCCAGATAGACCTCTCCCATGCCACCCCTGCCGAGCAACGAGAGAATCTTGTAAAAGCCTATTTCCTGTCCTGCCAGGGACGACTGTACCCGAGTCTGGGCCACGGTCCTGGCCCTCTGCTCCAAAGCCGGCGATTCAATGAAACTTTTTACTCGCTCGTCAGCCTGGATCAGACTCTCGACTTCCTGGCGCAGGGAGGCGTCTCCAGAACAAGCTTCCTCTAAAAAGGCCTTCCTCTGATTCCCTTCTCTCTCCAGGGCTCCGTCGAGTATCTGATCGATCCGCTGCCAGCGCTCAGGCTTCATGGCTCTGTCCCCGCCTCAGCTCCCGCCAGAGCCAGGCTTTGGACTTTCTCCAATCCCGCATGACTGGGTTCGGCTAATCGGTTGGGACCAGTCGCTCGAGTTCTTCAAACCAGTTGACGACGATATCAACCCGGTTGCCGAAAAACTCCTTGCGATTCTCGTACCCGCCCTCGGAGGGTTCACTTAGGACCATCAGGAAGCGCTGCCCGTCCCGGGTCACATCGTAGCCTCGGACCGGATTCACGATTTGGTAACGTCCCGTAAACAGGGCAAACGGTTTACCGGGATTCAAGTCACTCCCCTGGGGCGCGATCTCGACCGCCCACATCTTTCGACCATCCCAATAGACCAGCTCTTTGCCACCTTTTGTCCAGGCGGGAGAAGTCCCTCCGTTCGTCGAGATCCTTTCCCTTCTCCCCGGCCCCGCATAGGGTGCGACGTACACTTCCCGACTACCGGTCTCGTCCGATACATAGGCCAGCCACCGACCATCGGGTGAAAACTCGGGGTGCTCCTTGAAGTCCCCCCCCGCCGGGAACCGCTCGGCCGAGCGGTTCCCCTTCATTTGCAGAATCCAGATACCCGCACTCTTCTTCTCCCCAAGCCGCAGGAAGGCAAGCTTGCTCCCATCTTGATTCCAGGAGACTGCGTGATCTGCGTACGGGGATACGGTCAGACGCTCTATCTCCCCATCAGACTGCACGGATTTCCAATATAGATTGGGGCTACCATCCCGATCCGAGCTGAACACGAACCCCTTGCCGTCCAATGACCAGAGCGGGTGGCTACCACTCCCTTCAAGGGTCTCGAGGGTCGATGTCCCTCGATCGAAATCGTAGCTCAAGATCTTGGCCTTCTTGTAGAGGGTGTTGACAAGGGCCTCGGAGTTATCAGGAGAGAATCGGACAAAAGAGTAGGAGGCTCGATCCAGGTTGGTGGGCTTGACCTTTCCGTCACGGTCCACCCTCACCACCTTTGCTTTGCTTTCGGGGAACACCGACCCGGCAACATAGGCCAGTGATCCGGTGCCGGAAAAGGCGAACTGGGCAGCAGCAGTGTTGAGCCGACTATTGCCCGCATGGATAGACTGAGTGACCCCCTCCAGGACCGGGACAGGGTCTCCCCTCAGCTTCAGGCTCGCGAGATCAAATGGGGCCGCCATCAAGGTCGCCTCTCGGACAAAGACCAGATGTCCGGTGGGAACGTAGCGGCCGTCGACACCTGACTCGACCAAGACTCTTCTCTCTCCCGTTTCTAATGATTGCACCGCGATTTGCGCCCTGTCCCAGGCCCAATTGTGGTATCGCATCACCGTAAACAGCACTGCCTTCGCGCCTGGGAGCAGATGGGGAAGTCGATGGTTGATTTCGTGCGCTTCCTCGTCCAGCTCCGTGATCGGCTCCGGCTCCCCTCCGGCGGCTGACACTCGCCAGAGGACGCGGGCGCCACCACTACAGGCAAAGACGATGGTGTCATCCGAACCCCAGCTCGCGCCGTAAGATTCACGGCAATCGCATATCGTCGTCGCTGGTCCCCCATCCAGAGGCACCTTCTTCAGCTTCCAGACCTCGCCCCCTTTTTCATAATCGGCACTCCCATGAAATCCGAGCCACTTCCCATCCGGAGAGAAAAATGGCTGTACCCCATAACCTCCGAGCTCTAGGGGCACTGTAGTCCACCCATCCAGGGATCGGACGTGGATCTTCCTGGGTGAGGAGAAGCTTGCATCCGCGGCCGAAACGAAGGCTAGCAGGGTGCCGTCCGGTGAGAATGCCACGCCTCGGCGAAAAGAGCCGAGCACCTGGCCTTGCTCCAGTGGGATCTGCCAGCGCGAAACCGGCTTCTCGGTGAGCGGGGCGTCGGGCCTGAAAGCCCCCGCCAGGATTACCAGAATTGGCACGACAGCCCATGGAACCAGGCTTCGCCACGCGGGCGGTGCCGTCAGGGGAACAAGACGCTCCTCCGGGGTCCCTTCACCCCTCAGATACTCGTCGATCGTAATACGGGCGTCGCCCATATCACGCAGCCGCATTCTCGAATCTTTGCGCAGACATCGCTCCAGCAGGTCACGGATCTTCTGGGGGGTGTCCTCGGGCAGCTGCTCCAGGTTGGGTTCCTGGTGGATCACCGCGGCGATCGTCTCGGTGAGACTCTTGTCCGCGTACATCCCCTTGCCGGTCAGCATCTCGAACAACAGCAGACCGAAAGACCAGATGTCAGTGCGTTTGTCGACCGCCTGTCCTCTCGCCTGCTCCGGACTCATGTAGGCCGCTGTCCCCAGGACGATTCCCTCTCGCGTGGCCTCCATCGTCAGCGAGCGCGAGTTCGCTGCTTCTGAGCCCCCCGTCTCAGCGGCTTTGGCCAGACCAAAGTCCAGAATCTTGACCGTTCCGTCGGGAGTGATCTTGACGTTGGCAGGCTTCAGGTCCCGGTGGATCACGCCACTCTCGTGCGCCGCCTCCAGACCCTCGGCAATCTGACGGCTGACAGCCAGGGCTTCCTCCACTGGGAGAGGGCCTCGGCTCAGGCGCTGGGCCAGGGTCTCACCCTCGACCAGTTCCAGGACCAGAAAGCGTACGCCGCCGCTTTCTTCCAGACCATGAATCGCCGCAATACTGGCGTGATTCAGGGAGGCCAGCAGCCGAGCCTCGCGTCGGAACTGGGCCAGCCTCTCGTCATCCTGGGTGAACTGCTCGGTCAGGAACTTCAGGGCGACCTTGCGATGGAGGTTCGTGTCTTGCGCCAGATAGACCTCTCCCATGCCTCCCCTGCCGAGCAACGAGAGAATCTTGTAGAAGCCTATTTCCTGTCCTGCAAGGGATGACTGTACCCGAGTCTGGGCCACGGTCCTGGCCGTCTGCTCCAGAGCCGGCGATTCAATGAAACTTTTTACTCGCTCGTCAGCCTGGATCAGACTCTCGACCTCCTTGCGCAGGGAGACGTCCCCAGAACAAGCTTCCTCTAAAAAGGCCTTCCTCTGATTCCCTTCTCTCTCCAGGGCTCCGTCCAGTATCTGATCGATCAGATGCCAGCGCTCAGGCTTCATGGCTCTGTCCCCGCCTCAGTTCCCGCCAGAGCCAGGCTTTGGACTTTCTCCAATCCCGCATGATCGTCACAGGAGAAACCGACAAGACTTCCGCCGTTTCCTCCACGCTCAACCCACCAAAGAACCTCAGTTCCACAACCTTGCCTTTCCTCGGGTCCAGGCGTGCCAGCCCTTTGAGCGCCTCGTCCAGGGCCAGCAGGTCGGTGCCTCGCGATGGAGACACCAGACAGGCTTCATCCAGGGACACTTGAGTCAGGGCACCGCCCCGGCGAGACTTGCGCGCAAAATCCACCAGGATGTTCCACATCAAGCGAGCCGACAGACCGAAGAACTGGGTTCGGCTCTGCCAATCGGCCTTTCGCCACTCGATGAGTCGCAGATAAGCCTCATTGACCAGAGCGGTGGTCTGCATCGGGTGCTCAGGTTGCTCGTCCCTCATGTAGTGCTGAGCCAAACGGTGAAGTTCGGCGTACACCAGGGGGGTCAGTTTCGCCAGGGCGGACTCATCGCCTCTCCCCCAGGCCTGCAGCAGTTGGGTGATTCCCGGTTCAGAAGGGCTCGTCACTGGTATCTCCTCGGACCGAATCCCGTCCAGTTTAGCACCCTTACTAATGGGCTGTCCGTGTTCGCGCAAGAATAGCTTGACAGAGTTGGCGCTCAGATTTGCACCAGATTTGGTCGCGAACGATTGAGCAAAACCGCAGGCGTAGCCGGAGCTAAGTTGAGGATTTCGCAATTGAGGAGCGACCGAAGATGGTGTGAAGCTGAGATGCCAGAATGCCAGGTTATTTTTGCGCGAGCCCTTAGTCTCGCCCCCAAGCGGTGCTGGCCCCATTCGAGAAAGAAACTTTGGTTGTCTTTAGCCACGAACATCGATAGCAGCATGTCCATTGTAGGACGGGTATTCCTGCCCGTCGAGGACACCGACGGGCAAGAATGTCCATCCTACGCCGGTCGCTGCTCGATGAAGTTTCAGGTTAGTCCCGCCCCCGCTGCGCTGCCCCATTCGAGATAGAAACTTGATGGGGATCAAGGGGCGATCACCTACGCCGAAGGCGTTATTGCGGGTAGCCCAGGGTTGCAATGCGAAGCGAGCTACCCTGGGTAAAGATACCCAACGGTATGTTCCGGGCACATAGGTAACAGTTTCTCCCAGGCACATAGGTTACAAGAGGAGTCATGCCATGGAAAGAGACGTGTGTAATGAACGAACGAGTGAAACTGCTGACCGAGTATCTGGAGGGGGAGTATGGGATTACAGAGTTATCGCAGACCTATGAGGTGAGTCGGAAGACGATGTACAAGTGGATTGCTCGATACGAAAAAGAAGGCTGGGCGGGGCTGGAGGATCGGTCCCGTGCGCCCCACAGCCACCCCAACGCGGTAGAAGAGAAGATCGAGAGGAAGCTTTTAGAGTTGAAGGCCCGTTGGCCGTTGTGGGGAGCGCCGAAGTTGTGGGTCAAACTGAGAGAGGCGGTGGGAGCGGATCGGTGTCCGGCGGAGAGCACGGTGAGCGAGATCCTCAGACGGCACGGTTTGAGTGGGCTGGTCAAACGACGACGGCGAGCGGTGCCGACGGAGCAGCCCTTTGAGGAGTGCCGGGAGGCCAATGCCGCGTGGTGTACGGATTTCAAGGGCTGGTTTCGGACCACCAACGGCCGCAAATGCACGCCCTTGACGATCAGTGATGCGCACAGCCGCTGCTTGTTGTGCTGCCAGGGGCTGGGGGGAGCGACCGGATTTATCACGGTCAAGCCGCTGTTTATTAAGACGTTCCGGGAGTGTGGGCTGCCCGATGCGATGCGCACGGACAATGGACCGCCGTTAGCGTCGAGGGCCCTGGGAGGGCTCAGTGACCTGGCGGTGTGGTGGGTGCGTTTGGGGATTGAATTGCAACGCATCGAACCGGGTTGCCCGCAACAGAATGGAAGACATGAGCGGATGCATCGGACGCTGAAGGAAGCGACGGCCCAGCCGCCGCGAGCGAATCTCGGAGCCCAGCAGAAGGCGTTTGAAGCCTTTCGCCGGGAATACAACGAGGAGCGTCCCCATGAATCCTTGGGCCAGAGGCCCCCGGCGCTCTTCTACCAGCCGGCGGCTCGGGAGTATCCTTGCCGGTTGCCCGAGCAAAGAGGTTATCCCGATGAGTGGGAGAAGCGGAGGGTGCGCAAAGCCGGTCAAATGAAGTGGAAGGGCGAAGACATCCTAGTGAGCTCGACCTTGCGGGGGCAGGAGATTGGATTAAAGCCCGTGGGAGAAGCCCAGTGGGCCGTCTACTTCGAGACCCTGGAACTCGGCCTCTTCGATGAACGGCTGGGAAGGGTGCTGCCGGCCAAACGATTGCGACGAAAACCGCCAACCCAAGATCAGGAGCCACCCCAGAGTGGCCAATGACCCGGAAAGCCGTGGAAACTGCCGCACTATGGAAACCGTGGAAAAACGGCGACATGGAGAAGACGACTCCAGGCGTGGAGTTTTTCCACCGTTCCCACAGCGCTTGGAAAACTCCTCCGGACGGAGTTTCCCACAGTTCCCACTGCTTCTGCGGCTGGATCTATAAACGGACTGCCTCTGCCGCTTTGCGGCGAGGCTTCACGAGCGATTAAAATGAATCGAACCCAAGGAGATCCTGGTTGAATCACTGGCTGGTTTCGAGCCGGCCCCCGGCACAACAAAATGAAGTCCCCAGACTCCAAAAGTGTAACCTATGTGCCCGGGAGAAATTGTTACCTATGAATCGGGAGCTACAAACAACACGATACCCTGAAGGGGTTATTGCCGACCGGGAACGTTTTGGCAACAACGCTTTCAGCGTAGAAGAACAAGACGACTTGAACCCAGGGTAGCTCGCTTCGCATTGCAACCCTGGGCTACCCGCAGTCACGCCTTCGGCGTAGGGACGTGTCTTGAATACGCCGCAAGGATTGCTATATCAATGAGTTACAAACTTGTCCCTCAGAAACAGCCAAATCAAGTTTCAGCTTAGCCCCGCCACCGGCTGCGCCGGATCGTACCTGAAAGAAACTTCAGTCGAGGGACGTAGCGGTGGGCTCCAGGCCGCCGTCCGAGCCAAAGGCTCGGAAAAATAAGACTTCGGCCTGGAGGCCAAAGCTACATTCGCCAATGAAGTTTCAGCTTAGCCAGAACAAACGAGTGGTGCTTCGATGATAGGTTTTCGGCCTCGATTTCGCCCTTACCACCGAGGAGAGAGTCAAGAAAGAGAAAAAGGTAAAGAACATGCCTCAGAAATCGATCGCACAGTTTGTCCTTTTATCCCTGCTTCTCCCCTCACCTTGTCTGGGGACCCAGTCGACCACCCCAGACTTCTCCACCTGGTCCGACGCCGACAAGGAATCGTTCCTGATGAGGGCTGAGGTGGTGAAGACGAAGAACGTCCACACGGGTGTGACTGGGACGAAACGGGCCACGCTCTCCGATGGATCGGTTACCCACGACGCCAGCATCCAGTCGATCAATGTATCCAAGACCGCTCATGCCACCCCCCGAGGAATGGAGGTCAACTTCCGAGACTCCTACAAGTACAACATCGCGGCCTATCGTCTGGACCGGCTCCTGAACCTCCACATGGTTCCCGTCTCGGTGGAGCGGAAGATCAAGGGAAAAAGGGCGTCGGTGACCTGGTGGGTCGATGATGTGAAGATGATGGACAAGAAGCGCTACGAGAAGAAGATCGCACCCCCCAACCGAGCCCTCTGGAACGATCAAAGGTTCCAGGTCCGGATCTTCAACGAACTGGTCTACAACACGGATGCCAATCTGGGCAACCTGCTGATCACCCAGGACTGGAAACTAGTGATGATCGACTTTTCGCGGGGCTTTCGACGGCACAAGGACCTGATGGACCCCAAGAACCTGCTCAATTGCAGACTGGATCGCAGGTTCTACGATGGGATGCGGGAATTGAAAGAGGATGTGGTGAAGCAACGTCTGGCCGACATGCTAACCGAAGCTGAGAGGGGGGGTCTTCTGGCACGCAAGGACAAAATTGTATCCCACTTCGATGGGCAGATCGCGCAGAAGGGCGAGATGGGTGTCCTGTGCAGTCTGCCGGGACATTGATCTGAAACTGCGTTCCGTCGTAGAGAATGGCGAAGAAGACCCAGGGGCCTGAAGATGAACACCTGGATAAAAGATGACCGAAGCGTTACCTTAAGAGCGTGATCGCACCCTGTGGGTCACGCCGAGGCGTCTATCATCCCCAGTCAGCGGGGCGAATTTGCAAGAGGACGAAGTTTTTCGTTGCATGATACGAAGGATTTCGTTAGGATGGATGTCCGGGAGAGAGAATGACCGATCAGTCGATCCCGAGACCTACCAGAGCGGAGCTCGAGATTCTTCGCGTGCTCTGGACTCGTGGACCTAGCAGGGTCCGCGAGGTTCAGGAAGAGCTCAGCCGCAAGCGCCCCACTGGGTACACGACCGCTTTGAAGTTCCTTCAGATCATGACCGAAAAGGGTCTGGTCGAAAGGGACGAAAGCGCCATGGCCCATGTCTACCATCCCAAGGTGCCAAGGGAGACAACTCAGAAGCAACTGGTCACTGATCTGATGGAGCGTGCCTTCGGAGGCTCGGCAGCCGAGCTGGTGACGCGAGCCCTGGACACCCAGAAAGCTTCAGCCGAGGACTTAGCCGAGATCCGTAAACTCCTCGATGAGTTGGAAGGAGGAAGCAATGAGTAGCCTCGAAGTCTGGTTATCCGAATCAGTGGTCCAGGCATTGGGATGGACTCTCATCCACTTCCTCTGGCAAGGCGTCTTAGTGGCGGTGCTTTTTGCCTCCACGAAGGTGCTTCTGCGAGGAGCCGGTCCTGGGGTCCGTTACGCCATGGCTTGCGGGGCCTTGGCCCTGATGGTCGTCCTGCCAGTGACTAGCTTTTCCCTGATGGTTTCCCCGCCCCAGCCAACCGGGGAAGAGTCAGTTGTCAGCCTAGAGCAGACTCAGCCATCAAAGAGTCCGCCCACTCAGCAGGTCGTTCCAGCAACTCCTAAACCGACTACTCCCCCTCAGTCCTGGAGCCGCAGCCCCGGGATCCTTTTGGATTATTCGATGCCATGGATCGTCCTGTTCTGGACGATGGGTGTTGTGACCCTGTCCATTCGCCTGACAGGTGGCTGGCTCTATGCCAGACGGCTCAGGTGGGAGGGCACCGAACCAGCTTCCCCTAAGTGGCGGCTGACCTTCCGGAACTTGGTCAAGAGGGTGGAGGTGAGCCGTCCGGTGAGACTTCTCCTGTCGACTCGGGTTGAGGTTCCAATGGTCATCGGCTGGCTTCGCCCAGTCGTCCTGGTGCCACTGTCTGCCCTGGCCGGGCTCTCTCCTCAGCAACTGGAGGGCATACTGGTTCACGAGCTGGCGCACATCAGACGCTACGACTACCTGATCAATCTTCTTCAGAGGATTGTCGAGACTCTCCTCTTCTACCATCCAATGGTGTGGTGGATCTCCCGTCAGATTCGAGCCGAGCGGGAGAACTGCTGTGATGACTGGGCGGTGACGGTCTGCGGCGACGCTCGAGTCTATGCCCGGGCACTCACCCGACTGGAGGAGCAGCGGGTGTCCACGGCCCTCGCCGTCTCCGCGTCAGGGGGTTCCCTGCTGAGCCGAATCCGCCGTCTGGTTGGCATGCCATCCCGACGTCGCCAATCCCCTGGCCTGGTCGTTGCTGGCATCGTCGTTCTTGCCGCCGGAGCGATCGCGATAAGTGTGCATGCTTTCGTCCTGAGCAGTTCCCCGAGTTCAGAAACGTTGATTGCCCAGGAAAAGGTCCCTAATCTTAACTTTCAGATGCTTGTCACCAGTGACCCAAGTCCAGAGTGGCAAGAGTACTCGGAGAAACTGAGGACTCTTCCCTATTACAAAGATGCCCAGAAACGAAGAGAACTCCACGAGGACTTCATACGCAATCACCCGCAGGACCCTCATCTTGTCGGGGTGTACCTAGCACAACTCTATCTTCTCGTATTTGTAGATCCCGAGGAGGCCATAAAGCTGGCAGATCGTTTCCTTGGTGATGCGGACACCTATCGGGTACCGCGTGTCAATGCTTACCAGGCCAAGTTGGAATCCATCAGCAACGTAGAAGACGTCGAAGCCGCCAGGAAACTCGCCCCCTACATCCTCGAGCATGAGGATGATTACCACGCGATCGCTATGGCGAGAAGCTACGATGTGGAGAACCGTTTCAGCTATCTCGAAACAGCGAAGGAAGGGGGTCTCTCAAACTGGGACCTCAGGTGGGTCCATAGAACTCTGACGCGCGTGTTGGCCAGGGCGGGTAAGTATGAGGAAGCCGCCCAGCACACACTCGACGTGGCTGACGAAGTGCGTGAGGACAGACACCAAGCCTCTAATACAAACTTTCTGGCCCATTGTCACCTTATGGCAGCTAAATACTTTGCGGAGACGAGTGAGCCAGAAAGGGGTCTTCTACACGTCCGGGAAGCAGAACAGTTGGGGAACGCGGAGCTCGGGTATCCTGAGCTCAAGTATCGAGAGCTCAGGCATCCGGAGGATCCCAATCGGACCGAAGGACCTGAAATGATTCGAGGTCAGATTCTCGAAAGACTCGGGCGAGAGGAGGAGGCCTTGAGCAGTTACATTCGGTCCTACGCGAGGAGGGCTGATCCACACGTCCTGGCCAGAATCGAGAGCTTGAGCGCTCAGACTCGGAAACCGCTGTCAGACAGCCTTGGGCGTGTGGAACAGATTCGACAAAACCGTCTTATCTTCAAGCCTTTTCAACTTGGAACACTCCAGGGAGAAACGAGGCAATTGAGTGACTTCAAAGCTAGAGTTCTGCTCATCAGCTTCTTTTCTCCAAGCTGCGAGCCCTGTTTGAGCGAAGCTCCATATCTCGCGGAACTCCACCGGAAGTACAGAAATCAAGGGTTGGAGATTCTGGCCATCAACACGACCCCGGAGCAAGCCGAGGAGCTGTACGAATGGCGGGACCGCTACACATTTCCCATCCTTGTGGGGGCAAGCCCAGAGTCCCTCCTGAAAAGCTACAACTACCGAGCCGGGTCATCGACATCGGCCTCCTACATCCTGCTGGACGAGGAACGGAGAGTGATGTTCAGACACCACCGACAGCCTTCCGCAAAGGAAGGAGTTCTGGAGGCCGAGGTTCGACAACTACTCACTCCGAAATCAGATGCGCCCCCGCCTCGCAGTAAACTATCTAGCCGACCTGTTTCCAGATGAGGACAATCCATCCTTCATGACTGTTGCAGATTGCGGCCTTCGGTCACTCGCCGACGGAATCCTGAATATTCAGGACAACCGATCGCTGCGAAGTGGAGTGGGCGTTTGTTCCTTCTACTATCGGAACGATCCTCTGACCAGCATGGATGACGCCGTGATGGAGTTTCGGGCCCGTATCAACTCCGCTGAGTCGCCAAAGCTTCCCGTTAGCCGCGCGGTTCAGGCTGGCTTTGTCGATGGGAAGAAGGTTATTCAATTGGCCCTTTCTACGGACGAGGTCCGGCTATTTGGAACTCCGGCGTCTCGAGTGGCCTTGGATACCACCGTCTTCCACACCTATCGGATTGAGAAGCACGCCAACGTCTCAGTGGACGTTTTCGTTGATGACGAGTTGCTAATCACTGTTCCTTACGAAGACGCATGGAACAACCCAGAGCCCGCAGGTGAGCCGAGACAGGGGTTTGGGGCCGTCTCGGGCCTCGGCACTTCAGATTCGGACTGGGATTTCGTCGGCTACACGATTTCTCCCGTGCCTTCCGTGACCGACGGGTGATCTTGGCGACGACGCCACAGGTAGACTGGGACGCCAAGAGGCTGCAAACGAAAACCTTCATGTAGGGAGTTTATGCCTACCTCGGATGCTACCTTTCTAGATCCGCAGGACAAGAGTCCCCTGGAGCGCTTTCTGTCTCTTTTCACCGTGGTCAATGCGGGTGAGGGAGGAAGTGCGATTCTGCTGGCAATCAACGTCTTCTTGCTCCTCGGCGCTTACTACGTTCTAAAGGTGGTCCGGGATTCTCTGATTTTGGCCGAATCGGGCGCGGAGATTGCGAGCTACTCGGCGGCAGGACAGGCGGTGCTTCTGCTTTTCGTCGTCCCTGCCTATGGAATGTTCGCTTCTAAGGTAAACCGCATCCGGCTCGTCTCATGGGCAACCCTTTTCTTTGTCTCACATCTTGTCATCTTCTTCTTTCTGGGAAATGCAGGATAGGCATCGCCTTCTACCTTTGGCTGGGGATCTTCAACGTGTTCGTGGTGGCCCAATTCTGGGCTTTTGCGAATGACATCTATTCCGAAGCTCAGGGTAAGCGGCTATTCCCAATCATCGGGGTCGGCGCCTGGGGAGAGAAGCTGCCGGTGGACTATCAGATCTTCGGCGGTTCCCTGGGCGGACCCATCGTCAAGGACCAGACCTTCTTCCACGCCCATTACGAGCGCTTCATCGACAATTTCCAGACGCCCGGCTTCATGACGGTACCCTCCACGGTCATGACCCAGGGAGACTTCAGCGGTGCGGGACCACAAGGCCCGATTCCACAGCTCTACAACCCCTTCGACGTGGTGGACGGTCAGCGTCAGCCCTTCGACGGAAACCGCATTCCCCAGCATCTATGGAATCCGGTGTATCGAAGGGTGATGGAACTAATGCCGCCACCGGCACCCAACGTTGCGGGGGTGACGGCTCGGAACTACAGCTACGCGGGGACTGCGAACCAACGGATCAACAAATACTCGATCCGAGGAGATCACCACCTCGCCGGTGGAGACAGCCTCTTTGGACGCTTTAGTTGGCAGAACGCGCCGACTAGGAGAAACACCGGACGTTATCCCTACCCGGGGGCGGACTTGAACGGGGCCCGCGAGGAATTCAGCGATGGGTTCCATGGTTGGCAAGCGGCCATGGGCTGGGTCAACCCCTGGGGATCCAACCTGGTGAGCGAGCTGAATCTCTCACTCTGGAAGTTCCCATGGCTCTTTTCGAGCCCAATCGAAGACCGGGACTGGGGCCAGGAACTAGGCTACGACGACGCCCACTTGAATCCCGTCTATTCTCAGAATGGAACCCGAGCCTCGGGGGGTCTCTTGTGGCTTGCTTTATTGGACTACAACGGCTGGCGAGGAGCTAGCGAATGGACAGTCGGTGACACCGGTGTGGGTCTCAAGTACACGGTGTCCTGGCGGCGAGGCAACCACTATCTCAAGTTCGGCATCGAGCATACCCGCAACCTGGATGTAACCTCTGATGAAAAAACTCCCTATGCTGGCGGCTTCGACTTCTACAACGGCCGTTCCGCCGGTCAAATCCTCCGCAACGATGGCGGGCTCGATCAGTGGTGCTACTTTCGGCCAGCCCTGGGCCGACTTCCTGTTGGGCCTTCCTGCCTTGGTGGGCGGAAACAACCTCGGTCTCGGCACCAGGTACGCGCGATACAATCAGTCCCACTACAACGCGTTTCTCAACGATGACTGGAAAGTGGGTCCGAACCTGACCCTTAATCTGGGGCTGAGGTGGGAGCAACCGCGGCCGCCCACCTACGAGGGATCTCTCGATGGGAGTTTCTCAACGGATTACTATCTTTGTGCCTTCGACTACTCCCAGGCCAGGAACCGGATCGATCCGGTGCAGAGGGTACCGCAAGGCTTTGACATCCCCCAATGGCAGGGCGCCACGGGTCTGGCCGTACCTTTCGCGAATCTGACGAGGCGATCCTGCTACCAGGCCCGTTGGCGCTACTTCTCGCCCCGAGTGGGCCTGGCCTGGCGTCTGTTCGGAAGCAACCGGACGGTGCTTCGCCTGGGAGGCGGCCTGAACTACGATCAGGAGTTCGGACATGTGAAGGCTCGGGGCCTGTTTCCAGCCCTGGGGAGATTCACCGTTGATGCGGTCCGGGGAACCGAGACACCCAGCCTCTTCGCCGGGCAGCGCCTCGATCTCCCAGCCCTGGACCTGAATGACTACTCTGTCAACTACCACTCAGAACTGGAGTGGGAGGAGGGACAGGTCTACTCCTACAACCTCTCGATCCAGCACGAGATCTTCCGAGCGACCAAGTTGGAGATCGGCTACGTAGGGAACCAGGGACGGCACATCCGGGAGATCAGCCCCTTCAACGTGGCCATGCCGGAAGGCTATGTGGCCCCGTTGATCGACGGTACCAGCGTCGCCCTCACCAGCGATCGCATCACCGCCGGGCCTCGTCCCTGGATTCCGGGCGACAGCTCCGATCGGGCCTGGTCGGGACAGCGGGCCCGTCGGCCCTATCCGCAGGTGGGACCCAACGTCATGATGCGGCCGCATGGGAACACCTACTACAACTCGCTGCAGGCCAGGCTGGAGCGGCGCTTTCAGGATGGCGTGGCTCTGAACATGGGCTACACCTGGTCCAAAGCCATGGCCCTCAACACCGCCGGACAATGGCTACGACAGCAGTCTCTGCCAAGGGGCCGATACCTGCCACGAGGCCGCTCGTCGCTCCCTGGGGAATTCGTCCTTTGCTCCCCTACGCTACGACGGGTCTGAGCTGGTAGACATCTCCCTGCACAAGCAGTTCGCCTTTGGAGAGGAGAAGTCACTGGACTTCCGGGTGGACCTCTTCAACGCCTTCAACCACGCGATTTTCTTCAGTCCCCCTGAGAACATGGCTTCCGGCGCCGCCGGCCGAGTCTTACGAGCCGCCACACCACGCCAGATCCAGTTCGGCTTCCGGTTTTCGTTCTGAAGCATCAGCGTTCCACTCTCGCAAGACGCTCCGCCGGGAGGTCTCAAGCACCTCGGCCGTCTCGTCCACGCTTAGCCCTACGAAGAAACGCAGCTCTACCACCCAGCCGTTTCCGAGCGGGATGGGGGACGCTACCGACGCCTGGCTATCCGCGTCAGTACCATCCGTCGTCATCCTGGTCTTGATCGCGCTCAAACCGCCATATACAATCCCGGAAACTCAGGAGTAGCCCATGTCAACAGAAGAGTTATTTCGTCTGAACGGTAAGGTTGCGGTGGTCATCGGGGGCGCCCGGGACCTGGGGCTCGACATGGCCCAGGCTCTGGGTGAAGCGGGAAGCGATCTGGTGATCACATCGCGGACTCTCGCCAGCGCGGAAAAAGCGATCGGCCACCTGAAAGCGACTTGTCCGGGAGACATTCTGCCCCTGGCCCTGGATGTCTGCGACCACGGACAGGTGATCTCCGTGGCCGAGACCGTGCGCTCGTGGAAGGGCCAGATCGACGTCCTGGTCAACAACGCGGGGGGTGGACTGGGTCTCATACCCACCAGTCTGTTCCAGCGGAAGCCGGAAGATATCCGCCAGTTGGTCGACACCAACCTGGTGGGAACGCTCTTCTGCTGCCAGGCCTTTGGGAAAATCATGGCTGACCAAGGGCACGGCTCTATCATCAACATCGCCTCGATCGCGGGCATGGTGGGCCGCGACCGTCAGATGTACGAGCAAAACCGAATGCACGAACAACCGATCGATTATGCGGCGGCCAAGGCCGGGGTGATCGGTATGACGCAAGACCTGGCTGGGTTTCTGTCCCCACTTGGGGTGCGGGTCAACGCCATCTCACCCGGCGGATTCGAGCGGGGCCAACCGGAGGGATTCGTGAAAGCCTATAACGCCCGAACCCCGATGGGCCGCATGGGGAAAGATGGCGTCGACCTGAAGGGTGCGGCGTTGTTCCTGGCCTCTTCAGCCTCGGACTATGTGACCGGAGTGAATCTGGCGGTAGATGGTGGGTTCACGATCTGGCATTGAGACGCCTGTCCAAATCCGCTTCCGGCTGCGCTGGATCGTCCAGAAGGAAACTTTCAGTCCGGTGTGGCGGTGGTCTCCAGGCCGCCGTTCCGAGCCAAAGGCTCGAAGGAATAAGACTTCGGCTGGAGACCAAAGCTACGTTCTCAAATGAATTCTCAGCTTAGGTAGATACAAGCATGACGCCAAACACAACAAACGGTTGCGGGGACGCGACCAGAACCAATCCGCCGATCTACCTGGCCGACATGAACCGATGTCTTCCGGGCTCTGCCCTCACCAGGAAAAGCCGACGTTTCCACTGGACGATGCTGGATTTCGAGACTGACGCTGCCCAGGGCACCCTGCTCTTCGCTGGTGAGGAGACCCAGGCCCCTGAGCTGACCTATCCTCTTGAAATAGAAGGCTGGCACGATATCCATATCGGCCTCTTCAACACCGCCTGGCGACCCTACGAAGACCAGCGGCTCTGGGCCAAACTCCAGGACGACCCAGCCTACTCGCTAATCCGTCTCGCCCCGCCCAGCGACCTACCTTGGGGCGTGCCACCGGACGATCAAGTCAAAGGCCCCCGAATTCAGGATGTCTTCTGGAAAACAGCCGACCTGACCCAACAGAGGATCCTGTTTCGCCAGCCGTGCCTGCGAGTCGTGGAAGAGGCGGGTGCTTTAGGAAACCCCTGCTCCAAAGTCTGGATTGCCTACATCAAGCTGGTTCCGCTCAGCGAGGCAGAGGTTCAAGAGCTCCATGCCGACCGAAGTCGAGTCGGAAACAAGCGTCTCTTCGCTTACAACGACTCCTGGGTCACGGGGGACCGAGGAGGCATCATGCCCGAAGGCGAGTCCAACGCAGCCTCCATGAAGGCACACCTGGAGCCCTATCGCCACAGTGACTTCTCCCGGATCTACTGGGACGGAGCGCACGGCGACATGTGCAACTACCTCACCCAGATCGGACGCATGTGGATCCCGGAGCACGTTCAGACCGACGACCCACCTCGACTCTACGACCGGCTTACCCTGGTGGCCTGGGACGAGTACGTCAAGAAGGGTATCGACCCCTTTCAAGTCGCTGCTGACTTCAGTCACGAGATCGGTCTGGAGTTCCACGCCTGCTACCGCCTGGGGTGGCGTCCTTTCTATTGGCCACCTCCCTTTGAGGAGTTCAATCTGGGAGGGTTCTATGATCAGCACCCCGAGCTTCGCTGCGTCGGTCGCGATGGGCGTGACTCCTTGGGCCTATCCTTTGCCTTCGATGAGACCCAACAGTTCGTCCTCTCGCTGATCGGCGAAATGACATCCTATCCAATCGATGGGGTGTGCATGCTCTACAACCGCCAGCCTCCCTTCATGGAATACGAGGCACCACTGGTGGACGGTTTTCAATCAGAATACGGAGAAGATCCCAGAGAACTCGACGAGGCGGACACCCGGTGGCTCGCCTACCGCAGCCGGTTCTTGACCCGGTTCATGAGAAAGCTGCGGCAAGACCTGGACGATCTGGCCAGCCAGCAGCAGCGGACCCAGCCCTACCCCATCTCAGCCTGGGTCTTCGGCAGCGAAGAGGAGAACCTGTTCTACGGAATCGACGTCAAAGGCTGGGTCGAACAGGGATTGGTGGATACACTCGTCCCCTACACCTCTGCCAAAAAGCTCTTCAGCTTCGAACTAGCCTGGGAAAAACCAAGCGACGTCGAATACTGGCTTTCCCTGACTCAGGGAACCCAGTGCCAGGTGGCCTTCAACCTGATGCCCAGAAACATGGATGCCCGGCAATATCGCCGCAAAGCCAACGCCCTCTACCAGCTTGGCGTCGAGCATCTGGCGTTCTGGGACACGGCGATCACAGGCGGTCGGGATTCGGAAGCCCTTCGCCGGCTGGGACACAGAGCAGAGATCGCAGAGTGGATCTCTGCTGGCGAACAGGTTCCGGAGCGGCCATCCTGTCCGCTGCGAAAACTCGAGCAGTGGGATCTTGATTACTTCCCCGAATAATCAAGATCAAAGGCACCTCAGTCCCACCCCAGCGGTGCTGGCCCGATTCGAGAAGGAAACTTCGGGTCCCGGCGATAGGGTAGGGAAGCACGGTCACCCGGCTCCCCTCCCTCCGAACTGCACGTGCGATTCTCCCGCATACAGCTCTCCAGTCAGTAGGTTCCTATGGATTGGACGAAACGGATATGGGCGTCAGTCAGGCTCGTGAACCCATGATCCGTAAAGAAGGCGTTGGGCCAACGGTGATTTCGACAGAGGCGTTTTCTATTCTTCCGGTTGCGCTTCAGAAGCAGGCGTCGCAAACGACGACGGATCAGACCGTCGTAGTCCTTGAAGATGTTCCAATGACAGTGCCGGAAGTAGTTGAACCAGCCTTGCGTCGAGCGATTGAGCCGCTGGAGGATGACCTCCAGCGAGTCGCCCGACTTGCGCGGCGTCAGCTCGTGAATGCGCTCGACGAACTTTCGGTGGCTCTTCGCTCGTGGAAACCGAAAACGGCCTCGGAACGAATCGCCCAAGAACGAAAAGCTCTTCTCTCGCGAGTCCACGATGTGTGTCTTCTCGGGATGCAGTCTCAGCCCGTTGTCCTCCACCCAGTCCCGCCCTTCGGCCAGGGCCGCTTCAGCCTCCTCGGGTGCGCGACACAGCAGGACAAAGTCATCCGCGTAGCGCACCATCTGGAAGCCCAGATCGGCCATCCGATGGTCCAGGGGATTGAGGTAGGCATTCGACAACACCGGAGAAAGAACGGCGCCTTGGGGGACTCCGGCTTCCGGAATCCACTTACGCAGCTCTTCCAGTATCCCCTGATTCAGAAACAGCTGAACCAGGCCCAACACGCGGCGATCCGATATCTTCTGTTGGATCAGGTCCAACAGTCGATCTTTCGGGATCGTATCGAAGTAACCCTTCAGATCCGCGTCGACGACATACACATAACCGGCTTCGAGCAGCTCTTCGACGTACCGAAGTGCGCCGTGGCACCCTCGCCCATGACGAAAGCCGTAGCTTCGATCATGGAACGTGGCCTCCAGAATCGGCTCGATCCCGTGGACCAAAGCCGTTTGCACGACTCGATCCCGCACGGTCGGAATCCCCAGCGGTCGCTTTTCCGAACTGCCTGTTTTGGGAATCCACCTCCGCAGCACCGCTGCCGGACGATAGGTCCCCTCACGCAGTTCTTCCTGCAACCATTCGAGTTCCTCCCGCTCGTGTTCGGCGAAATCCCCCCACGTTTGCCGGTCCACTCCCGCCGCTCCTTTCCTGCCCAAGACCTTCTCGACCGAGCTGGAAAGGTTCCGGCTGCAAAACACCTTATCGATCAGCGTGTGCCATTTCCCTCCTCTCACCTTTCCTTTCAAAAGTGTCTCCAACATGCGATCCGTCCAAACCGCGCGATGAGCCCACTGTTCGATGCCAGCGGGCTCTCCAGCCGGGCTAGCCGAAAACGGCACTGTGACCGGGATGTAGTCCCGCCTTTGGGCGGAGTTACGTTTCCGCGATTTAGTCATTTCGCATCTACCTTCCTGCTCCCCTTCGCTCCACCGCGTTTTGCTGCACGGCTTCCCCGCTACTATGGGAGCTCTGACTTCTGTCGAGCCGCTTCAACCGACCTCACCGGGTATCGCCAGGTTCGCTCCCCTTCGGCGGGCGATACTGCACCGCGGGCCTGGGCCATTGCTCACGCAGCGTCCCCCACTGCGAGCTCTCACGATGGGTCGTCCACGTCCCTCACCCGACAGATCTCCCTGCTTATCTCGTTTGACCTTCCGACCTCTCCATCTCCAACCACCGCATTGCCATTTCGTCACGGTCGCTTTGTCACGTTACTTCACCGCCGTGACTTGCCGCGTCTATCCCCCCGGGCAGACCGTTCAGGTCGGAGGGATGGCCGTCGCGCGGTCAAGGGTTCGGGCTTTGCCAGGACCCTCCCCGACAGGCTTGGCCGAATCGAGTTCACTTGCGTTACGGATTGGTCGTTCGTCTCAGGTTGCTCTCCACCCTTCCTCACGGAAACGCAGTTACCACTGTCGACTTCAGGCCGGTAACGTTAGCCTGGAAGGGACTTTCACCCTTCTGATCAAACGCCTTCACAGGCGCACTAGCGGTGGCCTCCAGGCCGCCGTGCATCAAGCCAAAGGCTCGAAGGAAGAAGACTTCGGCCTGGAGCCCAAAGCTACGTCCGCCCAATGAAGTTTCAGCTCAGTTATAGTCAGCCTTAGCGCCGTACTTCTCGAGCAGTGCCAGAAAGCCAGGATGGTCACCAAGCGGAGCCCAGGTGGGATCGATCTTCAGATACCCTACCGAGAAGTGCGCCGGCACCGATACCAGGCGTTCAAGAGTCTTGATGGCCTCTTCATAATTGCCAACCATCGTGTAGATCTGGGCAAGGTCCTTGAGCCGCAATCCCAACGGTTCGTCTCGGCGACCACCCGAGTGCTGGCAGCGGACGGTTCCGGGTAATTGGATCTTTATCAACTTTTCCCCGGACGTCCTCGGTTTCCTCCACCAACTTGGCCAGACCGAAGTCCAACAACTTCACTTGCCCGTCATACGCGACCATCACGTTAGAGGGTTTGAGGTCCCGATGGATGATTCCCTTGTCATGGGCCGCGGCTATGGCATCAGCAATGGGGACAGCAACTTCCAGCAGCTTGGAGAGTGGCAAACCAACCGGTGGAATCACATGGTCCAGGCTCTCACCCTTTACCAACTCCATGGTAAGAAAGCGATTTCCTTCGGCTTGCTCAATTCCGTAAATCGTCACTACGTTGGGATGGTCCAGCGCTGCAATGGCCTTGGCTTCTCTCATGAATCGTTCGGTTGCCGCGGCATCTCGCTGCAGCGCCTCAGGCAGAAACTTCAAGGCAACCTGTCGGTCCAGAGTCTTGTCTTCGGCCAGATAGACTTCGCCCATTCCTCCGACACCCAGAAGCGAGCTGATCTCGTAAGCACCTAGCCTCCGACCTATCATCGTCCCTGAGTCCTTGCGCTCTTCCTGGACGATCGGCTCCGGAGCCATCGTCTCTGCCTCTTCGCGAGAGCTCTGTTTGTCGCCAGACTCCTGTCCAACGGTCACACTGTCGAGTCTCTGGATTTCCTTTCGACGCTTCGGATCCAACAGAATCACCTCGTTGTATTGGAAATTAGTCTAGCAAGACGCCGTCGGGAAATCACGAGCGGCAGAGCCGTCACTCCATTCGGTCGGAGCAGGACGTGGCTTCGGTCTCCAGGCCGAAGTATTCTTTCTGTGTCAGGCCTTTGGCCCTGTTTAGCGTCCTACTTGCCTCTGCCCTTGCCCTCGCCTTCAAACTTGCCTTTGCCTTTCCCCTTACTCTTTCCCTCTGTCTAAGAACAATCCTCATCGCGTGTTTCCGCAACCGAGAGCCTTCGTAATAGACCAAAGGAAGGCTGAGGGAAAAGGGGAAGGCAAACGCACAGGCAAAGGCAAGTTTGAGGGAAAAGGGCGAGGGCAAGGGTTAGGCGCTAAACACATACGGGCCTCTGGCCCGTCACACGGCGGCCTGGAGACCACCGCTACTTCAGGGCCGGTAGGTCACCCAGGCCGGGGATCCCCATGCCATCTCGCCATCCTCCTGGATGACCCGAAGATAGTAGTAGCTCTCGCCCGGTTCAGAAGCGTTGTCGGCGTACTGAAACTCGACTCGGCTCTGGCCCGGGGAAGAAGAGTAGACGATCTTGTTATCCTTGATCACATCTACCCGCTGGATTGCGTTCGTGCCCCTCAAGTGCGCCTTGATTCTTAAGGGAGTCGCGCTCTCGAAGGCCTCTCCCATCAGGTGTTCCCCATCCGACCCCAGAAAGCGGACATCCAGGATGATGTTATCGGTTGCAGCGTAGGCTCTGCGAGCGCGGATGGCCTCCAGCAAAGCTTCCAGGGTCAGTTCCTCGGCAATCAGACAGGCGTAGCTGATATGGGTGGAGAGGTGATCCGAAGAAGCAATGAACCCCAGCCTGTAGCCCTTCTCAAGAGCGCTCCAGGCGGTTCCCAGCCGGCGGGGGGGACGATTGTCCTGTTCCAGGGTCGGACTGGGCTTCAGCGTCTTGGGCTGCGGTGCCCCGGGATGTTCGTAGGTCTCCCTCATGCCCTGGAAGATCTCGAGTACGTGCTCGACCTTGGGATCATTGTCTCGCCAATCGGTCCCCGACCCGGTGGCGATGGTGTGAGGGATGGAGGTGCCATTTTTCCGTCTCAGGTGCCAGAACAGTCTCTCGGAGCCCTCCAGGCCGAGGTGCTCGGCGGTCTCAACCGGCAGGATCGATCTCCCCCGGCGAACGAAGAGGATATTGCGATGACCGTTGGGATACTCCAAGCTACGTTCGTAGGCGTAGAAGGCGGCGAAGTTCTCCAATTGAAAAAGGTCGGCAATCTTTTGGTTACGCCACCAGTTGTAGGGCTCTACAATCTCGTGGTTGTGATCCGTCACGCCCAGGAAGTCCATTCCAGCAGCATCTCTGGAATAACGGTAAGCATCGATCAGAGAGCCGTCTCCGCCCCCGTCTAAAGAGATATCGGTGTGCCGATGGAGATCTCCTCGGTAGATGGAGTAGGTCCTGTCGCCAGCCTGAACCCGGTAGGAGCGGATCCTCTCTAGATCTTCCTTTTCATTGGAGTGGACAGGATCCGATGGTGGAAGCGGCGGAATCTGGAGTGGCGACAGCTCAATTTTGGCCGGCGTTGTTGAACCCAACACCCCCACCATGACCTGCCCGTGTTGGGCCAGGGTGGACTTGGTGCTGCGCTTGTCGGTGGGCCACGCCGCCCAAACCCGACCCTCGGAGTCCACCGCGGAGGCGGGCATCATATCGTTTCGGCCCCTGCTGCCAAACAGGGTGGTAGGGCGCGACCACTGAGATCCGTCGTAGCGAAGACAATCGATCTCCCAGGAGGCAAAATTACGCCCTCTCCCTTCAGACTGACGCATCTTCAGATGCCGCACAAACAGCCATGGATGCCCTGCGGCATCCATCTGCAAATGAGGCATCTCCCATTTTCCCTCACCCAGGACCAACGCCGGATCCTGGCGCGTTGTCATCAGCTTGCCATCGACCAGACATGCGATCCGGAGGGATCTCGTTTCATAGAGCTCGGTTCCCTTGGCTTTGCCGCTCTGAGTCACGAGACGCCCAGTGTCCTTTCCCCATTGCGCGCCCGAAGTGTGCCAGGAAAGCCAGGTCCGACCCCTGCTGTCGATCGCGACCGAAGCCGCGGCCTCGAAACGAGGGGTTCCGGCGATGGTCTCGACGTCCTGCCACCGTCCTTCACGGCGCTGCCTGAGATAGATGTCATAGTTTCCGGAGGCGTACCCGTCCCAGGCAACCGCTAGCTCTCCATTGGCGCCGGCCGCAACCGAGGGCCACCAGTTGTTTCCCTGGGCAGCAACACCCTCACTGATCCTTATTTCCCGACCCCATCGCTCCCCGTCGAAGTTCATGGCCACGATCTGTCCCACGCCTGCGATCGTCTGCTGCCACACCAGCCAGATCCTTCCTTGCGAGTCGGTAGCGGTGTGGTGGTAGATATCCGGACCCGGATGGTCTGTGAGACGCTGGCGAGAGGACCACTCCGTCCCCTCGAAGCTGCGTGCGTAGAGATCCCAGTTGCCATCTACCTGCATCGACCAGATCACCCACAGCCGGCCTCGGGAGTCCTCGGCCAGAGCGGTGCGGAACGCGTCCACATCGGTCGCCACCTGGTGCACGGGTCCCCAGCCCGATTTTCCCCTGGCCCGCACCAGGACCAGATCCGCCTCATCCTCGACCCATTCCTGCCAGGCAGCCCAAAGCTTGCCCGAACGGGTTGCCACCAGCGACGGGAAGTCCTGGATATCGAAGCGCTCGGCGGAAATAGGCGAGGAAGGAGGGATCCTTTCCACCCTGACGGCACCACCCAGGAAGGTCTTGGGGTGGAAGAGCTCGAGTCTATCGGGCTCAAAGCTGAATCGCCCCTTGGCAGTCTCGATGCGAATGGACTGGTCTCCCGGATTCTCCAGAACATTTACCAGGATGCTGGGAAAGCGGAGGGTGCTCAGATTGCTCCCCATCCAGCTCATGCGCGTGGCCACGACCCAACCCAGCTCTCCCTTGATCTGGTCGTTAGGGAGCTGAGGGTCGGCATCGACTGAATGGATACTGTCCTTGAAGGAATGGCGGTAGATGTTGGCTCGAAACTCATCCGGATTCAGCTCGAATTTCTGACCCGGCGAAGGAAGAAGCTTACCATCCCAACGATCGGGTTCTGAATCGAGGAGACCGAACCGAACGCGGAAGGCCGACTCCGCAAGAAGTGCTTCGGTAGATTCCGCCGGCGGTGGCGAGACGAACCAGCCATGGGAAGGCGACGGAATCGAGAGCAGAAGCAACAAGGACAACGAGGACAGGACAACGATGACCCGATTAGTGAGCGACATAGCCGCAGACCTCCTGAAATCGAGAGTCCAGTGAGAAGGGAAAGACTCGCTGAGAAGCATAGCAGAAGGCAGAGACGCTCCCCGGTCTTCCCTGTCTCCCACAAGGAGAAACCGCTCAATGATGAATCCCTGAATATCGAACACCAAGCTGAAACTTCATCCAGCAGCAACCGGCGTAGAAACGATGGGATTGGGCGACGAGAAACTCGCGTAGGGCTTGCAGCGAGCAGGAAATTGGTAAAGACTTGGGCCATGAATCAAGTGTTCTCAACGCCGCTGTTCTGCCCTGTCCGTCGGATGACGATCAGGCACTTTTTCTCGGCCTAGAAAGGCGCGGTCTTGAAGGTAGATCTGAAGGAACAAGTGGCCCTGGTCACGGGAGGTGCTCAGGGAATCGGTCGGGCTATCGCGAAGTTGCTGGCCGGCAACGGATCACGAGTGGCCATCGTAGACATCGATCTTACGGCTGCTCGGGAGACCGCTCGCGAGATCGAGTCCTCAGGTGGAATGGCTCTCTCCCTCGAAGGGGACGTGAGCAGCGCGCCACAGATGTCCCGAGCTCTCGATCAAGTTCTGGAAAAATGGGACCGTTTGTCCATTTTGATCAACAACGCCGGGATCAACACGCTGGGAGGCAGAGTCCCCATTCACCAGTACGTGGACGAGGACTGGGAGCAGATCTTGAGGGTCGATCTCACGGGAGTCTATGTCACAAGCAAGATATCAATCCCCGCTCTTCTCAGGAACAACGGCGGGCGAATCGTCAACATCTCGTCCATCGCCGGCCTGGTACCGCTGCGCCTGCAGAGTGCCTTCGTGGCCGCCAAGGCCGGGGTGGTGAATCTGACGCGGTCGATGGCATTGGAACTGGGACCCCAAGGGATCTTGGTCAATGCCGTGGCTCCCGGCTCCACGCTTACGAAGGGAACGAAGAAGCTCTTCTACGGAGCCGATGGAGCCTATACCGAAAACGCAGCAAGCCTCCTATCCCATATCCCGCTCGGACGCCCCGCAGACCCCCAGGAAATCGCTTACTCTGTGCTCTTCCTGGTCTCCCCGGCGGCCAGCTACGTCAACGGTGCTGTGCTCACGGTCGACGGTGGCTGGACGGCTGGATATACCCGCGACTGGTGATTGCGCACCCAAGAAGGAGAATGAAGAATGGCCAAGATTACTGAGTTTCGTGGTTATCAGGGGGAACTCCCCATACCCAAACCCGAGAAGTTGGTTGAACCCAATGTCGTCACGGTAAAGGATGGTGTCCCGGTCAAGTACCCGGGTTGTGAAGGGATCGGGGTCCGTGTGGTGCACCCCGCCAACCCCAAAGCACCGGCGCAGAACCTGGGCATGGTCGTCTTCTTCGTTCCACCCCATGTCATTCTTGGAGTGGGCAGCCACCACACCGAGGAATGCTATGTGATCCTCAAAGGACGGGGGACCATGACATTGGCGGGAAAAGAGGTCCCGGTTCAGGCGGGAACGTTTATCCACTTACCGCCCTGGTGCGAGCACGGCATCGAGAATACCGGAGACGAATCTATGGAAGTCCTGATCTGCACTTCTCCGCCCAACCCGTAGCTGTGCATCCCGACCTTCTGAGAGGACCCTGAAGAACGGCAGCGGCAACCCTGGAGGCAACAGCTCCCTGCTCCTAAATTGCCCCTTCGAAAGGAGAATAGTTGGTATGTTGAAAACTCAATTGACAAAGGCCATATGCTGCGGATTCGCAGTAATACTGCTGACCTCAGTGAATCTGGTGGCCAGGACAGCCCCCCATCTCGTCGCGGGTACGCTAGAGAACGACGAATTCATTACCTGGCTGGGACTGCAGAATCGTTCGCGCAAGACCTGTAAGGTCGCGGTTCAATATCACAAAGGGGCGATGAAGCTTCCAGATAAGAAACTCCTGACCGATGGTGAGGACCTGGGTAATGCCTTCCTCAAGCACATCCCTTCCCATGGGTCCACGAGCTTTGAGGTGTCGACCGCACCGGGTACAGATACAATCTTCACTGGATCTGCGTCCTTTTTCTTTGAAGACTCCGTCTGCCTGAATGAGGTCGGAATCACCGCTGAGTTCAGGGTAAACCCAACCTCGCAGGACATCATAAACGAGTTGTTCTCCTACCCCGTGGGACCCTCGATCCCACTCGACAACTGCGCGGCTGCCCGCATCAACTTCGACCCTCCCTTTGAGATCCCGGGATTGGCCACCGTGAGCACTGGCGGCGCGGTCTTACCGGCTGGGACGACCCGGTTCATGCAGCTGTACGACCAGGACGGGGTCCTGGTGAACAGCACCCTTCCTTCCGAATATGACGGCACTTATACGGCCCGGAATCTGCAGGAAGACTTTCCCAGGCAGGGTCGTGTTTCGGGCATCTGGAAGGTCTGTACCGAGAAGCCCGATGGCTTCCGGGGTGCTGCCGCCATCGACGCCGTCTTCATAAACGTAGTGAACAGGGGCAACGTTCAATTGGCCGCCACTTCCAATCAGCAAACCAACGACGACTGCAAGATGGACGACACGACTTTGTGTCTCCTGAATCAACAATTCAAAGCCACGCTCAACCTGCGTGGCAGCCCGACTGGCCCGTCTCGTCGGGCCAAGGTCGGCTTCACCGACGGCTCTTTGGGCACGTTCGTTGATGAGCAGGCTGCACTGAAGTTTGGGGTATCGATTCAGAATGGTTGTTCGAGCGATTTCCCGGCCTATTGGGTGTTCGCGGCCGCCACCACCGACGTCCAGTACACTCTTACAATTACCGACACCGCAACTGATTCAAGCAAATCCTATGAGAACCCATTCGGTCGACCTTCACCAGCAATCACGGACACCGCTGCTTTCCTTACTTGCCCTGACTAAGCCCCGAACAAGAACGACATGACGGATCAAAGACTCCCACTGCGGATCTGGCCGACGATCTTCTCCAGGCTGTCAGCGATGGCGTCCAGCATTTGCTCCCCCTTTTGGGCAGTAGCGACAGTAGGGTTACCCCAGTGACCTGGCTCACTCCACTCGTCCATGCGGCGAAACTCGACCACACTGGAGGCGTATTCTGACTCACGATGGATGCTGTTGTCGCGGAATCGATCGGTCTTCACCAAGTCGGGGTGAATGGCCAACATCAAGGAGGTCTCCATCTCCCCGGCGTGCCCCGATCCTGCGACTCCCGCCTCTTTGATCTTCTCCAAGCTGGCTGCAGCTACTTCCCACCAGGAGGCCCCATAGACCCGGGCTCCGTCGTGCTGCTCCTTCAAGTGCTGAAGGGCCACCCTGAGATCGGGCTGATTGCCACCATGACCGTTGACGATCAGCACCTTGTTGAATCCAGCCCCAACCAATCCTGAGACCGTTTCCACTATGACCCGGATGTGAGTCTCCGAGGTCGCGGTAAGACTTCCCCCGAAGCGCATGTGGTGAAAAGAGTAGCCCAGCCACTGGGTGGGCAGACACGCCACCTGGTCGGGGATGCGCTGGTCCAACCGGTTGACGATCTCCGCGGTCTCCAGGGTATCGGTCAAGAGAGGCAAATGGGGGCCGTGCTGCTCGAAGGAGGCAATGGGATAGACGCCGACCAGTCCCTCCCGGTCTAGCTTCTGGATATCGGGCCAGTTCATTTCACCGAGTTTCATGTTTGAAAAGGGGCTCTATGCCCACCCCTGCTTCGCCGCCAAAGTGTGCGGGCAGCCCGGAGAGATCGTGGTAACACCGGGCCCCGTCTGCAAAATAGTGGCAGACGAGAGATCTACGGGACCTTCGAATGTCCTTACGCCAGCCTCCACCATGTAGCAGATTCGCGTGCCAGAAGAGAACGTCTCCCTTTCGGGCCTGGAAAGACCTGGGCTGGAGGTCGTGCTTCTCTATGAGTTCGGCCACCGCAGGCTCGTAGCTGCGCTTGTAGACATCCCACTCCTGCTCCTGAAACTCCCCGGCTTCAATTCCAACGTCTTTCGAAAGGAGGTAGGGAAGTCTATGCGAGCGCGGGAAATACTCCAACAGACCGCAGTCGGGTTCCAGATCCTCGAACGAAATCCAGGCAGCTGTGAGATACCCAGGGGGATCTGTGGTCATGTGGATCGAGTCGGAGTGGGCTGGCTGCTCGGTTCCCTTGTGGGCGGTGATGGTTTGGAAGGGACGAGTTTGCCTACCGAAGATAAGGTCGGTGATGCGCAAGATCTTCTCGTCCTCCAGGATCTCTTTGATTTCCGGAACGCAGTTGTGGGTGTTCAGGTAGCGCTCCGGCCAGGGATCGTCTGGGATAGGACTCTCGAAAAACGCCTGGCGATTCTGCTGGTAGAAACGCTCGTAGCCTGCCCACACCCGGTCCAACTGGTCCGAATCAATCAGCTCTGGGACGATCAGATAGCCTTCTTCGGCAAAGCAGGTACAAGCCGCCGCCTCCACCTTATCGATCTGGCCGACTAGCTACTTTTCCCTGATGAGATCCTTGTAATCTGGACGATCCAACCAAGGGATCCTATCAACTTGCTCCATATCACCCCATCCCTCCTGAGCGTTCCCAAAAACCTCAAGGAGGCCTACGCGCCCAGGTCTGGATGAGCCACGAGCTGCCACAGCCCGTGGATCGGAAGAGAATTCCAGGCTAGGAGCCTGTCCGAGTAATGGTCAGAGTTGCGCGTGCGACCTACAACTTGCAACTCTTCTTGAAGTTTCAGCTTAGCAGCGCCACCGGCTGCGCCGGATCGTACCTGAAAGAAACTTCAGTCGAGGGATGATAGGGTAGGGAAGCACGGTCACCCGGCTCCCCTCCCTCCAAACTGCACGTGCGATTCTCCCGCATACAGCTCTCCAGTCAGTAGGTTCCTATGGATTGGACGAAACGGATATGGGCGTCAGTCAGGCTCGTGAACCCATGATCCGTAAAGAAGGCGTTGGGCCAACGGTGATTTCGACAGAGGCGTTTTCTATTCTTCCGGTTGCGCTTCAGAAGCAGGCGTCGCAAACGACGACGGATCAGACCGTCGTAGTCCTTGAAGATGTTCCAATGACAGTGCCGGAAGTAGTTGAACCAGCCTTGCGTCGAGCGATTGAGCCGCTGGAGGATGACCTCCAGCGAGTCGCCCGACTTGCGCGGCGTCAGCTCGTGAATGCGCTCGACGAACTTTCGGTGGCTCTTCGCTCGTGGAAACCGAAAACGGCCTCGGAACGAATCGCCCAAGAACGAAAAGCTCTTCTCTCGCGAGTCCACGATGTGTGTCTTCTCGGGATGCAGTCTCAGCCCGTTGTCCTCCACCCAGTCCCGCCCTTCGGCCAGGGCCGCTTCAGCCTCCTCGGGTGCGCGACACAGCAGGACAAAGTCATCCGCGTAGCGCACCATCTGGAAGCCCAGATCGGCCATCCGATGGTCCAGGGGATTGAGGTAGGCATTCGACAACACCGGAGAAAGAACGGCGCCTTGGGGGACTCCGGCTTCCGGAATCCACTTACGCAGCTCTTCCAGTATCCCCTGATTCAGAAACAGCTGAACCAGGCCCAGCACGCGGCGATCCGATATCTTCTGTTGGATCAGGTCCAACAGTCGATCTTTCGGGATCGTATCGAAGTAACCCTTCAGATCCGCGTCGACGACATACACATAACCGGCTTCGAGCAGCTCTTCGACGTACCGCAGTGCGCCGTGGCACCCTCGCCCATGACGAAAGCCGTAGCTTCGATCATGGAACGTGGCCTCCAGAATCGGCTCGATCCCGTGGACCAAAGCCGTTTGCACGACTCGATCCCGCACGGTCGGAATCCCCAGCGGTCGCTTTTCCGAACTGCCTGTTTTGGGAATCCACCTCCGCAGCACCGCTGCCGGACGATAGGTCCCCTCACGCAGTTCTTCCTGCAACCATTCGAGTTCCTCCCGCTCGTGTTCGGCGAAATCCCCCCACGTTTGCCGGTCCACTCCCGCCGCTCCTTTCCTGCCCAAGACCTTCTCGGCCGAGCTGGAAAGGTTCCGGCTGCAAAACACCTTATCGATCAGCGTGTGCCATTTCCCTCCTCTCACCTTTCCTTTCAAAAGTGTCTCCAACATGCGATCCGTCCAAACCGCGCGATGAGCCCACTGTTCGATGCCAGCGGGCTCTCCAGCCGGGCTAGCCGAAAACGGCACTGTGACCGGGATGTAGTCCCGCCTTTGGGCGGAGTTACGTTTCCGCGATTTAGTCATTTCGCATCTACCTTCCTGCTCCCCTTCGCTCCACCGCGTTTTGCTGCACGGCTTCCCCGCTACTATGGGAGCTCTGACTTCTGTCGAGCCGCTTCAACCGACCTCACCGGTATCGCCAGGTTCGCTCCCCTTCGGCGGGCGATACTGCACCGCGGGCCTGGGCCATTGCTCACGCAGCGTCCCCCACTGCGAGCTCTCACGATGGGTCGTCCACGTCCCTCACCCGACAGATCTCCCTGCTTATCTCGTTTGACCTTCCGACCTCTCCATCTCCAACCACCGCATTGCCATTTCGTCACGGTCGCTTTGTCACGTTACTTCACCGCCGTGACTTGCCGCGTCTATCCCCCCGGGCAGACCGTTCAGGTCGGAGGGATGGCCGTCGCGCGCGGTCAAGGGTTCGGGCTTTGCCAGGACCCTCCCCGACAGGCTTGGCCGAATCGAGTTCACTTGCGTTACGGATTGGTCGTTCGTCTCAGGTTGCTCTCCACCCTTCCTCACGGAAACGCAGTTACCACTGTCGACTTCAGGCCGGTAACGTTAGCCTGGAAGGGACTTTCACCCTTCTGATCAAACGCCTTCACAGGCGCACTAGCTTCGGCCTCCAGGCCGCCGTCCGAGCCAAAGGCTCGAAGGAAGAAGACTTCGGCCTGGAGCCCAAAGCTACATTCGCCAATCAAGTTTCACCTTAGTAGCTCCCCAGCCGGGCTGCCCCATTCGAGAAAGAAACTTGAAGCCTCTCGCCACACTGTCCAGTGGCAAGAGACGTGCGACGTTCGGACGTTCAGACGTGCGACGATCCCAATCAAGTTTCAGCTTAGGCGTCAACCATCCGGTAACGAAAAAGCTACTTTACCCTACTGATCGACGCCTCTACACTACCCAGATGGATCACACCACAGAGTCCATGATCGACTTCGATCGCTCCTGTGCGACCTGGACCGCCAAGCCCTACGTACCCCATCCCCACTACGTCAATGATGGAGGCATGGTTCAGGGGGCGGGGTCGGTCCGGGAGGTGAGGATCGGTTACGAAGCTGTGTGCACTATTACCAATCACGATACCAGGCACATCGAGGAACTGTTCCTACTCCATCCATGTCTGGGGGAATTCACCATCCCCAGGCAGGATTTCTTCCTCCTCCCCAGTTACGAGTTTCGAGTCATTTTCACGCGGACCCACGAGATCGCCATTGACAGGCCAGCATCGGCAGCACAGCTGCAAAGGACCCCTCAACACCATCGCTTTCAAGGTTTCAAACTCAACACCCGCACTTTTTCTCAAAGCTCTACTCTGACCACTGCCAAGGAGGTGATCGAGGCAACCTTGGCCAACCTTCCTCTCAACGCTCGCACGACCTACCAGGACCCCGATGGACACTACACGGTTTGCCTCCAGTATCCGGCCCGCACCATGAACTTGAATGCAGAAGAGCATTTGTTCCAGGTAGATACGGGCCCCGTTCCCTTTCCGGAAATGACCGGCTGGGAAGGCGAGCGTCCCTTGTTTGCTTTTCTCTCCTACGTCGCCTTCAGCAGTTTCGATTCCGCCGAGTTCATCCTGCGACGGGAGGTCGAGCCCTCGGAAAAAGATGAGAAGTGGCTCCACCAGATTCAGGGAAAGTGGCGCTGGGAGCTGCGAGATCCTGACAATCCTCCACCCAGCCATCCCCCGCGACATCCGTGGCCTTCCGTCTACAACGAGGTTCGCGTTGTCCCAGCACGCAACGAGTTTCTGTGTGCCGGAACGGCCTCCTAAACCCCACTACAACATGGGATTCGCACTACTCTGGTGAGACAGGGAAAGCTTCGGGAGGCGCTAGAACGCTATTCTGAGACGCTTCGACTCCGTCCTTACCATGTAGAGGCCCGCCAGAAGATGCAAGTCGTGCTGGCGCTGCTTCAAAACCAGGGTTAGTCTCCCTGGGAAAAATGGGACCCGGCTGACTATCTGGAACTTCCCGGTACATGGACTTCCTGCTTCAAAAGCAAAGGACGATCCGTACCCGACAGCAGATTGGCGACTCGAATCGTGAGCTTGACGTTCTCGCCCTTCTTCTTTGTAGAAAACGGCAGCATGGTGGTCGCGTTAGGTGTGAGCCGGAACTCACGACTGGTGTGCGAAACCTCCGACGCCTCGACGGCAAACTGGATCTGGAAAGGGAAAGAAGATCGATTGGTCAACGCCAGAAAATGGCGTCGTCTTCCGGACTGTGCCGAGGGGGTCACTTTCAACTCCAACGAGCTCTCAGCGACCGCCCGCAGCCACTTCTCCTTACCCCACAGCATCTCCTCGAAATAGGCCAGGGTGCGGCGCTGCCTGATTGCTTCCCTGACACCCTCTGGATCCGACTGCTTTGCCAGGACCAACGTCATGTCGCGACGCTGTCCTCGGGCCTTATCCACAATCTGATCGATCGGCCAGTGAGCATCCGACACGGCGAAAACTGCTAGATCGTTATCTATACACCAGTCCATGACCTCCTTGAAGAACGAAACCCTGCGATAGTAGTGAGTTCCCTTTCCCCCTATCCAGTGCGAGTTCCTCAGCTCGATTCCGTCCAACCATCCCTTTTTTAAAAGGGCCTCGGCGTCTGGAACCCAATTTGCACCCGGGTGGGCCCAGATAATGGTCGCTCCCTGGTCGCGAGCCGACTTAATGGCCGTGTCGAAATCACTGTAGAACGCGCTCTCGTCTTCAACGAAGTTGACCACGTGGTCGCTGTCAGTGGGCATGTAGCTCGAAGAAGACAGGGTCGTGAGCTCCGCGCCCCGGATGAGCATCACGCCCAGGGCCTCGGCCAGGGGCTTTACTTTCTCATAAGCACGTCCCTGATCTTCCGGAAATGCCATGCGTTGGTATTCGGGGTGGTCCGTGATCGAGAGGATATCCAATCCGTCACGCCAAGCCTCCCACACCCGCGTCTCTGGCAAGACCTGCCCATCCGAATAGACGGTGTGGATGTGGAAGTCTCCTTTGAGTACCAGGTATCCGGCGACCTTGGGGAAGACGATCTCTTCCCGAGCAAGTCCAAGATGACCCGCAACGTAAGGCCATCCGTACAACTCCGCAGTCTTCTGGGCCGTTGTCTTTTCCTGCGCTTCCGCCTCGGACTTTCCCCCAATCAAATGGGCACCCAAGCACAGGAAAACGAGAAGTCCCAGCTCCCAGGGAACTGGTTTTCGAAAACCTCTGTTCTTCATCGTTCGTCTGGCCTCCATTCCCTTCTGGTGTCTCTGACTCTCCCAGACCCGTTCACTCGGGGCGCCGCGACCAACATACGACGCTTTCGCGGAAAACTCCACGTTTTGATGTTAGTAGTGCGCTAGCCGAGACACAAAAGACCGAGACCTGCCCGAGTTCCCGAAGGTTTCATCTAGGACTACAGGTAGGAGGCATGTTAGGATTGCCTTATCATCATCGTGCTCCAGCTGCTCGCACGTACACCTCGTCCTTCAAAAGCTGTAAATGGGGTTAGCGGTAAATAGGATCAAATAGTATGAAGATGGCCGGTTGTCTCCCACTCACTGAATCCCTCCTGAAGCGACGTCATTTCATTCGAACAGGCTGCCTCAGTCTGCTGGGCATGAATTTGAGTCAGTACCTCAAGGCAAAGAGTGTCATGGGGGCGGCCGGAGTCAATCTCGATAAGATCGCCAAAGCCCAGTCCTGCATCCTGGTATGGTTGGAGGGGGGGCCGAGTCAGGTCGACACCTGGGATCCCAAGCCGAACAGCAGTTTCAAAGCTATTTCTACCAACGTGCCCGGAATACAGATCTCCGAACTGCTGCCGCGCACTGCCAGGCAGATGGACAAGCTGGCCCTTATCCGTTCCGTCCGGACCGAGGAGAACAACCACGGTGAGGGAACCTATTACGCTCTTACCGGCCACCGTCCCACGGCGGCAATGAAGTTTCCCAGCTTGGGTGCCATCATCACCAAGGAGATGGGACCTCGAGGCCAGGTTCCGCCCCATATGGCCATCCCGGGCTGGAAGCAGGGTTCGTACGGCGATTACCTGAAAGGGGCGTTTTTAGGCTCAACCTATGATCCGATGGTATTGGGGGCCGATCCCAGCCAGGAGAAATTTCAGGTCGAAGATCTCAGTCTGCCCAAGAGTCTTTCATTCGAGCGTCTGCAGGACCGAAGATCCTTTCTGAACATTGTCGACGACCGCTACCGCCAGCGAATGGAAGCTGCGGAGCGCGCCAAGATGGACGGCTTCACCGAGCAGGCACTGAAGATGATCATGACGCCTGAGGTCAGGGACGCCTTCGACCTGAGCCAGGAATCGGAGAAGACCAAGGATGCTTATGGCCGAACCAGTTTCGGTCAGAGTCTGCTCCTGGCACGCAGACTGGTGGAGGCGGGAAGCCGCTTCATCACAGCAGCAGGACACGAGCTGAACGGTTGGGATACTCACGCGAACAATGATGAGAGACACGCAAAGAAGCTGACGCCAGGACTGGATGCGAGCCTTCCCGTGTTACTCGAAGACCTACAGCAACGAGGGCTCCTGGAATCGACCATCGTCATCGTGATGGGTGAATTTGGCCGCACGGCCCACTTCAACACCAAGGGTGGACGGGACCATTGGCCCCAATGCTGGTCTTTGGCCCTGGGAGGTGGGGGAATTCGAGGCGGTCAAGTCGTCGGCGCCAGCGACGAAACCGGAGGCTACGTGGCAGAGCGCGAGGTCACCATGGGAGATGTGTTCGCAACCATCTACAAGGCCTTCGGAATCGACTGGCACAAGGAATACATGAGCCCAATCGGACGACCCATCAAAATTGCGAATTCGATCGGTGACGGAACAGGGCAACCGATTGAGGAGTTGATCTAGCACCGCGGAGGAACCGCGGTTCAGCTTAGTGGGGCCCCAAGGAGCGCTGGCCCCATTCGAGAACGAAGCCTCGGGATCCTTTCGCGATGAGGTTTCAGCATAGCAGCGCCACCGGCTGCGCCGGATCGTACCTGAAAGAAACTTCAGTCGAGGGACGTAGCGGTGACCTCCACGCCGCCGTGCATCAAGCCAAAGGCGCGAAGGAAGAAGACTTCGGCCTGGAGCCCAAAGCTAGGTCCGCCCAATGAAGTTTCAGCTTAGGGGCTGACTCGGAGCCAGAGTAGCTGATCAATGGTTGTATGAGAATTCTCGAGAAGCGATCAGGGCCCAAAGAAAATCGCTGAAGGCCTCGTCTCGCGAGGACTTGGTGGCCACCAGCTGTTCCAACCTCTGTCGTTCATTCTTCGCCGGGAAGCGCGTCAGCGCAGCCAGATAGAGCTCATCTATGATTTCTGGGTCTGAAGCGCCAGCATCGAGCAGGCGTCCCAGACGACTTCCCTCCCGCGTTGGTTTCTCGGCATAGGTCAAACCCGCCAACATATGCAGCGCCTGTCCCAAGCTGGGATCGCCGTTGCGTTCAGGCAGCCTTTCCCGGCTCGGCCTACCGTACATGTCCAGGAACCTTGAAGGGTAAATATCCGGCGTCTTCAGCTGGATGGCTCGCGTGCCTGGGGGTGCTCTCCCCCCCATCGAATTTTCGAACACTTCGGGCACACCTGTCACCTGTGATATCGCGTCCAACAACACTTCCGCATCTACAAGACGGGGAACATGGTAGGAATAATTGATGTGATCGTCCTGGTTGCTCGGGTTGGGAACCGAGCTGAGCTGATAGGTTCGTGATTGGGCGATGCGGGCAATCAAGTGTTTGACATCGTACCCGTTTTGCCTGAAATCCTTGGCCAAGGCTCTCAGCAAGCCTGGGTGCGTGGCCGGATTAGCAGAGCGGGAGTCGTCGACCGGATCGACCAATCCTCTGCCAAACAGGTAGCTCCAGATCCGGTTGGCGCTTGCTTCGGAAAAGTAGGGATGAGTGGTCATCCATTTCGCCATACTCAACCTGGGATCGACCTGCTCATGAGCCGTCAGGACTCGCCCGTCCAGGAAAGTCGGCAGTACCAGCTTCCTGGTCCGGGGATGGATCACCTTGGTGCTCTCTGGGGGCTCACCATAGTCGGGATCCGGTCCCGCCGGATCGTCGAACATGACGGCAGGCCCATAGGCAGGCCACTCGGTACGACTCAGCTTACCGTAGAACGCAGCCAGTCCCCAGAACTGGTTCTGGCTCCAAGCCTCGAAGGGATGGTTATGGCACTGGGCGCAGTCAAGTCGTCGACCCATGAACACCCGAACCGCCTCCGCCATGAGATCGGCCGCCTTGGGATCGTCCATGGGGTAGTGTCTCGTGGGCCCTCCGAAACCCTGGGCGCTGATACGCTCGCGCACCATCTGGTCGTAGGGCTTCTCCTGACTGAGACTCTTTCTGAGCCAGGACCAATACGCTATGCCGTGTTCCGGAGCACCGTTTCCCCTTACCCGAAAGACCTCACCCAAGCGAAAGGTCCAGTAGTCCAGGTACTCGGGTGAATTCAGTAGCAGCTTAACCAGCTTCTGCCGCTTCTTGGAGTCAGTGCTGGCCAGAAACTCCTTCACCCGTTCAGGGGGCGGCAATGTACCGGTCAGATCCAAACAGACTCGGCGCAGGAACTCCTCATCGCTCGACATCCCAGAGGGAACGATGTTGAAGCGACGCAATTTGTCAAAGACGTGCTCATCGATAAAGTTGTGGCGAGGAAATTCGGGATAGTCGACAACGGCATCCGCTATCACTCCAAAGCGGGCGGTGACGGCGTGGCCCGAAGTACGAGCCATGATGGAGGTCTCCCCTAATCTCACCGCACTCGCGATTCCGTCGGGACTGACTTCCAGCACCTCGGAATTGTTGGAGGTAAAGAGGGTCTGGTCGGTCAGATCCTGGCGGCGCCCGTTGCTCAGATGGGCTGTAACCAGCAGCCGGTGCACTTCGCCCCCCTTCAGAACTCCTTCACTGGGAAAGATCTCAACCCGTTCGATCCGGGTGCCCTCTGCCCCCCTTTTATCCCCTACAGGCGCCCCTCTTGAGACCCAGCCGAGTAGAGCCCGATATTCGGCGGAGTCGAGATCCAAACGCTTGCCGCCGACGTGAGGGGTACCCAGGGTGGCCTTCAACAGCAAGAGACTCTTCTCTGGATCATCCAGATTGATCCGCGGTTGTTTTGGGCCTTTTGATTCGGTGGTCAGGACCTGAAAGACTCCCCCCTCGACGATCCATCGATAGTCATCTTCAGGAAAGAAGGCGTTGAGCGACAGCTTGAATCCTCCTTCTCCCTTCACGCCGCCGTGGCAGGCGCTGGTGTTGCATCCTCGCTTTGTCAGGATCCCACCGATGTCTCGGGCAAAACTGAAGGGTCTGACTATCTGTGCTTCTTGGATTCGAATGGGAGCGCTCGCCGACTTCCCGCCTACTTCAACTCTAATGGTAGTTTCGCCTTCAGCCAGAGCCTTGACCCTTGCCTGCTGGTTCACAACAGCCAGATCGGGGTCGGCGATCGAAAACCGGCTCCTCCCGGTGAGATCACGCTCCAGACCATCCGAGTATTTGCCCAGTACCAGGACCTGCTGCGAGGCATCGTGACCCCACAGTGAAATCTCCTCCGGCACCAGACGTAGAGAGAGGAAACCGGCTTCGAGATCCTCTGCAACGCGCTCCCCGGAGGCCGTCTGCTGGCTACCCAAGGACATTGCAGGCTCAGAACGAAGACTGATCGAGACACAGATAAGAAAGAAGCTCAAGGCCAGCATTACCCTATTCTTGACACCCATAGTGTTACTCATCCAATCCGGCTCTGGTAACGGGATCCCCGTCCGCCGCAAGCACCATCAAGGTGAGTCGGCCGGCCGACAACGAGGCACCCTGTCTTCCCTGAACCATGGGCCGTGCGCTGATCTCAAGCAGCCGCGGCAGTCGCGTCGGCGGAGCCTCCGGTTGGGCATACAAGACGATCGTTGTCGGTACTCGGTCCGCTCGATACTTCTTGGGATCGACCAGATCAGTCCCGAATGGCCGATATTGAAAACCATGGAGGAAGACCTCCGTCCACGGCGCTGGTGCTGCCGGTAAGACCTCAACGCCTGGTGGCAGATTCAGGAAACGGAAGGTGACATCGCCCACGAAGCCCTCCTCGTACTCAGTAATCACGATGAGCTCCTTGAAAGACCCCGCCCTAAGATTGAGGTGATCCTTCAGATTGATCAGCTGAGACGCAGAACCTTGGGAGACTACATCAAAGTGCACCTCGAGCCTTCCGAGATGGGGGATCTGAGGACGGACCAGAATTCGGTAGGCCATGCCTCTTCCTCCTGTGCGGAGGGTCAGACCACGGACCCGTAGGTAATAGCTTCCCGATTCGGCAAAGGTGTGAAGGGTTTTTCGCTCGATGCTCTTGTTGACGTCGTCCCCATCCCCTCCGTATTCCTTGTAGACATTGTTGAAGATTTCCTGGCCCTCGGGGTCCAGCACAGTCAACCAAGGATTGAACTGGGGAGGGGACAGGCGGGGCGTCTCGATCTCAAGGGCCAGACTCTGGCCAGAGCGAGCCTCGAACCTGAAATGGTCCACGTCGCCAGGGCGATCGATCACACCCTCGAGCACCACAGGAATGGAGATGGGAGAAAGGTCCTCTAGACTGTCGTTGGGTTCCTGTTCGGGTAATGAGCCGATCTCCCGGCTCAGCGGAGGCGCCTTTGCTGAGTCGGTCGGATCAGGCCTCCCTTGGGCTCCACTCGAGGCACTGCTGGCAAAGCTTGCTTCAATTGACCGATCCGGTTCTGGGGGGGCCCTGACCGTCCTCGACCGGAGGGCCTGGAGGAATCTCGGTCCTAGATGCCGTTTGAAGCTCCCCAGCTGGCGCAGATTAGCGGAGTCCCTCTCGAGCCAGTCGGCAGGATCTGGATGCGCGGCTCTTCCAAACCAGGAGCGCTGCACTTGGAAGTCGGAAGGCGCATCAGCCCCCAGGACGCGCAGCTGATAGTGGTCAGTCGGGCCGCCCCATCCCAGAAAGGAGTTGATCGATACGAAATAGCGGCCTTGCTTCTGAAACCGATGCCTCAGCCACGGATAGAGGACGAAATTAGAAGTGAAAGTAAGCCGGTTGAACCAGCGCATTGCGGCCTCTATCGGCTCCCAGGAGATAACCGGACCTTCGGTCATCAGACGCTGGACCCGCCCCTTCTCAAACCAACTATCGACCTGTTCGTACAAGGTCAGCTCGGCCTTGGCGCGGTAGGGGACCTGCACCTTGAAGTGGGTGTGGATCTGGAAGGTCAGTTCCTGTCCTTTTGACACTTCGAATGAGTAGAAGTCCAGCTCTCCTTTGGAATCGATACTGCCATTGACAACCGCAGGTAAGCTCAGAGATTGTGCCGACGAGGCGACCTGATGGGGACTTACGGTTTCCTCTGTGACTGCCTCCGCTACCACCTGCAAGGGCAGGGCATTCGTGATTCCATGGGGCGTCACTAGTCTGAATCCATGAAGCCCCAAGACAGCCTTCGGGCTTGCCGATACCCTCAGCAGGACTCGATACTCACGCTGATTCTCTTTGGCGACCTTGCCGTATTGGTCCTCTTTGGATCCACCCTCTTCTGCTGGCGGCTCCGATATCTCGACCTTCTCGATACTCGCCTCGATATCGTCACACTCAAACCAAGCCGCATAGACTCCGTCCAGGTCACGACCCTGCAGGGAGACCTCGAAGTCTGACCCGCGTTGCCCCCCAAGGGGAGAAGCAGCGACCAGTTCGGGATCCGGATTCGACTTCTCCTTCCCTCCCCGAGCCTCCAATGGAGCTAGCAGGCAACACATCAGTGCGGACCAAACAATCAAGTGAAAGATCATCGCCGAGAACGGATTCACAAAAGGGACTGGACCAGGTGAGGTATCTATCAACTTGACAAAATTCTAGCACATGTCACCAGCCAGGGTGGGTGTGCAACGGTATGTTCCGGGCACATAGGTAACAGTTTCTCCCAGGCACATAGGTTACAAGAGGAGTCATGCCATGGAAAGAGACGTGTGTAATGAACGAACGAGTGAAACTGCTGACCGAGTATCTGGAGGGGGAGTATGGGATTACAGAGTTATCGCAGGCCTATGAGGTGAGTCGGAAGACGATGTACAAGTGGATTGCTCGATACGAAAAAGAAGGCTGGGCGGGGCTGGAGGATCGGTCCCGTGCGCCCCACAGCCACCCCAACGCGGTAGAAGAGAAGATCGAGAGGAAGCTTTTAGAGTTGAAGGCCCGTTGGCCGTTGTGGGGAGCGCCGAAGTTGTGGGTCAAACTGAGAGAGGCGGTGGGAGCGGATCGGTGTCCGGCGGAGAGCACGGTGAGCGAGATCCTCAGACGGCACGGTTTGAGTGGGCTGGTCAAACGACGACGGCGAGCGGTGCCGACGGAGCAGCCCTTTGAGGAGTGCCGGGAGGCCAATGCCGTGTGGTGTACGGATTTCAAGGGCTGGTTTCGGACCACCAACGGCCGCAAATGCACGCCCTTGACGATCAGTGATGCGCACAGCCGCTGCTTGTTGTGCTGCCAGGGGCTGGGGGGAGCGACCGGATTTATCACGGTCAAGCCGCTGTTTATTAAGACGTTCCGGGAGTGTGGGCTGCCCGATGCGATGCGCACGGACAATGGACCGCCGTTAGCGTCGAGGGCCCTGGGAGGGCTCAGTGACCTGGCGGTGTGGTGGGTGCGTTTGGGGATTGAATTGCAACGCATCGAACCGGGTTGCCCGCAACAGAATGGAAAACATGAGCGGATGCATCGGACGCTGAAGGAAGCGACGGCCCAGCCGCCGCGAGCGAATCTCGGAGCCCAGCAGAAGGCGTTTGAAGCCTTTCGCCGGGAATACAACGAGGAGCGTCCCCATGAATCCTTGGGCCAGAGGCCCCCGGCGCTCTTCTACCAGCCGGCGGCTCGGGAGTATCCTTGCCGGTTGCCCGAGCAAAGAGGTTATCCCGATGAGTGGGAGAAGCGGAGGGTGCGCAAAGCCGGTCAAATGAAGTGGAAGGGCGAAGACATCCTAGTGAGCTCGACCTTGCGGGGGCAGGAGATTGGATTAAAGCCCGTGGGAGAAGCCCAGTGGGCCGTCTACTTCGAGACCCTGGAACTCGGCCTCTTCGATGAACGGCTGGGAAGGGTGCTGCCGGCCAAACGATTGCGACGAAAACCGCCAACCCAAGATCAGGAGCCACCCCAGAGTGGCCAATGACCCGGAAAGCCGTGGAAACTGCCGCACTATGGAAACCGTGGAAAAACGGCGACATGGAGAAGACGACTCCAGGCGTGGAGTTTTTCCACCGTTCCCACAGCGCTTGGAAAACTCCTCCGGACGGAGTTTCCCACAGTTCCCACTGCTTCTGCGGCTGGATCTATAAACGGACTGCCTCTGCCGCTTTGCGGCGAGGCTTCACGAGCGATTAAAATGAATCGAACCCAAGGAGATCCTGGTTGAATCACTGGCTGGTTTCGAGCCGGCCCCCGGCACAACAAAATGAAGTCCCCAGACTCCAAAAGTGTAACCTATGTGCCCAGGAGAAATTGTTACCTATGAATCGGGAGCTACACAAACCCAACCAACCCGACGGCTCTGCCAGGGGGGTTCCCCCGAGGACAGCTCCGCATCGCTGGAGCATCTATGCGGTTCCTGGCATGGTCCATTTTCCCAAACCCGGTTATCCTACGCTTCGGCCACTATCGGAAGCCGAACACTTGAAGGAAAGGAAACCTTCCATGCGCAGTCGCTCTATCGGTCTTTACATCGTCGTCAGCTTCGCCTCGGTGTAGGGACTCTTCTCCTCCCAGGACCTCACCCTCTGAACCTGAAAGCGTGGGGATGTCCTCGGATCGCCTCTCCCTGATAGGAAAGACCATGCAGGAGTACGTGGACAACAGGCGGATCCCCGGTGCCGTCACCCTGGGGGCCCGACGCGGCAAGATCGTCCACCTGCAGAGCCGGGGCTGGAGCAACATCGAGGCCCAAACGCCCCTGGGGCGGGACTCCATCTTCCGCATCGCCTCCATGACCAAGCCCATCGTCAGCGTCGCCCTGATGATGCTCCACGAAAAGGGCCACTTTCGATTGACGGAACCTATCTCGAATTTCATCCCCGAGTTCAAGAACCCCAGTGTAGCCATCCCTCGCAAGTCCCCTGAGCGGGGCTATGACGCGGTCCCAGCCGACCGTGAGATCACCTTCCAGCACCTTCTGACCCACACAGCGGGGCTCGCCACTTCTACGGGCCCTCTGGGAGATCTGTTTGAGAAGCAGGTCCTGGAGACCCAGCGCTCTGGGGCCACGCTGGGAGAAACCATGAAGAAACTGGCCAATCTGCCCCTTCACTTCCAGCCAGGCAGCGCGTGGGAGTACGGCTCAGCCACGGACGTTGTGGGCTATCTTGTGGAGATCATCTCGGAGATGCCGCTGGACCTCTACCTGCGCCAGCACATTTTCGAGCCCCTAGGCATGCAGGACACCTATTTCTATGTCCCCCAGGCCAGGGCGAGCAGGCAGGCAACGGTCTACAACCCAGCCGGCGAAGACAACTTGAAGGTCATGACCGACCTTTCTGTATCGGTGGGAGGGAAGGTGCCGCCCCGCTCTGAAAGGTATTTCAGCGGCGGCGGAGGTCTCAGCTGCACGATCACGGACTACTTCCGGTTTTGCCAGATGAGCCTGAAGGGAGGCCAATACAACGGTGCCCGTCTGCTGAGTCCCAAGACCATCCGGTTAATGACGACGAATCACATGGGCAAACTCAGCTGGATGGAGCGATTCCGCGGCTACCGCTTTGGACTGGGATACCGTGTGCTGACCGATCTGGGAGAGGCGGCTCTACTGGGATCGGTGGGCAGCTACGGCTGGGGTGGAGCCTACGGCACCTACTTCTGGATCGACCCCAAGGAGGAACTGATCGGCATCCTGATGACGCAGATCCAGCCCTACATTCACTTGATGCTCCGCCGCCAGTTTCACACCCTGGCCACCGCCGCTATTCTGGAGTAACCAACAATAGCAGAGAGTCCGTTGTAGGTCGCTGCTAGCCCGCTTCAGCGGGCTCCGCCCCTCATCTCTGGCAGCTAACCGGCCCTAAAGGACCGGCCTATTACGCTTCGTGCCAGCCAACTTCAGTCGAGGGACGATAGGGTAGGGAAGCACGGTCACCCGGCTCCCCTCCCTCCGAACTGCACGTGCGATTCTCCCGCATACAGCTCTCCAGTCAGTAGGTTCCTATGGATTGGACGAAACGGATATGGGCGTCAGTCAGGCTCGTGAACCCATGATCCGTAAAGAAGGCGTTGGGCCAACGGTGATTTCGACAGAGGCGTTTTCTATTCTTCCGGTTGCGCTTCAGAAGCAGGCGTCGCAAACGACGACGGATCAGACCGTCGTAGTCCTTGAAGATGTTCCAATGACAGTGCCGGAAGTAGTTGAACCAGCCTTGCGTCGAGCGATTGAGCCGCTGGAGGATGACCTCCAGCGAGTCGCCCGACTTGCGCGGCGTCAGCTCGTGAATGCGCTCGACGAACTTTCGGTGGCTCTTCGCTCGTGGAAACCGAAAACGGCCTCGGAACGAATCGCCCAAGAACGAAAAGCTCTTCTCTCGCGAGTCCACGATGTGTGTCTTCTCGGGATGCAGTCTCAGCCCGTTGTCCTCCACCCAGTCCCGCCCTTCGGCCAGGGCCGCTTCAGCCTCCTCGGGTGCGCGACACAGCAGGACAAAGTCATCCGCGTAGCGCACCATCTGGAAGCCCAGATCGGCCATCCGATGGTCCAGGGGATTGAGGTAGGCATTCGACAACACCGGAGAAAGAACGGCGCCTTGGGGGACTCCGGCTTCCGGAATCCACTTACGCAGCTCTTCCAGTATCCCCTGATTCAGAAACAGCTGAACCAGGCCCAGCACGCGGCGATCCGATATCTTCTGTTGGATCAGGTCCAACAGTCGATCTTTCGGGATCGTATCGAAGTAACCCTTCAGATCCGCGTCGACGACATACACATAACCGGCTTCGAGCAGCTCTTCGACGTACCGAAGTGCGCCGTGGCACCCTCGCCCATGACGAAAGCCGTAGCTTCGATCATGGAACGTGGCCTCCAGAATCGGCTCGATCCCGTGGACCAAAGCCGTTTGCACGACTCGATCCCGCACGGTCGGAATCCCCAGCGGTCGCTTTTCCGAACTGCCTGTTTTGGGAATCCACCTCCGCAGCACCGCTGCCGGACGATAGGTCCCCTCACGCAGTTCTTCCTGCAACCATTCGAGTTCCTCCCGCTCGTGTTCGGCGAAATCCCCCCACGTTTGCCGGTCCACTCCCGCCGCTCCTTTCCTGCCCAAGACCTTCTCGGCCGAGCTGGAAAGGTTCCGGCTGCAAAACACCTTATCGATCAGCGTGTGCCATTTCCCTCCTCTCACCTTTCCTTTCAAAAGTGTCTCCAACATGCGATCCGTCCAAACCGCGCGATGAGCCCACTGTTCGATGCCAGCGGGCTCTCCAGCCGGGCTAGCCGAAAACGGCACTGTGACCGGGATGTAGTCCCGCCTTTGGGCGGAGTTACGTTTCCGCGATTTAGTCATTTCGCATCTACCTTCCTGCTCCCCTTCGCTCCACCGCGTTTTGCTGCACGGCTTCCCCGCTACTATGGGAGCTCTGACTTCTGTCGAGCCGCTTCAACCGACCTCACCGGTATCGCCAGGTTCGCTCCCCTTCGGCGGGCGATACTGCACCGCGGGCCTGGGCCATTGCTCACGCAGCGTCCCCCACTGCGAGCTCTCACGATGGGTCGTCCACGTCCCTCACCCGACAGATCTCGCTGCTTATCTCGTTTGACCTTCCGACCTCTCCATCTCCAACCACCGCATTGCCATTTCGTCACGGTCGCTTTGTCACGTTACTTCACCGCCGTGACTTGCCGCGTCTATCCCCCCGGGCAGACCGTTCAGGTCGGAGGGATAGCCGTCGCGCGGTCAAGGGTTCGGGCTTTGCCAGGACCCTCCCCGACAGGCTTGGCCGAATCGAGTTCACTTGCGTTACGGATTGGTCGTTCGTCTCAGGTTGCTCTCCACCCTTCCTCACGGAAACGCAGTTACCACTGTCGACTTCAGGCCGGTAACGTTAGCCTGGAAGGGACTTTCACCCTTCTGATCAAACGCCTTCACAGGCGCACTAGCGGTGGCCTCCAGGCCACCGTGTATCAAGCCAAAGGCTCGAAGGAAGAAGACTTCGGCCTGGAGCCCAAAGCTACATTCGCCAATGAAGTTTCAGGTTAGCCCCGCCTCCGGCTGCAGACCGCCGGATCGTACAGGAAAGAAACTTCTCGAGTCATAAAAGCCTGAAGCGCGAGCGAGGGGTTGGGGACTGGAACAAATGTTCCCGACTGCCGCGGCCCAACCCCTCGCCTGCGCTTCAGGCTTCCATGACCTAAAGATCACTGAATCAATCGGTTACACCCTTGCGCCTCAGGAATGGCCAAATCAAGTTTCAGCTTAGTGCTCCCCCAGCCGAGCTGCCCCATTCGAGAAAGAAACTTGAAGCCTCTCGCCACACTGTCCAGTGGCAAGAGACGTGCGACGTTCGGACGTTCAGACGTGCGACGATCCCAATCAAGTTTCAGCTTAGATCTTGTGCTTCGCGGTAGCTGTGAGGTGGTATAGACTCATTCTTATGGATATCAAAACGTTGTTCGATCTTACGGGACGGGTGGCAATCGTCACCGGTGGTACTGGCTTCTATGGCAAGCCAATCTCCGAGGGGCTGGCCGAGGCTGGGGCGCACGTTGTCATTTCCTCGCGGAATCAGCAGCGCTGCGAAGAGTGGGCCGACGCACTTAGAGGAAGAGACCCGGAAGCCAGTTCGGCCGCTTACGATCAGAGCGACGACGCCTCTATTTCATCCTTTTGCGAACGCGTCTGGAATCAGTTCGGTGCCGTCGATGTGCTGGTCAACAACTCTGTCAGCCGGCCCATGACCTCCTACGAAGACGGAGTCGAAGCTTGGCGCGAATCGATGATTACCAACAGCACTGGCCTCTTTGCTATCTCCCAAGTCTTCCTGGACCAGATGATGAAACGCGGCAGCGGTAGCGTGGTCAACATCGGATCAATCCAGGGAGTGGTCGCCCCCGACTTCACAAATTACCAGGGAACCGGGATGACGACCCCACCCGACTACCAGTTTCACAAACATGGCATGGTGGGCTTGACCAAGTATCTGGCAGCCTGGGCGGGACCCTCCGGCGTCCGCGTGAACGCCGTCTCACCAGGTGGCCTTGGCCTGGGAGACGAAAAGGAGCCTTTTCTGTCTCAGTATTGCCGCCGAGTCTACCTTGGCAAAATGGCGAAGTACGATGACATCAAGGGCGCGGTGGTCTTGCTCGCTTCGGAGGCCTCAGCCTACATCACCGGACAGAACCTGGTCGTGGACGGCGGATATAGCTGTTGATACCGCGATCAGGACTCGAGTCGAAGCGGGAGCACCTCGAACCCCTCCCGGCTAGCTAGTGCCCGTCCGAAAACCGGGGTTTTCAGAACTGTAATCTGTTGAATCGTAAACACTTATTATACTTGAGACTGCTGACAGACCGGCTCGACCCAGCTCGATCCAGAGCAAGGACCCTCGAGCGAGGGCACGCGGGCCAAAAAGCAGCGGTTCGGCGCAGACCTCTCCCCGAGTCGGAGCCACAAGGCAGTACGGTCAGCCACAAAAGGCTACAACAGGAGTCGGGCCAGGACGACCAGGTTATAGGTCAGGACGCTGGCATGGACGTAGCTTTGAAAGTGAGGCCAGCCTTTCCAGCTACAGCGGTGGAGACCGAAGGTGTGCTTGAGGGTCCCAATGCACCCCTCAATCCCGGCGCGGAAGCGTTTGAGTTGTTTGTAGACCCAACTGGAACGCACCATGCTCTCAACCGTCAACCCACACTTTTTGGAAAAGGCCACATCCTGTACCCCCTGCTCTTTGGCCCAGCGCAGGTTGGCAGCCGAGGCAAAACCACCATCCCAGGCGCTCTGGCGGGGGACCTTCCCGTACAGCTGTCGATGCCGCTCTAAGAAGGGTTGCACATAGTTGCTGTCGGCCGGATTCCCCCGTTCCACCACACAATCCAGGATCAGCGACGAGGCGCCCGTGCTGACAAACACCTTGTGGCCGAAGACCGTTTCCCGAGGGCTCTTCTTGATAATATCGGTGTGCTCTTCGAAGAGGGAACAGATCTTCTCCTGGGCCGCGACGGCCTCGCCCGAAAGGACCCGTCGTTGAGTCTGCTCGATGACTTTGTGCAACAGCCCCAGATAGTGGGCCAGTTGCGCCGCCACGGCCAGACTGAGGGGATCGCTCCACTGCGCGGAAGCTGCCAGCGCCTGCTCGGCATAGTGAGCCGTCTTGGACGCCACTTTGATCAGATCGCGGTAACTGTCCAGGCGCTTCTTGCCGCGGCGGTTGCGGATGTTCAGGACGCGCCGCTTGGCCCGCCGCGTATGATCGACGAAGCCGATCCCTTCCCGCTCCCGCAGCCGCCCCAGCGACTGGGTCACGACTCGAATGCCGTCGTACAACAGCTCACTGTCGAGCGGATAGTGGATGTTCGTCTCGACCGCCGTGGCATCGACCCGAATCCGTTGGCCTTTTTCCAGACCCCGAGCCTGCGCCCAGAGCACCAAGTGGTCGTTGATCGCCTTCCAAGTCCCCGGCTCAATCTTCCCCAGGTTCTCCGCCAGGGTGGCTTTGCTGATCGACGCCCCATAGGGCAAGCGACAGAACCTCTGACAGCTTTGCGAATCCACCAGATGAAACTCCAGCTTGCGATAGCTGAACTGATGCAGCTGTTTGATGACGGCGCAACGCAGCACCTGCTCGGCCGTCAAACCGGGGGCGCCAACACCGGAATCGACCCTGTCAGAGAGATCTTGTACTATCAGCTCCAGCGTCTGGGGATTGTCGTCCAGGATGCGCGAGATCACCTTCAATTCATGGGCCAGCTGGTGATCGGGCCATTGCGGGGAAAGGGGGCGTTGTTTTTCATGCTTTTTACGCATCTTCGAACTCCTGAAATCGTCGTAAGTCGTTTTAGTCTAATTGTTTGCACCAAATAGTCTAGCAAACGGCCCTGACAGTTTCGGAGCTTGAAAAAGCCCTCTTTCCCCTTCCTTATCAATTACTTACACATTTCCGGACGGGCACTAGCTAGGATCAGGGCACCTGCTACCTTCCAATTGACACCACTCATTTCTCCTCCTGTTGCCAGGGTCAGGTGAGCGTTCTACTCTCGACCCTTGCTCAATTTACTTGGTTGTTACAACCGCTGCAAACGGTAAAAGCAGCATTGCCTTCCCAGCTGAGTTTCTTTAACATCGACGCGTTTCATGCGCTTGACCTCAGTACTTTCACCACTATCTACCGCCAACCTCCGGCTGGCCTCCCAGTGCGGCGTTACCGATATCGTCACTCGCTATCCGGGACCCCGACTAGACCCAAAATAAGCGCAAGTTCGAAAATAGACCCCTTTGTCGGCTCCGAGGAGCCATTTTGGAGACCTAAATTCTAAATTTCGGCGCGAAGTCACTCAGAACAGGCACGTGTTCAGCTGTCCTCCACGCCGACCGCTCAGGGAAAACGATTCTGCCCTCTTGGGGGGCGTTTGTAGAGACACCTCGCCCCAGCTCTGGCGACCCTCGGAGCTACTTTATCTCCTTTCAGTTTCAGGTAGCTGGCCGGTGTTTCAACCACTTACTGCCTTCCAAGAGAAGACGGCTCCAACCATTGACATCCAGCAGCCGATAGACCAACTGTCGGCCCCTGCGCAAAATCTGGCAGGGCATTTCAATGACCTCTCGCAGGAAACGGCGATACTCCATCTTCACCAGCTCTCGGGCTTGCAGTCGCGCCGGCAGCACCAACCCCATCCAGGCCTTCAGATTCCAGGCTTGAGCCGCAATCACCAGATAGGCCCAGTTGGCTACCAGCGTATCCGAGGGCATCCGCAGGGCCTCGACTCCGTTCTTGAGTTGTTCAATGACGTTCTCCTGGTTGCAGCGCCGGTTGTTTTCCCGTACGACTCCCGCCGTTCCCAACGTTCTGGCCGAGATATTGGTGACATAAAAGTGGTAGCGCGTCTGCGGCAGCAGCCGCTTCTGGCCTTTCTCGACCAGGATCGTCTTGCGCAAGATCACCATCCGATAGGTTCGCTTCGCTTTGCTCGGACGGTAGTCGATCTCCGCGATCTCTTCCCGTTCCAGCGTCAGCGTCTTGAACCCGCGTCTCTTGACAATCTCCGGCTTCACTTTGTCCCGCCGCTGGCGCCGCTTCTTCCCTTTTCCTTTCCCCTGGCTGGGGCGCCCCAGCTCTTTCCATCTCGCTTCTGGCAACGCCTCCGCCCACTTGACGAAGCTCGGATGGGCGTCGATCCCGAAGTCAAACTCCACGCCCGCCTCCGTCCAACGGTCAAAATGAGCCGTCAGCGAAAAATCCGTGTCCCCGCGCAGGCGCACCTTCCGAAAACCCGCCTCTCGAACCAGCTCGATACTCCGATCCAGCCATTCGGCCGCTCCCTCATGAGAGGGACGGTTGCCCGAGCGGTTGACCGCATAGAGCACCTCTCCCGTATTGGCCAGCGTCACGATCAGCGGCGCATAGCCCCACTGCCCGTCGTAGCTGATCTCCATCCCTTCCTTGCATTCGCCGCTCGTGGGGGCCATCGTCCCATCCACGTCGATCTCCGCCCGTTGGAAGAAACGGGCCGGTTGTTGGGCCCAGACCTTGAGGCGGCTGGCATTGACGGCTTCCATCAGATCCACCACGTCGGGCGCGTCAAAGCGGCGCACAAAGTCTCCGGCCGTGCTGGGGGCGGGGATCTTCTCGGCTCCCACCGCCTCCAGGAAACTCACACTCTGACGTCGCAGTTCAATATCCTGATAGCGGGTCCCGCCCGTGGCCACGTTGTAGATCAGGCTCAGGACGTGGTCCGATTCGTGGTACGGTTGGTGGCGTTTGAGCAGCGTCACCGCCTGGTCAATGGCTTTCCCCAGCCCACTCCACTTCACCACCTGCTGCAGCAGCCCCAGACCACCGTAACTGACCGCACCCGTTTTCTCCGAGACCTCGTAGCTGATGACCTCGGGCGAGAGCACCGGTTTCGGGTCTTGACCGTTCCAGCTGGGGCTCAATCGCTGAGCAACCTCTGCTTCCCGTTTGCGGATGATTGCGCTATCCTTTTTCTTCACCTGAAATGCCTCCTTTCGGCTTGTTCTGAAGTTTCTTTGACAACCCCAGAATACCCGTCAGGTCTGGCATTTCAGGTGTTTACATGTGGTTTAGTCCACTTTCATCCACTTCTTTTGGGACTAGACGACCTTCTGTTAGTAAAGGAAAAGGCGGAATCCCAGGGGCTGCGGCTCTCCGTTATCGAAGGTCACCTGCCGATCGAGAAGATCAAATTCGGCGCAGATCACGACGGACAGGAAATGGCAGCGTTGAAGCAATTGATTCGACACATGGGTCGAGCCGAAATCCCCATTCTCTGTTACAACTTCATGCCGGGAACGGACTGGGTGCGCACTCGGCTCGACCTCCGAGAACGGGGCGGCGCCCTGGTCACAGGATTTGACCTGGATCAAGCCGAATCCGCCGTTTCGTTGAGCGAAAACCACAAAGATCATACCGGACTAGACAATCGACTCAGATGCACTATGGACCAATCTGCAAACCATGCTCCAGGAACTGGTCCCAATAGCCGAGGAGAACGGAGTCTATCTGGCACTGCATCCTGACGATCCACCGTTGAGTGCGTTCCGAGGAAAGGCCCGGATCATCGGGTCGGTTGAGAGCTTTGAACGGCAGCTGAGTCTGGTGCCTAGTGCACACAACGCGATCTGCTTCTGCCAGGGCACCTTTGCCGCCATGGGCGTCGATCTCCCGGACGCTATTCGGCGCCTGGGACCCCGCATCCGATACGTGCATTTTCGGGATTTGAGGGGCACAGCTGAATCCTTCGTCGAGACCTTTCACGACAACGGTCCCACCGATATGCTTGCGACCATGCGCGCCTATCGAGAGGCTAGACTGGACGTTCCGATCCGACCCGATCATGTCCCCCAGCTCGAGGGGGAGCAAGAGGGGGAGCCTGGCTATACCATGCTAGGTAGACTTTTCGCCTTCGGTTACATTCGCGCCCTGATCCAGGCTACCGAAAGAGCATAAGTTTCAAGTTACAAGCTACAATCAAAGCCCAAATTGCAAGCATCAAACGCCTTGTCCCCTATGGCGCTGATACCGGAATGAGAGCCACACTGAATCGTGGCTCCAGATTGGTTTAGGATTTGCTGATTGCGATTTGGAACTTGTTTGTATCTTGTCCTTGTATCGTGGGACTTGCAACTCTCAGTTCAGTGGCCCCCCAGCGGAGCTGTCGCATTCGAGAACGAAACTTTGGTTGTCTTTAGCCACGAACATCGATAGCAGCATGTCCGTTGTAGGACACTGCTCGATGAAGTTTCAGCTTAGCCCCGCCTCCGGCTGCAGACCGCCGGATCGTACAGGAAAGAAACTTCAGTCGAGGGACGTAGCGGTGGGCTCCAAGCCGCCGTCCGAGCCAAAGGCTCGGAAAAATAAGACTTCGGCCTGGAGCCCAAAGCTACATTCGCCAATGAAGTTTCAGGTTAGCTCTTCTTCCATCTGCTGTTTCATCATGAACTTCTGGACCTTGCCCGTCACCGTCAGGGGATACTCGCTGACGAACTTGATGTAGCGTGGGATCTTGTAGTGGGAGATCTGTCCCTTGCAGAAGGACCGGATCTCCTCAGGAGTGGCATCTTCCCTTTCGCTGAGCCGGATCCAGGCACATACTTCCTCGCCATACTTGGCATCGGGGACACCAAAGACCTGGGCGTCCTGAATCTTGGGATGTCGGTAGAGGAACTCTTCCACCTCGCGCGGATAGACGTTCTCGCCGCCGCGGATGATCATGTCCTTCAGTCGGCCTACGATCTCGCAGTAGCCCTCTTTATCGATCACGGCGAGATCGCCGCTGTGCATCCAGCCGGCTGAATCAATGGCCTCAGAAGTCCTCTCATCATCGTTCCAGTAACCCCGCATCACGCTGTAGCCTCGAGTGAGGAGCTCACCGGGGATTCCTCTGGGAACCACTCGACCCTGTTCATCCACGATCTTGACCTGAACGTGCGGATGCACACGTCCTACGGTGGAAACTCGCTTTTCCAAAGGATCATCTACGTGGCTCTGGAAACTCACGGGACTGGTTTCGGTCATACCGTAGCAGATCGTCACCTCTCTCATGTTCATCTGGCTGGCGAGCCGCTTCATCACTTCGATAGGACAGGGAGCTCCGGCCATGATCCCGGTCCGAAGCTGGCTCAGCTGATAGCTGTCGAAATCGGGAACTCCGAGTTCTGCAATAAACATGGTGGGAACCCCGTGGAGAGCCGTGCACCCTTCGGCCTCGACAGATGCCAGAACCGTCGTGGGGTCGAAGCCTTCATCCGGAAAGACAACGGTCGCGCCGTGGGTGAAGCAGGCCAGAACTCCCAGGACCATTCCAAAGCAGTGGTATAGGGGCACTGGGAGGCAGAGCCGATCGCGATGAGTCAACTTCATGCCCTCGCCCACAAAAAAGCCGTTGTTGACGATGTTGCAGTGCGTCAGCGTGGCACCCTTGGGAAACCCAGTGGTCCCGCTGGTGAATTGGATGTTGATAGGATCGTCCGGTTGCAACACCTTATCCAAGCGCTTGATCTCAGCCCGGCTCGCCTCCCCAGCGAGTTCTCCCACATCCTGAAACCGGTAGAATCCGGGAATCGGCTCATCACCAAGGTGAATCACCGTCTGTAGTTGAGGAAGCTTCTCTGACTTCAGCTGAGAAGGAGAGGAATGATCCAGCTCGGGGGCTAGCTCCCGGATCATGGCGACGTAATCGCTACTCTTGAAGCGATGCGCCAGGACCAGAGCTCTACAGCCCACCTGGTTCAAGGCGTATTCGAGCTCCGACAAACGATAGGCGGGGTTGACATTTACCAGGATCAAACCGGCCTTGGCTGTGGCGAACTGGGTAACGATCCATTCGATGTTGTTGGGAGACCAGATCCCCACCCGGTCACCGGGTTTTAGGCCCAGCTCCACCAAACCGGCGGCGAACCGATCGACGACGGCTGCAAGCTCTCGAAAGCTCCAGCGGATCTCCTGGTGCCGAACCATCACGGCCTCGAGGTCGCCCCATCTGAGGACGGCTCGGTCCAGCACATCACCCACCGTCTGGTACATCAAGGGGGTGGTGGTGCTGCCACAAACGTAGCTCTTGCTGAATCCCAATTGTGGTCTAGGGGGTACCTGGTTTTTGGGGCTTGGAGTCTATTTCCAGCTGCACGCCCACATTCAATGAACCGGACCGAAACCCTTGCAGGTCCAGGGTGACGTACTGGTACCCGAGGTCCCTCAGCCGCTGGTTGATGGAGGCAAAGCACTCCCGGTCCAGGATCTTTTCCTGTTCTGAGAGGTCCACCTCGATCCGTGCCAGATTATCGTGGTGTCGAACTCGGAAGTTCCGAAGCCCCAGCCCACGCAGGAAGGCCTCGGCATCGTCCACCTGTCGCAGACTCTGCTCGGTGATGGCAACTCCATAGGGGAAACGCGAGGAAAGGCAAGGCATAGCTGGCTGATCCCAGCTGGGAAGGCCCCACTTTTCTGATTGGCAACGAATCTCGTCCTTGGACAGACCCACCTCAATGAAGGGGCTGATCACGGAGAACTCCTGGGAGGCCTTACGACCGGGGCGATAGTCGCCTACATCGTCCTGATTGCTGCCGTCGAAAATGGCCTCTACGCCCCATTCTCTGGCCAGCCGCTCCAGGTGCACATAGAGTTCAGATTTGCAGAAATAACAGCGATTGGCAGGATTACTGGCGTAGTCCGGATTTTCCATCTCCTGTGTCGAGATCACCTTGTGGTTGATTTCGTAGGTAGCGGCGAAACCCAGCGCCAGCTCACGCTGCAGCTTGGACACCGAGGGAGAAATGGCGGTCACCGACCGGGCGCTCTTACCTAGGACTCGATGGGCCATAAATGCCAGGTAGGAGCTGTCAACACCACCGCTAAACGCCACGATGACGTCACGATACTGTCCCAGGAATTCAATCAGACGACCCTCTTTGCCTTCCGGAGTCACGGTTCCTAATCTTACCATACCGTCTTGTCTCACTTGTTAAAGGACTCTATGGTTGGTTATGCTATTGGGGTCTACCTAAAGCCAGGTCCCAGGCTGACACACTCTTGGTGCTTACGAGGAGTCGAAACATCATGAATAGAACGATCGGTCTGATGGTATCCGGAGCGCTTTTCCTGTGGTTGACCGCCCCCGGCCTATCGGCCGGGTCGCCGGCCAAGGACAACAAGAAGAAGATCGAGGAAGACCAGGAGCGGCCCCAGGGACGCGCTGCCCTGACGGTGACGGTCGAACAGATTCGAGTCGACGTCACGGTGAGGGATAAGAAAGGCAATCTCATACAGGGACTGCAAAAGCAAAACTTCATAGTCTACGAAGACAAGTTGCAGCAGGAAATGACGCACTTCACTCCGATCGAGGGCCCTATGACCGCCGTCTTGATCACCGAGTACAGCAGCGTCTTGCCTTGGGAGATGCTCTACGAGGCCTGGATGGGATCTCAGATCTTCGCCCACAACATGCGCGAGGATGATTGGATTGCTGTGGTCACCTACGACATCCGACCTGAGATTCTGGTCGACTTCACACAGGACAAGTCCAAGGTCTTCGCTGCCCTGCGTCGCTTGAATTATCCCGGCTTCCGCGAAAGCTGCCTCTACGACACGCTTTTCGATACCTTGGATCGGATAGAGGAAGTAGAGGGCAAGACGGCGATTGTCTTGATTTCCACCGGAATGGATACCCTCAGCAAGAAGAACATGGACGAAGCCCTTCGGAAGGTGAAACGGACCAATGCCGTCATCTATCCGGTCAGCATCGGCCAGAATCTGCGCCTTCGGTACGAACATCGCATGAGCGACTCCACCCGAATGGATTTTTACCAGGCAGACGTGGTTCTCAAGGAGATCGCAAAATACACGGGAGGCGAAGCCTTCTTTCCCCGCTTCACGACCCAGTTTCGTTCGATCTTCGAGACGATCTCCCATCTGTTGAGGAATCAGTACTCTCTTGGGTACGTGTCCACCAACACCAAGAGAGACGGCAAGCTGCGGAAGATCAAGGTTGAGGTCGATGCCGACGTCAACGGCGACGGAAAACCGGACAAGCTCAAAGTGGTCCACCGACGGGGATATCTGGCCAAGAAGGACAAGGACTAGCCAGTCTAGTTTGAGAACCGCGTGCGACGTGCGACCTACGACTCTTCTCGAAGTTTCAGCCTAGTGATCAACTGCGCTGGGCTTCAGGTCGATAGGGATCTGCTCCGTTATGTTCAGGCCGAAGCCTTCCAGCCCCACGATCTTCTTGGGATGATTCGTGAGCACGCGAATCTGGTTGAGTCCTAGATCTGCCAGAATCTGGCAGCCGATCCCATAGTCTTTGAAACTGACCGCCTGGGCGTTTGTGTCTCCGCCCTGCGTCTTCTTCTGATGTTGACGCACCTCGTCCAACAACCGCGCCTCCTTCTCCTTCAGGCGAAGATAGACCAACACCCCGCGCCCTGCCCCGTGGATGATCTCCAGAGAGCGCCTGAGTTCCCTGCCTGTATCCAACGAAGGGGTCAGGAAAACATCGCTCAGTACGGATTCGGTATGCACGCGAACCAGAGGAGGTTCATCACCTTCCAGATCACCCTTGACGAGGGCGAGGTGCTGATTACCATCCAGACCGCTTTCGAACAGGTGTAATTGGAACTCGCCAAATTCGCTCTCAAAGGGGACGCTCTCGATCCTTCGAACAAATCTCTCAGTCCGCAGGCGGAACCTGATGAGGTCAACTACTGAGACGACGCGAACCTTATGTGTTGCCGCAAAACGCATGAGGTCGGGAAGTCTGGCCATGGTTCCATCTTCGTTCATGATTTCGCAGATGACACCCGCAGGGTTCAGACCGGCAATGCGGGCCAGATCAACTGCCGCTTCCGTCTGTCCCGCTCGTTCCAGCACACCTCCAGGCCGAGCTCTCAGGGGAAAGATGTGACCGGGCTGAATCAGGTCCTCCGGCCCGGTTCGCGAATCGATGGCGGCCAGCACAGTAGTGGCCCGGTCGGCGGCAGAAATACCGGTGGATACGTTGTGGCGAGCTTCGATGCTGACACAGAACGCAGTACCGTGAACGGACTTGTTGTCAACGACCATGAGCGGGATCTGCAATTCGTCCAAGCGATCCTCGGTCATGGGCATACAGATAAGCCCACGCCCATGCGTCGCCATGAAGTTGATCGCCTCAGGAGTGATCTTCTCGGCAGCCATCGTCAGATCGCCTTCGTTCTCTCGGTCCTCCTCGTCCACGACGATGACGATCTTTCCTTCGGCAATGTCCTCAATTGCGTCCTCGATTCGATCTAAGCTCATGACGAACAACGGCTCCTGTCTGGGTTGAAGGTTACAGGTTGCAGGTTACAGGTTACAGGTTGCAGGTTCATCAAACCGCAAGGACGGTTGGCAAGTCCCTCTCATCCCGGTTCCGATCACGACAAGCTAAGAACTCATCTCCAGAAAAACACAACTTGAAACCTGCAACCTTCAACCTGGAACCTGCAACTCCCCATCTTCCTACTTCACCGGTGGCAATTTTCGGATCCAGCGGAGACTGTTTCTCGACGTGGAGACGGACTTCAGGTAGAGGCGATAGTGACCCAGGACATACTCCATTAGAACCGGATTATCCCGGTCTTCGTGAAAGGCCCAGGAGCCTCCCCTGCTGTCTTTCAGGCGCAGCACCGGGAGTTTTAGCTGCCTCCGATTGAGGGTAAGCGTGTGGATATCCTTCCCCTCAACTCGCATGGTCAGAGGCAAACGGTTCGACTTGATCTTCACGGACCCTTCATTTGCGAGTTCATCGTACATCCACCTGGAAATCCAAACGGTCATGACGTCCTTGGACTCGATGTCGACGCCAGCATCGAAAAGACGAGTCAAGGTGAATCTCTTGCCCTTCCCGACGGCTTCCTGATAGAGGTGTAGGGTCCCCTGGTGGACCTTCGATTCCCACTCCATGAAAACATCCGGCTGGTAACGTGCCAGCCGGACTACGAGCTGGCTCTCCTTCTCACCCGAATCCGATCCATACACGAGCACTGTGTGAGCGCCGAATGAGAGACTATTTCCCCAGGCTGTACTTGCCGACGCGATCGCGCTAAGTAGGATTCCGAGTAATACGGTCGACGTGTTGTTCCACATACTTGCTGATCAAATCGGCTTCTAGATTCACCCGGTTACCCACTTCGAGAAGTCGGAAGTTGGTCACCTCGAATGTGTGGGGGATAATTGTGACTTCAAAGGAGTTTGAATTCAATCCCGACAGCGTCAGGCTGACGCCATTGACGGCGATGCTTCCCTTGAGCACACAGTGTTCGAGGACATTCTGTGGTGCCTCTATTCCAAAGATCCAGGAGTTCCCCTCGGGGTTCCGAGAGACCACTTTCCCGGTTCCGTCCGCGTGTCCCTGGACCAGATGTCCACCGATAAAATCAGACCACTTTGCCGCCGGCTCGAGATTGACCTGATCGGAAGACTCGCGGCCACCGAGATTGGTCAGACGAAGGGTTTCCGGTGTCGTTTCGACTGCGAACTCGCCGGAGGACTTCTGGGAGACGGTGAGGCAGACGCCATCAATACTGACGCTGTGCCCAATCTCTAGTTCACCGTAGAGTTCAGCGCTGCAGCCCAGTCGAAAAAGAGCGCCTTCATCCGACAACTGTTTCTGCAGGATCTTTCCAACTTCCCGCACAATTCCAGTAAACATCCTGGAGTTCCTCTATGTGCGCAAGAGCTCTACCTCTCGGGGCGTCATCTCTCGATAGGCTCCCCGAGGTAGATCGCCCAGCCTGAGAGGTCCGACCGCGATTCTCCGGAGTCTCCGCACCGGATGCCCAATCCGTTCAAACATGATGCGAATCTGCCGATTTCGACCCTGCACCAGCGTCACTTCATACCAGGCGTTGCGAGCTCGTTCCAACAGCCGGACCCTCTGGGCAGCGAGCCGAGTGCCCTCGACACGAATACCGGCTAATAGCTTTTCGAGCTTCTCTTGCGAGGCTTGTCCCTGGACCTTCACCTGATAGGTCTTTGGGAGCCTTCCGGCCTCTGTAATGAGTCGTGCCAACTCTCCATCATTGGTCAGCACGATCAGTCCTTCGCTCTGAAAGTCGAGGCGACCAGCCGGGTAGAGACGGCTGGAGGAGCGGACGAACTGCGTCACCACCGGCCGCCGTAGAGGATCTGAAACCGCACTCAGTACGCCTCTTGGCTTGTTCAAGATGTAGTATTCCAGATGCTCTGTTCGAATCGGCCTTCCATCGACACAGATCTCGTCGGTGGTAGGGTCTGCTCGAGTACCCAAGCGGGTTATCATGAGGTCATTGACCGTCACCCGACCTTGTACGATCAGATCCTCGGACTTGCGGCGCGAAGCAACGCCGGCATGGGCGAGGATTCTCTGAAGGCGCTGTCTCATGACTCGGCTGCATCAACCAGGTGGGTCTCAGAGGATGCCTGGGAAAGAACTTCCTCAAATTCGTCCAGTGTGGGCAGGTCGGAAAGATCGTTGAGGCCGAAATGGACGAGAAAATCCTTGGTAACGCCGTACAGGATTGGCCGCCCTACTGTCTTCTTGCGCCCCCTCGTCTCAATCAGCTTCTTTTCCAGGAGGGTCCGGATGGGGGATGCTCCTCTGACACCTCGAATCTCAGCAATCTCGGGTAAGGTGATCGGCTGCCTGTAAGCAATGACAGCGAGCGTCTCCAGGGCAGCCAGTGAGAGCTTGGAAGAGGGTTTCGTTTTCAGATAAGTGCGGATGATCTCATGATGTTTGGGCCGGGTTGTGACTCTATACCCTCCGGCCACTTCTCGGATCTCAACCGAATCCTGTAGGGAGTTGAGGTCCCGAACAAGGCCGTCCAAGGTCTCTGACAGCTCCTCCTTGGAGATTTCAGGATAGATCTCGCCCAATTGGGCCGCCGACACCGGATCCTCTGCGACGAATAGAATAGCCAGAATCTGGCTACCCATGAGGTCCTTCAGCATGCGACGATTTGGATGTCCTCGAAAATCCCCTTTTGGAAAAGACGAATCTCTCCCAGGCGAACCAGCTCCAATAACGCCATCAACGTGACCCCCAGATGGATTCGCGAAAGCTTGCGTTCGAAGAAGATCGAGAATAGGAACCGGCTTCTAGCCCTGAGCAGCCGCCTGATCTCGTCGATCTTTTCCTCCATCGTGACAGGATCCCGTTCTATCTCCCAGACAATCTGATCCTGGTAGCGCTGGACTACCTGGTGGAACGCCTTGATGACGTCGAACAACCCGACCGATACGGCTTCCTTCTCATCGAGCTCGAACTCCTGCTCTCCGCGGGTCCATACTGCCAATTCCATGCTTTCTTTTTCATGCAAGAGATGGGCGGCCTGCTTGTACTTCTCGTATTCAATGAGCTGCTCTACCAGTTCCTGGCGTGGATCCCCCTCGTAATCGTCCTCTGTTGAGCCGGGTTCCAGGGGGAGAAGCATGCGCGACTTGATGTAGATCAGTGTGGAGGCCATCACCAGAAACTCACCAGCCACCGTGATGTTTAACTGCCTCATCATCTGAATGTAGTCCAGATACTGCTGCGTGATGGAGGAGACCGGAATGTCGTAGATATCGATTTCCTGCTGCCGAATCAGGTGAAGCAAGAGATCCAGGGGGCCCTCGAAGATCTCAAGCTGGACCTTATAGGCCTCATCTCCCGGCTGCAGATTCTCGGTCATAGTGTGAGTCTTCATGAATTACGCCACTCAGACGTTCAGACGTTCAGACGTTCAGTCAAGAGTACTCTAGCTTCATAGCCTGACGTACCTCCTGCATGGTTTCCTGAGCCAGGACTTGGGCCTTTCGGCTTCCCTGGATCAGGATCTCCTTGACACCCTCTACATCCTTTTCCAGTTCGACTCGCTTTTCATGGAGAGGTTCGACCACCGGCAGCAGATGTTCGAGTAGTCTCTTCTTGCAGTCCACACACCCAATCTCCGCGGTGCGGCAGCCGTGTGCCGCCCACTCCTGTCCCGGCGCATCCGTAAACTGCCTGTGATGTTCGAAAACCGGGCAAATATCAGGATTACCGGGGTCGGTGCGACGCACTCGCGCTGGATCCGTGACCATGGTCAGGACCTTCTGGCGAATCGACGAGGGATCCTCCGAAAGCTGGATCTCATTCCGGTAGCTCTTGCCCATCTTGCGCCCGTCGGTACCGGGCAGTCTCGGGGTTCGGGTGAGTTTGGCCTCGGGCTCTGGGAAGACCTCGCCGTAGAGGTGGTTGAATCGCCGCGCCACTTCACGGCACAACTCAAGGTGAGACACCTGATCTTCTCCCACCGGTACCGTTCCCGCCTTGTAGACGAGAATGTCGGCCGCCTGGAGCAGCGGATAGCCAAGGAAACCGTAGGTCGAAAGGTCTTTCTGGCTAAGCTGCTGAATCTGCTCTTTGTAGGTGGGCACTCGTTCCAGCCAGGGGATGGGAACGATCATCGAGAGCAGCAGATGCAGTTCTGCATGCTCCGGGACCAGAGACTGTACCATCAGCGTCGAGGCCTCCGGATCCAGCCCCGAGGTTAAATAGTCTATGGCAATCTCGAGGACATTTTCTCGGATCGCCTCTACACTCTCATACTCCGAGGTCAGGGCATGCCAGTCGACGATGCCGAATATGCACTCATACTCCTCCTGCATCTTCACCCAGTTCTCCAGAGCCCCGACCAGATGCCCGAGGTGGAGCCGACCGGTGGGACGCATCCCACTGAAAACACGGCTTTTCATCTTAGTATTGGGAGCCTCCCAAGAAGTCGATCAAGCTAAACTCTGCACGAAAAGAAGAATGGGTCCGATCACCGACGAGAGCACGCCGGACCAGATCAAGAGAATCAGTAAGAGAAAGCCATAGGGACGGGCTCTCTCGATTAGCGATCCGACGTGCCCGGGAAACAGCCGGGAGAGGATCCAGCTCCCATCCAGGGGTGGGATCGGAAACAGGTTGAACACTGCCAAGATCACGTTGAGCATCAATCCAACCCTGCAAAGGAGATAGAGGGGGAAGAAAACCGAATGCTGAGTCGCAATCTGAGCGGGAAACAACATCCCCAGGAGCTTCGACAGCAGTAGGAAGCCGACTGCCGCCAAGACATTGCTGGCCGGCCCAGCGGCAGCAACCAGAGCGTGGTCCTGGTTGGCTCTCCTGAGATTGTTGGGGTTCACGGGGACTGGCTTGGCCCACCCGAATACCACACCCCCTCCCAGCAGTCCCAGCAGTGGGAATAGGACCGTCCCTATGAGATCCATATGGACGATCGGATTCAAGGTAATGCGGCCCAGATCTCGTGCAGTGGGATCACCCAAGCGATTGGCGGCCCAGGCGTGGGCAGACTCGTGAACACTCAAAGAAAACAAAAGCACGACAATATTGATGACGAGCCAGGCGGGATCGACTTGGCTGAGCTCCACAAGACCCATCTTATCACAGCATTTCGGGTGCTATAATATTCAGCAGTGAGCGGGTTTCTCCTTAACGCAGCCTTCGGGCTCTACCTTCTCGGACTATTCCACAGCGTGGTGGCCGTAGTCTCTAGGAAAGACACGTTCTTGAAGGTAGCAGTTGCCTCGGTCGGCGCGGGATTCCTTCTGCACACCGGATTCCTGGTCTGCCAGGGAATTGAAGGAGCCCATTTTCCCATCACCAATTTACGAGAATCCCTGGCATTTTTCGCCTGGACCGTCTCACTTTGCTTTCTGATCTCATACCTTCGCTACCGGGTTACGGCACTGGGGCCGTTTCTGCTTCCGGTAGTAGCGGCACTGATGTTGGGAACCACCTATTTCGAGTCCTCTCCCGCTCCAGCGGTCTTGAACAGTTCCTGGATCTACTTCCACACCATCTTTCTATTCCTGGCTTACGCGATGTTCGTGGTCACCTTCATCGCTGCCCTTCTCTACTTGTTCCAGGAGCGAGAACTCAAGAGCAAGAAACCGAAAACCTTCTACTACCAGCTGCCTTCGCTAGGGAAGCTAGATGACCTCTTTCTCAGGTTTCTGATCTCAGGCTTCTGCTTCATGTCGGTAGGACTCCTGGTTGGGATCATCTGGGCGCGGCAGGATTGGGTTCAGGGTTGGCAAAGGGATCCAACGGTGGTCGTGGCGGCTGCCACCTGGGCGATCTACTTACTGCTGATCTACCTTCGTTTGACGGTGGGGTGGCGGGGTCGGCGCGCCGCTGTTATCAGCATGGCAGGATTCATTTCCGTGCTTTTGACATTTGCCGGAGCCAGCTATTTGGGAAGTGTTCACAGTTTCTGAGTGTCCTAAAGCCCGGACTTGATCTTGATATGTCGTTAATCTCGTTAGGCGAAACCAACAAATTGGCGTATTGGCAACCGCTGACATGATTCCGGTACTTGTAGGGCTAAGCCATAGGACGGCGCCGGTTGAGATCCGAGAGCAAGTCGTGTTTTCGGAGGAAGCCGTTCCCGGTGCCTTATCTCGCCTCAGACAAGAGTTTGGTCTGCCCGAGGCGCTGATTCTTTCCACTTGCAACCGGACTGAGATCATCGCAAATGGAGACGAAGGTCTGATCGCCATCGAAGGCATCAAGCAGTTTCTCTATAGCTATCACGCCCTGCAACCTCTCTCCCTGGAGCAACATCTCTACAGCCTGCTGCAGCGGGACGCAGTCCTTCACGTTTTTCGGGTGGCGAGCAGCCTCGACTCAATGGTCATTGGTGAGCCACAGATCCTGGGGCAATTCAAACAGGCCTACTCTCTGGCCCAGCAAGCCGGCAGCATCGGCAGCTGCCTGACGAACCTCATTCCCCGTGCTTTTCACGTAGCAAAAAAGGTCCGCACGGATACCAAGGTATCGAGTTCCGCCGTTTCCATCAGCTCGGTGGCCGTGGAACTCGCGCGCAAGATCTTGGGTGATCTGGCTGGCAAGTCGGTGCTGCTGTTGGGAGCCGGCAAGATGAGCCAGCTGGCAGCCCGCAATCTCGTACAGTCTGGGGCCTCGAGCATCTACGTTGCCAATCGCAGTCGGGAGAGGTCTCTGCAGCTGGCACATCAGGTCGGAGGAGTTTCAGTTGATTTGGAGGAGCTCGATCGCTACCTGGTTCAATGTGATATCGTCCTGGTTTCTACTTCGGCAAAATCCTTCATTCTCGACCCTGTCCGCGTGCAGCGAGCCATTCGCGATCGCCGCTACGCTCCCCTGTTCATCATTGACCTGGGAGTTCCAAGAAACGTCGATCCGCAAGTAAACGAGATTGAGAATGTTTTTCTATACGACATCGACGATCTTCAGTGGGTCCTTGATGCGAACCTCAAAGAGCGAAAAAGCGAGGCCCAGATCGCCGAAGAGATCGTGCAGAAGGAGGCCAAGGAGCATCTGCGCAGGATCTCCTCTAATGGCGCTGGCTCCCTGATCGCTGCCCTTCGGCTTCGACTCGAGGAGACCTGCCTGGCGGAAATCGAGAAAAACCGGCACCAGCTGGCTCCCGAAGAGCTCGCACGGATGGAGAAGATCCTGCGGAAGACTGCTCACCAGATCGCGCATCCTTTCATCATGGAGATGAAGCACCCTGACCAGGACCCCCAACGGCATCTGCACAATCGAGAAATGATCAAGAGAGTCTTCGGTCTGGACGAAGACCTATGAGAGAGGTGCGGCTGGGCTCGCGCGGAAGCCCCCTCGCTCTGCGCCAGGCCGAGATCGTCCGAGACCTCCTGGAAGCTCATCACCCGGGCCAGCTGACGGTCCAGATTGAGATCATCCGAACCAGCGGCGATCAACCCGCCAACCCTCAGCCAGGAAGAGACGATTCCGTAAAGCGGATGTTCGTCAAGGAGATTGAAGAGGCGCTGCTGGAGACCCGAATCGACCTGGCCGTGCACAGTCTCAAAGACCTCCCTGGGGAGTTGCCAGAAGGGCTCTGCCTGGGAGCGATTCCGAAGCGAGAAGACGCCAGAGATGCCTTGGTTTCCGACTCCACCCCGTACAATCTCGACCAGCTGCCGGAAGCGGCTCTGGTGGGAACCAGCTCCCTCCGCCGCCAGGTCCAGCTGCGGCATCTGCGTCCCGACCTGCAGTTGCTCCCAATCCGAGGCAATGTCGGCACTCGTATCCAGAAAATGAGGGCACTCGGGTTAACTGCAATCGTGCTGGCGGCTGCGGGGCTGAGGCGCCTGGAACTGATGGCCCGGGCTTCCTACGTCTTTCCAGTCGATCAGATGGTACCGGCGATCGGACAGGGCGCATTGGGGATCGAAATCCGTTCCGACGATAGCAACATGCGAGACCTGATCCATCCCCTCAACCATCCGCCCACCCGTCACTGTGTCGAGTCCGAACGAAGTTTTTTGCGAACCATGGGTGGAGGATGCCAGGTTCCGATGGGCGCCCATGCCCTTCGAGAGAACGGCGCTACCTCTTTCCGTGCCTTCATCGCCAGCCCTTCCGACGGTCGCTTTATTCAGAAGCAGTACCATGGTCGTGCCGAGGAGCTTCCGGAGTTCGCCTCCCGGGCAGCAGAATACCTCCTCTCGCATGGCGCCCGTTCAATCCTGGCAGAGCTCGAGTCAACATGAGTCGCAATCTCCAGGGTCGAACGATTCTTGTCACTCGCAGCCCCTCTCAGGCAGGGGACTTCACCCGTCTGCTCATGGCTCAGGGGGCAAGAGTCCTGGAGGTTCCCACGATCGAGATCCAGCCGCGGCCGGAGAAGGAGATCGATGCGATCCTGGATGGCCTGACAGAATACGACTGGGTTATTTTCACGAGTGTCAACGGAGTCGAGGTTGTTCTGGGGCGAGCGCGCCGCTTGGAAATCTCCGTTTTAGATGAGGCTGAAACGGGCCCTGCGGTCTGTGCGATCGGCCCCGCCACCGCTGACAGGGTCCGAGAGTACGGCGGGCGCGTCGACCTGGTCCCCTCACGCTATCAGGCAGAAGGCATCCTAGAGAGTTTTCTGGGGCGAAACCCTCCACCCCTTTCGGGGCTCAAGATCCTGATTCCGAGGGCATCGCGAGCCCGATCCATTCTCCCTCGCCGACTCCGGGAACTCGAGGCACAAGTAGACGTGATCCCTGTCTACGATACGATCGTCCCCCCGGGCAGTCGTGAAAAACTTTTCCAGGTGCTGAAGAAACAGGTTCCTGATCTAGTCACTTTCACCAGTTCGTCGACGGTGCGCCACTTCGTCTCGCTGGCGGAAAACTCTCAAGAGCTCAAGGGATATTGTTGCGCGGTCATCGGTCCGATTACGGCTGAGACTGCAGAGGAATACGGACTTCAGGTCGTGGTCGAAGCGAAAAAGTCCACCATCCCGGATCTTCTGGAGGCGATCGTTTGTTATTTCAGGGAGACCGAATCGTCTGGGCTAAGCTGAAACTTCATTACCCCAACGGGGTTATTGCCGCAGGGTAGCTCACGACATATAGGCAACGTTTTGGCAATAACACTTTCCGTGTAAGAGGAACATGGTCAACTCAAACCCAGGGTAGCTCGCTTCGCATCGCCAACCCTGGGCTACTCGCACTAACGCCTTAGGCGTAGGCGATGGGCCCCCTGAGGTGAGGAGAAGTTTCTTTCTCGAATGCGGCCAGCTCCGCTGCGGGAAGCACTAAGCTGAAACTTCATTAGGCGGACGTAGCTTTGGGCTCCAGGCCGAAGTCTTCTTCCTTCGAGCCTTTGGCTCGATGCACGGCGGCCTGGAGGCCACCGCTACTCCCGAACCCAAAGTTTCATTCTCGAATGGGGCAGCCCGGCTGGGGGGCCCCTAAGCTGAATCTTCAGAGAGCTAGCCCCAAAATAAGCGCAAGTTCGAAAATAGACCCCTTTGTCGGCTCCGAGGAGCCATTTTAGAGACCTAAATTCTAAATTTCGGCGCGAAGTCACTCAGAACAGGCACGTCTTCAGCTGTCCTCCACGCCGATCGCTCAGGGAAAACGATTCTGCCCTCTTGGGGGGCGTTTGTAGAGACACCTCGCCCCAGCTCTGGCGACCCTCGGAGCTACTTTATCTCCTTTCAGTTTCAGGTAGCTGGCCGGTGTTTCAACCACTTACTGCCTTCCAAGAGAAGACGGCTCCAACCATTGACATCCAGCAGCCGATAGACCAACTGTCGGCCCCTGCGCAAAATCTGGCAGGGCATTTCAATGACCTCTCGCAGGAAACGGCGATACTCCATCTTCACCAGCTCTCGGGCTTGCAGTCGCGCCGGCAGCACCAACCCCATCCAGGCCTTCAGATTCCAGGCTTGAGCCGCAATCACCAGATAGGCCCAGTTGGCTACCAGCGTATCCGAGGGCATCCGCAGGGCCTCGACTCCGTTCTTGAGTTGTTCAATGACGTTCTCCTGGTTGCAGCGCCGGTTGTTTTCCCGTACGACTCCCGCCGTTCCCAACGTTCTGGCCGAGATATTGGTGACATAAAAGTGGTAGCGCGTCTGCGGCAGCAGCCGCTTCTGGCCTTTCTCGACCAGGATCGTCTTGCGCAAGATCACCATCCGATAGGTTCGCTTCGCTTTGCTCGGACGGTAGTCGATCTCCGCGATCTCTTCCCGTTCCAGCGTCAGCGTCTTGAACCCGCGTCTCTTGACAATCTCCGGCTTCACTTTGTCCCGCCGCTGGCGCCGCTTCTTCCCTTTTCCTTTCCCCTGGCTGGGGCGCCCCAGCTCTTTCCATCTCGCTTCTGGCAACGCCTCCGCCCACTTGACGAAGCTCGGATGGGCGTCGATCCCGAAGTCAAACTCCACGCCCGCCTCCGTCCAACGGTCAAAATGAGCCGTCAGCGAAAAATCCGTGTCCCCGCGCAGGCGCACCTTCCGAAAACCCGCCTCTCGAACCAGCTCGATACTCCGATCCAGCCATTCGGCCGCTCCCTCATGAGAGGGACGGTTGCCCGAGCGGTTGACCGCATAGAGCACCTCTCCCGTATTGGCCAGCGTCACGATCAGCGGCGCATAGCCCCACTGCCCGTCGTAGCTGATCTCCATCCCTTCCTTGCATTCGCCGCTCGTGGGGGCCATCGTCCCATCCACGTCGATCTCCGCCCGTTGGAAGAAACGGGCCGGTTGTTGGGCCCAGACCTTGAGGCGGCTGGCATTGACGGCTTCCATCAGATCCACCACGTCGGGCGCGTCAAAGCGGCGCACAAAGTCTCCGGCCGTGCTGGGGGCGGGGATCTTCTCGGCTCCCACCGCCTCCAGGAAACTCACACTCTGACGTCGCAGTTCAATATCCTGATAGCGGGTCCCGCCCGTGGCCACGTTGTAGATCAGGCTCAGGACGTGGTCCGATTCGTGGTACGGTTGGTGGCGTTTGAGCAGCGTCACCGCCTGGTCAATGGCTTTCCCCAGCCCACTCCACTTCACCACCTGCTGCAGCAGCCCCAGACCACCGTAACTGACCGCACCCGTTTTCTCCGAGACCTCGTAGCTGATGACCTCGGGCGAGAGCACCGGTTTCGGGTCTTGACCGTTCCAGCTGGGGCTCAATCGCTGAGCAACCTCTGCTTCCCGTTTGCGGATGATTGCGCTATCCTTTTTCTTCACCTGAAATGCCTCCTTTCGGCTTGTTCTGAAGTTTCTTTGACAACCCCAGAATACCCGTCAGGTCTGGCATTTCAGGTGTTTACATGTGGTTTAGTCCACTTTCATCTACTTCTTTTGGGGCTAGCTGGCGGATTCGGGGTCATTGCGACAGATCAGGGAAGCCTGAAGCGCAAGCGAGGGCTTGGGCCGCGGCAGCCATACGTCGACCAACGGACTTTAAACCGAAGGCAAGCAGACGAGTCGGGAAGATTTGTGCTGGTCCCCAACCCCTCGCTCGCGCTTCAGGCTTCCATGAATCGGCAATGCTTGCTCTGGATGCAACAGTTTCCTCCCTGAATGATCCAGCAAGTCCAGGAGCAGGACCCACCCTACCGCCGGAAGACGACGTTCAGCGTGAGACGGCTTTCGACCACCTTTTTCTTGGAGATAGCGGGCAGAAACACCCAAGAATTGCGCACCGTCTCGACGGCGAGCTCATCCAATGCCTCATTGATGCCTTCCTTCACCTCGAGGTCATAGAGCCCCCCAGCCGGACTGACCGTAACACCGATCACTACCAACACCGGATCGGGCCGGCTTGCTTCCGAAGAGGGCAGCCGCGGCGAAGGATTGGAAAGGAGGACGGTGGGCACTACCTCCTCATCGGGAAAGAATGCTTCCAGCGATTGGCTTTCGGTAGAGCCTGCCCGATACATGGACCCGAATCCCGTTTCGAAGCCGGCCCGCATGACAGCGGCCTTGCTGTTTTCCACTCCGAGATCCAGTTCCCCTATCCTGGCGGCGACCAACTCGAAGTCATCCGATGAGATGGATTCCAACTCCAGGATGCGACCGCCGATCTTCAGAAAGGCCTTCTGCGGAGGTGCCTTGAAGCGGAAGTTCCCGAGAATGGAGTAGCCAGCGAACGAGTTGGGCTTTATCAGATCGAACGCCTTATATCTGCCCGCTTCGTAGGAAGCACCCTCCACTTCGATCAAGTGCCCTCGATGGGGGTTTCCCGCACGGTCCACCAAAACCAGCCAAGGAGGCTGAACCGTGTCGAATGCGTCTCCGAAGTTGATGTAGTTGAGGATGACAGTTTTGCTATCGGTGATCTCGATCGTGACAATTCGGACGTCGGAGAGATAGAGATAGTAATGCTCTCCCTCGGACTGCGCCAGGACCGCCGGCATCGACCCAAGTGCCGCGCCCAGAAGTAGAATTCGTCCCAACAAATCGAATCAACCCTCCACATCGATTCTACTGCATCGCTGGCTCGTGGGTGAAATTCCACACACGTCGATCAAGCTACGAATCGTCTTCGGTAAGCTCCCTCTCTGAACCTAATCCAGACCCAAGGCGTCTAGTCCTAAGAACCGCAAATAGTGAGTAGATACAATGGACCAGTAGCGTCCCAGCGTTAGTCGAATAACATCAACTGTTTATGAATGTCACTATTCTGAGTAATGTAATGCATGTCCTGAAAGGCCTGTAAAATTGGGGTTTTCTCGAAGAGCGAGACACTCAGGACCTGAAGAATTGTGTAGAGCGGCAACTCGAGATAGAGGCGCTTGCGGATGATGGCGATGAGCAGGTAGGTACTGAGGGCGATCCAGATTTGTGTTTTCACGGCATTGGGACTGGTGCCGTAAAAGGCCTTGATGCGGAGATGCTGTTTGATCCATTTGAAGAACAGTTCGATCTGCCAGCGGAGCTTGTAGAGCCGGGCAATAGTCAGAGCGGGAGAAGCAAAGTCGTTGGTGAGGAATACTAGCCGCAGGTCGGTGGTGACGTCGAAGAACTTGATGCGACGCAAAGGTTCGGGGTAGGCCTTGGCCGGATAGAAGGTGCTCAGCAGGACAGTTTGGTCGCAGATCAGTCCCGTCGTTCTGTCCACCGGGTGGGAGTAGCGGCGGCGGAACTTGAAGTTGGCCTTGGCGCGGGTCACGAATAACGACCGGGCAGAATGGAGTCGGTACAGGCGCCCGAAATCCAGGTATCCGCGATCCATGATGTAGTAGGCACCGGGACAAGGAATCAGGTGGTCCAAGGCGTGGACATCGTGCAGTTTTCCGTCCGAGATCAGAACGAACTCGGGAATGGCGCCGTGCAGGTTGAGCAAGGTATGCAGTTTGATCGCCCCCTTGGTACGGCGGAAGCGCGCCCAGGGGAAGACCGAGAGGCACAGGTCGATGGTCGTGGAGTCCAAGGCATAGACGGTCGCGTTCAGGTCGACTCCCAGGTCCTCGTCGGTGTACAGGCGGCGCGCTTCGGCGATAAGCACTTGGGCAAACTCGGCATAGATGCGCCAGTCGCGCCTCTCGTTGGCATTGGACAGATTGTTGCGGGAGACCGTGGAGCGAATGCCCATGTGGAAGAGCTTGGATCTCATGGCCCGTAGGCAGGCTTCGATATCGCGCAAGCTCTCGCGATAGGTCAACTGTGCAAAGGCCATGACCCGGTAATGGTCGGCACAGCGGAACGACTTGACCTTGTAGTCGCCTCCGTAGTGCTGAACAATGCGATGAAAATGATGCCAGGGAAGATGCCGCATCACCTGAGAAAAAATCGTCGTGCCCGTGTACATGCTCGCCCTCCTTATGAACTGAAGGGCGTGAGCGTACACTCACTTTCAAGTCGGAAACACCCATTATCTTCTCTAACATATTACTCATTAATACTTTACAGAGATTAGAAACCCAAACGTTGGGACACTACTGACAATGGACATCATCAAACTTCTCGCCATCCTCCTTTTCCAGGCCTCGGCTCTGTGGGCGAGCGGTGCGACCGTCACCGAAAGACACAGTCTACCGATTCAGCCAAAGGGAACGCTGGTAGTACAGAATGACTTCGGACGCATTCAGGTCAACGGCTGGGAAGAGAAGCACATCTACGTCAGGGTCCGAAAGATCGCTCCCCAGAACAGGCTCGATCACGTCGTCGTCGACATTCGACGAGAGGACGATCTCATTCAGATATCGATCCATTTTCGAGAACACCAGAAAGAGTCGGCCTACCTGGAAATCCAGGTCCCTCGAGACATCAATGTCCAAGTCTGGGGAGCCCATCCGGCCATTGAGATCTACGGGGTTGGAGGCACAGTTCGGGCCTCGACGCTTACCGGACTGATCACTGCTGAAGATCTAACTGCATCCACATCTCTGCTGAGCCAGGGAGGGGACATTCATTTGCGAAGCACCTCCCAACCGATCGGGGACGTTCGATTGGAGTCCACCAGCGGGAATATCAACTGCGTTCTGGGGAACGACCTCAACCTCAGGGGCTGGATTCGCGCTGGAGGCGAGACATCCTGGGGCCAGGACGTCTCCTCGCAACAGGGATCGATCCAACGAGAAATCGGGACTGGTGGCCCCCTCTTCTATGCCAACAGCCTCAAGGGCAATGTCCGCTGCCAGCTGAGCTCTCCCTCGAGCCTTACGGCTGAGGCGTCCGCGCCGGTCACGAAGGTCTCACACGATTCCGACTCCGTCCCCAAGGAAGTGACAGCAACTGCCGGACAACCCTCTCTCGCGAGTGCTCCCACGGAAGAAAACGCCGAACCGAACGCTCCAGTCGAGGTTGCCTCGACCCAGACGGAACCCGGGTCGGATAAGCCCGCTTTTGAAAGCGGCTACGCCCTGCGCGTCAATGTCGACTGGATTTACCTCAATGTGTCCGTCCGCGATCGGCGCAGCAATCGCAGCATTCCCAACCTGCTTCAGGAAGACTTCCTGGTCTACGAGAATGGGTCTCAGCAGACGATTGAGAAGTTCCAGACCTCGGAGACTCCTTTTCATCTTCTTCTCCTCTTGGACGTCAGTGGAAGTACTCGCTCCTACATGAGCATGATCAAGAGGGCCTCGATCGATTTCACACGGGAGATCAACTCCGATGATCGAATCGCGGTGGCCACCTTCAATTCCTACACTCGACTGATTCAGGACTTCACCAATGACCGAAAGCGCGTCCGCCGGTCCATCAATAGAATCCGCTCCGGCGGTGGGACGGCCTTCTACGATGCCTTGATGACCAGCGTGAGCGAATATATGCGGAACGTCGAAGGACGGAAGGCAGTGGTTGTATTCACGGATGGTGTGGACAATCAGCTTACCGGAGACTACAAGAATGGCTCACGGACACGCTTCCAGGAGCTTTATCGAGAAGTCCGTGAAGACGACGCTCTCATCTACACAATCTTTCTGAACACGGAGCGCGACGCGGGGCCATCCCGGTCTCGAGGCGGTATCCTGGGTGACATCCTGAGGGGTGGGACTCCACCGATCATCCCTGGAAGCAGGAACAAGAGAGGCGTTTACGAGGAAGCCAGACGACAGCTCGAGGCCGTAGCTGATCAGACCGGAGGCAGATCGTATTCACCACGCCGAATCGATGACCTTTCTCACGTCTATTCGGAAATCGCAGACGATCTCCGGATCCAGTACACGGTTGCCTACAGCTCGACCAATGTGATTCGTGACGGAAGCTGGAGAAAAATTCGAGTCAAGATCAAGGACCGGCCCGATCTGCAGGCACGAACCCGGAGAGGCTACTCGTCTCCATCGGCTGGAACCTCTCAAGGATAGCGGATCGGATACATACTCCTCTCTCGCACGCCTCTCACCGATACGCAGAGGCCACCTGCAAAGTCATTTCACCAAGCTTTTCGCCTACCTGGGGATTAGTTGTAGTTAGTGGAGCCCCCGGCTGCGGACTGCCCGGATCATTCGAGAAAGAGACTTCAGGCAGATCGCTAGTCCCAAAAGAAGTAGATGAAAGTGGACTAAACCACATGTAAACACCTGAAATGCCAGACCTGACGGGTATTCTGAGGTTGTCAAAGAAACTTCAGAACAAGCCGAAAGGAGGCATTTCAGGTGAAGAAAAAGGATAGCGCAATCATCCGCAAACGGGAAGCAGAGGTTGCTCAGCGATTGAGCCCCAGCTGGAACGGTCAAGACCCGAAACCGGTGCTCTCGCCCGAGGTCATCAGCTACGAGGTCTCGGAGAAAACGGGTGCGGTCAGTTACGGTGGTCTGGGGCTGCTGCAGCAGGTGGTGAAGTGGAGTGGGCTGGGGAAAGCCATTGACCAGGCGGTGACGCTGCTCAAACGCCACCAACCGTACCACGAATCGGACCACGTCCTGAGCCTGATCTACAACGTGGCCACGGGCGGGACCCGCTATCAGGATATTGAACTGCGACGTCAGAGTGTGAGTTTCCTGGAGGCGGTGGGAGCCGAGAAGATCCCCGCCCCCAGCACGGCCGGAGACTTTGTGCGCCGCTTTGACGCGCCCGACGTGGTGGATCTGATGGAAGCCGTCAATGCCAGCCGCCTCAAGGTCTGGGCCCAACAACCGGCCCGTTTCTTCCAACGGGCGGAGATCGACGTGGATGGGACGATGGCCCCCACGAGCGGCGAATGCAAGGAAGGGATGGAGATCAGCTACGACGGGCAGTGGGGCTATGCGCCGCTGATCGTGACGCTGGCCAATACGGGAGAGGTGCTCTATGCGGTCAACCGCTCGGGCAACCGTCCCTCTCATGAGGGAGCGGCCGAATGGCTGGATCGGAGTATCGAGCTGGTTCGAGAGGCGGGTTTTCGGAAGGTGCGCCTGCGCGGGGACACGGATTTTTCGCTGACGGCTCATTTTGACCGTTGGACGGAGGCGGGCGTGGAGTTTGACTTCGGGATCGACGCCCATCCGAGCTTCGTCAAGTGGGCGGAGGCGTTGCCAGAAGCGAGATGGAAAGAGCTGGGGCGCCCCAGCCAGGGGAAAGGAAAAGGGAAGAAGCGGCGCCAGCGGCGGGACAAAGTGAAGCCGGAGATTGTCAAGAGACGCGGGTTCAAGACGCTGACGCTGGAACGGGAAGAGATCGCGGAGATCGACTACCGTCCGAGCAAAGCGAAGCGAACCTATCGGATGGTGATCTTGCGCAAGACGATCCTGGTCGAGAAAGGCCAGAAGCGGCTGCTGCCGCAGACGCGCTACCACTTTTATGTCACCAATATCTCGGCCCAGTAGTGTCCCAACGTTTGGGTTTCTAATCTCTGTAAAGTATTCAGTAGTGTCCCAACGTTTGGGCTTCTAATCTCTGTAAAGTATTAATGAGTAATATGTTAGAGAAGATAATGGGTGTTTCCGACTTGAAAGTGAGTGTACGCTCACGCCCTTCAGTTCATAAGGAGGGCGAGCATGTACACGGGCACGACGATTTTTTCTCAGGTGATGCGGCATCTTCCCTGGCATCATTTTCATCGCATTGTTCAGCACTACGGAGGCGACTACAAGGTCAAGTCGTTCCGCTGTGCCGACCATTACCGGGTCATGGCCTTTGCACAGTTGACCTATCGCGAGAGCTTGCGCGATATCGAAGCCTGCCTACGGGCCATGAGATCCAAGCTCTTCCACATGGGCATTCGCTCCACGGTCTCCCGCAACAATCTGTCCAATGCCAACGAGAGGCGCGACTGGCGCATCTATGCCGAGTTTGCCCAAGTGCTTATCGCCGAAGCGCGCCGCCTGTACACCGACGAGGACCTGGGAGTCGACCTGAACGCGACCGTCTATGCCTTGGACTCCACGACCATCGACCTGTGCCTCTCGGTCTTCCCCTGGGCGCGCTTCCGCCGTACCAAGGGGGCGATCAAACTGCATACCTTGCTCAACCTGCACGGCGCCATTCCCGAGTTCGTTCTGATCTCGGACGGAAAACTGCACGATGTCCACGCCTTGGACCACCTGATTCCTTGTCCCGGTGCCTACTACATCATGGATCGCGGATACCTGGATTTCGGGCGCCTGTACCGACTCCATTCTGCCCGGTCGTTATTCGTGACCCGCGCCAAGGCCAACTTCAAGTTCCGCCGCCGCTACTCCCACCCGGTGGACAGAACGACGGGACTGATCTGCGACCAAACTGTCCTGCTGAGCACCTTCTATCCGGCCAAGGCCTACCCCGAACCTTTGCGTCGCATCAAGTTCTTCGACGTCACCACCGACCTGCGGCTAGTATTCCTCACCAACGACTTTGCTTCTCCCGCTCTGACTATTGCCCGGCTCTACAAGCTCCGCTGGCAGATCGAACTGTTCTTCAAATGGATCAAACAGCATCTCCGCATCAAGGCCTTTTACGGCACCAGTCCCAATGCCGTGAAAACACAAATCTGGATCGCCCTCAGTACCTACCTGCTCATCGCCATCATCCGCAAGCGCCTCTATCTCGAGTTGCCGCTCTACACAATTCTCCAGGTCCTGAGTGTCTCGCTCTTCGAGAAAACCCCAATTTTACAGGCCTTTCAGGACATGCATTACATTACTCAGAATAGTGACATTCATAAACAGTTGATGTTATTCGACTAACGCTGGGACGCTACTGATCTCGGCCAGAACGTTGGGAACGGCGGGAGTCGTACGGGAAAACAACCGGCGCTGCAACCAGGAGAACGTCATTGAACAACTCAAGAACGGAGTCGAGGCCCTGCGGATGCCCTCGGATACGCTGGTAGCCAACTGGGCCTATCTGGTGATTGCGGCTCAAGCCTGGAATCTGAAGGCCTGGATGGGGTTGGTGCTGCCGGCGCGACTGCAAGCCCGAGAGCTGGTGAAGATGGAGTATCGCCGTTTCCTGCGAGAGGTCATTGAAATGCCCTGCCAGATTTTGCGCAGGGGCCGACAGTTGGTCTATCGGCTGCTGGATGTCAATGGTTGGAGCCGTCTTCTCTTGGAAGGCAGTAAGTGGTTGAAACACCGGCCAGCTACCTGAAACTGAAAGGAGATAAAGTAGCTCCGAGGGTCGCCAGAGCTGGGGCGAGGTGTCTCTACAAACGCCCCCCAAGAGGGCAGAATCGTTTTCCCTGAGCGATCGGCGTGGAGGACAGCTGAACACGTGCCTGTTCTGAGTGACTTCGCGCCGAAATTTAGAATTTAGGTCTCCAAAATGGCTCCTCGGAGCCGACAAAGGGGTCTATTTTCGAACTTGCGCTTATTTTGGGACTAGTGCCGTGCAGGAAGGATGGTCTCGGTTTTCGAATCTGGACGCTGGGTAACTGGAGCCCTCCCAGGATTTCAACCTTGAAGAGGTTGCGGCACCTTGCGACGTGCGACCTGCGACTTGCGACTCTTCTTGAAGTTTCAGCTTAGCCCCGCCACTGGCTGCGCCGGATCGTACCTGAAAGAAACTTCAGTCGAGGGACGTAGCGGTGGCCTCCAGGCCGCCGTGTATCGGGCCAAAGGCTCGAAGGAAGAAGACTTCGGCCTGGAGCCCAAAGCCACGTCCGCCCAATCAAGTTTCAGCTACCGATCCAAAAGCCTGTAGAAATGCCGACCGTCAAAGAAACGACCGCACCTACGATCGAGGCAAGTGTGGAGTGGAGAAGACACCGTTGATTGCCCAAAGCCACGGAGTAATTCCTGGACAGCGCCCAGCTGCGATCCTGATACCGGCTGGCAGCGGCATGCCCATGAGAACTGCTGGAAGTGCTATGACTCCAATAGCTATGGCTACTGATCGGAGAAGAACAAACAGACCGCAAAATACAACGGGTGGGAAGAGTCTACCCGCGAAGGCGTCGAAAACTGGGGCACTGAAGCTGACCTCGGTTGGTGGGGAAAGAACTGGGCGGGGACCTACCCACACACCGGTCTGACCAGACGATTAGCTGGTCAGGACCGATGCGTGTGAAGGGTCAAAAGCCGAGAGCTAGGCTGCGGGAACCTCCTTGGGAATGCTGAGGTATCCGGCAACCTGCTTCTTGTCAATCTTCGTGATCACTACTTCGTAAGTCTTCTGTACGCCCTTGACGTAGAACGAAACCGGCTCGTGAGCGTTCTGATGGCGTTTTCTGATCCACTTCCCGTTGACCACCAGATCCAGATCGTAACGTTGCCTTTTCAGGTCCACGTCTTTCAGGCGGAGTGAGACCTCGCGCACCGTGACGTAGCCCGCCTTTTCGTGGAGCTCGAAATCGTAGCGGTCTCTCTTCAATGATTCAGCAACCCGGGAGAGATGAGATTTGGTATCGTTCAATCCCTGATCTAAGCCTGAAATCTTCTCCTCGGCGCGTCCGATGCTAGCTCGATTCGCAGAGGAAGCCTCACGCACGTCGGCAAGACCCGAATTGACCAGGGCGACTTCGTTCTTGATTCCCTCCGTCTGCCCCTGCAACTCCTCCAACTGCGAGCGGTCCGCCTTCTTCAGCGAGACGGCTTCTAGTTCCCTGCCCTGCTGCTGCTGCTCGGACTTCAAGTCAGAATAGAGACCCTGATGTTGCTTGAGCGTCCCTTGTTGCCGCTTGAGCTTCTGGCCATGAGTGCTGATTTTCGATCCGCTCTGTTCCATCTCCTTCTGCAGGCCTGCGATCTTCTCCCCCGAGGCCTGGAGATTCTCTGAGACTTCGCCCAACTGGGCCTGGCTCTCGAGCAGGCTCACACCTAGATCATCGATTTGCTGCTGAGCTTGCCACAGCAGAAAACCAAGGGTCGCGATACCAATCCCAAAGAGGGCAACAAAGGGCCAGGTCTTCGTCCCACCGCCATTGGGCCTGGAGACTGACTGAGAGGGTTTACGGCCTTCACCGACGGCGGCGAACAAAGGATCCCGATAGTTCTTGATTTCGTCTGGAACGTTCATGTTCATCTCCCGGTTTAGTTCACCCGACCCCACCTGGGATCCGGGTGTAAGCCCCAATAAAGTTACCGCTCTGATAGATAGACGGGACCCTTCAAAGGTTCACCGTTTGTTCACCAGCCATGGACACGACGCTGCGTACCTTTCGGATACTCGTTCTCCAGCGGAGAGTTCGCTCCTTGCCTGGGCGCTCCGCGCCCTTTGTCTGGCTCAACTCGTCCCACTTCTCAGACCTACCTCTCGCGGTGCCTCATGATAGAATTGACACTCATGGAACGGGTCGCATGAGAACCAGCCTGGTGATGATCCTAGTTGCCATTGGCCTGCCTGCTCTGATTCTCTACAGTGTCTTCTTTTCGAGGCCTGCTTCTGCTCCCGAAGACAGGGAGGCGACCGCAGAAGTCCAACAAGAGCTTTCGGAGATCCTGGGAAGCGACTATCGAGTGCACCAGGCGTATGGGGGCGCTGAGCTTGTAACCGTGAGCATCGTGCTCGACCCTGCACCGGCGAACGAGGAAGAGAGGCACATGAGAAGCCTCAATGCTCTCTACGACGTCCAATCTCGGATCGGCCGCGAGAGGAGCGTCCGCATTTTCTCGGGACAACAGGGAGATTCCGGGGGATTTCGCCCGCGCAGCATGTTGTTTTTTTCAGCGGTTTCCCAAAGGTCCGAATTCAAAAGCTTCGAGACACAGTAGACATGAGAAAGACTCCACTTCACTCGGTTCACAAGGAGCTCGGAGCCCGAATGGTCGAGTTCGCAGGCTGGCAGATGCCCGTTCAGTACAAGAGTGCCCTGCAAGAACACCTGGCAGTGAGGTCGACAGTAGGCATTTTTGACGTCAGCCACATGGGTCAGATCGAAGTCTCGGGAAAGGATGCGCTGAAACTGGTGCAGAAGATCACCTGCAACGACGTAGAGCGCTTGGCAGACGGTCAGGCTCAATATTCTGCACTCCTCTATTCGAATGGCACCTTTGTGGATGACATTGTCCTTTATAAGATCCATGCCGAGCACATTTTCATCTGTGTCAATGCATCCAACCAGGAAAAGGACTTTCAGTGGATCCTCCAACACCAGCAGGGAGAGGTTGAGGTGTGCGACAAGAGCGATCAATATGCGCAGTTCGCAGTTCAGGGACCCAAGGCAGAGGCGCTGCTGAACCCCCTGATTGATGGAGATCTGGGGCGGCTAAAGTACTACTGGGGTTTCCAGGGGAAAATCACGGGGGTACCCGCCTTGATCTCCCGAACCGGATACACGGGCGAAGATGGGTTTGAAATCTACCTAGCCTCGAATCAGGCCGGGTCTGTTTGGAGAGCGATCCTGGAGGAGGGGCAGAGATTCGGAATCTCGCCCGTAGGCCTGGCAGCTCGCAACACCCTGCGTCTGGAGGTTCGTTACCCTCTGTATGGAAATGATATCGATCAGACAACCAATCCCTGGGAAGCAGGCCTCGGCTGGATCGTGAAGCTCGAAGGTACCGACTTTGTGGGGAAGGAAGCCCTGGTAGGGCTCAAGCAGCAGGGTGCTTTGCGCAAGCTCGCGGGATTCGAGCTGCAGGACCGCGGCATTGCCCGAGATCATTACCCTGTTTTCCTGAATTCAGAGCGCGTCGGCGAGGTCACGAGCGGCAGCTATGCGCCTTCTCTGGGAAAGAGCATCGGACTCGCCTATCTGCCCGCTGAGCACGCCAATCCTGGCCAGCTGATCGAAATAGAAGTGCGATCAAGGCGCCTCCTTGCGGGAGTAGTATCGGGGCCATTTTATCGACGCGTCTGAATCCTGTTGATCCACGGAAGGAACTAGGATAAAAGGAATCTCTCATGGGTAGGGGTCTTGTTTGAGCTGATGGCGCCGAGAACGGAAAACCATCTCATCACAAAAACCGATCCAGTGCAGATCGATTCTGTATCGTATCGCTCGCATCAGACGGTTTTCCAGCCGCCAGCCGGCACAGCCTGGATTTCGAGTGCCCAGATTCAGGGGTCAACCAAGACGGAGGTGGAATGAGCGTCCCAGAGAATCTCCAATACACCAGCGAACACGAGTGGATTTCAGTGGAGGGTGAAGTGGCGAAGGTCGGCATCACAGACCACGCCCAGAGTGAGCTCGGCGATGTGGTTTACGTCGAGCTGCCCGCCCCAGGCACGTCTCTGAAAGCAAAGGACTCTTTCGGAACAGTTGAATCGGTAAAGGCCCTTTCCGACCTCTACAGTCCGATTTCCGGCGAAGTAAAGCTCGTCAACGAAGCGCTGGAAGATGCCCCAGAGCTTGTCAACGAGGATCCTTATGGGAAGGGATGGATGATCCAGATTCGACTCGAAGACCCCGCCGATTTGGAGGGTCTGATGTCAGCGGAAGCCTATCTTGAGTATCTAGACCCAAAAGAAGTGGATGAAAGTGGACTAAACCACATGTAAACACCTGAAATGCCAGACCTGACGGGTATTCTGGGGTTGTCAAAGAAACTTCAGAACAAGCGGAAAGGAGGCAGTTCAGGTGAATAAAAAGGATAGCGCAATCATCCGCAAACGGGAAGCAGAGGTTGCTCAGCGATTGAGCCCCAGCTGGAACGGTCAAGACCCGAAACCGGTGCTCTCGCCCGAGGTCATCAGCTACGAGGTCTCGGAGAAAACGGGTGCGGTCAGTTACGGTGGTCTGGGGCTGCTGCAGCAGGTGGTGAAGTGGAGTGGGCTGGGGAAAGCCATTGACCAGGCGGTGACGCTGCTCAAACGCCACCAACCGTACCACGAATCGGACCACGTCCTGAGCCTGATCTACAACGTGGCCACGGGCGGGACCCGCTATCAGGATATTGAACTGCGACGTCAGAGTGTGAGTTTCCTGGAGGCGGTGGGAGCCGAGAAGATCCCCGCCCCCAGCACGGCCGGAGACTTTGTGCGCCGCTTTGACGCGCCCGACGTGGTGGATCTGATGGAAGCCGTCAATGCCAGCCGCCTCAAGGTCTGGGCCCAACAACCGGCCCGTTTCTTCCAACGGGCGGAGATCGACGTGGATGGGACGATGGCCCCCACGAGCGGCGAATGCAAGGAAGGGATGGAGATCAGCTACGACGGGCAGTGGGGCTATGCGCCGCTGATCGTGACGCTGGCCAATACGGGAGAGGTGCTCTATGCGGTCAACCGCTCGGGCAACCGTCCCTCTCATGAGGGAGCGGCCGAATGGCTGGATCGGAGTATCGAGCTGGTTCGAGAGGCGGGTTTTCGGAAGGTGCGCCTGCGCGGGGACACGGATTTTTCGCTGACGGCTCATTTTGACCGTTGGACGGAGGCGGGCGTGGAGTTTGACTTCGGGATCGACGCCCATCCGAGCTTCGTCAAGTGGGCGGAGGCGTTGCCAGAAGCGAGATGGAAAGAGCTGGGGCGCCCCAGCCAGGGGAAAGGAAAAGGGAAGAAGCGGCGCCAGCGGCGGGACAAAGTGAAGCCGGAGATTGTCAAGAGACGCGGGTTCAAGACGCTGACGCTGGAACGGGAAGAGATCGCGGAGATCGACTACCGTCCGAGCAAAGCGAAGCGAACCTATCGGATGGTGATCTTGCGCAAGACGATCCTGGTCGAGAAAGGCCAGAAGCGGCTGCTGCCGCAGACGCGCTACCACTTTTATGTCACCAATATCTCGGCCAGAACGTTGGGAACGGCGGGAGTCGTACGGGAAAACAACCGGCGCTGCAACCAGGAGAACGTCATTGAACAACTCAAGAACGGAGTCGAGGCCCTGCGGATGCCCTCGGATACGCTGGTAGCCAACTGGGCCTATCTGGTGATTGCGGCTCAAGCCTGGAATCTGAAGGCCTGGATGGGGTTGGTGCTGCCGGCGCGACTGCAAGCCCGAGAGCTGGTGAAGATGGAGTATCGCCGTTTCCTGCGAGAGGTCATTGAAATGCCCTGCCAGATTTTGCGCAGGGGCCGACAGTTGGTCTATCGGCTGCTGGATGTCAATGGTTGGAGCCGTCTTCTCTTGGAAGGCAGTAAGTGGTTGAAACACCGGCCAGCTACCTGAAACTGAAAGGAGATAAAGTAGCTCCGAGGGTCGCCAGAGCTGGGGCGAGGTGTCTCTACAAACGCCCCCCAAGAGGGCAGAATCGTTTTCCCTGAGCGATCGGCGTGGAGGACAGCTGAACACGTGCCTGTTCTGAGTGACTTCGCGCCGGAATTTAGAATTTAGGTCTCCAAAATGGCTCCTCGGAGCCGACAAAGGGGTCTAGTTTCGAACTTGCGCTTATTTTGGGTCTAGAAGAAGAATCCAGAGCACACGGGGAGGAGTGATCCGTGCGTTATGTCTCTCTGACAGTAGAGGAACGAAGGGAGATGCTCGAGGTCATCGGAGCCGAGCAGACCGAGGATCTGTTTCAGTCGATCCCAGAGGGCGTACGATTAGGGCGAGACTTAGATATCCCCAGCGCCGTGCCCGAAGCCTCCCTGCTGCAATACTTCGAGTCTCTCGGCAAGAGGAATGCCTCTACTGAGAGTTACAGCTATTTCCTGGGAGCGGGGGCCTATAATCACTTCATCCCCACCATAATCGACTCCATCATCTCCCGAGCCGAGTTTTACACCGCCTACACTCCCTATCAGCCTGAAGTCTGCCAGGGCACTCTTCAGGCGATGTTTGAGTACCAGACGCTGATCAGCCAACTCACCGGCATGGAGGTCGCCAACAGCAGTCTCTACGATGGAAGCAGCTCACTGGCCGAAGCTGCCCTCATGGCTGCCCGCGTCGCCAGAAGGAACCAGGTCCTCATACCTGCCAGTCTCCATCCCCGGTACGAGAAGGTCCTGAGGACCTATTCTTCAAACCATCTTCAGGTCAACTCGGTACCGCTCTCGACAAGGGGAACGATCGATCTGAATCGGCTCGAAGCCGAACTCGGCGATCAATCGGCGGCTGTCGTCGTGCAATCTCCAAATTTCTTCGGTGTCATCGAGGACATCCAAGAGATTGCAGACCTGGCCCACAAAAAGGGTGCCCTGGTAATCGCCGTAGTGGTCGAGGGCCTCTCGCTCGGACTCTTGAAACCTCCCGGGGAAGTCGGAGCCGATATCGTTGTGGGTGAGGGCCAATCTTTCGGAATCCCACTCGGCTTTGGGGGACCCTATCTGGGCTTCTTCGCCACCCGGGACCGCTTCAAGCGACAAATGCCGGGAAGGCTGGTGGGCCAGACCGTCGACGATCGGGATCGAGTCGGATACGTCCTGACCCTGGCAACCCGGGAGCAGCATATTCGCAGGGAGAAGGCCACATCCAATATCTGTACCAACCAGGGCCTGTGCGCTCTCATCGCTGCGATCTTCCTCTCGACTCTGGGGAAACAAGGCATCCGGGAAATGGCAGAACAGAACCTGAAAGCGGCCCACTTCCTACGAAAACAGCTCCAGGACCATCAGGTTTTCTCCGGACCCGTCTTCAACGAGATGGTCTTCAGGACGGATGCCCCCGGCGAGCTGAACCGGCGTCTGTTCGAAGAGTCGATTGTTGGTGGGCTGAACCTGGGTCGCTACTTTCCCGATCGGTCAGACCAGATGCTGGTCTGTGTTACCGAGCGCAATTCACGTGCTCAGATTGAACGCTTCGTTCAGGTATTCCAGGAGGTCCAGGTTTTGGCATGAGCCGCACCACGCAAGTCTTCAACATCGATGAGCCTCTGATTTTCGACCGATCCTCACCCGGAAAAGCCGCCTACAGCCTTTCCCCGATTGATGTCGACGATACTCCCGCTCAGGAGATTTTGGACTCCAAGTATCTGCGCTCAGAGGTTACGGGCTTCCCGGAGGTGAGCGAGGTAGAGATCATCCGGCACTATACCCGGATGTCAACCTGGAACTACAACATTGACCTGGGGATGTATCCCTTGGGCTCCTGCACCATGAAGTACAACCCCAAGCTGAACGAGAGAACGGCGCGCATTCCCGAGATAGCCGGCACTCACCCCCTTCAGGAAGAAGAACAGGTTCAGGGCAACCTCGAGATCATCCATCGCCTCCAGGAGTGCCTCCAGGAGCTGACGGGAATGGACGGAGTCACGCTGCAGCCCGCGGCAGGCTCCCAGGGTGAGTTGGCGGGCATCCTCATGATCCGAGCCCACCACGTCCACCAGGGTAGACCTCGAAAGCACGTGCTGATCCCAGACTCCGCCCACGGCACCAATCCCGCCAGTGCAACAATTGCCGGCTACGAGGTCATCTCGATTCCTTCCGACCAGTCAGGACGCATCGACAGCCAGGCCCTGGCTCGAGAAATGAATCAGGATGTGGCCTGTCTGATGCTGACCAACCCGAACACTCTGGGAATCTTCGAGCAAGATATCCAAGAAATCAGCCGAATCGTGCACGACCAGGGTGGACTCATCTACATGGACGGGGCCAACTTCAACGCGCTCATGGGGTATGCTCGACCAGGAGACATGGGGATCGACATCCTCCACCTGAATCTCCACAAGACCTTCTCCACTCCCCACGGAGGTGGTGGGCCGGGGTGTGGGGCCGTCGCCTGTAAGCAGCACCTGGTCCCTTACCTTCCCCTGCCCGTCGTCGAAGAAGTGGAAGGCAGCTATCGCGCCGACCACAACCGCCCTCACTCCATCGGCCCTGTGCACGCCTTCTGGGGGAACTTCGGGATGGCCGTCCGAGCACTGTGCTACATTCTCAGCTGTGGGCGCGAAGGACTGAAGGAGATCACGGAAACGGCCGTCCTGAATGCCAACTACCTCCGTAGTCGCCTCAAGGAGCACTTCTACTTGCCCTACCCTACTCCCTGTATGCACGAGGTTGTGCTCTCCGACAGACACCAGGAAAAACTGGGGGTCCGCACCCTCGATATTGCCAAACGACTGATCGATTACGGCTTCCACCCACCCACCGTCTACTTCCCATTGATCGTCCCTGGGGCGATCATGATCGAGCCCTCGGAAAGCGAAGGCAAAGAGGAACTCGACGCATTCGCAGATGCGATGATCGCGATTAGCCAAGAAGTTGAGCAGCAGCCTGATCGGGTACTTGAGGCACCGGTTCTCGCTAAGCGAAGCCGCCTCGACGAGACCCGCGCAGCCCGCTCCACGATTCTCCGCTGGACTTCCTCCCTCGATCCGACGGGCGGGTCCTAGACAAGACTGCGCCCAGGGTTCGCGCAAGATCCTACTCCCCCAGAAGTCGTTTAACTGGCTCAACAGCTGATCCAGCAGAAAGTCCGACCCGCAACCGACATATTTCTGGCACTGGAGTGTCGGTTTGTTGACGCTTTCCCGGGCACTCGATTTGGCGAGATGGGATCCCCTAAATCATTTTTTGGTTCCCAAGATACTCATTCTAAAACCTTTACCATTTTATTGGCGGTCGACGTCAAAGTTTTGGCCCCCGATCTGCTTAAGCATCCCACGAACCCGCTCTCACGGCGGAAGGGAAAAGGGATACAAAACAGGAATTCGGTTCTTTGGGAGGAACGTGAGATGAGGAAGCTAGTTGGTAACGTCTTTTTTTGGTCAATCATCTGGTCTGACTGGTTCGATTTCTTTTGGGGAGGAGGCTGGCCCTTCTAGGGATTTGAAGTCTTCTGCTCAGGCCATGGACGTCAGCTAGGCTGACGGACGCAGCCTGTAGCTATGACACCCCGACAATTCCCGAGGATGTTCTCCCGGCGGACCTGGCAATCCGCCAACACGGAGACGCCCCGGTAAAAGCGTCAGAGGCGCGACCCTAATGCCTGTCACCCACTCCATGAAGGTCGCGCCTCTGGCCGTCCCCCCTCGACATCCAGATATTCGATAAGTTTTCAGGGCACCTTTCCAGCTGCCTGAAGCGCCCAGCACCTTCTTGCAACACGCTAGACAGGCACCTGGCACTGGCACGAGTGGCCTCCGACGCTGCCTTCTGTTAGCATCCCTGAGGCTACTCTCATGGCGGAAGAAGGACACTTATTTCTCAGGCAGCCTCCCCTTCAGAGAGCGTCCAACAGCAGCCCCGAAGGACCAACACAATCTGCTTCCTGTGAAAACCACAGCCATATCCTGTCCGTCGGATGGCCACCTTGCCGGGAATCACTCAAGAATCAATAGGACTCGACCCTGTTGCCCAAACGGGAGACACCGATGGAATCGGAGCAGAGCATCAAAGATCCACCTCGAATTCCCTCGCCGGAGACATCTGAGTACCTCCAAGACTCCTCGACAGTCGAAGTGATCCGTCAGGTTTCTCGAGACCCGCCACCCCGCTGTGCGCTGTTCGATTTCGATGGCACTCTGAGCCTCATCCGCGAAGGCTGGCTCGAGATTATGATCGCCATGATGCTGGAGGTTCTCCAGCAGACCGGGACGCATGAAACGGAAGTCGACCTCACTCGCCTGACCACGCAGTTTGTCAAGGAGCTAACCGGACGACAGACGATCTACCAGATGATCCGCCTAGCGGAGGAGGTGGCTGCTCGCGGCGCCAAACCTGAGGACGCCCAGACCTACAAGAAAGAGTACCTGGCACGTCTGATGAATAAGATCCACGATCGAAGAGAGAACCTGCGCAGTGGCGCCCAAGAACCCCAGGAAATGCTGGTTCCTTTTGCGCGGGAGGCCCTGGAGGCCCTAAAAGCCCGAGGCGTCGATCTGTACCTGGCTAGCGGAACCGATGAAGAATATGTCCGGGAAGAGGTCGAACTGCTTGGTCTCGGGGTGTTCTTTGGTAGTCAGATCTACGGTGCTCTGGAAGATTACAAGAACTTTTCGAAGCGACTGGTCATCGAGAGGATTCTGAGCGAGAACGATGTCGATGGTTCCGACCTGATTGGCTTCGGTGACGGCTATGTGGAGATAGAAAACGTCAAGTTGGTGGGAGGTATCGGTGTGGCCGTTGCAACTGATGAAGCTGGCCGCAGTGGCCGTCCCGACCCATGGAAACGAGAACGTCTGATCCAGGCCGGTGCGGATTACGTCATTCCTGACTTTCGAGATTGCCAGTTGTTGTTTCGTCACCTCTGGAAGGAAAGCTGAGAAATGCCCTTTCCCAGCTTCGATCGGACTCGGTTGAAGCTCCTACCCCTGAAGGAGCGTGACCACGATCTACGCAGCCAGGCGATCTTGAATCGGCCCGAGGAACCGCGGCTTCCCTTCGAACATCCAGCCCTTTCTGTCCTGGCGGAGAGAATCGTCGAGGCCGCCAACTCGAATCGCGCCGTGATCTTCGCTTGCGGCGCACACGTCTTGAGGGAAGGCAATTCCCCGCTCTTGATCGACCTGATGAGGCGCGGACTGCTCCGGCACGTCGCCCTCAACGGTGCCGGCGCCATCCATGACTTCGAGATGGCTTTGATCGGAGAAACCTGTGAGAGTGTGGCCCGCTACATCAAGCAGGGTCAGTTCGGGTTGTGGATCGAAACCGGGAAAATCAATCAGGCTGCTGTCGAGGGACATCGAGACGGTATCGGCCTGGGCGAAGCTGTGGGCCGCATGATCGAAGACGGCAGCTTTGACTTCCGCAACGAGAGTCTCCTCGCCTCCGGATATCGCCTGGGAGTGCCAGTCACCGTCCACGTATCGATCGGTCAGGACATCGTCCACGAACATCCCAATTGTGATGGAGCCGCCACCGGAGCCACTTCGTTCACCGATTTCTTGATCTTCACCCAGTCGGTCACGGAGCTGGAGGGAGGGGTATTCCTGAACATCGGTTCGGCTGTCATGGGCCCTGAAATTTATCTCAAAGCCCTGGCGATGGCCCGAAACGTGGCAGCCCAGCAGAAACGCACGATAAGTGGGTTTACCACCGGAGTATTTGACCTCCTGGATCTGGGAGAAAATCTCTCCCAAGAAGCGCCCAAAGGGGATCCTCGATACTATTTTCGCCCCTACAAGACGATTCTGGTCCGAACCGTAGCAGACGGTGGAGAGAGCTACTACGTCCGAGGTCGCCATCGCGAAACCATCCCGGCACTTTACGACGAGATAGTCTCCAGGCTATAGGGTCAACAAGCCACCTAGAAATGACACCAGAGCGCTTGCAGGAATTGATCGCCGGATTCAGCTCCCGCCGGATTGCGGTCATCGGGGACTTCTTCCTGGACAAGTATCTCGACACCGACCCAAGGATCCTGGAGCGAAGTGTTGAAAGCGGGCAGCCCGCGCACCAGGTCGTTGACATTCGTCGCGCTCCAGGGGCTGCCGGAACAATCGTCAACAACCTGGTATCCCTCGGAACTGCCACCGTTCATACGGTTGGAGCGATCGGCGACGACGGCGAGGCCCACGACCTCTTGAAGGGCCTCGGACACCTCGGCTGTAACACCTCGGGCCTCCTGCAGGACCCCTTCCTCATGACCCCAACCTACCTCAAGCCCAGGGACATGACAGACGCCAGTTTGTCGGGCGAGCACGAGCGCTACGACACCAAGAACCGAAAACCCACGTCCGACGAGGTTATCGAAGCCGTGATTGAGACCCTCGATCGGCTGCTCGAGGACATCGATGCCGTCGTCGTATCCGACCAGGTGGAGGAGGACGACTGTGGGATCATCACATCCAGAATGCGTGACAGGCTTGCCGAACAGGCCGAGAGCCATCCAGATGTAGTCTTCCTGGCGGACAGCCGGACACACATTCGGCTCTTCCGAAACCTCATCATCAAACCCAACCAGTTCGAGGCCGTAGATCATGCGGATCCGCTACCTGAGGAAAGGGTAGAGCTGGAAAAGGTGGAAAAGGCACTACCCGGCTTGCGAGCCGCGACCGGGGCACCGGTCTACGTCACCTTGGGTGAGCGAGGCGCGCTCGTGAGCGACCCGCAGATGACGCTGGTGCCCGGAGTAAGAATCGAGGGACCTACCGATCCTACCGGAGCCGGGGATTCAACCTGCGCGGGAGCCGTTCTCGCCCTGGCCAGCGGCGCAACCCTTCCCGAGGCGGCCCTGATCGCCAATCTGGTGGCCTCCCTCACGATCCAGCAGCTGGCAATGACCGGGACGGCAAAGCCTGAACAACTACCAGACCGGCTGGCACTGTGGAGGAGTCAGAATAGGGTGTGAGACAATCCAGAGCCAATTCTACGGCTTCGAGAAACCTGCGACCTGTGACCTGTGACCTACAACCTCAGAAAGGCCGTGTCTGATGCGAAACATGTTCCAACATCCCAAATTGGGTTTGATGATGTTCCTGCAGTATGCGATCTGGGGAGCTTGGGCTCCGGCTCTGGCTGGTTACCTGGAGGCTCGACTTGGATTTACGGGCTGGGGACTGGGCCTTATCTATGCGGCCTTTCCGCTCGCCAACCTGCTATCTCCCTTCACTGCGGGACAGGTGGCTGACCGCTGGCTGCCCACCCAGAAGGCGCTGGCCCTATTCCAATTGCTGGGGGGAGCACTGCTGATCGCGATGGCATTCACCTCCACACTCACCCCGATGCTGGCTCTGATGTTCCTCTACTGCCTCGTCTTTGCTCCCACACTGGCACTGACCAATGCTCTCGCTTTCCAGCATCTGGAGGACGGACAGAGAGATTTTGGTCCGGTTCGTGTCTGGGGAACGATCGGCTGGATTGTCGCCAACTGGATTCTCACCTTGCTGCGCGTCAACTACAGCACCGAGGCCGCTGGATACATAGACGCCTTTGTACTGGCAGGAGTCTTCTCCTTGGGAATGGCCCTCTTTTCGCTGATACTGCCCCACACTCCGCCCTCCAGCGAGGCGGCTGATCCACTGGCGTTTCGCCGCGCGCTAGCCCTGCTCCGCGATCGGAACTACCTCTACTTCTTTCTGATCGCCTTCGTGGTCGCAACCGAACTGCAACTGTACTACGTCCTGACGTTTCCTTATCTCCAGACGATCGGACCTGCCGTAGGCATCACTTCGGAGAACCTACCCGCCTGGATGACGATTGGCCAGATCGCCGAGATCCTCACCATGGCAGTGCTGCTTCCTTACGCCCTCGCGCGTTGGGGAGTGCGCACATCAATGCTCCTGGGAATTCTGGCCTGGCCCGTCCGCTACGTCATATTCGCACTGGCCTGGATGCTGCACGAATCGACTCCAGGTATGATCTGGGTCGCCGTTGCCTCCCTCTCCCTGCACGGCTTCTGCTACGTCTTCTTTTTCGTAGTGGCTTTCATCTACACGGACATGGTGGCACCGAAAGACATTCGTACCTCGGCCCAGTCCCTCAGCAACGTGGCTGTGCTGGGGATCGGCCTCTTTGGCGGAAGTATTTTCGCGGGTTGGCTGAAAGAGGTATGTACCTCAGGGGAAATTACCGATTACGGTATCGTCTTTGCCGTTCCCGCCCTGGTCACGGCTCTCTGCGCCGTGATCTTCTGGGCCGTGTTCCGGGAACCCTACTCGGCTGCTGATGCAACGTCCTAGCCCGGATTATTCATAAGTTTTCTACTGCGGCGGCGCAATCATCCGCCCTGGCTGTGTTGCGCTCGGTCGGCCTCCTCGACGGACTGCACGAATACGACTGCGGAGGCCTCGGTCGCAAGCCTTGCCAGGACGGCGCTTTCGCCGCCTCGCTACGAAAACTTATGAATAATCCGGGCTAGAAGATTCCAAGCGTACGGTCGGCCACCCGGACTACAGGTCTCTCCGAAATCATTATTTGTGAGAAAAGAGATCCCCCGTGCCCGTTCGGGAACCAACCTCAGAGAGCCGACCAACACATCTGGAGCTCCAGGTTCACGAGGGACGGCCGTCAGAGCCGCGTCCCCAGAGTTATGTGCTGAGTGCTTCACCTCGGTTCGGCTTTCACCGAGAATTGGAGCCGGTAGCGCCCGCCGTCACCTGAAATCCTGATATTCTTCTTGTGCCAGCCCTTCTTGGTTCGACAGGTGCTTAAGAAGTCCTCGGTCAGTCGCAGCTCCTTGACAACCACGTAGTCGTCGTCGTTCTCTCTGTCTTGCAACTGCACCTGATTGATTAGAATCCTTCGCGTGCAATCCATGCGCTGCTTCACCTCCGTCGCCCTCCTCTTCTGAAAGGAGGAAGGGAGAACTCTACTGCATTTCTCAATCACGGCTCTAGTCACGTCGGGGGCAATTCCATCGTCATTCTCCATCAAACCCGCCACGATGATGGCGTCATCAGCCTCGGGGATTTCGAGCCGCTCCATCACGGTAACGGAGGCCGGATGAAACTCGCCCCTCATCCACGTCGCCATGCACGTGGCCTCGGGTCCCTTGCGCCCGCCCACCAAAGAATCCGGGCATGAAGACTGTATACGGTTCATCGGGGCCCACTTCGTCAGTCTCCTCCAAGCACTTGAGTCCGTCGAATCGTACTGTGTACAGGACTGTTTTCGCCCGGGGCAGATCGATACGGAACGCCTTGAATACGGACGGAGTCACTCCCTTTGCCACCACCCACACGCGAAAGTTGCCGGCCCCGAGGGACTCAGGAAGCTGCACGCTAAGCCCCTTGTAGGTGCCCCAAGCAGAATCGACATCGGTGATCTCAGGCTTGCTCAGAAAGGTTGGGGCACCGATATTCTTGTATCGAGACCACCACTCTTCAGGGAATGGCGCCTTTTTCATCCTCTGGACGATGGCAGTGGTACCGGCAGGCGCGTAGTTGACCTTGAGAATGGAGGTTCCTCCAAAGCTCGCGTTGGCTGAATGACTCAGAATTCGGATCGGCGGGTCGATTACATCGACTGCTACCGCGTTGCTAAGCCCCATTCCCTGAACCTCGACTTGTAGCGTGTGTCGGCCGTTCGTTGTGTCGATGGGTAACCTGAACTTGATCACCTGAGACAGCCTTGCCTTCTTTCCAGCAGCGTGAAACTCCTTCGCCTTCACCCTACGTGGCACGCTCAGACCAGATGTAGACGGTTTGCTGCCTCTGCCCCGCCTGTGATCGGGCCGCCGCGTCAGCTTGACCTTGTTTCCGTTGGCAGACTTATTGAAGGGTCCGCCAAGAATGGAAAGCTCTTCTCCTCGCATGATCTGGCGTGCGCCATTCTTCTCGGGACCGGCTACACTGATGACCACCGGGGGCTTCTTGGTCTGGGCCGGCAGTCCCACTGCCGCCAAGAATACAGGGCTGGCACCCAGAAGCGACGCCAACGTCAGGGATAAAATCGCCCCGTGCATGACTCTCTCCTTGTTCCCCCAGACATCGACCGATGCCAGCGGAAGGACTTCTTCCTGAAGGGTACCACATCCATCTCCCCGGGCCGGAGAAGAGGCAGCTGCACTATGGATGGTTCGACAAGCGGTGGAGATACGAGGCCTTGAGCTCCGCCTCAAGATTTGCGGAAGTCATTGCTCTACAAGCTGGACGGTATTTTTCCGGGGGACAGACCCTATTAGAACGAAAACCGGAAACCCAACTGGAGCTGGCGGGCGGTGGCTGCTCTCAGAACCCGACCTGCCGCGCCGCTGGCCATATTACCGAAGGGCGGTTGGGTGCTCACAACGCTCGAAGTCTGGTCCAGGCTGTGGATCTCCGTCGAGATCGGTCGTCGCAACTTTCGAAACCTCAAGCGAGTGCTACTCGACACCCTGCAGCGAGGCCGTGTTGAACACCGCTTTCTGTTCACAACCGACGGGTTTGAGAGGTACGAGTGGGCAGCGAAAAGGCTACTGCTGGGAATCTGTATATACTGTCAACACTTGCCTGAAGAAGCACCGAAGTTCTTCGTGACGTTCGAGTCAAGTTCAGAAGGCGCGAGACAATAACCCCGACCTACACCAGGCCAAAGTCTTCTTTCGAACCTTTGGCTCGTAGGTGTCTTGTGCTTTGGCTCAAGATGTTGAGGCCTTGAACTTCCACATCGGGATGGGTGTGCCCGCGCTAGCCGGGACCATCTCCCGGAAGCGACCACCCGCTGGGGAAGCTAAAGCCGCTATCCGAACCTGCCGAAGAGGGATCTATAGTCTGAAGTCCTTTCAATACGACGAGAAAGGAAAGACCATGCGACTTACCAGTTTAGGAGATCAATCCAGGCTTCTTCGCCAGCTCCCGACGCTCAAAGCGGCTCCAGAACTCCCACCTCAATCCCGCATTCCAGTTCCCGTGTTTTCTTCTCACTGCAGCGCACTGACTTGAGACCTGCTCCAGCTGGTCTGTCGCCATGAACCAGATGGGTTCGAAGAATCGGGCACCCTGATGGGTCCGAAATCGAATGGGGGAAAGACCATGGCAGCCAGAAAAGAAGACATCCAGAAACTGATTCAGCAGGACCGGAAGGACCATCCCAGCCAGAGCTGGGAGGGTGGCTTCCTGGACTACCTGGAACTCGTCAGGCAGGGCCTTGCTTCGCCCAAGCTCGCGCATGCACGTCTTCACGAGATGATCACCGAACCAGGTTCTCACGAGATTCTCGAGAGCGAGGATCCGAAGGTGAAACGCCTCTACCAGGAAGACCCGGTTCAGGTCTACCACTTCTTCCAGGAGGAATTCTTTGGGATCGAGGGCACCGTCTCCCAGATCGTTCGTTACTTCCGTTCCGCCGCCCTCAAGGGAGAGGAGAGCCGCCAGGTCCTCTACCTGATGGGACCGGTGGGATCGGGGAAGAGCTCTCTGGTCCAGAAGATCAAGTGTGGCTTGGAACAAAGTGGGGAGCTTCTACGCCATTCAAGGCTGCCCCATGCACGAAGAGCCACTGCACCTGGTTCCCTCTCACCTACGGTCCGCCTTCGAGGACATGCTGGATGTCCGCATTGAGGACGAGCTGTGCCCGGTCTGTCGCCACCGTCTGGCGAAGGAGTACGGGGGTAAATATGAGGATGTACCCGTCGCCGAGTATCAGTTTGCCGCGGCCAACCGAGTCGGCATCGCGGCGGTGCCGCCGGTGGATCCCAATAATCAGGATACTTCGGTCTTGATCGGCTCGGAAGACATCTCCAAGCTGGACCTCTACTCGGAGGGAGACCCCAGAGTATTGGATCTGAACGGGGCTCTCAACGTCGGCAATCGGGGCATGGTGGAGTTCATCGAAGTCTTCAAGAACGAGATCGAATATCTCCATGCCATGATCACCGCCACCCAGGAAAAGGTCATTCCCGCCCCAGGGCGCCACGGCCTGATCTACGTGGATACGGTCATCGTCGCTCACTCCAACGAGGCCGAGTGGCAGAAGTTCAAGTCCGACCACACCAACGAGGCCATTCTGGATCGCATCGTGATCGTGAAGGTGCCCTACAACCTGCGTCTCTCCGAGGAGGTGAAAATATACGAAAAGATGATCCGGCAGTCCGACTTTCAGGCTCATCTGGCTCCCCACACCCTGGAGATGGCGTCCATGTTCGCCGTCCTGACACGCCTGGCGCCCACCGGGAAGTGCGATCTGTTGACCAAACTCAAGCTCTACAACGGCGAGAAGGTGGTGGAGAAGGGAAGGCTCAAGAAAGTGGACGTCCGGGAGCTCCGGGATGACACCTACGACGAGGGCATGGAAGGTATCTCCACGCGCTTCATCATGAAGTCACTCGACAACGCCTTGTGCGAGACCGGGGACTGCATCAATCCCATCACCGTCCGGGAGGCCTTGATCAAGATGGTCAAGGGAGCGGAGCTGGCCGAAGACAAACGAAAGACCTATCTGGAATTGCTCCAGGACACCCTTCACAAGGAGTACTTGACGATCCTGGAGAAGGAAATCACTAAGGCCTTCGTCTACTCCTATCAGGAACAGGCCGAACAGCTGTTTCAGAACTACCTGGATCAGGTTGAGGCCTACGTCAACAAGACCAAGGTGAAAGACCCCAACACCAAAGAGGAACTCGAGCCCTCGGAGGCCTTTCTCAAGTCCATCGAGAGGAGCAGATCGCCATCGTGGGTACCTCCGCTGCCGGCTTCCGCCAGGAAGTACTCGCCGGGGTGAGAAGCTTACCTACCGGAGTTATGATCCTCTCCGGGAGGCCATCGAAAAACGCCTGATGACCTCGGTTCGGGACATCAGCCGCATCGTTACCAAGTCTCGCACCCGAGATGACGAGCAGAGAAAGAAATACGACCTGATGGTGGAGAACCTCCTGGAGAACGGCTACTGCGAGAGCTGTGTAGACATCATCATCAAGTACGCTGCCAACAACCTGTGGAAGGACTGAGAGAGGGTCGAAGTCGAGAGATCGAGATCCACAAGGACAGGAACATGTCTCAGATAGTCTTCCGTGAATGGCAGCCCTCAGACTCCCAGCGCAGCGACCGAAGCGCGGGAGATCGTACCCGTCACCGCTTCAAGGTCCGGGAAGCCATTCGCGAGAACATAGCCGACATCGTGGCCGAGGAGTCCATCATCGGTCAAAGCCGGGATCGCACCATCAAGATTCCGATTCGGGGGATCAAGGAGCACCGGTTCGTCTTCGGCGACAACGCTCCGGGGGTGGGACAGGGTGACGGTCAGACCCAACCGGGCCAGGTAGTGAAGAGCGATGGCGACGGCGACAGCGACGGTCAGGGGAGTAAGGGCGCCGGAGACTCTCCAGGCAAGGACTACTACGAGACCGAGATCACACTCGAAGAGCTGGTGGACATCATGTTCGAAGACCTCGAGCTTCCCCAACCGGAGCGAAAGAATCTGCGCCAGATCCAGGTAGAGCAGCCGCGCAAGTTTCCCGGCTACCGGCGCAAGGGGATTCGCTCTCGACTATCTCTGCGCCGCAGCGCTGTCGAGCGGGTCCGCCGCCTGCAGAAAGCCAGACACTCCATCCATCGGGCCGAGGACCTCCTCTCCGAGGGAAACGAGAGGGTAGCCAGCTTCCTGGAGGCCCGATCCGAGCGCACTCCCTTCCGCGAAGAGGACCTGCGCTATCGTCACCGGAAGATGAAGCTTCGCCCCGAGTCGAATGCCGTCGTCGTCCGCATCATGGACACATCAGCCTCCATGGACGTCATGAAAAAGTACCTGGCACGGAGCTTCTTCTTTCTCCTTCACGGGTTCGTCTCCACCAAATACCAGAACGTGGAGCTAGTCTTTATCGCCCACCACACTGAAGCCAAGGAGGTCACCGAGGAGGAGTTCTTCCACAAGGGAGAGTCGGGCGGAACCTTCATCTCCTCAGGCTACGCCAAGGCACTCGAGATCATCGAGGAGCGCTACCACCCCTCTCTCTGGAACATCTATGCCTTTCATTGTTCGGACGGCGACAATTTCGAGCAGGATAACCAGAGAGCCTGCGAGGCGGCCCGAGAACTGTGTCGGGTCTCGAACCTTTTCGGCTACGGAGAGATCAAGCCTGCCAACTCCTATCTCCCTCAAAACAGCCTGTTAGATCATTTCTCCAATAAGATCCAGGCCGAGAACTACAAGTCGATCCTGATCAGCAAGAAAGAGGAGGTCTGGCCGGCCTTCAAGGAGTTTTTGAAGCGAGAAAGGCCGGCGGCATGACGGATTACACCCGGGCGGACCTGGAAAGCTGGGCGGAGAGGATTCAAGCCGTGGTTCTGGACTTCGGGTTGGATTGCTACCCCCAGGAGTTCGAGATGAGCGACCACCATCAGATGCTGGGCTACATGGCCTACTCGGGTGCTCCCTGCCACTACCCGCATTGGTCCTACGGCAAGAGCTTCGAGAAGCTCAAGACCCTCTATGACCTGGGTGTCTCGGGCCTTCCCTACGAGATGGTGATCAATACCAATCCCTGCCTGGCCTATCTCATGCGAGACAACTCGCTGCTGCTTCAGATCCTGACCATAGCCCATGTCTACGGGCACAACGATTTCTTCAAGAACAACTTCACCTTCAGGACTACCCAGGCCGATCAGGCCCTGCCGTCCTTCAAGGCCCGAGTCCAGCGCATTCGCGGCTATGTGGAGGATCCCAGCATCGGGATCGACCGGGTCGAAGCCATGCTGGACGCGGCTCACGCCGTGGCTTTTCAGTGTCGTCGCAACCTGTCCGCAGCCCGACCCTCCCCCGAGGCCCAGAAAGCCCGAATCCGGCAACAATGGTGGGAAGCGTCTGGAAGAGATAAGTCAGGAGCAGCCGAAGAGCCGGATGAGGAGGCTTTGCTGGAGGCGCTCAGAAAGACACCTCTGGAGCCGGACGAGGACCTCCTACTCTTCATCCGGGACCACAACCCACACCTCACGGAATGGGAGAAGGATCTGCTGACCATTGTTGACGAGAAGAACCGCTACTTTATCCCCCAGATCGAGACCAAGATCATGAACGAGGGCTGGGCCAGCTACTGGCACAAGCGGATCCTCGATTCGATGGATCTTCCCGCCGAGCTGAAGATGGAGTTCCTGGTGCGCCATGCCCAGGTGCTCTCACCCCATCCTGGTGGGCTCAATCCCTACCACGTGGGCCACTCCATCTGGAATGCGCTGCGCATCTGGTATGACGGAATGCTGGATACCAAGCTCCTGCGGAGCGACGAGCACGACCTCTTCCAGCAGATGAGAGAGGACTTCGAAGAACGCGACGCCGTCCCTCCAGACAGCGGAGAGAAGTCGGGAGAAGAGCTCCTCTTTCAAGTGCGTGAGACGGATCGCGACACTTCCTTCTTGAGACGCTTCTTGACTCCGGCGTTGATGCAGGAGCTGGACCTGTTCCAGCACGAGTCCAAACGGGGTCCAGCCGGCCAGAACCTGCGGGTGGTGACCCAGACTTCCGACGAAGGCTGGCGCGAGATCAAGGAAACCCTCATTCGAGCGGTGGGGATGGGCTCCTTTCCCGTGATACGGGTGGAAGATGCGAACCAGGGCGGCGGCTCCACGCTGCTGTTGGGACACTGCCACGATGGACGGGACCTGGAGCAGGGCGAAGCCGAGAAGACCCTGAGGTACGTCCATCGGCTCTGGGGAAACCCAGTGATCCTGCAAACTCGGATCAACGGCAAAAGCACCCGTGTGGCTGTCGATGGTGCCGGGGAAATCTCCATTGAAACCGGTTCTGCAGAGGGCGCCGCAGCCTGATTCTCCCTTCCAAACCAGCCAGACGGAGAGCCTGAGCCGATGCTGGCAGCACCGGACTTTACCCTCTATCTCTATCCAGTGGCTTCACGCAACTATCCCTGAGATTGCGCTGTGCCTTCAGCGAGAAGGGCTGCCTCAGCAACCTGCGGACTGATGCAGCAATGGCGTTCATCGAGATCCACCGGCAGGAGCCGAGGTGCTGGCAGCAGGTCTTGGCTTGGTGCCTCAGAGCATAGGACTGTTTGCATTTTGACATCTCTGCACTCGCAGGACGTGGCAGAAAGGAGTGGTAGCTACGCGGGCTGAAGGAGTTGGACCTCTCCTTCTCGGCGGTGGGGTTCATGGCCTGAAGCGCGAAGTCGGTTCATCTCTTCCAGTGGAGCACTACCCGATTTGGACGAATGACGGTCTGCTTCGTCAGCGCGCGCTGGCAACTCCCGATCAGGCCGCTACTCTAGCCCGGATTTCTCATGGCCGGTCGTAGCGAGGCGGTGCAAGCGCCGTCCTGGCAAGGCTTGCGACCGAGACCACTCGTGGCGAGCCTCCGCAGTCGTACTCGTGCAGTACGTCGAGGAGGCCGACCGAGCATAACACAGCCAGGGCGGATGATTGCGGCGCCGTAGTAGACTGGCGATGAGAAATGCTAGACCCGCAGTCCGAACGAGCGCCCCCGCTACACAACCGCCATCGCCTCGATTTCAAGCAGGAGGTCTGGATGGGTCATGCGGGCGACCTGGACTCCTAACGTTATGCACGCCACTCCCGGCATCGCCTCTCGTCGCGCCTGCCGGTAGGCGTGGATGTCACTCATGTCCATGAAGTACTGTGTCAAGCGCACGATGTCGTTGAGGGAAGCTCCGGCCAGCTCTAGGATCTCCGCGATGTTCTTGAACACCTGTCTGGACTGCGCCAGCAGGTCCCCCTTGCCAACGATGTCGCCGTTCTTATCCCACGCGACCTGCCCGGCTACGTAGATCACATCGTCGATGCGCACCGCCTGGGCGAATCGGATTTCGCCATCGGCGTCGGCGGCACTCCAACCCCCTGCGCCCTCAGGATTGCTTTGTCCCCAGGCGCGGTCGGTGAAAAAGAACTGCTTGTCGGCCATCGCGTCCTCCCTGGTACTGCTCGAACGGCTAGAATACCGTAACTCGAACGAAGGTTGATAGGAATTTTGATTCACCCAGAGCCAAGTCCAGACAGTCACCTTTTTCCAGGAATCTACGTTGACTGCGTCAACAGCCAGGCCTGGGGGAACCAATTCCAGATTCACGGAACACGCTCGGAAGACACAGACCAGTAATTGCGATCCGCGAAACCTCAGGGCCCGGGTGGCGATGAAGCCCCCGGCCGAGTTTTCGGATAGGAAGCCAATAGGGTCATCCATCCCCAGTATTGGATTCCCAAGGGAACTGCCAAACCCTTCCCGCCGAGGTGCCGACCCTCAGGGCAGAATCACAAGGTATCCGGCCCGAAGCTTACGCTGTCGCTGCTCTACGGCTAACGGGCGGCTAGCTTCGCAATCGGGATTCGCAGGAAGAACAAACCCGGTCCTCCCTCCTGATCTTTGTCAATGTCGTAAAAGACCACGCCGATTGTTTTATCGTCGAGTTGCACTGTTCGGGGACAGGCCCGGCCGTCGATCGCCCGGCCAGGGTTGTAGTACTCAAACACGCCATCCCATGTCTGCCCGTCGTCGTATGAGAGGCGATAGCGGATGCGCTCCCCGCCAAAGCCTGGTCCGAGAATCTCCGAGGCCAGCAGCCAGCCGTTTTTCAGACAGACCATTTCGTGTCGCCAACCCTGCGATCTGATGTCCGGAAAGCCTTGGATGGTCTTCCACGTCTTGCCGTTGTCCGTTGATCGGATGCCAGCACCGCTGACGAACGTGCCTCGCGGAGTCTGCACAATCGGGATCAACCCATGCACACGGCCATCGCCGAACGGTCTTGCTTTGGAAGTGGCCGGATCAAACACAAACGTCCGGTCCCACAACGACACCAGCCATCGCTTTGACTTCAGCTCGGTAATGGGGTGTCTGATGACGGTTTTGACTTTGGGATCACGCGGGAATGGCTGCGGGTCGCTCCACGATACTTCGTCGTCATTCGACAGTGAGTACAAAACAGACCGTGGTTCTTTCTGAGTGACCGGCGTATCCCAGCGGTTCCAGCAATGCAACAGGCGGCCGTCGCTCAGTGTCGTCAGCGAGCCCGGATAATACGTCTTCTTGACAGTGTGGACAAACGGAACAGGTTTGGACCATGTAATCCCTCCGTCCGACGATCGAGTGATGCGGAGGTCCACGTGATTCACTCGCCCGTACGTCACAACGATCGTCCCCGAGCGGCTGACACAGACCGCCGGGTGAATGTGCCCGTTGACCGGGACGGCAACCCGGACCGGTTTCAGTTGGTTGTCGCTCGCGACGAGTGTTGACGCAGCGAATAGCAACAGCACGACGAGTCGGCTCATCAGAAGTCTCCAGATGTTGAACGGGATCCTGTTCAAAAAGATTAACTCAGACGCTATGGAATAAGGAGGTCGACGCCAACAAATTGCATGGTCTCATCCACCTTCTTGATCATCTTTTACCATCGAAGTCTGCTGATCCAGGCTCCATGAGTGATCCAGCGATCCGGGGTCCTCGCTCCGGTCTTTGTCACCTGCCCAATGAGGTCCTTTCCGCTTCTGGTCATGCCCATATTTCCTGGGTTCTTGTACTTTGATCTGGTTAAGTTTCGTTAATCCATATCTGTAATCTATTGATCTAAAGCATCATACCAGTTCGACTTTGGTTCATTAACCCTACTATCACCATCTTTGGAAGAACCAGATAGACGAAGCGTCGCCAGGAAAAGCGATTTCCTATTGATCTTGACGCAAGCTGCCCTTCTGATTCTAATGCTCCCTATCATGAACGATTTGCAAGATTCCCCTGCCTTGGATCTAAAAAGAAAGTTCTCTGAGGGAAAAGTCACCTACGGGGTGTGGGTCACTCTGGAGTCGCCGACGATCACCGAAATAGCCGCCCGGCTCGGTTTTGACTGGATCGTTATTGACTCCGAACACGGGCACCTGGATATGAAAGACTTGATGGAACAGGTGCGCGTCGCGAACCTCCTGGGAGTGGTCTGCCTGGTTGGCATCGCGGAGACTCAGATCGGCTTGATCAAGCGCGTGCTCGACATCGGAGCCGACGGCATTATCGTGCCCCAGATCAACACAGCCGAGGAGGTTGCTCAGGCCGTGAGTTACGCCAAGTACCCGCCGGAAGGTGTTCGTGGAATCGGGGGAGAACGTGCTACGCGCTGGGGAAAGGGCTTCGCCGAGCGGGTGGCCAAGGCAAACCGTGAGGTGTTCGTAATTCCCAAGATCGAAACCGTGGCGGCCGGGAAGGCTATCGACTCCATTATGGATGTTGCGGGCGTGGACGCTTTCTTTTTTGGACCTGCCGATTATTCAGCCTCCGCAGGATCTCCTCGAGAATGGGAGGGACCGGGTGTAGCGGAGCAAGTAATGGAGATCTACCAGAAGATGCTGGATCGAAAGATGCCGTCCGGCATCATCGCGAGGAACCCTGAAGAGGCGGCCACGCGAACGCGGCAGAAATTTCAGATGATTGCGCTTGGCATTGATACGGGGCTCCTCATTCGAGCCGCAACCGAGGCGATGGAGGCGGTGGGGAGGCCCGTCCCGCCTGGGGCTTGGCGGTAAGCGGTAGCTGAATCCCTCAGAATCATGAGGAGAAATTCCAGACGCCGTCATCAATCATGAGGTGCTGGAACGGAAAGGCTTCCAGGAAAAGCTTAGGCGCTTTTCTACTTCAGGTTGACTGCTTGACTCAACTTCCCTGAAATAGTTTTTTGAAAGCACTCAGCGAAGCTCTCGCAGTTCAGTCCATCCCGCGTCGGGTCGTCTTTTCTCGAGACAGGAAGTCGTGGTAAAGCAGAGTGGTGAAATTGGCGACACCGTGGGAAGAGGGCCTGGGCTGGGAGAGTGAAAGCGTCGGTCTGCTCACGATTCCGATGGATGAGGAACCGATCCTGGGACCCATAAAGGAGCTCCCAGGGCTCTTCGTTGGACTCGCCTTCCAAGGAAGTGGATTCGCCTACAACCCGGCCGCAGGACAGCTTCTGGCCGAGTTTGTCGCCGATGGTCATGCCTCCCTCGACGTGAGTGCCTTCTCACCCAGCCGCTTCGATCGGGCGGAAGTCGAGGCTTTTCTGGCCAGGAGAATCACCGAGGGTGAGCTGGAAATGCCGGTCCGGCGGCACTAGCGCGCTGTAACGTAGAGGATTGTAAACGTAGAGGATTGTATCCGCTGTGCTTGACGCCTCTGTTGGTAGAGTCAGCAGTGAGTTATGAGCATGGCGGATACAATCCTCTACGTTCCATCGTCTGCTTTCTAATCCTCTCTTCTTTTGTCAACCGCTTCTCCCAGATTCCCTTCTCATGCATTTCCAGCGACGGTCTTATCAATCTCTGAAGCGATTAGGTTGATGTCTCGCCGGCTTCTCACTGTGTTGTACCTCTGCATTGTTCCCTTGACGGTGTTCAAGCAGACCCGGCGCATACGGGCGAAGTATTGGTGGTGAGTCAAGTGCCAGATGTAGGCGTAGGAGCTAAGCTATTTATTTCGAATCAACCCGAGGCTGAAACCATTTCTTTGAGTCGCCAGCCGTCTTGTAGTCCCACAGAAATCCGTTCTCTGTGTCCAGGCTGTCGAAGTCACAAGGGGTCTTCCCGGAACGCCTCAACTACTCACAAGACTGTGCTCAGCATGGCACAATACAGCCGCAACCTGTTCCCTGCGAACCCCGGGAAACCATTCCAAGAAATCGTCAATGCTGGCACCGTCCTCGAGGTTTTGAAAGAGCGCTTTGACGGGCACACGAGTCCCTCTGAAAACCCAGGCTCCACCCACGCGGTCAGGTTTTCTTTCGACCTCGGGACATTCGTTCCAGAGCATCTCGGGGATTAGTCTACCATGGCTCTACAGCGGGAAGGGCAATCTCAAGGGGGAGAGTTTATATATTAATCCAAATCAGTAGCGTCCCAGCGTTAGTCGAATAACATCAACTGTTTATGAATGTCACTATTCTGAGTAATGTAATGCATGTCCTGAAAGGCCTGTAAAATTGGGGTTTTCTCGAAGAGCGAGACACTCAGGACCTGGAGAATTGTGTAGAGCGGCAACTCGAGATAGAGGCGCTTGCGGATGATGGCGATGAGCAGGTAGGTACTGAGGGCGATCCAGATTTGTGTTTTCACGGCATTGGGACTGGTGCCGTAAAAGGCCTTGATGCGACGCAAAGGTTCGGGGTAGGCCTTGGCCGGATAGAAGGTGCTCAGCAGGACAGTTTGGTCGCAGATCAGTCCCGTCGTTCTGTCCACCGGGTGGGAGTAGCGGCGGCGGAACTTGAAGTTGGCCTTGGCGCGGGTCACGAATAACGACCGGGCAGAATGGAGTCGGTACAGGCGCCCGAAATCCAGGTATCCGCGATCCATGATGTAGTAGGCACCGGGACAAGGAATCAGGTGGTCCAAGGCGTGGACATCGTGCAGTTTTCCGTCCGAGATCAGAACGAACTCGGGAATGGCGCCGTGCAGGTTGAGCAAGGTATGCAGTTTGATCGCCCCCTTGGTACGGCGGAAGCGCGCCCAGGGGAAGACCGAGAGGCACAGGTCGATGGTCGTGGAGTCCAAGGCATAGACGGTCGCGTTCAGGTCGACTCCCAGGTCCTCGTCGGTGTACAGGCGGCGCGCTTCGGCGATAAGCACTTGGGCAAACTCGGCATAGATGCGCCAGTCGCGCCTCTCGTTGGCATTGGACAGATTGTTGCGGGAGACCGTGGAGCGAATGCCCATGTGGAAGAGCTTGGATCTCATGGCCCGTAGGCAGGCTTCGATATCGCGCAAGCTCTCGCGATAGGTCAACTGTGCAAAGGCCATGACCCGGTAATGGTCGGCACAGCGGAACGACTTGACCTTGTAGTCGCCTCCGTAGTGCTGAACAATGCGATGAAAATGATGCCAGGGAAGATGCCGCATCACCTGAGAAAAAATCGTCGTGCCCGTGTACATGCTCGCCCTCCTTATGAACTGAAGGGCGTGAGCGTACACTCACTTTCAAGTCGGAAACACCCATTATCTTCTCTAACATATTACTCATTAATACTTTACAGAGATTAGAAACCCAAACGTTGGGACACTACTGAATCCAAATGATAGATGGGACCATTCTCAGCTACGATGCGGAGGGTGAAATCACTCCCCTGTCGGCGCCAGGCGCTTGAGCTCTTCGAACCAGTTGAGGACCACGATGATTTCCTGGCGGGCTTCTCCTGTAGCCCTGCCTCCCTTGATCATCACAAACCGCTGGCCGTCGGGGGCAACGTCATAGGAAGCGAAAGGCCCCGCGCTGCCGAAGATGTATTGTCCCTCAAAGAGGTGCTGGGGACGACCCACCATCAGCTCCGGCTCTGTCTGGACCTGTACGGCTATCATTTGATTCTCCTGCCTGTAGAAGATCTCTCCGTTTGCTTTCCAGAGCGGCTGGGTTCCCCCGTTCGTTGAGATATTGATCTTCTTACCCGGACCTGGAAAGGGGCGAACGTAGATTTCAGCCTGCCCTGATTCATCTGACTGGTAAACGATCGATTTTCCATCCGGAGAGAAATCCGTCCCGATATCCGAAAAGATGGTCGCCAGCCACGGTTTGGGTTCGCTTCGACCGTCGAGCTTCACCGTCAGGGCGTCTTCACTTTTCGGGTTGTGGGCGTGAAGCAGTAGGGTCTGGCCATCGGGAGAAAGGGCGTTGCTGTGATGCAATCCACCTTCAAGCACCTGCTCGACTCCGCTGCTTCCGTCGGCTGCGATCCTGAATAGACCACTGGAATGCGTGAACACAATTTGCTTTCCGTCCGGTGTCCAGACCGGTCTGCTGCCCCCTTCAAAAGTGATTCGTGTCGTTGCCTCACGAACCAGGTCAAAAGCCCAAATGTCCCCCTCGATCTCCAGCGCCAGCAGTCGACCATCCGGAGACAGCCGCGGCTGATCATAGGGTCGGGCGGCTGCCTTTATGGGTTCCTCCACCCCATTGCGATCCACCCAGACCAATCGACGTTCGGGGGACAAGCCCGGGACATAAAACAAGGATCCGCGATCCGAAAAGCTGTACTGAGCAGCACCCGTGAGCTCAGACTGTGAAACACCCTCCAGAATAGGAATCGGGTCGCCATTAGCTTCGAGGCTTCCCAGATCGAAGGGCACCGCCAGCAGCGTCCCTGCGCGCACATAAACCAGATGTCCAGTACTCGCGTAGCGAGCATCCGTGCCCCCATCGACGAGCACTTTCCGCTCACCGGTCTCAAGTGACTGCACCATGATCTGCGAATCATCCCATGAGAACGGTCCGCCGAGAGTGAAAAGCACTGAGTGGCCACCGGGAAGGATCTGCGGTCCATGAGCCCATTCACGCCCCGGGTCGACGCGGATCAGAAGTTCTTTTGTCCCACCCGCGGCGGGAACCCGAAAGATGCCATCGCTACCCTGTCCAAAGACAATCCTGTCATCGACTCCCCAACTGGCGCCGTAGGGATTTCCCGCTTCGCACAGCGTTGCCGGTGCCCCACCCGCGATGGAGACTTTCTTCAGTTCACCACCTGCATAAAATCCCACCCACTGCCCTTTGGGAGAGAAAAAGGGACTTCTACCTCCTCCTTCTGCGGTGCCGGGGATGGGTGTGGCTTCCAATCGATCCATGGCCCGCAAGTAGAGTTGGTTGTTGGCGACATAGACCAGGTGTGTCCCTTCGGGCGAGAGGGCCAACTGATGACGACCATCAGAACTCAATTGTTGGTCCGATGGCAACACCAATGCCATGCGCGTTAGGGGCTTTGGTACTGGTTGCGGACTCAGAATCCAGACAGCAATCAGGGTGATGATCACACTTGCTACTGCGCAGGGAAGAAGCCACCCAACCATCTGCCGCTTGCTGACAGAAGGCAGAAAAGCGACTGCTCGATCGACCTCGTCGGCTGTAGGGTCGGATAGGTATTCTTCGATCTTGATCCGGAAATCCGCTATATCATGCAAACGCTGTTTTCGGTCCGCTTGCAGACACCTCCGCAGCCACCTCTTTAGAACTTGCGGTATCTCGCTCGGTAATTTGCTCCAGTCGATGTCGACTTTGATGACGGAGGCAAGAACCTCTGAGGCATCGCCTCCCTCAAAAGCTTTCTCACCGGTGAGCATTTCGCAGAAGATCGCCCCAAAGGCCCAGATATCTGTGCGCTTATCCACGGGCTTCCCTTTTGCCTGCTCGGGAGACATATAGGCCGCCGTCCCTAGAATCACTCCGGCCTTCGTGGCCATATGGCTGATCGTCGGTGATTGGCTGATGTCTTCCGGTACGCTTTCCTCTTCCACTGCTTTCGCCAGGCCAAAGTCCAAGACCTTGACGGTTCCCTCGGGCGTCATCTTCACATTGGCTGGTTTCAGGTCCCGTTGAATGATCCCCTTCTCATGGGCTGCCTCCAGTGCCTCGGCTATCTGAAGAACGATCTTCAGGCTTTCCTCTAGAGGGATGGCTCCTCTACTGATCCGCTCTGCCAGTGTTTCGCCTTCCACCAGCTCCAAAACCAGGGCGTGCTTGTCGTCGGAATCTTCCAAGCCGTAAATGGAGGCGATGTTGGGATGATTCAGTGATGCCAGCACCTGGGCTTCACGGGAGAAACGTGCCAGGCGTTCCCGATCGGAGGTAAAGGCTTTAGGCAAAACTTTCAGAGCCACATCGCGGTTGAGCTTCGTATCGGTGGCCCGGTATACCTCGCCCATCCCGCCTGCGCCGAGCTTAGAGGTGATCTTGTAATGGGAGATGGTCTGGCCTATCAACACGGGCCTCCAGATTGCGGGGGAGTGCTTAGCGAATACTAGATCTTTGGATCCGGAAGGGCAATCTCACCGGGATGGTTTATATATTAATCCGAAAGATAGATGGGACCATTCTCAGCTACCATACGGTGGGTGAAATCACTTCCCCGTCGGGACCAGGCGTTTGAGTTCTTCAAACCAATTCTGAACAACGTTGAGTTGTCTCGGAGAGGTTGCCGCCCCCTTGATCATGGCAAACCGACGACCATCCGGCGAGATGTCGTAATTCCGTGCAAGTGCGCCGTTGATTCCGCCGAGGTAGGGCCCCTCGAACAGGAATCTTGATGGGGCTGCCGTGAAAGGGGCTGCCGTACCTACAGCAGCGACCAGCATTTCCTCCCCGTTTCGGTAAAAAAGCTCCTTCCCGTCAACTCCCCACAGAGGCTGGCTTCCACCCTCTATCGATATGCGTGTCAGTCCACTCCCGGCTGGGTAGGCTTTCACATAAACCTCATCTCGGCCAGAGCGGTTCGACGTAAATGCGATCCACCGAGCATCAGGTGAGAACATTGGATGCCGTTCGCGGAATCGGGTCGCCTGAAATAACTGAGGCTTTCGTTCGCCTTCGAGTGAGAACACCCAAATGTCATAGGAGGTTTGCTTCTCCGGCTGCACCGTCGTAAACGTCAGGACCTTGCCGTCGGGAGACCAGGAGTGGGGGGTTGGAACTAGGCCTGGAGCAGATGTTAGTTCTTCAGCCATACCACTGCCGTCAGCAGCCTTCCAGTATATGCTGCTTCTTATTCCCCTGGCTTCCGGCAAAAACCGACGGAATGTGACGCGTTTACCGTCTGGCGTCCAGACAGGTTCACTACTACTGTCTGTGAAGGTCACCGGCGTGAGTATTCCACGGGCCACCTCATAGACCCAGATGTCGCTTGTCCCTGAGAAGGTGGTTGTTTTGCGGGTCTCATCCTTCTTCACGGTTAGCGCTACGTACTTGCCGTTCGGGGAAAAGCGCGGCTGCGCAAACCTGTGTGCCGCTTTCCCCCCAGCCTGAGTCCCTCCCCTATGATCCACCAATACCAGTTCCCCCCAGTCGCTGTGAGGAGATCGATACACGAGCGTTCCATCATTCGAGACTGCGTAATCGACGCCTTCAAGGGTCGGACCGGGGACGGGATCACCGATCACCTCAAGTCGTGAGAGATCGAAGGCCACCACCATATGCCCGAGTTCGGAATGAAGATATGTAAGGTGTCCGGAGTGCAAATAATGACCATAATGGCCGTTTTCCGCGATTGTTTTCCACTCTCCAGTCTCCAGCGAAAGGACGCCGAGTGGCGATTTCTTGCCACCAGTCCCCACCGTCCCAGGCAGCCGAATATCAAAAACAACCGCATGTCCACCCGGTAGGATCTTGGGCCACGCATGTGCAATTTCACCCCTTTTCTTGTCGGGAGTGGTGACTCTCTGAGGGATACCTCCGGTGGCCGAAACACGTGAAAGGCCCGAAGACGGGCTTCCGAAAACAATGTTTCCATCCTTCCCCCTGTAGCTCCCGATTCATAGGTAAGAATTTCTCCCGGGCACATAGGTTACACTTTTGGAGTCTGGGGACTTCATTTTGTTGTGCCGGGGGCCGGCTCGAAACCAGCCAGTGATTCAACCAGGATCTCCTTGGGTTCGATTCATTTTAATCGCTCGTGAACCCTCGCCGCAAAGCGGCAGAGGCAGTCCGTTTATAGATCCAGCCGCAGAAGCAGTGGGAACTGTGGGAAACTCCGTCCGGAGGAGTTTTCCAAGCGCTGTGGGAACGGTGGAAAAACTCCACGCCTGGAGTCGTCTTCTCCATGTCGCCGTTTTTCCACGGTTTCCATAGTGCGGCAGTTTCCACGGCTTTCCGGGTCATTGGCCACTCTGGGGTGGCTCCTGATCTTGGGTTGGCGGTTTTCGTCGCAATCGTTTGGCCGGCAGCACCCTTCCCAGCCGTTCATCGAAGAGGCCGAGTTCCAGGGTCTCGAAGTAGACGGCCCACTGGGCTTCTCCCACGGGCTTTAATCCAATCTCCTGCCCCCGCAAGGTCGAGCTCACTAGGATGTCTTCGCCCTTCCACTTCATTTGACCGGCTTTGCGCACCCTCCGCTTCTCCCACTCATCGGGATAACCTCTTTGCTCGGGCAACCGGCAAGGATACTCCCGAGCCGCCGGCTGGTAGAAGAGCGCCGGGGGCCTCTGGCCCAAGGATTCATGGGGACGCTCCTCGTTGTATTCCCGGCGAAAGGCTTCAAACGCCTTCTGCTGGGCTCCGAGATTCGCTCGCGGCGGCTGGGCCGTCGCTTCCTTCAGCGTCCGATGCATCCGCTCATGTCTTCCATTCTGTTGCGGGCAACCCGGTTCGATGCGTTGCAATTCAATCCCCAAACGCACCCACCACACCGCCAGGTCACTGAGCCCTCCCAGGGCCCTCGACGCTAACGGCGGTCCATTGTCCGTGCGCATCGCATCGGGCAGCCCACACTCCCGGAACGTCTTAATAAACAGCGGCTTGACCGTGATAAATCCGGTCGCTCCCCCCAGCCCCTGGCAGCACAACAAGCAGCGGCTGTGCGCATCACTGATCGTCAAGGGCGTGCATTTGCGGCCGTTGGTGGTCCGAAACCAGCCCTTGAAATCCGTACACCACACGGCATTGGCCTCCCGGCACTCCTCAAAGGGCTGCTCCGTCGGCACCGCTCGCCGTCGTCGTTTGACCAGCCCACTCAAACCGTGCCGTCTGAGGATCTCGCTCACCGTGCTCTCCGCCGGACACCGATCCGCTCCCACCGCCTCTCTCAGTTTGACCCACAACTTCGGCGCTCCCCACAACGGCCAACGGGCCTTCAACTCTAAAAGCTTCCTCTCGATCTTCTCTTCTACCGCGTTGGGGTGGCTGTGGGGCGCACGGGACCGATCCTCCAGCCCCGCCCAGCCTTCTTTTTCGTATCGAGCAATCCACTTGTACATCGTCTTCCGACTCACCTCATAGGCCTGCGATAACTCTGTAATCCCATACTCCCCCTCCAGATACTCGGTCAGCAGTTTCACTCGTTCGTTCATTACACACGTCTCTTTCCATGGCATGACTCCTCTTGTAACCTATGTGCCTGGGAGAAACTGTTACCTATCTGCCCGGAACATACCCCCCAGCTGGCGCCGAAATAGGGATCTAGCTCGCTTATGACCAGGGGCTGGCCGCCTTTCAGCGAAACCTTCTTCATTTCGCCGTCCGCATAGAAACCGACCCACTCCCCATCCGGTGAAAAAAAGAGGCGCGAAGCCCCCTCGGTTCCGGGAAGAGGGAGAGCCTCGGTTTGATCCATCGCCCGGTGATAAATGGCGTGACCCTGAGCGTACTGGCCCACGTAGACAAGATGACGACCGTCTGGCGAGAGGGCTATTCTCCACGCGACGGCCATGACCACATAGGGCGTTGGCAAGTCAATGATGGTCCGCTTTATGCCTGGTGGCGTCTGTGAAGTCGTGTCAGGGAGGTGATTCCAGATCGCTAGGGTGGCAGCAGTCATCACTGCCAAAGCTGCGACACCCCACGGAATCCACCGTTTCCACGATCCTTCTGCTGCTGGTGCTATCTCGAAAGAATCTTTGCCACCATGGAGTATCTCTCCCAAATCCGTCCCTACCTCGTGGATGAGTTGATAGCGGCGATCCGGGTCCTTGGCCAACATCTTCCTCACCGTATGCTGGAGTACAGGAGAAACCTCATTCATGTACCGAGATAAAGGGGGTGGATCTTTTGTGAGGATGCTGCTGGCGGTATCCACAGGCCGCGTTTGCTTAAAGGGGTCTATGCCGGTGAGCATTTCATAGAGCGTTACCCCGAACGAGAAGATGTCCGAGCGAGCATCTACTGCTTCCCCTCGCAACTGCTCCGGAGACATATAAGGCACGGTCCCAAGCGTGTCACCTGTTCGGGTCAGATTGGCCGTGAGTGTCTTTTCCTGACTGTCTCCTCCCTCGGCTGGAGTCAGCCGCTTGGCCAACCCAAAATCCAGCACCTTGACGTGCCCGTCGGGGGTGATCATGATGTTCGACGGCTTGAGATCCCGATGGATGATGTTCTGCCGGTGGGCGGCTTCCAGTGCCTCAGCAATCTCCGTGGCCTTTGCGAGAGCATCCTGGAGAGGAAACGGGCCTTTTTCTAGCTGGTCCTTGAGCGTCTCGCCTTGGACATATTCCATCGAGATGAAGGACTTGCCTTCCTCTTCCCCAACCTCATGGATGTGGCAAACATACGCGTGGTCCAGCGCAGCCGCGGATTTGGCTTCCCGCAGAAAGCGCTTTCTGGCAGTTTCGTCTTGCTGCATTTCTCCGGGCAGGAACTTCAAGGCGACTCTGCGATCCAGCTTCGCGTCTTCCGCCAGATAGACTTCTCCCATGCCTCCCGTGCCGAGCAAGGAGAGTACTTTGTACGAGCCGATCTCTCGGCCGACCATTGACTGAACCTGATTCTGGGCCATGGCTTGGGCTGTCACCTCCAGGGCAGGGGCCTCAATGAAACCTTTCCCTCGCTCGCTGGCTTCGAGCAGACCCTCGACTTCTTGGCGCAGCGAGGCGTCTCCAGAACAAGCTTCGTCGAGAAAGCCCTTCCTCTCGCTCCCCTCTCTTTGTAAAGCCCCATCGAGTATCTGATCAATCTGCTTCCACCGGTCAGATTTCATCCAGCGTATCGGAAGTCCTGAAATGGGAGATGGTCTGGCCTATCAACGAGCCTCCAGACTGCTGGGGAGTCTATGCGGCAATACTAGATCTTTGACTTTGGAAGGGCAATCTCAGAGGACGGCGGATATAAGAAATGTTGCTGTCAGCTGGGCGGGATCCACTCCGTCGGGCAGGAAGATCTGCACCTGGGCCAGACCGGAACTATCGGTTTGGAGCGTCAGATCCGTCGTATTCAGCCACTCCCGCCCCTGAAAGGGCGCCTGGCAGTTGGGATTGGCGAAAAACTGGATCAGGAAATCTGAGTCGGGAGTGCTGTGGAGGGTGGCAGTGGTCCTCCGTGTGCCGGATATGTATTTCAGCTCCGGGAAATTCTGCTTGCCATTCGCACCTTCATCCGTGTCCGGCGGTTCGGGCGGCTACCCGGTCAGATCACCGTTGTCATTCGGGGAATGCCCGTCAGCCCCATTCGTCCCCAGATCAATACCAACCTCAGCATTAGTTGATCGCCAGTTTCTGCACGAGGGTCCTCACAAGGAAACTATTGATTCAAGCAGATCCAGCTGGTCCACAACGGCGAGGTGATAGTTTCGCGCGATAGCCAAGCTGCCGAGGGCCACTTCGAGGCCGAGCTGGATCTTGTCCTGGACGTTCGGGAGCCCGGCTCGTATTTGCTGCTACTTCAGTAGATAGGTCTCCAAAAACAGGGATTTGGACAGGAGAGAAATTTCTCAGCCTGGAGGCCAAAGCTACGCCAATGGCACTGGGTTGGACTTTGCTGAGATTCGGTCCGCGACTAGGAGCTGGATCCGGTGCTTCAAATGAGTGAGATCCCGCTCCCTCAGGGTTACGGCTGTGTCAATTGGCAACGCTTGCACGATTCTCTCGCCGAATGAAGTTTCAGCTCAGTGGGTCCCCCAGCGGTGCTGGCCCCATTCGAGAATGAAACTTCGAGTCCCGGCGTAGCGATGGCCTCCAGGCCGCCGTCGGTCGAGCCAAAGGCTCGAAGGAAAAAGACTTCGGCCTGGAGGCCAAAGCTACGTCCGCGCTGAACATCGAACACGCAGGCTAGAGTGGTTTTCTTTGAAATTCGTGTTCGATACTCAGCGGTTTAGCCTTTAGCGGTTGCCTTCTCAGGAAGCAGAAAAGCCCAAATCTCAAACCGCAAAACACCGAACAATACGAACACCGAAGTTTGGAAGCTTGGCGATGAAGTTTCAGCTTAGTCCCGATCCAGGGTCATCGCATAGGCCGCGCGGCCCAGGTTGACGTAGACGCGATTACCATGGACTTTGAACTTCATCGCTGCCCAATTCGGAGCGCGGCCACTCGCTGCCCAGAGCAGGGGATGCCCCCGAAGCTCCCCGGTGGACTTGCTGATCTCCAGAAGGGAGGGCTTGGCGGTGGGAACGTAGATGGCTTCTTCATCGGTTTCGATCCAACCCAGACCCCCGCTGGGCAGCCCGGTTGGCGTGCTCCAGAGAAGGCAAAAGTCCTCCCCACCGGGATCGTACCGGAAGGCTCCGATACGGCCGAGGCCGTAGTCTCCCCCGAACAGAACCTCGCCGTCTGGGCTCAAAGCGCGAGTCGCGAGTGGGACCAGGCCCTGGGGAGGGGTTACAGACCACCGCAGTTCCCGCCGGTTGAGATCGAGGCAAGGTATTTGTCGCGGTGGGTCGAGAACACCAAACGGCCATCCGCAACAGCCCCCTTTTTCAGTGACTCTATCGACGTGATCGTCCTATCCTCAACCGGGTAGGACCAGAGCCTCTCGCCGCTGGGCGCATCCAGAATCTCGATCGTTGTCTTGGACCCGATGGCGACCCGTTCCTCATCCAGCAGGGATTCCACCTCGCCTCGCAGTGCCTCGTCGCCGCCTTGCCCGTCAGCCCGCCGAAATAGCCCATTTCTACGATCTGGCCTTTACGAGGATCGATGGCAGCCAGTGCCTCCAGGGCCCCCCAGAGCGATCAGGTCTCGACCCGGCACCGGGGATACCGCGACGCCTCGTCCAGGGACACTATCGAGGCTTCGACACCCCGCTTCTGGGAGCGGCGGGAGCGGGCAGAGTCCACCAGAATGCGTCGCATCAACCGGGCGGATACGGCAAAGAAGTGGGCTCGATCTTGCCACTGAACCCGCTGGCAGTCGACCAGCTTCAGGTACGCCTCGTTGACCAGGGGCATGAGTTGATGCATTGCTGCCTCTTCCCCCTGGCCCCAGGCGACCAGCATTGCCAAGAAATCCGATCCAGATAAGTGGCACTCGGTGTATCCCGCGATGATAGCACTCGATTACGCGGAATTATAAGACGAAACACAACCCACTAACTCGTACACTGTTAGGTAAAGCATTCTACCAGTTCGACTTTGGTTCATTAACCCTACTATCACTATCTTTGGAAGAACCAGATAGGCGAACCGCCGCACCGCCTCTGTGGGTTGCCGGCAGCGCACGGCTTTCGCTACCATGAGCCAATAGCACAAGGAATCGCCTGCTGGGCATCAAGAAATGGCGTCATACCCGAGGCCCCAAAAGGCGAACTCCTATCTCCAAACTACGTTAGCTCTGACCGAGCGTCGTAATCGAAACAGCGTGATTATCGCAGGGTGGTGGCGGTCCCCGACGGCGGACGTCTCACTCGGTCACCAGGCGAAAGACGCGCAGGAAGTTTTCGCCCAGCAGCTTCCGGATCTCCTCTTCACCGTAACCCCGCCGGATGAGAGCTTCGGTCACCTTGGGAAACTGAGAGGCGTCTTCGAAGCCTTGCAACTCTCCACCCCCGTCGAAATCGGTGCCGATCGCCACGTGATCGATCCCCGCCACCCGTACCGCGTGGTCCAGATGCTCGAGCATTCGCTCAAGAGCGACCGGCGGAGCCGGAGCCGGAGTCGGGCTGCCCCGCTTTGACCGACTCCTCTCGAGGGCGCGCTGCCGGGTCTCCCGGACCCAGTCGAAGGGACGGTCCTTGTAGCTGGCGGCAAGGGAAAGATGGCTCTGGAGGATCTGGTCAAAGATGTCTCCCTCCAAGCGGGCTTTCAGAACCTCGACGTCCAGCATGCCCTGATCGGCAACGATCCCCACGACCCCCCCGTTGCGGGCCAGGGACCGAAGCTCATCATCCGTGAGATTGCGCTGGATCGGAGTCAGGCTGTAGCAGCCACCATGGGAGGCCAGAACCGGCTTTCGGGTCACGGCAAGGGTATCCCGGAACGTCTCCTCCGAGGCGTGGGAGACATCTACGATCACCCCCAGGCGGTTGCACTCCTCGACGACGGCGCGGCCAAAATCGGTCAGGCCGGCGGCGGCGGGCAGCTCCCGGTCCGAGCTGGCCCAGCCCAGCGAGTCCCCATGGCAGAGGGCCAGGACCCGCATTCCCAGGCGGTGGTAGGAGCGGAGCACAGCCAGGTCCGAGTCGAACCAGCCGTGGTTGGTGCCGATGATGACGGCAAACTTTCCTTCGGCCTTGGCCCGGCGGATGTCCGCGGTGCTCCGGGCAATAAGCATGTGGGAGGAATGCTGCCGGACGGTCTCGTAGAGGGCGTCCAGCTCCCAGAGGATTCTCTTGACGATGTCGGGTCCCCTGAAGAGCGAGTCCATGACGTTCACCCCTCGAGGAGGCGGGTCTATCAGCCCCAGCCGGGGGTCCGCGACGAAGAGCTCTTCGGCGCCAACACCGAAGTTGGCCCCGGTGACGCCACCCCGCAGGGCCTTGGGCAGGTCGTACTTGCCTCCCGGGGTACCCGTTCCGAAATCGGGCCGGCGGTAGAACTGGGTCGCCGCATAGGTGTCGATGATGATTGCCTCCCGGTGCAATCGCAGGTCCTTCTGGGAAACGGCGGAAGCGGGCTGGACGCCGCCCCGCAGAGGAGCGATGAGGCACAAGAACACAAATACAGACGTGAGGACTTCAGCTCGCATGATGATAACTCCTTGTGCAGCAGGGGAGCATTTCGGGTGGGTGAAACCATGCTTTCCGGGACTGCTGGACACCGTCAACAATACTTCCCTGATAGAACAACCCTTTTCCCGCTGTGTCGCTTCGGAACCCAGGCAGGATAGTGACAGACGACATCGCCCCCGCCAATCCCGCACCCCCCAGGGCTTGGTCCTCGGCGGGTGCCACGCCGATAGTATCACTTTCAGTTGCTATGATTTTTCCCGTGGCTGCCGGGACGATCTGGGAGTCGCTCTCAGGCTTTCTTTCGTGCTTTTCTATATGACGGCGCGGGCTCCCGAGTGGGAGGCGATGAGTGGCTTTGTCGATGTCTTGAGGGCGTCCCACATGGTCTCATCCGAGCCGTGGGAAATGTCCACCAGGATACCCAGGCGGTTGCGCTGTCCCTATTTCTAGTCGCTCTGAGGGAGGAGGTAGGCGCGAAGGGCATCGGTGTCGAGCGTGCGCGTCACCTGAAACACGCCGGCGGGTCCCTCGAAGAAACCGAGGTAGATGTAAATGTACTGCACGCCCTTTTCGGCGTCGATGACCGTGCCCCCCGGGTGCATGCCGTCGCGACCCGTTTCGGCCAGTCCGCGGTACCTCTGATGCTCGCGGCCTTCCGAGCGCAGGAGCGTGCCGTCGAAACGCCACTCGCCGCCTCCTGCACGGAGATCCACGGGCGAAATACTCCAGAGGTTAATGGTCATGCAGTTGTCATTCTCGTCTCCCGGTCCGCCACCAATACGATTCGTCACCACAGCTTCGAGCCGCTTTGAAACTGGGTTGTACTGAATGTCAGTCGTGTCGCGCTCGCCGGGTGTTATGTTCGTGCGAGCCTTTCGAAGTGGCAACCAGTCGGTCTCCGACCAAAACTGTGTCCAGCGTTCGCGATTGTGTCGCGGCAGGAGGATCAGTTTTCCATCGTAGACGGTACCCGCGGGCTCTTGAAGTGGCTCCTCGGTAGGAACGATCTCTTCAGTCCAGGTCACGCCGTAGTCGAGTGAGCTTCGAAAGGCCAGGGATTCTTCAGTCGTCGCGCCGATGGAAATGAGCCCCTTTCGCGGGTGAACAAAAAGTCGCGGACCTTGGCCCCAGCGCGCAACGGTCGGAATCTGTGTCGGCAGACCAGACGAGTCCAAGAGACGCCAGGTCGCCCCCTTGTCGTCCGAGCGATAGACGCCGCGAAAATTCGTGACGATGAGTTTTCCGTCGACAAAGGCAGCGGCGTTGCCCCAGCTGCCAAAATTGGTGCGAGGTGCGTCCGGATGGATCCCGCGTGCGTCGGGGGAGAGGTCATCGAGACAGCTGTTTTTGAGACCTGGAATCGGAGAGAAGCTGCGGCCTCCATCGGTCGAGCTAACCATAGCCGCTTTCACGAAGCCCGTGTCGAACTTTCCGTGTCCGGTCATCTTCATGAAAAGCACAAAGAGACGGCCCTTGGCCTGGACACCGACCGGCCAGCCGAAATGATCGAACGGCTCTCCGCTGGGGTCCCGTTCGAGCAACTCGGCGCGCGGTAAGGCGACTGGGCTTAGCGCGATCAGATCTCCGCCAGCTCGAAACTTGTCTTTTTCAGCGGGGCGAAAATTGAGGCAGTCGGCAATCAGTCGGTCGTCCTCGAGCCAGGCATAGTCCTTGGGAAGGGGTACGAGCTCGCCGCTCGACTCGAGCGCGTCCTTCGATATCGAAAGCACCTTTAAGCGGTTCAAACGACCAATGTATCGATCGCCGGCAGCGTAGGACAGCAGCACCCGGTCGTCGTGGAAACTCACCGAGGTGTAGCAGAACCAACCCCGCAAGTCGCGCTCGATGGCGCGCGAGGGTTCCCAGCTCTCGCCGTCGTCGCGGCTGATGGCCACGCAGTGTGGCGTTCGCCAGCGCGGGCTGAAAGGGTGACGACCACTGTGATCGTTCCACACACTGAGAAGATCTCCCGACCAGGGAATACGTTCAATGGTCGCTGGACTCAAAGGCGATGCGAGTTTCGATGGTTTCGCTTTCGTCCAGGTGTCGCCCCGATCGCTCGAGTACGAGATGTACTGGCTCCCCGCGTTGGTGCGTAGATACATCAGGAGCCGTCCGTCTTTGAGCTCGACGATGCCGGGCTCTTGCGCCGTGACACGCGTCCCCTCGGGGCTGAAGACCTGGAAGCGATCCTGGCTGCGCCGCCAGGTCGCGCCAGCATCGTCTGAGATCGCGGTGAGCAGCCTGCCGGCCCAATCCGCCTGCGCGCCGGGTGTCCTGTGAAGCGCCAGCGGCAAGACCAGGCGCCCATCAGAGAGCTCGACGGCGCGGTCGTTGCTTAGAATGAAATAGCCGACCTGATCCGGGACGCAGACGACGGCATGGCTCCAGCTCTCGCACTCGTCCTTCGAGACGCGCATCACCGGACGGCAGTCCTCCATGGAGTTTTTGTGTAGGTAAAAAAGCGCAATGTCGCCGCTTCGCAAGCGAAGCAGTGAGACGCTCATGACGTTCATGCCGGCATCGTTCGTGACGACGATGCGGTCGTCGCTCCAGGTCTTACCGCCATCGCTCGAAGTCCGCATGGCCAGATCCGCTGGGGAGTGGTCTCGCACACCGCCACCGGACTTCGAAGGGTCCGGTCGAGGGCCTCGGTACCGCGAGTAGATTAAACAGAGTCGACCGTCGCGAAGCGCGATGATGTCACCTTCGGAGTTCCTCGGCTGGCTGTCGGTCGGTTCTATGGTGAGAAGGGTATTGACGCCACCGTAAACGGGAAGACCAACCGCAAGAAGGGTCAAGAGATTAATCAGGCGAAACACGCCAAGATCCTTTCTAAAGGGCCCGCTCAGCCGACTACTCTAACCGACGCAAAGGGGGAAGTGAAGTGGGGCGATCGCTTCAGCACCTCGATTGCTGAGATCTTCGGTGAGTTCACGGGGGCTCGACCGCCCGGAGCACCTGGCAACGGACGAACAGGAGTGGTATACGTTAGCGCTCTAGCCCTGAGGGAGGAGGTGCTTATGAAGCTCGGAAAAGGAGGTCTCACGGCCCTGATGGCGCTCCTGCTTCTCTGCAGCGGGTCACTGGCTGCGGGGACGGACGACATACGGGAGATCGGATCCAGAAGAGAGCTGTTCGTGGATCGCTTTCTGATAGACCGCTTGGAAGGAGTCGATCTCCAGCTTCACGAACCCCGGCCTGCAGGTGTCGCCATCAAGATCGACCGTCCCTGGGAGAGCAGGTTCAACTACGGGCACAAGGTCTTCAAAGAGGGTGGCCTCTACCATCTCTACTACCTGGCGCGAATGCTCCCCGCCGGAGAGAAGCGATTTATCCTCTCCATCAGCTACGCCCGGAGCCAGGATGGCATCCGCTGGGAAAAGCCGACGCTGGGAATCGTGGAAGTGGATGGCAGCCGGGAAAACAACGTGGTGATGCCCGGTAGGCTCGTTCCATTCGTCGACAACCGACCCGGGGTCCCGCCAGGGCGACGCATCAAAGCGACCAGCTCGCAATACCGGGATCGGGACAACTGGAAGAATGAACATCCGCTCGATGGCAAGAAATTTGTGGACCTGTTCCTCTACGATTCCACCGATGGGGTCAGGTTCAGGAAGGTGCAGGAGGAGCCGGTCTTCATCACGACCCTGCCCAATGGCTTCGATGGGATCGAGTCCATCTTCTGGTCGGAAACAGAGGGCAAGTACCTCCTCTACTTCCGCTACATGACCGCCAACGACGGGACCGGAAAGCGCTCGGTCGCACGCAGCACCTCCAAAGATCTTCTCAGCTGGACCGACCCGGTCTTAATGGAATACACCACCGGAGGGATTGTGCCTCCCGAACATCTCTATGAGCACCATACGGTTCCTTATTTCCGGGCTCCCCACATCTACGTGGCCACACCTCCCCGTTTCATGCGAGGGCGAGCGGCACTGGAGCCGGCAGTGATCAGAGCGGCCGGGGTCGCACCGGACCCGACCAATCCCAACCCGGATTGGCAGGTGGAAGATTGCTCCGATGCTGCGTTCATGACGTCCCGGGGCGGCAGCCTTTACGACAGGACCTTCATGGGCGTCTTCGTGAGGCCAGGACCGGGCACGCTTAACTGGGTTTCGCGCACCAACTATCCACTCCAGGGCATCGTTCCCACCGGAGAGGCTGAGATGTCCCTGTACGTGGGCTGTCACTACACCCATCCCTCCTGGCACATCCAGCGGATGACCCTGCGACTCGATGGATTCGCTTCGGTCAATGCTCCTTATTCAGGAGGCCAGATGCTGACGAAGCCTTTGAAGTTCAAGGGCAATCGGCTGGAGATCAACTACTCAACGTCGGCAGCCGGAGGGCTGAGGGTCGAGATCCAGGATGGCGAGGGGCAGGCGATTCCGGGTTTTTCGCTGGAAGAGTGCCCTGAGATCATCGGAGACGAGATCAGCCGAATCGTCTCCTGGCAAAAAGGCAATGATGTGGCCGGTCTGTCAGGCAAGACCGTCCGCCTGCGCTTCGTCATGAAGGACGCGGATCTGTACTCATTGCGCTTCCAATAGGCCCCTTACCCTTGCATACGGTCGCCGCTTTAGCACCTTGCCTTTGCCCGAATGGCTCTCGGATCCACCTGCATGGTGGTGGCTGCTCCTTGCTTCTGGCTCTTTCCCAGGAAAATTGTCTCACTCTTCCTGGACATCGACAACGCTGTCGCCGGCGCCGACAATGGCGACATTGAGCTTGCCGTTGGCATGGTAGCCCCAGACCGAACGGCTGTCGCGGAGAATCACCAACCCCGCCGCGGCGCGGCTCACAGTGCGGAGAAAACGTCGGCGCTTCCAGTAGCGGGCGAGGGCTTCCCCCGGAGGATTCCGACGCCCTGGAGTCGAAGCCGCCACCTATGGGCGCGCGAAGAAATTCCACGATTACCGGAGGATGCTCGACAAGTTAGACCGCCAGATCGACGCCGTGGTGGTGAGCACTCCGAACCACAACCACGCTCCAGCCAGTGTTGCGGCAATGCGGCGCGGCAAGCATGTCTACTGCGAGAAGCCGGGAGCCAATTCAGTCTTTGAGGCTCGCATGCTTGCCAAGGTGGCAGCCGAGCAGCAGGTGGCCACGCAACTGGGAACCCAGATGCACGCTTCGGACAACTACCGCCGCATCGTGGAGCTGATCCGCGCTGGAGTCATCGGCGCGGTGAAGGAATGCCATATCTGGCTCCGGGAGGGCGGCAGGACGAGTGATCGCCCGACCGAGACGCCACCCGTCCCCCAAGGGCTTCACTGGGATCTTTTCCTGAGGCCAGCACCTTACCGCCCCTATCATCCCACCTATTCCCGCGGTTGCGGCGGCAACTGGCACCGCTGGTGGGATTTCGGCGGCGGCAATTTCGGCAACATGGGCTGCCACTACCTCGACTTGGCCTTCTGGGCCCTGAATCTTCGCTATCCGGTCTCAGTGGAGGCTGAGGGGCCTTCACCTCATCCCGAGACGACACCCGGGCAGCTTCACGTCCGCTACCGAGGCGATTGTCCGAAAACCGTGGCGGTGGCCTCCGGGCCGCCGTTCTTCGAGCCAAAGGCTCGAAGGAAGGAACACGGCGGCCCGGAGGCCACCGCCACGCCCCACGGCCGAATTCTTTCCTGTACAATCCAACGCAGCTGCGCTCGTCAGACGGGCTGTTCTCGCGCCGCGCGTCGAAACAACAACACCGATCCTACCCACAGCGCGGCGAAGAACCCATTCAGTATCAACGTGAAGCCCAACCCGGCGATCAGCGCGATCACACCGACCAACATCTGAGCGGCCGCCGTCGCGAACATCACGCGTGCCATTCCTTGTGGATGAAAGCGTGCGATGATGGCACCGAAGAGTCCGACGGCGAGCACTCCGCCATACATCAGGTTAGCGGGGTTTTCCTCGTTCCCGATAAGCCCAACGGCAAGATTCATCCAGACGAGCATGAGCGCTGTCGCCGCTGCAACACCGATGGCGGCCCGGTACGCGATAGTGCCCCCCTTACTCGCTAGCAGCTCATAGGTGAGTCCAGCGCCGAACAGGAGGACGCCGCCGACAACGAAATCGGCAAGATCCCAGAGCACTTGATCGGTGATCTGCATCGCCAACAAGGGCAGCAGCAATATGAATGCTGTCACGAGTGCAATGCGATCAATGTTTTTGTCAGTAGTGTCCCAACGTTTGGGCTTCTAATCTCTGTAAAGTATTAATGAGTAATATGTTAGAGAAGATAATGGGTGTTTCCGACTTGAAAGTGAGTGTACGCTCACGCCCTTCAGTTCATAAGGAGGGCGAGCATGTACACGGGCACGACGATTTTTTCTCAGGTGATGCGGCATCTTCCCTGGCATCATTTTCATCGCATTGTTCAGCACTACGGAGGCGACTACAAGGTCAAGTCGTTCCGCTGTGCCGACCATTACCGGGTCATGGCCTTTGCACAGTTGACCTATCGCGAGAGCTTGCGCGATATCGAAGCCTGCCTACGGGCCATGAGATCCAAGCTCTTCCACATGGGCATTCGCTCCACGGTCTCCCGCAACAATCTGTCCAATGCCAACGAGAGGCGCGACTGGCGCATCTATGCCGAGTTTGCCCAAGTGCTTATCGCCGAAGCGCGCCGCCTGTACACCGACGAGGACCTGGGAGTCGACCTGAACGCGACCGTCTATGCCTTGGACTCCACGACCATCGACCTGTGCCTCTCGGTCTTCCCCGGGGCGCGCTTCCGCCGTACCAAGGGGGCGATCAAACTGCATACCTTGCTCAACCTGCACGGCGCCATTCCCGAGTTCGTTCTGATCTCGGACGGAAAACTGCACGATGTCCACGCCTTGGACCACCTGATTCCTTGTCCCGGTGCCTACTACATCATGGATCGCGGATACCTGGATTTCGGGCGCCTGTACCGACTCCATTCTGCCCGGTCGTTATTCGTGACCCGCGCCAAGGCCAACTTCAAGTTCCGCCGCCGCTACTCCCACCCGGTGGACAGAACGACGGGACTGATCTGCGACCAAACTGTCCTGCTGAGCACCTTCTATCCGGCCAAGGCCTACCCCGAACCTTTGCGTCGCATCAAGTTCTTCGGCGTCACCACCGACCTGCGGCTAGTATTCCTCACCAACGACTTTGCTTCTCCCGCTCTGACTATTGCCCGGCTCTACAAGCTCCGCTGGCAGATCGAACTGTTCTTCAAATGGATCAAACAGCATCTCCGCATCAAGGCCTTTTACGGCACCAGTCCCAATGCCGTGAAAACACAAATCTGGATCGCCCTCAGTACCTACCTGCTCATCGCCATCATCCGCAAGCGCCTCTATCTCGAGTTGCCGCTCTACACAATTCTCCAGGTCCTGAGTGTCTCGCTCTTCGAGAAAACCCCAATTTTACAGGCCTTTCAGGACATGCATTACATTACTCAGAATAGTGACATTCATAAACAGTTGATGTTATTCGACTAACGCTGGGACGCTACTGTGTTTTTGTATTGCATTATGTTCTCTCCAAGAAGTGCAGTGAATGTTTCGAACCGACGCCCCCTGGGAGGGCAACGGAAGCGGATTCCAGAGCGGATTCCAGGATGGCGACCGCTTCAGGATGTACTATCGTGGGGGCCATCATCCTGCCTCCAGGATCTATGAGACCGAAAAGATCTCCTGGGAGACGCTCTGCCTAGCCGAGAGCAGGGACTGCATCCACTGGACGCGTCCCGAACTGGGCATTGTGGAGTTTCGGGGCTCCACCAGGAACAATCTGATCCTCGATGAGGACATAGTGCGTGAGATCGGGGGCAGGCCCTCCCTCTCGGCCGTGTTCAAGGACGCGAACCCCGAGTGCCCTCCCCGGGAGCGCTACAAGATTGTCATCATGGGCAAGAAGCCCCGAGGGCTGTACCTGCTGGTATCGGCGGATGGAATCCACCTTCGGTTGAGGAGTCCAAAGCCCTTTACGACCACCCGGCGCCTTCGATTCACAGAATCTCATGTTCTGGGATTCGGTCCATGGGGTCTACCGGGAGTATCACCGTCATTTCAACCAGGGGGTGCGGCGCAGAGCCAGCGTTTCGGCACCACGGTGACCGATGCGGCGTTCATGACGAGCCGCGACGGCCTGAGCTTCAATCGCTGGGGCGAGGCATTCATTCGGCCGGGGACACCAGCCTGCTCGTAAGGCGTGCCAACACCAGGGAGAAACGCGAGGATTCGGAGGACAGTCTCGATATCGGCCGCGAAGAGATCCGTGTGGTCCCAGTTTTCAAGCCACCTAGACTTTTCGCGATTGACGTGTTGCTGGGCGGTCGCCGTAAAGCGGAGGCGACGCTCCGTCAATGCGACCTAAGCTCCCGGAGGATCTCGTCGGCGTCAAGGAGGCGGCCGGCGGCAACATCGGCTGAAGACTGGGCGAGCGCTTCATGCAACGCCGCGCGGTCAGCTTCATCCAGCCAGTCACCAGGATCCAGGGGTAGCAGTTCTATTTCAGTCCCATCTGGGAAGGAGGTGGGTTCGTCGACCACCGGTCTTCCCTCTCGGACTTGTGCCTTGATAGTCATGCAGAAAAGCGTAACACTGGGGGGACCACCCAACAAGTGGCTGCACCTGACGCCAGCCACGGTATTTGATTGATGTCAAGGAACTGGCAGGTGCAGGTGAGCCACACTCCGTTAGCCTGACCGAAGGTCAGAGAAACGCAATGCCATCCGCCCAACCAAGAGAATTGCCCGTGGAGCTGGGAAAGATCGGTGGTGGGCAGGTCGTGGGCGATCCCTGAAACTCCAGAAGTGGATCCCGGGGGGCCTGAGCCAGGCTGTAACCCCTGCACGAAAGGGTGTTAGACTTCAGCCGACCCGTCCGGGAACGGCGAAAGGAGGCTGATGGGCTGAGAAACCCAGGTCTCGACCTGCCACCTTGAGATGGGAGAAAGGGAAGAGCTATATGGAGGGAAGGCCTCCGACTCCCGTGAAGACCTTGACGAACGTGTTCACAGGCCTGGTCCTGTTGGTTCTCGTGAGCTGCGCTCCCCAGGAGTCGACGGCTCCAGTGGAACAGGATCCCGTGACCCGTATCCTGAAAGAGGTCACCGTCGTCGACCCCGCCGTCACCACCCGTTTCTTTCGCTTCGATGCGGAACCGGAGCGGCCCATCGATCCGGGAAGACTGGTGGAAGCCGGTCTGGATGTTGCCGGCCATGGCGTGGGAAGTCTGGTGGAAGTCTACCAGGTTCAGAACTTCCACCCCTACCTGTACACCCAGCCTCCACGTGGTGAAACGGTCTTTCGTGGAGTTTTCCAGGGTGCGGCGTCCCTCCGGCGTTTTCTGTGGGAGCTCGACGCCCTCCACCGTGCCGCCGAGAAGCATCAGGAAAATCTGGAGATTGCCCTGACTGCCGACGATGTCGGGCGGATACGAGAAGCTGGAAAGCTGGCCTTGATCGTGGGTCTGGACACCGGAGAGGGCATCGAGGAGCTGAGCATCCTCAGGATCTTCCACCGCCTGGGCGTGCGAAAGCTGGAACTGGTCCACGCCTTTCCCACGGCCTGGGCCGACGCCTGCTCCGGGTCGATGGACGATGATGAACCCGGCCTCGAACCCTTCGGAGAGGAGGTTGTGCGGGAATGCAACCGTCTCGGGATCATCGTTGACGTCTCCCACTCCTCGGACGATACCTTCTGGGATACCATCCGGGCGACCGGCAAGCCGATCATCGCCTCCCACTCCGGCGCTCGCTCCGTGGCTGACGCCGTTCGCAATCTGACCGACGATCAGCTCAAGGCCCTAGCCGAAAACGGCGGAATGATCGCGGTGGGAGCGTTATACGACCCGGCCATCCTGGAGCCGATAGCGAAGACCGGGCACTACGAGCACTATTTCGGGGTGCAGAACTACCTCACCCAGCGATATACGGAACCCTACGAATTGGCGGTTGCTCTGCGGGACCCGGCACAGATTCGGCAAGCCCGGGAGGCGATGGGGCTGCCGCTCAAGGAAGAACATCAGACTTCCGATCTGGGGAGCAAAAGGATCACACGGGGCGCGACGGTTGCCGGAACCCTGAACCACATCGACTACATCGTGAACCTGATCGGCATCAATCACGTGGGCATCGGAACGGACATCGATATGCGCGGGACCGACTACATCGAGATCTGGCGCCAGCTGACTCAGGGACTTCTGGACCGGGGCTATAGCCGAGAGGATATGGAGAAGATCCTGGGGGAAACTTCCTGCGGGTTTTCAGGGCCAACAGTCCTTCCGAATAAATTCATTCTTTGCTCGAATCCGGTTGACTCCACAGGCGTCGCCGTCGCAGCTGGGCTCGTCTGCTCCGCAAGATCTATGACGTCGATCCCTTGCGCTGTTGCTGCGGCGGCTCTCCGCGCGTGATCGCCCTCATCGAGCAGCCTCACGTGATGCGCCAGATTCTGGCGCATCTGAAGCAGGGGCAACGACCACAACGGGCGCCCCCATGCTTGACTCTGATTTCAGCACCTGTTACCAAGCTATGGTACACTTTCGGGTGTCCTTGCTGCTTCTGTTTTCCTCCCTATTACTGGTGTCCGTCTGGGCGCAGCCGAACGCGTATATTGTAGACAGCGGCGCGGCCAACGTGTCGGTGATCGATACCATCACCAACACGGTGATAGCCAGCATTCCGGTTGGAACCCTTCCTTTCGGCGTCGCGGTCAGCAAGGCATTCCCTTTCGCTTTTGTGACCATACCGGAGGCGGCAACGTGTCGGTGATCGATTGCGCCACCAACACCGTGATCGCGACGATTACGGTTGGAGCCAACCCCGGCGCCGCTGGAAGATTCATCGGTCCCGCCGGGTAGGGGGGGCGTTCGCGAGGACTCTACATCACGCGGCCCGTGGCCGCTCATGTACCCGTTTAGCGCCGCAGTCTTACCTTGGCCCTTGCCCTGGCCCTCGAACTTGCCTTTGCCTTCCCCCTTTGACCTTGCCTTGTCCCTTCCGGCAGCGAAGCGGTTCTCTGGGAAGGCGTTCCGGTATTCCTCCAGCTTCCGTTGGGCCCTGCCCAGGAACTGCCGGCGCCGCGTTGGATCGTTCCAGACGTTGCCGTCTTCCATGGTGAACTGAACCAGCATCCGGGCCCGGTAGAGCCAGGTCAGTGGGGCCCCCAGCGGTGCTGGCCCCATTCGAGAATGAAACTCCTGGTCCCGGCGTAGCGGTGGCCTCCAGGCCGCCGTGTATCGGGCCAAAGGCTCGAAGGAAAAAGACTTCGGCCTGGAGCCCAAAGCTACGTCCGCCCAATCAAGTTTCAGCTTAGCCCCGCCCCAGCCGGGCTGCCCCATTCGAGAAGGAAACTTGAAGCCTCTCGCCACACTGTCCAGTGGCAAGAGACGTGCGACGTTCGGACGTTCAGACGTGCGACGATCCCAATGAAGTTTCAGCTTAGTGGATTGAGCGGTGAGTCTTCGGCGATCTTGAAATCGTAGTCGGCCCTGGATCGAACCTCCCTCCCGAGCACCGGGGTGCTGAGGATGAGCAACAGGAGGAGGACATACACGTTGGAATTTCCTTATGGCTGCAGGGGACGATTTACCAGGGCACGGGACAGACAGCAGCGTTCCAACATCTCCCGATCCGGCTCTGTGCCGGTTCCCGGCTGGTCCAGGAGGGCGATCTTTGGACCGTCGTCCTCTGGAAGCAGCTCCACTTGGGGAGAGCCCAGGTCACGTTCATAGAACCGGCTCGTGGGGAACAGATCAGCGGGATAGGTGAAATTTTCCAGTGTCGCCATGGCTGCGTTGGCGCGAGTGCCGATGGCGCTCTCCAACATGGACCCGATCCAACAGGGGATTCCCTGATCTCTACACAGATCGTGAATCTGCCTGGCGCTGGTCAGTCCCCCTACCCGAGCTGGCTTCACATTGACATAGCCACAGCTCCCCAGTTCGATTGCCTTTCTCGCCTTTTCGAGTGTCGTAATGCTTTCGTCAAGGCAGATCGGAGTCTGGATCTCCCGCTGTAGCTTGGCATGATCCAGCAGATCATCATGAGCCAACGGCTGTTCGATCATGGCCAGGCCGAACTCATCGATCCGGCGGAACATGTCGACGTCGCTCAGCTGGTAGCCACTGTTGCAATCGATATGAAAAGTATGTGAGGGGAAACGCCCTCTTACCTGCCGCAGCATCTCGAGGTCCCAACCGGGCCCAAACTTCAACTTGACGCGCTTGAAACCGGCCTCCACGGCTGCCTCCAGCCCCCGCAGGAGGTCGTCGATCGAATCCATGATTCCGAAGTCAGCTCCTACGTCGACCGAAGAACGATTCCCGCCCAGAAGACGGTGGAGAGGCTGTCCCGTCTCCAGGGACTTGAGGACCCACCAGCCGATATCCAAAGAAGCCTTGGCGAAAGGGTTACCTTTGACGAAAGACAGGATCTGCTGCAGTTCCTGGCCGCTTTCTATGTCACGACCGATCAGCGACGGAGCCAGCCACTCACGGACGCAGTGAAATACACCTCGCGCCCATTCCGGGCTGTACTGGGGTGCCGCAAAAGGTGTCGTCTCACTCCAAGCTTCCAGATCGCCACTCTCCATCCTCACCAGCACAGAATCTATCGCGGCGTCCTCGCCATAGGCGGTCCGCCAGGGATAGATCAAGGGCATGGCAACATGGAAAACCTCGATCCTGTCGATACGCATGGGACAAAGAAAAACGCAGAGACCCCACGCCCAGTCTATATGGACCGAGCGTGAGGAATCCGGGTTTCTGACCCGATAGAGGGGTTCAGGCTCAACGGCGCTTCACTGCTTTAAGATTGGCAACTCGACGCCTTTTTTCGTCTCGCATTCAATGAATTTGAAGAGTTGCTCGATCGCAAACTCCACTTCTTCTCCTGGGAGCATCACGATGGCTCCGCCTCCTCCAAGAATCGCCCCTAGGATGGCCCCCTTCTTGCCACCAATCAGTCCCCCTAGGCCCCCCCCGACCCCGCCGCCTATGCCGGTCGTTAATACATCTTTCTTGAGCCCACTCTTGGCTCTGAACTTCAAGGTGTTACACTTGAGGGGATAGCTCTTCTCGTTCTCGACAGTAAGCTCGGTCAGAGTCAACGACATCTCTGCTCGCCCTTTGACCCTCCCTGATTTCTTCGCCTCGCGGATTAGTGCGGTCACGCGGCTCCCCTCACTAGCCAGCAGGTTTTCGCCGACGACAATGTCCTTTTCCAACACCATTTCAACCCGGTCACCCGACTGATTTGTCTTGCTGCTTACGGGTTCGTTCAGACGAACCTGCAGTTCGGTTCCAGGAGGGATCGCTGCCGTCTTGGGAGCAGGAGGCGCCTTCGGTTTGGGTGAAACGGAGTGAGCCTGACCACCGGGCGGAGCCGCCTGGTTGCTCCCAGCTCTGGGTTGAGATTCCTTCCCTCCGCCCGCTTGCGGATCCCGGGACGCGGTCGAATAGCCCTCTTTGTTGGACTGATCCAGAATGGCTAACAAGCGCTGTTCTTGAAGCAGCTCCTCGACGGTCCTACCTGGTGGTAGTTTCCGGTCCCCAAGTTCGCCCTGGTTCCGCTCCAGGTAAGCCTCCAGTAGTTGGGCTTCCTCATAAGTCAGCGCGTTGCCCTTGCGAATGCTCTGGTAGAGCTCCTCCCTGTTATCCTCAGTGATCAAGGTTTGCTTTGGATCCTGCGGACAGGCTGCTGGACAGCCCGCGATCGCCAACACCAGCAACAGGCCGAGGATGCGTGCCCAGACTCTGCGTCCCCTCGAGTGTTTGTCCCGGATCCCGACAAGACTAGTCAAACAATGAGCGAATTGGGTGATCATAGATTCTCCCTCCTTATTCGCGCGTCCATCTTGACCTCCTTTGATGAAGCACGACGGCTCGTGTAGAATAATTACATCTTAACCGCCGTGGCGACAGAAAGGAAGAAGATGGAAAAGAGCCGACCCGTGAATAGCAAGGGTGCCTCTGCCTCACGACGTGCTTTCCTGAAACGATCGGCAGCAGCGGCCGTGGGTGCCGGTCTAGCCTCGAACCTCAGAGCTGGCTACGTCGATGGCAGCGAAACGATACGCATCGGGCTAGTCGGATGCGGCGGCAGGGGGACCGGAGCGGCTGCCCAGGCGCTGCGTGCAGACCCAAATACCCGACTGGTGGCTGTGGCCGATGCCTTCGCCGATCAACTGGACAAGAGCCTTGCGAACCTGAGGCAGTCAGAGGATGTGTCCAATCGGGTGACAGTGCCCAGGGACCACTGTTTCGTGGGTTTCGACGCTTATCAGCATCTACTATCCTCGGACGTCGACATTGTCCTGCTGGCGACACCCACTCACTTTCGGCCGATTCAACTGAGGGCTTGTATCGAGGCTGGAAAGCATGTCTTCGCCGAGAAACCGGTGGCGGTGGACGCTCCCGGCATCCGATCGGTTCTAGAGTCAGCAGAATTAGCCAGGAAGAAGAATCTCTCCCTCGTTTCTGGTCTTTGCTGGCGCTACGAAACGGGCATGCAGCAAACTATCAACCAGATACACGAGGAGGCAGTGGGAGATCTAGTCGCGGTCCAGAGCACCCGTTTCAACAGCTTCTCCCGGACGGTTGAGCGGAGTCCGAGTGATACCGACATGTATTGGCAAATGCGGAACTGGTACAACTTCACCTGGTTGTCCGGGGACTTCATCGTGGAGCAGTTCGTCCATGAGCTCGACAAGATTGCTTGGCTGATGAAAGATCAAACCCCGATTCGCTGTATCGCGACCGGGGGCCGTCAGACCCGCATAGGGGAAGCGAACGGAAACATCTATGATCACTTCAGTGCAGTGTTCGAGTATGAAAATGGCGTGAAGTACTTTGCCGCGACGCGCCAGCAACCCCGCTGCACTAGCGAGTTCATCGACCTCGTCTTTGGGACCCAGGGACGGGCCAACTTGATGGAATACAGCATCGCTGGCCAGACTCCCTGGCAGTGGCCTCACGAGCGAACCGACATGCACCAGCTCGAGCACAACGCCATGTACAAAGCACTCCGGAAGGGTGAAGTGATCAACAACGGCGAGTACATGGCCAAGAGCACCCTGTTGGGCATCATGGCACGCATGTCGGCGTATACGGGAAAGACGCTCACCTGGGAGGAGGCACTCAATTCCCAAGAACGCCTCTCACCGGAAGCTTACGCCTGGGACGCGAAGCCGCCCGCCAGCCCGGTTTCCATGCCGGGCGAGACGCTATTTGCTTGATTCCTTCGAATACCTGAGCCCATCGGGACGCGCTACCTCACGCCTGCGCCCAGTCTCGCAGCACCCTTCTGATCCCCTTTCGTCAAGAAATGTCAGCTTGGGCTATCAAGCCTTTACAATCCTTGGCGAACCTTTTCCTTCCCTGCCCCCTCTATATAGCAGAACCCAGGGCATCAGCCGGCGATGCAGGGTCAGCGATAGGTAACTGGTGGACCTAGAGGAGATTAGAGGAATGAGTGGCAGATACAAAATCGTGCACCTCACTCTCCAGCTGACAATTTGAGCCGGTCTTTCCCGTCTCTGGAACTCAGACTAGATCGGTTCGCTCAATCGGCACTCTTCCGTGCTCCCCGGGAGTCTTAACGGGGAAATCGTAGAGTCGCCGCAGTTACAAAATGTCCAGACAGGTCGCCATCCGATCTGCTGGAGCAACCCAGAAACCCCAGTTTTGGGGGAGGAGAATAGTCATGGCCAAAAGAAACGTCACCGCCAAATTCTTAGCCACCGGCCTCTGCGCTCTTCTGGTTTGGAGCAATGTGTGGGCCGCCTGGCTTGACCCTGATCCGGTAACACCGCTATCTGTGCTGGTCGAAGAATCTTACATCGACCTTCTCGAGAGCGCGGATGAGTTCAACTTCTCCAAGAAGGAGCTGGACGCCTTCAAGAAGCAGTTGAAGGCGGAAAGGAAGGCAAAGAAGGAAAAGTTGAAGAGCGAGGAAAAGGCTCTAAAGAAGCAGATCGAAACAACCCGAAATCAGCTCGCAGAGCTGAACCGTTCGAAGTCACGAGACACCGTCGACATGGGCCAGGAAAGGAGTGATCTGCACTGCCAGGTTCTGGGCCTGGAGGAGCGGCTGAAGAAGAAGGAACTGGAGCGTATCCAGCTGCTACCTGTCGGCTACGACAACAAGCTGGCCAAGCTCGAACTCATCAAAGAATGGCCTGCGAAGAAGCTTCAGATTGAAAACGACCTTGAGTCGGCTGGGGCCCGGGAACGCCGCTACGGAGACGCCGAGGACATTGGAATTCGGGTCATAAAGGAAGGGCAAGAAGACGACGTTCAGATAGGTCAGCAGGCGGTTCGGGAAATGAGAACCATGGGCGCGATGCCTCCTGAAGTCGATGACCCCGAAGTGACCGAGTACGTGCAGCAGGTGGCACGGCGGATCGCCGATCATTCAGATTTGACGGTTCCCCTTCAAGTGGAGGTCCTGGCCAGCGATGAGATCAATGCCTTTGCACTGCCCGGAGGCTTCCTCTTCGTGAACTCCGGCCTGATTGAGAAAACTGAGACCGAATCGGAGCTGGCGGGTGTGCTGGCCCATGAGATTGCCCACGTCACGGCTCGACATGGAGCTCGATTGCAGAAAAAGGCCCGCTTCGCCAGTATTCTGTACCAGGCAGCGCAAATGGCATCGGTCATTCTCACTGGAGGTGCCGCCGGGATCGGGACCTACTACGCGCTCCAGTATGGCTTCATGGGACTCGGAATGGTTTTGAATCTGACAATCCTCGGAGTGAGCCGTGATTTCGAACAAGAGGCCGATCAGCTGGGTGCCCAGTACGCCTGGAACGCAGGATATGATCCCTCCGGCTTCATCACGTTCTTCGACAAAATGGCCAGCGAGAAGGGGTACGTCAAGTCAGCCAGCTTCTTCCGCACCCATCCGGCGTTCTACGAGAGGATCGTCAATACGTATGGCGAGATTACCTATCTCCCGGTCAAGAAGGAGGTGCTGGTGGACACCGAGGAATTCCAGCAGGCCAAAGCAACCCTGAAGGAGATCAACGCGGAGTTCCCGGAACCGAAGGACCGACCGACCCTCCGCCGAACACCGCAGTGCAGCGACGAGGAGGAAGAGGTCGAGACCGCCAGCGTCGCATGGTCCTCCCCGGCTCATGCTCTTGCCTGGTAGAAGATGGACGTGCTTCGCTACCTCACTTTAGTCGAGGTAGGTTCCCAGAGATGCGGCCTCGTCGGTGCCGGCTCGCGTAAAGCGACTTGGTACCGACGAGGCCGCCGTCCCGAACCAAGCCCTAGAAGGAATAAGACTTCGGCCTGGAGACCAAAGCTACGTCCGGAAATGAATCAGCTTGGCTCCCCCCCCCAGAAGCGTTGGCCCCATTCTAGAACGAAACTTCATTTGACTTCGGCGTCCCACTCCTGGTGGCAGGAAGCCTGAAGCACAAGCGAGGGGTTGGGGAGCACCCCGAATCCTCGCGCTTGGCTGCCTGCTGCGCCTCAGGCCTTCTTCGCCACGGCGACGTGCGACCTGCGACCCTTCGTTCAAGCGGCAACTCAACGCTGAAATCCTGGTCGAAAGCTCGCTTCGTGCGCGTAACTGCTTCACAATCTATCCCATGACTTCAGACAACAGCTGGAGAGGGAAAGTGGGAAAGCTGACTCCAGCCGAGATCGACGCGTTTCTGTCGGGCAACCCGATTTGTCGATTAGGCTGTGTGGACGACGAGGGCTGGCCCTACGTGGTCCCGTGTTGGTTCGAGCACCGTGATGATGGCTTCTACATCATCCCTCGGGCTCGTTCCGCCTGGGCCAGCTACATTGAGCAGCGGCCGCGAGTCTGCCTTTGTATCGACGACTCTACCAGATACAATCGCCGTGTCCTCGTCAAAGGCGAGGCCACCGTCATCGAAAAGCCGAATACCGGGGGTGCCTGGGTAGAGATCGCGCGGCGAATGTCGGTCCGCTATCTGGGAGAGCACGGTCCTGACTACCTGAAGCCCACGCTTTCGGAACCCAGATGGCTTCTACTCATACGTCCCCTCAAACAAACCAGCTGGCAAGGTGTCAACTGGGCTACCAAGTATAAGCACTCGGACTGGTAGAGCAGCCGATCAACCGCCTGGAAGAAGGCTGTGCAGACCAGACGGAATCCCTCGGCAATCGCTCGCCATGGGCCTCCTCGCCCCTCATCCTGACGCGGCACTTGGAGGGGGGGTGTCGCTCCTCCACTGAAACAAAACGGCCTGCAGGGCGTAGTTAGTGCCCGTCCGAAAACCGGGGTTTTCAGAACTGTAATCTGTTGAATCGTAAACACTTATTATACTTGAGACTGCTGACAGACCGGCTCGACCCAGCTCGATCCAGAGCAAGGACCCTCGAGCGAGGGCACGCGGGCCAAAAAGCAGCGGTTCGGCGCAGACCTCTCCCCGAGTCGGAGCCACAAGGCAGTACGGTCAGCCACAAAAGGCTACAACAGGAGTCGGGCCAGGACGACCAGGTTATAGGTCAGAACGCTGGCATGGACGTAGCTTTGAAAGTGAGGCCAGCCTTTCCAGCTACAGCGGTGGAGACCGAAGGTGTGCTTGAGGGTCCCAATGCACCCCTCAATCCCGGCGCGGAAGCGTTTGAGTTGTTTGTAGACCCAACTGGAACGCACCATGCTCTCAACCGTCAACCCACACTTTTTGGAAAAGGCCACATCCTGTACCCCCTGCTCTTTGGCCCAGCGCAGGTTGGCAGCCGAGGCAAAACCACCATCCCAGGCGCTCTGGCGGGGGACCTTCCCGTACAGCTGTCGATGCCGCTCTAAGAAGGGTTGCACATAGTTGCTGTCGGCCGGATTCCCCCGTTCCACCACACAATCCAGGATCAGCGACGAGGCGCCCGTGCTGACAAACACCTTGTGGCCGAAGACCGTTTCCCGAGGGCTCTTCTTGATAATATCGGTGTGCTCTTCGAAGAGGGAACAGATCTTCTCCTGGGCCGCGACGGCCTCGCCCGAAAGGACCCGTCGTTGAGTCTGCTCGATGACTTTGTGCAACAGCCCCAGATAGTGGGCCAGTTGCGCCGCCACGGCCAGACTGAGGGGATCGCTCCACTGCGCGGAAGCTGCCAGCGCCTGCTCGGCATAGTGAGCCGTCTTGGACGCCACTTTGATCAGATCGCGGTAACTGTCCAGGCGCTTCTTGCCGCGGCGGTTGCGGATGTTCAGGACGCGCCGCTTGGCCCGCCGCGTATGATCGACGAAGCCGATCCCTTCCCGCTCCCGCAGCCGCCCCAGCGACTGGGTCACGACTCGAATGCCGTCGTACAACAGCTCACTGTCGAGCGGATAGTGGATGTTCGTCTCGACCGCCGTGGCATCGACCCGAATCCGTTGGCCTTTTTCCAGACCCCGAGCCTGCGCCCAGAGCACCAAGTGGTCGTTGATCGCCTTCCAAGTCCCCGGCTCAATCTTCCCCAGGTTCTCCGCCAGGGTGGCTTTGCTGATCGACGCTCCATAGGGCAAGCGACAGAACCTCTGACAGCTTTGCGAATCCACCAGATGAAACTCCAGCTTGCGATAGCTGAACTGATGCAGCTGTTTGATGACGGCGCAACGCAGCACCTGCTCGGCCGTCAAACCGGGGGCGCCAACACCGGAATCGACCCTGTCACAGAGATCTTGTACTATCAGCTCCAGCGTCTGGGGATTGTCGTCCAGGATGCGCGAGATCACCTTCAATTCATGGGCCAGCTGGTGATCGGGCCATTGCGGGGAAAGGGGGCGTTGTTTTTCACGCTTTTTACGCATCTTCGAACTCCTGAAATCGTCGTAAGTCGTTTTAGTCTAATTGTTTGCACCAAATAGTCTAGCAAACGGCCCTGACAGTTTCGGAGCTTGAAAAAGCCCTCTTTCCCCTTCCTTATCAATTACTTACACATTTCCGGACGGGCACTAGTTAAACCGTTGACTGAACTAGACCCAAAATAAGCGCAAGTTCGAAAATAGACCCCTTTGTCGGCTCCGAGGAGCCATTTTGGAGACCTAAATTCTAAATTTCGGCGCGAAGTCACTCAGAACAGGCACGTGTTCAGCTGTCCTCCACGCCGATCGCTCAGGGAAAACGATTCTGCCCTCTTGGGGGGCGTTTGTAGAGACACCTCGCCCCAGCTCTGGCGACCCTCGGAGCTACTTTATCTCCTTTCAGTTTCAGGTAGCTGGCCGGTGTTTCAACCACTTACTGCCTTCCAAGAGAAGACGGCTCCAACCATTGACATCCAGCAGCCGATAGACCAACTGTCGGCCCCTGCGCAAAATCTGGCAGGGCATTTCAATGACCTCTCGCAGGAAACGGCGATACTCCATCTTCACCAGCTCTCGGGCTTGCAGTCGCGCCGGCAGCACCAACCCCATCCAGGCCTTCAGATTCCAGGCTTGAGCCGCAATCACCAGATAGGCCCAGTTGGCTACCAGCGTATCCGAGGGCATCCGCAGGGCCTCGACTCCGTTCTTGAGTTGTTCAATGACGTTCTCCTGGTTGCAGCGCCGGTTGTTTTCCCGTACGACTCCCGCCGTTCCCAACGTTCTGGCCGAGATATTGGTGACATAAAAGTGGTAGCGCGTCTGCGGCAGCAGCCGCTTCTGGCCTTTCTCGACCAGGATCGTCTTGCGCAAGATCACCATCCGATAGGTTCGCTTCGCTTTGCTCGGACGGTAGTCGATCTCCGCGATCTCTTCCCGTTCCAGCGTCAGCGTCTTGAACCCGCGTCTCTTGACAATCTCCGGCTTCACTTTGTCCCGCCGCTGGCGCCGCTTCTTCCCTTTTCCTTTCCCCTGGCTGGGGCGCCCCAGCTCTTTCCATCTCGCTTCTGGCAACGCCTCCGCCCACTTGACGAAGCTCGGATGGGCGTCGATCCCGAAGTCAAACTCCACGCCCGCCTCCGTCCAACGGTCAAAATGAGCCGTCAGCGAAAAATCCGTGTCCCCGCGCAGGCGCACCTTCCGAAAACCCGCCTCTCGAACCAGCTCGATACTCCGATCCAGCCATTCGGCCGCTCCCTCATGAGAGGGACGGTTGCCCGAGCGGTTGACCGCATAGAGCACCTCTCCCGTATTGGCCAGCGTCACGATCAGCGGCGCATAGCCCCACTGCCCGTCGTAGCTGATCTCCATCCCTTCCTTGCATTCGCCGCTCGTGGGGGCCATCGTCCCATCCACGTCGATCTCCGCCCGTTGGAAGAAACGGGCCGGTTGTTGGGCCCAGACCTTGAGGCGGCTGGCATTGACGGCTTCCATCAGATCCACCACGTCGGGCGCGTCAAAGCGGCGCACAAAGTCTCCGGCCGTGCTGGGGGCGGGGATCTTCTCGGCTCCCACCGCCTCCAGGAAACTCACACTCTGACGTCGCAGTTCAATATCCTGATAGCGGGTCCCGCCCGTGGCCACGTTGTAGATCAGGCTCAGGACGTGGTCCGATTCGTGGTACGGTTGGTGGCGTTTGAGCAGCGTCACCGCCTGGTCAATGGCTTTCCCCAGCCCACTCCACTTCACCACCTGCTGCAGCAGCCCCAGACCACCGTAACTGACCGCACCCGTTTTCTCCGAGACCTCGTAGCTGATGACCTCGGGCGAGAGCACCGGTTTCGGGTCTTGACCGTTCCAGCTGGGGCTCAATCGCTGAGCAACCTCTGCTTCCCGTTTGCGGATGATTGCGCTATCCTTTTTCTTCACCTGAAATGCCTCCTTTCGGCTTGTTCTGAAGTTTCTTTGACAACCCCAGAATACCCGTCAGGTCTGGCATTTCAGGTGTTTACATGTGGTTTAGTCCACTTTCATCTACTTCTTTTGGGACTAGACGGGGGCTTCAGTAAATCCGGCTTAGGGGAGGAAGCCAGGGCCTGGCCCAACGAAGGAGAAAGCAACCGACTCCGATGCGAGACTTCGAACTGTTCCGAGTGTTCGACAAAGAATGAGCCTCCACTCTCAAGGAACCGTTCTCATGGACTGCCTCGCGACAATCATGTTCGGACGAGCCTCCACCCGCAACAAATCATATCGATCCCTCGACTCAGGAAGGAAGGTACGCTTCGCCTGCTGCTGCCAGGTGATGTCTCTGTCTCTGGGCCTTGTTGCGGCCGGCTCCAGCAACGGAGAGATCGTGGAACGGGCCCGCAAGGCGCTGGCGTTGAGAAAGGAGCTGCTGACCCAGTACTCGGTCCAGGTTGAGAATCAGACGCTGATCGACGCGCCCTTCGGAAAACAGGATCTGGAAAGCTACGAAGTCCACTATCACGGAGACCCCGAACAGCTGCGAAGAGACGTGCTCAGTTCGACGCGCAATGGGGTACCGATGGATCCCTCTGCAGGCGGAGGAGGCGGACGGGGCAGACGTTTCGGCAACTTCGCCCCCGAGCTACAGACCGACCTGCTCACCCTAGGGGACTTCCTGAGGAAAGCGGAAGTCATCGGACATGCGAACCTGAATTCCGGAGAGGCCATCGAGCTCAAGGTCAAACCCAAGATATCGGGGATCCACGTAGAAAAGGGACGACTCTGGGTGGACCCGGAATCGGGGATGCCGTTGAGGGTAGAGATGCGCTTTGGCATGGGATCCTTCATCACGGGCGTGGAGCTGATGCTGGAGTTGGACTGGGACCCTGAGAAGCCGATCACTCTGCCCCTGTACCAAGAGGTCAAGATGAACAGGGACGGTTTCGGGGGAGGCCGCGGTGGAGGATTTGGAGGCGGACAGAGGGGCCGTGGTGGCGGTGGATTTCCCGGTGGCGGCGGCGGATTTCCACGCGGGGGTGGCGGCCGTAGCTTCCGAATGGAGACTTCGACGCACTGGAGAGACTATCAGTGGGATCTTGAATTCAAAGGGGACTTCTTCAAGGTAGAAGAGCCCGCCCCTCGGGCCCGAAGACAACGAGCCGGCAATCGAAGACCCCAACGCGACGAAGACCCTTTTCAGGAAATCCGGATTCAGACGCCTGGAGCACCCGCCAATGCCATGACTTCGGACACGGAACAGTCGGACGAAGTGATGATACTCGGCGCCTCCAATAGGGGGGAAATGGGCCCCGGTATGAGCGAGGGCCAGATCATGGGCCGCCTCCTGGGCAGCCGCGGATTCGGCCGTGGAGGCGTTCGCGGAGCCCGCATCGGTTTCTCCCGGGCGAACCGAATCCAGGGGAGCGTCAGCGCCGGATTCTCCTCCTCAGCCCTGGACGCCAAGCCCTACTCTCTTGACGGTGGTGAAACCCCTGATCCCGACTACGTCTCGTGGAACAGCGGCCTGTCACTCGGAGGACCGCTCCCGGGCTCTGACTCGACCTCGGGCATCTCGTTCTCCCGCCGCCGCAGATCGTTCTTCTTCGTCAACGTCGATACCAGCTGGGGCCAGCAGCTCGAGAGTCAATACGCATCCGTACCGACCGATTTGGAACGCCAGGGAGATTTTTCCCAGACAGCATACCGATCGGGCCCTCTTTCAGGGACGTCGATCCAACTGTTCGACCCCAATTCAGGCGAGCCATTGCCCAATGCCCGCCTCTCCTCAAGTCAGATCAATCCCACGGCGCGAGCGATGCTGGAGTTTATCCCGCTGCCCAACCGACCAGACCCTTTCCTCAACTTTCTGAACCAGCAGTCGCTGGACAATTCTCGGACGAGCGTCAACACACGAGTGATGTATTCTCTCTCGAACTCCCTGCGCCTGAGTGGGGGTTACAACCTGAATCGAACCAGCGCGGATAGCTTCAATGTTTTTCCTGATCTGGGAGGGCACCGCGGTGGACGGGGCCAGAACGTCTCCCTGAGCCTCAATCAGACCTTCCGTCCCGGGCTGCTACACAACCCTCGCGTGGTCTGGAATCGAAACCGGAACGACAACCTCAATCCCTTTGCCAACCAGCGGAACATCAGCTCCGAACTGGGAATTCAGAACACATCAGCAGATCCCATTGACTACGGGCTGCCAACCATTGCCTTCACCAATTACAGCTCCTTGAACGACGGAAGCTCCTCCTTCAGCGCCCGGGAATCCAACCAGATCTCCGACTCGATCCGATGGACCAGGGCAGGACACTTCTTTCGAATCGGGGGAGAGGTCAAATGGAACCGTTGGAATCGTCTGGACAACCCCCTCGGCGCAGGATCTCAGACCTTTGCGGGCGTGGCAACCAGTCTCTATGCCGAAGGCCTTCCTGTCGTAGGAACCGGCTACGACCTTGCCGACTTCCTACTCGGTTCGGCTCAAAGCAGCCGCATCCAATATGGCAATACCGATCACTACCTACGCAACCGCGAGTTCGCGATTTTTCTCAACGACAATTGGCGAATGCACTCACGGCTTACCCTGCAGTGGGGTATGAGGTATCAGTTTTTCGAGCCGCTGGTTGAGCGCTACGACCGCCTGGCCAATCTCGATGTCGCACCTGGATTCAGGGCTGCGGAAACGGTCACCCCGGGAGGTTCGGGGAGTTTCTCAGGAACCTTCACACGGGCCCTCGTCGAGAACGATCGCAATAATCTGGCTCCTCGGATTGCTCTCGCCTACCGGCTGCGTCCCGGTAAGATGCCCTCGGTCCTGAGGGCCAATTACGGTGTCTTTTATCCCGACCAATCCTACGGCTTCTTCGCCAACGAACTGATATCTCAACCTCCTTTTGGGTTTGCCGTCCAGACAACGGTGTCCGGGACGGACTTTCTCGACATCCAATCGGCCTTCACAGAGCAATTCGTGCAGACTGTGGCCAACACCTATGCGGTAGATCCGAATTTTCGGCTTCCGGCAGTGCAGACCTGGAACTTCTCGTGGCAGCAGACACTTCCCCGAAACTTCTTCCTGAGCCTCGGCTACGCCGGATCGAGAGGAACCGGGCTGGAGCTGCTACGCGCACCCAATCGGTTGAGCGACGGTCAACCCAAAATCGAGGATACTGCTCAGTTTCTGTACCTGACGCCGGGCGGCTCCTCAGCCTTCCACGGCATTCAGGTTTTGGCGATGCGCCGGATGCGGTCGGGATTCTCTCTGAACGCGCAGTATGAGTTCGGTAAATCCCTGGACAACGCTTCTACCCTGGCGGGAGGCAACCGCATCGTTGCCCAGAACGACGACGACCTCGACTCCGAATGGGGCCGCTCCAGTATCGACCAGCGGCACAGGCTTCGGCTGGGATCGTTCTGGGAGCTTCCTTTCGGGGACCGACATCGCTGGTTTCGCGACTCCGGCATTTGGAAGACGATCCTGAGCAACTGGTACGCTACCAGCAACTTTAGCGCCAACAGCGGGCGACCTTTCACCGCGCGAGTTCTGGGCAACCAGATCAACAACAGTGGCAGCGCTTCCCAGGCTAGCGAGCGAGCCAGCAGCACCGGCCAGGCCATAAGCCTCCTTTCGTTGCAGCGTAGCTCATTGGAGTGGTTCAACACCGGCGCCTTTCGACTTCCCGACTCAGGATCCTTCGGCGACACTGGTCGCAACACGATCGAGGGACCCGGAGCTTGGACACTGGACTTGAACCTGGCTCGATCCATTCCCCTGAAGAACGAGGGGCAGCGTATTCTGATCGTGATGACCTCCTCGAACTTGTTCAACCACATCAATTTCACCGGACTGGACACGGTCGTCAACTCCAGAGGATTCGGGCAGGTGACTTCCGTTGGTCAGACCCGGCGGATCCAGCTCAGCTTTCGTTTCATGTTTTGAGCGGACATGCCTTGTCTCTGAGGGGAGTGTCCGACTTTCCGCAACAGCGATGAGATCCTCACCGAGCCGTCGGCCCATACACCTGAATCGAGAACTTCGATGAGAATCAGACGAATGCCTTCCCCCGCGCTTTCCTTCGGCATCTTCCTCAGCGCCATGCTTCTGATGAGGGTGTCGACACAGGCTCAGGAGCCTCAGGTCGGTTTCAAAATATCCGCCAATCTAATCCTGGTGGACGTCCGGGTCCTGGATGCCGATGGCCGCCCCGTCATGGGTCTGACCCGTGACGATTTCACACTTCTGGAAGAGGGAGAGGTCCAGACGATCGATCACTTCCAGGAGATCTCGCTTCCCCTGACTTCGTCCCGGGTCGAAGTAGATCGTCCCGATCGGCCCGCCCGCTCCGTGTCGCCTACCTCGAAACCCGACCAACCGATGGCTCCAGACAAGAGACTGCTGATTCTCTTCTTCAACTTTTCCTCTGCAGATCTGCAGGATGCAGAAATGATGAAGAAGGCTGCCCATGAGTTTCTACAGGAACAGTTCGACCCATCCGACTCGGTCGCAGTCCTGGCGTTCGACAATGGGCTGGAAATGCTCACGGATTTCACGTCGGACCGGGTCATCCTGAGCCAGGCTATCGGAAGACTGACCAGCGGCGAGCAGGGAATAGACGTGTCCCTTCCCGAAGACGATTCCGCTGAAGCTGCTTCAGATGGCGGATTCATCGCTGATGAAACCGAGTTTGCCCTCTTTGAGACCAATCAGCAGTTGAGCGCCATCGAGGCGGTGGCAGATGCCTTCCGCGACGTTTCAGGACGCAAGGCCCTGATCTACTTTTCGTCCGGCTTCAGCAGCCGCGGTATCGAGAACGAGGACCAGATGCGCTGGACGACGGATTTATGCAATCGATCCAACATCAGTATCTATGCGGTCGACGCCAGAGGCTTGGTCGCCCTCTCCCCAGGAGGGGGCGCTCATCGGGGAGGAAGGGGAGGTACTGGAATCTACACCGGAAGGGCAGATCTAAACCAGATGGCCAGTCTGGTCCAGTCTCGGGAGACCCTTTACGCACTCGCCGCCGATACCGGCGGAACCTCTCTGATGGACGACAACGATCTCTCCCAGATCTTTAGAATGGCCAGAGAGGATTCCAGCCACTACTATCTGATCGGCTACTATACTCCGGCGCCCCCGGCTGACGGGCGCTTTCGGAAGGTAGAGGTACGCACCCGAATCAGCTACCCCAATGTGGCCTATCGAAGGGGCTACTACGCCGACAAGCCCTACCGAAACCTTACTCCTCCAGAGAGGGAGTTCAAACTGCTTCAAACCGTGATGGACGATGTGTCGGTTTCGGACTTTCCACTTGAGATTTCTGCCGAATACTTCCCGGACGCATCCGGCCGCTATCAGATTCCCATCCTGCTCGCATTCAATCACCTGCAATTGAAAGTCCTCTCAGGGACCGACGCACTCAACCTGGAAGTCATCATGCTGGCACGGGATTGGCTGGAGCAAACGCAAGGGGGCGTCAGGGATACGGTGGAGATCCGCCCCCAGAAAGGCAAAGAATCGGACACCCGCTTTGTATACCAGAACCTCTTGGTCCTGGACCCTGGTGAGTATCAGCTGACAGCCTTTATCAGGGACAACCGAAGCGGCCTCATGTCCCGAGCGGTTCGGGCGCTGAAGCTTCCTCCCCTAGGCAGCTTCAGGCCCAGTTCTCTGGTTTTGGCTGGGGGTTGGAAGGAGCCAGACTCTCGATCCGGGTACCGTATAAAGAAGGGCAAGCACGTCACCATCGTTAAGAATCCGCTAAAAATAGGGGACCGTGTACTGATTCCACGCGTCAACGGAAGATTCACCCGCCTCGAAACTCTATATCTACACGGCAAGATCGCCGTCGAGAATGCACAGTCCGGAACCTACCGGATTCTCCTGCTCAACCACAAGGAGGAGAAAGTCTTCGAGGGGCCCTGGAACACCCTCACCCCAGACGATGCGGTCCCGGCCAGCATCAATGCTCGACTTCCGCTGAAGCAATTGCCCCATGGAAACTATCAGATGGTGGTGGAAGTACAGCTCGAGGATGAACAAACCCATCTTCTTGTCAGGGAATTCGCTATCGTACCGACTGGAGCTTGACATCACAAAGAAGTTGCTTGAGCATCCTCGCCGAGCCGACCCTACCGATGGCTTGTGTTCACATTGAACTGAAAGCAAACTAGGAGAAACCTGGGCGCTGGGTGTTGTAGCTCGAGCCACGCATCCAGGTCCTGCTGCAACTCTTCCACAGTCAAGGAGATCATCTTGCGGAAGGCAATCGAGTAGAACTCGTCCTTGCAGTGTCGGGGGCCACTTCAAAAGCGGCCAGGCGGGGCCGGGTCAAAACCGGCCAGTGATTCAGTAGTTATATCCTCCGGTTCGAGTCATTTCAATCCCTTGTGAAGCCCTCCCCGCGAAGCGGGGGGAGGAGGCTTTGTTGTGTGTTCAGCCGTAGAAGCGGTGGGAACTGTGGGAAACTCCGTCCGGAGGAGTTTTCCAAGCGCTGTGGGAACGGTGGAAAAACTCGCCTCCTGGAGTCGTCTTCGCGAGGCAGCCGTTTTCCCACGGTTTCCATAGCGCGGCAGTTTCCACGGCTTTCCGGGGGTGTTGGGGGAAACTCGAGAAGCCTGGCTTCCATGGTCTCTGCTTGGTTTCAACGACACGGCTTCTTCCTGGCTTCCTTTTTTCAAAAAACATTCGCTCAGAGGCCCCTCAAGCAATGAGCTCTGCCCCACCCTGTCCTGACCCCTCCCTCGGAGCGGGCAATCTACGAAGCCTGGGGCTGAGTCCCAGGGTCTGCGAGTAGGGGACAAGCCCGCACTCACAGCACTCGCCTCGCAGGTGTCATTTCTCTTTCCCTCGCTTCGGGGTGGATTTCTCTCGTTGCTGTCGCTCGTAGAGGCGATAGCTCTTGCCCCGAATGAAGGTGACTTCCGAAGTGTGCAGGAAGCGGTCCAGCAGCGCCGAGGTGGCCGCCGTATCTCCTCCCAGCATCGCGCCCCAGTCCTCCAGGGGTCGATTCGAACTGAGGATCGTCGAGGTCTTCTGGTATCGGCGGTGCAGGATCTCCAACAGATCTTCTGCCGCCGACTCCGGCACTCTGCGGAGTCCCAGATCCTCGAGGATCAGCAGCGGGATCCGGGTCATCTCCGTAATGTAAGATCGGCGTCTGCCGGTGGCCGTGGCTTCGGCGATGTCTTCCAGCAGATCGAAAGCCGACTTGTACTGCACCCGGTGACCGGCTTCGACCGCCTTGATCCCGACGGTGATGATCAGATGGCTCTTGCCGACTCCGGTCTGACCGATGACCAACCAGCCGCGGCGCTGTTGGATGAATCGGCCGGTAGCCAGATCGAAGATCTGCTGCCGGTTGATGGAGGGGTTAAAGGAGAAGTTAAAGTCCTCCAAGTGCTTTTGTTCCGGAAACTGGGCCTGGCGCAAACGTCGCTCCAACAGCCGGTCCCGACGGCGGGTCAGCTCGTCATCAATCAGCAGCTCAAAGAACTCCTGATGGCTGAGCCTTCCCTGGACGGCTTGTTGCAGGCGAACGTCAAAGACCTGAGCCAGGCCCGAGAGCCGGAGGTGACGAAGTTTTCGTTCCAGTTCTGATGAGATCATTCTGGTTCTCCTGTGGGATCGGTGATCTGGTACTCGGACAGCGGTCGGATCAACTCGTGCTCGGAGGTAAACAAAGAGCGCTGCGGCACGTCCAGTCGCTTACACAAAGCCACCAGAGTCCGGTAGCGGAAGGCGTCATGTGCGAGCGCCTTGCCGCAGGCTTCGTCGACGACCGAAGCGCGGTAGCGGCGGGTCAGCGAGATCATGCCCTGCACGAGTCGGTAGGCGAGCATGTCTCGGACCTCCAGAGCTCGCTCGGCCCAGCGGTGCGCCTCTGGACCCACGGCTCGGGCTTGCTTCAGCAGATGATGCTCGGTTCGATAGTGCGCGTAGCGTTTGCGTTCCGGAAGATGGCTCGTTTCGGTTCGGAATCTCCCCGGCGGGTGCTTCGGATGCAGGGCCACCTGTTGCTCACGAAAGAAGACGCGGACGATACGATCATCCCAGTGCACGGCGACTTCACAACCGAGCAGATGATTGGGCACCGAGTAGAACGCTCGGTCGACTTCGATGTGGCCATCGGTGGAGACCGTTCGACGGCCCACGCGGAAGAAACTGAAGCGGGAATCCGGAAGCGGTCGGAGATGCTTCTGTTCTTCGACAAAGCGGGGCCAGACCTGCTGCTTGGTGGTGCCGTGGATGCGCTGGCGGGCGATTCGCTCGTTCCAACTCTGCAGATGCTCATTCTGCGCATCCAGGCTCTCGAAGCGGCGAGCTTTGAGCGCGCTGGAGTCGGTATATCCGATGCTTCTTTCGACTTTTCCGTTCTCGTTCGGAGCGCCCGGATGGATGGGCAGCACGGCGAAGCCGTAGTGGCGAGCGAGCGCACTGAAGACGGCATTGACCTCGGGGTCCACCAAGCAAGCCCGGGTGATCCCGGCCTTGAGGTTATCGAGGCGAACCACCTCCACGCCGCCTCCAAAAGCGTGAAAAGCCTCCTCGACACAGCGGATGAACGTCTTCAGTTCCTGCCGCCAGACGACTTCCTCATAGGAGTGGCGCGAGTGGCAGAGGACGGCCTTGAACAGATGAGGACGGCGGTAACGACCCGATTCGGTCCGAGTCAGGGCTCCTTTGCCGAAGTCGATCTGCAGGTCCCGACCGGGGGGAGTTTCCACCCGAGCAAACACGCGAGGACTCTCCGCCTTGAGCTTTCCACAGAAGCGCTTGACGGAGTTGTAGGCTCCCCCGAATCCCTGCTGGAGTTTCTTTTCAATCTGCTCCCGAAAGGGCTCACAGAAGCTGCGCAGACCCGGGGGCCGCTTTGGCCGCTTTTGCTCCTCCGAGCCGGGGGCCACTTTGGCCGGTTTTGAATCTCGGGAGGGATCATAGCGGGCAATCCTCTCTCGTCGGACTCCCACCTCTCGCTCGATCCGACGATACGACCAGCCCAGCTTCAGGAGCGCCAAAACCGTTTGCTTCTTTTCCATTTTCAATGTATTGGCCATCGGCGCATCCTACGCCGGATGCGGCCCTCAATGGCTCTTGAAAATGGCCGGTTTTGAAGTGGCCCTCACTGGCCGCTTTTGGGTGGCCCCTGACACCTTGCAGATCTCGTGAAAGCGCTCACACATCCCGCTGGTCTGGGGATGGCGCGCCTTGCTCTTGGTGTGGTCCATGTCATTGAGCGCCGGGATGAGCTGATAGTCATAACGATCCGCACGGCCACAATACTCGGTACCCCGTGAGCGTCAACTCCCCGAAACCATTCCTGCTGGGTGCCTTGATTATCGACTGGGAGGGATCAACCGCAACGTGTACGTCGCAATCAATCGCAGCAGGCGGGTCAGAGGATAGAAGAAAGACAGAATCCTGGGAAGTCGTAGAAAAATGATGTCCTTCTCATTCAAGGAGGTAGCCAGGTGGAACCAGTTGCGTACTCGGTCCCGGAACCTCTCCCTTACCCTCACTTGAAACAGAAATCTGGCGAACTCTCCGGGTGGAGACAGTGACTCATCGAAGAGGTATCTTCTCACTCGCGCCGCCAATAGATGGACTTCTGAATCGCCTAGGACGTACGGTGCAAGCCGATCCGGCAGGGCCGCGCCGAGGAGATCTTGCGCCAAGAGGAGTCCAAGCTGAATCATCCGTCGTCCACCGATCGCGTCAGCCCACTCCATGGTCCAGCCCCAATCCGAATCCGGATAGGCTCGGACCAGCTCTGCAACATCGCAGATCCACTGGAGTCTCGACCAGCAATGCTTTGACCCGTGAAGACACAGGAGCAAAAGAAGGTCAGCTGGTGCCGGATTGCGAAACTCCATATTGGAAAGGGTCACCCACTCCAAGCCTGGCCACAGATCCTCGAGATCCAACGGGAACGAGTAATACTTAGGAACGAAAGCCCAATGTATCTCCACTAAGGTCCCGGGCTCCTCGTGAATCATCTGGAAATTGAAATAGGCATCGAGTACTAGTTTCTGCTGTTCCCTGCTCCACTGATTCTTTTCCCTATAGCCGCGAGAAAGAAGAAGATCGCGAGCCCTCCAGACGTCCTGACGTCGAACCAGAAGATCGAGATCGCCGGCATGACGCAGGGCAAGATCTCCATAAACCGTCACCGCCAGGGCCGGCCCCTTATAGGGAACAACTGGAATCCCCTCCTGTTCAAGCTCCCTGGACAAACGCAGAAAATGACTGGAGAGGTGAAGATTGCGTCGGGCATTCTCTCTAAAATCCCGACCCAGTTGTGCCACCGCGGAGTTGATTGCCAATTCGGGACACAGTCGATCCAGTTGGTGAGACACCAATGGGACCACGGCGTGCTGCTGCGCCAGCCTTTTCACAGAGGGCCAATCGATCGCTTCTTGCTGAACTAGATTACTGATGCGCTCGGCGTTAAGCGAGTCCATCGTGGTGCGAGTGCAAGCTAGAAGTAACTGCACCTCAGAACTGAGATTCATCCCCCGCGTCGGGTTCGGGGATCGAGAGAAGGAATTCTTCATTTCGGGTCCATTGACCTCGATACTTGCACCTGTAATTCTCTAGAATGCACCATCATGCGTCCAGGCCACGAGAATGCAAGAGTCGGGTGCCGATATGCAGAAGGCTCATCCGAAAGCAACCCGTCACGCCCCTGGAGGAAGATATAAAGCAAGACGGACATGGCAGAACGACGCAAACTGGCATATTCCTCGTTCCTACTCTTACTGCTCCTAGCGCTGAGCGAGGGACTCTCGTTCTGGATCGGGAAGTTCTTTGAAGAGAAGCACGTCTTCTATAGAGCCATCCTGGGTAACTATCAAACTTACCTCGCTCTCCGAGACCCGGTGGTAGGTTGGCCTTCTCCGTCACTCTTCGGAAAGGCTGATTACGATCGAATCGGTTCACGGGTCATTCCCCAGTTTCCCGATCCCCACAAACACAGCGCACTAGTTTCACTCTACGGCGATTCCTTCACGTGGGCTAGCCAGGTCGAATCCGATCAAGCCTGGGGTAATCAGCTGGCTAGGCGGCTCGGACAACGCGTGAACAACTTCGGTGTCCGTGGCTACGGATCGGACCAGGCTTTCCTCCGTTTCCTCCACAATGACAGCGACCAGGCTCCCATTGTCATTCTCGGACACCTGTCTGAGAATATTCTTCGTAACCTGAACCAACTACGTGATCTGCTGTCCCACTCAGGTGGGATCGGCTTCAAACCTCGCTTTATCCTTGACTCTGAGGGCCAGATCCAGCTGATCCCGCTGCCCAATCTGTCCAAAGCGGAGTATCTGAGGTGTTCTAGGAATCCTGGTGTATATCTGCGGCATGAAGAATTCTTGCCTGAACAGCCATCGGGACCGATGATTCTCCGCTTTCCTTTTACTTGGAGCGTTTTAAGGTCTCTCAAACATTACCACGTGCGTGCAAAGTTGCGGGGCGAGCCGAGGCACATGCAGTTCTACCGAGCAGATCACCAGGCCCAGGGCACATTGATCACGGCGAAGATCCTTGAGCGCTTCTGCGACGAGACTCGATCCCGGAACAGAACCCCGGTCGTGCTCGTGATACCGACTGGACTTGACCTCGAATACATCCAAGACCATCAGGTCTGGCCCTATCAGCCGCTGGTAGACGAACTCACCACCCGGAAGCTTCCCTTCTTGGATGCCGGCCCTCACTTGATAAAAAAAATCGGGGACACGCCCATCGACGATTATTTTGTAGGAGACACCAGCCACCACCTCAATCCAGCTGGTAACCGCTTACTTGCCGAGATTGTCTATGAGTATCTTATGTCCCGAGAACTAGTTCGACGAGATCCTCTACGACCGCCCGGTTTTCCAGCCACTGCGATGAGTCAGCCAGATCCAAACGCGGAAGATCTGTCGATCGTCGAACGCAAGTTTAGCCGCTACAAAGCTGAGCAATATGAAACTACCGAACATGTAAGCCTGAATGGGGGGAAAATAGGGCGTAAAGCCGATGCTGGTGATAGCAATTGCCAGGATCATCCAGTACTCGCGAAGACAGAACAGTAGGCTAAGCAACGCTAGTCCTGACAACGCGATCCCGTAGTTCACGCCATCCGGCATTCCGTGAGCGTACCCTACTGAGAACGACGCAAACAGGTTGACAAGAGCGTTCTTGATGAGGAGCAGTGGCGACTCGTGCAGGATTCGAAGATACTCGGAGCGCGTGACCTCACGATAGCGATCCATAATCGAGTCGACGTAGTAGTCACCACCTACTTGATATCAGTAGCGTCCCAGCGTTAGTCGAATAACATCAACTGTTTATGAATGTCACTATTCTGAGTAATGTAATGCATGTCCTGAAAGGCCTGTAAAATTGGGGTTTTCTCGAAGAGCGAGACACTCAGGACCTGGAGAATTGTGTAGAGCGGCAACTCGAGATAGAGGCGCTTGCGGATGATGGCGATGAGCAGGTAGGTACTGAGGGCGATCCAGATTTGTGTTTTCACGGCATTGGGACTGGTGCCGTAAAAGGCCTTGATGCGGAGATGCTGTTTGATCCATTTGAAGAACAGTTCGATCTGCCAGCGGAGCTTGTAGAGCCGGGCAATAGTCAGAGCGGGAGAAGCAAAGTCGTTGGTGAGGAATACTAGCCGCAGGTCGGTGGTGACGTCGAAGAACTTGATGCGACGCAAAGGTTCGGGGTAGGCCTTGGCCGGATAGAAGGTGCTCAGCAGGACAGTTTGGTCGCAGATCAGTCCCGTCGTTCTGTCCACCGGGTGGGAGTAGCGGCGGCGGAACTTGAAGTTGGCCTTGGCGCGGGTCACGAATAACGACCGGGCAGAATGGAGTCGGTACAGGCGCCCGAAATCCAGGTATCCGCGATCCATGATGTAGTAGGCACCGGGACAAGGAATCAGGTGGTCCAAGGCGTGGACATCGTGCAGTTTTCCGTCCGAGATCAGAACGAACTCGGGAATGGCGCCGTGCAGGTTGAGCAAGGTATGCAGTTTGATCGCCCCCTTGGTACGGCGGAAGCGCGCCCAGGGGAAGACCGAGAGGCACAGGTCGATGGTCGTGGAGTCCAAGGCATAGACGGTCGCGTTCAGGTCGACTCCCAGGTCCTCGTCGGTGTACAGGCGGCGCGCTTCGGCGATAAGCACTTGGGCAAACTCGGCATAGATGCGCCAGTCGCGCCTCTCGTTGGCATTGGACAGATTGTTGCGGGAGACCGTGGAGCGAATGCCCATGTGGAAGAGCTTGGATCTCATGGCCCGTAGGCAGGCTTCGATATCGCGCAAGCTCTCGCGATAGGTCAACTGTGCAAAGGCCATGACCCGGTAATGGTCGGCACAGCGGAACGACTTGACCTTGTAGTCGCCTCCGTAGTGCTGAGCAATGCGATGAAAATGATGCCAGGGAAGATGCCGCATCACCTGAGAAAAAATCGTCGTGCCCGTGTACATGCTCGCCCTCCTTATGAACTGAAGGGCGTGAGCGTACACTCACTTTCAAGTCGGAAACACCCATTATCTTCTCTAACATATTACTCATTAATACTTTACAGAGATTAGAAGCCCAAACGTTGGGACACTACTGACTTGATATCCAAACTTCACTCCCGTCTTGGCCGCCATGAGCCTATAGCCGTTGTAGTCACCGAGCCCCTGCATGTACGGATTGGAGTACGCACCCACACCTATGTAGGCGGTGTGCCATGGATTCTTCCTATGGGCGTAGTCGAAGAAGAAAAACACCGACAGACACGCGACCAGGGCTAGTAGTGCCGGCCGCCAAGAATCTCTCATCCACAACCCGATAAAGACCAGGGCCACGACCCCAATTGTCGTGGGTCGGATGGTGAGCATAATCCCCAAAGCTGCCCCCCAGGCGATCCAGACCACTCTTGAACGGCGTTGTTTCCCGTAGTCGAGGGCAATCAAGGCCAGCGACGGGATGACCTGCCAGAAGTAGTAGTAGTCCAGCGTAACAAAGTGAATTATCAAGGGATTGATCCCATAGGCGACCACCAGGGCCACTCTCGCGGCCCGACTCTTTAGCTGCCTCATTACAACTACCGCCGTTGCGGCGTGGGCCAGGATCTGCAGGATCAAGACTGATTCGATGTCTCCAACCAACCGACCGAAGAGTGCGGTGGCCAACATGATCACGTAGGCGTAGCCGATAGGATCATGGGTATAGAGAGACACGTTGCTGGAACGGCGGAATCTGTATTGCCGTTCCGCATCGAAGTCTCTCAGCCGAGAGTGCCGCCGGATGTCCTCTACATCAATGTAGAATCCTCGGCCAAGTTGAAAGTTGGCAGCTGCGGAGAAGTATGGAGCGGCCCATCTAGGGTTTCGCTTTTCAGGATTTCTGAAGGCGAACCCTGCCAGGACAACCAGGATGAAGACGGAGATAGCAAGAAAACCTTGCCGAGTCAGCATAGACGCCGGAAAAATCCGAGTCAGGGGCCCTCCCTTACCAGCGGAAATCATGCCCGATCAGTTCATACAGCCTCTCGTTATACGGCCTGTAAAACTCAGTCAAGCTGGCATGCGTCTGGGACGAAATCTCATCTTCATAGGCTCCCACCAAGACAGGCGGCTGCTCCTGCTGGGACCAGTGGTGCGCAGGCAAACCAAGAAACCCCGTGATCTGCTCGAGCACCTGGACCGTATCGTCTCGCAGCGATCTCGTATCTAGAATCAGAAGCTGCTCACGCTTGAAGAACTTGAAGTAGCGTAAAAATTGTTGATGGTAGAGACCACAGCGGACAAAGCTGGGTTCGAGCCCAGACTCTTCAAGCCTGAGACGCTGAATCTCGTCCCTAACGGCGTCATCAAAGGTGGGAAATGGGTCGGCACATAGGAGCTTATTGAGTGCCATCCGCTGAGGTTCATCGCAGCTGCCTGGAGCCAGCTTGAAGCTTTCCAGAGCGAAGTTGCGAAACATATTCCAGGCAGAAAACGCCCTCACGACCGGATCCCGGAGCAGGGCGATCAGCTTCACATCGGGTGCGTAGGAAGAAATCCGCTCGGCACTCGAAGGATAGTAGAGATAGGCGGGGCTGTTCTCGAAGGTGAATCCGTGACGGCCCAGCCTGTGAGGTAGCGGAAAGTGGCTGTGATACCAGGCGAGGCCTCGACGATAGGCTATCTCTTGAGCGAAGAAATTGATTTCCTTCTTGCTGCTCCCTTTGATCGAGGGGTGCTGACACAAGTAACGGGAAAGAGCGGTAGTACCAGACTTTTGTGCACCCACAATCAGGAACTGAGGGGCCGAAAAGTAGCCGAGACGTGCTAAGCAGCGCTTCAATCCCAATCGGATTCTGCGGTCAAGATCCATGGATTTGGCAAAGGCCCAGAACAACGCTCTGGCTCCGGCGTGAGATCTCACCATCTCCGGTCACTCACCTTCCATACTGGCTACGTGAGGACCTCCTTTCCTCACCACGGCGGATCCTTTGGCCTTGATCTGAATTCCACGCCCAACGGTCAGAAACATACATTGCGCGCGCTTACCTGCTCCCCTTCACTGTGGGAACACTACCATACCTGCCAGATGGGAGTTCAGGCCTTTTGCTACCTGAACGATATGGCGAGGCGGAGCCCCTCAATTCCCGTCTAAGATCGGCGGTGTAGTACACCAGGTTCTGGTTCGATCTTGGTTCCGGTCTGAGATCACCCCATTTCCAGGAATCGAGACCCTTTCTCTTTTCGCACAACTTTTCAGGACATTAGTTGATCGGGAGACACGCGGATGGTTTTCTGATGACGGATTGGCGACAATACGTCCCGGCGAGACAGAACCGTCTCAGGAGGTTAATGGAAAACAGAATCCGACCCAAGGAGAGAATACAGGATCTTGCTGTCATGGGCGGCGAACCGGCCTTTCAGCGGGAACTCCACGTGGGTTTTCCCAACCTCGGCGACGAGGCTCGTCTTCGACAGAGGATCGACGACATCTTCGTTTCTCGCAGACTCACCAACTACGGTCCCTATGTGCGTGAGTTCGAACGGAGAATCGCCGACCATCTGGGAGTCAAACATTGCATCGCAACGTGCAGTGGAACGGTGGCGCTCGAGATCGTAGTCCGTGCCCTCGGTCTTACGGGTCAAGTTATCGTTCCCTCTTTCACCTTCATCGCGACCGCCCACGCGCTCCAATGGCAAGGTCTGACGCCTGTCTTCTGTGACATCGATCCGGTCACCTTTATGCTCGATCCCGCCCGCGTCGAGGACCTCGTGACTCCCCAAACCAGTGCCATCGTAGGCGTCCATCTCTGGGGAAGAGCCTGCCAGATCGAGGCTCTGGAGGAGATCGCTCGTCGTCATCACCTAACCCTCTTGTTTGATGCAGCTCAGGCCTTCGCATGCACATTCAAAGGAACTTGGATCGGGTCCTTTGGGAAGGCTGAGATCTTCAGCTTCCACGCCACCAAGACACTGAGCACTTTCGAAGGAGGAGCAGTTCTAACCAATGACGATGAACTCGCCGACAGAGTGCGTTTGATGAAGAATTTCGGCTTTGCCGGTTACGACAAGGTTGTTTCGATCGGCACCAATGGGAAAATGAACGAAATCGAAGCGGCTATGGGCTTGACCTCACTTGAGTCCCTCAGTTCTTTGGTTGAGGACAATCGTCTTAGGTACGAATCCTACAGGGTCGCTCTTGACGGGATACCCGGCATCCGCCTCTATCACTACGGTACACGGGAGAAGATCAACTTCCAGTACATTGTCGTCCTAGTAGATCGTGATGCTGCCAGATTAGATCGCGCCCAGCTGGTAAGGGTCCTGCACGCCGAGAAGGTCTTGGCCCGGCGCTATTTCCATCCAGGGTGCCACCGAGTGGAACCTTATCGCTCTTTCCTACGCGGCACCGGGCTGGCTCTACCGGTGACTGAAAGCACTTGTGAGCAAGTGCTGGTTTTGCCCACGGGACCTACCTTAAGGTTAACAAAGGAGCTATTCCCCTGGAGGAGAGCCTGAAGATCGCTCTTCAGATCGCCGAGGCTCTGGAAGCAGCGCACGAGAAGGGCATCATCCATCGGGACCTGAAACCGGCCAATGTGAAGATCACACCCGAGGGCAAGGTCAAGGTGCTGGACTTTGGTCTTGCCAAGGCGCTGGAAGATGAGATCCCTGCTGCTGTTGATCTGACCCATTCGCCGACACGAACAGACCAGATGACGGGTGCGGGCATGATCCTGGGGACGGCAGGCTACATGAGTCCAGAGCAGGCTCGTGGTCAGGTGGTGGATAAGAGAACGGATATTTGGGCTTTTGGGTGTGTGCTGTATGAGGTGCTAACTGGCAAGCAGGTATTTAGGGGCGACACCGTCACCGACATCCTGGCAGCGATTGTCCACAAAGATCCAGATTGGGAGGCTCTACCTGAGGGCACTCCCAGGGCTAGCCAGAGGCTGCTGCGCAGGTGTCTTGATAAGGACCCTCATGAGCGGCTTCGGGATATCGGTGACGCCCGCATTGTGATCAGGTACGTGCTCAACGAGCCTTCCGATCATTCTCCTAGGGAAGGGGTAGCTGCGACCCCAGTCTGGTGGCGGCGAAGCATCCCGTGGGCGGTAGCTGCTGTATTCGCGGTCATAGCAGTTGTGGCTTACTGGGAACCCCCATCTGAGCCACCCACCCCACAGCGTTTCAGCATCAACCTATCCTCGCCTTTTGCCATAGACGCCTTGATGCACAAGATTCGCCTTTCACCGGATGGAAGGCACTTGGTCTATCTGGGGAGACGTCCAGGGCATCAACAGGAGATTTTCCACCGTCCTTTGGAACAGCCTGAGGCGAGACCAATTGAGGGCACGGAGGGTGCAGAAAGTCTCTTCTTTTCGCCCGATGGGAAGTGGGTGGGATTCTCCGCCAACCGGATGATGCTGAAGAAGGTACCCCTTGCGGGTGGCCCCCCTGTACCCATCTGTTCCGCCAAGGCAATGTGCGGAGCCAGTTGGGGTGCAGATGGCACTATCATTTTTGGAAGATATGACACCGGCCTCTATAGAGTTTCCGACGCCGGAGGCACTCCTGAGAAGATCCACGCTAAGCGGGAGGGTGACCAGTTTGTCTGTTGGCCCGAGATACTCCCGAGTGGCAATGCTGTACTGGTCAGTATCGTCCCCGTATCTCGGCCTCGGGAATTTGGAGTGCTCTCGTTGGAGAGTGGAGACCGGAAGACCCTTGGCACAGGGCAGTATCCCCGATACGCTCGATCTGGCCACCTCCTTTATCGAGGCAATGACCTTAGTCACAGAGCGGTCCCTTTTGATCCTACAAGACTCGAACTGGTAGGAGATCCGGTCCCCATACTCCCAGAAGTGGGTCTATCGATTGACTTCACGTTCTCCCGGCGGGGTACGCTTGTTCACGTCCCCGGTGAACTGACTTACAGCTTGTTTTGGGTGGATCGGCAAGGGGAAAGCGAGCTATTAACAGAAACCAAAGGCACGTCCCCTTTGCCGCGCCTCTCCCCTGATGGCAAGCATCTGGCTCTTTCGGTGAATGAGTTGGAAGAGGAGAGGCTGTGAATCTATGAGATCGATCGCGCAGTACTGGCCCCGTTTACTTTCGAGGGTGAGGGTAACAATCGCAGTGCCGTCTGGAGTCCAGATGGCAAGCAGCTGGCGTTCAGGTCGAATCGAACCGGTCAATGGAATATCTATCGGAAGCCCGTGGACGGTAGCAGTGAGGCCGAACAGCTCACAACAAGCGAGAAGGCTCAGTATCCAAGCTCGTGGTCCCCTGACGGCAAGGTGCTGGCATTTGGCGAATGGGATTCCGAAGGCGGAGACATGGACATATGGATGCTCCCGCTCGGGGGTGATCCGGAGCCCTTCCTAGAGACTGAATCCTTTGATCGGGGGGCGAGGTTTTCACCAGACGGGCGTTGGATTGCCTTCACTTCCAATCGGTCTGGTAGACCAGAGGTTTATGTCACCTCCTATCCAGAACCGGGCCGTATCACACTGATATCTAAGGGAGGGGGAATAAGGCCCGTGTGGGGTCCAAGCGGAGGAGAACTTTTCTATCGCAGCGGGATCAACACTATGGTGGTTCCCATCCGGACCAAGCCGATGTTTGAAGCAGAAACCCCTCGGCTGTTGTTCGAGTGGCCCGGAGTGACCGGCGTTGAATGGTCCTACGACGTTTCACCCGATGGGCAGAGGTTCGTAATGACTAGAGCCCACTCGGACAACCTGACTCAGCTAAGCGTTGTCCTCGACTGGTTCGAGAAGTTGAAGCGCCTGGTACCGACTGAGAATTGAGATGGTTGGCAGCTATCTCATCACTTCCGGTCTGATCTTCGCGGCGGTGGCGATCCTGCACTTCCTGCGCCTGTTCAACGATTGGCCCTTTGTACTCGGGCCTTTGGTGCATTCCCAGGTGGGTCTCATGGGCCGGTAACGCGTTTCCGGCCTGCTTGTCTGCCTGGGCACTTTCTCTGCGATTGAGGAGGTAGTTTTCCTACTGGCGACGGGAGCAAGGGACCGCAGACGAGATGGCTGCTCTGCTCCTACCTGAACCTCAAGGAGTACAGATCTGCGTCCTTCATCACGAAGCGCAGACGGACCGGCTTGCCAGAGAGTGGACTCACATCCCGGTTTCCCTTGCAGGTGACGACACGCTCGATCTCGTCTCCGATGATTTCCCGGCACTCGGACAGAGAGAATCCGGGAAGGGGTTTGCCCTCCACGTCCTGGATCTCCACTCGATCAATAGGAATTTCCTTTTGGATTGAGTTCTAGGAAAGAGTGTAGAAACAACCGAAAGGAGCCCAAAAGTGGCTCAAATGAGGTGGATGGGGAAATCGAAGGGGATCCCCAGGGTTAAGATCGTGTAACGGGGGTGGGAGCGGAGACGAGGCGATGCCAAAGAGCCGGTCGGGAGGGAAAACAGACACAGGGATATGGCAAGCCGACTGAAGAGCTCGAGCTCTTCAGTCGGGCCAATCCGCAACCTCGTCCCAGAAGAGCGAGTCGTCGGAGGCTCGAACGGCTTGAGCCTGCTGGGGGGAAAGTTCCGCCAGAAAGTGTTCCAGCTTTTGCGGAAACAACCGGGGTGGGGGCGCCCGTTGCGGCCCTTGCCCCAGCTTCAAATGCGCCAGAATCCGGCGGATCACGTGAGGCTGCTCAATCACCGCGATCACGCGCAGAGAGCCGCCGCAACCACAGTGCAAGGGATCGACGTCATAGATCTTGCGGAGCAGACGAGCCCAGCTGCCACGGCGCCGGCGGCTGAAGCGCTCGGCCGCGGACTCCGCCTCAGCGGGGCGGTCCTCGGAATCGGGGCCGTGGACGGCTTTCTGCTGCTGCCGTCGTTTCCCACGTGAGGCGCTGGCGTAACGGCCATAATAAATAACGGACCTGATGCTCATTTTGATCGGGGATGTGCGAGCAGACCCGGGCCATCCAGTCCAGGGCATCCAGAGATTGCAGTCTCCCCTTGGCGGTGCGATAGAGGATCTGACCCCGATCACTGTCATAGTCGAGGCGGGAGGCGGCAAAGCTGGGACGTCGAATGTAGGCCGCCAGACGCTCCAGAGCCGGGCGATCCTCGGGGGGAACGGCTCGAGAGCAGTAGACCCCAAATCCGGAGGGAGACCAGGCGCGCAACTTCTGAGCGAACTCCGGACTGAGTCGGTGCCGGGCCACCCTCATCTCCAAGACCCGGTGTTGGAACAGGCGGCTGAGCAGAGCGGAGTCGAAGCCGCCGATCGCCTCCACACTCCCGTCCCGCTTCCAGGCCGTGTCGCTGACCAACCCATGGAGGTGAGCGTGTGCTCGCAAGTTCTCTCCCCAGGTCTGGATAGTGAGGATGGCCCCGGGAACCGAGCCGGGACCCAAGCGGCTTTGGACGTAGTCCCGGAGGCTGGCCCAGGCACAGCGGCAAAGCTCTCCCAAGAGCTTCCGGTCTTTGTCTACTGTAAGGACAAACCCTCGGAAACCCATCTGGAGTTCGACGGCGATACCGCCTATGGCCTGGTTCGACGCGTACTGTCGCTCAACGATGAGATGGGCAGGCGGAACAATGGCCCGGTTCTGCTGGTGGGTGAGCCACCCTACACCGATTGGAGCGCCCATGAACTGGGTCCCTGGTTCGAGCCGATGGGAGGCCCCAGCATGGTGAAAACGCCCTATGGGTGGATCGCCGGAGGACGAATGCGCGAGGACCGTGCCGAGCGGACCTCGAGGATGACGCTGGCCTACCTGGACACAGAAAAGCGAAGCCTGTCCAAGCTCGTCCACCTACCGTCCAGTGGGGACAACTCCTACCCGGGCATGGTCTGGCACGATGGGATCCTTTGGGTGAGCTACTATTCCAGCCACCGACAAGCCCAGACCCGGATCCATCTCGCCAAGGTCTGGCTCAGAGCCCGCTAGCCCCTCTAGAAATCCCAGGCTGGAACGGGACTACCTGAAGAAATCACCTCCTCCAGATAGGCGCCTGTCTGGGCTGGTATGACAGCATCGTGATCTTCGACGTCCTCGTGGATCCGGTACCCCAGAACATTGTGCCACTTTCCGTCTGCCAGCTGGAGGTTGGCGCTGGAGGGATGATCCACACGCCACATCGACCCTCCTGGAGGCGGGTCGAAATCGGCCCTGGGCTCGCGCGCCAGGATCGGCGCCTCCAGGCCCCTGCGGTCTTTCGTCAGCGGCCAGAGGTGGAGCTTCTGCCGGGTCCAGCCCCCACCCTTGATCCGCCCTTGGCGATCCCGAAAGAGCTTGAAGCGCTTGTCGATTGGGTCGGTGGGCACCAGATAGATGTTGGACGCGATGTAGGGTGTGCCATCCGCCGCCACGTTCACCGTGACCGGGGCGATCGAAGTAAGGCCGCGAACATCGATGACCTTCTCCCAGGACTGAGCCTCATCCTGGGACCGCCACACCTGGACCGCGTGGAGATCTTCCGGGCGGCCCGCCCGGACCGCGAAGAGCAGCGATCCATCTTGGTCTCTGACTAGAGTGGACTCGATGGAATTGTCGGGAGGCGTCACTGGAATGAAGGAGACAGGCAGCCATTTGTTTCCTTTACGGCTCCAGCGCATCACTCCCGCGGCGTGAGAAGTATTGCCCTGCTGCTGAGCGGCCGTCTCAAGCTTCCGACAGCTCATGCCCAGAATCAGGTCTTCTCCCGAGGGAATCGCATTGTTGAGACCCTCGTTGACGAGCAACCAACCAGGGACCATCTGCTCCGAGGGTACTCTTGCCGAATCGATCATCTGCAAGCGGCTCCCATCGTAGGAGAGCTGAAAAACCTCGTAGTACTGATAGTTTTCCTCTGGTGTGAAGCTGGCCCCGTTGGGATGGTCGGTGCCGGCCTTGCGTCGCGCCAGCGCCACGGACACACCAAAGCCGGTGCCGGCATGAGCATGGACGGATCCGTCCGGACCTTCGGCCTGGAGGGGGATGAAGCCGCCACGCATGGGGTACTTCACCATAATCGCGGGCTGCCCCGGAGGGATCGAGTTGGGGTTCGGCTCGTCGTGATTGCGCGTCAACACCAGGGCGGGTTCACTAGACCCAAAATAAGCGCAAGTTCGAAAATAGACCCCTTTGTCGGCTCCGAGGAGCCATTTTGGAGACCTAAATTCTAAATTTCGGCGCGAAGTCACTCAGAACAGGCACGTCTTCAGCTGTCCTCCACGCCGATCGCTCAGGGAAAACGATTCTGCCCTCTTGGGGGGCGTTTGTAGAGACACCTCACCCCAGCTCTGGCGACCCTCGGAGCTACTTTATCTCCTTTCAGTTTCAGGTAGCTGGCCGGTGTTTCAACCACTTACTGCCTTCCAAGAGAAGACGGCTCCAACCATTGACATCCAGCAGCCGATAGACCAACTGTCGGCCCCTGCGCAAAATCTGGCAGGGCATTTCAATGACCTCTCGCAGGAAACGGCGATACTCCATCTTCACCAGCTCTCGGGCTTGCAGTCGCGCCGGCAGCACCAACCCCATCCAGGCTTTCAGATTCCAGGCTTGAGCCGCAATCACCAGATAGGCCCAGTTGGCTACCAGCGTATCCGAGGGCATCCGCAGGGCCTCGACTCCGTTCTTGAGTTGTTCAATGACGTTCTCCTGGTTGCAGCGCCGGTTGTTTTCCCGTACGACTCCCGCCGTTCCCAACGTTCTGGCCGAGATATTGGTGACATAAAAGTGGTAGCGCGTCTGCGGCAGCAGCCGCTTCTGGCCTTTCTCGACCAGGATCGTCTTGCGCAAGATCACCATCCGATAGGTTCGCTTCGCTTTGCTCGGACGGTAGTCGATCTCCGCGATCTCTTCCCGTTCCAGCGTCAGCGTCTTGAACCCGCGTCTCTTGACAATCTCCGGCTTCACTTTGTCCCGCCGCTGGCGCCGCTTCTTCCCTTTTCCTTTCCCCTGGCTGGGGCGCCCCAGCTCTTTCCATCTCGCTTCTGGCAACGCCTCCGCCCACTTGACGAAGCTCGGATGGGCGTCGATCCCGAAGTCAAACTCCACGCCCGCCTCCGTCCAACGGTCAAAATGAGCCGTCAGCGAAAAATCCGTGTTCCCGCGCAGGCGCACCTTCCGAAAACCCGCCTCTCGAACCAGCTCGATACTCCGATCCAGCCATTCGGCCGCTCCCTCATGAGAGGGACGGTTGCCCGAGCGGTTGACCGCATAGAGCACCTCTCCCGTATTGGCCAGCGTCACGATCAGCGGCGCATAGCCCCACTGCCCGTCGTAGCTGATCTCCATCCCTTCCTTGCATTCGCCGCTCGTGGGGGCCATCGTCCCATCCACGTCGATCTCCGCCCGTTGGAAGAAACGGGCCGGTTGTTGGGCCCAGACCTTGAGGCGGCTGGCATTGACGGCTTCCATCAGATCCACCACGTCGGGCGCGTCAAAGCGGCGCACAAAGTCTCCGGCCGTGCTGGGGGCGGGGATCTTCTCGGCTCCCACCGCCTCCAGGAAACTCACACTCTGACGTCGCAGTTCAATATCCTGATAGCGGGTCCCGCCCGTGGCCACGTTGTAGATCAGGCTCAGGGACGTGGTCCGATTCGTGGTACGGTTGGTGGCGTTTGAGCAGCGTCACCGCCTGGTCAATGGCTTTCCCCAGCCCACTCCACTTCACCACCTGCTGCAGCAGCCCCAGACCACCGTAACTGACCGCACCCGTTTTCTCCGAGACCTCGTAGCTGATGACCTCGGGCGAGAGCACCGGTTTCGGGTCTTGACCGTTCCAGCTGGGGCTCAATCGCTGAGCAACCTCTGCTTCCCGTTTGCGGATGATTGCGCTATCCTTTTTATTCACCTGAAATGCCTCCTTTCGGCTTGTTCTGAAGTTTCTTTGACAACCCCAGAATACCCGTCAGGTCTGGCATTTCAGGTGTTTACATGTGGTTTAGTCCACTTTCATCTACTTCTTTTGGGCCTAGAGACCTGGCTGATGTCCCGGAAGAGCACGACGTCATTCCCCACTTCATAATCCCCGTGCCCCATTCTATGCCCCATGACGCCGTTTCGGATACGCACGTTGAGGAAGGCGGCGCCGGTTCGGGGAGCCACCTGAAAGGGAAGGATCAGTCCATAGCGCCAGGGCGCTCCCTCGGGGACATCGGCGGGTATCCTGAAATCGGGTCCCTCCGTGGTGGCACCGGTAATTCCGTGTCCAGGGGTAGGAGCCGTGTCGACGGGAGTCCCGGTCTGCTCTGCTGCGGACTCGCATCCGGACCAAAGCATGAGGAAAGCTGCAGCCAGTAGAGCCATGGGTCTTCCAGGACACTCAGGCAAGCTGGAATGATACGACACTCCGTCCCTCCCAATCTGAAACTTCAGGGGTGGTTTCTTGACACCGCCATGACGTCTCCAATTCCCACGATCTTACCTGCTCACAATCTGGATGTCACACCCCGCCACGGCTCAAGCGGATGTCTCCTCATTCACACTTTGCCTTTGCCCGTACCCGCCAGTCGCCTCGACTCTGACCGGGTTGGTCAAGAGCCTTGATGTGTACAAGAGATCAGACGGGCAAAAGGCAAAGGCACGGGCACGGGTAAGGGTAAGATGAGGAAGGATAGAAGATCCTTGATGAAGAGCAGAATGTGATGGCATGCTTGAGTCTTAAGATCCACCATGATCAGGAGAACAGAGATGACACAACTGGACCGAAGGTCATTCTTGAGGAGAAGTTCCCTGCTGGCTCTGGAGCAAGCTGGGACCCAACAATTCGAAAAGACATGAATATGCCTGCGCTGGGCATGAACCGCCAGTTATCTTCGATTCCTCGCTACCCATCTGTTGAAGTACGGCTTTTCAGGGTCCACGAGAGGCTCTTGGCAATCTTGTAGTGGGAAATGGTCTGGCCCACGCCGCTGACGCCGCCGTTCGGCTGGTGGGAAGTAGAAAGATGCAAGCGTATAAGCAGGATCTTGCTTACATTCATGACGTAGGTTTTGGTAGCTTCGCAGAGCGTGCCGCGCCTGTTTTGCGGGATATCCTCCAACGCGCCGGGGTCACCGATGGCCTGGTCGTCCGATCTGGGATGTGGAAGCGGATTGTGGGCGCGATACCTAGCTCGGAATGTCGATAAAGTACTTTGCCGAAAAAGGCCCCGCAATCAGTGACGTTTTGAGCCACGCCGTGACCCCCGAGAATGAGCTGGGTAACTGCTCGGCTGGCCACGTAGAGTACATCCCCAACGGAGAGACTCCCGCACGTGAGGTGGTCAGCAACGGCGGGAGCACGCTACCGGAGGGAACGATGCTCTTCGAGCAGGTGTACGATGACCAAGGCGACCTTCTCAGCGAGACTCCACGTACCAATTGGGATGGAAGCCACGACGCGTAGGAATGTGTCGGAGGTTTTCTCCGGTCTGAATCCATTTACCGGCACTTGGTG
>CBDCOR010000026.1:0-416618 GCA_965219855.1 Acidobacteriota bacterium
ATGGGCATTTCGCTCCACGGTCTCCCGCAACAATCTGTCCAATGCCAACGAGAGGCGCGACTGGCGCATCTATGCCGAGTTTGCCCAAGTGCTTATCGCCGAAGCGCGCCGCCTGTACACCGACGAGGACCTGGGAGTCGACCTGAACGCGACCGTCTATGCCTTGGACTCCACGACCATCGACCTGTGCCTCTCGGTCTTCCCCTGGGCGCGCTTCCGCCGTACCAAGGGGGCGATCAAACTGCATACCTTGCTCAACCTGCACGGCGCCATTCCCGAGTTCGTTCTGATCTCGGACGGAAAACTGCACGATGTCCACGCCTTGGACCACCTGATTCCTTGTCCCGGTGCCTACTACATCATGGATCGCGGATACCTGGATTTCGGGCGCCTGTACCGACTCCATTCTGCCCGGTCGTTATTCGTGACCCGCGCCAAGGCCAACTTCAAGTTCCGCCGCCGCTACTCCCACCCGGTGGACAGAACGACGGGACTGATCTGCGACCAAACTGTCCTGCTGAGCACCTTCTATCCGGCCAAGGCCTACCCCGAACCTTTGCGTCGCATCAAGTTCTTCGACGTCACCACCGACCTGCGGCTAGTATTCCTCACCAACGACTTTGCTTCTCCCGCTCTGACTATTGCCCGGCTCTACAAGCTCCGCTGGCAGATCGAACTGTTCTTCAAATGGATCAAACAGCATCTCCGCATCAAGGCCTTTTACGGCACCAGTCCCAATGCCGTGAAAACACAAATCTGGATCGCCCTCAGTACCTACCTGCTCATCGCCATCATCCGCAAGCGCCTCTATCTCGAGTTGCCGCTCTACACAATTCTCCAGGTCCTGAGTGTCTCGCTCTTCGAGAAAACCCCAATTTTACAGGCCTTTCAGGACATGCATTACATTACTCAGAATAGTGACATTCATAAACAGTTGATGTTATTCGACTAACGCTGGGACGCTACTGATCGCGAGTAATTTCGGACTCCACCCGGAAGCGTCCCTGACGGGCCAATAGGACGTTCTTGGGATCACGGTCTGCGAGCTCTGGCCGTACCCGAGATGCCTGGCGGTAGGTGGAGAAACCGACAATCAGTTTGATCATCTCCTTACGGCTCCACCCACGTCGCATGAACTCGGATGCCAGCCAATCGAGCAGCTCAGGATGAGACGGCCTATCGCCGCGGGTACCAAAATCCTCGCTGGTCGCAACCAGGCCCTGCCCGAAGAGCTGCTCCCAGATCCGGTTCACTTCTACTCGGGCGGTGAGAGGATGGTCCAGACGCGTCATCCATCGGGCCAGATCAAGACGATTCGCCTCGGCCCCCGGCGAGGAGAGGGCAGGCAGCACCGCCGGGGTGTTGGGCACTACCTCTTCACCCTTGCGCAGAAAGTTCCCTCGAATGTGGATGTGAGTCTTGGGAGGCTCAGGATTCGCAGTAAGCACCTGGCCCAGGGTGTCCGGCGGCTTGGGCTCAGCTCTCTTGTGGCCTTCGACCAGGGCCAGAATCTCTCGCAAGCCCGGGTCCTGGCTGACAGAGTGGGAGAGGATCGCCGAACTCTGTTCTTCAGTTCGTTGTCGAGGTGGAGTGCTCAGGGCCTGCTCCACTTGCTGAGGCAGAACCTGGTCCAGGGATTTGCGGTCCACCCTGGTGACAGAGATCTGGAAGGCACCGATATTCTGTCCTTGGCCTTGTCGATGTTCCAGGGTCAGGGTGAGTGTGGCCCCGCCCCTGCGCCCAGCGTTCTGCTTCAAGATGAAAACGGCCTGGTGATCCCGATTGGGGCCTAGCGGGCCTCCTACTCCCCAGCCCGTTTCCGGATCCCCGTCGATCGCGTTGGAGATATCGAAACTTTCCTGGGAATGGCTGGCCAGAGCCCCGCTGAAGGGAAGTTCCCGCACACTAGCGGTCGGATCGCTGATACGGGTGTCCTGCATCTTCAGCTCGGACAGGACGAAGTTCCCATCTTCGGCGCGGCCGGGTCCCTGATCGGGCAGTGACTGATGGTTCAGCAAGTCTAGTCGGACCGCCGTGATACCTATCAGCTCCGTGTTGGTAACGATTGTGTAGATGTCATTCTTAGGGTTGTTGCCGCCGACCAGGACGGACGAATCCTGTCTCTTGGTCAAGCTGGCGCCTCCGGCCGAACTAAAGCTTGCCGGGTCCAGCAGCTTCCACTCCACTGGTTTGTAGTCGAGTCGCTTTTCCCACTCGGCTAACTTCCCTGCGCCTGACTGGGCGAGCGTCTGCGTCAGCCGCTCCCTGTATTGGACGGCGGTCGGCCGTAGTTCCTCGTGCTTGGCCTCCCAGACGGCCTTGGCACGATTGTAGGCAACCACCTCGCCTTCCAGCGCTGCGGGGATATTCTCTTCCACCGCCGTATTGAAGAACGAAAATAACTCGTAGTACTCGCGTTGGGACAGGGGATCGTACTTGTGAGAGTGGCACTGCGCACAGCCCACCGTGAGACCCATGAAGACCAGACCCGTCGTATTGGTCCGGTCAATCACCTGCTCGATCCGGTATTCCTCCTGATCCACCCCACCCTCGGTGTTGGTCAGGGTATTGCGATGAAAGCCTGTCGCGACCTTCTGCTCGATGCTGGCGTCGGGCAGCAGATCTCCGGCGAGCTGTTCCTCCAGAAATTGGTCGTAGGGCAAGTCCCGGTTGTAGGCGTTGATGACCCAGTCGCGATAGCGCCAGGCATGGAGCCGACTCCTGTCTTTTTCGAAGCCATCACTGTCGGCGTAGCGAGCCAGGTCCAACCATTTCCGGCCCTAGCGCTCGCCGAAATGAGGCGAAGCGAGCAATCGATTCACCCGCCCCTCGTAGGCGTAGGTGCCGACCTCGTTCTGGGTTTCGGACCCTGGGCTGGGAGGCAATCCCAGCAGGTCCAGGGAAAGACGACGGGTCAGGGTGGCCTGATCGGCCTCGGCGGAAGGCTCAATTCCTTCCTGTTCCAGCCGCCGGAGAACGAAAGCGTCGATGGGATTTCGCACCCAGTCCGACCGTTCGACCTGGGGCACCTCAGGACACTGGGGGGGTTGAAAGGACCAGTGATCCGATTGAGCCTTGGAGGAGGGATCGGCACTCACGCCGTCGCCCGCTGGCCACTCGATGCCCCGATCGATCCAGGAACGGAGCAACCCCACCTCGGAGTCAGTGAGCGGATCTCCCTGGAGCGGCATCTTCATCTCGTCCAGGCCGCCAACCATGTGGAACAGGCGGCTGGCAGCGCTGTTCCCAAGTTCAACGGCCGGACCCTTGTCTCCTCCTCTCAACAGATCGGCCCGGGTGTGCAGGCGAAGCCCGCCCATTGCCTTGGCGTCGCCGTGACATTGGAAACACTTTGCGACCAGCAGCGGTTGGATGTCTCGCGTGAAATCTATTTCGCCGGTCGCCGGAGTTGGCAGGTTCGAGCGGTTCTCTTTGCTGGATCCACCCTGGGAGGGAGACGAGGTAAAGGAGAGAAGGAGTCCAGAGAAGGTTAGAAAGCTGATGGCTAGTCGCCAACTCATGGCAGAACCTCTTGAGCGAGTAGGCCCCAAATTCTATACGATCCCGGCCGGAAAGGGAATGTTCCTCCCGGAACCAGGTGCGCGGGATCAGGCTGAAACTTGACTGCTATGCCAGTGCTGCGTGAGCCGTTGCATTCACTTCGGCGTTCGCATGTTCGGTGTTCTGCGGTCTGCGATTAGCCTTTCTTTCGAAGGCCGGAAGAAGACAAAGGAAAGATCTCTTGAGGTTCACTGTTCGTGCAGAGGTTTCCTTCTCGAATGGGGCTAGTGCTTCCTTGGGGTCCGACTAAGCTGAAACTTCATTGGCGAATGTAGCTTTGGCCTCCAGGCCGAAGTCTTATTTTCCGATCCTTTGGCTCGGACGGCGGCCTGGAGCCCACCGCTACGCCGGACCCAAAGTTTCCTTCTGAATGATCCGGCGCAGCCGGTGGCGGGGCTAAGCTGAAACTTCATCGAGCAGTGACCGGCGTAGGATGGGCATTCTTGCCCGTCGGTTGGCTTCGACGGGCAGGAATCCCCGTCCTACAACGGACACGCTGTTATGTCTGTTCGTGGCTAGAAACGACCAAAGCTTGTTTCTCGAATGGGGCCAGCGATCCTGGGGGTCGCACTAAGTTGAAATTTCACCGCGAACGGTCCCCCACTGCAGGATCCCCTCCTTGACGAGCCCTCAGTCCCGTCGCATCAAGCTGGACGCCACGCAGAACGAGGCCCACAGCATTTCTAGGAAGAGAAAGAGAGAAGCCTTGAAGAAGAAGCTCCAGCCCAACCTCTGGCGGCAGTACCCTAGGAAACGGCGATTGAAACCATAAAATAGGACCAGTAGGATAAGTGCCGCGAGCGCCGCGCCCGGAGCCCAGGTACCCAGGCCAGCCAGGACCAGGATAGGAAGAGGAAGTGCGACTGAGGCGATCCGGCTCCATCGATGCGCACGATAGTAGAATCGCCGCTGTTCTTCCTTCGGCTTCGCTTTTCGCAGATCTCGAATCCGCCGCTTATCCTCCAACAAGATCCCCATCAAGGAGTATCGCTTCAAATGCGAGCCCTGAACTCGTCGGTCGATCACGAAGCGGTGCCCCGCCGTGCCCAGATTCAAGCCCAGGTGAAAGTCCTCGGCCGTCGCCAGACCCGAAGCGAATCCGCCTGCCTCTTCTATCAGCTCCTTGCGCACACAGAAGATGGGGGTGTGGACGAAGGGGCTGAGGGTCTCGGTGGTCCGGTACAAGAAGCAGGTGTTGAGGTTCTTGAAGTTGGTCCAGAAGTCCGCAGCTGGAAGGCTCTCGGCATAGGTCCCCAAGACTCCCCCCACCTCCTTCCGGTGGGAATACAGATCCAGGCTATCCCGGAGCCAGTCGAGGCTGCGTTCGGGGAGCACCACGTCGGCATCCAAGAAGAGTAGATAGGGATGATGTGAGGACTCAAGGCCCCTATTGCGGGCAGCTCCCGGGCCACTCTGAGGGTCGAGCCGGATACACCGAGTAGGGACATCGAGGGTAGAAAAAATGTCGAGTGCGGAGGAGGTCCCATCCGAGGACCCGTCGTCAACCAGAATTATCTCAGTCTCGGTAAGGTTGTTCTGCGCCAGCGCTTCGAGACACTGCGACACCTCGGGCATCGCATTGTGGGCTGGAATGATGACGGAGATTGGATGGGCTCGAGCCAGGGTGTCTGGGCTACGACGCAAGCGATCCTCCTGCGCTTCAGCAGAGAACGGCTAGCGGGTCAAGGACATCCCTATGCCGCGTAGCATCTCGGCGGCCCATTATATAGAATCGGCTCCATGGGACGAGTCTTTCCATTCAGGGGCTATCGCTATGACTCCAGCCAGATCGGACGACTGGAGGATGTGGTGACCCAGCCCTACGACAAGATTACCCCGTCGATGCTGGAGGACTACCTGCGACGGCATCCTCACAATATTGCCAGGGTGATCAAGAATTCCGACTACGAGGAGGCCGGACGGCATCTTCTGGATTGGATTGGCGATGGTGTAATGAAGCAGGAGGGAGAGTCCTGTTTCTATCCCTACGAGCAGGTTTTCGACCTGGACGGAAGCCGCGTCTCACGACTAGGCTTCATCTGCCTTACCTCCCTCGGAGATTCCAACCTCACAGTGAGGGGGCACGAGAGAGTGCTACAAGCTCCTTTACAGGATCGACTCGATCTGATCCGCCAGACCCGCTCCAACGAAGGCCTCATCTTCATGCTTCACTCGCAGCCGTCGATGCGAGTGGACGAAATCCTGTCGCAGGCCACCGAGGGAGAGGAACCGGAGATCCAGATTGTCGATGAATATGGGGTGATGCACCGCCTCTGGTGCCTGGGGGATCGATCGATTCAAGATCAGATCAGTGATGGCCTTGAGGAGAGTCGCTTCTATATCGCCGACGGACACCATCGCTTCCAGACCTCGGTCTTGTTTCAGCAGGAATGTTTGGAGCAGGGGTTGAGAGAAACCGCGCCCGAGAGTTTTGACAAGCGGATGATCGCTCTCTTCAACATGGAAAGCCCCTCGCTCAGGATTTTGGCAACGCACCGTGGGCTGAGGAATCTACCTGACCTCGATGACCAGAAACTGCTCAGCCACCTGTCTCAGAACTTTGACGTCCGGTTGATGGAGGGTGTGGATGGGTTGGACGCTGAGATGGGGAGTGGAGGTCACTGTCTTGCTCTGGTGAGCGGCGCTGTCGGGCGTATCCACCTACTGCGTTTGAGAAAGGAGATGGTAGACAGCAGATCCTTTATGCCCGATCTGAACGGCCCCGCCCGAGGCCTGGATGTCAATATCTTGCATGAGGGAATCTTTAAGGCCTATCTGGGAATCGGCCCCGAGGAGGTGGCCAGCCAGAAATATGTCGACTATTTTCGCGATCGCCAGGAGCTTGTCAGGGGAGTTCGCCAGGGAAGGTACCAGCTAGGCTTTCTCCTCAACCCCACGCGGCTGAACCAGGTCCGTGAGGTCTCCGAGAGAGGCGAAAAAATGCCCCAGAAGTCGACCGATTTTTACCCCAAACTGTTGACTGGACTGGTCTTGATGAGGATGGAATTCGAGTCAAGCTCCGAGATTTGAGCCAACACCAAGGCTCCAAGATCCAAGCAAGCTCGAAATTCCCATGCAGCAAAGACCAGATTTGGGACTGAACTTGGATTGCTTTTTAGAATCAGGTTGGCTGGAACACTTCGTCGATCAGAACAAATCCGAGACGACCAGAGTATCCATCAGCTTCAACATAGACCTGACCAAGAAGAAGGAGGGGTGAGGGTCCGGACAAACCCTTGGCCTCCTCCTGAGGCTCTCTGCTGAAAATAGGAAGCAGGTTCGCGCCACACTCCTACTTTGGTGTTTGTGTCCTGGAAACTCTCTCAGGGTTTCTGAATCCGCTTTGCCGAGAGTTTGTGTCCCTGCCGCGAGTACCACTCCATCTGACTCATGATGCCCCTGACGATTCTAACGTCTCGTGCCGTCAACTCTGCCTTGCCCAGAAAGCGTCTGATTGATTTCATGATCGTTTCTGGACTCGAGGAGCTCAAGAAGCCTATCTGGATTAGCGCCTGCTCGATGTGTTGAAACATCTCATCGCGCTGGTCTTGACTGACCAAGACCGGTGGGGATGTCCGCTCGATCGGATCTAGCGTATAGACCTCGTAGGCCATCAGGAGGACTGTCTGGGCCAGATTCAGAACCGGGAACTCACCGTGAGAGGGAACTACCACTAGATACTGACACCGAGCCAGCTGAGCATCGGTCAGCCCTCGGTTCTCCGGGCCGAAGATGAGGGCGACCTTCTGTGTCTCTGCGTATTCACGGATGATGGGAGCGATCTGTTTGGGAGTGTAGAAACGTTGGTGTGTGCTGCGCTCTCTGGCCGATGTCGTGCCCACCAATATCTGCTCTTCGGCGACGGCCCTGCCAAAGGATTCGTAGACTTGAGCCTGCTCGACCAGTTGGACGGCTCGGGACGCCATCTTGAAGGCGTCTGGGGTTAGATGCTCTCTGGGTTCGACCAGCTTCAGGCTGCTGAGTCCCATGTTTTGCATGGCTCGAGCCGTAGAACCGATGTTGCCGGCGCTTCGGGTCCCCACCAGAACGATCGTGATGTGATCTAAGAACTCTGACATTGTCCCTACGTTTGGTCACTGGGAGCTTCGGCCTGCAGGCAGTTCGGACTGTCCGCCCGGCCTTCGAAATTCGCTTGTTCGATATTCTGGGGTTCAGCATTTCATCGGTTGCCTTCCCCAGAAAGAAGGCAGAACAGCCAAATCACAAACCGCAGAACACCGAACAAACGAACGCCGAAGTATCCCCCCGGCCTCCGAACTTCGCTTGTTCGATATTCTGGGGTTCAGCATTTTCATTGGTTGCCTTCTCCAGAAGGAAGGCAGAACAGCCAAATCACAAACCGTAGAACACCGAACAACCGAACGCCGAAGTATTTTGTTGGCAGCTTTGCGAACTTTACTTCATTGTCCGCGGACGAGAGACGTGCGACGTTCAGACGACTTCGTTCAAGTTTCAGCTTAGCCAAGGTACAAGTTAGGACTTACGCGTTGCAAGCGGGACGCCATGAGTTTCTAGCACGGTGAGGCTCGACACAGGTTACTTTGCATCCCCCAGGCTTGTTTGTGCCCGCACCATTGGGAAAGGGAGTGCTACATGAAGCGGAGATACCTAGGTCTTACTTTCTTTTCAGTGCTTTTCTTCTCGTTTACGGCTCTTCTCTGGTCTTTTTCCAGCGGCCCCCTGCCTAGTTTGACGGGAGGGTTCCAAGAGCAGAGCTGTAACTCCTGCCACAGCAGTTTCGAGCTGAACCAGGGACGAACCATGGGTGGCGTCTTCCACCTGACCGGTGTCCCGAAGATCTACAGTCCAGGGATGACCTATCCCATTTCTGTGATCATCGGCCAGCCCAGTCAGTCGCGCTGGGGATTCGAGCTATCGACTCGATTCTCAGCTTCCGGGCAGCAGGCCGGCGAGCTCGTCCCAGTGGACGCGACCACCCAGCTCAAGGAGTCGAATGGAGTTCAATACGTTGCCCACACGGCGGAGGGGACCGGAGCCGGAGTGTCAGATGGACCCTTTGAGTTTCACTTCAACTGGACCGCTCCGGAACAGTCGGCGGGGCCGGTCATGTTCAACGCCTCGGGAAATGCCGCCGACGGAGCTAGCTCCCCCGATGGAGATTACATCTATACAGCTGGAGCCTATTCTGGGGCGGCAGCGGTTGAGGCGCCTCTTGTCGCTTCTCAGGAGAAGCCCAAGCCCAAGCAACGCCTGAATACCAGCTCTCGTTTTGCACACCTTCCGGCACCCATTGACCTCGACAAGGGAAATCTGGAAGTCCACATCGAGCATCGGTTCCTGGGGTCGGTAGAGGAGGGCGGCATAGGCAACCTCTTCGGAGTCGACTTCGGCGCCAACATCAATCTGGGGCTGACCTACGCTCTCACCGATAAGATCGCGGTATCGGCTTCCCGTGCCCGTCTCGAATCCGATGGCTTTTCCCCGGTGATTGCCTTCAACGGAATCTTCGAGCTCCACAACAAGGAGAGCTCCTTCTGGAATATGTCACTCGTCGGCGGGTTGGAGGGTCGAGATAATTTTCAGCAGCACTATTCGCCTTTTCTCCAGCTGGCAACGTCCTTCGACTACGGGAGGCTGCGGACCCATCTGGTCCCGACCATGATCTTCAACAGTCGGGAGGATGCACTAGCCGCTTCTCGAAGTGGGACCAATCTGGAGGACAATCATACTTTGTCACTGGGTCTGGGAGGCGATTTTGCGATCCATCCACGCTTTTCTGTTATTGGAGAGTACGTTCCCAGGCTCGCCCGGCTTCGGCGGATTCAGGGATGACGATCCTGCCATATCCGGAGGTGTCAGGATCAGGACCTTCGGTCACGTGTTTACTGTCCTGCTGACGACCTCTCAAGACTTCACTCCGGGGCGCTACGGTGTGGATTCAACTGGAGACTTCAGGCTGGGTTTCAATATCTATCGAAGGAGATAAAGGCCCGTCATGTACGGGGCTGTCGGAGAAGATCTGGGTCCAACCCCAGCTCCTTCAGGCACTGGCGCCACTCAGACCAGAATCGGTCCCGGGAAAAGCGCTTGGCGTTCCGGATCATTCTTCCTTCCTCAAGCGGGCTTTTTTCGAATGAATCGACGGCCTCCCTGAGGGCTTCGGAAGTACGATCCTGGAAGAATATCCCGGTTTCCCCAGCCACTACGCTCTCAGTCACGCCTCCCTCTCCATAGGCGATGACAGGGCAACCGCAGGCTTGAGCCTCCACCGGCACCAGACCGAAGTCCTCGTGTCCTGGAAAGACCAGGCCCCGTGCAGTCTGGTAAAGCCTGCGGACCTCGTCGTCGGGCTGCCAGCCCAGAAATTGGACGTTGGGGCGGGCCATCCGTCTAAGCCGGCGCAGCAGGGGACCCGAACCCACGATCCGCAGAGCCTTTCCGCTGCGGTTGAAGGCCTCGACGGCCAGAGAGATCCGTTTGTTGGGTACCAGCCCCGAGACGATTAGATAGAAGTCCTCACGGCTGGCGGTTCCGGGTCGAAAAAAGTCTAGGTCGACAAACGGGTAGATGACGCGCGACTCTCGACCGTAGGTTGTGCCAATCCGCCGCTGAACCGTCTCGGAGACGGCGACGAAAGAGTCCACCGACTGGTTCGTCCGAGTATCCCAACTCCTGAGGGGCCGGGATAGCAGCCTGAGCAGGATCCTTCTCAGAGGCCCCCTTAGATCTGGTTGATACAGTCCCGGCTCCCATAGATACCGCATCGGTGTCAAGCAATAACAGATATGCGGTACATCAGGGCTATGGGGAATGGCCTTTGCAACCGAGTGGCTGATGCTGATGAGAAGCTCTACATCTCGCACCAGGAATTGACGAATGGCGTAGGGGAAGAGAGGCAGCAAGTAGCGGTAATAGTTCCGGGGAGCGGGCAGCCTCCGGAGGGAGGAAACATAGACCAGGTGTCGATCTAGGGCCGATCCCAAGATGTCGTCGTCGAAGAACAGCGTATAGATGGAGAGACTCCCCGGGTTTCTGCAGAGCTCGGTCAGGATTCGCTCAGCTCCGCGCTGGTTCAAGAGCCAATCGTGACAGATTGCAACTCCGGAGAGTTTCCGATTGAGCGCAGTATCCCTATTCTTCACTCTTTCTTTTCCGGGTGCACCAAACGGTTGATTGGTCTACTCTCATCGAATGTTCCGCAACGCCCTCATTCTAACGCTATTGTTTTTTCTCCCAAGTCTTGTTTTCTCAGGGGGTGTCGCCCAGGAGGTATTCTTCTTCCCTCAGATAGCCGACGGCACTGCCGGAGCGCTCACTCTGCAGACCGAGTTCATCTTCGTCAACACCGGTGGCGACACCACCGTAACGGTAGAGTTCCTCGATGGTTCAGGCAATCCCCTCGTGCTCGAGTTGGGAAGCCTGGGGAGCGATTCCAGGTTTGATATCCCGCTGAGAACGGGAGAATCAACCTCGCAGAAGACTCCCGGTACCGGTGCGATCGCAGTTGGCTACGCCCGTGTCACGGCAGGTACGGGGGTTGGGGGTACGGCCGTCTTCACGACAAGCGATACGGTCAGCGGGATCGTTCAATCGGAAGCCGGTGTTGCCGCTTCTTCAACTCTCAATAGCTTTAGTCTTTTCGTCGACTCGTTGGGCAACACCAACACCGGACTGGCGCTGGTGCGGCCCCCCGCGGTTGAGAATGGAGTGCTTACAAACACCGTGACTGAATTCATCCTGAATCTGGGCTTGTACGACACGGAGTTCAACCAGATTGCCACAACCCAAGTCCCCATGGACAAGGGACAGCAACTGCCGAAGTTTGTGAATGAGTTCTTTGCAGGGGAGCCTGCCGAGATGGCACTAGAGATGCAGGGCAGCCTCACCGTCTCGGTGAATGACGGCCAGACCGTGTCAGCCGTGACCCTGCGCCAGAACGCTCCGGCAGAGCCTTTCCCGGCTGGTGTCTCGACGCTGACAACGTTTTCCGTTGTTCCAGGGGTCGCCGATGGAGGTGTACTGCTCGCGAGCCTTTCGAGAGTGGGAAATGGAGAGATTCTGGTTAGTGTTGAGCCCCCTAGCGACAGGACTGTGGTGGGTGCGATGTACCGGGTCTTTTCCGATAACGCCCAGTTGGGAGAGTTCGTCCGCAGTGTAGAAGGGACGGGCCCAATCAACGAACTACTTCCCTTGGCCGGATCGGTCGAGGGGGTGAGCCAAGTCGAAGTGAGGCTCATCTTCTCCAATGGCGAGACAAGCCAGCCCATGACCGTCACACCCTAGTTCTTTCTGTTGGAAGCGCCGAAGTCCAGGTTTCTGGTTCAGTTCTTACTGGTCTTCCTTCTTCCTCTGATTGTCTACTCCAGCGCTGTTAACTACCCTTTTCAGTTCGACGACCGCCTCTTTCTCAAGGATGAGAACGTTCAGCTAGGTCGCTGGACCCACTTCGTCTTGCCTCCCATATCCAGGGTTTTGACCTGGCTGACTTTCTTGTTTCAGTATCAGCTCCACGGCGCCTTGCCGTCACCGTTTCACGCCTTCAACCTTTTCCTGCACGCAGTCAATTCGGGACTCGCCTTCTGGATCCTGAATCTGGCTCGGCCTGGGCGCCGCCGACTGGCCACGACATCGCAGTTGTCCACTCAGGCAGGGATCGAAGGAAGTGATCCGGATCCGGCAGTTGCATATAGCAGCTGGATCCCCTTTGTCGGAGGTCTGGTTTTTGCACTGCACCCGATTCAAACCGAGGCGGTCCTTTATGTGTATCAGCGTTCCACACTGCTGGCTACCCTGTTCGGGTTTCTGGCATTGATTGCTCACCTGAAGGGCCAACCGGTCCGGGTACTGCTATACTTTGGGACAGCTGTACCTCGAAGAGCGTGACTTCTTCGCATCCAGGGAGCATCTGAGGATAGCGCAGCGGCTGGAGCCCTCCGATTGGAGATCCTATTACTATCTAGCCCGCCTCAACTTGTTATTTGGCTACATCAGAGAGTCCATTACCGAATGCGAGAAGGGCCTCAACCGCAACCCGAAGAACGCGAAGCTCCGCTTTCTTCTGGCCGATTCAGTGAGCCAGAATCGGACATGACGCGGCTCTGGGGACTCTCCCCCGATGAGATTCACGTGGTTCCCGAAGCTCCGGCACCCGAATTCAGGCCGCTTGGGGACACAGGGCTGCTGGAGGAGGCCCGGCGCCGCTATGGTCTCAGCCAACGCTTCATTCTCTATGTCGGGACGATTGAACCTCGAAAGAACCTGACTCGTCTCCTGCGCGCTTTCGCGGGGATGCGGCGAAAGCGGCTCTTCACCCATCAGCTGGTTTTGGCCGGATCGCTGGGTTGGGGCTTCAAAGAGGTGATTGAGAGTGTCGATGATCTGGGCCTGAATGACTCGGTGCGTCTGTTGGGTTACGTACCCTTCGCAGATCTTCCGGCCCTCTACAATCTCAGCGAATTTTTCGTCTTTCCATCTATCTACGAAGGTTTTGGTCTTCCTGTCGTCGAAGCGATGGCCTCTGGCACCCCGGTGATCTCCTCCAGGGAGTCTTCCCTGAACGAAGTGGGAGGAGGCGCCGTTGAGTTCATCGACCCGCTAGAGGTTGAGTCCATCGAGCAGGCCCTGGTTCGTCTGGCGACCGACGAAGAGCTGAGGAGAAACCTCGCCAGTGAAGGCCCTGCCAGAGCAGGTCGCTTCTCCTGGCAGAAGGCTGCTCAAGCGACCCTGGGAGTCTATCGGTCGGTGTTGGCAGGCTCGAGGGTGCCCCGTCATCCCGAGGGAGGGGCGAATGCCTCGATCAGCGTTCGACCTGGTGACGGGTAAGCTGCATTCCCAGTCTTCCAATTCTCGAATTGGCCAACGCCTTGAGTCTTGCCGTACCCTGGACAGGTTGAGCTGCCGCCTCTTGCTTGTGGAGAGCGAACTCCCCTGAGATCCATCGAATCGCAAACTGGTAGAAACGCCGCGAGTGGCGGCCGTCTATCTTGACGTCGCGGTCGGTCCCGCTGGCCCAGGGCTTTTGTTGGATCACTCGACTCGAGACCTCGTCGTGATAGGGCGTCCCTTTGATTGGGTAGGCTACCGTGAGCGTGAACACATCAGGGCTCGCGTTTCTCAAGTGCTCCATCGTGGCCTCGATGTCCGAATCGTCTTCTCCTTCGTAGCCGAGCATAAGAAACAGACCTGCCTGGATTCCATGCCGCTGAAGCAGCCGGACCATCTCTCGCAAACGAGGGGCGCTGGTCCGCCTCTGCATGGCATCAAGAATCGGTTGAGAACCACTTTCTGATCCCAACCAGAGACGATGGCAGCCCATATCCGCGAGGCAGCTTACGATCTCGTTGTCGAGACGGTCTTCCCGTGAGATGGTCTCGAATGGAACCCGGATCTCGCGCCTCTTCAGCTCTGCGGCGTATTGAAAGAGCCAGCGAGGGCTGATAGTGAACACGTCATCGGCATACCAGAGCAGATCGGGACGATATCTCTCGAGGAGCCATTCAACCTCGTCGGCGACGTGCACAGGCGAGCGGGCGCGGTGGCTGTAACCGAAGACACTGTGGCTGCACCAGGTACAGGTATATGGGCATCCACGGGAGGTGATGAGGGAGACCGCACCCATCCCATGGTTCTGGCGCCATACGTCAACGTATTTCTCAATATCGATGGCTTCCCTGTCCGGCAGTGGCTGGGCGTCCAGATTCTGGATGTGCGGGCGAGCTGGGGTGCGGATGATCTGTCCCTGCTCGCCTCTGTAGGCAAGTCCGGAAATACGATCGAGCTGGGAGGCGCCGTGTTGCAGCAGATGGGGAAGAAGCTCTCCCAGAGTCAGTTCCCCTTCTCCCACTACCAGCACATCCGCTCCGTTCGCCGGCTCGGGCCCGCCCAGGACGGTCAGACAGCCTGCTTTCCGGCACAGCTTGACCATTTCCAACACTGGTCCGCGGGTGGTGAGGTTACAGTACAGACCCACTACTGCAGGACGTTCTCTCCGCAAATACTCCTTAAAAGAGGCGAGATCGGAGAAGGTCGTGTCATAGACTCCAACCGAGAATCCCATTTGCTTCAGGTGTGCAGAGGCGTAGAGGATCCCGAGCGGGGGATACGGCTTCATGATCTTGCGCTCGTGCCGATCCTGGTGCAGGAAGTAACCGTGGGTCAGGAGGATGTCCATGGAAGGGTCTGCGGCGGCTCAACCGAGTGTACTAAGTACACTGGAACGAGGCTCACTGGAGCGAGAGTCCGGTCCTTAGTGCTCGACGTGCATTTTCCACATCTTGTAGGACCTGCGAAGAAGGCTTTCCCGTAATCATGGCGACTTCGTCGGCACCGAATCCCTCAATAGCGAACAGAACGAAGGATTCTCTGATCGAGTCCGACAGCTGGGCCACCAGTTGATGGATCAATTCTTCCGCCTCTTCGCCTTCGATGAGTTCCTCTGGATTAGTGCTGCTTTTGTCCAAACAGTAGATCTTCCAGACGAAGACTCTCGTCAGGTTGAAAGAAGTTGAGGGTCTCGTCGTCCCACTGGGAATCCACCGCGGATGACTCCTCGATGGAGCTGTCGTTCTGGTGCGCCTGCAGGAGGTTCAACCGTTCCCTCAATTTCTGGTGTGCAAGCTGAAACATCCACTGTCTCAGACTCAGGTCGTGCGGCTGCTCAGCAGCCCTGGCACTGACCTCAAGGAATACCTCGTCGACAATGGCCGCTACCTCAATCAGACCGGGGGATAGGTTTCTCTGAACTACCTGAAAGTAGAGCTCGCGACGGATGTAGTTCTCCAACTTCTCCAAATTGTTGTTGATAGCCGTTTCCAGATCCAACAGTCGGTCGGTCGAGAGGTTCTCGACCGCCTGAAGAGGCCTGTGGTGACGGGTATGCTCGTGGCTCAAGTGGCTCTTGAATCTCTTGATGCGCCGGACCAGTTCGTGAAAGGCCCTCAAGATGCTGGTGGAAGGATTCGCCTCGATCTCCTCGGTGCGTATGGATGTCTGGGGCACGGTCAGCACGAGAGCGGTTTCATACTGGCTGCGGGGCTTTTTCTCGATGGTGACGTGCAGATTCAGATCCTGAGGAGCAAAGGTAGGCAAAATCCTACGCACCTTCGCGCACTGTTTCCCGATCAACCTCTGCAGGTTGGGCGAGAGGTGCATATTCCGTTTCTGGATCTTGACGTTCATCGAGAGTACCCAGATTATATGTCCGGGGCCCGGCCGAGGGCAAGCTGACCCAGCTAGCGGGGAAATCGCTCTCTCCCTCTTGCCCTTGCCTTTGCCCGTTCACGTGAAGAGTGATCTGACTCGAATCATGTCAATGCTGACCGGATTGATCAAGAGGCTTGCTGTAACCAAAGGATGAAATCAGGGCAAAGGCAAGAAGGGGAGTCAGGGCTCGGAGGATTCATACGAGCCCGTGAACACTACCCGGTCGAGGTAGCGGTCGAAAGGTGTGAAGTCGGCTTGCCCTGTGTTCTCCAGCAGCAGGCGGGAGAAGCGATTCATCTTCGAGTCGAGGTCGTCGACATAGTGGATGATCAAGGCTTCGGGAATCTTGGGACGCTTGGGCGATCCCCATTCGTAGAGCCCTTGGTGACTGAGTATCAGATGTTCCAGAAGCATCAGGAGGGTCGAAGGGAAATCGTCGATTTGGGAGGCTTCTTCTCGAAGCAGATCGCGTCCCAGGACGACATGGCCGATCAGGGTTCCACGGGTGGTGTAGGATGGGTTCTCCGGGTTTCCGAGTTCTTCCAGCTTTCCAATATCGTGCAGTACGGCTCCCGCGACGAGAAGGTCCTTGTCCAATCCGGGATACCTTCTAGCAAAGAAGAGGGCGCCCTCCAATACCGAGAGCACATGTTCGAGAAATCCCCCCCAGTAGTTGTGGTGGACCTCGGTCGCGGCTGGATAACTCTTGACCTTGTCACGATGGACATCAAGGATGTTGCTCAGTAACTGCAGTACGCACGGTCGCCTGGTGTGTGTCCTGATGAGGCTCCGCAATCGGCCCCACATTTGGTCGATGCTGCGATCAGTGACCCGGATCAGGTCTCTGATGTCGAAATCTTTCCCTCTAGCCTCGGGCTTTGCCCTCGAGACCTGCCTCACCAAGAGTCGTCTATCCCCGTTCGAAACCTCGACCACGCCTTCGTAGCTGACAATGTCTCCTGCGCGAACTCCCCCCGCGATATCCGCGCTGTCGAGGGACAACCTGGCCTCGATATCGCCGGTTCGGTCTCCAAGAGTCAGATAGAGATAGGGTTCCCTGCCATCTTTCTCGACGACTTTCTTGGCACGAAGGAGGGAGTAAGAGCTGACCCAGTCTTTGTCTCTGAAGTCTCGGATGTACTTCATTTCGCCATCAATGAACTCAGACCCAGATGAGCCATTCGCGACAGCGGTGCGTGCCGATTTGCTGCACGATCCCGGTCTGGTCGATTCTCGGCATACCCAGGTGCTCCTACCCACGACCTCCCCAAACCACGCAAATACAACACCTTGGCGCCTTCCAACTGCCAAAACCGCCTAACCTGGGTCAGAATAGCACTGCCCACTGACAAGCAGGAGTTGGCGCCCAGGGATTGAGGGTACGCAGGTCAAGAGCCGCGATGTGAGCCGGCCTAAAACTAATTTTGGAGGAGGCGCTTGCGATGCTAGAATGAATAGTTCGACGAAGCCGACTTCAGACGATTAACGTATTCCTTATTCAGGATGCCTGGCATGCGGGTCGTACCTCTCTCAGAGGTCAACATCGAGAGCGCCTCTGGGCTTTTCGAAGAAGAGATCCAGTGCTGGCGGAGCCAGCTGTTCTGGGACTATCAGCCCGCTGTTTCTCTCATCTTGAAATATATCGAATCACGAACTCTGCCTGGTTATGGCTTGATCACTGCGAGGGGCAGGGTGGTTGGATACTCCTACTACGCCGTCAGCTACCCCATAGGCTACGTTGGCAACCTGTATGTTCGACGGAAGTCTGCTTCCCCTCAGACCTACGATCAGTTGCTTGATCCCACTTTGAGCTCCCTTCGAGCCTGGGGCCGGGTTCAGAGGATCGAATGTCAGGCCTTCTCCTTCAACTGCGATCTTGCGCCCCTTTTTACCCGGCACGGTTTTGAGGCCTTGGAGCGACACTTCCTCTACCGGGACCTGATTCCGGGGAAGGACGTGGGCAGGCAGCGCGATTCGGACTCGCCATTCCGGATCGTGAACTGGGAAAGTCGCTATCTGGAACCTGCGGCTCAGCTTGTGTTTGATAGCTATCAGACCTCTGCCGATTATCGAATCTGCAGGGACTATCAGAGTCAGCAGGGCTGTCTGCGTTTCCTTCGGAACCTGGTTGACAGTCCGGGGTGTGGAACTTTCTTTCCTGAAACCAGTTACCTTGCCCTGGACAGCTCAGGAATGGCTTGTGCGGTGCTCATCACCTCGAAGATTGGTCCTGAGACCGGAATGATTCCACAGATCTCTGTGCGTCGGGATTTCCAAGGGAGGGGAATCGGAAGCCAGCTCTTGGAAACCTACTTTCAGAGCGCCCACAGGCTGGGGCTGAGGCGGGTCGCGCTGTCAGTCACAAACAGCAACAAAGGTGCCCATCAGCTCTACTCCCGGCTCGGCTTCAACACGGCCAAGGACTTCCACGCCTTCATCTGGAACGCATGAATTAGTAAGCAGTGAGCAGTGAGCAGTGAGCAGTGGGGAGTTGCTGGTAGACTCAGCCTTGGTTCTCAATCTGGATACTTCTTTCCCAATCTGGTGCCGCTTGCCACCTCTCAGTCCCATGACTGATTTATCGCTTTCTGGAGCCTACTATTTCTACAATTGTCTGTTGACAACTGATTAGTTGCACACAACTCTTTCACCGCTCACCGCTCACCGCTCACCGCTCACCGCTCACTGCTCACCGCTCACTGCTCACTCCTCACTGCTCACTGCTCACTGCTCACTGCTCACTGCTCACTGCTCACTACTCACTACTCCTTCCGACCTGCCACCCGTTCTGTTATCATACGCCCCCCGGTGGGACTCAAAGCATTGAATTATTTTCTCTATATTTCACTAGATTTGTAGTTAAAGAAGGAGACCTAAATGAGCCAAGAATGGAAGACTGATCACTGGTTTACCAGTCCCTGGAATTTCTCGGCAGAGGCCCAGCAGACGCTGAACTTTCAGGACGGAATCAGACTTCATGACGTTACCTTGCGTGATGGCGAACAACAGACAGGGATCGTTTTTCGGCGTGAGGACAAAGTGGCCATTGCCAAGGGACTTGCCCGTGCTGGCGTCCATCGAATCGAGGCTGGGATGCCCGCAGTTTCGGCCGAGGACGAAGCTGCGATCAAGGACATCGTTGCCCTGGGGCTAGGGCCAGAAATTTTCTCCTTTGCCCGCTGTATGCCGGTCGACGTGAAGCAGGCCAAAGACTGTGGGGTGGACGGAATCATCACCGAGATTCCTTCCAGTGACCACATCATCAAGCTCGCCTACGGTAAGACCATGGATTGGGCTATTGAGTCCTCTATCGAGACCACGCTAGCGGCCAAGGAAGCCGGTCTCTATACCGTGTTTTTCACGATCGACAGCACTCGTTCAGATCTGGACCGTTATCTAGATTTGATCGAGAGGGTTTCGACCGAGGGACACATGGATGCCCTGACGGTGGCCGATTCCTTCGGCGTGTGCACTCCCGAAGGCGTCGCCATGGTGCTCAAGAAGCTGCGGGCTCGCTTCAATCAACCCATCGAGATTCACTGCCACGAAGACTTTGGTCTCGGAGTTGCCAATACCATCGCCGCACTGGCCAATGGTGCCTCGGTGGCCCATGTGACGGTCTCGGCGGTTGGAGAGCGAGCCGGCAACGTGCCGCTCGAAGACACTGCCATGGCCCTGAAGGTTCTCTACGGGATCGACGTCGGAATCAGAACCGAAGAATTGTATGAGCTCTCGAAGCTGGTGCAGGAGCTAGCCGGTTTGGAGCTTCCCCCCAATCGGCCTATCGTCGGCGACTCCCTCTACAACATTGAGTCGGGTATCGTCTCTATGTTCCACCGACGCTGTAAGGACGTAGAGCCGCTGGAGTATATACCCTTCCTGCCGGAAGTGGTTGGACGCCCGGGTGTGGACATCGCGCTGGGCAAGGGAAGTGGCGTTGCCAATATCGAGGAGCACCTGGAACGACTCGGGATCGACGCATCGGCGGACCAGGCCAAGGCCATCCTCGAAGTGGTGAAACAAAAATCTATCGAAAGCAAGTCGTTACTGACGGTCGAGGAGTTCGAGGGCATCGTTCAATCTGTAATGGCCACTGCCTAGGAGTCTGCGCGGTGGAAACTGATCTACTGCTTTCTCGCTAACAATCATTTCTACTGCGCAGACCCCTAGCCCGGATACTTCATAAGTTTTCGTAGCGAGGCGGTGACAGCGCCGTCCTGGCAAGGCTTGCGACCGAGGCCTCCGCAGTCGTACTCGTGCAGTCCGTCGAGGAGGCCGACCGAGCGGAACGCAGCCAGGGCGGATGATGGCGCCGCCGCAGTAGAAAATTTATGAATTATCCGGGCTAGCCTGAACTGGAGAAGCTAAAGGTGTTTCGCAATCTGGATGAACTGGTACAGAAAGCGACCTCCCAAGGTCCGACGCGGATTGCCGTCGCTGCCGGACATGACCCCGACGTCATTGAGGCCCTCAAGCAGGCCCAGAAAATCGGTCTGGCTGAGGGGATATTGATCGGTGATGGTAAGAAGATACGATCGATGACTCAGGAGATCGGGTTCGAGCTTTCGGACCATCAGCTTATCGATGAGCCAGATGACTCCAGAGCGGCACGTAAGGCCATCGACCTGATCCGCCAGGGAGAAGCCAAGCTGCTGATGAAGGGGAAGATCAATACAGCAGCCCTGATCCGGGCGGTCTTGGATAGGGAGGCAGGACTGCGGACGGGACGTCTTCTGAGTCAGGTCATCGTCTTTCAGGTACCCAGCTTCGATCGCTTAATGATCATGACCGATGCGGCCATCAACGTGGCTCCGACGCTGGCGCAGAAAGCCGAGATCTCGCGCAACGCGATCGAGGTGGCTCACGCTATCGGGATTTCGGAACCCAATGTCGCCATTTTGTGTGCATTCGAATTTGTCAACCCCGACATGCCGGCGACGATGGATGCTGCCGGCCTGACCCTGATGAATCGGCGTGGACAGCTGACCGGCGGCTATGTCGAAGGCCCGATCGCCCTGGACGTTCCTCTGAGTCAGTTCGCGGCTAGCCGCAAGGGGATCGAGAGCCCACTGGTGGAAAACACCGATGTTTTCATCGCTCCCGACATCGAGGCTGCCAATATCCTCTATCGATCGATTCTCTATTTTGCCGGCGGCGAATCGGGTGGGATTGTGGTGGGAGCCAAGGTCCCACTCGTCCTGTTGTCTCGAGCGGAATCCCCAGAAACCAAGATCTGCTCCATGGCAATTGGTACGTTGCTGGCCCCAGGGTGATTCGCAGGAGGTCTGAAGAGCCGTGAAAGTCCTGGTCGTCAACGCGGGATCTACTTCCCTCAAGTTCCGTCTCTTCGAGATGGCGGACGAGTCGGTGATTGCCGTTGGAAGGATTGAACGAGTCGGAGGCGCCAGCTCACTTTTCAGCTACCAGATGGGTGCTCACCCCAAGCGGGAGGAAGAGATCAATTGCCCAGACCAGAGGGCTGCGATAGAGCACGCGCTGAAGACCTTGACGGCTCCGGAAACGGGAGTGCTCAAGGATCTTGAGGACTTGGATGCGATCGGTTTCAAGCCGGTGCACGCGAAGAACATTGCCGATTCCGTCCTGGTAAACGACGATGTCTTCGAGGCTATGGAAGCCTATATTCCTCTCGCTCCTGCCCACAATCCACCCTATATCGAGGCCTTCCGCATCTTTCAGGAACTCCTTCCCAGCAAACCCCTGGTGGGTGTTTTCGAGCCGGCCTTTCATCGGACCATACCGGACTATGCCCGCACCTATGCCATACCCTACGAATTGTCACAGAAGTACGCCATTCGTCGTTACGGATTTCATGGGGCTTCCCACCGCTATGTGTCCTACCGGGCTCCCCAACTCGTGAACTCGGGACCGGAGGGGCTGCGGATCATTTCCTGTCACCTTGGTGGAAGCTCCAGCATGTGTGCGATCAAGGATGGTCAGTCCATCGATACCAGTATGGGTTTCTCCCCTCAGGCGGGTCTTCCCCATGCCACACGCAATGGTGACCTGGATCCCTTTATTCTCCTCTATCTGATGGATAAAGAGGGCCTTTCGACAACCGAAATGACGGAGCTTCTTTCCAAGAACGGAGGGCTGAAAGGCATTTCAGGGGTCAGCGGCGACGTCAGGGATCTGGAGGAGGCAGCCGATGCCGGCAATGATCGCGCCACCTTGGCAATCAACGTGTTGGTTCATGAAACCAGGAAGTACATTGGTGCCTACACGGCAGTCCTGGGAGGGCTGGATGTCCTAGCTTTCACAGGAGGGATCGGCGAGAACGGGATTCGGGTTCGCGAGGCCATCTGTCGAGGGCTCGAGTGCTTCGGTGTGCACCTGGACCCCGACGCCAACTCGATTCGTGGTCAGGAAGGAGTCGTTTCCAAGCAGGATTCCCCTGCCCGGGTTGTCGTGGTGCTGGCAAATGAAGAATTGATCATTGCCCGAGAAACCGAGCGCCTGTTGACCCGATAAAAGCACAAGGATACAAGACTGGGACTTGAACCTATTGGCCTGCTTGTCCAAGGGGATTTCTCTGCGAGACCTTGGCCTGGGGTTTCACCTTGATGGCTTGTCCCGGATGGATCACCTGTCGGCTTCTGAGATTGTTCCATCGGAGCAGATCCCTCAGACGGACGCCATAGATCCGGGCGATCTTGCCCAGAGTCTCGCCCCGGTTGACGATATGCTCGCCGGCTGATCCGGACCTGGCGCGAATCTTCCTGCCCCTGGCCGACCGCGCCCCTCTAAGCGGGATGATCAGATCCTGACCTAGACGCAATCGGTGAATGTTGCGGATTCGGTTTACCTCGGCGATAGCCTGGATGGATGAGCCATAGCGACCTGCGATCAGCGAGAGTGTCTGTCCTGACTCAACCCTGTGGTGACGAACCCTGATGCGCTTATCCGGGGGGAGCTTCGCCAGGCCGGCCTGGAGTGGTCTGGCCATGCCAATGGGAACCTTCATCAGGTAGCCGGGGTAGTCGAACGGTGTGATTCCACGCCGAAGTTCGGGGTTGTACCCCATCAACAGAGAAGTGGGCACGTTGATCAGCTCTGCCGCTACCTCCAGATCCACCTGCTCCTTTATCGGCAGCATTTCGAATTCAATTTCGGGATCCCTGTCAACCTGAAAACCATAGCGTTCGGGGTTCTTGAAGATGATCATCGAGGCTAGGATGGAAGGGACATAGTTTCTGGTCTCGCGCGGGAGCAAGCGGCGTTTGACCATCTTCCAATAGTCCATCTGGCCGTAGCGCCCAATTACCCTTTGAACCCTGCCCGCACCCGCATTGTAGGCAGCGAGCGCGAGGTACCAGTCCTGAAATCGGTCATAGAGATCCCTCAAGTGACGGGCGGCGGCTGTGGTTGACTTGAGAATGTCTGAGCGCTCGTCGATCCACCAGGTCTGCTTCAAACCGTAGAGCCGTCCGGTGCCCCGAACGAACTGCCAGATGCCCTTGGCACGTGCTCGCGACAAAGCGCGAGGTTTGTACAGACTTTCTACGTGTGCGACATAGATCAGATCGAGTGGCACTCCCTCTTCTCGAAAGATTTTTCGAAACAATCCAAGGTACTTTCCGGATCGTTTCAGTCCTTCCGTCATGATCTTACGTCCGCGGGTCCGGTAGTAACGTAGGAACTTCAGGACTCTCTCGTTCAGTACGATCGGGATATCGAAACGGGAGTCGAGAAGATCCTCGTGGGCGAGCTCCCGAAGTGCCGGATCGACCTTGATCGTAAAAAGGTTGATATGGGCAAGCTGGTCGATCGCACTGGGTTGGTCGTCGAAGCTGGCTTCTGGCGACTCTGCTAGAAACTCGAGTTCGAGCTCTTGGACCTGGCTAAGAAGGGCAAAGTAGCCAGCTTCGAGCTCAGAAGAGGAACGGCTCTGGGAGTCGTCCGTCAGATGGTCGAGTGCCCGGCGGAGATAGCTCCGACCTGCCTCGACCTTTCCCGTCCCGAATAGCTGCTTCCCCTGTTCGAACAGCTGGTCGGCCTCTTGAAGTCGTTTCCCCACCATTTCGCGGCGAAGGGGCTCTTGGCGCTCGGCCTCTGTCGGTCCGGGTTTGGCTTCAGGGGTAGCGGCGACTGCTGCGGGCGGAGGTGGGGGTGCTTCGGTTGGTTGGTGAACCAGGACTTTGCGCTGGTTGCCACAGCCCAGCAGGAGCACAAGTCCCAAAAGTACTAGTACCCTGTAACACAGATTATGACGAATTTGTGGCGAGTTACAGGGTACTAGGGCTTTCGTGAACAGGAATCTCTCCTCCGAATGCTCCTGGTTCTAGAAGTAGCGAGCGGCCTCATACCGCCGAGCAACACCGGCGTCTGCTTGAGTGTACACTTTCCAGGAGGCCGCTTCAGCGGGGCCTGGCGCGAAGCGCAATAGACCCGGTGTTTACGCCGGGGTAACCCGGTCTCCTACCCCTCCTGAGGGCCGTTCACGGTCCTTCTCGAACGGCGGCTTTAGCCATCGTCGACCCGGAGTCTGGCTGAAGCCCGCGTTCGAGAAGCCCGCTAAAGCGGGCTCCGCTATCTGCCGTTCCGCCCACCCGGCCCTGAAGGACCGGACTATTGCGCTTCGCGCTAGACCGCTGAAGCGGTCTCTTAGCAACCACATCACGCCGAAGCAGGAAACTTGACCAGTCTGTGAACTTCTTCTCCACCAAGGGGCCCTAGACCCAAAATAAGCGCAAGTTCGAAACTAGACCCCTTTGTCGGCTCCGAGGAGCCATTTTGGAGACCTAAATTCTAAATTTCGGCGCGAAGTCACTCAGAACAGGCACGTGTTCAGCTGTCCTCCACGCCGATCGCTCAGGGAAAACGATTCTGCCCTCTTGGGGGGCGTTTGTAGAGACACCTCGCCCCAGCTCTGGCGACCCTCGGAGCTACTTTATCTCCTTTCAGTTTCAGGTAGCTGGCCGGTGTTTCAACCACTTACTGCCTTCCAAGAGAAGACGGCTCCAACCATTGACATCCAGCAGCCGATAGACCAACTGTCGGCCCCTGCGCAAAATCTGGCAGGGCATTTCAATGACCTCTCGCAGGAAACGGCGATACTCCATCTTCACCAGCTCTCGGGCTTGCAGTCGCGCCGGCAGCACCAACCCCATCCAGGCCTTCAAATTCCAGGCTTGAGCCGCAATCACCAGATAGGCCCAGTTGGCTACCAGCGTATCCGAGGGCATCCGCAGGGCCTCGACTCCGTTCTTGAGTTGTTCAATGACGTTCTCCTGGTTGCAGCGCCGGTTGTTTTCCCGTACGACTCCCGCCGTTCCCAACGTTCTGGCCGAGATATTGGTGACATAAAAGTGGTAGCGCGTCTGCGGCAGCAGCCGCTTCTGGCCTTTCTCGACCAGGATCGTCTTGCGCAAGATCACCATCCGATAGGTTCGCTTCGCTTTGCTCGGACGGTAGTCGATCTCCGCGATCTCTTCCCGTTCCAGCGTCAGCGTCTTGAACCCGCGTCTCTTGACAATCTCCGGCTTCACTTTGTCCCGCCGCTGGCGCCGCTTCTTCCCTTTTCCTTTCCCCTGGCTGGGGCGCCCCAGCTCTTTCCATCTCGCTTCTGGCAACGCCTCCGCCCACTTGACGAAGCTCGGATGGGCGTCGATCCCGAAGTCAAACTCCACGCCCGCCTCCGTCCAACGGTCAAAATGAGCCGTCAGCGAAAAATCCGTGTCCCCGCGCAGGCGCACCTTCCGAAAACCCGCCTCTCGAACCAGCTCGATACTCCGATCCAGCCATTCGGCCGCTCCCTCATGAGAGGGACGGTTGCCCGAGCGGTTGACCGCATAGAGCACCTCTCCCGTATTGGCCAGCGTCACGATCAGCGGCGCATAGCCCCACTGCCCGTCGTAGCTGATCTCCATCCCTTCCTTGCATTCGCCGCTCGTGGGGGCCATCGTCCCATCCACGTCGATCTCCGCCCGTTGGAAGAAACGGGCCGGTTGTTGGGCCCAGACCTTGAGGCGGCTGGCATTGACGGCTTCCATCAGATCCACCACGTCGGGCGCGTCAAAGCGGCGCACAAAGTCTCCGGCCGTGCTGGGGGCGGGGATCTTCTCGGCTCCCACCGCCTCCAGGAAACTCACACTCTGACGTCGCAGTTCAATATCCTGATAGCGGGTCCCGCCCGTGGCCACGTTGTAGATCAGGCTCAGGACGTGGTCCGATTCGTGGTACGGTTGGTGGCGTTTGAGCAGCGTCACCGCCTGGTCAATGGCTTTCCCCAGCCCACTCCACTTCACCACCTGCTGCAGCAGCCCCAGACCACCGTAACTGACCGCACCCGTTTTCTCCGAGACCTCGTAGCTGATGACCTCGGGCGAGAGCACCGGTTTCGGGTCTTGACCGTTCCAGCTGGGGCTCAATCGCTGAGCAACCTCTGCTTCCCGTTTGCGGATGATTGCGCTATCCTTTTTCTTCACCTGAAATGCCTCCTTTCGGCTTGTTCTGAAGTTTCTTTGACAACCCCAGAATACCCGTCAGGTCTGGCATTTCAGGTGTTTACATGTGGTTTAGTCCACTTTCATCTACTTCTTTTGGGCCTAGAGTCTGTCACGAAGTGACGTGCCAGACCGCAAGACGAGGATCATTGTACGGAGTCTGCCTGTTTTCTTGCAACCACATTCTGGAACAGCGCGCGAGCCTTCGGCAAGAGCTCGAGCGCCCGCTGCAGCTGTCGATCGACTTCCAACGACGCCCTTTTTCCTGCCTCGTCGTCGAGAAGCTTGGCGAATAGCCTCTGCTTGAGAAGATTCTTGATCAGGTGGCGATCCTCATTGAGCTTCTCCTCGGTGAAGTCTACTTCGTTCTCTTTGAGGAGCTGCTGAAAAAGAGTCAGGGTCTGCTCGGAGATCACCAGCTCATCCCGCAATCTAGCCCTGTCTTCACGGGTCAGCTCGGCTCTTTCCTGGGATGTGTAGTGAAATCGGACGTCAGATACAATCTCTCCGTCCGCCAACCTCTCGGCGAACTTCTGGAATAGGCTCTTGCGCCTGATTTGCTGCAGGAGTTTGCTCAACCGCTCCGCTGGGACCTTCACATCGGGGGTAATTCCGCCCCCTCCAAACACCGTCCTGCCACTATCTGTATGAGACACCGTCCGTTCGCTCTCATCGGACTCCCGGTTGCGAGCCCCCCAAAAATAGTCATAAAAACTTTCTGAGTAGTTGCGTTGAATCAGACGGTCGGAAGGGGTGTAATACTTGCCAGTGGTCAGGGCCAGGCCTCTGTTTCTCTCCAGGGGATAGATGGTTTGTACGAGGGCCTTCCCAAAACTGGTTTCGCCCACGATCAGTGCCCGGTCATGGTCTTGGAGCGCACCTGCCACAATCTCGCTGGCGCTGGCGCTGCTCTGGTTGATCAAGACCACCATCGGATAGTCGTGGCGACGACCGCGTGGAGCCAGATACTCGTGACCCTTCCCCCGACGCATCCGTGTCTTTACCACCAGCTGCCCCTTCTCGATGAACCTATCGGTCACCTCGATGGCCTGACTGAGGGCTCCACCAGGATTGTCACGCAGATCCAGAATGAGCGCCTCGAGCTCAGATTCCTTCAGTTTCTCCAAAGCCTCATCAAGCTCCTTGCTCGTGGTTTCGGAGAACCTCTCGATTCTAATGTACCCCGTCGTAGAATCGAGATGGAACGCATACTTTATGGTGTAAATGGGGATCTCGTCTCGCTCGACGCTCATCTCGATAGGTTCGGGTACACCGGGACGCTCGATTGTGATGTTGACCTTGGTCCCCTTGGGACCTTTGAGGTTAGGGATCACCTCTTCGAGAAGCTCCCAATCCTGGATCGATTCTCCCTCGATCTTGGCGATCACATCACCGGCACGGATCCCAACCTTGTATGCGGGTGTTCCCGATGCTGGTGGGTCGACCACAACGACGCGGCCACTGCCCGGTGACTCGGGCTTAATAGTGATGCCCAGTCCGTAGTACTTCCCCTGTTGTTCTTCCCGAAGTTTCTTGTAATCGGTTCGCGAGAAGAAGGCGCTGTGGGGGTCTAGAGATCGGAGTAATCCCCGAATCGCGCTCTCCAGCAGGTCTTCGGTGTCGGGCTCGTGAGCGAAGTCCGATTCGACGATGGCCAGTGTCTCCGTGAAGCTCTTCAGGAGCTTCTGCGTCTCTTCCTCGAGAGGAGTTCCCGCGTTGACCCTTTCCCCGAACCATCCGCCAAGGACGGTTGCACTCAGTATCGTCAGCAGCAGAAGCACTCCGAGCCGGCTCTTCTTTTCATCACCTGGGCGTCTCAACGGCTTACTCCTTTTTTCGGTTTCACTCTCGAGATTTCTAGTATAGCACTTCGACTGGGCCTGCGAAGGTAGCTGCTCTCACCCTGGTGTGGTTGACTTGGTTTCACCCCTGGCATAGACTCATCAGGCAGGGGGCAGTAGAGATTATGTGGAATTTGGGTTTTTCCGAGGTTCTTGTCATCTTTGTCATAGCCTTGATTGTCTTTGGGCCTAGGAAACTTCCCGATCTAGGCCGTTCTCTTGGAAAAGGACTGGCCGAGTTCAAACGAGCGTCGAACGAGCTGAAGCGGACCTGGGAAGAGGAAGTTCAAACCGAGGAAGAAGAGCTGCGGCGCCTCCAAAGGGATATTGAGAACTGAGTATCGGGGGGACCTCCTGCAACCGTCGTAGAGACCCTCTCTCACCGCGCCCCACCACGCAGTAGCTGCTAACTTGCCAAACACTCCTAGTACTCTGTCAATCTAGAGATTGTGGGTTATGGACTAGCAATGGTGGTCGAGGTCAAGGCGCGCGGCCACAGGCATAGCAGAGCTCCGTCGAGGACGCGCAACACAGAGATCGGCCGCCAGGGCCGTCCAGAACCTACAATTCCTAGGTTGACAGGGTACTAGGCCGCCGATGATGGAATCTTCCGGCAATCCGCCGCTCGATCCTCCAGACGAGTTCGAATCTCCATCTTCTCCCTCCGAGGAGCAAGAGCCCGAAGGCGCGTTGGAGCCTATCAGCCCAGGACCGCCCCCCAGTGCTCCTCCCCCGGATACCAGCGACGGCGAGCCTCCCGGCGAGGAACACGAGCTGGGCGCGAAGATGACCTTTCTGGAGCACCTGGATGAGCTCCGAAGACGCCTGCTTCACGCCGCGGTCGCGGTTGCGGTTACCTTCTGTCTCTCCTGGGTCTTTCGTGAGCCCATCTTCGAGTTCCTCGCAGAACCCATCAAGGGAGCTGTAGACAAACTCGTGGTCATCAAGCCGACGGAGGCCTTTACGATCTATTTGAAGGTATCCTTCGTCTCCGCGATTTTCGTGGCGGCTCCCTACCTACTGTTCCAACTGTGGCTGTTCATTGCTCCCGGTCTTTATCGCAAAGAAAAAGGCTATGTCCTGCCTTTCCTCAGCTCCTCGACAATCCTCTTTCTCTTGGGCGGCATGTTTGCCTACTACATCATCCTTCCGGTAGCACTCGATTTCTTGATCAACGAATTCGGTAAGAACTTCGAGCCGATGATCAGTGCCGTCGAGTTTTTCAAGTTCGAAACCATCATCATCCTGGGCATGGGACTGATTTTTCAGATGCCGGTGCTAGTGGCATTTCTTTCCATCTTCGGGATGTTGACGCCGGCGTTTCTCTGGAAGAACTTCCGCTACGCGTTCCTTTTGATCATGATTATCGCTGCCGTCGTCTCCCCTACAGCGGATGCCTTGAACCTCTTCTTCTGGGCCGTTCCCATGGTGCTCCTTTACCTCATTAGCATCTGTGTCTCCTGGGTTTTCAAGCGCCGGCGCGACAGGGCTCTCGAGGACTAGTTGAATAGTGAGCAGTGAGCAGTGAGCGTACCGGAAACCCGGAAACAGTTGCTGCCAAGAGTGCCGCGAACGGGTGAACTGCCAGTATGACGAAGCCAAGTCCGGCAGAGCCACGAACGACTTGACGTGTCAGCAACATGAGACCAGGTTCCGGCCATCGAGGACGACGAAAGCAGGAGAGAGCTGGACAACAGCAGAATCTCCACTATCCTCGGCCTAAAGTTTCCCTCTGAATGATCCGGCTCGCAGGCAGTGGCTGGACTAAGCTGACTCTCTTTGCCAGCCGGACGGAAGGGCTGCGACCAACTTCTCTGGGATCGGGGGCGAGAGAGGCGGACTCCCCAGAGGATGAGGAGCCAGAAGGCGACCGCAAGCAGGGGAAAGAACCCGTGGTACTTGGTGTTCCAGCAGAGTCCGGTCAAGGCTCCCCCCAGGAGAAACCAGCCTCTGTTCCCGACCTGGGTAGCGTGGAACAAGGAGGCCAATGCAGCCCAGAAGAAAAGAGTAAAGGTAGTGTCGGTGAGAGCTAGCCTCGAATAGATCACATGATACTCACAGGTGGCCAGAAAAAGGGCCGATACCACGCCGAATCGAGCACCGAACCAGTAGGAACCGAGAAAGCAGAAGAGGCCGACCGTCAAGCTTCCCGCTACCGCTGACGCTGCGATAGCCGAGGAGTCGGAAATACCGAAGAGCCAGAAGAAGCCGCCTACGACCGTAGAAAAAAGGCCTGGAGACTGGCCGGCCTGGTAGATCCAGCCTTCCTCCCCCAGTGTGGCCAGCCACCTGGCGGCCATGACGTAGGATCCCTCGTCGAAATGGGTGAGGCCGAGATGTTGAGTATGGGGGCGGTACTGCTGGCGATCGCTTTCATGTGGCGGCGCGCTCGCGGTTTCGATCGGGGACTGGGCGTAATTCTCAGCTTGAGCCTCGTGCTTGGCTCGGTTTTCGGCTATCGCGTCTGGTTGGAACCAGATGCTTATTGGCTGCGGCTGACGACCCAGAGCCCCCGTAACTGGTACCGGGCAGAATACCACGTACCCGAGTTCCTGGAGCTGCGCCCGGGTCAGTTCGAGGAGATCGAGCTGACGATAACGAATACAGGCCTCGCCACCTGGAACCCGAAAGAGACGTCACCGACGAGGCTTTCTTACCACTGGTTGGATCCGACAACCTTGCAAGTCCCTGACTTCGAAGGCCTGAGAACGGAGTTGCCGCAGAAGGTTGAAGTGGGTCAGGCTATCTCGCTGCAAGCCCGGGTTCAAGCTCCCTACCTCCCAGGGCAATATCTACTCGTCTGGGATATGCTCCGGGAGGATCTCTTCTGGTTCAGTCTTGAGAGTTCCCCCGGTGCCCGAACGCGGGTCGACGTCAAAGGTCCAATGAGCAAGGGACTACCCACCAGGCCTCTGGCAGCCATGCCCGCGCCGCGTTTCGTCCTGAGCCGTTGGCAACTCTGGTCCACGGCGCTGGAGATGATTGTGGCGAATCCGATACTGGGAGTGGGCCCAGACAACTTCCGCCACCTCTACGGTCGCTATGCCGGCCTTGAGGTCTGGGACCGGAGCTACCACACTAATAATCTCTACCTCGAGTTCTTCGTCTGTACCGGCCTGCTGGGTGGAAGCCTCTTCTTCTGGTTGCTGTGGAGGCTCCTGTGGGTCTTACGCCGCCAGTGGAAACTGGCTTCACCTCAAACTCTGCCCCACGCGCTCGGAGTCTCGGCCGCCATACTCGCAATTCTTGTGCACGGGTTCTTCGATTACTTTTTCGAGTTCACTCCGACCTACCTGGCGATCTGGTCGAGTCTTGCACTCGCTGCGGCTGCTTTGCGGCTGGAAGAAGAGTAGGGGGCCAAATCAGTCGCGGATTGGCCTGGACTGCCTTCGCTTCACCGTTCTTGCGGGGAGCCTGTCTCGAATTGCTTGCAGGCGTTCGGCTAACTGCCCGGCCACCGGGGAATCTGGATGATAGCGGAGAAACTCTTCCAGCTCAGCGGCTTCAGCCGCCAAGTCCTGTCTGCGGCGGTAGATCTCAGCAAGCGTCAGTTGTGGGCTTGAAAAGTGTCCCGGATCCAGCTTCTTGGCCCGCTTGAGTTGCTCCTCTGCCTCCTCCAGGCGTTCCAGGTGAAAGTAGGTGAGTCCCAGCTGGCTTCGGGCCAGCGGCTCCTCACTCCGCAGCTCGACAGCCTGGCCGTTGGCCTCGAGCGCCTTTTCCAGTTTCCCCAGAGCCCCCAGAGCCGCTCCTAGATTAACCAAAGCGGCGTAGGAATTCGGGTCGTGTTCGAGTGCCTTCGTGAAGCATTCCTCTGCGCGATCATGCTGGCGTGACATGTAGGCGATGGTTCCAAGGTGATTCCAAGCGCCGGCGTAGTGGGGCGAAATCTCGACCGCCTTCTCCAGGTGCTTGACGGCGCCTGCTAAATCCTCCTTCTCCAGTCGCTTCAGCGCTTTTCCATACTGCTTCAAAGCGTCCCGTGCAACCGAGAGCTGTTTGGTCGAGACGGTGGCAAAGGCGGCCACCCGGCGGTTCGGCTCGAAGACGTAGCTAACGACGATTCTTCTTTTGGCGTCGGCGATACTGGAGCTGACCTCCAAGGTGCGCCTCATCTCTCCCCAACCCAGCGCTGAGATTATCAGTTGGTAAGTGCCAGCCGGAATTTTTTTGAATCTGAAGGTTCCATCTCGATGCGCCAAAGTCCTTCGCAGAAAGGGGAATCGGGCCCCCTCGAGGCGGATCCCCGGCACGATGCCACGGATCGGTCTTCCTTCGGCCAACAACACCCGTCCTCTGAGCTCGAATCTCTCTTCCTTCGTCGCTGCTCCTGCTCCGGACACGGTGACGAGTACCAGGTACAAACCAAGAAAGAACACGCCGAGCGGCATCGTAGGCTTCATGATTGTTGTACTTTTCTTACCACAGACGATCTGGTTTTTGCATCGTCTAAGCTGAAACTTGATTGGGCGGACGTAGCTTTGGGCTCCAGGCCGAAGTCTTCTTCCTTCGAGCCTTTGGCTCGATGCACGGCGGCCTGGAGGCCACCGCTAGTGCGCCTGTGAAGGCGTTTGATCAGAAGGGTGAAAGTCCCTTCCAGGCTAACGTTACCGGCCTGAAGTCGACAGTGGTAACTGCGTTTCCGTGAGGAAGGGTGGAGAGCAACCTGAGACGAACGACCAATCCGTAACGCAAGTGAACTCGATTCGGCCAAGCCTGTCGGGGAGGGTCCTGGCAAAGCCCGAACCCTTGACCGCGCGACGGCCATCCCTCCGACCTGAACGGTCTGCCCGGGGGGATAGACGCGGCAGGTCACGGCGGTGAAGTAACGTGACAAAGCGACCGTGACGAAATGGCAATGCGGTGGTTGGAGATGGAGAGGTCGGAAGGTCAAACGAGATAAGCAGGGAGATCTGTCGGGTGAGGGACGTGGACGACCCATCGTGAGAGCTCGCAGTGGGGGACGCTGCGTGAGCAATGGCCCAGGCCCGCGGTGCAGTATCGCCCGCCGAAGGGGAGCGAACCTGGCGATACCGGTGAGGTCGGTTGAAGCGGCTCGACAGAAGTCAGAGCTCCCATAGTAGCGGGGAAGCCGTGCAGCAAAACGCGGTGGAGCGAAGGGGAGCAGGAAGGTAGATGCGAAATGACTAAATCGCGGAAACGTAACTCCGCCCAAAGGCGGGACTACATCCCGGTCACAGTGCCGTTTTCGGCTAGCCCGGCTGGAGAGCCCGCTGGCATCGAACAGTGGGCTCATCGCGCGGTTTGGACGGATCGCATGTTGGAGACACTTTTGAAAGGAAAGGTGAGAGGAGGGAAATGGCACACGCTGATCGATAAGGTGTTTTGCAGCCGGAACCTTTCCAGCTCGGCCGAGAAGGTCTTGGGCAGGAAAGGAGCGGCGGGAGTGGACCGGCAAACGTGGGGGGATTTCGCCGAACACGAGCGGGAGGAACTCGAATGGTTGCAGGAAGAACTGCGTGAGGGGACCTATCGTCCGGCAGCGGTGCTGCGGAGGTGGATTCCCAAAACAGGCAGTTCGGAAAAGCGACCGCTGGGGATTCCGACCGTGCGGAATCGAGTCGTGCAAACGGCTTTGGTCCACGGGATCGAGCCGATTCTGGATGCCACGTTCCATGATCGAAGCTACGGCTTTCGTCATGGGCGAGGGTGCCACGGCGCACTGCGGTACGTCGAAGAGCTGCTCGAAGCCGGTTATGTGTATGTCGTCGACGCGGATCTGAAGGGTTACTTCGATACGATCCCGAAAGATCGACTGTTGGACCTGATCCAACAGAAGATATCGGATCGCCGCGTGCTGGGCCTGGTTCAGCTGTTTCTGAATCAGGGGATACTGGAAGAGCTGCGTAAGTGGATTCCGGAAGCCGGAGTCCCCCAAGGCGCCGTTCTTTCTCCGGTGTTGTCGAATGCCTACCTCAATCCCCTGGACCATCGGATGGCCGATCTGGGCTTCCAGATGGTGCGCTACGCGGATGACTTTGTCCTGCTGTGTCGCGCACCCGAGGAGGCTGAAGCGGCCCTGGCCGAAGGGCGGGACTGGGTGGAGGACAACGGGCTGAGACTGCATCCCGAGAAGACACACATCGTGGACTCGCGAGAGAAGAGCTTTTCGTTCTTGGGCGATTCGTTCCGAGGCCGTTTTCGGTTTCCACGAGCGAAGAGCCACCGAAAGTTCGTCGAGCGCATTCACGAGCTGACGCCGCGCAAGTCGGGCGACTCGCTGGAGGTCATCCTCCAGCGGCTCAATCGCTCGACGCAAGGCTGGTTCAACTACTTCCGGCACTGTCATTGGAACATCTTCAAGGACTACGACGGTCTGATCCGTCGTCGTTTGCGACGCCTGCTTCTGAAGCGCAACCGGAAGAATAGAAAACGCCTCTGTCGAAATCACCGTTGGCCCAACGCCTTCTTTACGGATCATGGGTTCACGAGCCTGACTGACGCCCATATCCGTTTCGTCCAATCCATAGGAACCTACTGACTGGAGAGCTGTATGCGGGAGAATCGCACGTGCAGTTCGGAGGGAGGGGAGCCGGGTGACCGTGCTTCCCTACCCTATCGCCGGGACCCGGAGTTTCATTCTCGAATGGGGCCAGCACAGCTGGGAGCCATCGTTACCCATCTGCTAGGATTACCGCGTGCTTCCTGACGGAGAATGGAGGATATGATGGCTCGTCTACTATTGCTCTGGTGCGGGCTGGCTCTCCTGATTCACCAGGTCACTAACTATCAAGGGATCCACGAGCGCCTTCCGGTCAAGGTGGCACCCCAGCCGGTCCCTTTCGATCATCTCAAACACTCCTCCCTGGGGCTGGATTGCCAACAGTGTCACTCGGGAGCCCGCGAAAAGGAACAGGCTGGATTTCCCCGGATTGCGCAGTGCATTCTCTGTCACGAGACCCTTAAGAAGAATGAGCCGGAGATTCAGAAGCTGGCCCGGCTTTACCAGGAAGGGAAGGAGCCGTCTTGGGTTCGGGTCTACCAGCTACCTGACTTCGTCCACTTCAGCCACTCCAGGCACCTGAAGGCAAGCCTCGAATGTACCGTCTGCCACGGACCGGTCGAGGAGCGGGTGATTTTGGCGAAAGAGGTTTCTACCAGCATGAAGGTCTGCGTTGCCTGTCATGTGCAAAAACAGGCCTCATTCGACTGCGATGCCTGCCATGACCTGGAGCAGTAGAAGGGTCCCAGTAACCACGCGATCAGTGCAATGGCGGCACCTTCAGCGCGACGATCTGCTCGGGGGCTCTCACTGAAGAAGTGGAATCAGAACGCCACACCCAGCGCATCACAAATGAATTTGATGTAGGGCGCTGACGCCCGGAAGGCTTCTGCGGTCTGCTCCAGAAAGGCTGGGTCCAACGCTTCCTGGACAGAAAGCTCCTGAGCGGCGATGAAATCCTTGCGTCTCAGATCTTCTATAAGGGGATGGTCGCTCGGATAGCCTTTGGGTGCTGTCTTGAGACTTTCTCCAGCCAGCTGGAACAGCTCCCGGAACCGCTTGTTATCTCGAACTTTGAGCCAGCCCTTGGGATCTAGATCGACCTTCTCTCGGATCTTTACCAGCGAGGGTTGAGCGGGGTGCCACACCCCTACTCCAAGGAAGATATCCTCCGGGCTTAGGTGGACGTAGAACCCAGGTGCGCTTATGTCGCCGCAGGACTCGTGGGGAAATCGAATCCCCACATTGGTTTTGTAGGGTCGCTTGTCCTTGGAAAACCGGACGTCACGGTGCACCCGCATCAGCGAACCCCGGACCTTTCGGGCCTCGGCCACGAAGTGAGGCGAGATGGCATGGATTCTGGGTCTCATGGCCCGGATGAAGGAGAAAGCCGGTTCCAGCACCTCTTCCTGGTAGCGGCTCTCGTTGGCCTTGAACCAGTCCCGTCGGTTGTTTTGTGACAGGTCTTGTAAGAATTCAATGAGCCCGGGGGAGAATCCCCGGTGGCTTGTTTCTGAATCCATCATTGACTGTGACTTTCGCAGGTTTGTTTGGAGCTTGTTTGTATCTTGTGTCTTGGAATCTTTCGAAGTTCGCGTTGGCTCAGACAACGTCGGTCAGCGCTCGTCTCCGGGAGAACAGGCTGAACATAGCGGCTGCGAGCAGCGTCACCAGACACGAGCTGGGAAGGACCCACATCCAGGAAACGGCCTTCACCTTCACCAGGATGCGACTTGCTCCAATTGTGATCACATCGTCGAGATGCAACTTGCCTTGAGTGACCGCCTGGTCGTTGACCTTGATCTCTGCCGAGCTGTCGGCACTTCGGACCTGCCAGCCATCTTCCGTCAGCTCGATGGAGGCGTGCTGGGCGGCCACCTGAGGCCCGGAGAGCGTGAAGCTGTTGGACTGCGAATCCGATCCAATCAGGTTGGGCTCTTCTCGAGAAGGTTCCCAACGCAGTTGCTCTGTCTGACCGGTCCCTTCCACGTAGAGAAAGATTTTGGGATGTTCCAGAAACCAGTGTCCCAACCCCAGGTAGAAGCCCACCAGCACTCCTAGTACGGCAGACGCGATCATCATCGTTCCGGAACAGCGGAGCCTCAGGAAGGCGGCGAAGAACATGCCTCCCAGCGTACCCGTGATGTAGCTGCTGATCCGAACCGTCATCTCATACAGGTTGCCTCGGGTTTCCTCTGAAATCGTGTTGAGGTAGAGGCAAAAGCCGACCGCGAACAAACCTGCCAGAACCGTGATGAGGCGGGCCAATCTGAGCTCCGAAACCGCGTCCAGGGCGTTTTTCCTTAGCCGTCGAAAAAAGTCCACGGTGATGACGGTGGAGACGCCGTGCATCCCCGAGTCCAGGCTCGACATGGCGGCTGAGAAGAGGGCGGCGACTACCAGTCCTGCCAGTCCTCTGGGCATCGCATGGGCGATGAAGTGCGGAAACGCCTGGTCCGGAGTGCCTGGCAGCTGCGTGAGGTAGTAGGAATAAAGCGCCATCCCGGCGATTCCCAGGGAGAACGCGATACTCAGGTCGGCACCGATATTCGCCAGGAAGGACTTCCGCGCGCCCTTTAGCGATCCGGTGGTCAGGTATCTCTGAATCGCTACCTGGTCCGAGCCGGCGGTACAGGACCACCAGAAGAGACCGTATATAGCTGCACCCAGCAGGCTAACCCGCACATAGGGATCCAGCGTGAAAAACGGTTGAGGCTCCCTTTCTATCTGCATCACGTTGTGAAACGAGCTACCATCAGAAGGTGTGTAAATAGCATAGGCGGTGAGTATCCTTCCGGGTTGATAAAACCCAGGGCCGAAAGGCCCGCAACGGAAGGAGTACACACCGCATGAGCAAGCAGAACATTGAGGAAAGTGTCCAGTCAAGAGTTTGTTTCGAGGAGCTGGAAGATTGGGTGCGGGAGAAGATCCAAGGCTGGGTTCAAGAGCTGCTGGAGGAGGAAGTCACGGAGTTATTAGGGCGGCGTAAGAGTGAGCGGCGAAGGGCCGTGGACGCTCCGTCGGGCTATCGCAATGGATATGGGAAGCCGAGGCATCTGACGCTGAGCTCGGGGACGATCCAGGTTCGAAGGCCTCGAGTGCGGGATCTAGAGGAACGCTTTGAAAGTCGGGTGTTGCCCCTGTTTGCCAAGCGGACGCGGCAGGTTCGAGAACTGATCCCTGAGCTGTACTTGCATGGTCTGGCGCTGGGGGATTTTGATCTGGCTCTGAGAGGGCTCTTAGGGGACAAGGCGCCTCTGTCGGCCTCCACGGTGGCGCGGTTGAAAGAGAAGTGGCAGGCCGAATGGGAAGTCTGGCAGAGTCGACCCTTGAATGATCTGGAAGTGGTGTATTTATGGGTAGATGGAATCTACGTCAAGGCGGGTCTGGAGAAGGAAAAGGCAGTCCTGCTGGTGGTGCTGGCCGCCTTAAGTGACGGAAGCAAAGCCGTGGTGTCGGTCACGAGCGGCTATCGGGAATCGACCCAGAGCTGGTCGGAAGTACTGCGCGACTTGAAGCGCCGGGGGATGGGCTGTCCACGGCTGGTGATCGGAGACGGCCACCTGGGCATCTGGGGAGCTTTGCGCAACGTCTATCCCCAGGCCGAGGAGCAGCGCTGCTGGAATCATCGGATCGTCAACCTGCTGGCCAAGCTCCCTAAGCGAGTGCACAAGCCGGCCTTGCTGATCCTGCGGCAGATCCCTTACGCCGAGACTCGAGAGGAGGCACAACGACTCAAGCAGGTCTTTCAGCACTGGTGCCGGCAGCGAGGGCTGACCCTGGCGGCTGAGCTAATCGAGCAGGACTGGGACCGGATGGTGACCTTTTACAACTATCCAAAGAAGCAGTGGCAGCATCTGCGAACCAGCAATCCAGTGGAGTCACCGTTTGCCGCTCTTCGGCTGCGAACGGACGCGGCCAAGCGATTCAAGAAAGTGGAAAACGCCCAGGCGGTGATCTGGAAGATGCTGTTGGTGGCGGAGCAGCGATTCCGCCGGTTGAAGGCACCGGAGCTGATGAAAGACGTCTACCAGGGCGCCAAATATGTCAATGGAGTCCCGGTCAACCAAGTCCCGGAGGAGAAAGCCGCCTGATGTTTTTCCACACCTATTGACAAGAGCTCTGTGAAACCAGGTTATAGGACCAGTCCCGGTTTCGCTGACGACGAAGCCGATGGTGATGATGAGACCGAAGAAGAGGATGAAGAATTGAGCCACATCGGTCCAGATAACCGCTCGCATACCCCCCATAGTGGTGTAGACGATGGCGATAGCCCCAATTCCCAAAACCACCCAGATGAAAGGCAACCCGGTCATCCGGGTCATCGCAAAGGAGGCGGTGTAGACGATCATCCCCATCCAGAAGAGGCGAATCAGCAGGAACAAAGTTGAGGCGAAAAGGCGAGTCTTGAGCCCGTACAGTTCTTCCAGATACTCATAGGCGCTGGTCAGGTGCTTGCGCATGAAGTAGGGAATCAGGATCAGGGTAACCAGGGTGAGGGTGAAGGGGATGTGCATCTGTATTCCCCAGATCCCCGGGCCATTCTTTATGAACTCGCCGGGAGTGGAGAGGTAGCTCACGGTCGACAGCAGCGTGGCAAACATGCTCAGTCCGACGACGAACCAGGGCATGCTGCGCCCGGCCATGAAGTACTCCTCTGTCGATTTTTGCCGCTTGCTGAAGTAGTACCCCAGACCCAGCATGGCGCCAAAGTAGATTGACTACTGCGGTGTAATCGACTGCAAAGAGGCCTTCAAATCGGTCCGGTCTTCCCGCTGCCGTAGCTTAGCTAGTGCCCGTCCGAAAACCGGGGTTTTCAGAACTGTAATCTGTTGAATCGTAAACACTTATTATACTTGAGACTGCTGACAGACCGGCTCGACCCAGCTCGATCCAGAGCAAGGACCCTCGAGCGAGGGCACGCGGGCCAAAAAGCAGCGGTTCGGCGCAGACCTCTCCCCGAGTCGGAGCCACAAGGCAGTACGGTCAGCCACAAAAGGCTACAACAGGAGTCGGGCCAGGACGACCAGGTTATAGGTCAGGACGCTGGCATGGACGTAGCTTTGAAAGTGAGGCCAGCCTTTCCAGCTACAGCGGTGGAGACCGAAGGTGTGCTTGAGGGTCCCAATGCACCCCTCAATCCCGGCGCGGAAGCGTTTGAGTTGTTTGTAGACCCAACTGGAACGCACCATGCTCTCAACCGTCAACCCACACTTTTTGGAAAAGGCCACATCCTGTACCCCCTGCTCTTTGGCCCAGCGCAGGTTGGCAGCCGAGGCAAAAGCACCATCCCAGGCGCTCTGGCGGGGGACCTTCCCGTACAGCTGTCGATGCCGCTCTAAGAAGGGTTGCACATAGTTGCTGTCGGCCGGATTCCCCCGTTCCACCACACAATCCAGGATCAGCGACGAGGCGCCCGTGCTGACAAACACCTTGTGGCCGAAGACCGTTTCCCGAGGGCTCTTCTTGATAATATCGGTGTGCTCTTCGAAGAGGGAACAGATCTTCTCCTGGGCCGCGACGGCCTCGCCCGAAAGGACCCGTCGTTGAGTCTGCTCGATGACTTTGTGCAACAGCCCCAGATAGTGGGCCAGTTGCGCCGCCACGGCCAGACTGAGGGGATCGCTCCACTGCGCGGAAGCTGCCAGCGCCTGCTCGGCATAGTGAGCCGTCTTGGACGCCACTTTGATCAGATCGCGGTAACTGTCCAGGCGCTTCTTGCCGCGGCGGTTGCGGATGTTCAGGACGCGCCGCTTGGCCCGCCGCGTATGATCGACGAAGCCGATCCCTTCCCGCTCCCGCAGCCGCCCCAGCCACTGGGTCACGACTCGAATGCCGTCGTACAACAGCTCACTGTCGAGCGGATAGTGGATGTTCGTCTCGACCGCCGTGGCATCGACCCGAATCCGTTGGCCTTTTTCCAGACCCCGAGCCTGCGCCCAGAGCACCAAGTGGTCGTTGATCGCCTTCCAAGTCCCCGGCTCAATCTTCCCCAGGTTCTCCGCCAGGGTGGCTTTGCTGATCGACGCCCCATAGGGCAAGCGACAGAACCTCTGACAGCTTTGCGAATCCACCAGATGAAACTCCAGCTTGCGATAGCTGAACTGATGCAGCTGTTTGATGACGGCGCAACGCAGCACCTGCTCGGCCGTCAAACCGGGGGCGCCAACACCGGAATCGACCCTGTCAGAGAGATCTTGTACTATCAGCTCCAGCGTCTGGGGATTGTCGTCCAGGATGCGCGAGATCACCTTCAATTCATGGGCCAGCTGGTGATCGGGCCATTGCGGGGAAAGGGGGCGTTGTTTTTCACGCTTTTTACGCATCTTCGAACTCCTGAAATCGTCGTAAGTCGTTTTAGTCTAATTGTTTGCACCAAATAGTCTAGCAAACGGCCCTGACAGTTTCGGAGCTTGAAAAAGCCCTCTTTCCCCTTCCTTATCAATTACTTACACATTTCCGGACGGGCACTAGCTAGTAACATTGACCCACGCCTTCCACTGGTTGACGGCTCAATACTGCCGCTCAAGTCTCAAGAGGATAGACGAAGGTAGGTCGGATCGCAAACGGTTGCTACTGCCGTCTCAAGCCCTAAACAGCTCATCCAGATGAGCCCTGTCCAATGGCTGTGTGAGTTTGGACACACACCAGGTGACGATGACAGAGACAATCTCACCCATTGCCGAGCAGGAGAAGGGATTCGGAGCCTCGCCCTTCAACCAATCGACGACGCCGAAGAGAGATGTGTCAGCGAACCAGGCTGGCTCCAGAATACCAGTGTGCAGGACCACGAACGCTGCCATGCCGCAGGCAAGTCCGCAGTAGGCACCGGCCCGGGTCACGCCACGCCACAGCGCTCCGATCACCAGGGGGCCGGCGAATGCAGCCATCATGCCGCCTGTTCCCATCCAGATGATCAACCCAATGTTGGTCTCTATCAGAAACCAGGCCATGATGGCGCAAGCGACGAGAATCACAGCTGTGCTCCAGCGGCTAAGGGCAAGGACGCGATGGTCGATCTCCTCATCCGGTGGTCGCGAACGAAGCCGTGGGATCAGGGTGCGGCGATATATATCGTTGGCGATGATCTGAGAAGAGGACACCACCAGACCATCGGCGGTGGACATGATTGCACAGAGAATCCCCACGCCGACCAGGGCAGCCAGCCAGGTGGGAAACAGTTCCAAAAACAGGAGTGGCAGTGACTGATTGGGATTGGCTCCTTCGGCCAACAGGGCGCCGTCGAAGATTCCTCGGGCAAGAAGTCCAGCGAGACCCAACATTCCCAGCGTGATCCCGATGGCGAACGCCAGCTTCACAAAGAGCAATCTGTCGCGGTCGTTTCGAAGCGCCCAGAGTTTGTTGCCGAGATGAGGGAGTAGGCCCAGTGGAATGTGGCTGAGTAGCAGGGCGAGCAGCGACCACCAGGAATGGTAGATGGGTGTGGTTGGGTTGGTCCACCCAACGTTATTCGGATCGGATGCCTCCACCCGATCGATCACCTCGCTGGGGCCGCCATCGAATCCAACACCGAACAGGAACAGGAAGATGACCACGATGGCAATCACGAGCATCAGAAAGCCCTGAATGCCATCGGTCAGTATGTCGGCGTGGGCCCCTCCCATCGTGACGTAGATGAGCAGCACCAGAGTTGTGATTCCCAAGGCCCATTCCTGGGACAGACCGAGCATGATCTCGAACATCACCAGACCCGACACCAGCTGCGCGGCAAGATAGAAAAACAGCATCAAGGAGAAGATCGAAACCAGGATGCGAATGCCGTCGGACTGGTAACGGTCCCCCAGGTATTCAGGGATGGAGCGATTCCCGAAGCGGTTGCCGCTGGTGGCGATCAGCCTCATCGAGATGAGGACGCCGAAATAGGCGCCGATGGGATAGAGAATGCCCCCCCAGATGGCAGGCAATCCAAACTCATAGGCGAAACCAGGAAGCCCGAGAAAAGTCCCGCCGCTAGCGATCGTGGCGGCGAAGGCGAAGGCGAGAAAAACGGGGCCGTAGGACCCTCGGGCGGTGGCGAAATCGTCGGCGTCCCGAACCCGCTTGCTGGCGGCGTAGCCAAGCGACAGCATGACGCCGATATACAGGACCAGAAAAATCCAAGACCAGGTCGCGAGTTCCAGCTCAACCCCCCTTGTCTCTAGAGAACCATCCCTTGGACTATGGAGAGTACATCCTAGCAGTGTTCCTCTTCTGGCTCTATAGTGTCGAAAGAGCGGCGGAAGACGCTGAAATCCAATTGCTTCGATGAGGATTTCATGCCGATTCGCAACACGGTCTCCTTTCTCCTGCCTGTCGAGGACATCGACGGGCAGGAATGCCCACGCTACGCCGGACGCTTCTCAATCAAGTTTCAGGTTAATGGGGTCCCCAGCGGAGCTGGCCCCATTCGACAAAGAAACTTTGGCTACCCACAAAGACCAGCGTCGCCTGATCCGGCCTTGGAAATTCGCCTGTTCGATATTTTGAGGTTGAGTATTTTCTGCGGTTTCTTTCTCCTGAGTAGAAAGAAAGCCTAAATCTCGAACCGCTAAACACCGAACAATACGAACGCCGAAGTTCGGAAGCTCGACAATGAAGTTTCAGCTTAGTGGCCCCCCAGCCGGGCTGCCCCATTCGAGAAAGAAACTTTGGGTCCGGCGTAGCGGTGGCCTCCAAGCCGCCGTCCGAGCCAAAGGCTCAGAAGAATAAGACTTCGGCCTGGAGGCCAAAGCTACGCTCGCAAATGAAGTTTCAGGTTAGTTACCCAACCGAGAGCGCAAACAGAAGCGACCTTTTCGTTGGCGGAGCCGCTGTGCTAATCTAATCTAACGGCCAATCGCTTGACCGTACGGATTTTTGCAAGACAGGGACTGGAGCTCCTCATGAACCATCCGTTGGCGCCGTTAACTCTCTGTCTGGTCGTCAGCCTTCTCACGTCCTGCACTCTTCCTGGCGACGGGCAGATCGTTCAAGCAACCGCCTCACAGCGCGTTCATCCGGTCCTGATTCGTCAGGATCACAATGCCCTGACACAGGTGGTGATTGAGGTCGGAGAGGAGGGGATTCAGGCAACTTCGTTTACCTTCTCATTGGGCGGCACCGACGATCTGGGGGACATCGAGTCTCTACGATTGTTCTATGCTGGCAGTCGACGAATGCCGGATTTCGACGCTCTCCGCAGCGGGATTCGTTTCTCGGAAGATCGAGATAGCGTCCTGGCTGAGTTCGTCGGGAATCCATTCGGGACGCTGGCCCAGCCGGCCGCCGAGTTGACGTTCTCCGGCGATCGAGTCTTGGAGCAGGGGACCCACGTCTTCTGGCTCTCTTGCAAGCTCAGCCCCACGGCCAGTCTGACCCGCAAGGTTGACGCTCTGTGCACGGCGATTGAGACTTCAGCAGGCAAGGTCGCACTTCGAGATACCAGTCCGGGTGTACGCAAGCGAATCGGCTTTGCCCTTCGCAAGGGCCATGACGACGGCGTGCATACGACTCGGATCCCGGCGCTGACCACGACACCAAAGGGAACTCTGTTGAGCGTCTACGACTTGAGACGCAGGAAGCGGCGGGACCTGCAGGAAGATATTGACGTCGGTTTGAGCCGCAGCACCGATGGCGGCCAGAACTGGGAACCGGTGCGCGTGATCATGGACATGGGCGAGTACGGCGGGCTGGGACCGGAGCAGAATGGCGTCGGTGATCCGGGAATCGTTGTGGATCAAAACACCGGCGAGATCTTCTGCGCAGCCGTCTGGATGTGGGGCAAGCCGGGTAAACATCAGTGGACCGAAGACGGCTCGGAGCCGGGCTACGAAATCGGGAAGAGCGCCCAGTTCATGATGGTGCGCTCCAGAGACGACGGTCTAACCTGGACCAAGCCCGAGAACCTGACACGCAAACTGAAGAAGGCCGACTGGATTCTCTTCGCCCCCTCTCCACAAGCCGGGATAACCTTACGAGACGGTACCCTGGTTCTACCCGGCGAAGGCCGCGATGAGAAGGACCGCCTCTTCTCGACCCTCATCGTCAGCCGCGATCACGGCGCTACCTGGACCGTCGGCTCCCCTGCGGCAACCGGTAACAACGAGTGTGAGGTGGTGGAATTGGACGATGGGTCGATCATGCTGAACAGCCGAACGGTCCAACCCACCAAGTTCCGTTCGGTGTGGTTGACCGACGACCTCGGTAAGACCTGGCGGCCGCACTCAACGCACCGCAAGACGCTGATCGAACCCAACTGTAACGGCAGTCTGCTGCGCTTTGACTACGAGGAAGAAGGGAAGCCGAAACACGTCCTGCTGTTTGCCAACCCCCACTCTCAAACCGGCCGCGACCACCACTCGATCCAGGTGAGCTTCGACGAGGGCCTTACCTGGCCGGAAGAGTACCGTATTCTGTTGGACGAAGGCCGGGGTAACGGCTATCCAAGTATGACCCGTATCGATGAAAGCCACGTCGGCATCGTCTACGAGGGCAGCCAGGCCCACCTGGTGTTCGAGAAGCTGTCATTGAGCGAACTGTTGAGACGAGAAGAGTAATAGGGAAGCGTTCTCTCGCTGGATTCCTTACTTGAATGTGAAGCTGTAGAGCTGAGCCTTGCCCTCTAGGCGAAATCGCAGCAGGATTCGGTGGTTTTCGCGGTACCCAGTCCTTCGACGTCGAACTGTTTCCGATACTCCGGGGCTACGTAAATATAACTTTCGCGGCGGAGTTCTTCCAGAAACTTCTGAACCTGTGGCTGGCCTTTCTTATGATGGATCTCGTTCTGGATTTCGCCCCGCACTTCTTCCAACGTCTTCTTGCGAGCAGGCTTTATGCTCAGGACTTTGATGATCTGATAGCCGTATTCGGCCTCGACGATTCCGCTGAATGCTTCCGCCTTGAGGCTGAAGGCAACCGCCTCCATTGCCTCGGACATAGATCCGCGCTTGAAGGTTCCGATGGCCCCGCCCTTGGATGCGCTGGGACCTTCGGATGACTCCTTGGCAAGTTCCTCGAAAGGTGTCCCGGCCTTCAATCGGGTGAGGATTTCTTCGGCTTTGCTCCGGACGGTCACCTTGTCCTTCCCCTCTGTAAGGAACAGGATCTCGGCAAGCTCGATTTCGGCGGGCTCTGTAAAGCGCTCAATGTTCGCGTTGTGGAATTCCTCAATCTCCTGAGTCATAACCGTCAATCGGGAATACACGAGTTGATAAATCAGAGTCTCTCCGATGTACTTTTGCCTGGATATGCGGCGGAGTTCGCTCAGTGAAGATCCCTGCCGCCTTAAAACCTGATCGAACACTTCCATGTTGGGGATTCCCGCTTCCTTGCGCATGTAATCCAAGTAGGCTGAGACCTGGACATCTGCATTGGCCCCGATCCCCATTTCCTCCGCCTTCTGCATCATGAGCCTGCTCTGGATCATGTTCCTGAGTGTGGCCCTTTTTTCCTTTTCGAATCGCTTGGCGCGGTCCCCTGGATCCTCGACTTGCCCCTGAAGGCCAGCCTTCAGCACTGCCAACTCTCCTTCGACGTCATTCCAGGTGATGATCTCCTCGTTAACCTTGGCTACGATTTCATCGATTAGAACCGGCTCTTCCTGCCCTCGTAGAGGTGCCAAGAAAAGCAGTAAAAGCGACAGCACAACAGCAACCCTGGGAGTTCTCCCAAATAGGGATTTTCCAGGTATCCTTGGCAGATCAATCCTTGATCTTAGCATGCCGAAATATCCCTTCAAAGTTGAGAGCCTCATCGTAGATCTTAATCGAAGCACTATCGAGCAGTTCCTCAACGTAGGCGTCCCTGGCAACGATTTCCTTTTCGCTGACCAGCTCCTCGAAGATTCCCGCTTGTACCTCGTAGAATCTTTGGGGATGGCGAGGAATCCTCTCCTCCACCATAAAGATATGATAGCCCCGGTGGGAACGAACGATCCTGCTGATCCCTCCTGGCTTCAGGGAAAAGACGACTTCTTCGAATTCGTGGGGTAGATCCCCTCGTTCGAAGGATCCCAGGCGTCCTCCCAAGGCTGCCGTGGAACCCTGAGAGTGGAGCCGGGCCATCTCTTTAAACCTCCTGACATCGTTGGGAGCCAGGCGCCCCGCGATCTCTTCGGCCTCCTTCCGATCCCAGATTCGTATCTCCACCACCCGAACACGGTCTTTCACAACGAAGCGCTCTTTGTTGTTTTCGTAGTAATTCCGCATCTCGGGGAAGGTGACGTCGATTTCCGGGCCGAGCTCCTTCTTCAGTAACTTCTGGATCTTGAGAAATGCGCGTAAGCGACTGACAGCTTTAGGGTTTGACGTCTCGTTTTCCAGGTCGTCCCCGATTTGTTCCTTCAGTTCTGCATCGGTGACGTTGATGCCCTTTTCTTTCGCACGATCCAGCAGGATGTGCTGCGTCAAAAAATCGCGAAACTGCTCCCGTCGGGCTGTCGCTGACTCGGTTTCCTCAGACAGGCTGGGGCCGAGATAAGCCTGAAACTCTTGATTGCTGACGGGACGTCCGTTTACCGATGCCACCGTCGACATTTCCGGCTCAGAGGATGTCTCCTCCACGGCCAGCTTACAGGCACTCGTACACAAGATGGCCGAGAGCAACAGGGCCGGCTGGGTCAGGGTGAAACCGGCTCCGACCTGGTTACTCGGAGGAAGATTCGGGAGGCGAGCCATAAGAATCCATTGTAGCATCAACGGCATCTATCCCGGCGTGCAGAGCGCTGAAGATCTGGGCGGGGAGCAGCGAGGGCAGGCGAATCGTAATCACCCCTTTGGGATTCAAGGAAAGGTCCTGGTTTTGGTGGACCAACTCGACCAGACGATGGGGGTCGACTGGTGTGTCCTGCCTGAACTTCAGGAATGCAGCTGTCCCTTTGCGATCCAGCGAAAGAATCTTCAAGCGCTGGCAGCGCAGGCGCAGCCGAGCGTATTCCAGGAGATTCGAGACGGATCGGGGATACTTTCCGAAGCGGTCGATGATGTCTTCCTTCAAGCTCTCAAGGCTCCCCGCATCGGCGACCAGAGCGAGCTTCTTATACAGCCACAGCCGCAGGGTTGGATCATCGATGTAGTGCTCAGGGATTTGAATGTCAAAGTGTAAGTCGATGTTGGTCTGAATCTCCTCTTTCGGCTCCTTGCCCTTAAGTTCCCGGACGGTCTGCTCCAGAAGCTTCACGTAAAGCTCGAAACCCACGGCGTTGATGTGTCCATGCTGCTCACCCCCAAGCAGGTTGCCCGAACCCCGAATCTCGAGGTCCAGGGCAGCGATACGAAATCCGGAGCCCAGATCGCTGAAATCCTTGATGGCTGCAAGACGCTTTTGAGCCTCTGAGCTCAGCGTCTCTTCCGACGGAATCAACAGATAGGCATAAGCTCGTCTGCTGGAGCGCCCCACCCTTCCTCGTAGCTGGTAGAGTTGGGCCAGACCGAATCGATCCGCTCGGTTGACCAACAGTGTGTTGGCGCGCGGAATATCGAGCCCATTTTCGATGATGGTGGTGCAGATCAGGACATCGTATCGGTACTCGAGGAAAGCGAGCATGACTTCTTCGAGCTGTGCCTCCTTCATCTGGCCATGAGCTACAGCCACACGAGCCTTCGGCGCGGTCTCCTGGATCATTTGGGCAATCGAGTAGATGGTTTCCACTGAGTTGTGTAGGAAGAAGACCTGCCCCTTTCGTTTCAACTCCAGGTCGATCGCACTCTCAATGATTCTGCGGTTGAATTTCACCACGGCCGTTTGGATTGCGAGCCGATTCTTCGGAGGCGTTTCGATAAGCGAGAGGTCACGAACCCCAATCATCGAGATGTTGAGGGTCCGAGGGATGGGCGTGGCCGACAGCGTCAGCACGTCTACCTGGGTTTTCAACTGCTTGAGCCGCTCCTTCTGAGCCACTCCAAAACGTTGTTCTTCGTCCACGATGATCACACCCAGATCGCGAAACTTGACGTCCTTGGAGAGCAGTCGGTGGGTTCCTATCAAGATGTCGATCATTCCCAGTGAGGCTTGCTCCAGGATCTGCTTCTGCTGCTGCCTGTTTCTGAAGCGGCTGAGCATGTCGGTGCTGACCGGGAATCCTTTGAAGCGCTCTCGGAAGGTGTTGAAATGCTGGTATGCGAGCACCGTGGTCGGAGCCAGCACCGCTACCTGTTTGCTGTCATTGACCGCCTTGAAGGCAGCGCGCATGGCGACTTCCGTCTTGCCGTAGCCCACGTCTCCGCAAATCAGCCGGTCCATGGGCCGTTCTGAGTGCATGTCTTCCTTGACATCTTGGATTGCCGTACGTTGATCTGGAGTCTCGGCGTATTCGAAGGCGTCCTCGAACTCCTTCGTCAGCGCGTCATCCTGGGAGAAAGCGTGTCCCTTGGCAAGCTCGCGGCGAGCGTAGAGCTTCAAGAGATCTTCGGCCAGCCGCCGCATCGACTTCTTGATCCGATGCTTCGTCTTTTCCCAGGATGCTCCTCCCAGCCGGTCGACGTGAGGCCTGGACTCACCGGAGCTTCGGTACTTCTGGATCAGGTCCAGGCGGTCAATCGGGACGTAGAGTTTGGCGTCCTTCTGGTAGCCGAGCACCACAAATTCGCGGACATCCTCGCCCACACCAATCCGCTTTAAACCGTGGAAGACCCCGACTCCATGATCCATGTGGACCACATAGTCTCCCTCCTTGAGATCCCGGAAGTCGGAGAGAAACGCCCGAGCGATCTTGGGTCCGTCTTCCCGAGCAACACTTCTGCTGCGAGTCTGCTCGAAAAGATTGGCCTCGATCAGGACATGAAGTTTCAGGTGGGGCGAGCACAAACTCTCGGAAAGCTTGCCCCAGGTTACAGAAAGATCGTGCTCGATCGCCGTGTGAAAGTCCTCGCCCAGCACCAGCTCGAGCTCATACTCTCGAAAGATGTAGACGAGACGCTCGGCCATGCCGTGCGTCGTCATGACGAAGAGCACCTTCTCTCCGTCTTGGCGCCATTTTTCCAGGTCCGCCAGCAGTTCCTTCATCTGGCCGTAGTACTTTCTCTCCGGACGGAAATCGACCTGGTAACCTGGCGAGGAATCCTGTCCCAGCCGTTCCAGTTGGAAGATGGACTGGTCCTGGGTCCAGTGCCGAGCCCAGTCCCGGTCCACAAACAGCCGGCTGGGAGGGAGGACCAGGTCACCTTCCTGGTGGCGCTCTTCGTAGCTTTTCTCCCATTCCAGGCGGAGGGAGTCCCACTCCTCCCAGAGATTCTGGGGCGACGGTAAGACAATGCTTGGCGGTCGCTCGGTCTGGTAGGTGAGAAAATCGAACAGGCTCGCGGACAGCGGATTGGTTAGAGCAAAGAGGTATTCGAAGCCATTGAAGAGTTCTCCACTCTCAGTAAACTGGAGTTTCTCCAGCAGGGACTCGGCAAAACGGACCTCAGACCAATTCCGTGGTGCCTCCTCGTGCCACCTTGCGATCTCCTCGGCGGTTATCACGGTCTCTCGCATGGGGACGATCTCACAATTGGTTACCAGTGAGATCGATCGTTGGGTGGTGGGGTCGAACTCTCGGATAGACTCGACCTCGTCCCCGAAAAACTCGATGCGGACCGGTCTCTGGCGAGAGGCGGGGAATATGTCCACGATGCCGCCACGGAAGGAGTACTCCCCAGCTTCGCCAACCGGATCCTCACGCAGATAGCCAAGCTCGCCGAGCTTGCCCACCAGGTGATCCATGGGGAAGAAATTCCCCACTTCCAGATGGATACAATGGCTCAGGAAATCGGAAGGTGATGGAAGTCGGGTCGCAAGAGAAGCCAGCGTGGTGATGACGAGGCCCTGATCTCTCTGCGCGAGCTTCCACAGAGCCGCTGCCCTCCTGGCGGCGATTCCAGGGTGAGGCGAGAGTCCACGGTAGGGGTCCACTTCCGAGCCGGGGACTACCAGGACTTCATCCTGGCCTTCCGGAGGGAGGAAGAAGCGCACGTTGTCGGCGACTTCTTCTGCCTCACGGTTATCCTTGCAGAGCCAGAGATAGGGGGCAGGGCGATCGCAAAAGAGCGCCGTAATCGCAAGGGCTGCGTCAGCTTGGTGGAGCCCTTCGAGGATCCGGACGTGCTGCAACTCTGCAGAAAGAGATCGAAGCAGGCGCGAGTACTCGGTGGATTTATCTACGGTCTGATTTGTCAGTGCCAAGCTCCAAGAATCCTTAATAGAGAGCTCGTCTCCATCGATTCAGGTTTGTCGCTTACGAAACTGAGAGGCGATGGCCTCGGCATGTTTCTCTACCTGGACCTTCTCTTCTCCCTCAATCATGATCCGGACCAAAGGCTCGGTCCCAGAATAGCGTACCAGGACACGCCCTCGCTCTCCCAGGCTCCGTTCGGCCTCCAAGATCTCTCGCTGTATCTCCGGGACCGCAGCGAAATTGACTTTCTCAGCAACCGGAACGCTGCGCTGAATCTGGGGGAAGGGCTCGAAGCCGGAACTCAGCTCTTTCAGGCCTCTGCCTTCCTCGATCACTATCTCGGCAATTTTGAGCGCCGTCAAGATTCCGTCTCCAGACCTTGAATGGCGTCGCAGAATGATATGCCCCGATTGCTCGCCTCCGAGGAGATGGTTGCCTCGCTCCATCTCCTCCAGGACATGCCGATCGCCTACCGGGGTTCGAAGCATCCGCATCCCTTGTCTTTCGAGGGCGACCTGCAGTCCCAGGTTTGCCATTACCGTGGTGACGACAGAGCGAGTCTCGAGCTGGTTCCGCTTCAGCAGTTGGGTGCCTAGAATGTATAGAAGGTGGTCCCCATCGAAGATCTGGCCAGTGCTGTCCGACATGATGCAGCGATCTGCATCACCATCGAACGCTACGCCGAGGTCTGCTTCGCTGTCGACGACCCCTCGTGAAATCGCCTTTGGATGGACCGCACCACACTGCTGGTTGATGTTGCGGCCGTCTGGTTCAGCGTTGAGAGCGATGACCGTCGCCCCCATCCGTTCGAAGGCGCTGGGAGCCAATTCGGACGCTGCTCCGTTAGCGCAGTCCAAAACAACTTTGAGGGGTGAGAAGGACTCGAGACCTGACATTTCCTGAAGTGAGTCGACGTAGCGGTCGAAGCATTCGCCGTCGGAAGAGAAAAACTCGCGCCTGGCGGTGCGGAAATTTTCCTCCTGGTTCGGTAGATTCGGCGGCGGCCAGGGAGCAACTTCTAGCGCATCCTCGAGGGACCGCTCCTGCTGATCGGAGAGCTTCGTCCCTGTTGCACCGAAGATCTTGAGTCCGTTGTCGCTGTAGACGTTGTGGGAAGCCGAGACGGCTATGCCCCCGTCACACTCCAGGTTCTGGCAAAGGAAAGAAACGCCGGGGGTGGTCATGACACCGGCGTGCCGTACTCGGCCTCCCTGGCTCTGCAGGGCCTGGGTCAGTATCGACTCTATCCAGGGACCACTCTCCCTGGTATCCCGGCCGATGACGAGATGGCGCAGTCCCAGCTGACCCAGACAGGTCGCCACCCGCCAGATGGTTCCGGCATCCAGTGGATGCTCTCCTGCTACCCCCCGGATTCCGTCAGTCCCGAACAGCCCTCCCATGCCTACCGGACTCTCACTCTGACCTTTTCAGGCTGGAGCGATTCCACTCGAAATTGTCCATTCAGAGGAGAGAAGATCACAGGCACCAGCTCATAGGGCTCGTCTCTGGGTTCAAGATCACCAACCAGGACACGGGCCCGGAAGTCCCTGGCAGTAAGTTTGCCTTCAAAGGAGATTGGGACGGAACCCACCAACTTAAGGGATCGAGTCAGGAGTCGAACTCCTTGTTTCTTGGGTTCGATTTCAATCGAAATCTTGACGAAGCTCACCTCTCGTCTTTCTTCTTCGATGTCGATCTCGACTTCGACCGGGGTGCTGAGGTCGACACGCAAGCGGGGGTCCTGTGGGTCGAGGTCAGCGCTACTTGTGAAGCTAGCAGAGCGGCCGCTGACATCGATCGGCACGGTACGAGTCCTGGTCATTTTGTCGACACTGGACTCGGGACCGCTAACGGTCACTTCGCTAGGCCACGCCCGGACATCACCCAGCTGGTAGCCTAGGGCGGGCTCCCCCAGGATCTCAGGATCTACTCGGACCGTCTTTTCGGTGATACGCTCCAGTTCCAAACGAAGCCGAGCGGGGATGATTCCAAGTACCTCAACTCCCGATGGACTGTTGGTGATGTTTCTTTCTGTCAGAGGGACGATCTCAGTGCCCGGTCTCGCGTTCTTGAAATCGATGACGGCCGACATCTGTTCTATTGATTCGATTCTCCGCTGGGCGCGAATGATGACGTCCACTTCTTTGCGGTAGTCTCCAGTAATCTCCAGATCGGCCGGCAGGTTATAGAACGCTAGCGGCACTGAGATCGTCCTCTGGACGTTCTGCTGGCTGCCTACCTGCAGCCACAGCAGGAAGGAAAGAACCAGTGAGATCATTTTCAAGCCCAGATTGTCCAAGAGGAGTCCACGGAAGAAGTTCATACCGCTTCCTGCTGGCGTCCAGACGAGGTCCCCGTATCCGGCGTCTCCCTCACACGTGCCGTCTTCTGTAGGAACGCCAACAACCGGGGGCCGTCGAGGTTGTGGGTCATTCGCCCTCGGGAGACTGCTGAGATCCGTCCGCTTTCCTCGGACACGATCACGATCATGGCATCTGATTCTTCGGAGATGCCAATTCCAGCGCGATGCCGACTCCCGGTTTCCTTGCTCAAGTAGGGACTGGTGGTCAGCGGAAGAAAGCAGGCTGCCGCGGCGACGCGATCGCCCTGAATCACGATGGCACCGTCGTGGAGAGGGCTCTTGGGATTAAAGATCGTTACCAGCAGATCGTAGGACAAGAGCGCGTCCAGTTGGATTCCGGTTTCTATGTAGTTCTTCAGGCCGATTCCACGCTCGATCACGATCAGGGCGCCGATCCTCCGTTCCGAGAGAGTGGTTGCCGCGAGCACGATCTGTTCGAATCCCGCCTTGTCCTTCTGGGAGAACAGACGTCTAACGAACCTGCCCCTGCCGATTGCCGCCAGACCCCTCCGGATTTCCTGTTGAAAGATCACGATCAAGGCAAGGATGAAATAGGTGAAGAAGTTGGCAAACAGCCACTCCACGGTTCGCAGATCGAGGGAGCTGGTCAGGTAGTAGAAAATGAAGAGGGCGCTCACGCCAAGGGTTATCTGCCAGCCTCTGGTGCCTTTGACGAGCAGGAGAACGTGATAGATGATGAAGGTGATAACCAGGATATCGAGGATCTCGATCGGACCCAGCTGGGAGAGGGTGGAGCGGAGATCTGGCATCAGGGAAGCTGCCTCTCAGCGAGGATGGCATCAGCGGTTTGGACTACCTGCCTGATCTCCCTGACGTCGTGTACCCGAACGATGTGAGCCCCCTGTGCGATTGCCATGACTACCGACGCTGCTGTTCCCAGAAGGACGCCCTCGCCACTCCAGTTTTGGTCGACCGCAAGGCCTAGAACTTTGCCCAGGAATCTCTTCCTGGAAGTCCCGACGAGGATCGGGACCTCGAATTCACGAAGGAACGAAAGCCGATTCAGGATCCTGAGATTATCGTCGGCGGTCTTGCCGAATCCGATCCCCGGGTCGAGCACAATTCTATCACGGGCGATTTGGTGGGCGAAGGCGGTCTGGAGTGCTGCTCTCAGGTCCTCTTGTATTTCAGCCAGAATGTCTGGGCTGCGCGGCAGTTGATGCATGGTCCGAGGGGTGCCCCTCGAATGCATGAGGATGATGCCTGCCTGATGGTCGGCCACTGCCGGAGCCATTTCTGGGTCCAGCTGAAAGGCCCCGACGCTGTTAATGATATCGGCGCCGGCTTTGAGAGCTTCCCGCGCGACACCGGCCTTATGGGTGTCGGCTGAAATGAGCGCGTTCACATTGCCGACCAGATCCTCGATTACCGGAAAAATCCTATCCAGCTCGACCGACTCAGAGATGGGTTCTCCCCCCGGCCGGGTAGATTCTCCTCCAATGTCGATGATGTCTGCGCCTTGTTCGGCCAGCTCCAGGCAGTGGTCAACGGCATGTGATCGATCGAGGAAACGCGCGCCGTCCGAGAAGGAGTCCGGAGTCACGTTGACAACTCCCATGATCCGGGTGCGTCGCCCTAGCTCGAGGACTTTCTCACGAGCGCGGAAAAAGTGAACGCTTCTGTCCATGGTGGCAGGTTTCAGGTTGCAGGTCAGTTCCGCCCGCAGCCGCACTGGATCATTCAGGTGGAAACTTCATATCGGAGCAGGCGTTTCCGGATCATGGAAGCCTGAAGCGCGAGCGAGGGGTTGGGGAGCAGCACAAATGGTCGCGACGCGTCTGTTCGCCTTCGGTTCCAAGCCTGTTTGTCGACGGATGGCGCTACGGCCCAACACCTCGCTTGCGCTTCAGGCTCCCATGACCTAAAGATCACTGAATCAATGGGTTACACCCTTGCACCTCAGGAAGGGCCAAATCAAGTTCCAGGTTAGTCCCGCCCCCGCTGCGCTGCCCCATTCGACAAAGAAACTTTGGCTACCCACAGGCCAGCGTCGCCTGATCCGGCCTTCGAAATTCGCCTGTTCGATATTTTGCGGTTTAGTATTTTCTGCGGTTTCTTTCTCCTGAGTGGAAAGAGAGCCTAACTCGAACCGCTAAACATCGAACACGAAGGCCAAAGTGGTTTAGCCTTTAGCGGTTGCCTTCTCGGGAAGCAGAAAAGCCCAAATCTCAAACCGCAAAACACCGAACAATACGAACGCCGAAGTTCGGAAGCTTGGCGATGAAGTTTCAACTTAGCCCCGCCTCCGGCTGCAGACCGCCGGATCGTACCTGAAAGAAACTTCAGTCGAGGGACGTAGCGTGGCCTCCAGGCCACCGTGCATCGAGCCAAAGGCTCGAAGCAAGAAGACTTCGGCCTGGAGGCCAAAGCTACGTCCGCCCAATGAAGTTTCAGGTTAGGCGGGAGCCGGTCGTTCGTTGGGTTTGACCAGAGGAGGCAGGGTCTTTTTTTCCTCCTGCTCCGGCTGTTCTGGTTGAGTCTCGGGCTCCGCAGGAGATTCCTGCTTGGGCTCCTCACGAGCCTTCATGGGTTCGCCTTTGACGACCGCGTCGATCTCTTCTAGATCCAGGGTCTCGTATTCCAGCAGAGCTTCTGCCAGACGAACCAGTGGTGCGCGGTTGGCCTTCAAGATCTCCTCGGCCCGGGAGTACCCTTCAAGAACCAGTTTCTTGACCTCCTGGTCAATTCTCACCGCGGTCTCTTCGCTGTAGTCCTGGTGTTGAGCAATTTCCCGACCCAGGAAGATCTGCTCTTCCTTCTTCCCGAAGGTCAGCGGACCCATATCTTTGCTCATACCCCACTCACAGACCATCTTGCGGGCTAGATCTGTGGAGCGCTCTAGATCGTTAGATGCTCCCGTTGTGCAACTTCCGAGAAAGATCTGCTCGGCGGCTCGGCCACCCATGATAATGGCGATCGAACCCTCCATATACTCTTTGGTGTAGTTGTATTTGTCTTCCTCGGGCAGCTGCATGGTGACGCCTAGAGCCCGTCCTCTCGGAATGATGGTTACTTTGTGCAAAGGATCGGTTTCGGGCAGCATGTAGGCGACGAGAGCGTGGCCGGCCTCGTGGTAGGCCGTGTTCTTCTTTTCCTCGTCATTCATGACCATGGACTTGCGTTCCTTGCCCATGAGCACTTTGTCTTTCGCCTGCTCGAAGTCCACCATTATCACTGCCTTGCGATTGTGACGGGCCGCGTTCAATGCGGCTTCATTGACCATGTTGGCGAGCTGGGCTCCAGAAAAGCCAGGCGTCCCTCTTGCCAGGACCGAAAGGTCCACGTCTTCGGACAACGGAGTCTTTCTCGTATGGACCTTCAGAATAGCGTCACGGCCCTTGATATCGGGAAGTGTAACAACCACCTGGCGGTCGAACCGCCCGGGGCGCAGCAGCGCGGGGTCTAGAACGTCCGGCCGGTTCGTGGCCGCAATCAGGATCACTCCTTCGTTAGATTCAAACCCGTCCATCTCAACCAGGAGCTGGTTGAGGGTTTGCTCTCGTTCATCGTGACCTCCACCCAGGCCAGCTCCTCTATGGCGACCCACGGCGTCAATCTCATCAATGAAAACGATGCAGGGAGCGGTCTTCTTGCCCTGTTCGAACAAATCTCGAACCCGACTTGCGCCCACTCCTACGAACATTTCGACAAAATCAGAGCCGCTGATGCTGAAGAACGGCACACTCGCCTCACCCGCGATAGCCCGTGCCAGAAGGGTTTTTCCGGTTCCGGGGGGGCCCATGAGCAGCACACCTTTCGGAATTCGGCCTCCCAACTTCTGAAACTTCTGGGGCTCCTTCAAGAACTCAATAATCTCCTGGAGCTCTTCTTTCGCCTCCTCGACTCCGGCCACGTCATTGAAGGTCACCTTTTTCTGCTGAGTGGAGGACAGCCGTGCCCGGCTCTTACCGAACGACAGCGCTTTGTTGCCACCGCTCTGCATCTGCCGCATGAGGAAGATCCAGAAGGCTACGAAGAGGATGATTGGGAACCAGGAGGTCAGGAGTACATAGATCCACGAGCCCTGCTCATCGTCTGTGACCGTGACTGCGACCCCTTGGTCGTTGAGGGTATTCGCAGTCGTCTCTTCAGAGCCCCTGGGGATAACCGCTCGAAAGGGTCGTGAGGCCTGCGGGGAATCGGTGGGACGATACATTCCCTCGACTAGATTCCCAGTCAAGGTGATCTTTTCTACTTCTTTGTCTTGTACTTTTTCGGTGAACTCCGAATAGGTGAGCTCATCGTAGCTGCCGTTCTTAACGGTGCTGAGGAACTGCCAAAGCACGACAACCGCAACGATGATGACAATCCAAAGAAAGATATTCTTGGCATTAGCGTTCAAGCTCGAACCTCCATGAACCGTATCAGAGAAAGCAGGATCTCATTATACGAGAATTCCCAATGGATCGCCAACAGCCCGACATTTCCAAAGCCTACAGACGATTGTGACGACGGGCCCTCCTCTGAAATAACCCTGTTTATAAAGTGTGTTTCGACCAACTCTAGGCTCCCCTTTATAGTTGTCTTACCATTGTTAGAGAGGATACCCCCGTTAAGGTTTCATCGTAGATCAGTAGTGTCCCAACGTTTGGGCTTCTAATCTCTGTAAAGTATTAATGAGTAATATGTTAGAGAAGATAATGGGTGTTTCCGACTTGAAAGTGAGTGTACGCTCACGCCCTTCAGTTCATAAGGAGGGCGAGCATGTACACGGGCACGACGATTTTTTCTCAGGTGATGCGGCATCTTCCCTGGCATCATTTTCATCGCATTGTTCAGCACTACGGAGGCGACTACAAGGTCAAGTCGTTCCGCTGTGCCGACCATTACCGGGTCATGGCCTTTGCACAGTTGACCTATCGCGAGAGCTTGCGCGATATCGAAGCCTGCCTACGGGCCATGAGATCCAAGCTCTTCCACATGGGCATTCGCTCCACGGTCTCCCGCAACAATCTGTCCAATGCCAACGAGAGGCGCGACTGGCGCATCTATGCCGAGTTTGCCCAAGTGCTTATCGCCGAAGCGCGCCGCCTGTACACCGACGAGGACCTGGGAGTCGACCTGAACGCGACCGTCTATGCCTTGGACTCCACGACCATCGACCTGTGCCTCTCGGTCTTCCCCTGGGCGCGCTTCCGCCGTACCAAGGGGGCGATCAAACTGCATACCTTGCTCAACCTGCACGGCGCCATTCCCGAGTTCGTTCTGATCTCGGACGGAAAACTGCACGATGTCCACGCCTTGGACCACCTGATTCCTTGTCCCGGTGCCTACTACATCATGGATCGCGGATACCTGGATTTCGGGCGCCTGTACCGACTCCATTCTGCCCGGTCGTTATTCGTGACCCGCGCCAAGGCCAACTTCAAGTTCCGCCGCCGCTACTCCCACCCGGTGGACAGAACGACGGGACTGATCTGCGACCAAACTGTCCTGCTGAGCACCTTCTATCCGGCCAAGGCCTACCCCGAACCTTTGCGTCGCATCAAGTTCTTCGACGTCACCACCGACCTGCGGCTAGTATTCCTCACCAACGACTTTGCTTCTCCCGCTCTGACTATTGCCCGGCTCTACAAGCTCCGCTGGCAGATCGAACTGTTCTTCAAATGGATCAAACAGCATCTCCGCATCAAGGCCTTTTACGGCACCAGTCCCAATGCCGTGAAAACACAAATCTGGATCGCCCTCAGTACCTACCTGCTCATCGCCATCATCCGCAAGCGCCTCTATCTCGAGTTGCCGCTCTACACAATTCTCCAGGTCCTGAGTGTCTCGCTCTTCGAGAAAACCCCAATTTTACAGGCCTTTCAGGACATGCATTACATTACTCAGAATAGTGACATTCATAAACAGTTGATGTTATTCGACTAACGCTGGGACGCTACTGATCGTAGATACCTTGACTTCGTATGTATGGGGGGGGGGCGACTGCTGTTCAGGCGGCCGTTCGGCCGGCACTCCTTCAACCCATGCCAACCTGCCATCTGCTTCAATCAGGACCAGCGAGTCCCGGGCGCTCCTGGGGATGCGACGCTCAATCAGGATCTCTTTCAGCTTTCTGTCAGATTCCCCTGGAAGCTGGTAGCGATCGCCGGGCAGTCGGCTTCTTACCCTGACTGAACTGCCCCTTAGCTGCAGCATCGCTCCCCGCTTGCTGGCCTCAGGGCCGGGTGATCGTAAGGCAACTCGCTTCCGGATCTCTGGGATATCGATTTCTCCGGGGACTGCCAGCTCGTAGCTGAAGGGCTGAGCCTTTTTCCTCTCCCCAAAACGCAGACAGTCAAACTCGCGAGCGACCAAAATGTTTCCCGGTAGATGGACTTCCCTGCCGCTTTGCTTCCCGCAGAGCTGCAGAATCTCGTCCACGTGGTTCTGGCCAATTTCAAGAAGATTGCCTTTATAGAGGCGGAGACTCTGCAGAATGACCTGCTTCCTGAGGATCGGGGGCAGCTGGTGTAGATTCCGGACTCGAAGACTCACCGTCATTGATTGCTTTTCTTCCTGGATCCTGCAGAGATCGAAGGCCTTTTCCCCTTCGCTCTTCAGGAATTCCCCAACCTCTTGAAACAGTTCCGCCGTCCGCCCCAGGGTTTGGGGCAGCCTGGGATTCAGCCTTTCGATCAGCAAGGGGATCAGCTGCTGACGGACCCAGTTGCGTTCGAAGGACGTGTCTTGGTTACTGCTGTCCGTGCGGTGAGGTTGTTGCCGGCGGGTCAGATAGGCCAGAATCTCCCTCCGTCCTACGTCCAGAAGAGGCCGCACCACCTTGGTCGGCTCGGTGCCCGGACTCGACGGCAGCGGATTCTCCCACACTGCGAAGATGCCTGAGAGACCAGTCGGGCCGGAGCCTCGAATCAACTTCATCAGAAAGGTCTCGGCCTGATCCTCCAGCGTATGGCCGGTGGCGACGACCGCCTGCCTACGCCCCGCTAATTCGAAGAAGAAGGAGTACCGAAGCTTCCGCGCTCTATCCTGCAGGTTCCCCTGATGGTGGAGCGGAGTCACTGAAGGCTCTACCCTCTGCACCTGGAGCGGGACGCTCAATCGACCGCAGAGGTTGCGAACAAAGCTCTCGTCCCCGTCGGATTCCAGGCCTCTCAGACCGTAGTTGACGTGGGCAGCAGTCAGGTCGAGAGACCAGATCGGACGCAGCTCCGCGAGGGCTAAAAGCAACGCGACTGAATCCGGTCCCCCTGAAACCGCGACCACGATAGGTAGTCCTGGCCTCAACAGAGAGTTCCTCTCGAAGCTACCCGCAGCTGCCTTGACCAGTGGGTCCATTCTTCGATCGCTTCCGATACCGTGGTCTATGAATTCCTTGAGTGCTCCGAGGAAACTCGTTTCGAGAATTCCCTTGACATCTCGTTTAGATTGACCGTATTATCCCTTTTTCTGTCCTTATCCAGAGTGGTGGAGGGATCGGGCCCTAAGATACCACGGCAACCGGCCCTTGAATGGCACGGTGCTAAGTCCCGCAGACGGGCTGGACGCTCAAGTCTGGAAGATAAGCGTTTTGACGCGACCGAGCCCTTTCTGTCTAGGAAAGGGCTTTTTTTTGTTGTTCAAGGAATCTCTTCTGTTCCAGGAGTCGGCGCGGTAGAAATGATCGAGCGAGAAAACGGGGAATCGAGGCCAGATTTTCTCGCTTTCGAGGTGCATAGTTGCTCTATTCGCCGAAAAATCGGGGAAATATGGACCGACTCTACCGTTTTCGCAGTAGATCAATTTCTGCCGCGCAGGCTCCTAGATGGGCAGCTGAGACCAGAGAGGCGAGAGCATGAGCTATCTGAAGGGTTTGCGCTGTAAAGAGTGCGGTACCGAGTATCCCGCCGACCGTAGCTTTGTTTGCATGGAGTGCTTCGGTCCTTTGGAGGTACAGTACGATTTCGATGGGATCAAAGCCAACCTGGGTCCGGAGATCATCGCCAAACGAGATCAAAACCTTTGGCGCTACCGTGAGCTGCTGCCTCTGGAAGGGGAGCCTCTGACTGGATTTCACTCAGGCTTCACGCCCCTGGTGAAGGCGGACCGGCTGGCCCAGGAACTGGGGATTCGAGACCTCTATCTCAAAGACGATTCAGTCAACCACCCTACCTTCTCCTACAAAGATAGGGTGGTCTCGGTGGCACTGAGCAGGGGTGCCGAGTTGGGGTACAAAGTTTTTGCCTGCGCCTCGACTGGCAACTTGGGAAATGCTGTTTCGGCACACTGCGCTCGCACCGGTTATCCCTGTCTGATCTTCATCCCACGTGACACCGAACCTGCCAAGGTCTCGGGATCGCTCATCTACGGACCCAGCGTGGTGGCGCTCGAAGGGCACTACGACGACGTCAATCGTCTGTGCGCAGAGATCGGGGACCACTATGGGTGGGGGTTCGTCAATGTGAACCTACGTCCCTATTACACCGAAGGGGCAAAGACCCTGGGGTATGAGATTTGTGAGCAGCTGGGATGGAGACTGCCTGACCACCTGGTGCTGCCCACCGCTGGAGGCACTCTCCTACCTCGAGTCGCGACCTCTTTCCAGGAGCTGAAAGCTCTGGGATGGGCGGAAGGAGAATGCAAGATCCACTGTGCTCAAGCGGACGGCTGTGCTCCGGTGGTCAGGGCGCTCCATCAGGATCTGGACTACATCAATCCCGAGAAGCCCAAGACCATTGCCAAGTCGATTGCCATCGGGGATCCGGCCGATGGACGCTATGTTCTCAAGGAAGTCCGAACTTCAGGGGGCTGGGGTGACGTTGCCACTGATCAGGAGATCATCGAGGCGATCGAACTATTGGCGGCAAAGGAGGGGGTTTTCACAGAACCCGCCGGTGGCACTACCCTGGCAGTAGCGATCAAGCTCATTCAGCAGAAGCGGATTAAGCCAGATGAGACCGTCGTCGTCGGAATCACCGGCAATGGCTACAAGAGCCAGGACATCATTTCGTCTCGCTTCGATGTCGATGCGGTCTTGCGTCCGAATCTCCAGATCTTTCGCGAGTGGTATGAGTCGCAGGAAGACCTCCTGGGTAGGACCTACTCCGTTCCGTAGAACGCTTCGTTCTCAGAGCCTCGACCAGGGCCCGCGTTGATCTGGTCTCTGTTGTTCAGTTATATTCATCCCCTCTTAGTGGCGGTGTAGCTCAGAGGTTAGAGCAGGCGGCTCATATCCGCCGAGTCCGGGGTTCGAATCCCTGCACCGCCAGGCCCCTGAAAGCGCTCGGAAGTCATTGGAATGATAAAGCCTCTCATTCGTCCTCGTCGCCTCCGAGAGAATCCGGGACTTCGAAGGATGGTTCGTGAGACCCGGATCAGTGTCGACCAGCTCGTCTATCCGATGTTCCTTCGTGACGGACACGGAATTCGCGAGGAAATCGGGTCCATGCCAGGGCAATTCCGACTTTCCGTGGATCGACTGGCTGAGGAACTCCAGCAAGTACATGATCTTCGGATTCCTGCAGTGATGCTGTTCGGAATTCCTGATGAAGAGCTGAAAGACTCCGTCGGAACCCCCGCCTACGCAGACGAGGGGATCATTTGTCGCGCCCTGAGGGAAGCGAAGCAGCAGGTCCCTGACCTGTTGCTCATCGCCGATGTCTGCCTCTGTGAATATACTGATCATGGCCACTGCGGACTCATTAGTCAGACGCCCGGTCAGGGCCCCGGGGTCGACAACGATAGTACCTTGGAGGTTCTGGCCCGAACCGCGCTTGCCTATACCAGGGCGGGTGCCGATGTGATCGCTCCCTCGGACATGATGGACGGCCGTGTGGCAGCGATTCGCCGGTCGCTGGATGCGGCGGAGCTCCAGCGGATTCCTATCCTTTCTTATGCTGCCAAGTATGCCTCGGCGTACTATGGGCCCTTTCGAGAAGCGGCCGAATCGGCTCCCCAGTTCGGAGATCGAAAGAGCTACCAGCTGGATCCCGCAAACGCCCGGGAGGCCCTGAAAGAAGTTCAGCTCGACCTGGAGGAAGGTGCCGATATGGTCATGGTTAAACCAGCCCTCCCCTACCTCGACGTGATATCCCGGGTCCGCGAGATGACCACGGTTCCCGTTGCCGCCTATCAGGTCAGCGGAGAGTACAGTGCACTCTGTGCTGCCTTTGATCGGGGCTGGCTGCAGAGGGAGTCAACGGTCCGAGAGACGCTGTTGGCTATCCGTCGGGCGGGGGCCGATTTCATCCTCTCCTACTTCGCCAAGGACGTGGCCAAGATGATCCGAGACGGGAACTGGGAATGAGCTCTGCTTAGCTGCTTCCATTTTCATGCGATCTCCTGCCCTGAAGCAGGCACCACAGGCGAGAAGGACTGATTCAATGAAGAGTCAACCGCATCCTCGAAGTGTCGAACTCCTGGAGCGCGCCGAAAAGGTGATACCGGGAGGTGTCAACAGTCCGGTCCGTGCCTTCCGTGGAGTCGGGGAGAGCCCCCGTTTCATCCGCCAGGCTCAAGGGGCCCAGGTTGAAGATGTGGACGGTAATCGTTATCTCGACTATCTCGGATCCTGGGGCCCCATGATCCTGGGGCATGCCCATCCGGAGGTAGTCGAAGCGATTCAGGAGGCCTCTCAGCGGGGAACCAGTTACGGAGCACCGACTGAGAACGAAGTGCTTCTGGCCGAGAAGATCTGCAGTCTCTTTCCTTCTATTGAGAAGGTTCGGCTGGTCAACTCCGGTACAGAAGCGACCATGAGCGCCCTCCGACTGGCGCGTGCCTACAGTGGACGCTCTCTGGTTGTTAAATTCGATGGGGGTTACCACGGCCACTCCGACAGTCTTCTGGTCAAGGCCGGTTCAGGTGTCGTGACTCTGGGGCTGGCAGACAGCCCGGGGGTTCCGGAGCACCTGGTTGAGGGTACCGTCAGCATCCCCTTCAACGATCTGCCCAGACTGGAAGAAGTTTTCGAAAAGTATCCAGATCAGATCGCCGCTGTGATACTCGAGCCCATTCCAGGCAATATGGGAGTCGTTCTACCTCGTGAGGGATTTCTTCGAGGAGTGCTGAAGCTGGGTGAGGAGCATGGGGCACTGGTTGTTTTCGATGAGGTCATCAGCGGTTTCCGCATCGGACTCGGCGGTGCCCAGCAGCGCTTCTCCGTCGGCGCCCCGTTGACCTGTCTGGGCAAGATCGTGGGTGGGGGATTACCCATAGGAGCCTATGGAGGCAGACGAGAGATAATGGAGATGATGGCGCCTGAGGGTCCCGTGTACCAGGCGGGCACTCTGTCGGGGAATCCGATTGCGGTTGCTGCGGGACTGAAAACCCTGGAAATCCTGGAACGCGATCGCCCCTTCGATCTACTGGAAGGTAAGGCCCTGGAGCTCGGTCAAGGTCTGGAAGAAGCCGCTCAGCGCCATTCGGTCCCTTTCCGAGTACAGCGCTGCGGCTCGATGTTCACCCCCTTTTTCAATCCTGAGCCCGTGACGGATTTCGTCTCGGCCAAGCGATCCAATACCGAACACTTCAGCCTCTTTTTTCGCCAGATGCTGGGTCGGGGGATCTACCTCGCACCCTCTCAGTTCGAGGCCAACTTCGTTTCCGTTGCCCACACCGAGGATGACATCCAGAGAACTCTCCAGAGTGCGGACCAAGCCCTTCGGGAGACGGCTAGGGAGGGATTGAAACTTATCTGAGGCTCACGCCATCCGGGGACCGTCTTTTTCGCAGGAAGTGAGTAGGAGTCCTTCTACCACCTCCCCGATCTCTTCTGTCGGTTCGTCCTGGACCGTCGCTATTTCGGAAATAACCAACTGCAAAGCCCGGTCATACATCTTCTTTTCCCGGAAAGACAGGGTCTTCTGGTAGTTGAGGCAATAGAGATTCTTCAACACCACTGCCACCTCGAAGATCGAACCGGTCTTCATCTTTTCTACGTTTTCCTTGTAACGGCTTTTCCAGTCGGGTTCGGGCTGACCGCTGTCGCCCTTAAGGATTTCGAAAAGAGCAACGAGTTGTTTCGCCGTGGACAGGAGGCGAAGCCCTACGTGGTCAGCGTTGGCTGTTGGGACCATGACAGTGGAGTTGTTGGCTCGGAGCTTCAACAGATAGAATTCCGCTTGCTCCCCGGCTATCTGTTTCTCGCAAACGTCCTGAATGACGCCCACTCCTTGGTTCGGATAGACGACTTTATCCCCGACATTAAACTGCATGAAACCTCCGGCACACAGTGAAAGCGAATCACAAATAAGAGAGTTCCCTATTGTAGACGAGCCATTTTCCAAAGTCAAAGAACGATGATGATGGGTAGTGGTGCCTTGTTGCGTTGGTCTTTCTCACGCAGCCTCCAGAAGCTCCTCGACAGTCCAGATGTGATCGGTGATCCCGGCCTCCATAGCGGGCGTCACACTGATGCTGCTGTGAACCCGGCAGAAGTTGTAGAAGCAGAAGTGGAGGGCCACAGCCGCCTTCAGGTTGCGGAGCTTCTTTGAAAAGGCATTCGTTAGCCGTGTGAGTCGCCTCATACTCATTCGGATCGTCAGGTTGTTCCGCTCGACATGCGAGGTTGAGACCAGATCCAGGTCGGGATCTCCTTGCACCGTGGTAGCCTTGATTCCGATCACCCTTGGTGGTCGGTAGCCTTCCCTGATTCGCTCGGTGTCTGCGTGGTAGATCTTGTGGACCTGAGCGTAATCAACATCACTACCGAAGGCTGTCTCAACGGACTCTTCGTAGGGTGAAAAGGCATCGGTCGAAAGCTGGATTCTCCCGGCCACCCGGTCCTTCAGATCGTCAATCAGCTCTTGTGTCGTGACTCCGTCTCGCTTACCCACTACATGGGACACAACTAGCTTTGAGCTGGGGTCAAGGGCCACAAAGGTGTACTGGTCGCCGTACTCGTAAGGATCGCTCGCCTTCAGCTTCTTCTGCTTCTTGTTAACGAAGCTCCAGATCTCATCGGCCTGAATCAGGGGGCAGTCCACGTTGCGGACCTTACTGTCCAGGATGCGCTCAGCTTTCTTTCCTACGAGCACTAGAAGCCTCAGAATTGTTTTCTTCTCCAGGCCGGTCAGCCGAGCTGTGCTTCGGATCGAGCAACCCTCGACCAGGCACTTGATGGCTTGGACTGCCTTCTCCAGCGGGATTCTCATGTGATCCAGAGGCTTTTCTTGGGGTTCCAGGAATGTTTTTCCGCATTTCTTACAGCGGTATCTCTGTGCGCCGTTTCTGTCTTTCCCGTATTTTCCGGCCCTGATTTCGCAATTGTGACAGGTCACTGTGAGCCTTGACCTTTCTACGCAATCGGCTCACAATGGGAGTGTAGGTCACGTGAGCAATCGCGTGAATTGAGGCCCTGTCCAGTGGTTACCGCCACTGGCGGGGCCTAAGATTCTCGGAAGGGGGCGACGGGAATCGAACCCGCAAAAGATCCCTTGCTAAGGAACTACCTTTACCAATCAGCCACGCCCCCACTCCAACCTAATTTGCTTGACGTGTGGTGGGGCTCTGGTATGATGAAAAAAGCCTATCGGGTTTGACATTTGTCTGGCTCGTTATTATTAGGTCTTTAGGGCAAGCGATTCGTTTGGCGACGGGGGCTTGCCCTTTTATTTTTAAGTTATCCCACTTCTTCGATTTTCTTGCGCAAGGGAATTATAAATAAAGGTCCCGATCATGCGCGGGCGTTGACCTCATCTACCTCGACTGAAGCGGGGGTGTTCGCGTTTAATTTGCTAGGTTGCGACAGACAGTACAAACCGTCCTCGTCCTGGACTATGGTACCTTTCTTTTTCATGCTGTAGATGGTGTTGTAAGGAAAGGTCTTGGGCGGTTTGCCTCCTATTTCGGCCTGGTAGCTTCTCCTGAGACCTACACAAGACACGTGTTTACCATCAGCTAGGTACTTCAAAACGAGATCCTTCTGGCTGGAAACACCATCCGCTTTGGCTTCCTCCGATTCGAGAGGAAGACTGGCTAGGTAGGTTCTGCAACCTTCGTGTGCTTTAAGCAACTTGTCCCGCTCTTCGGTTTGCTCAGCGATCCACCGATTCATCTCTTCGAGTTTCTTGGCGTTAATTTCACATCGCTCTTCGAGCTCTGCTCGTAGCTGATAATTAGGTTGCATTTAGTTACCTCCTTCGAGTAAAATACTGATGGCTGTGGTGGACCGAGAGGGATTTGAACCCTCGACCGTTGGAGCTCAGCCCGTTGGTCGCACCCGACTCGGCCCATCCTCTTACTTCTGGCCCCGATGAGTTAGCGCTCTTCGGGGCCAATTTCATTTTTCATTCTACGTGCCCAAAACACATGAAGTCAAGGACCTCAATGAAAATTTTTACATTTCCTTCTCCATACTTTTCATTGATGTCTCCCAGCAAGTTGCGGTAGCACATCTCCGACAGCTCCACTCCTAGGTTATAAAAAGTTAAACCAGAGAAAGTGCTGGAACCAACACACTAATACCCCACTACCTGATGATGGGGGTGCACGACATGAAAGTGACAAGCTGAGTGCTCAAGAGTTTCTCCTGAGTTGAGGAACCGTTAAACTCCAGTCTGGCTAAGGGTTTCCAGACAGTGGTCGTCGGGACAGTGGAACGCCTAGGGTGTCGCATCTTACGGTTGTTATATCTGTAAGGCGGAACATCAGGTCGCAATCCCACCCAGATACGGTGCCCCAGGACGTTCTAGCCCCAAAAGAAGTGGATGAAAGTGGACTAAACCACATGTAAACACCTGAAATGCCAGACCTGACGGGTATTCTGGGGTTGTCAAAGAAACTTCAGAACAAGCGGAAAGGAGGCAGTTCAGGTGAATAAAAAGGATAGCGCAATCATCCGCAAACGGGAAGCAGAGGTTGCTCAGCGATTGAGCCCCAGCTGGAACGGTCAAGACCCGAAACCGGTGCTCTCGCCCGAGGTCATCAGCTACGAGGTCTCGGAGAAAACGGGTGCGGTCAGTTACGGTGGTCTGGGGCTGCTGCAGCAGGTGGTGAAGTGGAGTGGGCTGGGGAAAGCCATTGACCAGGCGGTGACGCTGCTCAAACGCCACCAACCGTACCACGAATCGGACCACGTCCTGAGCCTGATCTACAACGTGGCCACGGGCGGGACCCGCTATCAGGATATTGAACTGCGACGTCAGAGTGTGAGTTTCCTGGAGGCGGTGGGAGCCGAGAAGATCCCCGCCCCCAGCACGGCCGGAGACTTTGTGCGCCGCTTTGACGCGCCCGACGTGGTGGATCTGATGGAAGCCGTCAATGCCAGCCGCCTCAAGGTCTGGGCCCAACAACCGGCCCGTTTCTTCCAACGGGCGGAGATCGACGTGGATGGGACGATGGCCCCCACGAGCGGCGAATGCAAGGAAGGGATGGAGATCAGCTACGACGGGCAGTGGGGCTATGCGCCGCTGATCGTGACGCTGGCCAATACGGGAGAGGTGCTCTATGCGGTCAACCGCTCGGGCAACCGTCCCTCTCATGAGGGAGCGGCCGAATGGCTGGATCGGAGTATCGAGCTGGTTCGAGAGGCGGGTTTTCGGAAGGTGCGCCTGCGCGGGGACACGGATTTTTCGCTGACGGCTCATTTTGACCGTTGGACGGAGGCGGGCGTGGAGTTTGACTTCGGGATCGACGCCCATCCGAGCTTCGTCAAGTGGGCGGAGGCGTTGCCAGAAGCGAGATGGAAAGAGCTGGGGCGCCCCAGCCAGGGGAAAGGAAAAGGGAAGAAGCGGCGCCAGCGGCGGGACAAAGTGAAGCCGGAGATTGTCAAGAGACGCGGGTTCAAGACGCTGACGCTGGAACGGGAAGAGATCGCGGAGATCGACTACCGTCCGAGCAAAGCGAAGCGAACCTATCGGATGGTGATCTTGCGCAAGACGATCCTGGTCGAGAAAGGCCAGAAGCGGCTGCTGCCGCAGACGCGCTACCACTTTTATGTCACCAATATCTCGGCCAGAACGTTGGGAACGGCGGGAGTCGTACGGGAAAACAACCGGCGCTGCAACCAGGAGAACGTCATTGAACAACTCAAGAACGGAGTCGAGGCCCTGCGGATGCCCTCGGATACGCTGGTAGCCAACTGGGCCTATCTGGTGATTGCGGCTCAAGCCTGGAATCTGAAGGCCTGGATGGGGTTGGTGCTGCCGGCGCGACTGCAAGCCCGAGAGCTGGTGAAGATGGAGTATCGCCGTTTCCTGCGAGAGGTCATTGAAATGCCCTGCCAGATTTTGCGCAGGGGCCGACAGTTGGTCTATCGGCTGCTGGATGTCAATGGTTGGAGCCGTCTTCTCTTGGAAGGCAGTAAGTGGTTGAAACACCGGCCAGCTACCTGAAACTGAAAGGAGATAAAGTAGCTCCGAGGGTCGCCAGAGCTGGGGCGAGGTGTCTCTACAAACGCCCCCCAAGAGGGCAGAATCGTTTTCCCTGAGCGATCGGCGTGGAGGACAGCTGAAGACGTGCCTGTTCTGAGTGACTTCGCGCCGAAATTTAGAATTTAGGTCTCCAAAATGGCTCCTCGGAGCCGACAAAGGGGTCTATTTTCGAACTTGCGCTTATTTTGGGTCTAGCCCGGATTTCTCATCGCTTGTCGTAGCGAGGCGCCGCAAGGGCCGTCCTGGCAAGGCTTGCGACCGAGACCACTCGTGGCGAGCCGCCGCAGTCGTACTTGTACAGTACGTCGAGGAGGCCGACCGAGCATAACACAGCCAGGGCGGATGATTGCGGCGTCGCAGTAGACCAGCGATGAGAAATCCGGGCTAGAGGCCGCCCAACAACTGCTCCACGCCCCGGCCCAGGCGCCGGGGCTCGGTCTCCGAGCGCAAGATCAAGTGCAGCAAACCAAGATGCCCTTGCGGAGAAGACCCGCGAGCCTGCCATGGCCACTACACCAGTCTGACACGTGTGTCAGGGTCTCTAGACCCAAAATAAGCGCAAGTTCGAAAATAGACCCCTTTGTCGGCTCCGAGGAGCCATTTTGGAGACCTAAATTCTAAATTTCGGCGCGAAGTCACTCAGAACAGGCACGTCTTCAGCTGTCCTCCACGCCGATCGCTCAGGGAAAACGATTCTGCCCTCTTGGGGGGCGTTTGTAGAGACACCTCGCCCCAGCTCTGGCGACCCTCGGAGCTACTTTATCTCCTTTCAGTTTCAGGTAGCTGGCCGGTGTTTCAACCACTTACTGCCTTCCAAGAGAAGACGGCTCCAACCATTGACATCCAGCAGCCGATAGACCAACTGTCGGCCCCTGCGCAAAATCTGGCAGGGCATTTCAATGACCTCTCGCAGGAAACGGCGATACTCCATCTTCACCAGCTCTCGGGCTTGCAGTCGCGCCGGCAGCACCAACCCCATCCAGGCCTTCAGATTCCAGGCTTGAGCCGCAATCACCAGATAGGCCCAGTTGGCTACCAGCGTATCCGAGGGCATCCGCAGGGCCTCGACTCCGTTCTTGAGTTGTTCAATGACGTTCTCCTGGTTGCAGCGCCGGTTGTTTTCCCGTACGACTCCCGCCGTTCCCAACGTTCTGGCCGAGATATTGGTGACATAAAAGTGGTAGCGCGTCTGCGGCAGCAGCCGCTTCTGGCCTTTCTCGACCAGGATCGTCTTGCGCAAGATCACCATCCGATAGGTTCGCTTCGCTTTGCTCGGACGGTAGTCGATCTCCGCGATCTCTTCCCGTTCCAGCGTCAGCGTCTTGAACCCGCGTCTCTTGACAATCTCCGGCTTCACTTTGTCCCGCCGCTGGCGCCGCTTCTTCCCTTTTCCTTTCCCCTGGCTGGGGCGCCCCAGCTCTTTCCATCTCGCTTCTGGCAACGCCTCCGCCCACTTGACGAAGCTCGGATGGGCGTCGATCCCGAAGTCAAACTCCACGCCCGCCTCCGTCCAACGGTCAAAATGAGCCGTCAGCGAAAAATCCGTGTCCCCGCGCAGGCGCACCTTCCGAAAACCCGCCTCTCGAACCAGCTCGATACTCCGATCCAGCCATTCGGCCGCTCCCTCATGAGAGGGACGGTTGCCCGAGCGGTTGACCGCATAGAGCACCTCTCCCGTATTGGCCAGCGTCACGATCAGCGGCGCATAGCCCCACTGCCCGTCGTAGCTGATCTCCATCCCTTCCTTGCATTCGCCGCTCGTGGGGGCCATCGTCCCATCCACGTCGATCTCCGCCCGTTGGAAGAAACGGGCCGGTTGTTGGGCCCAGACCTTGAGGCGGCTGGCATTGACGGCTTCCATCAGATCCACCACGTCGGGCGCGTCAAAGCGGCGCACAAAGTCTCCGGCCGTGCTGGGGGCGGGGATCTTCTCGGCTCCCACCGCCTCCAGGAAACTCACACTCTGACGTCGCAGTTCAATATCCTGATAGCGGGTCCCGCCCGTGGCCACGTTGTAGATCAGGCTCAGGACGTGGTCCGATTCGTGGTACGGTTGGTGGCGTTTGAGCAGCGTCACCGCCTGGTCAATGGCTTTCCCCAGCCCACTCCACTTCACCACCTGCTGCAGCAGCCCCAGACCACCGTAACTGACCGCACCCGTTTTCTCCGAGACCTCGTAGCTGATGACCTCGGGCGAGAGCACCGGTTTCGGGTCTTGACCGTTCCAGCTGGGGCTCAATCGCTGAGCAACCTCTGCTTCCCGTTTGCGGATGATTGCGCTATCCTTTTTATTCACCTGAACTGCCTCCTTTCCGCTTGTTCTGAAGTTTCTTTGACAACCCCAGAATACCCGTCAGGTCTGGCATTTCAGGTGTTTACATGTGGTTTAGTCCACTTTCATCTACTTCTTTTGGGTCTAGAGACCCCTTGGTCAAGAAAAAGTTCACAAACTGATCAAGAAGTGTCAAGCAGCGAGTAGTTGCTCTTCAACAAAGACGTTCAGCGAGCGGTCGAACCGTCGCCAAGGCGTCGCCAGCGGACAGCGCTGAGCCACTTCCTGTGGCAGCTTGAGATCGAGCGCCGTCAAGCCCGGTGCCAGGACTCGACCGTAGGCTTTGATGAAGAGGACAGCCACCTTTCTTCCCAAGGGCGTTAGATGGTACCGGCGCTTGCGGGGCACTTTGTCAATGAGTCCCTTTCGCCTCAACCGGCGCAGATCGTAGCTCGCCTGGCGTGAAGTGTAGGGGGCATCGAGCAAGGCGGAGACTTGCTCCACCAGTCGACGGTTGTCAAAACCGGCTACGAGACAGCTAAATGCGACCAGGCTGGAGAAGACCGCCATCACCCGAGGATCGCCAAAGCGAAGGCCAGAACTGTGTAGACCCTCGGCAGTTTTCGAGGGTTGGCTCACCTTTTGGAAGGTGAGCACGTCGGGTGCCGGTCGAGCGTCTGCAGCTTCGGCGTCGCACAGACGCCGGTTGGCGGAATCGCCAACAGCCCAAAGGGCATACCAGTTGCGAGCGCAAACGCGGCGACCCACTCCGAAGTCGCGGCTGTCGCAGATCACGGTTTCGGTCCGCAAGGCGCGGCCCTCTTTGAAATATTGCTTGATACGAGACGACTTGTAATAACAACTGAGAACCGGGTCCACCCCTCGTCTGAGGACTCGGGAGCGAAAGCTTCCGGGAGTTCGTCGGGTGATTCGCCGATCGAAGATCAGCGTCACCTGTTCGGGGCGACCAATGTCCAAATGGTCTCGAATCACCCCTTCGAACCACATCCGCCCGGCCTGGGGTCGGTCAAAGACACAGGTGTCGGAGACCTCGAACTGGCGGAAAGCCAACTCGTAGGTGTAACCGGCCTCGAAGTCCTCCGAGCTGAAGGGAGAAGGTAAACGCCACCACCAACGCCAGAAGAAGCTGCGCACGGCCCCCGAACCCAACCAGTCACAGATGCTCTGCAGGGCCTCGGGATCGGCGCAAGAACGGAATCCGTTGTCCAGGGCCTCGTAGGCGATGCCCGCTTTTTCTAGTTGCCGCTTGACCCACTCATGGCCGTTGAGCCACAGCCAGATGGAATAAGGCGCGTAGGCATTGGTCTTCCAAAACGTGCCGCCCCACTCGGAGTCCCAGAGGTAGAAGTAGAAGTGGTTGATGTAAACCATCTGACGGCCCCACTCCATATGGGGATGCGCGGCCGTTTCCTGCCCTTTGCCCTTCCAGGACCGCCACGCCGATGCTTTCTCCTGGGCAATGCCGATCAACACCACCCGCTCTTGGCCTTCCTTCGCCGCCGCTTCCAGGTAGGGACGAGCCGTCTCCTCCTTGTTTTCCCCTTTCTTGAAGTGCACTACCGGAATATTGTGTTCTTCGGCGAAGCGGTGAATGGCTTTGACGTAGCCTTGACCGATCTTGCCGAAGGCCGCCGAGGAGGGGATCTTGAACCCCTTGACCCAACGCAGAAAGGTACAGACTTGTCCCACCGACTGCAGCTTGGGAACGTAAGCCTGCAAGAACACTCGGTCGATGCAGCGGCACTTGAGAGTGACGTGATCCCGCAATAGACTGGCATAGTCGGTCATGACAACCTCCAGTGTTTTGGTTATCACCGAAGGTTATCGCCGACACGACGAGAGGGCAATCCTCCAGGATCGCCCTCTCTACATTCTTCTCAGTTCTTACTCGGCGGTATGAGGTCGCTCGCTACAGCTTGGCCTTTCCAGGAGGGCGCTTTAGCGTCCTGGCGCGAAGCGTAATAGACCGGTCCTTTAGGGCCGGTGACCTGGGTGAGGTAAGAGTCGAGCCCGCTTTAGCAGGCTTCTCGAAATAAGGCTTTAGCCATGATCCGGTCCTGTTCTCCAGCTCGAAAGCGCGAAGTAGGTTCTCAACAGCTCCGTCGATTTCAGGTCGGCGTCGTTATAATTTCAGGTCGGCGTCGTTATATCAGGTTACGAGCCCGTTTTTATAGCCGATATGCCATCGAATGCCTTCTGCGAGATCTATCTGCAATCTGCATCTGACCTGGCACACCGAGTCCCACTGTGCAGTGCTGCGAGGATCGGTTGAAGATCGCGTTCACGGATTCCTGCGGGCTCGTATAGCTCAGACACCGGAAGCCTTCATCTACGAGATTGGAGGAATAGAGGACCACGTGCACGTAGCCGTGAGAATTGGCCCCAGCTTGAAGATCAGCGACTGGATCGGAGAGCTGAAGGGTTCAAGTACTCACTACCTACTTCGTCAGCTGCGGCGTCGAATCCCGTTCGCCTGGCAACGCGGATACGGCGCCGTTTCCTTCGGCAAGAAGGATCTGTCGTTTGTTGTGGACTATATCCGGTGCCAGAAAGAGCGCCATCGCCGTGCTGGGACCTTTGATTGACTCGAACGCACCAGCCCTGGTAGCACCGGACCGGATCATGGCTAAAGCCTTATTTCGAGAAGCCTGCTAAAGCGGGCTCGACTCTTACCTCACCCGGGTCACCGGCCCTAAAGGACCGGTCTATTACGCTTCGCGCCAGGACGCTAAAGCGCCCTCCTGGAAAGATCAAACTCCAGAACTCTCGGAAGCGAGCTGGGCTAGCGGGGGGTAGGAAGGGCCAGGGGGGTGCTAGCGTGAGCTCTCACCGCTACTCTAGCCGTAGGATATGACGCCAGGTCACAGCTATCTCAATGCGTGCAGGGCACTACCAAAATCAGAGGTTAAACGACTTGACAAGGAGCTTTCGATAGGCTCCCAAGTCACCTTCCTTTCGTGCACCCTGATGGCTCACGATGTTACTTGCCTAGGGTGAAACTTCATTGGCTAACGTGGCTTGGGTCTCTAGGCCGAAGTCCTCTTCCTTCGAGCTTTTGGCTCGAGCACGGCGGCGGGGAGAATGCCTCCACCACCCCCAACCGGGATAGGCCCAGACAGTATAATAAGATAACCTAGGCTTTGATCCGCATATTGCTTGGGACCGCGGCTCTCAGCCGTGTCCTTTTCGCAGCAGGTTGGAGGAAAGGAAAGGCAGGCCTGGAGAAGCATAAGAGATGGAGGAACTATTTGGATTTCTCTTCAAGTACCGACCTTTCTTCTTTCGGGAAGGGGAGTTCACTTTTCAGTGGCGCTGGGAGAATTGGCAGTTACTCCTTCTACTCGCTTTCACCGTAGTCGGGAGCTTTCTGGTCTACCGCGAGTGGATAAAGGGAGGACACAAAGGACGCTGGCTGTTGCCCTCTCTGCGGGCAGTTTCCCTTTCTTTTTTGCTTCTTCTGATCATGCGTCCCAGCCTGGTCATCTCGACGCTACTGCCTCGTGAAACCAAACTTGACATCCTGGTGGACAACTCGAGCAGCATGGGACTTCCGCTGAGGACCAATCCCCGCGGAGAGCCAGTTCGGAAGCTACTGCAGCCCGATGCCGAGTTTCTTGCGGCTCTCGAGGAAAAATTCCGCGTTCGACTGATTCGATTCGATTCCAAAGCTTCCCAACTCGATACTGAGGGCGAGCTGGATTGGAAAGGGAACCGGACCGACATCGCCGCAGCCCTCGAAAGCTCCTTGGCGGAAGCCTCAGGTGAGCCCCTGGGAGGGATCCTTCTTTTTACTGACGGCGCGGACAATGGTTTCAGCTCCTTCAGGGAGGTGCTCGCAGAGGCGAAAATGCGAAGGATTCCCATTCACACCATAGGAGTGGGACCAGAAGAAGCTACCCATGATGTCGAGATCACCCAGGTTGCTTTGCCTCGCTTTCTTGTTCCGGAAACGGTCGCGGTGGCAAGGGTCACTTTGCGGAATCGGGGGTTTGGAGGGCAGCGTAGTCGTATCGAAGTTCATGAGGGTGAATCGTTGGTCCAGTCCAAAGAAGTCTTTCTGCCTCGCGATATCGAGACGGTGAACCTGGAGATTCCTCTCATCCCCAGGTCCAAAGGCATCAAGAGTTATCGTTTTTCTCTGAAGCCTTTCGAGGGAGAGGAAATTCGGCAAAACAACGAGCGGACCACGATTCTGGAAGTGCGCGATTTCAAGCCCAGAATCCTCTACGTCGAAGGACGCCCGAGATGGGAATACAAGTTCATCCGTAAGGCTATCCTGCAAGATCCGCATCTTCGCCTTGAGACTCTTTTGCGTACGGCGCTGAACAAGTTTTACCGGCAGGGTATCGAAGAGGAGAGTACCTTGGCAGCAGGCTTTCCCACTGAGAAGGAGGAACTCTTCAAGTATCAGGGCATCGTTTTTGGCAGCGTGGAGTCTTCCTTCTTCACCTACTCCCAGATGGAGATGGTGAAGGACTTTGTGGCCCGACGAGGGGGCGGATTTCTGATGCTGGGTGGGGGTACTTCCTTCGCCGGAGGTAAGTTTCAAAACACTCCGATCGAGGAAATTCTACCGGTTTGGACCCAGCCTCAAGGGGTTGGCCAGGGGACGCCCCCTTATGCCCAGGGGCAGAGGCGAGTGGCCCTGACAGATTATGGTCGTCAGCACCCCACATTGCGGCTGTCTCTTGAAGAAGAGCGAAATCGAAAGCAATGGGAGACGATGCCCGAGCTCACAGATTGGAATCTGGTGGGAGCAACCAAGACTGGTGCAACCACCCTTGCTCGGCTTGACGGCAGGCCGCAAAGCGATGGTGGCTCAGGGAATCCCCTTCTGGTCTTCCATCGATACGGGAGGGGGATCGCCACCGCCTTCTTGACCGGCTCCAGCTGGCGCTGGCAAATGCTTCAGGACCACAAGGATCGGAGTCACGAGACTTTCTGGCAGCAGTTGCTGCGCTGGTTGGTCCACTCGGCAAGGGACCCGGTCTCGGCTGAGACCGAGCGTGAGGTCTACACCCAGGGCGAGCAAGTTAAAATCCGGGCAGAAGTCCACGACGCCGATTTCAATTCGGTCAACGATGCCCGGGTAGATTTGACCGTTACAACTCCCTCGGGGCAGACTGAGAAGATAGCCGTGGAATGGAGTCCGCAGGAAAACGGAGTCTACGAAGGAGTCTGGGTGCCAGGCGAAGAAGGTCTCCATCAGTTGAGCCTGGAGGCTGGCGGGAAAGGCGCCAGTTCCGACCGGTCCTATGGTAGGTCCAGCACCTTCTTTCAGACCGCTTCCGGGGGGCGCGAGTACTTTGATGCTACCCAGCAGAAGGAGTTTCTGCAGCGGTTGTCGGAAGAGACGGGGGGCAATTACTACACTATCGAGAGCGCTAAGAACCTACCCGAGGAGGCGCCTTATGTTCAGACCCATTCGTCTGTTATTGAGACACTCGACCTTTGGGATATGCCCGTGAATCTCTTCTTGTTGTTAGGCCTCCTGGCCGGGGAATGGGTGCTGCGCAGGAGATTTGGTACCCTTTGATGGATCTGCCCGCCGTACCTGAAATGGAACTCGACTACGTTACCTCGCAGCGTTTGCTCCGGTGGCTGGAGCGGCCTCTGAGACCATTGGGGTACATTGTGCTGCCGTTCCTACTCCTGTGTATGTGTGAGCCGGTTGGGGGAGCACAGCCGCAACAGGTGAGTCTCATCATCCGTGGTCTTGCGGGAATGCCCGAGTACGAAGAGGCCTTTTCCGGCTGGACCTCAGACTTGGAACTAATGCTCAGTGCTCAACCCGACAATCGAGTTGCCGTACTAGATGGCAGCACACAGAGACGGAAAGAGATTCTGGGAACGGTGTCCGAAGTCCTTTCGCTCTTGCCCCCACAAGGAGATCTCTGGATTTTTCTCGTGGGTCACGGAAGCTACGACGGGCGTGATTACAAGTTCAACATTGCTGGGCCCGACATCACTGGAGACGATCTGGCGAACTTGCTCGATCGAGGGGAGGAGGGAAGAACCTTTCTGATTGCGGGGACCAGTTCGAGCGGGATTCTCATACCGAAACTTAGCGGCGAGAACAGAGTTATCGTGACCGCTACCAAGAACCAGTTCGAGCGGCAACCTCCTTTGTTTTTGTCCTTTCTCGTTGAGGCCGGCACCACGGCTGAAGCCGATCGCGACAAGAATGGGAAGGTATCCCTGCTCGAGGCCTTCTTGTTCAGCCGCAGAAAGGTCAAGGACTGGTTTCAGGAGCAGGGACGCCTCCAGACCGAACACGCCTTGTTGGACGACTCTTCCAGGATTCGCTTGGGTGAAGAAAAGAAAGACCTCCCCGATCAGGTTCGCTCTGGCACCGGGCTTCTGGCGGGTATTGCCTATCTTTCCGTACCTCAGGAGGAAGCGCTGGCTTCGCCCGACGCCCGAGTGCTAGCTCAGCGAAGAAGCCAGCTAGAGCGTGAAATAGACGATCTGAAGCTGCACAAGCGTGAGCTTTCCGAAGACGTTTACTACCAGCGTCTCCAGGTACTCCTGCTGGAGTTGGCGGATGTGGGTGAGCGGATCGATGCCTTGGAGGGGGAGCAGTGAGGCTGCTAACCTTCGGTCTCTGTGCTCTCTGTCTGGCGCCGGGGACTGCCTTCGGCCAGGAGGCACCGACGTCGTCCCTTCTCATCGAAGTTGTTGATTTGATGCAGGCGGGCAGCTACGGGAAGGCGGAGGAGCGATTACAACAAAGCTCCCCGACGGATCCGCAAGCGCTCAGGCTCCGCCTGGAACTGGCCCAACGAAGCGGAGCAGTGGATCGGACCGAGGCCTATGCAGAACGCCTCCTGAGACTCCACAGCACGGGCCAGCTGCGCCTCTCGGGCGAAATCGGAGCGGCAGCATTCGCCGCCTGGAAGCTCGGTTCCTGGAAGCGGGCAAACGGACTCTTCATTGAGGCAGCCGAGAGAAATCCGGTACCCATCTCGGTTTATGTCGACTGGGGAAATCTCTATCTCGAAAAGTACAACGGAGCTGAAGCCGAAACTATCTTTCAGGATGCGCTGAAGTCCGAAGAAGAGAGTCCCGAGTGGTCGCGCTGGAAGAAGGATGCAGTCTATGTAGGACTGGCTGAGGCCCTGAGAGCTCAGTTCAAGGGTGGAGTTGCCGAGCTGCTCGAATCGGCCCTGAAGCTCAATCCGGAGAATCTGGAGATTCACGCCCTGAAAGGGTCCATGGCAATTGTGGAGGAAAACTGGAGCGCCGTGGCCAAGTGGCTCGACCAGGGTCTCGAGAAGAATGCGAACTATCTCCCTCTGCTCGAGCTGAAGGCTGTAGAGCACCATTTCCGGGGCGACGTAGAACTCTTCGAGCAGGCGGCTGAGCGCATTTCGAGCATCAATCCTCAGAGCGGCGACCTACACGAAATTCTCGCCGACCTCTCCGTGATGAAGCGTCGCCTGGAGGATGCGGTCGAATTCTATCGCGAGTCGATACGGCGAAATCCCAGACAGTGGTCGGCCCTCGGATCACTCGGAATCAACTTGCTTCGCTTGGGAAGGGAGGAAGAGGGAAAGCAGGTTTTGGAGCGGGCCTATGCCAACGATCCCTATAGTATATCGACCGTGAACACGCTACGTCTATTGGACAGCTTTGACCGTTTTCATAGCTTCGAGACGGAGCATTTTTCGGTTCGGCTGCACCAGAAAGAAGCAGCGGCTCTGCGTCCTTATATAGAGGAACTGCTGGAGCGAAGCCTGTCCACTCTCGAACAAAAGTACCGGCATGAGATCTCCGGAAAATACCTTTTCGAAATGTATCCCGACCACGAGGACTTCGCCGTGCGGACCCTGGGCCTGCCGGGCTTGGGTGCCCTAGGAGCAACCTTTGGTCGTATTCTGGCGATGGATTCTCCTTCGGCTAGAAAGAAGGGAAGTTTTCATTGGGGGTCGACCTTGTGGCACGAGATGGCGCACGTGGTGATTCTCTCGTTGAGTGCCAATCGGGTTCCCCGCTGGTTTACCGAAGGCATCTCGATGATGGAGGAAAAGTTGGCTGGTGCGGGATGGGGCGAGTATCTAACGCAAAGCTTCGTTCGTGCCTACAAGGATGGCGAACTGCTGCCCCTGGGTGAGCTAAACTCCGGATTCGAACGGCCCAAGACCCGGCGACAGCTCGAGATAAGTTATCTTCAGGCGGGCTGGGTCTGTGAGTTTCTGGGTTCCCGCTACGGTGTGGACAAGCTTCGCGAGCTGGTGGTAGCGTTCGGGGAGGGAGAAACGACCGAGGTTACCTTCCAGAAGGTGCTGGGCGAACCCATGGCTGAGATTGAGAAACTTTTCCTGGAAGAAATGGAACAGACTCTGACTCCCCTTGTCCATAGCTTGAATCGACCGGAAGCTCCGACACCTAAGAAGGAAGAAGGCTCCGAGACGGATCCCCTCGAAGACATGAAGACTGCTGTCGAAAAGGACCCCGAGAATTATTTCCTGAACCTGGCCCTCGGAGAGAAGCTCCATGAGTCGGGAGACAGTGAGGGCGCCATCCCTTTCCTCGAGAAATCGGTTGATTTGTTTCCCCCATACGCGGAAAAAGGGAGTGCTTATGACCTGCTGCTGCAGATCTACGAGGCGAAAGAGGACTTGCCGAAGGTCGAGGAGACACTGAGTCGGTGGTGGAAGGTCGCACCCAAGTTCCCGGAGAATGCGCTTAGACTCGCCGAAGTCCTCCTACAAAGGAATGCGATTGAGGAGACGATACAGTGTTTAGAAGAGGTGCCCTACGTGGATCCCCTCAATAAAGAGCTCCACCAGATGTTAGGTGACCTTTATCTGAAGACAGATCGTGCCGACGTTGCAGTACGCGAGTTCCAGGTGCTTCTCAACCTGCAACCCATCGATTCCTCAGAGGCGCACTTCCAGTTGGGCCGGGCCCTGTATCAGAAAGGCGATCTGGAGGCGGCCAGACGCCAGGCACTACTTTCGCTCGAGATTGCTCCCAGCTATCAGAAGGCCCAGAAGTTACTTTTGGAGTTGGTACGCCAATGAGAGTCTTTACGACGGCCTTCTTAGGCGCTGTTGCTCTCATCTGGGTTCTGAGGCCCGTCCTCAGTGATGTTCCTGCCCCTAGAGATCCAAAGGATCCCAGCATTTTCCAATTCGTTCGGATTCGGTACAACGGCTATCTCGGCGGCTGGGGCGGCGGGCGGTGGGTGCCTCCCTGGATGCACGACTATCCGCGAGCAGAGCGAAATTTCTTGAAGATCTTGATGGAGTTGACCACCGTTGAGACGACGGCCGAGTCGTATTTGATTCTGGATCTTGATGACCCCGAAATCATGAACTACCCGATTTTGTACGTCAGCGAACCCGGGTACTGGAACCTGACCGATGCGGAGGCAAGCAATTTCAAGGAGTACCTCCTTCGCGGCGGCTTTGTCATCTTCGACGATTTCAGGGGAGCTTCGAATTGGAGCAACTTCACGGAGTGCATGCAGAAGGTCCTTCCGGAACGGAATTTTCAGGAGCTAACTCTGGAGCACCCGGTCTTTCACTGCTTCTACGACATCCAGACCCTGGACATGATTCCTCCCTACGACGTGCCGGGGAAACCAGCGTTTTTCGGCTTATCAGACGAAGAAGGACGCCTGCTGGCCGTGGCCAACTTCAATAACGATATTGGGGACTATTGGGAGTGGTCGGACGAGTCCCTAGTACCCATCAATTTTTCCAACGAAGCCTACAAATTCGGTATCAACTATGTCATCTACGCACTCACTCACTGAAGTTGAGATAGTGAGCAGTGAGAGCAGTGAGAGCAGTGAGCAGTGAGAGCAGTGAACAGTGAACAGTGAACAGTGAACACTACTGTCCGGTTAAAAGTCGAATGGTATCAAGTGGTTAGCGAAGTGACCTACTTGGCCTTGCAAGTCCCAATGCCCAAGTGGTTGAAGAATCAGGATTTGCTCGAACGGGGTAATCTTGAAAATTGGCGTCAACTTGCGAGTGATGGCGCCCTGAGTGCATAGGAAGGAGGTGAATCCTGAAGGGATTCCGTATTTCAGCCCAGGGTTTCCGAACCCTGGGTCAAGGGTGTTGCCCCTGGATTTCAACCCTGAATGGGTTGCGTGCAGAAGGGCAACGAATGGGTCAGGACGCAACCCCTACAGGGTTGATTCTTAAGGGGTTGAGTCTCTTACCCAGGGTTGGGAAACCCTGGACTGTAAGACGCGATCCCGCTGGGATTGACCTCGCTTGGTTTTGACAACACCTATTACCCATCCCTCAATCCCAAAGTCGATCCGATCCCACACGAGAGGGAAGACAGCGGAAGTCTCAGCTGAAATCGATTCCAGCTTGTCTTCCTTCTAAATCAATGATTATACGCATGTTGAAGCCATATCTAAATGCTTTAACCGGACAGTAGTGAAACAGTGAGCAGTGAACAGTTTGGAGATCACAGGATAGTGAGCAGAGAACGGTCATTGGTCAAGAGGGTGCCTTTGGCCCTGAGCAGCTCGAAACTCATCACTCTTCCACTGCTCACTGCTCACTGCTCACTGATTCACTCCTCCACTGATCACTGATCACTGATCACTGCTCACTACTTCACTGCTCAATGAACACGGAGTTGTCTCAATGGAAGAACTTGCCAAGACAGAAGCGCGGCCTACCGAGGAGCTCATCAAAGCCCTGTTGGATTCCCAGGAACGTATCACCGCCGAACTGCGTAAGGAGATCGTCGGGCAGAACGAAGTAATCGAACAGGTTCTGATCTCTCTCTATGTGGGAGGACATTCCCTTATTACGGGACTTCCCGGACTTGCCAAGACCCTTCTGGTAAGCAGTATTGCCGGTACGCTTGGTCTTTCCTTCAAGCGAATTCAATTTACCCCCGACTTGATGCCCTCTGACATCACCGGATCCGAAATCATCGAGGAGGATCGATCAACTGGGAGGAGAGATCTCGAGTTCATCCGCGGCCCCGTCTTTGCCAACATCGTTCTGGCCGACGAGATCAACCGGACCCCCCCGAAGACACAAGCAGCCCTGCTCGAAGCCATGCAGGAAAGGCACGTCACCGTGCGTGGGACCACTTATGATTTGGAGGCCCCTTTCTTCGTCCTGGCCACCCAGAATCCAATCGAGTTGGAAGGGACCTACCCTCTGCCTGAAGCCCAGTTGGACCGTTTTATGTTCAATATCGTCATCGACTACCTGAACGAAGACGACGAAGTAGTCGTGGTAGAGAGGACGACGGCTGAAATCGGAGAAGAGGTCGAGAAGGTGGTCTCTGGGGAGGAAATCCTGCGATATCAGCAGCTTGTTCGCAAGATTCCTGCGGATCAAGAGGTGGTTCGCTATGCTGTCCAGTTGACACGCGGTACCCGGCCAGGAGATGCGGTTGCCCCCGATTTTGTCCGGAACTGGGTCAGCTATGGAGCCAGCCTTCGAGCCTCTCAATTTCTGGTGCTGGGAGGAAGGGCCCGTGCCCTCATGAAGGGTCGTTACAACGTTTCGCACGAAGACATCCGCGCCTTGGCCAGGCCCGTTTTTCGCCACCGGATTCTGACCAATTTCCACGCGGAGTCAGAGAATGTGACTCCTGACGATATCGTGGATCGTCTGCTGGAAGCTGTCTTGCCGACGGGATCGGGACTGTGAGGGAGTCCCCCTCCCTGAGATTCATCGATCCTTTGGTTCTCTCTCGAATCAGGGGTCTCCAGCTCATCGCCAAAACCGTTGTGGAAGGTTTCGTCACAGGTCTTCATCGATCTCCCTATCACGGCTTCAGCCTCAACTTTTCAGAATACCGGCAGTACGCTCCGGGGGACGACATCCGAAGCGTGGACTGGAAGGTCTTTGGCAGGACGGACCGCTTCTACGTGAAAAAGTACGAAGGGGACACCAATTGCCAGGTGCACATCTTTCTGGACAACAGCGCCAGCATGGGCTACGCCAGCGGCCCTATCTCCAAGATCGACTACGCCCGCTATCTCGCTGCCTCGCTGTCCTACCTTGTTGTCCGCCAGAGTGATGCTGCCGGACTGGCTGCCTTCGACTCCGGCGTCTTCAACCGCATTCCGCCACGGGCGCAATACAGACACTTCCTCACTATCCTTCACCGTCTTGAGCGTCTCGAGCTCGGTTCGCGAAACAATATCGGCGACGCCCTTGAGGAGTTGGCGGGTCTGATTCGACAACGAAGCATTGTGGTGCTGATCAGCGATTTCTACCACGAGGTGGAGGAGCTATCGAGGACGCTTCGTTTCTTCCATCATCGAGGCAACGACGTCATTCTTTTCCATTTGCTGGATCCGGTAGAATTGAAGATGCCACTGGCTGACAGCTGCACCCTACAGGACATGGAAACGAGCGATTACCTTTCCTACGTTTCAGATCATTCTCGTGCAGCCTACCTTGAGCTCTTGCAGCAGCACATCGCGCGTCTTCAGAGAGAATGCCTTGATGCTCACATTGACTACTCGCTCCTGAGCACCGACGAACCTCTGGACCGGGCCCTATACAGCTATCTGTCGGCTCGACAGCGCAAGTACTGAAACGAGGCTTCTATGGCTCGCGAAGTTTCCTTTCCGAATGGCGCCAGCGCTCCTGGGGGCGGGACTAAGCTGAAACTTGAACGAGGCGACTAGATGGAGTTCTTGAATCCGTTCTTCTGGCTAGGAGCCACGGCCTTGACGGCTCCCATCCTGCTCCACCTGGTTCGAAGGCACCGGCGGGAGCGGGTGCCCTTCCCCTCGCTCATGTTCTTGCGCCAGATTCCCACGAAAGAATTCCGAAGAAAAAAGCTTACACATCTGTTTCTGCTGTTGCTCCGCTGTCTAGGGCTGTTGCTAATCGTAGCGGCATTCTCGCGGCCAATGGTGTTGGGGACCTGGTTCGGAAGCCTCGCAATGGGAACTCCTCGTTCGGTGGTCATCCTGATCGATTCCTCGATGAGCATGTCACGAGAGCCCGTCTGGCAGAAGGCATCCGAAGTGGCCGAGCAAAGGATCCGCTCCTTGACCGGAGGGGATGAGGGCCTGATCGTACGATTCGGAGAGACGGTTGAAGTTCTCTCCTCCTGGGAGGCTCGATCGGAGCGCCTGCTCAGCTTGCTGCACAGCCGCTCTGGCACCTCGTTTGAGGGTACCTCTTATGCTGAAGCGCTCCGCGTTGCCTCCGAACAGTTCAAAGAGCAGCAGGCCAGTAGGAAGGAAATCGTTTTGATTACGGACCTCCAACTCAGCGGGCTTCCGGAGAGCCAGAAGTGGAGGCTTCCAGGCGATGTGCTTCTGACAATTGAGAGCGTTGGCGAGGAATCAGCCAACTTATTCGTCGAAGAGGTCCGGCTGGAGAGGTTCAGTTTTGGTGAGCGACATCCGTACCCAATTCTTACCGTGCTGAAGTCCTCGCCTCCTCAGCCCCTGCAGGGAGAATTGCAGTTGTTTCTGGAAGGGCAGCTGATCGACAGGAAGGGCTTTGAGCTGAACCAGGACGGCACGGTCCAGGTGACTTTCCGACCTTTCGCATTGGAAGCAGGTCCTCGCAAAGGAAGGATCGTTGCACAGGTTGCGGACGCACTCGCCGCCGACAATGTCTTTTTCTTCGTCGTCGAGAGGCGCGAATCCCGGCCCATCACGGTGGTTTCGAGTCGCCCGTCTTCGATGGTCTATCTGAAGAGCGCTCTCTCATCTGGTCAGAATCTGCCTTTTCGAGTGGAGGTGGTGAAGCCTCCGGGACCAGCCCGACTGATCCCGGAGGATAGGCCGGTCCTGATTCTAGACGATCTTGCCCGGCCACCCCGGCCAGACGCGCTCGAGTCCTACGTCTCGAACGGGGGCGGGCTTCTAGTGTCCTTGGGAAACAGCGTCCGTCCTCAGGCTTACAATCGGCTCGCAGCTGAGCTCTTTCTGGCCGAGCTGGATCAGCGTCGGTTTGTTCGAAGCCGGGACCGGAACTTTACCTCAATTACGGACGTGGACTGGCAACACCCGGTGTTCTCAGTGTTTCGGGAGTCTCACCGGGCCGGCCTGGTGAGTGTTCAGTTCTACAGCTATTGGAAGCTTCGACCCCGGCAGGGCTCCACAGTTCTGGCTAGATTCGATGAATCCAGTCCTGCTTTGGTGGAACGCACCCTGGGCAGAGGCCGAGTCTTGGTCTTCGCCTCCTCTCTTGACCGCGTCTGGACGGACTTTCCCTTACGTAATGCCTATGTGCCTTTCTGGCACCGATTGTCGGGCTACGCTGCTGGCTGGTCGGTGTCGGCCGCGGCCTTGACGGTCGGTGAGATTCTTGGGTCAGAACAAGATGCGGTCAAGTCCGAAGCGGGAAGCACGAGCAGCTGGAATATTGTCGATCCCAACGGCCAACGAGTCATTGGATTGGACCAAGAAACTCCGGATTTTGTCGAGTTGAAGTTTCCAGGACACTATGAAATAAGAGAGAACAAGAAAACCGACTGGGTGGCAGTCAACAGCGATCCGAGGGAATCGGATCTGGAGCAGGTACCGGTCGAGAAATTCCTGGCCAGGTTTCGAGCGGAGCGGCCTACCCAGAGCTCCTCTCCTGAGGCGACGCGTGTTCGCCAGGAATTGCACCGTCAGCCCTTGTGGTGGCTCCTGCTTCTGGCTGCCGTCGTGGTGCTGGGGACCGAGTCCCTGGTGGCAAACCATCGGCGCCGGGTAGTCGAATAGGAGCTCCGCTTTATGCGAGGGGGAATCTGATGTTGGGAGTGACAGGTAAGCGGATTGAGTCAGTTAGGAGACGACTTCATCTGGAACGCCTGCTCAAGGGCCTTTCCATCGTGTTCCTGGTTCTGGTTCTGGGCTCGATCCTCTCGAGTTACGTTCTTGCCCGCTACAACTTTTCGGAGGAGGTACTGCTCTGGACCAGGATCGTAGGCGTCGCTCTCCTACTGGGCCTCCTGCTGAAGGTGCTTGTCCCGGCTTTTCGCCGGTCCTCGACTCGTCAGGTCGCGCGCTTTCTGGAAGAACGCCATCCCCAGCTGCAAGAAGGACTGTCGACGGCTGTGGGTCTAAGCGAAGGTACGCCTGCAGCGGACCCTCAGCTGCGCATACTGCTGGAGCGGGACGTCTGGGAAAAGCTGCGGAGAATCGCACTCCCGACCTTCTATCGAGTAAGCAGCAGCCTCCTCTCAATACTGACCGTCGTTGTTTCGATCCTCCTTTTCGCGTATCTGTTCTTCGGCGGTCCCGAAGCCTTCCGCTACGGCCTCAGCAGGTTGCTCGGGAGCTGGGATGAACAGAGCGAGAGCCCGCTGTACGCGATATCGGTTTCCCCGGGCAACACAACCGTGGCGAAACACGCAGACGTTGAAGTTCGAGCCTCCCTGACCGGATTCTCCTCTGACAATGTCAGGCTGCAAGCCCGCTACGAGGACGAACCCACCTGGCAAGAGACCCTGATGCGGCCGGATTTCGATAGTGGCGATCTGGTTTTCCTCTTTTTCGACGTCCGAGAACCGATGGACTATTACGTCGAAGCCGACGGCATTCAATCGGATACCTTCCGGATCTCGGTCTCGGAGCTGCCGAACATCGAAGAGCTTCAAGTCAGGCTGGTCTTCCCACGGTACACGGGCTTGAAGCCAGCAACCCTGGAGGATGAAGGTGATATCGAGGCCGTCGTCGGGACTCGGGCGGAACTGAATATCCAAACCGATCAGCCGGTTGAAGGAGGTCTGGTTCGACTGGAGGAAGCCGGGGACGTTCCCCTGGAGAAGATCGGTCCACAGCAGCTCAAAGCCGATCTCAAGGTGACGGGTGACGACTACTATCGAATCCATCTCCAGAACCAGGAGAAGGTCTGGTATCCGGCATCGGACGAATTCCTGATCCGGGCTCTCGAGGATCAGCCACCTCTGGTTTCCTTCAAGCGGCCGGGTCGGGATCAAAGGGTCACCAACATCCAGGAGGTCTTCACCGAGGTGAAGGTACGGGATGACTACGGCATCAGGAAGGCCCGCATCCACTTCTCGGTCAATGGGGATTCCGAGCAGGAAGTCGACTTGAGCAAGCCCTTTGGTTCGCGCTCCTTCGTCACATCTCACACCTTTTATCTGGAAGATTTCGGCTTGTCCCCAGGAGACTTTGTCTCCTACTACGCCCAGGCCGAAGACGCCATCTCCTCCTCCGTTACCGACATCTACTTCCTGGAGGTGGAGCCTTACGATCGGGAGTACTACCAATCTCAGAATCAAGGCATGTCTATGCCAGCCAGTAGCAACGAAGATCTCAAGCTTTCCAAGCGGCAGAAAGAGATCATTGTGGCCACTTTCAAGCTGCGTCGCGAACAGCGTTCGCGCACGGGTTTCAAAGAGGACATCCAGACTCTGGCTCTGGTACAGCAGAGGCTCCAAGGACAGACCCAGACCCTGATCGATCGACTCGAGCTGAGACGGACGGCCGCTGCCGACCCCCGCTTTCAGAAGATGGCTGATCACCTGAAACAGGCCGTCGAACACATGGATCCGGCCCACGATCACCTGAGCAAGTCCGCTCCCAAGAAGGCGCTGCCAGAGGAGCAAAAGGCCTTCCAGCAGCTCCTCCGCGCCGAAGCTTTGTTCAAGGAAATCCAGGTCTCCTTTTCTCAGAGTCAGGCGGGATCTCCCGCTTCAGCCCAGGAACTGGCAGACCTGGTTGATCTGGAGCTGGATCGTACCAAGAATCAGTACGAGACCATGCAGCAGAATCAGCAGTTTGCGCGTGAACAGAAACTGGATGAGGCACTCGAGAAATTGAAGGAACTGGCTCGCAGGCAAGAGCAACTGGCGGAGCGGAAGCGCCAACAAAGTGGGCAGAACTCTGCGATGAACAACATGTCACAGCAGCAGCTGATGCAAGAGGCGGATCAGCTGGCGCGGCAGTTGGAGCGATTATCTCGTCAGCAGAAAGAACAACAGCTTTCGGAGATCAGCCGTCGACTCAGAGAGGCAGCCAAACAGATGCGACAGGCTCAGTCCGGACAGCAGTCAACAGAACGGTCACAGATGCTTGCCGAACGGGCGCTCGAAAGACTCCAAAAGGCAAAGGAGGCTCTGTCTCGGCAGCGGCAGGATCAGCGCTCGGAAAGCGTTCAGAAGTTGAAGGAGGACGCACAGCAGTTGGTGCGCAAACAGGAAGACGTCCTCGACAAACTGGATGACCTGAAGCAGCGTTTCGAATCCGGGAAGGTGGATCAGGAGACCATCCGCGAGCTTCGCCGGCTGCTTCGAGAAAAGTCTGAGCTCCAGGAGGATCTCTTCAGCCTGGAGAGCGATCTGCACCAGTCAGCGCGCCAAATGGAGTCGAAAGAGCCAGCGGCGTCCCGCAAGCTGAAGCAGGCGGGTCACAGCGTTCGCGACAACCGCATTCCGGAGAAGATGCAAGAGGGTTCCCAGCTGCTGTCCCGCGGCTGGGTGGATATGGCCCGGGATCGAGAGGAGGGCGTTGCGGAGGAAGTGGCCAAGCTCTCCGAGAAGGTGGGCGAAGCGGAGAAAGCCTTGGGAGCCGAGGGCCAGCCGCAAGCCAGGGAAGGGCTGCGAGAGGCGTTGAGTCAGGTGGGCGAGCTGGTTGAGGGTCTGTCCTCCCTATACCAACGTGCCTCTCAGAGCGGCTCGGAGCAGAAAGTGGAACAGGTGTCGAAGGAGCCGGATTCACAGCCGGGTGAGAGCTCTCAGAGCTCTGAGGCGAAGCAGAAGGGAAAGAAAGGCAAAGGCAAGGGTGAAGACGTCGGCGACTCAGGCAAGGAGGGGACGCCCTCTTCTTCGATGCGCCGCGCAGGAGGACTTCCCAACACCACCGGTGTGGATCCCGGCCACGTTCGGCGGGAGTGGCAGGAGCGGATGAAAGAGGCCAATTCCCTTCGAGGTCTCCTGAATCAAGAACCCTCTTTACGACGAGATGTGGAGAGCCTGGTGAGGCGGATGAAGAGACTCGATCTGGAACGGCTGTTCTCTGACCCGGAAGAGATCGACAAGCTTAAGGCCCAGATCATCGCCGGCTTTCATCAGCTAGAACTCGAAATCAATCGCGCTCTGGAAGATCAATCTGGAAGGCTGCGGTCGAGCTTCGACGAGGACGAGGTGCCGCCGTCTTTTCGGGATCAGGTCGAAGAGTATTACAGAAGACTCTCCGGCGAACGATTGCCTTGATTCATTGGTACGTCGCACGTCCAGATCCTCGATTAATGCGAAACTCTGGGGGGCCCACTAGCCTGATCTCATAAGAACACGGCCTCCTCTTCAGGGGCTGACTCTACAATGAGTCGCGTAGGCCCTAAGTTCGAAAGAGTCTGGGGACTCATCGAAGAGGAGGCCGAAATGAAACTAATTGGATCTGATTTTCACACAAGATTCCAGGCGATTGCAATGGTGGATACGGAGAGCGGAGAGCTGGAGGAGCGACGCTTGAATCACGAAGGAAAGGAGGTCGAGAGATTTTACGGGGGTCTGGCGGGTCCGACCGTGGTGGGGATCGAGAGCACCGGGTATTCGATCTGGTTTCACGAGGTGATGGACAAACTGGGGGTACAACTGCAAGTGGGAGATGCGGCGAAGATCCGAGCGCAGCAGGTCCGCAAGAAGAAGAATGACCGCGAGGATGCGCGCTTGATTCGGCAGTTATTGATCGAGGACCGCTTTCCCCAGATCTGGGTGATCGACCCGGAGGGACGGGATCTGCGGCAGGTGCTGAGCCAACGCCGACGTTGGGTTCGGACCCGGACGCGGATCAAGAACGGGCTCCAGTCGTTGGCGATCAATCATCGACTAACCTTGGGGGCTGGGTTGTTCACTGGGGAAGGCCAACGAGCGTTTGCGCAGTTAAAGCTGCGCCCCTACGCCCAGCAGTCGGCCGAGCAGTTGTGGCAGGGTCTGGAGTGGCTTGGACCTCGCCTCGCCGTACTGGACAAACAGACCCGAGAGGCGGCGGCCCAGCGCCCGGAGGCGGAGCGCTTGATGACGTATCCCGGAGTGGGGCCGGTGACGGCCCTGTCCTGGGTGCTGATTGTGGGACCGGTCCAACGCTTTGCCAGTGGCGGCCAGTTGTGCAGCTATGTGGGCTTGACGCCGAGCGAACGCTCCAGTGGCGGACGGCGGCGGCTGGGTCACATCAGCAAACAGGGATCGACCTTTCTGCGCTACCAGATGGTGGAGGCGGGCGTCTCCGCCGCCCGCCACGAAGCCAACTTGAGGCGCTTCTACCGCCGTTTGGTCTCTCGGCGAGGCCGACAGGTGGCCCGGACCGCCGTGGCCCGAAAGTTGTGTGAGCATCTGTACCTGATGCAGCGAGATGAAATCGACTATGCGGAGTTTTCTCGCCGCGGTCTTCTCGCGAGGCGTGCCTGTGAGAAATGCTGACTCGTTCCGAGTCGACAGCCTGATTAGGCAGCCTCGCCTCCTTCAAAGGAAGGAGTCCGGACTGTAGATGATGCGTTGGACGAACGTGGTGCAGAAAACATCAACCGCCCATTGCCTGGGGCACACAGGAGTGCCGCAGAGGCTCTCATAAAGGCAATGGGCTCCTCGACCTTTTCCCAGGCGGCGCTGGGCCTTGCCGAGGACACCACCTTCGCCCGCTGATGCGCGTATAGATGGATGGGGGAGACCGACGTCACCGACGTCAACCCGCTGGTCATAACTAAAAACTAGAGTCCCCAGACTCGACGAATCCAATGGCCTACGAACAACTTCTTATCGCGCCTGGCCGGCTACGCGGCCAGCTGCTTAATCGGCTCTCCGAGCCGATCTAGGTGAAGTGCGCCCTTGACAACGGCCATGTTCTTATAGACGCATTTCTCATCGCTAGTCTACTGCGTCGCCGCAATCACCCGCCCTGGCTGCGTTACGCTCGGTCGGCCTCCTCGACGTCAGTAGTGTCCCAACGTTTGGGCTTCTAATCTCTGTAAAGTATTAATGAGTAATATGTTAGAGAAGATAATGGGTGTTTCCGACTTGAAAGTGAGTGTACGCTCACGCCCTTCAGTTCATAAGGAGGGCGAGCATGTACACGGGCACGACGATTTTTTCTCAGGTGATGCGGCATCTTCCCTGGCATCATTTTCATCGCATTGTTCAGCACTACGGAGGCGACTACAAGGTCAAGTCGTTCCGCTGTGCCGACCATTACCGGGTCATGGCCTTTGCACAGTTGACCTATCGCGAGAGCTTGCGCGATATCGAAGCCTGCCTACGGGCCATGAGATCCAAGCTCTTCCACATGGGCATTCGCTCCACGGTCTCCCGCAACAATCTGTCCAATGCCAACGAGAGGCGCGACTGGCGCATCTATGCCGAGTTTGCCCAAGTGCTTATCGCCGAAGCGCGCCGCCTGTACACCGACGAGGACCTGGGAGTCGACCTGAACGCGACCGTCTATGCCTTGGACTCCACGACCATCGACCTGTGCCTCTCGGTCTTCCCCTGGGCGCGCTTCCGCCGTACCAAGGGGGCGATCAAACTGCATACCTTGCTCAACCTGCACGGCGCCATTCCCGAGTTCGTTCTGATCTCGGACGGAAAACTGCACGATGTCCACGCCTTGGACCACCTGATTCCTTGTCCCGGTGCCTACTACATCATGGATCGCGGATACCTGGATTTCGGGCGCCTGTACCGACTCCATTCTGCCCGGTCGTTATTCGTGACCCGCGCCAAGGCCAACTTCAAGTTCCGCCGCCGCTACTCCCACCCGGTGGACAGAACGACGGGACTGATCTGCGACCAAACTGTCCTGCTGAGCACCTTCTATCCGGCCAAGGCCTACCCCGAACCTTTGCGTCGCATCAAGTTCTTCGACGTCACCACCGACCTGCGGCTAGTATTCCTCACCAACGACTTTGCTTCTCCCGCTCTGACTATTGCCCGGCTCTACAAGCTCCGCTGGCAGATCGAACTGTTCTTCAAATGGATCAAACAGCATCTCCGCATCAAGGCCTTTTACGGCACCAGTCCCAATGCCGTGAAAACACAAATCTGGATCGCCCTCAGTACCTACCTGCTCATCGCCATCATCCGCAAGCGCCTCTATCTCGAGTTGCCGCTCTACACAATTCTCCAGGTCCTGAGTGTCTCGCTCTTCGAGAAAACCCCAATTTTACAGGCCTTTCAGGACATGCATTACATTACTCAGAATAGTGACATTCATAAACAGTTGATGTTATTCGACTAACGCTGGGACGCTACTGCCTCGACGTACTGTCAAAGTACGACTGCGGCGGCTCGCCACGAGTGGTCTCGGTCGCAAGCCTTGCCAGGACGGCGCTTGCGACGCCTCGCTACGACGAGCGATGAGAAATGCGGGCTAGATTCCGCCCTGAGTCGCGGTCGAAGAAGTAGCAGCGTTCGATGGAAAGATTCAGTCCGACCTGCTGACCGATTTTCAGCTCTCTCGAGGGATCCGTGATGACCGTCACCGGGTCATCCCCCAGCATCAGCTGAACGTGGAGCTCCCGACCCAAAGGTTCCAAGACATCGACCACGGCGGACAACATTTCCCGGCCGGCCTCCTGATGGAGACGGACATGCTCGGGGCGGATCCCCATCACCACCTTTCTCTCCGCCTTTCTCTTCTTCAGCCCGGTGGAGATATGGGAAGGGAGCGCGTGAGAGAAACTTGCCGAAGCAAACTCGATCTCACCTCCCTGCATCACGAGATCTCCCTCGAAGAAGTTCATGGAGGGACTGCCGACGAAGTAGGCCACGAAACGGTTCTGGGGAGAATCGTAGATCTCCCGAGGGGTCCCTCGCTGCTGGAGCTCCCCATCTTTCAGAACAGCAATGGTGTCGGCCACGGTCATGGCTTCTTCCTGGTCGTGGGTCACGTAGATGGTCGTACGCCGCAGGCGTCGGTGCAGCTTCTTGAGCTCTGCCCGCATGTGCACTCGCAGTTTGGCGTCCAGATTGCTCAGAGGCTCATCCATGAGGAAGACGTCAGGCTCTCGCACGATCGCTCTTCCCAGAGCCACCCGCTGCTGTTCTCCTCCGCTGAGCTGTGCGGGATTGCGCTCCATCAGATGGACGATCCCCAGCATTTCTCCAACGCTTTGGACGCGAGTCGCGATTTCCACTTCAGATACCCCTCGTACCCCCAGGTCGAAGGCCAGATTGCGACGCACGTTCATGTGAGGATATAGGGCGTAGTTCTGGAAGACCATGGCCACGTTCCGGTCCCGCGGGGGAAGATTCGTGACCTCACGATCTCCGATCTCGATTTTGCCGGCGTCTGGGGTCTCCAGCCCTGCGATCATCCTCAGAGTCGAGGTTTTCCCGCATCCTGAGGGTCCCAGAAGGACCAGAAACTCACCTTCCCGGACCCGAAGGCTGAGCCGATCTACGGCCGTCACACTGCCGAATCGCTTCACAAGGTTCCTGCAGACAACTTCCATGATCGATTCAACCCTTGACGGTTCCGAACGTGAGTCCCCTGATGATGTACTTGTGGAGAAAAAACGAGGTGACCAGAATGGGAAGGATGCTAACTGTCGTGAGCGTGAAGAGGGGCCCGAAGCGAGGCTCGATGGCTCCGGCATATAGCAGCCCCGGTATGATCACCGGCAGCGTGACCACGCGACGCTGGGTCAGCATGATAGCGAAGAGGAACTCGTTCCAGGCAAAAATGAAGCAGAAGAGCATCGTCACGGCCACCCCGGGCAAGACCAGAGGCAGCGTCACCCGACGCAGCGCCTGAAGTCGGGAGCATCCGCCCACCAAGGCCGCCTCCTCTACTTCGCCCGGGATGTCGGCAAAGAACCCTCTCAGGAGCCAGATGGCCAGGGGAAGGTTGAAGGTCACGTAGACTAGGACAAGACCCACATGGGTGTCCAGCAGCCCGAGCTGACGGAAGAGCAGAAAATAGGGGATTACCACCGTGATGGGGGGAAGGATGCGCTGGGAGAGAATCCAGATGGGCAGGTGCTTGCCTCCGGTCTTGAAGCGGGCCAGGGCATAGGCTGCCGGGGTGGCGATCAGAATGACCAGGACCGTATTGGCGACCGCGATGATCATGCTGTCAGAGATGGAGTTGAGGCCACCCAGTCCCCCCTCGGTGCGGGAGGCGAGGGCGTGCCACCAGTTCTGCTCCAAGGCCTGCCCCACGTTCCTCGGGATCCAGACTGGGGGATCACTGAAGATCTCGATATTGAGCTTGAGGGTTGAGAGCAGCATCCAGACGACCGGCAGGAGGGAGAACGCCAACAGACCTCCTAGAGCGGCAAACGAGAACAACCGGGGCGCTCTGTTCCTGAAGCTACTCCACACGGAAAACCCTATAGAAGAGCAGGATTCCCACCATCGCAATCAGCAGCATGATGAACGACAAGGCGGAGGCGTATCCCATTCGGAAGAATTTGAAGCCCACCTGATAGATGTAGAGGTTGAGGGTCTCGGATGCCGTCCCGGGTCCACCGCCTGTGAGCAGGTACGCAGTATCGAAGAACTTCCCGAAAGAATCGACTCCTCTGAGCAGGATGGCGATGGCTATGACGCGTCGCATCATGGGTAGGCAAATGGAACGGAATATTCTCCATTCCGAGGAACCGCCGATACGAGCTGCCTCGATCGGCTCTCGAGGGATGGATTGGAGTCCCGCCAGGAAAATGAGGAGCATGAAAGGCGTCCACTGCCAGAGATCGATGATCATCAGGGAGGGAAGAGCGTTGGCCGGCGTCGCCAGCCACTCCACTTTGTCGACCCCCAGGAGACTCAGGCAGTAGTTCAGCAAGCCGAAATTGATGTCGTAAAGCGGCATCCAGATCGCCCCGACCGCAACCGGAGCGATCATGATGGGAACGATCAGCACCGAGGTTATGGTTCCCAGACTCTTCAGGTTTCTGTCCAGCAGAACGGCCCCACTCATGCCCAGGAAAAACTGGAGGGAGACGGTCGCAGCGACGAACACGATGGAGCGGAGGAGGGCCAGGTGGAGACGCGGGTCCTGCCCCAGGTAAGCGTAGTTCTCCAGTCCTACGAACCGAGGAGAGGGATTCGGCAACTGCCAACTGTGGAAGCTGAGGGTCAAGGAGTAGAGCAGTGGAAAAAGGGTGAGAAGCAGAATGGTCAGGACGGAAGGAAGGACCAGGACTCGACCCAGGTTAGCGTCCTTCAACGGACTGTTCGTTCCTGGCCGGGGATCAGGTCCAGACGCTGCATGGCCGTCAACTGGGTTCTCCAAAAGCGTCTTTGGTCCTCCCGGCCGCGACGGTCGGTGATCTCGGCCCACTCCTTGGCGACCGCGTCGAGCGCTTGCTGGGGCGGAAGCTTCTCTTGAAGAGCTTCCTGCACATGGCGGCTCAGGGCCTCCTGGTACTCCTCCGCTCCGGGTATATAGAGCTCGGGAAACCCTACGTCCAGAGCCTCACGGGAAGCCTTCAGGAACTGATCGAGTCCGTCGAACTGCAGCTTCCAGCTCTGCGGATGCTCGAAGTGAGAGTAGCGGAAGGGATCCGAGCCGCTCGCCGGGTCACCAACGTACTGGAGACTGACCTCAGGACTGCTGATGAGGCGGATCACCTGATAGGCCGCTTCGGGCTGGGACGAGTGTCGAGAAACCGCCATGACCCGACCCGAAACCAGGGCCGTGGCCCGGCGAATCTTCCCAGTCGCTGGGTCCAGGACTCCCGGGCTGGGAGCGAACCCTACCTTGCCGATGACCTTCGATTGGACCGGATCTCCAGTGGCCTTTCCGACGTCGGGCCAGCCGAAGATCATGGCCACCTTGCCGAAGAGAAAATCCTCCCGCACGTTCCACCAGGTGTGGGCCAGGGGGCCCGGCGTGTTGTATCGGACCGATTCCAGACAGTGCTCCAGAGCACGAACGGCCTCCGTTGAATTGATCCTCGGCTCCATCTCTGCGTCGAAGAAGAGTCCGCTGTAGGCTCCGAAGCGGTTCAGATACCACGCATAGGCACGGGCCTTTCCCCAGTACTCGGAGATCCCATAGAAGTCCTGTTGCAAAACCTCACCAGCTAGTTGCTCTCCGGCCTTGCGGGTAAAGAACTTGGCGATGTCGTTCCACTGATCCCAGGTCTCAGGCGCCGCAAGAGGATAGCCATAGGCCTGTTGGAAAGCCTCCTGCTCCAGGGGATGCTGGAAGAGATCCTTCCGGTAGTAGAGCAGGAAGTAGTCGCCGTCGAAGGGGAGGGCGTAAGTGCGCCCCTCCCATTCACAGTACAGCTCCCGGAAGGCGGGAATCAAATCGTCGTAGTCGGGAGGATGCCTCTCCATGAACTCATCCAGAGGATGAAGGAATCCCGGTCCCATATAGTCGCCGTTGAATCGGGTGAAGTAGACGATGATGTCGAACGCCCCGGTTCCCGTAATCAGGTCGGTCAGAATCTTTTCGAAGAGACTTCCGTACTCCAATGTCACGATCTCGAGATCGACCCCCAGCTGTTCCTTGATCAAGGGCATGAACTTCCGGAAGGGCACATCCACCGGAGCAGCCTCGATCCCAACCGTCAGAGTCGAGCTCTGCTGCGAATCCGATGCCCCGCCGCCTGCGGGAGAGCTGCAGGAGAGGGGCGCCAGAAAGAGAATGACGGCGCTGACCAATATTTTCCTATTCTTATCCATGGGTACCCAGGGTCGGATCTTCTTCAAAAGATGGTGGTCTTGCAAGGGCTCTCGCCTCCCTATGAATCCTCAGGTCGCATCTCGGGCAGTGAGGCCTCTCCGGGCTGGATGAACTCAACTGCCGGGCTTTCAATGCGGCCATAGGCATTCCAGACCTTGAAGCCGAGCAGACTCAACAACTCCGGAGACGCCCCCTCCAGAACCTCCCTGGCAGTGCCCACAGTAAAGTTCTCCTGAGTGCGGAATTGGGGACCGCAAAAAGTGGTGAGCACGGCCCAGCGGATCTCATCGCTTACGTTTGCACCCGTCCCATGCCAGGTACGACCGTCCAGCAACAACGCCGTACCGGCAGGCCCTTCGGCCGCGATCGTTTCCACCGCCTGATCACGCTCTGGGTCCGGCTGCCGCCCCATCAGATGACTCCCCGGGACCAGCCGTGTCCCACCGATGTCGGCGCTGAAGTCGCACAACATCCAGATCACATTGACGGCAGTTGCCGGCGCGATCATGGTCGGCGGCCCTGCCTCATCGGCGTCGAAGTGGTCTCGGTCCATCGAACCCACCGGCAGTGGCTTGCGGTCCCTCCGGGTCGGCGCCGGCATCCACCACTGATCCGTGTGGAGCTGCATGGCAATACCACCGGGTTTGGCGATGTTGGCTCCGTGGCTCGACAGCAGGTAGTCAGTGCCGAGAACGTATGCGATGAGCCTGCGCACGTCGCTGTGGAAAAGGAGGTCACGGAAAACATTTCCCTTGTTGATCAGCATGAAGACACGCTGGTTGATACCTCCACTGGTTTCGGTAAAGGCTTCAGGCCTGGGGCTGCCGTCCGGATTTCGAAATCCGCCCCAATTCTGGTTGGCGCCACCGTCCTCGAAGGCAAGTCGCTGCTGCTTTTCCGCAGCTGCCTGCTCCCCGAGCCGAGACCTCAGGGCTGAAACCTGCCCAGAATCAAGCGCGTTGGCGACCAGGCAAAAACCGAATGCGTCCAGATCGGCCTGGGCTCTGCCCAATTCTGTCGTAGGTCGTGGCAGATCACCGGTTCTTTTTTCCACAGGCGTATCGAGCTCCCAGAGGAGGTGTGAAGCCTTGTAGCACGAGCAAGACCGCCTGTGCAAGAATCGTGGTAAAGATCCGTCTCGAGAAGACCCACCAGAAGTTTCCCAAGATATCCAACGCAATAACCGGATCTATTCATGGTTGCACACGAGAAGGGTGAGGCTACCGAGGCCCGTCGGGACGTCTGGTCCATTCGCAGCCTGGATGGGGGCAGGACCTGGGTGAGCCGGCAGCGTGTCTTCGAGGGCTACTGCGGCGCCCTGATCGACATCATCCAGACGGAGGAAGAACAGGTAGTGGTGCCTATCCAGCGCTATCTCCCCAATCCCGGGCGCCATGCCACTTGCACCTACGTCTCGGAGGATGACGGCAAGACCTGGAAGCGGAGCAACATCATCGACTTCGGCGACCAGGGCCACCACGCGGGGGCCTACGAAGGCACCCTGGTGGAGCTCGCCGGAAACCGGCTCTACATGTTGCTCCGCACCAACCTGGACCGTTTCTGGGAGGCCTTCTCAGCAGACAACGGTTACTCCTGGAGGGAGCTGCGTCCCAGTTCGATCGACGCCAGCAGTGCTCCCGGCTATCTGAGACGGCTGGCGAGCGGGCGGCTGGTCCTGGTCTGGAACCGGCTCTATCCCCAGGGCAAGATGGAGTACCGAAGACACGCCGGGCAGGGGTCTCTGTATCCCGCCAGCCGGCATCGGGAGGAGCTATCCATCGCCTTCTCCGAGGACGAGGGGAAGAGCTGGACGCAGCCGGACGTCTTCACGAGGGGAGAACGAGTCTGCTATCCCCAGATCTGGGAGCGCCAAGCGGGAGAGATCTGGGTCAGCTATGTGGCCGGCAAGGACTGGACCATCAGCCTGGTCGGCGCCAGGGAAGCCGACCTTGTGGGCACGGGCCGGGTGGAGAGCTTCGACCTCAAGTCTCCGCGGTAAGGGGCAGGACCTCAGGCAAAGGCAAGGGTAAGAAGAGGACTCGAGACTGGAGAGTTCCTGTAAGACAAGATCCTGGGGTCATTCGACGAATTCTCTGACGGGATTCATCTGTAATAGACCAGATCTGACCGTACAAACAGTGTCAGAGTAGATCGCCCCTGAGCGGCCGCTTTCGGCGGAAAAGGCGGAATGAATTCCGCCTATCCTTCCGATTTCTGCGGTCATTCAGATTTTCCGGGAAAACGTCGAGTGAACTACCGCAAACGGCCAAGAAACGGCCCGTGAGACCCTCCGCCAGGAGCTATCACGAGCTGCCGTGGCGGAGAGCATTGACCGGAATTGATGGGTTGAGCGGAAGCTGTCGTCTTTCGTCCAAAAAGGCGACAGACCCCAGAATCCGTCAATTTCAGGGGTGCCGTCTATAATCACAGAAGCAGGTACGCTCCGGCTTTATGAGCAAGAATCGGGGGAGTCCTTGGACTCCTCCCGGCTTGGTGAGTATCTGCAACGCTGGTTCCCGTGGGTTCGAGCGGGGCTCGACGGCGAACCCTGGAAGCACATGCGGGTCGGGCGGACCGAGGCGCTAGGTGGGGTCCACATGCAGGGGGACGCCCTCCGGGGGCGCTCTAGGGAGTCGCGGTAGGGGGCCGCGGCCCGCGGGTCAGGGGGGGGGCAGGGTCAGTAGGCTGCTTGGCGTCGTCTCATTACTACGATCCCGGAGAGGTGCAGGAAGCTGATCAGTAAGAGGAGCCCCCCTCTCCCGCGTGGGGGGATCGAGGGCAGGCGGGGCGGGGCCTGCGGGCGGCGCCGGCGGGACTTGTAGGACACAATAATAAAGCCGAGGGCCGGGGGCGGCAGGGGGATCCGGCATCGGTCAACCCGTGATTCTGACTGCGGTTGGACCCGCTTCTGCCATCTGTGTTGCTGTTGCTCATCAAACCCAAACAGTGCGGGGGCGCGAATGTACCGTCTGTACCTGCTCCCGTCCAAACGGTGCTTTGGGCGCGTTGGCTGGTCGATTCGTCTATCGCGATCGGGGCGGCCAATGCTCCGTCCGTCAAGTCCGTGTAGTTATCAGCAATTGTCGTGCCGTTGGGGAGCACGTAGGGGGTGAGGGACTGGATAAACCGTATCGACGGCGAGGTCGTGCCGTTCGACAGCCAAGCGAGGTACATTCCGTTGCTAGTGTCAAGACCACCACTTACTGCCAATCGATTACATATGGCGTCTGCCGACTCTATCCCCGTGGCGAACCCAGGTTCGTCGATCGACCCATCGGTAACCTCACTCGTGACGAAGACGATACTATTCTGCGCCTGAGACCAAGCTGACATTAAGGCCACGGCCAGGGTCAGAAGGCCAAGATGACTCATAAACCTTTTAGGACGTTCTGTCATTTCGATTCCCCCATCCGGTGTGCCAACGGTACCCACCCGGCGGTAACCGCATCGGGCTGGTCCCAGGCTCCGATTCCGAACAAACATTGTGGCTCGTCGGATACTTTCGATCCCTGCATTATGCGTTAGCACAACGGTATTTTCAACTCGGGTCGGCGTGCGTCGGTGGCCACTGATCCCCCTTTCTGCGGCACTTCGAACATCTGGATGTCAGAATCTCAGGGGAGGGTTGCTCCCCTGGCGCCTCCAAGTTTCAGGGCGACCTATCCAGTGGATACTAGATCTTTGGTCTGGAAGGGCTGTTGAGTGAGTCGGTTCTCATGTGACGTCAGGAGAAGTCCTACGAGCGTCGTTGGGTGTTCACGCTCTTGGATCAGGTTCTGGGACGGCTACGAATGGAACTCGTTGACGCGCTAAGAGACTCGTGAGATACCGTCGGAGTACGATGGGGTTCGGCCGCAGGGTATGGCGAGGAAGCTAGCCGGAGGGAGCGTCTACGCTCTTGGGGGACAAAAGGGAGACACCTGTCTTGATCCTCTTCTGGACCGGCTTCTTCTTGAGATGATCAATCATCGCCTTCATCCCAACATAGCCGATCTCGAACGGATCCTGGACCACAGGGCCTGGAGTTTCATGGACCGATTCCGACTGTGAGCCGGCTCCCTCTGTGGCGGTGTGCCAGACTAAGATTTCAGCGATTCTCGGCCTAGTTTTTGAGACTTCCGGCGGACTTTTTGTGGGTGCGGTCGCGATGGTTAGGTAAGCGTCGCTTCAGACTGCGACAAGGAAGGAGTCTTCTTCCAGTGGAACTCTCCGATCGATTCCTTCGATGGGACTCTTCCTTTCTCCCCAGTTCTTGTTGACGATTAGATTGCGTCCCTCAAACTGAGTGTCGTTCAGGACTGCCATCGCCAGAAGTGCGTTCTCTCGACGATCCATTCCCACATAAGCGACTCCCCGCGACCGACCCGTCAACTTGTCTGGCATCACATGGACAGACTCGACAATGCCGTACTCCGAGAACATCGTCGCCAATTGCTCTTCCGTGAACGAACGGGGCAAATTAGCAACGTACAATCTCGCGTTCATATTCTTCTCCTTTACCTAGAAGACTGTCAGTTCGCTATCAGAGACGCCGAACTTTTACCGGCGGTTTCAAAATCAACTGTTTCACCATCAGCTTACCGTTCATCCACCCTGGAATTTTTGATCCATCTGCTGGAAAGCCAGGGGAGCATAACGAGTCCATCTGCGCAGAGCAGACGAACCGCGATTGATGTAGGCGGTACGAAGACCTCAATGTTCACTTCCGTAAGACAGGCAAAGGCAAGTTTTGGGGCGAGGGCAAGGGCAAGGGTCAGGCGCTAAACAGATACTTTTCTCCAGTAGCGTCCCAGCGTTAGTCGAATAACATCAACTGTTTATGAATGTCACTATTCTGAGTAATGTAATGCATGTCCTGAAAGGCCTGTAAAATTGGGGTTTTCTCGAAGAGCGAGACACTCAGGACCTGGAGAATTGTGTAGAGCGGCAACTCGAGATAGAGGCGCTTGCGGATGATGGCGATGAGCAGGTAGGTACTGAGGGCGATCCAGATTTGTGTTTTCACGGCATTGGGACTGGTGCCGTAAAAGGCCTTGATGCGGAGATGCTGTTTGATCCATTTGAAGAACAGTTCGATCTGCCAGCGGAGCTTGTAGAGCCGGGCAATAGTCAGAGCGGGAGAAGCAAAGTCGTTGGTGAGGAATACTAGCCGCAGGTCGGTGGTGACGTCGAAGAACTTGATGCGACGCAAAGGTTCGGGGTAGGCCTTGGCCGGATAGAAGGTGCTCAGCAGGACAGTTTGGTCGCAGATCAGTCCCGTCGTTCTGTCCACCGGGTGGGAGTAGCGGCGGCGGAACTTGAAGTTGGCCTTGGCGCGGGTCACGAATAACGACCGGGCAGAATGGAGTCGGTACAGGCGCCCGAAATCCAGGTATCCGCGATCCATGATGTAGTAGGCACCGGGACAAGGAATCAGGTGGTCCAAGGCGTGGACATCGTGCAGTTTTCCGTCCGAGATCAGAACGAACTCGGGAATGGCGCCGTGCAGGTTGAGCAAGGTATGCAGTTTGATCGCCCCCTTGGTACGGCGGAAGCGCGCCCAGGGGAAGACCGAGAGGCACAGGTCGATGGTCGTGGAGTCCAAGGCATAGACGGTCGCGTTCAGGTCGACTCCCAGGTCCTCGTCGGTGTACAGGCGGCGCGCTTCGGCGATAAGCACTTGGGCAAACTCGGCATAGATGCGCCAGTCGCGCCTCTCGTTGGCATTGGACAGATTGTTGCGGGAGACCGTGGAGCGAATGCCCATGTGGAAGAGCTTGGATCTCATGGCCCGTAGGCAGGCTTCGATATCGCGCAAGCTCTCGCGATAGGTCAACTGTGCAAAGGCCATGACCCGGTAATGGTCGGCACAGCGGAACGACTTGACCTTGTAGTCGCCTCCGTAGTGCTGAACAATGCGATGAAAATGATGCCAGGGAAGATGCCGCATCACCTGAGAAAAAATCGTCGTGCCCGTGTACATGCTCGCCCTCCTTATGAACTGAAGGGCGTGAGCGTACACTCACTTTCAAGTCGGAAACACCCATTATCTTCTCTAACATATTACTCATTAATACTTTACAGAGATTAGAAGCCCAAACGTTGGGACACTACTGACTTTTCTCCAGAAAACAGAGAGCGAGAAACCTGGAACCTGCAACCTGCGACTTGCAGCTTGGAACTTGCGACCTGAAACCTCCCTCCCTCTCTTCCTACTCTACTCAGCCAGGGCGGCAACCGGGAGAGCGATCAGGTGCCCGGTCGTGACTCCCAGCTCCACGGCGACCACGGCAATGCTGCCCTCATCGACTCGGCCTACCAGGGTTCCTTCAAAGGAGTCAGTATCGGCGGCTGGAAAGAGTTCGTTGATGAACTTCGAAAGGTGTCCGCCGGCCGGAATCTGTACCTCGATGGGAGGGCTGTGGGATTCTGCTTGCTGGTTTAGAAGTTCCAGACCCAATGTCACTGCGCGGTCTTCCGCGTTGACGACGGCGATACCCGCGTTGAAATTTCCGGCCGTCCTGCGTACAGGGGCGACGAAGCCGGTGATCGGTGGGGCGTCGCCCATTCCCAGCAGGCCGATTCCAGGAATATCGATTCGGACCGTGCCTCCCAGGTTGATGTTTGAGTTCACCTTCACGGCTCCGGCCAGAAGCTCGCCTTCTCCATTCGTGGAAAGGATCACGGATCCAAGCGGTGGAACCAAGAATCTTCCCAGATCGGCCAGACTCTGCGAAACCAGCTCTGAGCCGCCCCCGCCCGGACCCAGAATCGCGGGATCGACGGGCATTCCGTTGTCGTCGGTAAACTGGATCGAGCCGTCGGCGCTGATCGAAGAAGAGGGGTTGATCAGAACGACCTCCGTACTGGAGCCTTGGCCATTTGAGAATTGGGGAAAGCGACGAATGCTTGGCTTCGAGACATAGGCTCCGCTGAGTACAACCAGATTGCCCACATCAATGGTGCCTGGAGCCAGACCGTTGCCCACCATTTCGTTGGTAACGATGTCTGCCACCTGATCGCCGTCAGCATCACCCGCGGAGACGCTGTAACAGAGGGTATCCCCGGAATCGCTCAGGAGGCCACCCCGGGCACCGTGTATTTCCGTGATCCTGATCTCGCTCGAGGAGGGAAGAGCACCATTGGCAGTATCGATCAGCGACGGCCACGGCTCGGCTTGACCGTAAAGGACGTGAATGGCCCCCGCAGACCTTCGGCCCTGGGGATAGGCGTGGGGTGAGCCGAACAGGAGATCTCCGATCCCGTCACCGTCGAAATCGGCCATTATCGCCGTGTCGGCGCAGATTGCCCCGGTCCTTGGCCCCAGGATCCTGACAAGAGCCACGCCCGGTGGAAGGTTGTCCAGATCGAAGGAGAGTCCTTTCAAGAGATGGGCGTCGTAGAAGACATAGCCGATGCCGGAAAGAGGCTTGGTCTTTGAGGGAGAGCCATCCGCCAGGAAGTCCCCTACAAAGAGATCGTTTGTTCCATTGCCGTCAAGATCCGAACCTCCCACGGTTTCTTCCCCAAAGATCAGATTGTCCGCCCCTCCTCTGATCACGGTATTCAGATTCAGTCCAGGCGAAAGATCGATGTCTTGATCTGTAGGCCAGGGAGCGGCGGGGAAGTTATGGTCCCAAGCAATGTAGACATGTCCCTTCGGTGCACCTCCGGTTCCCCTTGCCGAGCCGGAGCCTCCGAAGGGGGAGATAGTCGCTCCAGCCCGGTTGAGAGCTGCCGAGAGCAGCACCTCCGCCCGACCATTGTTGTCCAGATCGGCGATCTGGCAGGTCGAACCAAAGTGAAAACCTGTGGCGCCCGACGGAGGCCGAAGCCGCATCAAGTGGCCGGCCAGCAGGGAGGAGGTCCAGTTCCTGAGGTCAATCTGCTGGGCGACAGCGAGGTGCGGACCACCCCGGATGAGATAGGCCGCGCCGCTGTTGTTCTCGCCCCCTGAGTCCTCCTGATCCGCACCGACGACCATATCTGAGACCTTGTCGCCGTCGACGTCCCCGGTTCTGAACCAGATGCTGAACCGATCGAATTCATCCCGACCCACAATGGTCAATATGGGAAAGCTCGGGTCGGGATTCCTCAAGTCCAGGTATTCCAATCCGGCAGAAAAAGATCGAAGCCATGCTCCTCCGACGATGATCGTTAGAGCACCCGCTCCGATCCGGGCATCCGCCTCGGATCCGTCGGGTGTGTGATTCTGCCTTCCGATCAGGAGATCACCCAATCCATCTCCGGTGACATCATCGATCCAGATCTCACTCCCGGCTGCTTCACTGAGTACGTCCCCGGCCAGCTTAAGAACCCGTTCCTAGGGCTGAGAAGTATCGACGATTTCGCCGATCGCGCCGCGGCCAAATACCAGGTCTACCTCGCCAGCTCCCAACCGACCCAAGGGGCTGGCGCGCATGTAGGCCACGGCGAAATCGGCATAGCCGTCTCCATCTATATCCATTGGTCCCGCAACAGGAGTGCCGAATCTCCCGTCCCCGTCGAATCCATGTACCCTGGTAAGTTCCCCCTTGTCGGGGTCCAGTCCCGCAATATCGACGATGACGGTGGCCTGACCCGCCAAGTGCGGGTTGTGGAGTAAGAGTAGGAGTGCAGCGATCAGGAGCGTCACATCGCGATGCATCGTTTCAAGGCTCATCGGCTCTAAGCTCCCTTTCCGGGACGAGAGCGTGAAACCATGGTGTTGTTCCTGTTCACGCGCTCTGAGATAATCAGGTTCTTACGAGTGAGTGATGGTATCAGATTCGGGAGCGTCCGCTCTTCGGGATCAGCCGCCGATTTTGGCGGTTCCTCTGGAGGTGCAGTATGGAAGCAGCGACGTCGGGTCCCAACCTAAAAGAGCTCGTCAGGATTCCCGCCTTGATCGCCCTGGTCGTTACCTTGGCACGACTGGTGGGCGAGCTAAGTGGTGGACCAGCGAGGTTTTTCAACAGCGAACCTGGAGGACCCGGTGCCCTGGTGGGCATCGTTTGGCTTGTCCCCATATTCGGGATCTACTTTGCCTTGAAACTGGCTCGCTCGGGTCATGCTCCGCAGAGCGCTGGCAAAGTCATTGGCTTCTCCGTACTGGCACTATTGGCCGCGATGGCCATCGTCTTCGTGGTCTTTGCTCTTACGGGTGATCCCGGCGACCCCAACGTGAGCGTCAGCCTTGGAGGGGTTGTTGCGCAGCAGGTAGGATTCGCAATTGCCTCGATAGTGGCCCTCGTGATCCTACGCGGAGTCTGGGTGCCTTTCTTTCAGACCATGCTTCGCTATGCTTTTGCTTCTCGTGTGCCTGTACTGATCGTCATGTTTGTCACCATGATCGGCGGTTGGGGTACTCACTATGAGTTTGGCCCTCCGGGATATCCCGAAATGGGATTCCTGGTGAAGTTCGTCCTGATCGCCCTTTTCCCTCAAATGACCTTTTGGGTCATGTTTACCGTGGTTGTCGGCAGCCTGGTTGGCGGAATCACGGCGGCTCTGTCGAGATCTCAAACGGTAGCGGCCAATTGATCTATGTCTGAGACTGGCTTTCCGGGTGGGGGAACCCACTCGCAGCGTACGGGCCAGGATCCGACAGCGTACGGGAGTGGGCAGGCTCCCCGTCGTGTGCTCCTGGTCCAGTGCTGCCATCTCCCGCAGTTCTTCTACCTGGCTCAACAACTGCGCGAACGTCATCCGGAATGGGAGCTCTCGGCCCTGGTCAACGACCGGCCGCAGGTCCGCTTCTACCTTGAGCTGTTTCCGCCTTTCGACCATCTCTTCTTCTTCGACAAGAATCGGCCCGAGATCCCGGTTGCTTTTGATCAAGTCCTGTTCCCACTCTTGAATCGCGGCTATCGCCGTATCACAAAGGCTGCTCGCCAGCTTCCCGGGATCCAGTATCAAGTTGACTATCACGGAGCGCGCGGTGCTCTGAGGCTGGGAGCGCTCGTCCGTTCGTTTGTGCTTCCTGGTCACCGTCCTTCTGAGGGATTCGTTCAGTACCTGGAGGACTTCCCCCACAGCCCCTTGGGGGAAAAAGTCCTGGTTGTCGAAACCTGTCATCAGTCGCTAGCTGAATCGAGTGCAGAAAAGTGGGGGCGATTGATTCTGGATCAGGCCGAGGTCGCCCGAATCTCTGCTTCGACTGAGCGGCAAGGGTGGAGAGCCTTGCGCCGACAGAGTTTCGATAGCGGAGTCGTCTTCTTCTCGGGTGAGAAGGGGTTTGCCGGGCTGAAGCTGCTTCCCTTTGTCTTGAGGATCCCCAAGATCCTGGTAGTCAACGAGCAAGGTGACTACTTCTACGCCACCCCTCGGAGTCTTCTGCGATTTCTGTGGGGACGAGTCTGGCAAGGATCTCCGCTGCCCAGACGCTCGCCGCGCGTTTTGCTGATACAAACTGAGAGCCCGGCCTACGTCAAGCCTGCGATCGGGGCTCTGAGAAAGCCTGAAATGTTTCCCCGTTCACAGATCTGCCTCTTGTGCCGAGAAGAAGACGTCGACGCATTTAGGGGTGCGGCGGCAGGTCTGGAAAGGGTCGTGACCTTCTCCCGCGAGAATGCTTGGGGCAACCTCGGATTGTGGAGGGATCTGAAGGACTTCGACGCGGACATGGTCGCGGCAGTCTTTTCGGGAAGGGGCGTTTTTCGGAAGCAGAAGTTGCTGTACTTCTTGCTTCCCATTCGCCACCACCTTGCCCTCAATGCCAGATCGGATTGCTATCGGCTAACGCTCCGGACCCTTTCCTGGACGCTTAGAAAGGATCCCTCCTTTTCCGTACCTGAGCCGGAACCTGTCTCTCCAATTCTATTCTTTCCCACGGATGAGGACTCCCTGGCCAGGAAGGCGGTCCAGAAACTTCAGGATCCCAGCGTGGTCTCGACCCAACCCATTTGGGTTTTCTGCCGCGAGGACAAGCGCTCTTTCTACGAGTCGCTACCTGGGGTCGACGAGGTAAGAACCTACACTCCCGGGAAGATCCGTGAGAACTTGAAGACAATTCTCGGCCTGGCTCGCTCGCGAGCAGAAGTCGTATCCTCGATCTTCTCTCCCCGACCCACTTTCCGGCTGCAGAAACTGCTATTTGTGCTCTTGCCGGCGAGACACCGGCCCGCCTTCAACCAGGATCTCAACTGCTATTACCTGAATGGGAGTCCCGATCGCAGCCGCCAGCCTTCCGTATGGGGAACGTTGCTCCGTGTGATGCTCACCCGGAATCCGGTTGTCGAACGTGGAACGCTTTTCTTCCCCACCGATGAAGATTCCAAAGCGGTCGAGGCAATCGAGAAACTTCAAGATCCCAAGGTCGACGCTAAAGGGATTGTGGTCTTTTGCCGGGAGGACAAGCGTTCTCTGTACGAGGCTCTTCCCAGCGTCGAAGCAGTCTGGACCTATTCTCCAAGCACTAGGTCAGTGCATCTGAGGACTTTGCTGAAGCTGATGTGCACGAGAGTGGACCTGGTCTGTGCCATTTTTTCCGGCCGGCCGATCTTCCGCTTGCAGAAGCTCCTGTTCCTCACCCTCCCCGCACGGAATCGGCTGGTCCTGAACGAGAATCTCGATTGCTACATGCTACGGGGCAATCTAGGCCAGTTCCTACGACCTCGGGATCGACAACAGGAGCGAGATTTTTCAGCCTTCGTCGTAATTGGGCGGACGCTCGCGAAGGGGTTGCTGTTTGTTCCCAGGTTTCTCTACTTGATCCTCTGGGCCGCCTTCGTCACCGCCAAGCGAGGCTACATATTCCCCAAGGACAGCAAGTTCTAGTCTGAAACTTGAGCAGTGAGCAGTGAGCAGTGAGGATGTGTGCTGTTGCAAGCGAAGTCAAACCAGAAGGCCGGAAACGACCGGAAGTGCTAGCGAAATGAAGCGAGGTGCCGGTAAGACAGCGGGCAGCAGTGTTAATCACTGCTCACTTTTACTGGTTAGCCGACGCGGTCTTCTGGGGTGAGATCAAGCCGGCTCTGACGACGGCTACTCCGAGATCGCGTTTGTCCTTGGGAGGACGGAAGGTCTGGCCTACAGAAATCTGAAGACACGTCAGCTGGTTCTTGAACCGGATGCCAGCAAGAAGCCCACGGTACGTATATACCCCAGGATCAACATAGTTCAGCCGGTCCAAAAACTGCTCGTCTAGACTCAGAGTGATGACGACCGTCCCCACGGCGCTCAAGAGCTCTGGAGGAACGATGAATTCCAGTTCCAGCGTCGGTTCCTTGTAGGCGGGAAGTTTCAAATGGACTCCTGCCGATTGCCCCATCCACCGCCACTTAGCTTCTTCCGGAGGATACCAGTCGCCTATGAGCTGGGTTGCCGACGACTTTAAACCCAATTGAAGTTGGGATTTCTGGGGACTGTCCTGAAGGAGCGGTGAAGGTTGCTGGCACACGCTTTTGTCCGCTCCTGCAAGGGTGGCGACAATCAGATTTGCGGCTAGCGGGGCGAGCAGGAGCTGTCGTCGCCCGATACTTGGGATTTTCATGATTATTGTTCTGATTCGAGTGTTGGGCTGTGGAAGCGACGAAAGATTTCTCGAAGCTCGGCCCGTGGATTGCCCTTCACATCGTAGATTCCGCCAGTATCTATCCAGGGATACAACAGGACTTCTTGCAATTGTGTGGTCTGCCCTCCCTCATAAGGCAGGAAGGTAACGGTTAGCTGCACGCTGCTCTTGGGTACGGGGACCTTCAGCCGAAACGATTTCATGACAGGACCGAGTGGGATCGACGTGTCCAGGAACTGATCGGTCCCGAGGAACTGGATCAGGACGTGTAGTCGGGTGGCGTCGCCAGCCGCTTGTGCCAAGACGTCCAGGGTGTATTCCTTTCCGGCGTACACGGAGACGGTCTGACGGAGAAACCCGCCTGGCAGGATCTCGGCCACCTCTTCGTCTGAGGAAGGCAGCGACCGCAGCTGGACCAGTTCTTCTCCCGGAGGCCTTTCCCACTCCAGCAATCCCAGCCGGAAGGCCCCATTCGTAATCACGTTGAGATAGTAGTCCTGGTAGTTCCACAGTGCGAATCCAAGGGAGTCCTGGAGCAGCGGTGGCAGAGCGTTTTCGATAAATTCGAGCTGCTCGTTCTCAGAAGAGAGAGCTCCTTCGTTGGGGTGGCCGCCGAAATGCTGGAAATTGAATTGATCGATGAAAACAGGAAACCCTCCGCTCAGCTCTTCGGTTCGTTCTAGATGAAGAGGGACGTAATTGGCCGTCCGGGCTCCGTCCAATTTCTTTTCCTCGTCGCCGAACATATAAGACTGGTAGGGGGAGAACCAGGTGGTCACAAAGCTGTAGCAGGACGGGAGCTCGAATTGAAGTGAGTAATCGTGCTTCCAGTTGATCTCTGCCCGCGGCTGAAAACTCACCACCGCTTTCGGATCTCCCTCCCGGGCAGCAGTACAGGGATCAGCCAGTCGGCTGGCCAGCAGATCATCAGAGAACTCTAGAAAGCTTCGGAGCTTTACTGGTTTAAGCGGAGGGTTGTTCTGGTTGGGCGGCTCCACCGCTTCGTAGCTGCTGTTGTCTTCCCACCAGATCAGGTTCCACCACCATAGTGGGCGGCGGCGCAGCCATTCTCGAAAAGCCTGGGCGTTTTCCGGGTAGCGATGCAGCCATAGGTCCGGAGTGTAGCCGGTGTCTTCGAAGGTCCAGAAGTAGAAAAGCAGGTTGGAATGGGATTTGGTGCGGGTTGCTAACTCACGAAACAAATCGCGATAGGCCGCCCATTCTTCATCGTCCGTCAATAGGGTCGCTGCCAGCCAGTTGTGACCACCTGCATCCTTCGGAATACGTTCGTGCGAGCCCACCCGTAGGGCGACCTTCAGGTCGAAGGACGCCGCCAAACTCAGGATACGATCTAGATCGGCGAAGGACCTCTCGTCGTAGGTGATTGGATCGACTGTGGTCTGGAACCCCCCCCAGGGAATCATCAGGATGATCGTGTTGAAGCCATCTTCTCGCAGCCTCGTGAAGTCCTTCTTGCACTGCTCGAAGTCGAATGACCACCAGAAGTTGTTGATCGCCGCCCGAGGCTGGAAGTAGTAGGTGCCCTTGACACGAAAGTCAGGTGGATCCCACTGAAAGCCAGGTTCTCTTCTATCCTCGCATCCCGAAACAGCCAGCAATAGCAGGACCAGGGTTCCCAGCAGACGCCGCCGGGGACTGGCCTCCGCTTCGTGCTTGTTGGGGACCGACTGATTTCGCATCATGTTTCAAGAATCCAACTGCTAGGGGGAGGAAGGGAACGCGGCTGAGTGGGTTAGTTCAAGGGAAGAGAAGGCCACGCCCAGGACCCTTCTGTCGCCGCTTGCGCCGAATTCGACCGGGGCGGCCGAGTCGGGTGTTTCAAAAGTGAGGATCGTCTGGTCAGGATCGGAGAAGACGTCGGGAGGTATCTCCATGCTCTGTGGTCGATAACCCCTGCGAGTGATTGTCCAGCGGCCCACCCTTCGCCCGTTCACCAGGATCTTTACAGATTGCCTGTCCAGAATACCCGGGCGCAGGAACGGATTCAGGGTGGCGGTAAGTGAGACGGCACTCGTAGGCCTGGGAAGTCTCATGACCAAGGAGGCACGTTTCCCCACGGTCCAGGTGAAGCCCCGCTCGGGATTACTCCACCCTTCGTCCCGGTACCATCTGGCATTTCCCTCGTAGCCAAAACGGATGGTGGAGTTCCACTCGTAGTGAGAGGGCTTTTCCCGATTGGACGTGGGAGGCGCGAATACCCAGGAGCCTGGCCGTCCTGGATAATTCAGCTCCGAGGCTCCCTCGCGGTCAGAAACCCCGAAGACCCTGATCCGGGTGGTGGCCAACTCCGAAAAGCTGTCCCGCGAGAACTCGAAGTCGAATCCCGAGGTCAACGAGGAATCGCCGAATCTTCGAGAGACATCTGCCCGCATGATGCGAGTTTTGCCCGAATGAAGGAGATCTTCGTCTGCGAAGATCAAGACAGACTGAACCGGTTGCTTTCGTTTGACATCCAGAGCGAAACCCCGAACGTATACCGTGGAACTTTCTTGGTTTATGCCGGAGCGGACCCGTCCGTACACGTCGCTTCCCACAACCGGTAGGTGATCGCCCTCTGGGGAAAGGAGTGCTTCTTCTTGCCGCCGCGGCGAGGGGATAAGTCGATAGTCTGAGTGGGTTTCAGGGCGGCAGCGCCTCAACCTGGTCCTTCCTCCCAACTCTATTGTGGAGAACACCTCGACCGTGTTGCGGCCCGGTCGGAATGCTTCCCTCGGAACCAGCGCCGCGAAGTCCCTGCCTTCGTGCAAAAGGGGGGAGGTCTGAGTTACCGCCTGGACGACACCGTTGACAGACACCGCTAGAGTATGAGGGGCAGACGGCGGGGAAGTGAAGAGCCCCGTGATGTTTGTCAGCACAAAGCGAGAGTCGAGTCTGACGTCCTCGAAAAAGTGTGCTCCGTCCAACTCCACCGTCTGCTTCGTACTTCCGGTGACTCCAATCTCGTTGACTCTCTTTCCGATCAGATCAGCGTGCGGGCCGATGGCATAGAAATTACTTTCCGAGCCCGAGCCAAAGAGGCTTAGCTTTTGGGCCAAACTGCTGAATCTGATTTCGAAAGATCCCTCAAATTCATATTTCTTTCGCGATCCTGCGAAGACGGTCTTGGTCGCTCTCTTGGGTCTGTCGTCTTCGAGCACTGAACTTCCGTCGACGGGCCAGGGCGGGACCACGTCCAGCACGTCCGCAAGGGTAGGAAGAATGTCGATCGTCTCGACGTTCTTGTCACTCACGACGCCTTCTTGTTGGAAGGGTGTTTTGACAAGCATGGGGACCGACATGATATCGGGATGATTCGTCTTTGTGGCCTTTCGGATGAAATCTCCAGGACGAAAACTCACTCCGTGGTCGGCTGTGATCACGATCAGCGACCGATCGAAAAGATCGGCTGTCTCCAGCTTCGAGATCAGCTTGCCCAGCAGAGTGTCTACGAAAGCAGTCTGCAGCAGGTGTCGTTGGTAACCCTGTTTCGGTAGCCATTCATCGGCAAGCCATTTGGGATAGGTGCCATCATCGGTTCGAGTGCTGGCGACCCCGCGCACAGAGGCTCCCCGCAGAGCGTACTGCTGTCCACTGGGGAGGTAGGTCCAGGGAAGGTGGGGCAGTCCAGAATGCAGGAAATACAAGGTGGGCGGTCCCGGAGAGCGAATCGAGTCGATGAACTCTTGGAATTGTGCCGCTCGATCAGCCGAACTGCTCCGGAAATCCTTGATCGTCTTTACCTTGGATAAGTGATTCTCAGCGGGATTCGGATCCTGACCGGCAAAGTTCTTCCAGGTAGCTGTGACCTGAGGTAAGTCTCGGGTCAGGTCGTCAGGGAGAAGTACGTGAGTGTAGACCACAGACAGATCCAAGATCAGATCGCCCATGCGCCTGGACAAGTTCTCCCGGGGCACCGTCCCGGTAAACAAGCGGGTCATGTTCTCGAAGACTTTCAGGTGATAGCTGCTTCCCAGCAGCGTAAACAGGGTTTGGGGGTAATTCGATGCCGTGGGCAGGCTTGGAGGTCCCAGCTTGGGATACCGTCCCGTCAGGATCGCGGGAATCGAAAGCAGCGTGGAATCGCTCACCGAGGTCGCGTTCCGAAACCAATGGGACCGCTTCGCCAAGTCTGCAAAATTCGGGTACTGCACCGGATCGATTTGGCGCTCCTCGTTCAGGAGGGAAGTCAGCGGGAGCTCATCGAGAACCACGAGCACCACCGGGGTAGTCGAATCAACATCCACCCGCTGTAAATCCACCGCGTTGTTGCTCACGATCTCGGAAATTCGAGAATCGAGAAAGAACAGGGCCGGGAACAGCAGCGTCGTGGGAAGAAGGACCGTTAGGTAGGTGCCCACGGCCCGGAACCGCGAGTACACCAGGCAGATTGCGACGGCCGCTGCTAGAGACAAGAGCAGAGTCGACTCGCCTGGGATCTCAGTAATCCGCTTTAGTATCTGGACGCTTATGGCGAGAAGCAGGAGGGTGAGCGTTCCGAGATGCAGCCACCATCCGGTTGACGGACTGACAAGCCCTCCCAAGGCTGTAAGAGCGATCAGTAGGGCAGGAACTCCAAGACTCAGAAGCAGTGCCAGGAGAACCAGGTCAATCGGTTCCGACTGTCGGGCGACGAAGAACTCGGGATAGCGTGACAGCAGGTCGAACAGAGGTTGAGCGACGGCGAATCCGCAGAGCACCAGAATGTGAGATGCGCGTACCAGAAATTTCCTCTTTCCACCTGTTCTCACTGGATCGCTAGGATACTGCGCAGGTGTCGTCCCCGCAATTTTGGGCAAATGAGATATCCTGGTCGGGCCAGTCCAGGTTGGGAATCCCAGGATGCGACTCCTTTCTATCTTCATCGCTTTGGCCATTCTGTTTGCGATTCCGTTTCTGTTTTTGGGGGATGTCTTTCAGCAGAGGTTCGCGGGGGACGGAGCGGCAACTGCCTGGATCGAGGATTACGGCAACTGGGCCTGGGTGGTGGGTGTTCTTCTTCTGGCAGCTGACCTGGTGCTTCCGGTCCCATCCACCGCTGTGATGTCGGCCCTGGGTCTTGTCTACGGCGCCTTCCTGGGTGGGCTGATCGGATCGGTAGGATCGATTCTATCGGGTTGTCTTGGCTACGGGATCTGCCGCTCTTTGGGAAGAAAGGCCGCGATACGCATCGCGGGCGAGAAGGACCTTAGAAGGGGCGAGCGGATCTTTGCGTCGGTTGGAGGATGGGTGGTGGCGCTCTCCCGTTGGCTGCCCCTGCTTCCCGAGGTGGTTGCTTGTATGGCAGGGCTAAGCCGCATGCCTCCGACGCACTTCTTACTGGCTCTGGTGTGCGGAACCCTGCCGCTGGCCTTCAGCTTCGCGGCCGTGGGGGAAAGAGGGGTTGACAACCCCGCGCTGGCCCTGGCTCTCAGCGCTGCTCTCCCCCTGGTGCTCTGGCCCCTGGCACAGTGGTTTCTGAGGCGCCGCACGGCTGCTGTGGAGCGAGGCTCCGATGCCGGTACGGACGAGTAGTTTTCGAGGCGTGTCTGGTCACTGCCGCCTCGCGCCACGAACGGGGATAGCAGCGTGTCCGTTGTAGGACGGGCATTCCTGCCCGTCGAGGCCACCGAAGGGTAAGAATGCCCATCCTACGCCGGTTACTGCAGGATGAAGTTTCAGCTTCGTGCCGCGTCGCGGCTGTGTTGGAACTGGAAGGAGAAGAGCTTCGCCTTTCGGATCTCGAATCTCAGCTTGATCTGCTTGCCCTCCAGGGACCCGAGGTTGGGGTCTCCTCGCCAGCTTACCGTGTGGCTGATGCTATCCCCGCCAAAGACTTCGCACTCTTCGGCGCCGAAGCCCGCTAGAGGCCGCGCCGTCTCCCCGTCCTGGATCTCCACCTTGATGGTTCCGTAGCCGGAGCCTGCATAACGATCGATCCCATTGGCGTTGATCAGCAGCCGGTCTCCCTGAAGCAGGATTGGCCTGGTCGTCAGGGATCCGCTGCCGGTCACGCTGACAAAACCGTCCAGGCGGAGAATAGCCAGGCCCACTTGACCTCTCTGCTGTTCCCCCCGCTGGTTGAACCAATGGTGGCCGCTGAAGCCTTCGTAATAGATCCAGATCTCACCGAGATCCTCTCGGATTATGGGAGCCTGGACCGTATAGCAGAGGTGCTCGTCCCAGCTTCCTTCAGGACCGTTGGGCAGAAATACCCTGCGGTCCCCCACCCGATCGAAACGGCGGGCATCCCGGCTCCATAGCAGCTGGATGTCCATACGATCGATCCAGGGCGTGCGGGCTTTTCCGGAATCGGCCCCGGCGGGAATCTGTCCGAACAAGTTGTGATAAGTGGAGGTAAAGCCGACGAAGCCTCCGGCGTAGGGAAGGACCTCGAGGGTGTAGAAGTCGCGGTCGCCGGGCCGGTCCTGGGCATCGGCGTGGAAGCAGACATAACGCTCCTCGGGATCTTCTTTGTCACTGGGGCCATCCCATTCGAGGAAGTCCTTACTGGAGGCCCAGGCTGGAGTACGGACTCTGTAATCCGCTGGGAACAGGCGCTCCGGTTTCATCCAGCGATCCAATCTGGGGTAGGTCCTGAGGTAGAGCGTGTACTCCTGGTTCCGGGCGTTCCAGATCAGGTTGTTGTTGGTATCGCTGTAGAAGGGGGCGATGGGCCGGTCCACGGAGTAAGACTTCCAGTGGATTCCATCGGCTGAGTGGCCAGGATACATCCCCCACTTTCCCCCCCGCTTTCCTGAAACACCATCTTGTAGCGTTCCTCCTGGCTCTTCGCCACGGGATCCCGAAGCACGGCAAGGTTGCCCGGATTGGCATCGCCCAGAAAGGAAATCTTGAGGAAGTTGGTGTCGAACCCGAGGTAGCTGACCTGACCCTGAGCAGGTTTCCTCCAGCGAAGACCATCTTCCGACTCGCCGTAGAAGAGGAATTTCTTGTAGGAACCTCCCTGTGGAGGCCACTCGATCATCCAGCCGTAAAAGCGGTAAAGCTTCTGGTCCTCATCGTAGAAAACGGTGCCTGCATCCCCGCCATGAGAAAGGCCCCCCTTCTGTTCCCAGTCCGTGCCCAGGGGAATGACCGGGTTCTCCCGGTACTTGATAGGCTGATTCAGCAGCCGGAATACCCTGGGTTCCATGGACTCGATCACCTGATCGTCCAGGAAGAGCTGCTTCTCGGAGCCGATCTCTAGAGGCGTTCGCGGGCTTTGCACCTGGATGCTGCTTCCTGCCCCGGCGGGCACACTCGTAGTGTGTGCCGCCGCCGCGGTGCCGGAACCAAGCAGCATCAGAAAGTTTCTACGCTTCATGCCTGTGACCTTTCGCTGGTTTTGATCGTTGCTGGACTAACGGCTGTAGTAGCCGAAACGAACCGGCAGGTTCTCCGTCTCGGGCCCTTCCACCATCTCACGGTAGACGTTCTGGCCCTTGCGGAAGAGTTCTATGACTCTTTGCTTTTCCGACTCCTGGCTGAACTGGCCTCTCTTGTGAACCCGTTCGATGAGTCTGTCGATCTGATTGACGAAGTATTGAGCCGCGCCCCGGCTGCGGATTGGCCGATTCTTGAAGGTCAGGTAGACGGGGCTGGTGTGGGCGTAGAGCGCCGTGTCGTTGGGCAGCAGCCGGTGAGCTTCTCCCCGGACCCGAACCGCCATCCAACAACTGTCGCTGATCTCGAAACTCTTGCTGAGACGGACCTCCATCTTATTCTTCTTCGCGTTTTGGGTGGCTACCGTCATCCCGTTGACCACGAGCTCGATGCTGTCCATGGGGACGTGCGACGTCGCCTCGGCCTCAACCTTGACCTTGAGGACCCCCTTGTCCCACTTCAGGTCGCCCCCCGGGCCCTTGCCGTTGACGCTGAAGGTCAGCATAGGGGCATTGGTGGCGAAGCTCTTCCCTTGTCTATAAGCCTCAATCCAGCCCGAGTAGGCCAGCTGAGGCCCGGCCTCTACGTAGACCCTGCCCGCGCCCGGAATGAGGTGATAGGGGAGATCCAGATAGCTATCGGTTCCGGCCGAGATGGGGCAGCGAAAACCGCAGTTCAAGAGTTGATACCAGTCCGCTGTATTCTTCTCCTCGTCTCCCTGACACATCACGTCAATGGTGTCGGCGACCCCCAGTGCGATGTCCACCGGGTACTCGGTGGGAAGGGCAGGGTGGACGTAGATCACGACCGCTCCCTGCTTCTTGGCCTTGACCGCCTGGTCGTAGTTGGGTGGATCGTCCTGGGGATGGGTGGTCCCTGGCCAGCCGACGAAGGCAGGCTCAACGAAGCTCTTCAATTCCAAGAAGGCCATATGCCCGTAGAGGCGGAGATTCCGCATCTCCTCGTTCCAATAGATGATGTATTTCTCCTCGGACAGGGCGTTGGGTTTGCCCTCAAACTCGTTCCGCCCATACACATAACCATCCTCACTGTTGCAAGCGAGAATGTGGCCGACATTCAGATCTTCTGCCTTTACGGCGAAGAGCACGTCTTTCGGCTTGATCCGGCTGTCGCCGCCGGTGATGGGGTCGTGGAAGAGATTGGCATGCAAATGGGTGTCTCCAGACCACCAGCCCCGGGCCGCCATGTCCCAGGTACGCTGCAGCCGAATCTCGATCTCCTTCTCCCCATCTGCAGGCAGGTCAATCTGCCTCTTAGTCGGCCGGTACTCGAGACCTTTTACCACCTCCAGAGCGGTCGCTCCTGCAGGGACTCCCACCTGAAACGAGCCGTCAGCATAGAAGTAGTACTCGCCGCCGTAGGGCTGACGATAGTCCCCGTTCGTGATCCGAGGCTGGAGACCTTGGGGCGTATAAGACTTGCCATCGGCTCCCATCAGATAGACGCGTGCCTGGGTCGGAAGTCCGTGCTCGTCCAGGATCCTGACCCTGAGAGTGCCGGACTTCCAGGGGCGGGTGGAAAGAGAAATCTCTTTGGAAAGGAGACCCGCGTCGATCCTCAGGGCAATCTGTCCCTCCTTCCATTCCTTCAAGGAGAACGGGACGAACCAACCCAGTGTTTGCCCCGGCTTGAGATGGCGAGGGTGGGTGTCGACGTTCAAGGCTGCCCCGAGCTACGTACAACCACCTGGACCTCCTGGTCCCGGGAGTTGCGGACGACGAAGGGGACCGGGATGGCTTGCGATTGCAGAAGGTCGAGCCGTTCGGGAGCCTGGAGGAGATTGATCTGGTCTGAGATCTCTACTTTGACCAGACGTGGGCTCTCCAATGCCCAATAGGTCTCTCCCGTCAACTCGATCACGCCGTCCAGGGGTAGTGGATGATAGTCGAGGTTTGCGCCCCACTCCTGGGCGTAGGTTTCTCCCTTGATCGTTTTCTGCACCTTCAAGACCGAGGGACGATTGGTATCGGACCATTGGAGAAGCCGAATGGCAAACTCGGCGGCGTCGCCCAGATAGGGAGCCACCTCCTTGTTCATCACGTAATCGCCCAGCAGTGGAATCTGGGTCAGGTAAATTTCCTTGGGCTTCTCGGCCAGACTCAATCCTAGGGAAATAACCAGGGTGAGAAGCACAGGGACGGATGCACGATTGAGCGATAGCATAATGGTCTCCTGTTGTGTGACTGGCCGGATTCTATGTCTGGAGCAGATTCCGGTCAAGGAGGTCGTAGCGGTGGGCTCCAGGCCGCCGTCCGAGCCAAAGGCTCGAAGGAAGAAGACTTCGGCCTGGAGCCCAAAGCTACGTCCCCCGATCAAGTTTCAGCTTAGTCGCGCCCCAGCCGGGCTGCCCCATTCGAGAAAGAAACTTGAAGCCTCTCGCCACACTGTCCAGTGGCAAGAGACGTGCGACGATCCCAATGAAGTTTCACCTTAGATTGTTCTCGGTCAAGAGATCCAGAAAGGCCCGGGTGGCGTAGCTCAGCCTGCGGCGTCGAGGATAGATCAGGCGAATGTTGCGGTCGATCTGAAGCTCCTCGACGCCGACTTCGCAAAGCCTGCCCTGCCTGAGGTCGTCCTCGACACACATCTGGGGCAGGAAGGCCACTCCTTCATCGGCTTCCACCATTCGTCGAATGCTCTCCACCGAAGGCATTTCCAGATCCATGTTCAGGGGCACCCGATTCTTCTGGAAGGCCTCGAGCACCAGCCGGCGATAAGGTGACGTCACATTGTGTGCCACAAAGGTTTCTTCGCCCAACTCACGAATAGAAGCCTTTTCCCGCCCCGCTAGTCGGTGTCGTGGAGAGACTACGAAGCAGAGGCGATCCACGTAGATGACGCTAGAGGCGAGCCTTTCGTCGGTGGGCTCATAACTGATGGCCCCCAGCTCCAGGTCTCCCCGGATGACGGTGGCTGGAAGAGTGCTAGAGAGGGAACGTCGGATCTCAACCTTGACCTTCGGATAGAGCTCCCGGAATTGATGAATGTGCCTCAGCAGGTAGAGTGTGGTGGACTCGTTGGCTCCGATAGCCAGTTTACCTGCTGCCTTGTCTCGCAATTCCGTCAGCGCGCGTTCCAGTTCCCGCGACAGGTTCTCGAATCGAAGCGCGTATTCCAGCACCAGCTCTCCCGCATCGGTCAGTACGAGATGCCGCCCGGAGCGATCTAGTAACTTTTCGTCGACGGCAGACTCCAGTCTTTGAATGGCCAGGGAAACAGCTGGCTGAGTGCGAAACAGCTTCTCCGCTGCGATGGAAAAACTCCGCTCTCTGGCCACAGTGAGGAAAACATTCAGCGTGTGCAGATCCATGACTCATAAATATCACAAATATATAAAAGAAGACTTATCAATTGTACTAAATCGTCTGTCTTGCCCATACTGCCTCCTTCGCTCCCCTTCGGGGCAAGAGCAACAGATCTCAGGAGGACAGACCGATGAAGGACCGAGTCACTATTTTCGACACCACTCTGAGGGATGGAGAGCAGTCGCCTGGCTGTAGCATGACGGTCGACGAGAAGCTGCAGGTGGCCCACAAGTTGAGCGAGCTCAATGTGGACATCATGGAGGTCGGCTTTCCGATTGCATCGTCTGGTGATTTCGAGGCGGTGCGGAGAGTCGCAGAAGCCATACCCTCGGTACGGGTTGCGGCGCTTGCGCGCTGCTGCCGGGAGGACATTGAGTTGGCCGCTCGGGCACTGACTTCGGCTCGGATGCCCCGGATCCACACGTTCATTGCCACCAGCGAGATTCACCTCGAGTACAAGCTCCGAAAGTCGCGGCAGCAGGTGTTGGAGGAGACGGTAGGAGCCGTAGAACTCGCCGGCAGCTTCGTAGACGATGTGGAGTGGTCGGCGGAGGACGCTACTCGAACCGATCCCGTCTACTTGGAAGAGATCTGCAAAGCCGCAGTAGCAGCAGGCGCCACCACCATCAATATCCCGGACACTGTGGGATACTCTTTCCCCAGCGAGTACGCAGCCTTGATTCGTCGTCTGGTAGACGCTCTCGACGAGAAAATCGTCATCAGCACCCACTGTCATGACGATCTCGGATTAGCCTCCGCCAACACCCTGGCGGGTGTCGAAGCGGGAGCCCGTCAGATCGAGTGCACCGTAAACGGAATTGGAGAGCGGGCCGGCAACTGCGCTTTGGAGGAGGTGGTCATGGCGATGGCGGTTCGAGGCGACTCTTTTCCCTTCGAGACAGCAATTGTGACCCAGCAGCTCTATCCCAGCAGCCAGTTGCTGGCCCAGTCGATCAGCTTCCGCCCGCAGCCCAACAAAGCCATAGTCGGAGCCAACGCCTTCGCTCACGAAGCCGGAATCCATCAGGACGGCTTCTTCAAGGAGCGCACTACCTATGAAATCATGGAGCCATTGAGTGTTGGCGTTCCCGAAAGCAAGGTGATCCTGGGAAAGCACAGTGGACGACATGCCCTGTCGCGGCGTTGCAGTGATCTCGGGTACGCTCTCGACCCATCCCAATTGGAGGATCTTTACCAACGCTTTATTGAGCTGGCGGATGATCGAAAGCGAGGGGTGGCTGACAACGAGGTAGAAGCCCTGATACGCAAAGTGATGGTGCCGGAGGCATCGGGGATCTAGCTTCCCCCAAGGTTCAGTCTTTCCAGAAAAGCCATCGAGGATGAGATTTGGACCTAAAGAATCCTGGTCGAACGGCCGATCAGAGAGGTTGAAATGGGTGTGCTGGTACCCAAGAACCAGCGGGGCAAGGATGCCTCCATAGACAATTTCAAGGAGGAAATAGTCAATGAGTAGCACTTTCAGCGTCATCACCAATCTCCCCAGCTTGGTGGCGCAGCACCATTCCACCCAGAACCAGCAGAGTTTGCAGAGGACCCTGTTTCGACTCTCTACTGGTCAGCGGTTGTTTCGGGGAGGTGAGGACCCTGCCGGCCTGGCGTTGGCGGACGGCTTGAGCGGTCAGCTTCGAACGCTGGAGCAATCCATCAGGAACGCAAACGACGGCGTCGGGTTTGCCCAGGTGGCAGACAGTGCCTTGGGACAGGTCCAGAATCTTCTAGGCCGAGCCGCTTCACTCCTGTCGGAGGCGGAGTCGGACACCAACAGCACTGGAGAGGTCGCCATCGAAACCGAGCTGGCTCAGATCTATCAGGAAATCGACCGGATCGGCGCGGCCACATCCTTCAATGGCACCACCGTCTTTTCCGCCACGGCTCGAAACATTTTTGTTGGCGATACGCAGAACCTGACGGCGTCCAATGCCCAGATCGGCGTGACCACGAGCGTTCTGAGCTTGGCTGATCTCTCTATTACGAGCGGTATTTCCGGAACGGGATCTGGCATTACGGTCGCCATCGATGGCACCAACACCGCCACCGATATGTTGGGTGAGGTAGAGGCAGCGATTGACACGGTTGCCAGTCGGCGAGGATCCCTGGGTGCTTCGATGAACCGACTAGAGAACGCGGTGTCGGTGATGCAGTCCCAGGTTCAGAATCTAACCGCCGCCGAATCACAGATTCGAGACGCGGACTTCGCTTCGGAGATCGCGAATCTCACGAAGTTCCAGATTCTGTCTCAGGTCGGCGTAGCGGCAATGGCCCAGGCCAACGCCGTACCCCAGAGCGTGTTGTCGCTCTTCCAGTAGTCGAGAACCACTACTCTCGGATTAGGAGCTAAGTCGAGGCCCAGGCCTCGGCTTAGCCCACCCTTTAGACCATCCTTGCGGTCCAGCCCCCTCACGATCATGGCTCTTTCATAATCGCTAGCAAAACTCGTGGTGGCGAGGTTGCAGGTCAGTCCCACTCCCAGCCGTCTCCGTCTGTCTTCCATCTCATGCGGGATCGGATCGACTCTTGGATCGAGGGATGGGAAGTGGTTCTATCAAAACCAAGCGAGGTCAATCCCAACGGGATTGCGTCTTCCAGCCCAGGGTTTCCCAACCCTGGGTAAGAGAGTCAACCCCTTAATGATCAACCCTGTAGGGGTTGCGTCCTGACTCAGTCATTGCCACGCTCCGCAACCCCTACAGGGTTGGACACAAGACCGACGTCGCGGCCTACCCAGGGTTCGGAAACCCTGGGCTGAAATACGGAATCCCTTCAGGATTCACCTCCCTCCTAGGCACTCAGGGCGCGGGTCACGCCAGAAGCTGACGCCAATTGTCAAATCTACTCTGTTCGAGCAAATCCTGATTCTTCAACTGCTCAGGCCTTGGGATTTGTAAGGCCAAGTAGCTTGCATCGCCAATCACTCGATATCCCTCGACTCTTAACCCGACAGTAATGTCTCACTGCTCACTGCCCATCGTCGTCGTAAAACGCAGAAAGTGGGTTACATGCTAGACTCTCTAGGTGTTTTTTCGTTGCTGATTAACTGGAGGGTATGGCCATCATGCGTGCGGGTTACCTCGTGCTCCTTCCAGTTTGGAGCTTCCTGCTAGGCACCACGTCGGGTTGGGCGGGCGAGGCCCGTTTTGATGTCTCTTATCTGTGGCACAGCAGATTGGAAAGCGTCCTCGCCTATCGCAGCCAGATTGGGCGAGTCCTGGGTCCGACTGTAGCGAAAAGGCTTAAAGTAGTTCAGGGAACCCCCCTTTACGGCCTCATCTACCATAGGCAAGGGGACGGCGCCACTGCGAGCTGGCTGGTTCGAAAACACTCCGGGCTCTTGCTGTCTCGTGGGCTGGAGCCCGCTGTCCGTATTCTCACGAAGGAATGGAAGTTCGTCTCCGGAAAGCAGGGGGCGCGGGTTCCAGACCGCTCCGGGTCGACCAGGGCCAAATCCAAGAGGAAGCAGAGAAACCAGAATCTCGAAGCTGCAGTGGAGCAGTACGTCAAGCGCCTGCGGCGTACTGGAAAGATCGCCCCCGACGAACGCACGGCATGGTCTGTCTACGACTTCACGAGCGGCCGAAAGTTGGTCGACATCAACGAGGATATCCAGTTCCAGGCTGCCAGCCTGGTCAAGCCCTTTTTTGCTCTGGCCTTTTTCCAGGAGGTCCGAAGTGGTCGCCTCAAGTATGGCCGCAAGAGCAGGCGGCACCTGCAGCGCATGATCCAGAACTCTAACAACTTCTCCACCAACTGGATCATCCGGCGAGTCGGTGGTCCTGGCGCTGTGCAGCGTCTACTGAAGCGACACTGCCCTGGAATCTTTCAGGATACGACCATCGTCGAGTACATCCCCCCAGGCGGCCGCACCTACCGAAACAAGGCCTCGGTGCATGACTACAGTCGTTTCCTCTACGCACTCTGGAAGGAGGACCTTCCCAGAGCAAGTGAGATCAAGCGTCTTATGGCGCTGCCTGGGCCGGATCGACTCTCCAGCGGCATTCGAGCAATACCTAGAGGAACCAAGGTCTATAACAAGACGGGTAGCACAGCCCGGTTATGCGGCGATATGGGGATTCTGATCCTCAGGGGCAAGGATGGAAAACGCTATCCCTACACACTGGTCGGCGTCATCGAGAAGCGCCAGCGTGCGCGCAGCTATACCTCGTGGCTCCGCTCTCGTGGCAACATCATCCGCAGGGTATCGGAGATTGTCTATCGCGGCATCTCGCAGCAGCACAATCTAACCGGTCGGTTGTAAGTGTCTGCCAAGCGATCCGGAGGTCCTGTCTCTTCGATGCTATCGTTATAACCAACGCAATTTGGCAGCGGAGAACAGGATGAGCGATCGGAATACCGAGGAGCCTGGAATCGAAGGAAGCGATCAGGACACCCAGTGGAGCTGCCGGGGCTATCGGGTTGAGTCAGGCGGGTTCGCCACCGCCATGGTCCACTTCTACCGCGGCGAGATCAGCCGTGCCAACATCTGGCGCTCGCGTTTGGACACCACTACCAACTGGGCGGTGGTGACGGCCGGTGCCGTGATCACCTTCTCCTTCGGAGCGGCGGCCGAGACCCACGTGGTGATTCTGCTGGGCATGTTCCTGATCCTGTTGTTTTTGATGATGGAGTCTCGGCGTTACCGCTACTATGAGCTGTGGGCCTTGCGGGTTCGTCTCATGGAGACCGATTTCTACGCCACCCTGTTGAGTCCTCCTTTCACTCCCCACCAAGAGTGGGCCACTCGTCTCGTGAACAGCCTCCTGACGCCCGAGTTCCCCATCAATTTCTGGGAAGCCGTGGGGAGAAGACTCCGGCGCAACTACATCTGGCTCTTCCTGGTTCTGGTGGTTTCCTGGGCCCTCAAATTGATCCTTGCTCCTACTGCGGTTGCGACCTTCTCCTCTTTCCTGGAGCACGCTTCCGTCGGCTTCATCCCGGGATCGATCATTGCCGCTCTCGTCGTTGGCTTCTTCGGGACGATGCTGTTGATCTCGCTGCTGACGTCGGGACTCCGAGCCTCGCCGGGAGAAGTGCTCTCGGACCGGGAGCTTCTTGGGGCCCCGGCTGAATTCCTCCAGTCTCTGGCCGGGGTGGCCAGGGAACTCCCCTTCGTTCACAAGCGCAGGCAGATGGTCACCGTCATTACGGAGCGACCGAAGGAGGTCTCGGAAAGCCTTCTCACGCTTCTAAAGCGCGGCGTCACCAGTCTGGAAGGAACCGGGATGTACAGCGGCCGGAAGCGGACGGTTCTCTTTTGCGCCGTGGAGCCGTCGGAGATTACATCCATGAGGTCCGTCGTCTACGCCACCGACGAGGACGCCTTCGTGGTGGTCAACCCCGCCGAGGAGGTCTGGGGTGGAGGCTTCGAAGACATCCGTCCCCGCTGGCGTCGCGGAGATCCCAAGGCCCAGTGACTCCCGTTTCGGAAACCTGGGTGACGGACGGAGGCTCTGCTTCGAACCCACTGTGCTCGGTTCACCGATCGAGCACAACTGTTGCTCAACGGAGTGAATGACGGAAAGATAGCCCATGGCAAGTAGAATCAACCGAGCGATCGGGCTCCTGGCAGAGGGTCAGCCCATCTATTATTCGGGCGCTCACAGCGGTCACACCCTCACCTATGAAAGTGGCAAGGAGGACGCCAAGACCTGGGCCGACTACATCAACGTCGGAATGGAGCACGGGGCTTTCGATATGGCTGGTTTGGCCGCCTATCTGGCTGGGATGGTGGCCGGTGGACCCACTCGCAGCGGCCACCAGACGCCGACCGTGATCGTCGAGGTTCCAATGAATGGGGCGTCCGAGACAACGGTTCGGTCCAATGCCTGGCAGTGCCGTCAAATTCTGGGACGAGGCGTGCATGGACTGATTCTTTGTCACGCGGAGTCTGCGGGCGCGGTCCGTGCATTTGTGGAGTCCTGTCGCTATCCGATCAACAGCCTGGGTGTGGACGACGGGATTGGTCGTGGTATTCGCGGGATAGGCTCGGAAGACTCGGCGACCGCCATCTGGGGCATTGATCGCGACGACTATATACGGAAGGCAGATCCCTGGCCGCTAAATCCCAGGGGTGAGCTCCTGCTAGGGGTCAAGATCGAGAGCCTCGCAGGCATGTCCAATGTCGAGGAGATTCTGGAGGTTCCGGGGATAGGGTTTGCGGAAATGGGGCAGGGGGACTTCAGCATGGTGCTTGGCTATCTGAATACTCCGGATCCTTTTCCGCCTGAGATGCAGGAGGCTCGCGATCGGGTCAAAGCAGCCTGCGACGACAATGCCATCACTTTCCTCGAGGTAGCAACTGTTGAGACTGTAAAAGAAAAGATAGATGCGGGCGTAGGTGTGATCGCAGGTGGCAGCGAAGAGATTGCCCGCATCGGAAGAGCTCACAGCAAACGCACTTTGCTGGTGTGATCTGGCGAGCAAGAGAAGGTTCTATGTCCGGCTTTGGTCGCCTGTCATGCCTATTCCTGATTGGCCTCATCCTACCCCTTCAGCTGGGGCGGTCAGATTTTCTGTAGCTCATCCAGGACAGGCCAGAAGTTCAATTGCTCGACCGCGTGGCTTCTATATGCTGGAGCTGGATGGGTGAGTCCCCCTTGGGCCAATTGTCTATCCTCCGCTGTCTGCTAGAGAACTGTTAGGATGGTGTCTGGGGTGGATACCCTTCATAAAAAGGCCCCTCAGCGCTTGCCACGCGTGGAGTTTTGACCGATAAGAAGAGAAGCCGGCCCGGGTGGCCGGGCTTGAGCCGAAGTTGAGCCTATAGGAAGCACTGGACCGAGAATGCCCTGAGCGGAGGAATAAGAATGCAGCGATCGTACCGGGTGGGAAGATCTTGCGAGGCTTGGTGTACGCGATGTAAGTCCGAAGAGGAGCACACCATCATTGCGATGGTGGGCGGCCTGCCTAAACGAGTCCAGTGCGAGAGCTGTCATACTCAGCACAACTATCGTCTGGCACCAAGCCAGCGCCGGCCAGCGAAAACGGGGACTTCCAGTTCACGCAGCCGCAAAAACACCCGCTGGGAGAAGCTGCTTTCGGCCGAGGACAGCCCGGAGGCCAGGCGTTACTCGATGTCCGACCGATTTGAGGCCGACGAGTTTGTCGATCACGAAAGTTTAGGGATTGGGATCGTTCAGCAGGTCCAGCCCGGAAACAGGATTGAAGTCCTCTTCAAGTCGGGCAAGAAGCTTCTGGTCCACGGACGCTGAAGCAACGGGGGTTCACTGCATTAGGGAGTGTACTGAGAAAAAGGGGGCGAAAAAGTCTGTAATGTCTGGGAGTTGTGCCCAATTTCGTTGTATAAATGGAGATCTAGCAAGGTTGCACGCGTGTCGGCCGAAGCGGTCCGGGAGGTGGACTGGTGGTGAGACGATCCGGAGGATATGACGATGAAAGGGTTCAGGAATCTACTCATCCTGGCCGCCTCGGGTGGCTGGACGCTTGCCTGGGTGGCAGCAGGCGGGCATGCACCTCGGGAACAGAACGAGGTGGTCGCTCCGGCTAGTGACTTCCAGTCTTCCTGTGTCACATGGGTCCTGCCGCCCGGTGACGACCCTCGACCTTACAGTCGGCACAACTTGCCCTCCGGAAACAAGGCGCGGATCCTGCTCGAGTCCTTCATTGACGTGATCGATGAAAGGACAGGGGCCACCGAGCGCTTCGTTCTTACGGTCGGGCACCCCACAGAGTGGATGTTCGTCGAAGACCGTATATTCCACATCCCCAGCAAAGAGTGGCGCGCGATCTACTCGCTGAAGGAAGTGCGCAACATGGGCCCCTCTCTGACCTACCAGGGCAAGCCGTCGCGGGGCCGCCGGTGGCGCGATAGATCTCCAACCTCAGGTGCAGCGATCTCATCGCTCGCGATCGACGTCCGGAGGTTCCCCCGGACTCGAGTGCTCAAGACTCATGCAGAGATTGATGCGGCCATTTGGAGCAAGGTTCCGTTAGTGGGCCGCACCGAGATCCGAGATCCCAAGCGTCGGGAGCGCTACCTGCTCGAATACCCGATCATCATCATCAGCAGCGTGCAAGAGACCGGGAGGTTCCAGGTCGACACGGGACCGGTGCTAGTGCCCGACTTCACGTCCGAGGCGGAAAGCATCATCGACCGTCTAGAGATGGCATACATCGCCTATAACCGTCTGGATCGGGCCGAGTTCATCCTGAGGCGTCCGACACCCCTGCCCAGTCACAGCGAAGGCAAGCCGTCCCTGATTCTGTACCCTAGCGAGGTGCGTGAATATCAGGCGCGCAACTGGCTTCTGGGCGGAGTGCGTGGGTCGCCGCCATCTCCGGCGTCGGCTCTTGACGAAGCTCAACACCCACCCGTCCGGGGCAGCGACGGACGGCCCTGAATTGATGTGATCAAGGTGGGGCCTGGCTTCACTCCCTTGCTGGCACCAGACGCTTGAGTTCCTCAAACCCGTTCTGGACGACAATGATTTCCTGCCGTTCGGATATCTCTCCCTTCGCGCCTCGAACCCACCATCTTTCTTGCTGATCACTACCGAGCCAAATCCAAGACTCACAAACCCCGCGACGCACCCAACGTCATCGACTGCCCCGAACGATCGTCGCGGATATGCACCTTCCCGCCCTTCACCTCAACCTCGCTCACACCGGCAAACCCTTCGGGCGTCCGGGTCCAAAACATCAAGAAACTCGTCTCGATCTCCGAACTCGCTGGCAACCATCGATACAATAACTCACCAAACCGCTTGTTTTCTGTAATCACCGTTCGGCGCGAAAGGTCGAAAGCCTGGGTCCCAAACTCGAGCCCCCTCGCCATCATTCCTTCCGGGGGATAGTGCTCCCAAGTCTGAAGCCAGGGCGACTCCGACGTTTTGAAAACATAGCCGAGCAGCAACCGCTTCTCGGGATGTAGTGCTGTGACGAATGCATGTTCCCGTCCGGTCATCAGATGAGCCGTATGGTCTAGAGAATCCGACGGCTTCGGCGCCGCCCGCAAGTCCGTCTTGCCGCCTTCCAGCGTGGACGACATCGGCCATTCGAACTCTACCCCCGACGGCAGCCGGTGCGACCGAGGCCGCCGGCCCTCATGGGGGCGGGTTATCGCCCGATTCCTCGACATGTCGACCACCGTCACGCCGCGTTCCAAGAACGGCGAGCCGATCGTCGCATGCTCGGCCCAACAGATCGGCCGGTCAAACGCCAATAGATTCTTGAGACGGCTTCGGACATAGACGACGTTCTCGCCGTCGATCATCTCGATCGTCCGCGTCAGTACTTCATGGACCCGGGGTAGCTGTACCGCCTGTGTCAAGCTCGCTACTTTGCCCCGCTTCCAGGAACTCTGCGTCACCCAAGGCAGAGTATGAGCCTCGCCGTGTCCCGGCAGCCCCGCCTCTCGCTCCTCCCCCGACACAGGTCCGAACCCATCCACGCAAACGAAGTGCCCTACCGAACCGCCCTCGCGAATCGGCTTGCCTGCCTCGATGTCGGCGCGAAACGAATCCCACAGCGGATTCATCTTCTCCGCGTCGCCCTTGAGCTGCAGGCTCACCAGCGCCCCCCCAAAGGACAACACCTTCAACTCCAGCTTGTCGTTGGCCATCACCAACGCCGGCTGCCCATGAAACTCACCGTCCTGAGCACCGTCTGGTGGAGCCGCCAACAGGACCACAAGGAAGGTCGAGACGAGCGTCAACCCGACCACAAGTTTTGGAAAAGAAAACCGATTGAGATTCAGCATGACCACCCTGTCTTCCGTAAATAATAGGTCTACAAGGGGTTGAACTCAATGCTGAGTGGATTTATGCGAAAGGTCAAGCCCAACGGGATTGTCGAGTTCAGGGTAGGCGGGTCGGCGCGGGCGAACACGTCCAGATAAAGACGGTGGGCTACTCCGGGTGACACAAGGTCCTCGGATCCGGAGGGTAGGGTGCGTCAACCCATGACATGGTCGGCGAGAACTCTAGGCAATCCTGGCCATTTCGACTCTAGAATTCCCTATGCGGGCGTGTTGCTGTTCCAGATGTCCCGGTGAAGCTTCCAGCGCCCGTCTTCCTGCTTCCAGATGACGACGTACTTGCCACGGTCGATCACCTCTTCCCCCTCTGAGCTGAGGCTGTAGTTCCCAACCTCGATCGCCGTGCTCCCATGGTCCTCCAGCTCCACGATTTCCAGACCCAGTCCCTTGATTCCCATGTCCATCGCTCCCTGCCAGAACGCCTGGATGGCAGGCTTGCCTGTGACAGCGTCGGAGCCCGTCGGCAGCAGCATTCTGTCCTCGGTATAAAGACCGGAGATGCCTTCAGAATCACCCTGTCCGAAGGCTGATTCAAGGTTGTCGTCTGCCGCTCGAATAGCGGCATGAAGAGCAGTTGTCGAAGTAGTCATAGTTCAAGATCTCCTAATTCGCGATGTAATCAAGACGAAGCTTCGAGCAGTGTAGCAGCCATTCTGGATGGCCGTCCACTCAGGGGCAGGGACAGGGGCAGGGGGGAGGGCGAAGGCAAAGGCAAAGGCAAAGGCAAGAGTAAGAAGATAACGCTAAAGAGATACATAGGCTCGCCGGTGAAAGCCGGTCAGCCGGGGCAGAGTCCCCTGGTCCAGATGCTGCGCGGCGAACTCAAGCCTCTGATGCCCTTCGGCGCCGCCGACATGCATGGGTCGGTTCCCGGGTCACCTACGGGCTCGGGACTCCCAATCAGAATTGTTGTTGCTGAGGGGAGGCTCTTCGCCACAATGTCCAGGGAGGAGAGACGTGCGACGTATTCTAGTTCAGGCGAGTGCCTCAATTGTCTGCAAAATGGCCTTGATGTAACCATATCCGAAGGCAAAGCCCTGCTTGGCGCCTGGATCATCCGGGTGTAGCGGCATGTGGTCGGGCATGACCATGTAGGGATAGTCCACCTCTGCCAGCGTCAAGGCCAGATTTACCATGTTCATATCCCCTTCGTCCGGCCAGACCTCCATGAAGTCATCCCGCCCTCCTCTGATGTTGCGGAAGTGGATGTTGAAGATCTTCTTGCGCTCTCCGAAATAGCGGATGATGTCGTGAATCTCGCGGTCTGGTTCGTGGAGCATCTCGGCCGTAGTCCCGAGGCACAGGTTGAGACCGTGGTAGGGACTTTCATGTAGGGAGACGAACTCCTTCAGGCCTTCGGGAGTGCCCAACACTCGGTCGATCCCCTGAAAGCCTTCGGGGGGGACGCCGGGGTCATGGGGATGACAGGCTGCGCGGACCTTGTATTCGTTGCATACCGGAATCACCCGCTCCAGGAAATAGTCGATCCGCTCCCAAAAGACCTCGGCGGGTACCGGTCCCGCTCTGGTGAGCGGCGGATCCTGTTTGGCATCACTGAACTTCCAGGTGCTGTAGGTCGAACCGCCACGACCTCCGGGCGTACGCCCCGTACGCATCGTGCCCAGAATGCGCAAGTTGTACTTGAAGCAGGGCACTGCGTCCCCACATGCATCTTCAGAGGCTTTCGAATCGTTTTTCGGTTGCCCGGAGGCGTTGCGGACGTCCCACAGCCTGTCAAGGCCGATACAGCCGCCAGTCCACCAGAGGTCGCCAGGAAATCTCTTCGGTCCATTTGAACTACCCTCCCAAACCCGTCCAGCCTGTTGGCTTCTCCCATGAGTGGAAGAAGAATACGTTCGCGCTGCGGTGGAATATGCTACTTTTGACTCGCTACCGCAATCAGGAGAGTGCCAATGGAACTGTCGGGCAAGCGGGCTGTCGTCACGGGCAGCACAAGAGGAATAGGGTTTGCTGTGGCTCGCTCACTCGTCCGCGAGGGTGCGGGGGTGATGGTCACCTCGAGGAACAGAGCAGCGATCGAAGAGGCGGTCGCTTCGCTCCGTGGGCTGGGTGACGGACCCGTGTTGGGACAAGCCTGCGACGTGCAGGACCCTGAGCAGGTCCGGGCGCTCATCGGCTCTTGTGTCTCCCAACTTGGGGGAATCGACATTCTGGTCAACAATGCTGCCGCTGTTCGAGCCCTCAAGCATGTCGACGAGATGACGGTCGAGGAGTGGAGAACGACGATCAGCACCAACCTGGATGGCGTGTTCTACGGCTGTCACTTCGCCGTCCCAGAGATGAAGAGGGCCGGCGGGGGGTTCATCATCAACATCAGCAGTCTGGCCGGCAAGAATGCCTTCCCCGGAGGCTCTGCCTACAACGCCTCCAAGTTCGCTTTGACTGGATTCAGTGAGGCTTTAATGGAGGAAGTCAGACACCACGACATCCGAGTTGCCTATGTCATGCCAGGCAGTGTCGATACCCGGTCCGCTTCGTCTACAGATGAGGCAGAGGCTTCTTGGAAGATGGTTTCCGAGGATGTGGCCGAGGTGGTTATCAGCACTTTGAAGCAGCATCCACGGTGTCTGATCAGTCGGGTTGAGATGCGACCTTCGAAGCCCAGGAAGAAGTGATTCCAGCACCGTTGGTAAACAGAGTAGCGATCGGGAGCGATCTGATCACGCTAGCCCCAAAATAAGCGCAAGTTCGAAAATAGACCCCTTTGTCGGCTCCGAGGAGCCATTTTTGAGACCTAAATTCTAAATTTCGGCGCGAAGTCACTCAGAACAGGCACGTGTTCAGCTGTCCTCCACGCCGATCGCTCAGGGAAAACGATTCTGCCCTCTTGGGGGGCGTTTGTAGAGACACCTCGCCCCAGCTCTGGCGACCCTCGGAGCTACTTTATCTCCTTTCAGTTTCAGGTAGCTGGCCGGTGTTTCAACCACTTACTGCCTTCCAAGAGAAGACGGCTCCAACCATTGACATCCAGCAGCCGATAGACCAACTGTCGGCCCCTGCGCAAAATCTGGCAGGGCATTTCAATGACCTCTCGCAGGAAACGGCGATACTCCATCTTCACCAGCTCTCGGGCTTGCAGTCGCGCCGGCAGCACCAACCCCATCCAGGCCTTCAGATTCCAGGCTTGAGCCGCAATCACCAGATAGGCCCAGTTGGCTACCAGCGTATCCGAGGGCATCCGCAGGGCCTCGACTCCGTTCTTGAGTTGTTCAATGACGTTCTCCTGGTTGCAGCGCCGGTTGTTTTCCCGTACGACTCCCGCCGTTCCCAACGTTCTGGCCGAGATATTGGTGACATAAAAGTGGTAGCGCGTCTGCGGCAGCCGCCGCTTCTGGCCTTTCTCGACCAGGATCGTCTTGCGCAAGATCACCATCCGATAGGTTCGCTTCGCTTTGCTCGGACGGTAGTCGATCTCCGCGATCTCTTCCCGTTCCAGCGTCAGCGTCTTGAACCCGCGTCTCTTGACAATCTCCGGCTTCACTTTGTCCCGCCGCTGGCGCCGCTTCTTCCCTTTTCCTTTCCCCTGGCTGGGGCGCCCCAGCTCTTTCCATCTCGCTTCTGGCAACGCCTCCGCCCACTTGACGAAGCTCGGATGGGCGTCGATCCCGAAGTCAAACTCCACGCCCGCCTCCGTCCAACGGTCAAAATGAGCCGTCAGCGAAAAATCCGTGTCCCCGCGCAGGCGCACCTTCCGAAAACCCGCCTCTCGAACCAGCTCGATACTCCGATCCAGCCATTCGGCCGCTCCCTCATGAGAGGGACGGTTGCCCGAGCGGTTGACCGCATAGAGCACCTCTCCCGTATTGGCCAGCGTCACGATCAGCGGCGCATAGCCCCACTGCCCGTCGTAGCTGATCTCCATCCCTTCCTTGCATTCGCCGCTCGTGGGGGCCATCGTCCCATCCACGTCGATCTCCGCCCGTTGGAAGAAACGGGCCGGTTGTTGGGCCCAGACCTTGAGGCGGCTGGCATTGACGGCTTCCATCAGATCCACCACGTCGGGCGCGTCAAAGCGGCGCACAAAGTCTCCGGCCGTGCTGGGGGCGGGGATCTTCTCGGCTCCCACCGCCTCCAGGAAACTCACACTCTGACGTCGCAGTTCAATATCCTGATAGCGGGTCCCGCCCGTGGCCACGTTGTAGATCAGGCTCAGGACGTGGTCCGATTCGTGGTACGGTTGGTGGCGTTTGAGCAGCGTCACCGCCTGGTCAATGGCTTTCCCCAGCCCACTCCACTTCACCACCTGCTGCAGCAGCCCCAGACCACCGTAACTGACCGCACCCGTTTTCTCCGAGACCTCGTAGCTGATGACCTCGGGCGAGAGCACCGGTTTCGGGTCTTGACCGTTCCAGCTGGGGCTCAATCGCTGAGCAACCTCTGCTTCCCGTTTGCGGATGATTGCGCTATCCTTTTTCTTCACCTGAAATGCCTCCTTTCGGCTTGTTCTGAAGTTTCTTTGACAACCCCAGAATACCCGTCAGGTCTGGCATTTCAGGTGTTTACATGTGGTTTAGTCCACTTTCATCTACTTCTTTTGGGGCTAGCAGTGTGGGGACCACGTTCCCGGCAACGTCGGTCAGGCGGAAATCACGACCCTGATGCCGGTAGGTCAGCTTCTCGTGATCGAAGCCCAGGCAATGAAGCAGAGTCGCGTGCAGGTCGTGGACGTGGACCGGATCCTGCGTCACGTTGAATCCGAAATCATCTGTCATGCCCACCACCTGTCCGCCCTTGATGCCTCCTCCCGCCCGCCAGGGCCACCTCCCGGCTGTCCAGCCGCAAGCCTCCAAGCTGCTGCTGAGCTCCGTGGCAGGAATGGCACCGGGCCTCGAGAAGGGGTTGGATCTGTCGTTGGAAATCCACCTTGATATCGGCCGCCGGCGGCAGCTCGACCTCAGTCTGCTCTGCGGCGAGCAGGCACACCCAGCCGAGGAGACTCACCCAGGTCACTGAGGATTTCTTACCGTGGGAACTCATGAATCTTTCAGTCGTAGAGACACTCAGAGTAACTGGCCGAAGCAGCGACTAGGGCCTGATCAAAGCGAACACAGATCCCAAAGTGACGAAAATATAACACAGTTGGGGCTACAGACGGGTCCCGTCTTCGCTTCAATTGGGGCTGAGTCTGTCTTTGGCACCCGTCAGCCAGTCCAGGCTGAAGCGAGCCAGGGTAATTCTCTCGTAGGGGCTTTGTTCTCCCCGCTCGTAGAGACAGCCAACGGTCATGTCGGAGAGGACGGTCAGGCAGGAATAGGCCGATGGTCCGGCATGGAGCTGTTTCGCAACCGGCCAGCTCTTGCCCTCGTCATAGCTGAGGCGGACCGTCATATTCTCCCTCTGCCGACTGGCCGGGTTGGAAAACAGGAGCCGATCTTTGACGTATGTAAGCCGGTCGGTAAACCGGAGCATACTGGCTTGACAGCGAGGCTCGATGAGAAACGCGTCGTGGCTGACTTCCGACCAGCTGATCCCCCCGTCGATACTTCTCGCAACCTTCCGGTAGTTTCCGGATGAGCCACGCATGTTGAGCAGCAGCGAACCGTCGGCAAGCTCGGCCACCTGGGTTTCGTCGGTTTTCCCCTCTGCCTGCACCTCGCCACCGATCTGCCAGGTCTTTCCGTGGTCGTCGCTGTACATCACATGTGAGCCATGGTAGTCGAGCCCCGTAAGGGAATACCGGGGGACGATCAATCGTCCGCTCCGCGTCTGGATACCCGCTCCCGGGCCAGGAGAGCCCGCGCGCCATTCGGGTTTCTTGACCATGGCGGTCACATCGAGCGGCTTCGACCAGGTTTCGCCGTGATCGTCGCTCTTGACGAGCCAGATCATCACGGTGGGCCCGTAGAGTCCGCGTTGGGCGTTGCGGCTGCCGATTCCCTCCGGATAGTAGCCGAAGAACACCCACACCGTACCGGTGTGCCGGTCGACTACCGCGCAGGAGTCCGCGGCGGCACCTTTGCCAGGATTCGCCAGCCGCTTGAGGGGCCCCCAGGTCCGGCCTCCATCGAGGCTGCGCTTCATGACCAGATCGATGTTGTTTGGTGCGTCACCCGGTCGGTCTACTCGAGCATCACAAAAGGCGAGGAGGGCCCCGTTATTCGCTGTGACGAGAACGGGGATGCGGTACTCGGTGATTCCGTCCTCGCCGGCGACGAAGACGTCCGTTTGTTCAAATAGTGCTTGTTGAGCATTCCCTACATCTAGTGCGGTTGCCCAAACGGCGATGAGTGTCGTTACCCGAAGAACCAAGCCAAGGCTGCTTCTCATTTTTCTCTCTCCTTTCAATATCCCCGGTCGCAGGTTACCAGAGAAAGCATCCTTCAGAGCAATGACCATGAGGAGCAGGCTCTGCAAACCCATCCTACACGAGAATCGCATCAAGGGTCTGAGGCGATTCGTCTCGGATCAACCCTTGCCGGCGGCAGGATTAGCCCGCCGCGCCCAACGGGTACAACAACTGGCTCGAGCTCAGGATCGGGAGCTTGGCCGCCAGATAGTGAGGCCGTTCAGATCCTTGCCGTGTCGGCTTCCGATCAGGAGGCTGACGAAATAGGCCACCCCAAAGAGAACCAGATTCGCGAAGGTGCTGACCCAGAAGTTGTCGGGTATGGCTGGGGAAAGGTTTGGGAAGAGTTCCCGACCGGCGGGGGTATCCAAGAACAGCCATCCACTCACTGAGAAAACCGTTGCCGCGGTAGCAGTGATGGCCGCTCGGCTGTCTACCCGCAAGGTGATGAGACCCAGCAAGAACAGGCTGACAAGACCTCCTCCGAGGATCGACAGGAACATTCTGGACAGATCGTCCAAGGTCTCAGAGACTCGGTAGAAGTGGATCGCGCAGGCGGCGGTAATCATCACCACGCTGAACAACAGACTGACCAACCTTCCTACGTTGGCGTAGTGTCGAGGATCCCGATCCTTGACCCAGAGCCTTCGGTAGAAGTCGGTAGTGACGGTCGCGGCCGTGGCGTTGATGCTAGAGTCCAGTGTGGACATGGCGGAGGCTAATAGTCCCGTCAAGACCAGCCCGGCAAGACCGGCGGGCAGTTGGGTCAAGATGAATCTCGGAAATACAGCGTCGGCCGCGAGTCCCTCCAGCCCGGTGGCTGGTACCACTTTCACAAAGACATAGACAGCCGTACCTAGAAACAAGAAGTACGTCCATGCTGGCACCGCCAGGCAACAGGCGATGATGGCCCCTCGAGACGCGTCTTTGTCGCTCTTGGCGGCGGCGTAGCGCTGAACGCTGGTCTGATCTGTGCAGGATATCTGTGTCAGGACAATGAATTCGGCGGCCAGGTAGGCCCAGAATGTCTTTCCCTGCAGTGTGAACTGCGGGTTGCCCAGGTCGAATTTGTTGTCGGCGACCGCGACGCTGAAGAGTTCAGCGAGCCCGCCTGGCAGCTGCGAAACGATAATGGGAAGACAGAGCAGTCCTCCTCCGATCAGGGCGATTCCTTGTAGGACGTCCGTCCAGATAACGGCCTGGAGTCCTCCCAAGATGGTGTAGGCAGAAACCAGGAATCCAGCGATGATGATGATCAATGGCAGCGAGTCCTCGTCCATTTGCAAGATGGATTGGATTGCCAGCGAGACCGCGTAGAGCACAATCCCGGTGCGGAAGAAGTGAAAGAGGACGAAGCTCGTTGCCGCATACATCCGCGCCCATAGACCAAACCGACGTTCCAGGTACTCGTAAGCCGAATTCACGCGGGTCGACCGGTAAATCGGGATGAACAGATAGATAGCGATCAAGATCGCGGGAATGTACATGAAGTGGGCAAAGAGGTTGCGCCAATTCGCCTCGCTGAAGGCAAAAGCAGGAATCCCCAGGAAGGTCAGGGAGCTGACGATCGTAGCCATCAAGGAGAAGCCTACTACCCAGCCTGGCATGGACCTGCCGGCGAGAAAGTAGCCTTCATCGGTCTGACTGCGACGGGAAGAGAGAATCCCGATTGTGAGCAGCAGCAGGAAGCCGAGGCCGATAATGATCTGGTCGAGCAATCGAATGTTCAGTTCAGGCATGGTTCTCAAGCGAGCTCAGTGGGAGGAAACCGAGACCGGCTCTGCTAGCCTCGATGTACGCCTATCTGGTCCTTACAATAGTGGAACAGTCACTTTCCTGTCGGGAACCTCTTCGGGTCTGGCGGCCCGGCCTTCCTCCAGGGGTCTGCGATGTCGTTGAAAGAGCAGAGCTGGATGCCTTGATCGGCAAGGGCCCGAGGGACCCTGGGATCGCACAGTGCCTTGACTTCCTGTTCACGCTCGGAGCAGTAAACGGAATCTATACTGTTCCCCAGGCCAGGGTGACAGGCCAACTCCGTTATGCCCGAGGACAACGATGGCAGAATTGCAATCAGGGCGTCAGCAGTGATTGCACCAGGTAAAGGAAAGCCCTTGCCTGTCTGGCCATAGTAGGCGCCACAATAGATGATCCCGGGCGTACAGGAACGCAGCGGAACATCAAGACGGCGCGCCTCTGCGAGCAAGATCGAGCGTATGGGTTCTTCTCTATGTACATGTTGGTGCGAGTCGATGTGGGCAGGATTCCGGCCCGTCAGGGATCGAAATGCTTCCAGTTGCTGAGAGACTGCGTCAGCCAGCGCGGCGACATCGTCCATCGGGGCTAACTGATATTGAGATATCCAGTTCCCGTCCTGGTAAACCCACTGACCGAGGTTGATGTGAAGTCCCAGACTGAGACAGGGATGTTCCCGGCCGTAGGCGGCGGCGGCAGCGGCTGCTGGCCTGTCAGACATCAGGCTAGCGCTTGTTACGATGCCTCCTTGGTGTGCTTCGATGATCCCGCGATTGACGTCGACACTGTGTCCAAAGTCGTCAGCGTTGACGATCAGAAATCGATTGCCATTCGGTTTAGATCCGAGTTGCGAGGCAGAGTTCATAGCTTTCAGCGCGGCGGCAAAGGGGGGCTGTGCCGCTCTCGCAAGTCGACGAGGAAGTTGGGGCATCCGGGCTATAACCCGATGTCTTCCAGCAGCTGCTTCAAGACCACTTCGTGACTGAAGTATTCCCTTGCAATCGAAAGGGCTGCCTCCCGATGCCGCTGATAGTTTGAGTTAATGCTTTCAAACGCCCCGATGGCTTCCTCTATTGTCGAGAATCCAAACAAGCCCTCTCCCGTGGGCAAGAAGTCGCTAAATCCCGTCTCCTGTGTGATGACGGGTCTTCCGGCAGCGAGGTAGGTCGCGCTTCGATCACTGAACCACCCGGTGCGCAGGCGCACGTTCTGATCCTTGGCGACCGTGAATTCGCCTCGGGATTCGGTGATATAGGTCCTGTAGGGATCGATCTCGCGGGATAGGTCCAGCGCGGGTCTCACCCGCCAGCCTTTGGATTCGAGCATGCGTTGCTCTTCTTCGTCGTAACTGCTCAAGGCTAGCTCGAACGGCCGACCTGTGCGAGCGGGCAGATCCAGAAACTTCAGGAATTCGTGGTGCTTGCTCCAGTGGTAGACTTCTCCATTGAATCGGATATCACGCCATTCCTGCTTCCAGTTCCCGATGGTGGTGAACAGATCTCCCGTTCTGCCGCTTTCAGCTCCCCAGAAATCCAGGACCACGGGCTGCCGTGTGGCTTGGAAATGGAATCGGTCTGAGACCGGCAGTTTGCAGTCTGGGCGAGCGTAGTTTTCACCGTAGGAGAAAAACGCACGGTGAGGTGCCAGATAATCAATGACCTCGGATGAGCCGCGGTGCAGCTCGATCTGTACCTCTACCGGATCCGTTTCAAGATAGACCAGTTGCCCCCGTGAGTAATGCTTGGGCAACGGTATGGTCCCGCCGTGGAGATTGATGACCAGGTCCGCTGAACGAAAAAGTTCCTTGAGCTTGCCCTCACTGAGCCCGAAGCAGCGCCCGTCGTCGTAGAGAGCGTGGAACGCCCAGCGGTCTCCCAGATCGAAGCGATGCATCAGCCGGGCGATAAAAGCGGCTGCGTTCGCCTCAGCGTCGTCCTTTTCAGTCTCCATGAACATGGAGGGAGTACGCCCGTGTTCTTCGACGTAGTAAATGTCATGACCCAACCGTCGAAATCCGATCAGGTAGTGCAGCGTTTGCCAGACCACTCCTGCCACCGGGATCTTGCTTGCCATCCCCAGGAGGACGATCTTTTTTGGGGCGGGATTCATTCAGATGTGTCTCTTGTGGCTCGACTGGCGCCTCTCACCCAGTTCGTTTTCCAGCCTGCAGCAGGTTGTCAAAATACTCAATCGTGCGAGTCAAGCCGTCGCGAAGATTCACGCTAGGTTCCCAGTCCAGCAGCTCGCGGGCGCGGCTGATGTCTGGGCGACGCCGGACCGGATCGTCGGAGGGGAGGGGGTCGAAACGGATCTCAGACCCAGAGGCGGTTAGGTCCTTGACCAGTTCCGCCAACTCCAACATGGAAAACTCTCCTGGATTCCCCAGGTTGACAGGATCCCAGAGGTCCTCCTTGGCCATGAGTTTTTCCAACCCCGATACCAGGTCGGAGACGTAACAGAAAGATCGTGTCTGAGATCCATCGCCGTAGAGGGTCAGGGGTTGCTCCTGAAGAGCCTGTACTACGAAGTTGCTCACCACACGTCCATCCTGGACCGACATTCTGGGTCCGTAGGTATTGAAGATCCGGGCGATCCTAACATCCACTCCGTTCTGATGGTGATAGTCCATCATCAGGGTCTCTGCGACGCGCTTACCCTCGTCATAGCAGCTGCGACGCCCGATCGGATTAACGTTTCCCCAATAGTCCTCCTTCTGAGGATGGACCAATGGGTCCCCGTAGACCTCCGAGGTGCTAGCCTGCAAAATCCGACCGTTGACCCGCTTGGCCAGCCCCAACATGTTCAGGGTTCCCAGCACGTTGGTTTTTACAGTTTTTACCGGGTTGTATTGATAGTAGATGGGAGATGCTGGGGAGGCCAGATTGTAGATCTGATCGACCTCGACGAGAATCGGATGAGTTATGTCGTGACGAATGAATTCGAAATTAGGGTGCTCCCGAAATGGCAGCACGTTCTTTTTGGAGCCGGAAAAGAGATTGTCTAGACAGATGACTTCATGTCTCTGGCTCAGAAGCGATTCACAGAGGTAGCTTCCAATGAACCCTGCTCCTCCTGTTACTAGAATTCGCATGCTACTCTCACTGCCCACTGCCCACTGCCCACTGCCCACTGCTCACTGCTCTCACTGCTCACTGCCCACTGCCCACTGCTCACTGCTCTCACTGCTCTCACTGCTCACTGCTCTCACTGCTCACTGCCCACTGCCCACTGCTCACTGCTCTCACTGCTCACTGCCCACTGCCCACTGCTCACTGCTCTCACTGCTCACTGCCCACTGCTCACCAAGTGCCAGACCGACGCTAGTAAGTACGATTCTGCTCCCACGACCAGGCCGTCTCCAGGATCGTCTCCAATCCCGAATATTTTGGAGTCCATCCCAGCAGGGAAGCCGCCTTGCTGGAATCGGCGACCAGCTTCGGTGGGTCGCCGGATCGTCGCTTTGCCACTCGGCTGGCGACCCTGCGGCCTGTCACTCGCTCCGCTGCACTTACGACCTCCTTCACAGTATAACCGGAGCCCGTACCGAGGTTGAAAGAGTCGCTGGCCTTTCCCTGCCTCAGCCACTGGTAGGCCGCGATGTGGGCTGAGGCTAGATCCAGCACGTGGATGAAGTCTCGTACGCAGGTTCCGTCCCGGGTAGAGTAGTCATCGCCAAAAACGGTGATTTCAGCAGCCTCTCCTTTGGCAACTCGTAACACCAGCGGTATGAGGTGTGTCTCAGGGTCGTGGGACTCGCCAATTTTTCCGTCCAGACTGGCGCCGGCGGCGTTGAAGTAGCGGAGGGCAACGAACGGAAAATCGTAGGCCCGATCATACTCATTCAAGATTCGCTCGATGAAGTATTTTGTCTCACCATACGGATTCACGGGGTCTCTTGGGTGTCCTTCATCGATCGGGGTGCGTTGGGGGTTCCCATAGACCGCGCAGCTGGAGGAAAGGATGAAACGGCGCACCCGATGCCGCCTCATGGCGCGGAAGAGTGTGAGCGCGCCCAGGACGTTTTCCTCGTAGTAGAGCTGAGGGTTTTCCACCGATTCACCCACGTAGCAGCGGCTCGCAAAGTGCATCACGCCATCGATGTCGTGTTGGCTAAAGAGGGAATCCAGCACGCTCTCATCCGACAGATTCCCGAGGAAGAAGTCGCCCGCCGTGACTGCCTCCTGGTGGCCTTCCCCAAGGTGGTCCAGGATCACCGGCCGGTAGCCGGAGCGGGCAAGCTCACGCACCACGTGGCTCCCAATGTAGCCTGCTCCTCCAGTGACCAGTATTGCGTCCATCAGTCCTTCGAGTCCCGGCCAGCGGGAGGATGTATTTCGACTTTGACGCTCAACGTCCCTGTGTTCTCATCGACAATATCGTCGTTGACCCCCAGGAATACTTCGCCGTCGTGATCCGCTTGGATCTCCGTTCCTGGACCCACGAGGAAGGGGGTTCCGGTCTCGCCGATCTTGCCGACCAGTGCCAGGCCGGTGAGCTCGTTTGCGGGCCAGCTGCCAGTAAAGGGGTTGGCGTCGGGGATCCCTTCAGGACCGCAAGCGTATCCTGCGGAGTGGAAGATGTATTCTCCCGAGGCCGTAAAAGCGATCCTCTGACCGGAGTGCACTTCAATTCTCGTACCCTGCCAGGGGACGTTGGTTCGAACGCCAAGCTCGTGAGTTGTGGGGACATCATGGTTCTTGCTACTGGCCCTCTCGCCCGGTTTCTCCCGGCCAGGGTCGAGTCCACCGGATTCGGGGGTGGTACAGGAAACTGTAAGCGTTAGCATGGTTCCTATCAGGACGGAATGACGATGTAAGGTCAGGCCCATGATGTCTTTCCTCCAACAGGTCTTCTAGCAAAGACCCTTGTTCGAAGGACACTAGCAACCTGGCTCGGGCCGGTCAAGAGTGCGATCAATCCAGTGGAGCGGGGCTCGGAGCAGGTGTATATTCCCACTAGCGGTACTCGATAATTCAGTTTAAGACTGCGAGACGCGGACTTGACCCTTCCGTTTTGTCGTTCATAGAATCGCGGAGGTTGGCAGAGCTTTATGATGAGACTCTTCGGTGGTGCTCTAGCTGTTTCGTTTTTCCTTCTTTTCTTCTTGGGTCCCGCTGAATGGGACCTTGAGTGGCCACGTTCCAGGTCCCGAGTACAGATGTCCACGCAGCGCTCCAGTGCACAAGCCAGGCTCGAATTGCCGGCCGATTTTCCAACCGGAATGCCCGCTCCCCTGGTTGCCACCCTCGAGGGTGGAGCCTCCCAACATCGAAGTTTCTCGTTGCGAGCGCATTCTGGAAAAGGACCTCCTGTTCTGGCCCAGCTCGACCCCACCTCAGGGCACCTGTGGATGATCAGAGGAATCCAGTCGGAGGAGCGAGGCTCGACCGTCGAGTTCGACGCAACCCCAGTCGCGGTGGAACCCCTTCTGAAGCTAACCCGGAAGTCGGGTGGCCTCCTTTTCTCTGAGTCGCAACGGCCCGTTCTCTTCTATCAAGAGACTCCCAAGGCGCTCGACGGCAAGTACAGACGAGCCAATTACGTCCATCCTGTATATGGCCTGGACGGGGAGACCATGACCCAGGATTTTCCAGAAGACCACCCGCACCATCGGGGCGTGTTCTGGGCTTGGCACCAGCTCCTTGTGAACCAGTTGCGCGCCGGCGATCCCTGGGATACGACTGACTTCCTGGCGGTGGTGCGCAGCGCCGAAGTAACCGATGAAGGTCCAGTCTTCGCGGCGCTCAAGGTCAACGTATTGTGGACCTCTTCACGGTATCAGGACAGTGCTGGGCAGCCTCAACCCATAGTTGAGGAGAACTTGACGATCAGGGTATTTCGATCGTCTCAGGAGGGCCAGTGTCTGGATTTCGAGATCGCCCTGAAACCCCTGGTAACTGGTCTCCGTCTCGGCGGTTCCGAGAATTCACGGGGCTACTCGGGGTTTACCGTCAGGGTCAGACCTCCACGGGAAGGAGTGATCGACGACAGCATCGGGATCCTGGTTCAGGATCGTATCGGCGAAGCGAGCCCGTGGGCCGATTACCATGGGCGATTTGGAGAGGCTGACGAGGTTTCCGGGCTCGCCATTCTCAGCCACCCCTCCTTACCTCAGTTCCCACCGAAATGGGTCCTTCGCTACTACGGAATGATAAACGTGGCCTATCCGGGCCGCGACTCGGTTCCGATTCCCCAGAACAGCCTCCTGATGCTGCGCCATCGCATTGTGGTACATCGAGGGACCCAAGCTCAGGCGAGGATCCCCGAACACCAGAAAATCTATCAGACCGCCTGGTAGGTTTCGTTCCAGCAGGTCCAGTCGCTCTCGGCTCTGCTGGTGGGCGATGCTTTGGCAAAATACGAGCCGTTCGGAATTTGGTGCTTGTGATTTGGAGCTTGTTTGTATCTTGGGATTCTTAAGTTTCAGGTTTGTGGGACCCCCAGCGGAGCTGGCCCCATTCGAGAAACAGACTTTGGTCGTCTCTAGCGACGAACAGAGATAGCAGCGTGTCCGTTGTAGGACGGGCATTCCTGCCCGTCGAGGCCAACCGACGGGCAAGAATACCCATCCTACGCCGGGTACCTGCTCGATGAAGTTTCAGGTTTGTGGGGCCCCCAGTGGAGCTGGCCCGGCGTAGCGGTGGCCTCCAGGCCGCCGTGTATCGGGCCAAAGGCTCGAAGGAAGAAGACTTCGGCCTGGAGCCCAAAGCTACGTCCGCCCAATCAAGTTTCAGGTTAGCAGCGCCACCGGCTGCGCCGGATCGTACGTCAAAGAAACTCTGATTTGGGGTAGGGGCAATTCTGCTGTTGTCCGGCTCTCTCCTCGGACCTTGGGCTCATATTGCAGACGAGTCAAGTCGTTCGTGGCTCTGTCGGACTTGGTTTCGCAATACTGGCAATCCATTTCTGTTGGCTGCAACTGGCTCCGCTACTGCTCACTGATCACTGCATCACTGTTCACAATTCAAGTTTCAGGTCAGGAACCCCCCTATAATAGGTGTGTGTCCAAGCAAGAAAGCATCTCATACTCGGGTATCGCTTATGGGAGCGCGCTCTCTTCCTCCGGCGAGTTCAAGCTGGAAAGCCCCTTTCAACCCTCCAAGGAGCAAGCCAGTGCGATCGATGAGCTGGTGAGAGGGGTGGACGGAGAATCCGGGCAGGTCCTGTTGGGCGTGACCGGCTCTGGAAAGACCTTCACCATGGCGAAGGTCATCGAGGCGGTGAATCGGCCCACTCTCGTCCTCAGCCACAACAAGACGCTGGCAGCGCAGCTCTACCAGGAGTTCCGGAACTTCTTCAAAGAGAATGCAGTGGAGTACTTCGTCAGCTACTACGATTACTACCAGCCGGAGGCCTATATCGCCTCCACCGATACCTACATTGAGAAGGACGCCCTGATCAACGACGAGATCGATCGACTCCGCCACTCCGCCACCCGGTCGTTGTTCGAACGCCGCGATTGCATCATCGTCTGCAGCGTGAGCTGTATCTACGGACTGGGATCTCCGGAAGCGTATTACGGCATGGTTATCATGTTGACCGAGGGGCAGCAGGTTTCACGCCGAGAGCTGCTTCAGCGGTTGGTTGAAATACAGTACGAGCGCAACGATTTCGATCTTTCCCGGGGGGTATTCCGGGTCCGGGGTGATGTCATCGAAATCATTCCGTCCTATGAAGACTACGGTATCCGGATCGAGCTTTTCGGGGACGAGATCGAGGCGATCTACCAGTTCGATCCTCTGACCGGCGAGATCCTCAAGCAGCACGCCCGGATGCCCATTTATCCGCGCTCCCATTACGTCATCCCTCGCGACCGCTGGAATCGAGCTGTCGACGACATCAAGCAGGAGTTGGGGGAATGTCGAACCCAATTCGAGCAGGAAGGTCGGCTGCTGGAGGCCCAGAGGATTCATCAGCGAACCATGTTCGACCTCGAGATGATCAAGACCGTGGGCTATTGTCGTGGGATTGAAAACTACTCCAGGCATCTGACGGGTCGTCTCCCCGGCGAACCCCCTCCCACCCTGATGGATTACCTGCCGCAGGATGCTCTCCTGTTCGTGGACGAGAGCCACGTCACCATTCCACAGGTCCGTGGTATGTACGCGGGAGACCGTTCCCGAAAGCTCAACCTGGTCAAGTATGGATTTCGGCTTCCCTCCGCACTGGACAATCGTCCTCTCAGCTTCAACGAATTCGAGGAGCGTCGTCCCCAGACACTCTACGTCTCGGCCACGCCCGCCAGCTATGAGCTGGAGCAATGCGGTGGGGAGATTGTGGAGCAGATCATTCGGCCAACCGGCCTGATGGATCCGGAGATCGAAGTCCGTCCGGTCAAGAATCAGATCGACGATCTGCTCGAGGAGATCAGGAAGCGGGCCGCCTGCAAGGAACGGGTCCTGGTCACCACCCTCACCAAACGAATGTCCGAGGAGCTGACCGATTACTACACTGAAATCGGAGTGTCGGTTCGCTACCTTCACTCCGAAATAGACACGCTGGAGCGGATCAAGATCTTGCGGGATCTGAGGCTGGGTCGCTTCGATGTCCTGGTGGGAGTCAATCTGCTGCGGGAGGGCCTGGATCTACCCGAGGTATCACTGGTCGCGATTCTGGACGCCGACAAGGAAGGTTTCCTGCGCAGCGAAACCTCTTTGATCCAGACCGCTGGACGCGCAGCCCGGAACCTCAACGGAAGGGTGATCATGTATGCGGATGTTACCACCCGCTCGATGGCTCGAGCGATCGAGGAGACTACCCGCCGCCGAGAGATCCAGGGTAGGTACAACCAGGCCAACGGAATCACACCGGAGTCCATCGTCAAGCCGATCGATGCGACGCTCCTCGAGATGACCAAATTGGACTACTACGACATCTCGGCGGTGGCCGAGGAGATCGAAGAGTACAATTCCCCCGAGGAGATCGAGAAGGAGATCGGGCGGATTGAAGTCGAGATGCAAGAGGCTGCAAAGCGATTCGAGTTTGAAAAAGCGGCAGGATTACGGGACCGCATCAAGCAGCTCAAGGAAACTCGATTGCTGCTCACTGGAAGGGCCGACGGGAGTAAGGCAGTGAGCAGTGAACACACTACTGTCCGGTTAAAAGTCGAATGATATCAAATGGTTAGCGATGTGACCTACTTGGACTTGAAAGTCCCAATGCCTAGTGTACTAAGTGGTTGAAGAATCAGGGTTTGCTCGAATGAGGTAGTTTTTGAAAATGGCGTCAACTTCTGGGAGTGATGGCGCCCTGAGTGCATAGGAAGGAGGTGAATCCTGAAGGGATTCCGTATTTCAGCCCAGGGTTTCCGAACCCTGGGTCAACGGCGTCGCCCCTGGATTTCAACCCTGAATGGGTTGCGTATAGAAGGGCAACGAATGGGTCAGGACACAACGCCTACAGGGTTGATCCTTAAGGGGTTGACTCTCTTACCCAGGGTTGGGAAACCCTGGGCTGGAAGACACAATCCCGTTGGGATTGACCTCGCTTGGTTTTGACAACACCCATTTCCCATCCCTCGATCCCAAAGTCGATCCGATCCCACACGAGAGGGAAGACAGCGATCTCAGCGATTCCAGCCTGTTTTCCTGCCAAACCAATGATTATAAGCATAAGTTAGACTCAACGCGGGGAGGATCATGATACGAATCGAGCCGGTTCGCTCCCTTCGCGGCGAGGTCCAGATACCCGGCGACAAGAGCATCTCTCACCGCTATGCCATGCTGGGAGCGATGGCCCAGGGTGTCACGCGAATCTCCAATTTTTCGGCGAGCCGTGACTGTCAGGCGACCCTCAACTGCGTGAGCGGCCTGGGTGTCGAAGTCAAGCAGTCACAAACGACCGTGGAGATCTCCAGCGCCGGCTGGGATAACTTCGTGCAGCCCGATCGGGTGCTGGACGCCGAGAACAGTGGGACAACGATTCGTCTCCTCTCTTCCTTGTTGGCTTGCCAGGAGTTCACTTCTTCCATACAGGGGGACCAATCGCTCAACCGCCGTCCCATGGGACGCATCATGAACCCCTTGACTCTGATGGGGGCTGAGATCGAGGCACGGGAGGGGCGATATCCTCCTCTCACTATCCATGGCGGCCGGCTTCAAGGGATTCGCTACCCTTTGCCGGTAGCCAGTGCTCAAGTCAAATCCTGTGTTCTCCTGGCCGGGCTCACCGCGCGAGAACGAACCACCGTAGTCGAGCTCACGCCGTCACGAGACCACACCGAGCGCGCGCTCCCCTTCTTCGGAGCCCACCTCGAGCAGCGCCAGCATGGAGGTGGCGGTCGCTGCGAGATCAGCGTCAGCGGGCCGGCCGAGCTACAGGCAACCAGCATAGACATTCCTGGCGACTTCTCATCTGCCGTGTACTTTATCTTGGGTGCAGTCCTCGCTCCTGGAAGCGAGGTGGTGCTCCGGAATGTCGGAGTGAATCCTACTCGCATCGGGTTCCTCAGCCTGTTGGAGGAATCAGGCGCCCAGATCGCGAAATCCAATTGCAGGGAAGCCAACGGCGAGCCGGTCTGTGATCTCCGAATTGGGTCGACGGACTCGGTTTGGGAGCGATTTCCCAGGGAGATCGGAGGCAGTTGGATACCCAATCTCATCGATGAGATTCCGGCCCTCGCCGTTTTGGCGGTCCGTCTGAAACAGGGTCTCATCGTCCGCGATGCACAGGAGCTCAGGAAAAAGGAATCTGACCGGATTCAGGCTGTGGTCTCCAATCTTCGACAGTTGGGAGTGGATGCCGAGGAACTCCCGGACGGGTTGGTGGTGCCCCCGAAACAGCGTGTTCGGGGAGGTAGGGTAGAGACGTTCGGCGACCATAGGATCGCCATGGCGTTTGCGCTGGCCGCCCTGATCGCCGACGCTCCGGTGGAACTGGACCAGCCTGAGTGTGTAGACGTCTCCTTTCCAGGCTTCTTCGATCGCTTCCGTTCCCTCTGTAGTCAGGCAGCTCAGTGACCCAACACATCTACCTGGTAGGCTTCATGGGAAGCGGTAAATCGACTGTCGGGCAGGCCCTTGCCCGGGAGCTGGGACGAGTCTGTCTCGATCTCGACGAACTGATCGAGGAGCGCGAAGGAATGGCCATTCCAGAGATCTTCGATCGTCACGGGGAGCCTCGCTTCCGAGAAATCGAAACCCAGCTGCTACTGGAGATCCTTGATTTGCCGCCGGCTGTAGTTGCCGTGGGCGGAGGGGCCTTCATCCAGGAGTACAACCGAGATCTGATCCTGGACAGAGGTCTCGCCGTCTGGCTCAACGTTCCTGTCGACTTGGCTTGGAAGCGCTCCTCTCAGGTGGACAATCGTCCCCTGGCGCAAAACCGGGAATCCTTCGAGGCACTTTTCTCCAAGCGACAAGGGATCTATAGGATGTCTCACCTCACCGTCGACATCGAAGAAAAATCGCCAGAGGCGATCTGCGAGGAAATTGTTGGGCAGCTAAACTGAAACTTCATTGGCGAATGTAGCTTTGGCCTCCAGGCCGAAGTCTTATTCTTCCGAGCCTTCTGCTCGGACGACGGCCTGGAGGCCACCGCTACGTCCCTCGATTGAAGTTTCTTTCCTGTACGCTTGAGCAGTGAGCAGTTCCGAAAACAGGCGCGGTTCAACAGCACCGTCTTAGGGGTGAGCCGTCAGTAATTTGAACAGCTCTAAGTTTGGGTCATTCAACCGCTGCGTTAACCTCGGCCAGCGCCTCCTGGCTGAACACCAACTCCTGTTTCGCAGGCTCGTAATCCACCCGTAGATGGGTCCCGTCCCTGAGCTCGCCCGAGACAATGAGCCGAGCCAGTGGATTCTCAACTTCCCTTTGAATGGCACGCTTCAGCGGACGGGCTCCATAATTGGGGTCGTAGCCCACACGCACCAGGTGGGCGCGGGCGCCCTCGGTCAGCTCCACATCCATCTGTCGCTCGGCGAGGCGCCGACGCAGCTGAACCATCTGGATGTCAACGATCTCCTTCAGGTGCTCTTCGGCAAGGGCATGAAAGACGATGCTCTCATCAATCCGGTTCAGGAACTCGGGGCGGAACTGGTGGCGCAGCTCCTCCAGAACCGCTTCCTTCATTCGTGAGTATCCATCTCCGCTGAGTTCTCCTGTGTATTCAAGAATGCGACTACTTCCCACATTCGAGGTCATGATGATGATGGTGTTCTTGAAATCGACGGTCCGGCCTTTCCCGTCCGTGAGTCGGCCGTCATCCAGGATCTGCAGCATGGCATTGAATACATCGAAATGGGCCTTCTCTATCTCGTCGAACAGGATCACCGAAAAGGGTCGACGCCGGACTGCCTCGGTGAGTTGCCCTCCCTCTTCGTATCCCACATAGCCTGGTGGGGCACCGATGAGTCGGGCCACCGTATGTTTCTCTTGATACTCGGACATATCGATTCGAATCAGAGAGTGCTCATCATCGAAGAGGAATTCAGCCAGTGCTCGGGCCAACTCGGTTTTTCCGACGCCGGTGGGTCCCGGAAAGATGAAGCTGCCGATAGGCCGGTTGGGGTCCTTGAGACCGGAGCGCGCCCGAATCACCGCCTCCACGACTACGTGTACCGCCTCGTCCTGCCCCACCACACGTCGCCTCAGATCCTTCTCCAGGCTCATCAGTTTCTGCATTTCCCCTTCCAGCAACCTTGAGATTCGGATCCCTGTCCAGCGACTCACGACCTCGGCGATGTCGTCCTCACCCACTTCCTCCTTCAGCAGCGGTGCGACACCCTGTCGCTGGCCCAGAGCCTCCTGTTCGGCCTTAAGCTGTTGGTCCAGCGTCGCCAGCTTTCCGTATCTGAGCTCCGCGGCCTGGTTCAGGTCGTATTCACGTTCGGCCTTTTCGACGGCGACCTTGGTCTGCTCGATCTGCTCCCTCACCGACCGAAGGCGTCGGACTGCTTCCTGTTCCGATTGCCATTGAGCCGTTAGGGCCTTGGCCACGGCCTTGTCCTCGGCCAGGGTTTTCTCCAGTTTGGAGAGACGTTCCTTCGACGACTCATCGGACTCTTTTCTGAGTGCTTCCCGTTCGATTTCCAGCTGCATGACCCGGCGCTGGACTTCGTCCAGCTCGGAGGGCATGGAATCCATCTCGGTTCGGAGTTTGGCCGCGGCCTCGTCCATCAGGTCAATAGCCTTGTCGGGCAGGAAGCGATCCGAGATATAGCGGTTGGAAAGAACCGCTGCAGCTACCAGTGCAGAGTCCCTGATTTGCACTCCATGGTGGACTTCGTAGCGCTCTTTCAAGCCCCGAAGAATCGAGATCGTATCCTCGACCGAGGGTTGATCGACCAGGACCGGCTGGAACCGGCGTTCTAGGGCTGCATCCGTTTCGATGTGTTTCCGGTACTCGTCGAGGGTGGTGGCTCCGATGCAGTGCAACTCCCCTCGAGCCAACATGGGCTTGAGCAGGTTTCCTGCATCCATTGCTCCCTCGACTCGGCCTGCACCTACTACGGTGTGAAGCTCGTCGATGAAGAGGATGACCTCTCCCTGCTGATCCTGCACCTCCTTGAGGACTGCCTTGAGTCGTTCCTCGAACTCTCCCCGGTACTTGGCACCAGCGATCAACGCACCCATGTCGAGCGAGATGACCCGTTTGTGCTTCAAGCCTTCAGGCACGTCACCGCGTACGATGCGCTGCGAGAGACCCTCCGCGATGGCCGTCTTTCCTACACCCGGCTCTCCGATCAGAACTGGATTGTTCTTGGTACGGCGGGAAAGCACCTGCATCAAGCGCCGAATCTCGTCATCCCGGCCGATCACCGGATCCAGTTTTCCCTGGGACGCTTCTGAGGTTAGATCGCGCCCGTACTGTTCCAGTGCCGCGTAGGTGGCTTCTGGATTGGGCGACATCACCCGTTGACTTCCTCTCACCTCCCGAAGCGTCTGCATCAGGCTCTCGCGTGACAACCCCGAATCCCGAAGCAGTCGTCCCGCCATACCCTTGTCGTCCGCCATGACTAGTAACAGGTGCTCGACCGAGAGGTACTGGTCCTTCAGTTTCGCTGCCTCCTCTTCCGCTTGTGACAGCAGTAGGTTAAGGCGGGGCGTGATGTAGACCTGGTCGGGGGAGGCGGAGGGACCCGAGACCTTGGGCAAGCGGTTCAGCTCCTCTTCCAACCGCTGTTGTAGCCCGGCTATGTGTACTCCCGCTTTGTTCAGGATCGAGCCGGCGAGTCCCCGTTCCTGTTCCAAGAGGACTGCCAGCAGATGCTCTACGTCTACTTGCTGATGGCCGTGGTGCAATGCCTTTGTTTGGGCCGAGTTCAAGGCACTCCGAACCATCTCTGTAAGCTGATTCATATCCATCGTGCCTATAGTCTCCTTGACTTTCTGCTCTGAACTTGTCCGGCAGCGGTCTGAGATCTCTCTGGACGGCACCTCGAATATCTGCTGCCGGAGACAGTCCTTCTTATAGGATTCAGTCTGGGTGATTACAAGGAGGGCAGATGGGGTACTGCTTCCAGCGGTCTGGTTGGAGGTTTCCCCCGTTTGCTCCCGACGCTTTGGAGGGCACTCTTCGTGCTAGAATGATGCCGGTACAGAGGCGACACCCTCGAGAACGAACGAGAGAGAAATGGAAGAAAATAGGGACGGAGACTCCTTCCAGGTAACCGATCGTCGAAGTTGGCTGGAGGACGAAGATCTAATCGAGCGGACACCGGCACCGGAGAAGCGATATCCCTCCTTCGTCGAGGAGCTGAAGGCACGTACCGAACTTGCCGAGCAAAAGCTCAAAGAGCGAATCAACGATCTGGAGGCTGAGAACGAGGCGTTTCGAGATCGGCTTGGCAAGGACATGGAGCGGCGGTTGGAGCAGCAGAAGATGGACTTGCTGCGAGGCTTTCTGGAGGTCATCGACAACTTTGAGCGGGCCCTGCAGGCTTTCGAGCAGACTTCCAGCCTGGAAGAGCTCAAGAAAGGAATTCAGCTCAACCTGGAGCTTTTTCTCCAAAAGCTCAAGTCGGCAGGAGTCGAGCCCCTCGATGTTCTCGAACAGCCCTTTGATCCTCACCAATCGGAAGCGGTCGGAGTCATCCCTGTCGCAGATCCTAAGCTGGACAACCACGTGGTCGAGGTGGTCCAGCAAGGCTATTGCTTTGGGGATCAATTGCTCCGTCCCGCGCACACGCGGGTCGGGAAGTATCACGCCTCGGGCGACAATCTGTGATTTTCTAGAGGCTGCTATCGAGGGATCCGGTTTCAGCCTGAACCCGAACGGGGAGACACCAGGTCACCTCCCAAGCCAGGCCCGTCTCCAGGCCGGCTTTTCTGGCCGGCCTGGAGACTGACTCTACCGGAATGGCCCTCCAAGAGACCTATCGGGCGCTCAGTCCTCCACCCACGGTGCCATCTGGCAGCGGGATCACTTCGAACCCCAGCTTTCGAGTGGGCACACAGAGGACGCGAGGAGTTCCAACCAGCAACCCTTGGGCCCCGAATTGGTTGCTGATCTCGGTCCCGCCAACAAACGTATTGGCAGTCGTCATGGAATAACAGGTCAGGTGTGCCCCTTCATTGCTGATCGGGGCAATGAAATCCGTGTGCAGCTTCTCAGCCGGGTTGCAGAACGCCACGGGTGTCCGTACTCGATGACGCGTCGCAGGCGTTATGAACTGGTCGCTCAAGCCCACACTCGGTCTTCTGACTCGGCGTCCAATGGCCCTGTAACACTTGAAGTGATCGAGGTCCAGAGGGGCGTCGTGAACACCCTTCTTGGTCGGAACAGCCAGAAAAAGGGACTCATGGAGCCGTAACGACTGCTCGCCGAACTGATTCCGAATCTTGACCACGCGCTGTGGTTCGCGCTTTTCAGCACGTATCCAGTAGAAGGTCAAATGCTGCCTAGTGTCTCTGACGCCGAACGTTTCCCTGTTGTGAACCTTTCTGGTGGGATTGCAGAACCAATTCGCTCCGAGGACGCGTACCTTCTCGAACCGGTCGCTGAGGTTAGTGCTGAGGCTAAGGGTGAACTGATCGAATAAGCCGACGCCAGCCTCAACCTCAGGATTGGCTCGAAGAACGGGATAGCACTGGAAGTGCTCCAGTCGGGGTGGTGCCTCGATCACCCCTGCGCTGAGAGTTCCGGTGAATGAGAGGACGAACACGATCCAACAAAGATGCTTCGCCATTGGTGCTCCTTCTCCTCCCCTTGAAAATACCGTCTCCTCCCCTTGGATTCGGACGCCAGGATCGGCGTCGTGTAGTGGCGGAAGGGTATACAAAGCCACCACCCTTGTCAAACCCATTTCGGAGTAAGGTTATGGGGCACAGCCTGAGCCGCGTCGGGTCCGCTGGATTGGTGATGCGTTGAAGACGTGACAGAGGGCCACTGCCAGCGCGTCCGAAGCGTCGTAGGGTTGGGGCTTTTCCTTCAAGTTCAGTAGGATGCGAACCATCGTCTGGGTCTGCTCTTTGTCCGCCCTTCCGTATCCGGATACGGATTTCTTGATTTCCAATGGAGAGTATTCAACCAGGGGGATCCCCAGCTGGGCGGCCGCCAGGAGGATGACCCCACGGGCATGCCCCAGTTGAAGGGCGCTCCGGGCGTTCACAGCGTGAAAGACCTGTTCGACGGCAACAACGGAGGGCGAATACTCCTCGAGCAGCTTGGCCAGCTCTTCGTGAATTCTTCTGAGACGCTCTGGGAAAGGCGCTCCCTTGCTCAGGTTGGAGCCCTTGATGGCGCCGTATTTGACACACTGAAGACGGCTTCCCTGGCTCGAGACCACCCCATAGCCGGTGACCCGGCTACCAGGGTCAACGCCCATGATGACCATATCGAAATGATACTCGGCCTAGCTGACGGAAGGCCAGAATGTGAGAGTGAACCCGACATTCAGACGGCGCCGAATCGATCAACCCGGTATACAATTGCGCCGGCATTCGAGAGACTGTGGGAGGGCAAACTCCGCCCAGGTGGTTTCCTTCTCGGCTCGCCTCTTCAAGTGACGTGTCCAACAAGATGCTAATTGAAGCCTACAAGCTTCGCACACTGGTGGCCGACATCCTCAGGGCCAAGGATGTGCGGCCGGAGGAAGCGGAACTGGTGGCGGATCAGCTGGTGGAATCCAACCTCGTCGGATACGACTCGCACGGGGTTATTCGCGTGGCGCGTTACGTCAAAGCGATCGAAAGGGGCGAGATCAATGTCAATTCGAGCATCCAGGTGACCCGCAAATCCCCCTCTTCGCTGACGATCGACGGGGATTGGGGACTGGGCCAGGTGGTGGCCGGCGAAGCCCTGAGCCTGGCCATCGAGGGCGCGGCCAGGCAGGGAATGTGCCATGCCGGGGTACTCAACTGCAACGATGTGGGGCGTCTCGGTGCCTACACTACGCATGCCGCGAGGAGGGATTTCGTGGCAATCATGATGATCAATGACGGAGGTGCCAATCCGCATGTGCCACCTTGGGGCGGAGGAAGCCCGCTGCTGAGTACCAATCCGATTGCCGCCTCGTTTCCGCAGGAAGGGCGCGAGCCGCTGGGGATCGATTTGTCCACCAGCATCTGGGCGGGAGGAAAGATCCAGGTCGCCATGAAACGGGGAGAGAGGTTGCCGGACGGCGTCCTCATCGATTCCGAGGGTAGGCCCACAAACGACGCCGAGGATTTCTTCGGCGTCCCCCCCGGCGCCGTGCTACCACTCGGATCACCGGTTGCGGGGCACAAGGGCTTCGCCCTCGGCCTGATGGTCGACATCCTTGCAGGAGCATTGAGCGGAGCGGGATGCAGTGGCAGCGGAGGCAGAGATGCACAAGGTATCTTCCTTCTCCTGATGGACGTCGATGCCGTGACGAATCGAGACACGTTCAACACCCACGTCCGTGGGCTTACCGATGCGATCAGATCGGCACCCGTCGCACGAGGATTTGATGAAATTCGTATCCCGAGTGAACGGCAACGCTCGATCAAGCAGGAGAGACTGGATAAGGGCATTGAGATCGAGGACCTGACTTGGTCGGAGCTTGCCCAAGTCGCCCATGAACTGGGAGTCGACGCGCCACCTTAGGGTCTGCGCAAGAATAACTTGGCATTTTGGCATCCCGGCTTCACACCATCTTCGGCCGCTCCTCGATCGCGAAATCCTCAACGTAGACCTGGCTACGCCTGCGGTTTCGCTCGATCGTTCGCGGCCAAATCTGATGCAAATCCGAGCGCCAATTCTACCAAGTTATTCTTGCGCAGACCCTTAGTACACTGGAATTCCAGTGCACTTAGTGAGACGCCCCGGGGGAGCTTCTTTTCACCTGAAGGCGAGGGGTTTCACCCTCCTCGATGGGGAGACTAACTGTCGTCGGAGAAAGCCTCGTAGAGCCCGTCGGGACCAGGCGCTTGAGTTCTTCAGACCAGTTGAGGACGACGTTGATTTAGCTCGGTTACCCCTGTTGGATGAGCACGAACTGCTGGTCGTCCGGGGCGATGTCGTAAGGCAGAAGGCGATCGAGCTAGTTGGGATTAGGTTGGAGGTCGGAGGCCGCCCGAAACGTGGGCCCGGGAAGCCGTCGTTGAACCTTACCTTGATGCTCTAATTCTAATCCCGTTCATCCTCATCCACCTTCCAGGAGCGTCTGTCCGTGGCTATCGGCTCTTCCCAGGAGCCGGACTGCCGGAAGTCAAATCGGTTCATTTCGAGGATGACATCAATTCCGAGATGGCTGCAACGCTCGCAGGGGAGATCATTCGGTAATGACTTTTCCACGCGCTTTGATTTGCTTCATGGCCACCGAGTCGCAAAGGACCACATCATTTGCTGCGAAAGAGGGGTTCTCCTTGGGCCACCAATATTCCCGAAAGAAGTGAGACTCACCAACAAAGGGTGCCAGAAAGCCGCGCGCCCTTTCCAAAAACAACTTACTGACGGAGACCACCGCTATCAGAGACGGTTTGTCCAACTGACGGATCATCTGAACATGCTCCTTCGGCTCACAGATCGTGAGTTGATAAGGAGGACGCTCCCGAGGCAGGAACGCCTCGATCCGCGGACCCATACCCGGCAAGAATGTGACAAGGGCTCCGACTCCCAGCTCGGGATCTGATGCGAGGTCCTCCGGCAGGCTTTCCTTGATCGGACAACGCAACTCTTCCTCCAGCTCTGCTTTCAAGATTCGACACATTCCCGGATCAGTTGAGACTACCAGAAGGTGATCTGGCGGCTGGATTCGCAGACGCCCCCAGACCCGTTGGCGAAGCTCTTCCATCGTGTACCCACTCTCACGAGCCACTCGGATTGTGAGATTGATCAGACCATCCAGGTCCTGAGTTGGGGGCACGAGCTCCTCCACCGAAGCCACCTGCATAAGCTTCCCAGACTTCGCGAGGTGGCCGATTGGGAGCCTTTGACCACGAAGGTCACGGTGGCAACCTGGCGGGCTCCCGACAGCGCCGTGCCCCACTCGATTCCCAACCTCCGGAGCCAATTGCTGGAAGGGCCCCATGTCGGATTGGCACTGACCCGGATCAACGGTTATGCAGCTGAAGCCGAACGTACCTACTTCACCTCCCCACCATCAGCCGAGATCACCGAGGCATTCGACGCCATGATGGAGGCCCGTCGGATTGCCTTCGAGATGATTCGGCCGGGAGTTCGGTGCCATGAGCTTGATGCCACCATCAACGAGTTTCTGAGTCAGGAAGGCTATCAGACGGAAGACCAACGGCTGCATCGTCTCGGGCATGGGCTGGGCCTAGGAAACCACGAGGCCCCTTGGCTGTCGGAGGGTAGCGAAGATCGTCTCTGCGAGAACATGGTGATCAGCATCGAGCCCGGAATCTATCTGCAGGAGATTGGCGGAGTGCGCCATTCAGATACAGTTCTGGTTACGCAGGATGGCTTCCAACTACTCACTGTCTATCCGAGGAATATGGACTCCCTCGTTATCCAGGGTTGGAGATCACTTCCCAGAGTCAAAGGATGGTTGGTTCAGCGAGCGTTCCACCTGAGCCGGAGGGCAAACGGATCGACCTAATCCGTTTACCAGCGAAGGTGATGTGGTGGCATACGCAAAGCTCTCAGACACGACTGCTTGGGCTCTTTCACTTCACGTAACTTTCAGCGTGGGTTAGAGGGCAGAATGTTAACAGGAATTGGTGTCTGTCCGCTCTTATGATCGATGCAGGATGCATGCCTCGGGAGGATCTGCCGATGGGAAAGATATTGGTGGGATTGCTCGCTGTTCTTCTGGCGCTGGCCGCTGCCCTCGTAATCCGAACATTCACGCATCCCTGGAGGGAGCAGGCCCAGGTTCAGCAGTCCAAGGTCCAGGTCGATTCGGGTCTAATGGCCGCACACTTGGCGGAGGTGCTGCGCTTCCGAACCGTTTCCCAAGAACACACGGACGGGAATCACAGGGACGCCCTGCTGGCGTTACATGAATGCCTTGAGACGACCTATCCTGCAATCCACCGCGTGCTCAGACGGGAGGTCGTTAATCGCTACAGCTTGCTCTACACCTGGGAGGGACAGGATCCTTCCCTGGATCCAGTCATGCTCCTAGCACACATGGACGTGGTGCCGGCCGAGCCGGCCGGATGGAGCAGACCGCCCTTTGAAGGTGCGATTTCCGATCGCTTTGTCTGGGGACGGGGGGCGCTCGACATGAAAGGCATCCTCGTAGCCATGATGGAATCAATGGAGCATCTCATCGCCATCGCTCAAACACTTGCTTGAAAGAGCAGATATTGGCGGGCGATGGACAGGACCTCAGGCATCTGAAGAGATCATGAAAACGACCTTCGACATCTTCAAAAACTATTCGTACCTGCTTCAGATGCAGAGGTAGTTGCTGTGAATGCTGCCCTATCCCATGCCAATGTTGCTTTCGAAAAGGTAGGGACTGCCCAGGGTTCCCCGTGCAACGCCCTGGTCCGAGGCAGGTCTGTCGGGGGCCACTTCAAAAGCGGCCAGGCGGGGCCGGGTCAAAAGCGGCCAGTGATTCAGTAGTTATATCCTCCGGTTCGAGTCATTTCAATCCCTTGTGAAGCCCTCCCCGCGAAGCGGGGGGAGGAGGCTTTGTTGTGTGTTCAGCCGTAGAAGCGGTGGGAACTGTGGGAAACTCCGTCCGGAGGAGTTTTCCAAGCGCTGTGGGAACGGTGGAAAAACTCGCCTCCTGGAGTCGTCTTCGCGAGGCAGCCGTTTTCCCACGGTTTCCATAGCGCGGCAGTTTCCACGGCTTTCCGGGGGTGTTGGGGGAAACTCGAGAAGCCTGGCTTCCATGGTCTCTGCTTGGTTTCAACGACACGGCTTCTTCCTGGCTTCCTTTTTTCAAAAAACATTCGCTCAGAGGCCCCTCAAGCAATGAGCTCTGCCCCACCCTGTCCTGACCCCTCCCTCGGAGCGGGCAATCTACGAAGCCTGGGGCTGAGTCCCAGGGTCTGCGAGTAGGGGACAAGCCCGCACTCACAGCACTCGCCTCGCAGGTGTCATTTCTCTTTCCCTCGCTTCGGGGTGGATTTCTCTCGTTGCTGTCGCTCGTAGAGGCGATAGCTCTTGCCCCGAATGAAGGTGACTTCCGAAGTGTGCAGGAAGCGGTCCAGCAGCGCCGAGGTGGCCGCCGTATCTCCTCCCAGCATCGCGCCCCAGTCCTCCAGGGGTCGATTCGAACTGAGGATCGTCGAGGTCTTCTGGTATCGGCGGTGCAGGATCTCCAACAGATCTTCTGCCGCCGACTCCGGCACTCTGCGGAGTCCCAGATCCTCGAGGATCAGCAGCGGGATCCGGGTCATCTCCGTAATGTAAGATCGGCGTCTGCCGGTGGCCGTGGCTTCGGCGATGTCTTCCAGCAGATCGAAAGCCGACTTGTACTGCACCCGGTGACCGGCTTCGACCGCCTTGATCCCGACGGTGATGATCAGATGGCTCTTGCCGACTCCGGTCTGACCGATGACCAACCAGCCGCGGCGCTGTTGGATGAATCGGCCGGTAGCCAGATCGAAGATCTGCTGCCGGTTGATGGAGGGGTTAAAGGAGAAGTTAAAGTCCTCCAAGTGCTTTTGTTCCGGAAACTGGGCCTGGCGCAAACGTCGCTCCAACAGCCGGTCCCGACGGCGGGTCAGCTCGTCATCAATCAGCAGCTCAAAGAACTCCTGATGGCTGAGCCTTCCCTGGACGGCTTGTTGCAGGCGAACGTCAAAGACCTGAGCCAGGCCCGAGAGCCGGAGGTGACGAAGTTTTCGTTCCAGTTCTGATGAGATCATTCTGGTTCTCCTGTGGGATCGGTGATCTGGTACTCGGACAGCGGTCGGATCAACTCGTGCTCGGAGGTAAACAAAGAGCGCTGCGGCACGTCCAGTCGCTTACACAAAGCCACCAGAGTCCGGTAGCGGAAGGCGTCATGTGCGAGCGCCTTGCCGCAGGCTTCGTCGACGACCGAAGCGCGGTAGCGGCGGGTCAGCGAGATCATGCCCTGCACGAGTCGGTAGGCGAGCATGTCTCGGACCTCCAGAGCTCGCTCGGCCCAGCGGTGCGCCTCTGGACCCACGGCTCGGGCTTGCTTCAGCAGATGATGCTCGGTTCGATAGTGCGCGTAGCGTTTGCGTTCCGGAAGATGGCTCGTTTCGGTTCGGAATCTCCCCGGCGGGTGCTTCGGATGCAGGGCCACCTGTTGCTCACGAAAGAAGACGCGGACGATACGATCATCCCAGTGCACGGCGACTTCACAACCGAGCAGATGATTGGGCACCGAGTAGAACGCTCGGTCGACTTCGATGTGGCCATCGGTGGAGACCGTTCGACGGCCCACGCGGAAGAAACTGAAGCGGGAATCCGGAAGCGGTCGGAGATGCTTCTGTTCTTCGACAAAGCGGGGCCAGACCTGCTGCTTGGTGGTGCCGTGGATGCGCTGGCGGGCGATTCGCTCGTTCCAACTCTGCAGATGCTCATTCTGCGCATCCAGGCTCTCGAAGCGGCGAGCTTTGAGCGCGCTGGAGTCGGTATATCCGATGCTTCTTTCGACTTTTCCGTTCTCGTTCGGAGCGCCCGGATGGATGGGCAGCACGGCGAAGCCGTAGTGGCGAGCGAGCGCACTGAAGACGGCATTGACCTCGGGGTCCACCAAGCAAGCCCGGGTGATCCCGGCCTTGAGGTTATCGAGGCGAACCACCTCCACGCCGCCTCCAAAAGCGTGAAAAGCCTCCTCGACACAGCGGATGAACGTCTTCAGTTCCTGCCGCCAGACGACTTCCTCATAGGAGTGGCGCGAGTGGCAGAGGACGGCCTTGAACAGATGAGGACGGCGGTAACGACCCGATTCGGTCCGAGTCAGGGCTCCTTTGCCGAAGTCGATCTGCAGGTCCCGACCGGGGGGAGTTTCCACCCGAGCAAACACGCGAGGACTCTCCGCCTTGAGCTTTCCACAGAAGCGCTTGACGGAGTTGTAGGCTCCCCCGAATCCCTGCTCGAAGACCAGGTCCTGCCAGATCCGCTTGGCCTGCAATCCCTGCTGGAGTTTCTTTTCAATCTGCTCCCGAAAGGGCTCACAGAAGCTGCGCAGACCCGGGGGCCGCTTTGGCCGCTTTTGCTCCTCCGAGCCGGGGGCCGCTTTGGCCGGTTTTGAATCTCGGGAGGGATCATAGCGGGCAATCCTCTCTCGTCGGACTCCCACCTCTCGCTCGATCCGACGATACGACCAGCCCAGCTTCAGGAGCGCCAAAACCGTTTGCTTCTTTTCCATTTTCAATGTATTGGCCATCGGCGCATCCTACGCCGGATGCGGCCCTCAATGGCTCTTGAAAATGGCCGGTTTTGAAGTGGCCCTCACTGGCCGCTTTTGGGTGGCCCCTGACAGCAGGTCGGACGAAATGCCCGTTACGATCATGGTCATCTCGAGCAGCTCAGGCAGATCTCGATTCTTAAGGAGAAAGGGCTAACTTTGTCCGAGATTGCGGTCCAGTTGACTGGGGAGCGGAAAGAGCCGGCCCTTCCCCCGCCGACCAGCTGGCTTGAATTCGGAATCTCGAACGACGTCAGCGTGATAGTGCGAAGTGAGGTGGTGCCCTGGCGGATGCGAAAGATTCGCCGGTGGTTGGCAGACAGCAGCCGATGGCTTGAGGAGCCCACGCAGAAGGAGGATTGAAATGAACTCAACACAAAACGTGGCTCAAGCGTTTGCGGTGCAGAATGAGAAAGGTCAGGAAGTCCAATTGGTCATGCAGGAATTGAGCCTGGCTGGACACATTTTGCCAGTAGGAGCTCGAATCGCGGTGCGCCATGTCTTCCGTTCTGCCGAGGTGCAGCCTGTTGAGGCCGTATATGCGTTTGGAATGCCCCGGGACGCCGCCCTGCGGCAGTTCAGGATCGAGGGCGAAGACTTCAGCGTGCGCTCAGATCTGCACGACGTGGAGGAGGCGGCCAAGCTCTACGAAGCAGGAATTCAGGAGGGAAGACTGTCCGCCTTGGCGCGACAATATGGCGACGGCTTGGTGAATCTGTCAATCGGAAATCTCCGGCCCGAGGAAGAAGTCTCTGTCTTTCTGGAGGTGATAGCTGGGGTCGAGGCCCACGATGACGGATATCGCTTCCGTTTCCCCTTCAGCCTGGCTCCCAGTTATCACCGCGATGCCCGCGCAGCTGAGGCGGAGCCAGGAACGGGAGAGATCGAACTCCCGGAAGACCGCTTCGGGGATCTCCTTTTACCCCGGTTCAGGAAGAATGGCGAAGGCCTGCATCAGATTGGCTTCGACATCACCCTCAATCAGCCGGACCCCCAAGGGGAAGTCAGCTCTCCTTCTCACACCATTCGGGTGCGTCCAGAGGGACGAGATGTAGTTCAGGTTTCACTTGCTCGGGAGAAGGACCTGCCCAACCGCGATCTAGTTGTCGATGTGAAGCACGTCAACAGGGAACCGATGGTTTTCACTGGCTTGGATGCCCAGGGTCAAGGCCAACTGGCGGCCCTGATTCCCTCAACTTGTTTTGGGACTCCTGCGCAGGATCCTGTCCGGGTTGTTTTGGTTCTCGATCGCTCTGGATCGATGGATGGAACTCCCATTCAACAGGCCAAGAAAGCGGTCGAGGCTTGTCTGGCAGCTCTTTCGCCTCGCGATATGTTTGGCATTGTGGTGTTTGACCAGGATGCCGAACAGTTCATGCCGACGTTGACCCCAGCCGACAAAGAGAACCGAAACCTGGCGTGCAAGTTTTTGAAGAAGCATCAAGCTCGCGGAGGGACAGAGCTAGAGCAGGCCCTGCGCAGCGCCGCCTCGCTCGTTGAAGGACCAGGAGGCGATCTGCTCGTAGTGACAGACGGACAGGTCTTCGAGACCGAGCCGATTCTCAAGACGGCTCGAAAAATGGGGCATCGTCTGCATGTACTCGGGATTGGAAGCGCTAGCCAGGATCGATTTCTGTCCCTCCTGGCGAGGGAAACGGGCGGCATCAGCCGATTTCTCACAGCAAGGGAGCGAGTCGACTTGGGGGCTCTCGAACTTTTCACCGCCATCGGGAGTCCCTTGGCAGAACAGCTCACTCTCGGATCGACCGGAGCTCAGAAGGTGGACCTGGCACCGGAACCTGCAAAGGCTGTCTTCGCGGATTCTCCCGTGAATCTATGGGGTGAAACGAGCGGCCAAGGAAAGGGCGAAATAGAACTTACCTGGAAAGGCCGCCAGCCAAGTTCGATGAGTATCGACTACGAGGTCCCCGAATCAGCGGAACCGCTGGCTGAGACACTTCGTCTACTTCGTGGTGCACGCTTGCTGACTGACCTGGATGGCAAACTGGTGCCAGGTAAAGGAGCGGAGGGAAGACGCCAGGTGAAACGAATCGAAGAGCGAATCCAGAGATTGAGCGAGGAGTTCCAGCTGGCCAGCCGACGGATGGCGCTAGTGGCTGTGGTGCGAAGAGAAGGGGACCGTGCAGGTACCCTACCCACAACTCATATCGTGCCTGTGGGGATACCTGAGGACGTAGCCTTTGATAGCTACTTTGGAACTCTCCGTGAAGGATATGTCGATCGCATGCCCATGGTGCTTAGTTCTCCAGTAGTCGCATCGGGGCTGTCATTAGACTTCATGCTGGGCGAACCGACGTCCGAGTCACCAGCACCAAGGTTTTCGCGTATCGGGAGACTCCTGTCCTCGAGTCGCCCCCGGCACGACGAATTGGCAGAGCCACCCCTTGAGGAAACGGAGTTCCTGTTAGAGCTGGCGACTCTGATCGAGCCGGATGGTGGGATGGCGGGAGACAACCTGACGGAACGTCTACAGCGCACTCTGTTGACCTTGCTCTGTTTCCGTGCCGAAGAAAACATCCATCGAAGCGGTATCTTCAAAAAGCATGTGGAAAGGCTGATGAATTTCATTCAGGACCTCGATCGCGATCAGATTTCTCTTACCCTACGAAGCCGATGTGACCAGAGCCTGCGGCTTCTCGAACGACCGGATTTCGAGTGGGAGACCTGGGCAGAGGCAGCGGAGAAGCTCGCGGACAAGAAGGAATTGACAGAAGACGAACTGAAGCGACTGCTCGCTTCAGTTCTGTCGACCTATCCGGTGTAAAAGTTGAACGGGAAGGCAGTCCCTTGAATTGAACAGAGGGGGCATTGTCAAATTAAGCAGCGGTTGTCGACAATTGCCGGATCAATTCAATCTATCGAGGTCATCGTTAATCCCGCTGGGGACGAGGATGTTGACATCGTCTGCACGTTGCCCAACGCGGCAGCGTTGGTTTCCGTAGCGCCCGAGTCGCCCGAGTCTCGAGCTGCAGACGGGCGGGCCACGGTGCCGGCGTTGTCAGCGGTGGTGTTCATGGAGAGCGGATAGTTGGACCAGTCCGACAGGTCCGAGTAGCTGTGTCTTCGGACGAATCGCCGACTCGCTGGGACGGTTTCTCGCAGTAGTTGCGTGACAGGGTACTAGTATCTGTTTAGCTCCGCACCCTTTGCCCTGACCGTGGCCCTTACCATGGCCAGGGCAAGGATAGGACGCTAAACAGCACCGGGGGTACTCACGCGTTCTGTCAATTCAGGAGCGCTTCCATCTCCTTCTCGTCGATATCGAAATTCCCGTAGACGCTCTGGACGTCGTCTTGTTCTTCCAGGGCTTCCATCAATTTGAGAGTCTTTTCTGCTTGTTTGCCCTCGACAGAGATCGCATTCTGCGGAAGCATCGTCAGCTCGCCGGATTCGATTGGGATTTTGGCCTCTTCGACCTTCGACTTCACCTGATAGAAGTCCTCGTAGGAGGTGTAGATGGCCAAGCTATCGCCCTCCGTCTTGAGATCTTCAGCTCCTGCATCCAGAGCTACTTCAAGCAGGTCCTCTTCCGAGACCGATTCGGCGCTGACCGAGATGTAGCCCTTCTTCTCGAACATCCACTGAACGCTTCCGTTCTCTGCCAGGTTGCCCCCGTTCTTCGTGAAAATGTGTCGCAGCTCTGCAACGGTCCGATTCTTGTTGTCGGTCAAGACATCCACCAGGATCGCGATACCACCGGGTCCATAGCCTTCATAGAGAAACGGTTCGAAGTTTTGCCCCGGGAGTGCCCCTGTGCCCTTCAGGATGGCGCGTTCGATATTGTCCAGAGGCATATTGCTGCCCTTGGCCGTCTGAACTGCGGTGCGGAGTCGGGGATTGGATTCGGTGTCGCCACCTCCGATTCGGGCTGCCACCGTGATCTCCCGAATCAGCTTGCTGAACACTTTCCCCCTCTTGGCGTCAGTGGCTGCCTTCTTGTGTTTGATAGAGCTCCACTTGGAATGTCCTGACATAACCGTCGTCTCCGATAGTGGTTTTGGCGGGTATTGTACCATGGGAGGGACCTTCGTAAACCGCTCTGTGGTGAGGCAATAGGAGACGAAAGTGACGAAGTACAAAGTAGTCCTGCAGTACCTGGCTACCGGCTACGCAGGCTGGCAAGTGCAGCGAGATCGACCCACCATTGGGGGGACCATCGAATCGGTCCTGAGCCGCTTGACTGGGGAATCACCTGCTGTCGTGGGTTCCGGGAGGACCGATGCCGGTGTCCACGCCCTGGGCCAGGTTGCCCATTTTCGGTTGGAGAAGCCCTGGTGCAGCAAACGGCTCCTGCGCAGCCTCAACGGTCTGCTACCGACGAATATCCGAGTGCTCCGGCTGGAGTCGACCTCCCCTTCCTTTCACGCTCAAAGAGACGCTGTGAAGAAGCGTTATGTTTATCGGATCTACAACGGTCCGATTCTTTCTCCCTTTCTCCATGGACGTGTGTACCAGGTCTTCCCGGCCCTGGACTTCGAGCGTATGCAGGAGGCCGCCGAATCGATTTGCGGAAGTCACGATTTCAGCGGGTTCGCCGCTTCCACTACACGAGTCAAGAATCGTACCCGAAATCTGCTGATCTCCCGCTGGCAGCGCAAGGGCCGTGCCTTGGAGTATCAGATCGAGGCCAAGGGTTTTCTGCACCACATGGTCCGAAACATCGTGGGAACCCTGGTCCAGGTAGGTCTGGGCAAGCGACCTCCCGAGGGCATGTTGGAGATCCTCAAGGCCCGAGACCGCCGCCGGGCAGGCCCGACGGCACCGGCTGAGGGGCTCTATCTGGCAAGGGTCTGGTACTCTCGATGATCCAAGCACCGCTAGATTTGGAATTTGAAATTTGGCTGTATCTTGTATCTTGTATCTTGTACCTTGTATCTTGGAATCTCGTCCTCAGCCCTGATAAGTGACGCAGCAGATGGATGGTTGACCTATTCGAGAGTTTCCGCGGTGTTCTGGATCCCGAAAGCGCTGAAGCTCGCCTGATTCTTGGCCTCGACCCCCGCCGACTCCCACGCCATGTCGCCGTTATCATGGATGGGAACGGGCGTTGGGCCAACCAGCGCGGTCTGCGGCGGGTCGAAGGACATTCCGCTGGGATCAAGTCGGTCCGGGCCACGGTTGAGACCTGTGCTAGGCTCAAGCTTCCGGTTCTCACCCTTTACGCCTTTTCAGCGGAAAACTGGAAGCGCCCGATCAGCGAGGTCAATACCCTCATGGAGCTGCTCAAGGAGTACCTCCGAAAGGAGCTCCCCGAGATCCAGGAGAACGATATCCGTTTTCTGACAATCGGTCGTGTCGATGAACTCCCTTCGTCGGTCCAACGCGAGCTGAAACACGTAGAGACCGAGACTCAATTCAATCGAGGCATGCAGATGGTTCTGGCCCTCAACTATGGAGGTCGAACCGAGCTGGTCGACGCCTTCAACGCTCTGATCAAGAAAGGGAGCCGGCGTAGGATTCGGGAGAGGGACATTGAGGAAAATCTTTACACCGCCGGTCTGCCAGAACCCGATCTGTTGATTCGTACCAGCGGGGAGATGCGAGTCAGCAATTTTTTACTCTGGCAGATCGCCTACTCCGAAATATATGTGACGGACGTATTGTGGCCGGACTTCCGTGGCGTCCATCTGCTCGAAGCCATCCTTGACTTCCAGAAGCGAGAACGCCGGTACGGAGGGATCCTGTCCGCGCGATTCCAAAGCTCCCGATGATCCCACGGGTTGTCAGCGGAGCCGTACTCGCAGTCCTGGCTCTTACCTCGATACTGTATCTACCCCAGACGCTCTTTCTTCTGCTTCTGGATCTCGTTCTACTCTTTTCGCTTCGGGAGTTTTTCCAGCTGCTCTCGGGCTACCACAGGAGAAAGCAGACGGGCGCTATCAGAGGCTCCGGGAGGTTGGGATGGGTGTGCCTTTTCCTGGGATTGCTGCTGACCTGGATCTGGGTGTTTCAGCCGAGCTGGGTCCCTCCCTATCTCTTCCTTGTCTTTCTGCTTGTTATGGTTCTGAGTCTCACTGTTGGCGATGTCGAGTGGAGATTTCCCTCGGCCGCCGGTCACTTCTTCGGTCTCTGCTATTTGAGCTTCCCTGTATGCCTTGCTGTTTCCTATCAGAAACTGCCCCACGAGCTATTGCTGATTCTGCTCACGGTGGCGGTGGCAGACATCGGGGCGTTCCTGGTAGGAAGACGTTGGGGAGCGCATAGGATGGCCCCTCGGATCAGCCCCAAGAAGTCGTGGGAGGGCTTCTTGGGAGGGATGGTTTTGTGTGTTCTCTTTTCGCTGCTATACGGCACCAGTTTCTTGCCGCAGAAGACCCCGCTAATCTTGACTCTGTTGGCCCTGGTGTTGGGGACGGTTGCGACGATGGGAGATCTTTTCGAGTCGGCGATCAAGCGGGGAGCGGGTGTAAAGGACAGCGGAACCTCGATCCCCGGTCACGGTGGCTTTCTGGACCGGATCGACGGTCTCCTGTTCGCTTTGCCCACCTATTACGCCCTCTCCTTTCTGCTAGAATGACCCGTCACCATGAAGAGACTGGCGATCCTCGGTTCAACTGGCTCCATCGGACGCAACACTCTGAGCTTGGTGGATCTCTACCCTGACCGATTTCAGGTCGTGGCCCTGGCAGCCAGGCAACAGGCCGAGTTGCTATTCGAGCAGGCTCAAAAATACCGGCCAGAAGTAGTCGCCCTTGAGGACGATCAGGGGGCGGCCTATCTCCGTGAGCAGCTACCTGGAGTCCGAGTCGTTGCCGGAGCCGAGGGTGTGATCGAAGTGGCCACGCAGAAGAGCGCCGACATGGTTGTGGCAGCAATTACGGGCGGTGCCGGCCTGCTGCCAACCTACCATGCCATCCTCGAAAACAAGGATATAGCCCTGGCCAACAAGGAGACCCTGGTGATGGCCGGGGAGCTCATCATGGGTGAGGTAGTTGCGCGCCCGACCCGTCTTTTGCCGGTGGATAGCGAACACGGCGCCCTTCATCAATGCTTGGGTGAGGCGAGCCAGAAGGAGGTTCGGCGGCTGCTCCTGACCGCCTCCGGTGGGCCATTCTTCCGGAAGAGCAGAGAAGAGCTGGAAACGGTCAGCGTCGAGGAGACCCTCAATCACCCGACCTGGGAAATGGGTCCAAAAATTACAGTTGACTCAGCCACCTTGATGAACAAGGGCCTGGAGGTGATCGAGGCTCACCACTTGTTCGGTCTTTCGGCTGACCGGATCTCGATCGTCGTCCATCCCCAGTCCACGATTCACTCCATGGTTGAGTTCATCGATGGCACCCTGTTGGCTCAAATGAGCATTACCGACATGCGTCTCGCCATCGTCTATGCACTCTCGTATCCGGAGCGCTGGGACTCGGCGCTACCCTACCTCGATCTTTTCTCCGTTAAATCTCTTGAGTTTTTTCCTCCGGATGCCGATAAGTTTCCATGTCTGCACCTTGCTCGCGAGGCTCTCGAGCTGGGTCGGACCTATCCAGCGGTCCTCAATGCGGCGAATGAGGTCGCGGTTGAATCGTTTTTGAAGCGTGAGATTCCGTTTTCCGCGATCGCAGGGATCGTCGAAGAGACGCTGGGGCGACATCGCGCCGGCTCCGCCCTGGATCTGGATGCGGTGTTGGCAGAAGACCGCGACGCCCGCCGATTGGCGGGAGAAGCGGTGCACAGCATGGTTGCGTCCTGAGATGGAAGGGAGCACTGAATTTGCGGGACCTGAGTCCTGGACGATACAATCAACATGAGTAAGCACCTTGATCTTTTGGAACCCCGCGCCTTCAACAGCGTCCTTAATGAGAAAATGAGGCGATGTGAGACTGCACCTGGCTGCTCTTCTACTCGCAGATTCACCCTGGCCTCAGCTGGCTTTGACAAGTTATCAGCCGGCGAGGCGGATTTTGTTCCGGGTACTAAGGAAGGACCATCCTCTTGGATTTGATTAGTTCGGTTGGTACGAGTTTGATCGCTTTCGTCTTTGTTCTGGGCGTCATGATCTTTGTCCACGAGCTGGGACACTACGCGGTTGCCAAGTTTCTGGGCATTGGGGTCGAAGTCTTTTCTCTTGGTTTTGGCCCCAGAATCCTTGGCTTTAGCAGAGGGGACACTGATTATCGGGTGAGCCTGCTCCCGCTAGGCGGCTATGTGAAGATGGCCGGAGAGACTTACGACGAGGAGCTTACCGGTTCCGAGGACGAGTTCCTCTCCCGTCCCAAGCTCCATCGCTTCGCCGTGGCCGTGGCTGGCCCAGTCATGAACATCTTTCTTGCCTGGCTTCTATTGGCTGTGAACTACACAGCGGGCGTTGAGGTAGCTGCCTACCGTGGTCAGCCCGCAGTTATTGGTGTGATCGCACCTGACTCTCCCGCCGAGCGCGCCGGGATACGGCTCAACGATCGAATCGTGTCGATCGACGGAGAGCCCACTCCGGCCTGGGCACAGGTAGAACTCAGCATTGCTACCAGCCCTAATCAGACCCTCAGGATGAGTCTGGAGCGAGAGGATGGCAGCCTGATCGACACGGAGGTCCAAACGGCAACCCAGGGGACCTCTGAGATGGGCACGATAGGGGCGGGTCCTTTGGTTCCCTATGGGATAGAACGCGTTGAATCCGACTCCCCCGCCGCCACAGCTGGCATTCGTCAGGGGGATGAACTCCTTCACGTTGAGTACGAGAGCAAGAGGGCCTCCGGTTTTTATGAGATTCCCCAGTTCGTAGCGCAACATGAGGGCAAGCCCTTGCTCTTTACGATTCGTCGGCAGGACCAGACCCTCGAGAAAACCATTGCTCCAGTCAAGATGGGAGAGAGGGCGCGGATTGGAATCGTGGGTAAGGATCATTTTGTCGTAGAGCGCTATGGTCCTCTCGAAGCCGTGGTGAAGTCGTTCCAGCGCAACGTTCAGATTACCGGACTGACTTTTTACATCGTGGGCAAGATCGTGACGGGTCGCGCCTCCTTGAAAACCATGTCGGGTCCTATTGAAATCGCCCGCTATTCGGGGGCCGCGGCGTCGAGCGGTCTGATTCATCTGATGGGTTTCATGGCCCTGGTATCGCTTCAGCTGGGTATATTCAATTTATTTCCCATCCCCATTCTGGATGGTGGGGTTATCGCCATGCTGGCCATCGAAGGGCTCATCGGCCGCGACCTCAGTCTTGGAGTAAAGGAGCGAATCTTCCAGGTCGGCTTCATTTTCCTGGTGCTGCTCATGGGGGTTGTGATCTTCAATGACATTTCGAAGAACCTGCCCTTCTTCGATTGAGTGAGAGCTCTCCGACCGATCCAGCTCCTGATTCCTTCGTCTGGACGCAACTCTTACCAGTACCCTGGACTGGCCTTTCGTACACATAAAGAGGATCACTTGAAATGGCACCTAGTCTGAACACCTATGGTTCTAGATCTTCCCTGAAAACGAGCGGTGGAGAACTCGATTTTTTCGGTTTGGAAGCCCTCGAGAAGCGGGTGGGAGGAGTGAGTAGACTCCCGTTTTCCCTCAAGATCCTGCTGGAAGGGATGCTCCGCCACGAGGATGGAGTGGCGGTTTCCGCCGATGATATCGAATCTTTGGCGAGTTGGAGTCCAGGCAATTCTTCCAATCGTGAGATCGCCTTCAGGCCGGGGCGCGTCCTGCTGCAAGACTTCACCGGTGTTCCCAGTGTGGTGGACCTGGCCGCGATGAGGGATGCCCTGGCGGAAATCGGCGGGCGGCCCGAGCGGATCAATCCCCTGGTTCCGGCCGAACTCGTGATCGATCATTCGGTTCAGGTGGATTTCTTTGGGACCGGGCGATCCTTTCAGCTCAACGTCGAGAAGGAGTTCGAACGAAATCGAGAGCGGTATGCCTTTTTGCGTTGGGGGCAGACGGCCTTCGACAATTTTCGAGTGGTGCCCCCGGCGACGGGAATCGTGCATCAAGTCAACCTGGAATATCTGGCCCGAGTCGTCCTCGAAACCGAGGAAAATGGCCGCCGTCTCTGCTTTCCGGACACTCTGGTGGGCACTGACAGCCACACCACCATGATCAATGGTTTGGGTGTTCTGGGTTGGGGAGTGGGCGGAATCGAGGCCGAAGCCGCCATGCTGGGGCAGCCCATCAGTCTGCTTGCACCGCAGGTGGTCGGATTCAAGCTCTACGGAAACCTACCCGAGGGAACCACCGCCACGGATCTGGTTCTGACCATTACCCAGCGACTGCGAGAAAAGGGAGTAGTGGGCAAGTTCGTTGAGTTCTACGGCAGTGGTATTTCCAGTCTTTCCCTGGCAGACCGGGCAACGATCGGAAACATGTCTCCTGAATACGGCGCGACTTGTGCCCTTTTCCCCATCGATTCAGAGACCTCCAACTATCTGCGTCTCACGGCGCGCCCTCCGGAGCAGATCGAGCTGGTGGAGACCTACGCCAAGGCCCAGGGATGGTTTCATACCCCTGACAGTCCCGAGCCCGATTACAGCGAAACGCTGGAGCTCGACCTGAGCACGGTCGAACCCAGTCTGGCTGGACCCAAGAGGCCTCAGGATCGCATCCCGCTGACACAAGCCAAGGTTGCCTTCGCGCAGGTGCTTCCCACGCTGGTCAAGTCTCCTTCCCCATCTGGAGTCGAAGAAGCCGAACCGGGGCAGAGTCCCGTTGGTCCCGGTGTGCTCGTGAACGTCCAGAGTGAGGACGGGGTTCCTGTAGCAGTCGAGTTGCGTCATGGGGCCGTCGTTATCGCCGCCATCACCAGCTGCACCAATACCTCCAATCCCTCGGTGATGATCGGGGCTGGTCTGCTGGCTCAGAAGGCGGTTGAGAGGGGCTTGAGGCGGAAGCCTTGGGTCAAGACGAGTCTGGCCCCGGGATCCAAGGTGGTCAGTGAATATCTGGAGACGGCCGGTTTGATGCCTTACCTGAGCCAGCTGGGATTCGATCTTGTGGGCTATGGTTGCACGACCTGCATCGGCAACAGCGGCCCTCTGCCTGAGTCCATCTCTGAGGCGGTCCGTGATCATGATCTGGTGGTGTGCGCGGTCCTTTCAGGCAATCGCAATTTTGAAGGGCGCATCAATCCCGATGTCAGGGCCAACTATCTGGCTTCTCCGCCCCTGGTTGTGGCCTACGCCTTGGCCGGTTCAATGAACGTAGATCTCTACCGCGAGCCTCTGGGTCAGGACTCAGATGGGCGAGATGTCTTCTTCAAAGAGCTCTGGCCCTCCCAGCAGGAGGTCGAGGAGGCAATGGCAACGGCAGTCAGTCCGGAGATGTTTCGGCGGAAGTACCAGGATGTTTTCAGCGGCGACGAACGCTGGCAATCTCTTCCCAGTCCCAGCGGTCAGCGCTTTGCTTGGGAAGAACAGTCGACCTATGTGCGCAAGCCGTCGTTCTTCGAAGGAATGCGACCCGAACCCGATCCAATTCACGACATCACTGGGATGCGGGTGCTGGCTATGGTGGGTGATTCGGTAACCACGGATCATATTTCGCCGGCGGGAGCGATACCGAAAGGGGGCCCTGCAGGCAGTTATCTGCTGGATCAAGGTGTATCTGCGAGTGAGTTCAACTCCTTTGGCTCCCGTCGGGGAAACCACGAAGTGATGATGCGTGGGACCTTCGGCAACATCCGGCTTCGCAATCTTCTGGTGCCTGGAATCGAAGGTGGATACACCCGTCACGCGTCTAGTGGCGAGCCCATTTCAATCTACGATGCCGCCATGAAATACCGTGACGAAGGGGTTTCCCTACTCGTGATTGCCGGCAAGGAATACGGTTCTGGATCCTCTCGGGATTGGGCCGCCAAGGGCACAAGCCTGCTCGGTGTCGAGGTGGTTCTGGCAGAGAGCTTCGAGCGCATCCATCGCAGCAACCTGATTGGGATAGGAGTCCTGCCCCTGGAGTTCGAGGAAGGCCAGAACCGGGAGAGCCTCGGCTTGAATGGTTCCGAGACCTATGATCTCCTGGGTCTCTCGAACGGTATGGAACCTGGCCAGAAGCTCAAGTTGCGGGTGATTTCAGAAGACGGATCCGAAAGGGAGCTGAGTGTCAGGTCGCGAATCGATACTCCCAACGAGCTGATCTATTTCCAGCACAAGGGCATTCTTCCCTATGTGCTCAGAGCGAGCGCGTCCTAGGGCTGTAAAAAGCAGCTTCGCATTACAGCATTTCATCTTCAAACCATCTTCGGCCGCTCTTCCAGGGTTCGCAGCGCTGTTGACTGCAGCTGTTTCCGGTACTCCTCACTGCTCACTGGATCACTCAGGGGAAAACTTTGGGTCCGGCGTAGCGGTGGGCTCCAGGCCGCCGTCCGAGCCAAAGGCTCGGAAAAATAAGACTTCGGCCTGGAGGCCAAATCTACATTCGCCAATGAAGTTTCAGCTTGGTGGCCCCCCAGCGGTGCTGTCCCATTCGAGAACGAAACTTTGGTTGTCTTTAGCCCGCATTTCTCATCGCTGGTCTACTGCGACGCCGCAATCATCCGCCCTGGCTGTGTTATGCTCGGTCGGCCTCCTCGACGTACTGTGCAAGTACGACTGCGGCGGCCTCGGTCGCAAGCCTTGCCAGGACGGCCCTTGCGGCGCCTCGCTACGACAAGCGATGAGAAATCCGGGTTAGCCACGAACATCGATAGCAGCATGCCCATCCTACGCCGGTCACTGCTCGATGAAGTTTCAGCTCAGACGAAAGGAAGAAATTGGGTCTAGCTCTGTTTCAACTTCGAGAGTATAATCTTGTCCCAAGGTCGGGAGGGTAGGAAGCCCGGTCTTTACTCTCGACTCATCCTAGTATCGGTCGGCCAGAGGGATCTGATAGTCTTAGGCGTACCAGGTTTTCCAACTGTCGAGTTTCGGTGCTGCCGCGGGGGACCACGTGAGGAAGATCGATAGTGCCAGACGCCAGGGTCAGAAATCGGGGTCCAATCTCTATCTCCTGAAGCTCCCGTTACTATTTTTGTCTTTTTCTTTCCTGACCTCGGATCTGAGCGGACAGATCGCCAAATCGTTTACTGGCTGGAAGGCCCCAAGGTTGGATCCACCGATTGACGAGGTGGATTTGAGCCCGCTTTGGGACCTGGCCCAACAGCGGAGCACCGAGGTGCCAGAGGCCGAGCTCAGAACGTTGGTCTGGTCCAACTTCCGATTCCTGTTCTACAACAAATTGAATAGGGAGCGCTTCCTTGCGACTCCCAGACCAAACCTTGTCGTAAAGAAGATCGTTGGTGTTTTGAACCTGAATGAAAGGTTGAGCCTCTTAATAGAAGAGGCCCGAAGAAGCTCCGACCGAGAAGCCTCCTGGAGAAAGAAGGCACAGCTCGTCAGCGAAATTGACCGATCGGCTCGGAAGCTGCGCAGTGCCTTTTCTCAGTACTTTGTGGATGAGGGATCTACTACCTATCGGATCAGGCTAGCCAGGACAAAAGCAAAGCCGGTCCAGTTCAAGTACTGTTTGACCGAGTTGAATCATGTCAATATGTCTTTGACCAGAGAATTGGATCGTTACTTCTTCAATCCCGCCCCCGGTCTGGTGAGGCTGTCAGAATACCAGAGCAGCTCCATTGGCGTACTCTGTGAGTCGCTTGTGAGACTGTCCGTTTTTACCAAAAAGGTGCTACGGAACTAGTCCGGATCTCACCGGGCTTCGTGCGCCGTACTCGGCAGTCCGGGCCCCGAAGTCGTTGTCTCAGAGGGTGATCACTGGATCAATCCGGGATCGCTTGCGGGCTGGAATACGGTCAGGAGTGTCCCCATTGCGATTTTGCTGGGTGCTCAAGGACGAGGAGGACAATGATGAAGTGCCTTAGAGTGCTCGGACTACTGCTGCTCTTCTCCTCTCCTGCAATCCTGGCCAAGGACGACGACAGGCTGCAGGAGCACCTGCGTTATCTCTCTTCTGATGAGCTGATGGGGCGGGGGAATGATCGCCCCGAGATCGACATAGCTGCCAAGTATCTGGCAGAAGAGTTCCGGCGCTACGGGCTCACACCCTTCGGCGACGACGGAAGCTATTTTCAGCATTTCTCGGTCAAGATGGGCCAAAAGAAGGGCCTGAAGAACTCCCTGACGGTCGAGCAGACCGACACGACTTTCCAGCTGTATCAGGATAGGGATTATCAGCTTCTGACTTTCGGAGCCCAGGACTGGATCCGTGGTCCGTTAGCATTCGCCGGTTTCGGTATCACGGCTCCAGAGCTCAACTATGACGACTATGCAAGCCTCGATGTGCGGGGAAAAATCGTCCTGGTGTTCGAGCATGAGCCTCAGGAGAATTCCCCCAATAGTCCGTTTCGTGGGCAGGAACTGACTCACTACGGGACCGTCACCTACAAGGTCATGAATGCCAAGCAGAGAGGGGCTCTGGCGGTGATTCTACTGCCTGACAGATTCAGTCACCCCAGACCCGAAGACGCTCCTCCGGGATCGCCGGAGACGGTCGCTAATATGGGTATCCCGGCGGTAAGACTCTTCGATCCCTGGGGACGACGGCTGCTCGAAATGAGTGGTCGGGATCCCGGCGAGATCAATCTCTGGCTCCATATCCACCTGACGCCCTACTCGTTCGAGTTCGGCGATGTCTCAGTCGAGCTGGAGGCGGACGTTGTCGAGATCAGGCGCGAACTGAAGAACGTTCTCGGATTCGTCCGGGGGCAAACGGATGAAGTGATCGTCGTAGGGGCTCACTACGACCATCTGGGACTCCGGGATAACGCCTCCCTTGCCTTGGACAAGATCGGGGAGGTTCACAACGGGGCAGATGATAATGCGTCGGGGGTTTCCGGCTTACTGTTGTTGGCGGAAGAGCTCTCACTGATGTCTCCCCGACGGAGCCTTTTGTTCATCGCCTTCTCCGGGGAGGAGCTTGGCTTGTTAGGGTCAAAGTTCTATACAGAGCATCCTGTGGTTCCTTTGGAGAAGACCGTTGCTATGGTAAATCTGGATATGATCGGACGTAGCGATGGCGATGTGCTCATTGGAGGCATCGGCACTGCATCCGTGTTTCGCCCGATCCTGGATGATATCGGAGCCGACTATCCGTTGCGGTTCAAGTATTCGCAGACTCCCCGCGGGTCCAGCGATCACCTTTCCTTTGCCTCGAAGAGGGTTCCCGTACTCTTCTTCTTCTCAGGGCTACATCGCGACTATCACAAGCCCACGGACGATTGGGAGAAAATCAACCTGGTTCGCACTCGCCAGATCATCGGGGTAGTGCAGAAGCTGGTACTGCGTGTGGACCTGTTGGATCAGCCGCCCCAGTACGTCGATCTCCGCAGCGATCGCGTAAGCAGTCGGCGGCATCCCCAGTTCGGCTTTGTTCCGGATATGAGCTGGACTCTGGGCGGTGTCCGATTGGGTCGTGTTCTCGAGGACACGCCGGCCGAACGCGCGGGACTCGTGGGTGGGGACGTTTTGGTTCGATTCGACGGAATCGAAGTCAACAATCTACGTGCTTTTCGATCCCTTCTGGAGGAAAAGAATCCCGGCGATCGGGTTGAGGTAGAGGTGGTCCGCCAGGGAAGCATAGAGAGTTTGACAGTCCAGCTGCAGCCCTCGGCGAACCCTAAATGAAGATTTCCTCGTCGGAGGATGCGTCCATCGACCTGCCTCGATTGGGGGTGGAGAGTAGGCGTGATAACGCTGCCAGAACCGCCCTCATCACTGCGGATACCTCGAGGGCTGGCTCCAGGATGGCCCGGTGGACCCGGAAAGTCTGGCGCGACAGCTGGCTTAAGACTCTGTCTACTTGGCCGGATACCGGACTCAGATTGTCCCGCAGGACAGCCAGCGCCTGTTGCGTGGTGCGGTCCGCCTGCTGTATCGCGGACCCTATCCGGGTGAGCTCTAGCGACAACCTCTCCTGGGCTGCCGTTACACCCCTTGCCACGCTCTGAATCTGAGTGAGAATTCCGGAAGTCAGCTGCAAGGCGTCTTCTACTCGTCGAGCAACCAGAGGCACTTGCTCTCTCAGTTTTTTCAGGTTTCTTGAAAACGTGAGACTGAAGATGAGATAGACGATCGCCTGGAAAATGACGATAGCCGCCATTGTGATGACACAAAAAGCCACCAGTTGCGGATTCTCTCCATTCATCGAGAATAACCCCCAGGTGCCTCCGCCGGACAACCCGACCGGAGTCAGGCTAGACAGCCGCAGCGGCCCTCAGAAAGCCGAGCGCCCAGAGCGCTCGAACCAACGCAGACGGATCACTCGAAATAGGATGTAGACCGAAAGGAAGACGTAAAATCCAGCGATCGATAACAAGACGGCTAAGACCGGCCAGCTACTCATGGGTCCTCTCGACTATCCCCTCCCCGATACCTGTTCTCTTTTCTCTATAACGGAATAGATGCATATCAAGTGCCAAAGTCGGCAAACAAAGTGCGTATTCCGGTGAAACCGGCCACCGAATCCGGAGCAAACCGGCCGGGTCGGAGCGAAGCGACGCCGGAGGTTGATAATCATCTCCGAAGTGGCCGGTTTGAGTCAATCCACAGGAGTCTCTTGGGTTGAGAACACATCATCTCGTCTCTCCTTTCCTGAGTGAGTTGCTGAGGCAAAGCTTGCTTCAGCAGAGTGTTGTTTCCATTGTTGCCTCAGAGTCTTCAGGCGACTCCTGAGATAATCCCAGTATTGATCGGAGACAGGTTGTTGTCTCACTTCCTGGATTAGAGGTTCGAAGTAGCTCAGGGAAGTGATCGGTCCACCGGTGTGGCCGTTGAGCCAGGCGACGTGCTTGCGGGCGCAGCCGAGAAGCAGGGTCTGCTCGATCTGCCGCAAGGACAGGCCCTGGCGGTAGAGGCGAGCGGCCAGCTGCCGATCGGCCGGGGAGAAGGAGCACTGAACGCCAGGGGCATCGAGCAGCAGACAGGCCACCTGATCGAGGTATTGGGATTCGGCCGCTTCGGGCTCCTGGACGAGGGATCTTTGGTAGGGCCAGAAGGCCTAGCTGATCTGGATGTGAGTGCGCTCGTGTTGATTGCGAGCGAGGCTGAGCTGAACTAGACCTCGGGACTGGAGTTCTCCCAGGTAGGTGAACAGGGAGCGGCGAGATTTGCGCAAGGCCGGAGCCAACTGGGTAGGCGAGACGGTCAGTTCGCCGGTGCAGCGATCCGCTTTCAGGCACAGATAGACAAAGAGTTTGAAGGCGCCGTCGCTGACGCTCTCCATCGCCTGTAGCAACGGAGCACCGGCGGCGGCGAACCAGCCACCTTGGACTTTCAACTGCGGTGTTGGACTCATGATTCGTCCTTTGCTTTGGTGGGAGGATGACGATGCCGGCGCATGGAAGCCCCTTCGAGCTCAATGCGGTAGGCATTATGGACCAGACGATCCAGGATGGAATCAGCGGTGGTCGGATCTCCGATCTGCTCATGCCAATGGGCGACGGGAAGCTGGGAGGTCAGGATCGTGGATCGACTGTCGTAGCGATCCTCGCAGATCTCGTAGAAGTCCCGTCGCTCGCTCTCGGCCAAGGGATTCATGGCCCAGTCATCGACGATCAGCACGTCGGTGCGGGCGATCTTACGCAGGAGCTTGTCGAGCGAGCCGTCGGCTCGAGCCAAAGCCAGATCGCGAAAGAGTCGAGCGGCACGAGTGTACAGAGCCGTCCACCCGTCGCGAGCGGCCTTCTGAGCAAAGGCACAGGCCAAGAAGGTTTTCCCGACTCCACAGGGACCGATGATCAGGAGATTGTGGTGGGTCTGGATCCAACGGCAGGTGGCGAGGCTGGCAATCAGCGAGCGATCCAGCCCCCGAGGTCGGCGATAGTTGACATCTTCCAGACAGGCCGAGAGCTTCAATCGGGCATTCTTCAGACGACGCTCCAAGGCCCGATTCTCTCGCCAGGTCCACTGCCGATCCACCAACAGGGCAAAGCGTTCTTCAAAGCTCAGTTGGGCCATCTCCGGGTCGGAGAGTTGCTCGGTGAAGGCCTCAGCCATGGCCCTGAGCCGCATGGCGTGAAGTTTTTCGACGGTGGGATTAACCAACATGAGAGGCTCCTTTCTCGCCTTCGAAGTACTCGGCCCCTCGCACGTTGGCGTGCTCGATCGGAGGACGTTCCGGCAACGGTTGCGGTTCCGCTTGACGGTCCAGACCGTTCTTCAACATGGACTGGATACTCTTGTAGGAGCAGGCCTGAAGTCGCAGGGCCCGACGGCAAGCCTGCTCCAAACGGTCTTCCCCAAAGCTGGAGCCCAGGCGCAGGATACCCAAGCAGGAGCGATAGCTTTGCTCGGGATAGCGACGGGATTGGAGGATCTTCTCGACCACCGATGCGGTATGGGGCCCGACTTTCTGAGCCCAGTGGATCAGACGCGAGGGTGACCACTCCAGATAGCGGCGATGGCATTCGGGCCGGTGCTCGTCCAAGGTCGTGGCCTTGCCCGGCTGATAGGAGCGACGGTGAGAGGTCACGCGGCGACCTTGATGGAAGATCTCCACGGTGGTGACGGTGGTGCGCAGCTCGACCTTCTGACCCACCAGGACATAAGGGACGCTGTAGTAGTGGCGGTCGAACTCGATGTGGTAATCGATGTTGACGCGGGCCTTCTTCCACTGGGCGAAGACGTAGCGTTGGGCCGGCAGGGGCCCCAGAGCCGGACGATCCAGGTCCTGGAAGCGCTGGCGGCGGTTGCCGGGGAGCTTGTGAAAGTTTCGAGTGTTGAGACGCTCCAGCAGCTCGGCAATGGCTTCGTTGAGCTCTCCCAGGGAAAAGAAGGTCCGGTGACGCAAGGCGGCCAAGATCCAGCGCTCGACGACTAACACACCCGACTCCGCCTTCGCTTTATCTCGAGGACGGCGCACTCGAGCCGGGATCACCGCGACGCCGTAGTGCGAGGCCCAATCCGAATAGCTCGCATTGAGATCCGGTTCATAGCGACAGGGGCGATGGACCGCATCTTTGGTGTTGTCTGGAACCACGACGCAGGGGCAACCCCCCAGGAACTCCAGAGCCCGAGTGTGGGCCGCGAGCCACGAGGGTAAGTCCTGCCTTAGGGAGGCTTCCGCATAGGTATAGTTGCTTGCCCCCAGCCCGGCCACGAAGATCGAGGCCTCTTGGGTTTCCCCCGTATGGCGATCCACGATCGGGACCGTGTCGCCGGCATAGTCCACGAAGAGCTTCTCGCCGGCCCGGTGTTCCTGCCGCAGCACCAGATCCAGCTTGCCCCGCCAGCGATGGTACAGATCGCAGAACTGACTGTACTGATAGCCCTCCGGATACGCCTGCTTGTACTCATCCCAGAGCAGCATCAAGGTCACATGTTTGTGTCGGCAGCGCTCCTCATGGACGGTGGCGAAGTCGGGGAGGGGACGTTGCTCCGGGGGAGATTTACCCGTGGGAGGAAACACCCGGTTCTGAATCGCCCGGTCATCCCACCCCTCAGGGAGTGGCCAACTCAGACCGGCTCCTTGGGCCCGGCGCACATACTCTGCCACGGTGCTGCGCGCGAGGGCACAGCTACGGGCGATCTGCCGATCCGAAAGATGAAGCTGAAACTTCAGGCGTAGGACATTTTTGATTTTGCGCATGGACTTCCTTTGGTTCGGCACGATCGCTCCTCCGAAAAGGAGTCATGGTACCGAAGGAGTCCAACGTCGCTTCCGTCCGCTCTGGAAACCGATTCCGGGAAACCGGCCGCCTTTCCGGGAAACCGGCCACCCTTCCGGGAAATCGGCCACCCTTCCGGAAACCCCGTTTCTAGTGGCCGGTTTCCCGCCGGATTGGGTGGCCGGTTTGCTCCGGAATCAGTGGCCGGTTTGCTCCGGAATCAGTGGCCGGTTTGCTCTGGAATCACCGGCCGGTTTCGTCCGGAATACGCAAACAAAGTGGAAGGAATCCGAAATCCTGGCTCCAGTCGATCTCTGCTGTTTCGTTTTCCTCTCTCGCGAGGGGTTAAGGCGTCAGGTGAGCCGCCGGCCCGTGGTACCATTGAAGCAGGTCGGCGGCCGGAGATCTTCCAATGTGAGGACCTAGGAAGAGCGGTCTGCCCGGCTTCCCTTTTGGAATTGGTTGAAGAAGAATACCCTAGTAGCGATCGCGGTTTCTGACAGGTGGAGCTTCTGATGAGGACGGCTTCTCGAGTGCCAGAGCATCATCCTTTGAGAAGGCTCTTCTTGGGCCTCACTGATCGAGCCCTCACGCACACCTCCTTGAGAGACAGGGATATCCTCAAGTATCTAAGCAACCTGCTCATGTCCTTCATGTACGTAGAGAATCTCTACATGCTCAAGGACCAGAACGGGAAACGCCTCGAGTACCTGGTGGATATGTTGGAGCACGCCTCCCAGCAGGGTTCGGTGGTTGAGAGAAAGGGTTCGTACTAACAGATCGGTGACTATAGTTTGTTCGTTCTGGGCATGTTCCCGGAGAGCCTCGGTCAGGGGAGAGTAGCCCTCCCACCTTCCTACTACGCAGAAACTGGCCGATGTAGTTACAGCGCCGCCAGTGAATTGGAGTCAGATCCGAAGACGACTGTTGTGTTCAAGAAGCTCGCGGGAAAGTTCGAGCGCTGCGTCTTGTCCTTGAACTGGGTAAAAGAGTATACCGGCGACCCCTTCTTTCAGTATATGCTGCGGCAGTTCGGTATCACCTGAGTAATCGTCTGAACGTCTGAACGTCGCACGTTGCTGAGGAAGGCCTTTATTGATGTGAACTGCAATATTGCAAGGCCCTGTCCGGCAGAGTCGCGAACGACTTGACTTGTCAGCAAGATCAGCCCAAGTTTCGAGGAGAGAGCCGGACAACAGCAGAACCTCCCTCCTATGCCCGAGGAAAGTTTCTTTCTCGAATGGGGCCAGTGCTCCTTGACTAGGAGCCGCGAATCTTACCGAGCCGCGCGAATTCCATTGTGAGCGCTTCTATCAGAGATCTGACCCATCAGATCAAGGCAAAGGCCAGCGAACTGGGATTTGACGCAGTGGGTGTTGCGCCAGCGACGGTGATTCCCGAGGATCGTCTCCGGACCTGGCTGAAGAGCGGTTACCACGGCAAGATGGACTACATGACCCGTCAGGCCGAGAAGCGCTTGAATCCGGATAAAGTGCTGCCTGGAGTCCGATCGGTCCTTTGCGTCTTGCTCGACTACTACCATCCCTACGAGCTTCCCTATGACCAGCCCCACCTTGGCGTCGTCTCACGTTACGCGTCTGGAGAGGAATACCACCAGCTCATCCAGGAAAGACTGCGACAACTGTTGTTCGGCATCCGCTCTCTTCTGCCCCAGGTACAAGCCAAGCTCTACGTGGACACGGGGCCGGTCATGGATAAATACTGGGCCGCTCAGGCAGGTCTGGGTTGGCTGGGCAAACACACCAATCTGCTGGACCGGGATCGTGGCTCCTGGTTCTTCCTGGGTGAGATTCTGTTGGATGTCGAGTTGGAATACGACCAGCCCAGTTTCGATTTCTGTGGCACCTGCACCCGCTGCATCGATGCCTGTCCCACCGACGCCATCGTCGATCCCTATGTGCTGGACGCCCGGCGCTGTATCTCTTATCTAACGATCGAGCTGCGCGACGATATCCCGAACGAGCTCCGGGAGCCGATGAGCAACCTGGTTTTCGGCTGCGATATCTGTCAGGACGTTTGTCCCTGGAACCGGTCTGCTCCCGATTCCTCGGTTGCAGAATTCAAACCGCGTGAGCTAAATCGACAGCCAGAATTGAAGCGACTCGCCCAGATCACGCCAGAGCAGTTTCCCAAGAGATTTAGGAATAGCCCCATCAAACGGGCCAAGTGGAGAGGCTTGATGCGCAACGTCGCCGTCGCGATGGGCAATAGTAGAGATCCCAACCTGGTTCCGGAACTCAGCAAGCTTCTCGATTCGGAGGAGGCCATGGTTCGACGTCACGCCGCCTGGGCGCTGGCGCAAATCGCGACCTCGGAGGCGCTCGAGAGCATTCAAAGGCGCCTGGACCAGGAAGAAGACCGATCGACACGCGAGACTCTCGAGAGTCTGTTGGCCCCAGTCGCGCCCGGCCAGTGAGCGGTGAGTAGTGAGCAGTGAGCAGTGAGTAGTGATCACTGCTGTCCGGTTAAAAGTCGAATGATATCAGGTGGTTAGCGATGCGACCTACTGGCCTTGCACGTCCCAATTCCTAAGTGGTTGAAGAATCAGGAGTTGCTAGAACGGGGTAATGCTGAAAATTGGCGTTAGCTTCTGGAGTGTTGGCGCCCTGAGCGCACGAGAACGAGGTGAATCCTGAAGGGATTCCGTATTGCAGCCCAGGGTTTCCGAACCCTGGGTCAACGTCGTCTCCCCTTGGATTTCAACCCTGAATGGGTTGCGTACAGAAGGGCAGCGAGTGGGTCGGGGCGCAACCCTTACAGGGTTGATTAACAAGGGGTTAAATCTCTTACCCAGGGTTCGGAAACCCTGGGCTGGAATACGCAATCCCGTTGGGATTGACCTGGCTTGGTCGGACGGGACCCATTTCCCATCGTTTCCAACGCCAGGGTCGAACCGAACCCACACGAGTCGGGTAGGGGCGGCAGTCCGAGTTGAAGTCGATTCCAGTGTGCTATCCTTGTAACTAATTGATTAGACTTATGTTATCAAGATATCTGAATAGTTCAACCGGACAGTAGTGAGTAGTGATCAGTGGTCAGTGATTAGCAGTGAGCAGTTCACAGAAAACTTTGGGTTGCTTGCTAGCCGATGCCTCATCATTTGCCGATCGCGAAAAAACTACTCCCACTGCTCACTGTTCTACTCACTAGTTCACGCGCTGGTTCGCAGCCTTGGCTTTTGCCGCTTTGGCCTGGGCAAACTTCTGCTTGAGTTCTTCGAGCTTTTCCTTATTTTCTTCCAGCGTCTTTTGGTTGATGACCTGGCCGATGAATTCTACGTGCAGAGTCCACGCCTGCTCGATCTGCAGGGTCTCAGGGTTGCGAAACCAGCACTCTTCCCAGAGGCGCTTGTTGTTGAGGTTGAGGGTGACCAGCTGCCCCGGTTGATACTCTTTCCGAGTTGGGAGTACATCCACCTCCATTAGCTCGTCGTCGGGGTCCAGGCCCTCAAGAATCACAATACGCGCGTCGGTCACCTCTTTCTCGCAAGCGGGATCGTCGTAGAAGGGAAGATCCATGTGGAGGACTCGGTAGGGGATAAAGGGTAGCTCATCGGTTTCTTCAGGCTTGGGATCAAAGCTTTCAGTGAGCGGTGCTGCCGACTTGCTCTTGAATAACTTTTTCAACTTCCCCATCGGAGTAACTCCTTTCGTCGTCCCTTTGGCGTGACTGGCAAGCGTGCTGCCGAAAGAAGAATCATACCAGGTAGAAGTGCTGCCTGTAACCGTATCTCCAAGCTGGTGGAAAAGGCAGATCTGCCCTCGAAATCGAGTCGCTTTCAGTGCCGAAAAAAGAGGTACTACAATCCTGTCGGATGAGGCAAGTTTCCTGCGGCTCTTCGGCTTGACCTGGGTCGGGAAAAAATGCTAGAAAGTAGCGTTTCCAAGCTAAGTGTCAGGGGCCACCCAAAAGCGGCCAGTGAGGGCCACTTCAAAACCGGCCATTTTCAAGAGCCATTGAGGGCCGCATCCGGCGTAGGATGCGCCGATGGCCAATACATTGAAAATGGAAAAGAAGCAAACGGTTTTGGCGCTCCTGAAGCTGGGCTGGTCGTATCGTCGGATCGAGCGAGAGGTGGGAGTCCGACGAGAGACGATTGCCCGCTATGATCCCTCCCGAGATTCAAAACCGGCCAAAGTGGCCCCCGGCTCGGAGGAGCAAAAGCGGCCAAAGCGGCCCCCGGGTCTGCGCAGCTTCTGTGAGCCCTTTCGGGAGCAGATTGAAAAGAAACTCCAGCAGGGATTGCAGGCCAAGCGGATCTGGCAGGACCTGGTCTTCGAGCAGGGATTCGGGGGAGCCTACAACTCCGTCAAGCGCTTCTGTGGAAAGCTCAAGGCGGAGAGTCCTCGCGTGTTTGCTCGGGTGGAAACTCCCCCCGGTCGGGACCTGCAGATCGACTTCGGCAAAGGAGCCCTGACTCGGACCGAATCGGGTCGTTACCGCCGTCCTCATCTGAGGCGGCGTGGAGGTGGTTCGCCTCGATAACCTCAAGGCCGGGATCACCCGGGCTTGCTTGGTGGACCCCGAGGTCAATGCCGTCTTCAGTGCGCTCGCTCGCCACTACGGCTTCGCCGTGCTGCCCATCCATCCGGGCGCTCCGAACGAGAACGGAAAAGTCGAAAGAAGCATCGGATATACCGACTCCAGCGCGCTCAAAGCTCGCCGCTTCGAGAGCCTGGATGCGCAGAATGAGCATCTGCAGAGTTGGAACGAGCGAATCGCCCGCCAGCGCATCCACGGCACCACCAAGCAGCAGGTCTGGCCCCGCTTTGTCGAAGAACAGAAGCATCTCCGACCGCTTCCGGATTCCCGCTTCAGTTTCTTCCGCGTGGGCCGTCGAACGGTCTCCACCGATGGCCACATCGAAGTCGACCGAGCGTTCTACTCGGTGCCCAATCATCTGCTCGGTTGTGAAGTCGCCGTGCACTGGGATGATCGTATCGTCCGCGTCTTCTTTCGTGAGCAACAGGTGGCCCTGCATCCGAAGCACCCGCCGGGGAGATTCCGAACCGAAACGAGCCATCTTCCGGAACGCAAACGCTACGCGCACTATCGAACCGAGCATCATCTGCTGAAGCAAGCCCGAGCCGTGGGTCCAGAGGCGCACCGCTGGGCCGAGCGAGCTCTGGAGGTCCGAGACATGCTCGCCTACCGACTCGTGCAGGGCATGATCTCGCTGACCCGCCGCTACCGCGCTTCGGTCGTCGACGAAGCCTGCGGCAAGGCGCTCGCACATGACGCCTTCCGCTACCGGACTCTGGTGGCTTTGTGTAAGCGACTGGACGTGCCGCAGCGCTCTTTGTTTACCTCCGAGCACGAGTTGATCCGACCGCTGTCCGAGTACCAGATCACCGATCCCACAGGAGAACCAGAATGATCTCATCAGAACTGGAACAAAAACTTCGTCACCTCCGGCTCTCGGGCCTGGCTCAGGTCTTTGACGTTCGCCTGCAACAAGCCGTCCAGGGAAGGCTCAGCCATCAGGAGTTCTTTGAGCTGCTGATTGATGACGAGCTGACCCGCCGTCGGGACCGGCTGTTGGAGCGACGTTTGCGCCAGGCCCAGTTTCCGGAACAAAAGCACTTGGAGGACTTTAACTTCTCCTTTAACCCCTCCATCAACCGGCAGCAGATCTTCGATCTGGCTACCGGCCGATTCATCCAACAGCGCCGCGGCTGGTTGGTCATCGGTCAGACCGGAGTCGGCAAGAGCCATCTGATCATCACCGTCGGGATCAAGGCGGTCGAAGCCGGTCACCGGGTGCAGTACAAGTCGGCTTTCGATCTGCTGGAAGACATCGCCGAAGCCACGGCCACCGGCAGACGCCGATCTTACATTACGGAGATGACCCGGATCCCGCTGCTGATCCTCGAGGATCTGGGACTCCGCAGAGTGCCGGAGTCGGCGGCAGAAGATCTGTTGGAGATCCTGCACCGCCGATACCAGAAGACCTCGACGATCCTCAGTTCGAATCGACCCCTGGAGGACTGGGGCGCGATGCTGGGAGGAGATACGGCGGCCACCTCGGCGCTGCTGGACCGCTTCCTGCACACTTCGGAAGTCACCTTCATTCGGGGCAAGAGCTATCGCCTCTACGAGCGACAGCAACGAGAGAAATCCACCCCGAAGCGAGGGAAAGAGAAATGACACCTGCGAGGCGAGTGCTGTGAGTGCGGGCTTGTCCCCTACTCGCAGACCCTGGGACTCAGCCCCAGGCTTCGTAGATTGCCCGCTCCGAGGGAGGGGTCAGGACAGGGTGGGGCAGAGCTCATTGCTTGAGGGGCCTCTGAGCGAATGTTTTTTGAAAAAAGGAAGCCAGGAAGAAGCCGTGTCGTTGAAACCAAGCAGAGACCATGGAAGCCAGGCTTCTCGAGTTTCCCCCAACACCCCCGGAAAGCCGTGGAAACTGCCGCGCTATGGAAACCGTGGGAAAACGGCTGCCTCGCGAAGACGACTCCAGGAGGCGAGTTTTTCCACCGTTCCCACGGCGCTTGGAAAACTCCTCCGGACGGAGTTTCCCACAGTTCCCACCGCTTCTACGGCTGAACACACAACAAAGCCTCCTCCCCCCGCTTCGCGGGGAGGGCTTCACAAGGGATTGAAATGACTCGAACCGGAGGATATAACTACTGAATCACTGGCCGCTTTTGAAGTGGCCCCCGACACTAAGTACACTGGAACGTATTTACGTTCCAGTGTACTAAGGAGAAATAGAGGTAAGGGTCTCGAAGCATCAAGCTCAGGATAGAACTCGAGGATAGTGGAATGACGTCCGCTGCGGCTCGAAAATATGCCCAGGCCCTGTTGGAGGTGACGGTCTCCGAGAAGCTGGAGGATCAGGTTCTGGAAGACCTTGGCTCCTTTGGAGAACTGCTGGAGGGCTCCTCCGAACTCACGGAGACACTCGCGAGTCCCGCGATTCCGATTGCGGTCAAGAGGGAGGTTCTGAGGCAGTTGGCCAGCAGGCTGTCTCTAGCTCCAATTGTGACCAACTTCATCCTGGTCCTCCTGCAAAACGCTCGACTCCCGCAGTTCGACGAATGTCTGGAAGCCTATCAACAAGCCTTGGACGCAAGTCACGGTGTTTTGAGGGCCGAGGTGTTTACATCGCGGAGATTGGACGACGGCCTCCGGCAGCGTCTCGAGGGGGAGGTCTCCTCGATGACCGGCAAGCAGTTGAAACTGCAGTACCATGAGGATGAGTCCCTGATTGGGGGGTTGAGAATCGAAGTTGGATCGAAAGTCTTTGATGCTTCGGTCCGGACTCAATTGGACGGCATCCACCGACGTTTTGTGGGCTTGTAAGAGGGGATACCAAAGAGAATGGCCATTAGAGCGGAAGAGATCAGTCAGATCATCAAGGAACAGATAAAAGACTACGATGCCGGCGTCGTGGTAAGCGAAGTGGGCACCGTTATCTCGTGCGGCGATGGCATTGCTCGCGTGCATGGGCTCGAGAAGGCGATGGCTCTGGAACTGATCGAGTTCCCACACGAGGTGTACGGGCTGGCGTTCAATCTGGAGGAAGACAATGTCGGAACCGTACTTTTCGGGGAGTTCCATCACGTAAAAGAGGGTGATGTCGTCAAGCGAACCGGGGAAATCATGCAGGTCCCGGCGGGCGAGGCGATGCTGGGCCGTGTCGTGGATGCCCTGGGGCGACCAGTGGACGGAAAGGGTCCTATCGACACCAAGGACTTTTGTCCGATCGAGAGGATAGCGCCTGGCGTTATCGAGCGACAGCCAGTCAGTGAGCCGCTTCAGACGGGTTTGAAGGCAATCGATTCCATGATTCCGATCGGTCGTGGACAGAGGGAGCTGATCATTGGTGATCGCCAGACCGGCAAGACGGCCGTCGCTCTCGATACCATCATCAACCAGAAGGAATCCGGAGTCATCTCGATCTATGTGGCGATCGGACAGAAGCGGTCCACCATCGCTCAGGTGGTGAAGACCCTTGAGGAAGAAGGTGTGATGGACCAGAGCATCGTGGTGGCGGCATCGGCCTCCGACCCCGCGACCATGCAGTATCTGGCCCCCTACACCGGCTGTGCCATTGGAGAATACTTTCGCGACAGCGGCGAACACGCGCTGATTATCTATGATGATCTGTCCAAGCACGCTGCTTCTTATCGGGAGATTTCCCTGCTGATGAGACGACCGCCAGGACGCGAGGCTTTCCCTGGGGACGTCTTCTACCTCCACAGCCGTCTCCTGGAGCGGGCGGCCAAGCTCAGTGACGACCTCGATGGGGGTAGCCTCACCGCTCTCCCCATCATCGAGACCCAGGCGGGCGATGTCTCAGCCTATATCCCCACCAACGTCATTTCTATTACCGACGGCCAGATCTATCTGGAGACCGATCTCTTTCACTCCGGAATCCGCCCCGCCATCAGCGTAGGCGTATCGGTAAGTCGAGTCGGAGGTTCGGCTCAAAGGAAGGCGATGAAGCAGGTGGCCGGTACACTTCGTCTGGATTTGGCGCAGTACCGTGAGCTAGCCGCGTTCGCCCAGTTTGGTTCCGACCTCGACGTTGCCTCCCAGCGCCAGTTGGCCCGAGGAGTCCGTTTGACCGAAATCCTCAAGCAGCCACAGTATCAGCCGGTGCCCGTGGAAAGACAGATCCTCCTCATTTTCGCTGGCACTCAGGGCCACCTGGATGATCTCGAACTGTCGGAGATTCGTGCATTCGAGCTTGGATTGTATGATTTCGTCGAGGCCAGTCACCCGTCTCTATTTACAGACATCCTTGAAAAGAAGACCCTGGATGATGAGCTGAAGCAGAACGTGACGGACGTTATCACCGAGTTCAAAGAGCGCTTTGAAGCAGAAAAGGCCGCATAAGCACTTAGATCCCCGACATGCCAGGAAATCTCCTCCATTTTCGCCGACGCGTTCGGTCGGTAAAGAACATTCAGCAGATCACCCGGGCCATGAAGCTGGTGGCGGCTTCCAAGCTGCGGCGGGCTCAGGATCGGATCCTCTCTTCGCGTCCCTATGCCAATAGAATGCTGGCTGTGCTCAATTCTCTGGCAACTCGTGTCGATCCCGCTCGGCACCCGCTGTTGGCAGAACGGGACGCTGAGCGTGTGATGTTGCTGGTCATCACGGCGGACCGGGGTCTGTGTGGCTCCTTCAATAGCCACATTCTCAGGGGAGCCATGGAGCACATCGAAAACGATGCGACCAACCGAACCCTGAGCCTTACCCTGGTCGGAGGGAAAGCGATCGACTGGTTCAAGTCCCGGCCCTGGCCGATCCGCCATCAGTATTTGAACATCATGAGCAGAGTCGAGTTCCGTTACGCACAGGAGATAGCCCGCAATACCATTGACTACTACTCGACCAACGAGTTGGATGCTGTCTACCTGGTTTACAATGAGTTCAAGTCTGTCATGCAGCAGCGAGTCGTGATCGAGCCCCTGCTCCCGATCCGTCGTCTGGAAGCTGCCGAAGAGGATGCCGCCACCGTCGACTACATCTACGAGCAGCCTCCGCAGGCAATGTTCGACACGCTGCTGCCACGTCATGTGGAGACACAAGTCTTCCGAGCCATGCTTGAGTCCGAGGCCGCGGAGCACGGAGCCCGAATGACGGCGATGGATGCAGCGACCAGAAATGCGAGTGAGATGATTGAAAGCCTGACCCTGAGCATGAACCGGATCCGGCAGGCCTCTATCACCACCGAGATTATTGAAATTGTGAGTGGGGCGGATGCCCTGCAAGGATAGGGTTCGCGTCCAAAGCGAGACCCGTTGAAGAAAAGGGGAGTGTGACAGCGATGCCACAAGTCGAAGGTAAGGTGCTGCAGATCATTGGTCCCGTGCTCGATGTCCAGTTCGACTCGGGGCACGTCCCTGCAATCTATAACGCCGTAACCGTGAACTCGGAAGGTTTCGATTCCTCGGTTCCCATCAACTTAACTGCGGAGGTTGCTCAGCATCTGGGTGAGGGAGTCGTCAAGTGTGTTTCGATGCAGCCGACCGATGGAGTTGTTCGAGGCATGAAGGCGGTCGACACAGGCGGTCCTATCTCGGTTCCGGTGGGACAGGAGACCTTGGGTCGAGTCCTGAATGTGCTAGGAGAGGAGGTCGATCGGCTTGGTCCGGTTAAGACCAAGATGCGGTACCCGATTCATCGGCCGGCTCCCAGTCTGGAAGATCAGAGCACAGAGACCGAGATGCTCGAGACGGGAATCAAGGTGATCGATCTGATCGAGCCCTATTCCAAAGGGGGCAAGATCGGCCTTTTTGGAGGTGCCGGGGTCGGCAAGACGGTCATCATCATGGAGTTGATCAACCGAATCGCAACCCACCATGGGGGATTTTCGGTGTTTGCTGGAGTGGGTGAACGCACCCGCGAGGGAAATGATCTCTGGTTGGAAATGAAGGAGTCCGGCGTCATTGACAAGGCGGCTCTGATCTACGGCCAGATGACCGAGCCCCCAGGTGCGCGGCTGCGGGTGGGCTTGACGGGGCTCACGGTTGCCGAGTACTTCCGGGACGAAGAGGGGCAGGATGTGTTGCTCTTTATCGATAACATCTTCCGTTTCACCCAGGCGGGGTCCGAGGTCTCGGCGCTCTTGGGACGCATGCCGTCGGCAGTCGGATACCAGCCTAATCTGGCCTCCGAGATGGGAGAGCTGCAGGAGAGGATCACCAGCACCAAGAAGGGATCGATTACCTCGATCCAGGCGATCTATGTGCCGGCCGATGACTATACCGATCCGGCCCCCGCAACTACTTTCGCCCACTTGGATGCCACCACCAATCTGGACCGTGCCATCTTCGAGCAGGGAATCTATCCGGCCGTCGACCCCCTTGCCTCCACCAGCCGGATTCTGGATCCGCGGATTATTGGAGACGAGCATTATAGCGCCGCACGCGCCGTCCAGGGGGTCTTGCAGCGCTACAAGGAGCTTCAGGATATTATCGCGATTCTGGGTATCGATGAGCTTTCCGAAGACGATAAGCTTGCGGTTTCGAGAGCCCGAAAGATCCAGAGGTTTCTCTCGCAGCCGTTCTATGTGGCGGAGCAGTTCACCGGTATTCCCGGGAAGTACGTTTCGGTTCAGGAGACGATTAGCGGGTTCAAGGCGATCTGCGATGGAGAGTACGATGAGCTCCCGGAGCAGGCGTTCTATATGGTGGGAGGCGTCGACGAAGTCATTGAGAAGGCGAAGCAGATCCAGGAAGAGGTTGCTTAGAATTCGTCTGAACGTTGCTTGGATTGGGTAAAGTGGGGTCGAGATGATCAAGTTGGAAGTCGTGGTTCCGGATGGCCTGGTCTTCAGCGGCGAGGTGGATGAGGTGACGCTGCCCGGTGCCGGGGGCTATTTCGGGATCTTGCCCCAGCATGCTCCGCTGCTTTCGGAGCTCCGGGTCGGCATCCTCTCCTATCGGGTGGGATCGGATGTTACCGAGCTCTTCTGTCGGGCAGGATTTGCCGAGGTGCTCGCTGACAAGGTGACCGTCCTGGCGGAGAAGGCAGAGAGCGCCGATCAGGTCGATGCGGATCAAGCTCGCGAAGACAAGGAGCAGGCGCGGCGGGTACTGGCGGCTAACGATCCGGATACCGACTACGATGAAGCGATGCTGCTTTTGGAGCAAGCCGAAACTCGTCTGCAACTGCTTGGGCCCTCGACCCACCTGTGAGCTTTGGGTTGATCAAGGCTCTCACCCTTCCCGAATTCACCTCCCCCATCGTCTCACTAGGCTGGGCTGGAAAACCCGGGTTGGGCCGCGGTCGTGCCGACACCCGGCTGCTAGACCCGATGTGAGAAATTCGGGATAATAGGTGCTGTTACGAGCTTGTGGTGGGGGATGGTGTAATGGCAACACGCGTGGCTCTGGACCACATGATCGGGGTTCGACTCCCTGTCCCCCAGCCAACCTCCACGCGCTCGGTACGAGCTTCAACTCTGATCTCTTGACGCGAAGTTCCAACTCCATTGGAAAGGTTTCTTCGAGGAGGCTTAAGATGACGAGAAGACTGACTGTCCTGTTCTTACTCTGTACGCATTTTTCTGTGATTGTTTATTCGGCCGACCGGGGGCTTTCGACAGTTAAACTGGCTGGTGGGCCCGTCACCGTCAAGTATGGTCGTCCGGAGCTGGGTGGGCGCGATATGCTCGGAAGGGCCGAGCAGGGTATGGTGTGGCGGTTGGGTATGAACCAGACAACCACCTTGACCACCGAAGTGCCGCTCAGGCTTGGAGACAGTAAGGTAGACAGGGGTATCTATTCCTTGCTTGCAGAGTGCACTAGGGTGGACAGCTGGCAGCTGATCGTGAACTCTGTGCCGGAACTGCGGGGCAGTAATCGAGATCCTGCAAAGGACGTAGCGGTGGTCGCTCTGCAGACGAGCGAAGTAAAGCCGAGTATCGAGATACTCACTCTTTCCTTGAAACGCACCAGCGACACGTCCGTTGAGTTTTCAATAGAGTGGGGAAACCGAAAACTCACAACGGTTTTCGAAACCCCGGAATGAGGCTTTACTTTCCGGGAAGACGCTCGAGTTCGATGTCTAGATGCAGTGTCCGATCGGGAACGACTTCCATCCTCGCGTTGAACGCACGGTAGCCTGGGTATTCGACCTTCAGGTCGTGCTCTCCCTCAAGGACGGAGTAGCTGTTCCGCTTGGTGGAAAAAGCCTGAGCGCTGCCGATCACCCGGCCATCCACATAGACCCGAGCCCTCACCGGCACTACGCGAAAGATCAGATCCGAGGTGTTGGCCCTAATCAGGCCTTTGTCTCTGGGGCTGTTGAGGATGATCTGGTAGGTGCCCCGAGGTTGAAGGCCGGGAAATAGCCGATCGTCGGCATTAGGGTAGTAATCATAGTAGCTGGGCGGATGATACACATAACTTCGATTGTAGTGCAGCCTGGACACGTAGAGGTCAGGGCGGACGTGGAACAGGTTACGCGGCGGCAGGAAAAAGTGTCCGCGGGACTTCGAACCTCGGTACTGCTCACCTCGACCCATGCCGACCAGAAACGAGCAGAGCGCAATAAGCACCAGGAACTTCCGCATGGTTTCTCTATTCTAGCATTCTAGATGGAAAACGCATGTCAAAAGGTTCATCGAGGTGATGCAGTCGGTCTTTGATCTCTCCGTTCCTACGATCCCTCAGTAAGTACCGGAGCCCTCGCTCGGGGACGACAGGGGACGTGCCAACTCGATGATGCCGCACGCCAAGGGCACCCCGGCGCCTCCTGCGGGCTGGGTCTGGAGGTCATCTTCTTGCGAATGAACCATGATCCCGAGTCCCAGAACGGACTTCGGACCCTCAGACAGGGTAGCGAAGTCCACCGTCATTTCCAGATGAGCTACTCCACTCCCATCAGCCTCGATATTTCCTAGATCTCCGACGTGGTGTTCGGACGAGGTGGGTCCGCCATGTTTACTCTGCTGAGGGTTGAAGTGTTCTCCGGGGTCTTGCGTCTGGGGCGAGCTGCAGTCGCCGTTTTGGTGAATATGCAGGCCGTGTCTCCCAGCCAGAAGCCCGGCTACGTGGGCCACGATCTGGAGCTTGCCATCCGCCTCCCGAAGACTGACGATTCCTTCGACCGCGCTCCCAGGTGTGGGCTTCAGCTGCGAAACTGCCTCCAGGACTGAAGCCGGCGTCCGGTTTTCTTGCTGACCGCCATGCTCTTCGTTCTTTGGCGGCTGATCCGACGACGGTGCACAGACCGCCAGGAGCAGCAAGGGAAGCGCTGTTTCCCATCCCATCCCTATCTTCATGGGTTCAAACTGCTCTCTATTCTCTATTGTCTTTTCATTGCTCACTGCTCACTGCTCACTGCTCACTGGGCCGGGAGACTGCTTTCGTAGAGCTGGGCGATCTTCCTCGTGTCGCTGCGGACCTTTGCAATGAACTCAGGCGGGCTGACCGGGCGTGCATGAGGTGCGAAGTTCAGAACCAGCCGAGACGGGAATTCCAGGGTTTCGCTGACAAATGTGAGTACCACTCCTCCATCCTGTGGTTCGCAGGCCGACGAGCCCCATTGTTCCTCAATCCAAGGAGCCACCGCTCCGTCGAAGTAGACCTGGATCTTCCGGTTTCCCAATGAGCTCAGAAAGTTCTCTTTATACTTGTCCACGTCGAGGTCTTGAAGCGGAGGAAAGGGTTCGTTCAGAGAATCTACCGAAAGGACTCGTTCAAACTTGAAGGTTCGAAGGTCCTGACGCAGTTCGCAGTAGGCGGTCAGGTACCAGTAGCCCAAGTGCTTCATCAGCAGGTAGGGATGAACGACGCGTTTGGAGGTCTTGTCGCGGGTCAAGGAATAGTAGTCGATCCTCACCTTTTCGTGGTCCTCGACCGCCTGACGTAGTAGAGAAAAATGCTCAGAAATCGGGCGCGAGGGACGTTCCAATACGATCCGGTCCTCCACCCGAGCTTTGGGATCGACCGATTTGGAGATGACTTCTTTGATCTTCGTCTTGAGGGACTCCACGCTGTCCGGATCCACTTCCGGATCGAGCAACTGCAGTGATACCAGCAGTGACATCGCTTCCGGCCGCGTGAACCGAAGCGGCCGATTCAGCATCTGGTCGTATTCGACATAGACCTTCTGATTCTCAACATAGATGTCCACGTAGTCATCGGGTCGGAAAGGAGGTTTGCCGATCAGGAGCATGAACTCCAGTTCTTTCAGCAACTGTTTGGGCCGCATTCCGACCCGCTCGGCCAGTTCCTCGACGACGATCCCCTGGTTCTGGGACACATAACTCAGAATCAGGAGAATTCGATTGATCCTGTCGGCGATGTTCATAGCAGGCTTTTCATCGCACGCTGGACCTCGCCAATCATCTCGGGGGGGGCCAGTACCCGACTATCCGTCTTCTGGGACAGAATCCAGGATACGAAGCCAGATCGGTTTGTGACGCTCACTTCAAAGGTCCTCTTACCCGTCTGTTTCGCTCTCATTAGCTGCGGACGCAGTTCGGGGAGACGGTGATCTGAAACCTCAATTGCGACATTGACGGGTTCATGGACTTCTAGTTCCCAAGGTTGTTGATTCTGATAGGGCTCTAGCGAAAAGTCGGCGGGAATCTCATAATCCGGACTGCCGGGCTTCTTGGGGTTCACGCTCAGCGAACTGATTCGAGTCAAGACGAAACAGCGAAGCCCTTGCCTCAGATGGTCCCAGCCTACGAGTGTCCAATTGCCCCTCCTGAAGATCAATCCGTAGGAATCTAGTTTGCGCCGTGTGATCCTGCCAGTGGAGAAGGCATGATATTGAATCTCGATCTGCTTGCGACGGTCCAGGGCATCCTGGATCTGATGCACCAGCCTGGATCGCCCCGCGGACTTCGCTTCGGTCGGATAGGTAATGGTCATCGCCGGCGAGGGAGGAGCGATATGATTGTTGATGCTGGTGATTTTATGGAGGGCGGACTCCAGCTGATCCCGGTAGGGAAAGTTGGTGTTCTCCAGAACGGCTCCCGCTGAAAGCATCAAAAGGGATGACTCCTCCGCCGTAAACTCTATTTCTGGCAGGAAGAGCTTCTCCTCTCGAATCAGATAGCCTTCCTTGGTGTTCTCGGAGCCACTCTGGTAGTCGATTGGAATTCCAAGGGAGATCAGCTCTGCCTTGTCCCTCTCAAACTTTCTCTGGTTGGATTCCTCTACTCCCCGCGCGTAGTCTTCAGGGAAGTGGTTCTTGATCTCGTGCCAGGAAACCGGCTCTTTCGCGTTGAGAAGGTAGGCGATGAGATCAAGGAGCCGCTCGGTACGATTCACTGACCTAGTTTATGAGAAGCAGAGTCGAGAATTCAACCGCCAGATGGGCTCTTCGAAGGGTAGCTGGAATCCGTCTGTGCTTTTCTCCTCCACCTACGTAGCTGGCGTCTCAGGTAGCCTGCTAGGGTAGGGGTTAAGAGCGGTTTTTGGGGTTGACCGACGGGAATTTTCAGCTACATTAGGGGGGCACTGTAGAGCGGAGGGTCGAGAATGGCTTTCATCATTTGTGAACCTTGCATCGGCACCAAGGATGCGGCTTGTGTTGACGCTTGTCCGGTCGACTGCATTCATCCGCGGACCGATGAATCGGACTTCAACCCGGAAACCATGCTGTACATCGATCCAGTGGAATGTATCGACTGTGGAGCCTGTGTCCCAGAATGCCCCGTGGAAGCGATTTTTCCAGAGGACGAGGTCCCGGAACAGTGGGAGCATTACATCGGGATCAACAAAGAGTGGTACCAGAATAAGGAGTAGACAAATTATTCATAAGTTTTCCTGCCGCCGCCGAAAATTTATGAATAATTTGTCTATAAGAGCACTCCTACCGGGTAGGAGATACAGAAAAGCTGAGCGGTCGTAGAGCCGGGCTCCAGGCCGGCCGCGTTAGCAGCCTTGGGTGGCCTGGAGCCCGACTCTGCTGGAGACCTATCGGTTGGCCTGGCCCACCGGTATGCTGGACATCTGCAGGTCCGATTGCGTTCGCAGCGCGGTGATGACGACGGGAATGTCGGAACTGATCACCACAGTTCCCGTGAAGTCGTCACCCACCTCCGTCGGGAACAGCTCTTGAAGGAACTGAGCAATCTGTGCCCCCGCGGCCAAGAAAATGTCCTTGTCAGCGATTTCCGTCCCTCCTTGATTCAACAGGCCCACTGACACTTTGGCCGTTTCATCAAGGGGCGCCGAAATTGCGACACCGGTGTTAAAACCGGGGCCGCCTCCAGTCCGGGAAGCGAAGGTATTGGCCTCCCCGGTTGGAACAGAGTCCGCGATGCCTGCCTCAAACAGAATGTCGCCCCCTTGCGAGAACTGAAAGATCGCGCTCCCCCGGATAGGCTGATCGGACTCAGCCCGAGCCCACCCGGTTTGTACCACGGGGCCACCCAGGGTTTGGACCTTGGTAGAAGCCCGTGGGGGGATGGAGAAGGGGATCTCCGAGGTGTCCCCGGCGAAGTCTTCTATGGGAAGCTCGAGAGGGCTCCCATCCCGGGCGATAAAGAAGAGTCTTCCAGTCGCGGTCTCATCAGAGGTGTTGACCAGCGTGAAGAGTGTCGTTTGAGATCCGGTAGCCGGGTCAGCGCCATCGGCGACCAAGGCAAAGAAGAGAGCAAAGGTGGCAGAATAAACCTCGATCTTATCTTCAAAAAGAACAAACAGAAAGCCGTTTGCTGCTACTAGTGATTCGACGCCGGGGCGGTTAATGCTCCAGAGAAGGGCACCCGTCAACGCATCACGCGCCCTGATTCGATCGGTGGGCATGTGATAGTAGTAGATTACGTTGTTGGCGAGGAGTCCGTAGTCGATACCTGCCGAAGATTCAGAGACCTCCCAGAGGGGGTCGCCGGTATTGGGGTCGTAGGCCTTTATCGTTCCGTTGTCGACACTGTCATCAGATAGGAATACGACTAGCCCCAAAATAAGCGCAAGTTCGAAAATAGACCCCTTTGTCGGCTCCGAGGAGCCATTTTGGAGACCTAAATTCTAAATTTCGGCGCGAAGTCACTCAGAACAGGCACGTGTTCAGCTGTCCTCCACGCCGATCGCTCAGGGAAAACGATTCTGCCCTCTTGGGGGGCGTTTGTAGAGACACCTCGCCCCAGCTCTGGCGACCCTCGGAGCTACTTTATCTCCTTTCAGTTTCAGGTAGCTGGCCGGTGTTTCAACCACTTACTGCCTTCCAAGAGAAGACGGCTCCAACCATTGACATCCAGCAGCCGATAGACCAACTGTCGGCCCCTGCGCAAAATCTGGCAGGGCATTTCAATGACCTCTCGCAGGAAACGGCGATACTCCATCTTCACCAGCTCTCGGGCTTGCAGTCGCGCCGGCAGCACCAACCCCATCCAGGCCTTCAGATTCCAGGCTTGAGCCGCAATCACCAGATAGGCCCAGTTGGCTACCAGCGTATCCGAGGGCATCCGCAGGGCCTCGACTCCGTTCTTGAGTTGTTCAATGACGTTCTCCTGGTTGCAGCGCCGGTTGTTTTCCCGTACGACTCCCGCCGTTCCCAACGTTCTGGCCGAGATATTGGTGACATAAAAGTGGTAGCGCGTCTGCGGCAGCAGCCGCTTCTGGCCTTTCTCGACCAGGATCGTCTTGCGCAAGATCACCATCCGATAGGTTCGCTTCGCTTTGCTCGGACGGTAGTCGATCTCCGCGATCTCTTCCCGTTCCAGCGTCAGCGTCTTGAACCCGCGTCTCTTGACAATCTCCGGCTTCACTTTGTCCCGCCGCTGGCGCCGCTTCTTCCCTTTTCCTTTCCCCTGGCTGGGGCGCCCCAGCTCTTTCCATCTCGCTTCTGGCAACGCCTCCGCCCACTTGACGAAGCTCGGATGGGCGTCGATCCCGGAGTCAAACTCCACGCCCGCCTCCGTCCAACGGTCAAAATGAGCCGTCAGCGAAAAATCCGTGTCCCCGCGCAGGCGCACCTTCCGAAAACCCGCCTCTCGAACCAGCTCGATACTCCGATCCAGCCATTCGGCCGCTCCCTCATGAGAGGGACGGTTGCCCGAGCGGTTGACCGCATAGAGCACCTCTCCCGTATTGGCCAGCGTCACGATCAGCGGCGCATAGCCCCACTGCCCGTCGTAGCTGATCTCCATCCCTTCCTTGCATTCGCCGCTCGTGGGGGCCATCGTCCCATCCACGTCGATCTCCGCCCGTTGGAAGAAACGGGCCGGTTGTTGGGCCCAGACCTTGAGGCGGCTGGCATTGACGGCTTCCATCAGATCCACCACGTCGGGCGCGTCAAAGCGGCGCACAAAGTCTCCGGCCGTGCTGGGGGCGGGGATCTTCTCGGCTCCCACCGCCTCCAGGAAACTCACACTCTGACGTCGCAGTTCAATATCCTGATAGCGGGTCCCGCCCGTGGCCACGTTGTAGATCAGGCTCAGGACGTGGTCCGATTCGTGGTACGGTTGGTGGCGTTTGAGCAGCGTCACCGCCTGGTCAATGGCTTTCCCCAGCCCACTCCACTTCACCACCTGCTGCAGCAGCCCCAGACCACCGTAACTGACCGCACCCGTTTTCTCCGAGACCTCGTAGCTGATGACCTCGGGCGAGAGCACCGGTTTCGGGTCTTGACCGTTCCAGCTGGGGCTCAATCGCTGAGCAACCTCTGCTTCCCGTTTGCGGATGATTGCGCTATCCTTTTTCTTCACCTGAAATGCCTCCTTTCGGCTTGTTCTGAAGTTTCTTTGACAACCCCAGAATACCCATCAGGTCTGGCATTTCAGGTGTTTACATGTGGTTTAGTCCACTTTCATCTACTTCTTTTGGGACTAGCTGACCGTAGGCGAGAGCTAAGGCAGGAGTATGCGAAAACGTCGCCAAGGTACCCTGGAAGCCAGATTCCGTTTTTTGCCAGAGAATGGCGCCGGTCTGGGCGTCCAGCGCGCTAACGGTGGCCGTAACCCGATTGTTCACGAAAACGTATTTTCAGTCGCGATAATGTTGGAATGATCGCTTCCGACGGCGGGCGTGCTCCACACCTCGGCACCCGTCATCAGATTCAGGGCGTACATGGTTCCTTCCGACCGCAGCACGTAGGCTCGTTCTCCAAACGTCGTGACCGGGGCCTGGCCCGTAGTGACGTCCCATTGCCAGAACTGGGTCCCAGCCATGGCGTCTCGGGCCACTAGCCTGCTCTGTCCGTGGTAGAGCGCGAGGTTGTCGTTAACGATGGGAAATCGACCGGTGGTACTACCTACTGAAGTGTCTTCCCACAGCTGCGCGCCCGTGGATAGGACTATCCCCTTGACCGTGGTTGTTGCCGGTCCGCCCAGCAGCACCACTCCGTCAGCATAGGCGGGAACATAGGATAGTTCGTCATCCCCATTCAGGAATCCCCGCAGCCACTGTCGAGTCCCGGTGAAGTCGTAGAGATGATACTGAGTGAGTGCCCCAGCCTCTCCTACCAGGAGAGACTCCTCGGTAACAATGAGAGATCTTGCGTTGTTGACCTCGGTCAGCTCAACCGTGTGGAACAACTCCAGCGGCGGCTTGAAATCTCCCATGTCCGAGTTGAGGTAGGTTCTTGAATTGTTGTAGCCAGCCGTGTACTGATCTCCCACATTCTGTCCGAGCGCGACCGGGGAACACAGGCACAGTAGCAGAAGCAGACCGGTTCTCCTCATCATCTGGAATCCTCCCTTGGGACGGTTTTGGTTGCGTGCTCCATTCTGGAAAACACGATGTCATTGACAAATAGGGTTTACGTGGCGTGGCCGAAGTACCAGAGAGCAAAATAAGGCCGAATTGCCGACGCTCGAAATCGCCACCATTCTCATCGTACTTCTGACCTGGAAACATTAACTGGAAACATTAGGATGCAGGGTCGATTGGAAAAGCCGAACCTGGAAATTATTCCTCAATTCTATCAGAACACCGGTGTCTTTAATTCTGCGGCTACCGGTTGCCCTTGGGTTTGCTAGAATCGGACCTGGCAGGCCGCTTTCGAGACATGCGACCCAATCAACTTCCGATTCCCTCTCACTTCGAGCCTGGCAGCGTGGCATCAGTCTGGCGTGTTCCCTACCAGGAACGCTCCGATGAGGCACAGGATTGGAGAAGGAGGCACGCAATCCAGCCTTCGAGCAACGATACGGTGAGGGTTTGCTTGGTCGTTATAGACGTGCAGAACACGTTCTGCCTGCCCGACTTCGAACTGTTTGTGGCAGGTCGATCGGGAACCGGGGCCCTGGATGACAATCGGCGCTTGTGTGAGTTTATCTACCGCAATCTGGGAGCGGTTACCCAGGTGTACCCCACGCTGGATACACATCAGGCGATCCAGATCTTTCACCCGATCTTTCTCATAGACCGCGACGGCCGGCATCCAGCTCCTTACACTCGAGTGTCAGTGGAAGACGTCCAACAGGGTGTTTGGCAGGTGAATCCGTCCGTCCGCGGTCCGCTTGGGATGAGTGAGGAAGAGGGATACGAACACTTGCTTCATTACGTGAAGGCGCTTCGAGAGAGCGGAAAGTACGAGCTGGCGGTCTGGCCCTATCACGGTCTCCTGGGCGGTATCGGTCATGCGCTCGTCTCATCGGTGGAAGAAGCCATCTTCTTCCACAGTCACGCCCGGCAGAGTCAGCCCGCCTTCCAGATCAAAGGCAACAATCCGCTGACCGAGCATTACTCGGCATTGAGTCCTGAGGTACTAAACGGCCCCGATGGCAGACTTCTTGGGACGAGAAACGCAGCCTTTGTCCAGGCCCTGGTAGGCTTCGATGTGATCATCATCGCCGGGCAGGCCAAGAGCCACTGCGTGGCCTGGACCATCGAGCACCTCCTGGAGGATCCGCTCTTTGGTGGGGCAGGCCTTGCCCAAAGAGTCTATCTTCTAGAGGATTGCACCTCAGCGGTGGTAGTGCCTGGGGTTATCGACTACACGGACGAGGCCGAGGCCGCGTTTGCCAGGTTTGCGGACGCTGGGATGCATCGGGTCTGCTCCACCGACCCCATCGAAAGTTGGCCGGCCGTGCCGCTATAAGCTGGGTTGCCCCCTCGATCCGCCTCTAAGGGGAAACTTGAATAGTGAGCAGTGAGCAGTGAGCAGTGAGCAGCAGTGAGCAGTGAGCTGGAAGCTCGCACGTCCGGGTCACCGATTAATGCGAAAATTCGGGAAGCCTGAAGCGCGAGCGAGGGATTGGGGATCTGCGAGATCGTGCTGTTGTCCGCTCTCGATCAAGTTTCAGGTTAGTGGCCCCCCAGCGGTGCTGCCCCATTCGAGAAAGAAACTTTGGGATCCTGCGGTGGCACGGGCATCCCTGCCCGTGATTCTCTGTCCCTCGAGCCAGGGGCTCGACAATCACGGCCTGGAAGGCCGTGCCACAGGGAAGTTTCAGCTTAGATGCCCTTCAATAGTTTTCACTACTTTCTGTTCCTTCTCCTTCTCCTTGTCATCTTCATAAGCGAGGCCCTGAAGAGGAGGAACGCCCAGCACCTGGTGCTGCTTCTGGCCAGCTATTATTTCTACTGGACCTCGTCCGCCTCTCTCGTTCTCCTGTTGCTGTACTCCAGCTATCTGGATTTTTTTTGCGGACGCGCCATCCACCGGGCCCAGAGTCAGCACCAGAAAAGACTGTACCTTTGCTTTAGCCTGATTGGGAATCTGGGGGTGCTGGCCTACTTCAAGTACACCAACTTTGCCCTCGGCAGCGTCCGGGCTCTCCTCGATGCCATAGGTTGGAAGTCCCGGCTCGGACCCCTGGAGATCTACCTTCCGATCGGAATCTCGTTCTACACCTTCCAGAGTATGAGCTACAGCTTGGATATCTATTTCGGAAAGCTGGTCCCAACCTCTTCTCTGCGGCAGTTTGCACTCTACGTCTCCTTTTTCCCCCAGTTGGTCGTCGGACCGATTGTCAGGGCGCGACACTTTCTGCCGCAGCTGCTGAATCCGCTAGTCATCCACAGGAAGAATCTGAAGTTCGGGCTGACTCTGATCCTTTACGGATTGATCAAGAAGGTCTGCGTTGCGGACAACCTCTCCGGGTTTGTTCAATCCACCTTCGGCGGAGAACTCACCAACGACTCACTGCTGGTTTTCATCGGAGCCGTTGCTTTTGCGATTCAGATCAGTAGCGTCCCAGCGTTAGTCGAATAACATCAACTGTTTATGAATGTCACTATTCTGAGTAATGTAATGCATGTCCTGAAAGGCCTGTAAAATTGGGGTTTTCTCGAAGAGCGAGACACTCAGGACCTGGAGAATTGTGTAGAGCGGCAACTCGAGATAGAGGCGCTTGCGGATGATGGCGATGAGCAGGTAGGTACTGAGGGCGATCCAGATTTGTGTTTTCACGGCATTGGGACTGGTGCCGTAAAAGGCCTTGATGCGACGCAAAGGTTCGGGGTAGGCCTTGGCCGGATAGAAGGTGCTCAGCAGGACAGTTTGGTCGCAGATCAGTCCCGTCGTTCTGTCCACTGGGTGGGAGTAGCGGCGGCGGAACTTGAAGTTGGCCTTGGCGCGGGTCACGAATAACGACCGGGCAGAATGGAGTCGGTACAGGCGCCCGAAATCCAGGTATCCGCGATCCATGATGTAGTAGGCACCGGGACAAGGAATCAGGTGGTCCAAGGCGTGGACATCGTGCAGTTTTCCGTCCGAGATCAGAACGAACTCGGGAATGGCGCCGTGCAGGTTGAGCAAGGTATGCAGTTTGATCGCCCCCTTGGTACGGCGGAAGCGCGCCCAGGGGAAGACCGAGAGGCACAGGTCGATGGTCGTGGAGTCCAAGGCATAGACGGTCGCGTTCAGGTCGACTCCCAGGTCCTCGTCGGTGTACAGGCGGCGCGCTTCGGCGATAAGCACTTGGGCAAACTCGGCATAGATGCGCCAGTCGCGCCTCTCGTTGGCATTGGACAGATTGTTGCGGGAGACCGTGGAGCGAATGCCCATGTGGAAGAGCTTGGATCTCATGGCCCGTAGGCAGGCTTCGATATCGCGCAAGCTCTCGCGATAGGTCAACTGTGCAAAGGCCATGACCCGGTAATGGTCGGCACAGCGGAACGACTTGACCTTGTAGTCGCCTCCGTAGTGCTGAACAATGCGATGAAAATGATGCCAGGGAAGATGCCGCATCACCTGAGAAAAAATCGTCGTGCCCGTGTGCATGCTCGCCCTCCTTATGAACTGAAGGGCGTGAGCGTACACTCACTTTCAAGTCGGAAACACCCATTATCTTCTCTAACATATTACTCATTAATACTTTACAGAGATTAGAAACCCAAACGTTGGGACACTACTGGATTCAGATCTATTGTGACTTTTCCGGCTACACCGACATTGCGATCGGATCTGCCCGAATCCTCGGCTTCAGGTTTCCGGACAACTTTGCCCACCCTTATTTTGCCAGCAACATCTCGGAGTTTTGGAAGCGCTGGCACATCAGTCTATCGACCTGGCTTCGGGACTACCTGTACATCCCGCTGGGAGGCAATCAGAAGGGCAAAGGGCGACAGCTACTCAACCTGATGGTTACGATGCTGCTGGGAGGACTCTGGCACGGTGCTGCCTGGCACTTTGTACTGTGGGGCTTCTACCAGGGTTTCCTGCTGTGTGTACACAAGTTCGTGGTTGCCGACAGGCGCCTGCTGGCACACTCCTGGTGGCTTCCCTTGAAGATTCTGGTCACCTTCTACCTGACCTGCATCGGCTGGCTGATCTTCATCACTCCAGATCTCCAGGATTTGCTGTTCTACCTCAGAAAGATGTGTTTCCTGGACTTTACAACCTCAGGTATCGCAAACCTCATCCAGAGCCAGCCACTCGTTCTTTTCTTGATGGTTGCCTTTCTCATCGTCCACACTATCAGCTACCTGGTGGATGGCCTTTCCCGGATCTTCTCTCAGCTGGGGTTGGCGTTGTGGGTCGTGGGTGCCTTGGGGAGTATCTTGATTCTCTATCTTTTGGCCGCAGGGCAGCAAAGTTTCATCTATTTTCAGTTCTAGCGAGAATGAAAGGATTCGGTACAATTGGTTCGATGCGGCGGAGCGAGGAACCCGACGACTGACCCAGTTTACTCATCCTGATGCGGATTACCTGCTGCTGTCTCGCCCTTTTCTTTTGGACTCCGGTCTTGGCGCTGGAAGGGCGAGTTGTTTTTCCAGACGGCAGCCCCGTAGTTGGCGCACAGGTTCTGATCCTGGGACAGACCTCCTCCACCAGAACCGACAGCAGCGGGAACTTCAGCTGGCATCCGGATCCCCAGGTCCCGTTCGAAGTCAGGGTCGTCCTGCCTGACGGTCACTATACCCTACCCGTTCTGGTCCAGGAGATACCGGAGCAAGGCCCTCTGGAGGTTCATGTTAGTTCCTCCTCTGAGACCATCACGGTGACGTCTGAGTCCGCGCCAGCCGAGACCCCGTCCGCACCCGCCAGCGCGGCTACCGCGCTGGCACGTCAAGATCTGGAGCAGCAGCAGCAGGCCCGGCTGACCGATCTCCTGGAGCACATACCCGGCGTGAGCCATGTCTCTGAGTCACACGCGACGGTACCAAGCATTCGAGGGCTGGCCGGAGGTCGGACGCTGGTCCTGATCGACGGGGAACGGGTGAGCACCGAACGCCGAGCCGGTCCCAGCGCCTCCTATCTGGATCCTTTTTTCCTGGACCGGGTCGAGGTCGTGCGAGGTCCGGGGGCGCTGGCCTACGGAGCAGACGCCTTCGGAGGCGTCATTCATGCCCTGACTAGGAAGTCGGAGCCGGGAGCGCCTCTCCGTTTCCGCTTTCTCGGCACGTTGGCAGCGGGACTGCCAGAGCAGAGCGCCGGCCTGGAATTGAGTCGCGGCTGGGACCAGAGCGGCGTACTGTTTCAGGCCCGCATGAGGGAATTTGACGACTATCGGAGTCCTCTGGGCAAGGTGGACAACTCGGGAGCCAAGACTCGGAGTTTTCTCGCTCGGACCCACTTCCGACGGGGGCCCGGCCAACTGCACCTGGGCTGGCAGAGTGACCTCGGACGCGATATCGGCCGACCCATGACTGGCTCCTCGATGGCTCGTACGTTCTATCCCAGAGAGGACTCCCACCGCCTGAATCTGTCGTACCATCTGGACCCATTCTGGAAGTTCAGCCAGGTCAAGCTGAACGGTTTTCTTGGCAGCTATGAGCTGGTCACCGACCGCGACCGACTGCTTCCGGATTCAGGCCTCCGTCAAATCGAAAGAGCCGAGGTCTCGGCCAGGGACTTCAGCTTTCGTGCCGCAGCTATGGCGCCCTTTCAGCATACCCGGGTCGAGTTCGGAGTCGACCTGAACGGCCGCTTCGATTTAGTGGCGAACAGCTCCACCCGGGAACTGGACAAGCAGGGAAGATCGACCAGGACGGATCAGCAGACCTCGATTCAGGGAGCACGCAGAACCAACGGGGCGCCCTATGTCACTGCCGAGACCTGGCTCGGAGACAAGCTCTCACTGTCGAGCGGAGCCCGATGGGATCATCATTCGACCCGAAACGACGGAGGTGCCTTTACGCCCGGTCGGACTGAAAACGACGCTCTCTCCGGCTTTCTGGCTCTCACGGTGGGCCCCTTCGAGGGTTTCAGCTTGACCGGGCAGGTGGCGCGCGGAGTACGTGATCCGACTCTCTCCGACCGCTACTTCGCGGGTATCAGTGGCCGGGGTCTGGTTACCGGAAATCCGGATCTGGACCAGGAATCGAGCCTTCAGTGGGATTTAGCTGCGAGGTTGGTGCAGGGAGCCTGGCGGTACTCTCTGTTTGCGTACCACTACCGCATCAGGGACCTGATTGAGAGGTTCGAGTCGGGTGAAGATCAGTTCTTCTTCCGTAATCAAGGGAGGGCCCGGTTGCGGGGATTGGAATTGGAGGTGGAAGGAGAACTGACCAAAGGACTTTCCCTCGCCTTGGGCAGCCAATTGGTCTACGGCACGGAGCGGGAGCAAGGCGCTCCGTTGGCGGGTGTGCCCGCCCCGAATATCAGCCTGGCGCTGCGAAAGCGAATGGGGGAATCCGGCTACTTGCTGTGGCAAGCAATCGGCTTCGCTCGCGACGACAGTCCGGGTCCGACGGAGGCAGCTACCCCCGGATATGTGAGGTCCGACCTGGGTTTTGGCTGGAGAGTACATTCCCAGGCCGAATTTCGGTTCGTGCTGCGCAACCTGTTGGACAAGGACTATCCAGCTAGTCTGGATCGGAGGGCCGTCCTGGCCCCGGGAAGGACTGCTTTGTTGTCACTCTTGCTCAGCCTATGAGCTGCCCTCTTTGGGCCACTCTTTCTAGATTATTTTGACGTACACCCCACCTTGACATGTCCCTCCCAACACGCAGATAATTCCCTTCGATCGGCCCTTTTCAGCCGAAAGATGAGGAAGGAAGCAGCTGATTCAAGGTTGCAGACTGATAGGTTGGTCGTTCATCCCAGAAAGATTAGAGGAACTCACATCCGAAGTGGATACGAGGAATGTCGAATGAGAGCCTCGTGCTCACTCGAAGGAGATCGGAGAATGAGATCTACTATGCAGGTGATTGCTGGAGTTGCGACGACTGCAATGTTCCTGGCTGGCCAGGGAGTCCAAGCGCAGATCTACCCGCTGCCGCAGGACCCCACCGAGCCCGTCATCACTCTCGACTATCAAGGGGACCGTCTGCGGCGAATCGACCCTGCGCCCGACTTCGACTTCAAGTCGACCATGATGCACGAGTTGCTGCATGCCGTGGGTTTCTCCAACTCCGTGACCCAGTTGGGCGCCGATGCGTGCGGGCAAGCTGAGCCAACCGCGGGCGGGTGGGTTCCTTATGACCAACACCTGGGCAACACCACGGCGAACTTCATAAATGCCAGCACCTTCGTCATCAACACGACGAACTGGAACACTGCGCTGACCGGTGGTACCGGACCCACCAACGGTGTGCTGTGGCACGGTGCGAACGGCACGGCGGCAAATAGTGGGAACCCGGTTCCCCTGTACTCACCCACCACGTTTTCCTTGGGCAGCTCGGTGGCGCATCTGGACGATGACTTCTTCACCTCTAGCGCTCTCCTGATGGAGGCCGCAACAGGGCCCGGTCTCGGCACGCGTACTCTGGATTCCAGAGAGGTCGGGATAATGAAAGACATCGGTTTCACGAATGCCGTGCCGGTGGAGCTCCAGAGCTTCGAGATCGATTAAGCCAGCGACTCTCCGCAAACTGATTCTGCTTCTGGTCGCGGTCGTCGGGCTGACGAAGCTGCTGGATCTTGGATTGGTGGAGTTGAACCGAAGGGGAGTGGTGCTCCCGCAGTTCGACCTCTCCCTCGTCCCTTATCACGACCCCAGGGTTACCAAGCGCAACGCCCTCCTGCTGGACTACCAAGAGCCCCCCAGATCATCTTTACAGGAGACTCACGGACCAAGAACGGTATCGTGCCGGAGGTAATTTCCAGGACTCTGGGAGTTTCCGAAACTACTTTCTTCAACTTTGGAACGGGCTCTCAGGTGGTCAAGTTTGCCCGAGAAGCCTTTGTTCCCCATCTTCTTCAGATCGGTGTCCGTCCCAACTGCGTGGTCTTCGGAGTGAGCCCCGACTGGCCTCTGAGGAAGGAGCGGCTATGGACTCTGATCGACCGCTATCGCGATTCTCTGGCCTATCGAATCGCCAACCAGAGCTGGGATGGACCAGATCCAATAGAGGATCGACTCACCCGGTTTCTGGCTCTTCGACTGGCCTTCTTTCGCTATCGCGCCGACCTGATCCATCAAGAGCTGATTCCGAGTCTGGGCTGCTGGTTTCTGGGAGATTGCAACCGTCCTGCCGGAGATTGGCGGGAGGACAGGCCACTTCATTTCAGGGATCTGGAACGACGCTCGGGTTTCAAGACATCCGCTGGCTGGGGCCCCCAGCCCTACGACGGACACACTACCGGCCGTTTTGTGACGAAACCTCGATTCTCAGAGGCACTGCCTGTCGACCGAGAGAACCTTCTCGGGCTGTTCCGCGAGATGCGAGACTCGGGCATCACGCCTCTCCTGCTGATCATGCCCGTGCATCCGACGTTTCGTGAGGCTCATGCAACCGCCATGGCGCAGAATCAGACCCTACTGGAACAGATAGCTGGTCGGGAAGGGGTTGGGCTTATCCAACCGCAGGGGGACTACCGCACCGACGAACTCTTCGTGGATGGGCATCACCTCTCGCACCGGGGCGCCGTCTACTTCAGTGCTGACATCGCCTCCAGCCTGGCACCCTACCTGGAGCGGTCCCCCGAGACCAAGGTCGACCGGGCTTCTACTCTCTCAGATGCCTCAATCGTCACCCTGCTCTCCTGGATCTATGAAGCCAATCCGGCGATTGCAGAACTGTGGAACCGAGGCGAGCCCCGGTTGGGGGCGATGGGAAAGAACCCGCCCGCACCAGTACGCTAAGCTGAAACTTCATTGGGATCGTCGCACGTCTGAACGTCCGAACGTCGCACGTCTCTTGCCACTGGACAGTGTGGCGAGAGGCTTCAAGTTTCTTTCTCGAATGGGGCAGCCCGGCTGGGGAGCTACTAAGCTGAAACTTGATTGGCGAATGTAGCTTTGGCCTCCAGGCCGAAGTCTTATTTTTCCGAGCCTTTGGCTCGGACGGCGGCCTGGAGGCCGAAGCTAGTGCGCCTGTGAAGGCGTTTGATCAGAAGGGTGAAAGTCCCTTCCAGGCTAACGTTACCGGCCTGAAGTCGACAGTGGTAACTGCGTTTCCGTGAGGAAGGGTGGAGAGCAACCTGAGACGAACGACCAATCCGTAACGCAAGTGAACTCGATTCGGCCAAGCCTGTCGGGGAGGGTCCTGGCAAAGCCCGAACCCTTGACCGCGCGACGGCCATCCCTCCGACCTGAACGGTCTGCCCGGGGGGATAGACGCGGCAAGTCACGGCGGTGAAGTAACGTGACAAAGCGACCGTGACGAAATGGCAATGCGGTGGTTGGAGATGGAGAGGTCGGAAGGTCAAACGAGATAAGCAGGGAGATCTGTCGGGTGAGGGACGTGGACGACCCATCGTGAGAGCTCGCAGTGGGGGACGCTGCGTGAGCAATGGCCCAGGCCCGCGGTGCAGTATCGCCCGCCGAAGGGGAGCGAACCTGCGATACCGGTGAGGTCGGTTGAAGCGGCTCGACAGAAGTCAGAGCTCCCATAGTAGCGGGGAAGCCGTGCAGCAAAACGCGGTGGAGCGAAGGGGAGCAGGAAGGTAGATGCGAAATGACTAAATCGCGGAAACGTAACTCCGCCCAAAGGCGGGACTACATCCCGGTCACAGTGCCGTTTTCGGCTAGCCCGGCTGGAGAGCCCGCTGGCATCGAACAGTGGGCTCATCGCGCGGTTTGGACGGATCGCATGTTGGAGACACTTTTGAAAGGAAAGGTGAGAGGAGGGAAATGGCACACGCTGATCGATAAGGTGTTTTGCAGCCGGAACCTTTCCAGCTCGGCCGAGAAGGTCTTGGGCAGGAAAGGAGCGGCGGGAGTGGACCGGCAAACGTGGGGGGATTTCGCCGAACACGAGCGGGAGGAACTCGAATGGTTGCAGGAAGAACTGCGTGAGGGGACCTATCGTCCGGCAGCGGTGCTGCGGAGGTGGATTCCCAAAACAGGCAGTTCGGAAAAGCGACCGCTGGGGATTCCGACCGTGCGGGATCGAGTCGTGCAAACGGCTTTGGTCCACGGGATCGAGCCGATTCTGGAGGCCACGTTCCATGATCGAAGCTACGGCTTTCGTCATGGGCGAGGGTGCCACGGCGCACTGCGGTACGTCGAAGAGCTGCTCGAAGCCGGTTATGTGTATGTCGTCGACGCGGATCTGAAGGGTTACTTCGATACGATCCCGAAAGATCGACTGTTGGACCTGATCCAACAGAAGATATCGGATCGCCGCGTGCTGGGCCTGGTTCAGCTGTTTCTGAATCAGGGGATACTGGAAGAGCTGCGTAAGTGGATTCCGGAAGCCGGAGTCCCCCAAGGCGCCGTTCTTTCTCCGGTGTTGTCGAATGCCTACCTCAATCCCCTGGACCATCGGATGGCCGATCTGGGCTTCCAGATGGTGCGCTACGCGGATGACTTTGTCCTGCTGTGTCGCGCACCCGAGGAGGCTGAAGCGGCCCTGGCCGAAGGGCGGGACTGGGTGGAGGACAACGGGCTGAGACTGCATCCCGAGAAGACACACATCGTGGACTCGCGAGAGAAGAGCTTTTCGTTCTTGGGCGATTCGTTCCGAGGCCGTTTTCGGTTTCCACGAGCGAAGAGCCACCGAAAGTTCGTCGAGCGCATTCACGAGCTGACGCCGCGCAAGTCGGGCGACTCGCTGGAGGTCATCCTCCAGCGGCTCAATCGCTCGACGCAAGGCTGGTTCAACTACTTCCGGCACTGTCATTGGAACATCTTCAAGGACTACGACGGTCTGATCCGTCGTCGTTTGCGACGCCTGCTTCTGAAGCGCAACCGGAAGAATAGAAAACGCCTCTGTCGAAATCACCGTTGGCCCAACGCCTTCTTTACGGATCATGGGTTCACGAGCCTGACTGACGCCCATATCCGTTTCGTCCAATCCATAGGAACCTACTGACTGGAGAGCTGTATGCGGGAGAATCGCACGTGCAGTTCGGAGGGAGGGGAGCCGGGTGACCGTGCTTCCCTACCCTATCGTCCCTCGACTGAAGTTTCTTTCAGCTACGATCCAGCGGTCTGCAGCCGGAGGCGGGGCTAACTATAACTAAGCTGAAACTTCATTTGGCTGTTTCTGAGGGACAAGTTTGTAACTCATTCAGTAGCGTCCCAGCGTTAGTCGAATAACATCAACTGTTTATGAATGTCACTATTCTGAGTAATGTAATGCATGTCCTGAAAGGCCTGTAAAATTGGGGTTTTCTCGAAGAGCGAGACACTCAGGACCTGGAGAATTGTGTAGAGCGGCAACTCGAGATAGAGGCGCTTGCGGATGATGGCGATGAGCAGGTAGGTACTGAGGGCGATCCAGATTTGTGTTTTCACGGCATTGGGACTGGTGCCGTAAAAGGCCTTGATGCGACGCAAAGGTTCGGGGTAGGCCTTGGCCGGATAGAAGGTGCTCAGCAGGACAGTTTGGTCGCAGATCAGTCCCGTCGTTCTGTCCACCGGGTGGGAGTAGCGGCGGCGGAACTTGAAGTTGGCCTTGGCGCGGGTCACGAATAACGACCGGGCAGAATGGAGTCGGTACAGGCGCCCGAAATCCAGGTATCCGCGATCCATAATGTAGTAGGCACCGGGACAAGGAATCAGGTGGTCCAAGGCGTGGACATCGTGCAGTTTTCCGTCCGAGATCAGAACGAACTCGGGAATGGCGCCGTGCAGGTTGAGCAAGGTATGCAGTTTGATCGCCCCCTTGGTACGGCGGAAGCGCGCCCAGGGGAAGACCGAGAGGCACAGGTCGATGGTCGTGGAGTCCAAGGCATAGACGGTCGCGTTCAGGTCGACTCCCAGGTCCTCGTCGGTGTACAGGCGGCGCGCTTCGGCGATAAGCACTTGGGCAAACTCGGCATAGATGCGCCAGTCGCGCCTCTCGTTGGCATTGGACAGATTGTTGCGGGAGACCGTGGAGCGAATGCCCATGTGGAAGAGCTTGGATCTCATGGCCCGTAGGCAGGCTTCGATATCGCGCAAGCTCTCGCGATAGGTCAACTGTGCAAAGGCCATGACCCGGTAATGGTCGGCACAGCGGAACGACTTGACCTTGTAGTCGCCTCCGTAGTGCTGAACAATGCGATGAAAATGATGCCAGGGAAGATGCCGCATCACCTGAGAAAAAATCGTCGTGCCCGTGTACATGCTCGCCCTCCTTATGAACTGAAGGGCGTGAGCGTACACTCACTTTCAAGTCGGAAACACCCATTATCTTCTCTAACATATTACTCATTAATACTTTACAGAGATTAGAAGCCCAAACGTTGGGACACTACTGAACTCATTGATATAGCAATCCTTGCTGCGTATTCAAGACACGTCCCTACGCCGAAGGCGTTATTGCGATCGCCCCTTGATCCCCATCAAGTTTCTTTCTCGAATGACCAGTCCAGCCGGCCGCCTGCGAAGGCTATTGTGTGGACTGTGCCCTAGACCTGAGTGGGGAAGTCAACCCGACCCATCCGCAGGTGACGTTGAAGCCAACGCCAGAGCGCGGACCGGATCAAGGCTCTAGTGGCTGGTAGCAGGCAGAAAAAGCCCAATGTATCCGTAAGAAGTCCGGGGGTAATCAGCAGCGCGCCCGATAGCAGGATGATTACGCCGTCCACGATCGAGCCTGAGGGAATCCGGCCTTGATCGAATTCTGCCTGCATTCGACGAAGGACCCCCAGCCCTTGACGACGAGCCAGAGAGGCTCCGACTACACCCGTAAGCGCTATCAGCAGCAGTGTGTTGAGGGTTCCGATGCGTTGCCCGACTTCTATAAGGAGCGCCAGCTCCACTGCGGGAACCAGGATGAAGAGAACAAGCAGTTTGGCCATTGGTCTGTGCCGTTATTCTTGCACGAGCTCCAAGAACAGTCCGGTCGCCCATCTTTGGGAGTGTGGCCCCTCGAGCCCGACCATCAGTGCCGATACCTCCGGCATCGACTGCAGCAGCTCGAGGTCTCGCTCCGGTGGAAGCAGACTCAATACAGTTGCGAGAGCGTCCGCAGTAAGACCGTCAGGGGCGACCACCGTGACCAGCAAGCTCTTGGTCAAGCCCAGCCCGGTACGTGGGTCAACGATGTGCGAGTAGCGGATGCCATCGATTTCGACACTTCGATGAGTATCGCCGGAAGTGGCAATTGCCACGTTCTGCAGGGAAACCTCGGAAACTGGATTCTCGCAGCGACCTTCTTCGACGGCAATCAGCCAACCCTCTCGACCGGGAGGAGGACTGCCCATCACGATGTCCCCGCCAGCATCCACCAGTGCTCGCGTGATACCCAGGTCCTGGATCACTCTGAGAGCCTCGGCTGCGATGAATCCCTTGGCGATCCCCCCCAGATCCAGCTTCATGCCCTGTTGTTGAAGCTTCACCGTCTGGTTCCTGGGATCGAGAACCACTTTTCGATAACCCAGGAGGGGCTTTGCACGGGCCAGCTGAATCGGGCCCGGCAACTCTCGATGCCGTCGGGCGTCTCGCCAAAGGTCGACGTAGGGGCCCACTGTCACATCGAAGATGCCCCCAGAAAGTCTGGAGAACCGCACCGATTCCTGCAGCACTGAAAATAGCTCTGTGCTGACTTCTTGAGGTCCCAGCCCAGCCCGACGACAAAGGTTAACCAGTTCACTGTCCTGGCGATAATCGCTGAAGATGACGTCCAGGTCTCGGATGCGTCTGAAGGCTGTGGCTGCAGCAGTTTGTGCTGCCTGTTCTGGTGCATAGAGGACTATGCGAACCAGACTTCCCATCTGTCTGCGACGAAACTCGAAGCGTTGGTCAGCTCCGGTGGATGCAGCCGTCACAGAGGTGAAGAGGAGCATCGCCGGCAGGAGAGCTGCCGACTCCGTGCGTACTCTCCCGCTCAGAGATAACCTGAATATTCTCATCGATTTGCCGCTAGACAGACTCCGCAGGTGTTCACCGGTCTTAGCAAACCGGCTATTCAGCTGAGCGAGCGACGCGAAGCCCTAAATTGAAACAATCCGAGTACCACCATCTGCTCTTGGGCGCGTTGGGGTCGGTTCTGAGACAGGCCTTCTCGTCGACATAGGCAGGGACCGCGCAACTAAGGGAGTCGATGTCATCCCGAAAGGAGCCGCCGAGGATCGTCGGATGTCTCGATGCGCCTCCAGTTTCCCCTCGATCGGAGGGAGCATATCCCTTCTGTCCAAACTCCGCGACGTTGCCCAACATGTCAAACAGACCCCAGGGGTTGGCCAACTTCTGGCCTACCTCGTTTGTGCGCCCACGGCTGTTTGACTGATTCCAGGAGTATCGATCGGGAGCTGGAGCGCTCGGTGAGGCCGCGTCCGAATCCGCACGGCAAGCGTATGTCCATTCCTTCTCGGTGGGTAGTCGGTAACTCTTTCCGGTCAGGGCCGACAGCCATTCGCAGTACTGGGTCGCCGCATAGAATGTCATGCTCATGGCAGGTCGTTTGCCGGTTCCCCAGCCGCGGTCCGGAGCCCCGTAGGGTGGGGTGGGACGGCTAACGGCATCAACCCTCCCCCTGACATCGGCTGTTAGATCGGGGCGAACTCCCCCAAAATAGAATTCTTCGTACTTGTTCCAGGTCACTTCAGTTTGTCCCAGCCAGAACGGTTTGAACGACTGATCCTCATCTGAAGTCTCCGGGTGGTTGGAATAAGATCCTTCCCCAGGTTCGGATCCTGGGAGCGTCCCACCCTGTATCGCAATCATCTTGAATCGGATGGAAGTGCCAGGAAGGACTTCCACATAGCCTTGGAACTGTTCTTCCGCCCCGCTTTCCTGGGCAAGGGGAGCAGCCGTTTGAAGTGCCAGAATTGTTCCCAACACCGCCCCACAGCGAAGGCGATACCTGTTCATGATCAACAGAAGCAGAGCAGAGAGATGGCAGCCAGACTTCCGGCACTCCACAGGTCGATACTCACGAATCCAGTGTATCAGAGACCTCTCCTATCTGCGGCGGCTTCAATCTGGGTTATAGTTGTGGCGATGGCTCTGGAGGGTGACTCCGCAAGGGTCGCCCCGAAAATTGGGAAGAGGATCCGTTCAATGGATAAAGGGCTAGAGACACAGGGACCGCTTGACGTCGTCGGCAAGCTTCCGCCGCTCGCAATCACCATGGGAGATCCGGCGGGCATCGGTCCTGAACTGTGTCTCAGGGCCGTTCAGGAGCCTTCGGTCCTTTCCTGCTGTCTTCCCGTGATCGTGGGAGATTCTGGAGTACTTCGCAGCGTGGCCCGGAGTTGCGATCTGAGCGTTCCCGAACGCGTTGTGACACTTAGGGAGTGGAATTCGGGACTGCTTGAGGGGAACACCCCGATGATACTCGATTGCCAGGCCATCGACGCCGGCATCGTGCGCCCCGGCGAGATTCAAGCTAGCTGTGGACGGGCCGCCTTTGAATATATTCAGGTGGCGATCGGGAAAACCGTCGCTGGAGAGTTTACGGCCCTCGTCACCGGGCCGATTCACAAGCAGGCCCTGACGATGGCCCAGATTCCCTTCCTGGGTCACACCGAAATCTTGGCGGCCCTGACCAGGGCGGATAAGGTCTGCATGATGCTTACCTCGGATGTGCTCTCGGTAAGCATGGTGACTTCCCACACCGGTTTCGCAGATGTCCCCGGACGGCTGACTCCTGAGCTCATCGTGAATGCTATCAGCTTGACCTCCGAATTCTTTCAGACTCTTGGTAACTCCCTACCACGCATCGGAGTCTGCGGACTGAATCCCCACTCGGGCGAGGGCGGTATGCTGGGCCACGGCGAGGAGGAAGAGTTCATCGAACCCGCCATTGCTCGAGCCCGAGCGGAGGGTATGTCTGTGACTGGTCCCTTGGCGCCTGATACTGCCTTTGTTCCGGGGCTCATGTCTCGCTTCGATGCCATCGTTTGTATGTACCATGATCAGGGACACATACCTTTCAAGATGCTTGCCTTCGAAAGAGGCATCAATATCACCTTGGGACTACCCATCGTCCGGACCTCAGTTGACCACGGAACCGCGTTCGACATTGCCTGGACGGGGCGTGCCTCTCCGAGAAGCATGATTGAGGCAATCTTGTGGGGAGCTCGCTTGGTTTCCCTGAAGAGCATGTCCGGCGCTGTGGCAGATCAATCGTGAGATCCATGACGGTTGACCCTGCAGGATCTCCTAGGCCCAAAAGAAGTGGATGAAAGTGGACTAAACCACATGTAAACACCTGAAATGCCAGACCTGACGGGTATTCTGGGGTTGTCAAAGAAACTTCAGAACAAGCCGAAAGGAGGCATTTCAGGTGAAGAAAAAGGATAGCGCAATCATCCGCAAACGGGAAGCAGAGGTTGCTCAGCGATTGAGCCCCAGCTGGAACGGTCCAGACCCGAAACCGGTGCTCTCGCCCGAGGTCATCAGCTACGAGGTCTCGGAGAAAACGGGTGCGGTCAGTTACGGTGGTCTGGGGCTGCTGCAGCAGGTGGTGAAGTGGAGTGGGCTGGGGAAAGCCATTGACCAGGCGGTGACGCTGCTCAAACGCCACCAACCGTACCACGAATCGGACCACGTCCTGAGCCTGATCTACAACGTGGCCACGGGCGGGACCCGCTATCAGGATATTGAACTGCGACGTCAGAGTGTGAGTTTCCTGGAGGCGGTGGGAGCCGAGAAGATCCCCGCCCCCAGCACGGCCGGAGACTTTGTGCGCCGCTTTGACGCGCCCGACGTGGTGGATCTGATGGAAGCCGTCAATGCCAGCCGCCTCAAGGTCTGGGCCCAACAACCGGCCCGTTTCTTCCAACGGGCGGAGATCGACGTGGATGGGACGATGGCCCCCACGAGCGGCGAATGCAAGGAAGGGATGGAGATCAGCTACGACGGGCAGTGGGGCTATGCGCCGCTGATCGTGACGCTGGCCAATACGGGAGAGGTGCTCTATGCGGTCAACCGCTCGGGCAACCGTCCCTCTCATGAGGGAGCGGCCGAATGGCTGGATCGGAGTATCGAGCTGGTTCGAGAGGCGGGTTTTCGGAAGGTGCGCCTGCGCGGGGACACGGATTTTTCGCTGACGGCTCATTTTGACCGTTGGACGGAGGCGGGCGTGGAGTTTGACTTCGGGATCGACGCCCATCCGAGCTTCGTCAAGTGGGCGGAGGCGTTGCCAGAAGCGAGATGGAAAGAGCTGGGGGCCCCAGCCAGGGGAAAGGAAAAGGGAAGAAGCGGCGCCAGCGGCGGGACAAAGTGAAGCCGGAGATTGTCAAGAGACGCGGGTTCAAGACGCTGACGCTGGAACGGGAAGAGATCGCGGAGATCGACTACCGTCCGAGCAAAGCGAAGCGAACCTATCGGATGGTGATCTTGCGCAAGACGATCCTGGTCGAGAAAGGCCAGAAGCGGCTGCTGCCGCAGACGCGCTACCACTTTTATGTCACCAATATCTCGGCCAGAACGTTGGGAACGGCGGGAGTCATACGGGAAAACAACCGGCGCTGCAACCAGGAGAACGTCATTGAACAACTCAAGAACGGAGTCGAGGCCCTGCGGATGCCCTCGGATACGCTGGTAGCCAACTGGGCCTATCTGGTGATTGCGGCTCAAGCCTGGAATCTGAAAGCCTGGATGGGGTTGGTGCTGCCGGCGCGACTGCAAGCCCGACAGCTGGTGAAGATGGAGTATCGCCGTTTCCTGCGAGAGGTCATTGAAATGCCCTGCCAGATTTTGCGCAGGGGCCGACAGTTGGTCTATCGGCTGCTGGATGTCAATGGTTGGAGCCGTCTTCTCTTGGAAGGCAGTAAGTGGTTGAAACACCGGCCAGCTACCTGAAACTGAAAGGAGATAAAGTAGCTCCGAGGGTCGCCAGAGCTGGGGCGAGGTGTCTCTACAAACGCCCCCCAAGAGGGCAGAATCGTTTTCCCTGAGCGATCGGCGTGGAGGACAGCTGAACACGTGCCTGTTCTGAGTGACTTCGCGCCGAAATTTAGAATTTAGGTCTCCAAAATGGCTCCTCGGAGCCGACAAAGGGGTCTATTTTCGAACTTGCGCTTATTTTGGGCCTAGGTTACAAAGGCTCTGGGCAACCATTGAGCTTGGAGAAGATCGACGGAGAGGAGGGAAGTCCCGTGGACCAGAAGGAGTCGACGAAACGTGAAGACCAGCCGCTGACTTCCGATTCAGCGGTGAAGGTCGCCCCTGACGTTTTATTCAGTGAGGTACAGGGAGAGGCCGTCTTGTTGAATGTGAAGACGGGAATCTACTTTGGCCTGAACCAGGTGGGCACCTACATCTGGAACTCACTCGAGGAAAGTGTCACGTTGAGAGTCCTTCAGGAGAAGCTAGTCGAGCAATACGATGCCTCCCCGGAGCAGGTCTGGACGGATCTGGTGGCTCTTATCGGTGATCTCCAAGACCGGAGCCTGGTGGAAGTCGAGGCTTCGGGCTCGATCACGGGTTGAGGACTGGCCCTGGCAATGTTTCCCTCGAGCAAGTCATGACCACGCCCTTCGCCTGGTCGCCCGATCGACGAATCGATAGTCGCTTCAGTCGATGGCCGACCTACCAGCTATTCGGCGTCTCCCTGACCAGCGATTTCCCGTTCAAGACCCCACTGACACCGACCACGAATCCAACCGATCTGAGTTTCAGCCTGGTTCGCGAGGCTCCCTTCGAAGAGATTGACAGGGACGATCCCATATATGTCAGTCCCTTCCTCACCGATAGGGGAGATAGCGTAGCCAGTCTGTATCGCCTCGAGGGTTGTCTGGTCTTGGACTTCACGGAAATGGGTGCCTTTCACCTGTTCCCCCATCAAATCGTCTTCCATCTGCGGAATCCCGATAGGGAGCATATGGTCGAGACTCATCTCCTGGGTATGGTCTTCTCTCTCTGGCTGGAAAGTCGGGGTATGGCGGTGCTGCATGCGTCGGCCGTCGTCCTGAAAGAGGGTGGGGTGGGGTTTCTCTCGGCCAGTGGTGGTGGGAAGAGCTCCTTGCTAGTTTTCTGAGGCTAGGCCGGCCCTTGTTGACCGATGGAATACTGCCTTTGGAGCGTCGTGGCAGCCAAATCTTCGGACAAAGTGGCTATCCGCAGATGCGGTTGTGGCCTCAAGAGGCGGAACACTTCCTGGGTGGTTCTCTCAACTTGGAGAGCGTGGTTCCGGATCACCCGAAACTCCGTGTTCCGGTCGGAGCAGGCAGGTTCGGATCGTTTCATCCTGAAGCTACTGCCTTGGCGGGCCTTTATCTACTCGACCGGCGAGAGGGGAGGCAGGAGGTATCCGAGCCAGAGATCACTCCGGTAGCACCCCGAGAGGCCGTGATCGAGCTGCTGAAGGAGTCGTTTGCACCCAGCATGGTAGAATCTCTGGGCCTACAGCAACAGCGGATGGATTTCTTCTCCGGTCTGTCCTTGCGGGTTCCCGTGCGTCGACTCACCTACCCTAGTAGTCTGGAACTGCTGCCGCTTGTCTGCGGCCATGTGGGCGAGGACGTTAAATCATCAGGTCGCCGCCATTGATGTCCAGCGAGGCCCCGGTAATGTAGGCCGCCTTGTCGGAGGCCAAGAAAGCAACCAATTCAGCTACCTCGGACGGCTCCCCCAGCCGGGTAATCGGAAACGACTGAGCATAGGCCTCGGTCTGCTTCTTATCGATGGTCGAGCGCACCATTTCGGTGTTGATCAGTCCGGGACAGATCGAGTTGACGGTGATGCCGAAGGCACCGGCTTCCTTGGCCAGGTGTCGAGTAAAGCCCAGGATGCCAGCCTTCGCCGCCGTATAGTGTGCGCCTCCAACCGTGCTCACGTTTTTTCCGGCCGTGGACGAGAAATTGATAATCCGGCCCCAGCCCCGCTCCCGCATGCTCGGCAGTACCGCCCGCGAGCAAAGATAGGTCCCCTTGAGATTGACATTGAGGACCCAATCCCACTCCTCTTCCTCGATATCGATCACCGCCGTGGGTCTCAGCACACCGGCATTGTTGACAAGTATGTCGAGACTGCCGAATCGGCCGAGAGTCTTCTCCACCATGCGGCTAACGTCGCTACCGGAAGACACATCGCCCGCAATCGCCACCGCCTCTTCCCCACGCGACACCAGTGCCGCCGTAGTGCCTGCCGCCGCGTTGGCATCGACGTCGTTGACGACGAGGCGCGCTCCCCCGGAGGCCAGCCTCTCTGAGACAGCGCGCCCCATGCCCTGACCGGCGCCGGTTACCAATGCCACTTTCCCTTCGAATTCCCTCATGTTCGAGCCCCGACCTGAATTGAGCGATTCAAATGACGCCGATATCTTTTCCCGCTTTCCCGAAGACCGAGAGTGCCTGATCCAACTCAGCCCTTGTGTGTGCTGCCGAGAGCTGAACCCGAATCCGCGCTTCGCCCCTCGGCACTACTGGGAAACTAAAGCCCACTACAAAGATGCCTCTTTGGTTCATCGACCGCGCCAGCTCAACCGTCCTCAGTTCGTCTCTCAACATGATGGGGACGATGGGATGCCTGCCTTTGATAATCTCGAAACCCAACTCCTCCAATCCGTTCCGAAAATGGAGGGTGTTATCCCACAAGGTTTCCCTCAAAGCCGGATTCTGCTGAACCAGTTCCAGCGCCTTCAGCGTCCCGCTGACAATAGGGGGCGCCACCGTATTGGAGAACAGATAGGGTCGGGAACGCTGACGCAGATACTCGATGATCTCACTCCGACCCGTCGTGAAGCCTCCAGATGCCCCTCCCAGGGCCTTTCCCAGTGTGCTGGTCGTGATATCGATACGCTCGCTCACACCCAGGTCCTCTGCGGTACCCCGGCCATTGGGACCGAGAAAGCCGGTGGCGTGAGAGTCATCCACCATCACCAGGGCGTCGTACTCCTCAGCCAGGTCGCAGATCTCTGGCAGGGGAGCCAGATCTCCCTGCATGCTGAAGACGCCGTCGCTGGCGACGAGTCGAAATCGGGCTGACTGAGTCTCTTCGAGCTTGGCCCTCAAGTCTTCCATGTCGCCGTGAGCGAAAACCTTGCGTTGAGCTCGGCAAAGGCGGATGCCGTCGATGATGCTGGCATGGTTGAGCGCGTCGCTGATGACGGCATCCTCGGCGCCGAGCAGGGTTTCGAACAGCCCGGCGTTGGCATCGAAGCAAGAGGTGTAGAGAATCGTATCTTCTGTGCCAAGGAACTCCGAAAGGCGCTGCTCCAAGGTCTTGTGGATGTCCTGAGTTCCACAAATGAACCGCACCGAGGCCATCCCGAAGCCCCGCTTTCGCAGCCCATCTTCCGCCGCCTTGAGGACCTCGGGATGATCTGCCAACCCCAGATAATTGTTGGCGCAGAAGTTGATCGTGGAACCCTGCGACGTCTCGATCTGGGGCTGTTGGGGAGTGAGGATGCTCTTCTCTTCCTTGAAGAATCCGGCCTGCCGGATGTTCTCCAGCTCCGCCTGCAGCCACGACTTCATCTTGGTGTAGCTCATGACCGTGGTCTTCCCTGGTTGGAGGGCGCGCGCCCGGATTAAGTCGAACTTACGAGTTAGGGATGGACGACTACACCCCGCACGTTGGCATCAGTCTCTTCTTCGCGGCTAGCTGTTAGCCTGACGGTCTCTGCAGCTTGTTTGGGACGGAGAACGATCTTACAGGCCTGTCCGGCGGCGAGGGTGTTCAGGGCTTCGTCGATTTCCTCGAGCCCCATCTCTTTGGTGATCAGGGGACGCAGATCCACGACTCCGTTCTCCAGCAGCCATCGGGTTCGATACCAGGTGTCGAAGATCCTGCGGCCGTTCAGTGCCAGGACCGTCAGATTCTTGAAGATCATGCTCTCCGCGACATCAATGGATACGGGCTTAGATGGGATGCCGAACAGTGTCACGCGTCCACCGTTGCGCACACCGCGAAAAGCAGCATCGATAGCCGAGGCCGCTCCGCTCATCTCCAGGACGATGTCGACGCCAAAGCCTTCGTTGGCCTCTACCAACCAGTTGGCAATGTCGATGGATTGGCTTTCCGGACCTGGTTTGAAGACCTCATGGGCTCCCATGGTGGTAGCGCTTCCCAGCCGGTACTCGTTAAGGTCGACCGCCAGTACCCGTGCCGCTCCCGAGGCTCGGGCGATGCCGATAGAGAATAAGCCAATCGGGCCACAGCCCATGACTGCTACGCTTTGTCCTGCCAGGTCGTGAGCCATGGTGGCGAAGACGGCATTGCCGAAGGGCTCCTGCAAGGTGGCGATCTCCGGAGGTATCTTGGCCCGGTCATTCTTCCAGATTACCTTTTCTGGAACCGCGACGTACTCTGCAAAGGCTCCATCGAGATCGATGCCCAGAATTCGGGTGGAAGGGCACATATGAGCCTGGCCGGTGCGGCACTGAAAGCACATTCCGCAAGTAATGTGGCTCTCGGCCGAGACATAGTCTCCCAGCTTGGTGTGGGAGACGTTTTTCCCCACTTCGACTACGGTCCCAGCTAGCTCGTGTCCCAGAGTCAGAGGAGGCTTGATCCGCTGCGCGCTCCATTCATCCCAGTTCCAGATGTGCAGGTCGGTACCGCAGATGCTGGTGGCCTCAACTGCCACCAGAACTTCGTCCTCCCCCACCTCGGGTATAGGAACCTCGACCACGTCGAGTCCTCTTTCCGGCCTCATTTTGCGGATGGCCGTCATCCGTTCAGTCATGAACTCAATTCTTTCCAGTAGGGGCTTCTGTACCCGTAAGCGCGAGCTGCGTCGCGAGTCTATCCAGGGCATTCCTGGCTGTCAACTTCGGGATCCTCCAGTGCCACGGGCATCCCTGCCCGTGAGTCCCGGTCCGTCGAGTCAGTCCCACCCCCAGGGATGCTGGCTCCATTCGAGAAAGAGACTTTCGTTGTCTCTAGGCACGAACATCGACAGAGGCGATTCCGTTGTAGGACAATGCTCGATGAAGTTTCAGCTTAGTGGCCCCCCAGCGGTGCTGCCGCATTCGAGAACGAAACTTTGGGCCCGGCGTAGCGGTGGGCTCCAGGCCGCCGTCCGAGCCAAAGGCTCGAATCAAGAAGACTTCGGCCTGGAGGCCAAAGCTACGCTCGCAAATGAGGTTTCAGGTTAGGGGCTCGACAATCACGGCCTGGAAGGCCGTGCCACAATGAGGACTGTTCGCGGTGAGGTTTCAGATCTCTAGAACATTTCTATAGAATAGGCGCGGAAGCCACAGGCTGTTTTCTTGAGTTCCGCGGAATCGGCAAAGGAACGAACCATGTCAACCAATCGTAGAAGTCCTCTCTTCTGGGTGGGTTTGTCTGTCTTTCTCATCCTGCCTCTTTCTGATTCGGTCGCGGGCCCGGAGTCAGGGACAGTCGAAATCCCGTTTCAGGAATTCAAGCTCGACAACGGTCTCCGGGTGATCCTTTCGGAGGACCATTCAGCCCCGACCTATTCCATTTGTGTGACCTACAACGCAGGCTCCCGGGACGAGCGGCGGGGCCGGACCGGATTTGCTCATCTGTTTGAACACATGATGTTTCAGGGTTCTGAGAACGTGGGGAAGGGCGAGCATTTCATCTTGATCGAAAACAACGGCGGCGACATGAACGGGACGACCAACGCGGATCGGACCAATTATTACGAGGCCCTGCCTTCCAATCAGCTCGATCTGGGACTCTTCCTCGAAGCCGACCGGATGCGCTCGCTGGTCATCGACGAGGCGAATCTTGAGAATCAGCGAAAGACCGTGCAGGAAGAACGTCGACGCAGCTACGACAATCGACCCTACGGTCGGACCTGGGAAGCTGTCCTGGATACGGTCTACGACAATTTCGCCTATAAACACTCGACGATCGGTTCCATGGAGGACCTGAGTGCGGCCACCGTCCAGGATGTCGCCGAGTTCTTCCGTATCTACTATGCGCCCAATAATGCGGTCCTGGCGTTGGTGGGCGACTTCAAAACCGAAACAGCACTGGGCAAGATCAAAAAGCATTTCGGAAACATACCTTCTCAGCCCGCACCTCCGGTACCAGACGTCACCGAACCCCCGCAGGAGGGGGAACGCCGTAAGACGATCGAGGACGCGTTCGCACGAGCGCCTCGAATCGACATTGTCTTCAAGACTCCCCCAGGAAACACCCCTGACTGGTATGCGCTCAGCGTGGTCGGTGAGCTACTGGTGGGAGGTCGGTCCTCGCGGCTCTATCAGAAACTGGTCAAGGAGAAGGAAGTAGCCACGGATGTATACGGAGGAGCTTATGAGCGGCGAGGTCCCTCCTTGCTTGAACTCGATATCCTCGCTCGACCTGACGGAGATCTGGCGGAGATTGAGGGATTCGTCTATCAGGAGCTGGAGCGTCTGCAGCGAGAGACCGTCTCCGAGTCGGAGCTGAACAAGGTGTTGATGCAGGTACGCCGTCAACGAGTCCAGGAGCTGGTAGGGACGTTGAGAAGATCGGTTTCATTGGCCCGCTATGCCATCTACTTCAACGAACCTGGACTGATCAACAAGATCGAGGAGAATTACCGGAAGGTGACCCAGGAGGACATCAAACGAGTCTCTAGAACCTTTCTCGTAAAGAACAAGCGTAGCGTTATCTTTACACTCCCCAAGAAGAAGGCGCCCGCCAAGGAGAAGGGATGATTCGAAACCATCCGCACGCAGTCTCAGCCTCGAGGTTCAGGTTGATCCTCCTTTGCCTATTTGCCCTGTCAACGGTTCCAATCCAGGCGGCTCAGGAGTCGAAGGCTACGTCGGTGAGCAAAGTGGAACGCAAGAATCGGGCACCCGTTTCTAAAGAAGTCTTGCAGACCAAGCTTCCGCGTCCCCAGGAGGTGCTTCTGGAGAATGGCCTGACCGTTCTCATACTCGAAGATACGCGTTTCCCGTTGGTCTCGGTCTATCTGCAGATTGAGGGCGCAGGGCCTATCTACGAGCCCAGAGAGGCCGCAGGCTTGGCTAATGTCACGGCCCGCATGCTGGTCGAGGGAACCAAGAAGCGAAGCAGTCAACAGATCGCTGAGGAAATCGAAAAACTGGGCGCAAGCCTCTCGGCCTCGGCGTCGTTCGGATCGGCCGCGGCAGTGATCAGGGGATCGGGCCTGAGCGAAAACATCGAGCCCCTATTTGGCCTGTTGACCGATGTCCTTTTGCACCCCACCTTTCCCGCCGAGGAACTCGACAAACTGAAGGAAAGATTAAAGGTGCAGTTGCGCCGGCAGCGCGCCTCTGCTTCCTTTCTAGCCAGAGAGCGATTCAGGTCTTCGGTCTATGGAAATCACCCTGCAGCAGTGGTAGCGCCAACGTTGAAGACTCTCGAGGCCATGACCCCGAAGGCACTCGTTGATTGGCATCGGGGCCGCTTCAGCCCGAAGAATGCGATCCTGGGGATTGCCGGCCGCGTCCGGGCCTCGGAGTTGGTCCCCAAGCTCAAACATTGGTTCGGAGAATGGAAGCAGAGCGAGGCGGCAGTAACGCTGCCCCCGTCGCCTTCCCCCACCAAGACGCGGCAAGTTCATCTGGTGAATCGTCCTGGGTCGGTTCAGACCACGATCCTGATGGGTAACATTGCTATCGATCGTCGCCACGAAGACTATGTTCCGATGGTCGTCATGAACCGTATCCTGGGTGGAGGTGCAGCCTCGCGTCTCTTCATAAAGCTTCGCGAGGAGAAGGGGTATACCTATGGAGCCTACAGCCACTTCACGGCTTTGCAATACCCTGGACCGTGGATGGCCATCGGGGATATGAGGACCGAAGCCACCCGTGGGGCCATGGAGGAATTCGACAACGAGATTGCTCGGATTCGAGAGGAGGAAGTGCCGGAGGCCGAGCTGGAGGAGATCAAGCGATCTGTGGTCTCGGGCTTTGCTCTTTCGCTCGAGAGACCGCGTAGACTGCTGGTCTACGCCATCACTCGGAAGCTCTATGATTTCCCCTTGGAGTACTGGGACACCTATCCGGCAAAGATTATGGAAGTAACTGCCAAGGACGTTCTGCGCGTCGCAAAAACCTATCTGAACCCCGCCACCTTCCAGGTAGTAGCCGTAGGGGACCGAGAGGCGATCGAGGAAGTCCTCGCCAAGCACGGTCCCGTCAAGGTCTACGACACGGAAGGCAAGCTTGTCGATTCACCGCAAGTGAATAACTAGGCCGTGATTGTCGAGCCCCTGGCTCGACGGACAGAGAATCACGGGCAGGGATGCCCGTGCCAGTGCGCCTGTGAAGGCGTTTGATCAGAAGGGTGAAAGTCCCTTCCAGGCTAACGTTACCGGCCTGAAGTCGACAGTGGTAACTGCGTTTCCGTGAGGAAGGGTGGAGAGCAACCTGAGACGAACGACCAATCCGTAACGCAAGTGAACTCGATTCGGCCAAGCCTGTCGGGGAGGGTCCTGGCAAAGCCCGAACCCTTGACCGCGCGACGGCCATCCCTCCGACCTGAACGGTCTGCCCGGGGGGATAGACGCGGCAAGTCACGGCGGTGAAGTAACGTGACAAAGCGACCGTGACGAAATGGCAATGCGGTGGTTGGAGATGGAGAGGTCGGAAGGTCAAACGAGATAAGCAGGGAGATCTGTCGGGTGAGGGACGTGGACGACCCATCGTGAGAGCTCGCAGTGGGGGACGCTGCGTGAGCAATGGCCCAGGCCCGCGGTGCAGTATCGCCCGCCGAAGGGGAGCGAACCTGGCGATACCGGTGAGGTCGGTTGAAGCGGCTCGACAGAAGTCAGAGCTCCCATAGTAGCGGGGAAGCCGTGCAGCAAAACGCGGTGGAGCGAAGGGGAGCAGGAAGGTAGATGCGAAATGACTAAATCGCGGAAACGTAACTCCGCCCAAAGGCGGGACTACATCCCGGTCACAGTGCCGTTTTCGGCTAGCCCGGCTGGAGAGCCCGCTGGCATCGAACAGTGGGCTCATCGCGCGGTTTGGACGGATCGCATGTTGGAGACACTTTTGAAAGGAAAGGTGAGAGGAGGGAAATGGCACACGCTGATCGATAAGGTGTTTTGCAGCCGGAACCTTTCCAGCTCGGCCGAGAAGGTCTTGGGCAGGAAAGGAGCGGCGGGAGTGGACCGGCAAACGTGGGGGGATTTCGCCGAACACGAGCGGGAGGAACTCGAATGGTTGCAGGAAGAACTGCGTGAGGGGACCTATCGTCCGGCAGCGGTGCTGCGGAGGTGGATTCCCAAAACAGGCAGTTCGGAAAAGCGACCGCTGGGGATTCCGACCGTGCGGGATCGAGTCGTGCAAACGGCTTTGGTCCACGGGATCGAGCCGATTCTGGAGGCCACGTTCCATGATCGAAGCTACGGCTTTCGTCATGGGCGAGGGTGCCACGGCGCACTGCGGTACGTCGAAGAGCTGCTCGAAGCCGGTTATGTGTATGTCGTCGACGCGGATCTGAAGGGTTACTTCGATACGATCCCGAAAGATCGACTGTTGGACCTGATCCAACAGAAGATATCGGATCGCCGCGTGCTGGGCCTGGTTCAGCTGTTTCTGAATCAGGGGATACTGGAAGAGCTGCGTAAGTGGATTCCGGAAGCCGGAGTCCCCCAAGGCGCCGTTCTTTCTCCGGTGTTGTCGAATGCCTACCTCAATCCCCTGGACCATCGGATGGCCGATCTGGGCTTCCAGATGGTGCGCTACGCGGATGACTTTGTCCTGCTGTGTCGCGCACCCGAGGAGGCTGAAGCGGCCCTGGCCGAAGGGCGGGACTGGGTGGAGGACAACGGGCTGAGACTGCATCCCGAGAAGACACACATCGTGGACTCGCGAGAGAAGAGCTTTTCGTTCTTGGGCGATTCGTTCCGAGGCCGTTTTCGGTTTCCACGAGCGAAGAGCCACCGAAAGTTCGTCGAGCGCATTCACGAGCTGACGCCGCGCAAGTCGGGCGACTCGCTGGAGGTCATCCTCCAGCGGCTCAATCGCTCGACGCAAGGCTGGTTCAACTACTTCCGGCACTGTCATTGGAACATCTTCAAGGACTACGACGGTCTGATCCGTCGTCGTTTGCGACGCCTGCTTCTGAAGCGCAACCGGAAGAATAGAAAACGCCTCTGTCGAAATCACCGTTGGCCCAACGCCTTCTTTACGGATCATGGGTTCACGAGCCTGACTGACGCCCATATCCGTTTCGTCCAATCCATAGGAACCTACTGACTGGAGAGCTGTATGCGGGAGAATCGCACGTGCAGTTCGGAGGGAGGGGAGCCGGGTGACCGTGCTTCCCTACCCTATCCGCAGGATCCCAAAGTTTCTTTCTCGAATGGGGCCAGCGCGGTTTCGGACAATGTCGACCAGAGACAGCGTGTCTACCATGAAGAAATACGATTGGATCATCCACGGTGGCAGGGTGCTCGACCCGGCTCAAGATCGCGATCAGGTGTGTGACATTGCGGTCAAGAACGGCCGAATCGCATCCGTTGCTCCTCGCCTGGATCCCGCTGAAGCGGATGCTAGCTTCGATGCTGCCGGCCAGATCGTGACGCCTGGGTTGGTGGATCTGCACGTTCACGGATACCACCTGGCGACTCCACTCGGAATTCCAGTGGATCGCTACTGTTTGGGACGAGGCGTAACCACCGCAGTGGACGCCGGCAGCGCCGGTTTCTCGACCTACCCGGGTCTTCGTGGCTATGCCATCGATCAGTTCAGGACCCGTCTGCTGGCCTTTCTGAACATCTCTTGCACGGGGCTCTCCTTCAGCACCCTGGGGGGGCATCCCAGCATTCCCGGAGAGCTCGAATCGCTGAAGCTGGTGGACACCCAGGGGTGTGTTGATTGTATCGAGTCTGATCGCCAGGCCATTGTTGGCGTCAAAGTGCGCCTGTCGAGTAACCTTGCTGACGAGGGACGCAATGAGGCGGAGGCCTTTCGCCGCGCCTTGGAGGCGGCACGAGCCGTTGAATTGCCACTGATGGTTCACCACACCTCGTCTTCCATTCCCCTGGAAGATTGCCCCGGGAAAATGCTGCCAGGCGATGTCTATACCCACTGTTATCATGGGTATCCCAGTAGCGTTATTGATCCGACCACTCGGAGGGTCCACCAGGCGGTGAAGTCGGCACGTGAAAACGGTGTCCTCTTCGACCTGGGCCATGGGGTGGGTGCCTTCAGTTGGACGGTAGGTGAAATCTGTGCCAGAGAGGGGTTCTGGCCTGACATAATCAGCACCGATATGCACAGTTTGACCTGCGAGGGGCCTGCCTATGATATGGCCACCGTAATGACGCGTCTGCTGCATCTGGGTCTCTCGCTTCCAGAAGTAATCAGAGCTTCCACCACCACACCCGCCCGGGCTATTGGCTGGGAGGATCGAATCGGAACGCTCGCAGTCGGACGCGAGGCTGATATTGCGGTGTTCTCGCTGCAGCCGGTTGATCTGGACCTGGAGGACTGCCAGTCTCAGATGCGGCGGATTCAGCGTCGACTCGAAGCTCGAGCCGTTTGGAAGGCGGGACAGCAAGTCGACCTGACCTATCCACTTCAGTGGCCGAATCCGGATACAATCCGGTCGCAGCGCGCGACCTGGAGCCGTCTCGAAATAGACGATCCAACACCACCTGCGGCCGCCGAACCAGAATCAATTTGAATGTAGATGGATACCCAGTCACGAATAGAATCAATCTGAGGAGAACATTTCGATGTTGACACCAGAAGGATGCAAGGGACGGTTACTTCGGGTGAGGAACCTGATGCAGGAGAAGCGATGGGATGCACTCCTGCTTACTGATAGCCGCAACGTGTGCTACCTGGAGGCGGTAGTGCTGAAGTCTGGGTCTCCGGTTTTTCTGTGGATTGGTGGAGAGTCCACACCGCTACTCGCAACCGATTCGGTTACTCCGCCGGTCAGTGCCGAAGTGGTCCCTTTCGAATCCTATTCTCCGCGGCGTGTTTTGGACCAGCCCTGGCATGAGGCCGTTTTAGCGCTGGCACCCAGGCTGAAGGGACATTCGGCGAAACGAGTCGGCGTCGAAAAGGATTCGACCAACGGAATGGCCATCGATCTGCTGCGTGACTGTCTGCCCCAGTGCGAGATTGTCGATGTGTCTGCCGAGCTTGCGGATCTACGCCGGAGCCGAGATCCGGACGAGGTTGATGTGATACGCCAGGTTTCTGCAGTGGCCGAGGCCGGATTCAGCCGCGCTCGCGAAGTGATTCAACCGGGGGTGTCAGAGATCGAGCTCTACATCGAGATCTCAGGTGCCATGATCGCTCAGGCAGGTGGTCCGGTCGAGTTCGGTGGTGATTTCGCAACCGGCCCCAGGAGTCTGACGGAGGGCGGAGTTCCCGTCGATCGCCGAATCGAGTCGGGTGACTTGTGTGTCTATGACCTTTTTCCCCAATGCTGGGGCTATGGAGCAGACCTGTGCCGGGCCATGGCAGTGGGTCCTGCCACTCCAGTGCAGCAGCGAGGCCGCGAAATCGTCTGTCAGGCCCTGGAGTTGGCCGAAACCCTGCTCGAACCGGGTCGTCCAGCGCGTGAAGCCTATCAGTTGGTCCGTGACTTTCTGGAAAAGGATTCCCTCTCCGCGGGCACCTTCTGGCATCATCTGGGTCACGGCGTCGGCATGGGTGGGCACGAGAATCCCCGTCTCATACCCGAGAGCGATCACATTCTCCGACTGGGTGATGTGATCTCGGTTGAGCCGGCGTTCTACAATCCCGAGCTGCAGGGCGGTCTGCGAATCGAAAACACCTACTGGCTTTCAGCCGATGGCCCGGTCCAGCTCAACTCACACCCAACGAATTTGTAGAGTTTTCACCTCGAATCATCCCACTTTCGAAATAATCTGGTGTGTGCTCCGGGTTCTGTGTTTGTCGTCACACACTCTAAACTGAGTCGAACCGATCAAGTTCCGTGAGGAAGGAATTTAGAGTTCGGGTCTTCGGACCAAACTCCACGATCGGTCTATGCTTCAGGAAAACTCCGCAAAGACGTTGTCCCAACGCCTCGCCTGTCTGGTTTGGATGCTGGGACTGAGTCTCCTGTTCTCGGGCTCCTCTCTAATGGGAGCTGAGGACGGCCCCCCGATCAGCTGTCAGACCCAGATGGCACAGGAGAACTATCGGCTCGGAGATACAGTGGCTCTCCAAACCTTTGTCGTCGAGAATCACGGAGAAGATCAACTCGCCACCGAGTGGAAGGTGTGGTTGGAGTTTCCCTCTTCTTCGGATCTCCCACCGGCATCGGTGATCAACGATGGGTCGGATGGCAGTGTCGAGCTGCCAGCCCACTTCTACTGGGATTTGGTGGAGGCAGGCCTGGGAGAGCTTTTCCAAGTAGATCAGCAAGTTATTGATTCGCTCAGCGGCACCGTCGTTTTGGGAGTCCGCCTACTGAACCCGGAAACGGGCGACCTCCTTTGTGAGAGCTTCTCGGCCTTCAACATTGGTGTACAGTAGATCCTAGAGAACGACTCCCGCCGTCCTTAGTGGATTCCGATCTCCTACAATTTCCTGCCTCATAGTCCACCCCAAAGGGAGAAGACGAATGTTTCTACAGAGGTTGGTAGGAGGTGTGTTTCTACCTGTGTTTCGGTCCCTGCCCCTGGCAGGACTGATGACACTCCTGGGAGGGCAGGCGCTGGCTGGTGGAGCGACAACAGCCGATGCGGCTCCCCCCGCACTGGCCCTCTACGGCGTGATCCAGAAGGGCGAAAATAGCAGATTTCTAGGCGGGGAATCGCAAAGAAGCGCCAGATGGTACGCAGTGGGTGACCAGATCTTGGGATTTGAGGTCAGGCGAATCTCCGCTGAAAGCGTTCTCGTTTCGAAGCAAGGAGTCGATTTCACACTGACATTTCCGCTGCTTTCCAATCGTCCGGGGTCCGAGCCCGAACAGGGCCAGCCTCTCCAAACAACCGAGCGGGAGGATCATCGAGCCTTTGTTGCACAGCTCAGCCGGAGTATCCGCGGTAGATTCGGCTCAATCCTGGGCCTGAATACTCCGGAGCCGAGAGCGGAACTCGATCAGATTCTGGATCCAGGTTTACTGTCGATCGACCTCAGTGAACGAATGTCGGAAGGTCTCTTCCAATTCAATCTGATGCTCGACTCGCTCCGGATGGAAGCGAACAAAGAGCAATTTTCCGGCGACTAACACTAACCTGAAACTTGATTGGCGAATGTAGCTTTGGCCTCCAGGCCGAAGTCTTCCTCTTTACGGGCCTTTGGCTCGATGCACGGCGGCCTGGAGGCCACCGCTAGTGCGCCTGTGAAGGCGTTTGATCAGAAGGGTGAAAGTCCCTTCCAGGCTAACGTTACCGGCCTGAAGTCGACAGTGGTAACTGCGTTTCCGTGAGGAAGGGTGGAGAGCAACCTGAGACGAACGACCAATCCGTAACGCAAGTGAACTCGATTCGGCCAAGCCTGTCGGGGAGGGTCCTGGCAAAGCCCGAACCCTTGACCGCGCGACGGCCATCCCTCCGACCTGAACGGTCTGCCCGGGGGGATAGACGCGGCAAGTCACGGCGGTGAAGTAACGTGACAAAGCGACCGTGACGAAATGGCAATGCGGTGGTTGGAGATGGAGAGGTCGGAAGGTCAAACGAGATAAGCAGGGAGATCTGTCGGGTGAGGGACGTGGACGACCCATCGTGAGAGCTCGCAGTGGGGGACGCTGCGTGAGCAATGGCCCAGGCCCGCGGTGCAGTATCGCCCGCCGAAGGGGAGCGAACCTGGCGATACCGGTGAGGTCGGTTGAAGCGGCTCGACAGAAGTCAGAGCTCCCATAGTAGCGGGGAAGCCGTGCAGCAAAACGCGGTGGAGCGAAGGGGAGCAGGAAGGTAGATGCGAAATGACTAAATCGCGGAAACGTAACTCCGCCCAAAGGCGGGACTACATCCCGGTCACAGTGCCGTTTTCGGCTAGCCCGGCTGGAGAGCCCGCTGGCATCGAACAGTGGGCTCATCGCGCGGTTTGGACGGATCGCATGTTGGAGACACTTTTGAAAGGAAAGGTGAGAGGAGGGAAATGGCACACGCTGATCGATAAGGTGTTTTGCAGCCGGAACCTTTCCAGCTCGGCCGAGAAGGTCTTGGGCAGGAAAGGAGCGGCGGGAGTGGACCGGCAAACGTGGGGGGATTTCGCCGAACACGAGCGGGAGGAACTCGAATGGTTGCAGGAAGAACTGCGTGAGGGGACCTATCGTCCGGCAGCGGTGCTGCGGAGGTGGATTCCCAAAACAGGCAGTTCGGAAAAGCGACCGCTGGGGATTTCGACCGTGCGGGATCGAGTCGTGCAAACGGCTTTGGTCCACGGGATCGAGCCGATTCTGGAGGCCACGTTCCATGATCGAAGCTACGGCTTTCGTCATGGGCGAGGGTGCCACGGCGCACTGCGGTACGTCGAAGAGCTGCTCGAAGCCGGTTATGTGTATGTCGTCGACGCGGATCTGAAGGGTTACTTCGATACGATCCCGAAAGATCGACTGTTGGACCTGATCCAACAGAAGATATCGGATCGCCGCGTGCTGGGCCTGGTTCAGCTGTTTCTGAATCAGGGGATACTGGAAGAGCTGCGTAAGTGGATTCCGGAAGCCGGAGTCCCCCAAGGCGCCGTTCTTTCTCCGGTGTTGTCGAATGCCTACCTCAATCCCCTGGACCATCGGATGGCCGATCTGGGCTTCCAGATGGTGCGCTACGCGGATGACTTTGTCCTGCTGTGTCGCGCACCCGAGGAGGCTGAAGCGGCCCTGGCCGAAGGGCGGGACTGGGTGGAGGACAACGGGCTGAGACTGCATCCCGAGAAGACACACATCGTGGACTCGCGAGAGAAGAGCTTTTCGTTCTTGGGCGATTCGTTCCGAGGCCGTTTTCGGTTTCCACGAGCGAAGAGCCACCGAAAGTTCGTCGAGCGCATTCACGAGCTGACGCCGCGCAAGTCGGGCGACTCGCTGGAGGTCATCCTCCAGCGGCTCAATCGCTCGACGCAAGGCTGGTTCAACTACTTCCGGCACTGTCATTGGAACATCTTCAAGGACTACGACGGTCTGATCCGTCGTCGTTTGCGACGCCTGCTTCTGAAGCGCAACCGGAAGAATAGAAAACGCCTCTGTCGAAATCACCGTTGGCCCAACGCCTTCTTTACGGATCATGGGTTCACGAGCCTGACTGACGCCCATATCCGTTTCGTCCAATCCATAGGAACCTACTGACTGGAGAGCTGTATGCGGGAGAATCGCACGTGCAGTTCGGAGGGAGGGGAGCCGGGTGACCGTGCTTCCCTACCCTATCGTCCTTCGACTGAAGTTTCTTTCAGGCACGATCCGGCGCAGCCGGTGGCGCTGCTAAGCTGAAACTTCATTTTGGAAGTCCACAGGGAAATAGAACGTAACCCATTGATTTAGCAGTGCATTAGATGTATTCAAGACACGTCTCTACGCCTTCGGCGTAGGTGATGGGCCCCTGAGCCAGGTCAAGTTTCGTTCTCGAATGGGCCCAGCGCTTCCTGGGGGCGAGACTGAGCTAAAACTGCAAATGTGGCTTCGGTCTCCAGGCCTAAGTCTTCTGCCTTCGAGCCCTTGGCTCGAAACGGCGGCCTGGAGACCACCGCCACACCCCCTGACTCCCGAACTCTGATTGAATCGACTCATGCCAAGGTTGTAGGCTTCTTTCTCCTGGTCACCGGCAAAGGGGCGAGGTCGCAGCATGAGAAGCTTGGCAAGGCATTGGTTCGTAATCGCGCTCACAGCCGCAGTCGCGGTCGGCCTGCGCTGGCCTGACCACTTCGACTGGCTCATCCGTTGGGTCGACCCCGGATGGAATGTAGCGGCAGTCATGCTGCTCAACGGCCTCGCCCTGGACAGCACGCAGTTTCTGCGATCCCTCAAACGTCCTCTACAGGTTCTGACGGCTGTCTTCGGAGGCTATCTGATCGTCGCCTCACTCGGTTACTTCGCATCGATCCTGCTGGCGCCGACCAGCAGCGACTTCGCCCTTGGCCTGCTGGTGATCTCCGCCATGCCAACTACGTTGGCCTCCGCCGTCATCTGGACGCGGCTTGCGGGTGGCAATGATGCCTTCGCCCTCGTGGTCACGATTGCCAGCAACATGGTGAGCTTTGTGGCGGCGCCGATGATCCTGTTTGTCACGGCCGGCAGCCTCATCTCTCTGGATCCCTTTGAGATGGTTCCCAAGCTGGCTCTGGTCGTGATCCTGCCGGTAGTTGTGGGTCAAGCCGTGAGTCGGATCGGAGGGGTCAGCAGTCTGCTCTCCCGGCATAAGGTCGTCCTTTCGGTGCTCTCCCGCTTGCTCACCATACTGATCGTCTTCACGGCGGTAACGGCCGGCGTCAGGGAGGTCGGGGTAGGAGGCGATCGCCTGGCAATATCTGCCCTGGGTGCCTTGATCGTTGCGGTTATGGCGGTACATGGTGTGGCGGTGGTTCTTTGCTGGGTCCAAGGGAAGGCTTTGGGGTGGGGGCGCTCTGACCGGCTTGCCTTCGTCTTCACCGGCGCTCAGAAGACGCTGCCGGCAGCCCTATATGTCTGTGCCGAGTTCTTCCCGACGTTTTCCTTCGCCACCATCCCCTGCGTCAGCTACCATGTGTTCCAGCTGCTGTTTGATTCCTGGTTGGTGGAAATCGTCAGGAGTCGCAAGCGGGCGCGGGCGACAAAGAGTCGAGACCCCTGAAGCCGCCGATATCGTCCCACGGCGGCCGCTTAGTTCGAAAGGAGGAGAAGCATGCCACACATCGTAGGCGAATCCGTTTACTTGCGCGAATACCGTATGGAAGACCTTGAGGAGATCCACAAATGGCGGACTCTAGATTAAATCTGTTGGTGGACCGCGGCCTATATCTGGCCTGAGTCTTTGGGGGAGACCCAGTCATTTGTTGAAGCCCAAATACACAATACCGACCCTGAAAACCGGAAGTTCGTTGTCTGCAGGAAACAAGATGACGGTTATGTCGGCCATATCGGATACGAGCATCTCGACCTTCGGAGAAGGAACACCGAATTGGGTATTGTCATCGGCAAGCCCCAGTCTCTCTCGAAAGGGCTCGGGACCGAGGCTATCGGACTCTTCTTGAAGGTGTGCTTCGAAGAGCTGGCCCTGCACCGGGTGGGCCTACGAGTCCTGCGGTCCAACAACCGGGGCATTCGCTGTTACGAGAAGTGCGGTTTTCGTGAGGAGGGTGCCTTGCGAGACTGGCACTTCTCCCGGGGAAGCTGGCATGATCTGGTCCTGATGGGCATACTCGAGGAAGAATATCGTACCCATCGCGAGGAGTAATCGGTTGCTGCGGCGAGGGAGCATCTGCGATGAAAAATCCACCGAAACTTGAAGATCACCTAGAGCGGATTACAAGAATGGAACCGCGGGTCAATGCCCTGGTGGATTGGGACGAAGACCGGGCACATCGGAATCTGGAAAGGGCTTCGCCGGGTCCTCTCAGTGGTTGGGCTCTTGGAGTCAAGGACATCATCGATGTGGCGGGCCAGCCGACCCGCTGCAACGCCGATTTTGTTCCCTCCGGAGTAGCCTCCCGCAACGCCGACGTGGTCGATCGTTTTCTTGATTTAGGCGCCTTCGTCCTCAGCAAGACGGTCACCACAACTTTCGCCTATCTGGACCCCGGGCCTACCCGCAATCCCTGGAACCTGGAACACACTCCCGGTGGCTCCAGCAGCGGTTCGGCGGCGGCGGTGGCGTGCGGCATGGTTCGCGTGTCCATTGGCAGTCAGACGGTTGCTTCCGTTAATCGCCCTGCCAGTTTTTGTGGGGTCGTGGGCTACAAGCCGACCTACGCACGCCTCTCCACTGAAGGGGTATTTCCCTTTTCACCAAGCGTGGATACCCTGGGTTTTTTTACGCTGGGCGTCGAGGACATGCAGCAGGTCTTTTCAGCTCTGGAAGGTGAGCCCGTTCCAGCTCCACCCTCCAAAGTTCGATTGGGTTTCGTTGAGGACCTCTTTACCACCCCGCCTGAGAACGAAATGCAGGATGCTCTCCAGGAGCTCTATGAGAAGCTGGCTGCAGCCGGTTTTCAGGCCGAGCGCTGCCGCTTGCCCGCCGTCACAGCAGAAGCCTATGCGAACCACACCTCGCTGATTTCAGCCGAGGTGGTGACCTCGCACCGAGAGTTTTATTCGCGCTATGGTGAAGCCTATCCGCCCAAGTTGAGGAATCTGATCCTGAATGGGATGCGAGTCTCGGCTGACGAGCTTGCCCGGATAGCTTCCTACCGAGTGCGCCTCAGACAAGCAATCGATGGACTGTTCGGTGATTTTGATGTGCTGGTGACACCTTCGGCAGCCGGACCCGCACCGGCCGGGATCGACACCACGGGGGATCCTCGTTTCAGCCTGATCTGGACACACACCGGGTATCCGACGGTAACCCTTCCAGTCCGTCTGTCTGAGTTCGGCTTGCCGCTTGGGGTTCAGCTGGTGGGTCCAACCCGGCAGGGCGGAGCTCTCCTGGCGGCAGCCCGCAGGATTGAGTCGGTCCTGGATTTCGAGCAGTCGGTCTGTCGCTGAAGAGGACTCGAGACGTTGAAGCATGCCGGTTGAAGCCGTACTTTTCGATTTCGATGGCACCCTGACCAAACCGGATTCGTTGGACTTTCTCAGCTTCAGAAAGTCGATTGGATGCCCCGCCGATCAGTTCATCCTGGAGTTCATCCGGGAGACGATGTCTCCCCCTGAGAAGCAAAGGGCACTCGACCAACTCGACCAGTTCGAGTTTGAGGCAGCCTCCAGATCGGAGCCCAACCCAGGGGCGGAGGATTTGATCCTCTATTTGAGGACCCAGAACATCCCTCTGGGGATCATCAGCCGCAACAGTCGCCGATCCATCCAACGAGCGCTGCAAAACTTCGAGCGGATCAGGGAGAGCCACTTCGAGGTTTCCATTTCTCGAGACGACAAGGTGGAGCCAAAACCCAGTCCGGCGGGTGTTCTGCTAGCAGCCGAGACGATGGAAGTGCGGATCGACCAGATGCTGGTAGTCGGAGACTTCATCCTGGATATCGCTGCCGGGAAGCGGGCGGGTTCCCCAACCGTCCTGCTCACGAACGGAGGAAACGAGGCTGCTACAAGCGGGTCTTCTCCGGACTATGTCATCAAACAGCTGTCCGACCTGAAGGACCTGGTTCGCTATCTTCGCCCCTTGTCTGCGGGGAAGCTGCCCAACGATTTCCTGGATCGGTTTCTCCAGGAGCATTCCCTCGACGATCCGACGCTGCTGGTCGCTCCTGGAATGGGTGAGGACACGGCGGCCGTGATACCACCGGCGAACGAAGATGTGATCGTTCTCAAGTCAGATCCCATTACCTTTGCCGAGGATCGACTCGGCTACTATACCCTCGCCATCAATGCGAACGACATTGCCACTTCCGGCGCTACTCCCCGCTGGCTACTGACGACCCTTCTCTTCCCGGTCGGTTCAACAGCGGCCCAGATTCACAGACTGATCCGGGAGCTGCAGCAGGTATCCAGGGAATTTCGGATTACTCTATGCGGAGGTCACACCGAGATCACCGAAGCGGTCAACAAACCGATTGCCGTAGGCCAGATGGTGGGCACCGTAGAAAAAGAACGTCTGATCGATAAGCGAAGGATGGCGAAGGGAGACCAGATACTCCTCACAAAGGGAGTGGCTGTGGAGGGAACCTCCATTCTAGCGCGAGAGTGTGCAGAGGAGTTGAAGGCCCTGGGCATGACCCAATCGGAGATCCGAAGATGCCAGGAGTTTCTTTTCGATCCTGGGATTAGCATTCTAGCGGAAGCGCAAATCGCCGCCCAGAGTGCCTCAGCAATGCACGACGTGACCGAAGGAGGACTGGCAACAGCTCTGCAAGAACTCAGCGGGGCAGGGGGCAATCAGCTTCGAGTAGGCGTGGACCAGATTCCCGTCTTCAAGGAGACGCAGAGGGTCTGTGAGCTTCTGGATATCCATCCCTTCGGCCTGATTGGTTCCGGTAGCCTGCTTCTCACCTGCAGTCCAGGATCGTCTGAGGCGCTTCTCGAAAATATGCGGGAAGCAGGGATTTCTGCGGCCGCCATCGGCGAGGTGCTGGAGGAAGGCGCTGGGGTTGAGGCCGTCGACGGCTCGGGCAGGCCCGTCGAATGGCCGAACTTCGAAGCGGACGAGCTGGGACGCGCCTTCGAAAAGATCAAAGTCCTGTCGACAGGCTCATAGCGGAACGCTATCAGGCCTGTTTGGGAGTTGGTGCTTTCAGCTGGGAGGTACGAACAGTGGCAGATGCTGACGGTGTTCTAATTATTGGCGGCGGGGTCATCGGCGTCTGCTCGGCATATTACCTGCAACGACAGGGCGCGCAGGTCACACTCGTCGAGAAGCAGGATATTTGCGCCGGGAGTTCGTACGGCAACTCGGGACTCGTGGTTCCCAGCCACTCCGTACCCTTGACGGCTCCTGGGGTGCTGGGTCAGGGACTCAGGTGGATGCTGGACCCGGTGAGTCCCCTCTACATCAAACCTCGACTCGACCGCGAGCTTCTGAGTTGGCTGCGTCGGTTTCGTGCCGCCTGCAGGGAGGCACCCATGCGGCGTGCCATTCCAACCCTTCTGGAGCTCCAGACCGGTAGCCTCGAGCTGTACCAGGAATTGGCCGCCCGCGAGGATCTCAATTTCGGTTTTCGGCGGAAGGGTTGGCTTCAAATCTTCAAGAGCGAGTTCGCCCGGAAGAAGGGGATCAAGGAGGCCGAGCTCTTGGAGGAGTTCGGCTTGTGCCCTGAAGTGCTGAGTGGGGAGGAGGTTCACGCTCTCGAGCCCAACCTGCTCCCCTCAGTGGTCGGGGGCGTCAACTATCCCGAAGATGCGCAGCTAATCCCCGATCGCTTTGTGAAGCAACTAGCAAGCATCGTCGAGAGGCAGGGCGCCAAACTGAAGACCTCCACCGAAGTTCTGGGGATGGAAACCTCGGGTGGGAGGATTTCAACAGTTGTAACGACTCGAGGTGACTATCGTCCGGACCAGGTGGTTTTGGCTGCCGGAGCCTGGTCTCCAGTATTGGTGCGGGAGCTGGGTCTCAGAATACCGATCCAGGCGGCCAAAGGGCTACAGCGTGACGATCAAGTCTCCACCCACTTGCCCGGGGCGTCCCCTGATGCTCTTTGAAAAAAAGATCGCCGCCTCGCCCATGGCCGAGATGCTTCGATTCGGTGGAACCCTGGAGCTGGCAGGTCTGGACTTGTCGATCAATCGCCCTCGGGTAGATGCCATTACTCGGTCCGCTCGCGAATACCTGCCTGGTCTAGAAAACATGGAGCTCATCGAGATCTGGCGAGGGCTCAGGCCCGCTACGCCGGACGGACTCCCCATCATTGGGCGCACCCGCCAGCTGGAAAACCTGATCGTAGCGAGCGGGCACGGAATGATCGGGATGTCTCTGGGACCTATGACTGGGAAGCTGGTTTCATTGATCGTCTCCGACGAGCAACCAGTTGTCGATTTGTCTCCGTTGAGGCTGGAACGTTTCGACTAGGGTGAAACTTCATCGAGCAGTAAGCGGCGTAGGATGGGCATTCTTGCCCGTCGGTTGACCCCGACGGGCAGGAATGCCCATCCGATCACGCTGCTAGCTCTGTTCGTCGAAGACGACCAAAGTTTTTTTTCTCGAATGGGGCCAGCTCCGCTGGGGGCCCCACTGATCTCGAACTTGAATAATTCATCTGAACATCTGAACATCTGAACGTCTGAACATCTGAACGTCTGAACGTCCCACGTGGACTTGCCAATTCCTTGATCCGCTACCACAGGTCGGATAGACTCCCCCTTCTTCGAAAACAGGAGCAAGCTATGCCAATCGTATTGATCAGTCCCGACACCATGGCAAACCGACCCGACCGCCCCTACGTGAAGATGCTGGAAGAGGCGGGGTTTGAGGTCCGGTATCCTACCAATCCCGAGCTGGTCACGGGCCTGTGCAGCGACGAGGAGACCGTGAGCGCGCTGAGTGGAATCTCGGCCATCATCGCGGGGGGAGAGAACTTCAACGCCAAAGTCATTTCGGCTTTGCCGGAAATGCGGGTCATTGCCCGCGCCGGAGTTGGGTTCGACCGGGTCGATGTGCCTGCTGCGAGCGAGCGTACCATCGCTGTGACCATCACCCCGACCGCCAATCACGAAGCGGTGGCCGAGCAAGCCCTTACCCTACTTCTTGCGGTCGCCAAGGGCGTTGTGTGGAGGGACGCTGCCGTGCGCCAGGGAGAGTGGCCCAAGCTACCTCTAAAGCCGGTTCGAGGAAGAACCCTGGGGATCCTGGGATTGGGCCGCATCGGCCGAAGCATGGCCCTTCGTGCGGCCGGCGTGGGGATGAGTGTCATCGCCACGGAAATGTATCCCGATCTGGAGTTCGTCAAGGCTCACAACATCGAACTGGTCGATTTGGACACTCTGCTGGCTCGCTCTGACTATGTGACGCTCCATTGTCCCCTGAACGCGGAGACCTTCCATCTGTTCGATCGAAATGCGTTTGAGAAGATGAAGCGGGGAGCTGTCCTGATCAATACTGCTCGAGGTCCGCTAGTGGTGGAATCCGATCTGCATGATGCACTCGAGTCTGGCCAGCTTGGCGCTGCCGGTCTGGACGTGTTCGAGCAGGAGCCTCCCGACCCACAGAATCCCCTCTTCAAGCTGAACAATGTAGTGCTCTCTCCCCACGCCGCTGGTGGGGACGATGATTCAGTCGAGAGCATGGCCACCGAATCTGCAGAAAACATAATCCAGCTCTACCGGGGGGAGTGGCCGGAGGGAGCGGTGGTCAACGACGAACTCAAATCGCGCTGGAAGTGGTGAGTTGTGAGGAAGACTTCTAGGTACAAGATTTGAATCGGTTATCCCCTCGCTTCTGCCAGCTGACGCTGAGCCTCGTCTCGGAGAAGCGCCAGATCGTTGCTTAGATCGAAGAACGAGAATCCCTGATCCGCCCGTTGGCGAAGCGTCTTGGCGGAAGGCACTGGGAGCCCGCAGGGCTTGTTCACTTTCTGGCAGGCCGTCAAGAACGTTTGTATCGCCTCTTCGTGTTCCGGACTCCCGGCGCTGACCTCCAGGTCCAGGGCCAGGTCGTTGGGGCCGAGGAAGCCGATGTCGATGCCCTCGACCGCCATGATGCTGTCGGCGTTCTCGATACCCTCCCTGTCTTCTATCTGAGGAATGACCACGACTTCGCCGTTGATCCAGCTCCGGTAGTCCATTCCCCAGGTCAAGGCCCGAGTCGTGCCGGAGGAACGCTTGCCCCTGGGAGGATAGCGGCAGGCTCGTGCAATCGCCTCGGCCTGTTGGGCGGTCCGGACATGGGGAACTACGAGGCCGAGAGCCCCGGCGTCCAACAGACGCCCCAGGGTTGAGGTCTGATCATCCCAGGTTCGGACGATGGGCGTCGCTCCTCGCGATTCGGCCGCGCGCAAGAGCTCCGTAATTCCTCCCAAACCCAGTGGAGAGTGCTCGGCGTCGATCGCCAACCAGTCAAAACCCACCGAGGCCATGACTTCGGCGGCCAGAGGCGAAGCCAGATTGAGCCAAGTTCCGATCGAAATCTGCCCCTCTGCCAATCTTTCGCGAATCTTACTCTTCATGATCTCAAGTTAAAGGTTGCAGGTTGAAGGTTTGAAGTACGGCGATAAGGAATTCAGCCCTGGCCTCCTCGACTGCGACCTGTCACTTGCAACCTGTCACCCGACTCTACGCACAGCCCGGCGTGTCCTCACTCCAACGGTTGTACGACGGGTTCTCCTGGTCTGCGAGGCGGGCACGAGCGTCGCGCCAGAGTTTCGACCAGACCTCTGGATCTGTCAGGACCGACTCGGGACGGCTGCGGCTGCGCGCTACGAAACCGGGGTACAGCGGCCGGCCGGTTGGTTGACCGATAGGACTGTAGCGAAGATCGAAGCTCCAACGCACTTTGTCGCTCTGGTTGGGAAGCGATGAGTGAATCGTGTCGCACGTCATGAAGAGAACGCTTCCCGGCCTCATGGGAACGGTCACTGGCCTTCTTCGCAGCAGGCGACCCGGAATATTTACGCCTCCCCTGGAGACGGGACAGTGAATCTGTAGATCGTGTCTATTACTCTCCGGCACGACTTTGAGACACCCATTCTCCTCGCTGGCTTCGGTGACTGGGATCCAGACGGTCAGTATCGTGGATTCATCCGCTTCGGGGAGGACCACACCTCGATCCTGGTGCCAACCCACGGTATCCGCCAGCCCATTCCAGTCTCCCTTTGGGAGAACCCGTTTAGGCAGTTTGAAGCGGGTGTGCTGGACCGGATTGGAATAGATCTCGGGGCCGATGAACGCTTCAACTCGATCCAGGAGTTTGGGGTTTCGTAGCAGATCGAAGACCGCCCTGCCGGTGTGCATGGGTGTGTCATGAGCGATATCCGACTGAGGGAGGGAGATATCCAGTGGCTGAGTGTGGAGATGGCCGGTCTCCTGAGTAATCCGGACCAGGCGCTCGCAGACAGGAAGATTCCTGTAGGTCGACTTCAGCCGTCCCTCTCCAACCAGCTGCCTTGCCAGCTTGTCGAGCAGGTCTTGATACTCTTCGACAATCGGTTGCAGATCTTTCCCTGGGTCGAGTACGCCCTCCACGACAACGAAGCCCTGTTCCTGAAATTTCTCCAGAAAAGAAGCCTGTGGTTCCCTCGACATGATTCTCCTTCCCAACGCAAACAGAAACTGAAATGATTGTACCCGCAGGTTTTCAACAGTAGCAAGAAGTCTCTATGACCCCCGAACAGCCCATTTTGGTCACGGGAGCAAGCGGCGCCGTAGGTTGGCATCTCTGCCGTTTCCTGAAGGCCCAGGGGCAAGCTGTCGTGGGAACCTTCCGAGAGCGTGTTCCCACTTTGGAAGGTGTTTCCTTTCGGCAGCTTCGGTTGGAGGACCCCGGGTCAATTGAGTCGTTGTTCGAAGGTCAGCCCTACCGAGCCGTTATCCACTGCGCGGCGCTTTCCCATCCAGACACCTGCGAACAGCAGCCCCAGCAAGCTCAAACGGTGAACGTCCTGGGAACACGGCGACTCATGGAGAGGCTGGCCGATCAGCGCCGTTTCGTCTACCTGTCCACTGATCTGGTCTTCGATGGTGCCAAGCGCAACTACAGCGAGGACGAACCGACGAATCCGGTCAACGAATACGCCCGTGGCAAACGCGACGCCGAGCAGTATGTCTTGAGCCGAAGCAATTCGATGGTGGTGCGGTTGTCCAAGGTCTTCGGATGGGGGAGCCCGTTTCACGATTGCTTCCTGGACTGGGCGCGCTCCCGCTTCGAGAATCAGAATCAAGTCCCCTTGTTTCACGATCAGTACCGAAGCTTCGTCTACGTTGGCATGGTGGTGCGAGCCCTGGAACGTCTGATCTCTGCTCATCCCCGCCACAACCTGTATCACCTGGGAGGGCCACAGCGACTCAGCCGCCTGGATCTGGGAGAACTCTTCGCTCAGACCTTCGGGTTCGATCGTTCCCTGATTTCTCTAGTCTCTGTGGAGAGTGTCGGACAAGCGGCTAGGGGCAAGGACTGCTCCTTGGACTCCAGTCGCATCACCACCGACTTCGACTTGCCAAACCGCCCCGTCTGGGAGGATCTTCAACGGATGAAAGAAGGGCGGTACTAAGCTGAAACTTCATTGGGCGGACGTAGCTTTGGCCTCCAGGCCGAAGTCTTCTTGCTTCGAGCCTTTGGCTCGGACGGCGGCCTGGAGGCCACCGCTAGTGCGCCTGTGAAGGCGTTTGATCAGAAGGGTGAAAGTCCCTTCCAGGCTAACGTTACCGGCCTGAAGTCGACAGTGGTAACTGCGTTTCCGTGAGGAAGGGTGGAGAGCAACCTGAGACGAACGACCAATCCGTAACGCAAGTGAACTCGATTCGGCCAAGCCTGTCGGGGAGGGTCCTGGCAAAGCCCGAACCCTTGACCGCGCGACGGCCATCCCTCCGACCTGAACGGTCTGCCCGGGGGGATAGACGCGGCAAGTCACGGCGGTGAAGTAACGTGACAAAGCGACCGTGACGAAATGGCAATGCGGTGGTTGGAGATGGAGAGGTCGGAAGGTCAAACGAGATAAGCAGGGAGATCTGTCGGGTGAGGGACGTGGACGACCCATCGTGAGAGCTCGCAGTGGGGGACGCTGCGTGAGCAATGGCCCAGGCCCGCGGTGCAGTATCGCCCGCCGAAGGGGAGCGAACCTGGCGATACCGGTGAGGTCGGTTGAAGCGGCTCGACAGAAGTCAGAGCTCCCATAGTAGCGGGGAAGCCATGCAGCAAAACGCGGTGGAGCGAAGGGGAGCAGGAAGGTAGATGCGAAATGACTAAATCGCGGAAACGTAACTCCGCCCAAAGGCGGGACTACATCCCGGTCACAGTGCCGTTTTCGGCTAGCCCGGCTGGAGAGCCCGCTGGCATCGAACAGTGGGCTCATCGCGCGGTTTGGACGGATCGCATGTTGGAGACACTTTTGAAAGGAAAGGTGAGAGGAGGGAAATGGCACACGCTGATCGATAAGGTGTTTTGCAGCCGGAACCTTTCCAGCTCGGCCGAGAAGGTCTTGGGCAGGAAAGGAGCGGCGGGAGTGGACCGGCAAACGTGGGGGGATTTCGCCGAACACGAGCGGGAGGAACTCGAATGGTTGCAGGAAGAACTGCGTGAGGGGACCTATCGTCCGGCAGCGGTGCTGCGGAGGTGGATTCCCAAAACAGGCAGTTCGGAAAAGCGACCGCTGGGGATTCCGACCGTGCGGGATCGAGTCGTGCAAACGGCTTTGGTCCACGGGATCGAGCCGATTCTGGAGGCCACGTTCCATGATCGAAGCTACGGCTTTCGTCATGGGCGAGGGTGCCACGGCGCACTGCGGTACGTCGAAGAGCTGCTCGAAGCCGGTTATGTGTATGTCGTCGACGCGGATCTGAAGGGTTACTTCGATACGATCCCGAAAGATCGACTGTTGGACCTGATCCAACAGAAGATATCGGATCGCCGCGTGCTGGGCCTGGTTCAGCTGTTTCTGAATCAGGGGATACTGGAAGAGCTGCGTAAGTGGATTCCGGAAGCCGGAGTCCCCCAAGGCGCCGTTCTTTCTCCGGTGTTGTCGAATGCCTACCTCAATCCCCTGGACCATCGGATGGCCGATCTGGGCTTCCAGATGGTGCGCTACGCGGATGACTTTGTCCTGCTGTGTCGCGCACCCGAGGAGGCTGAAGCGGCCCTGGCCGAAGGGCGGGACTGGGTGGAGGACAACGGGCTGAGACTGCATCCCGAGAAGACACACATCGTGGACTCGCGAGAGAAGAGCTTTTCGTTCTTGGGCGATTCGTTCCGAGGCCGTTTTCGGTTTCCACGAGCGAAGAGCCACCGAAAGTTCGTCGAGCGCATTCACGAGCTGACGCCGCGCAAGTCGGGCGACTCGCTGGAGGTCATCCTCCAGCGGCTCAATCGCTCGACGCAAGGCTGGTTCAACTACTTCCGGCACTGTCATTGGAACATCTTCAAGGACTACGACGGTCTGATCCGTCGTCGTTTGCGACGCCTGCTTCTGAAGCGCAACCGGAAGAATAGAAAACGCCTCTGTCGAAATCACCGTTGGCCCAACGCCTTCTTTACGGATCATGGGTTCACGAGCCTGACTGACGCCCATATCCGTTTCGTCCAATCCATAGGAACCTACTGACTGGAGAGCTGTATGCGGGAGAATCGCACGTGCAGTTCGGAGGGAGGGGAGCCGGGTGACCGTGCTTCCCTACCCTATCGCCGGATCGCCCAAATTTCTTTCCTGTACGATCCGGCCCAGCCGGAGGCTGGCTAGGCTGAAACTTGATAGGTGTTGCATTCACTTTGGGGTTCGCATGTTCGGTGTTCCGCGGTTCGTGATTTAGCCTTTCTTCCAGCTCTGGAGAAGGCAACCGATGGAAATACTCAACCGCAGAATATCGAACAGGCGAATTTCGAAGGCCGGAAGAAGACGAAGAAGAAATCCTCGGACTGGTTCAGTGGCGACGGGACCCCCCCCCAAACCTGAGGGACCCTGCTAGAATTCCGGTAGTGGCTGAGCTACGAAAACTTCTTCCCTATATCTTGCCGAATCTTCCCCTTTTGCTGGCCGCCCTGGTGTTTCTGGTGGTGAGTGGCGCTCTGGAGACCCTGGTGATCATTCTCCTGGCACCGATCTTCAATCAGCTGTCAACGGTGTCTGCGGCGAGTGCGCCGGCAGTACCCGACAAATTTGCCTTCCTGGACTCCTGGCTTGGCCTGAGACCGAACGATTTCAGCCAGATCGGGATATTTATGGTCGTCTTCTCCTTTTTCAAAGCGATCTGCCTGTACCTGGCTGAATACCTCCTGAGCTACAGTGGACAGAATGTCGTGGCGGCATTGAGGCGGCGTATTCATGCCCACCTGGTGGGACAATCGTTGGCCTTCTATGCGAAGAGTGCCACTGGAAAGATCATGGCTCGGGTGATCAGTGACACCGAGTCGCTGCAGGAGGCGGCGAGTAAGTCTCTGACGGACTTCCTGCGCCAGGGTTTTCTTCTCATCTTCTTTCTGGGCCTGATCTTCTACGCCAACTGGAAGCTGTCACTCCTGGTTCTGTTGATCGCTCCTGTGGTCCTGGGCCTCAGCGTGAGCCTCGGTCGTAAAATGCGTGGTGTGAGTCGAAGAACTCAGGAGAATCTGTCCGAGATCTCGCACGTGCTGCAGGAGACGATCACCGGGCAGAGAATCGTAAAGGCCTTCGGGATGGAGTCCTACGAGAGGGATCGCTTTCAACACGCCACCGAGCAGCACACCCGAGTCAGCATTCGCGCTGCTCGCCTCTCTGCCTCGGTATCACCGCTTATCGAATTCATAGGATATGCGTCTTTTGTGCCCTTTCTTCTCTATGCGAACGACGAGGTCAACCGGGGATCACTGGGTGTCTTCGTCGTCTTCGTAGCCGCTCTTTTCCGCCTCTACGAGCCCGTACGCAAGCTGTCTCGAATGCACCTGAATTTCCAACAGGCATTCGCTTCATCCACTCGGATCTTCGAACTGTTGGAATCAGAGGTGGCCATCCAAGAGTCGAAGGGAGCCAGCGAACTGCCCCTCTTGAGCCGGGAAATCAGCTTCGAGGGACTGTCTTTCTCTTACGGAGAGATCGGGAGGCCAGTGCTTGAAGAGATCAATTTGACGATCCAAAAAGGAGAGGTCGTCGCTCTGGTAGGCAGCAGTGGAGCCGGAAAGAGTACGCTGGCGAGCCTGGTACCCCGATTCTATGATGCGTCTGTTGGCCGCATCGCCATCGACGGAGTCGATATTTGCACCGTGACCCTGAGTTCCCTTCGTGGTCAAGTTGCCATTGTCTCCCAGGAGACCTTCCTCTTCGACGATACCGTGCGAAAGAATATTGCCTACGGACGTGAGGACTGCAGTCACGATCAAATCGTGGCTGCGGCGAAAGCGGCTTTCATCCACGATTTCGTTCTGACGTTGTCCGATGGATATGAAACCATGATCGGGGAACGCGGCGAACGACTCTCCGGAGGCCAACGGCAGCGGATCGCGATTGCTCGAGCCGTCCTCAAGGATGCCCCCATCCTGATTCTCGATGAAGCAACCTCCGCCCTGGACACGGAGTCGGAGCGTTTACTGCAGGAAGCGCTGTACAATCTGATGCGACAACGAACTGCCGTCGTCATCGCCCACCGGCTGTCCACCGTGCGTCTGGCCGATAGAATCGTCGTGATGGAGTCGGGGCGGATCGTAGAAACAGGGAATCACAAGACGCTGTTGGAGCGTTCCGGTCGCTACCGACAACTCTATGATCTGCAGTTTGTAGAAACGGAGGGTTAGTTCCAAGATACCAGTGTATCTTGGAATTTGGAATCAGGTGGTAACCATGAAGAGCATGACCGGGTTCGGACGGGCCGAGAGATCGTTGGAGCGAATGGACCTAATCGTGGAGATCAGGACTCTCAACGGTCGGTATCTGGATCTGAAGCCCCACCTTCCCAAGGATTTTATGTCCTACGAACCGCAGCTACGTAAAGAGGTACAGACCTTCCTCCACAGAGGACGAGTGGAGGTAACGGTTCATCTCGTCGCGAAGGCGACGGATCGCTATCGGGTCGATCAGACGGTTGTGCAGAATTACCTGGCGCTGAGCCAGGAAATCCAATCTCTAGGGATTGAGGGCCAGTTGAATCTCAACGGTTTCCTGCAGCTACCCGGCGTGTTGACCTCGGTGGATTCGGTGGATGATGGCGAGTCCTTTGCATCGGACCTGCTCGAAGTCCTGCAAGACGCCCTGAGCCAGGTGGTGGAGGGTCGCGCTATTGAAGGGAAGAATCTGAAGACCGAGATCGATAACTACCTGCGGACTCTGGAGCAACTACTGGAAGGCATCAGGGCCGGCGCGGAAGGGATCATCAGTTTCCATCGTCAAAAGCTTCGAGAGCGGATTGATGAGCTCGATGTAGAAGAGGTGCTGGATGAAGGTCGTCTAGCCCAGGAGCTGGTTTACTATGCTCGCCGCTCTGATATCACTGAAGAGATTACCCGTTTAAAGAGCCATATCAGTCGCTTTCGCGATACATCCGAGGAGGTGACCAAGAGCATTGGGAAGAACCTTGACTTTCTGTGTCAGGAGATGAACCGTGAGATTTCCACTGTTCTGGCCAAGAGCCCTCTTCCCGATACGTCCGACCTCGCTCTGAAGGCCAAGGGCGAGATCGAGAAGATAAGAGAGCAGGTGCAAAACGTTGAGTAAAGGGAATTTGTTTGTGATCAGCGGGCCGTCGGGTGCGGGAAAGACCAGTCTCGGCCTCAGGTTGGTGGGTGAAGAATCTAACCTCCACTTCTCAGTGAGCTACACAACTCGAAGACCTCGTCGTGTCGAGATGCACGGAATTGAGTATTTCTTTCTCTCGGAAGATGATTTCAAGGGCATGGTGTCTCGCGGTGACTTTCTGGAACATGCTCTAGTCCATGGCCACTATTACGGGACCAGCCGCAATCATGTTCTCTCGGCACTGGAATCAGGAGACGATGTGTTGCTCGACGTCGACGTGCAGGGGGCCCTACAGATCATGGAACTGAAGCAGATACCTGGTGCCGTGACGGTGTTTGTGCTCCCTCCCTCTCGTCAGGTGCTGGAGCAGCGACTCAAGGAACGGGGGCTGGATGACGTTAGCGCGATTAAGGCGAGGTTGCGTAGAGCAGAGGAGGAGATCGCACTCTTCGGTCGCTATCAATACGTTATAATCAATGACGATTTTGAGCGGGCGCTATTTGAGCTGAGATCCATTGCCCAATCGGCAGCGGCATCAATGAGGAGCAGATCCGCCGAGGCAGAGCGGGTCCTGAAAACTTTCAAAGGAGATTGAATGATTATCAAGATACCAAAGGAATATGATAGCAAGTTCCGTTTTATTCTGGTCGCAGCAGAGCGAGCCAAGCAGATTCAGAATGGAGCCCCCCGACGCATCGAGGTTGAAACTGGAAAGTCTGCCTATGTTGGAATTCGGGAGGCCGAGCAGAACCTTGTGAAGTGGGAGATTCTGGAAGAAGAGAACGAAGAAGCCTTGGAACTGGTCGAAGCCGGGGGAGACGAGGAACAGGCTGGCGACGAAAAAGAAGCATGAAGATTATTCTGGGTGTTAGCGGCTGTATTGCTGCCTACAAGTCGGCGATCATCTTGAGGCTTCTGCAAGCCCAGGACTTCGAGGTTTTTCCCGCGATGACCCAGAGCGCCCAGAAGTTCCTGACGCCCTTGACACTGGAGAAGCTCTCAGGCAACCCAGTGATTGCGGGACTCTTCCAGGAGAGATCGCCTGGGATTGAGCACATCGAGGTGGCGCGCCGGAGTGACCTACTTCTGGTCGCTCCCGCAACCGCCAACATTCTGGCTAAGTTCGCCCACGGAATAGCCGACGATTTCCTGAGCACTCTCTATATTTCGACGGTTACCCCGACCGTGGTTGCCCCGGCGATGAACGTCGAAATGTGGCGTCATCCTGCGACTCAGCACAACCTGCAGCTGCTGAGGGATCGAGGTGTCCTGGTCCTGGAGCCCGGATCCGGTTACCTGGCCTGTGGAGAGGTCGGAGAGGGACGCCTGGCGGAGCCCGAGGAAGTGGTCCAAGCGGTGGTCGATGCACTGAAAAGGTCGCGCACGTTGACAGGCAAGAGAGTGCTGGTTACCGCCGGGCCAACCATTGAAGACATTGATCCTGTTCGCTATATCTCGAATCGTTCCTCCGGCAAGATGGGTTACGCGATAGCGTGCGAAGCTCAGGATCGAGGTGCACAGGTACGGCTCATTTCTGGACCTACTCATCTGGAGCCGGCGGAAGGCCTGGAAGTGGTTCGTGTTCGTTCCAGTAAGGAAATGTCAGCTGCGGTCCTGGAGAGCTCCGAGACTTCAGACATCGTGGTCATGGCTGCGGCGGTGAGCGATTTTGCCCCGGAACGCGCCTTCGAAGAGAAGGTCAAGAAGGCAGAGTCTACGCAGGAAGTCCTGAGGTTGAGTCGGACTACCGATGTTCTGGAAGAATTGGGGCTCAGGAAGAGAAAGGGACAGTACCTGGTAGGGTTTTCTGCGGAATCTGAGAAGATTCGAGAGCATGCCCGGATCAAGATTGGCCAAAAGAGGTTGGATCTGATCGTAGCAAACGATATCTCCCGCGACGACAGGGGCTTTCAGTCAGATAGGAACCAGGTCGTCTTCATCGACTCGGCAGGCAACGAAGAGGAGTTCCCTGTACAGTCCAAGGATGAGGTCGCGCGCAATCTGTGGGAAAAGATTGAGGGCGAGCTATCCATCCGGCCAGTCGCCGTGGCCTAAGTGTACTAAGTGTTCCCTGCAAACCTCCAACTTGCAACCTTCCGACGAGGTGAGTGCTCTTGTCTAAGGCGGGATTGATCGCTCTCATTGGACGTCCCAATACAGGGAAGTCCACTCTGCTCAACCGGCTCATCGGTCAGGTTGTCTCCATTGTCAGCGACAAGCCTCAGACCACGCGGCATCGGATTCTGGGTGTCCGTACCAGCCCTGATTGCCAAATGGTATTCGTTGATACACCCGGAGTTCACCGGCCCGGATTCCGTTTGAATGAACGCATGATGGAGACGGTCTACGAGGCCCTCAGGGAGGTGGACCTGGTGCTCCACCTGGTGGATATGAGCGAGCGTTTCGGCAAGGGTGAGAAATACGTCGCTGATATGGTCCAGCAGGCCCAGAAGCCGACGATACTCCTGTTGAACAAAGTAGACCTGATCAACAAGGGAAAGATCTTGCCTACCCTCGACTTCTACCAACAGGAATACGACTACCGGGAGATGATTCCCATCTCTGCGACGAAGGGTGACAACCATCAGGCGCTGCTGGAGAAGATCGCCCAGATCCTGCCCGAAGGGGACTTCCTGTACCCTTTCGAGTACATCACGGATCAGCAGGAACGATCGATGGTGGGAGAGAGGATCCGGGAGAAGGTTCTCCGTCAAACGCGACACGAGCTGCCCTACGCCAGCGCCGTGCTTCTCGAAGAGTTTGACGAGGAAGAGCGAGAGGGCGGATTCGTCCGGATCACTGCTTCGATTATTGTTGAGAAGCCAGGTCAAAAGAGAATCGTGATCGGACGAGGTGGTCAGATGATCAAGACGATTGGAACGCGATCCCGTAAGGACATCGAGAAGCTGCTGGGGGTACGAAAGGTCTACCTCGAGCTCCAGGTCAGGGTGGTGCCCGACTGGAGAAACCTGGAGAACTTGTTGAATCGACTGGGATGATTTCCCAAGATACAAGATACAAACAAATCCCAAATTCCAAGCATCAATCCCAATGGGATTGCGGCTTTTATCCCAGGGTTCGGAAACCCTAAGCTGAAACTTCATTGTCGAGCTTCCGAACTTCGGCGTTATTGTTCGGTGTTTTGCGGTTTGAGATTTGGGCTTTTCTGCTTCCCGAGAAGGCAACCGCTGAATATCGAACACGAATTTCAAAGGAAACCCCTTTAGCCTTCGTGTTCGATGTTTAGCGGTTCGAGATTTAGGCTTTCTTTCTACTCAGGAGAAAGAAACCGCAGAAAATGCTCAACCGCAAAATATCGAACAGGCGAATTTCGAAGGCCGGATCAGGCGACGCTGGTCTTTGTGGGTAGCCAAAGTTTCTTTCTCGAATGGGGCACCCGGCTGGGGAGCTACTAAGCTGGAACTTGAAGCCCGCTGAAGCGGGCTCGACTCTAGCCTCACCCGGGTCCCTGACCCTTATCCCGCATTTCTCATCGCTAGTCCCAAAAGAAGTGGATGAAAGTGGACTAAACCACATGTAAACACCTGAAATGCCAGACCTGACGGGTATTCTGGGGTTGTCAAAGAAACTTCAGAACAAGCGGAAAGGAGGCAGTTCAGGTGAATAAAAAGGATAGCGCAATCATCCGCAAACGGGAAGCAGAGGTTGCTCAGCGATTGAGCCCCAGCTGGTGTCGGGGGCCACTTCAAAAGCGGCCAGGCGGGGCCGGGTCAAAAGCGGCCAGTGATTCAGTAGTTATATCCTCCGGTTCGAGTCATTTCAATCCCTTGTGAAGCCCTCCCCGCGAAGCGGGGGGAGGAGGCTTTGTTGTGTGTTCAGCCGTAGAAGCGGTGGGAACTGTGGGAAACTCCGTCCGGAGGAGTTTTCCAAGCGCTGTGGGAACGGTGGAAAAACTCGCCTCCTGGAGTCGTCTTCGCGAGGCAGCCGTTTTCCCACGGTTTCCATAGCGCGGCAGTTTCCACGGCTTTCCGGGGGTGTTGGGGGAAACTCGAGAAGCCTGGCTTCCATGGTCTCTGCTTGGTTTCAACGACACGGCTTCTTCCTGGCTTCCTTTTTTCAAAAAACATTCGCTCAGAGGCCCCTCAAGCAATGAGCTCTGCCCCACCCTGTCCTGACCCCTCCCTCGGAGCGGGCAATCTACGAAGCCTGGGGCTGAGTCCCAGGGTCTGCGAGTAGGGGACAAGCCCGCACTCACAGCACTCGCCTCGCAGGTGTCATTTCTCTTTCCCTCGCTTCGGGGTGGATTTCTCTCGTTGCTGTCGCTCGTAGAGGCGATAGCTCTTGCCCCGAATGAAGGTGACTTCCGAAGTGTGCAGGAAGCGGTCCAGCAGCGCCGAGGTGGCCGCCGTATCTCCTCCCAGCATCGCGCCCCAGTCCTCCAGGGGTCGATTCGAACTGAGGATCGTCGAGGTCTTCTGGTATCGGCGGTGCAGGATCTCCAACAGATCTTCTGCCGCCGACTCCGGCACTCTGCGGAGTCCCAGATCCTCGAGGATCAGCAGCGGGATCCGGGTCATCTCCGTAATGTAAGATCGGCGTCTGCCGGTGGCCGTGGCTTCGGCGATGTCTTCCAGCAGATCGAAAGCCGACTTGTACTGCACCCGGTGACCGGCTTCGACCGCCTTGATCCCGACGGTGATGATCAGATGGCTCTTGCCGACTCCGGTCTGACCGATGACCAACCAGCCGCGGCGCTGTTGGATGAATCGGCCGGTAGCCAGATCGAAGATCTGCTGCCGGTTGATGGAGGGGTTAAAGGAGAAGTTAAAGTCCTCCAAGTGCTTTTGTTCCGGAAACTGGGCCTGGCGCAAACGTCGCTCCAACAGCCGGTCCCGACGGCGGGTCAGCTCGTCATCAATCAGCAGCTCAAAGAACTCCTGATGGCTGAGCCTTCCCTGGACGGCTTGTTGCAGGCGAACGTCAAAGACCTGAGCCAGGCCCGAGAGCCGGAGGTGACGAAGTTTTCGTTCCAGTTCTGATGAGATCATTCTGGTTCTCCTGTGGGATCGGTGATCTGGTACTCGGACAGCGGTCGGATCAACTCGTGCTCGGAGGTAAACAAAGAGCGCTGCGGCACGTCCAGTCGCTTACACAAAGCCACCAGAGTCCGGTAGCGGAAGGCGTCATGTGCGAGCGCCTTGCCGCAGGCTTCGTCGACGACCGAAGCGCGGTAGCGGCGGGTCAGCGAGATCATGCCCTGCACGAGTCGGTAGGCGAGCATGTCTCGGACCTCCAGAGCTCGCTCGGCCCAGCGGTGCGCCTCTGGACCCACGGCTCGGGCTTGCTTCAGCAGATGATGCTCGGTTCGATAGTGCGCGTAGCGTTTGCGTTCCGGAAGATGGCTCGTTTCGGTTCGGAATCTCCCCGGCGGGTGCTTCGGATGCAGGGCCACCTGTTGCTCACGAAAGAAGACGCGGACGATACGATCATCCCAGTGCACGGCGACTTCACAACCGAGCAGATGATTGGGCACCGAGTAGAACGCTCGGTCGACTTCGATGTGGCCATCGGTGGAGACCGTTCGACGGCCCACGCGGAAGAAACTGAAGCGGGAATCCGGAAGCGGTCGGAGATGCTTCTGTTCTTCGACAAAGCGGGGCCAGACCTGCTGCTTGGTGGTGCCGTGGATGCGCTGGCGGGCGATTCGCTCGTTCCAACTCTGCAGATGCTCATTCTGCGCATCCAGGCTCTCGAAGCGGCGAGCTTTGAGCGCGCTGGAGTCGGTATATCCGATGCTTCTTTCGACTTTTCCGTTCTCGTTCGGAGCGCCCGGATGGATGGGCAGCACGGCGAAGCCGTAGTGGCGAGCGAGCGCACTGAAGACGGCATTGACCTCGGGGTCCACCAAGCAAGCCCGGGTGATCCCGGCCTTGAGGTTATCGAGGCGAACCACCTCCACGCCGCCTCCAAAAGCGTGAAAAGCCTCCTCGACACAGCGGATGAACGTCTTCAGTTCCTGCCGCCAGACGACTTCCTCATAGGAGTGGCGCGAGTGGCAGAGGACGGCCTTGAACAGATGAGGACGGCGGTAACGACCCGATTCGGTCCGAGTCAGGGCTCCTTTGCCGAAGTCGATCTGCAGGTCCCGACCGGGGGGAGTTTCCACCCGAGCAAACACGCGAGGACTCTCCGCCTTGAGCTTTCCACAGAAGCGCTTGACGGAGTTGTAGGCTCCCCCGAATCCCTGCTCGAAGACCAGGTCCTGCCAGATCCGCTTGGCCTGCAATCCCTGCTGGAGTTTCTTTTCAATCTGCTCCCGAAAGGGCTCACAGAAGCTGCGCAGACCCGGGGGCCGCTTTGGCCGCTTTTGCTCCTCCGAGCCGGGGGCCACTTTGGCCGGTTTTGAATCTCGGGAGGGATCATAGCGGGCAATCCTCTCTCGTCGGACTCCCACCTCTCGCTCGATCCGACGATACGACCAGCCCAGCTTCAGGAGCGCCAAAACCGTTTGCTTCTTTTCCATTTTCAATGTATTGGCCATCGGCGCATCCTACGCCGGATGCGGCCCTCAATGGCTCTTGAAAATGGCCGGTTTTGAAGTGGCCCTCACTGGCCGCTTTTGGGTAGCCCCTGACACCAGCTGGAACGGTCAAGACCCGAAACCGGTGCTCTCGCCCGAGGTCATCAGCTACGAGGTCTCGGAGAAAACGGGTGCGGTCAGTTACGGTGGTCTGGGGCTGCTGCAGCAGGTGGTGAAGTGGAGTGGGCTGGGGAAAGCCATTGACCAGGCGGTGACGCTGCTCAAACGCCACCAACCGTACCACGAATCGGACCACGTCCTGAGCCTGATCTACAACGTGGCCACGGGCGGGACCCGCTATCAGGATATTGAACTGCGACGTCAGAGTGTGAGTTTCCTGGAGGCGGTGGGAGCCGAGAAGATCCCCGCCCCCAGCACGGCCGGAGACTTTGTGCGCCGCTTTGACGCGCCCGACGTGGTGGATCTGATGGAAGCCGTCAATGCCAGCCGCCTCAAGGTCTGGGCCCAACAACCGGCCCGTTTCTTCCAACGGGCGGAGATCGACGTGGATGGGACGATGGCCCCCACGAGCGGCGAATGCAAGGAAGGGATGGAGATCAGCTACGACGGGCAGTGGGGCTATGCGCCGCTGATCGTGACGCTGGCCAATACGGGAGAGGTGCTCTATGCGGTCAACCGCTCGGGCAACCGTCCCTCTCATGAGGGAGCGGCCGAATGGCTGGATCGGAGTATCGAGCTGGTTCGAGAGGCGGGTTTTCGGAAGGTGCGCCTGCGCGGGGACACGGATTTTTCGCTGACGGCTCATTTTGACCGTTGGACGGAGGCGGGCGTGGAGTTTGACTTCGGGATCGACGCCCATCCGAGCTTCGTCAAGTGGGCGGAGGCGTTGCCAGAAGCGAGATGGAAAGAGCTGGGGGCCCCAGCCAGGGGAAAGGAAAAGGGAAGAAGCGGCGCCAGCGGCGGGACAAAGTGAAGCCGGAGATTGTCAAGAGACGCGGGTTCAAGACGCTGACGCTGGAACGGGAAGAGATCGCGGAGATCGACTACCGTCCGAGCAAAGCGAAGCGAACCTATCGGATGGTGATCTTGCGCAAGACGATCCTGGTCGAGAAAGGCCAGAAGCGGCTGCTGCCGCAGACGCGCTACCACTTTTATGTCACCAATATCTCGGCCAGAACGTTGGGAACGGCGGGAGTCGTACGGGAAAACAACCGGCGCTGCAACCAGGAGAACGTCATTGAACAACTCAAGAACGGAGTCGAGGCCCTGCGGATGCCCTCGGATACGCTGGTAGCCAACTGGGCCTATCTGGTGATTGCGGCTCAAGCCTGGAATCTGAAGGCCTGGATGGGGTTGGTGCTGCCGGCGCGACTGCAAGCCCGAGAGCTGGTGAAGATGGAGTATCGCCGTTTCCTGCGAGAGGTCATTGAAATGCCCTGCCAGATTTTGCGCAGGGGCCGACAGTTGGTCTATCGGCTGCTGGATGTCAATGGTTGGAGCCGTCTTCTCTTGGAAGGCAGTAAGTGGTTGAAACACCGGCCAGCTACCTGAAACTGAAAGGAGATAAAGTAGCTCCGAGGGTCGCCAGAGCTGGGGCGAGGTGTCTCTACAAACGCCCCCCAAGAGGGCAGAATCGTTTTCCCTGAGCGATCGGCGTGGAGGACAGCTGAACACGTGCCTGTTCTGAGTGACTTCGCGCCGAAATTTAGAATTTAGGTCTCCAAAATGGCTCCTCGGAGCCGACAAAGGGGTCTAGTTTCGAACTTGCGCTTATTTTGGGGCTAGTCTACTGCGTCGCCGCAATCATCCGCCCTGGCTGCGTTACGCTCGGTCGGCCTCCTCGACGTACTGTCAAAGTACGACTGCGGCGGCCTCGGTCGCAAGCCTTGCCAGGACGGCGCTTGCGACGCCTCGCTACGACGAGCGACGAGAAATGCGGGTTATCCCTTCGACCTGAACGGTCTGCCCGGGTATCTTGTCTCTTGGAACTTTGAGCTTCGGTCACTCCTGTCAGTAACAAATGCTAACGTAACTACCAATGCGGGAAATCATCGAACAGTTGAATTTTTTTTCCGAAATCGGTGTGACTCATCTCAACTTGGACAAGGCTGGCTTTCCGGCTTCTCTGGAAGAGATTCGAGGGGAGATCGGGGATTGTACTCGCTGCAAGCTTTGCCAGGGGCGGAAGAACATTGTTTTCGGGGTCGGAAACCCCACTGCAGACCTGATGTTCGTGGGAGAGGCTCCCGGAGCAGATGAGGATGCCCAGGGCATTCCCTTCGTCGGTCGGGCCGGCCAACTCTTGACTCGTATTATTGAGTCCATCGGTCTCAGCCGCGATCAGGTGTACATAGCGAACATCTTGAAGTGTCGCCCTCCCGGCAACCGGGACCCTGAACCGGAGGAGGTGGCGACCTGCGAGGGCTTTCTGTTTCAACAGATCCAGGTGGTTTCCCCAAAAGTGATGGTTGCCCTCGGGAGGTACGCAGCCCAAACTTTGCTGCGAACCGAGACGGCGATCTCACGCATGCGGGGACAGTTCTTTGATTTTGCTGGGGGCCTCTTGATTCCGACCTACCATCCCGCCTACCTACTGAGAAACCCAAGTTCCAAGCGACAGGTCTGGGAAGATATGAAGGCAGTTCGAGCCAAGCTGAAGGAGCTGAACAGTTCCTACTACCGGTCATAGGGTTGTAGGTTGCACCCCTGCTTAGATACAACAACGTCTTTTCCCAAAGTCACGAATAGTTTGAAGGTTCTCGAGGCTCGCGGGTGTTACGAAACCTGTAACTTGCAACCTGTAAACTGTAACCTGGATCGGTGAAACCCGACTCCTTCCTTAGCAATTCCGATTTGAGTAAGCCGGTTGGAGGCAGACTGGCTCAGGTTGCGGTTCCAATCCCCGTCTTTCAGAGCTTTTCCTATTCGATCCCGAAGTCCATGAAGGAAGGCCCCGTTCCGGGCTGTCGTGTGCTGGTGCCTTTTGGAAATCGATCCCTCACAGGGATGATTGTTTCAATGGTCCAGGGAGAGGTTGCGCCCGGTATCAAGGAGATCCGTGAGGTACTCGACCCGCAGCCGATTCTGTCCCCCAAGCTGCTGGAGCTGGCTGCTTGGATCGCCCGCTACTACCTCGGCCCATTGGGAGAAGTGCTTCGGACGATGCTGCCGCCGGGTTTGCTCAGCCGAAATGCAGCGTCCAACCGCTTCTCCCGAAAGGGAGGGTGGCCGTTAAAGCAGCAGCTGGCCATCCAGGAGGTCCGTCCGCAGGAGAACGGCCTGACCCCTAGGCAGAAGTCGGTGGTTGAGGCGTTGTGTGATCGAGAGCTGCCTGTCTTGCTTACCCACTTCGCCCGTGAGGCCGGTTGCAGTACCAGCCTCCTCAAGAACCTTGGGGCAAAAGGGGTACTGCGGATCGGAGAGGTGCAGGTGAGTCGCTCACCCTGGGCGAATCAACCGAGACCCTCGAGTTCAACCAAACACCGCCTCACCGAAGAGCAGCAGCAAATCAGGGACGCCATCCAGGACCGTTTGGAGCGAGGCGGCTTCAACAGCATGTTGATTCACGGCATCACCGGAAGCGGCAAGACCGAGATCTATCTGAACGCCATCGCCCTGGTGTTAGGACAGCGCCGATCTGCCTTGGTCCTGGTCCCAGAGATCGGCTTGACACCACAGATCTCGGCTCAGTTCCGAGGATGGTTCGGCGACCAGGTTGCGATCTTGCACAGTCAGCTATCGGAAGGAGAGCGCTTCGACGAGTGGCTCAGGATCCGACAGCGTAAGGCTCGGGTAGTCGTCGGAACCCGCTCAGCGGTCTTTGCTCCCTTGCACGATCTGGGAATCATCATCATCGATGAGGAGCATGATTCGTCCTATAAACAGGAGGAGTTGCCACGCTATCACGCCCGCGACACCGCCCTGAAAAGGGGTCAACTCGAGGGGGCTCTGGTGGTGTTGGGCAGCGCTACACCTCAGCTGGAGACCTACTATGCTTCGGTGCAGAAAGGACGTCCCCAGTATCAGATCCTTTCCTCCCGCATCCAGGAGCGCTCTTTGCCCCGAGTTCACATCGTCGACATGCGGATCGAGTTTGAGAGACACGGTAAAGCCCTGGTGATCTCCGATCTGCTCAAGGAACAGCTCGAGCAGCGGATGAGACGAGGGGAACAGGCTTTGATCTTGTTGAATCGCCGCGGCTATTCGGCAGCTCTGCTTTGCCGCAGCTGTGGTTCCACCGAGCTCTGTGGAAATTGTAGTATCAGTTTGACCTACCATCAGGGGCTCAGTCGGATCCTCTGTCACTACTGCGGTCAATCTCGTCCCGTACCCGATCGCTGCAGTCAATGTGGCAAGCAATACATTTACTTTATTGGTGAGGGAACCGAGAAGGTCCAAGGGCTTCTTCAGCAGCAGCTCCCCGATGCAGTAATCGATCGAATGGACCGGGATGCGGTGCGGAGAAAGGGCAGCATGCAGCGTATCCTGGAACGCTTTGGAGCCGGAAAAACCGATATCCTGGTCGGGACGCAGATGATCGCCAAGGGACACCATTTTCCAAAGGTGACCCTGGTGGGAGTCCTCTCGGCAGACCAGGGCCTGAGGCTGCCCGATTTTCGGGCCGCCGAGAGAACCTTTCAGCTCCTGACACAGGTCGCTGGAAGGGCGGGGAGAGGAGATCGAGAAGGAGAGGTCGTAGTACAAACCTTCTATCCCAACCATTACAGTTTGAAGTCTTCTCATCTACAGGACTACTCGACTTTCTTTCAGAGAGAGATCCAGTTTCGTCGCCGCTTTCAGTACCCTCCTTTTTCAGCCTTGGTGAATCTGCTAGTTCAGGATCGAGATCGGCAGAAGGCGAACCGGCTTGCCACCCAGCTGTGTGGTTTGCTGGTTCATCATAGAAAGGTATGCTCGAGCGCGGAGCGGATGCGGGTTCTGGGTCCAGCTCCGGCCGCTTTAGAGCGTCTCAAGGGACAGTATCGGTTTCAGATCCTGATCAAGACAATCCGGCGTCAGGAGGCCCATGAGGTGATTCGTCTCAGTCTGGCGAGTCTCCGAGAGAAGAAGTGGAACCTGAGCAAGGTATCGGTTGACGTCGATCCCATCACTCTGATTTGAGATTCGATAGTGAGCAGTGAGCAGTGAGCAGTGAGCAGTGAGTAGTGAGCAGTAAGCAGTGAGCAGTAAGTGAGGACGTCGATCGAGATCGAGTCAAGGGCTCTTCAGGGAATGATCGATCACGCTCAGGCCGAGTATCCCCTGGAGTGCTGCGGTCTTCTCTCGGGAATCGATTCTCTAATCGATGAAGTGACTCCGACGGCCAACCTGAAGCGGAGTCCCTGCGAGTTCTTCATCGCACCCGAGGACCTCTTCGCCTTCATGCGAAAGGTACGTTCTGAATCCAGAAACTTCCAGGGTATCTACCATTCCCACATCACCTCTTCGGTTTTCCCCTCCGAGCGTGATTTTGCCGAGTTTCACTACCATGACGTGAGTTACTGGATCATTTTCCTAGAGGAACCGTCCCCCGAGGTGCGCTGTTTCGTCTGGCGGGAATCCGGATTCAGCGAAATCAGATACAAGATCAAGAGAACGGCTTCATAAACACCATTCAGGCCCGTTCGCCGCACCTTTTGGAATCTGTTTTGTGTCTCGTACCTTGTAATTTTCTCCAAGTTTCAGCTTAGTCGCGCCCCAGCCGGGCTGCCCCATTCGAGAAAGAAACTTGAAGCCTCTCGCCACACTGTCCAGTGGCAAGAGACGTGCGACGTTCGGACGTTCAGACGTGCGACGATCCCAATGAAGTTTCAGCTTAGCATAGCTTACGGTATACAATAGATCGGTCGAGAGCATGAGCCAAGTACCTGACATTCAGCCCACAGAATCCGGCTCCGAGCAGCATGACGTTTTTGCGAAGGTGCGGGGTTGGGCTCCGGCGGAAGCCTTGGAATTTCTGGATCAGGTACTGCTCTTTTTCCCCGATGATTTCAAGTATCGCATCAAGCAGGTAATCGACTCTCTCCCGGCGGAGGCCGACAATCTTGACAAGGTCCTGGAGCTGGTTCGCAGACAGTGGCAGGACCTGCAGTCGGATGAGCATTTCCAGATAGCCGTAGCCGGCCTGCCCCGCACTGGCAAGTCCTCCCTGGTGAGAATGATCACCGCCAAGCAGGCCAACGGGTCGGATCCGATTTTCCTGCCGGTGAACCTTCCAGGGCTGCAGGAGTTCGTGGGATACGAATCAGAACAGAGTTTGCCGTCTGAGCTTCAGAAAGTGGACATGGTTTTATTGGTTCTAGATGGACGCTTTGAACTCTCCGAATCGACTCGGGATCTCCACCGCAGGCTTCAGAACTGTGGCAAGCCTCTATTGGTTGTCTTGAACAAAATCGATTTGACTGAGCGTCCGGGTGATGCTCTGAAGGAGGCCAAACGGCTCCTAGCAACCACTGTCTTTCCGGCGTCGATTCAGAAGCCTGGAACGGTTCGAAGGCTCCTCAAGGCGATTGTTGCAAGTGACCCGAGGTCCCTCTACGTCCTGACCCGCTACCTACCCGATTTCCGCCGCAGCATCTGTGATGCGGCGATCACCCAGTCTGCCCTCGCCAGTGGCATCGTGGGAGCCATTCCCATTCCTGTCAGCGACCTCCTGCCGATAGCAGCGATTCAGACCGCAATGCTTCTGAAGATAGCGAGGGCTTTCGGTTACCCGCTGAGCCACGAAAGAGCTCGAGAGCTGCTTCCTATGCTGGCTTCTGGTGTTGTGGTTCGAGAAGGGGGACATCGGCTCGGTCGGAAATTTCCGGGACAGGAGCGGCTGATTTCGGTTTCGGTTGGAGGTGTCTGGACGTTTCTGGTAGGACAGCTCATGGTGCGCTATTTTGAGCAGCTGTGCCGATTGACAGAAAAGCGGGAGCCAGTGGTAGTACCGCTGAGGTGAGGACTGCCGATACTGAAGAGGAGCGCGCCAACGGAGTCTGGCCGGCGGAGTGAAAACGACAGGCAAATCTGGGGAAGCTGAATGAAGGATGACAGAACTGCGGTCCAGCGCTCTGGGGATGTGGTCCAGGGTGACCTTTACGAGGACCTATTGAACCGGTATGAGCGAGTTCTCGTATTCGCCGGTCAACTTCAGGAAAAGGCAAGACAGCAGAAGTTGCTAGCCGATCAGAATCAGTCCCTCGAGGGAGAAGTGAATCGCCTGAGCCGTCTGGTGGACCTCGAAAGATCCTACGTGCGCCTGCTGGAGGGTGCTTTGACATCGTTGGGTGTTCTCAAAGAGGATACGGCTGTTTTTGAGCCCGAACCACCCGAACCAATTGAAGCAGAGCCTCTCCAGAACCTGCACGATGCTGATGATCGAACCGAGGAAGCGGCACCTGGCGAGGAGCAAGATCCCTAGCTTTGTTGCTTGAATCCATTGCCAGCGTTTGGGTTGGCCCCGGTCTGAAGACGGGAACCGAAAACTGAAAACGCTCTTGCGAACGGGACGGCCTCTGAGATAGATTGGGTCATGCGCTTCATAGGCGTGATCCCGGCCCGTTACGCTTCTTCTCGGCTACCCGGAAAACCACTCATCGAAATTGCTGGAAAGCCCATGATCCAGTGGGTCTACGAGCAGGCTAGCGAGGCTCGCTGCCTGCAGCAGGTCATTGTGGCGACGGACGACGAGAGGATCTTCGACTCGGTCCGGTCGTGGGGTGGCGAAGTCATGATGACGCGCAGCGATCACCTCAGTGGTACGGATCGGGTGGTCGAAGTCGCACGGGCTGTCCAAGCCGATGCCTTCCTCAATCTGCAGTGTGACGAGCCCCAGATCGCTCCCGAGACGATTTGCTGTGTGTGTGAAGGTTTAGAGCGGGATCCCGATGTTGAAGTGTCCACGGCGAGGGTTCCAATCCTCGACCTGGAGTCGGCCAACGATCCCCACGCCGTCAAGGTGGTTGTCGACAGTCGGAACCGAGCTCTCTATTTCTCACGCTCCCGGATTCCCTACAGCCAGGATAACGAGCTATCCTGCTTCAAGCACCTTGGTATCTACGCATACCGGCAAAGCTTCCTGGTCGCTCTCCCCCAGAAGCGTTCCTCTTTGGAACGCTTGGAGAAGTTGGAGCAGCTCAGGTGGCTGGAGAATGGAATTCGGATTCATGTGGCAACGGTCAAAGAAGATAGCATTGGCGTCGATACCGGGGAGGATCTCGAACGTGTCAGACCTCTTTTGGAGAATACCGTCCAGGTCAAAATAGCGACTCAAGGGAAGGGAAGATAAGCATGCCCACAAAGTTCATTTTCGTCACCGGTGGAGTACTCAGTTCTTTGGGTAAAGGGTTGTCGGCAGCATCCATCGGATGCCTGCTCGAAGCCAGAGGACTGAAGGTCACGTTGCTCAAATTGGACCCCTACCTCAACGTGGACCCAGGAACCATGAGCCCCTTCCAGCACGGTGAAGTGTTCGTAACCGACGATGGTGCGGAGACGGATCTTGATCTGGGCCACTACGAACGGTTTACAAACGCGAAGATGACGAAGGAGAACAACTCCACCACTGGACGGATCTATCAGACGGTGATCGAGAAGGAGCGACAGGGAGAGTACCTGGGCAAAACAGTACAGGTCATTCCCCATGTCACCAACGAAATCAAGGCAACCATAAAACGGCTAGATGACGCCGAGGTCGTGATCGTGGAGATCGGCGGTACTGTGGGCGATATTGAGAGCCTACCTTTCCTAGAAGCAATCCGGCAAATGCGCAACGATGTGGGGAGAGAGAACTCGCTCTTCATCCATCTGACGCTGGTTCCCTTTGTTGGCCCGACGCGAGAGCTCAAGACCAAGCCGACCCAGCATTCGGTTCGGGAACTTCGAGCCATTGGTATTCAAGCTGATATCCTGCTTTGCCGGACCGACCAGTTCCTTTCCAAGGAACTCAAGGAGAAGATCTCCCTCTTTTGCAATGTGCCTTCGCAAGCCGTAATCACTGCCAAGGACGTGGAGAGCATTTATGAGGTTCCCGCGGTGTTTCAGGGCGAGGGACTGGACTCGATTATCGCCAGGCAGCTGGACCTGCCGGAGCATCCGACGGAGCTGGAAGAGTGGAAGAGATTGGTGGCAAGTATCCAGCAACCAGAAGAAGAGGTCACCGTCGGAATCATCGGCAAGTATGTCGGATATGAGGATTCCTATAAGAGTCTCAGCGAGGCTCTTTTGCACGGCGGGCTTCCCCATCAGACCAAGGTCCGGCTGAAGTGGATCGAGTCCGAGGGCCTGGTGGGCGAGGAGTGGGAAGAAAAACTTCAGGACCTGGATGCGATCCTGGTCCCTGGGGGATTCGGTACCCGTGGGATCGAAGGAATGCTCAGTGCCATCCGCTATGCGCGGGTCAACAGCGTTCCCTGTTTTGGTATCTGCTTGGGCATGCAGTGCCTCGTCATCGAGTTTGCCCGTAATGTCTGCTCACTAGAGGCGCACAGCTCCGAGTTCGATCCTTCCGTAGCCCACAAGGTCATCTACAAGCTGCGTGAACTCCTGGGTGTCGAAGCCATGGGCGGAACCATGAGATTGGGGGCGTATCCCTGTCTGCTGGAAGAGGACTCTCTTGCCTTTCAGATTTACGAGGAGCGGGAGATTTCGGAACGCCACCGCCACCGCTATGAGTTCAATCGCGAGTACGAGGAGATCCTGGTTAGCTACGGCTTGAAGATAGCCGGGAATTCTCCCGACCGAAACTTCGTCGAGATCGTTGAGCTTCCCGAGCATCCCTGGTTTGTGGGCTGCCAATTTCACCCCGAATTCAAGTCCAAGCCCCTGATGCCCCATCCGCTGTTTGTCAGCTTCATCGGTGCCGCGCTGGAATTCAAGCGCTCCAAGGCTATGGTCGGTACCGAAAAGGTGATCGTTGCGGGTGAACCCCTACACCAGTTGGCTGGGTCGGATGAATCTGGTTTCTGAAGGCACCAACTAAGAGAATTCTGATGTAGCGGGCCCTTTGTGATCTGGTGCCCTGGGATTTGGGATTCACCTGTTTCAGAGTATGATCTGGAGACCATGGCGTCTCCTCGGATGATTCCCTTCGATGGATGGGAAGTAGGAGGGGGTAATCCCTTCTTTCTCATCGCGGGTCCCTGCGTGATCGAGAGTGAAGATCACTGCTTGCAGATGGCGACCCGCCTGAAAGGGATCACTTCCTCCCTCGGCATCCCCCTCATCTTCAAGGCCTCCTATGACAAGGCCAACCGAACCTCGAATCGATCCTATCGTGGACCTGGTTTGGATGAGGGTCTGAGAATTCTGGCTCGGGTTCGAGATGAGTTGGCGCTTCCCGTCCTCTCCGATGTCCACGAAGTCTCTCAGGTCACTCCTGCGGCGCAGGTACTAGAGGTGCTTCAAATCCCAGCTTTTCTCTGTCGGCAGACGGATCTGATCGTCGCCGCTGCGGCGACCGGGAAGGTGGTCAATATCAAGAAGGGCCAGTTTCTCGCTCCCTGGGACATTAGCCACGTCCTGGAGAAGGCAGAGAGCACAGGAAACTCCCGACTCATGGTGACGGAACGGGGAGTCGCTTTCGGATACAACAACCTGGTTGTCGACTTCAAGGGACTGACCACGATGCGACGGCTGGGCTTTCCGATTGTCTTCGATGCAACCCACAGTGTACAGCTGCCTGGAGGTGGCGGAAGTTCTAGCTCAGGTCAGCGTGAGTTCATCCCTGATTTGGCACGGGCCGCAGTTGCGGTTGGAACCGATGGACTGTTTCTAGAGGTCCACGATGACCCGGATCGGGCATTGAGCGATGGTCCCAACGCTTTGCAGATCGACCTGCTTGAGGATATCTTGAAGGTCCTCAAGCCGATCGACGCGTTGGTGAAAGGTAGGAAAGATGAGGCCGAGAAGTAGCAGCAGCGGCGCCGAGGCGACTTCGGGCGACACCGAAAGGCTCGCCTCGGGAGTATCTGACCTTTCAGGCGGCGGCCCCCGGGAGACCGCCCGCCAGGTCTTAGAGATCGAGGCGGCCGCTATTTCTGGTCTGGTCTCCAGACTGGACGAGAAGTTTGATCGAGCAGTGGAATGGATGTCTGCCTGCCGGGGTCGGGTGGTCACGACAGGCATGGGCAAGTCCGGCATCATCAGCAGGAAGATTGCGGCGACGCTGGCCAGCACGGGTACTCCGGCACTCTTTCTCAGCCCGGCCGAAGCGATCCATGGTGATCTGGGTATGCTGGCCTCCGGGGATCTGGTGCTCGCCGTTTCCAACAGCGGAGAAACTGAGGAGATCGTCCGTTTGATCCCAACGGTAAAACGTCTCGGCATCCCCCTGGTCAGTCTGGTTGGTGATGCGGAGTCGACCATTGCGCGCAACTCTGATCTGGCCCTCGACGTTGGTGTTGACCGAGAGGCTTGTCCCTTTGACCTGGCGCCGACTGCGTCCACCACGGCCTCGCTAGCGCTGGGAGATGCTTTGGCGATTGCCCTTTCCCAGAAGAAGGGGCTGAGTCTGAAGGAATTTGCGCGACTCCATCCGGGTGGAGAGCTGGGCAAGAAACTGGTATTGGTCGGCGATCTGATGCATACGGGATACGAGGTCCCCAAGGTACTGTCATCGACCCCGATGGACGAGGTGATTCGCGAGATCTCGCGAATGGCGTTTGGAATTGTTTGCGTCGTAGAGGAGCGGGATGTCCTTGCAGGAGTGATTTCTGATGGGGACCTGAGAAGACTGCTTCAGCACAAGCGGACTGCTCTTCTGGAGAAGACCGCCTTGGAATGCATGACCCCCAATCCGGCCACGGTGGGACCGAAAGAATTGGCAGTCAAGGCACTCCACTTGATGGAGCAGAAAAAGATCACCTCCCTGGTTGTGCCTGACGAAGCCGGTCGGGTCATTGGCCTCATCCACCTCCACGATCTGTGGGGTACTGAAATGTTCTAGTCCAGGCGTGGCAAGCTCTCACCCCAGGGATACGTCTAGGATCATCATCACCAAGAACCCCAGGATGGCAAAGATGGTCGGCAGATCGGTATCCCCACCCCTTTGCGATTCGGGAATAACCTCTTCGACCACGACAAAGATCATGGCCCCGGCGGCGAATCCAAAGGCATAAGGTAGGAGCGGCTCGGCCAGGAGAACGGCGACGGCTCCAAGGACTCCGGCAACCGGTTCTACCACTCCCGATAGTTGCCCGTACCAGAAGCTTTTCAGCCGGGAAACGCCTTCACGACGCAGCGGCATCGAGACGGCGAGGCCCTCCGGGAAGTTCTGAATTCCGATGCCAAGGGCCAAGGCGACCGCGCCGCCCAGAGATACAGAAGGGAATCCGGAGGCGACCGACCCGAAAGCGATGCCGACGGCGAGACCCTCGGGTATATTGTGCAAAGTGATGGCCAGAACCAAGAGAGTGGCACGCTGCCAGGCGGTCTTGACACCCTCAGCCTCCCGCTGGGCAAATCCCGGGTGTAAGTGGGGCAGGATCTTGTCTATGCCCAAAAGAAACAGCGCTCCAGAAAGAAATCCGAGGGCAGCCGGAAACCAGGCCGGAACGCTCTTGCCCTCTGACATCTCGATGGCAGGGGCCAGAAGGGACCAGAAACTCGCCGCTATCATTACCCCAGCAGCGAATCCAAGCATACCGTCCATGACCCTTCTACTGGGATGGCGACTGACAAACACCAATGATGCCCCGAGCGCTGTTAGTCCCCAGGTGAAAAGCGTAGCGATCAGCGCCTGGGTGATTGGGTTCAGTCCTTCGACCAGTTCGATCATCTTGAGACTCTTTCGTTTGTATCCATACTCCGAATCCGAGGCACCTCCTTGCTGCATCGCTCAGTCTCAGTAGACCGGGAGGTATACAGCCAGGATATCCAACTCTAGCAGCCGGCCCTGAAAGCGATTCCCCCTGAGCTTGTGGGATGGAGTGAGGGCGTAGCCCGAACGGAGCTCCCCCTCGCTCGCGCCGGCGTCGAGGGGAGTGGACCAGATCCACGAGGCTCCTGAGCGGCCTCTGTAGGGCGCTGTACGACCTCTCCCCTTGGCGGGCACTCGTCTATCGTCCCCACCAAGCACTTCCCAGGGGCCAATCAGCCGATTTGCCCGGATTTGAACTCCTCGCGGTTTCCTCATTTCGTGGTTTCCTGCTGTTTCTTCTTGGCGCTCTCCATTCGGTAGCTCGAGACGTTGAGTTCCAGAATCACGCTGTGGTGCACCACCCGATCAATCGCCGCTACCGTCGTCATGGGGTCCTTGAAGATCCTCTCCCAGTCCGAGAAGATCAGGTTGCTGGTCAGCAAGATGCTGCGGCGTTCGTAGCGATGGGCCAGCAGTGTGAAAAGAACCTCCATTTCCTCCCGACTTTGCTGAACGTAGCCGATGTCATCGACTATGAGAGCCTCGAAGCGATCCAGTTTCTTGAGCTCCTTCTCCAGAGTCAGATCGATTTTGGCCCGCAGCAATCGCTGTACCAGCAGGGCGCAGGTAGAGAATAGAACCCGGCGCCCCAGCAGAATCAACTCCTGCCCCAGAGCACAGACTAGATGCGTCTTGCCGCTTCCAGGGTTGCCGAAAGCCAAGACGTTCTCGGCGCGATCCAAAAACGTACCTTCCAGCAGCGCCGTCAGTTGTCGATCCACGCTTTGGGGCAAGCGCGAGCGGTCCAACGCCGTCAGCGTTTTCTCCCAGGGAAGCTTCGAGATTCGGCGCAGGCGCTGGATTTTGCGCTCGTGCCGCTCCGCCACTTCGATCTCAGATAACGACAAGAGAAACCGGGGATAGGACAGACTTTCCTGGGTAGCCAGTGCCGCCTGGGCGGCGGAGTGCTCCCGAAAGGCTGGTAGATGCAGCTGGACAAGGCACTCGCGAAGCCGGGTCAAGTTGCCTCCACTCATGATCTCACCTTCCGGCTCTCCAGCAGCGTGTCGTAGACGCCCACGTCCATCTTCTCCACCGCCACTTCCCAGGGCTCCACCACCGGATCGACGAGGCATTCTCGTAGTGCTTCGAAACGGATTCTTTGTCCCCTCTCAATCAGCCCCTGAAGTGCCTCTCGCACTCGCTGCTCACCTTCCTGGGCAGCCAACTCGAGGATCTTCAGATACTGGCGATCCGCCGTGGCTGGACAATCTTGGCGCAGCTCGTCGTAGGCGACTCGAAACAAGATCCCCGGAAACAGATCCTCGCGCCAGCGATAGCGAGTGAACGCCCCCGGCTTGCGCACCAGGGAATGGATCACCTGCCGGTAGTCAATGCGATGCTTGCCTTCTCCTCGCAAGCGAGGCATGCGTGCCTGTGGCTGACCCCCGTAGTAGACCTCCACCTGATCCGCCCACACCCTCACCTGCACCCGCTCGCCGATCAACCGGCTGTCCACCGAATAGGTGTTGTGGCGAACCCGGATCGTACTGCTGGGGGAGACTCTCACCCACTGCCGGGTGAAGTCATCCAGACGGCGTGCCGGCAACGGGCGCATCACGGCCAGCTCTTCTCCCAGGCGCTTTTGCCGGGTCGCATTGCGCCGGTCCACAATCACCGCTACAAAACCCTCGTACTCTTCCCGGCTGGAAAAATCACGGCTACACCGCAGCAGCAGTTCCTGCTCGATGGCCCGTTTCAAGCGGTGATGGGCCTGTTCCACATCCCCGTTCTCGTGAGCCTTTCCTGCCTGGGTGCGACTCGAGCGCATCCCGAAGTGTCTCAGCAACCCTTGATAGCGCTCGGTGAACTCTTCCCGTTTCAGGTTGTTGACGGCCGCCGAAAGCCGGTCTGTTCGGTGTTCCTCGGGCAGCGCCCCCAACTCCCACAACGCGTTCTGAAGCCCCAGGCTGAGGCTCTCAAAGGACTCACTGAAACACAGCGTGGTCGCTTCCCAGTTCGAGTAGGCCAAAACAAAGTGGTACAGCAGATGGGGAAACGGCTGGCCCTGGATCGTCACTCCCAGACGCCCCATAAACGTAAAGTCCGATTGAGCTTGATGTCCCGGCCGATACTTCTGCGGGAACATCACCTCCTTCGCTTCTCCGTGTTGTGCCTTCCACTGCTTGATCCTGCGCTGCAGCGTCCTCAACTGACCTTGCTGGAAGGCCCCTTCCTGCTGGCGGCACAAATACTCGAACACCGCTGTCGCTTCCACCGTCGGAGATCGCTTCAGGATCTCTTCCACCTCTGGCCACACCGACTCGAACGGATCCGATCGAGTTCGCCAATATCGCTCCGGCTGACTCTGGCTCGGCAGCTTTCCCGACTTCAGGTACTTCCGAGCCGTCTTTCGCGACAGCCCCGCTTTGGCCGCCGCCATCGTTAGCGTCTTCTCGTTCTTTTGCAACTTTACTAACCTCCGCACTTGCTGATCCTTAACCATGCCCTCATGGTCAGGATCAGCCCTGAAAAAGTGGGGAATTCTATTTGTCGTCGTGGGAAATTCTAACTGTCGCCAATCACCCGACCTAGGAGCCTGTCCGAGTAATGGTCCGGGTTGCGAGAATGGGGCTTGCGAGGCGAGATCAAGGCAGGAGGAGGCAGTCGATGCTTGGTCATCTTCGACGACGACGAACGCAGAGATCGGCCGCAACCCCCGATGGGGTTGGAATCAAAAGGGGGAATCGCTTACCCAGGGTTCGGAAACCCTGGGCTGATAGACGGAATCCCTTCAGGATTCAGAGGCTCCCTGAGTGCTTGAGTTTGGTGTTAACGAGGTGAATGCCGAGGGCAGACTTGTGCCCTTTGTTGCTACAGAAGTCTCCTTCTTGAAGGGATCAGTACCCTGGGGGATATGGTGCGAAGTCTCATTACACCGCTTGTTGGTCTGAGGCGATAACTCACTAGCTGTTGGACCTGCCCCGACCTGGGTAGATCGATGAGCGTCAAGGGCGGTTTCATGGATGGAGTCGCGACCGGTAGAGTTCGGCGCACTGGCCGCACAGGCTCTGATTGTGTTTCCACTCGGGAAAATCCCTTGAGATCTCCTGCCGGATGTCTTCGGATACATTGATTCCACTTTGCAGATCAAAGGACGGGAACTGGCAGAGCGAACAATGTCCCGCGCCTGGCTCGCCTTCGGGGCTCGCCAGCTCGCCGGTTTCGGGGTGCAAGGCAAAGTCGACCAGGGCCTGATGGCTGTGGAAGGGCTGGTCGAACCAATCCGCAAACAGATTCTCACATTGTTGCCCGAGCATCGGAAAGGTGGCCCTGAATTCTGCCAGGCGTTGATCCCGCACCTGTGGCGGCGCCCAGTCCCGGCGCAGCAGCCGCCCATCAATCCAGCAGTCCCACAGCACTCGATAGCGATCTCGAATCAGCCTATCCAGGGACGGAGTGGCTTCGAGTTGGGGTAGTTCGGGTTCATATCCAAAGCCTGGGTCCAACATGTCTGCCAGGTGCATCAGCTCGTGCCGAAGAAAGGCCAGGAGAGGCTCTCGATCCAGGACCTTGGAGGGCCGTAGCCTCATGACTACCCGCTTCGGTATCGATCCGAAGAGGTCAGCTCCTTCGTCCTTGGAGAAGATGGCCGGCAGCACCCTGCATCCCCGGGTGAGCTGGATCACCGTAGGCTGTTCTTCCAGGGCACGGACCACAGGATGTCCCAGTTCAAGCCGCTGGAACCATCTCCGATGAAGCCGTTGAAATTGCCGCTCTCGCTCCTCTTCCTCGGCGACTTCGTAAATTCGATCGTGAGCTTGACGGAAGCGGCCTTCGTCAGGATGACCGGGAAGGGCCAGGAGAACCGACTCTTCCACCAATCCAGAGTCAAACTGGGTCTGAAATGACGTTGGCAGGTTGGGGGTTTGCATGTAGGCTCGCGAGAGTTAGCCTTCGAGCTGAACCAGGTCGGATCCGGTCGAGCAGGCCATTGGGACCTGGTCGTCCTCTGTCGATCTGAGAGACAAATGGGGACTTCCTATCTGAACTCCCAGCCTTCGACACTCGAACCTTAGAAATTCGGAAAGGAGCGCTCCCGTGTTGCCCAGAAAACCTTCCGGATCATGCTTCTCCAATTGGAAACCAAGGGCCCTCCCGAAGCGTCCCAGGTCTTCTCGCAAGAAAAGTTTCGTTACCCCGATGCTGGCTTCCGCCATCGCATCATCCCGCTGTTCCAGAGCATAAGCCTCCTTTAGAGTCAGAAAGGCAGCGAATTCCAACTCACAGCTAATGTGATCGGATCGCTCCCGCTCCTCCACTCTCGGCTTGAGTCCGAAGACTGAGTAGAGTCCACTCAGGTTGGCTAGCTGTTGCGTCTGCTGAAACAGCTCCTTGTGTCCATACTCCGTCTCATAGGGGCAGACCAGCCCCCGCGCCGTGTGGCCGAACATTCGGCTGTGGAGGCTCTCGAAGGACTCCAGGCTGAGGTCGGAGGTTACTTTCGCCCAGGCGCTCGCTCGCCCAGTCAGATCGAGTTGGCAAGGCTCTTCGAAGCTGTCGAAGCTTTCCGGATCGATGTTCGGATCACTGGCATCCAGCAGGCAACTAGCCTCTATGACCCCCTGGCTCTGAAGTGATCGAAGGGTGTGAAGGGTGTCGACGGTTGGCTGGTAAAACGCCAGCGATAGGGTCTCGTACAGAGTGGATCGGCAGAGGGCAATATCTCTTTGAGCTGTCGGGGCGTCTTCAGTCAGTTGAACGCTCATCAGTGTTCTCCTCCCGGGAAGCGACCCTTCGTTCGGTCGGGCGGTTCCGTCTCAGTACACTCAGATCGAGTTGTGGTGTTTGGAGTTACGCACGTGGATCGGCTCTTCGATCTTGGTTCTAAAGAGTTCCTGGCCTTCCTTTCCGAAGGCGATTACAGTGTCGTCGTAGATTTGGACCGGCTTTCCGCGGTAGGTTCCCTCATAGACCAAGGGGCCTTCCTCCATTTCATAGCGATAGATGATCAGGTTGGAACGGCGGAACAACTGAAGCACGGCCAGCAGCTCTCGGTCCGGATTGGTGTATCGTTCCACGGCCCGATCGACGCCTGGTCCGAACATTTGTTTGAGATAGGGTCTCGGAACCCAGCGCGGCGGGATGTAGTAGCCGTTGGGAGCCGTGCCCAGTTGGGGGTACAGAGGCAGCGCCACTTTGGCTACGTGAATCAGGTAGTAGAGTGGATTCTGGCGGTCTTCGGCCCAGATCCCATCCGCTTTCATCTTCACCAGCCCTTGCATGCGCATCTGACCGATGCAGGCGGCCATGCACCGGGTTTCCATGGGCTGCCCGTCGCTTTCGGGGTCGGTTCCTTCGACTCGTGGATAGCAGGCCACACACTTCTCTGAAATCCGTGTATTGCCCCGATACATCACTTTCTTGTAGGGGCAGGCCTCGACGCACTTGCGATAGCCCCGGCACTCCTTCTGGTCTACCAGAACGATGCCGTCTTCGGCGCGCTTGTAGATCGCCTTTCGGGGGCACGCAGCCAGGCAGGCAGGATAGCTGCAATGGTTGCAGATACGGGCCAGATAGAAGAACCAGCTGCTGTGAACGGGAAGTTCGGCCCCGTTCGGATCGAACTGATTGGGCACTCCCTTCTTTCCAACTGGATTGTCTTCGTAGATGTTGGGAGAGTTCCACTCTTCGTCGCTGGGGAGATACCCCAAGACCCGCGCGCTCTCGGGATCGAGGGTCTTTTCGGCAGCTTCGAAGATGGTCTTGCCGCCAAACTCCCCATAGGGGGCCTCGACGTCATCGGCGACTGACCCTTTCCATTTCTGCCCATCGGGATTGGCCTGGTGGAGCTTTTCCAGAATTTTTACATCCCAGGACTGGGGGTATCCGCCGTAGGGTTTGGTCTCGACGTTGGCCCACCACATGTGCTCCTGACCCTTGCTGAAGGTCCAGGTTGATTTGCAGGCCATGGTGCAAGTCTGACAGGCGATACAGCGGTTGATGTTGAACACGAAGGCGAACTGACGATCCGGGAACTTCGCTTGGTAGGGGTAGCCCATCTCCCGTCCGAGTTGCCAGTTGTAGACTTCACTCATATGTCACCTCTCGCTTTCACTGTTGCTGGGCACCTGGAGTTGGATCAGGGGCGATTCGCTGATTTCCCGGTCGATTACTCGAATGTTTCCCCAGACCTGGCAGGCTTCGTTTACGATCGCCGTGATTCGATCTTCTCCCAACAGCCGCCAGGCCTGGTGGGCGCTTCTATAGAACGGGTTCCGGAACAGATGGACCAGTCGCTGCTCACTGAAGCCCAAGCGGGCAAATTCCTCGGCAAATACATAGGCCATGTCCAGGTGGGTTTCGGCGTCGGCTAGAAATCCAACTCCCACCAGTTCTTGTGGATCCTGTGGGTCCGCTTCCTTGTAGGGCATCTGTCCTCCTAGGTGGTCAGCTCTCCAGCTAGATAGAGGGTCATCGTCTCGTTCTCGTTGTCGGGGGTGTAGCCGGTGGTGGCCGGCTTCCAGATTCCCTTGCCTCCCATCCCGCCGTGCTCAGCCTTGCTCACCCGTACCAGGGTCTCTTTGGGGACGGAGTTGATGGCATGGTTGTCGGTTTCGCCTCCGAACAGAAATCCCATGAAAACCTTGGACTTGTGAAACAGGGTGTCGGTCTGGTGCATGGGCATATGCCAGTTGCGGGTCACCGACTGCTGCGAGCCGTAGCGTAGATTGGCTTGATATCCAGTGTTTTCTGAAAGAGCCCGTCCATCGGGACGCGTCTCGTGGGCCTTCACGCTCTTCTCCGTGGCAATGAAGGGAGCGTGCTTCATCATGATGGTGTTGTAGGGATAGGCGTGGTTGTATTTCACCCTCAGCATGCAGCGCGCCACCCGATAGAAGGGATCCTTGGGATTGGCGTTGAGATAGGGGCGGTCGGCCGGGTTGGCATCGACGTACACGTAGTCCCCATCATTGATCCCCAGATCGCGCGCCGTGGCTGGGTTGAGGTGCAGCTGATGTTCTCCGACGCAGGGAGCGCGTTTGTCCAGTCGATAGGGATCCCCGAAGTTCGAGTCGAACAGCATGTGCCAGTCCACGTTGGACCAACCACTGTGGACCCGATGACGCGTCTTGGGCGTCAGACAGTAGAATTGGTAGCCCTTCTCCCAGAGAAAATTCTTGGTTTTCTTGGCTTGGGACCAGGGCATCTTGACGTTACGGATGGTGCGCCGATCCCAGTGTTCATCGGATGCCGATATTCCATAGTCCTCGGGGCGCACGTAGGGGTTGGAGCTGACGATCACATTGGGCATATAGGGAGTGGCCTCCGGGCCTTCCCGGTGCACAATGAAGTTCTCTCCATATTCGATGGCTTCGGGGATATCGGAATAGGTATGCAGCCTGCCCGTGTCGGTGTAGAAGGGCTCGCCGTCATGGATCTGTTCGTAGAAGGGAATCCGAGGATAGGTGCGGAAGTTCAGGAGCGCTCCTCCAGAGGGACCGTAGCGTCCGGCCAGGATGTCCTCTAGCTTGTATCCCGCCGTTGTGGTGCAGCTGTCGAGCAGTCTTTGGAGGTAGAGGTGGCGCTTTCCTTCCAGCTCGAATTTGAAATAGTCCCGGAAACGCTGATCACCGGTTAGCTCATACAGGGCCTGGGCAATCCCAGCCAGGATGCTTAGATCATCCTTGCTGTTAAAGACGGGGGAAATACCTCCCTTCCAGATTTGCAGGAACGGATTGGAGCAGCTGGCGGTGACCTCCAGGTCTTCGAATTCCAGCCAGGAGTTCGCCGGCAGGGCCAGGTCGGCGTACTCGATCGAGGCGGTCATCTGGATGTCCAGGGAGACGATCATCTCGATATTGGGATTGACGTTCTTGATCATCTCATAGGCCCACTTGGCGTTGTTGATGAGGTTGACGTTGTTGAAGATGATGGCCTTGGTGGGCGTCGGCATGTGGGTTTCCCCGGTGAAGTTCTTGCGCCCAAACCGGGGAGTGTCGACGATGAGCGCCTTGTCGCCGTGATTCCAGTAGGCCGGTTCCTCGCCCTTGGCGCAGGGTCGCAGGCGGACGTCCTTTCCGGAAGCCTCGGGGTCCAGTTGAGGATCGAAGGGATCTTCTGCCACCCAACCTTTGAACCCCGGACCGCTCCAGGCAGACCCCTGAAATATGGCGGCCTTGTAGTTCCCGGCCCAGGTATGAGAGCCGGCACCAGGCTTCCCGATGTTTCCGGTCAACATCAGCGGAAGGTAGGAGGTGCGGTTCATTTCTGTGGCATGAAACCAGTGGTTGATTCCCTCACCCTGGTGTATGGCTACCGGCTTGATCTGAGCGATGTCCTCGGCCAATCGCTCTACCAGCTTGCGGGGAGCGGAGGTGATTTCACAGACAGTATCCAGGTCGTAATCCTTCAGGTGGGTTTGGTACAGGGTCCAGAGGCTGGCCACCCGAACCTTGCCACCATCGGCCAGGGGCACGGTCCAGGTCCCATCCAGCACCGGATCATGCGGCATTTGCTGGTTTATCTGATCCCGGGTAATGGCTCGAGGCGCGTCCGCTTTGGCGTCCCACACCACGAAATCCCCCAGCTTCTGGTGCTGCTCCTCAGTGAAGCCATGGATCTTCATCGACGGTCCTTGGGCAGACAGCTCACTCTTGTAGTCGGCAAAGATCTCGTGAGCGCGCAGGCGCTTCAGGTTGTCGGTTCGCACCAGGAGGGGGAAATCAGTGAAGCGCTTGACGAAATCTTCGTCGTATTCCTTGCGATCGATCAGCAGTTTGGTGATACCCAGCCAAAGGGCCGCGTCCGAGGCAGGTCGAATGGGAATCCAATAGTCAGCCTTGGTCGAAGGTGGGCTGTACTCGGGGGAGATGACGACGATTTTTCCCCCTCGCTCCATGCACTCGATAAACCAGTGGGAATCGGTGAGCTTGTTTTCGACCAGGTTCTTCCCATCCATGATGATCAGCTTGGAGAAGCGCAGGTCGTTGAAATCGCAGTCCGAGGTCTGGAGTCCATGAACCCAGGGATGCCCCGGTGCCTGATCTCCGTGCCAGGTATAGTTGGACCAGTTTCGGCCAGCCTTGGCCTCCTCCGGCTTTACCTTGCGAACCAGGGTATCGAGCAGGGCCAGGGAATTGTTGAGACGGTACAACCCATACTTCCCCAAGACCCCCAACAGGCCCATCCCTCCACGCATCTTGATGCAGCGGGTTCCCGCGCCACCGGCGGCCTCCACCATTTCAGGCTGGTATCCCTGCGCCAGGAGCCTTTTCTTGCCTACCTCACCGCTGTAGCTATTGGCGATGGCGTGCAAGGTCTTGGCGACGCTCCGAAACGCGTTTTCCCATGTGATCTGGACGAATTCGTCCTGGCCCCGTGCATCGAAGAGGTATTTCGATTTCAGCTCAGGGGTCAAGGGCGGGCAGCCCGCATCCACCCAGGATTTCCAGCCCCTGCGCACGATGGGATGGCGGAGCCGGTAGGGTCCGTACAAGACCCGGTGAAAGGTGTAGCCTTTGGCGCACTGGCGTGGGTTCCAGTTGGCGGTGGCATGGTTGCCGTAAAGATCTGCGTAGTTCTGGTAGTCGTAGGTCGATCCGCTGCGCGTCACGATCCCGTTGCGTACGTAGGCCCGTATGCGGCAGGCGTGGGTGTCGTTGTCGTTACCCAGGTGGCCCCGTTCGGTCAGGTGGCATGGTCGCTGCTCAATCCGGGTAAGGAGTGCCAAGGCCTGACTCCCCATCTGTTCCGTAACCAGTCCGGCGGCAGTTTTATCGAGCTCACGGCCGAGGTGGGTTTGTCTCGCTGCTACGGCACGGTCGACGCGGCCGCGGTCGATGTGGACGCCGACGGATGGACCGACCTGATACTGGCCAATGGGGGTTTCGACGAGGATCTGGTTCAGCCTAGCGTCCTCTTACACAACCAGCAAGGAAAGAGCTTCTCGGAGATCTATCTGCCTTCCTTCGACAGGCCAGCTCGGGCACAAGGAGTCCGTGCACGAGACCCGGGCAAAGACGGCCTTCCCCAGATCTATCTCGAAGAAGTGGGGGCGTTTCAGCGTCGCAAGCGCTGTTCTGGAACTGCTTACGACCGATCGGAGCCCACCCAGGCCAATTGGCCCCGGAACTGCTGTCAGACTTCGTTAGCTAGTGCCCGTCCGGAAATGTGTAAGTAATTGATAAGGAAGGGGAAAGAGGGCTTTTTCAAGCTCCGAAACTGTCAGGGCCGTTTGCTAGACTATTTGGTGCAAACAATTAGACTAAAACGACTTACGACGATTTCAGGAGTTCGAAGATGCGTAAAAAGCGTGAAAAACAACGCCCCCTTTCCCCGCAATGGCCCGATCACCAGCTGGCCCATGAATTGAAGGTGATCTCGCGCATCCTGGACGACAATCCCCAGACGCTGGAGCTGATAGTACAAGATCTCTCTGACAGGGTCGATTCCGGTGTTGGCGCCCCCGGTTTGACGGCCGAGCAGGTGCTGCGTTGCGCCGTCATCAAACAGCTGCATCAGTTCAGCTATCGCAAGCTGGAGTTTCATCTGGTGGATTCGCAAAGCTGTCAGAGGTTCTGTCGCTTGCCCTATGGGGCGTCGATCAGCAAAGCCACCCTGGCGGAGAACCTGGGGAAGATTGAGCCGGGGACTTGGAAGGCGATCAACGACCACTTGGTGCTCTGGGCGCAGGCTCGGGGTCTGGAAAAAGGCCAACGGATTCGGGTCGATGCCACGGCGGTCGAGACGAACATCCACTATCCGCTCGACAGTGAGCTGTTGTACGACGGCATTCGAGTCGTGACCCAGTGGCTGGGGCGGCTGCGGGAGCGGGAAGGGATCGGCTTCGTCGATCATACGCGGCGGGCCAAGCGGCGCGTCCTGAACATCCGCAACCGCCGCGGCAAGAAGCGCCTGGACAGTTACCGCGATCTGATCAAAGTGGCGTCCAAGACGGCTCACTATGCCGAGCAGGCGCTGGCAGCTTCCGCGCAGTGGAGCGATCCCCTCAGTCTGGCCGTGGCGGCGCAACTGGCCCACTATCTGGGGCTGTTGCACAAAGTCATCGAGCAGACTCAACGACGGGTCCTTTCGGGCGAGGCCGTCGCGGCCCAGGAGAAGATCTGTTCCCTCTTCGAAGAGCACACCGATATTATCAAGAAGAGCCCTCGGGAAACGGTCTTCGGCCACAAGGTGTTTGTCAGCACGGGCGCCTCGTCGCTGATCCTGGATTGTGTGGTGGAACGGGGGAATCCGGCCGACAGCAACTATGTGCAACCCTTCTTAGAGCGGCATCGACAGCTGTACGGGAAGGTCCCCCGCCAGAGCGCCTGGGATGGTGGTTTTGCCTCGGCTGCCAACCTGCGCTGGGCCAAAGAGCAGGGGGTACAGGATGTGGCCTTTTCCAAAAAGTGTGGGTTGACGGTTGAGAGCATGGTGCGTTCCAGTTGGGTCTACAAACAACTCAAACGCTTCCGCGCCGGGATTGAGGGGTGCATTGGGACCCTCAAGCACACCTTCGGTCTCCACCGCTGTAGCTGGAAAGGCTGGCCTCACTTTCAAAGCTACGTCCATGCCAGCGTCCTGACCTATAACCTGGTCGTCCTGGCCCGACTCCTGTTGTAGCCTTTTGTGGCTGACCGTACTGCCTTGTGGCTCCGACTCGGGGAGAGGTCTGCGCCGAACCGCTGCTTTTTGGCCCGCGTGCCCTCGCTCGAGGGTCCTTGCTCTGGATCGAGCTGGGTCGAGCCGGTCTGTCAGCAGTCTCAAGTATAATAAGTGTTTACGATTCAACAGATTACAGTTCTGAAAACCCCGGTTTTCGGACGGGCACTAGCTAGTGGCATTGGTGCTGCAATTCTGCTCGTGATCAGCATGCGAAGTGGCAAGTTCCGGCACCAATCCCTACTCGGCTGCTGCGGCTGCCGTTGCTGCCCTCTATGGTCCCTTGCACGGCGGAGCCAACGAGGCGGTGCTGTAGCTAGTATTCTGATTTCAATCCTTTGGCCTGGAAGGGCAGCTGATACACCAGGCCCGAAGTTTCTTTCTCGAATGATCCGGCGGTCCGCAGCCGGGGGCTCGGCTAACCTGAAACTTCATTGGCGAATGTAGCTTTGGCCTCCAGGCCGAAGTCTTATTTTTCCGAGCCTTTGGCTCGGACGGCGGCCTGGAGCCCACCGCTACGCCGGGACCCGGAGTTCGTTCTCGAATGGGACAGCACCGCTGGAGGGCCACTAACCTGAAACTTGATTTGGCAAGTCTGCAGGGAAGCGGGATATATCCCATTGATTTAGTCAGTAGCGTCCCAGCGTTAGTCGAATAACATCAACTGTTTATGAATGTCACTATTCTGAGTAATGTAATGCATGTCCTGAAAGGCCTGTAAAATTGGGGTTTTCTCGAAGAGCGAGACACTCAGGACCTGGAGAATTGTGTAGAGCGGCAACTCGAGATAGAGGCGCTTGCGGATGATGGCGATGAGCAGGTAGGTACTGAGGGCGATCCAGATTTGTGTTTTCACGGCATTGGGACTGGTGCCGTAAAAGGCCTTGATGCGACGCAAAGGTTCGGGGTAGGCCTTGGCCGGATAGAAGGTGCTCAGCAGGACAGTTTGGTCGCAGATCAGTCCCGTCGTTCTGTCCACCGGGTGGGAGTAGCGGCGGCGGAACTTGAAGTTGGCCTTGGCGCGGGTCACGAATAACGACCGGGCAGAATGGAGTCGGTACAGGCGCCCGAAATCCAGGTATCCGCGATCCATGATGTAGTAGGCACCGGGACAAGGAATCAGGTGGTCCAAGGCGTGGACATCGTGCAGTTTTCCGTCCGAGATCAGAACGAACTCGGGAATGGCGCCGTGCAGGTTGAGCAAGGTATGCAGTTTGATCGCCCCCTTGGTACGGCGGAAGCGCGCCCAGGGGAAGACCGAGAGGCACAGGTCGATGGTCGTGGAGTCCAAGGCATAGACGGTCGCGTTCAGGTCGACTCCCAGGTCCTCGTCGGTGTACAGGCGGCGCGCTTCGGCGATAAGCACTTGGGCAAACTCGGCATAGATGCGCCAGTCGCGCCTCTCGTTGGCATTGGACAGATTGTTGCGGGAGACCGTGGAGCGAATGCCCATGTGGAAGAGCTTGGATCTCATGGCCCGTAGGCAGGCTTCGATATCGCGCAAGCTCTCGCGATAGGTCAACTGTGCAAAGGCCATGACCCGGTAATGGTCGGCACAGCGGAACGACTTGACCTTGTAGTCGCCTCCGTAGTGCTGAACAATGCGATGAAAATGATGCCAGGGAAGATGCCGCATCACCTGAGAAAAAATCGTCGTGCCCGTGTACATGCTCGCCCTCCTTATGAACTGAAGGGCGTGAGCGTACACTCACTTTCAAGTCGGAAACACCCATTATCTTCTCTAACATATTACTCATTAATACTTTACAGAGATTAGAAACCCAAACGTTGGGACACTACTGGATTTAGTTATGGATTAGGGGTATTCAGGGAATCTCCCCGTCGACGGTTGTTTCCCCGAATGAACCCGCATTGCTGGCTCAGAGAAGGGTGGCTTTCACGTATTCGGAGCGCATGCGTGCGATGTTGGAAATCGAAATCTCCTTGGGACAAACGGCCTCACATTCACCGTGATTGGAGCAGCTCCCGAATTGCTCTTCGTCCATTCGGGCAACCATCCGGCGCACCCGCTTCTTGCCCTCGATCCTTCCCTGGGGAAGAAGGCTGAAATGGGACACCTTGGCTCCCACGAACAGGGCCGCAGAGGCATTGGGACAGGCGGCGACGCAGGCCCCACAGCCGATGCAGGCAGATGAGTCCAGGGCTCGACCCGTCTCCTCCCTTGAAATCAGGACACTGTTGGCATCGGGCGCGGAGCCTGTGTTCACCGAGACGTACCCGCCTGCCGCCACGATTCGGTCGAAGGCACTGCGATCCACTATCAGGTCCTTGACGATCGGAAAAGCCTTGGCTCTCCAGGGTTCTACGATGATCGTGTCCCCGTCCTGGAAATGCCGCATGTGGAGCTGACATACGCTGGTCGCCCGCAGCGGACCGTGTGCAACTCCGTTGATGACCATGCCACAGCTCCCACAGATCCCCTCCCGACAGTCGCTGTCGTACTCCAGCGCTTCTTCCCCTTTTTGAAGCAGGTCCTGGTTGAGCATATCCAACATTTCCAGGAAGGACATACTTGGCGAGATTTCCGTTACCTTGTAATCGACCAGTTTTCCAGGCGCATCAGGGCCCGGTTGTCGCCAGATCCTTAGAGTGAGAGCGAGACCTTTCCCCATGGAACCTCCGCTAATAGTAACTCCTGCGCATCAGAGCAATTGATTCAAAGGACAGTTCCTCTTTATGGAGAAGCGGGTCCTGGTTGTCTCCAGTGAACTCCCAGGCAGAAACGTGGCTGGAATGGACATCATCTCGCTGTGCCTCGCCTTCAGCCGTCTGGTATTCCTCTCGGAAATGACTGCCACAGGATTCTTTTCGCTCGAGGGCATCCCGAGCCATCAGTTCGCCCAACTCCATAAAATCAGCCACCCTTCCTGCGAATTCCAGGTTCCTGTTGAGCGTGTCGCGCCGGCCAGGCACCTTGAGGTTTTGCCAGAACTCGTCTCTGAGCTCAGCTATCTGTTGCAGTGCGCTCTTCAGCCCTTCCTCGTTTCGAGACATCCCCACCTGGTCCCACAGAACCTGACCCAGGCGGCGGTGGTAATCGGTTGGACTCTGGCTGCCGTCGATGGAGAGCAGCCGCTTCAGTCGAGTTTCCGACTCCTGAGCCGTGTCCGCGAATTCTCCCTGTTGCATAGAGACATCACTGAACCTGGTCCCCGCAAAGTAGTCTCCGATCGTAGCCGGCAGGACGAAGTAACCATCCGCCAGGCCCTGCATCAGGGCGCTGGCGCCGAGTCGATTGGCTCCGTGGTCAGAGAAGTTGGCCTCGCCGAGCACGTAGAGTCCCGGGATCGTGGCCATCAAGTTGTAGTCGACCCAGAGCCCCCCCATGGTGTAGTGCACTGCCGGGTAGATCCGCATGGGGACCTGATAAGGATCCTCCCCGGTGATTCGGTTGTAGAGCTCGAAGAGATTGCTATATCTGTCTTTTACGACCTCCAGGCCTAATCTTTGAAATGTGTCCGTGAAATCCAGGTAAACTGCCAGTCTAGTTTCTCCGACGCCTCGTCCTTCGTCGCAGGCTGCTTTGGCGGCTCGAGAGGCCACGTCCCGGGGCACAAGATTCCCGAAAGCGGGGTATCTTCGCTCGAGATAGTAGTCGCGGTCCTCTTCCGGAATCTGGTCCGGTGGTCGAAAGTCGCCCTGCTCTTTGGGCACCCATACCCGTCCGTCGTTACGGAGACTCTCACTCATCAGCGTGAGCTTTGATTGGTGTTGACCGGATACGGGTAAACAGGTGGGATGGATCTGAGTGAAACAGGGGTTGGCAAACGCAGCGCCTCTTCTGTAACAGCGCCAGGCCGCCGTGACGTTCGAGCTCATGGCGTTGGTGGACAGGTAGTAGGCGTTGCCATAGCCGCCAGTAGCCAAAACCACTGCGTACCCTAGATGTCTCTCGATCGCACCGGTCAATAGATTCCGAACAACGATTCCGCGTGCCTTTCCATCCACCAGCACCAGATCCAACATCTCTCGCCTGGGGAGCAGTTGAACTCCGCCCAGGTCCACCTGGCGCATCAAAGCGCCGTACACACCCAGGAGCAGTTGCTGTCCGGTTTGTCCTCGAGCATAAAAGGTCCGCGAGACCTGGGCACCCCCAAAGGAGCGGTTGGCCAGGTAGCCTCCATATTCCCGGGCGAAGGGGACCCCTTGAGCCACGCACTGGTCGATGATGTTGCCGCTCACATCGGCAAGCCGATAGACGTTGGCCTCCCTGGATCGATAATCGCCGCCTTTGATGGTGTCGAAGAAGAGGCGCCAGACACTGTCTCCGTCGTTCTGGTAGTTCTTGGCGGCGTTGATTCCCCCTTGAGCTGCCACGCTGTGAGCTCGTCGGGGCGAGTCCTGAATGCAGAAACTGAGGACGCGATATCCCAACTCAGCCAGGCTGGCCGCTGCCGATCCCCCGGCCAGACCGGTGCCCACGACGATGATGGTGAAGTTTTTCCGGTTGGCTGGGCTGATCAGTCCCAGTTCCGACTTGTGCTTTTCCCACTTCGATACCAATGGCCCTCTGGGGACCCCCGCGTCAAGCTGCATCAGTAGACTTCTTGTAAATAGACCCAGAGCGGGATCCCCAGGAATCCAAGTCCCAGGATTACCGCTGAGATGTATCCGACTGTGAAGATCAGGGGTGTGTAGCGCGGATGCTGCAGACCCAGGGACTGAAACGCGCTCCAGAAACCATGGCGCAAATGGAAACCCAGGAATATCATCGCTCCCACATACCAGCAGACGTAGAGGGGGTCCCTGAAGACTTCCATCACCAGTCGGTGGAGATCTCGAATTCGCTGACCGTCTATCTCCGACACATAACCTTCCTCAACACCGGGACCGTACTTGAATGTGTAGATGTGAAGAACGGTGAATACCAGAAGAACCAGGCCTGTCCAGATCATGGTTGAGGAGGCAAGTGATTTCTGACTCGGCTCTCCAGCGCTCTTGAACTTCTGGTAGCCGATTGGACGGGCCTTGCGGTTCCTCCAGGTTACCGAGACCGCCGCCGCGATGTGAGCGATGAATGCGGCCAGGAGAAAGATTTCTACCAGGATGAGAGGCCATCCCAGGTTCACCAGCGTATCGGCATAGCGATTGAAGGGGCTGGGATCCTCTAGAAAGAGCAGAAGATTCCCCAGGAGGTGACCGATCAGGAAGGCGAAAAGAAGCAATCCTGTCAAGGCCAGCAACAGCTTCTGGCCTACCGTTGTTCCAAATCCCGGGGGATTAGGGGACATAGCGGACTACCGTCAAGTGCAGCAAGCACCGAATCTCAGGCATCAGGTGCGCAGCCGTTCCAACCGAAATTCTTACTCAAGAAACTGCTGGGAGATGTCTTCGGTCCTTGGTCGAAGACGCCAGTCACTGATCGTTCGAGCACAGCTGTTCCAGCGCAGGATTGCATCATCGTTCCCCTGGGGACGGATCTTCTCAGCCTTCTCGTACCATTCCATGGCCTCACGAAACAGATCGTAGGCATTGTGCTGAGATCCAGGGGCACTCTGTTTGAGCTTTGCCCTGGCCTGTCTCTCAGAGATGACACCCGTGTAGTAGGAACGCTTATACTCGTCCTGAAGTTGGCCGATTATCTCTTCAGCCCTTGCCAACCGTCCCACACCATAGCCGAACTGGTCAGTCAGACTGAGCAGTAGCTCTGTCAGTGCCTGCTGGTTCTCAGGGTCGATTCTGAGAATGTCGCGGCAGACGCTTTCGGCCTGCTCAGGTTCGTTGAGCAGCCGATAGTGTTCCGCTCGATCCAGCGGAGGAAGACGAAGGAGAGAGCCTTTGACGTTCACTGTTCGTGCAGAAGTTTCTTTCTCGAATGGGGCCAGCACCGCTGGGGGCGGTACCAATATAGAACACAAGGGAGGTCCCACCAGGCAGGTCGACTGTGGCAAATCACGTGCTTGCCTATCGCAGGATGGGTGATATTACCCGATTTGGAAGAACAGCAGCCGACTGAGGGCCTATTCTCTCTCGGTTTCTCGAATCCACAAGAACAGAGCCCCGATGACAAACCCTATGACAGCCAGGGACAGATACAGGCCCCGCCTGCGAAAGCGGAGGTCTTTAAATGCCTGGACACCCTCAGCATGCGCGTCTTCCCCGATTTCGAGACCTTCGGCGACAATCGCACCCAGCTTCTCGAGATCCAGGGAGTGAACTTCGTGGCGGGCGAAAATGACCTTTTCCCGGGCCTCGTGGAGGTGGTAGATGGGACGGCTCACCTCCATTCCTGCCTGCTCGGCTCTCTCCAGAATCGCTTCAGCCGAACCGATGCGTTCCTGCAGCCGGACCAGTTGTGTCGCCATGCTGTCGGCGGCCTCACTTCCCTGATCTGACTCGTGGCAGGCACTACACACGGCGTCCTCACCCACCAGCTGGGATTCGTCGGCAGCAGCAACAGCATGATTCCCATGACAGGTCACGCACCCTGCTAAATCCATCAGTGTGAACATTTCGCCGTGCGGACTCTGCTGAAACAGGCTGCGTTGGGTGCCGTGGCAGTTGCCGCACACCTGAGCTACCGAGGCGGCCTGAGGAGGGACAGCTCCATGGTTGCCGTGACAGTCGTTACAGGTGGGCGCAGACAGATCTCTCTTCTCGAAAAGTGCCAGCGCGTGCACGCTTGTTCTATATTCGGCGACCTGGTTGTGGGGAACTCCATGAGCCTCCATGCGCTTGGGATCGGAGTGGCAACTGCCGCAGGTATCCGCCACTTTGGTGGGATATGTCGGCGACAGCGGATCGTTCACCTTCCGAATGTCGTGCACCGAATGACAACTGATACAGGTAGCTACGTCGGTATGTCCCTCGGCGCCCAACTTCCCGTGGACACTGGTCCGGTATTCGGAGACCTGGTCGATCCGGAGTGACGGATTGTACTGCCGCATGAACTCAGCAGAGGAATGGCAAGAGCCGCAGAGGTCGGAGATTCCCTTGAAGCCAGGCGCGCCGACGTAGCCCGTATCGGACCCTTTTGCGCCTTCCATGTCATTGTTGGAAGGGTCGCCCCCATGACAGGACGCGCAGGAGAGTCCAACCTGGTGGTGGATGTCATTCACGAAGATTTCCGAGGCTCACCCAGGCTGTCTCCCAGCTCCAGGTGGCAGCTGATGCAGCTGTCACTCGCCAGAGCAGGAGCCGCCGACACGAGTAGGATCAGAACGACAACGACACTCATTGTGTAAGGCCTACCAGACCGCATACAGGGTCAGTCCCAAGATGTACAGAATCAGGGCTCCGCCGATGATATCCACCAAGAAGGTCCACCCTCTTTTGACCAGGAACGAATCCCAGAAGGGCACCAGGAGCCAGAGCAGACCGCCCAGTGAGAAGGCCATTATCCCCACGACTTCGCCTTCGAAGGCAAGAATGTGGCTGGGAAGAAACTTCAGGGTTTCGAACATGAAAAGAAAGTACCACTCGGGCTGAATTCCGACCGGCGCCGGGGCAAAGGGATCCGCCTTGCTGCCCAGTTCCCAGGGAGAATAAACGCAAAGAAAAACGAGCAGACCAAGGACGACGTACCAGGCTGCCAAGTCGCGGAGAAAAGCTCCGGGAAAGAAGGGGAGGGTTCGCAGATTCTTGCTTTGCAGTCGAGGTGGGACCGACATGCCATGCTTTTGGACCAGACTGATGTGGAACAGAATCAGAATCGTCGTGAGGGCCGGCAGAACTGCCACGTGGAAGCCAAAAAAGCGGGTCAGGGTAGCACCGGTTACCTGCTCACCCCCTCGGAAAAAGACAGCCAAGGCGCCGCCGACCAGGGGAATCGCCCCGAGGACGTCGGTCCCGACCTGGGTGGCGAAGTAGGCCAGTTCGTTCCAGGGAAGGAGGTAGCCGCTGAAGCCGAAACCCAGCATCAGGTAGAAGAGGAGTACGCCGGTGATCCAGGTCAGCTCACGCGGTCTGCGGTAGGCTTTCATGAAGAACGTGCTGAACATGTGCAGGAAGGCAAACCCGACCAGCAGGTTGGCCGACCAGCTGTGGAGGGAGCGGATGAGCCACCCGAATTCGACCTCGGAGACGATGAACTGGACGCTCTCGAAGGCCTCCTCGGCGCTGGGTCGGTAGTACAGCAGCAGAAGAATCCCGCTCCCGAGCTGAATCATCAGCAGAAACATTACGATTCCGCCCAGGAAGTAGGCTATCGAGAAGCGGTGAACCGGCACCTCCTTCTTCAATGCCAGCTTCGTGAAATAGGAGAGGTCGATCCGTTCGTCGAACCAGCGAAATAGCGCAGACGACCCCAAGCCAGCTTCAGCCGATTCTTGAGACCGAGACTTCCCCATGACTCTCCTTGACTGCGTATTCTTCCAGCGGCCGTGGAGGGGGCCCCGCCGTTGGGGTCCCGTTCAGGTCATACAGACCCTCGTGACAGGCGCAGTAGATGTCCTGCCTATCCGATCGGTACTGGACAGTGCAGTTCAGATGGGTGCAGATGGCAGCAAAAGCTTTCAGTTCTCCTGAGGATGTCCGGACCACGAGTCCGGGGCGGGTGCCGAACTTGAAGATGCGACCCGAGTTAGGCGGTAACTGGTCCGATTTTGCAGCCACCACGGTCAGGGTTGCCGCTTCCGGATTACTCGGGGGGATGAGATAGCGAACAATAGGATAGAGGATGGTGACGAGAGAAGCGCCGATGGAACTCGAGAGAAGATACCCCAGGATCTTGCGGCGGGTGGGCACTGGTCCTCCTTGGCCTGAATTCAAGGTCGTCGTCCCTTGAAAGCAAGTTTGCTGCCCTTGAAGGGACAGTGCGCCTCCCAGCCGGTCACTGCTCGAAGAAGTTTCAGGCTCGTGGGGCCCCCAGCCGCCGGCCCCATTCGAGAAAGAAACTTGGGTTTGAGGCAGAGACCCCCCTCCGCTCTCTCTCCTCGGGGCTTGGCTTCATGATGCTGACATTTGGCCCCGTGCGCGGTACTGTGTTGCTCTTGCTTCCATCGTTGTGAGGGAAGCCTCTCGCCAGGCTGTCCCGTGACAAGAGACTTGCGACGTGCGACCTGCGACCTCTTCTTGAATTAGCGTCATATCCCCCATACGAACGGGGACTTTGCCCCAGGTTTCTACTCTGCAGAGTCCACATCAAGAAGGTTCGGATAAGGATCTTTGGCACCCATCTTGCTCATTCTCGAGACAAGACAGGAGGTGGTCATGCTTAGCAGACAGGAAATGCAGAGTTTGCAGCGGCGTCTCATGGATGCTGTCTGCCCAGTTTGTATCCATAACAGCGTCGATGGTACTTGCGCTCTCTGGTCTCTCGAAGAATGTCCCATCTCGTCGCATCTGACTCGTCTGACGGGGGTCGTGCAGGCGGTCCAAAGCAACCTGATGGAGGACTATGTAGCAAGGATACGGCAAGATGTCTGCTCGGTCTGCAGGAGTGCGGAGTTCCACAACCAGGCGTGCGATATGAGGGAAGAAGGCCAGTGTGCCCTCGATGCCTATCTCTCTTTGATTGTGGACACCATCGACGATTTCTTGAAAGAGCGAGACTCAAAAGCGCCCCTCTGAGTGAGAATCTGAAGGCTGAACAGGACGGGAGACGACCATGCATGGGACCCATCAGAACAGATCTTCTCTACTCCATCCCTCCGAGATCGACTTCACACGTACTCCTTTCGTTGCCATCTGGGAAATCACCCGCGCTTGTGATCTAGCTTGCCGTCACTGCCGCGCCGAGGCAATTCCCCAGGCCCTTCCCGGCGAACTGACCGAGCAGGAAGGGCAGGATCTGCTTCAGTCCCTGTCGGATATGGGCACGCCGATTTGTGTGCTTTCCGGCGGTGACCCCGCCAAGCGCCAAGACCTGTGTGCCCTGGTCGAGCATGGCAATCGACTGGGCATGCGCATGGCCACCATTCCAGCTGCGACCCCGCTGCTCACCGGCGAATTGGTAAAGAGTCTGAAGGATGCTGGCCTGGCGCAGATGGCCTTGAGTCTGGATGGTCCGACCGCTGAAGTCCATGACAAGTTTCGCGGTGTCCCAGGGGCCTTTGATCTTACGCTTGAGGGCGCTCGCTATGCACGGGAGGTCGAACTCCCGCTGTAGATCAACACCACCTTCAGCGCCTACAACAGGCAGTATTTCGAGAGCATGGCCGAGTTGGTCCTGAGCCTGGGTGTGGTGTTCTGGGAGGTCTTCTTTCTGGTACCGATGGGACGAGGGCGCGAGCTCGGCCTGCTCAACGCGGAAGAGTTTGAGCGCTTGTTCGAGCAGCTTGCCCACTTCGCGCGCCGGGTCGACTTCATTGTCAAGATCACGGAGGGGCCACACTACCGGCGTTACTTGATGCAGGAACGTTCCCGCGCCCGAAAGAGCAGTCCAGGGGGCAAGAGTCTCGGACCAGCAACACACCCGAAGGGCGGGCAGCTGCCTTCTCACATGACTCGCGACTTCGGCCCTGGCGGGAGCATCGGACTCGCGCCGAAGGGGGTCAACTCCGGAAACGGATTCGTTTTTGTCAACTACCGTGGTGACATCTACCCCAGCGGGTTTCTTCCCCTCTCCTGCGGCAACGTCCGCTCCGATTCAATCGGGGAAGTCTATCGATCTCATCCCGTCTTTCGGGAGCTGCGAGAGCCCGATCTGCTCAAGGGGAAATGCGGGATCTGCGAGTTTCGTCACATTTGTGGAGGCTCCAGAGCCCGCGCCTACGCGCTGACGGGAGACTATATGGAAGCGGAACGCTTCTGTCTTTACGAGCCGAACGGGTCTCGTCAGTCGGTTCGCTAGATGATTAAGTGAGGCTCCATTCAGCGTCCCGGATGAACCTGAAGAGTACGAAAACATCAAACAGGGTTCAGAATCTCGGATGGTCGAATACGGCGATGTGATGACGATCAAAGACTGGGTGGACATCGTTGCTTATCTCGAAGCACGCCGCCAGGGTAAGTAGAGAAATGTGGACGTCCTTTACCTCCGCCAGGGTAGCTGGAGTGGTTCAATCAGCCGGATAAGTGGTCAAGTTTGGGTCTGCAGCCTCGACTCAAATCGCCAGGAGGCGAAACTGAAAATGATCAACAAGATTATATTTGCAACGGATTTTTCGAAACTATCCCACCAGGCCTTCGACTACACGCTGAAGGTGGCTCAGAAGACCTGAGCCAAAGTCATCGCTGCACATGTGTTGAAGTCGACGCCACCGCTCTTCGCACCCTTTGAGTTTCCCGATGACTACAGGTGCCGACTCGAGCAGCAGAGTCGATCCAATCTGGAAGACTTTATTTCTTCGGGATCATTGCCGAGAGCTCTCGAACTGGAAAATCGCTTGTGCTGGGGAATCCCAGAGCACGCATTGACCGAACCCTTAGAACGGGGTAGGAGGTGTCTCGGGGCTAGCTCGGTCAGGGTTGGTTGATATCCATGGAATTGCGTGACCCAGTATTGACTGTGTTGCTTTGCAGTTCGGTTGCCGCTGCAACCGCAGTATTTGGCGTACTTCCCTTTGCTTTCCACAAAAGAGTGGGCCTTGAGTGGATTGGAGGTGCCTACGCGCTGGCTTCCGGGCTGATGCTGGGCGTTGCGTATCTTCTCATGACTCGTGGGCTGGAGCGAGGGTTGCTCCTGGCGATGGCTGGGGCCGGTCTGGGAGTAGCGTACACATACTGGGTCCAGTCCTACGCTGGGATTACCCAGCTGGACACAATGCCGGGTAGGGGAGCTGAGCCGGACTATGGCTACAGGATCATCCTTCAGAACACACTGCATTCTGCTTCCGAGGGCGTTGCCATCGGTGTTGCCATGCTGGTGAGTCTGAAGTTGGGTATCTTCATGGCTTTTGCTCTTGCCATCCACAACATCGGCGAAGCCATGGCGTTGACCGCTTTCCTGCGGGACCGAGGCATGTCCACGGGAGAGTCGGCCGGACTCTGTGTGGTCACCAACGTTGGCCAGGTCCTCCTGGCCATAGTGGCCTTTGCTGTGGGGCCGATGCTCGGCGATCGCCTTCCGGCAGCCTTGGGATTCGCCGCTGGGGCATTGCTCTTCCTGGTCATGACGGAACTGTTGCCAGCGTCCTACCAGCGTGCGAAGAGTGAGTCCGTTGCCTTTCTGTTGAGTTTCTCCGTGGCAGCAGTGGTACTGCTGGAAAGCTTCTTTCTCTAGCCAAGGTCATGCCGCTATCCATTGCTCTTGTATGGTTCTACGAGCTGATGACCGCGGCCGCCACCAGCCTCGGAGCAATTCCCTTCGCTTTTTCCAGGACTGTCTCATCAAGAACCGCAGCGTTCAGCAATGCTGCGGCCTCAGGTCTCATGCTAGGGGCCAGCTTCGGACTCATCTCAGAAGCAACGTCCTACGGCATTTGGCAAACCATCGCTGGAGGGTTGTTGGGTGTCGTCTTCATCTTCGTCGGGGAGAGGTTGCTCCAACAGAAAGAGGTCCACTTTGGAAACTTTCAGGGAGTAGGAGCCCGCCGGATCCTGCTGCTCATAGGCACGATGACTCTCCACTCCTTTGCCGAAGGAGTATCCGTCGGTGTGGCCTTCGGTGCAGGTGAGAAACTGGGTATTCTGATAGCTATCGCCATCGCGGTACACAACATTCCAGTTCAGTGCGGTGATGCGCCCCAACGGTGCGACGCTTTGGGCATGCGCCGGTTGGAGTGCCCTCTCGTCACTACCTCAGCCTCTCATGGCGGTCCCCGCCTTCTTGTTCGTCGAAACATTTCGCCCCATCTTGCCCTTCGGGTTGGGATTTGCCGCAGGGGCGATGGTTTTTATGGTCTTTCTTCAGCTCCTGCCCGAGGCCTACGAGAGTGCCAAGACGAGCACCGTGGGCGTATTGGTGTGTGTAACACTCGGTGCAATGATCCTGTTACAGCGTTTGCTTTTGACCTAACCTGAAACTTCATTGGTATCGTCGCACGTCTGAACGTCCGAACGTCGCACGTCTCTTGCCACTGGACAGTGTGGCGAGAGGCTTCAAGTTTCTTTCTCGAATGGGGCAGCCCGGCTGGGGAGCTACTAAGCTGAAACTTGATTGGCGAATGTAGCTTTGGCCTCCAGGCCGAAGTCTTATTTTTCCGAGCCTTTGGCTCGGACGGCGGCCTGGAGGCCGCCGCTAGTGCGCCTGTGAAGGCGTTTGATCAGAAGGGTGAAAGTCCCTTCCAGGCTAACGTTACCGGCCTGAAGTCGACAGTGGTAACTGCGTTTCCGTGAGGAAGGGTGGAGAGCAACCTGAGACGAACGACCAATCCGTAACGCAAGTGAACTCGATTCGGCCAAGCCTGTCGGGGAGGGTCCTGGCAAAGCCCGAACCCTTGACCGCGCGACGGCCATCCCTCCGACCTGAACGGTCTGCCCGGGGGGATAGACGCGGCAAGTCACGGCGGTGAAGTAACGTGACAAAGCGACCGTGACGAAATGGCAATGCGGTGGTTGGAGATGGAGAGGTCGGAAGGTCAAACGAGATAAGCAGGGAGATCTGTCGGGTGAGGGACGTGGACGACCCATCGTGAGAGCTCGCAGTGGGGGACGCTGCGTGAGCAATGGCCCAGGCCCGCGGTGCAGTATCGCCCGCCGAAGGGGAGCGAACCTGGCGATACCGGTGAGGTCGGTTGAAGCGGCTCGACAGAAGTCAGAGCTCCCATAGTAGCGGGGAAGCCGTGCAGCAAAACGCGGTGGAGCGAAGGGGAGCAGGAAGGTAGATGCGAAATGACTAAATCGCGGAAACGTAACTCCGCCCAAAGGCGGGACTACATCCCGGTCACAGTGCCGTTTTCGGCTAGCCCGGCTGGAGAGCCCGCTGGCATCGAACAGTGGGCTCATCGCGCGGTTTGGACGGATCGCATGTTGGAGACACTTTTGAAAGGAAAGGTGAGAGGAGGGAAATGGCACACGCTGATCGATAAGGTGTTTTGCAGCCGGAACCTTTCCAGCTCGGCCGAGAAGGTCTTGGGCAGGAAAGGAGCGGCGGGAGTGGACCGGCAAACGTGGGGGGATTTCGCCGAACACGAGCGGGAGGAACTCGAATGGTTGCAGGAAGAACTGCGTGAGGGGACCTATCGTCCGGCAGCGGTGCTGCGGAGGTGGATTCCCAAAACAGGCAGTTCGGAAAAGCGACCGCTGGGGATTCCGACCGTGCGGGATCGAGTCGTGCAAACGGCTTTGGTCCACGGGATCGAGCCGATTCTGGAGGCCACGTTCCATGATCGAAGCTACGGCTTTCGTCATGGGCGAGGGTGCCACGGCGCACTGCGGTACGTCGAAGAGCTGCTCGAAGCCGGTTATGTGTATGTCGTCGACGCGGATCTGAAGGGTTACTTCGATACGATCCCGAAAGATCGACTGTTGGACCTGATCCAACAGAAGATATCGGATCGCCGCGTGCTGGGCCTGGTTCAGCTGTTTCTGAATCAGGGGATACTGGAAGAGCTGCGTAAGTGGATTCCGGAAGCCGGAGTCCCCCAAGGCGCCGTTCTTTCTCCGGTGTTGTCGAATGCCTACCTCAATCCCCTGGACCATCGGATGGCCGATCTGGGCTTCCAGATGGTGCGCTACGCGGATGACTTTGTCCTGCTGTGTCGCGCACCCGAGGAGGCTGAAGCGAGGGGTTGGGAGCTGCACAAATGTTCCCAACTCGTCTGCTGCCTTCCGTTCAAAGCCCGTTAGTCGAAATATGGCGCTGCGGCCCAACCCCTCAATCTGAGAGCTACCTATCGAAGTTTCAGCTTAACCCCGCCACCGGCTGCGCCGGATCGTACCTGAAAGAAACTTCAGTCGAGGGACGTAGCGGTGGGCTCCAGGCCGCCGTCCGAGCCAAAGGCTCGGAAAAATGAGACTTCGGCCTGGAGGCCAAAGCTACATTCGCCAATGAAGTTTCAGGTTAGTGGCCCCCCGGCGTTGCTGCCGCATTCGAGAACGAAACTTTGGTTGTCTTTAGCCACGAACATCGATAGCAGCATGCCCATCCTACGCCGGTCACTGCTCGATCAAGTTTCAGCTTAGCCCCGCCTCCGGCTGCAGAATCGTACAGGAAAGAAACTTCTTGAGTCATAAACATGACCTAAAAATCACTGAATCAATGGGTTACACCCTTGCACCTCAGGAATGGCCAAATCAAGTTTCAGCTCAACGCGCTGGCTCGGTCATTTCCAAGGGGTAGACGCGATCCTTAAGTGGGAGATCTACTCGCTTTCCCGAAAAGTGTGAGGCATAGACCCCTTGGACCACTTCCGTGATCTGAACGGCATGTTCGAGTCCCGAAAGGGGTGGGCGATCCTCTTGGATGGCATCAATCAGATCGTTGGCCAGGGTGTTGTTGAAGACTTGCCGCCAACGCTTGTTTTCTAGCTGGGGGTTGGGTTCGCCCTCAGGCGTGAAGTGCCAATCGTCAAGCACTAGCTTCTCCCATTGCAGATTCTGATTGTCTGCCAGGACGGTAGGTGCGTCGTAAAGGTAGACATCGCCTGGCGAGCGGAGTTGGATCCGCTTCTTCTCGCACTCGAGCATTATGCCGAACAGATGTGTGAAGGGTCTGGTCTTTTTCCACGGATAGGCCCGCCGTGCTGTCGAAGAACACGCGCGTGCCGTTGTCGAAGCCGATGACAGCTGACACCGAATCCCCCGCGATGGGACCCAGGAATTCGGGCTCTGTCTGACGGTCCGTCCGGGTGATGTCTCGGCCATTTACCTGAACATTGCCGAACACCCAGCGAGGCCAGCCGGCAATCGTGAAGAGCAGCGTGAAGTGGTGGGTACCGTGGAGAATCAGCTCGTGGCCGCCTCCACGTGCGTCGTCCTTGGGGCGGATGTATGCCCGCAGCAGTTTTCCGTACTTGCCGGCGCGAATCTCGTGGATGATCTTCCGGACGGGAGGCGCGGCGGCCCACTGGTGTGCCATCGCCAACTTGATCCCGGCACGACGGCAAGCGGCGGCTATCCGGTCGGCCTTGGCAAGGGTGGAGACGAACGGTTTCTCGCAGAAGATGTGGGCACCGACCTCAGCCGCAGCCGAAATCATTTCGACCCGCTGGTTCAGCCAGGATAGCCCGATGCACACGATGTCGGGCCTCACGACCTGCAACATCTGTCGATAGTCACCGAAAGTGGTTGCCAGATTCAGCCGCGACGCTGTTTCCTTTCGACCTTCTGCCGAGGGGTCAGCCAAGGCCACAATCTCCGCCCGTTCAACACCCACGAACGCCGTGTCCAAACCGTGACCATTGTTCCCCCGCCCGGTAGAACCGATCACGGCGACGCGGTACTTTCGCTTCTTACGCGCCATCAGATCCTGGTCTTGGCCAATCATGGCGCCACTCGCTAAGGGGATGGCAGCCCCGCTGAGTTTCAGAAACTGTCGTCGCCCAGTGCGATGAAGCATGGTTCTCTCTAGCGCTATTTGGCCCTGCCGACTGCCAGAGTGGGCTTGAGTCCGCCTCCCGTTGCGACGTAGGCGATCAGGTCCAGGATATCCTTGGAGGAAGCAGTGTTGAGCAGCCCTTCCGGCATCACGGAAATCGTCGATTCCCACCTCTCCTTGATCCTGTCCTTGGCGATCTCTTCGGGCTCCTCGCTTTCCAGAGGGTTGGCTACCAGGCGAACCACATGCTTGTCCTCGTAGGTTACGACGCCGCTGAGGATGACACCTTTTTTCGTCGTGATTACCTGGACCTTATACTTCTCGTCTATGACAGCGGAGGGTTCGACGACCTCTTTGAGCAGAGCCAGCCGGTCGAGCTCTCCCGAGGCCAATTTCTCCGAAACCAGGGTGAGATCAGGACCCGTTTGACCTCCACTGCCGTTCATCTGATGGCACCGATTACAGGAGAGATCCGTGAACAAGTGGGCCCCATTCTCGAAGTTCCGGTCTGCGTCCAGACGTCCCAAGGATCCGACCAGGTCGCTTAGCTTCCAAGCCTTTACGAACTCCCTGGAGTCGATCTCGGTGGGCTCGGCCGCGGACAACACGTCTGCGGAGATCTTCTCAAGATCGTCGACGACGTGCATGGTCCCGACCATGGTTCGCCAGTGACCTGGGAAGGTGCAGACGTAGGGGTAATCTCCCAATTCTCCAGGGGCCGTGAATTGAAGCTTCTCCAGCTGCTGGGGTTGGAGCAGCTTGGTGGCGTAGAGGACGTTTCGCGTCTTGGGCACGAACTGCAACTCGAAGGCATCGGGACGCGTCGCCATCCGCTCGGCGGCCATACCCACTTCGACCAGCGAACCGGGCGTGGTGATCAGCAGGTTGTGGGGCATGATATCGATGTTCTCGAACACGATCTCGACTGGGCGTCCCGCCTCGACGAAGATTTCCTTCCGATCGTATTGCATCCGGTTCGGGAGGGGTTTGATGGCGATCACCGTAACGGCCAGATCCGCCAATCGGTCCCGATATCCGCCGGACTGATCGGAAGGAAGCAGGTCTGCGAGCTCCCCTGCTAGCTTGGCCGCATTCAGGGCATCCTCTGAGGTGCGACGCCGAGGCGGAAGCGAGGCCAGGTGATCCACGATTCCTGCTAGCAGTGGGAGAAGATCTTGTTGGGAGATCCTTTCCCTGGTCAGCTTCTGAACCGCTTTAATGGCTGCTACACGCATCCTGTCCGAGGAGATGAGCTCCGCCAGCAAATGAAGCGATTTGGCCTGATAACTGGGGATCGAGGGCAGCGCCTCGATGGCAGCCGTGCGGACGACTTCGGCGCGGGACCTTGACTTTGCCGTCCTCCCAGCCAGCTGAGGAGGAAAGTGGCGGAGGAGCCCCTCCAGTCTCGGGTGATTCAGGGAACGCAACCGAGGATCCGAGATGAGGGGGATACTCTCGGCCAGGTCCTGCAGCGCTTGGAGTGAGCCCGAGGAGCGCTTCCACGAGTCTTCCACTCCCTGATCTGCGACGATCAGGGCCACGTTGGCAAGCCGGTGCGTTGGCGCTAGCCTTGCAGAGCCCGCGAGCCGCTCCAGGTCGCCGCGGTTGGAATTCAGCTCCGCACCAGATCGCCGTTCCAGAAGCCGGCCCAGATCCAGCAGGACCGGCTCAGCCTGGGATAGGTCTCCTCCATCGACCAGTTGAATGGCCGAAAGAAGCTCCAATATCTCACTCGACTGATTCAGCCCGGCCAGCCCGCTCAGAGCCTCCAGTCGGTACTGCTCTCTTATTCCGGCAGTAGAGAGCAAAGCCGTGTAGACAGACCGATTCCGTGACGCTTTCTGGAGCTCGCCGGGGCTCAGGCGCTCCAGCAGATACTCCGTCCCTTTCGGGTTGTCCGGCAGGAAGGACTGGCCCGAGGTAAGGATCGGGTGCCAATGAGGCTTGAGCGTCTGGATCGTTTCTCCCAGCGTGTAGTTGAGATAATCGTCCATGGGGTGCCGCACGACTTCCAATGCGACATCGGCAGCCCGCGGACTTTCGAAGAAACTGGAGGCTCGCACTGCCTCCAGCCGGACTCGTGGATGGTCGTCCCCTGCCTGGAACAGGAGCAGATCGAGCGCATCTTCGATCTGATCGCGCCAGTAAGCCAGGACGCGAGTGGCTGCGGCTCTTGCCCGATAATCCGATGAGCGCAGTAACTGTTTCAGGAGCCGGGTGTTGACGGCGTTATGATGCTGATGCACCCAGAGTGCCTCCAGACGGTGGTGTTCGTAGTCCTTGTCCGTTGGGTCGAGGCCCTCAATCCATGCTTTCAGCGCGGCAACGACCTTTTCTCGATCGTGCTCTCTCAACTCCAACCTCACCCGGTAGCGCGTCCGGTCTTCATAAGTCTTCAGCAGCTCTAAGAGCGCCTCGATTGGCTCGCCCGCGATCTTGGCAGGCTGCAGCAGGGGCCTGCTAGGATAGGTGATTCTCCAGACCCGGCCATGAGTCGCATCTCGGTTGGGGTCTCGAAGGTTGTGCTGCATGTGGCCGACCAGGGGATTGAACCAGTCAACCACGTAGAGCGCCCCATCTGGACCGAACTGCAAATCGGTGGGGCGAAAGTTTCGGTCGGAGGAAAATAGGATTGGCTCGATCTCGGTTCCCACAAAACCGGACCCCTCCTCCTTGACCCGGTGCTGCAGAATTCCCTGGAAACCGATGACGTTGTTCAGCAAGAAGTTCCCCTGAGCCGAAGGAGGAAAGTGGCGGCTGGAGACGAACTCGCATCCCGCGGTTGGACGTACTCGCTTGACGATGAACTGCTTCATCTGGGAGCGATAGGTGTATTTAAAGGGACCGAAGTCGGGCTGACCGGTAAAGGGGGAAGCCTTTCCGGAGAAGGCCGTGCCAAAGTAGTTGCGTCCGCCAGAGGCGTCGGCTACGAAGTTCTGTCCCCAGGCATTGAAGACGTGTCCCCAGGGATTGGCAAAGTTGTAGGAGACGAAAGTCTCGAAGTTCTGTGTCGTAGCATCGTAGCGATAGACACCGCCGTGAGCGTTTCGCACCGGGCCCGAATGGGTTTCGACCGAGGTGTGATGGAAGGTGCCCTCGTGCATGTAGAGACCGCCGCCCGGGCCCCAGGTGAAAGCGCCGATGGAGTGATGCGAGTCGGCGGAGTCGAAACCATGAAGGATCAGCTTCCGGACGTCAGCCTTGTCGTCACCATCGGTATCCCGCAGGAACATGAGGTTCGGCTGCTGTGAGATGTAGACGCCCCCATCGCCCAGCTCGAAGCCGGTAGGGACGTGCAGGCCGTCCGCGAAGACGGTGAGCTTGTCAGCTCGGCCGTCGTGGTCGCTGTCCTCCAGGATGAGCAGCCGGTCGCTGGGACGGTTGGGGGGCTGGAACATCGGGTAATCGGGCATCGTCAAGATCCAGAGCCGACCCTTGCTGTCGAAGGTCAGCTGGACCGGATTCTTCAGCTCTGGGAACTCCGACTCGCTGGCAAAGAGATTGGCGGCGTATCCGGGAGCCAGTTTGAAATGCTTCCGGGCCTGCTCCGGCGGCAGGATCTCGATCGGCTCTTTGAAGTTGGTGGGGACGTCGTACAAAGGCCTGGTTTCGCTGTCATCGATTTCGGCTCTGACGGGTAGTCCCTGGGTGACTTTCCAGACGCGCTTGTCTCTGGCCGCAGCAATATCGTCTAGCTTGCCTCGCTCATTCTCAAGCACGTAGGCATCGGTGAAGGGAGGATTGCCGTGATCTCGCTGGGATCGGCCTCCATAGATGTAGTAGCCGTTGACGGCCCGGTAGCGGTGAAAGAAAAAGAGATTCTTCTCATTCACTTCGGCCCGAAGCTTCGCAGCTGCGGTTTCGATGTTGGGGTGGGCGCCGAAGAGCGCCTGGTCCAGGAGCGGCGCCACCTCGGCATAGCCCGACTCGCTCAAATGCACTCCGTTGATGGTCAGCGGCTGGGTGGAGTTGTTCATCCGATCACGTGAGGGCTCGAACAGATCGACGAACGGCACCTCATACTCATAGGCGATCTCGGCCATGGCTCTGGTGTAGAGCTCCAGGTTGTGGTTGTTCTGGGTGCCGTCTGGAAGGTTGGCATTCCCCAGATCCTCATGGGCGATCGGTGAAATCAGAGCCATTCGAGGAGCGGATTCGCCGTTGTATCTACGATCTCTGGTATGCCGGATGAAATCGATCAGTTCTGTCTTGAAATCTTCCAGTCCTTCAGGTCCTGCGAAGGACTCGTTGAAGCCGAAGAAGGCGAGTATGACGTCGGTCTGCGCCATCGAGAGATGGTCGTCGGGGCTCCCCCAGTTCAAGGATCGAGACCTGAAGGCAATCTCGTCGGCGGAGTAACCGAGGTTCCTGACGACGAGCTGGTGTCGGGGAAACCGGGCGTGCAAAAGCGTCTCGAAGTACCCGAAGTACTGCATTCGCTCCGCCAGCGTGTTGCCTATGATTGAGATGTGGTCGCCTTCGCGGATCTCGAGAGTCGCTTCGCGGCTGAGACAGGAGCTCAGGAGGAGAAGGCCCAGGACAATAACCGCTCCACGGACGCACGGAATTGGAGGTAGGACCCTTCTCATCTTCGCTTCTCGATCGTGAATGTGTCGAGGGAGTGTAGCGGTCCAGCGCTCGAGAGGTCAATCTACGGGACGGTGGATCTCTTCGAATGTAGAGATCTGGATAGGAAATTTTAGAAGGGATTGTCTGGAAACCGTGGCGGTGGCCTCCGGGCCGCCGTTTTTCGAGCCAAAGGCTCGAAGGAAACAACACGGCGGCCCGGAGGCCGCCACCACGTCTCTCGACTGACGTTTCTTTCTCGGCTGGTGCCAGCGCGGTTGGCAAAGGGACTGCTCTGCGCCCATCTTTCCTTGACCGACTTCCCAGGCCTGCATAGAATGAGCTCCGGTCAAGTATTGAAGTCCCTCTCTTCAGAGTACTGATGTCCTTCGTTATTTTCACGATTGTTCTATGGATGCTTCTACTGCCTGCCCACCCACAGGAGGCAGGCTCCAAGAACAAGAACCCGAGGCTGGGAGATCCGGTTGCCATCGCTGGGGGCCGGGCGCTGTTCCGGATCTATTGCTCCTTCTGCCATGGTCTGAAAGCCGAGGGAGGCCTGACCGGTCCCGAACTGACCCGTCCCGACTTGACCCACAGCTCCACGGATCAACAGATGTTTCAGGTGATCAGTCAGGGCGTCCTGGGTACGGATATGCCCCCCTACGACCTACCCGAGGATCAGATCTGGCAAATCATGGCTTTTCTCGCTCAAACTCGTTCGGAGAGGCAGGCTGTCGGAGCGGATGGCGACTGGCAAGTTGGGAAGACCCTCTACTTTGGCAAGGGCTTGTGCGCGAGCTGCCACATGGTGGGTGGCGAGGGGGGGCGTCTGGGTCCCGACCTGACACGAATTGGGGCGATGCGCTCCCTGGAGGATCTGCGGGAATCCATCAGAGATCCCAGCGCCGATTTCAGGACACGGACCATCCTCGATCGGCCCTGGACCAACTATGAGCCGGTCACCCTGGTCGCTGCAGACGGTAGGATTACCGGTGTGATCAGAAACGAGGATACCTTCACGATCCAGATCATGGATCAGAAGGAGGCCCTTCACAGCCGACAGAAGAGTTCGCTCAAGGAGATCGTTCGACTTGACCACTCGTTGATGCCCGCGTACTCGAGAAGCATGCTTTCCGATACAGAGCTGCGCGATTTGTTGACGTTTCTTGCCCAGCAACAACCCGGGAAGAAGGATTGATGAGAGGCTATCTATCCATGGGGCCTGCGAACTCCGCAGGATGCCGACGTCCGCTTCGAGTGTGGATCCTGATGCTGCTGGTAACCGGGTTGGCCGGGGCTTCGTGGCTGGAGGCCCAAGTCACATCCGAGCGACTGGTAAAGGCCCTCGATGAGCCCTCCAACTGGCTTCACTATCGGGGGGACTACAGCGGTCAGAATCACCGTCCTCTGGATCAGATCACCACAGAAAACGTGAAGAATCTGAAGGTCAAGTGGGTCTTCCAGACCGGCGATGGGAACAAGGCAAGGTTCGAGACGGTGCCCCTGGTTCTGGACGAGGTCATGTACCTCACCGCTGCCCACAACAACGGGTATGCCCTGGACGCCAGGACCGGGAGAGTCTTGTGGCGATATCAGCGGCAGATCCCCTCACAGAGCCGCTGCTGCGGACCCATCAACCGGGGCTTCGCCATACTCGGTGAGAAACTCTACATGGCGACCCTGGACGGCCATCTGGTCGCCCTCGACAGAAGGACAGGAAACGTCCTCTGGGATGTTGAAGTGGGCGACTACCGGAAAGGATACAGTTCCACGCTGGCTCCGCTGGTGGTGAAGGACAAGGTGATCGTGGGAACCTCCGGAGGCGAGTACGGCGTCCGCGGTATTCTGGACGCTTACGATGCTGAGTCCGGAGAGCGTGAATGGCGCTTCTGGACCATTCCCGCTCCCGGAGAGCCGGGCTCCGATACCTGGGCAGGAGATTCCTGGAAGACTGGGGGGGCTCCGACCTGGATGACCGGGACCTATGATCCGGAGCTCGATCTTCTCTATTGGTGTGCGGGCAACCCGGCCCCGGATTTCGACGGTAAGGATCGGCTCGGAGACAATCTGTACTCGAACACCGTGCTGGCGCTGGATCCGGACGATGGCAAGCTGCGCTGGCACTATCAGTTCACGCCCCATGACGTTCACGACTGGGATGCGAATGAGGTGCCGGTGCTTCTGGATCGGGAGTTCCAGGGAAAAAAGAGGAAGCTGCTGGTACAGGCCAACCGGAACGGCTTCTACTATGTCCTGGACCGGGAAACGGGAGAGTTTCTCCTGGGCAAGCCGTTCGCCCGGATGACCTGGGCCTCGGGAATTGGATCAGATGGGCGCCCCCAGGTGCTTCCCGATACCGATCCCACCGAGGAGGGCAACTACCAGTGTCCAGGCGTCGGTGGAGCTACCAACTGGATGGCTCCTGCCTATAATCCCGATAGCGGGTTGCTGAATGTCACCATCCGGGAGGAGTGTACGACCTACTACACCTCCGAGCAGGAGTTTCAGGAAGGACACTTCTTCACCGGCAGCACCTTCCAGGTACCCGACGAGGACACCTGGGGAGGTGTCAAGGCCCTGGACCCGACCTCAGGAGAGACTCGCTGGGAGTTCAGATTCTATGCTCCCTCCTGGGGAGGGATCCTTTCGACCGCCGGCGGACTCCTGTTCACCGGGGATATGCAGGGCTATTTCATGGCCCTTGACGCCAAGACCGGTAAGGACCTTTGGCGATTCCAGACGGGAGGAGCCATCATCTCGGCTCCCATCACCTACCTGATGGACGGAAAACAGGTCCTTGCTATCGCGGCGGGCAGTTCTCTATTCACCTTCGGGCTGGACTGAAGTAGTCCATGTCGCCCTTCTGCTTAGTGGCGGCCGCCCCAACCATAGGGAGTAAAAAATGACAGATTCAAAGAAGAAAGTACTCATCACCGGGGCTAGTGGAGACATCGGTGGCCTCACCTGGAGGAATCTGGGACACAAATACGAATTCAGCGGACTCAATCGGAGCCATGTAGAGGGGATCCCGAACACCAGGGCCAGCATCGCCAACTTCGAGGCCATTCTACCGGCCTTCGAAGGAATGGATATGGTGCTTCATCTCTCAGCCGAGAACCGAAATGTCCACAGCTGGGAAGGCAACCTGGAGATCAACATCAAGGGCTGCCGCAACGTCTACGAGGCCGCACGAATTCAGGGCGTCAAGCGCGTCGTCTACGCCAGCAGCGGCGCGGTCTCCTGAGGCCCCCATCTCTCCCCTTACAAGGAAATCGTGGCGGGCGAATATGGCAAGGTTCCCGAAAAATGGGACATGTTGGACCAGACTTCGTCCTACTGGCCTTATGATCTATACGGGGTTACCAAGGCATTCAGTGAGGTATTGGGTCGCATGTACGCCGCTGAGTGGAACATGTCGATCATCTGTCTGAGGATCGGCGCCCTGTTGAAGAGCAACCGTCCGGAGATCCAGCGTCACGTGTCGGGCTGGCTCAGTCACGGGGACTGCGTCCAGATGATCGATCTGTGCTTGAGTGCTCCAGAGTCGCTACGATTCGATATCTTCGACACGGTTTCCAACAACAAGTGGGCCATCCGAGACACCACCCACGCGCAAGAGGTGTTGGGGTACAAGCCGCAGGACAGCTCGGATGGCTTTACGTTTTGATTCGTCTGAACGTCTGAACGTCTGAACGTCTGAACGTCGGCCGGCGGCGCTGACTCCTAGAACTTGTAGGCGAAGAGTTTCGCTTGAAACATCTTGACGCAGATCGCTCCGGCGTCGCCGATCCCTGAAATGTCGCTCTTGCCCTTCCAGGTCACGACTCGGTCGGATTCATCACCCGTCAGGCGCTCGCAGTCGGCGAAGCTGAATCCCTCAACGGGACCCAGATCGGCCTGGTTCATGGAGGGACTCTTGCGCAGGAGCTCCACCTGTATCCAGCCGCCTACCGCGCAGCGATAGTTCAACCTCAGCTGATTCCCGTGGCGGTAGATGGTCGGTATCGTGAACCGGCCTTCGCTCTCTGCCTCCATTCCAATGAAGCGGTGCGGACCCCAGAGGGCGTCGAGAAGTTCCGACGGCTACCACTGGGAACGGCCCAATCTGGGTGAGTTCGAGTTCGAGGGCTCGACGAAAAACAATATTCTCCGCAATGGCATCAAAGGCGCGACGAACAGCACGACATCAACCTCGAGCCTGGCACACCGCTGGAGTTTTCCTTTGTACGGTCAATCGCCAAGGATTCCCAGAAGGCTCGGGAAGACGCTGCCTCTATCCTGTCCAACCCCAAGGCGCGCTTGAACGAAGCGACCGACTACTGGAACAGGTTCCTGCGGGAGATTCCCCAATTCAGCTGTCCGGATGAGCAGTTCGTGAAGGCGCACTACTGGATGTGGTCGAACTTCAGGATCAACCAATGGGAGATCGACGACGATGCGCTGCCAAACGGGCAGTGGAGCACCAACTACGGCAGTTATCTACACGATCAGGTGATTGGAAACATAGACAACATGGAGGCCGCCGCCGCAGTCATCTATTGGACGCCTCAGACGGTGAAGGACTTCGTCCGAATCATGTGGTCGACGCAGCGGGCTGACGGGCAGGTGCCGGGCGTCAGGGGCGTCTATTTCGACAGCGGAAAAGGGCGCGTTCAGAAGGATCCATTCATGATGGATGGGGGCCCGAGCACGCTCCTCCAGATCACGAAAAAGTACGTGGAGTTCGCAGGGGACACGACCTTTCTGCAGCAAAAGATTGAAGGTGTCCCTTTGATCGAGCGGTTGGAAAAGGGTCTCGAGTGGTACGGCGAGAATCGGTTCAACCAGGCGTTAGGACTCTACTGGACGATTGGAGGAGATTACGCCTGGATGGACCTGGCCGAAAAGTACAGGGGGAGCCACTCCAGCTACTGCGATCACAACGCGTTCCTGGTTGGGGCACTGGCGGATCTGGCTTTTCTGGAAGAGGCCCTTGGACGTTCCCAGAAGGCCCGGGTCTATTCAGAGAAGTCGAAGGCTCTAGCAGAGCAGGTGAATCGTCTGATGTGGAACTCCGAACTGGGGATGTACGTCGACGTGGACTCCGACGGACAGCAGATCGTTTCCAAGCATGCTTTCTCCTTCACTACCGGCTTCCTGGCTTCCTTCTTCATGAATGGAGTGCGCGGTCTGGCCGACGACGCCAAGGCCAGGGCCTTGGTCAAGAACCTCGAATCGAAGGCCTTCAACAGACCCTACGGCCTTCCTTCCCTGGCCTGGGACAGTCCCTACTACGATCCTGACAACCACGAGATCGTGGGTTTGGTCTGGCACTATCAGATGGAGGTGGTTCGGGGGCTCTATTGGGCGGGACAGACCGAGATGGCCCACTTCATGTTGAAGAAGCTCTTCAAGCTGCACTGGTGGAGTGAGGGCCTCGGTCCAAGGTATATGGCGGAGGCATACAGTGCCGAAACCGGTGAGATGTTTGCCGGAGGGAGATACCGTCCCGCGCCGAGGTCCTTCAACTATCCAGCCAATTTCAATCTGATACTGGGGCTCTACGAAGGCGTCTTCGGTCTGAGGGTAGCCGAGGGCATCGAGGTGAACGTCAACAGCCCCTGGCGGGAGGCGTCGGTCTCAAATCTGAGGGTGTTGGGTCACAACGTCTCCGTGAGCTGGAGTAAGGAGAAAGGCACCACGCTCAAAGTTGATGGTAAGGAGGTAGTGACGAACTCGCCGAAAGGGAGAATCCACCATCGCCTGGAGCCGCTCCAAGAGTGATGTGAACCAACCGGACCGGATCTGTTTCTCTCCTCTGATCAAGATTGGAGCGGGTTGGCAGCTCCGGAGGTTTCCCTGCAGAAGTGCTCAACGCAGGAACGCTCCCTCCCCTTGGGCACGAAGCCACGATGTCGGTAGCTTGCAGTTAGACCCAGCCTCTCCAGTTTGTCCTGCCAGAGTGGGTTGTAGCGCATCAGGGAGCAACTCGCGACCTGGTGTCGGCTGAGAAATCCTGCCAGACCAGACAGGTTCTCCGCCGTATCGGTGAGCCCCGGAATCAACGGAATACGCGGGATCACCGGAATACGTGCGACCTCGACCAGACGCAGGAAATTCTCCAGGATCAGGCGGTTCGATTGACCGGTGTGCTTGCGGCTCTCTGCCTCATCGAAGAGCTTGAGATCGAAGTAGACCAGGTCCAGATAGGGCAGAGCCATCTGATTGAATCGATCAAAGTTGAAGAAACCGCAGGTTTCAATGGCGGTGTGAACCCCATGCTGCTTAAGGCCTGCCAGAAAGTGGGAAATGAAGCTCATCTGCTGTGTGGGTTCACCGCCAGATAGGGTGACCCCGCCGCCGGTGGCGAGAAAGAAGGGCTTGTCGATGAGGGTCTTGTAGAGAAGTGTCTCGAGGGAAACCCGATAACCGACTGGCTCCAGGGCGCTGCTCCGGCAAACCGAGAAGCAGAGATCGCAGCGGGTACAAACGGATCGGTCGACTGTCAGAGATTCTGCCAGTCTGAGTGCGCCGGCAGGACACGTCTCCACACATGGAGCGCCACAGCTGGAAGGCGTACAGAGGTCGCTCCGGAAAGAAATCGAGGGCTGGCGGGCCATTCCCTCGGGGTTCTGACACCAGACACAGGAGAGAGGGCAGCCCTTGAAAAAAACCGTGGTGCGGACACCGGGACCGTCTTCGCTACAGTTGCGCTTGATATCAAAGATGAGTGCCTCTTCCACAGTTTCCCTTCAGCGTGAGTTCAGGAATGCTTGCCTTTCGCCTCTCAACCTACACCGAGAGCGAGCTGGATATTCCTCGCAATGGCTCCGAACTTGAACAGGTGGCCGATGTTCCCGCTGACCTGGGCGACGTTGGCGAGGAGGAGCTCTCCCGAGTCGACTCTGGGGCGACCGACCAGGCCCACGATGGTCTCGACATCCCTGAAGCTGATCACCAGGTCCACCCTCTCCGGATCCTTCTTTAGCTGCTCAGCCTCCTCCTCCTTCAACACGTCGGTGGAGACGACGGCAGCCGTGTTCAGAGCCGTGCCGCACAGCGCTTTCCTGAGCCATTCAATCAGCCCCTTCTGGAAGAGCGTCTCCGGATCAGGGCAGAACCTCAAGTAGACGTTCATGTCGTCCTCGGGCCGGTCGGTCCTCATCAGGATCTTGCCCTGGTAGTACCGGATCCCATTGGGTGCATCCGGGTCCCTGATCTCGAAGTTGTCATGGAAGAACCCGTCTGCCTTCCTGCCCTTCTTTCTACCTATGAAGCTACGATACATGGCAAGCCGCAGCCCTGCCTCCAGCGCCAAGGCCATACCGTGGGCGGCAAGAGTCCCGCCGACCCGATCCAGAAGCCCTTCGACCTTTGCTTCCTTTGCCCCCAGCCTGAAGAGGTCGTTCATCTCCTGCGTAAGGCACGGAAATCCAGCATGCATGGCGAACCTCCTCCAGTTTAGTTAGTGCCCGTCCGGAAATGTGTAAGTAATTGATAAGGAAGGGGAAAGAGGGCTTTTTCAAGCTCCGAAACTGTCAGGGCCGTTTGCTAGACTATTTGGTACAAACAATTAGACTAAAACGACTTACGACGATTTCAGGAGTTCGAAGATGCGTAAAAAGCGTGAAAAACAACGCCCCCTTTCCCCGCAATGGCCCGATCACCAGCTGGCCCATGAATTGAAGGTGATCTCGCGCATCCTGGACGACAATCCCCAGACGCTGGAGCTGATAGTACAAGATCTCTCTGACAGGGTCGATTCCGGTGTTGGCGCCCCCGGTTTGACGGCCGAGCAGGTGCTGCGTTGCGCCGTCATCAAACAGCTGCATCAGTTCAGCTATCGCAAGCTGGAGTTTCATCTGGTGGATTCGCAAAGCTGTCAGAGGTTCTGTCGCTTGCCCTATGGGGCGTCGATCAGCAAAGCCACCCTGGCGGAGAACCTGGGGAAGATTGAGCCGGGGACTTGGAAGGCGATCAACGACCACTTGGTGCTCTGGGCGCAGGCTCGGGGTCTGGAAAAAGGCCAACGGATTCGGGTCGATGCCACGGCGGTCGAGACGAACATCCACTATCCGCTCGACAGTGAGCTGTTGTACGACGGCATTCGAGTCGTGACCCAGTCGCTGGGGCGGCTGCGGGAGCGGGAAGGGATCGGCTTCGTCGATCATACGCGGCGGGCCAAGCGGCGCGTCCTGAACATCCGCAACCGCCGCGGCAAGAAGCGCCTGGACAGTTACCGCGATCTGATCAAAGTGGCGTCCAAGACGGCTCACTATGCCGAGCAGGCGCTGGCAGCTTCCGCGCAGTGGAGCGATCCCCTCAGTCTGGCCGTGGCGGCGCAACTGGCCCACTATCTGGGGCTGTTGCACAAAGTCATCGAGCAGACTCAACGACGGGTCCTTTCGGGCGAGGCCGTCGCGGCCCAGGAGAAGATCTGTTCCCTCTTCGAAGAGCACACCGATATTATCAAGAAGAGCCCTCGGGAAACGGTCTTCGGCCACAAGGTGTTTGTCAGCACGGGCGCCTCGTCGCTGATCCTGGATTGTGTGGTGGAACGGGGGAATCCGGCCGACAGCAACTATGTGCAACCCTTCTTAGAGCGGCATCGACAGCTGTACGGGAAGGTCCCCCGCCAGAGCGCCTGGGATGGTGGTTTTGCCTCGGCTGCCAACCTGCGCTGGGCCAAAGAGCAGGGGGTACAGGATGTGGCCTTTTCCAAAAAGTGTGGGTTGACGGTTGAGAGCATGGTGCGTTCCAGTTGGGTCTACAAACAACTCAAACGCTTCCGCGCCGGGATTGAGGGGTGCATTGGGACCCTCAAGCACACCTTCGGTCTCCACCGCTGTAGCTGGAAAGGCTGGCCTCACTTTCAAAGCTACGTCCATGCCAGCGTCCTGACCTATAACCTGGTCGTCCTGGCCCGACTCCTGTTGTAGCCTTTTGTGGCTGACCGTACTGCCTTGTGGCTCCGACTCGGGGAGAGGTCTGCGCCGAACCGCTGCTTTTTGGCCCGCGTGCCCTCGCTCGAGGGTCCTTGCTCTGGATCGAGCTGGGTCGAGCCGGTCTGTCAGCAGTCTCAAGTATAATAAGTGTTTACGATTCAACAGATTACAGTTCTGAAAACCCCGGTTTTCGGACGGGCACTAGTTAGTTACAGACACCCGATCGGAATGCTGCTCCCGGCCATGAGCCAGGTCAAAGTTGGAGCGACGGATGATCTCCCGCCTCATCTCCGGGCTCAGGGTGACATAGTAGGCCGAGTAGCCTGCTACCCGGATCATGAGGTCCTTGTAGGGCGCTAATGCAGCTTCCGCTGTGTCGAGTTCTGCTTGGCTGGCTCCTTGACTGCGGGACTCTTCGAGTTCGCTGGCAGCCCGATGGGCTTTTTCGAAGTCCTCAATCGAGGAGACGCAGAGCTGAACCAGGACGCCGTCATGGTCCATAAAGGTTTTCATGTATTTGGCAAAGAGGTCGTTGTCCTGCTTGAAGTGGCCACGATCTCGGGTCGTCAAACTCAGGTTGTAGGTGTAGCCGTTCTGTACGGTGTTGGCGTCGACCTCAGCCACCGAGAGGATGTGGTCGAGAATGAGTACCGGATCTCCATTGGCCTTGACCACACCGGGGCAGGGCGTGATGCCGCTGGCGAAGGCCTCCCCGGTGCGGCGGCCATTGGGAGTAGCGCGGGTGAGCGTGCCGAAACCGGCGTGGTTGGTCATGCTCCAGTAGCCCGGCAGGTAGCGCCCACCGCGGTGGGTGCGGTACTTGAAGAAGACATCCTGGATCATCTCGGTCAGCAGATGGGTGTACTTGACCGCAGTTGCGTTGTTGTACTCCCCACCCGGGGTTTGATCCACTCCGGCGCCGTACTTGGGTGCCAGTCGGATCAGATCGACGATCTCACGGAGTCGATCTTCAGAGAGCCTGGGATGCGCATCGGGATCCTCCTTCCTGAGCTTGTCCAGAAAAGATGTCAGGAAGTTGCCGGCGCCATTGCCGGAAGAGGATTCGTCGGTGCCGAAATTGGCATCCATCGCGGCGAGCAACTCTTCAGCGGACATCTTGCCGCCGAAAACCAGGGCGTCCATAACGCAGAATGAATCGATGACGTCAGCCAGACCGATAACCGCAATGCCAGCCGAGTTGTACTTGGCGCCACCCCAGGATAAATCTCTGAAGCTGGCCCCACTGCTGTCAGGCAGATTGGTGGGGCCCACGAATAGACCCGAAAGCAGCGGCGATGGACGCACCTCGCGCAGGAAACGTCCGAGATAGTTGTTGCACTGCACAGTGTGTCGGGCCATCTCATCCAGTTGTTTGCGAAATGCCTGGGTGAACTCCTCCATCGACTTCATCTGGGTCAGGGGCGGCGAGGTGTAGTCTTTGCTGTCGTAGAAGAGGTTGGGCGATTCGCTTTCGATTCCCGTGCTCCGATGCTTGCCGCCGAAGAGTGCCAGCTCGAGGACGGCGGGTAGCACCATCAGAATCGACCCGGTGTGACCGTAGTGCTTGGCGGCGGAGTTCTCTTCGATGCAGCCAATCGAGGCGTAGTCGTGGGCGTCGGTCAGGGCATCTTCCGGGTCGATACCGTCGAAGGCCCGGTAGTAGTTCGCCATCGAAGGGATCACCGCCGCATCGCCGTGAATAGCAGGCGTCGCCCGGGTTACGATGTTGACCTGGCACACCCTCTGGAGGTAGGGGTCCATCACGTCAACCGGAAGCGGGTCTCCAGCGGCATCACGGTGATGCACTTCCTTGTGATAGCGGACGTGAACGTTGGGGTCGCGGATCGCCAGGATCTCTGTGGCCTTGAGAATGATATAGGTCATATCATTCACGGCGTCCACGGTTTTCCCGTTTTCATAGCGCGTGCCACCAACCTGAGGAAACGGGTGTGTTCCCGATTCCGAACAACAACTTCCAAAACGTTCGTTCCCTCAATGACCTGGCTTTGAGCAGCGTCACTCTGGATCAGTTTCCGGATGTCGCAAAATGGCGTAAACGTCTTTTCGATCCGCAATGGATTCCGGAAATCTGCGACGAGCTTCCACGTCTCTATACCGAGTTCGTACGTCGACCTGAAGCTCAGCTCTTGTCCCCCATCATGCGCAGGTCCAAGGCCCTTCAACATGTCTTCTCCAATAAGACCCCCATCGTCAAAAAGACCGACCTGCTCCCGGGCCAGACCACCACCAGCTTCGTGGGTCCGATCGTGTATCCCGACGCTTCCGTGGCCGCCACCATCTGGCCCGAACTAAAGACCATCTCAAAACGACCCTTCAATCCCTTCAAGATCCGGCCCGAGGTGGCCGACAGACTGAACAAGGAGATTTTCCCTTATTGGCTAGAGCGCAGGATTGTCCACGAGGTTGCTCGCTACAGCGATTACGACACTAGCGACTACGAGAATGAGCTCCCCGATCCGGTCAACGGAGGGCTCTACAACGGCCATGCTTCGATCGATCCTCCCCTCAAGAAGCGGCTGGGAGAAACGCCAAAGTGCCAGCAACTAGTGGAACGGGTCTTCTTCTATCTAGTGGACAAGTATGGTGCAGTATCTCATACGGTTGCCGACTTCGACCGATTGCTCCAGTTTGGCCTGTGTCGGCTCATCGGCCAGATCAAGCAGGACATTCAGAACGAGGGAGACACGACCGAAAAGCAGGTGGAGTTCCTAGAGGGTGTAATCGCGGTCTTCGAGGGAGCACTCAGCTACGCAGAGCACCTGGCTGAGGAGGCCGAGCGGCAAGGGAACACTGAGCTGGCGAGAATCTGCCGAAAAGTTCCAGCTCAGCCTGCCGAGACCCTCCACGAGGCCTTGGTCGCCGTTTGGATCGCCTACCATCTACTCCTCCAGGAGAACTCCAACTTCGGCTTTTCCGTTGCCAGACTGGATCAGGTTCTCAACCCCTACTACCTGGCGGATTGGGAAAAGCTCTCAGATGCAGCCGAGGAGGAAAAGGAGGCCTATACCCGTCGAGCGGTCGAGCTGGTCTGTCATTTCTTTCTGCACTGCTTCGGACCACGTCCCTTTGACTCCCGAGACTTCGGAGGTCCTCTTCGCCGGGAGCGGCTCCAACCAGGCTCTCACGTGTAGAAGTGGCCTTCGACATCCTCTGGGGTCAGTCCAAAGCTGAAACAGTTGCCTGAGTTTCACGAGAGGCTCGGCGTCATTGTCCAGGTTTCCCTTCAGGGCATCGAGGTAGCTCTTCATCAACTCCAGCACGGAGGCCCTTTGGGAGAGTTCGCCGCGTAATTGGGACGCCACTTCGCCTCTGTCGTCTCCATCGACGCGCCAGGTCTAGGTCGCCAGAGCCCTGGCCTCTGCGGGGTCGACCTCGCGCATCCACTCAGCGGTTAAAGGCCTGGCGAGTCCCGCCTCGGCGAGCGCAGCGTGGGTGACGTGAACATCTAGTTCAAGGTCGCCCTTCACGTCGGCCAGGATCTCATCTCTGGTTGTGGTCAGGGTCCTGCCCCCAGAATCCTCGACCACAACATAGACGTCCGGCCGATCTGCAAACAGGTCACGGCTGGCTTGGTCGCCAAATTCGACTCGGAAGGCTCCACTCGCATCGCTGCGGCATTCACCCAGCGGATCGTCGTGGAACAAGTCCCTGTCCATGACCCGGACAACGACGTCAGGAACAGCCTGTGAGGTGTCGACGTCCAGAACCTTTCCGCTAATTCTCAAAGCCATGATCTACCTCCTATGTGTGCGATCACACCACACTCACACCCGACCTGAGGCAGGCGGAAACCCACCTCCAGATAAACCCCTTAGGGTCTGTCAGGGAATAACCGATGCACTTTGCTGGGGTCCCCAGGTTCGCTGGCTAGGCACGAGCGACGCGCATACCCGCTGCGGTATTTAAGAAGCGAGCAACAACGCCAGCGTGCCTGCGGACCCCAGCCCTCAGGGGCGCATCGCCAAAGCGCATCGGTTATTTCCTGACAGACCCTTAGTGCAAGTCCCGGACCAGAAGCCGTACTTCACTTGCCTGGCCAACCTACTGAAACTCCTCGTTGCATCAATCCTGCATCTCGCTTCTTGCTGGGAGACCAACGCGAAAGCACGGCAGTGGCACGTTTCTTGCTTAGATTGGGTGTTAATTACTTACCGGATGGTTGTGCTCCCAAAGCTATGGTTGTGCTCCCAAAGCTGGAGCGGGGACCATCTTTGAAAAGGAGAGCCTGCCATGAGCCTTTCAAACCCCAACGTCGGCGGTATTCCTATCCGCCTTGGAGATGTCCCACCGATGTTCTTGCGTCTGCAGGAGCTGTTCAATCGAGGGATTGGCATTCCCACGCTCGAAGGGCGTTTTCGCGGTGCCTTGGTTTCCTGGCACTCGGATGGGTTGACTCGCTTTCTCGACCTCAACACGCTCAACCTTGCCTGGATGCGCATGGGCGCCAGCTTCAGCACCTGGACCGGCAAGACCTTTGAGAAGGTCTCCCCGGCCAGACTCAGGGAGCTCACGGACGGCTGGGAGACCGGGGAGCAGCCGACGGTCTGGGGTACCAACACCCAGGCTTTGCGCACGCCCCGCGAGCGTCTTGCTGGCAAGATGATGAAGCTTGCTGGAGTGTGGAGCGAAACGGTTCCCGCAGAAGAGGCACGGCAGTTCGGTTATGACCTGAAGAACTTCTTTTTCATTGCATGCCAGGCTGAATCGGTGAATTCACACAACGCAGGCAAGACCTTGCTGCAATTCAACTACCGATGGCCCAAGCTGAGGACGATCATTCCCGATCGTTACTGCGTCGACGAATTGGTGCAGATCGCCGATGGGCTCTACCTAGGGCAACTGATGTATGCAACCAACCTGCTCAAGCCCTACGACCCTCAGGTGAACCCAGCAGAGTACCAATATGGCCACTTCGGATACTTCCTCCTGATGGACGACGAGTGGCACCGGATCCGTGTGGACCTCGGCTTCGACCTGGCCAACGTCTGACCTGAAACTTCATTGGCGAATGTAGCTTTGGCCTCCAGGCCGAAGTCTTATTTTTCCGAGCCTTTGGCTCGGACGGCGGCCTGGAGCCCACCGCTACGTCCCTCGACCAGCCAGGGCGGATGATTGCGGCGTCGCAGTAGACCAGCGATGAGAAATGCGGGTTAGGTCATTTCCCCCAACAAGTGGGTGCTTTCACGCAGGCCTTGAAGATCCGTCTAGGACCCGAGAGCTGCCAATCTTCAGTTTGATTGCTCCTGAAAGTTGGATCTGCGACCGGGACGCCCTGGGAAAAGTGGCACGAACGTTGCTTATGGTCGACACGGTTGTGGTCCAGATCGCAGAAGCATTCCCACTATCGATGGCCTTGCAGCAGGCTGGAAAGTGCCAGAAGCAGCTCGGCCAGTAAAACATCGGGAGGTTGACTATGGCGTTGCCCAGTTCGGTAGAGAGGGCACTGGCTGCCAAGGGCGACAGGAAGACGGACTTCGAACGTCTCAAGATTGCCTTGGGGCGTCGGGAACCGGACTACGTCCCCATTTTTGAATTGACGGTGGAGCCGGAGATCAAAGAGCAGTTCATGGGGCGGCCCATCAGGGGATTCGCGGAGGAGATCGAGTTTTACCGTACGGCAGGCTACGACGTCTATCCGGTCTCCCTGACTGTCATCAGCGTCAATCTGCGGCCGGTGGAGGGGACGCACAGAGGTTCGGGCGACGGGGTCACGGACGTGGCCCTCAAGACTCATACCACGACGACCTACAAGGCAGAAATGGAGGCCTATACGGAGCGGTATTGGGCCGAAATGCACAAGGGGGTTATCACCAGCAAAGATGAATTCGCCGACTATCCCTGGCCCGACCCCGACCACCTCGACTTTTCGATCCTCGACGAGGTCGGGGCCTTGCTTCCTCGAGGGATGAAAATCGGGGTCGTCATCGGCAAGATCTTCACTGGGGTCTGGTTCATGATGGGCATGGAATCCTTCATGCTGGCTTACATCGACGATCCGGAACTCATTGAACTCATGTACAGCAAGATCGTTCCCCTGCAGCTACGAGCCATGGAAGCGGCCATGGAACATCCCGCGGTAGGTCTCAGCTTTCATGCCGACGATCTGGCGGGCAAGAATGGTCCGCTGGTCCACCCGGACCATTACCGCAAGTACGCCTTCCCCTGTTACCGGCAGATGTGTGACATGGCCAAAGCCGCCGACAAACCACTGATCTACCACACCGATGGGGACGTCTCCATGGTCATCGATGACCTGATCGGCTTGGGCATCAGCGGCTGGCATCCAGTAGAGAAGCAGGCCCATGACATCAACCAGATGAAGGCCGACTATGGTGATCGGATTGCGCTATTGGGAAACATCGACCTCCAGTACACGCTGACCAAGGGGACACCTCAGGAAGTGGACGAAGAGGTCCATACCCGGATTCGAGATCTGGCTCCTGGAGGTGGATACTGTGTCTCCTCCGGAAATTCCATTCCCGAGTACGTCCCAATCGACAACTATGCGGCCATGTTGGAAGCCTGCTTCAAGTACGGCAAGTATCCGATCGAGCTGGATTAAGGGGGGAACCGTGCCGATTGTCAATGAAGAACTGCTGAAGGAGTTCCAGTGGGTCACCCGGCCTCACGAGAACCAACGTATCCGAGAAGTGTTCGAAGGAGTCGAGCCTCTGTTTCAGGAGATGGCCTACAGCCTGATCGTGGGTAACCAGATCGAGGTCGACCGCCTCACCAGGGAGGCCCTCGATCTGGGTTTCTCGGCCAACACTATCTTGGACGATGGACTCATCTCCGGTATGGCGGTGGTGGGGGTCAAGTTTCGAGACAACATCATCTTCGTCCCCGAGGTGTTGGTGGCAGCCAGGGCAATGAAGGCGGCTATGGTCCACCTGGAGCCGATTTTATCCGCCTCCGATGTGAAGCCGCTGGGGACAGTCATCATGGGGACGGTCAAAGGGGACCTGCACGACATAGGCAAGAATCTGTGCACGATGCTACTCAGGGGCGCCGGATTCAAGGTCCATGACCTGGGCGTGAATACCAAGCCGGAAGAGTTCGTCGATGCCATACGAGATCACGACCCGCAGATTGTGGGAATGTCGGCTCTCTTGACGACTACCATGAACAATATCGGGGAGACTATCCAGGTTCTCGATCAGGCCGGCCTTCGTCAGAAGGTGAAAGTGATGGCTGGAGGTGCGGCTCTGACGGAGACGCTGGCTCGGGAATTGGAAGCGGACGGCTATGGACGAGATGCCCTGGGCTGTGTTGAGACCGCCAAAGCCCTATTGGGCATAGAAGATGGGGAGGTTCCAGCCCCCTCGGCGAAGTAAGGCGACATTCTATTCCAGGAGTATCAGATCGCCTGGCCAAGGGAGAACCCACGTGTTTTTCGAGGCTACGCCGGTATCGCCGAGATTTTGGGGATTGTGGGCCGATGCTAGCCCTCTCGGAGTTGATCAGTTCTGGTTCGAGGAGGCTCCTACCACCGACCACGGCACTTTCGGTTTACCAGCCGGTTGGTCATAATGCCGGGAGGCAATGCCTGGGGCAATCGGTTGTCCGATTAGGTGCTCAACGTGATAGAGATTTCAGGAACAGCTCTAGTCTTCGTTCATGTAGTTGGCATTCTGCTGGTTTTCACGCTCGGTTACGTTCTCGGTTCACGAAGCCAGTGAGATCGCCTGGACAGAATCCAAGCTGTGGCGGCCCATCCGAGAACTTCCAAAACCGAGTGCCGGCTACTCTTGGGGGGCGATGAGTGGCGATCACGATCAAGTCCACTTTCTCCTCAGTTGCCACTCGGACGATCTCTTCTGCTGCCAGACCGTAAGCCACCAGAGGACGAGCCGGCACTTTTTTTTCTATTCGTCCTGAGATCAATTCCCTGAGTCGCTCCTGGGCGTCGTCTTGGAGAGTCTCCTCATACTTGGGGACGTGGAAGGAATAGTCGGATGCCAGTAGCGGTGTGGGAACGGGGGCCACGACGTGGAGGACGCAGAGTTCGGCGTGGAAGTGGTTCGACAGCTCGACGGCGTGCTCCAAGGCCACGTACGAAGCCTCGCTGAAATCGACCGGTGCGAGAATATGTTTCATGGGAAGCATGTCATCCGCTCCTCTCAGATCAGTCCGTCTTGATGCCCCAATTCGACTTCCAAACGGACTCGCCAGACAAAGGCACTTGCCAGGCACGATAGTCTTAGCAACTTCAGAACCACTTCGCGGCGCGGAGCGCGGCTCAATCGCAGCTATTCGTTTCCTGCGACCCGGATCGGGAACAGGTTTGGGATAGGCAAAATCCCCACAACGTGGGTGATGTAACCCTCAGAGGACCCTTCCAATCCGATTGGAGTTCGGCTCTGATCCACTTCCAGGTTGGGAGGTCGGACTTTGGTCTTGTCCGTGCTTACATCTTTGTGGCGAGTCCGCGAGCTAGTCGAGCAGGATTCACTAGGATGATGGGCTGCGGTCGGCCAGCACGGATTCGCTAGTCGTGAGAAGGAGGTTCGAAATGAGCAGTAAGAACAATCAGGCTGTCCGGACGACTCTGCTGGTGGCTTCAGCCACATTGGCAGGATTGACCATTGGTGTGTTGTTCGCCCCTCAGGCCGGTCAAAGAACCCGCCGTGATGTGAAGAAGTTCGGCTCCAGGCTGGCTGACCAGGCCGAGGCTCTCTCAGAAGATCTGAAGGACCGTGTGGATGACCTCACCGCCTGCGTCTCCTCTGTCTCCGAACAGGGGATTGACAAAGGCAAGGAGATCCACAAGCGGGTGAAGAGCACACTGGAGAGCTCCCGAGATTCCATCGCTCGACAAATCCAACTGATGGAGAAGCTGGTGAAGGGGTAGAGAAAAGCAGCGCTACCGGAGTTTCCAGGTCCAAATCTACAGGGTCAGTCAACGGGAGCGGATTTCGATCAAGAAAGGCTCCAGCTTGACTGCCAGGGGCAGGTCAGGGTGCTTCCGGTTCGATTCGTCGCGGTCCTTATTGCTCTCCTTTTCTCCCCGGCGACTCTCCGTGCATTGAAGGCAGCGGTGGTTGCCCGAAGATGACAAACATTCGGCGCGGACAGGCTGGAAAAGACGACATTCTACTGGCACAGGATTGGAGAAGTGTAGGCCTGGAGTGAGCTTATGAGAGGAGGGGAACGTGTCCTTTGAGCGTATCCTGTGTGCCATCGATTTTTCGGAAGGATCTCTAGCCGCTTTCCACAAGGCAGTCGAGCTCACCTTGCAGGACTCAGCCAGGCTATTCGTTTTGCACGCATTGGAGGCTCAGCCCGTGACCTCCGATTGGCTGGGTCCGGACAACCTGGGTGAGGAAACCGTCAAGCTGGAACAGGAGGCCCTGGACTCGATGAACTCGGTTCTGAGCCTTGTGGCTTCCAGGCTCGAAGGGCGTTGGGTTCACTCGGAGGTAACCAACGGTACTGCCTTCATGGAGATCCTTGAAAATGCTCGCGTCTGGGAAGCCGATCTGATCGTTCTGGGAGCTAAAGGGGCAACATCGTTGGAGCAGGTTCTGTACGGAAGTACTGCCGGGCGAGTTGTGCGAGAGGCAGAGTGCTCGGTCCTGGTGGTGAGACCGACGCAAGAGGGCTCGGTAGGTTGAGGTTTGTCCCATTGGCACCGTTGTTGCCCAGAGTTTAGGTAGCAATGGTCCAGGAGTTCTCCCCTAATGGAGGTGTCCCATGAGCGTAGCAGCCAAACTGAAGACCTGTCTGGATGAGCATGGTGTCGAGTACACCGTCTCATCGCATGGCGCGGCCTACACGGCCCAGGAGATCGCTGCCCGAGCCCACATCCCGGGCAAAGAACTAGCGAAGTCGGTGATCGCTTGTCGCGGCAAGGACATACTGATGTTCGTTCTGGCAGCACCCGCGAAGGTCGACTTCGAAGCTTTGTCCAGGGCGCTCGAGGGAGAGGAGATTCGACTCGCCACCGAGCTGGAGTTCAAGGATCTTTTCCCCGACTGCGAAGTAGGAGCCATGCCGCCTTTTGGAAATCTCTACAACCTTCCCGTGTACGTGGACGAGACCCTGCAGGAGGATGAAGAGATCGCATTCAATGCGGGCAACCATCGAGAGGTCATCCGGATGAAGTATCAGGATTTCGAGCAGCTGGTCCAACCCAAGCACTTGAAGTTCGCGGCCTGATGACTCAGGGCCCCTTCAGGCTAGACGATGTCAAGCTTTGCCAGACGTATCCTCGGAGCCAGTACCTTTGACGGAGCCAGTACCTTCGACGTAGAGATCTACGAAGAAGTCGAGGCCGATAGGAGCGCTCTGGGTCAAGCTGCGGTGGTGGTGGTTCTGAGCAGCGTGGCCGCTGGCATAGGCACGTCCGGGGGAGATCTCCACGATTCTCCGAGCATCGCCTGTGTCGCCCTGACTCGCATCTGGACTAACGGCGCCTGTAACGCAACTCGGACCATTACTCGGACAGGCTCCTAGCTCACAGAACAACGGAGTCGCTCGTTCCGAGAGGATGGGTTGTGTACATGAAACACTGGACTGCCAAGGACCTCATGAACCGGGAGTTGCTCACCGTCACCGACGAGATGTCGGTGCGAGAGGCAGCCGATTTCCTGACCCGGAAAAACATTTCTGGAGCGCCGGTCGTTGATAGCTGAGGAAATCTGGCGGGTGTGCTCTCGGTCACGGACATCGCCCAGAATGCAGCCAGAAAGCGAGATCCCTTCCTCACTGAACACAACCCCGACGTCTACTTCCAAGATTGGGAGGAGACCCTGAACCTGAGCAAATGGGAGCCCTTCAGGGTCGAGCGTGAGAACTTGTTGGTGCGGGACGTCATGACGCCGGAAGTTTTTTCGGTTTCTCAGGAGACCAGCTTGCCTGAAATGGCCGCGGTCATGTCAGAAAACCGGCTTCATCGGCTTTTCGTGACCCATGGGAACCGGCTGGTTGGGATCGTTAGCACTCTGGACATCCTCAAGGTCCTGGCGGGTGAGAAGGACGGGTGAGGGACTGACACACTGAGGCGACAACCAAGGTCCTGTGATCAGTTGGGGGAGATTCTCAAGAGGGGAGAATATCCTAGCCAAGTTCTGCAAGCAGTTGCAGTCAGGCCAAGCCATCATGTCCTTCCACCAGTTGGGTCGTCCTTGAATCCTCAGCCGGGCCCGGTTATTACACTCCTTCCCCAAGGATGCCGTCCTCGATGGCAGACTGGCGCCACCTGGCGCCATCCCCGTTCCCTGCGATTCCCGCTCTCTCTCCGGTGGCGTATAGGACCTCGTAGGTTTGGTACTGATTGTGAGCCCCGGTTTCTGGATCTCTCGGACTCGCATGATCGGCTTTACAGTACTCGACGCGGTTGCGTATGCCGAGCAGCTGGTGGCTTGCCATGATAGAGTCCACAACCCGAAACACGAAAAGAGCAATCTGTGCTGCGAGCCTGCCGGCATCGGCCAAGCGGGCGACCTCGCTGAAGTAACAGCGCTGGGTGGTTGCCGAATAGCCGGCCAATCGCATATCCTCGATCATGCGTAAACGTAACGGTGTCATACCGTATCTCCTTTCTTGGGAGGGGTTGGGTCCCTCCCTAAAGGAGATCTTCTCGCCAACTGCGATCGAAGGAAACCAAAACACGACAGCCAGGCCTCTCGGTGCAGGCTCTATCTATCCGCCGCAGGCGGATTTAGTTCAACTTGCCTTTGCCTTTGCCTGTGCCTCCCTATTACGCTTCCACCTTCCTTTCCGGCTATCCAAGAACAATCTTTATCCCGCGTTTCCCCAGCCGAGAGCGTTGGTAATAGGCAATGGCAGGGTCAAAAAATACTGCGGTATCTCCCCTGCAATTCGAGCAAAAGTGGCGTTTGAATGCCGTTGCCGGGATCTGACTCAAGAGGAAAAGATCCTGCTTGAAACTGTTTCTATGCTGACCGGGTTGATCGAGAGCCTGGATGCAGGGAAGGGATGAGGTAAGGTCAAGGGGGAAGGCAAAGGCACAGGCAGAGGCAAGTTTGAAGGCGAGGGCGAGGGCAAGGGTAGGACAAAACACTGCCGAAGCCTCGGGGAGAAAGGCGGGTCTCCATGATGCGGGCCTCCAGATTTGCCTCCCGCTCCGAATGCATTCCATCCCCACGGTGTCTCTGGCTCGCGGACTCCTGCGGTCTTTTTCTCCCTGACCAGACCGAGAATCCACCGCCTCGGGTGTGGCTTAGGGTCGGGTGAGATCACTCTGAAGAAGGGCCAAATAGCCAAGACGGTTGCCTTGTCCCGCATCGAGAGTTGCCTCTTCAGCGCACATAGGTGCAGTGAGTTCGACTGGCACGTCTCTTGCGAATAGTTTGCGTGCTGGGCTGGCTTGGTCAGCCGGCCGGACTCGAAAGAGGAGCGTGAAAGGCCCAGACATTCAAGCACCCAGAAAGCGCGGGTGCTACAGTGTCACAAGGCGCCGCGTCAGTTTCATTCCCGGACGGTGTTTATGATTTGGGGACGGGCCGACGGATGAAGATTCTGGTCTACGGTGCCGGCAGTATCGGAAGTCTCTACGCGGGTCTGTTGACGGGGTCTGGTCAAGACGTTTCCATCCTGGCGAGGGGAAGGCGTCTGGCCGATATCCGGGAACGTGGGATCTGCCTTGAGAACGTCGTCACCGGAAAACAGACGACGATGCGGGTCAAATCGGTCGAGCACCTCGAACGTGATGACGACTATGACCTCGTCTTCGTGATCCTACCCAAGGACCACATTGCCGAAGTGTTGCCGATACTGGCAGCAAACCGGCAAACCCCAAGCGTTATGTTCTTCGGCAACAATGCCGCAGGCACTCGCGAGATGACAGAAGTGCTCGGCCGCGACCGAGTGCTCCTCGGGTTTCCCGGTGCTGCCGCGGTGGCCAACGATAACCGACTCCGCTATCTGATCCTTTCGGCGCGGGAGCAGCCTACGACAATCGGCGAGCTCACCGGTACCAGTTCTCCACGGATCGAGGCAATTGCGGACGTCCTCAAAGCCGCGGGGTTCCCTGTCTCGATTTGCTCGAACATGGACGCGTGGCTGAAGACCCACGTCGCCGAGATCAGTCCCACAGCCAACGCCCTGTACATGGCCGGAGTTGACGTGCGTCGGCTGGCGCGCACTCGCGATGCGCTGGTGCTCATGCTCCGAGCGATTCGCGAGGGTTACCGAGTGCTGAGTGCGCACGCCATCCCCATCACACCGAAGAGCCATAGGATCTTCCAATGGCTTCCCGAGCCGCTGCTCCTGGTTCTCATGAGACGAATGGTCGAGAGCGATACGACCAGCATCAAGATCGGTCACGCGCTTGGAGCACGGAGTGAGATGAAGACCATCGCCGATGAGTTTCGTTCACTGGCCTCATCCACGTCGATCCTCACACCAGCCATGGATCGTCTCCACAAGTATGTCGATTCGTCTGCAGAACCCCTTAGGGACGGTTGTGCCGCGCTTCCGCTCGATTGGGGCGGGGTGTGGGCGCTCGGTGTCACACTGGCGGTTTTGGCGGTACTGATGTTCATGCTTTGGAAAGGGGCGGCCATAACGTTGTGACGCTGGTTGCCTCGCCACTTGCCGAAGGCTTGTTCCATCGCGCCATCGTGCAATCCGGCAGTTTCGACAGTGTCTCCGTCGCCGCTTCACAAACGCGGTCCTTCGATCGGGTGATTCTGCTTTCGAATTGGGCCGGTACACGCCACCGGGTCAGCCAGGCATGCAGGACCCAGCTGGCACAGTTCTTGCTTTTCGGAAACAGCGGAGTCTCTCTCGCCGAGAATAGATATGAAAGAGCTGGCCACCACCAATCATGTGGACGAGGTCGGGACGATTCTCGATGCGGCGCCCTTCCCGCTCTTGAGCAGCCGAGCGGAGGACGGCACGGTTCTCTACGCAAACGACCGGCTGGCGGTACTCGTGGGCCTGACTTCAGAAGAGCTGATCGGGAATAGAACGCCCGATTTCTACGCCAATCCCGAGGATCGAAAAGCACTGCTGTCGGAGGTGAGAAAGACCGGCAGAGTAACCGATTATGAGCTTCAGCTTCGAGATGTGGGACCGAACCAGAGCTGGGTTCTCGCCTCCGTTGCACTGACGAAACTGAGAGGTGAAGCCGTGCTGGTGGCGGGCTTGAACGAGATTACAGAGAGGAAGGAGGCCGAGCAGGCACTGGCGGAGAGTGAGCAAAAGTTTCGTAGTCTGGTCGAAAACGCCAACGACATCATCTACATGCTGACGCCGGATGGCACAATGACCTACGTGTCGCCGAACTGGCCCGATCTTCTTGGGCACGACATCTCGGAGGTGCTGGGGAAGAGCTTCGCTCCGCTGATCCATCCTGAGGACGTTCAGGCCTGTTTCGATTTCCTGGCCGCAGTGGTCGAGACCGGAGAAAAGCAAAGTGGGATCGAGTACCGTGTAAAGCACAAAGATGGACGCTGGCGCTGGCATACCTCCAACGCCTCCTGCCTCAAGGACGCCAAGGGGCAGGTTGAATGGTTCATCGGGATCGCACGCGACATTACCGAGAAGAAGGAGGCCCAGAGGGCGCTCGAACGTGCGAATCGCGAACTTCGGGACACTCAGGCCCAGCTCATACAGGCCGAGAAGATGGCAGCACTCAGCAATCTGGTGGCTGGTGTCGCACACGAGTTCAACTCGCCTATCGGTGCCATCAACAGTGCGCAAAACAGTCTGAGCATCGCTGTAAGAAGACTGAAGGAAGAATTGGATGTTTCGCTGCCCGGTGCGTTCGCCGGGAACCCCGTCCTGCAATCCGCGCTTGATTGCATTGGGGAAACGGAACGCGTGATTGCCGCTGGCGGTCAGCGCGTGACCCAGGTTGTCCAGAGGTTGAGCAGCTTCGTCCGGCTGGATGAAGCAGAGTTAAAAAGAGTGGAGCTCCATAACGGGATCGAGGGTGCCCTGTCGCTGCTTCGGGAAGATCTTGGTGAAAGGATCGCGATCAAGCGCGATTACGGAGAGCTTCCCCCTGTTGTCTGCCATCCAGCCAGGCTCAATCAGGTCTTCTTGAACATCCTCACGAATGCAGTCCAGGCGATTGAGGGAAACGGCTGTATCACGATCAAAACATCCATAGAGGATAGGGCGGCCTGTCTGGCGTTCCAGGATACCGGGAAGGGAATCAGCGAGCAGGACCTTCGGTCCATATCCGATCCCCACTTTACGACCAAAGAGGGTCGGGTGGGTGCCGGACTCGGATTGGCAATCTGCTACCAGATAATCCATCAACACCGGGGTGTGCTGATCGCCCAGAGTCGACTCGGCGAAGGTTCGGTTTTCACCGTCAAGATTCCGCTAGAGGTTGAAGCTTCGGAACGGTAACAGAGCACGAGCGGACAACCAATGGCGGGTTATTTGCCCTAGGTTTGGGGGGTAAGCCCCCGTATTCCAAGCGCTAGCCTGGCGGCCAGTGGGTTCCGGACCTGGCACGGTTGTTGCTACCTCGACGGGCGGGAAGGACATGTACCGCATTCGCTTTCACGGTAGCGGCGGCCAGGGACAGCGGCTTCCTCCAGATCCACTGCTCCACCTGTCAAGAGGTGTTCGACAGCATTCTCATGGCCTACCGGCTGGGCGAAAGCTCACGAGTGCGGCTCCCTGTCATCGTCAACCTGGATGGCTTCTATCTGTCATTCACCCGGGAACCAGTGGAAATCCCCCACCAGGGAACAGTCGAGCATTTCTTGCAGCCCTTCGATCCAGGAGATGCCGGCTTTCCGGCTGGAGCTCCCCGCAGTCAAGCGATGGCGGTCTTGGGAGGAACACCCTATTCCTATTTTCGGTATCAAAGCCATCTGGCGTCTCTCAATGGTCTTGAGGTGTACGAGGAGACGGCAGCTGCCTTTGAGCGGGAGTTTGGAAGAAGCTACCCGGCGATTGAGGCCTACCAGTGCCAGGACGCGGAATTCGTCTTCATCATGATGGGCTCTTTTGCTACCAATGCCAAGGAGGCTGTGGATCGCCTTCGGGAAGCTGGCAGGGCGGTCGGTTTGCTGCGGCCCAGGCTCTTGAGACCCTTTCCTGCAGACGATTTTCAGCGCCTGTTGAAGGGTAAGAAGGGCGCCGCCGTGATCGATCAAAACCTGTCTCTCGGAAAAGGTGGAGTGCTCCATTCCGAGGTGTCATCGGTGCTCTACGGTAAGGCGGACGGTCCCAGGGTTTTACTCAGCTTCATCGGGGGCTTGGGTGGTCGTGAGATCAGCTCGGAGGAGTTCCATGAAATGCTGTCCCTGACCCAAAAGGCCGCACTGGAGGGAAAGACTCCACCTCCCCGATTGCTCTATACCAGACAGGAGCTCGATGCAATGAGAAGGCTCCAGACAATCGCCGACCCACAAATGGAGCTGACACAGGTGGGGGGCTGAGACGAGACAGGTGAGCGTAATGAGCAGTATCAAAGGAGTGAAGGATCTTCCGTCTGATCATCTCCTGGCAGGGGGGACCGCGATGTGCGCCGGGTGCGGCGGCCTGGCTGCCGTCCAGGAGACGTGTGATTGAAGTATAATCAGCTAGTGGATCTACTCCTTCGCCACCTGTCTCTAACCCCTAGAATATTGAACGTGTTAGCGCTGATGCTTTGCCTCGGACTCGATCTCATTGGAGCTCAGACCGCAGACCCGAATCAGCTTCAGTTGGACAAAGAGAATCTGGTGCAGATTGAGGATCTGTCGGAGTCGTTAGCGAATGCCCTGATCGACTTCTCCCGAGCGGTTCAGCAGAAGGACCTGAAGCGGCTCGCCCGCTTTTTTCACGAGGCTGTGCAGGCCACGCCTTGGCCTGCGTCCTTGGGGACCCCCAACAAGACGATCAAATGGGTTTCATTGAGTGCTCCCCACTCCGCTCCCAGCGCGACGTTGACGGAGGAACAGCTAGAGGAGACCTGGGAGGCATTCCTCACGCTTTTCTCGGAAATCGAGGACGCGCGTTTCAAGGTCAAAGAGGCCCGCTTCTCGGGAGAGCCGGAAAGCAGTATTGGAAAGAGCGGATTCAAGTTTTTCCTGGTGGGCCGGGATCAGAGCCGTCGGAGGCTGTGGGTCCGAGGCAGCGGCCGGATCGAGGCGCAACAAGACGGGCCCGAGAGCTGGCTGATCTCGGTTTTCAAGATCGAGAAAATTCAAGTGCTCCGCGCCGATGTCGAACTGTTTTCACAGGTCGCTCTCCCAGCTGGCGTCTCGGTGTCCCTTCCCGCTTATGGCTCACCTGGCAATAACGATTTTGTCTACCACGGGGCCGCTGCCGGAGATGTGGACGGGGATGGTTTGATTGACGTCTTCGCCACTGGGATTGGGCGCAATTACCTCTACCGAAACCAGGGGGGCACCTTTTCCGACGAGGCGGACGATGCCGGTATCGCAGTGACTCCGTCGGGAACGGCACCTCTGTTCCTGGACGCCGATAACGACGGAGATCTGGACCTGTTCGTAGCCGCAGTCGGGGAGCAAATGTTCTTTGAGAACCGCCTCATTCCGGATGGCAAGTTGGATTTTCGGGATATCTCTCAGGAGGCGGGTGTGGCACTGCCGGCTGTTGGTTTCAGTGCTACCGCCGCGGACGTCAACAGAGACGGATGGACTGACATCTATGTCACCTCCTACAACCGGTATGGACGTGTGATGCCGAACTCCTGGCATCGGGCCAGCAACGGAACCCCCAATCTGCTCTTCCTCAACCAAAAAGACGGCACCTTTGCCGAGTCTGCCAAAGCCTGGGGTGTCCAGGACAGACGCTGGAGTTACGCCGCCCAGTTCGCCGATGTGAATGGCGACGGTCTTCTGGACCTCTATGTCGCCAACGACTTCGGAGAGAATGCCCTTTACGTGAACCTGGGAGACCGATTTCAGGATCGGGCGGACTCATCGGGTGTCCTGGATCCTGGCAACGGCATGGGGGTCTCGTTTGGTGACTACAACAACGATGGGCATCTCGATCTGTACGTGACGAACATGTCGTCCACTGCGGGGAATCGCATTTTGGATCGTCTCTTTCCGAGAAGCACGCCGAGTCGCAGCGTTCTCAGAAAACTGGCGGCGGGAAACAGCCTGTTCGAAGGCAATTCGAAAGGCGATTTCCGGGATGTCAGCGCCTCCTTGGGCCCTTTCGGGGCAGGCTGGGCCTGGGGTGGCGTCTTCGTGGACTTCGACAGTGATGGTTGGGAGGACCTCTACTCACCCAACGGATTCATCAGTGGGAAGTCCATGAAGGACACCTGAAGCTTCTTCTGGCGCCACGTGGTGGCGTCCAGTGTGGGCCCGGAGGACCCAGGGAACCAGAGCTATCAGCAGGAGCACATGAATCTCTTGTTCCGCGAGGGGCTTTCTTTCAGCGGATTCGAGAGAGATGCGCTCTTCCTGAATCTTGAGTCTCGAGGATTCCAAGACATCTCCGGAGTGTCTGGCATCGACTCCATATCCGATGGCCGTGCGGCGGTGCTAGCCGATTTCGACAACGATGGAGATCTAGACATCTTCCTGACCGCTACCCAAGGCGAGGGGCACCTTCTCTTCAAGAACAATGTAGGACAGGCAAACAACTTCATCAGGGTTGTCCTGGAGGGAAGAGACAGTGGCAGGGACGCCTTCGGAGCGGTGGTGCGCTTGAAGACCGCCCATGGGGTTCAGACCCGGGTGTGCTCCGGAGGGAATGGCTTTCTCGCTCAGCCGGATCCGCGACTCCTCTTCGGCCTGGGACAGAAGGAGGAGGCGGAATGGATGGAGGTGCTTTGGCCTTCGGGCAGGACCCAGCGCTTCGGAAGGATCCTCTCCGGTGCGTCGCTGAAGATCGTCGAAGCATCGGAAGATTACGCAATTCTGAAAGATCGTCCTGCGTCGCTTCCGGATCCCGTTGCTAGAGAAGATCTTGCCTGGCACAAGTTGGGGTTTAGAAGGGGCGACGACCTTCCGGTTCTTGACCTGTATTCTTTGGACAGCCCCGACCAGAAGACCCCGGTTGGCCTTCCGAAAGGAACCGCCTACTTCTTGAATCTCTGGGCCACCTGGTGCGGCCCCTGTCGTAAGGAGATGCCGGAACTCGAAAGGCTAGAGCTCCGCTTCCAGGCAAAGGGGATCCGGCTGCTCGGTATCAGCCTCGATCAGGAGGCAGAGCCGGCTTCGGTTGAAGCCTATGCGCGGGAGCTGGGTGTTTCCTATCCCTTGTACCGAATCGATGAGGCAAACATTGAGAAAGTCTTCGGCGGGGACCAGGCGTTCGTTCCCTTGTCAATTCTGGTCGATGAGAAGGGCCGAGTAGCCGATGTCTTTGAAGGTTGGAGCACGGAATCCGAAAGGAGAATCGCAAAACTCCTGGAATAGTGAGCAGTGAATAGTGAGTAGTGAAAAGCAGTGAATAGCAGTGAATAGTGAACACTACTGTCCGGTTAAAAGTCAAATGATATTAAGTGGTTAGCGAAGTGACCTACTTGGCCTTGCAAGTCCCAATGCCTAAGTGGTTGAAGAATCAGGATTTGCTCGAAGGGAGTAATTCTGACAATTGGTGTCAGCTTCTGGCGTGACCGAGGGCACTGAGTGCATGGGAGCGGCGCCGCCCCTGATTCTTAAGGGGTTGACTCTCTTATCCAGGGTTCGGAAACCCTGGGCTGGAATACGCAATCCCGTTGGGATTGACCTCGCTTGGTCTGACGGGACCCATTTCCCATCCTTTCCGATGCCGGCGTGGAACCGACCCCTGCGAGTTGGGCAACGGCGGAAGTCCCAGTTGAAGTCGCTCCCAGTCTATTATCCTTTTAACTAATTGATTATAATCATGTTGTCACGATATCTGAATAGTTCAACCGGACAGCAGTGAATAGTGAGCAGTGAGCAGTGAGTAGTGAGTAGTGAGTAGTGAGCATTTCCTCGCTAGCCCAGTCCGACAGAGCCGCGAGCGACTTGACCTGTCAGCAATATGAGGCCACGTTCCGCGGAGCGACCGGTCAGCAGCACAATCTTCCCCGCACTCAGCCAAAGTTTCCACCTGAATGGGCGAGTGCGACCTGGACCCAAACTGCCGCAAGCTGGATCTATTTCCAGGTCACCTCCATTGCGAAGAAGTGATCGAAGACCTTGCGGGCGGGGTTGTTCCGCTCGTTTCTTTCCGGACTTCTGATGTAGAAGTCCAGCTGTTGGGCCGCGGGGTCGACTTCTCCGGCTGGGCTCTTCTTGTCGAGAATGGGATAATCGATCTTGAGCGTCTCCCGATCCCGCATTCCCTGGGTCACCATGAAGTGCATCTGATAGTCCTGGTAGAGGGCCTCTCCGTTGAGGGTAGCCCGGCCGTATCCCCAACCCGCCACATAGAGGAAGGACTTGGGCCAGTTGGAGTCGCCGCAACCCGAATCACCGTGCTCGAAGATGTAGGCCGCAATGCCCCCATCCTGACAGGGGCTGAATTCATGGAAACGCTGGATTTCGAGAAGCAGTTCCCCTTCCGGAAGCTGCAGCCGAGCCACAAAGCTTCCGCTATTCTCGACCTCGTTCACATCGATCTGGACGCTGCCTTCCAGCGGTCGAACATTCTTCGCGTCATTTCCCATGTGGTCCCAACCGGGAGGATCTTCCAAGGTCCCGACCTGGTAGATCCGGCCAGCCTCCAGGATGAAGCGACCGGAGTAGCGGTCGTGCTGTTCAGGAGAGTAGATAGACATCTCGGTCCCTGGCTGCGACCTGGGTCCCGCCCCCTCGGGCTCCGCTTCCGGTCTCTCCCGCGGGGTCTCTTGACACGCCGGGACAGCGATGACAAGGGCCAAGAGCCAAAGATAGCTGACGATCCACCTCGTACGGCAAGCATTCATCATTCACCTCCCTGTTGAGTGCACGTTCTCACCATAAACTACATGCAAACTAGAGACCTCACCGGCCCGGAACCTTACCGGAAGCTCCTGCCTGCCCAGCACCTCGTGCCAGGCACTCAGGGAATAGCTGCCTGCAGGAACGTTCTCGATCCTGAAGCTCCCATCCTCAGCCGAGACAGCATGGTAGGGATGATCCTCTACCCAGAGGTAGGACCTCATCCAGCCATGCACATCGCAGCGTACCACCAATCGCCCTGGCCGGCTCAGAGTCCTGATGACCTTGGATTGTCCAGGACCCAGGCCCACGTTGACGTTGAACAGCCCGTACACATGGACCGAATGGAAGAACCGGTCGCTGTTGGTGGCTTCTAGAATGCTTCCGGTTGTCAGGACGGCCACGTGAGGATCGAACCTGCAACTGGCGTTGTCCAGGACCAGGCGAGAGGGCGCTGGACGGGACTCCTCGGCCATTGGAACCTCCGCCAGAGAGACGACGACATTCTGAATGCTCCCATCCTCGGCAGAGATGAGAACGTCCTCGAGGGTGTGGGACGGTCCACAGTGCTCGGGGTCCGTCGTGTTCCGTATTCTGGTGGGCTTGGGAATCTCCGAGCCCTGGTAGACCACCCGCCCTTCCAGTGCTGATTCTTGTCCTGCCGGTAGCTGTCCGACGTCTTCCACCGGGCCTCGACTCTCAGGGGATGGACCACTGCAGGCAGTGGCCAGGAAGAAGGCCAGAAGGCTGTGTCGGCGACTCATGTCGTGACCCAAACTACTCCGTCGGAGGCAATGATGTACAGCATGGCGCTCCTTAGCATGCTATTTCGGAATCGATCATCTAGTACGACGAAGGCCAGCGGTGTAGTCGAATTCGATTCGACATCTTTCGAACCCCTCGGCTTGGAGCCGAGGGTCGGCGTCAGTCAGGGGCAAAAAAGTAAAAGCTCGTCTTGAGAAGCCTTGGTTCGATAACCTAGGAGGATCAAGATGAGCAAGAGGTATCTGGTCCGGCTCACTCGATAGAAGCGGCAACAGACCCGTAGGAATGTCATTCATGCTTTCTCCGCTCACCCGTCTGTTCAGTGCGCAACCGGGAGATCTGCGTCGCGCCTTGCCCCTGTTCTTCTACCTGTTCTCGATCATCGCCGCCCTGGTAATGGGGAAGGTGGCCCGGGATGCCCTCTTTCTGGACCGTTTCCAGGCCCTACAATTGCCCTATGTGGATATGGCCATTGCCCTGGTCATCGGTCTGGTGGTGGCGTTGTACATTCGACTGGGACGCCAGGTCAGCATGACTGGTCTATTGGTCGGCAGTCTGCTGTTTTTTGCTCTCAACGCTCTGGGCTTCTGGTGGTTGGCGCGATGGCATCAGCCGGCCTGGCTATATCCTGTTCTTTACATCTGGGTGGGCATTCTCGGGGTACTGGCCCCATCTCAGGCATGGACCCTCGCCAATTACGTACTGACCACCCGAGCAGCCAAGCGTTTGTTCGGTTTGATCGGCAGCGGTGCCATCCTGGGTGGCATCTTCGGTGGGTTCTTTTCCAACACCCTGGCAAAACGTTTCGGCACCGAAGGCCTGTTAATGGTCATGGCCGTGTGCTTCCTGGCTTGTGCCAGTCTGGTGCACCTGATTTGGCGACAACGGGAAGAGATTGTGTCCGGTCCGGCGGATCAGGACCCGGCCAGGTACCGAAATGGTCCTCGCAACCTGGGGCAGAGTCTTCGCGTGGTGCTGGAATCACCTCACCTCCGAGCCATCGCCCTGGTAATCCTCCTGGGTTCGGTGGTGACCACCATCGCCGCCTGGCAATTCAAGGCCCTGGCCAGCCAGTTCATCCTGCAAAAAGATGAGCTGGCAGCCTTCTTTGGAGCTTTTTACGGATACACCGGTACTCTGGCCCTGCTGGTGCAGCTGGTGCTGACCTCTTGGATGCTGCGCCGCCTCGGCCTGGTCGTGGCCCTTTCCATCTTGCCGTGGCCCTTCTGGTCGGCTCTTTCGGACTGCTGATCGGGGGCACGCTGGGTATGGTGATCTGGCTCAAGGGTAGCGACAATGTACTACGCTATTCCATCGATAAATCCTCGGTGGAGTTGCTCTATCTGCCGGTCTCTTCTCGCCAGAAGGTGGCGGTCAAATCGTTCATCGACACCGTGTTGCTACGACTGGGGGACGGCCTGGGGGGCGTCGCTGTTCTGATCTTCGCTGCCTGGCTGCATTTTTCTGTCCCACAGCTCAGCGTCGTCAGCCTTCTCTTGCTGGTTGCCTGGCTGCTGGCGGCCTGGGTGGCCCGGCGCCAGTATGTGGCTACACTGAGCGAAAGCATCCAGAAACATCGGCTCGATGCCGAGCAGGCCGTCGCACCGGTCCTGGATCGATCGACCCAGGCAATCCTGGTGGATTCATTACAGCGTGGGGAAGTCACGGAGATCCTCTACGCCCTGGATCTGTTCGAAACGGCCCACGAGCGGACCTCCCACCCCGCCGTACGTGATCTGATCCGCCATCCGTCGGCCCAGGTGCGACGCCGGGCCATAGCCATCCTCAACTTTGCGGGTGATGGCAAGCCTTTGCCGCAAATCGAGCGGATGGTCGAGGATGAAGATCTGGAGGTGCGTACCGAAGCTCTCTTGTACCTGGCGCACCACGCCCACATCGATCCCCTGGAGGTCATCCGTGAACTGGGTGATCTGGCTGATTTTTCGGTTCGTTCCGGGATGGTGGCTTTCCTGGCGCGCCCCGGACAGAATCAGAATGTGGAGGCAGCGCAAACCCTGCTCGAGGCGATGGTGGGGGAGGAGGGTGCCGAAGGCCAGCGTACCCGGCTAGAAGCTGCCCGTCTCATCGGGGTGCTTCCTGACCATTTCGAATCGCACTTACAGGTCTTGTTACAAGATCCTGCACCCGAAGTAGCCGGTCAGGCCATCCGAGCCGTCGGCGAGCTGCGAAAACAGACGTACATTCCGCAGCTGCTGGACTTCCTGGGGGACCCACAACGGGCTGCTGCCGCCAGGGTAACCCTGGCACGATTTGGCGACGTCGCCGTGGACCCGTTGCGCAACCAGCTGCTTGATCCCACCTTGGCCCTGGCTCAACGCTGTGAGATTCCGGCCTTATTGCTGCGAATCGGGACGCCAGCGGCCCAGCGCGTGCTGGTCGACAGTCTGCTGGAAGGCAACCCCCAGCTGAGGCATGAGCTGATCGTCAGTCTGAACAAGCTGCGCCGCCAACACCCCGGGCTGGCTCTGGACCCCCAGATAGTCGAGACCGTATTGGTGGCCGAAATCATGGGCCATTACCGCTCTCACCAGATCTTGAGCCGTTTGAACCGGACCGCTGTCGATCCTGAGACAGTACGGCCAGCGCTCCAGACATCGATGGGACAGGAAATGGAACGGATCTTTCGTCTTCTCAGTCTGCTTTACCCCCCACACGACATTCACAGCGCCTACGTGGGGGCCCAGTCGGAGAAACCCAGGGTCCGCGACAACGCTTTGGAGCTGCTGGACAACATTCTCAAACCGCAGATGCGCGCCCTGTTGGTCCCCTTGCTGGACCAGCAGGTCGATGGAGAGGAGCGTCTCCGATTGGCCGACCGGTTGCTGGGCACGCAGGTTGAAACACCCGAGCAGGCGCTGCTGACCCTCCTTCATACCGAGGATCCCTGGCTCATGTCGTGTGCCGCCTACACCATCGGCACTTTGGGGCTGACGTCTCTGGAGCCCGAATTGGACGCCTCTCTCGAACACACCGATCCCCTGCTTCGGGAAACCGTCCGCCAGGCCAAGTTGCGTCTGGCCGAGTGCCTTGATTAGGCCTGTCCGGTCCAATCTTGATCCTGAAAGGGTGCGATGAGCCGCAGTGGCTCGAACTAAGTCAACCATGGTAGACAAACGGTGAGGCGTTTGAAAGGAGGGAAATAGAGGGATAAGAGAAGCAAGACGCCGAAGCCTACCTGTGCGAGTCCACGCTGGTACAGAACTTCCTGCTCGAACTCCGCAACTAACCAGCGGAGGTAGGCAGCCAGGGCGCTCCCAACGGCAGGTCCGGAAGAAGGGATCGTCACGAAGGGGCCAGGCAGGAAGACTTCGGGAGACGGCACTTCGGCCTAGAGCAAAGCGCCAACGACCGCCCTTGAGCGAAGCGTCGGCGAGGTTCCCTGACCTCGTCTTCAGAGAGAACATGTGGTTATCTCTCTGGAACTGCTTTGGGTGATACCTGTCGCCGCCTGAGGAAAATGGTTCGAGTCATGACCGGTGAAGGTCCCCCACCGTCCCACGTTGGGTGAGTCCGCGCTATAAGCCCTCGGCGAAAGGCGACGGATGATGCGGTGCTGTGGAGAAGGCCTCCTGAGCCGCCTCCGCTTTAGGGATTGCCGCAGAGCCGGAGTACTCCAGTTTCGACTGGAGGAAAGGTAAAACCGAAGACGAGCTGAGGAAGGATCTGAGCTCTGGGTAGTTAGCGTCCCGGCCGTGGCCTCCAAAATGGGCCGGCCCGTGCTCTTGCCCGGGTCAAACCGAGAAAACAGACACCTAGGTGCCTGGCTAAGAAACACCCGATAGATCCCCGATCCGTCTCACCTGATGATGCAACCTAACAGGAACACCATGGTGAAGAGCAGAAAGGAGCACTCGCTGACCGGTCGCATTACGATCGAGCTCATGCGGGCCGCTTTCAAGAAAGTCAAGCGCAACCGAGGTGCCGCTGGAGTGGACAAGGTCAGCGTCGGGAGGTTCGAGGCTAACCTCGAACCAAACCTTCTCGCCCTGATGAAAGTTCTCAAATCAGGGGCGTTTCGGCCCGATCCGCTGCTCCGCGTCCGGATCTCCAAAGGCCCTCGCACGAAGAAGACCCGGCCGCTCGGGATCCCCGTGGTCCGCGATCGCGTGGCCCAGGAGGTTCTGCGGCGGCTGCTGGAACCTATCTTCGAGCCGCTCTTTCAGGACGCCTCCTTCGGGTTTCGTCCTAAACGCAACTGTCATCAGGCGATCCAGTGGCTGTTGTCCCTTCACGACGCCGGCTACCTTTGGGTACTCGACGCCGATGTGGAAGGTTTTTTTGACCACATTCCACAGAACGTCATTATGCAGTTGGTGGCCGACAAGGTTGCCGACGGCAATATCCTTCGCCTTCTCCAACGATTTCTCACTGCCGGGGTCATGGACGACGGAGTCTTCAAGCCGACCACGGTCGGCACGCCACAGGGAGGAGTCATTTCCCCACTGCTGGCTAACATCGTCCTCAACCAATTGGACTGGGCCTTGCACCGGGCGGGTTTTCAATTCGCCCGCTATGCTGACGACTTCGTCGTCTTGACCCGGTCCCAACAGCAGGCGCAAGAGGCTATGGAACTCGTCCAGCAAGTGCTGGAAACCCCACTTCAGCTACGGCTGAGTCCGGAGAAAACCCGGATCATGACGTTCGGAAAAGGCTATGAATTTCTTGGCTTTTTCCTCTCGTCCCGTTCCCGGCGCATGCGCGACAAGTCCCAGCAGAAATTCAAGGATAAGGTGCGGGAATTAACCGTCCGCTGCCATAACCTCGATGCCGAGGCAATCCTGAAATTGAACCGAGTGATCAGGGGGACAGCACAGTACTTCACCCCCGAGTTTGCGACCAATCGTTGGCTCTTCCAAAAGCTCGACTCCTGGGTCCGAATGCGACTCCGGAGCATGAAGCTTAAACGGAAGAACTACAACGACAACCGCAAACTCCGGGTGGGGTTCTTCTGCCGAAAGCTCGGCTTGCTTTCCCTGGAAAGCTTCTGTCTCTGTCGCAACACCTACGGTCAAGTATGTTACGTCGTTCCCCGAAATGGGGCAACGTCTTTGGGGTCGCCCGGTGAGTGACCCTCACGCCGGTAAATGTGGGGAACAGACCCCATCGCGACAACGGGGAGGGGCAGGCGGGAACTCCGCCTGCCTCTTACCCGCGTGTGTCATGGAAAGAGACTTGTGTGATGGACGAACGAATCAGATTAGCCCCGCCACCGGCTGCGAGATCATTCAAAAGGAAACTTTGGGTCCGGCGTAGCGGTGGGCTCCAGGCCGCCGTCCGAGCCAAAGGCTCGGAAAAATATGACTTCGGCCTGGAGGCCAAAGCTACATTCGCCAATGAAGTTTCAGCTTAGTCGCGCCCCAGCTGGGCTGCCCCATTCGAGAAAGAAACTTGAAGCCTCTCGCCACACTGTCCAGTGGCACGAGACGTGCGACGTTCAGACGTGCGACGATCCCAATCAAGTTTCAGCTTAGTAGCTCCCCAGCCGTGCTGCCCCATTCGACAAAGAAACTTTGGCTACCCACAGGCCAGCGTCGCCTGATCCGGCCTTCGAAATTCGCCTGTTCGATATTTTGCGGTTGAGTATTTTCTGCGGTTTCTTTCTCCTGAGTAGAAAGAAAGCCTAAATCTCGAACCGCTAAAGATCGAACACGAAGGCTAAAGGGGTTTCCTTTGAAATTCGTGTTCGATATTCAGCGGTTTAGCCTTTAGCGGTTGCCTTCTCGGGAAGCAGAAAAGCCCAAATCTCAAACCGCAAAACACCGAACAATACGAACGCCGAAGTTCGGAAGCTCGACAATCAAGTTTCAGCTTAGTGAGCGAGTATTTAAGGAGGGACTCCAGGTTCTTGTTCAAGTGGGGCTCTATTCATTTTTAGTTGCTAGTGGAGAAGGGTCAACAGGCCCCAGATGCTGGGAGAATCCCAGGAGAAGCGCGTTGTTAGGGGGGCCCAGGAAACGATTTCCCCGTCGGCGCCAATCAGTACTAGGTTGAAACCAATCTTTTGATCTTGCCTCAACCCCGCCCGCCCGGGGGTGTCCAGCTTTAGGGTTACCAGTAGGCGCTGCCCCTCCTGTTCCATCCCTATCCATTCGGGCATTGTGTCCGTAGAGTGGACGAGGGTGCCGGGACGCAAATAACGCGCCCGGGTCAGTAGATGTCCGTCGGCGGCCCTTCCAACCACGATGCAACGGTCACGTTCCCCAAAAGCTAAAGGACGAGCACCACTGGGGTTGATCGTCAGGTAGAGGCTCCCAGGCTCAAACCAATCATCAAACTGACGAGGGGGCTCCGGACCAAGTAACGGTAGACGCGTCTCGTCGGGCAGATTGATTCCAATGTGTAAGCCATGGGGGCTCCACACGATTCTCCCAATCTTCCCCCGCTTCCCCGATCTCTCGACCTTCAGCCAGTGGCCGCGTGGCCATTTCCTGAGCGCTTGGTGGATCGAAGGTCTCTGGCTGATGAATGGCACGGTCGTCTCGGGAGTCTGCAAGAATGGAGCCTCCCTGCGCTTCCACCTGGACGGAGAGACCCAGAAGATTTCTCGCTGTTCATTCGTCAGGACCAGGCCCTCACCTTTCCATGAGACTCCTTCCACCTGCCCCGCGTTGACCCGACATATGGAAGCCTCGGACCGTAAAAGCTCTTCTGGCCGATTCGATCCCTCAAAGATCATCAAAGCCCTGTAGGACAGCAGAGCGATCCGACTCGCATCGGTAGAAATGTCACCTCCTGTAACCATCGCGTAGACTGGGATCGTTCCCAGAAACGTCGCCACGCCATCTTTCCTTAGGTCATCGTAGCGATAGACTCGAGGCAGGGTGCCATCCCACGGTTTGGTGACTAGACCCAAAATAAGCGCAAGTTCGAAAATAGACCCCTTTGTCGGCTCCGAGGAGCCATTTTGGAGACCTAAATTCTAAATTTCGGCGCGAAGTCACTCAGAACAGGCACGTGTTCAGCTGTCCTCCACGCCGATCGCTCAGGGAAAACGATTCTGCCCTCTTGGGGGGCGTTTGTAGAGACACCTCGCCCCAGCTCTGGCGACCCTCGGAGCTACTTTATCTCCTTTCAGTTTCAGGTAGCTGGCCGGTGTTTCAACCACTTACTGCCTTCCAAGAGAAGACGGCTCCAACCATTGACATCCAGCAGCCGATAGACCAACTGTCGGCCCCTGCGCAAAATCTGGCAGGGCATTTCAATGACCTCTCGCAGGAAACGGCGATACTCCATCTTCACCAGCTCTCGGGCTTGCAGTCGCGCCGGCAGCACCAACCCCATCCAGGCCTTCAGATTCCAGGCTTGAGCCGCAATCACCAGATAGGCCCAGTTGGCTACCAGCGTATCCGAGGGCATCCGCAGGGCCTCGACTCCGTTCTTGAGTTGTTCAATGACGTTCTCCTGGTTGCAGCGCCGGTTGTTTTCCCGTACGACTCCCGCCGTTCCCAACGTTCTGGCCGAGATATTGGTGACATAAAAGTGGTAGCGCGTCTGCGGCAGCAGCCGCTTCTGGCCTTTCTCGACCAGGATCGTCTTGCGCAAGATCACCATCCGATAGGTTCGCTTCGCTTTGCTCGGACGGTAGTCGATCTCCGCGATCTCTTCCCGTTCCAGCGTCAGCGTCTTGAACCCGCGTCTCTTGACAATCTCCGGCTTCACTTTGTCCCGCCGCTGGCGCCGCTTCTTCCCTTTTCCTTTCCCCTGGCTGGGGCGCCCCAGCTCTTTCCATCTCGCTTCTGGCAACGCCTCCGCCCACTTGACGAAGCTCGGATGGGCGTCGATCCCGAAGTCAAACTCCACGCCCGCCTCCGTCCAACGGTCAAAATGAGCCGTCAGCGAAAAATCCGTGTCCCCGCGCAGGCGCACCTTCCGAAAACCCGCCTCTCGAACCAGCTCGATACTCCGATCCAGCCATTCGGCCGCTCCCTCATGAGAGGGACGGTTGCCCGAGCGGTTGACCGCATAGAGCACCTCTCCCGTATTGGCCAGCGTCACGATCAGCGGCGCATAGCCCCACTGCCCGTCGTAGCTGATCTCCATCCCTTCCTTGCATTCGCCGCTCGTGGGGGCCATCGTCCCATCCACGTCGATCTCCGCCCGTTGGAAGAAACGGGCCGGTTGTTGGGCCCAGACCTTGAGGCGGCTGGCATTGACGGCTTCCATCAGATCCACCACGTCGGGCGCGTCAAAGCGGCGCACAAAGTCTCCGGCCGTGCTGGGGGCGGGGATCTTCTCGGCTCCCACCGCCTCCAGGAAACTCACACTCTGACGTCGCAGTTCAATATCCTGATAGCGGGTCCCGCCCGTGGCCACGTTGTAGATCAGGCTCAGGACGTGGTCCGATTCGTGGTACGGTTGGTGGCGTTTGAGCAGCGTCACCGCCTGGTCAATGGCTTTCCCCAGCCCACTCCACTTCACCACCTGCTGCAGCAGCCCCAGACCACCGTAACTGACCGCACCCGTTTTCTCCGAGACCTCGTAGCTGATGACCTCGGGCGAGAGCACCGGTTTCGGGTCTTGACCGTTCCAGCTGGGGCTCAATCGCTGAGCAACCTCTGCTTCCCGTTTGCGGATGATTGCGCTATCCTCTTTATTCACCTGAAATGCCTCCTTTCGGCTTGTTCTGAAGTTTCTTTGACAACCCCAGAATACCCGTCAGGTCTGGCATTTCAGGTGTTTACATGTGGTTTAGTCCACTTTCATCTACTTCTTTTGGGACTAGATAGATCTTCCCCTGCCACACAAAGATGGTTTCACAGTCAAAAGGGCCTTCTGGAAAACGGATGCGGATCTTTTGGGGAGCAAGCACGGGCTCATCGTTGAATGGATCGGGCTCTGGCAGAATGTAAATTACGTTCGTATGTTCTGGATTCAACCGAGAAGTATTGTCCAGAATGTACAGATTGTTGTCTGAATCGAGGGCGATGTCTTCCCAATCTTGGTTCTCCGCGCCCGGGATCAAATAGCGTTGAATCAGTTTCCCTCGCTCCGTGATGGCGAAAATCTCTGGTGGGTTGTCGGCGTCATTGTGGGTCCACAAGACATTCTCAAAGCGCCGACTGACGACAGCACCTGAGGATTCAACAATGGCCGGTGCGCTCACCCGGCCCTGTGGGCTAATGTTCCAAGAGGCTTCACAGAAGGTACCGAGCAGGCAACCCATAAGCACCGCCCGTTGTAGGGAGGAGGGTGCGGTGGGTATTCTTTCGAGCATGATTCGGATTCCTCGTCTTAACGGTCATCTCGGAAGTCCCTTCCCGAGGGACGACACGACCGGTCAGCTGTCGGGCAATCGTATCAGGGAATCGACATCGTCGATTCCTAAGCACCGTCCTTTGGCCAGGAATCCCGTCAAGAGAATCCACAGAGCAACTGTTGTGCGATCATCCAGGAGATCCAGGACAGGTCCACGTCGGCATCGAGCACGGGAATGCGCGACAGCCAGATGTACAAGCCGAGGGCCGCCACCCCTTCCGACATCCGAGCAAAGAGGCCATCTACTATGACCTTGGCCATGTCTCGTGTCTGTTGGCCGATCGGCAAGAAGACCTGTTCCCAAATAGAACGATGAATCGAGGCCTTTACCCCCCCTTCGGTGACTCTGAGAATGGCACGACTGAGTACTGTTGTGCTCAGCATGATGACACCGGCTCCTCCCAGAAGCGCCATCGGTAACACGAGGAGCGTACCCCCCATTGTTTGATTGCCTGCAGATGGATCATGGCCCCTATCACTGAAACCATCGCCACCAGCATATAGACCAACGGCAGATCTCGGAGGCCACCCTGGTTGAAGAATACGACGTCACGACCCGTCTTAATGGAGATGAAGCCCATCATCGAGACGCCTACTGCGAGTATGGGATACCAGGCTGATGATCTGTAACCTGAACCTGCCATAGGGTCCCCGCCACTTATAGATAGAGTCTATCCTAATCCCTTAGATGGACGGGTCTTCTTCCCAGAGAAGCGGTTAGAATTCCGACTGCCAAGCAGCAACCAACTCCTAAGCAGGAACGTGTATAGCAGAGAGTCGGGGTTCCATACTCGAGAGTCTGGAACAGGTGTTTCTCCAACGGCTCTTCGACCGCTGATTAGCAAGCGATCGGGACAAATACTATACCGAATGACGACTCTCTTACGATTGTCTAGCTTGTGCCCATGTCGGATAGCATTGACCACGCATTCGCGCACCGACAGCCCTATCCACAAGACAGTATCTTCGTCGAAGCCAGCCAGGAGGCCCACATTGCGGGACAGTGCTCCGATCAGGTCCACAAAGCCCAGGTTGCTCCCAAACGAGATCTCGACTGATTGGCGACAGTTAGAATTTCCCACGACGACAAATAGAATTCCCCACTTTTTCAGGGCTGATCCTGACCATGAGGGCATGGTTAAGGATCAGCAAGTGCGGAGGTTAGTAAAGTTGCAAAAGAACGAGAAGACGCTAACGATGGCGGCGGCCAAAGCGGGGCTGTCGCGAAAGACGGCTCGGAAGTACCTGAAGTCGGGAAAGCTGCCGAGCCAGAGTCAGCCGGAGCGATATTGGCGAACTCGATCGGATCCGTTCGAGTCGGTGTGGCCAGAGGTGGAAGAGATCCTGAAGCGATCTCCGACGGTGGAAGCGACAGCGGTGTTCGAGTATTTGTGCCGCCAGCAGGAAGGGGCCTTCCAGCAAGGTCAGTTGAGGACGCTGCAGCGCAGGATCAAGCAGTGGAAGGCACAACACGGAGAAGCGAAGGAGGTGATGTTCCCGCAGAAGTATCGGCCGGGACATCAAGCTCAATCGGACTTTACGTTTATGGGGCGTCTGGGAGTGACGATCCAGGGCCAGCCGTTTCCCCATCTGCTGTACCACTTTGTTTTGGCCTACTCGAACTGGGAAGCGACCACGCTGTGTTTCAGTGAGTCCTTTGAGAGCCTCAGCCTGGGGCTTCAGAACGCGTTGTGGGAGTTGGGGGCGCTGCCCGAGGAACACCGAACAGACCGGCTTTCGGCGGCCGTCAACAACCTGAAACGGGAAGAGTTCACCGAGCGCTATCAAGGGTTGCTGAGACACTTCGGGATGCGCTCGAGTCGCACCCAGGCAGGAAAGGCTCACGAGAACGGGGATGTGGAACAGGCCCATCACCGCTTGAAACGGGCCATCGAGCAGGAACTGCTGCTGCGGTGTAGCCGTGATTTTTCCAGCCGGGAAGAGTACGAGGGTTTTGTAGCGGTGATTGTGGACCGGCGCAATGCGACCCGGCAAAAGCGCCTGGGAGAAGAGCTGGCCGTGATGCGCCCGTTGCCGGCACGCCGTCTGGATGACTTCACCCGGCAGTGGGTGAGAGTCTCCCCCAGCAGTACGATCCGGGTTCGCCACAACACCTATTCGGTGGACAGCCGGTTGATCGGCGAGCGGGTGCAGGTGAGGGTGTGGGCGGATCAGGTGGAGGTCTACTACGGGGGTCAGCCACAGGCACGCATGCCTCGCTTGCGAGGAGAAGGCAAGCATCGCATTGACTACCGGCAGGTGATCCATTCCCTGGTGCGCAAGCCGGGGGCGTTCACTCGCTATCGCTGGCGCGAGGATCTGTTTCCGGGGATCTTGTTTCGAGTCGCCTACGACGAGCTGCGCCAAGATTGTCCAGCCACGGCGGATCGCCAGTATCTGAAGATCCTCGAGTTGGCTGCCCAGGAAGGTGAGCAGCGAGTGCGAGAGGCACTTCAGGGGCTGATTGAGAGGGGACGAAGAATCCGTTTCGAAGCACTACGAGAATGCCTCGTCGATCCGGTGGTGGAGCCCTGGGAAGTGGCGGTGGAGAAGATGGACGTGGGCGTCTACGACACGCTGCTGGAGAGCCGGGAGGTGAGATCATGAGTGGAGGCAACTTGACCCGGCTTCGCGAGTGCCTTGCCCAGCTGCATCTACCAGCCTTTCGGGAGCACTCCGCCGCCCAGGCGGCACTGGCTACCCAGGAAAGTCTGTCCTATCCCCGGTTTCTCTTGTCGTTATCTGAGATCGAAGTGGCGGAGCGGCACGAGCGCAAAATCCAGCGCCTGCGCCGAATCTCGAAGCTTCCCTGGGAGAAAACGCTGACGGCGTTGGACCGCTCGCGCTTGCCCCAAAGCGTGGATCGACAACTGACGGCGCTGCTGGAAGGTACGTTTTTGGATCGCGCCGAGAACGTCTTGGCTTTCGGCAACCCTGGAAGCGGCAAGACGCATCTAGTCTGTGCTCTGGGGCAGGAGTTGATTCTGCTGGGGCGCCGGGTTCTATTCTCTACCTGCGCCCTGCTGGTACAGCGATTGCTGCGGGCCAAAATCGATCTGACTCTGGAGAAGGAGCTCAAGAAACTGGATCGCTTCGAGGCTCTCATAGTCGATGACATCGGCTACGTTCAGCAAAGTCGGGAGGAAATGGAGGTTCTTTTCACACTGCTGGCCCATCGCTACGAACGCCGCAGCATCTTGCTGACCAGCAACCTGATCTTCTCGGACTGGGAGAGGATCTTCAAGGACCCCATGACGACGGTGGCGGCGATTGATCGGGTGGTGCACCACAGCGTGATTCTGGAACTCAACGTCTCGAGCTACCGAATGGAGAGCGCCAAGAAGAAACAGCAGGAAACCACGAAATGAGGAAACCGCGAGGAGTTCAAATCCGGGCAAATCGGCTGATTGGCCCCTGGGAAGTGCTTGGTGGGGACGATAGACGAGTGCCCGCCAAGGGGAGAGGTCGTACAGCGCCCTACAGAGGCCGCTCAGGAGCCTCGTGGATCTGGTCCACTCCCCTCGACGCCGGCGCGAGCGAGGGGGAGCTCCGTTCGGGCTACGCCCTCACTCCATCCCCCTCGCATTCTAAAAACAATCTCTCTTTTTTACAGAAAGGAGGACCCCGAAAAGAGTCGTCTCAGAGGACGGCTACAGCTCTTTTTTTTTATCCCTCGTGTGGGGATTTCCAATTGTCGCTGCGGGAATTCCATTTGTCGTTGATCACTCGACCTCACCCTGGAGCCATTTCCCAGCCAGTTTGCTCAATAGTTTTCGACCTTAAGAGGGTGTCCGACTATATCTATCATCAGTAGTGTCCCAACGTTTGGGCTTCTAATCTCTGTAAAGTATTAATGAGTAATATGTTAGAGAAGATAATGGGTGTTTCCGACTTGAAAGTGAGTGTACGCTCACGCCCTTCAGTTCATAAGGAGGGCGAGCATGTACACGGGCACGACGATTTTTTCTCAGGTGATGCGGCATCTTCCCTGGCATCATTTTCATCGCATTGTTCAGCACTACGGAGGCGACTACAAGGTCAAGTCGTTCCGCTGTGCCGACCATTACCGGGTCATGGCCTTTGCACAGTTGACCTATCGCGAGAGCTTGCGCGATATCGAAGCCTGCCTACGGGCCATGAGATCCAAGCTCTTCCACATGGGCATTCGCTCCACGGTCTCCCGCAACAATCTGTCCAATGCCAACGAGAGGCGCGACTGGCGCATCTATGCCGAGTTTGCCCAAGTGCTTATCGCCGAAGCGCGCCGCCTGTACACCGACGAGGACCTGGGAGTCGACCTGAACGCGACCGTCTATGCCTTGGACTCCACGACCATCGACCTGTGCCTCTCGGTCTTCCCCTGGGCGCGCTTCCGCCGTACCAAGGGGGCGATCAAACTGCATACCTTGCTCAACCTGCACGGCGCCATTCCCGAGTTCGTTCTGATCTCGGACGGAAAACTGCACGATGTCCACGCCTTGGACCACCTGATTCCTTGTCCCGGTGCCTACTACATCATGGATCGCGGATACCTGGATTTCGGGCGCCTGTACCGACTCCATTCTGCCCGGTCGTTATTCGTGACCCGCGCCAAGGCCAACTTCAAGTTCCGCCGCCGCTACTCCCACCCGGTGGACAGAACGACGGGACTGATCTGCGACCAAACTGTCCTGCTGAGCACCTTCTATCCGGCCAAGGCCTACCCCGAACCTTTGCGTCGCATCAAGTTCTTCGACGTCACCACCGACCTGCGGCTAGTATTCCTCACCAACGACTTTGCTTCTCCCGCTCTGACTATTGCCCGGCTCTACAAGCTCCGCTGGCAGATCGAACTGTTCTTCAAATGGATCAAACAGCATCTCCGCATCAAGGCCTTTTACGGCACCAGTCCCAATGCCGTGAAAACACAAATCTGGATCGCCCTCAGTACCTACCTGCTCATCGCCATCATCCGCAAGCGCCTCTATCTCGAGTTGCCGCTCTACACAATTCTCCAGGTCCTGAGTGTCTCGCTCTTCGAGAAAACCCCAATTTTACAGGCCTTTCAGGACATGCATTACATTACTCAGAATAGTGACATTCATAAACAGTTGATGTTATTCGACTAACGCTGGGACGCTACTGATCTATCATCTTTAGAACGTTCCGTGGAATGAGGGATTCGAGAATTGTTCCGGTGGAATGAAGGATTCGTTAGAATCTGGACAAGCCCAAACCGACTGCCGGTCTTCTTTCAGGCAACTGTTGTGGAGTTTGACGTTGTTTCTACGGAGGCTTGGAATCTCTCGCGACCAAGATAAACGAAGTCCACAGTCAATTTCTAGCTGACTCGTCATAAGATTGTTGCAAAGGGAACTGTTTCGCGCACCCTTTCAACCGCTGGCTCTGATAAAATGACCCGATGCGAGAGGCGTCGAGTCTGCTCCTCCTGCTAGTCCAGCTTTCCGTTCCGGCCCTGGTGATGTGGGTCGAGGCACCCCCGAATACGACCCCGGCGGCGTGTGCAGCTCATGGCAGTAGTTGCTGTTGCGCTCAGATATGCGCTTCTGCCTCTTCAGGCCAGATGGCCCGGGCCTGCCATCGAATGGGTGCTCCTACGACCAAGCGGTCTATTGAAGGTTGCGGATCAGCACAGGATATCGTCGTCTCCGTGACTCCCAGGCCCGGCTTGCTCCCAGTACCCCTCGGCGTCTATCCTCCATCCGAGATCCGAATCATTACGGTGTCACTGGAGCCGATACCTAGCTGGACGCAGATACCCCGCATACCCCCTCCCCGAGAAACTGCCTAGACTTTTTGGAAAAGCTGTTCGTGTTTGAAACCTCACAGGTCTAGACCCGACGGCTGTGGTCTCTCCCAGAACTCAGTACAGGAGTAGGTGGTAATGCGCGTACGTTGTACCAGAGGTGCCCCCTTGGCACCCTGTCTAAAGCAGTTGTTTTTGCTTGTCCTTTTCTCGGCCCTGGCTACCAAGGGCCTGATGGCCGTCGGGACAGCTTTCTTGTCAGGAAAGGTAGTGACGATCTCCAAGGGTCAGCCAGTTTCGGCTGCCGAGATCACCCTGTTCCGATCCGGCGACATCGTTGGCAAGGTCCGAAGCAACGATAGAGGATCATTCCAGATTCCAAGTCTTGAAGCCGGTGAGTACGAGTTGGAAGGGAGAGCTCAGGGACATCTTCCCATTCGGTACCGATTCTCCTTGAGCCCCCGGCAAGTGCTCTCCTTGACCCTGGAACTGACACCACGCCCTTCCAGTAGGGAGTACCTCGAGGTGGTGGCATCCGCTGAGGTGGACGCTGTCGGCACCGGGTCGACCCGCCATCTCACCCAACAAGACCTACAGTCGCTTCCCTCCAGCTCCACCCGAGACATCCCCACCCTGGCTGAGAACCTCTTGCCGGGGGCGTTGTTGGGCCACGACAACTTCGTCCATGTGCGAGGCAACGAGCTCTCGCTGCATCAGTACATCAACGGAGTAGCTTTTCTGGACAACTCCCACCAGCATTTCAGTGCCGGTTTGAGTCCCCGCCTCTTCGAGTCTGTCAATTTCATCACCGGGGGCTTTCCTGCCGAGTTTGGCAATCGTTTTGGTGGAGTCCTCGACACCACGACCCGATCTTCTGGAGGGCTTGCAGGCCATGGGTCGCTGGAGATGGGGATCGGCACCGGTCTCCACCACGATGGACTGTTCGAGTACGGCGGCACCGCCGGACGCTGGGGTTACTATTTTTTGGGCAACGGCTTCGAGTCGGGTCGCTTTCTGAATCCACCCACCGAGAGGGAGATCAATGACCTGGGCTATGGCTCCAGTGCCACCGCTCAGCTGGACTACCAGGGGGACAGCGATTCAGTAAAACTCTTCCTCAATGGGGGAGGAACCAACTTCCAGCTCCCCAACACTCAGGAGGAGGCAGAGCACGGAAGGGACGCCTTTCGCCGGATCCGCTCCCAGACGGCAATTCTCAATTGGCAGCACACCTTCTCGGCGCGAACCACTCTGAACAGCGCCTTCTACGAACGCAACGTCTCCGATCGTCTCTTGGCCAGCACGGATCCGGTGACCCCTCTCGGTGAGGGTTCGAGAAGTACCCTCGCCACCGGTGCCAAGGCCGACATGCTCCTGTTCCGATCAGGACATACCGTCAAGGTGGGCCTCGACGTTTCGGCCCTGAGGCTGCGCGAATCCTTCCTTTTCGATTCCCGCGATCATGGAGAGGGGGAGCCGCACCCCGAGGAGCAACACCCCAGCGAGGGTGACTCCCACGGCGAGCAGGGCAGTGGAGTCCGGCTCTCGCGCAGGCTGGGTCCCACACAACCGGGCGGGAGACCTTACTCGTTCTCTTCCGGCTCGGTGGACAACCTCTTCTTCAGAAGTCGCGATCTGGGAGGACAGGTCAGCCTGTACATACAGGATCAATTCCCGCCACTCCCCCACCTCAACCTGAGTGCCGGCCTGCGCTGGGACCAGGCCAATCTGGTAGATTCGTTCCATCAGGTCAGTCCCAGAGTAGGTATGGGCTACCATCTTGCGGGCACCGGTGCCACGGTCCATTTCGCCTACAACCGCTTCTTCACGCCACCCCCGCTTGAGTACGCGCTGCTGGCCAGCTATCTGGGCAATGAGGCAGCAGAGGCAGAGAGGGAGGAAGGTCACACGGACGTGCTGCTAGGCAACGTCCAGTCCTACACTCAGGACTACTATGAGGTCGGTTGGAGTCAACGGATTCACAAGCAGTTGACATTGGAGCTGAACACCTATCATCACCGAGGAAAGAACGCCTTCGAGACCGCCGAGATCAGCAACACGAGACTCTTTCTCCCCCTGAATTTTCATCGGGCACGCGCCAGCGGTGCCGAGCTTTCTCTTCGCCTGCGCCAGATTCAATCCCTGGGCCTCAGCGGACACCTACAATACGCCGTGGGTCGAGTCCATTTCTTCGGGCCGGCTTCGGGCGGCTTTCCAGGCGAAGAGCTGGAGGCTGGCGAGCGAATCCTGCCTGCCTTCGACCAGACCCATACGGGTACGGCCAGTCTCTTTCACCACAGTAGCTGGCGGAATTTCTGGGTGGGTGTCAATCTACGCTACGGCAGCGGTACTCCGGCAGAAGAGGAGACCGAGGTCCATGGCCAGCACGTAGTCCGCATTCTTCGTCTGCCCCAGCATCTGACAGCCGACTTGGCGACCAACGTCACCCTGTGGGAGGAGGAATCCAACCGTTTGGAGCTGGAGTTCAGCGTGACGAATCTGTCCGACAACATCTATAGGATCGCCAAGGAAAGCGAAGCAACTCCATTCCAATTCGCGCCCAGGCGGGTGGTCGCGGGTCGCCTGAAATGGCACTTCTGAACCGGACAGGCATCGGTGGCTCCCTCAGCCCACGATTGTGCTGATATCGATCAGGTGAAGCTGTCGCCCCGCCTTATCCTTTGGTGAATCGATACACACCAGTCTGCCGTCACGGCTGCAGCGCGGATGGGTGTCGCAGCGCCACTCGCCCGTATATTCCTGAGGCAAGTGGAACAGGCCCAGGGAGACCCGGCGCTGGGTCTTCACGTGATAGAGATGTGGGTTCTGGTTTCTATCCCGATCGGGATAGCTGTCGCTGAGAATCCACTCATTCCCAGGCAGGTAGGAGCAGTGTCCGGATGGGTCCAGGACACCGGGACCGACGACTTCGATCTTGCGCGTGCGATCCTGGAACAAGTAGTTGCCCCGACCATGGGAAGGCTGATTTGATTGGGCCAGGATATGGTTCGGATCCCGCCAGATGAAGTGCGATGTGTATCCATTGTCGTCTAGAATCCAGATGTCACTGCCGTCCGGATTTGCTGTGATCATTCGAGTCAGCCGGCTGCCATCCGGATAGCGCCAGCGGTGCAGGAAGACGAATCGGGATCCATCCGGGTTGAACAGGAGATGATTGAAGTAGTGCTTGATACCCGGTTCGGCTTTGGGAATTTGTCCCAGTCCCGCGATCTGGGCGATTGAGAGAATCAGCTTCGTTTCACCCGTTTCCAGGCTAACCCGCACAATGCCCGACCCTTCTGGTGCCAGATCATTGCTGTGGGGGTCGCTCACGCCCGGGTATCCATATCCGGGGCGTACATCGTTGATTCGGCGGAAGTCGGAGGCGATGGCTGTCTTGCCGTCTGGACTCACCGCGTAAACGGGTTGAGCTATGGTACGGAGCTGCTTCGTTTCGAGGTCCAGGATACGACAGACGAACCGGTCCTCCTCGCGGTCGTTCCACAGAATCTGGCGCGTCGAACCAGGAAGCCACTGCAGCATACATCCCTGCTGCCAGCACCAGGAGGTGCTTTCCCCGAGTTCGATCCAGCGGTCTCCGTCCTCTAGATCGACCATGCCGATCTGGATTTTATCCGTAGCTCGGGGCGAACGGTGCTCGAAACCGACCTGCATTCCCAGCACATACCGATTCAAGGGATCGAACTGGAACTTGTCGTAGTAGCCGAACCAGTGGTGCTGGGGGGGACTGGTGATGGTTCGAACCGGAGGCAATGGTGACGAGGCCCGCTGCCCGGCGGCCGTACAGAGAATGGCAGGTAATACGCTTTTGATCAGGTGTCTTCGACTCAAGCGAGATCTGCTCATCGTCAATCTACCGACAGGAGCATGCCAAACCGAACAAGCTGGACACCGGATCCGAATGACAGGAAAGCGACCGGGGGACGGCGGTGCCCGCCTTCGCTCATACCAGCAGCCTCTGAATCAGCTTCCCCCCAACGTCGGTCAAACGAAAGTCACGACCCTGGAAGCGAAAGGTAAGCTTTTCGTGGTCGATCCCAAGCAGGTGTAGGATGGTGGCCTGGATGTCGTGCACGTCAACTTGATCTTCGGTGGAAAAGAAGCCCAGTTCGTCGGTGGTGCCAATGGTCTGGCCGGGCTTGATGCCAGCGCCCGCAAACCACATCGTATAGGCATCGATGTGGTGGTTGCGGCCCACCGTTTCACGCTCCTCGCCCATGGGAGTGCGGCCGAACTCTCCGCCCCAGACCACAAGCGTCTCTTCCAGGAGTCCCCTACTCTCGAGGTCTTTGATCAGGGCAGCGCAGGGCTGATCGACCTCGTGACAGATCTTTTCGAGGGCCCCCTCGAGATTCTCGTTGCCACCGTGGTGGTCCCAATCGGTGTGGTAGAGCTGAACGAAGCGAACGCCGCGTTCAACCAATCGGCGCGCCAACAGACAATTGTTGGCGAAGGACTCTGCGCCCGGCTCGGCGCCGTAGAGCTCCATCGTTTTCTGGCTTTCGGTCGAAAAATCGACCAGTTCGGGGCCGCTGGTCTGCATACGGTAGGCCATCTCGTAAGAGGAAATCCGCGTGGCGATCTCGGAATCCTCCATCTCGGCAAGGCGAACCAGGTTGAGATCGCGGATGGCTCGAATCGTCTCAGCCTGTCGTCTAGAACTAATCCCCTTGGGGCTCGAGAGATTGAGGATGGGGTCGCCTCCAGTCTGAAAGGGCACCCCTTGATAGGTAGTGGGAATAAAACCGCTGCCCCAGTTCAAGGCCCCTCCTCGGGGTCCTCGAGGACCCGACTGCAGCACTACGAATCCGGGCAAATCTTTGGACTCGCTCCCCAGCCCATAGGTCACCCAGGAGCCCATCGAAGGGTGTCCGAAGCGCGTCGATCCGGTGTTCACCAGAATCTTGGCGGGGGCATGGTTGAAGTTCTTGGTAGACACCGAGCTCAGAAAGGCAAGGTTGTCGACCACCGTGGCGGTGTGCGGCAGCAGTTCAGAAACGTGTCGCCCGCTCTGGCCATGGCGGCTGAATTCGCGCCTCGAGCCCAGCAGCTTGGGCACTTCCTTGGTGAAGCTGCTCATGAAGGCGAACCGCTTCCCTTCCATGAACGAAGGCGGGATGGGTTGACCGTTCAACTCAACCAGTTTCGGTTTGTAGTCGAACAGTTCCAGTTGACTGGGTCCACCAGCCATGAACAGGAAAATGACGCTCTTGGCCCGGGCAGCGAAATGAGGTTTTCCGGGTGCCAGCGGGTTGGAGACCTGGGCCGCGGCGGCACCCAATGACCGGTCATCGACCAACATCGATGCCAGCGCGAGCTTTCCCAGTCCGACCCCGCACTGCTGGAAAAAGTGTCGGCGAGTGTTCGCTCTCAGCAGGTTTCTATGTAGAGTCATCAGCAGCTCCGGGATAGCTATTCTCTCGTAATAAACTCATCAAGGTTCAGGATCACGCGGGACACGGCCGTCCAGGCGGCCATCTCGACCAGGTCCGCTTCGGGTGGCAGTTCCAGCGACAGCGACGCCACTGCTTCCCGGGGATTTTTCATGAAATCTTTGCGCTGCGCTAGCAAGAAGGTCTCCAGCCGCTCCTCCTCCTGCGGTCGGAGCTGTCGGCCAAGCCCAACCCGAAAGGCATAGGCAAGGCGCTTTGAGTGGTCGGAAGGAGCTTCCCTGAGGACCCTCGCCGCCAGCCCCTGGGCAAACTCGTAGAAGGCTTCATCATTGAGGAGCGTCAGGGCTTGCAGGGGGGTATTCGAGCGGTTCCGCCTACTGCAGCTGGTGGTGGAATCGGGTGCGTCAAAGACCATGAGGCCGGGATGCGGACTCGAGCGCCAGAAGTAGGTATACATCCCCCTCCGGTAGCGCGCCGCGTCGGTGGCGGCCGTCCATTTGCGATCCACTTGAGTGACCTTGCCGGCACCTTCAGGCTGTGGAGGAAAAACGCTCGGCCCACCTATCGTCCTGTTCAGCAAACCGGACACTGACAAGCCCACATCGCGTACAATCTCTGCTTCCAGACGCAGCCGGTTCTGACGGCCCAGAAGACGGTTCCTGGGGTCCACTGCCAGGAGCCCATCTCGGCCTCGAGAAGACTGGCGATAGGTTCCAGAGGCGACGATCAATCGGTGCATCGCTTTGAGGCTCCAGTCTCGTGCCACCAGCTCCGAGGCCAGCCAGTCCAGCAGCTCGGGATGAGTAGGTGGCGAGCCCTGGGTGCCGAAATCGTTCTCAGTCTCGACCAGCCCCGCTCCGAAGTAACGCTGCCAGATCCGGTTGACAGTCACTCGAGGTGTGAGCGGATTCTGTGGGTCAACCAGCCAACGTGCTAGATCCAGACGAGTCGGATTCTGCTTCGGCGGCAGCGGCGGCAATAGGGAGGGGGCCGCCGGATCGACCCGGACCCCCCTCCTCAAGAAGTCGCCGCCCAGATGAATATAGGTCTCCCGAGGCTGAGACAGTTCTTGCATGACCAGGGACCGTGGGATTTCGGGCTCGAGCTTCTCGAGAGCCTCAAGGCCGGACTGGCGGGTCGTGTAGCACAGGTCCGTCGCTTTGAAGGCATTCTCCAGGCTCTTCTTCTGAAAGTCGTTTCGCTCCTGAGGTGGGATGGCAAGGATCTTCACAATCCCGGGCTTGAGCTCTGCCCGCTTTTCCTTGGTAAGGGTCCCCTCCCACTCGGGCTGTCGGGTCAGGAGTTTCTTTTCGTACTGCTCCAGGTCACTCTGAAGCAGAGCACGCTGGGCATGGAGGATCTCCCTGCGGGCCAGCTGCTCCGGCGTGCCCAATTCCAGGATTGGCTCGTCTGCAGTTTCTCGCTTTTCCTCGTCGTGCTCTCCGCTGAGCTCATCGATACTGTTGAAGAACGCAAAGAGCTGGTAATACTCGCGCTGAGAAATAGGGTCGTACTTATGGTCGTGGCAGCGAGCGCAGCCTAGTGTCAGGCCCAGCAGCGCGGAGCCGGTAGTGCTCACACGATCGGCTACGGCTTCCACTCGATATTGCTCGAAGTCGATGCCTCCTTCCAGGTTCAACAACGTGTTTCGGTGGAAGCCGGTGGCGATGATCTGCTGCTCGCTGGCGTTGGGTAATAGGTCTCCGGCAACTTGCTCTATAACGAACTGGTCGAAGGGAAGGTCCTGGTTGAGAGCGTTGATCACCCAATCACGGTAGAGCCAGATGTCGCGCGGTCCATCGATGTTGTAGCCATTCGAGTCGGCGTAGCGTGCCAGGTCCAGCCAGTGCCGGCCCCAACGCTCCCCGTAGTGGGGAGACTCCAACAGCCTGTCTACCAAGCGTTCGTAGGCGTCTGGACGGGTGTCACCGAGAAACTCTTCCAGCTCGGTGGGGCTGGGCGCCAGGCCCAACAAGTCGAGGCTCAGGCGCCGAATCAAGGTTGTCCTGTCGGCTTCGGGGGAAGGTTTGAGGTCTTCCTCTTCGAGACGGGCCAGGATAAAGCGATCGATTCCATTGCGGACGAAAGCCGAATTCCGTACTTGTGGTTCGGGACTGCGCCGGATCGCCTGGAACGACCAATGCTTTGAAGAAGTGTGAGGGGCCTTGGAGGGTTGGATCTCGTCCCAGGGAGCACCCAGCTCCACCCAACGCGTGAGGGCGGCGATCGCCTCATCGGGAAGCTTGTCGCCCGGCGGCATCTTGAGGTTCCCCTCATGGCGAACCGCCTGTAGCAGAAGGGTGTCCTCGGGACGACCGGGAAGCACGGCTGGACCCCGGTTACCGCCGGCGAGCAGAGCTGCACGACTTTCCACTGACAGACCACTGCTCAGTGCCTGGTCGTTGTGACAGACTCTGCAGTTGTTCTCGAGTAAAGGCCTGATGCTGGCTTCGAAGAGGAGTGTTGCCTCTGGAGCGAACTCTTGAGTCGATGCCTGGCCTCGCGTAGGTACGACAGGCAACACCGCCAGAAGCGCCACCCCGATCAAGAACTGACGAGCGAATCCGACCATTGAAACACCCCTGATTTGGTGGATGCGATCAGGGGATTGTATCACTTCTTCCCTGACCCCAAGTCCCTAGACTGAAACTTCAAGAAGAGTCGCCGGCAGCACGGCTGAAGGAAGTAGCTTTGGCCTCCAGGCCGAAGTCCTATCCTTTCGAGCCGTTGGCTCGACGAACGGCGGCCTGGAGACCACCGCTACGACCTGGACCCAAAGCTTCTTCCCACTGGCCTCCAACTTGCTACAGCTGCCCAAAACGGAGGACGTAGCGTGAACATCAAGAGAATCGTGGCGGCAACCGACTTCTCCGAAGCCTCAATGGTTGGCGTCGAAACAGCCTTGAATCTCGCCATGGAGAGCAAGGCGATCTTGTACCTGTTGCATGTGTTGGAGTTGCCCTCGGGAGTCGATCCCATGGTGGGCCTGGTGAAACCCCCACTGGGCGATTGGCGAGAGGATGCGATGCGGGCGCTGGAGGAGCTGGTTCCCGAAAACTGGGAAGGCAATAGAGCGGTTCAGAAAGTGATTGTGATGGGTACTGCCACGGCAGAGATTGCCCGATTTGCGCAGCAGAAAGCCGCCGACATGATCGTCATTGGAACCCACGGACGCAGAGGATTAGCTCGGCTCTTGATGGGAAGCACCGCCGAGGCGCTGTTGCGTCAAGCGCCCTGTCAGGTTTTGGTCGTCAAACAGAAGGTCGTGCCAGACGCAGGCCCCGAAGACGTCTCTGGATCTAACCAGTCCCACCGCTGAAAGTCGAAGATGGCAAGGTCGAACGTTTCACCAGTCGCCCAATCTTTGCGCCCAACGCGAGATTTCTGCGGTGGGTCTTTTCACCCAATCACCGGGGCGCATGCCCCATGGAATTCCGATCTGGAGGTCAGCTGGGATCGGCTGGTTCACTTGCGAAAGGTCAAACGGTATGGGTTCAGTTGAGAACATCCGTCGAAGGGTTTCACTCGAAGGACTGTTGGTGGGGGCAGCGTTCTGCACTCTGGCAGTTGCAACGGTGCTCTACGGGGCCAAAGGCTGGTTTCTCCCGGTTGCCTCGCGTCACGGACCCGAGATCGACAAGATGATGGTCTTCCTGCTCCTCGCGACAGGGGCCATGTTTCTGGTCGGCCACGTTGTGCTCGGCTACGCCATCTCGAGATTCAGTCGCCAGAAACGGGTTAGTTAGTGCCCGTCCGAAAACCGGGGTTTTCAGAACTGTAATCTGTTGAATCGTAAACACTTATTATACTTGAGAGTGCTGACAGATCGGCTCGACCCAGCTCGATCCAGAGCAAGGACCCTCGAGCGAGGGCACGCGGGCCAAAAAGCAGCGGTTCGGCGCAGACCTCTCCCCGAGTCGGAGCCACAAGGCAGTACGGTCAGCCACAAAAGGCTACAACAGGAGTCGGGCCAGGACGACCAGGTTATAGGTCAGGACGCTGGCATGGACGTAGCTTTGAAAGTGAGGCCAGCCTTTCCAGCTACAGCGGTGGAGACCGAAGGTGTGCTTGAGGGTCCCAATGCACCCCTCAATCCCGGCGCGGAAGCGTTTGAGTTGTTTGTAGACCCAACTGGAACGCACCATGCTCTCAACCGTCAACCCACACTTTTTGGAAAAGGCCACATCCTGTACCCCCTGCTCTTTGGCCCAGCGCAGGTTGGCAGCCGAGGCAAAACCACCATCCCAGGCGCTCTGGCGGGGGACCTTCCCGTACAGCTGTCGATGCCGCTCTAAGAAGGGTTGCACATAGTTGCTGTCGGCCGGATTCCCCCGTTCCACCACACAATCCAGGATCAGCGACGAGGCGCCCGTGCTGACAAACACCTTGTGGCCGAAGACCGTTTCCCGAGGGCTCTTCTTGATAATATCGGTGTGCTCTTCGAAGAGGGAACAGATCTTCTCCTGGGCCGCGACGGCCTCGCCCGAAAGGACCCGTCGTTGAGTCTGCTCGATGACTTTGTGCAACAGCCCCAGATAGTGGGCCAGTTGCGCCGCCACGGCCAGACTGAGGGGATCGCTCCACTGCGCGGAAGCTGCCAGCGCCTGCTCGGCATAGTGAGCCGTCTTGGACGCCACTTTGATCAGATCGCGGTAACTGTCCAGGCGCTTCTTGCCGCGGCGGTTGCGGATGTTCAGGACGCGCCGCTTGGCCCGCCGCGTATGATCGACGAAGCCGATCCCTTCCCGCTCCCGCAGCCGCCCCAGCCACTGGGTCACGACTCGAATGCCGTCGTACAACAGCTCACTGTCGAGCGGATAGTGGATGTTCGTCTCGACCGCCGTGGCATCGACCCGAATCCGTTGGCCTTTTTCCAGACCCCGAGCCTGCGCCCAGAGCACCAAGTGGTCGTTGATCGCCTTCCAAGTCCCCGGCTCAATCTTCCCCAGGTTCTCCGCCAGGGTGGCTTTGCTGATCGACGCCCCATAGGGCAAGCGACAGAACCTCTGACAGCTTTGCGAATCCACCAGATGAAACTCCAGCTTGCGATAGCTGAACTGATGCAGCTGTTTGATGACGGCGCAACGCAGCACCTGCTCGGCCGTCAAACCGGGGGTGCCAACACCGGAATCGACCCTGTCAGAGAGATCTTGTACTATCAGCTCCAGCGTCTGGGGATTGTCGTCCAGGATGCGCGAGATCACCTTCAATTCATGGGCCAGCTGGTGATCGGGCCATTGCGGGGAAAGGGGGCGTTGTTTTTCACGCTTTTTACGCATCTTCGAACTCCTGAAATCGTCGTAAGTCGTTTTAGTCTAATTGTTTGCACCAAATAGTCTAGCAAACGGCCCTGACAGTTTCGGAGCTTGAAAAAGCCCTCTTTCCCCTTCCTTATCAATTACTTACACATTTCCGGACGGGCACTAGCTACCGCATGGCTTGCCGAAAGGTGCCCTCCCGGATTCGCCGGTAGGACTCGGCACTTCGCGGATAGAGCGACTCCATGTTGGCTCTTTGCACCGAGAGCCAGCCACCACCCGGAGTCGAAAAGCCACAGACCAAGTCGGGCAGACCGTCTCCCGAGATGTCTCCGGAGGTCATGGACCGGGGCTGCATGGACCCGTCCGACAGCTTCAAGAGATCTCTCGAGTAGCCTTCGGAATCCAGCGTACGCGTGGGATGAGATTCAGCCGCGTGATCGCCGTGGCGCCCAGCCGATTCTCAACCCGCAGCTGTGCGAGCGGTCTTGCAATCCGTTTCTCGGTGCTCGCAAGGGCCGGGTTCTGGCCGAATAGGGGGATCACCGCCCCGACGGCCAGTACACTGAGCCAAATCAGTAGAGGAGAGAAGACCGATGGAATTGATGGAACACCACGGCTCGAAAGTCGCCTGAGGATGGCCCGGAGGGAGACCCAGGATGAGGTTGCCGTCCTGGTATTAGTCAGCTGTGAGATGGTAATCCTAAACGTTTTTCTTCCCTGTGTCCCAGCTCTCGGAATGCATCGCCTCTTGTATTTTTCTTGTCTTGCCGCGCATCGGTCGCCCTACGCCTTTCTCGGAACAATCTCAGGTCAACAGCAACACAGTGGGTTGCCTCATGACTTCCTCCCGTAATTCGCCAGTCATTCTATTGCATTTTCTCCGCTGATGGTTCTCCCGTCCTCCCCTCCGCGGCGGTATGAGGTCGCTCGCTACAAGGTAGTCCTGCGGCAAATCACGCATAGGCTGAGCCCTTTCACCCTTGAACAAGTGCTCCCCTTTTAGCAGATTCTGTCAAAAGGCCAACCAGACGCGGATCGGATATGCTCCCCAAGCTGCTCACTTCCTGTGTGGTCGTCAATATGCTTGCACGGCGACTGAAAGCCCATGAGACGCCAAGCAGGCAGGACTTCCAGCACAAGGGGTGGAGCAGGATGGGCATGTCCCCTCATTTTTGCCACTTTAGCCTGCATTCCACCGGTGGCCGCTGAAGATTCGCCGGACAGCTTGAAACCCACTACGTATCTGAATGAGAACACGCCGGATTGGCTGAAGTTGGGGGCTGCGTTTCGTACCCGGGTGGAGGGTCGCAGCGGAATCGGCTTTCGCGAAGGGTCCGAGGACGGCTATGGCCTGACCCGCTTGCGCCTCGATATTGAGCTGCAGCCAAGGTCCTGGGTTGAGTTCTTTGTCCAGGTTCAGGACTCCCGTTCGCCCGAAAAGAACAACAGCACCGCATTCTTCCGCGACCCCTTCGATCTACGGCAGGCCTATGTCGAGCTAGGGGAGCGAGAGCAGGGTGCAGTCCAGGTCAAGGTAGGACGCCAGATCCTCTTATATGGGGCGCAGCGGTTGATCGGGCCGCTCGACTGGGGCAACACGGCCCGCGTCTTTGACGCTGCCAAGATCACGCTCGGGAAGCCGGGGATGAGTGTCGATGTCTTTGCCGCCTCTGTCGTTGTCAACGACCCTGATGGTTTAAACCGTCGACGCGACGGGGAGAACCTGCACGGTGTCTACGGTCAGCTCAACCGACTCTTTCCCAAGACCACGTTCGAACCCTACCTGCTCTGGAAGACTTCGACTCGGGTTTCTGGAGAGCTAGGTTTTCCAGCTGACGCAGACACCTTCACCAGCGGTTTCAGGGTGGTAAGGGACTTGCCCGGTCACTTCGACGTCAATGGAGAATACGCCAGACAGTTCGGATCCTTCGGAAGGGACGATGTTTCCGCCTGGGCAGGCTATGCGGTATTGGGCTACAACTGGAACGGTCCCGGTTTGAAACCTCGATTCTCCGTCGAGTATAGCTACGCCAGTGGGGACGACAACCCCTCCGATGGAAAGCACGGAACCTTTGAGCATCTCTATGGTACCAACCATCTCTTCTATGGATTGGCAGACCTGGTGGGTTGGAAGAACATCAAGAACCTCAGGGGCGGAGTGGCGCTGCAGCCTGCCAGAAAGCTCAAGCTCAAGGTTGATTTCCACACCTTCTGGACTGCCTCCCAAAGCGACCACCTCTACAATGCCGGAGGCGGCATCCTGGTGCGTAGCCCCGAGGGAGGTTCGTCCAGCGATTTCGTGGGCCGCGAGCTCGATGGCACATTCCTCTACAAACTGAGATCGAACATCACGTTTGGAGCGGGATACGGATACTTCTTCCCGGGTACTTTCGTGAAGCAGAGTACGCCCGGAGCGTCAACTTCCTTTCCCTACGTCTTCCTCAACTACGCGCTGTGAGACATTACTGCCGGGAAAGATGACGGACTCACCGTGTAGATTGGGGATGACGATGCAGGATAATGCTCCGAAGTCCCCCGAAATACGTGAGCTGAACCGCCGGAAGTGGCTGTTGGCAGTAATGGTGGCAAGTCTTGCTGCAGCCTACGGCACCTTGACCACTTTCGCTTTCCGCTTCATTTTCCCGGAGCGCATTGCCGGTCCGCCGCAGCGGGTCTTTCTAGGTTTTACTCATGACCTCGGGTTTGGCGAGAGCCGAGCCGTGCGTCTCCCTTCCGGGGATCAACTGCTGCTCTCGAACTCGGGGCAGATCGATCCCGACAGCGGTAGCGTGTTCCTGGCCTTTTCGAATCGATGTCCTCATCTCGGCTGCAAGGTGCACTGGGAGTCCCAGGAAAACCGCTTCTATTGTCCTTGCCACCAGGGGATATTCGACCCCTCCGGCCGCGCCACTTCGGGACCTCCCGCCGACTCCGGTAAGAATCTCAAACCCTATCGACTGGAGATCAAGGGACAGTCGATCTACGTCTTGTTGGAGCGGGCATGAACACTGCGCTGTCGCGGACCGGAGCCTGGATCCGAGAGCGCTTTCCAGTCGATGAGCAGGTCCTGGTCGCGCTCGGAAGCGAGCCGGTCCCAGGCCACCTCAATCGCTGGTGGTGGTGTCTGGGTGGAACTCCCGCCTACCTGTTCTCGGTGCTGGTGGTCTCGGGAATACTGATGACTTTCTACTACGTGCCGGAGCCCGAGAAGGCCTACGACTCGGTTTCCAGGATCACGCACGAGGTCCGCTTCGGATGGTACGTCCGCGGCATTCACAGGTGGTCCGCAAACCTCATGATCGTGTCGCTGCTCTTGCATGTCATGCGGGTATTCTTCACCGGAGCCTACCGAAAACCACGTAAGGGCAACTGGATCATTGGATGCTTTCTTCTCTTGACGACCTTGGGCTTTGGCTTCACCGGCTATTCCCTGGTCTATGAGCAGCTCTCCTATTGGGGCGCAACCGTAGCGGGAAATATGGCGGCGGCAGTGCCTTTGGTCGGCGAGCAAATGAGCTCCTTCATTCGAGGAGGTGAAGCAGTAGGATCCAATATGCTCACTCGCCTGTACGTCTTTCATATCGGGGCGCTCCCCACGGCGTTGATCGGTCTCTTGTTGGTTCACCTGGTTATGGTTCGAACCCATGGCGTCTCCGAACTGGGATCCCCGGTTGGCCCCGATTCTAAGCGTTTCCCGTTTTTTCCCGATCACCTCTTTACCGAGATCGCTATTGCCCTGTTTCTGATGTTTCTACTTACCTTTCTGGCGATCGTGTTCCCGGCCTCGATGGGCCCCAGGGCTGATCCGCTGGTCACGCCCGAACACATCCGGCCAGAGTGGTACTTCTTCTGGTCTTTTCGCTGGCTGAAGCTGATGTCGGAGCGGGCCGCGGTCGTTACCCAAGGACTCTTCGTGGGCGCCATCATCTTTTGGCCCTTCATCGATTCACGGATTCGCAGGCGTTGGCCCGAGAGCGAGGCCAGTGTCTGGTTTGGCGTCGGAGGGGTCCTGTTTCTGTTGGGACTCACCGTGTGGGAAGCGTTGTCGTGATCTAGTTCGCAATTTGGGGGTGCACCCGTGACCTTGGATCAAAAGCAAAAAATCATTATCGTCTTGGCGCTGGTTTTCCTGTCCACCCTTGTGATCGTCGCCTGGATCGAAGGGGGGAGAGCTCGTTTCGTCCGCGCTCCGGATGCGGTAGTGACGTCCGAAAATGAGGACTGCGTCGACTGCCACCGGGTCAAGTCGCCTGGCATCGTGGGCCAATGGGAGATCAGCACCCACGCCTCCTCAGGGATCGGCTGCCTGGATTGCCATCGCGCCGAATCCGGGGACATCGATGGGTATGAACACGAGGGTTCCCGCATCGCCACCATCGTGAGCCCGACCGACTGTGCCCGCTGCCACGAGCGAGAGGTCGACGAGTTCCAGGCGAGCCACCATGCCAAGGCAGGACAGATCCTGGGCAGTCTGGACAACGTTCTGGCAGAGGTGGTCGAGGGTTTCACCGAGTTCGATGCGGACGGTACCAAGGTGAAGTCATCACCGGCCGCGGTCAGCGGATGCCTGCAGTGCCACGGTTCGGAGGTGAAGGTGCTCGAGGAGGGAAAGCTCGACCCGGATACCTGGCCAAACACCGGCATCGGCCGTATCAACCCCGACGGATCGCGGGGATCCTGCTCTGCCTGCCATCTGCGCCACAACTTCTCGCGGGCGCAGGCTCGGATGCCGGAAAACTGCGGTCGCTGCCATCTCGGTCCGGATCACCCCCAGTTCGAGGTCTACACGGAGTCCAAACACGGTATTGCATTCGCCGCCAACCGGACTCGTTTCGAGCCGATGATGGAAGAGAAGGAGTGGATCCCGGGCAAGCACTTCGAGCAAGGACCGACTTGCACCACCTGCCATATGAGCGCTACCAAGAATCTTCCCCTGACGCACGATGTCGGCGAGCGGATTTCCTGGACACTCCGACCTCCGGTATCAGAGAAAATTGACGCCGCCGCCATCAAGCAAGGGAGGAAGGTCAAGTCTTGGCAGGACCGCAGGAAGGAGATGAAGGATGTGTGCCAGAGCTGTCACGGACCCGAATGGGTCGGCAACTGGTACCAGCAATATGACGGTGCCGTGGAACTCTACAATGACAAGTTTGGCATTCCCTCCACCAAGCTCTTCAAGTTGGCCCGAAGCAGCGAACTGCTGAGCGCGACACAGTTCGATGATGAGCTCGAGTTCACCTACTTCTTCCTCTGGCACCACGAGGGCAGGCGCGCTCGGCATGGGGTGGCGATGATGGGGCCGGACTACACCCAGTGGCACGGCTTCTACGAAGTGGCCCATCGTTTCTACATGGAGTTCGTCCCGCAGATGCGAGAGCTGATTGAGCACGGCAGGAAGGAGGGCAAGGCTTCCGCTGCCGCGAAGCTCGAAGCCGAACTGAAACGAGTCCTCGATGCCCCTGAGCACCGCTGGTTCAGTGGGAAGATGAGTGCTGCAGAGGTGACCGCCCGGGCCAAGGCCGCGGAGCAGTTCAAGAATAGATACGCGCAGTGACACCAAAGTCCTGTTGCGTTCGACTGTCCATTGCAGGAAGGACTCCACCTGATGTCCGATCGGCAACCTGAGAAGCAGTCGGAAGATTCATCCTTGCAAGAGCGCAAGAGGATCGAGGAACAGCTGCTGACAGAGGGCCGCATGAACCAGGCAATCCTGGAGAACGTGGTCGAAGGGATCATCACTATTGACGCAAACGGGATAATCCAGTCGTTCAATTCGGCGGCCGAGCGAATTTTTGGGTACAGCGCCACCGAAGCCGTCGGCGAGAACGTCTCCCTTCTGATGCCCCAACCGGAGCGGGGCCAGCACGACCAGTATCTGAGGCATTACGTGGAGACGGGCGAGGCAAGAATCATTGGTATCGGTCGGGAACTGGTGGGTAGGCGCAGAGACGGAACCACCTTTCCGATGCATCTTGGTGTAGGAGAGGTGACCTCCGATAAGCAGCGAGTCTTCGTAGGATCGGTTCCGGACCTGACTGAGTCCAGGCAATTACAGGAGGAACTGGCGAACGCGCGCAGCCTGCCAGCGGTTGGAGAAATGGCGGCTTCGATGGCTCACCAGGTCAAGAACCCGCTGGCAGCGATCAGTGGGGTGATCGATGTCCTCGAAGAGAGCTTCGTGGATGAGGGCCCCTACCATCAGGTCTTCAAGGAGCTGTCGGAACGTGTACACCGTCTCGACGACACCATCAAGCGGCTCCTTGAATTCTCGAAGCCACTGGTTGCCGAGACGCACCCGCACGACTTGTACGAGATGCTGGAATCGATCGTCCTGTCCCTCCAGGTCGAGGAGCCCTTCTCGGCAATGGCGTTCCAGTTAGGCGAAAGGAGCCATGTCCGGGTACCCTTCGATGCGGTGCTCTTCGAGCAGGTGCTTCGGAACCTCCTGGATAACGCGGCTCAAGCCATGCCCGACGGCGGCGAGATCCGTCTGGAGCTTTCCGAGGATGCAGATTCGGCCTGTCTCAGAATCACCGATACCGGGCATGGGGTCCCTCCCGATGCCCTGAAAAAGCTGGGCCAACCCTTCTTCACTACCAGAACCGCTGGAACCGGGTTGGGACTCGCGATGTGCAAGAAGATCATGGCTGCGCACGGTGGCTCCATTGCCTTTTCCAGTGAGCCCGGCAACGGCACCTCCGTAACCCTGTGCCTCCCCAAGCAAATCCCTGATCAATGACCAACTCGACTGGGGGCGAAATTGAGCCGAGACTTGGACGTAGCTTTGGCCTCCAGGCCGAAGTCTTCCTCCTTCGAGCCTTCGGCTCGATGCACGGAGGTCTGAAGGCCACCCCTACTCCGCCCTAGCTTCCTGCTTCTGTCCCAGCGAGTACTTCTTCATCTTGTACCGCAGGGTATCCCGCGTGATCGCCAGTAAGCGCGAAGCTTCGGTCTGATTCCCGCGACTGAGGACCAACGCCTGGCGGATCAACTCGCTCTCCACCTCGTAAAGATCGATTCCTCTTGCAGGCATCTTGAAGGAGTTGTCAAGGGACAAACCCGTTCTCTCCGGCGTGAATTCAGAGATCCGAAGGGGAAGCAGGCTGGCAGAGATGTCCCCGTCATCCTCGAGAATCATGGCACGCTCGATGGCGTTCTTGAGTTCCCGGACATTTCCCGGCCAGTGGTAATTGAGCAGCACCCGCCTGGCATCGGCGGTCAATCCGTTTATGGATTTCCTGAAGCGGACGTTATAGTCCTGGATGAAGTGTTCCACCAGCAGATCGATGTCTTCCTTGCGCTCGCGAAGCGGCGGGAGGGAGATGGGAATGACTGACAAACGATAAAAGAGGTCGTCTCGGAACTCATTCCCTTGGGCCATTTGCTCCAGGTCTTTGTTACTTACGCAGATGACTCTAAGATCGATAGAGATGTCTTTCACCCCTCCCACGCGCCGGAATGTCTGATCTTCGAGCACCCGCAGCAGCTTCGCCTGGAGGTTCAGCGGGATTTCGCTGATTTCGTCGAAGAAGATGCTGCCGCCGTCACTCAACTCCAGGAGTCCTTTTTTCAAGCTCTTGGCGTCTGTGAAGGCACCGCGCTCGTGCCCGAATAACTCATTCTCCAGTAGCTGCTCTGGAATCGCGGCACAGTTGAGGACCGTAAAGGGTTGGCGTCCTCGGCTGCTCTGGTAGTGCAGCGCTTTCGCCACCAGGTCCTTTCCGGTTCCACTTTCGCCCTGGACCAGGATGGTTCGAGCCTCGCTTGAAGCCACCTTTTCAAGCAAGGCCTTCATCTCTCGCATGGAGCTAGAATTCCCAATGATTCGGTCTATTGCATAAGTGTCTTTCTGCTGCTTCGTGGCGCGCTCCACTTCGGTTCGCAGGGAGCGCGATTCCAGGGCGTTGTTAATCGAATGGAGAAGGCGATTGAAGTCGACGGGCTTCTCGATGTAATCGTAGGCCCCAATCTGAAGCGCCTTTACCGCGTCATCCACCGCCCCATAGGCCGTGATCAGTATGATTGGTGTGACCGGAGAGAGCTTCTTCATCTCCAGAAGAATCTTCAGTCCGGTTTCATCCGGGAGGTGGACGTCCAAGGTGACCAGATCGGGCAGATTTTGGCGAAAGAGCGTCAGGGCTGCGGCCCCTGTTTCGGCTTCCACCACTTGATGGCCGGCCAACTCCAGCTTCTGCCGAATCGACCATCGGACCAACTTCTCATCGTCGACTACCAGGACATTGGTTGATCTCATAATGATTTCCAGAGGGTCAGGATAAGAGCCAACACCTTGGAAGCTAGGAAAGCAACCTGTTAGCCACTGCGACCTATAACCTTTCTACCCTAGTTAGTGCCCGTCCGAAAACCGGGGTTTTCAGAACTGTAATCTGTTGAATCGTAAACACTTATTATACTTGAGACTGCTGACAGACCGGCTCGACCCAGCTCGATCCAAAGCAAGGACCCTCGAGCGAGGGCACGCGGGCCAAAAAGCAGCGGTTCGGCGCAGACCTCTCCCCGAGTCGGAGCCACAAGGCAGTACGGTCAGCCACAAAAGGCTACAACAGGAGTCGGGCCAGGACGACCAGGTTATAGGTCAGGACGCTGGCATGGACGTAGCTTTGAAAGGGAGGCCAGCCTTTCCAGCTACAGCGGTGGAGACCGAAGGTGTGCTTGAGGGTCCCAATGCACCCCTCAATCCCGGCGCGGAAGCGTTTGAGTTGTTTGTAGACCCAACTGGAACGCACCATGCTCTCAACCGTCAACCCACACTTTTTGGAAAAGGCCACATCCTGTACCCCCTGCTCTTTGGCCCAGCGCAGGTTGGCAGCCGAGGCAAAACCACCATCCCAGGCGCTCTGGCGGGGGACCTTCCCGTACAGCTGTCGATGCCGCTCTAAGAAGGGTTGCACATAGTTGCTGTCGGCCGGATTCCCCCGTTCCACCACACAATCCAGGATCAGCGACGAGGCGCCCGTGCTGACAAACACCTTGTGGCCGAAGACCGTTTCCCGAGGGCTCTTCTTGATAATATCGGTGTGCTCTTCGAAGAGGGAACAGATCTTCTCCTGGGCCGCGACGGCCTCGCCCGAAAGGACCCGTCGTTGAGTCTGCTCGATGACTTTGTGCAACAGCCCCAGATAGTGGGCCAGTTGCGCCGCCACGGCCAGACTGAGGGGATCGCTCCACTGCGCGGAAGCTGCCAGCGCCTGCTCGGCATAGTGAGCCGTCTTGGACGCCACTTTGATCAGATCGCGGTAACTGTCCAGGCGCTTCTTGCCGCGGCGGTTGCGGATGTTCAGGACGCGCCGCTTGGCCCGCCGCGTATGATCGACGAAGCCGATCCCTTCCCGCTCCCGCAGCCGCCCCAGCGACTGGGTCACGACTCGAATGCCGTCGTACAACAGCTCACTGTCGAGCGGATAGTGGATGTTCGTCTCGACCGCCGTGGCATCGACCCGAATCCGTTGGCCTTTTTCCAGACCCCGAGCCTGCGCCCAGAGCACCAAGTGGTCGTTGATCGCCTTCCAAGTCCCCGGCTCAATCTTCCCCAGGTTCTCCGCCAGGGTGGCTTTGCTGATCGACGCCCCATAGGGCAAGCGACAGAACCTCTGACAGCTTTGCGAATCCACCAGATGAAACTCCAGCTTGCGATAGCTGAACTGATGCAGCTGTTTGATGACGGCGCAACGCAGCACCTGCTCGGCCGTCAAACCGGGGGCGCCAACACCGGAATCGACCCTGTCAGAGAGATCTTGTACTATCAGCTCCAGCGTCTGGGGATTGTCGTCCAGGATGCGCGAGATCACCTTCAATTCATGGGCCAGCTGGTGATCGGGCCATTGCGGGGAAAGGGGGCGTTGTTTTTCACGCTTTTTACGCATCTCCGAACTCCTGAAATCGTCGTAAGTCGTTTTAGTCTAATTGTTTGCACCAAATAGTCTAGCAAACGGCCCTGACAGTTTCGGAGCTTGAAAAAGCCCTCTTTCCCCTTCCTTATCAATTACTTACACATTTCCGGACGGGCACTAGTTACGGTTTCCATAACCCGATAGGGTTCAATCAGTTGTGACCAGGCACTCCCTCCCCCAAGTCCAACAAAGCCGTGGGTGAGATACCCCATTATGCCTCAGAGATGGGTGATTTGACACACCCTCTCTGTTTTAGTGTCGAGATTGTCGAGATCCAAGCTAGCAAGCCCGGGTGGCCGCACTGACGCGAGACTGCGTTCGATTCCCGTCCTTCTACGGTCACTGGCATCTGGCTTGCCTGCGGACACTCCGTCTGCTTTGATGGGTGCAGGAGTCCAGCACAGGAGGAACTATGCATCAGGAAAACGAATTCTTGGACGCTCGAAGGCGGGCCCTCGAGGAGCAGTTTTTTCACCAAGAAAACCAGCGGTTGGTCGAGAATCTTCGGGAGAAGTCCAAACTGAAAGCGTCAAAGGAGGCCTTGGCGGAGGCGTCTGGAATTACAAACGACTCGATTCTTGAGAGTCTCGTGCAGCTAGGAATCGAGGCCGAGACTGTTGCCGCCTTGCAGCTGGTACCGCTGCTGGAGGTAGTTTGGGCTGATGGTGAGTTGGACAAGAATGAGAAGCAGGCAGTTCTAAAGGCAGCAGAGGCGTCAGGCCTGGCCAAAGGCTGTCTGTCACATGGTCTTCTGGAGAATACCTTGAACCGCCGCCCGCGACCGAAGCTGCGGGAGGCCTGGAGGCTGTACATGGAAGGGCTGTGTAAACAGCTGCAGCCAGGGGAGAGGGAATCCCTGAGGGAAGATTTGTTGGGGCGGGCGCGAACTGTTGCCGGGGCAAGTGGGGGTTTTCTGGGCGTCGGCTCCAAGATTTCGAGCTCCGAAGCGCGGGTACTCGAGGAGCTCAACAGGGCATTCGATCTTCCTTGAATGGCCCGAAGAGCCGGCTCCTCGAGCGGGGTCACCATCGAGATTTCGAGTGGAAATGGGGTTCAAGTCTTGATATCTCCCCGGCTGGAGCCGTGAGCAATCCCACCAGCTATGCGCTCAGAGTAAGATCCTTCTGGGGGAATGGACAACCCTGTCAAACAGCAGGGAGAACGATGAGCCTTGGGTTACCTTGCCGACAGATCCCGGGGTAGAATCTCAGGAACGGATCAGCCTGGTGGTGATAAGGCTCGAATTGGCGAGCAATGGAGTCCAATTGACAACCTTATACACAGAACCGTCGGAGCGCTAGCGTGCGTATGCTATACTCTCGCCACTGTGAGAGGCACTCAAGGGCGTCTGACCACGAGCGCTGCCAACACTGGGCTTTCTATATTGTCCAATCTCTGCCCTAATTCCTCGGAACAGAGCGAGAGCACAGCTTCGGTCCTAGAAACTGATGCGCCTCGAGACATTTCTTCTGGAAAGAGCCCGATTTCCCCAGGAGCGGGAGTAATTCAGCGGTAGAATGCCAGCTTCCCAAGCTGGACGTCGCGGGTTCGATTCCCGTCTCCCGCTCCAACTTTCTTTTCAACGACTTACAGCTATTCAGAACCCGGTCAACGGCTTAATGAATTGCTACATTAAGCTTTGACTCCAGGGTCTCAAGGGCTACTCGCCGCGCCTCCGGAGTGGTGCTAGTGTAGACGTTGAGGTTGACATCCAGGGTATGGCCGAGCTGGTCCGCGACCAGTTTTGGGTTCACGTCAAGCTCGCGCATGAGACTTGAGTGAGTGCGTCTAAGTACCTGAAAATTAACCCATTCCAGTCCGACTGCCTTCAACTGAGGTTTGATCAGCCGCTGTAGGCAGTTGTCTCTTGACAGCGGGGTCTTTAAGTTCTCGGATGGGAAGATCCAATCCCTGGGCTTCGTGGCTGGAGCGAACTGTAGTCATTGCTCCATTAAGCTTTGAACACCCCTAGAAAGCGCGACCTCTCTCACGGACTTAACCGTCTTTGGCGTGTCAATCTCGCCTCGGTACACTCGCTGGTCCACGGTGATGGAACTACCCCTGTAGTGCCTCCATTGAAGAGCGAAGATCTCACCAGGACGCATCCCCACAATCAGTGCCAGCGAGACGATCAGGCGCTCACGCAACCGAAGACCCAGGAGCAAATTCTGGACCTCTTGCCAGTTGAGCTGGCGCTTCTCGATTCGGCGGGCATTGGGAGGGGTGAAGAGGAGCACGGCTGGATTTCGGTCCACGCGGCCTTCAGCCAAAGCCAAATCGAAGATCTGTTTCAAGTCCCACCTGAGATGTGCGATCACGCTGAAAGATAGGCCCTCACGCCCTTTGTCGCCAAGGAGTTCCTGGAGCTCTTTCCGTAGCATCCCTCGCAGAGGTCGATCCTTGAAGACCGACAGGTGATAGCGGATCCGGTCCACATTCGTCCTAGCTGTGGAGTTCTTCCACTTCTGACGGAACATGGGCAGACAGTAGTGTCCCAACGTTTGGGCTTCTAATCTCTGTAAAGTATTAATGAGTAATATGTTAGAGAAGATAATGGGTGTTTCCGACTTGAAAGTGAGTGTACGCTCACGCCCTTCAGTTCATAAGGAGGGCGAGCATGTACACGGGCACGACGATTTTTTCTCAGGTGATGCGGCATCTTCCCTGGCATCATTTTCATCGCATTGTTCAGCACTACGGAGGCGACTACAAGGTCAAGTCGTTCCGCTGTGCCGACCATTACCGGGTCATGGCCTTTGCACAGTTGACCTATCGCGAGAGCTTGCGCGATATCGAAGCCTGCCTACGGGCCATGAGATCCAAGCTCTTCCACATGGGCATTCGCTCCACGGTCTCCCGCAACAATCTGTCCAATGCCAACGAGAGGCGCGACTGGCGCATCTATGCCGAGTTTGCCCAAGTGCTTATCGCCGAAGCGCGCCGCCTGTACACCGACGAGGACCTGGGAGTCGACCTGAACGCGACCGTCTATGCCTTGGACTCCACGACCATCGACCTGTGCCTCTCGGTCTTCCCCTGGGCGCGCTTCCGCCGTACCAAGGGGGCGATCAAACTGCATACCTTGCTCAACCTGCACGGCGCCATTCCCGAGTTCGTTCTGATCTCGGACGGAAAACTGCACGATGTCCACGCCTTGGACCACCTGATTCCTTGTCCCGGTGCCTACTACATCATGGATCGCGGATACCTGGATTTCGGGCGCCTGTACCGACTCCATTCTGCCCGGTCGTTATTCGTGACCCGCGCCAAGGCCAACTTCAAGTTCCGCCGCCGCTACTCCCACCCGGTGGACAGAACGACGGGACTGATCTGCGACCAAACTGTCCTGCTGAGCACCTTCTATCCGGCCAAGGCCTACCCCGAACCTTTGCGTCGCATCAAGGCCTTTTACGGCACCAGTCCCAATGCCGTGAAAACACAAATCTGGATCGCCCTCAGTACCTACCTGCTCATCGCCATCATCCGCAAGCGCCTCTATCTCGAGTTGCCGCTCTACACAATTCTCCAGGTCCTGAGTGTCTCGCTCTTCGAGAAAACCCCAATTTTACAGGCCTTTCAGGACATGCATTACATTACTCAGAATAGTGACATTCATAAACAGTTGATGTTATTCGACTAACGCTGGGACGCTACTGATGGGCAGATAGACTTCATTGACGAAAGCGCCAAAGGAGCTGGTGGCTCCACGCTCGTTCAGAGGCGCAATGATTGCGGCAAGCACTGTCTTCGCTTTGACAGGTCCCATTTCCTCAACTCTGCCCAGGGTACGCTTTCGATGGCGGCCATCCTCCCACCATTGAGCTATCCAACGACCTCCTTTCTTTGTCAGACTTCCCGTTTGGTACCGTTCTCTTCGCATGAGAATCTCCCTTCACGCGTCAAAACACGGTCCATCTTGTGGGGCATCATAGCAGGCAGGACGGTCATTGGCAGCCTTCCACTGTTCCAAAGTACTGCGGCGAACCAACTTCCGTCGTCCCATGCGGATTACAGGAAGACCTGAAACGCCAATGACGCGACCTGCAATAACCGCATACACATGCGCCTTCGAACAGCGCAGTTCTGCCGCGACCTCTGAAACGGTCAGAATCTCGTCGGGTGCTAATCCCATTGAATTCATTGAAGATCTGCTCCTAAGCAAGCTGCCTTCCTAAAGAATTCCCCTTTCGAACCAACGCTTCTTCGTGCGCCTCGCCTTCTTTCATCTAGCCTTCTTGAGCTCCCACTACCAAGTCGTAGCCCAATCAGTCATAAATGACTGTCTGGACTACGACGCCCCCTTTTCGCGGAGGGTCACCTCTGGGGCAAGCCCATCCGCGATCCAGCCGTTCGACCTTCCATTTGGCAATGTCGGCGGCGTCCCAAAGTTGCCAACTGTTTGGTTCCATTTCACCATTGCCTTGCTAGGCTCTTCTTAAGCCGATCTGATGTGCTCGGTAGAGCCAGTTCTTGTTGGGTCACAGGAAGCTACTGCCACCAGTGGATATAACGAAAGCCATCGAGCTGATCACACAAATCTTGATTCGTGGTTGCCATTCGCAGTTCCCGAACTTCATCCCCGACGAGTTCAACCAGTAAGCCACCAATTTCGTCATCTACGTCGTACCTTCGACACATCTGACGGAAGTCAGCGAGCACGAATTTCCACAGCCAGGTGAACTCTTCTCGACGATCTTTGAGCGACTTGAGTTTCTTCAGATGTGCTTCCATCGTCTTGAGGTCCTGGTTGAAATCAGGTTCCTGTTTTTCGTATCTTCCTGCGTCATCTGGTCTGTAGCACTTCATTAGTGCCTCCTTTGGTTGAGTGGATCCTGAGTAGCGTTGGTGAGTTGGAACGCCCTCCAGATCGATGTTTGTGGTTTGCTTGATTGGTCGTGGGGTTTTGGATATTGTTGGCATTGATTTACTTCACAGCGCTCGGGGGCTTGTTCACCGTAGCCTTCGGTCGAGCCTCCCGGGCCAATTCTTCGATCCCGCCTAAACCTAAAGTGCAGTCGTGGTCCGATCGGGGACGGCTCCCTCACTGAAGCTCAGTGTTTCGAGATGCAGTTGCGCGAGCTCTTTCCATGGCTCGGATCGCACTCGACGGGATTCTCCACGAGGTACCTACTTTGTGAGTTCCCGGAAGACGCCCCATGTAGATCAAGTCGTAGATGTATTTCATCGTTGTCAGGGGCCACCCAAAAGCGGCCAGTGAGGGCCACTTCAAAACCGGCCATTTTCAAGAGCCATTGAGGGCCGCATCCGGCGTAGGATGCGCCGATGGCCAATACATTGAAAATGGAAAAGAAGCAAACGGTTTTGGCGCTCCTGAAGCTGGGCTGGTCGTATCGTCGGATCGAGCGAGAGGTGGGAGTCCGACGAGAGAGGATTGCCCGCTATGATCCCTCCCGAGATTCAAAACCGGCCAAAGCGGCCCCCGGGTCTGCGCAGCTTCTGTGAGCCCTTTCGGGAGCAGATTGAAAAGAAACTCCAGCAGGGATTGCAGGCCAAGCGGATCTGGCAGGACCTGGTCTTCGAGCAGGGATTCGGGGGAGCCTACAACTCCGTCAAGCGCTTCTGTGGAAAGCTCAAGGCGGAGAGTCCTCGCGTGTTTGCTCGGGTGGAAACTCCCCCCGGTCGGGACCTGCAGATCGACTTCGGCAAAGGAGCCCTGACTCGGACCGAATCGGGTCGTTACCGCCGTCCTCATCTGAGGCGGCGTGGAGGTGGTTCGCCTCGATAACCTCAAGGCCGGGATCACCCGGGCTTGCTTGGTGGACCCCGAGGTCAATGCCGTCTTCAGTGCGCTCGCTCGCCACTACGGCTTCGCCGTGCTGCCCATCCATCCGGGCGCTCCGAACGAGAACGGAAAAGTCGAAAGAAGCATCGGATATACCGACTCCAGCGCGCTCAAAGCTCGCCGCTTCGAGAGCCTGGATGCGCAGAATGAGCATCTGCAGAGTTGGAACGAGCGAATCGCCCGCCAGCGCATCCACGGCACCACCAAGCAGCAGGTCTGGCCCCGCTTTGTCGAAGAACAGAAGCATCTCCGACCGCTTCCGGATTCCCGCTTCAGTTTCTTCCGCATGGGCCGTCGAACGGTCTCCACCGATGGCCACATCGAAGTCGACCGAGCGTTCTACTCGGTGCCCAATCATCTGCTCGGTTGTGAAGTCGCCGTGCACTGGGATGATCGTATCGTCCGCGTCTTCTTTCGTGAGCAACAGGTGGCCCTGCATCCGAAGCACCCGCCGGGGAGATTCCGAACCGAAACGAGCCATCTTCCGGAACGCAAACGCTACGCGCACTATCGAACCGAGCATCATCTGCTGAAGCAAGCCCGAGCCGTGGGTCCAGAGGCGCACCGCTGGGCCGAGCGAGCTCTGGAGGTCCGAGACATGCTCGCCTACCGACTCGTGCAGGGCATGATCTCGCTGACCCGCCGCTACCGCGCTTCGGTCGTCGACGAAGCCTGCGGCAAGGCGCTCGCACATGACGCCTTCCGCTACCGGACTCTGGTGGCTTTGTGTAAGCGACTGGACGTGCCGCAGCGCTCTTTGTTTACCTCCGAGCACGAGTTGATCCGACCGCTGTCCGAGTACCAGATCACCGATCCCACAGGAGAACCAGAATGATCTCATCAGAACTGGAACGAAAACTTCGTCACCTCCGGCTCTCGGGCCTGGCTCAGGTCTTTGACGTTCGCCTGCAACAAGCCGTCCAGGGAAGGCTCAGCCATCAGGAGTTCTTTGAGCTGCTGATTGATGACGAGCTGACCCGCCGTCGGGACCGGCTGTTGGAGCGACGTTTGCGCCAGGCCCAGTTTCCGGAACAAAAGCACTTGGAGGACTTTAACTTCTCCTTTAACCCCTCCATCAACCGGCAGCAGATCTTCGATCTGGCTACCGGCCGATTCATCCAACAGCGCCGCGGCTGGTTGGTCATCGGTCAGACCGGAGTCGGCAAGAGCCATCTGATCATCACCGTCGGGATCAAGGCGGTCGAAGCCGGTCACCGGGTGCAGTACAAGTCGGCTTTCGATCTGCTGGAAGACATCGCCGAAGCCACGGCCACCGGCAGACGCCGATCTTACATTACGGAGATGACCCGGATCCCGCTGCTGATCCTCGAGGATCTGGGACTCCGCAGAGTGCCGGAGTCGGCGGCAGAAGATCTGTTGGAGATCCTGCACCGCCGATACCAGAAGACCTCGACGATCCTCAGTTCGAATCGACCCCTGGAGGACTGGGGCGCGATGCTGGGAGGAGATACGGCGGCCACCTCGGCGCTGCTGGACCGCTTCCTGCACACTTCGGAAGTCACCTTCATTCGGGGCAAGAGCTATCGCCTCTACGAGCGACAGCAACGAGAGAAATCCACCCCGAAGCGAGGGAAAGAGAAATGACACCTGCGAGGCGAGTGCTGTGAGTGCGGGCTTGTCCCCTACTCGCAGACCCTGGGACTCAGCCCCAGGCTTCGTAGATTGCCCGCTCCGAGGGAGGGGTCAGGACAGGGTGGGGCAGAGCTCATTGCTTGAGGGGCCTCTGAGCGAATGTTTTTTGAAAAAAGGAAGCCAGGAAGAAGCCGTGTCGTTGAAACCAAGCAGAGACCATGGAAGCCAGGCTTCTCGAGTTTCCCCCAACACCCCCGGAAAGCCGTGGAAACTGCCGCGCTATGGAAACCGTGGGAAAACGGCTGCCTCGCGAAGACGACTCCAGGAGGCGAGTTTTTCCACCGTTCCCACAGCGCTTGGAAAACTCCTCCGGACGGAGTTTCCCACAGTTCCCACCGCTTCTACGGCTGAACACACAACAAAGCCTCCTCCCCCCGCTTCGCGGGGAGGGCTTCACAAGGGATTGAAATGACTCGAACCGGAGGATATAACTACTGAATCACTGGCCGGTTTTGACCCGGCCCCGCCTGGCCGCTTTTGAAGTGGCCCCCGACATCATCGTAAAACCCAAATGTCGAGCGGCCTGGCGAACAGTCATAGTTCGTTCTGATTTCATTTATTATCTCCTCAATATTTACTCTAGCAACAACACTAACTATAATTAAATCAGTGGAATACTCTGTCAACACATTTTAATTTTGTACTCTAGCAGGGGTACAAGAGGCCTATCTGGCCGAAGGAGGAAGGACAATCGTTGGTCGGTGGAAGGATCAGCTAACAGAGTTCTCAGGACTCAGGAAAGGCCGAAGGCTGATCGAAGACTTCGTCAACTGGTCGAACGATCCTTTAGAGGTTTGCATGCGTATTCCGGTGAAACCGGCCACCGAATCCGGAGCAAACCGGCCGGGTCGGAGCGAAGCGACGCCGGAGGTTGATAATCATCTCCGAAGTGGCCGGTTTGAGTCAATCCACAGGAGTCTCTTGGGTTGAGAACACATCATCTCGTCTCTCCTTTCCTGAGTGAGTTGCTGAGGCAAAGCTTGCTTCAGCAGAGTGTTGTTTCCATTGTTGCCTCAGAGTCTTCAGGCGACTCCTGAGATAATCCCAGTATTGATCGGAGACAGGTTGTTGTCTCACTTCCTGGATTAGAGGTTCGAAGTAGCTCAGGGAAGTGATCGGTCCACCGGTGTGGCCGTTGAGCCAGGCGACGTGCTTGCGGGCGCAGCCGAGAAGCAGGGTCTGCTCGATCTGCCGCAAGGACAGGCCCTGGCGGTAGAGGCGAGCGGCCAGCTGCCGATCGGCCGGGGAGAAGGAGCACTGAACGCCAGGGGCATCGAGCAGCAGACAGGCCACCTGATCGAGGTATTGGGATTCGGCCGCTTCGGGCTCCTGGACGAGGGATCTTTGGTAGGGCCAGAAGGCCTAGCTGATCTGGATGTGAGTGCGCTCGTGTTGATTGCGAGCGAGGCTGAGCTGAACTAGACCTCGGGACTGGAGTTCTCCCAGGTAGGTGAACAGGGAGCGGCGAGATTTGCGCAAGGCCGGAGCCAACTGGGTAGGCGAGACGGTCAGTTCGCCGGTGCAGCGATCCGCTTTCAGGCACAGATAGACAAAGAGTTTGAAGGCGCCGTCGCTGACGCTCTCCATCGCCTGTAGCAACGGAGCACCGGCGGCGGCGAACCAGCCACCTTGGACTTTCAACTGCGGTGTTGGACTCATGATTCGTCCTTTGCTTTGGTGGGAGGATGACGATGCCGGCGCATGGAAGCCCCTTCGAGCTCAATGCGGTAGGCATTATGGACCAGACGATCCAGGATGGAATCAGCGGTGGTCGGATCTCCGATCTGCTCATGCCAATGGGCGACGGGAAGCTGGGAGGTCAGGATCGTGGATCGACTGTCGTAGCGATCCTCGCAGATCTCGTAGAAGTCCCGTCGCTCGCTCTCGGCCAAGGGATTCATGGCCCAGTCATCGACGATCAGCACGTCGGTGCGGGCGATCTTACGCAGGAGCTTGTCGAGCGAGCCGTCGGCTCGAGCCAAAGCCAGATCGCGAAAGAGTCGAGCGGCACGAGTGTACAGAGCCGTCCACCCGTCGCGAGCGGCCTTCTGAGCAAAGGCACAGGCCAAGAAGGTTTTCCCGACTCCACAGGGACCGATGATCAGGAGATTGTGGTGGGTCTGGATCCAACGGCAGGTGGCGAGGCTGGCAATCAGCGAGCGATCCAGCCCCCGAGGTCGGCGATAGTTGACATCTTCCAGACAGGCCGAGAGCTTCAATCGGGCATTCTTCAGACGACGCTCCAAGGCCCGATTCTCTCGCCAGGTCCACTGCCGATCCACCAACAGGGCAAAGCGTTCTTCAAAGCTCAGTTGGGCCATCTCCGGGTCGGAGAGTTGCTCGGTGAAGGCCTCAGCCATGGCCCTGAGCCGCATGGCGTGAAGTTTTTCGACGGTGGGATTAACCAACATGAGAGGCTCCTTTCTCGCCTTCGAAGTACTCGGCCCCTCGCACGTTGGCGTGCTCGATCGGAGGACGTTCCGGCAACGGTTGCGGTTCCGCTTGACGGTCCAGACCGTTCTTCAACATGGACTGGATACTCTTGTAGGAGCAGGCCTGAAGTCGCAGGGCCCGACGGCAAGCCTGCTCCAAACGGTCTTCCCCAAAGCTGGAGCCCAGGCGCAGGATACCCAAGCAGGAGCGATAGCTTTGCTCGGGATAGCGACGGGATTGGAGGATCTTCTCGACCACCGATGCGGTATGGGGCCCGACTTTCTGAGCCCAGTGGATCAGACGCGAGGGTGACCACTCCAGATAGCGGCGATGGCATTCGGGCCGGTGCTCGTCCAAGGTCGTGGCCTTGCCCGGCTGATAGGAGCGACGGTGAGAGGTCACGCGGCGACCTTGATGGAAGATCTCCACGGTGGTGACGGTGGTGCGCAGCTCGACCTTCTGACCCACCAGGACATAAGGGACGCTGTAGTAGTGGCGGTCGAACTCGATGTGGTAATCGATGTTGACGCGGGCCTTCTTCCACTGGGCGAAGACGTAGCGTTGGGCCGGCAGGGGCCCCAGAGCCGGACGATCCAGGTCCTGGAAGCGCTGGCGGCGGTTGCCGGGGAGCTTGTGAAAGTTTCGAGTGTTGAGACGCTCCAGCAGCTCGGCAATGGCTTCGTTGAGCTCTCCCAGGGAAAAGAAGGTCCGGTGACGCAAGGCGGCCAAGATCCAGCGCTCGACGACTAACACACCCGACTCCGCCTTCGCTTTATCTCGAGGACGGCGCACTCGAGCCGGGATCACCGCGACGCCGTAGTGCGAGGCCCAATCCGAATAGCTCGCATTGAGATCCGGTTCATAGCGACAGGGGCGATGGACCGCATCTTTGGTGTTGTCTGGAACCACGACGCAGGGGCAACCCCCCAGGAACTCCAGAGCCCGAGTGTGGGCCGCGAGCCACGAGGGTAAGTCCTGCCTTAGGGAGGCTTCCGCATAGGTATAGTTGCTTGCCCCCAGCCCGGCCACGAAGATCGAGGCCTCTTGGGTTTCCCCCGTATGGCGATCCACGATCGGGACCGTGTCGCCGGCATAGTCCACGAAGAGCTTCTCGCCGGCCCGGTGTTCCTGCCGCAGCACCAGATCCAGCTTGCCCCGCCAGCGATGGTACAGATCGCAGAACTGACTGTACTGATAGCCCTCCGGATACGCCTGCTTGTACTCATCCCAGAGCAGCATCAAGGTCACATGTTTGTGTCGGCAGCGCTCCTCATGGACGGTGGCGAAGTCGGGGAGGGGACGTTGCTCCGGGGGAGATTTACCCGTGGGAGGAAACACCCGGTTCTGAATCGTCCGGTCATCCCACCCCTCAGGGAGTGGCCAACTCAGACCGGCTCCTTGGGCCCGGCGCACATACTCTGCCACGGTGCTGCGCGCGAGGGCACAGCTACGGGCGATCTGCCGATCCGAAAGATGAAGCTGAAACTTCAGGCGTAGGACATTTTTGATTTTGCGCATGGACTTCCTTTGGTTCGGCACGATCGCTCCTCCGAAAAGGAGTCATGGTACCGAAGGAGTCCAACGTCGCTTCCGTCCGCTCTGGAAACCGATTCCGGGAAACCGGCCGCCTTTCCGGGAAACCGGCCACCCTTCCGGAAACCCCGTTTCTAGTGGCCGGTTTCCCGCCGGATTGGGTGGCCGGTTTGCTCCGGAATCAGTGGCCGGTTTCCTCTGGAATCACCGGCCGGTTTCGTCCGGAATACGCACAAAGAGAGTAACGAGCTCCTCCTGGATGCACAAGTACACGGTCGAGAGAGTGACCCGTACTTACCGGTGTATATGTTGATCCGACGAATAGGTGGAGTTCTTCTGCTGACATATTACGTGGCAACTTCAGATGGCTCGTGTTGGACCGACTTCCCCAGGTTGCCGTTCCAAGGACCAAGCGCACTTTCAGTCATGCATGAGATTGCGGTCAAGAAGCCAACACGGCCCTGCACCGTAAATCCGCTTCTACCACAGCGATTTGACGAGATCAGTGAACGTGCTTTGGCAAAGGACAGAGACCAGCGATACCCGTCTGGGTCGGAGATCGCCGAGGAACTGCAGGCACTGAGCAACCTGGTCCAGTCAGGAGACTAGCTCTGAGAGCCGATCCCTGCAGCCCGAGAAGGGCAATCTCACGAGGATGGTCTATATATTAATCCGAAGGATAGATGGATCCATTTTTAGCTACCATACGGTGGGTTAAATCACGTCCCGTTCGGCACCATCAGCTTGAGTTCGTCGAACGGCGTCGCAGAGGGAGACTTGTATCGGGCTCTAACTTGCCCTGTAGATCTTGTCCGGCCAACTGCGTCGGTATCGCGGGGTGTCCTCGCTGGAAATCCGATTGGTTGTGGTGTCCTCTTGACAAGGCTGCGGGACCAACCTTAGGCTGCGAAAGCAAAACGTGATCTTTCCACGGGAAACCGCAAAGCCGATGTTGAGGACCTTTGGCGCTGCTGCTCTTCTGGTAACTCTGACTTCAGGAGTGTTTGGCGGCGAAGAGGCTGTACCTGGCCTTTCCCGGTTCGGTGAGCCGTTCGACGAAGGACCCCGCCTCAAGCCCTGGCGCATGGAAGGCTTGGGAACGGTTGAGTTTTCCATCACGACTTCGAATCCCGAGGCCCAAGAGTGGTTCAACCAGGGTGTCTCCCTGCTTCACGTCTATTTTCGCAACGAGGCCGAGCGAACTTTTCGGTGGGTCCTTAAGCTCGATCCCGACTGTGCCATGGCCTACTGGGGGCTTTCGATGTCGACGCACGGAGAACGCGCCCGCCAATTCCTCGACATGGCCCTCGAGCGTAAGGACAAGGTGAGCGAACGCGAGCGGCGTTGGCTGGAAGCCTGGGACGCGCGTACGGTCCCGGACACTGCTGAGGAACTGACCCAAGGAGTCCAGACCCGCCCGCTCCGCGAGCGAGAGTTTACGCGAAGGCTCGAGCGGCGGCTGCTCGACTATTCGAATGACGTTGAGTTCCGCGTTTTCTACGGACATGAGTGTTATCGGCGAGCTAGTGCCCGTCCGGAAATGTGTAAGTAATTGATAAGGAAGGGGAAAGAGGGCTTTTTCAAGCTCCGAAACTGTCAGGGCCGTTTGCTAGACTATTTGGTGCAAACAATTAGACTAAAACGACTTACGACGATTTCAGGAGTTCGGAGATGCGTAAAAAGCGTGAAAAACAACGCCCCCTTTCCCCGCAATGGCCCGATCACCAGCTGGCCCATGAATTGAAGGTGATCTCGCGCATCCTGGACGACAATCCCCAGACGCTGGAGCTGATAGTACAAGATCTCTCTGACAGGGTCGATTCCGGTGTTGGCGCCCCCGGTTTGACGGCCGAGCAGGTGCTGCGTTGCGCCGTCATCAAACAGCTGCATCAGTTCAGCTATCGCAAGCTGGAGTTTCATCTGGTGGATTCGCAAAGCTGTCAGAGGTTCTGTCGCTTGCCCTATGGGGCGTCGATCAGCAAAGCCACCCTGGCGGAGAACCTGGGGAAGATTGAGCCGGGGACTTGGAAGGCGATCAACGACCACTTGGTGCTCTGGGCGCAGGCTCGGGGTCTGGAAAAAGGCCAACGGATTCGGGTCGATGCCACGGCGGTCGAGACGAACATCCACTATCCGCTCGACAGTGAGCTGTTGTACGACGGCATTCGAGTCGTGACCCAGTCGCTGGGGCGGCTGCGGGAGCGGGAAGGGATCGGCTTCGTCGATCATACGCGGCGGGCCAAGCGGCGCGTCCTGAACATCCGCAACCGCCGCGGCAAGAAGCGCCTGGACAGTTACCGCGATCTGATCAAAGTGGCGTCCAAGACGGCTCACTATGCCGAGCAGGCGCTGGCAGCTTCCGCGCAGTGGAGCGATCCCCTCAGTCTGGCCGTGGCGGCGCAACTGGCCCACTATCTGGGGCTGTTGCACAAAGTCATCGAGCAGACTCAACGACGGGTCCTTTCGGGCGAGGCCGTCGCGGCCCAGGAGAAGATCTGTTCCCTCTTCGAAGAGCACACCGATATTATCAAGAAGAGCCCTCGGGAAACGGTCTTCGGCCACAAGGTGTTTGTCAGCACGGGCGCCTCGTCGCTGATCCTGGATTGTGTGGTGGAACGGGGGAATCCGGCCGACAGCAACTATGTGCAACCCTTCTTAGAGCGGCATCGACAGCTGTACGGGAAGGTCCCCCGCCAGAGCGCCTGGGATGGTGGTTTTGCCTCGGCTGCCAACCTGCGCTGGGCCAAAGAGCAGGGGGTACAGGATGTGGCCTTTTCCAAAAAGTGTGGGTTGACGGTTGAGAGCATGGTGCGTTCCAGTTGGGTCTACAAACAACTCAAACGCTTCCGCGCCGGGATTGAGGGGTGCATTGGGACCCTCAAGCACACCTTCGGTCTCCACCGCTGTAGCTGGAAAGGCTGGCCTCACTTTCAAAGCTACGTCCATGCCAGCGTCCTGACCTATAACCTGGTCGTCCTGGCCCGACTCCTGTTGTAGCCTTTTGTGGCTGACCGTACTGCCTTGTGGCTCCGACTCGGGGAGAGGTCTGCGCCGAACCGCTGCTTTTTGGCCCGCGTGCCCTCGCTCGAGGGTCCTTGCTCTGGATCGAGCTGGGTCGAGCCGGTCTGTCAGCAGTCTCAAGTATAATAAGTGTTTACGATTCAACAGATTACAGTTCTGAAAACCCCGGTTTTCGGACGGGCACTAGTTAGGTTCCTAGAATGAGCCGAAAGCTTCTGATCCTCCTCAATTTCGTGATTCTGATACTCGGAGTCTCTTGTTCTACTCCGCAGGAATCTACCGAAGTGGCTCGCCGGATGACGTCGATCCCGGCGGACTTCGTTCGAGTCGAGACGCAGGGCCGAGCAGGCGGTGTCCTTCGCTATGCCCTGGCAGGTGAGCCCAGAACGTTCAACCCCCTGGCCGCTCAGGATACTCGGTCCAAGCTGGTTGCTTATCTCACTTCTGGGACGCTTCTGGAATTCAACGCCTTGACTCAAACCGTGACCGGAGGCATTGCCAAAGAGTGGGAGCTTGGCGAAGACGGGGTGACGATGACCCTTAAGCTGCGCCGAGACATTCGCTTCTCGGACGGAGCCGAGTTGACTGCGGACGACATCGTATTTACCTTCGAGCAGATCCATGATCGGGACTCTGAGAACGCAGCAAGGGAGACCTTTCTCATTGAAGGAGAAGCGATTCAGGTGGAGCCGACCGATTCCCACACGCTGCAGTTTCAGTTTCCACGTCCTCATGCGGCTGCGGAGTACCTTCTCACGGCGTTTCCGGTGCTGCCCAGGCACCTCTTTAGGGAAGCCGGGAAGAACATCGAAGAGTACTGGGGGTTAGAAACCCGTACCCAGCAGATGGCAGGCCTGGGACCCTTCGTCCTGGATCGCCATCAGCCGGGCCAGAAGACTGTATTCAAACGGAATCCTCATTACTGGAAGGTCGATCAAAGCGGAGTCCAGCTGCCCTACCTCGAAGAGCTGGAGATTCACTACATTGAAGACCGCAACAACCAGGTCTTACGCTTTCAAGCAGGGCAGCTCGATTTGATCGACTACCTTCTGACTCCCGAGGACTTCCTCCATCTTTCGAAACAGGGAAAGCCGCTGGAGGTAGGGAGCGCCGGTCCGTCCAGCCGTCTCATGATCTACTGGTTGAACCAGAGTCCAGTTCCGGCCGGGCCAGAAGGTGCCACGATCAAAGTCAAGCGCGGTTGGTTCGGACAGCTTCCGTTTCGGCAGGCGGTGAGCACCGCTATCAGCCGGCGGACCATTTCTCAGAACGTGTTCCAGGGGCAGGCTCGACCGGCCTGGGGATTAGTCCCCTCTTCCATCAGGCAGTGGTTTGCGGCAGATGTCCAGAAGTATGACTACGACCTGGAGCACGCCCGCGCGCTGCTGAGAAAAGGAGGCTTTTCCTGGCGTCAAAAAGGAAGCAGAAAGATCCTCTTGGACTCTCAGGGGCGCCAGGTCGAATTTGAAATCCTCACTCGCAGCGATGGACTCTTTGGCAAGATCGCCGCTGTGATTCAGAATGACCTGGAAGCGATCGGCATGCAGGTTGGGATCAGACAGGAGGAGTTTCGCACCGTGATTTCACGGTACGGAGCAGGGGACTACGACTCGGTTCTAATCAGCCTCGAGATTCCCCCAGAACCTTCCGATCACATGAACGTTCTGCTTTCGAGCGGGCAAATGCATATGTGGAATCCCAACCAGAAAGAGCCGGCAACCGAGTGGGAAAGACGGGTCGACGAACTCATGCTGGAACAGGTAAGGACTCTGGATTCGAAGAAGCGCGAGCGACTCTACCAGGAAGTGCAGCAGATTCTGTCGCAGCAGGTGCCGTTCGTCCCTCTGGTAAATCGAGATCTCCTGATGGCCTGGAACACCTCCTTGAAGAACGTCAGGGCATCCAGCCTGTTCCCGTTCGCGCTCTGGAATGTATGGGAGTTGTACCTGGACGATGGTCTTACCCCTTGATTTTTCAACCGGACTTCAAACCGGGTTAGTACCAGGTTCGAATCCATGACACGATTTCTCTTACGTCGGGTACTCGAGACCATTCCTTTGCTGCTGCTCCTTTCGCTGCTGGTCTTTCTCCTTTTCGAGCTCATCCCCGGAGACTTCTTGACGGAGATGGAACTCGATCCCACGGTTTCGGCCGCCACAATTCAGCAGCTGAGAGAAGACTACGGACTCGAGCGTCCTTTCTACGCCCGCTACTTCATCTGGGCGAGTCAGATCCTGAGGGGCAATCTTGGCTATTCCTTTGCGCAGAGGCGTCCGGCGATAGATTTGGTGATGGAACGCCTTTTCAATACCTCCTTGCTGGCCCTCAGCTCTTTTTTCCTGGCGCTCCTGCTTTCCTTTCCCTTGGGTGTTCTGTGTGCGGTATTTGCAGGGAGCTGGACCGACAGGGCGGGGCTGATCTTGGCTCTCCTGGGGCTGTCGCTGCCACCCGTTCTCTCGTCGCTTCCCTTTCTCTATCTGGCTTTCTGGACGGGCTGGTTTCCGATCGGTGGTACCGAAGGTGTGGGTTCCCTGCTTCTGCCCTCGCTGGCGCTCGCTCTTCCCACGATGGCCTTTCTCGTCCGCACCATTCGGATCGAAACGATCGCCGCCCTGGGCGAGTCCTATACGCAGGTGGCAATTGCCCAAGGTCTTCCGGATCGAAGGGTCGTACTGCGAGCCTTGAGAAATGCGCTGAACCCGACGATCTCGGTTCTGGGGCTGATACTGGGAGGGCTCTTGAGTGGAGCGGTTGTGGTGGAGAAGATTTTCAGCTGGCCTGGCCTGGGATCGTTGACCGTGGATTCTCTCCTCTCCCGTGATTTCTTTGTATTGCTCAACTGTGTCCTGGTGGGTGCGCTCTTCGTCATCATGATCAACCTGGTGACCGATCTGGTACTGGCATGGAGCGATCCCCGGATTCGCTACCGGTAGCCGTGGTAATCAGGGGTCTCTCCTTTTCAGTTCTGGTTCTGCTTTACGCATTGGCAGTCGCTGCGTCCTTCCTTTCACCTTATTCCCACAAGGAGCAATTTCGCCAGTTTTTCTATTCCCCACCTGCAGCGGTTCACTTCCAAGATGCAGGGGGACAGTGGCATTTGAGGCCGTTCATCTACGACTACCAGGTTCAGGACGATCGGCCCCGATACCGTCGGACTGAGCGTCGGTTGCCCCTCTACTTTCTGGTAGAGGGTGCCCCTTATGAATGGATGGGGATGACACTGCAGACGCACCTTTTCGGGCTGCGCGAGCCCGGCAAGAACATCTTCCTATTGGGAAGCGACTCGTTGGGACGGGATCTTTTTTCCCGAATCCTTCACGGTGCCCAGTTCTCGTTGACGATCGGCGTGGTCGGAATCCTCTTCGCCAGTCTGTTGGGAGTCTTTCTAGGAGCAATAGGAGGTTACTTCTCGGGTTGGGTGGACACTCTGGTGATGCGCTGCGCTGATTTGTTTTTGTCTCTACCTGGCCTCTTTCTGATTCTCGGTATCCGGGCAGTGTTTCCTCTCCAGATGGACAGCGCAAACCTCTTCTGGGTCATGATCCTGGCCTTTGCACTGGTCGGCTGGGCCTCGATCGCTCGGGTCATCCGAGGGCAGATACTCAGCCTGAAGACTCAGCAATACGTTTTGGCGGCCCGCGCTTCAGGCGCTTCGCATTGGCGTATCTTGACTCGACACATCCTTCCCTTCACTACGAACTACCTGCTGGTCCAAAGCACTGTTCTGATACCCGCCTTCATCATAGGCGAGATCACGCTCTCGTTTCTGGGAGTTGGAGTGCAGGAACCCTCTGCCAGTTGGGGCAGCCTGCTACAGGACGCCGCCTCGCTTCGAGTCTTCAGCCAGTCCCCCTGGCTGCTGGCGCCGGTAGCCTTTATCTTCACAACGGTCTTGGCCTTCAACCTGGCCGGAGGGGATCTTCGGCGAAGAAAAACAAGACCGGAGTCTCAGATCCACTGGTAGCGAGATGGTGCAAGGCCTCGGTGCGAGGGGATCCAGTGGCGAGATTTGAAACAGTCCCTTTCTCCTGTTTCCCTGGACTGACTACCAGGGTGTCTTCCACTTGAGGCCAGGGAACCGGGCAAAGTCGTGATCCAGCGTGATCCACTCGCATCCAGCCTCGATGGCGAGCGCTGCAAACCAGGCATCGGGTACGAGGTTGCCTCGAGCGTCCGCCTCGTTGCACAGACGAGTGAATATCTGCCAATGTCGCACGCCAGGTCGAATGACCACCGAGTGCGGTGGGAAGAGGAGAGCATTACAGAAGGTAATCGTCTCTTCGAGCGTGCTTGGTTGGGCAAATACTCGGGGATGGGTGGCGATGCGAATCACTCCGCCTAGAACTTGGGGTGCCATCCCATAGCCGGAATCACCGTTGACGACTTGATCTAGCCAATCCCGGGAACGAAGGTGCTCGGTTGAATCCGGACGGAAAGCATGGAGCAGAACGTTGATATCGGGCAGGATCATCGTCCATCCAGAACGTCCAATAGCGACGCGGAGTTGTTGATATCCACTCCCGGCAATACGCCGCCCAATGCTTTGGAAACGGGAAGGACCGTTCGCCGTCGTTCCTTTTGCTCTGGTTCTGCCAAAACGATCATTAGCCCCTCTTCGACCAGGGAAGTGAACGTCCGACCCTCTTCGGCCGCCTTGCGTTTTGCGCGTTCCAGAAGCTTGTCCTGAAGACGGACTGTCGTTCTCATGACATCCAATCATATATATGATGCATCAATATGTCAATCTGTGATAGCGGAGTGCGGTCACAAGAGAAAGGGACAGACTGTTGCTTTTCCTTCCAGGGGAGGGGCAAGAGAAGGGGACAGACTGTTTCTTTTCGCTCCGACTGTTTCTTTTCGCTCCTCGTTGCCTCTAGATCATCGCTCATCCAGTCAACAAGGGAGGCAGACAATCCGGTCCTGGGGTGTTGTAGTTACCTCCACCTCGTTCTTCGAGATCGAGACGTTGATCTCGCTGCGGACGCCGAACTGGTCCAGGTAGATTCCCGGCTCGATGGTGCAGAGGAGGCCGGGAATCACGCCTCGCTCATCGTGGGTTTCCAGGTTGTCGAAATTGACCCCGTTGCCGTGGGGTTCGACTCCCAGATTGTGTCCGGTCCGGTGGATAAAGGAGTCCTCGAACCCCTCGGCGCGGATCACTTCCCTGACGGCGTCGTCGACTTCCCAGCCCTGAGAAGACTGATTCTGGGTGAGTCGTTCGCGCAGAAACTCAACGCCTCGGTCCCGTGCCTGCCGAACCAGATCGAAAACCTGGATAATCTGTCCCGGGGGCGTTTCACCAAAGTAGGCATTCCAAGTGATATCTGCATAGACGGCGGCCTCGCTCGACGATTTCGCCCAGAGGTCGATGAGTAGAAAGTCGTCCCGCTTTATCTCATCCGAGACATCCGCATTGGGTTGATAGTGTGGATCTGCGCTATTCTGATTTACCGCCACTATAGGTGGGGAGTCGGTCACCAAGCCGGCTTCTTCGAGCCGGCTCATGATGAACTGCTGGACGGAATACTCGGAAGTATGCTCGCTCCCTCGGATCTCCGCTTCTGCGAATTCGTACGCTTCCTTGACGATTGATGTGATCTGCTGCGAGCTCTGCCGATGGAGCTCGAGCTGCCGACTGTCCAAGACGGCTTCGAAGTGTTGAATCAGATCAGCCGAGGACAGAACCGAGGCGCCACAGCTCTGGACCAGCTCCACCGTGCCAGCATCCACGCGCGAAAGATAGGGGATGGCGTTCATCTCGGAGTACTGCATCGCAACTGAAGGTGTGCTCTGCAGAATGGTTCTGAGTTGGGAGTGCAGTTCCGACCAACGGAGATAAACGTGCTTGGGGCCGGGTAGATGATCGAGCATCGAAGACTCGATGCGGTGCACCAGTTTGGCTGGCTCTCCTTCTGCCGGAACCAGATAGAACCAGCGGCGCGTGGCGTGATGTTCTGGCTCGAACTTCAGGATATTGCAGGCAATCGGATCCAGTTTGCGAAAGTCGTAGAACAGCCAGGCAGGAATTTGCAGTTCACGTAAAGCCGTTTGGATGCGAGCAATTTGCTTTTTACCTAGGTCCACTATGGCACCTCCCGATAGCTTTCCACGATCGTCGAACGAACGCAGCTGGCCAGGGACTGCAGCTCCAGCTCCTTGAAATCCTCATACGGGATAGGGGAGTGGATAATCACCTCCATGTAGCCCGGGTTGATGAGAATCGATCCTCTTTGAAGCAGTAAATGAGAGCCTATGATGGTAATCGGGACGATGGGGGCGCCGGCGTGGCGCGCGAGTACGAAGCTCCCCCGCTTGAAGGGCGCTATTTCCTCTCCCCAAGTGCGCATCCCCTCTGGGAATACCACAAAGGAAACTCCCGTTCGGATTCTTTTCCCAGCTTCCACAAAGGCTCGGATGGTGCGGCGTGGATGGTGCCGGTCCACCCGAATGTTGCCGCTCTGCAGCAGATGCCATCCCAGTAACGGCCACTGAAAGAGGGAGGCCTTTGCCACGAAGCGGACGCTGTAGGGAAGCCACGCCAGCAATGCCCAGATGTCAAACATGCTTAGGTGGTTGGCAGCAAATACGTAGGCTTGAGTCGAGTCAAGCGCCTCCAGGCCTCGGACCTCTACCCGGACACGCGACACCCCCAAAATGAAACGACTCCAGGTTCGAGCGCACCAGTCCTGTCGCCTGACCGCATCTGAAGAGAAAGAAAGGACCACGCTCAAGGTTGCCATTAGCGCGGTAAAGATCAGGATGAGAGGTACCCGCCAGATCGAGTTGGCTCTAGCCAGGGCGGACATCCCCCACATCCTAAGCGAAGGGAGGGCTAGGATCAAGGTGGGCCTTAGGGCCCTGTCAAAAATAACTTCACATTCTGGGGCCCATCTTTACCCCATCTTCAGCCGCTCCTCAATCGCGAAATCCTCAGCGTAGACCTGGCTACTCTTGCGGTTTCGCTCAATCGTTCGCGGCCAAATCTGGCGCAAATCTGAGCCCCAACTCTGCGAAGTTATTCTTGACAGAGCCCTTAGGTGAAACTTAGAGCAGTGACCGGCGTAGGATGGGCATTCTTGCCCGTCGGTGGCCTCGACGGGCAGGAATGCCCATCCTACTACGGACATGCTGCTATCGGTGGGCGTGACTCGAGCCAACCGAAGTTTCGTCCTCGAGTGGGGCCAGCACCGCTCGGCGGACCCCTCTCAGGGGGTGTGCTAACATGATCTCGTGGCCTCCAGACTCTACCTCGTTGATGGCATGTCGCAGCTCTACCGCGCCTACTATGCGATCCAGGGATTGACCAGCAAACAGGGTCTTCCCACGAATGCGATCTACGGCTTCACGAACATGCTGCGCAAGATGATCAAGGACGAAAATCCAACCTATGTTGGCGTAGCGGTCGATCTGCCGGGACCGACGGTACGCCACGAGCAATACGCCCAATACAAGTCTACGCGGCGGCCCACACCCGAGGATCTGCTGGCGCAGATTCCCTATGTCTTCAAGGTGTGTCAGGTTTTGCGTGTTCCGCTCCTCTCTTATGAGCGCTACGAGGCAGACGATGTCATCGCCACCATGACCAGAAAGGCGGTCGAACGAGGCCTGGAAGTGGTCATTGTGACCATTGACAAGGATCTCTTTCAGCTGGTCGGCCCCGCTGTCAGTGTCCTGGACACGCGGACGATGACCCGCTTCGACGCGCAGAAGGTAGAAGAAAAGTTTGGCGTCCCGCCCGACCGAATTCTAGACATCCTGAGCCTGATGGGCGATACCTCGGATAACATTCCGGGAGCGCCTGGGATTGGCGAGAAGGGTGCACAGCAGCTGATCCAGAAGTACGGCACGCTGCAAAATCTGCTCGATCACCGTGACGAAGTGAGTCGCAAGACCTATCGGGAAAGTCTGCAGCAGAACGAAGCTCAGATACAGCAAAGCAGGGAGCTGTTGAGGATCCACACCGACTTGCCCGTTGAACTGAGTCTTTCAGATTTGCAGCTTTCCGAGCCCGACAGAGAGGAAGCAAGCGCGCTGTTCACAGAGCTGAACTTTACCAGTCTGCTGGAAGAGTTCCTGCCTGAACCTGAAGCCGTTTCTGGCCAGTACCAGACCCTCGAGAGTGCGGAGCAAGTGAGTACCCTGGCCGAGCAGCTGGAAGGGAAGCGGGTGGCACTTGCGCTTTCCTACGACGATCCCCTGAAGGGGACCTTGAAAGGGCTCGCAGTCAGCCTTGAGACGGGGAAGGCCTTCTACCTATCCGAGAGCCTATTGCAGAGCTGTGAGACGGAGGTCCAGGAGCTTCTGAAACGACCCTCGGCTTGGGTCGTCCACGATCTCAAGCCTGTGTACTTTTTCGCTCGCCGGAACCACTGGTCCCTGGAACAAGATTTCCAGGACACCATGCTCATGGCCTATCTTTTGATGCCCAATCAGAACAACTTCTCCCTGGAAAAACTGGCTCTGGAATACCTGCACTACCGCCTTGTCGAGGGCCAGGCAAGGCTGTTTGAAGAGGATCCCGACACGGTTGTTTCCAAGCGAGCCGATTTGACCCTTCGATTGTTCCGGGTTTTGCAGCCGTTGCTCTTGGAGCAGGGCCTCGAGAGTCTACTCAAAGAGATTGAGATGCCTTTAGTAGAAGTGCTGGCCAGCATGGAGGGCAATGGGGTCAAGCTGGACTGTGAGCTGCTTCAGGAGATGTCGAGGCAGGTGGCAGGAGATGTCGACGGGCTCAGACAAAAGATCTACGAGGTCGCAGGACACGAATTTAACATCAACTCTCCCCGCCAACTGGCGACTGTGCTCTTCGACAAAATGGGTCTTCCCCGGCCCAAGAAAACCCGTAAGGCAGGGCATTTTGCCACTGGGGTGGAAGTCCTGGAGAATCTGGCGGGGAGCTATGAAATCGCCCGTCTGATTCTCGACTACAGGGAGCTGACTAAGCTGAAGAACACTTATCTGGATGCGCTACCCGATCTGGTGGATTCCGGAACCGGGAGGATTCACACCTCATACAATCAGATGGTGGCGGCAACCGGACGCCTATCCTCGAGCAATCCCAATCTCCAGAACATCCCCATCAAGAGCGAGCTGGGGAGACAGATACGCCGCGCCTTCGTGCCCCAACCTGGTTACAAGATTCTGGCAGCTGATTATTCCCAGATCGAACTCAGGGTCATGGCCCATCTTTCCGAGGACCCTGTCCTGGTAGATGCCTTTCATCAAGGTGAGGATGTGCACGACCGGACTGCACGAGAGGTCTTCGGAGACAAGCCCGAGATGGACTCGCGTGAGCTGCGCCGTCATGCCAAGGTGATCAATTTCGGAATCATGTACGGTGTCAGCTCGTTCGGTCTTGCCCAGAACCTCAAGATAGGACGCAAGGAAGCACAGCGCCTGATTGACGACTACTTCGAGCGCTACCAGGGGGTCAAGAAGTGGACCGAAGAAACGCGGCAACAGGTCTATCAGGAGGGCCAGGTGAAGACCCTGTTCGGGCGAATCCGCCAAATCCCAGAAGTACGCAGCAAGAACTGGAATCTGAGGAATTTTGGAGAGCGCACCGCAATTAATGCACCGATCCAGGGCACTGCTGCCGATCTGATAAAGAAGGCCATGGTCTCGATCTATAAAGAGATGGGCCGTAGAGAGCTGAAATCGAGGTTGATTTTACAGGTCCACGACGAGCTCGTAGCCGAGGTCGAAGAATCTGAGATTGACGAGCTAACCCAACTCATCAAGGAAAAAATGGAAGGCGTGGCAGACTTGATCGTGCCCTTGCAGGTGGATGTCGCGATCGGTGCTTCCTGGTACGAGGCGAAGTGACTCATCAGCCGCTGAAGCGTTCGCAGGTCAGGCTTTTTTTTGGGAACAAAAGCCTGCTTCTGTCGTCTTAGACTAGGTATACTGATTTATAAGCCAGTGTTAGCCAGTGTACTTGGTAAGGAGTGGAATGGCCCAAAGTATAGGACCCGAAGCCACGTTGTCCTTCGGAGACAACGCGCTCATTTCGTCTCATCTGGAGGGTAACGAGTACGCGTTTCAGGTCCTGGTAGAGCGCTACCAGGACAAACTGGTCAACTACATCTACAACCTGGTCGGGGACTACGAACAGGCGGTTGATCTGGGACAGGAGACCTTCATTCGGGTCTTCAAGCACGCTCACCGTTACCATGCGAAGTATCAGTTCTCCACCTGGATCTACCGGATCGCCACCAATCTCGCCCTGGATGAGATCAGGCGCCGCAAGCGCAGGAGTCGTTCCTTTACCTATCGCCTCTTCTTCCAGCAGGAGGAGCACGATATACCGTTGGAACATGACGGGCCTTCTCCCGAGTGCAGCTTGGATCGTAAAGAGCAGATTCAGCTGCTGCAGGCTGCCCTGAAGTCGCTTCCGGAGAAGTATCGCCTGGTCTTCGTTCTGCGCGAAGTCCAGGAGCTCTCCCACGAAGAGGTGGGAAAGGTGCTCAAACTGAGTGTCGGGACAGTCAAGTCTCGGCTTCACCGTGCCAAGAAACTGCTGCGGCAGAAGCTGGCGAGAGTACGATGAACTGCCAGTGGGTTGAAAAGCAGCTCATGGATGAGGGCACGATCGGTTTGGATGCTTCGATTCTGCAGCACGTGCACCGGTGCCCTGAGTGTAGGAGAATCTACCATGAAGTGGCGGCGCTCGAACAGCTGAACCAATCTCTCAAAGTGGCTGCCAAGGCTCCTAGTGACTTCTCTTCTAAGGTCGTGTCGGCAAGTTTCATGTCCTGGATTGGTTGGAGAGCTGCATGGGGCTTGGTTGTGGTTCTACTGGCGGTCGTGACTCTCAGTGACTCCTCAACTTTTTGGGGAGTGCAGGATCTGCAGGCGTTTTGGAATGATGCTGGTTCCAGACTGGAATCCCAGCGCTCGGAGAGCATCTCGGATAGGGAGTCAGCCTCCCGGTCCGAATCAGATGGCGAGTCGGACATTCCTTATGTTGAGGTCAAGGTTAAGGGTCGTTCAGGGGCACCGGTCGTGGTCCGGATTCCCGCCCAGATCGAGGTATTGACACGAGATCTCCATCCAGACGTCTATCTTCACCAGGCAAGTTATTAGTTCCTGGGCCGACCGCAAGCGGCGCGAGTCGATCAGGCCGTGATCGACTACATCTTCGAAGTCAATGAGAATGTCCAAGGGATCGAATTGAGACAGAGATGCACCGCTGGCTTCTGATATTGATGCTTGGCTTTATGGGGCTTTGGGCTGAAGGCCTCAAAGCTGGGGAAGCTTCGTTCAAGTCTCTGGTCAGAGTGTACCTCGATCGAGAGTTCAGCGGCATCGTCTTCCAGGGGCACCTGATTCCCCAGCCTAGAGTCCGTGAAAGGATCCAGTTCAAGGGTGCTTTTCTGGATTCGAGGCACATTCTGTCCTATGTCGGGAGCCATGGCCCCGATCTGAGCCTTCCTGGCGTCCGATTGATGGTCCAGGCGTGGGGCGAGGCCGAACATCCGGTACGCCTGATCGGGATCGATGAGAGAATCCATCTAGCTATTCTGGAGTCCACCCAGGAGCATGAACTGTCCCTGCCTTCCTCGGGTTCGTTTTCTGAAAAGAGACTTCAGGTTGTTTACCCCGGAGGGAAAGGCTGGGAGACGGATGTCGGCTCGGTACTCCGATGGGACCCGAGCGGTAGGGGGACGCAAAGGGCACTTCAGATCAGGGCCTCAGCCACCTTGCGGGACACCAGCACCTGGGAGGGGAGTTTTGTGTTCGATCCCAGAGATCGGCTGGTGGGTGTGCTCACCCGTGTAGCTCTCCATCCTTTTAGTCAGAAGATCGTCAATTGTTACCTCCTCCCCTTACAGACGATTCAAGAATCGGCAGAAGCAGTGGTTCGAAAGGGAGGCAATGTCCAAGCTGGATGGTTGGGGATTTTTCTGCGGAAGGATTCCGTAATTCCTGACATCGAAGAAGTAATTCCTGAGAGCCCAGCTCAGCAGGCGGGATTTTTGCCTGGCGATGTCATCTTGAAGGTGGATGAACACGAGACCAGGAACCGGGACGATCTGCTCACGAGCATCAAGGCAAAGCAGCCAGGCGACCAAATCCATGTGCTCATCATCCGGGGCGAAGAGCAAGTGTCGATCGCTGCGACTCTGGGCGAGTGCTGTGGCAGGCGTCCTTCGCTCTCTTGGAAACTGGAGCTCTTTGAGGGCTCAGGAAAAGGTCGTACAGAAGCGTTTCGCGTCCAGCGGGCACTCTTGCCACCCCCGCTCTCCTTGGGATTGGTGGTTGTTCCCTTGACCTTGACCCCTCAACAAGCGAGGAGCTTCCAATCTCCTATTGATCGAGGCCTATTGGTGCAGTCAGTTTTAGGCGATAGCCTGGCGCAGAAATCGGGATTCCAGTCCGGTGATATCCTTATCCGGGTGAACGGGCGTCAGGTTCAAGAAGCAGACGATCTAAGGAAACTGCTGGAGCCTTCCGGAAATGAGTTTCTGATTCTTCAGTTTGTGAGGAAGGGTCGGGTTCAGACCGAAAGACTCAAGCTCCGGTGACCCGAAACTTGGTTTGACGGTGTTGGCATTCGGCCCCAAGCGCGGCTCTGGCTTGCTTTCGCATCCATAGATGCGTTCCTGTACTTAGCAAGGTGCGACGTCCAGACGTTCAAGACGTGCGACGAGTTCTCCAAGTTCCAGGGCAATCAACGCTTGAAGCCCACCGATGAAGCATCTTTCTATTCGCGGTGCCAGACAGCACAACCTCAAGAACGTCAACTTGGACCTTCCCCGCGACCAGATCACCGTGATCACGGGTTTGAGTGGATCCGGGAAGTCGAGTCTGGCCTTCGATACTCTGTATGCAGAGGGACAGAGGCGCTATATCGAGTCTCTTTCCACCTATGCCCGACAGTTCTTGGAGCAGATGGAGAAGCCCGAAGTCGATTCCATCGAAGGACTCTCACCGGCCATTTCCATCGAGCAGAAGACGACTTCGAGGAACGTCCGATCCACCGTTGGAACCATCACGGAAATCTACGACTACCTGAGGCTTCTTTTTTCCAGCATCGGGACTCCCCATTGTCCCCAATGTGATCGCGTCATCAGCCGCCAGTCGGTCGATCAGATCGTCGAACGAGTCCAGGAAATAGCTCAAGGGGGGCGGTGCCTGATCCTGGCGCCTGTAGTTCGAGACCGCAAAGGAGAATTCAAGAAGGTCTTCGAGGAATACTTGAAACAGGGGTTCATCCGGGCTCGGGTGGACGGCTCGATGATCGAGTTGGAGGATCCCCCTCAACTGGACAAGCGAAAAAACCACACGTTAGAGATTGTCGTGGATCGCCTGGCGGTCAGCCCGCAGAGCCGGATTCGGCTCGAAAACTCAGTCCGACAGGCAATTCAGATGGCGAAAGGGCTGGTTACTGCGTCAGTGCTTGGAGGGCCCGAGATCCTGGTTTCTGAGAGCATGGCTTGCGTGGATTGCGGTGTCAGCGTCCCGACTCTGGAGCCGCGCAGCTTCTCGTTCAACAGCAAGTATGGAAGTTGTCCTGTATGTGAGGGCTTGGGAGTACAGCTTGGGGTGAGCCTGGAGCGTCTGGTGCAGAATCCGAAGGCCTCGGTCGACGACCTGACGCTGCAGGTGGCCGACCGGGATTTGCTCAATTTGTTCCGCGAATCGTCTCGGGCTTTGCTTAAGCGATTCTCGTTGAGTCCCCGCTTGTCCTTTTCAAAGTTCCCTAGCCGGGTTCTCGATGCGCTTCAGGGAGGACTCGGGAATCCCATCCGTTACCAGTATGAAGGGTTCTCCTACGACGCCATCTTCAGAGGCCTGGATCATTGGTTCAAGGATCGGATTGGGGCCACTGGAAGCGACCGAAAAAGAGAGCAACTGCTCAGCTTCATGGCGGAGGGAGATTGCCCGGTCTGTGAGGGGAGTCGGCTTCGTCCCGAGAGTCGTTCGGTCAAATTAGGCGGCCGTTCTATTTCTACGTATTGTCGGATGCCTTTAGACGATTGTCTCGAGGCCCTTGGGCAGATCAGTCTTTCGCCGCGAGAGCAGGCAATTGCCGGTCAGATTGTCGAAGAGATTCAGCATCGAATGCGCTTTCTCCTGGAGGTCGGGCTCTCCTACCTGACGCTTGATCGCAAGGCGGTTTCGCTTTCCGGCGGAGAGGCCCAGCGGGTGCGCCTGGCGACTCAGGTGGGCTCTCGCCTGAGGGGAGTCCTGTATGTGCTGGACGAGCCTTCCGTCGGCCTTCATCCCCGAGATGTGCAGAGTTTGTTGGAGACCCTCCGGCAGTTGCGCGATCTCGGGAATACGATCGTCGTTGTCGAGCATGATGAAGATACGATCCGAAATGGAGACTATCTGGTGGATCTGGGGCCGGGTGCGGCGAGCGAGGGAGGGGCGGTGGTAGCCCAGGGAAATCTAACCGAAGTTCTCGAGAACGACGAGTCTCTGACAGCCTCATATCTGCGTGGGAGTCGGACGATCGAGATGCCAGAACGGCGGCGTTCGAGCAACAGCAAGAGGATCGAGTTGTTGGGAGTCCGACACAATAATCTGAGATCGATCGATGTCGCTTTCCCCTTGGGTCTTTTCATCGCGGTCACCGGGGTCTCTGGTTCGGGGAAGTCGTCGCTGGTGGATGAAGTCCTGTTTCGCGCCCTTTCGAGAGAACTCTACGGTTCCTTGCTGGAACCGGGCGTCCACCGTGAGATCTCCGGGCTGGAGCACATTGACAAGGTAATCGAGATAGATCAGTCTCCCATTGGTCGTACACCCCGGTCGAACCCGGCCACCTACACTGGACTGTTTACGCCCATCAGAGAGCTCTTCGCCTTGCTTCCCGATTCCCGGGCCCGTGGGTACAAGCCCGGCAGATTCAGCTTCAATGTTCAAGGTGGGCGCTGCGAAGTCTGCCGGGGCAACGGGATGCGGAAGATTGAAATGAACTTTCTCCCAGATGTCTATGTCCTCTGTGAGACCTGTGACGGGACCCGATACAACCGGGAGACTCGTGCCATCAAGTACGGCAGCCACTCTATTTCTGACGTGCTCGATTTGACGGTTGAGGAATCCTATCCGCTGCTGGAGAACTTTCCTCCCATCAGAGATAGGCTTCGGACGCTGCTGGAAGTAGGACTGGGCTACATCAGATTGGGGCAGCCGGCCACCACGCTGTCAGGAGGTGAAGCTCAGCGAGTGAAGCTCGCCAGCGAGCTCAATCGGAGATCGACGGGAAAAACGCTGTATATCCTGGATGAGCCCACTACGGGACTCCACTTTGAGGATGTAAGCAGATTGCTCAAGATTCTTTCTGAGTTGGTGAATCTCGGCAACACCGTAATCGTTATCGAGCACAATCTTGAAGTGGTCAAATGTGCAGACTGGGTAATCGATTTGGGACCGGGCGGTGGGAATCAGGGAGGCCGGGTCATCGCCCAGGGACGACCGGAGGAGATTGCGGGCTGCGAGGGTTCCTACACCGGGCAGGCACTGCGGAAGGTCCTTGATCGTTCTTCCGCGGCTTGACGCCAGTCCAACCTCCAGCTTGGTTGTCGCGAGCGTCGTTAGCCCGCATTTCTCATCGCTTGTCGTAGCGAGGCGCCGCAAGGGCCGTCCTGGCAAGGCTTGCGACCGAGGCCGCCGCAGTCGTACTTGTACAGTACGTCGAGGAGGCCGACCGAGCATAACACAGCCAGGGCGGATGATTGCGGCGTCGCAGTAGACCAGCGATGAGAAATGCGGGTTAGGAGAGGTCGGGACCTGCGTCGGCATGGAGTTACGGATCAGGGATCATTGGTTCTGGACCTCGGTCTCGGCCTTGCTGATCTTCAGTTGTCTCGGCTGGACCTGGATCAGTTCCGAGTTCAAGTATGGAGAGGGCCACGCCGAGCGGCCCATCCTCCCCTTTCTCTTCCTCTACGGCCTGGTGTGGTGCGCGTTCTTCATGGGTTTTTCCCGGCTAGGGAAGAGCCGAGGGAGGGGACCGCTGCTGCTGATCTTGGCGGTAGGTGGACTGGCGCGTTTGATACTCCTTCCCTCCTCTCTGATCCAGGAAAACGATGTCTATCGATACGTCCTCGACGGACAGGTCCTGAGGGCGGCCCAGAACCCCTACCACTTGTCTCCAGTAGCTGCGATGGCACGTGCTCCGGAACCGTTGAAGAGTAGGCTCAAAGAATCATCCGCCCAAACCACACTCTCTCGAATCGGATACCCCTATATTCCGACCGTGTATCCTCCCGTGTCCCAGCTGGCTTTTGCCGCCGGAACCTGGCTGTCGGGGTGGGACTGGAAGGGGCAGAGATGGGTGTTCACGGCGGTTGATCTCGGAGTGATTTCGATCCTCATTGTCCTGTTGCCCCTCTTCGAGATACCACGACCGTGGGTTCTCCTCTACGCCTGGAATCCCCTGGTACTCAAGGAAGTCACTAACTCGGCTCACTTGGATGTCCTGGTGACCCTTTTCGTGTTACTGCTTATGTTTTTCCTGCATAGGTATCTCACCCGTGCGAGCGGTCTTTGGCTAGCTCTTGCGGCGGTGGCGTTGGGGATGGCCTTTCTTTCCAAAATCTATCCGCTGCTCCTGCTGCCTGCTGTTGCCTTCTTTGTGTGGCGACTTTCGGGAAGGGTGCTGCCAGTTGTAGGCTTTGTTGCAGGGACCTGCCTGGTGGGGATGGTGGGGTTCCTGCCTTTTCTCTCGGTGGGCTTGATCCAGCTCACGGAGGGCCTGAGGACCTACGGTGACCAGTGGAAAATGAACGAGGGTGTCTTTACACTGGTCCAGGAAGTACTGCCTTACCCCCGCTGGTCCTTTGCCTTGATCGTTCTATCGATTGCGATTGTCGTGCCCTGGTTAAGGCATACCCGGACACTGTTAGACCTGGCCGGGGACCTCCAATGGATTCTGCTTTTCTGGTTTCTTCTCCTACCGTCTCCATTTCCCTGGTATGCGCTTCCCTTGGCAGGCCTGCTGGTTCTGCGGCCACGGGAAAGAGGGATCAGTGGGGCCTTGGTCGTTCTGTCCGGCAGCGTGGGACTCTATTACCTCAGCTTCTTTTACGAGTACCACGACTATCGACCTCTCTGGTGGAGTCTGACCAGGACCGTGGAGCATGCCTTGATCTGGCTTTCTTTGCTAGCACCTTTCCTGCGCCTTAGCGGCCTTCCGTTTCGGGACTACCGTGACGTCTAGAGCTGGTTGTGAGGGGACACCAAAGGGAGGATGACCGGATGAGAAACAGTCTGTCCCCTTCTCGTAGCCCGTTTCTGGAGCTGGTGAGTAGCAGTCTGTCCCCTTCTCGCGATGTGTCCCCTTCTCGCGATGGGGGATGATGGGGGCGCGTTATGAAGGTTGGAATCGTTATCCCTGCTCGAGATGAGGAGAAATCCGTTGGGCAGGTCGTGGAGCGCTGCCGGCCGCTAGTATCCGGGACGGACGAAATTCGAACTGTCGTCTGTGACAATGGTTCGGGCGATGGTACGCGGGCTGAGGCTGAGAAGGTAGGCGCCAAGGTTGTTTACGCCGGCAAGTCCGGTTACGGTCTCGCTTGTCTGACCGCAATTGCCGAACTGGGGAACTGGCCTGATGTGTTGCTTTTCCTCGATGCAGACGGATCCAGTCGGCCAGAAGAGGCCCAGGATTTGTTGACACCGATTAAAGAGGGGCGGGCCGATCTGGTCCTGGGGTGCAGATCTTCCAGCGTCCACATGACCTTCCCTCAGCGCTGGGGAACCTGGCTGGCGACGCGACTCATTGCCTGGCGCTGGGGACATTCGTTTCGGGATATCGGCCCCTTCAGAGCCATCACACGCCAAGCTTACGCGCGTCTTGGAATGAAGGACCGGACTTGGGGGTGGACCGTTGAAATGCAGGTTCTTGCCCTGATGCGGTGCCTACGGGTCCAGGAGGTGCCCGTTTCCTGGGACCCTCGCGTGACGGGCGTCTCGAAAATCAGCGGCACGGTTTCCGGAGTCATCCGGGCTGGCGTGCGCATCCTTTGGATAATCGGCTGCTATGCCTCCTATTCCAGAGGCTCCGCCCGCCGTCGGACGCCGGAGGAAAACGTTTCCAGCTAGTCCGGAGCCTCGATCTGTCGAAGGATCAGCTGGTCGAAAATCCGCCTTATCTGATGTCGGCTCTCAGTCCTCTTCCCCGAGTTGTCAACGACGTAGTCGGCATATCGTAACTTCCTCGTCACCGGCATCTGGGACCGAATCCGTTTGAGTGCTTCCTCAGCAGAGAGATCATCCCGCTGCATCAGACGGTGTAACTGGACGGCTGGGCGACAGTACACCACGATTACCGAGTCGTAGTTGCTGTAGGAGCCCACCTCGATCATCAACGCAGCGTCAACCACCAGGAGGCCTCGCCCCGCCTTCCCGGCCTCGGCTTCGATGGCCAGAATCCGGCGCTCTTCTTCCGCAAAGACGTGGGGGTGGACGATCTGATTCAGTCGATCGAGTGCTGCCCGGTCGGAGAAGACGATCGCTCCCAGTTTCATGCGGTCGATGATCTTGTCGGACGTTAGAATTTCTGATCCGAAGGCGTCAACCACCTCCGGGTATGCCGCACCCTCTGGCAAAATGACAGAGTGGGCGATCTCGTCGGCATCAAGAGCGTAAGCCCCAGACTTGCGTAGTTCCTCTAGAATGTAACTCTTACCGCAGGCGATTCCACCCGTGAGTCCGACCTTGAGCATTGGGCGGAATCATACCATCGGTAGTGGTTGGAGTTGGCTCCTATGCTCAGAGATGAGAAAGACACAGGCCAACGACAACACGCCAAGATGCCACTAGCCGCGATGATACGTCGCCCTCAGCTCCACTTTCTCGACAAGGACTCTCTCGCGGATCCGCGGCGCGCGTCCGGAGAGACGCAGACCCAGGAGGTTCTCCCCTTGAGCTAATTGCTCTGGCCTGACCCGATACTCGAGCCAACCCTCATTCAGGCTAGCTAGTCCCAGCGGAAGGTTGTTTAGACGAACCTGCAGAAGCTGTTCGATGCCCAGTGCAGGAGGACTGGTCCAGAGGGGAGCCGGGCCGGGTCCGCCCTTTCGCTTCGGAACCATGTATTCTCTGACCAGGACAGGCTGAAGCTTTCCCTTCTCTTCAAGCTCAACCGTTGCGGGGTCATTCAAAAGCAGAAAGAGGCTGAGTTTCGCAACTCGGTCGGCGCCGTCGGCGATGTCGTCCCCCACGTAAAGGTTTAACAGCGTATCGGCCTTTCCGTCATTGTTCAGCGCCGCCGGTAGGGGAGCCAGCATGTTGGTGTTGAAGTACATCAGTCGAGGAGTTGACCAGTTCTCGGGGTTGGGGATCACCCGAGGTCCGTGGCCGCCACCTCGACGTTGCATCACAAAGGTCTTGTCCAGGAATCGGATGTCTTTCGGCTCCCCCATCTCCCGCAATGCCTGTCGGTGAATGGGCCAGTGCAGCGCCCCGGGGTCGGGGGCATATTTGAAATTGAAGGTCTGGATTCCGTCGGCACCTTGGTGGTACCAGTTGGACCAGACCCCACGCAGGACTTCGATCGGAGGGGCACAGTAACCGTCCGACGAATGGTGGTCGTCGAGGGCGCAGAGGAGCTTGATTGGCAGATTCTCGGTGATGCGCCTGAAGGCCCCCACGTCCACCTGAAAGTTGCGGCAGCCCATGACGAAAATGTCCAGCAGCTGCTCGCGAGCCCAGGTCTCGACGTCCAGGCCATCGAAGTGGCATCCCGTCAGGTTTTCGGGTACCCGCGCTGCCAGCAGGAAGGGACGACCACGGCGTTGTTCCACCTCCAGGGTCAGGTGTCGGAGGGCGCGGATAAGGTCGGTCAGTTTCTCCCGGTGCTCCCAGGCTTCACCCGGTGGAAAGATTATGGGGATCCGTGCGAAGTCCAGTTCCAGGCCATCAAAGTCGTAGTCTTCGGCGATCTCCCGAAGGATACGCAGGACATAGTCGCGAACCCCTTGGATCGCGTAGTTCCAGTACCCATTCGGATTCCAGGGTGCTGGCAGGAGCCAATCGGGGTGCTCCTGCTTCAGGGGTATCCGATTTTGCTTTTGCATGTCATTGATGAAGGTTCCCCGGCCCGGGACAAACTGAGGATCGTTGTCCGATCCGTTCATGCGGTGAGAGAAGAAGACTTCGAGGCCGCGCTTGCGAGTCTGGTCTTGGAAGATCCGAACGATATCGACACCCTCCTTGAGCCATTTCTGAAAACCCGGTTGGTTGAAGTTAGGCAGGAACTTGCTGGGATAGGGAACCACATTGCCCTCGCTCCAGTTCCACCAGACACTGTCAATGGCCGAGTCCGGATCATCGATGAATGTGAATCGGCTCTTGACGACGGCTTCCACGCTCGGATAGGTGTCCGGATCGATCAGCAGCACATCGAAGTTCTGCGCTACTCGACGCCGTCGGTTTACGGCTGCGATGTGCTCCGGCGAGAGCTCGATGGCGGAACCCGAAGCCACGCCTCCCCGCGACGGATGGGAAATAGCAGATTTCGCCTTTCCCAAGCCCGAACCTCCTGCCAGTCCCAAGACAGTACTTCCCAGAAATCTCCTCCGATTCATGCTTCACACTCCTCTCTTCCGCTGCCAAGTGTCAATATCGTGCAGAATCCAAGACTCGTTGCTTTCTATCACGATGATGCCAAAAGCACGATGGCAATTTTCAGCTCCCAGAAAGGGACACGCCCGAGAAGGGGACAGACTGCTCCTCGGAGGGAGAAGGAAGAACAGTCTGTCCCTTTCTGGAAGGCTGCTTCGAACTCTGGTTAGGGTCAGGAGCAAGTCTCGCTATCTGTGAGCAGAACGGACCATACTCTGATGGAGTTCTGTTTTTTGTCCGGCTGGGCTAGACTGAGCCTCCAGGAGGTCAGGGTGTGATGCCTTCTTCCTGCTTGCCGCTAAGTACACTGGAACGTAAATACTGATACGTATGTGGCGAGCGCGACGGGTCGAGTTCGCGAAGCGCCGCCGCCATGTTTTTCTATAGTGGAGGAGGAGCGACAAAGAAATTGCCCTGTCCCGTCGCCACCCGTAGGGCAGATGGGGGTTGCGGACGATCTCTGCGTAGGTCGTTGTCGAAGATGGCCAAGCATCGTCTTCCTCCTCCTGCCTTGATCTCGCCTCGCAAGCCCCATCTGCAAACGTATCAGTATTTACGTTCCAGTGTACTAAGGCGCCCACGAAGTGCTCCCATGGTGACCACTTTCTGCCAATGATCACTCTCGACGCGACTAGATCGTCGGCTGGTTCCAGTGTAAGCGTCGGAGAGGGACGGACATCATGAAGGCAATTCCGAGACGGGAGGTTTTGACTGCATCAGGTCTACTCGGAGGAAGCACGTTGCTGGGCTTGGGCAAAACGCAGCAGGAAGTTGCGGAAGGGGGCCCGAGGCCTGGCCGCAAATTGAAGATTCTGGTTGTTGGAGGACATCCGGACGATCCTGAGACCGCCTGTGGAGGAACCATGGCCCGATATGCAGGTGAGGGTCATGATGTCGCAGCCGTCTACCTGACGCGGGGGGAGTATGGCATCAAGGATAAATCACCCGAGGAGACGGCCCGCATCCGCACCGGCGAGGCCCATGCGGCATGCAGGATTCTAGGTGCGAGACCGGTTTTTGTGGGGCAGACCTGCAGCCACACCGAGATTACCAACGATCGCTACCAGGAATTCAAGAAGATCGTCCAGACGGAAGCGCCGGACCTGTTGTTCGCGCACTGGCCCATCGATAGCCATCGGGACCATCGCGCTGCCAGCACGCTCTCTCTGGATGCCTGGCTCGGCCTGGACCAGCGGTTCGATCTCTACTACTACGAGGTCTATTCGGGAATTCAGACTCAGAATTTCTCACCCACGCACTACGTCGATATCACGGCAACCGAGCCGCGCAAAAAGTCGGCTACCTACGCCCATGTGAGTCAGAATCCCGAGCAGCTCTACAAGCTTCACGATCTGATGAATCGTTTTCGTGGTACCGAGTCCCGTTGTAAGTATGCCGAAGCGTTCGTACGACATGTCCAGGGTCCGAATCATCCTTGGGGGTTGTGATCAGGGGGAAAGTGAGGTCCAAGAAGCAATGACGACGAAGCGAAGCCAAGCATGGCTGTGACAGATCACTGGCGCAAAGAGGCTGGAGCGCGGCTACAGGGGTCTCGCGATCTCGATAGCTCAAAGTTGCAGGCCCCTGGTGTCGTACCCATTCCCGAGGGCGGCTTTCGGCTTTTCTACACGGGGGTGGGTCCGGCCAAGCCGTTTCCGACCTGTCAGGGCTATATCCTGAGCGCGGTCTCGGATGACGGGTTGATCTTTCACACGGAGCCCGGCATTAGGGTGGTGCCACAGCCTGGGTTGCCCCACATGAGTCTCCGGGTGATCGCACCGTCGGTTACGCGGCTGATCGACGGCAGTTGGCGCATGTACTTCGAATCCCGCGGACCGGCCGATCAACCGACGGTGATCTGCAGCGCCATCTCTTCCGATATGCTGTATTGGGAGATCGAAGAAGGTATCCGTCTCCGAAAGGGGAGCGGCATAATTGGTGGACCTCGCTCAACAGTGGAACTTGACCGCCTTGAAGCCCTGCTCGATAGACGCTTCCACGAATCTGAGGTAGGCGGGAACATCATCGAACATGGGGGTGCTGGCGTAGGACGGGATCCGGTCGCGCGCTCCTCCGAGGAGTCGGTAGATTGGCTGGTTGCACACTCTTCCGTAGAGGTCCCAGAGGGCGATATCAATGGCGGCGACTGCACCTGGAGGCAGGGGAAAGGCGCGCGGCCAGATCTCCCTCAGGATGCTCTCGCGCTTCATGGGATCCTTGCCTATCAGGATGGGAATCAGGTGCCGCAGAGCCTCAGCCGTATAGCGGTCGTAATCGTATGATGTGTAGTTGGCCACGGCCCCAACTCCGTCGACCCCTTCATCGGTGTAGACGCGCACCAGTGTGTTCGTCATGTATTGCTCGGGTAGATCGTGTGACCAGGTGTAGCGTTCTACCTTTGGCCCGACAACGCGAACCTCAACTCGATCGATCTTCATTCTCTTTGCCTTACCAGAGAAGGACGAAGCAGAGATAGCATCCGAGGGCGAGCAGCAGCCAAACCAAACCAGCGGGCACAAATCGCGCCGTTCCCTGGAATCTGTCAGGTGTGTGTCCCTGGGGACCTGACAGCGCCTGGATGGCTTCGCGGCTGGAACGCAGCCAGGTGCCCCCTCGTTCTTCCTGTCTGCCAGGGGTCGCTTCGGACCGCGGCTCAAACCCCAACAAAAGGGAAATCAACAACATCGACGCGGCCGTGATCAGCATCGCCGCCGGATAAGCCGCATACGGATCGATCAGGTAGCTGGGAAGAACGGCTGTCCCCCACTTCTCTGCGATAGGAGGTGCCAATAATCTCAGAATTCGAAAGGCGGCACCAACCAGGAGGCCAACGGTCCCTGAGACGCGATGGACCCTCGTAAACCTCCCCATGATGAAAAGCGTCAATAGAGGGGTAACGAATGCGCTGGTCAGTGCGAAGAACTGTAGGAGCATTCCCCCTTTCAGCAAAGAGGGAACGTACAGGAAGGAGATCCCGATAACTACCGGCGTCAGCCACTGTCCGACGCGGAGATAGTGATGGTCGTCCTGGTCGGTAACAAACAATCGAGCGTAGACGTCGCGGGTGAGAAGAGCGGAGAGGGAGGACCCGATTGAGTCATAAGTCGAAAAGGAGGCAGCGAAGATTCCGGCCACCACGATTCCCTTCAGACCCACCGTCTCGAGCTGGCTGACCAGAAAGGGATAGATCTGGTCCTGGTTGCCGCCGGGAAGGGATGCCTGGTCGGGCACCCAGGCGCGTCCCAGGACGCCCATGGAGAGGTTGAAGAACGACATGACGATCATCACCAGTCCCGCGACGACGACCGACATCTTGAGGTCCCACTCGGTCTTGGAGGCGAACATTCGCATACTCTGCGTATGGTTCACGACGGCATAACCGATGCCCAGGATCAGAAAGCCGAGGGCCAGAAGCCAGTTCGGTGTTGTCCTGGTGATGGTCCCCTCCTCTGGACTGTACTCGCCTCCCAAGAGCAGTTTGTGATCGATCTCCTGAGGTGTGTTTGCGCTGACATCCTCGACTGAGGGTAGGTCGGCACCCGCATGGAGGAGCTGGCTGAGTTCCGGATCGCCGCTGAGGCGTTCCTCGACGCCGCTCCAGCCGCCGACCTTGTCCAATACGATGAACCAGATAACCAGGGCCGCGACGGTCATGACGACGAACTGTAAAACGTCGCTTTTCGCTACGGAGCGCAGACCTCCGAACGCCGTGTAGATACTGGCGAAGATGGCAATGGCGCCAACTGCCGCCATGGACCGTGTGGCGTCCCATCCGCAGATGACGTTCAGAGTCCAGAAGAGCGACACGCCCATGACGCCCAGGACGAGGGTCCGGTATTGGACCTGGATGAAGGCGCACAAGACCCTGGCGGATGGACCGAAGCGTGACTCCAGGTACTCGGCGTTGGTATACATGCCCGCGCGGTACATGGGCAGGAAAATGAAATAGGCGGCTAGCGCCCATCCTGCGACGATTCCGACCATGTTGGAGACGAAATAGCGGAACCCGATGGTGTAGGTTCCACCCGAATCGGCGATGAGATCGCTGGCATCGATTGCCGTGGCGTACATGGAAAGTCCAACGATCCACCAGGGCAGGCTGCGCCCGGCAAGAAACCAATCAGTGCTGGAGTGAACCCCCCGGGCCAGGTACAAACCATAGCCGATGATGCCTCCATTGAGGCCAATGACAATCACCCAGTCAAGGAGGCTCAAGTCCTAAGTCCTTTCAGTCGTCTTTCGCTTGGTAGTTATCGACACAGGTGCTCGAAAACTTCCTGATACTTCACAGTATTTCAGTAGTGTCCCAACGTTTGGGCTTCTAATCTCTGTAAAGTATTAATGAGTAATATGTTAGAGAAGATAATGGGTGTTTCCGACTTGAAAGTGAGTGTACGCTCACGCCCTTCAGTTCATAAGGAGGGCGAGCATGTACACGGGCACGACGATTTTTTCTCAGGTGATGCGGCATCTTCCCTGGCATCATTTTCATCGCATTGTTCAGCACTACGGAGGCGACTACAAGGTCAAGTCGTTCCGCTGTGCCGACCATTACCGGGTCATGGCCTTTGCACAGTTGACCTATCGCGAGAGCTTGCGCGATATCGAAGCCTGCCTACGGGCCATGAGATCCAAGCTCTTCCACATGGGCATTCGCTCCACGGTCTCCCGCAACAATCTGTCCAATGCCAACGAGAGGCGCGACTGGCGCATCTATGCCGAGTTTGCCCAAGTGCTTATCGCCGAAGCGCGCCGCCTGTACACCGACGAGGACCTGGGAGTCGACCTGAACGCGACCGTCTATGCCTTGGACTCCACGACCATCGACCTGTGCCTCTCGGTCTTCCCCTGGGCGCGCTTCCGCCGTACCAAGGGGGCGATCAAACTGCATACCTTGCTCAACCTGCACGGCGCCATTCCCGAGTTCGTTCTGATCTCGGACGGAAAACTGCACGATGTCCACGCCTTGGACCACCTGATTCCTTGTCCCGGTGCCTACTACATCATGGATCGCGGATACCTGGATTTCGGGCGCCTGTACCGACTCCATTCTGCCCGGTCGTTATTCGTGACCCGCGCCAAGGCCAACTTCAAGTTCCGCCGCCGCTACTCCCACCCGGTGGACAGAACGACGGGACTGATCTGCGACCAAACTGTCCTGCTGAGCACCTTCTATCCGGCCAAGGCCTACCCCGAACCTTTGCGTCGCATCAAGTTCTTCGACGTCACCACCGACCTGCGGCTAGTATTCCTCACCAACGACTTTGCTTCTCCCGCTCTGACTATTGCCCGGCTCTACAAGCTCCGCTGGCAGATCGAACTGTTCTTCAAATGGATCAAACCGCATCTCCGCATCAAGGCCTTTTACGGCACCAGTCCCAATGCCGTGAAAACACAAATCTGGATCGCCCTCAGTACCTACCTGCTCATCGCCATCATCCGCAAGCGCCTCTATCTCGAGTTGCCGCTCTACACAATTCTCCAGGTCCTGAGTGTCTCGCTCTTCGAGAAAACCCCAATTTTACAGGCCTTTCAGGACATGCATTACATTACTCAGAATAGTGACATTCATAAACAGTTGATGTTATTCGACTAACGCTGGGACGCTACTGACAGTATTTGTGTTGCTATTCGGAGGTCCTGATCTCCTCCCGGTGGCGGGCTCGCTCCTCCTCTGCCCAGGTGGTGGGGTAGCCCTTGGCGTCGTACCACCGGACGGGCTCCGAGGATTCGATCAGCGGCCGGTACAGGTCCGGCCGGCGAGCAATCATGTTTCTTCGTTCCGTTCCCTTCGGGACTTCCCAGTCGGTAACCCTGCCGATGGTCACCCTTTCGGTCTCGTACCTCTCGAGGCGAACATCCCCACGGGGACTCAAGATGGCCGAGCTCCAGGTGTTCGCAACTACGATCCAGCATCCGTTGTCGGCGGCGTAACGGGACATTCGTTGGGTATTTGAGGGCCCACCTCCCCCGTCCATGGGCAGGAAGACGATCTGTGCCCCTTGCACTGCTAGAGTACGGATGTTTTCGGGAACCGTTCGGTCCATGCAAATGAGGAATCCCAGCCTACCAAGAGGAGTGTCGAAAGGTTTCAAGGCGCGCCCCGGTGTGATGTAGGATTCACCCCCGACGTGGACCTTGCTGTACTTGGCCAGAATCTCGCCCTGGGGATCGATCATCACCAGGCTGTTGAACATCTTCTTCTCGACCCTCTCCAAAAAGCCGAAAACAAGATAGATTTCCAGCTCGCGGCAGAGCTTGCGGGCCCTGACGATATATTGCCCATCGGGGACAGTTTGGGCCACCTCAAGCATCCGCTCCCGGGTCGTGTCGGGAGCTGCATAGCAGACATAGCCGTCTAAGATGGCCTCAGGAGCCACAACCACCTGAGCGTCCCGCTCTGCCGCCTCTCGTACGTAGCGCTCCAGACGTGCGTAGTTGCGCTCCAGAGCCCAGGGGGTCGCGTCCATGGCGATGACCCCGATTTTGGTGTACTCGACTGGACCGGTGCGTGAGAGATCCGGTGGTTTGGGAGTCGGTGACGCGGACTCTGAAGCAACGTCGGCACGAGCCTCGGACATCTGATCAACCGGCTGGCTCTCGGTCTTGCTGCAACCACACAGTGAGAGAATTACCAGGGTCAGCACCGGGGAGAAAGCCTGAAGCCTTGGTCGCTGAAGTCGACCCACTGGACTCTCGGGGACTTGATTCGTGGCCGGAGACTTTTTCATGGCCCCAGTTTCCGGGTCGCAACACTTCCTGTCAACTTGAACCGACTCCAAGAAAACGGTGGCTGAATACTTGAGTCCAGCGTTGACGTCCCCCGGGCTGCAACGGAAACCATTTCCCGTCAAGCCAGTGATAACTCCGTGATGCGACCGCGAAAAGAAGGGGTCCGATTTTTGATGCCGCGTGCAGCCCACTACATTGACTACCCGGTGCCATCTAGAGGTGACACTAGCCGCAGAAAAAGCAACAGTCTGTCCCCTTATCGATGCACTCGATTCAGTCGAAAGGAAACAGTCTGTCCCTTTCTTGTTGGACAGCATCTTTCACTAAACAAAGGTAGAATCTGACCCTATGAACCCCGTCGCGGACCATTGAAGGATGGTGATGCTAAAGCGACTCTGCCCTATTTTCGTTTTCGTCTCGTGTCTGATAACAAGCGATATCCCCGCCAAAGGAAACCTGGCAGATGTCGAGCTTGTTATCGAGGACGAGGTCATCATCGCCCTGCGATGCAAGAACCTATCTTAGTCCATGATTCCGCAGGTGCAAGAGGTGATTACACCGGAAGATGTCAATGCTGCAAGAGACCGCTCCACAGAAAGGGACAGACTGTTACTGGTCCCGTTCTGGCCCGGTTGAGAAAGGGACAGACTGGTACTCTTAGTCCTCGCCCGCTTACTATTGCTCGGTGTGTTGAGGTTCAGTAAGAAGTCTCATGAGAAAGCTTTCGAACTTCCGTCTTGAATTACGTCACCTACTTGTAGCGAGCGACCTCATACCGCCGAGTAAGAACTGAGAAGAATGTAGAGAGGGCGATCCTGGAGGATTGCCCTCTCGTCGTGTCGGCGATAACCTTCGGTGATAACCAAAACACTGGAGGTTGTCATGACCGACTATGCCAGTCTATTGCGGGATCACGTCACTCTCAAGTGCCGCTGCATCGACCGAGTGTTCTTGCAGGCTTACGTTCCCAAGCTGCAGTCGGTGGGACAAGTCTGTACCTTTCTGCGTTGGGTCAAGGGGTTCAAGATCCCCTCCTCGGCGGCCTTCGGCAAGATCGGTCAAGGCTACGTCAAAGCCATTCACCGCTTCGCCGAAGAACACAATATTCCGGTAGTGCACTTCAAGAAAGGGGAAAACAAGGAGGAGACGGCTCGTCCCTACCTGGAAGCGGCGGCGAAGGAAGGCCAAGAGCGGGTGGTGTTGATCGGCATTGCCCAGGAGAAAGCATCGGCGTGGCGGTCCTGGAAGGGCAAAGGGCAGGAAACGGCCGCGCATCCCCATATGGAGTGGGGCCGTCAGATGGTTTACATCAACCACTTCTACTTCTACCTCTGGGACTCCGAGTGGGGCGGCACGTTTTGGAAGACCAATGCCTACGCGCCTTATCCCATCTGGCTGTGGCTCAACGGCCATGAGTGGGTCAAGCGGCAACTAGAAAAAGCGGGCATCGCCTACGAGGCCCTGGACAACGGATTCCGTTCTTGCGCCGATCCCGAGGCCCTGCAGAGCATCTGTGACCGGTTGGGTTCGGGGGCCGTGCGCAGCTTCTTCTGGCGTTGGTGGTGGCGTTTACCTTCTCCCTTCAGCTCGGAGGACTTCGAGGCCGGTTACACCTACGAGTTGGCTTTCCGCCAGTTCGAGGTCTCCGACACCTGTGTCTTTGACCGACCCCAGGCCGGGCGGATGTGGTTCGAAGGGGTGATTCGAGACCATTTGGACATTGGTCGCCCCGAACAGGTGACGCTGATCTTCGATCGGCGAATCACCCGACGAACTCCCGGAAGCTTTCGCTCCCGAGTCCTCAGACGAGGGGTGGACCCGGTCCTCAGTTGTTATTACAAGTCGTCTCGTATCAAGCAATATTTCAAAGAGGGCCGCGCCTTGTGGACCGAAACCGTGATCTGCGACAGCCGCGACTTCGGAGTGGGTCGCCGCGTTTGCGCTCGCAACTGGTATGCCCTTTGGGCTGTTGGCGATTCCGCCAACCGGCGTCTGTGCGACGCCGAAGCTGCAGACGCTCGACCGGCACCCGACGTGCTCACCTTCCAAAAGGTGAGCCAACCCTCGAAAACTGCCGAGGGTCTACACAGTTCTGGCCTTCGCTTTGGCGATCCTCGGGTGATGGCGGTCTTCTCCAGCCTGGTCGCATTTAGCTGTCTCGTAGCCGGTTTTGACAACCGTCGACTGGTGGAGCAAGTCTCCGCCTTGCTCGATGCCCCCTACACTTCACGCCAGGCGAGCTACGATCTGCGCCGGTTGAGGCGAAAGGGACTCATTGACAAAGTGCCCCGCAAGCGCCGGTACCATCTAACGCCCTTGGGAAGAAAGGTGGCTGTCCTCTTCATCAAAGCCTACGGTCGAGTCCTGGCACCGGGCTTGACGGCGCTCGATCTCAAGCTGCCACAGGAAGTGGCTCAGCGCTGTCCGCTGGCGACGGCTTGGCGACGGTTCGACCGCTCGCTGAACGTCTTTGTTGAAGAGCAACTACTCGCTGCTTGACACTTCTTGATCAGTTTGTGAACTTTTTCTTGACCAAGGGGTCTCTAGCAGCATGTTTCCTTACGACGCTCTTAGCAGGAGGCTGTAGGAAAGAGCCCTCGAAAAACCCTGCGCAGAGTTTCACGGCTGCTGAGGGCTTGGAAGTCACTCTATGGGCGTCTGAGCCGGATGTGATCAATCCCACCAACATCGATATCGATGAACGGGGTCGAATCTGGGTATTGGAAGCGGTGAACTACCGTGTCGGCTGGGGAGGAGTTGACCGACCAGATTTCCGACCGACAGGCGACCGTATCACGATTTTGGAAGATACCGATGGCGACGGTGCTGCCGACCGTACCAAGGTATTCGACCAGAATCGTGGGCTCCGTTCGCCCCTAGGAATTGCCGTCCTGGGAAACAACGTGATCATTTCACAGTCTCCCAATCTGATCGTCTACACCAAGGACGAACAAGACAACATCTTAAACAAGGAGGTTTTGCTGACCGGATGGCAGGGTATTGACCATGATCACGGCCTCCACGCCGTCGTTTTCGGTCACGATGGCCGATACTATTTCAACAGCGGGGATCGTGGGTTCGATGTGAAGGACAAATCCGGGAAGAGGTGGGTCAGCTCAAATCAGGGACCCTACTATGCCGGCACGGTCTTGAGAGTCAATCCCGATGGATCGGATTTTGTCGTTTTTGCCCACAATTTCCGCAACCCCTACGAGGTGGCGTTGGATTCGTTCGGCAACGTCTGGCAGACCGACAACGATGATGACGGAAATGTCTGGGTGCGTCTGAATCTCGTCCTGGAAGGAGGGAACTTCGGTTTTTGGGGACCCGGTGGGCGCCCCTGGCGCTCCGACAAGGGAACCCATTTTCATTCGGAGGATCCAGGAGTCATACCCAACGTGGCCAGACTCGGCGCGGGAGCTCCGACTGGATTATTGCTCTATGAAGGCGAGCTGCTTCCGAAACGATACCGCAGCCACTTGATTCACGCGGAGGCAGGTGCCCGATTCATCAATAGCTACTTCTTAACTCCCGACAACGCAGGCTTCTCGAGCAAGACGGAAAGAACGGTGAGTTCAACCGACACCTGGTTTCGTCCGACTGATGTAGCGGTCTCACACGAGGGCGCTGTCTACTTCAGCGATTGGTACGATGCTGCTGTTGGGGGGCACCAGATGGCCGACACGAAAAAAGGGCGAATCTATCGGTTGGCACCCAGGGGATACGAACCCAGCGAAGCAAAGCTTGATTTGCAGACATCTCCCGGCCTGGCAAAGTCTTTGCGTTCGCCGAACCAATCGACACGTTATCTAGCCTATTCAGCGATCAAGGAGCGGGGTGCAGACGCCCTTTTCACACTCACCGAGATGTGGAAGCAGGAAGATCCCGTACTCAAAGCGAGAGCCTTGTGGCTGATAGGTGGTATCCAAGGGGCCGGAGAACGCCTGGCGCATGGGGTCCTTCGAGATGAGGAGGCCAACCTCAGGATACTTGCGCTGCGGGTTCTCCGAGCGCAGGGAGCCGAGATTACCGGCGTGATTGAACCACTTCTGCGCGACCCTTCCCCGCGAGTTCGGCGGGCAGTCGCCGTGGCGCTTCAGGACACCCCGCCAGAGCAATCCTTGCCCGCCCTGGTCGAATTGTGCAAGGGATACGATGGGCATGATCGCTGGTACCTGGAGGCCCTTGGGCTCGGTGCCCGCGGCAAAGAGAATCAGCTTTACGCTCGCCTGCGAAAGATCTATCCCGATAAGTGGAACTCACTGTTGGGACAGTTCATCTGGGAGTTCCGTCCCTCCCGCTCGTTGCCCTACCTGTTGTCGAGTCTGAATGAGCCCGGGTTGACTCTTCAGCAACGCTCTGAGGTTCTGAGATGTCTTTCCGTCATGCCGTCGCTCGAAGCAGGAAAGGCAGTCGCCAAACTGATGGTCTCACGCTCTACGTCTTCGCGTCTGGTGAGGGAGGCTTTCTCAAGTTTGTCGCGCCAGCTTTTTAGCCAATGGATCAACCTGCGCGAACATCCCGAGGCTTTCTTGGCAGTGGAAGTAGCCTTCGACTCTCCGGAGTTGCGTGCCTTGGCCTTGGAAGTTGCTGGGGATTGGGGGCATCCGCGATTCGGCTCCCGCATCCTTGCTTTGGCAAAAGCAGGGGACGAGAGCCACGAGCTTCGGCAACGGGCTATTCGAGCCCTGGGTAGGACTCGGCATGAATACCATATACCAGAGCTCGAAAAACTTTCCTTTCAGGGGCCGCTCCCAGTCCGTCTGGCTGCTATTCGCGCTCTCGGGGAGATCGGAGGAAGGGGTCTCCATGATCGCCTTAAAGCTGTGGTTCTTAGCCGGGAGCCCAATGAAGTAAGGGTAGAGGCGGTAGGGATTCTGGCGAGGACGGATCCGGGATGCAACCTTCTCCTGGACCTTGAAGTCAGCGGGGAGCTTCCCTCCGAGCTTCGCAGCGTCGCCAGCAGACTAACGCTTGCGAGACGATCTCCCGAGATAAGGGCCCGAGCGCAAGAACTATTGCCTCCACCGCTCAGTAAGAATCGTAGCCCTCTGCCGACCGTCGAGGAACTGTTGGAGAGGAGTGGTGACCCAGACCAGGGTCGAATTGTTTTCCAGAACCCGTCGGGGCCAAAGTGTGCCTCCTGCCACAGCCTAGGAAAGGATAGGCAGTCGACTGGGCCGGACCTCGCTTTCATTTCTGATAAGTTGGGGAAGGAAGCTCTTCTGGATTCAATCTTGAATCCGAGTGCCGGTATCGCCCCTGAGTATTACGTTTGGATCCTTGAGACCAAGAGCGCAGGCGAGGTGATCGGGATCCTTACAGGGGACACATCGCAAGAGGTCGAGCTCGTCACTGGAGATGGGGATAGATTGCGTCTCCAGACCTCCGATATCCTTTCCCGCCGTCGCAGCTACCTGTCCTTGATGCCGGAGGGCATCGTGAATACCATGACAGCGGAGCAACTGGTGGATTTGCTTGCCTTTCTAGAGGGCTTGTCCAGTATGAGTTGACCTTGACAAGTGTGGGCTGAAGTTCTGCGACACACATTGACAAAGGAAGGAGCAGTGAAGTCAGGCTGGCTTCCGCGACCTTCCATATTCTTCCTGCACCTTCTTACACTCTGGGCTTTCTCCATAACACAACCTCTTTACGACCTCTTGGGCCAGAATGCCGAATTCTTCCTGGCCCGCCGAACCGACAGTCTTCAG
>CBDCOR010000027.1:0-249777 GCA_965219855.1 Acidobacteriota bacterium
GATGAGGTCATCCCAGCGAGGGGATCATCCCAGCGTACCTAGCACAAGATCCCGATAGTTATACTACACGGGAACGATCGAGCATGACCCAGTATGATGCCTCACCAGGGTCGCGCCGCACAGGGCGAGTCCCACTTTTATTTCGTAGTTTTTCCGGTCGATGCGTTCTAGTCAGGGAGGATAGAAGAACTCAAGGAGGAAACAATATGTCGTCTGCCGACCATCCCTTTGACTGGAGCCAGCTGGATTCTATGGATTTGCGGGAACGTATCGAGCGCCTCAAGAAACGGGCGGAGGAACTCAGTGGTGGAGGCATGCTCACGTTTGAAGATCCTGCAATGCCGCCGGATATTCAAGAGCAATTTTGGAGGCAGGTGGTAGAAACGGAGGAGAAGGAACTCTTTCCACAGAATCAGCTGCGCCTTCCTCCAGTCGAGATGCCAGACCTCAGCGATTGCGGCGATGAGGAAGTGTCTCGCATTCTGTGGGGGATCATCACTGAACTGGGAGAGCGGCGCATCTACCTGGCACAGACCGACCATCTCAGCGACCGTGAACTCTATGAGTGCCTACGTGAGGCTGAAATCCGCGAGCTGTCCACAGAGGTAATTGGTGCCAACGGCGCCTGGCACTTCGACATCCTAGGAGGTTACGGCGAAGAGGACATCCAACTCTACTTGAAGTATTACGCCGACGAATTGACGGTAGAGGATTGGAAGGCAGAGTGTCCCGACATGGAGATTCCTTCCCATGAGGATCCCCCCTACGATCGGGCCAGTCGCCTCCCAGCTCCAGATCGTCGAATGTGAAGGGGAGCAGTCTGGAGCCTGGGGTGAGCGCGACAGCTAACCTGAAACTTGATTGGGCGGACGTAGCTTTGGGCTCCAGGCCGAAGTCTTCTTCCTTCGAGCCTTTGGCTTGATGCACGGCGGCCTGGAGGCCACCGCTAGTGCGCTTGTGAAGGCGTTTGATCAGAAGGGTGAAAGTCCCTTCCAGGCTAACGTTACCGGCCTGAAGTCGACAGTGGTAACTGCGTTTCCGTGAGGAAGGGTGGAGAGCAACCTGAGACGAACGACCAATCCGTAACGCAAGTGAACTCGATTCGGCCAAGCCTGTCGGGGGAGGGTCCTGGCAAAGCCCGAACCCTTGACCGCGCGACGGCCATCCCTCCGACCTGAACGGTCTGCCCGGGGGGATAGACGCGGCAAGTCACGGCGGTGAAGTAACGTGACAAAGCGACCGTGACGAAATGGCAATGCGGTGGTTGGAGATGGAGAGGTCGGAAGGTCAAACGAGATAAGCAGGGAGATCTGTCGGGTGAGGGACGTGGACGACCCATCGTGAGAGCTCGCAGTGGGGGACGCTGCGTGAGCAATGGCCCAGGCCCGCGGTGCAGTATCGCCCGCCGAAGGGGAGCGAACCTGGCGATACCGGTGAGGTCGGTTGAAGCGGCTCGACAGAAGTCAGAGCTCCCATAGTAGCGGGGAAGCCGTGCAGCAAAACGCGGTGGAGCGAAGGGGAGCAGGAAGGTAGATGCGAAATGACTAAATCGCGGAAACGTAACTCCGCCCAAAGGCGGGACTACATCCCGGTCACAGTGCCGTTTTCGGCTAGCCCGGCTGGAGAGCCCGCTGGCATCGAACAGTGGGCTCATCGCGCGGTTTGGACGGATCGCATGTTGGAGACACTTTTGAAAGGAAAGGTGAGAGGAGGGAAATGGCACACGCTGATCGATAAGGTGTTTTGCAGCCGGAACCTTTCCAGCTCGGCCGAGAAGGTCTTGGGCAGGAAAGGAGCGGCGGGAGTGGACCGGCAAACGTGGGGGGATTTCGCCGAACACGAGCGGGAGGAACTCGAATGGTTGCAGGAAGAACTGCGTGAGGGGACCTATCGTCCGGCAGCGGTGCTGCGGAGGTGGATTCCCAAAACAGGCAGTTCGGAAAAGCGACCGCTGGGGATTCCGACCGTGCGGGATCGAGTCGTGCAAACGGCTTTGGTCCACGGGATCGAGCCGATTCTGGAGGCCACGTTCCATGATCGAAGCTACGGCTTTCGTCATGGGCGAGGGTGCCACGGCGCACTGCGGTACGTCGAAGAGCTGCTCGAAGCCGGTTATGTGTATGTCGTCGACGCGGATCTGAAGGGTTACTTCGATACGATCCCGAAAGATCGACTGTTGGACCTGATCCAACAGAAGATATCGGATCGCCGCGTGCTGGGCCTGGTTCAGCTGTTTCTGAATCAGGGGATACTGGAAGAGCTGCGTAAGTGGATTCCGGAAGCCGGAGTCCCCCAAGGCGCCGTTCTTTCTCCGGTGTTGTCGAATGCCTACCTCAATCCCCTGGACCATCGGATGGCCGATCTGGGCTTCCAGATGGTGCGCTACGCGGATGACTTTATCCTGCTGTGTCGCGCACCCGAGGAGGCTGAAGCGGCCCTGGCCGAAGGGCGGGACTGGGTGGAGGACAACGGGCTGAGACTGCATCCCGAGAAGACACACATCGTGGACTCGCGAGAGAAGAGCTTTTCGTTCTTGGGCGATTCGTTCCGAGGCCGTTTTCGGTTTCCACGAGCGAAGAGCCACCGAAAGTTCGTCGAGCGCATTCACGAGCTGACGCCGCGCAAGTCGGGCGACTCGCTGGAGGTCATCCTCCAGCGGCTCAATCGCTCGACGCAAGGCTGGTTCAACTACTTCCGGCACTGTCATTGGAACATCTTCAAGGACTACGACGGTCTGATCCGTCGTCGTTTGCGACGCCTGCTTCTGAAGCGCAACCGGAAGAATAGAAAACGCCTCTGTCGAAATCACCGTTGGCCCAACGCCTTCTTTACGGATCATGGGTTCACGAGCCTGACTGACGCCCATATCCGTTTCGTCCAATCCATAGGAACCTACTGACTGGAGAGCTGTATGCGGGAGAATCGCACGTGCAGTTCGGAGGGAGGGGAGCCGGGTGACCGTGCTTCCCTACCCTATCGCAGGATCCAAAAGTTTCATTCTCGAATGGGGCCAGCACCGCTGGGGGACCACTAACCTGAAACTTCATTTGCAGATTCGGATGGAAAAACGACGTAACCCATTGATTTGAAATGGATTGGCCGTATCTCGCGCGATTCCAAACGAGCTTTGAACCGAAGGCAAGCAGACGAGTCGGGAACATTTGTGCCGCCCCCAACCCTCGCTCGCGCTTCAGGCTCCCAGGACCTGGAATTCTTACTCGGATCCAAACGCTTCCTGGGCCAGTCGCTTGACCTCTCGAAGGTTCAGCTTTCCCGTCCCAAGGAGGGGAAGTTCCTTCACCTTCCGAAAACGATCCTTCCGGGGCAGGAAGATATTGGGTAGCCCCATACCTCCCAGCTTCTTGAGCAGCTCCGGTATCTCCTCTTCCTGGACGGTGTGGATGACCGCAAGGCTCTCGCCCTTGCGCGGATTGGCTACCGCCGTTACGGCAAAGACGCCTTGAGGGATTTCAGCGGCTTCGTGGAGCGCCTCCTCCACCCGACCATGAGGCACCATCTCACCGCCGATCTTGGAAAACCGCGAAAGTCGATCGGTGATTTTCAGGAATCCATCCTCGCTGATGAGTGCCACGTCGCCAGTGACGTACCAGCCCTCGTGTAGGGCTTTTCGGGTGAGATCTTCTCGGCCGAGATATCCAACCATGATGTTGGGCCCCTTCACCAGGAGCATGCCTGGGGCCTCGACGGGTCTGGGTTCGAAGCTGTCAGGATCGACGATCCGGGTAGCTATGCCGGGGAGGGGAGGACCGACGAAACCACGCCGGGAGCCCGACTGAAAATAGCCGGCGGCTCGGAAGTCGGGCACACTGACGGCCACGACTGGCGAGCACTCTGTGCAGCCGTAGCCCTCTAGCGGCCGGATTCCGAAGCGGTCTTCAAAGGCTAGGGCGAGGTCTGTCGAAAGCTTTTCGGCACCGGTCAGAACCAGGCGCAGCGAGCCAAACTGCTCCGGTGTGCAGCGGCGCATATAGAGTTGAAGAAATGTCGGAGTAGCCAGCAGAATGGTGGCTTTATACCTGCTGACAAGCTCACCCACCACCGGTGCATCCAGGGGATTCGGATGCATGGGCATGGCGAGGCCCTTCTGAGCTGCGAACCAGAAAGACATATAACCAAAGGAATGAAACAACGGCAAAATACCCAGGACGCGATCGTGAGAGTCGACTCCCAGGACCTGGGTAATCGCCTCCACATTTGAAGCGACGTTGTAGTGACTGAGCATCACGCCCTTCGGCTCTCCAGTGCTCCCGCTGCTGAAGATAATGGTGGCCAGGTCGTCGGCTTTGACCGGCCGCACGGCCCCACAAAAGTGCTCCAGGCCTCTGGTGGTGAGAAACAGCGAGGCTGCTGTGCTCTTGATTCGGGCCACAGGGCCGATCCGAGCGGCAACGTCCTCGAGCCAGAGGAACTCGATGCCGTCCGGCAGATCCAGGCCCGCCTTTTCCACGAACATTCGGCTGCTGATGATGGTGGAGAGTTTAGCCTGACGGATCATCGAAGCCATTCCCGCGCGGCCGGCGGTGTAGTTCAGATTCACGCTCACGCCGCCCGAAAGAGAAGCCGCAAGATTGACGAGCGAACCAGCAACACTGGGAGGTAAGAGGATGCCCAGGTAAGTCTGACCTTTCCACACGCTCTTGAGCTCCCTCGCTAACGCGACTGCGCCGATGAGTGCCTTAAGCCGCGACACATTGGGTCTAAGAGCGCCGGCGAAGGCCAAGGCGAAGGGCCTACGTCGAACCTGACGTATGAAGGCGTGCTGCAAGGGTTTGGCGCTCTTCCGTCGAGTCGCCCAGGCGGAGCTGGCCAATTCTTGGACCTGCTGACGTATCTCGGCAACCGCAGTCTGGGGCGACATCGGGGCTCCGAAGGCCACCGTCACCGGGTAGGGCACCTGCTTCGGGATCTTGAAGAGAAAGCGCCCTCCGGAGCGGCTGAAGATGCTTCCCCAGAGACGATCCAGGTAGACGGGAACGATGGGGGACTGTCGGTTTCTAGCGATGCGTTCGAAGCCCCGGCGAAAGGGAAGCAAAGCGCCGATTCGGGTGATCTGACCCTCGGGAAAGATACAGACGACGTCCCCGTCGTCCAGGTATTCTCCGGCTTCCCGAAGGGCCTTCAGGAGTACCCTGGGACCGTCTGAGGAGGAGATCGGAATGTTTCCCATGGATTTCATGAAGGGCCGGAAGAGCCAGTAATCGAAGTAGCTCTGGTCCACGATGAAGCGCACCGGGCGATCCAGACTTGCGATCAACATCAGAGCGTCGACAAAGGAAACGTGGTTGGGTGTAAGGAGCACCCCTCCTTCTCTGGGTACGTGATCCCGATCCAAGACGGTGAGTCGATAGAAGGTATGGGTCAAGAGGATCAGTCCCAGTCTCAGCAGCGCGTCCGGGAGCAGCCAGAGAGCCCAAAGCGTCCCCAGTAGAATGGCCAAGGAAGCGACTGACAGGATCAGTTGGGGCGAAAAGGAGAGTTGGGCCAGCAGCGTAGCACTCAGAGATCCGACCAGGATACCCGCGAAGACAAAGACGTTAGCCAGTGCGATGATGCCACCACGTCGGCTGGCTGGAGCTTGCCACTGCACCAGAGCATTGATGGGCACGACGATGAAACCACTGGCGATACCAAGGAGTGACGTCGACACGACCAGACCGGCAAAACCGGGAGACAACAGGGCAAGCAATGCACTGACAAGAACCATCAGGATCGAACCCATCGGAATCAGGCCATACTCGACCTTTTCCCCAGATAGCTTCGCCGCCACCAGGCTCCCCAGGCCGACTCCGAGGCCGAAAGCAGCCAACGGAAGTCCCGATGCTGTGTCCGAAAGGCCCAGTACCGTTCTTCCATAGACTAGAATGTCCTGCCCCAGGAGGCTGATGATGGTCCAGTATGTAACCGATCCGGCGACAGCCAGACCCAGAATTCGCTCTTTCCGGATGGTCCGCCAGGAGCTCCGAAGGGTCTCAACCAGGTTGCCCTCTGAGCGAGCTACAGGTACGGCTGGAATCTGATGCGCGTAAAACAGGCCCACCGCCGCCGTGAGTGTCAAGATGAGGCCGGGCAGCCAGATTCTCTCCCCAGCTGAGTCCAGGAGCAGTCCACCTCCTGCTGTTCCCAGTATGATGGCCAGAAAGGTCCACATCTCCAGATAGGCATTTCCCTTCGAGAGCTGTTTATGAGGGAGAAGCTCGGGGAGGATTCCATATTTGGCGGGACTGAAAAGAGCGCTCTGGGCACCCATCAGCCCGAGTAGGAGCAGGCGCAGGAGTCCATTCTCTGGAAAGGCAAAGAGAGAGATCGCGACCGCGGACATCAAAGTGACCTCGACCCACTTCATCCAGATGATGATGGAACGCTTGCTGAGCCGGTCCGCCAGCACGCCAGCAGGCAGGGAGAACAACATGAGGGGAAGTGTCAGGACACAGAAGGTAAGTGTCGTTTGATACTGAGAGAATCGCTGAAATTCAGCGTCGCCGCTAACATGTGCTTCGAGCGTCCGAATCGCAAGAAAGGTGACAATCAGTTTCCAGGCGTTGTCATTGAAGGCTCCAAAGAACTGGGAAATGAGGAGGCTTCTGATCGCGCGACTGTTCGAGTGCGATTGAATCAATTGGAAACCGATAGAGTAGGTGCCTCGATCCTGATACTCAACCTATACTAGATCCTTATGGTTCTGTCGATGACTTTGGTAGTGATCCGATGATGTGGAAGATTGGCAGGGGGTGACCGCAGCGACCATGAATAGTCCGGGTTAAGAACCAATGAGGTCGATCCCAATGGGATTCACCCGTAGCGTTTCGCAAGACTCTAACTTAACTGCGTTGGCCACCACGATCTCGAGGCCGCCGAAGGTGTCTACCGCGGCCTTCACCAAGGCGGCTACCTGTTCCTCCTCCTTCACATCCGCTCGCACCGTGATGGCCTGACCGCCGTTTTGCTGGATCGTCTGCGCAGTGTGCTCGGCTTCGGTCTGGCTCTGGCTGTAGTTAACCACCACCGAAGCGCCACAGCGAGCAAAAGCCAGGGACACGGATCGGCCGATGCCGGTGCCGCCTCCAGTCACGAGGGCGGTCCGTCCCTTGAGATCGACTTCCATGGGAGAGGATGCTCGTTCGTCGCTCATGCTGGGAAGCCTGAGGCGCAAGCGAGGGCGCTGTCAAGTGGAGGAGGAAGTCGATGTTCAGCCATCTACGACGACGACCAACGCAGAGATCGGCCGCAACCCCCATTCTCCCTTCGGGTTACAGGCGGCGTCAGCCCATGTGCTGTGTTCGGGCTCCTCGATGATGGCCGAACATCGACAGCGTCGCCCTGCCTTGCAGCTGGACCAACGGCGCCTGTAACGCAACCCACACCATTACTCGGACAGGCTCCTAGGCGAGCTGAAACCCAATAAATTTTGCCCTCAAGCTCAAGTGCCTGGCGCCGACGGGCAACCCACGGATACCCGTTTGGGCCGAGACGTCGCGCTGAAAATCCTCCCTGAGAAGTTCGTCCAAGATCGAGAGAGAATGCTCATGAGAAGGGGATTGTTCACCGGGAGCTGAAGCCAGCGCCAGAAATCACTCAATCGGCGCGGCCAAAACCCAGGAACCAATTAAGTTTTCAGTAGTTTCCGTCAGATTTCACATCGCTGCCCAACAGATTTGAGATCTGGTGGGTAAGAGCCAGAGGGGCTATTCGCAGCCGGGGGGTGAGGCGGTGCGGTCACCAAAGGTACCTCCTCATTGCCTCACCTCTGCCATCACAATCCGAGAATACTCGCCGTGTCGCGGTGGATCACCTTCTGGATCTGCTCTTCGTCCAACCTCGGTAGCGCCGTACCTTCGAGCATCTTGTTGAGACCGAAGAGACCCTCGATCGAGGCCTCGATATCGGTGAAGGGATAGTCCGTACCGAAGAGTAGCTTGTTCCAGACTCCGTATTCCTGAACCAGCATCAAGCTGTGGTAGAACTGGAAAGGACGGTAGTGGATGGCGCTGATATCAGCATAGACATTGGGGTGCTTTCTTATCACGACCACGCATTCGTTCTCGTAGGGGTGGGAGAGATGCGCCAGGATGATCTTCACTCCCGGAAAGCGCGTGGCGACCGGGTCGAGGTGTCGAGGGAGCGTGCACTCCAGCGGAGCCTGGGCCACAAAGGTAGTGCCGGTATGCAGTAGCACCGGAAGGTCGTGGTCCTGAGCGTACTGCCACATGGGATCTAGATCCTTCCCGTCGGGGCGGAAGCCGGCATACATGGGCATGAGCTTGATGCCCTTCAGACCCAGCTCCTGGTGTCCCTGGTGCAGTTCCTCCTCCCAACCCTGTTGAGTGGGATCCAAGGAGAGGAACCCGACCAGGGTGTCAGGGTGCTGCTGAACGTAGTCGGCCACAAATTGGTCGTCCACCCAGAGTCCGCTCAGCCTCGCCTTGCCGCCGAAGACAACGGTGCGTGTATCCTCCGGAGCCGTGCGCCGGTATTCCTCATAGTGCACGGTCAAGTCCACTTCGGTCCCACCGCGGGCGTGTCGCGCCTGCTCCTGGAACTGGTCGGTGAAATGGTCGGGGTACTGCCAGGTGTGTGAGTGCACGTCAAAGATCATGTTGGTTTCCTAGTCTATCTTCGTTTCCTATTCAAGATCACGAGCCACAGTTTTCCCAGCCATCCGGGTCGCACGATTCCTCTGCGGCTCTGGTCTCATCACCCTAGACGTCCAGTTCAGGGGTGTCAATACGCCCCATTCTCTTCTCTTCGAAACAGCGCTTGATCTCCCGATCTGGTGCGAATATGATTCCCCCCTTGGGCACCGACTAAGGTCTGATTGAGTCCCGTTCCCTATGCCGCGACGAAGCGTTGTCGATCTCCCTCCTTCCAGCATCCGGATGATGTTCAATGAAGCTGCCGGAATGGAGGATGTGCTGCACCTATCCATCGGCCAGCCCGATTTTGCCACGCGTCAGCCGGTGATCGAGGCCATGGTTGAAGCCTTGAGACAGGGCAAGACCAAGTACGCTCTGGATGCCGGTGTCCTGGAGTTTCGGGAACAGATCTGCGCGTACTACTCCAGAGAACAGGGAGTGGAGCTGACGCCGGAGGAGGTGCTGGTCACGGACGGTGCAGTCGAGGCCATCACGCTGGTTCTACAGGCTTTCATCAGTCCGGGAGATGAGGTCATCTTGCTGGAGCCTGCCTTTGTCGTCTATGCCCCGTTCATCCGGATGATCGGAGGCGAGCCGGTTTCGGTCGTGACCCAAGTCGAGAATGGGTATGTGCCCGATCCCCAGGAAGTCGAGAACGCGATTACATCGAGAACCCGAATGATCCTGGTCAATTCTCCCTGCAATCCGACGGGTGCAACTTTTCCGGTCGAGGTCCTGAGGCAATTGGTAGATGTGGCTCGTAGGCACAATCTGCTGCTCGGCTCCGACGAGGTCTACGAGCAGCTCGTCTACGACCATCCTGGCCGATATCCCTCGATGCTGACACTCGAGCCTGATCGCGATCGTCTCTTCGTTTTTCACAGCCTCTCCAAGACCTATGCCATGACCGGTATCCGAGTGGGTTGGGTGGTGACGGGATCTTCCAATTGGCGGATTCTTCAGAAGCTCCATACCTTCACGACCACGGTAGCAAACACGCCCGGACAGTGGGCTGGCATAGAGGCCCTTGGTGGGGACCAGAGCTTCATCCCCTCGATAGTCTCCGAGTACAAGGAGCGAAGGAATCTGCTCGGTTCACTGCTGGATGGCATGCCCCATCTCTCCAGCTACACCCCGGGAGGAGCCTTCTATCTCTTTCCCCGTTTCGATCTGCCCATGGACGCGGACACTTTTTGCCTGCGCCTTCTGAAGGAGGCAAAGGTCTGCTGCATCCCCGGCACCGGTTTCGGCGATTCCTGCCGTCAGGCTTTTAGAATCTCGTACGCCGTCGGACCGGACAGCATCCGCGAGGGCATCAGGAGAATCCGCCAATGGCTTACCCAATTCTAGTCATCAGCAAAAACGAAATCGTCTCCCGGTTCAAGATCCAGGAGGCCATTGATGTGGTGGAGGAGGCGCTTGCCAACCACGAAAAAGGCACCGACATTCTGCCGGACAAGCTCATTTTTCAGGTCCCCGGTGGGATCAGCGCCTGCATGGCGAGCATGCTTCCCGACCTGGACGTTCTCGCTATGAAGCTGGGTCAAGGCAGGGAAGAGAATCCGAAGCGCGATCTGCCCAACATCATCTCCCAGATCTCACTCGTCGATCCGGACACAGGCAAACCCCTGGCACTTATGGACGGTTCCTGGGTGACCGGACTAAGGACCGGTGCCTCGGCAGCGATCGCGGTGAAACATCTGGCCAGATCCGACGCTAAAACCCTGGGTATCCTGGGGGCCGGATTTCAGGGTCGGCACGCCTTGAGGGCGGCTGCTCGGGTCCGTGATTTCGACGAAATTAGGGTCTATGACTCCTTTCCCAAGACTCTCCACAGCTACGTCGAAGACTTGTGTCAGGAGTTGGAACGAACGGTCGAACCTGCTTCGGGACCCGAGGATCTGGTGACACGTAGTGACGTGATCATCAGTTGTTCCAACACCACGGTGCCCATTGTCCAGGGAGAGTGGATTCGTCCCGGAACCCACTTTTCCTGCATGGGGGCAGACCAGGCCTGGAAGCAGGAGTTAGAGGAAGGGGTGCATGCTCGATGCACAATTTTCGGAGACCACATCGACCAGATTTGCCATCTCGGAGAGGTTTCACAATCCATAGAAAAGGGGCTGTTGTCACGCTCCCAGATCAAGGGAACGCTGGGTCAAGTCTTGACCGGCGCTATCGAAGGAAGAACTTCAGCGGAGGAGATGACCCTTTTTGATGGCACTGGTATGGCGATCCAGGACGCCGCCGTTGCCCGGCGTGTTTACGATCTGGCCGCGCGAGAGGGCTTCGGAGTGTGGGCCGAACTCTAAGTGTCCCCTTCCCTGGGTCCTGTAAGATAACTTCAGTTTATTTCTGCACCAGCCCTAAGGCCAGAGACGACTCATGCCAAACCGGCTACAGGGAAAGATCGCAATCGTCTCCGGCGCGGGATCGGTGGGACCTGGTTGGGGTAACGGCAAAGCCGCGGCGGTACTCTTTGCCCGAGAGGGGGCGGCAGTTTTCGCGGTCGACATCAACCTGTCTGCTGCCGAGGAAACCCAAAAGATTATCGAGGATGACGGCGGTCGTTGCAGCAGCTGGCAGGCCGACGTTTCCCAGAATGCCGAGGTCCAGGCGCTTGTCGATGCCTGTCTCGCCAAGTATGGTCGCGTGGATGTGCTTCACAACAACGTGGGCATCCTGGAAGTCGGCGGTCCTGTCGAACTTTCCGAGGAAAAATGGGATCGAGCCCTGGCTGTGAATGTGAAGAGCATGTTTCTGACCTGCAAGCACGTGCTTCCGATCATGGAACGACAGGGCAAGGGGGCGATCGTCAATGTCTCCTCCATTGCGGCGATCCGTCACCTCGGATATCACTCCGTCTCCTACAATGCTTCGAAGGGAGCGGTGGATCAGCTGACCCAGAACATCGCCATTCAGTACGCAGGCAAGGGAATCCGAGCGAACTGCATTTTGCCAGGCTTCCTGAACACCCCGATGATTGTAGAACCGCTGAAGGATACTTATGGCCCCGGCGGTGTCGCGGAAATGGTGCGAAAGCGAGATTCGCTAGTCCCCATGGGCAAGATGGGTGACGCCTGGGACGTGGCCTACGCCGCGCTCTTCCTGGCCTCTGACGAAGCCAAGTACATCACGGGTGCAAGGCTGGTCGTGGACGGCGGTGTTTCCTGCAAGTTGAGCTAGATTCCGAGAACCAAGGTCCAAGCACCAAATTCCAAACGGACTCCAGGATAAGCTCAGTTGATCTGCCATGGCAGCAATTACGAGCCCAAGTTCCGAGGAGCGACCGGTCAGCAGCACAATCTCCCCAGTACTCAGCCAAAGTTTTCCGCTGAATGATCCCGCTCGCAGCCGGGCGCCGGACTAAGCTGAAACTTCATCTGCGAGCGTAGCTTTGGCCTCCAGGCCGAAGTCTTATTCTTTTCGAGCCTTTGGCTCGACGGACGGCGGCCCTGGAGCCCACCGCTACGACCCGGACCCGAAGTTTCATTCTCGAATGGGGCCAGCTCCACTGGGGGGCCACTGACCTGAAACTGATAATCGACAACTCGCAAATGGAAGGTTCCTCGAAGTCCCTGCTCAACCTTCACCAACTCCCCTTTCTTCCTCGACTGAGCGCTTCCATCATGCTGGGTTCGGTCCCGCCTTCGATAACCGGGAAGGCCGTCAGTATCGGATTCTCGGGATCATCGGTCACTCTCAGTGTGATTGCCGCAAGACAGTCGAAGCCTGGCGTTGTCTGCGGCCCCCCGGGTGATAGTGCTATTCCCGCTTTGCGAATCCTGATTCAACTACTTAGGCATTGGGACTTGCAAGTCCAAGTAGGTCACATCGCTCTATCGCCGGCCCAACCTTTCCGGCTCTACAGCTAGCGATAGCGCCATGGCGGCCCAGCTCGTCCCGGACGCCGAAATCCACTGGTCAGGCCCGTAGGGGAATCCGCTTTCAAAATACGGTTGCACCGGGAACGATCGCGTTTTCACGTGCCACGATCCATCCGGTGCCTGCGTCCCAAGAAGGTATCGCATACCCTTCTGGTAGACCTCGTGCTCGACCTTCATGTCGCCGGCCAGCTGAAGTGCATAGAGGGCCTCGCCGGTAGCGTAGGCATCGCTACCCATGGTCGGAAGCTGTGACCAGCCGCCATCTTCACGCTGCGTTTCCACTAGGCTACGAGCCGACTTCCGGATAACGGCCTCGTCACCACCCGCCCACTTCAGGCCAAGCAGATGGAACGCCCGTCCCTGCGTCATCACCGGCTTCGCCGACTCGAGCCACTCAGCCGCTCGGGCCAGACGTTTTTCCGTATCCCTCTTCTCCGTCGGAGGCGAATAATACCGCAAGGCTCTGATCACCATCGCCGTCGTGATGTAGGCGTGGTAGGTCAGCGGAGGACGGTTGCCCGTCGTCGCCCAGTGCCCGTCGGGGGACTGATGCAACTTCAGGTAGTGGACCAGCGAGTCGGTGTATTCGTCCGCCGACCTCTTGTTGGCCGCGAAGCCAAACATCTCATAACCCACGCTGTTGGGACTGAAGGCCGCCATGTTCATTGTGCGTTCCGAGCTTCGTTCAAGCAGCTCCAAGGGAATCTGCGTCAGTTCCCTGGGAGCCGGAATCCCTCGCTCGCGAGCCAATGCAACCGCTGCGGAAGGCAGGTATTGGTTGTGACAGGAGTTGCACCCCCCCTTCCTGACAAACTGCGGACTCTGCTTCTCGAGCAGCGCGATGGCCTTCTTCACTGCGTCGGGGATGGACTGCTCGCCGGAAGACAGAGGTTCGTCGACGGCCACACCTCCGCTCTTGCGCTGCTCCTCTGAAACACCCAGCAAGCGGGCGACCTCGTTGTCGCCGCGTTTGCCGGCGAGAGTCCGTGGAGTTTCGCCCTCCCCACTCACTTCGGCGTCTGCGCCCTTGTCAAGCAGCGTCTTCACGATCCCGGCCGGCATAGCCTCCGAATAAGCGGCCCACATCAAGGGCGAATAGCCGCGGTAATCCTGGCCATCCGCGTGTGCACCCTTCTCTAACAGGACCTTCACAATGTCCTCCGCACCCTGTTGGGCGGCGATGGCGAGAGCGGTCTGCTTGCGCTTCGTCTCCAGGTTGACGTCGGCGCCCTGCTCGAGCAACAGACGGACGGCTTCGAGCTTGCGGCTCCGCGCAGCGTCCATCAGCGTCCCCGCCCCACTCCCGCTGAGGGCTGTCGCGTCGGCTCCTTTGTCGAGTAAGAGTTTCATGGCCGTCACGTCGCCATCGCTTGCCGCTGCCATCAACGGTGTGCGTCCGTTCAGGGTCGCCAGGTTTGGGTCGGCTCCTTTTTCGAGAAGCAGCCGCAAGACTGAGTGGCTGTCGCGGCGGCGGGAGGCGAGGTACAGCGGCGTGCTTCCGTCCTGTGTCTTGCCGTTGATGTGTGCGCCGTGTTTTAACAACAGTCCCGTCTTTTCATCGCTCCGGACGGCCCAGTGTAAAGGCGACCCTTCAAGACGATTCTTGGCGTTCACATCTGCGCCTCTGTCAAGCAAGAGTTTGATCGTCTCTGTGTTCCCGAAGCCGGCGGCATGATGGAGCAGTGTCGAGTCGCTGTGGTCTTTCCCTTTCGCGAGTTCAGGGTCCTCCTGCAGGAGCTTCTTCACGGCCGTGGTGTCCTGGCCTCGCACGGCCACGATCAGTGCCTTGAGCTTGGGATCGAGGGATTTCCGAGGTTCCTGCGGTTTAAGCTCGATTTCACCCCATTCCGCCCCCTGGTCGATCCAAGCGCGCAGGATTCAGATGTCCTCCGCCGGCAACGGACCGGTCGGCGGCATCTGCATGCCCCCGTCTCCGCTCACCAGCCGAAGAATCAGTTTGCTTTCGGCGCTCTTACCGGCGATGATGACGGGGCCGTAGTCGCCACCCCGCAACGCGTTCTGCCGCTTGTCGAGGCGCAGGCCCGACTGTTGCTGTTTGGTGCCGTGGCAGGCGTGACACTTGGCGGCCAGGATTGGCTTCACATGCTGATCAAAGTCCACCTGTCTCTCCGCCGGGGGCGGCAGCTCAGCGCCAAAGAGCGTCGTCATCGACAGGCATAGCCCCAACTCAAGCACCGCTCGGATTCCTCTCATGGCTTGCGTCCTTTCAGCTAGCGATTCGGGAGCTTCAGACTGTACTCCTTACTGCCGTGATTGTACGCGCGAACGGGAGGGCGCACAATGATGCCTCAAGCAGGGGATTGGATGCTCCTGGGCCCATTGATCCTCCCAGTCCTCTGATATAGCCTGGGTCCTGGTTGGAACTTATTTCCAACGTGTGCTCGACAAAACTGGGAAGGGAAGGAATTGTGGAAAATCGAATTGGCATCGGGATTACGGGTTCGGGATTCATGGGCAAAACCCATGCCGAGGCAGTGCTAACGCTGCCTCATCTCCAATTGGTGGCTTTTTCGGGTGGAAGTCGCGCTCCCGCGCTGGCGCAGGAGTACGGGGTAGCGTATGAGCCGGGTGCCGAGAGCTTGGCACGACGTTCAGATATCGATGCCGTCATCGTGACGACGCCGCACCATGTACACATCTCGGAGACTCTGGCGGCGTTCGAAGAAGGCAAGCACGCGTTAGTGGAGAAGCCATTGGCGACGTCGATCGAGGACTGTGACCGTATGATCGAAGCGGCCTCGAGTAGAGGATTGACTTTGGGGATGGGCTACCACCAGCGGTTTCGTAACAACAACAGCGAGGCCTGCCGGCTGGTTCGCGAGGGAGCCATTGGAGACATTTTAACGATCCAGGTATCGATGCTCTCGGAAGGCTCTCTGCGAGACGGGGGAGGCTGGGCCTGGTGGGACGATCCGAGGAGCCTGGGACACATTCTCGGCTCGGCGCCGCATGGCGTTGATCTGCTGCGATGGATGATGCGCTCTGATGTGGCGACGGTGGGTGCTCTCTGCCGCACCTTCCTCGGTGATGCACCCGTCGAAAATACGACGCTGGCACAGATGAGCTTCCAGAACGGAGCACTTTGCAGTCTGTTCTCGACCAACGTCATGGCCGATCCGGGTTTTGTGGATGAGACTTTCCACTTTCGAATCATGGGCTCAAAAGGACTCATGGACCTGGATCCCTACGGAGACCTCCAGATCGCTACTGAGGGCAGCTGGCAGACTGTTTCGACTCAACCCTCCGCCGAATATGTAGCAGCTGACGTGCCGATCAATCCGGTCCGGATTGAGGCCTACAAATCGCAAATTCAGGCTTTCGTTGATGCCATCGAGGGCAAGCCTTCGAACCTGGGCTCAGGACTTGATGGCCGCGCCGCAGTCGAGGTATGCAGGGCTATGCTGGAGGCTTCTCGGACCAACTCGGTAGTCCAGCTCCGCTCCTAGCCGGAAAAAAAAGGCGCCGCTTTGCCGTCCTTGCTCTCTGGAGCCCTCTCGTTAGGAGCAATGATGTATCCGCCCCGACACTTGTCCTTCCGAAAGTCCGTCGTGCTATTGGCTCTGCTGCCGTTGGCTGCGTCAGCATGTCATCAGCTCGTAAACGACAACCCCGACGATTGGCCGGTCTATTTGGGAGACGCAGGGGCATCACACTACTCTGCTCTGACTCAAATCAACCGTGACAATGTCAATCGGCTCGAGGTGGCTTGGACCTACCGGACGGGAGACGCGCGGAAATCCTCCCAAATTCAATGCAGCCCGATCATCATCGGAGGCCGCCTCTACGCGACCTCTCCCGGTCTCAAGGCGTTCTGTCTGGATGCAGCGACCGGAGAAGAGATCTGGACCTTCGATCCTGCGGAGGGAAGGGAACTGGGAACTCTCGGTGTCAACAGAGGCGTTGTCTATTGGGAACGTGATCAAGCTCGACGAATTTTCTATTCGGTGGGTCATCTGTTCTTCGCTCTCGACGCTGACAGTGGACGACCGGTGACTTCCTTTGGAGAGAGAGGCGTGGTCGACCTGCGGCTAGGTCTGGGAGTCGATGATTTCGAGGGGGTGTCTCTCATGAGCACGACACCGGCGGCCGTCTATCAGGATCTCCTGATCGTCGGCACCCGGGTTGGAGAGGGACCTGGGAAAGCGGCTCCCGGCCACATCCGAGCCTTGGATGCCGTCACGGGTGAGATTCGCTGGACCTTTCACACCATACCCCAGCCTGGCGAGGCGGGTTATGAAACCTGGCCTCCAGAGGCCTGGAAATACACGGGCGGAGCCAATTCATGGGCAGGCATGACCGTCGATTATCGCCGCGGGATCGTTTTTGCCTCCACAGGATCGCCCACCTTCGATTTCTGGGGAGGGCGTCGAAAGGGTCAGAACCTGTACGGGAACTGCGTGCTGGCCATTGATGCCGACACGGGAGAGCTTCGCTGGCACTTTCAGACAGTACATCATGACATGTGGGATCGCGATCTTCCGGCTTCTCCCAATCTGGTGACGGTGACACGTGAAGGGCAAAAGGTGGACGCCGTGGCCCAGATCACAAAGTGGGGATTCGTGTTCCTACTGGATCGCGAAACCGGAGAACCTCTCTTCCCAGTTGAAGAGACCGCTGTACCGGCCTCTGATCTGAAAGGAGAGGAAGCCTGGCCAACTCAGCCTATCCCGCTGAAGCCGCCTCCCTTTTCACGCCAATCTTTTACCGAGGCGGATGTCACCAATATCTCTCCAAGTTCTCGGGAAGCCGTACTGGCACGCTTCCGGCAGATCAGGAGTAGCGATCGGTTTGAACCCCCCAGCACCCAGGGGACCCTGATTTTTCCCGGCTATGATGGAGGTGGGGAATGGGGAGGAGCAGCCTCGGAGCCTTCCAGTGGACTCTTGTATGTTAATTCCAACGAGATGCCCTGGATTCTCACGATGGTAGACACCGACGCCAAGGCGCTCCCGGGAGCCGAAGTCTATCGAATCCACTGCGCCGGCTGTCATGGCCCCAAGAGGCTAGGTGATGCTCACAGCAACAATCCTCCGTTGCCACTCGAAGACGTCTATCCCCGAGAAGAGACTCGGGACGTGATCAGGCGAGGAAAAGGAAGGATGCTGGGGATGCCGCAGCTCTCGGCTCAGCAAACCGAGGCGGTGATCGACTTCCTCTCGGGTTCGGATCCGGCCAGAGTCCCTTCCTGGGCGGTGCCCCCACCCGGGATCCAGTACACGTTTACTGGCTATAACCGTTTTTTCGACCCGGAGGGCTATCCGGCCATCAAGCCTCCTTGGGGACAATTGACGGCAATCGACCTGAACCAGGGAAGCATCGTCTGGCAGGTGCCCCTGGGTGAGTTCGAGGAGCTGACGAAGAGAGGAGTGCCTCAAACCGGAACTGAGAACTACGGCGGTCCGGTCGTGACGGCGGGCGGACTACTCTTCATCGGAGCGACTCAGGACCAGAAATTCCGCGCGTTCGATCGGGATACGGGAGAGGTCCTGTGGGAAACTCAATTACCAGCGGGAGGTTACGCCACGCCGGCGACCTATTCAGTGGCCGGTCGCCAATACATCGTCATCGCCGCAGGGGGAGGCAAGATGGGCACGCCCTCCAGCGATGCCTACGTCGCCTTCGGGCTGCCCCAGAGTGGGAAAGATAAGTGATGCCGATCAGCGAGCACGATAGAATACCTCCCTTTCCTTTATGACCCAATCTATTGCGGCGCCGACTCCCGCCCCAATCCCGGCATACCCCAAGACGGCCAGTGTAGCATCTCTTCGACCCGTTTCGTTCTCTATGATCGCGGCCAAAGGAAGTACGGCCAAGCCGCCGATGGCGGCTCCGATCAGGCTGCCCCGGATGACTCTGTCCCTGACGATCCGTTTGGCGCTCACGATCTTGCGGACTTCCGACTTGGGAAGGATCCTTTCGGCTCCGGTCTGATCCGTTAATGTCAGATCAAGTGGGCCAGAGCTCTTTAGAGCGCCGTTCATACGTTCCCCGCTTCTGAGAGTCACCAGGATCGGGGTACCTGACGGTTGGCTGTCGAGTTTTTCCCATCGTCCCGGAATCACGCCAGCTTCGAGCGAGAAGACGGACACGAAAACAAATACGATCACGCCGACAAGGTTTTCGATTTTCATTTGTTCTCCTCCGCCCTGCAATGCGATTTCTGGGAGGAGCTCGGCTCAAGGGTGAGTAGCCGGATGGTTTTTGCTGGAAGGCGCTTCGGGAGTGTCGAGCCGTTAGGCTCGACCAAGAGACTTCGGCCTGGAGGCCAAAGCTACGTCAGAGGTCGGAAAGAGACTTGGTGTGTCTAGACTGGGCGCGGCGGCCCTGCCGGGGCACCGGCTACCGGGACCGGGTCTGAGGCCAGTGGACCGAGCTCAGACTTGCCAGTGTCAGGTTTTGATTGCTCTGTAACTATTCTTGCAATGGAACCGTTGTCAAGCTGCTCGAACGGCGCTTCCATAGCCACAGATAGGGATTGCGGATCCTGGTATACTCGGCAGGCACAGGGGCCCTACTGCAGGCGGCTTTACGAGAAACCAAGATGCTCAACAAGAACATCATTCTGATCGGAGGTGGCAACATGGGATCGGCCTTGGTCAAGGGGATTCTAAAGGCCAATCTCGCGCCACCCGAGAGGATTACGGTTGTGGACGTCCACACCGGAAAACTCGAGGAACTGAGCTCTGAGTGTGGAGTCCAGGTGGATACTCAACCGGGCCCCCACATGGCTGCAGCTGAGGTTATCATATTGGCCATTAAGCCGCAGATCCTCAACGATGTGATCGATTCCCTTCGCGATTCCATTCGCTCCGAGCAGCTCGTGATTTCGATATTGGCTGGGGTTGAGACGACCTACATTCGAGACCGTCTGGGCAAGAAGAACCCGGTGATCCGCGTGATGCCGAACATCGCTGCCACCGTGGACGCAGCCGCCAGTGCACTGGCCGGATGTGATCCCGTGACGGACGAGCACTATGAAGTCGCAGAGGCCATCTTTGGTGCAGTGGGCACCGTAGCCCGGGTCGAAGAAAATCTTCTGGATGCTGTCACCGGTCTCAGCGGCAGCGGACCCGCCTACATCTACATGGTCATCGAGGCCCTCTGCGACGGGGGAGTGAAGATGGGTTTGCCTCGCAATGTAGCGATGACACTAGCGACGCAGACGGTATTGGGAGCCGCCAAACTGGTCCGCGAAACCGGCGAACATCCGGCCACCCTGCGCGATCAGGTCACGACCCCCGGGGGAACGACGATTTCAGCCGTGCACGAGCTAGAAGAGCGAGGGCTGCGGGCCATGCTCATCAGCGCCGTGGTAACGGCTACGGAGCGCTCGGAGGAGCTGAACCGGATGGCACGGGAGAAAGGTTAAAGACCCGAATCCCTCCGCAGCGGGCTTCGCACTTTGGTTCTGAAGTGAAGAAAGATTTTCCTACTTCGTACTTCTCCAGGTTATCTGCCCAACTTCTGTGCTTGCTGGAGGTGAACCAGTTACAGAAGGCGTTGATGGAGCAGATGGGTCCGGACGAGGCGCTGCACTATTCCCCGTGGAAGACAAGCTTCCCATGCTGTCGAGCAGGTTGAGGGGGGAGATCTCTCGACTACTTGGCCTTCTCTTTTTCCTCCCGGTACTTGATCGCGGCTTCCAATTTTTTCTGTTCTGCCCTCAATACGGCCTCCGGTATCTTGGCGGGAATGACGGATGAGCGGTCGAGTGTGTCGCTAGCCTCGAGTAGACGGAGTCTGATTCCGCGATACTAGATCGGATCGCGGTGATCTTGGAGTTTCAAAAAGGCTCCGCGAGTGGCCAGATCGGCACCCCGTTGGCGAAGCAGTTCGACATTCCATGTCCACTTCGCTTCGGAGTAGTCGAAGCCGATCACCTTGACGCCGTTCAGCCAGTGTTGAATCACCGTCCCCTTGGCGATGATGCGACCGCTATTCCACTGTCCAACAGGCTTGGTCGCATCGTGGGAAGGGGCCATACAGAAGTACAAGGATGCAGCGCTCGAGCGCGGATTCTTGCCGTCAGGGTGAACCTGGTTGTCAAGGATCTGGTATTCGTACTGGCCGGGACGATAGTAGACTCCGCTATTGCTTCCCTTGGCCACCTTCCACTGGAAACGGAGTTCGAAGTCGTCGGGGATCTTCCTGGTTGGGTAAATGAGGTCGCCACCGTCTCGAGCACGAAAGATAGAGTTGTCCTCGACCACCCAGTTGCCGCTCTGTTGCCAGCCCTTCAGGTCTCGACCGTTGAATATCAAGACGAAACCGGCCTCCTTTTCCTCTGCGGTCAAGGCATTCGGATCGCCAGCCCTTGCCTGGGGTAGAGACAGACACAGACAGAGCGGCGGTGCGATCGCGATCAGTCGAAAAAAGCTTTTAATCATCTCGTTAACAACAGTGCCGCGAACGGGTTTCAATTGCAAGCAAGATGAGTCCGCGTACCCTCGTAGCTCCCCCGGCTGCGCTGGATCGTACCTGAGAGAAACTTCAGTCGAGGAACGTAGCGGTGGCCTCCAGGCCGCCGTCCGAGCCAAAGGCTCAGAAGAATAAGACTTCGGCCTGGAGGCCAAAGCTACTTCTGCCAATGAAGTTTCAGCTTAGTCCCGCACCCGGCAGGTAGGTCCTGATTCACTCCTAGATGAATCGTCGAAATTTGCGGGTCGATGTCGCCCCGGTCATGGCTCTGGTACAGGATTCTCAGATCCTGATCTCGCACTCTCGTCGGGCGCCGGCTTGGAAAAGGAGATTTCCCAGAATCGTCCATTCATGACCCATTCGCAGCGAGGGTTGATTGCGGCTGGAAGTTGGTCCAGAGGAGGCACAGAGGTGAAGAGATCGTTTCGCCAGATCATGAAACGGGCCCAGAGACGATCGCGTTTGCAGGGCTCAATACCTTCGTCGAACATGGAGACGATCCCACCGACTCGGGTGACGCGGATCATCTCCGAGATAGTGTTCAGAATCTGGTCGCCGAACTGGTTGATCGCACCGTAATGGATGACGCAATCGAAGGACTCGTCTCGGTAGGGAAGCTGGAATGCGTCGCCCTGTAGGAGCCGGACTTCGGCGCCTAGCTTTGCCGTCCGGCGGCGGGCCTTCTGGAGCATGGTAGGGGACAAATCGAAGGCATGAAGCTCGCCGGTGGGACCGATGCAGTTGAGGATCGGTTTCAAGTTGTCGCCCGTCCCGGTGCAATGATCAAGGACTCGAGCACCTGGATGTAGGCGAAGTCGAGTGATGAGGCGCTTTCGTTCCGAAGGAAGCCAGCGCCAAGACAAGATTGAGAAAGCCAACATCAAGAGCCAATATCCGTGCGACTGTGCCTCGAGCGACTCAATTCGATCCGCTAGTCTCTGCGGCTGGAATGTCATCTTCGGTCACTCCGAGGTTCGGACCGAGCCGCTGCCGAGATCGCTGGAATCACGGCGATCAACCGGGTTCAGGGGGACAGCGACGGCAACGTAGTTGTGGCGGAATCGGGGTGGCGGCAAGTGACTCTGGAGATATTTTTCATAGAGTTGCTCTGCTCCCATTGTCTGTTTCAGCTTCCAACCTTCTCCTTGTAGGAAAGAACCCAGATCGTCTGGATCGATGCTGAAGCTTCTGGGCTCACCCATTAACCGCGTCGCGACGATTCCAGCTGCTCTCATGGGCAGCGGCCGACTGGTGCCCGTTTGGTAGAGCGGATCCATGGCAAGGTGGCTCCCTTGGCTCGCGACCCTCCCGAGCTCTCGGAGCAGCTCGCGGACGGTCTTCTCATCCAGATACTCCAGGACGCCTTCGCACAGAAAGAACGTCGGTCTGCTCGACTTGAGGCCTGAGTCCAACAGGCGAGCGGCGAGTGAGTCCTTTTGAAAATCGACGGTGACGAAGTTGACCGTGGTGGCGTGTCCTGTCCGAGTCAATCGGATCCTCTTGCGGGATTGTGTCGCGGCATGGTCGACCTCAAAGAATCGCAGGCCCGGTTTCCCCAAGCGAAGGGCACGTGAATCGTAGCCAGCTCCTAGGATAACCACCTGGTCCATCTGTTTCCCGGTTGCCTTGAGGATCTGCTCGTCGAAGAAACAGGTGCGACCGCCAACGTTGACCAGGAGCTCACGGAACCAAGGCCACCTGACGGCATCTGTGCGCAGCAGTGGGAGTAGACTGCGCCACCCTGCCTGCAGAAACAGCCGAGCATAGGGATCCTGGACCGGCCCCGCTCGCGAGGTCAATGCGGCCCGCGCCAGTGTCGTGATCTGAGCTGTCGTAGACGCCGGACGGGATCTCATCCTAGGTGCACCTATGAAAAATCTAAACGGGAATCAAAAATCTTCGATGAAATTAAGAAACCTCTGTCTCAGTTCAAAGGTATAGTACACCCGTGGACGAGGTGTCGGCCCGTTTCTGATTCCGCCCGATCAGATAGGGAATCACTATGGTCAAGAGTTTGGTCATTTACGGAGCCGGATACCCTGATGTGGTCAAGCTGATCGACCGCATCAATGTCGTCGATAATCAACGGGAGATCAAGGGCTTTATTGACGACCTACCGGAGAATCAAGACTCCGCGTTCATGGGATATCCTGTCCTGGGAAACTCCGAACTAATTGGGCAGCTGGTGACGAACAGAACCTGGTTTTTCAATAATGTTTACAGAACAACCTCGGCACGTGGGAAAATAATGGCTCGGCTCACCGCGGCGGAGTGTAGGCTAGCCACCTTGGTGGATCCCTCCGTCTCGATGGAATATGCTCGGATCGGCGAGGGAACCATTATCAACAAAGGGGTTGCCCTGGGAGCGAATGTTAGAATAGGTAAGCACTGCGCGGTTCGTTACAACAGCATAATCAACCATGACAATGTCATTGAAGACTGCGTCTTTGTCGGGCCTGGCGTGACTCTAAGCGGGCATGTCATGATCCGGCAAGGCGCTTTCTTGGGAGCCGGTAGCACCGTTCTGGAGCACCTTGAGGTCGGACCCAATTCCGTGGTTGCGGCGGGTTCCGTCGTGCTTAGGGATGTTGCCCCTGGTGCCCGTGTGGCAGGCGTTCCCGCTGAAAACATCTGATCGCCAACGGTGCCGATTGTCGACATCCAATGCGAATTGATGAAAGCCTGATTTTTCAAGAATCTGATGTCCTGGGAGAGAATCTGGAACTGCAACGGCTGATCCGCGAGTGTGCTCTGGCCTCGCGGAAAGCAGGACAGTCGACCCTCGAAAACTGGTTCCAGCCCAACCCGAAGGCAGCGCGGGAGGTGTCGGAGGAGGCTTTGCAGGGTTTGCTGCACGGCGGAAAGAACGTCAGCGACATTCGTACAGAGAAGGGGCTCAGCAATTGCTTGGTCTTTCACACCAGAAACCTTCCCGGATCTGTGATCGATGAGCAGGTGCGCTCACTCCGCAGGCAAGTCGACCGTACCGTGGAGTCTTGGCTGGAGTCCCTGTTTGAAGACGATGAGTTTTCGATCGGTGTTACCGGACACTTCTGGTATCCGCCGGGTGGGTACATGGGATGGCATACCAACCATCGCAACCCCGGCTGGAGAGTCTATGTCAACTATGCTGAGGAGCCGGGAAGGTCGTTCTTCCGTTACCGTGATCCCGAAACCGACCGGGTTGTGACGAGTGTGGACGACATCTGGAACCTTCGGTTGTTTCGGGTCAGTCCTGAAGTACCGCTTTGGCACGCCGTCTACTCCGACACCCACCGCCACAGTTTTGGATACCGAATCGTCCGCAAGAAGACCACAGGCTGAAAACGTGAGGCCATCCGGCATCGACTTTTCGGTCGTCGTGCCCGTCTACAACAGCCAGGAGACACTCCGAGAACTGGTCCATCGACTCAGGCGGGTCCTCGGGAATATTACGGAACACTACGAAGTGCTCCTGGTCGATGACGCGAGTTCGGATGATTGTCCGACAATCGCGACTTCGCTAAGAGAGGAAGACCGACGAACCCGCGTGGTGCGGCTGGAACGCAATGTCGGGCAGCACTGTGCGATCGTGCGAGGGTTCAGTGAGAGTTGTGGGGCTCGTTTGATTGTCTTGGACGACGACCTGCAGCATCCTCCGGAAGAGATACCCAAATTAATTGAAGCCCTCGATCAGGGACACTTAATCACGATCGGTCGCTTCCTACGCGGGAAATAACGATTCGATGAGCTGCTTCTGGGCACGACTGAATCCGAATGCCTGAGATGCGGTGAGCGGCCCTCCCTATTTCGCCCCTGGAGAACGAATGAAGTCAGACAAAATTCTGGTACTATTCGCGATCTTTCTTAACCTGAGTATTTCTGGAAAAACAGCTCTCGCCCAGCCTCCCCGCGTACTTGCTCAGGGACAGCTACCTCATGATCGACGGCTGGGAGCGTTGAAGGATCTCAACGGCTACTTTCCCTTCTCGCCACCGCCGATGAAGGAGGCCTGGGAGAAGCGGGCTAGCGAGCTCAGGCGTCGGATTCTGGTTTCAACCGGCCTTTGGCCCATGCCAGAGAAGATAGCTCTCGAAGCCAAGGTCTACGGGCGTACGGAACGGGAAGGCTTCACGGTCGAGAAGGTCTACTTCGAAAGCCTTCCTGGACACTTCGTCACCGGACTCCTGTTTCGTCCGCGAGGCAAGAGCGGGCCCTTTCCAGGTGTCCTCAGCCCCCACGGCCACGGCGGACGACTTCAGGATCACGGCGACAAGATCCGGCAGTTGATTGTCGAGGGACGTGAGCGGTTCGAAAGCTCCGGCCGCTTTCCCAAGCTGGCTCGCTGCGCCCAGCTTGCGCGTATGGGCTGCGTGACCTTCATTTACGATATGCTCGGCTATGCTGACAGCGTTCAAATATCGCGCGAGGTCGCTCACCGAGTGTATGAGCCGCGCCCCGGATCCGACACCCGGGAAAGCTGGCGGTTCTTCAGCACCCAAGCGGAACTGCGAATGCAATCGATCATGGGTCTGCAGACCTGGAACTCCGTCCGCGCACTGGACTTCCTGGCCAGCCTTCCAGATGTAGATAGATCGCGTCTCGCGGTTACCGGTGGGAGCGGCGGCGGCACTCAGGCGATCCTGCTCGGCGGCATCGACCCCCGCCCGATTGTCGCCTTCCCGCAAGGGATGGTGTCGACCTCGATGCAGGGTGGCTGCACCTGTGAGAACGCATCTCTTCTGCGTATCGGCACCGGCAACGTCGAGCTCGCCGCTCTGTTTGCTCCCAAACCGCTGGGCATGACGGCTGCCAACGACTGGACCCACGCCATGATGTCGGAGGGTTACCCCGCACTGCAGTCGTTGTACTCGCTCTACGGCGCCAGGGATAGAGTCTTCTGTAAATCACTCCTGCATTTTCCGCACAATTACAACTATGTTACGCGGGCCCTGATGTATTCCTGGATGAACAGGTACCTCGGTTTAGGACTGGACGAACCGATTGTGGAGGAGGACTGGGCCCTTCTGACGGCGGAGGAACGCCGCGTCTGGGATTCCGATCATCCCGAACCCGGACCCGGAGAAGATGACGCGCACGAGCGCGCTGTGACGAAGTGGCTGGATACCCACTCGCGCCGTCAGCTCGATGCCATGATTCCCTCCAGCCCAGATTCCCTGGGACGGTATCGGGAGGTTGTTGGCAGTGCCTGGAGGACGCTCATTGGTCGCCGTCTTCCCCGATCGGAAGACATCGAGTGGATTGAGATGGGCAAGAGCGACCGCGGCGACTTTAACGAGTCTGCGGGTCTCCTACGGTTCAGCGAAAAGCTCGAGGAGATCCCCGTGGTGCGTCTCTACCCCAGGAGCAAGGATTGGGGTGGACGGGTCGCACTTTGGATAGACGGAGAGGGCAAGAGCGGGATTTACGGAGTCGATGGCAATCCGCGCCGACCGATTCAGCGCCTCCTGCAATCAGGAATTGCTGTCTTGGGTGCCGACCTGGTCTTCCAGGGCGAGTTTCTGGGCGAGAATGAGGCCCAGAAGCAGACACATAAAGTTCTTAATCCAAGGCCTTTTGCAGGCTATACCTTCACTTATAATCACACCCTCTTCGCGCAGCGGGTGCACGATATCCTGACGCTCATCGCCTACGTGTCCAGCGACGACCGTACCCAGGTCGTTGATCTGATCGGCGTCAATGGGGCTGCCCCCTGGGCGGCGGCAGCAAGTGCGCTGGCTGATCGTGTCGTGGACCGGCTCGCGGTGGACACGAAATCCTTTCGCTTCATCGGACTCGAATCGTACCGAGATCCGGACTTTCTCCCCGGCGCCGTGAAGTATGGCGACCTTCCCGGGCTCTTATCGCTCTCAGCGCCACGACCCTTATGGGTTGGGGGCGAAGCCAAGGTTCCGGTGATTGTATCGGCTCTCTACCAGGCCGGCGGTAAGGGCAACGGCGTCACGTCATTCGACGGCAGTGGCGAAGCCGCGATCCGGGCTCTCGTCGGCTGGTTGCTGCGTTGAAGCCAAGGGCTCTGTCAAGAATAACTTCGCAGAGTTGGGGCTCAGATTTGCGCCAGATTTAGCCGCGAACGATTGAGCGAAACCGCAAGAGTAGCCAGGTCTACGCTGAGGATTTCGCGATTGAGGAGCGGCTGAAGATGGGGTAAAGATGGGCCCCAGAATGTGAAGTTATTTTTGACAGGGCCCTTAGTACACTGGAACGTAAATACGGCAACGTTTGTGGCGAGCGCGACGGGTCGAGTTCGCGAAGCGACCAACGACCGGGTCGAATACCTGCGCCAGCTTCGGCCAAGGGTCGTTCAGGGTCTCTTGGGTGAGAACTCCGAGGATACTGGAGCCAGTGGCGTGGCTTCAGCGAGCGAAGAATCGGCAACGAGAATAGATCACTGATGAATCTGGTCGGGCAGTTCGGGCTGTTCGGCCTCGATCTAGCAGAACATGGTAAATTTGAGAGAGAATGCCACTCATTGCTTGCCCTAATTGGCTGTCCGAAAGCCACACGTCGAAATGTGCAGGTTTACGTCCGGGCTACCCTTCTGGTTTTGGGTACCTTTGCTGGATGTTCTCGAGACGAAAGGTTTCTCCCCCATTTATGCGGACGACAGTGGTCCCAGTCGACCCGATCTGGCCAACGCAATACACATCGGAATCTGCAGGGAAACGAAGGAATGAAGGGAGGACAGCCGCATGCTGCCATCACGGCGGGAGTTTGCAAAGACCTTGGCTGCTGGGACGGCTCTGCTACTCAAAGGTCCCGGATGCCGAAGCCTTCTGAGCAGCGAGAAGGATCCGTTGATCGGGATCGAGCCGAGTCAGTATTTTGACCTAGCTCATCGTGCGGACTTAGCCATCGATGCCCTGACCAACTTGTTGGACAAGCAGCAAGACTACCTGCCCTATTTCGACGTTCACTTCCATGCTCAACCCCCAGTAGCCGTCCATAATCGGTGGGACTACGGCGATTGTATCGGTCGCTACATCGACGCCATACGGCTGGCACGCATTATGAGTGGTCAGACTCAGGGACAGGAGATAGAGGCCGCGCTTCAGAAACTGTCAGAAAGGTTGCTTGGCGAACATGGGTTGAGCTGGTGGCCCGACCCTCCCTATAAGCCTCGGCTCCGTTTGGATGCACCACGCCGTGTGGCGGAAATGACATGGACTCAGCGCGGTGCACTGCTTGGTCTCACCACACAATATGCAGTCACGGGTGAGCAGCACTTTCGCGATCTAGCGGAGCGACTCATTGATGGGCTCAACGAAGTGGCGCTCTGGCGGGACGGTATGGCTTACTTCCCCGTTGATGCAACCGAGGTGGGTAGTCGTGCTGACATCCTCTACCCGCCTGAAGGATGGTCGACCGATCGCATGCCAACAGCCGGCTGGTTCGGCGGATTCATGGGAGCACTCATCTGGCCTTTGGCACGGTTTGCAACTCTAACCAGCTATAAGCCGGCGCTGCGCATGGCGCGGGGTGTGGCGGAATATTGCTTGCGCGGCGGCCAACTGTTTCGACCCGATGGTCGTTTTCATGACTTGATCAAGGGCCACTTTCACTCGCGAACCGCTACGGCTCTGGGCCTCCTGAAGCTGGGCCTCTTGATTGGAAACGAAGCCTACGTCCAGATGGCCGAGCGTATCTATACGCATGCCAAGGAATGGGGCACGTCGTTTGGCTGGTTCCCCGAAGACATTTCCAGTTTGGATGGATGTGAGACCTGCTGTATAGCGGACATGATCGAATTGGGGATCGGCTTGGCTCTATGGGTCGATGCCAGATACTGGAATGATGCGGAGCGCTTTGGCCGCAACCACCTTCTTGAGAGTCAACTTTTGCGCGCCGATCTGGTCGATCCATATCCGTTCGCAAAGCCTCATAAAGCGCCCTCTGAAGATCCTCTCAGAATCAGTCGCGATAGCATAGCGGCCCGTGCGCGGGGTTGTTTTGCCGGTTGGAGTGGTTTTAACGAATGGGGAGGTCGGCGGCCCCAGATGATGGCCTGTTGTAACGCTGCAGGAACACGTGCGCTCTACGATCTGTGGCACTATGGGGTGAGCCAGGCCGGGAACAACCTGTCGGTGAACCTGTTGTTTAGCCGGGCGACTTATGACGTGCTGATCAAGAGCTATTTGCCTTTTGAAGGACGGGTGGATATCCATTGCCGCAGCGATCGGAGGATCCGACTGCGCGTGCCGGATTACGTTCCTGCCGAATCTTTAAGTATTGAAATGAATAGCCAGCGCTCCCAAGCCCGAAAACGCCGCGACTGGTTGCAGCTGCCGCCGACCCAAAAAGGGGATGTGGCGGTGGTGCGTTTCGAGTTACTCAAGCGTGACGAGTCGGTGCACATGGGCTACGATACTTACGAGGTCCAGTACCAAGGCGACACGGTGACCGCTATCTCACCCCCGACCAAGGTCTGTCCTCTGTATGAACGCCAGTGGGTCCTATCACCACCTCCGGAGCTTCCCGATCCCACCTCTGCCCGTGCCCCTGAAATCGATTCTATCTAGCCAAGCGGGACCCAGACGGCATATTAAGGAAGGGATACGATGTAGCGTCTCGAGGGATTGGGGAAATGGGCGGTACCGATTCTGTACTTAAAACTTGGAGTCTCCTTCTCCTGAAGCGGCTGAACCGCCGCACGCTGTCTCAATGAATGCCACCTTCCACGATGGCATGGTGCAATACATGGATTCAACAAAGAACCCGGAAGGAGAAGGGAGCATCCTTGCCCAGAGTCTGGAAGCGAACTTTTCAGCAAACAGTGCCGAGCAGGTTGCAGCCCGTGTGCGCAGCTCAGAACCGGTCGGGACGCTCAGGGACGATACCTACGAAATTGATGTCGAGTTCGATACCTCCGTGACCCATCCCCCGGCGGGCAAGAACCTAGGAACCGGCGGTGGCGAGCCCGGCAAGGTTTTGCAGTCGCTTCTGAAAGCAATCAAGACAAAGGACTGGAAAGTCGTTCGAACGAGTGTGAAATCCGAGACACTCCAGGGGCTCGTAGACCCTGACGCTTCCGATGGAGAAAACTTCGAATCTGTTGTTGACGATATCGCCTTTTTCCTTCCGAAGGGAAAGACGAAAGTGCTTGGGGGCAAAGACAGAGGTGAGATTGCGATTCTCGAGCTGCAGGGAGAAAGAACCGAAGGAGGAATGGAAGTGCTCTATCTTGTGCGCATGCTCAAAGAAGCAGAAGGATGGCGGTTCGATCGTTGCCAAATTGCCGGGTTTTTGTGATAAACAAGCGGAAACCAGTCATTCGGGGCGTTCAAAACTGATCTCGCACCCATCATTATGAGGACCTTTTCAGGGTAGTGGGGGTAGCAAGCAGATTCGTGTGACCGTATAGGTAGTGGCTACCTGTCGCTGATCGCGACCCTTGGTCGGAGCTTGTACTCCCCATAGAGCACGACGTTGTCCAGTTGATTGGGCTGATACGAGCGAGGAGATCGACCGGGGCGTCGCAAGGATAGTAAGCAAGCAGCTCGCTGTAGACATCTGACGGCGAAAGTCTCGCTAATCAGCTCGTCCGAGCTTCCCATAAAAGACGCTCCGTGTCGGAGCGTGCAACTCCTCGGATTTCAGGAGCCCTTGGCGGACCCTGCGCCGCAATTCGGGGTCCGAGTAGCAACGGAACGAAATCCTGGTGTTTTAGCCCGAAATCCGGTCTAAATCTAAAAGAAGCGCAGCATGTAGGTGAAGCGGACGCCGCGGCCGATTTCCGGGGCAAGGTCTTTGATGAACGACGAGTGATTGCGATACAGCCGGTCACCCAGCTTGAAGACGTTCACCGAGAACTGGTGCGCCAGATGCGAGACCGATCGACGGCGCATCTCCCGTCGTCACCGAGAGCCCAACAAGCTCGGGTTCGCTGTCCAGCTGGGCACGGTTCGTTTCCTGGGCACCTTCCTCGCCCAGCCCCACCAAGGTGCCCTCCGGTGCGGTCACCTACCTCGCCCGCCAGCTCCAGATCCCAGACCCCGACTGCCTCAGACAGTATCGTGACGACGCCCGATGGTGTCACGTCCTCGCGATCCGAGAAAGCTATGGCTACCGCGAGCTCGGTGGTCCCGGTCAAGTGTTTCGCCTTGTGCGGTGGCTCTATACGCGCGCGAGGGCACAGCTACGGGCGATCTGCCGATCCGAAAGATGAAGCTGAAACTTCAGGCGTAGGACATTTTTGATTTTGCGCATGGACTTCCTTTGGTTCGGCACGATCGCTCCTCCGAAAAGGAGTCATGGTACCGAAGGAGTCCAACGTCGCTTCCGTCCGCTCTGGAAACCGATTCCGGGAAACCGGCCGCCTTTCCGGGAAACCGGCCGCCTTTCCGGGAAACCGGCCACCCTTCTGGGAAATCGGCCACCCTTCCGGAAACCCCGTTTCTAGTGGGCGGTTTCCCGCCGGATTGGGTGGCCGGTTTGCTCCGGAATCAGTGGCCGGTTTCCTCTGGAATCACCGGCCGGTTTCGTCCGGAATACGCAAAGAAAGCAGGCACGAAGTCTCCTCCAAGCTCCAGCTGATCTCCTATATCGGGTTTTTTGCGGTGAGACCGGGCAGATAGTCGCAATCGAGCAACGAGAAGGTCCTAGACTCCCTGAAATCAAATCACTGATCCTGCAAGCCAAGGTGGCCCCTGGGCACGTGGGCTCAAACCCCGCCCCAGTGTCCTTCCTCCTCAGGCTACGACTGGCGGGTCGGGGAGACGAAGTTGTCGTCCAGGTGGCTCCTCCCAAAGTCACTCGCCTTCTTGTCTTCAGAGAAAAACAGCTCTTTTACACGCATCACATGGAAGGCATTCAGCCTCCCGAGGTTGATCCAGACTATCTTGAGGCTCTTTCGGATATTGCTCGAAGTCTTTCAAACGGCACGGAGGATCTCCGCTATCGCCTGTTTTGCGATCAGACTGTCAGGGGCCACCCAAAAGCGGCCAGTGAGGGCCACTTCAAAACCGGCCATTTTCAAGAGCCATTGAGGGCCGCATCCGGCGTAGGATGCGCCGATGGCCAATACATTGAAAATGGAAAAGAAGCAAACGGTTTTGGCGCTCCTGAAACTGGGCTGGTCGTATCGTCGGATCGAGCGAGAGGTGGGAGTCCGACGAGAGAGGATTGCCCGCTATGATCCCTCCCGAGATTCAAAACCGGCCAAAGTGGCCCCCGGCTCGGAGGAGCAAAAGCGGCCAAAGCGGCCCCCGGGTCTGCGCAGCTTCTGTGAGCCCTTTCGGGAGCAGATTGAAAAGAAACTCCAGCAGGGATTGCAGGCCAAGCGGATCTGGCAGGACCTGGTCTTCGAGCAGGGATTCGGGGGAGCCTACAACTCCGTCAAGCGCTTCTGTGGAAAGCTCAAGGCGGAGAGTCCTCGCGTGTTTGCTCGGGTGGAAACTCCCCCCGGTCGGGACCTGCAGATCGACTTCGGCAAAGGAGCCCTGACTCGGACCGAATCGGGTCGTTACCGCCGTCCTCATCTGTTCAAGGCCGTCCTCTGCCACTCGCGCCACTCCTATGAGGAAGTCGTCTGGCGGCAGGAACTGAAGACGTTCATCCGCTGTGTCGAGGAGGCTTTTTACGCTTTTGGAGGCGGCGTGGAGGTGGTTCGCCTCGATAACCTCAAGGCCGGGATCACCCGGGCTTGCTTGGTGGACCCCGAGGTCAATGCCGTCTTCAGTGCGCTCGCTCGCCACTACGGCTTCGCCGTGCTGCCCATCCATCCGGGCGCTCCGAACGAGAACGGAAAAGTCGAAAGAAGCATCGGATATACCGACTCCAGCGCGCTCAAAGCTCGCCGCTTCGAGAGCCTGGATGCGCAGAATGAGCATCTGCAGAGTTGGAACGAGCGAATCGCCCGCCAGCGCATCCACGGCACCACCAAGCAGCAGGTCTGGCCCCGCTTTGTCGAAGAACAGAAGCATCTCCGACCGCTTCCGGATTCCCGCTTCAGTTTCTTCCGCGTGGGCCGTCGAACGGTCTCCACCGATGGCCACATCGAAGTCGACCGAGCGTTCTACTCGGTGCCCAATCATCTGCTCGGTTGTGAAGTCGCCGTGCACTGGGATGATCGTATCGTCCGCGTCTTCTTTCGTGAGCAACAGGTGGCCCTGCATCCGAAGCACCCGCCGGGGAGATTCCGAACCGAAACGAGCCATCTTCCGGAACGCAAACGCTACGCGCACTATCGAACCGAGCATCATCTGCTGAAGCAAGCCCGAGCCGTGGGTCCAGAGGCGCACCGCTGGGCCGAGCGAGCTCTGGAGGTCCGAGACATGCTCGCCTACCGACTCGTGCAGGGCATGATCTCGCTGACCCGCCGCTACCGCGCTTCGGTCGTCGACGAAGCCTGCGGCAAGGCGCTCGCACATGACGCCTTCCGCTACCGGACTCTGGTGGCTTTGTGTAAGCGACTGGACGTGCCGCAGCGCTCTTTGTTTACCTCCGAGCACGAGTTGATCCGACCGCTGTCCGAGTACCAGATCACCGATCCCACAGGAGAACCAGAATGATCTCATCAGAACTGGAACGAAAACTTCGTCACCTCCGGCTCTCGGGCCTGGCTCAGGTCTTTGACGTTCGCCTGCAACAAGCCGTCCAGGGAAGGCTCAGCCATCAGGAGTTCTTTGAGCTGCTGATTGATGACGAGCTGACCCGCCGTCGGGACCGGCTGTTGGAGCGACGTTTGCGCCAGGCCCAGTTTCCGGAACAAAAGCACTTGGAGGACTTTAACTTCTCCTTTAACCCCTCCATCAACCGGCAGCAGATCTTCGATCTGGCTACCGGCCGATTCATCCAACAGCGCCGCGGCTGGTTGGTCATCGGTCAGACCGGAGTCGGCAAGAGCCATCTGATCATCACCGTCGGGATCAAGGCGGTCGAAGCCGGTCACCGGGTGCAGTACAAGTCGGCTTTCGATCTGCTGGAAGACATCGCCGAAGCCACGGCCACCGGCAGACGCCGATCTTACATTACGGAGATGACCCGGATCCCGCTGCTGATCCTCGAGGATCTGGGACTCCGCAGAGTGCCGGAGTCGGCGGCAGAAGATCTGTTGGAGATCCTGCACCGCCGATACCAGAAGACCTCGACGATCCTCAGTTCGAATCGACCCCTGGAGGACTGGGGCGCGATGCTGGGAGGAGATACGGCGGCCACCTCGGCGCTGCTGGACCGCTTCCTGCACACTTCGGAAGTCACCTTCATTCGGGGCAAGAGCTATCGCCTCTACGAGCGACAGCAACGAGAGAAATCCACCCCGAAGCGAGGGAAAGAGAAATGACACCTGCGAGGCGAGTGCTGTGAGTGCGGGCTTGTCCCCTACTCGCAGACCCTGGGACTCAGCCCCAGGCTTCGTAGATTGCCCGCTCCGAGGGAGGGGTCAGGACAGGGTGGGGCAGAGCTCATTGCTTGAGGGGCCTCTGAGCGAATGTTTTTTGAAAAAAGGAAGCCAGGAAGAAGCCGTGTCGTTGAAACCAAGCAGAGACCATGGAAGCCAGGCTTCTCGAGTTTCCCCCAACACCCCCGGAAAGCCGTGGAAACTGCCGCGCTATGGAAACCGTGGGAAAACGGCTGCCTCGCGAAGACGACTCCAGGAGGCGAGTTTTTCCACCGTTCCCACAGCGCTTGGAAAACTCCTCCGGACGGAGTTTCCCACAGTTCCCACCGCTTCTACGGCTGAACACACAACAAAGCCTCCTCCCCCCGCTTCGCGGGGAGGGCTTCACAAGGGATTGAAATGACTCGAACCGGAGGATATAACTACTGAATCACTGGCCGGTTTTGACCCGGCCCCGCCTGGCCGCTTTTGCGCGGGGGGACACCTAAGCGGCTGCTTTCCTCGGGGGAGCGCCTCTTCTTGGCTTCTTTCTCATAGTTTTTCACACTGTCCTCATTAGTTAGTGCCCGTCCGAAAACCGGGGTTTTCAGAACTGTAATCTGTTGAATCGTAAACACTTATTATACTTGAGACGCTGACAGACCGGCTCGACCTAGCTCGATCCAGAGCAAGGACCCTCGAGCGAGGGCACGCGGGCCAAAAAGCAGCGGTTCGGCGCAGACCTCTCCCCGAGTCGGAGCCACAAGGCAGTACGGTCAGCCACAAAAGGCTACAACAGGAGTCGGGCCAGGACGACCAGGTTATAGGTCAGGACGCTGGCATGGACGTAGCTTTGAAAGTGAGGCCAGCCTTTCCAGCTACAGCGGTGGAGACCGAAGGTGTGCTTGAGGGTCCCAATGCACCCCTCAATCCCGGCGCGGAAGCGTTTGAGTTGTTTGTAGACCCAACTGGAACGCACCATGCTCTCAACCGTCAACCCACACTTTTTGGAAAAGGCCACATCCTGTACTCCCTGCTCTTTGGCCCAGCGCAGGTTGGCAGCCGAGGCAAAACCACCATCCCAGGCGCTCTGGCGGGGGACCTTCCCGTACAGCTGTCGATGCCGCTCTAAGAAGGGTTGCACATAGTTGCTGTCGGCCGGATTCCCCCGTTCCACCACACAATCCAGGATCAGCGACGAGGCGCCCGTGCTGACAAACACCTTGTGGCCGAAGACCGTTTCCCGAGGGCTCTTCTTGATAATATCGGTGTGCTCTTCGAAGAGGGAACAGATCTTCTCCTGGGCCGCGACGGCCTCGCCCGAAAGGACCCGTCGTTGAGTCTGCTCGATGACTTTGTGCAACAGCCCCAGATAGTGGGCCAGTTGCGCCGCCACGGCCAGACTGAGGGGATCGCTCCACTGCGCGGAAGCTGCCAGCGCCTGCTCGGCATAGTGAGCCGTCTTGGACGCCACTTTGATCAGATCGCGGTAACTGTCCAGGCGCTTCTTGCCGCGGCGGTTGCGGATGTTCAGGACGCGCCGCTTGGCCCGCCGCGTATGATCGACGAAGCCGATCCCTTCCCGCTCCCGCAGCCGCCCCAGCCACTGGGTCACGACTCGAATGCCGTCGTACAACAGCTCACTGTCGAGCGGATAGTGGATGTTCGTCTCGACCGCCGTGGCATCGACCCGAATCCGTTGGCCTTTTTCCAGACCCCGAGCCTGCGCCCAGAGCACCAAGTGGTCGTTGATCGCCTTCCAAGTCCCCGGCTCAATCTTCCCCAGGTTCTCCGCCAGGGTGGCTTTGCTGATCGACGCCCCATAGGGCAAGCGACAGAACCTCTGACAGCTTTGCGAATCCACCAGATGAAACTCCAGCTTGCGATAGCTGAACTGATGCAGCTGTTTGATGACGGCGCAACGCAGCACCTGCTCGGCCGTCAAACCGGGGGCGCCAACACCGGAATCGACCCTGTCAGAGAGATCTTGTACTATCAGCTCCAGCGTCTGGGGATTGTCGTCCAGGATGCGCGAGATCACCTTCAATTCATGGGCCAGCTGGTGATCGGGCCATTGCGGGGAAAGGGGGCGTTGTTTTTCACGCTTTTTACGCATCTTCGAACTCCTGAAATCGTCGTAAGTCGTTTTAGTCTAATTGTTTGCACCAAATAGTCTAGCAAACGGTCCTGACAGTTTCGGAGCTTGAAAAAGCCCTCTTTCCCCTTCCTTATCAATTACTTACACATTTCCGGACGGGCACTAGTTAAAGCGCAATCGCGGTCAAAGAACTATCATCCGCACGCAAAGCTTTTGCCGGGCCAACCGGATGCTGAGGCTCCTAAACTGGACGGTAATTGTTCCGAGGTCCCAGTGGCCAGCACTTCCACACCGGGAAATCACCGAACTGCTGCGGCCCTGCGGGAGATCACCGCTTCGCCAGACACTACATGGCCCGGGAGCGATCTGAGCACGTCCTACAGACCACTGCCCTGGTCAATGAGGCTTATCTCAGGCTCATCGACTGGAGAAAAGGGGATTGGAAGAACCGGGCTCACTTCTTTGGTTTGTCGGCCCGCCTGATGCGAAACATCCTGATGGATATGGCCCGCAAGTCTCGTCGGGGTAGAGCTGTGGGTCAGGTGTCCTTGGACGAAGCGTGTCTGGTCTCGCCAAGGCGAGGGACGAACGTGGTGGCTCTGGACGAGGCGCTCAAAGCGCTCTCGACTCTAGACCCCAGAAAAAGCAAGGTGGTGGAGCTGCGGTTCTTTGGTGGCTTGAGCGTGGATGAAACGGCCGAGGTCTTGTCGGTCTCCGCGATCACGGTCATGCGGGACTGGAAAAAGGCCAAAGCCTGGCTCTGGCGTGAACTGGATCAGAAGCAGAACCGTGAACCTGAGCGCTGGCAGCAGATCGACGAGATACTCGACGGCGCTTTGCAAAGAGAAGGCAGCCAGCCAGAGGAAAGCCTTTCTCGACGAGGCTTGTTCTGGGGACGCCTCGCTGCGCCAAGAAGTCGAGAGTCTACTCGATCGAGGCCAGCAAGCGGAAGGTTTCATTGAAGCGCTAGCCCTGGAGGAGGGATCTGTCCCCATGCTGAGGAGATTGGCTTCCAAGACAGACACCGTTTTCTGCAGACCTTCTTTCAATCCAGCAATGACGACATCGCCGTTTCCGGGCGCAGATGTAGTCTAAAAGCAAGTGAGTCACGATGCAGCTTGGATCGCGAGTGGCGATCAATGTTCGACTTCAACCTAGTCAAGATGACGGCTGGACAGGTCAAGGCTGGGAGCACCTTGAACGAGGTGCTCGATGCCGCGGAGACACAACATATATAACATCTGCTCTCGGCTGTTTGCGGTAGTTCGTTCGACGTTTCCGAGGAAAATTTGAATGTCCGCTTTTAGGCGAAAGCGGTCGTTCGATTTCGATCAGATCCGGACGCTGTCTGTCAGATCGGGTGCCGACTATCACAGGACAAAGCGACTCTGATGCGCAGTGGTTGGTCTCCCTGTTTCCACGAAGGAGCCTTGGATGGGTCCGGGATGTTGCGGCTAGATCACGAGCTCGTGGTGTGTTTGAGGGAACTGGGGTGTTCGTAAGAGGGATGGCGGCAGGGATCCAGTTCACGGATACATGAGTGTCAAAGATCGTCTCGTCGGATTTCTACTCCTCGCGGAGGCCCCGGGATGGAACTCCCGACCCCAAGTTTGGCAGTATTGAACACAAGGAAAGGAATCACACATGGCACGAAACTGGGCTGTGAACGTTCTTAATCTGCTAGTCGCCCTGCTCCTTCTGGGCGATCTGGGAATGATTGTGGCGTTGTCACTGGGGTCCGTGTCCTCCTCGGAGCTGAAGGTGGGGGAAAAGAAGCTGCAGATCCTGATCACAGGCTCCGCAGGTCGAATCGGCAGGACTCTGATCCGAGGCATGAAGGGCCGCTACCATCTGCGCGGACTCGATATCCATCCCACTCCCGGACTGGAGGATGCGGTGGTTGGTGATGTCGGGGATCTGGACACGATGCTGCGGGTGAGTGAGGGGATGGACGTGGTGATCCATCTGGCTAATGTGCGCACGGGGAAGGACAGCTGGCACGACCTCCTGGGCAACATGGTGGGAACCTACAATGTCCTTGAGGCTGCCAAGCGGAAAGGGGTGTCGCGTGTAGTTTACGCCAGCCGTGCCGGGTTGCTGGCTCCCTATCCCGAGACCCTCCTTCGGACGGTGGATCTCCCGCCTCGCCCCAGGAGTTACTACTCCGTGAGCAAGGTCTTTGGTGAGTCCGTGGGTTACCTGTACGCCAGCGAGTTCAACGTCCAGTTCGTGGCGGTCCGCATCGGCAACTTCAACATCGAGCGTCCCGATCCCGAGCACCCCCATCATCTGGGACACGCTGACGCGGTTCGATTATTCGAGCGGGGAGCCATCCACCCAGACGTGCAGTTCGCGATTGTTTTCGGCGTATCGGACAGCACCTGGCTGCTTTACGACCTGGACCATGGCCGCAAAGTCCTCAATTACCATCCGGAACAGAAGGCGATCATCGACCCGCCCCAGTGAGGATTACTTCACCCTCTGTCTTGGGTAATCCACATGGAAATGAGTTTGGCCATCTGATCAGTCTCCTCTAGTGTCAAAGTCTTAACGGTACATTTGTAGGTCACCACCCGCGTCAGGCTCAGCTCAACAACATGCTGGACAGATCCTTTGCCAAGCTCAGGCTGGGGGAGGCTTATCGACCCCGTCCCGAGCCTCGCAGAGAAGCAGACTACTGAAGAGTGGGAGTCAATTGACCACTTTCAGAGTCGTCCCTCCCCACGGGTCCTCTTCTTTTGCTCCAGAAAGAATTTTCAGCCGGGGCCTTCGTTGGGGTCCCTTTTTGGATCAACCGGTTCGCTTCTTAACAGTTTCCGGGGCATATTTCGATCGATCGAGCCGAACATAAGTAATTCTTCAAAAAGGGGCAGTAGCGTCCCAGCGTTAGTCGAATAACATCAACTGTTTATGAATGTCACTATTCTGAGTAATGTAATGCATGTCCTGAAAGGCCTGTAAAATTGGGGTTTTCTCGAAGAGCGAGACACTCAGGACCTGGAGAATTGTGTAGAGCGGCAACTCGAGATAGAGGCGCTTGCGGATGATGGCGATGAGCAGGTAGGTACTGAGGGCGATCCAGATTTGTGTTTTCACGGCATTGGGACTGGTGCCGTAAAAGGCCTTGATGCGGAGATGCTGTTTGATCCATTTGAAGAACAGTTCGATCTGCCAGCGGAGCTTGTAGAGCCGGGCAATAGTCAGAGCGGGAGAAGCAAAGTCGTTGGTGAGGAATACTAGCCGCAGGTCGGTGGTGACGTCGAAGAACTTGATGCGACGCAAAGGTTCGGGGTAGGCCTTGGCCGGATAGAAGGTGCTCAGCAGGACAGTTTGGTCGCAGATCAGTCCCGTCGTTCTGTCCACCGGGTGGGAGTAGCGGCGGCGGAACTTGAAGTTGGCCTTGGCGCGGGTCACGAATAACGACCGGGCAGAATGGAGTCGGTACAGGCGCCCGAAATCCAGGTATCCGCGATCCATGATGTAGTAGGCACCGGGACAAGGAATCAGGTGGTCCAAGGCGTGGACATCGTGCAGTTTTCCGTCCGAGATCAGAACGAACTCGGGAATGGCGCCGTGCAGGTTGAGCAAGGTATGCAGTTTGATCGCCCCCTTGGTACGGCGGAAGCGCGCCCAGGGGAAGACCGAGAGGCACAGGTCGATGGTCGTGGAGTCCAAGGCATAGACGGTCGCGTTCAGGTCGACTCCCAGGTCCTCGTCGGTGTACAGGCGGCGCGCTTCGGCGATAAGCACTTGGGCAAACTCGGCATAGATGCGCCAGTCGCGCCTCTCGTTGGCATTGGACAGATTGTTGCGGGAGACCGTGGAGCGAATGCCCATGTGGAAGAGCTTGGATCTCATGGCCCGTAGGCAGGCTTCGATATCGCGCAAGCTCTCGCGATAGGTCAACTGTGCAAAGGCCATGACCCGGTAATGGTCGGCACAGCGGAACGACTTGACCTTGTAGTCGCCTCCGTAGTGCTGAACAATGCGATGAAAATGATGCCAGGGAAGATGCCGCATCACCTGAGAAAAAATCGTCGTGCCCGTGTACATGCTCGCCCTCCTTATGAACTGAAGGGCGTGAGCGTACACTCACTTTCAAGTCGGAAACACCCATTATCTTCTCTAACATATTACTCATTAATACTTTACAGAGATTAGAAGCCCAAACGTTGGGACACTACTGAAAAAGGGGTTATCAAAAACTGATTGACCCTGCAGTTTGGAAAGTGTTGCTGGACCCCGTAGAGAGAGCAGTGTTCGCCTCTTGCCTCCAGACTTCAGCCCGCAGGTTGCCAGCAGGCCCCAAAGGCGACAAGGTCCACAGGACAAGGCCGGGAAGAAGACAGCAGGAGCCAAGAAAGAGGTTTTTCATGCCGCGATGAAAAGCCCGCTCCTACGTGCTACATGTAGCGAGCGGCCTCATACCGCCGAGCAACACCGGCGTCTGCTTGAGTGTACACTTTCTAGGAGGCCGCTTCAGCGGCCTGGCGCGAAGCGCAATAGACCCGGTGTTTACGCCGGGGTAACCCGGTCTCCTACCCCTCCTGAGGGCCGTTCACGGTCCTTCTCGAACGGCGGCTTTAGCCATCGTCGACCCGGAGTCTGGCTGAAGCCCGCGTTCGAGAAGCCCACTAAAGCGGGCTCCGCTATCTGCCGTTCCGCCCACCCGGCCCTGAAGGACCGGGCTATTGCGCTTCGCGCTAGACCGCTGAAGCGGTCTCTTAGCAACCACATCACGCCGAAGCAGGAAACTTGACCAGTCTGTGAACTTCTTCTCCACCAAGGGGCCCTAGATGAGCTCCTCGATCGGAACCCCCGCTTCATCATTGAATCCGTTTGCGATGTAGACAGGTCGTCCCACCGGAGTCATATAGGTCTTGGTCCAGTCGATTCCCATGGCCTTGTAGATGGTCGCGTAAAGGTCCCCAATCGAGACAGGTCTTTCGGCAACGTAGCCTCCAGTGTCATCGCTGGCACCCACGATCCGACCTCCCCTGATGCCGCCCCCTCCTACGACCAGAGACCAACAGTGGGGCCAGTGATCGCGGCCCTTCTTGGGGTTGACGTCGGGTGTTCTTCCAAACTCTCCGGTAGCGATGACGACCGTCGAATCCAGCAGGCCTCTCTCATCCAGATCCTCCAGCAACGCAGACAGGGTCTGGTCCAGAGTGGGGGCCAGGGTCTCGCGCAACCTCTCATCATTGTTGCTGTGAGTATCCCACTGGCCGTGCTTGTAGCCTGCCGCCGTCACAAATCGACACCCAGCCTCGACCAGCCGTCGGGCCATTAGAACACTTTGTCCGACCCGATGACGACCGTATCGATCCTTCGTTTGCTTCGCCTCCTGGGAAAGATCGAAGGCGTTCCTGACATGGTCGGAAAGAAGCATCCGCAAGGCCTGTCCCTGGAAGTCGTCCATCGCTGCAAACTCGCTCAGCTGCTCCTGCTGACGGAACTGCCGGTCCACGATCTCCAAAAGGGTCCTGCGGTCCTCGAGGGCTTCGCTGGAAATCGACTTGGGGAAACTTAGCTCCGGAACAGAAAAATCGGGTTTGCTGGGATCGGGGAGGATCATGGCATCGTAGCCCCCCCCCGATGAATGAAGCCTTGTAGGCTTCTTCGTAGCTGAAGAAGTCGAATTCAGTGGGGGTCGGAACTACCACGTAGGGTGGGAGGTCACGACGAGGCCCCAGCTCCTTGGACACGATCGATCCAAAGCTGGGAAACTTGGTCACCGGATTGGGGCGATGACCCGTCAAGGTTTCGATGGTTCCCTGCGGATGGTTCGTCTCTTTGGTTCTCATGGACCGTATGACGGAAAGCTTGTCCATGTGGCCGGCCACCTGGGGCAGGAGCTCCGAGATCCGGATGCCAGACACCTTCGTGGAGAGTGGCTTGAAACCGGTGTTCCCCTTCGGATCCCAGCTATCTACCTGACTGATCCCTCCCTCCAACCAGAGAAGAATGCAGGCCTGGGCTCTGCCCCCGTTCCCGGTGGAGCCCGATGCAGCCAAGGCAGGAAAACTGGCCAACCTGAGGTAGTCACCGAGCCCAATCCCTAGAAAGCCAAGAGATCCAACTCTCAAGAAGTCACGCCGACTGGAGGCGATCCCTCGACAGTGGTAGCAACGAGACTTTTTCATCTGCTCTGCTCCTGGACTTGCCTTCTTACGGCCCGTCTGAGGCATCAGTGATTATATGCAAACTCCCGCGAGCTGATCAGCGTCCACAGCAAACCCTCCAGGGTTTCTTTTCGTCTAGCTCCGCGTTCCTTGAGGAAGCCTAACAGCTTGGCCTCCTCCCGGGCGTGAGGGAATCGCGTGAGGGACGCCAGGTAGAATTCTTCGATGATCTCCTCATCCGAGGCTCCTTTTTCGATCAGGTGTTCCAAACGCCCACCCTGCTTGGAGATCTTCGTGGTATAGGCCGGTCCCGCCCAGATATGGAGGGCCTGGCGAAGATTGGGAGTTGGATTTCCCGAGGCCGGTGTCTTCCTCGTCGATTGGCCGTAGACCTCCATGAAGGTCGAAGGACACAGATCGGGGATCATCTGCATCGCTCTCGTACCGGGAGGGGCCTTTCCTCCACCGACAATACTGTGGAGGTCGAACTCTTCTTCGACGCCCGTTGCCCGGGAGACGGCATCCAACAACACCGCAGCTTCCAGCGGACGCGCCCGGGCCCTGGAGTAGTTCAACCTGTCACCCTCATTGGTCCGGTTCGGCTCGGCCGATAGTTGATAGGTCCGCGACTGCACAATCGTCCTCATCAGGCCCTGCAGATCGTATCCTCGATCCCGGAACTCCCTGGCCAGCTCTGCCAGCAGCTTGGGATGCGTCGGAGGGTTCGTTGTCCGAAAGTCGTCTACCGGATCGACTATCCCCCGTCCAAAGAAATACCCCCAGATCCGGTTCACGGCGGCCTCTCTAAAATAGGGGTGAGAAATCATCCACCGGGCCAGTTGCAGGCGCGGATCCAGCCACTGCTCCTGGGGCAGTGGCGAGCCGTCGAGAAAGGTGGGAAACATCGGTTGGCTGGTGCGAGGGTGGACTACCGTCTGATCCTCTGTTCGATCCACATGACCACCGCCCAGAGTGTCCAGAACGATGTGGTCCTCTACCAGCTCTGTGAGGCCGCCGTAGAAAGCCGTCAGGCCCCAGAACTGCTCCTGGGTCCAGTTTTCATAGGGGTGATCGTGACACTGGGCACAGTCGAGCCTCCTGCCCAGAAACACCCGAACGTGCTCCGCCATCATCTTCGCTGGAACAATCGGCTCCCCGAAGAGGAAGAGGTTCTTGGCCGGAGCACCGTAGCCCTGGGCGGCGACCCGCTCTAGGGCCATCTGATCATAGGACTTGTTGGCCACGATGCTGGCAATGACCCAGTCCTCGTAGGCTTTCGTCTTGCTGGCTCCGCCACCGGAGGTGACGGTCACACGCATCAGGTCGCTGAAACGAAAGCCCCAATAGTCCACGTACTCGGGAGAGCCGAGAAGCGTTTCGATCAGTTTGTCCCTTTTGTTCGGGTCATTGCTGGAGAGAAACTCGCGCACTCGGTGGGGCGGCGGAAGCGTTCCTGTGAGGTCCAGGCAGACTCGCCGCAGAAATTCGCCATCACTCGCGATCCCCGAAGGAATGACGTTGAGCCGACGGAGTTTGCCGAAGACGAGATGATCGATGAAGTTGCGCCGCGGAACGTCTGGATAGTCTTGCCCGGGCTGGTCGATCACAGCGAAGGCTGCTTTGGCTGTGTGCCCAACCGTCCTAACCCAGACCGTCGCTTCACCCTTCTTGACGGCCCGGACCAGACCGGTCTCGCTCACCTCGACGACATCCGGATTACTCGAAACGAAGAGCACCTGGTCGGAAATATCTTCTTGACGCCCGTTCTTCAGATGTGCCAGCACCAGGAGCTGCTGGCTGCCTTTTCCGTCGAGAACGCTCTGCCTGGGAAAGACGTCTACTTTCCGAATCGAAGCATCCTCACCGGCACCATCTTGACCGAAAGTAGCTCCGGCCCGAATCCAGTTCAGCAGAGTGAGGTAATCTGGAGATCCCAGCGGGAAGCGCTCGCCTCCTCCATGCGGAATGCTCATGGTGGGCTTCAACAGCAGTAGACTCTTAGCGGCATTCCCTAGGTCAATCCGGGGAATCTCTTCTCCCTTCGATTCGGCAGTCAGGACCTGGTAGGTGCCTCCCTTGACGATCCACCGATGATCTTCCTGAGGATGGGCGACATTCTTGGAGAGCTTGAAGCCTCCCCGACCGATGACGCTTCCGTGACAGTCGCTGCCGTTGCATCCCCGCCTGGTTAGAACAGCTCCGATGTCTCGGGTGAAACTGAAGGGACGGCTTGGTCCCAGCCCGGGAACGCGGACGCTTGCCGTAGCCTTCTGGCTCCCGAGTCTGGCCCTCAACACCACGGTGCCCGCTTCCAACCCCGAAAACCGCCCGGAATCATCGATCTCTCCCTTCGTAGGGTCCGAAACCGAGAACACACATTTAGTCGTCACGTCTCGCTCCAGACCATCGGAATACTCTCCCAGCACCAGGAAGCGCTGCGAGGCAACCTCTGTCAGTAACGTAACGCTGGGGGGAATCAGACGAAGGGAGAGAGGCTGGGCTTCGGGTACATCCTCGCCGGACGACTGGCCCCGGAGTGGAGCCAGGATCAGACTTAGTAATGTCAGGATGATGCGCCAGTCAACCATCGGCTACTGTTGGGAACCCGTCCCGGCATTGTTGCATAAATCACTGCGGCGCGTCGGCTTGTCTCCGATCGGTCAGGGTGTCAGCATGAGGAATGACGCCGAATGAATACGCCTTCCGGTATCGAGTTCGGAACTGGCCAGCCTACAATCAAGCCCTGATCTCCCGGGGTCGGCTGACCTTTTGGTTCGACGAAGAAGCAGTCGTGGCTTGACGGAACACCGACCCGCAGAGCGGTTGAGGCGCGCCGAGGGTCTATTCCGATACGGCCATCCAGTGTGCACTGGTGTTGAAGTCGGTGTTCCATCTCAGTCTGCGGGCGACGCAAGGTTTCCTTTCTTCGCTCTTGCGGTGTCGAGGTTCAAGGCCATGTTCGGATCCAAACTGTCGGCCCGACGATTCGACAATCAACGGACCGAGGCCATCATCAAGTGTGAGGTGCTGAATCGGATGACAAGTCGGGGCATGCCTGAATCAGTGCGAATTCAGTAACGGCCACTTAAGAAAGCCCGAGATCCGCGAGGTGACTGGAATAGTGCAACAACGCTATGCGCTACCTCAGGCATCTAGATCCTTGTTTTGAGGACGTCCGTGCAGCTTTCGAAGCCGAAAATGCCGAAGTAGAGTGGGAGACATCTGGGAGACACCCCCATGCGCAGGAGATCCGATTCGGGTAACTTGTTGAAACAAAACGCGCCCGGCAGGATTCGAACCTGCGACCTCTGGTTTCGTAGATCGTTTCAGCCCTTCTCCGATCTCGTGGGAAATCAAAGATCTCACGACTTTGTAACACTTTACGTCTGGCAATCTCTGGGTCAGGCGGCCCTAATTTCCCCGGAAAACGTCAGTAAAACGTCAGCAGATTTCCTGTCCCGTTCGACGGGTAAACGCTGTGGACGGGGAGCAGGTGTTCACGGCTGGACGCGAACTTTAAGGACAACAGCATCTTCAAGGAGTCCACTTCATGCGATTGTACGGACGTATTGAGACCAGTTTCTGGCAGAACCAGAAGGTTCGATGTCTCAGCGAGGGAGGGCGCATGCTATATCTCTATCTGCTCACCTGCCCGCACGGCAATTCAGCCGGTTGTTTCGTTCTACATGACGGCTACATTCAGGCAGATCTTTCATGGGTTTCCGAACGTGTTCACAAACATGTTACCGAACTTGTTGACAAAGGCTTTATAGAACGAGATGAACGCACTTCGTTGACACGGATCGTGGGTTGGTGGGGTCACAACACGTTCGAGAATTAAAACGTGGCCAAAGGGGCGATCAAGGTGATGAAGGCTCTACCACGCTGCCAGGTTTTATCCAATGAAATCAATGATTTAAAACAGTTCGATAACGGGTCGGTAAACGAGTTAGTAACCACGTTTAAGAACGAGTTCCTTAACAACACTCAACCTCCTGAACCCGAACCCGAACCCGAACCTAAACCCAAGCCAGAACCCGAACCCGAACCGAGGGTTCCGAAGGAACCCGAGACGCGCGCGCGAGAGGTCCCCGATCCTGCCAAGGCCAGCGACCGGATTTTCGACCACTGGAACTCCCACGATGCCCTCACTCGGCACCGGGCTCTCACCGCGAAAATGCGAGGGGCGATCAACGCTCGCCTGAAAGCGGGCCACAGTGAGTCCGACCTGTGCCGAGCCATCACCCACTATGCGGAACTGTGTCAGCGGGAACGGGCTCCCGGTCACAACCAGTGGGGGTTGTACGAGCTCATGAGCCGGGATGAAGGCCAATGGATTGACCGAATGCTGAACCCGAAGTACCGAGGAATCCAGAGCAGCAGGCCATCGCCAGGGCACACCAAGCGGAGCCAGCAGAACGTCGAGAATGTTCAGGATTGGGTGAAGAGGAGCGAGCAACATGAACGCAAATGACCGGCCAGCTTTCGGAAAATTGCTGGCCGCCTACGCCAACACGCTGCGGCATGACATTTCGGTGGATGCCGTGCAGATCTGGTGGCGAAAACTCCAGAGTTTCGACTTGGAGGCGATCAGCCGGGCTTTCTCGAAGCACACGGATCGGAACCGGTTTTTCCCGACTCCATCTGAGATTCTGAACCTGCTGGAACCTCACCGGGAACGCTCCCCGTTGCTGGCCTGGGCCGAAGTAGAACGGGCGATGGTCGAGCATGGTCCCTACCCCACGGTTCAATTCTCCGACCCCGTGACGAACGCCGTGATTCGGGACTTAGGAGGCTGGCCCTGGCTCTGTCGCCAGGACTTGGGTGAACCCTGGACACAACGAGAGTTCGAGCGTCGGCATGACGAGTACCAGAAACACGGCGTGAATTCCTTGGTTCCCCTTCAGGGGTTGGTGGAGGAGCACAATCGTCCGAAGGGATACCACCAGCACATTCCGAAACCGGTGTTGATCGGTGATGGCCCTGTGGCGTTGCCGGAGCCGGATCGAACCGAGGAGGTACTGTCCAAACTCAAGCAGATGGTGGATCAGGAAGAGAAGACGGAACAAGGGGAAGCGGCCTGATGGAGCACACAGTCGCCGTCCTTGACGTGTTCGTGCCGGGCAGGCCGAAAGGGGAACCCCGGCCTCGGGCCTTCGCCAAAGACGGTAAGGTGTGGGCCTACAAGCACGGGACCGCCGAATCGTGGAAGACGGACATTGCCGCAGCTGTGCAGGATCGCCGCCTCGAGGCCCCGGCGGAGGGTCCGATTCGGGTCGACCTCACGTTCTACATGCCACGCCCCAAAAGCCACTACCGGACGGGAAAGTACGCTGGCGAACTGAAGCCATCGGCGCCAGCATTCCACACCGGGAAACCGGACCGGGACAACCTCGACAAGGCAGTGCTGGACGCACTGACCATCCTGCGATTCTGGCAGGACGACAGCCAGGTGTGTTCGGGACGGATCGTCAAGCGTTATGAGGCCGACCAGGGTCCGGGATGTCTCATCAAGATCACACAATTGGAGAGTTCCTGCCCCCTTGATGGAGGAGTCGCCGCATGAGCAAGCATACGCCGGGACCGTGGCAGGCCGAGGATACGCCCGATGGAATCTGTATCAACGGCAAAGGCGGAACTATTGCAGAGCGCATCACGTGGAGGCTAAACGCCGCCCTCATCGCCGCCGCGCCGGAGATGCTGGAGGCGCTCGGCGAAGCTCGCGATGCGTTCGCTCTCATTGCGCTGTGGACTGACGACGAAGATACCAAAGCCGACGCGAGAAGCGCGCATGAGGCAGTTTGCGCTGCGATCGCCAAGGCGACAGGAGAGGATTGAGGGATTCGTGAGGGTCTAAAACTCTTCAATATGACTTACAGAGCGTCAAGCCCCCTTCGATACGACGGTGAGTTGAATTCCGAGCACACCAAGCACCTTCATCAAAGTGCCGATCCGTGGATCGCGGTCGCCGGACAGTGCTTTGTACAGACTTTGACGGCCCAGTTGAGTTTCCTGAGCGATCGAGGTCATGCCCTTGGCGCGAGCGACGTCGCCGACAGCCTTGGCGAAAAACTCCGGGTCGTTTTCTTCCAAAGCCGCTTTCAGGTATTCGATGATCGTCTCGTCATCTTCGAGGATCTCAGTGACATCCCATGGGGCATAGGTTTCTTTGTTCATTGCGATCTCTCCTTAGAGTTCCCTCGCCATCTGTTGGGCACGTTTTATGTCTTGTTGCTGGCTCGACTTGTCACCGCCACACAGCAGGATGACCACCGTGTTGTCTCGGATCGTGTAGTACACGCGGTAGCCCTGGCCGACGTTGATCCGCAGTTCGCTGACGCCGCCACCGACCGACTTATGGTCACCAAAATTGCCGTCTTGAACACGGCGAATGCGGATGCCAATTCGCACCTGGGCACTCTTGTCACGCAAGCCTTTCAACCAGCGAAGAAAGGTAGCGCTTCTGACCACCCGGTAATCCATAAGTGCTATTGTCTCTAAAAGAAGACAGTATATCAAGTGGACAATGGTTTTTAACCGCGGCTATCGACACCAAGAACCTCAATTTTGACCCGGACATCCTGGCGGCGGCCAAAGAGATTCAGAGAATGAGGAAGGAGGGCAAGATGGAAGGAGTCCGTCAGATCATCCTGCACTGTGTCGATGGTCAGATCAAAGTGGTGCAGGCGGAGGCGAACTTGCGCCGACCGTTGAAACCAGTCACTGATCTGTGCTAAGCCCCTAAGCGACCCACCGGCAACAACACACACCTACCTACCCGCCGTGGTCACCCTGGCCGTGGTTGTGTCTTTAAAACAAGCGTGGCCTCTAACTGAAAGCTAAGGCCCCCCGCCCTTTGGCGCATTGCGGGACCAAAGATCTAGCCGAACTGTGCCTCGACAACACCGTAAGCACCAAACCCGCAAGAAGCGGCAGGCGGAGCTGCGCCGAGCCTATGACGAGGAACAGCGCTATCTCTCGGGCCGGCGAATCCCCGGCATCGAGCGGCCACGGTTCAATGGCCGGTCCAGCTTCTCCCCGGGGATCCGCTGTCGTCCTCCCCGCATGGAACTGGAGGTGCCGGAGCGGGAGTTCCGGGACTACAAGCATCAGTACGTGGAGGACAACCCGATCCGTGGCGAGCAGGTGATCGAAGAAGTCTGTGGTGACCTCAGATGAGCCGGCCCACGGCGGCCAAACGGGGATACGACCGGCGCTGGCGCAGAGCCCGAGTCGCGTTCCTGGTTCGCCATCCGCTGTGCCTGATGTGCAAAGCAGCCGGCCATCTCGCCACGGCAAGCGTCGTGGATCACATCGTGCCGCACAAAGGCGACCGGAAGCTGTTCTGGGATGGGAAGAACTGGCAGGCGCTGTGCGCTTCCTGCCACAACGGAGCCAAGCAAGCCGAGGAGCGGCGCGGCTACCGCGGCACCGTCGGAGCAGATGGCTGGCCAACGGACCCACGCCACCCGGCGAACCGGGCAGGGTCATGAGCCCCGGTCTGGTTCCCAGATCTGGGAAAGGGGGGGGTGTACAAGGGGGAAGAGTCTGAGAAGGGGGATTAGAGGGGGGGATTCCCTTGGCGATTCCACCTAGGGATAGGGGGGTGAAAAACTTCTTCCCTGCAGACAGTAGACCAGTTTGCGCAGGGCACGTGTTCTAAACCTGGAGAATTTTTCTTTCGGCGATGCCTAGAAAATCCAAGGCGGCCATCGAAACCGAATCGCTTCGGCTGGTCCGGGTGGCGAGGCCCAAGCCGCCGGTTCACCTGAGCGGCCCGCCAGCGGAGGTCTGGCTGCGAGTCGTGGAAACCAAACCGGCCGACTGGTTCCGGCCGGACACGTTCCCGCTGCTGGAGGCTTATTGCCATCACGCGGTAACGGCGAAGGCGATTGACGAAAAGATCCGGTTGGGGGGAGCGGGAATGGAGACGGATGAAATGGACCGGCTGCTCAAGATGAGGGCGAGAGAGAGCCGGGTCCTGATGGCGCTGGGGCGGTCAATGCGCCTGACCCAGCAGTCTCATTTGAAAGCTGAGACCGCCCACACCCAACAGCAGCGGACGCGCGGCAGGTCCGCTCCCTGGACCTGGAATGGAAAAGATGCCATCAGCCAGTAACCGGGGCGCCTGCAACATTCGGTGGATCGAGCGCTATTGCCGTGTCCCGGAAGGCAAGGACGTGGGGCGTCCGCTTCGTCTGCGCCCGTTTCAGAAGCGGGCCATCCGGCGCATCTATGACAATCCCCACGGGACGCGCCGGGCCATTATTTCCTTTGGCCGAAAGAACGCCAAGACGACCCTGGCGGCCTGCCTGCTGTTGTTGCACCTGGTCGGCCCGGAGGCGCGGGCCAACTCCCAGCTCAACAGCGCGGCGCAGTCTCGGGACCAGGCCGCCATTTTGTTCAGCCTGGCCGCCAAGATCGTGCGACTCTCGCCCGAGCTCCACGAAGTAGTGACGATCCGAGACACGGCCAAGCAGCTGTACTGCCAGGAGCTCGGGACGCTCTATCGGGCTCTGAGCGCCGAGGCCTCGACCGCCTATGGACTTTCTCCCGTGTTCCTCGTTCACGACGAGCTGGGGCAGGTGAAGGGGCCGCGATCCGAGCTCTACGAGGCGCTGGAGACGGCCGTGGGAGCGCATGAGCGTCCGCTGTCGATCGTGATCTCGACCCAGGCGCCAAGCGATGCAGATCTGCTGTCGATCCTGATCGACGACGCAAAAAAAGGCGCAGACCCGAAAGTAGTTCTCGTCCTCTACACGGCGGACCCGGAAATCAGTCCGTTTACCGTGAAAGCCATCCGCCAGGCTAATCCGGCCTATGGCGATTTTCTGATGGCGGATCAGGTTAAAGGCCATGGCCTCGGACGCCAAGCGGATGCCAGCACGCGAAGCGCAGTACCGGAACTTGGTTCTCAATCAGAGGGTCGATCGAGTCGCGCCATTCATTGCGAAAAGCGTCTGGCAGTCCTGCGTCACTGTACCGGCGGCGGATCTGGCCGGCAGTCCGGTCTATGGCGGATTGGACCTGTCGGAGGTCAATGATCTGACGGCGCTGGTCTGGGTGGCCTCCAAAGACGGCATCTGGCCGGTGCACCCGATGTTTTGGCTGCCGGAGGACGGCCTGCGGGAGCGGGCTCTCGCCGACCGGGTGCCCTACGACCTGTGGAAACAACAGGGATTCCTGCACACCACGCCGGGGCGGACGATCGAATACCAGTTCCTAGCCGAGCACTTGTTTGAGGCCTGCTCCGAGATGAACGTCCAGAAGATCGCCTTCGACCGTTGGAACTTCCGTCACCTGCAACCCTGGCGGCTGGAAGCGGGATTTCAGCCCCACCAACTGGAGGGAGAGCAGGCGCTCTTTGAGCCCTTCGGCCAGGGCTACCGAAGCATGTCGCCGGCGCTCAGGGTGCTGGAGGGCGACATCCTGAACCAGAAGATCGCTCACGGCAACCATCCTGTGCTGGCGATGTGCGCGGCAAACGCTGTCGTTCAAGTGGACCCGGCGGGCAACCGGAAGCTGAACAAAGTCCGGTCGCACGGACGCATTGACGGCATGGTCGCCCTAGCCATCGCCCGGAGCGTGGCCGAGTACGCGACGATGGTCCTGCCCCAAGAGAGTGTCTACAACGAGCGTGGACTGCGGGTGATCTGATGAGCTGGTGGCGTGGCGTGGTGGCGGCGTTTCGAAGCGCTGCCGGGCAAGTCTCGCATCCCCGCGATCCGGTTCTTGCCGAATGGCTGGGAGCGTCTCGCATGAGCGCCGCGGGCCAGGCCGTGACGGTCAAGACGGCGCTCCAGGTCTCGGCCGTTTACGCCTGTGTCCGAAACACGGCCGAGACGGTGGCCTCGCTTCCCTGCCTGCTCAAGCGGGTCAGACGGGACGAGTCCGGCCGGCGGCGCAGCGAAGAGGCCCTGGGGCATCCGCTCTATCAGGTACTGCTGGAGACGCCCAACGACTGGCAGACGGCGTTCGACTACTGGGAGATGGTGGTCGAGCACCTGGAGCTGAGAGGTAACCACTACTCGAGGATCGTGAGCAACGGAGCGGGACAAACGGTGGCGCTGGAGCCGCTTCACCCCGATCAGGTTCGCCCCTTCTGGTCCGTCGGCCGCCCGGCCTACGAATACCTGCCGCTCGAAAGAGGGCGCGAGATCCTGCTGGCCAGCGAAGTGTTTCATGTGCGCGGTCCGCTGCAGGGGGACGGGCTTGTGGGCGCTTCTCCGATCCTGTTGCACCGCGAGACGGTCGGCATGGCCCTGGCGGCGCACGACTACGGCGCCCGGCTGTTCGCCAACGACGCCCGGCCCATTGGGACCTTGGAGATGGACGGCACGCTCGACGACGATCCGTTGCAGCGACTGAAGAAGGACTGGAAGGAGACCTATGGCGGAGAGAACCGGCATCGGGTGGCGATTCTCGAGCAGGGTCTCAAGTTTAAGAACATCGGCATGACGAACGAGGACGCCCAGTATCTGCAGCTGCGGGGCTTCACGGATCTGGAGATCGCCCGGCTGTTTCGGACTCCGCCTTACAAGATCGGGATCATCGAGAAATCGACGCTCAACAACGTCGAGCAACAGAACCGGGCCTGGGTCACCGATAAGCTGGCCCCACTGGCCCGGCGCATCGAGGACGCCATCGCCCGAGACCTGATGACGCCGCAGGGGCGCCGGCAGCTGGTAGCGCGGTTCGACTTCTCGGAGCTATTGCGGGGCGACATCAAGACGCGCACCGAAGCCAACGCCAAGGGGATCCAGTGGGGCTGGTACTCGCCCAATGACATCAGGGAGAGGGAGGGCCTGAACCCGATCGGCCCCGAAGGCGACGTCTATGTGAGTCCAACCAACATGCAGCCCATGATGGCTTTGTTGCAAGCCGGCGGTCAGCCGCCGGCAGAGGAGGTCAACAATGAATGATCTTGAACGCCGCGCTCTGAGCGCGGTGGAACTTCGGGCCGAGCCGGGCGACGGTGCCATGCCCGCCATCGTGGGCCATGCGGCGGTCTTCGATGCGCTGAGCGAAGACCTGGGCGGGTTCCGGGAGCGGATCGCGCCGGGGGCTTTCGCCGCGACCATCGCCGAGGACGATATCCGCGCACTGAGCAACCACGATCGGGGCCAAGTGCTGGGGCGCAACCGGGCGGGAACGCTCGCGCTCAACGAGGACGAGACGGGCCTCGCCGTGAGGATCGAGCCGCCCGATACGACATTTGCCCGGGACCTGATTGTCTCCATCGAGCGGGGCGACATCACGGGCGCCTCCATCGGGTTCCGCACGCTCACGGACGAGTGGAACCTGGAGGACGGAGAGCCGGTCCGCACGGTCAAGGCGGTGCGGCTGTTCGATGTCTCGCCGGTGACGTTCCCGGCGTACCCCCAGACGGACGTGGCACTTCGGGCGCTCAAGACCTTTCAGGAAACCAGAATGCCGCCGTTTCCCTGGCGTAGGAATCTGGCCCGGCGAAAGCTGGCATTGATGGAGGTGGAAACATGAGAAACGAAGACACCGCGATCGGGGCGTTGGTGCGCGAGTACGCCGAGAACGAAAGGAAGATCGCGGCGCTGCTTTCCCACCTGGACACGATCGGGAAGGGGCTGCGCCTGCTGGGTGATGCGCTCACGCATGATCCCGAACGGATTGAGTTGACGGGCCACGAGTTCCGATTCCAGTCGATCGGACAACGCCGGGGAGTGACGGACGCGGTCATTCAGGCCGCCGCGATTCGGGAGTGCCTTTCCGAATTGCAAACCTCTCTCGAAGACAAACGACGCATGGAAAGTCGTTTGGAACAAGCCGATATGGGCAATTTGATTAAAGGAGGAACCCAATGAAGCTACGAGAACTGATGGAGAAACGAGCCAAGGTGATTGCCGATGCTCGGACCATTTTGGACCGCGCGCAAGGAGAGCAAAGAGATCTCTTCGAGGAGCAATCGCAAGCCTACGACGGGCTCATCGCCGAGGCGGGGAAACTCGCGGACACGATCAAGCGGGAGGAGCAGCAGCGCGAGCTGGAACGCTCCGTCGCGGCTGTCGATGCCGACGAGTCCCAACGCCAAGGCGAGGGAGACGGTCGCGAAACCCGCGACCAGGCGGCGCTGGCCTTCGATGGCTTCCGCGCCTGGCTGAGAAACGGACCCGGGGCCGAGCGAAACGACCCGGACGCCTTCGCCCAGTTCCGATCCTTGAGCGCCGGCGTCGATACCGAGGGCGGCTACCTGGTCGCTCCCGAGCTCTTCGTCAATCAGCTGATCAAAGAGATGGACGACCTGGTCTACTTCCGTGGCTGGGCGACAACGCAGCAGGTGGCCGGGGCCGAGAGCCTGGGAAATCTCGACGAGCCGGGATGTTAGCACCGACAACACGGCGACGGCCCTCACCACCGACGGCCTGCTCGAAGCCAAGTTCGCGCTCAAGGCCGGGCATCGGAGAAACGCCCGCTGGCTGTTTCACCGCGACGCCGTCAAGCAGATCGCCAAGCTCAAGGACTCCGATAATCAGTACATCTGGTCCGGCGCCGTGCGCGAGGGCGAGCCCGACCGGTTGTTGGGACTGCCCTACTTCGAGTCCGAGTTCGTGCCGAACACGTTCACGACCGGTCTCTATGTCGGGATCCTCGGGGACTTCTCCTACTACTGGATCGCCGATGATATCCAGATGCAGGTGCAGCGCCTGGTCGAACTCTACGCCGAGACCAACCAGGTCGGATTGATCCTGCGCGCGGCCACCGACGCCATGCCGGTGTTGGAGGAGGCCTTTGTACGGGTGAAGCTGGGCTAACCCGGATCTCAAGGACGAAGAAAGGAGAAATCAAAATGCTTGCATTGGGAAAAAACACCAAAATCATCCGCGTCATGAACGCCAAGGCGGCCGGCGAGACGGCACAGGATGGCACCACGGTCGATATGCAGAACTTCGAGGGGGTGCTGTTCGTCGCCTTGTTCGGCACGCTGACCGCCACTCAGGTCACTTCGATCAAGGCACAGCAGAGCACCGTGAAAGCTTCCGGGTTTTCCGACCTGGAGGACACGAAGGTCGGGCCGCTGGCGGACGACGACGGCAACAAGGCGCTGGTCCTGGATGTCAAGAGGGCGAGGGAGCGCTATGTCCGCTTGGTCGTCTCCCGCGCGACGGCCAACGCCGTGATCGACGGCGTGATCGCCATTCAGTACGGGCCGCGCAAGGCTCCGACGGCGCACGACTCGACGGTCGTCGCCTCCGAAGCGCACACCAGCCCGGCCGAGGGCACGGCGTAAATCCGCGTTACGTGGACTGTAGCAGGGCGACGCTTCGTGCTCGCCCTGCGCGAGTCACAGGAAGGAGACCACCATGCGAGTCAGGATGATCACCACCCTGGCAGGACCGCAGGGGGCTGCCTCGGCCGGCCAGGAAGTCGATCTGGACGCCAAGACGGCTACCGCCTTGATCGAAAGCGGATACGCTCGGGCGGTCAAGGCCCCGGTCGAGACGGCGGCGCTACAGCCGCCTGAGAAGGCCGTGACCGGTAGGCCGAAAACGAAGCGTTCACCGCGGCGAGCCGGCACGAAGACGAAGAAGTAAGCTGATGCAGTTGCGCTACGCACTGACCCAGGTGACGGCCCCGTTAACTGAACCGCTGGAGCTGGACGATGCCAAGAACCATCTCGGCGTCGATCTAACGGTCGACGACGGAATGATCGAGCGCCTGACCGGGGCCGCCCGCCGTCAGGCGGAAAGTTACCTGGGCCGGGCGCTGATCACGCAGACCTGGGACCTGCATCTGGATCGTTTCCCGGTCTGGACGATTGATGTCCCGCGTCCGCCGCTGCGATCGGTCGATAGCCTCGTCTACATCGACAGCGCGGGGACGGCTCAAACCCTGCCGAAGGAGCGCTACCGGGTGGACGCGGCCAGTGAGCCGGGCCGGATCACGCCGGGCTTATGGCGAGACCTGGCCCGCGACCCGAGCCGCACCAACGCCGTCACCGTGCAGTTCAAGGCCGGGTATGGCGACAAGGCCGTGGACGTGCCGGAGGATATCCGCCAGGCGCTGCTGCTTTTGGTCGGCAGCTTCTATGGGCACCGGGAGGACATCGTAGTAGGAGAGACGGTCGCTCGGCTGCCGCGAGGAGCCGAGGCGCTGCTGGGTCCCTACCGGATGGTGAGGGTGTGATACGAGCCGGGCAACTGGATCGAGTCGTCACGATTCAGCGGCGGATCGTGAGGAGCAACAGCGTGGGTGAGGACACCTACGACTGGGCGGATGTCGCCAGTGGCGTGCGGGTCCAGGTAATCCAGCAGAGCGGGCGCGAGATCTTCCGCTCCGGGGCACTTCAGACGACCGTGGACACGGTCTTCGTGATGCGCTACCGGCCGGACATCACAGCGGTCAATCGAATTGTTTATGACGGAAAAGCCTACGACCTCTATGCAGTGAGAGAGCTGGGCCGCAAGCGAGGCCTCGAGATCTCTGCCAAGGCAGTGGGTTAAGAGAGAGGAGGAACCATGGATATTGCACACATTGTAGAACGCGCGGTGATTCACTTTTTCAGCTCCGCCGGCGTCTATCTCATCGCCCTTTGGGGTTTCTGGATGCTGGAGCGCAAGGTCAAGTGGTGGCCCCAGCCTCACGGCTGGTGGGAGCTGATTCTACCGGCTGTGGCGAGTTTTCTGTTCATCTCCTTCAGGGAGGTCTGGGACGTGAACGCGGGTGGGTCGGTCGTGAAATCGGTTTGTGACTGGATCAGTTGGGTTCTTGGCCTGGGAGTAAGCGCGTGGGCGCTGTACCGGATGACACCACGCCTGGAGAGCATCCTGGTCGAGATCAAGGAGGCGTCCGGTGACCGGGATTGACGCCAACAGCATGTTTGCAGTTCTCGCGGTGCTGATTCCGCTGCTAGGCGGCGGCGTCCTGCTGTGGCAACGCACGACCGCCGCAGGGCGCGAGACGGCCGCCTGGCAAGCCACCGTAGACGCTCGGCTCACTCAGGTCGAGAAACGCCTGGAGAAGCTGGATGGCACGCAGGAGCATCTCCGCGATTGCGTCCAGGACATCAAGGTCACCTTGAACCGGTACATCAACGGAGCCCTAAAATGATTGACGGAGCCTTGGAGACACTCAAGCTCCAGCTTATCCGGCACGAGGGCAGGCGAAGCCATCCCTACTCCGACTACCCAGGCGAGAAGCTGGAGGAGGCGCTGAAAGGTAAGGTCACCATCGGTGTCGGGTACAACATCCAAGACCGGGGCCTGCCAGACGATCTAATCGATGATCTCTTTGACCGCACGGTTGCCGAGGCCGTCCAAGAGTGCGCCAGGGTGTTTGATTTTTTCGAGAATCTGGACGAGGTGAGAAGGGCGTGTTTGACCAATCTCATGTTCAACATGGGCCGTCCCCGTCTGCTCACCTTCCAAAACATGATCGCGGCTCTCGGTCGTGGAGACTATGACCGGGCGGCAGACGAGATGCGGGACTCCCGCTGGTACGCGCAAGTCGGCAATCGAGCCGAGGAGCTCTGTCGGCAGATGAGAACCGGAGAGTGGGCGGACGATGTTTAGTTTTCTCGGCAAGTTGTTCGGATCCACCACGGCGCTCGATGAAGTGGTCAGTGGTGTGAGCCGCGGGATCGACGCCCTGACCTATACCAAGGAGGAAAGGGCTACCGACGCGGCCAAGTCTCGAAGCGAAGCCCGGTCCATGCTCATTGAGTGGATGGCAACCACGACGGGACAGAACCTCGCAAGGCGGCTGCTGGCGGTCATGATCACGGGCGTATGGTTGACCCAGTACATGGCTTCGATGGCGCTGAACCTGATCGCGATTTGGGTCCAGCGGCCCGACGAATGGCAGGAGAGCGCGGTGCTCGTAGGCGGCTACGCGGAGCGCATGAATGGAGCCATGATGCTGATTCTGGCCTTCTACTTCGCGGCTCCCCACATGGGCTCCATCGTCTCCTCCGCACTGGATCGGTTTGGGAAAGGGAAATGAACCGCCAGAGCCCGGAGGAATATCTCGTGAGCCGGATCGGCGCCCTGGCGGAGCTGACGAACCGCGTCAAGCCGAACGTGCAGCCGCCCGACGAGGTGACCGGCGAGTTGGAGTTCCCATTCTGTGTCTACCAGAGCGTCGGCGGCGACTCGTTGACGACGTTCGAGGCTGGACCGCAGGCCAGGACCTGCTCTTTCCGGCTCGATTTTCGGTCCCGTTACCGCGAAACGGATGGGGAGGGCGGATATGGGGAAGCGGCCCTCTTGGCCAACCGGGCACTAGCGGCGATCCGAGCGGGCGGGCGGCTGCGTGAGCTATCCGGCCCCATCGATCTTTACGACCCGGATGCGATTGCCCATCGGCGCATCTGGACGGTCGGCATCACGGTTTGAGGAGCATAGAGAGATCTCATGGAGATGGAGGTAGAGGGAACTGAGGAACTCGGACGGCTGATCCGGCAGCTGGAAGCGCTGCCCGGCGTTCTCGATCGGTTGGCCGTGGAAGACGGATTGCTGGAGGCGGCCAAGGTGGTCGCCAAAGACGCTAAGAGGAGGGCTCCGGCCGGGCCGACCGGCAATCTGAAAAAGTCGATCCGGGCCCGTCGTGGGACGCGCAAGTACAAGCCGTCAGCCATCGTGGAGACGAAACGCCCCGAAGGATCTCACGCCCACTTAGTCGAGCTCGGCACGGTAAAAACGGCAAGCAAGCCCTTCCTGGAGCCCGCCGTGAACAACACCCGGCCGGCGCAGTTGCGGGCCTTTGCCGGGGGCGTCAGGAAGAACTTCTCCAAGGTGGAGAGGGAGCTAAAAGGCAAAATCAAGGTCAGCCGAAAGACGGCCCGGGCGCTGGCCGAGTAACCAACAAGGAAGAGGAGGTTTCCAATGGAAGGAATCACTGCACACGGAAGCGAGTTTGCCAAGCTGGAGTATTCCGCCGACTCCGGCGCGACCTGGAACAAGGTTCCGGGAATCAACGGCTACACGGAGTCAGGCGGCGAGGCGCCCGAGCGGGATGTCGTCACGTTCGACGGCGTCGCCAAGCGCAGCGGCCATCCACGGGTCCCTTCGATCGAGGTCTCGGCCGTCTACACGCCGGCGCACGCCGCCTGGAAGGCGCTCCGAAAGGCTTCGATCGACGGCACGCTGCTGGACTTTCGGTTCATAACCAAGGAAGTTCCGCAGTTCACAGCCATCGGCAGCACCAACACGGTGGCCATCGCCGCCACGGGCGTCGTTACCTTCGCGGGAACGGTGAAGCCCGATTTCCAGTCCGGAAAGATCGGGCTCGGTCAGGTGATCGAGGTGGGATCGGGCACGTATGTGATCGATTCGATCAGCGATGCCACTCCGCCCCTGGTGAAGGTCAAGCCGGCAACGGCCGTCACGGCCGCCTCCGGCTACAAAATCGTCCTGCCGTCGATGCGCCGGGGGCCCTTCAGTTCCACCGTGCGGCTGGCCGGCAACGTCAGCCTGGAGTCCGAGGGCGACATGAGCACCACTTTGACGCTGGCGCCTATCGCCCAGCTGCCCGAATGGGAGATTGAGTGATGACTAACACAGGAGAGAAGAACGGATTTTCAACCCTCAAGGATATTCGGCGGCTGCTTGACGAATCGACGGTGGTCGAGGTCTCGGGCCTGAGGTTGCGCCTCAAGGCTCCTGCAGCTCTAAGCGCACTGGAGGTCCGCGAGAAGATGTTCGCGACGGCAAAGGACGGCGAACCGTCCGGCGCTCTGCTCCAGGCAGCGGCGCTGGCGCTCGGGGCTTGCTTGCAGCAGAACCTGACCGAGGAGGAGCTCATGCAGCTCGTGCTGCGCACGGGAGGCGAGAGCGGCCCTCTGGCGCAAAAAGCGCTCGAACTGTGTGGGTTGGACCGCATGCTGGCCGGCGCGCCGTCGACGGAGGAGCAGTCCCCAGTCCCTTTCTCATAGCCCGGGCTACGGGGGCGAGTCTCGGCGAGGTGCTCTCCCTGCCGGCGGCTCAGTATCTGGCCTGGGAGCGGCATCTCGCGCGGTGGCCCGTCGGAGATCCGCTGTTGCAACGACTAGCGGCCATCTTGTGCGCCCTCGTCACGAACGCGCATTTCCAGATGTCCCGGCCCGCCGAGGCGCATGACTTCGCGCCCTGGTTGCGGACGCCGGCGGATGTCGAGAGGGAGCGAAAAGAGGCCCTCTTGAGACGGGCTTGGTTGGTGGAAGACGCTTATTTGAGGAACCAGACCGATGTCGATTAACCTGGGGGGTGTCTTCGTCGCGATGCGGTCGCGGGATGCCCAGTTCCGAAGCTCGATGCGACGCGGCGCCGACGCGGTGCGATCCCAGCAGCGGGCGCTCAAGGACCTGCGCCGGACGGTCTTGCGCACCAACCAGCGCCTCCGGCAGTTTCGCAGCTCCGTGCTCTCCGTGCGCGCGGCCGTGGGCTTGGTGGCCGGATCGGGAGCCCTGGGTCTGCTGATCAAGCGCCAGGCCGAGTTCGGATCCAGCCTGATCGAGACCAGTCAGCGCCTTGGCTTCTCCGTCGAGCGCCTGCAGCTGCTACAGCGCGCCTTCGAGGGCGAGGGGATTGCCGTCAACGCAACCAACATTGGCCTGCAGCGCTTCACCCGGCGTTTGGCCGAGGCGGCCACCGGCCAGAAGCAACTGCGGGAAACCTTCCAGACGCTGGGGGCTCCCCTGCGGGACGCCAACGGCCGTTTGCGCGATTCCCATGACGTGCTGCTTGACGTGGCCGAGGGACTGAAAAAGACCTCGGATCAGCAGGAGCGCGTGCGGCTCGCCTTTAAGCTCTTCGACTCCGAGGGGGTGGCCTTTGTCAATGTCTTGCAGCGGGGCCGGGACGCCGTTGTGGCTGCACAGGAATCCTTTCGGCGATTGGGCCTGGTGCTGGAACACGAGGCGCGCGCGCGCTGAAGGACCTCAACCAGAGCTTCAGCGATCTCGGCAATGCGCTGCAGGCGGGAGCGGCCCAGGGAGTGGCGGCGGCCGCCGACCAGTTCCGGCGCTTTAACGAAGCGCTCATCAAGATCGGTCCCGGGGCGATCTCGACGCTCATCGAGGCGACCACCCGACTCGTCGAGAATCTCCACGTCCTGGGAGAAATAGCCGCCGCCGGCGGCATCATCCTCGGGGTCCGACTCGTGGCCCAGATCCGGGTGGCGGTGGCCGCCGTAAAGGGCCTGAGCTTGTCGCTCGCGGCCGCGCGGATCGGGCTGGGGGCGCTCTCTGGTCCGGCGGGCTGGCTGGCCGTGGCGGCGACCGCCATGGGTTATTTCGTGCTGAGAACGCGTAACGCCGAGACCGCTCTCAAAGATCTCAAGTTTCAAATCCAGCGCAATCAGTCGGGCGATGTCATTGGAAGTTCCAATGACCCGCTCCTCCAGGGGCTCGATCGACAGATTGCCCGAGCGGAAACGGCGGCCGAGAGGCAGAAGTCCTATCGGCAAGCCCTGGAAGAGACGACCTCCGCCATCAAGTCGCTCGAAGCTGAGTCAAAGAGGGCCTCCGCTGGCGATCTCCTGGGCCTCAATCAGCGAATCTATGATCGCAAACGTGCCCAAGGGGAATATCTCCGCAGTCTTCGGGCCGGACAGGGTCCACTTCGCCCGGGAGAGACTGCTACTCTTGACGATAGGACGCCTTCAGCTCGACCTCGACCTCGACCGGTGCTCTCGTCTGGCTTTGCCGCCGAGGTAAGGGCCAATATCGAGCGGGAAAACCGGCTTCTGAGCCAGAAGCTCGATCTGCTCAAGGTTGAAGGCGATCTCCGCACCCGGCTCCAAGCGCAGTTTCAAGTCGCTAATCAGTTCGCCGAACGGCGGATCGTGCTGGAGAGCAATCTGAGCGATGCTCGGAAGAAGCTCTCTGTTGCCATCGACAAACAACGGGAATCGGCCCAGGCAGCGGTCCTCATCGCCCAGGACCGTTTGCGGGCATTCGAGCGGACGCGTTTACAACAAGACGCGCTGACCGAGCAACAGCTCGAACAACTCAAACTGGCCGAAAAGCTCTCCGGGATCGAAGCGCGGCGTCAGCAGCAGGCAGCCATCCGAGCCTCCGTCCTGGAGGCTAATCTCTCCAACCAGCAGCAGCTCAACGGCCTCTTGGACGAAGCGAATCGGCTGGAGAAGTCCACCGCCGCCCTCCGGGAACAACTCGCGGGCAAGACTCCCGCTGGCGATACGGTTCAGGCCGGCGTGGAGAGCCGCGCCGTGGAGCTGGGCCGGGAGCTGTTCGATGCCCAGGCAAGAGGGGACGAGGCGGCGCAAGCGGCCCTACGAGCGGCCATCGTCAAGCTCGCGGAGCATCGGGAGGCCCTTGTTCGGCGCAACCAGGCGCAAGAGGCGTTCAACGACGCGCAGAAGCAGTCTCTCGCCCTGATCCAGGCCCAGGCGCAAGTCCAGAACAACACCGAGGGGGCTTCATAAAGCAGGTTGATTTAGAGATCCAGAGGCTGGAAAACGCCAATAAGCTAGCCAAGCTCAAGGGCCTGGAACTCTTCACGGAGCAGCAAAAAATCAAGCTGGAGGAGCGGAAAGACGCGCTGGTAGCAGCTTCCTTCAAGGCCAAGGACGAGGGCAACAAGGCTGCTGCCGAGGCGCTTGAGGCGCAAGCCGGGGAACTAGAAAAGTTCATCAAAAGCAAAGAAGTCCTCAACGAGGAACAGAAGAAGCTCGTAATGATGCCAGGGAAGATGCCGCATCACCTGAGAAAAAATCGTCGTGCCCGTGTACATGCTCGCCCTCCTTATGAACTGAAGGGCGTGAGCGTACACTCACTTTCAAGTCGGAAACACCCATTATCTTCTCTAACATATTACTCATTAATACTTTACAGAGATTAGAAGCCCAAACGTTGGGACACTACTGATCCGAGGTCTTCAAGAAGATCGGCCAGGAACTCTTGAAGGTTGCTCTGCGGATCCTGGTGCTTCGCCAAATCGAGAGCGCCTTGACTAACGTGTTTGCCGGCGGCTCCGGCGGCGGCTCCGGCGGCAATAGTGCCGGGCGCGCCGGAGGCGGTCCGGTGGCGGCGGGACAGTTAACTCTGGTGGGTGAGCGTAGACCCGAGCTGGTTCGTCCCTCGGTTCCGTCGGTCGTCATCCCCAACTACAAGCTGAGAGGGGCGATGGCCGGTGGCGGAGGGCCGTCGTTTCACTTCCACTTCAACATCGAGTCCACGGACGGGCCCGGAGTGGAAGCGGCCATAGGCCGGAAACTGCCGGAGATGATGCAAAAGGCCGCTGAGGTGGCGGAGAAGGTTGTCGAGGTCAAGGCGTCTCGGGTGTCGCCGCTGAGTCGGAAGTTTCGTCGACGCTGAGACCGCAGATACCCATGATTTCCTCGATGACCTTGGGCGCTTGCGAGGTGACCAATACGGTGTTGCTCTCGCCGGTACGGCGGTCGGTGAACGTGACGCGTTCGGAGCGGTAGATCTTGCGAAGGAGGTCGGCGGCCTCGTCGTCGTAGAAGCGGGCTATGTGGGCGTCGTCGGATTCGTCCGGCCCTTCGTGCCTGGCCCGCCAGCTGCGGGAGGGCCACTCATATTTAAGGATGTCGTACTTGGATCGGAGACCGTGTTCATCGGAGACCGTCGTGCCGAAGCCTAGCTCCAGGTGGGGCCGATCCTTTTCGATGTTCCTTTGGGCAATGAAACCCGTAAAGTCTCTGAAGACGAAAAACACATGGGGGAAAAGAGGCGAGTCCCCATGCCTCATACAGCCGATGGTCAAATCGCCATACGGGGCGGCTTCTACCATTTCGAACCAGTCGTCCATGTACGTGCTCTTCTGCAATCCATCCCATCCTTCCAGGCAGTCAAACCACCGGAGAGGTGAATATTTCGTGTCCGTCGCAATGCCCGGCGCAGTGTTGCCAGAGGGGCTCCCGGTCCTGCTGGGGAACTTTGTACCAGTCGAAATCCTCCCAGGCGTTCTCCCGTGTCCTCGCGAGCCTGTCTCTGCCCTGGACAAGCGAGCAGGCCAGAGCGAGCACTACGGCGATGATCGTTTTTTTCATGATGTCCCTTTGGGTTAGATGTACATGGGGGCTTGTTGGATCATGGGCTTAATCGCTTTCCCCTCGTCGGTTCTGGTCACTCGATCCGATCTGAGTCTAGCAAATCCGGGCCAAACTGTCCTGCGCTCCATCTACGGCAGCGGCTCTCAGGTGCTCGGTCGAGGCCCCGGATACTGGACCGGAAGGCTGGAGATCGCGGAGACGGATCGGGTGAGCGATGCCGCTCGCCGGGCCATGGAGCTCTTCTTGACGCAGCTCAGAGGAGCCGAGAACACCTTCGAAGTCCCGATCAAGAGAAAGAGCGCCGGGACACTCACCGCCGGGAAGACCCTGACGGTGAGCGCCGTGAGCCATGCGTCCGGCGCTGTGGAGGTCACGGTCACGGGAGCCGCTGAAGGACTGGTGGCGGGAGACTACGCGCGCATCGGAGAGAGGATGTATCAACTGGCCACGGATCACAGCAGCTCGAAGTTCACTATCGAGCCTCCTCTGGCTCCAGAGGCCGGGGACGACGTGACGTGGGAAGAGGTGACGTGCCTGGCCCGGCTGGTCTCGGATCGCACGGCGATCTCCAGCCTCACGCCGGATTTCGGGGGGCCCTGGACGATCGAGTGGGAGGAGGCAACCTGAGCCATGGCCGCCACAGGTCAACGGGATTTTGGTGGAGGAGGAGGAGGCGGCGGCTTTGGCGGAGGGGGAACTGGTGGCCACCCTCGCTTGTCGATGGGACTCATGCCGCGTCCGGCTCAGCCTCGCTCACATAACTCGAATAGACGTGGCGTCCCCAGTACTCCAGCCGATCGGGCTTGTAGGAGGTTTTCGTGCCGGCTACGGACAGATCTACGTCCCGACGCTGCAGTTCGACCAAGACTCTCTCCGCATCGGTTTCATGCCAGCGGTTCCAGAGACGTTCATAGTCATCCGAAAGATGATCCCAAGAGGCGTGTAGCTTCGCGGCTGCAGACGCCTGGTCGCCGACGGCAAAGCCGATCGAATACGCCTGCAACGCGGCGACTGCAAAACCCAGCAGGCCCGGAACCCATAGGGGCGTCCCTTGACCCAAGACCGTTATGCCCGCACCCGAAGCGAACAGAAAAGAGAAAGAAGCAATCCAGCGTTGCTGGCGTGAGTATTGACTGGCGAGCTCGCCGAAGTAGAAGGCCCGGATTTCTGCCGCAGCCATCTTCCGCCAGACCTGGTCCGCTTGTTCACGGGTCAACATGCACCTCCAGTATAGCCGATGGGCAACCAAGCCCGTCAGAAGGCCGAGGAACGACGATCGCGGCGGGACTAAGGGTTAGGGGGGGATAGGGGGCTTTCGCGAGTGTCGCAGCCGGTGCACCGCGCGGCCGCCCCAAGGACGGATTGCAGTATGAAGCGGGACATGAATTTGATTCGGGAGCTCCTGTTTCAGCTGGAGAGCGTCTCGTTGGCCCTTGAGGAGGGGAAGAAACTTATGGGGATGACTCATGGCTGACTGGACGCAGAACCTCGTCACTATCGAGGTGCCGAAAGAAGCGGCGGAGACCGTCGAGGTCTCGGATGCCAGCGTCCTGGAATACGGCGTCGCCGCCCTCGCCGATTCCGAGTTGATCTCCTCGACCCTGAGCCGAATGCGGGGGGACGTGACGGAGACGATGGATGCGGCCGACTACACGTTCGATATCGGCGCCGGCACGCTGACTCTGGATTCCTCCATCGTCGCCGTCGGAGACGTGTTCCAACTTTCCTATTCCTACCGCTTCCATCTGCGGCTCTGGACCGGGGTCGGCTCCGTCACGGTGGGAGGCAACACGTACCCGGGCGGCGGCCAGGCCCTGGGGGTCAGCGAATACGAGAACACGACCGGGGATCCCGACCGAAGACTTCAGATTCGCTTGTCGGGGATCCCCAAGGATTTGCGGGCCCAGTTCCTCCAGGACTCGGGGCCGCTGCCGGTCACCGTGGGCTGGATCTACAGCCAGGACCGGGGAGGAACCTGGGCCGAAGCGCCGATCTCGTTTCGGGGCCGGCTGTCTTCGCCCACCATGTCCGAAGGGGTGCTGACGGTGGAGGTCGAGACGCAGCGGGGAGACGTGGACCGGGGGCTCCCGCTCCGCTGGTCCCATGAGGATCAGCAGCGCCGATTCCCCGGCGATGAGGGCCTGGAGCACATGCGGGCCCTCTCTCAACAAGGAGTCGAGTCCTCATGGCCTCCGTAGATCAGGAACGCAACCGTCGGCTGAGAGACGTGATGGAGCGGGAAGGGACGGGTCCGTCCATCTGGCGGGAGCGAGACTGCATCACCTTGATTCGATCCGTGATCCGGGAGTTCTCTGGCCGGGAGCCGGCCTTCGGGTTGCCGGCCTGGGCCGAGGGATTGACGGAGGAGCAAGTGATCCGGCGAGCGCCGCGAGAGCATGGGTCGGCCCGCCGATGCTGGCTGGACATGATCGGAGCCGAACCCTTGCTAAGTCCTGTCGCCCGGCGGTCCGCGCCGTCTCCCGGCATGATCGGCCTGACTCCGGTGAAAGACTTCGAGTTGGACCGGGCCGGGACGCCAACCCGGGGTCCGATGATCGGAGTGGTCGGTCCTGATTGCGCTCTTTGGGTCCGAACGCATCAGGGACTCTGCCGTGCGTATCCGGTGGCCGACTTGTGGGAGGTTCGGTAAATGCCTGTCGGCATCGGTACCCTCATCGCGACGAAATTACTGGGCCTCGCAGGCGCAGCCGCGACCGCTGCCGCCATCGGGATCAACATTGCCGTGGCCTATGGGATTGGCCTGCTCTACCGCCTCCTCGGTCCCGATCTCGAGACCGATTCGAGCGCCAGGCACACCATCCGAGGCGAGGTGGTCAACGCCCGCTGGGTCCTGGGGAGAGCCCGGGTCCCAGGCGTCCTTTTCTACTGGGGCTCCCACGAAAGGGAGGCCCGCATGGGCCTGATTCTCTCTGAAGGCGAGTGCGAGAAGATCGAGGACCAGATGTGGATCGACGGCCATGCCGTCAAGCTCTCCCGCGCCACCGACGCGACAGGCGATCTTCTGACTCCCGTCTTCTCTTCCAAGTACCACGGCAAGATCGAGATCCGGGAGTACTTCAAGGCGGAAGGGACGCAAGGGACTCATATGCGCCAAGTCCCTCCGCCAGCGGATACCGAATACGAGCAAGAGGACGGCAGTTGGGCACTGGCGCCGGATCACTTCACCGAGGTCCAGCGAACCCAAGGCCTGACCGAAACCCAGCCCTTCGTCACGCCGTTCCCGGCCTGGACCGCCGAGCACAAGCTCAGCGGCGTCTCCTGGGTCTACGTCAAACTCACCCAACCAGTCTACGGACAGGATCTTGAGCAGCGCTTCTGGAGCGGAGTTTCCAACCTGGAGTTTCTGGTCAAGGGGATCAAGATTACCTGGCCAGGGCAGACGACTCCCACGTGGACGGACAACCCGGCGGCGCTCCGGTACTGGTGGGAGACCGAACGCCGGGGGCGAGAAGCGGGAGACATTCACACGGGCGACTTTAGCGCCGCCTTTACCGTCTGCAATCAACCGATCGACCTCACCGGCCTCCCCACGGAGTATGTCGCCTATCGCGGGACACCGGCTCGATACACCCTCAATGGAGTCGTGACCGCCGGGGATGACGTGGGGCAAGTCGAGGATCAACTCGACGCGGCCTGGGCCGGAGAGGTGATCGAGGTCGGCGGCAAGCTGCGCTTTCGACCCGGGGTCGATCACCCCGTGGCGGTCCTCTCGATCACGGATGCCGATATCATCGAGCCGCCCGTGGTGGCGCCCTGGGCTCCGCTGCAGGACCGAGTCAACGCCGTCAACGCCGAGATTCCACAAAGCAAGCACCACGAATGGACCAAACTCGGCCTGCCCCAGTACACGGATGAAGCGGCCCTGGCTCGGGATGGGGTCCTGCGTCCCGGATCCATTCAGCTCACCTTTGTCCATGACCCGATTGCCGCCGGACGGCTGCAGGCGGTCCTCCTGAGAAAGTCCCGGGAGAGCCTTCGGCTGGAGCTGGCCGTCACGCCGGGGGAGGCCTTCGAGCGCGTGGCCCTAGTCCCGACCGACCGCGTCCAGCTCACCAGCTCCGAGTTTGGACTGACGGCTTCCCGCATGGAGGTCGAGCGCGTCACCGTCCGCGAGGACTGGTCCGTGGCGCTCACGCTCAGGGAAGACCTCGACGACACCTACGACAACACCCTGGTGCTGCCGCCCCTGGAGCCCAGAATCATCCGGCTCCCCGACCACACCATCGGGCCCCCGGTGACCGGGCTGGCGGCGGACGAGATCGCGGAGGTTGCCAAGGATGGCACGATCGTTGCCTATTTACTACTCACTTGGAATGCGGCCGCTGTCCGCAATACTGGAGGCGGGGTTCGGGAGAAACCCGCTGCTGGCGCAACATCCGAGCCGGCCTGGGAGTCGGGCTCCAGCCCCAGCAACAGCTTCCGGTATTCGGGCATAACGATCGGCAAGACCTACCAGATTCGCGCCCGGCACTGGAGCCGGCGGGGCGTGGCGGGCGATTGGTCCGCAATGATCGAGCACACGGTTGGAGGGGATCTCGATCCTCCAGGGTCTCCCACGGATCTGTCCGTCACTGCAACGCCTGGAGGCGTATCGGTGGCCTGGGCCAATCCGGGCGACGCGGATTTGAAGGGGACCCAGGTCTGGATTTCCAACACTAACCAAATGGCCGATGCCCCCCAGATCTCCTTTGAGCGCGGGGAGATTTTCTCTCTGTGGGGATTGAGTCAAGGCGCTACGAAGTATGTTTGGATTCGAGCCGAGGACCGGTCGGGGAATCGCTCGGCGTTTGTCGGCCCGGAGAACGGAACCGCCTTGGCCTTGGGGAAAGACGGGACGGGGTGGGAGTTCATCTTCCGGCGCACGGCGACGGAAACGACGCCGGACACTCCCAGGGGAGGCGCGCACCAAGATGAGTACCTCCCCCCGGTGGCGGTGGGGGAGGAGCCCTGGACGGATGAGCCTTCGGGCGTGACGGCCGATCTCTCCATTGAATGGACCTCGGCCCGGACGGGCTCGACGGGACAATGGGGGTCCTGGAGCGGTCCCGGCGTCTTTGCCCGCTATTCGCTCGATGGAGTCGACGGAGCCACCGTGGAGTTCATCTTCCGGCGCACGGCGACGGAAACGAAGCCGGGCACTCCCAGGGGAGGCGAGCACGAAGATGAGCATCTCCCCACGGTGACGGTGGGGGAGCCCTGGACGGATGATCCTTCGGGGCCGACGGAGGCTCTCCCCTATGAATGGGTCTCCTCGCGTTCGGGCATGAGCGAAAACTGGATCGGCTGGAGCCCGGCGACGCTCTGGTCTCGTTATGCGCAAGACGGGGAGCAGGGCATCCAGGGGAGCCCCGGTGGGAAAGGCCTTTTCGGAGACATCGGTCCCAAGGGCAACCCGGGTGTCCAGGAAGCCGCCGGCACTCCAGGCGCGGACGGAGACCAGGTCTTCGTCTACTACACGAACGCGCCCCAGGACACGGACCCCACGACGCTGGTTCCACTCGTTCGGCTCGCCAATGGCGACTGGACCACGGACAGCGGCTACTACTGGTACGCCGACGCGACGCGCATTCCGGCGGACTAAACCGAAAGGAACGCGGATGCAGTCGGCTTTGCGTGATCTCTTGAGCAAGACGTTCGGCGAGAAGTTGCCCAACCGGGATGCCGAAAACGCCCTTGATCGATTTGCTGCTGTCATGAAAAGACTTCGATCCCGAGGAGGATCCATCCGTGAATCCCATATACGTCGTCAACGGTTGTCCTGACCGTCGTGAGTCTGTTGAGTTCGAGCTGACGGAGCACGGGGGCGCCGCTCGCTCTGACATCCATTGGATTGAAGCTCCCCGAGGAATCGAGGTCAAAACTGGCGAGTACGCTCACCTGCTCCCGTGCCCTCAATGGGTCGATCCCCATACCAAGAACTTCCTGAAGTGGGGCCAGATGGCCTGTTTCTCTGCCCACCTGGAGAGCTGGAAAAGGATTGCCGAAGGGGAGGACGAAGCGGCGATTGTCGTTGAAGACGATATCCGAGTGTCGGGCAATCTCGCCGAGGCTCCGAAGCGAGGCGATCTGACATTCCTCGGCGGAAAACAGATCGGTCCCGAGCATCCTCTGGAGGACGGGATGCGCCGGGCGGGATATCTCTACTGGACCTGCGGCTACTGGATCACGAGAGCTACCGCCTCAGCGCTCGCGGCGGCCGTCGTCACCCGCAACCTGATCCCCACGGATGAGTTCGTCCCGCACCACGGCGGGGAGAATCCCAACGTGGACTCCGTTCGGCATCGGCAGAAGGCCAGCCTTGGGCTCGATCTGTGGCGGCTAGAGAAGTTCGTTGTTCAGCCTTCGGGAAAGTGGCCCTCGGCTACCGAGGAATCGCCGGTGGCCTTTGACCTGGATACCTATGTCTATGGCACGGATGCGGCCCGGGCCCGGGAGGCGTTCGAGGCCTACCGGGAGCTGGGATATCTACCGAGGCTCCTCGGCGAGGGGCAGCCCGGATGGGACACTTCAAAGACGGGCGGCATCGAAAAACTCCATTGGCTCCAGGAAGAACTGCAAGAGGACGACCCTCTCTCCGTGGTCCTGACCGTGGATGGCTATGACACGCTGCCGCTGGCCGGCCCCGATGCCGTCTTGAAGCGTTTCGCCGAGATGGAGTCCGGCGTGGTGATCTCAGGGGAGCGGGCTTGTTGGCCTCGATCCGAGAGCCGAAAGCGGAAGCTCGAAACGTTTCACGCCCGGTCGAGACACCCGAAGGCCCCGTTTTTGTATCCCAACGCCGGCGTCGTCGTGGGCTTTCAACCGGTCATCCGGGGAATCTTAAAGGGACTGTCCGGCCATTCGCACAATGACGATCAAGCCTACTGGCAGGATCAGATCCTTTCCTTTGCCGGGGGAACGAACGGAGTTCCCAGGGTGCGGGTGGACACGGAAGGGTATATCGCGCTCAACCTCAAACGCGCCAACGCCGCGAGGAAACGCGGCTGGGCCTACTCTCCGGAGACCCGATGCTATCCGGTGATCCTCCATGCCAACGGCGGATCGAACAGGGACGAAGCCCGGCCTTTGATCTGGCAGGAGCCGAAGCTGGACAAGGCGGCCTTCGAGTGGATGGAGGTGGCCGACGGCATCCTGGGCATGCCCTTTCTAGACGCCGATACCTGCCGGCATCTGTGCGCCGTGGCCGAGTGGCTGCACTCCCTCTGGCAGCCCTTGCCTGGGGATCAGGTGCCGGGCGACGAGCTGCGGCTTCAGAAGCTAGATCTGGCGCTGTGGGACTGGCTCAAGGCGACGCTAGGCGAGCGTCTGGCCCCGATCGTCGAGGCTCGCTGGAGGCCCTCGAAGTGGCGCGACCCGTGCGACGCCTTTTTGATTCGCTATTCGGGCGAGGGCCAGCCCTCGATTCGCCTGCATGAGGACCTCAGTTACTTCTCCTGCTCGATCGGGCTGCGCCGGGCCTGCGCCGGGGGCGAGTTGGCCTTCCCCCGGCAGAACTTCTCGGATGCGTTGCTCCCGGAGGGTTGGCTGCTCCTCTGGCCGGCCAAGATCACGCATCCCCACCAAGTGCTCCCGGTGCGACGGGGCAAGCGCATCAGCCTGGTGGTCTGGACGCCGGACTCGACGAGCTGACGCAAGGGGAAAACGGAAATGGCACAGATCCACTGGGCGATTGGGGCGGTGGCCGCCGGGCGCTCGACGATCGAGGCCGGCTCGTTCGGTGCCCCCCAGCCGGTCTTGATCGGCCTGCTGGGCGATCAAGGGGACAAGGGCGCTCCCGGCCTGAAGGGTTCTCAGGGCTCCGGCGGCGATGCGGGCCCAAAAGGCGCTCCGGGGCCGAGAGGATTTCAGGGGCCTCGCGGAGCGGGCGGAGATGCGGGCTCGAAGGGCGCCCGGGGGCCGAAAGGATTTGAGGGGCCACGGGGCTCCGGGGGCCCTCGCGGCCCCGCCGGAGGGCCGGGTCCACGGGGCGGTTCGGGTCCGAAGGGAGCGAAGGGAGCCCAGGGCTCAAAGGGGTCTGGAGGAGGACGAGGGCCAACGGGTGCGGCGGGCGCCCCAGGCACCGAGGAGGATCCCGGTCAACTGCCCGCCCCGGGAGCGCCGGGGCCCCAAGGCTCAAAGGGCCTCAAGGGACGACCGGGCCAGTCCAGCCACGCCGCCGGCTACGACCAGGGCTATCGCGACGGCTGGAGCGACATGGGGTGCGCCTAGATGCCCATCACCTGGACGATCGAAGCCGTTGCTGGGAGTTCCGGAGCCCTCACGGCGCCGGAGTTCCGGACGCCGCGCGTGTATCTCGGCCCTCGCGGTCCCGTCGGAGAAAGGGGCGCCCTGGGAGCCAAGGGCCTGCCCGGAATTCCCGGTCCTGACGGAGAGCAAGGGCCCCAAGGCGGACCCGGAACGCCGGGCGCTCCCGGCTCGAAGGGGCCTCGCGGGGCGGGCGGAGATGTGGGCCCGAAAGGCGCTCCGGGGCCGAGAGGATTTGAGGGGCCACGGGGCTCCGGGGGCCCTCGCGGCCCCGCCGGAGGGCCGGGTCCACGGGGCGGTTCGGGTCCGAAGGGAGGGCCGGGGGATCCCGGCCCCAAGGACTTGCAGGAGCGCCCGGCAGCGACGGCTCTCAGGGACCGTCGCTGATGGAAGGCGATTTCAACCCGAACGATTACCCGGGACCGCAAGGGCCAAAGGGCCCAAAAGGCGCTCCCGGCGAACCGAAAGGAGGACGAAACTATGGCGCAATACCGGATCCTCAGTGAGGGGGATCCCGGGGGCCTGACGCCCGAGAGCTTCAGCTGCTTCGGAAAGTTGCGGGCGCTTCCGGCGACGACACGCCGGCTTTGGATCCTTGAAGCTCCTGAGGACGCCAGTCTCTCCAAGGAGGACCTGATGCCCGCTGAACCGACCCCGGAAGGCTACTGGAGAACCCGGGCCGGCCTGATCTGGCGCCCCTATGAGGAGAGCGCCTGATGAGGGCCGCCTGGAAGATCTACCCCGCCGAACTGCCCCCGGAGCGCTGCCAGCAGGAGCTGCGGCAGATGCTTGCCTCGACCGAGCTCCATCCCGGCGGGATCCACGCCAACAATGCCGTGGACCCGTCCTTCCGGCGCTCCCGCGTCGGCTGGCCAGAGAAGTCCGTTCACGCGGAGTTCTTCTCCTGGGTGGAAGAGCGGGTCCAGGAAGCCAACCGGCAACTCTGGGCCTTTGTCCTGGACGGTAAATCCGAATGGCAGCTGACCCACTACACCGCCCAGGATAGCGGAATGTACCGCCCCCACATGGACTGTTCGCTGAGCAATGGAGAAACCTCCTGCCGCAAGCTCTCCGTCACGGTCAATCTCTCCGACCCCAGAGACTACCGGGGGGGCTCGCTGCAGCTGGGGGCAGTGGGACAGCCGAATCGGGATGAGCTGCGACAACAGGGGACCCTCTTCGTCTTCCCTGCTTTCGTGGAGCACGGCGTGACGACGCTACTGGCCGGTGAGCGCTACTCTCTGGTTGCCTGGTTCAGTGGACCCAACTGGCGGTGACGGCGTCTGGGGCACGCATCTGAATAAGCTCAAGGTGAAACTTGAATGGACAGAGACTAACTACTAGAGAGACCGCCCGGGTCGCCGATCACCCCGGGACACAGGCGATAATTTGGAGCAGTAATGCCCATCCGTCAATCTGACCTACGGCGTCGCATAGTCCAGGCCCTAGCCTCACAACGTCCTCCCCGTCCACATCACCTGCCCCCCCCATTTTGCTCCATCTCGTCGTTCCCAGAGTCGAATCAAAACCGGAACCGGAAGCCTGCCTCGATCTGATCGGCATCGATCACCGCCCACCGACTTGAGCGAAATCGATAGCCAAGGCGGAACTCCACGAGCTTGGAGACCCGAGCCGAGAGGCCCCCCATAATCTGATAGGCAAACCGGGAATCCTCGTATACGACTACGGTCTTGAGAGGTTGGGATTCAAAGCCAATTGGGGGGGGCAGACAGATGCCCGGAGGGGGGCATTCGTTTTCAAAGGTGACGGTGGAAGTGACGGTTCCGTCGTGGAAGAAGGCTCCCAGACCGAAACCGGCATAGGGGCTCACTTTCCATTTGGGATAGCGGTAGTAGAAGTTACCCATGAGGGACTGGGTCTTGATTTCTCCGTCGATTTCTAGGGTGGGCAAGGGGATTCCAACTCCGAAGCTCACAAAACCGATGGTCTGGGAGCGATTGCCGGTGGGCTTACCGATACCGACTTTCTGATGCCCCCATTCAATCTCGGTCGAGAAGCCCTCTTCGAAGGCGTAGCCGAAGGCTGCTGTAAAACCGACTCCAGCTTTATAACCGTGGCCTAATGCGCCCGTTGGGTCGTATGGGAAAACAGCTGATCCAGCAAAGTCGAGATAGAATTGGCCCTCTTCATCAGGCTCCTGCGCTCTCAAAGGGCTACACAAAGGCAAGACGACGAGTAGGGCGAGAAAATATCGGCGAAGGTTCATCACAGCGTCCTCCCCGTCCACATGACCTGCCCAATGACGGTAGCCTCCCGTGGCCAGGGCAGGGGCTTGTAATGCGTGTTGTCGCTGACCAGTTGCCAGTGGCGGTTGTCGTGCGCCAGCCGTTTGACGATCACGCCCTCGTCGGCCCACAACACGAAAATGTGGCTTTGGAGGCGGCGGACCCTCTGGTGATCCACCAGGATCATGGCCCCGTTCTGCAGGGTCGGCTCCATCGAATGACCGAATACTTCGATAACGCTGCACTGTTTCGGTTTGAGCCCATGCTTGGCCAGCCAGTCGCGGCGAAAGGGCAGATAGCCCATGATGGTCTCGTTATCGTTGATGGCCCCTGATCCGGCGGCGCCGCGGACCTCTTCCCGGAGCGGGATGGGCAGCACGTCGGGAGTCAGGGAAGCCGGGAACTCAAGGATCTCGGCCGGCACCCCTGGGCCAGCCAAGGCGTCGGGGTCGGTGAGACTGGTGGTGGCCTCTGTCGGTATGATTTTTCTCAGCACGGCCTGCTGCTCCTTTATTTCGTCGTGTAGTGCTTTCGTCTCTGCCTGTGATATGGCATAAAACTCCCGCACTGCCTGTTGGAGCAATTCACCCGTCTCATCACCTCGTTTAAGTCGTTGCTTGATTGTCTGCACTACTTCCGAGATGCCTGTCCCTTCACTCAATCCGACTGTATCCAAGATCTCAAATGGCACCTCACTTCGTGGTGGCCCAATGTAAAACTCCAAATCAAGAACTTTACACAGTGCCCGAACGCGCTCCACGGATGGCACTCGGCCAGTCTTGAGCATCGCAATTGCCGTAGGTTGCCCCGTGGCCGCCAACGATACTTGACGCTCAGACCGCCCACTCGTTTGAGCCGCCTCTAAAATGGGCCCCAAATACTCAAGCCACTTTCGCATCATACTATCAGAAGACAGCATAACGTAACTATATGACGCAGGCACGCGAAAATTTGTGTTGACTATACTATCTAAAACAAGTATTATGCTTTCTCATGATAGCAATGCCCGATACTAAGAACCTCCAGGTACTCTGTGAAATCTACAGTAAGACAGTCGGCCGGAGCGAGGTGCGTCTTGCCGATCTTGCGGCTGGAAATCCCTATTTTTTCAGACGTTTACGATCTGGTATGGGCTGCACGGTCAAGACCTATAACCGCGTCCTCCAGTGGTTCTCCGACCACTGGCCCCCAGACCTGCCTTGGCCCCAGGACATCTCCAGGCCGGAGCCGACAGAGAAGGAGGCGGCGTGAGGGACGAACAGCGGGTCCGAGAGATCGTCCGCGAAGAGATGGCGAAAGCTACGTCCCGGTCCGGTTCGCTTCAACTCGAACCGGCATCCGACAAGGAAATAACCCTGTCAGAACGCGTATTGATCTGGGATGTAGCCGTGCGGTTGCATCCCATAGACGATGGAGTTGAGACATTCGCGATCACCCTTGAGGCTTTACGCGTGGTCTATTTGGCGTTTCGGAGCCGCGAGGGATTATCTTGATGCCGCTTTCCTTGCTCGCTCGGCTTTGTCCTCAATATCTCGAAGTGTGCTTTCCAGTTCTGTTGCGAGCGCTTGGAGGCCATCGGCCAGTGCCTTTATCGCGGGATCGTTGGCTAGGTTTCTTGCGCTTGCGAAGTAATTTTTCGCTTGGTGAAAACTCATGAGGGGGTTCCTCCTTTGATTGATTGGTTGTTTGGCAACATCGATCGTATATCGCTGGGGGAACCCCCGTCCATCCAGGACATCCCCAGGCCAGTGCCGACCGAGAAGGAGGCGGCGTGAGCATTTCCGAGATCTGCCAGATCATTACGGCGCTCGCCTTTTTGACTACCGCCGCCGTGCTTTGCCTGCAGTCACGATACCTGTATTGGATCAGCAAGGATCTGTCCGATAGCTGCGACAAGATCTATCAGGAAGTGGAGCGGCTCACCGCCGGCTCAGAGCCTGGCCAAGCGAAGAGGCGAGGGGAGGCGGCGTGAGCAGGAAGAACGAGTACGGGCGCTTCCATCTTGTGATCAACACGGAGGCTGGCACCGCCTCGCTCCTGATGGAGAACGTAAACCGCACCGACGAGCATTGGCTGACGCTGACCAAACGGCATGAATCCCATTCACCGGTCGGCTACTTGCGGCTGCGCCCTGTCAGCCCAGGTTCGCATGTATTTGAAGTAGCTGAAGTACGCCCGGCCACTGGGCCATTGGGAGCAAGCAGGGACAGAGAAGGAGGCGGCGTGATGGACGAGCAGCGGATCCCAGATGAGATCGTCCGCGAAGAAATAGACCAACCCGAGGATGTCGCCTCATGACCCACCTTCCCCTCTCCACAATCCAGGTCCCCGACGGGCGGCGCTCTCTGCGAGATGTCGAAAAACTGGTCGACTCCATCAAGGAAGTCGGACTCCTCAATCCGATTACCGTTACCCCTGACCACACCTTGATTGCCGGATATCACCGCCTGGAGGCATGCCGGAAGTTGGGGTGGGAGGAGATCCCCGTCCTGATTGTCGAGCTGGACGGTCTCAAGGCGGAGCTGGCCGAGATCGACGAGAACTTGGTTCGGAGCGAATTGACGGTCTTGGAGAGAGGCGAGTCCCTCAGTCGCTGCAAGGAGATCTATGAGGCCCTCCACCCCATGAGCAAAAGAGGTGGAGATCGGGGAAACCAGCACACGGGCGGGAAGAAGAGACAAAGCGAAGTGATATCGTTTAGCCAGGATTCGGCGCAGAAGACAGGAGTGACCGCCCGTACCATCCAGCAGGAAGTCCAGATCGTCACCAAGCTCACGCCCGAAAGCAAGGACGCCGTTCGCAGCACTCCGATTGCCGACAGCAAGACCGACCTTCTCAAGCTAGCCCGGCTGCACCCAGACGACCAGAAACTCGTGGCCGAAAAAATCTCCTCCGGCGAGGCCCAGACGGTCAAGGAAGCAACGGACATGGTTGACCCCGAGAAAAAGATACAGAAGGAGATCCGAGATCACCTGAAGGATGACCAGGTAATGAAGGTCCATGCCTGCATGAAGCGGATCGTGGATTTCAACGAAAGCATGCCCTAGTGCCGAGTGCAGGAATACGTCGATTTCCGGGATTTCGAGAGCCTGAAGCGGGATCGGTATCGAATCAGGACAGCGATCAAACTCCTTCACAAGATGGATGGCTTGATTGAGTCCAAGATGAAACCCCAACTGGTTACAAGGTAACAACATGAAGCAAAAAGCACTGGCTCAGGACTGGACAAGAGTCGAAGAATTTAACGCGTGGTTTGAGTCTCGGAATAGTGGGGATATCAACATTATGGAGGTCCGCGAGTGGGTTCTTTCTCATGACCCTCCCGACGAGGATAAGGCTCTTGCGACCGAGCTGGATAAGAAGGCCCACTACTACCTCTCTCGGGTGCGCGATGAACACGGGAACCGCTTGGTGTATGCGGAGGGTCGAGTTGGCAAATTCCGACACGTCGATACAGCAGATCCAGGTTTTATCGACAAGGTTATCGTTCGATTCGAGAGAACCCGGGACAAAGCCCAGCGGGTAGTCGCCTTCTTGCAAACCAAACTCCAAGGAAACCTTTTCCAATAAACCGCATGAAGGAAATCTACATCGAGGAAGAGGCCAAGAGCGCCTGAAGGAGCGAAGCATGGGCCGAGTCGTAACCAGACACCAGAACAAGACTGAAACCGAGAGCATGCGCTGTTCTCCTGATTTGTCCCTGGCCCTGCGGCTCTCCGCCGAGCACCACGGTATGACTGTTTCGGCACTGATGAAGACTCTATGCCAGCGCCACGTGAATGCCCAAAGGGATTTACAAGGTTTATCGCCTCACGACGTCCTGGTGATGGCAGACCGGATACACAGGCGCGTCCACGAAGCCTACGAGGACGGATTTTGGGACCAGCCGGAGAGTTGGGAAATCAGGGACCTGCTGACGGAAACGGACATGGCAGTGCTGATGACAATGCGAGGGGAGGCGGCGTGAGCCTTGCGGCTGTGATCGTGGTGCCTGTGATTTGCGCCCTGCTGCTTGGGGTCCTGTGTGAATGGCTCACTTGGAGGCCCATTCAACGAATTGGGACTCTCCTCCTGGAACAGCTACCGTGTGGCGCAAAGGTGTTTGATATGGCTTCTGAAGGCACGGCGGTTGCTTCCTTGAAAGGTGCGCCCGCAGGCTGTCTCGACCAAAACGTTGATCCCCTCTCCAAGCCGCGGATGCTCGTATGCTCCCAGCGGCATGAGAAGTGTCACGCTTGTCCGTGGCTCCATGCGGAGCGGAAGCTCCAGGCCGTCATCGGTGCGGGGAGGTCCAGGAGTGAAACGATGTCTTTCAGTGAAATCATAAATAAACCCCCAGTGTCTGGCGAAGGAGTCAGTGCAAGCCGATTGCCTGGCGGACGCATTCTAATCGGTGTCACGGAAGGCCGGTGTGACAACTAATCACATTCTGCCTACCAATGTAGCCCACTCCTGGGCATTAGACATCATTGGGCTGAGCCGGTCCACCACAGGAGAACCGACTGAAAAGGAGGCGGCGTGAGCATTTCCGAAATCTGCCAGATCATTACATCGCTCGCCTTTTTGACTACCGCCGCCGTGCTTTGCCTACAGTCACGATACCTGTATTGGATCAGCAAGGATCTGTCCGATAGCTGCGACAAGATCTATCAGGAAGTGGAGCGGCTCACCGCCGGCTCAGAGCCTGGCCAAGCGAACGTGCACACGGCGCCGAACCCGGGGATTTGCTCGGAGGCAGACCGTGAATAGCACCCTGGAGCCGACGGAGAGGGGGGCAGCGTGATGGAGTGGAACAACCTGGTACTGGCTGCGGTAGGTGGTTACCTCTTGGGCTTTGTCGCGCATCACATATCCAGGTGCGCGAAGACCCCAGGCTTGGTGATCGTCACGCTGTCCGGCGATTGCTTGCCGAAGGAAGCCGGAGTGCTCCTGTGCAAGGCGGCGACACAGATAAAGCGGTTTAAGCCAGGAAGTGTGCTGAGCGGGCTCGTGTTCAAAGGCGAAGGCGCGGTCTACACGCCTGAAGCTCAGGTTAATAAAGTCGCCACGCGCTTCTTGGTGGCGGCGCGCCTGTGCGGCGAGCTAGAGAACACACTTCTTAAGGAATGCGGCAATCAGATTGTAATGACCAAGAACGCGAACATGATTTCACCCATTGGCAGTCAGGGCAAGCACCCACAGCCGACTGAGAAGGAGGAGGCGTGATGTCGGTATTCGGCTATGGATTAGGGGCTGTCCGAACCGTCGGCGATCTCAAGAAGGTCGTCGGAGGAAAGGAAAACCCCGACAGCACATTCTGGTTCAGCTTAAACGAACGGGATGGGCCGGGTCTTTTTTGCGGAGTGCCCTATGACAGCAGCGAGTGGCCACCCCGCAAGAAGCACCGCCGTGGCGATTTACGTAAGTTCCTCGATCAATACTCCGACGATCAGCCGTGCGCGATCGTGCGGCGGCGCAGTGACGGCGAAATCGTGGTTCGTGTCCAATTCGGTCCGGTTTAGAGGTCGCCTAAAGGAGTAAGAGTGAGGACACCCGCAAATCCCTTGACAACAGCGCCCCGCCCGGTGTGTAATGGTCCCGTTGCGGCAAAATCCGCAGCCGGGTTTCAACCCCCGCAGTTACTGGAGGCACGACCAGCGCCTCTCCCAAAGGCGCTTTTTTCGTGTCCGGCACATGGTGTCCGTCCTTGTGGCGGGGCCATGCGGGGACCCTTCGGGGTCGCCGGTTGCTCCAGTAGCCGGTGGTTGAACCCGTACGGACCCGCCTCCACTCGCTTCAACCCGAGGGAGACGGCAAGACCAACCTTGATACTGGAGGCCGCCATGTGCCATGCCCGCCCGTCGTTGAGGCGCTGGATCGCGCCCAACTCATCATCGCCTGCTGGAAGGCCCTCACCCGAACGCTGGGGCGCTGTCCTGGGCACGTCAAGCCTGAAGAAGACGCCTTTATCCTAGCCGACTTTCTCTCCACTGAGCACCGCAAAGCCCTGACTGGATGGGGTACTGGAAGAACGGCGAGGAGTGCTCCAGGGGTTTCCTAGGCATGAAGGGCAAACCGAACTTCGAGCGTCTGGAGGGGAAGTCATGATCGACCTGGCGCGTCAGAGAATCGTGAACCGAAAGATTCCCGCCCATCAGAGCTACTCCTTTCGGCCTCACTCTGGGCGGGAACCGGGAGATCCTGCTAGTGCCCCTCGCTGCGGCGCTGATGTTGAGCCGACAAGCTTCTGCTCAAAGGTCAAGGACCTTTACCCCATCAGAGAGGATGAGGGACTGATTACGTTTCTCTGGCACCTGGACCGTTGCGAGCAGTGCTACAAGCACCAGGACAAGGTCATTGAGGAGCGGATGCGAGAGGAGTGGGAAGAGCGGGAGCGTGAGGAAGCCGAGGATCGGTTCCGGGCGGATTACCCGAATGCCTACCACGGAGTTTCTGGGCCATAAGGAAGGGAAGGTTTCCATGAATGAACAGTTTGTCTTCCGGGTCTCCGGCGACCCTCAATTTACGCCCCTCGAGCGGCTTCCACGCAAACGGAACCAGTCTACGGATTTTGCTTTCCGGTGGTGGCTTTCGGAGCACGGCAAGCCAGGAGAAGCCTATCAGGTGCTGGAAGTGGTCTCGGACCGAGTGAGCGTTGATGTCCGCGAGGTCAAGGACTTGCAGACGGTCAAAGTTTCCCATTTTTTGAACGGGGCTGATGAGGATCGAAAAACACGGAGAGCGTTGAGGGCGGGGGAGGCATGATTGGGAGGCTCCTATACTGCCTGGGGATTCGGCGCAAGGTCATCGATGTGACCGGCCATCGGATGCACGGCCATGCCATCCAACGGGCCCATCTTAACAAGACCCCGGACGAGCCGACCAAATACCCGTACCGAAACCCCGGCGAAGACTTGAGAGGGATTCAAGAGCGCCTCCACCGGAGGCAGGACGCGGCCCGGACCGCACGATCCAGAAACGTGGTTTCGATAAAGAGGCCGCAATCAACAACCCAAGGAGGATAGCGATATGGCAAACTTCAACGATTTTTTCCCGAGTAAGTATCTCAGCGCGGCGGACCTAAATGGGGACACCACGGTGATCATCGAAGGGATAGGCCGGGAGGATTTCAACGGGGAGCCCAAACCCGTCCTGCAGCTGCGGGACAGCAAGGACCTGGTGCTCAACAAAACCAACGCCAAGATCATCGCCGGCTTGTACGGGGATGAGATCGACCTCTGGAGCGGCCGGGGAATCGTTCTTTACGCCACGGATGTGGACTTCAGGGGCGAGATGGTTCAGGCCATCCGCATCCGGCGGAAGCGCCCGGAAGCTCCCGAGGTCAACGGCGCCGGGACCCTCACGGCGGGCCAGGCCGAAAGCTTGAAGGATCTCTACACGGAGCATGGCTGGCCCATCGAGGAGGTCAAGGCGGCGGTGGACCGCCTGGCCGGGGTCAGCAGCCTGAACCAGATCCACCAGGGCAAATTGCCGCGGCTGCTGAAACACTTCGGCCAGGACTACAAGAAAGCCACGCAAACCACGGCTGACAATACCCCTTTCTAATGACGAACTGGACCAACCGCCACAACCTCCCGGAGTCTCTGGTGAACGCCATCCAGCAGAAGACCTATGTGCGGGAGGGCCATATCAGCGCCACGGGATTGATCCGTCCTCCTCAGATGGCCTGCCTGGAGGAGCTCCACCGGGAGGAGATCACGACGGATGTCTCCGAGCGGGTCTTTGCCGTCCTGGGAGAAGCCGTTCACGTGGTGCTGGACCGGGCTGGGGCCGATAACGCCCTGCAAGAGGAACGCCTGAGCATCGAAGTGGGCGGGTGGACGGTGACGGGGAAGCCCGATTTGTACTGTGGGGGTGGACTGCTGCTGGATTACAAGGTGACCTCCTGCTGGTCGTTCATCTTGGGGGATAAGCCGGAGTGGGAAGCTCAACTCAACATCTACGCGGCCCTGTACCGGGAGAATGAGTTTTCGGTGAAGCAGCTGCAGATTGTGTCGCTCTTGAGGGACTGGATCAGGCGGCGGGCATCGGAGCCGGATTACCCGGACGCTCAGTCCTTGACCAAGGAGATCCCCTTATGGTCTCACCAGCAAGCTATGGCCTACATCGGGCAACGGGTGGCTCTACACAAACAAGCCCGGGGAGAAGGAGTCTACCCCGAGTGCACGGATCAGGAACGCTGGGCCAAACCCGAGCGCTGGGCGGTCAAGAAGAAGGGCAACAAACGGGCCACCCGGTTATTCAAAACGGAATCGGAGGCGAGTGTGTGGGCTCAGTCCTTAAACAAGACCAAGGAGGGCGTCTATCTCGTGGAGCACCGCCCGGGAGAGTCGGTCCGCTGTGAGCAGGGCTACTGCAAGGCGGCTCCGTGGTGTGAGCAGTGGCAGAAGCTCTCGGGGGGTAACGGGCAGCCATGAGCACTCAATCTTACCGGGGTAAGATGCCCGTCATTGCATCCGGACGAGGCAGGGCAACCCCACCCTATGGATTTAACGGCCAAGGCCGTCAGGGGGCTTTATAGGCGAAAGTGGTGGAGACGATCGGAAGGGCCATGATGGAGGTTGAGAAAAGGTGATCGGTAGACCCGACGCTTGGGGAGTTCTATGACGCATCGATATCTTCCGCTCAAGAGCCGCGACGGAGAAGATCTGAGCGAGTACAGCGGCCTGTCGGAAGGCTATCTTCGGAAGCTGATCAGACGGGGAGAGCTGCGTCACTTCCGGGCCAAGGCAAAAGGGAAGATCCTAGTCCCAAAAGAAGTGGATGAAAGTGGACTAAACCACATGTAAACACCTGAAATGCCAGACCTGACGGGTATTCTGGGGTTGTCAAAGAAACTTCAGAACAAGCCGAAAGGAGGCATTTCAGGTGAAGAAAAAGGATAGCGCAATCATCCGCAAACGGGAAGCAGAGGTTGCTCAGCGATTGAGCCCCAGCTGGAACGGTCAAGACCCGAAACCGGTGCTCTCGCCCGAGGTCATCAGCTACGAGGTCTCGGAGAAAACGGGTGCGGTCAGTTACGGTGGTCTGGGGCTGCTGCAGCAGGTGGTGAAGTGGAGTGGGCTGGGGAAAGCCATTGACCAGGCGGTGACGCTGCTCAAACGCCACCAACCGTACCACGAATCGGACCACGTCCTGAGCCTGATCTACAACGTGGCCACGGGCGGGACCCGCTATCAGGATATTGAACTGCGACGTCAGAGTGTGAGTTTCCTGGAGGCGGTGGGAGCCGAGAAGATCCCCGCCCCCAGCACGGCCGGAGACTTTGTGCGCCGCTTTGACGCGCCCGACGTGGTGGATCTGATGGAAGCCGTCAATGCCAGCCGCCTCAAGGTCTGGGCCCAACAACCGGCCCGTTTCTTCCAACGGGCGGAGATCGACGTGGATGGGACGATGGCCCCCACGAGCGGCGAATGCAAGGAAGGGATGGAGATCAGCTACGACGGGCAGTGGGGCTATGCGCCGCTGATCGTGACGCTGGCCAATACGGGAGAGGTGCTCTATGCGGTCAACCGCTCGGGCAACCGTCCCTCTCATGAGGGAGCGGCCGAATGGCTGGATCGGAGTATCGAGCTGGTTCGAGAGGCGGGTTTTCGGAAGGTGCGCCTGCGCGGGGACACGGATTTTTCGCTGACGGCTCATTTTGACCGTTGGACGGAGGCGGGCGTGGAGTTTGACTTCGGGATCGACGCCCATCCGAGCTTCGTCAAGTGGGCGGAGGCGTTGCCAGAAGCGAGATGGAAAGAGCTGGGGCGCCCCAGCCAGGGGAAAGGAAAAGGGAAGAAGCGGCGCCAGCGGCGGGACAAAGTGAAGCCGGAGATTGTCAAGAGACGCGGGTTCAAGACGCTGACGCTGGAACGGGAAGAGATCGCGGAGATCGACTACCGTCCGAGCAAAGCGAAGCGAACCTATCGGATGGTGATCTTGCGCAAGACGATCCTGGTCGAGAAAGGTCAGAAGCGGCTGCTGCCGCAGACGCGCTACCACTTTTATGTCACCAATATCTCGGCCAGAACGTTGGGAACGGCGGGAGTCGTACGGGAAAACAACCGGCGCTGCAACCAGGAGAACGTCATTGAACAACTCAAGAACGGAGTCGAGGCCCTGCGGATGCCCTCGGATACGCTGGTAGCCAACTGGGCCTATCTGGTGATTGCGGCTCAAGCCTGGAATCTGAAGGCCTGGATGGGGTTGGTGCTGCCGGCGCGACTGCAAGCCCGAGAGCTGGTGAAGATGGAGTATCGCCGTTTCCTGCGAGAGGTCATTGAAATGCCCTGCCAGATTTTGCGCAGGGGCCGACAGTTGGTCTATCGGCTGCTGGATGTCAATGGTTGGAGCCGTCTTCTCTTGGAAGGCAGTAAGTGGTTGAAACACCGGCCAGCTACCTGAAACTGAAAGGAGATAAAGTAGTTCCAGGGTCGCCAGAGCTGGGGCGAGGTGTCTCTACAAACGCCCCCCAAGAGGGCAGAATCGTTTTCCCTGAGCGATCGGCGTGGAGGACAGCTGAACACGTGCCTGTTCTGAGTGACTTCGCGCCGAAATTTAGAATTTAGGTCTCCAAAATGGCTCCTCGGAGCCGACAAAGGGGTCTATTTTCGAACTTGCGCTTATTTTGGGCCTAGTTCACACCACCTGGTTCGATGAGTACGCCGAGGCGAGAGAAAAACAAGACCGGCTCATCCCGAATGAGGTCCGGGCTTTCGGAGAGGAGATTCTGTCAGGATGAGCGTGAAGGTCCGGCGGTGGAAGGATGGCTGGTACGTCGTTGTTCACATGAAGGGCAGACGAAAGGTCAAGAAATTCCGGGACGAATCCTCGGCCCGGGCCTTTGCCGATCATCTGACCGCCTATCTGAAGATTCACGGAGAAGAGGGACTGCGGTTGTTGGGCCGGGAGCCGAAGCGGGACGTTTGGACCTTCCAAAAGTACGCCGATAAGTGGCTTCAGGAGATTCAGGCCAGCAACTTAAAGCCCTCGACCATTGATCGTTACGCCTCATCTCTGAAAGTGCACTTGAATCCCTTCTTCGGCCGGCTCCATCTGGAGGACATCGACTATGCGCTCTTGAAGGGATTCTGTTTGGAGAAGGCCAAGAGCAAAAGCCGTCACAGCGTCCGGCTGATGATTTCAGCTCTACGAGTCGTTCTGAAGGAGGCGGTCCGCGAAGGCTTGATCCCGGCCAATCCGGTCACGTCGCTTGGCAAGTTCTTTGGGACCCGTTCGGAGGGCCGAGAACAGCCCGATCCGTTCACCCAAACTGAAATCTCAGACATCCTGGAAAAGATCAGCGAACGCTGGCCCGAGTACTATGAATGGGTCTTGTGCTCGGTGCGTACGGGACTCCGATTCGGGGAGCAGCGGGCCTTGAAGTGGGAGGACGTCGACTTTCGAAGACGGGTGATTCATGTGAGACGCAACTGGCCAGTCAATCAAGATTTGACGACTCCCAAGACGCGCTCCGGCATCCGCCAGGTCGATGTGAGCTCTGAGCTGTCTCAGGCGCTTCGGAAGCTCCGGGTGAGACGGAAGACCCAATACCTGTCCCTGGGCAAGCCGGAGATTCCCGAGTGGGTGTTTCTCTCCAAGGAAGGCCAGCCGATCCATCACAGCAATTTAATGCGCCGGGTGTGGCGGCGAGCGTTAGCGGCGGCCCAGGTGCGCTACCGGCACTGGCACAATCTGCGGCACACCTTCGCCTCCCAACTGTTCATGGCCGGGGTTTCACCGCTTTACATTGCCAAGCAATTGGGCCATGCCCAGGTGAGTACGACGATGAACGTCTACGCCCACTGGATCGAGGAGGGCGGTACTGAGAGCCGAGGGGTGGACGTCCTCGATCATTTAGGTGAAAGGCCCCAAAACGTCAGTAGAACGTCAGTAAACGTCACCAAGGGGGAAAATTGAGTCGGGAAAATCGACGTAAACGATTGAAAATAAATGGCGCGCCCGGCAGGATTCGAACCTGCGACCTCTGGTTTCGTAGACCAGCGCTCTATCCAACTGAGCTACGAGCGCACTGAATGTTGGTGCAGTTTACCAGAAGCAGGTCGGGGTGGGGAATCGTTAGTGCCGTCAAAGGCAGGCGCTATTCGCTAACTCGGATTCTTCTTTGTGGACAAGACGAGTAGAATAGAGCCACGCGGGGGTACCTTGGTGTAGGACTATGTCAAGATTGTCGCTTGGCTCTACACCGCCTTGGGCGCCCTGGGCTCTCTGGGTGCTGTCCTGATCTTTGGGATTTTTGTGTTCGCTGGAACCATGGTCAGGATGACAGCCCAGGAGGATCCGCAGGCGTTTCTGGCGGCACCGATCCTGTGGGTGGTTGGCGCCGTACTCTTCGCGATCATCCTGCTGTTCGCGGTCCCGGGAGTGGTCGCCGGGATCGGCCTACTTGACTTCCGGCCCTGGGCCAGAGTCCTGGCCATCGTGATTTCCGCTCTCCACCTATTCAACATACCTGTCGGGACGGCGCTAGGAATATTTGGGCTTTGGGTCCTGCTCAACTCCGAGACGGAGGAAATGTTTCGATCTGCTGATTCTACGCCGCCCACCAGTCCCTGAAAACGCGACACCTCGCCTGCGATTCCGACTTCTAATAAATGTGTCTCGTCGATCTCCTCTCTTGGTCGTTATAGCCTCGGAGGCTTTGCCGCTCGTCCCTGGACGACTTGCCGACTAAGATGGAGGAAACGATGGATCAACAGTACCGAGACCTAGTCGATCGACTGACAGAGACTCGTCGACATTTCGATGTGGTGGGCGAGGCCCTGCGCGGCGAAATCCGTCAGGTGACAGAGGGTGTGTCTGATCTTGAGGAACGTCTTCAGGGGGGTCTCAAAGGTCTTCGAGAGGAGATGATGGCTGGGTTTTCAGAAGTCAAATCGATGATCAAGTTCTCACACACCGCACTGGATTATCGTGTTTCTGCTAGCGAAAAAAAAGATTGATGGCTTGCGGCGGCTCCAGATGGACGAGATGAAGGGCTTCTTCAGATTCCGTCACAAACCGAGTACCTCACGGGCATTCTCGGAAAGAATGCGTCGCTTCAACGGCTTGGGAATTCCGGGAAGTGCCGTGACCGGATCATTCCAGTCGAAGTGGGGCCAATCCGAGCAATAGACCAGGGTGTCTTCGGCCTTCATGGCTTCCAGCAGTCTCAGAAGATGCCCAGGCTGCTCTGGTTCCATCATGGGTTGAGAGCCGATTCTGATGTGTTTCCGGAAATACTGGCTGGGGAGCTGCTTTACCCAGGGCGTCTGATCACGCAGAGACTTCCAGTCCGCATCCAACTTCCAACAGAGGCCGGCAACCCAGTATTGGTCGACCTCCAAGAAGGCGACGCTTAGGTCCAGGAATTTCTCGAAACTCCCCTCCGAGATCAGGGAGACAAAGTGGGCCATCGCCATCTGGGAGCGGGCTAGTCGCGTTTCCAGGTAGTAGGTAGGGTAGCCGACGCCGGTCGGGGAGCCTGCCATTCCCGCGCCCTCGCATCCTGGGTGCACAAACGCCACCAGCGCGTTTCGCTGGCACGACTCCCAGATGGGATCGTAGAAGCGGTTGCCATAGGGTCGCCTGGCTCCAGTGGGCAGAAGGATGGCCAGCACATCGGGATGATCGCCGATGCGATCAATCTCCGCCGCCGCCAACTGCGGATCGGAAGTGCTGATCGACATGGCCAGCTTGAGACGAGGCTCTTGGGCAATCCAATGCTCGAGCGACCAGTCGTTGAAGGCTCTGCAAATAGCGGCGGCGTAATCACAGTCAGGTATCACCGAAGAGGTATAGACCACCCCGCTGTTGAGGACTGCGTAGTCGATATGCCAGCGGTCCAGGTGATCTTTTCGAAGACGCTCCAGATCCCAGCCTTCTTCATGTCCGTTGTAGTTTTCCAGGTTGAAGCCGTCGGCCAGATCGGTTCGGACCGCCTGTCGAGGGGCATTGAAGTAACCTGATCCGGGGAAGAGGAATCCCTGTTCCTTGACCTGTCGTTGGAAGGGGGCTGAAAGGTAGGGGAGGAGTTCGTCAAGGTTCTTCAGCCAGTGGTGCACGTCGCAGTCGATGAGACTGACGTCACTATCTGGCCTGGATCTGCGTTCCGGAGCAGTAACCGGCGTGGAGCCAGGTAGTTGCATCGATCCAGAGCGAGGGCCGACTCCTTTGCTACCTATTTGGAAAGATTCTTGGGTGAGGCCTCGTTGAGGAGATCCACGAGAGGCTTGCCGTCTTTAGGAACGGATACCTTCTTTTCGAGGACGATCTCCTTAGCCGAGATTTTGCGCCCGTAGAGGTCTTTGTTCGCTCCGTTGTCCTGGCGCAATGTGCCACCCTTCAAAGAGATTCCGGCGAATAGACCCTTGGAACGGGCATACGCAAGTATCTCGGCACCCATGGCAGCATCGGTCGCCGCCTCGGCAGACCGACCCTTGGGTCCGGCCGCAGCAGTAGCGTCCGCACCCAGCTTGACCTTGCTTCCCAGCAGCGACTTCACTCCCGACGGATTCATTACCAGAAGGACGTAGTCGGTGGAACTACCCCCGATCTGGAAACCGATACTGCCTGACGCCAACCGATACATGGCCGGTGCGCCCCAGGGATCCATGAAATCCATTCCCGAGCGACACACCATGGCACCCTTGCCATAACTAGCCCCGAAGAGAAAAGCGCCCTTCTTGACGCCAGGGAAGACCAGGACGCACTCGGCCTTGTTCAACAGTTCGCTCGGTATCCCCTCGTCTGGAGTGTCGAGGATCGCCTTGAGGACCATCCTGGCTGCGTATTCCGGTGAAACCGGCCACCGAATCCGGAGCAAACCGGCCGGGTCGGAGCGAAGCGACGCCGGAGGTTGATAATCATCTCCGAAGTGGCCGGTTTGAGTCAATCCACAGGAGTCTCTTGGGTTGAGAACACATCATCTCGTCTCTCCTTTCCTGAGTGAGTTGCTGAGGCAAAGCTTGCTTCAGCAGAGTGTTGTTTCCATTGTTGCCTCAGAGTCTTCAGGCGACTCCTGAGATAATCCCAGTATTGATCGGAGACAGGTTGTTGTCTCACTTCCTGGATTAGAGGTTCGAAGTAGCTCAGGGAAGTGATCGGTCCACCGGTGTGGCCGTTGAGCCAGGCGACGTGCTTGCGGGCGCAGCCGAGAAGCAGGGCCTGCTCGATCTGCCGCAAGGACAGGCCCTGGCGGTAGAGGCGAGCGGCCAGCTGCCGATCGGCCGGGGAGAAGGAGCACTGAACGCCAGGGGCATCGAGCAGCAGACAGGCCACCTGATCGAGGTATTGGGATTCGGCCGCTTCGGGCTCCTGGACGAGGGATCTTTGGTAGGGCCAGAAGGCCTCGCTGATCTGGATGTGAGTGCGCTCGTGTTGATTGCGAGCGAGGCTGAGCTGAACTAGACCTCGGGACTGGAGTTCTCCCAGGTAGGTGAACAGGGAGCGGCGAGATTTGCGCAAGGCCGGAGCCAACTGGGTAGGCGAGACGGTCAGTTCGCCGGTGCAGCGATCCGCTTTCAGGCACAGATAGACAAAGAGTTTGAAGGCGCCGTCGCTGACGCTCTCCATCGCCTGTAGCAACGGAGCACCGGCGGCGGCGAACCAGCCACCTTGGACTTTCAACTGCGGTGTTGGACTCATGATTCGTCCTTTGCTTTGGTGGGAGGATGACGATGCCGGCGCATGGAAGCCCCTTCGAGCTCAATGCGGTAGGCATTATGGACCAGACGATCCAGGATGGAATCAGCGGTGGTCGGATCTCCGATCTGCTCATGCCAATGGGCGACGGGAAGCTGGGAGGTCAGGATCGTGGATCGACTGTCGTAGCGATCCTCGCAGATCTCGTAGAAGTCCCGTCGCTCGCTCTCGGCCAAGGGATTCATGGCCCAGTCATCGACGATCAGCACGTCGGTGCGGGCGATCTTACGCAGGAGCTTGTCGAGCGAGCCGTCGGCTCGAGCCAAAGCCAGATCGCGAAAGAGTCGAGCGGCACGAGTGTACAGAGCCGTCCACCCGTCGCGAGCGGCCTTCTGAGCAAAGGCACAGGCCAAGAAGGTTTTCCCGACTCCACAGGGACCGATGATCAGGAGATTGTGGTGGGTCTGGATCCAACGGCAGGTGGCGAGGCTGGCAATCAGCGAGCGATCCAGCCCCCGAGGTCGGCGATAGTTGACATCTTCCAGACAGGCCGAGAGCTTCAATCGGGCATTCTTCAGACGACGCTCCAAGGCCCGATTCTCTCGCCAGGTCCACTGCCGATCCACCAACAGGGCAAAGCGTTCTTCAAAGCTCAGTTGGGCCATCTCCGGGTCGGAGAGTTGCTCGGTGAAGGCCTCAGCCATGGCCCTGAGCCGCATGGCGTGAAGTTTTTCGACGGTGGGATTAACCAACATGAGAGGCTCCTTTCTCGCCTTCGAAGTACTCGGCCCCTCGCACGTTGGCGTGCTCGATCGGAGGACGTTCCGGCAACGGTTGCGGTTCCGCTTGACGGTCCAGACCGTTCTTCAACATGGACTGGATACTCTTGTAGGAGCAGGCCTGAAGTCGCAGGGCCCGACGGCAAGCCTGCTCCAAACGGTCTTCCCCAAAGCTGGAGCCCAGGCGCAGGATACCCAAGCAGGAGCGATAGCTTTGCTCGGGATAGCGACGGGATTGGAGGATCTTCTCGACCACCGATGCGGTATGGGGCCCGACTTTCTGAGCCCAGTGGATCAGACGCGAGGGTGACCACTCCAGATAGCGGCGATGGCATTCGGGCCGGTGCTCGTCCAAGGTCGTGGCCTTGCCCGGCTGATAGGAGCGACGGTGAGAGGTCACGCGGCGACCTTGATGGAAGATCTCCACGGTGGTGACGGTGGTGCGCAGCTCGACCTTCTGACCCACCAGGACATAAGGGACGCTGTAGTAGTGGCGGTCGAACTCGATGTGGTAATCGATGTTGACGCGGGCCTTCTTCCACTGGGCGAAGACGTAGCGTTGGGCCGGCAGGGGCCCCAGAGCCGGACGATCCAGGTCCTGGAAGCGCTGGCGGCGGTTGCCGGGGAGCTTGTGAAAGTTTCGAGTGTTGAGACGCTCCAGCAGCTCGGCAATGGCTTCGTTGAGCTCTCCCAGGGAAAAGAAGGTCCGGTGACGCAAGGCGGCCAAGATCCAGCGCTCGACGACTAACACACCCGACTCCGCCTTCGCTTTATCTCGAGGACGGCGCACTCGAGCCGGGATCACCGCGACGCCGTAGTGCGAGGCCCAATCCGAATAGCTCGCATTGAGATCCGGTTCATAGCGACAGGGGCGATGGACCGCATCTTTGGTGTTGTCTGGAACCACGACGCAGGGGCAACCCCCCAGGAACTCCAGAGCCCGAGTGTGGGCCGCGAGCCACGAGGGTAAGTCCTGCCTTAGGGAGGCTTCCGCATAGGTATAGTTGCTTGCCCCCAGCACGGCCACGAAGATCGAGGCCTCTTGGGTTTCCCCCGTATGGCGATCCACGATCGGGACCGTGTCGCCGGCATAGTCCACGAAGAGCTTCTCGCCGGCCCGGTGTTCCTGCCGCAGCACCAGATCCAGCTTGCCCCGCCAGCGATGCTACAGATCGCAGAACTGACTGTACTGATAGCCCTCCGGATACGCCTGCTTGTACTCATCCCAGAGCAGCATCAAGGTCACATGTTTGTGTCGGCAGCGCTCCTCATGGACGGTGGCGAAGTCGGGGAGGGGACGTTGCTCCGGGGGAGATTTACCCGTGGGAGGAAACACCCGGTTCTGAATCGCCCGGTCATCCCACCCCTCAGGGAGTGGCCAACTCAGACCGGCTCCTTGGGCCCGGCGCACATACTCTGCCACGGTGCTGCGCGCGAGGGCACAGCTACGGGCGATCTGCCGATCCGAAAGATGAAGCTGAAACTTCAGGCGTAGGACATTTTTGATTTTGCGCATGGACTTCCTTTGGTTCGGCACGATCGCTCCTCCGAAAAGGAGTCATGGTACCGAAGGAGTCCAACGTCGCTTCCGTCCGCTCTGGAAACCGAAGTTCGAAAATAGACCCCTTTGTCGGCTCCGAGGAGCCATTTTGGAGACCTAAATTCTAAATTTCGGCGCGAAGTCACTCAGAACAGGCACGTGTTCAGCTGTCCTCCACGCCGATCGCTCAGGGAAAACGATTCTGCCCTCTTGGGGGGCGTTTGTAGAGACACCTCACCCCAGCTCTGGCGACCCTCGGAGCTACTTTATCTCCTTTCAGTTTCAGGTAGCTGGCCGGTGTTTCAACCACTTACTGCCTTCCAAGAGAAGACGGCTCCAACCATTGACATCCAGCAGCCGATAGACCAACTGTCGGCCCCTGCGCAAAATCTGGCAGGGCATTTCAATGACCTCTCGCAGGAAACGGCGATACTCCATCTTCACCAGCTCTCGGGCTTGCAGTCGCGCCGGCAGCACCAACCCCATCCAGGCCTTCAGATTCCAGGCTTGAGCCGCAATCACCAGATAGGCCCAGTTGGCTACCAGCGTATCCGAGGGCATCCGCAGGGCCTCGACTCCGTTCTTGAGTTGTTCAATGACGTTCTCCTGGTTGCAGCGCCGGTTGTTTTCCCGTACGACTCCCGCCGTTCCCAACGTTCTGGCCGAGATATTGGTGACATAAAAGTGGTAGCGCGTCTGCGGCAGCAGCCGCTTCTGGCCTTTCTCGACCAGGATCGTCTTGCGCAAGATCACCATCCGATAGGTTCGCTTCGCTTTGCTCGGACGGTAGTCGATCTCCGCGATCTCTTCCCGTTCCAGCGTCAGCGTCTTGAACCCGCGTCTCTTGACAATCTCCGGCTTCACTTTGTCCCGCCGCTGGCGCCGCTTCTTCCCTTTTCCTTTCCCCTGGCTGGGGCGCCCCAGCTCTTTCCATCTCGCTTCTGGCAACGCCTCCGCCCACTTGACGAAGCTCGGATGGGCGTCGATCCCGAAGTCAAACTCCACGCCCGCCTCCGTCCAACGGTCAAAATGAGCCGTCAGCGAAAAATCCGTGTCCCCGCGCAGGCGCACCTTCCGAAAACCCGCCTCTCGAACCAGCTCGATACTCCGATCCAGCCATTCGGCCGCTCCCTCATGAGAGGGACGGTTGCCCGAGCGGTTGACCGCATAGAGCACCTCTCCCGTATTGGCCAGCGTCACGATCAGCGGCGCATAGCCCCACTGCCCATCGTAGCTGATCTCCATCCTTTCCTTGCATTCGCCGCTCGTGGGGGCCATCGTCCCATCCACGTCGATCTCCGCCCGTTGGAAGAAACGGGCCGGTTGTTGGGCCCAGACCTTGAGGCGGCTGGCATTGACGGCCTCCATCAGATCCACCACGTCGGGCGCGTCAAAGCGGCGCACAAAGTCTCCGGCCGTGCTGGGGGCGGGGATCTTCTCGGCTCCCACCGCCTCCAGGAAACTCACACTCTGACGTCGCAGTTCAATATCCTGATAGCGGGTCCCGCCCGTGGCCACGTTGTAGATCAGGCTCAGGACGTGGTCCGATTCGTGGTACGGTTGGTGGCGTTTGAGCAGCGTCACCGCCTGGTCAATGGCTTTCCCCAGCCCACTCCACTTCACCACCTGCTGCAGCAGCCCCAGACCACCGTAACTGACCGCACCCGTTTTCTCCGAGACCTCGTAGCTGATGACCTCGGGCGAGAGCACCGGTTTCGGGTCTTGACCGTTCCAGCTGGGGCTCAATCGCTGAGCAACCTCTGCTTCCCGTTTGCGGATGATTGCGCTATCCTTTTTCTTCACCTGAAATGCCTCCTTTCGGCTTGTTCTGAAGTTTCTTTGACAACCCCAGAATACCCGTCAGGTCTGGCATTTCAGGTGTTTACATGTGGTTTAGTCCACTTTCATCTACTTCTTTTGGGTCTAGTGGCCGGTTTCCTCTGGAATCACCGGCCGGTTTCGTCCGGAATACGCATCCTGGCATTTCTCAGCCGTTCTTCCTCATCCTCGGAGTCGGCTATCAGCGGTAGGTTCAGGAGCAGACAAGCCAATCCCAAGCTAATAAAGTAACGCATTTTTAAAACCTTTCGAATCAAGTCGCTTCCTGTCGGCGGCGCTCAAACTTACGCCCTGGTTAGCCCAAAGCATCAATGCTCTGTAAACGATACCACAGCCTGGGTAGCTGGAGTAGAAGCGAAGCCGCAGCCGTGGACAGGTCATCGGGGTTTGTGCTTTCATGAACCTTCCCGGGACATCTCAGCGATAGGGCAATGCTGAGTCCCCGGGGCCACAGAAATTGGAGAAGATGAGTTTCAGGATCTCACTCGGTCAGATCAATCCCAAGACCGGAGACCTTCAGGGCAATGCTCGCAAGATCCTGAGAGGTATCACCCAAGCTCGCGAGCAGGGCTGCGACATTGTGGTCTTTCCCGAGATGTGCCTGACCGGGTACTGCCTGGATGAAAAGCTTCTGATCAATCTCCAATTCCTGCAGGAAAACAAACGCATCCTGCTGGAGGAGATCCGGCCTGCCTGTCAGGAGATTGCGGCCATCGTCGGCTTCCTGGACTTCGATGAGGAGCAGCTGGGGCCCGATCAGCGCGTGTTACGGCACAATGCCGCGGCCGTTCTGGGAGAAGGGAAGGTGCTTCAGATCGTCCACAAGCGCCTGCTGCCCGCCTACCGCTATTTCGAAGACAAGCGGTACTTCCAGCCAGGCCACGAAGTGGAGCCGATCAAGGTCAGGGCAGCGGACGGGGCAGTGTCCATCGGAGTGCTCATCTGCGAGGATCTGTGGGAGCACGGATACGACTTCAGTCCTTGCCAACTGTTTCGGGACAAGGGTGCCGAATACCTCTTCTGCATCAATGCGAGTCCCTTCGTGGGGAGCAGCCCGGGAGAAAAGGACGGCAAGCGCTTTGTCCGCGAGCGGATCGTACGAGAGCAGATCCGGCGTCACGGGATTCCCATTATCTACGTCAATACCGTAGGCGTGGGAGACAACGGAAAGAACATCATCCCCTTCGATGGAATGAGCCTTGCATTTGATCGGGAAGGAAACCCTGCCCGTGTTCTGAAGCAGTTTCAAGAAGACCAGCAGTCCGTCGATTTCGACCAGGGAAAGTCTGACACCGTCCCGCTTCCGCCTTTCGATCGAGAAGGGGAGATCTATGGCGCCCTGGTCATGAGCGTGCGCGACTACTTCGACAAGGTGGGCATCTTCAAGCGCGTCCTAGAGGCGATCTCCGGGGGAATCGATTCTTCCCTGGGGACTGCCATCGCTTACGAAGCCATGGGGCGTGAGCTCCTCTCCGTCTACAGTCTTCCCTCCAAGTACAACTCGTCCCAGACACTGGAGGCAGCCCGTCAACTAGCGCGGAATTTTGAGCTGGATTACCACGAAGTACCTATTCAGTCGATGGTCGACGCGATCGTGGGAGACTTCGAACGTTATCTCCACCCGGTAGATCAGTCGGTGACAAGCGAGAATCTGCAGGCCCGGGTCCGAGGCCTTATCATGATGGCCGAATCCAATGACCAGGAGGCGTTGCTTCTGACCAACGGCAACGAAACCGAGATCGCCCTTGGCTATACCACCCTCTATGGTGACATGGTCGGAGGGCTCTCCGTGATTGGCGATCTGCCCAAGCCGGACGTCTATCGACTGGCCCGCTACGTCAACCGCCGGTGGGACCGAGCCATGATTCCGGAAGAGGTGTTCTCGATTCCGCCTTCAGCGGAACTGAAGGCAGATCAAACCGACCCCTTCGACTACGAGGTGGTAGGTCCCATGGTCAGCGACTTCGTGGAGAGGGGGATGGGCCCTCGGGATTTGGTGGATCAGTTCCAGAAGAAGCAGCTCAGTCCGGCCAGATACTCGGTCCAAGGTGACGCTGTTTACGAGAAGTACGACGAGGAGGGCTTTGGAAAGCTGGCTCGACAGCTTTACCGGTCGCTGAATGTCTCCGTCTACAAACGTCTTCAGGGAGCGCCCATAATCGCCGTCTCTGCTCGCGCCTTCGGCTTCGATCTACGGGAGACGATCATCAACGGCTGGGGCGGTCGCTGAAGAAAATGTGGTGGCTGCCTTACTTCAGATGAAATCAGGAGGAGTTTCTTGGAGCGTTCTTCGCAACTAACTAGGATCGATTCAAACCGTCCTGGGACCGGTTTCGCCCGAGGAATTGGGCGTGACCCTCATGCACGAGCACATTCTGTCGGATCTTTCACACATCGCGGTAGCTTCCAGGTGAGGCCAGCGAGCGCGAGCTCTTCTACCAGCCGCTCAGCCACGCCAACGTCGGACTGGTCAGATTCTACTCTCAACCCAACGCAGACACTCTGCGGCTGGGCGATATTCCAACAGCAATCGATGAGCTCAACCTGTACCGCCAGCATGGAGGAGGGGCAGTGGTCGAGGTCTCCAGCCGAGGACTTGGCCGGGACCCCGTGGGCCTGGCTCGGATCTCCAGGGCTACCGGACTTCATATCGTCATGGGATCCTCCTATTACGTAGATGCAGCACATCCGCCCGATATGGATAGTCGCTCGGAAAGTGAAATCACGGATGAAATTGTCCAGGATGTGGTCAATGGTGTCGGTTCCAGTGGTGTCCACTCAGGGATCATTGGGGAGGTCGGTTGCTCCTGGCCGCTGACCAGTAATGAGCGCAAGGTCCTGCGCGCTTCTGCGTCAGCTCAGAGACAAACCGGAGCCGCTATTACCCTCCATCCGGGTCGCGACGAACGCTCGCCCGAAGAGATCCTGGAGGTTCTCGAAAAGGCAGGAGGGAATCTGCATCGCACCATTATCGGTCACTTGGAACGCACCGTGTTCGAGTGGAGTCGACTGCGCAATATTGCCGATCAGGGTTGTTATCTACAGTGGGACCATTTCGCCTACGAGCGTTCCTACTTTCCCAACAATCCTCGAGTCGACCTACCCAGTGATGCCGGCAGAATGGAACTGATTGCCCGCATGATCGGGGAGGGATTCGGCGAGAAGATCTTGATATCCCATGATGTAGCTTCTAAAGATAAGCTACTTAAGTATGGCGGTCATGGTTATTTTTTACATCCTTAGTGCATATCTTGCCAAGGATGAAAGCCCGTGGCTTCACCGAGGAAGACATCAATCGAATCCTGGTCCAGAACCCGGCTACGGTCCTGACCTTTGTCGAGCCGGCCGAACCTTAAGATCCTTGCTCGTTTTTGAGCCGCTCCAGGCTCCGGAGCCGCTCTGCCACTTCCTTTTCGAACCCTTCCTCAGTGGGCTTGTAGTAGCGGCGGTCTGCCAGATTCTCGGGAAGGCACTGCATATCGGCTACATGATTCCGCTCCTGATGGGCGTAGCGATAACCTTTTCCATAATCCATATCCTTCATCAAGCGAGTCGGGGCGTTTCGAAGCTGAAGCGGGACCGGTTCGTTTCGGGTCTTTGCCACGTCCTCGGCGACCTCGGCATAGGCTCGGTAGAGGGCGTTGGACTTGGGCGCCTGTGCCAGGTAGACAGTGATCTGTGCCAGGGCCAGCTTTCCCTCGGGAAGACCAATGAAGTGAACGGCCTGCATGGCAGCAATGGCGTACCCCAGGGCGGCTGGATCGGCGATGCCCACGTCCTCGGAAGCAAAACGTACCAGTCGCCGGGCAATGTACATAGCCTCTTCCCCTGCCTCCAGCATGCGTCCCAGCCAGTAAAGCGAGGCATCGGCATCGCTGTTGCGCAAAGACTTGTGCAGTGCGGAAATGAGGTTGAAGTGCTCCTCTCCCGACTTGTCGTACAGAAGGGTCCGCTTCTGAAGCGCCTCCTCCAGAATCTCTGTCGTGATCCTGGGACTCTTGTAGCTCCTGGTGCGGGCGAGTTGAGCTGCAAGCTCCAGTGAGTTGAGTGCGATGCGGGCATCTCCATTGGCGAAGCCGGCGAGCTGGACGAGGATTTTGGGATCCACTGAGAGGTTCCAGTTTCCGAGGCCCCGATCCCGGTCCTGAAGGGTCCGCTCCAGGATCTGGAGGATGTGCTCGTCTTTCAATGCTCTCAGGACCAGGACCCGGCTCCGGGAGAGGAGAGGAGCGATGACTTCGAAAGAAGGATTCTCGGTGGTAGCCCCAACCAGGACGATGGTGCCACGCTCTACGTGGGGTAGGAAAGCGTCCTGCTGTGCCTTGTTGAAGCGGTGAATCTCGTCCACGAAAAGGACGGTGGGACGGTGGCCCCTGCGGCGCTCAAACTGAGCCTCTTCTACCACCTTATTAACGTTCTTGACGCCTGACAGAACGGCGCTCAACGAGGCGAATCGGCACTCGGTCTCGCGGGCTAGTAGATAGGCAAGGGTGGTCTTGCCCACACCGGGAGGTCCCCACAGGATCATCGAGGGAATTTCTCCCGAGTGAATGATGTCACGAAGCACCCTCTCCGGCCCCAGGAGGTGCTCCTGTCCCACCACCTCGTCCAGAGCTTGCGGCCGCATGCGGTCTGCGAGAGGCGCCGAAGATGAGGCGTTCGCCTCGACAGGATCTTGATCGGGGAAAAGGGATCTATCCATGGATGTCCTGTTGGCGACACACCTCGTAGAGAATGACAGCGCCGGCTACTCCGGCATTGAGACTCTCAGCCTGTTCCTTCATAGGAATCTGAAGCAGCTTGTCAGCCTCCTCCAGCAGGGAGCTGTCGGGGCCGGATCCCTCGCTACCGATCACCACGGCCAGCGGAGCCCGAAACTGTGCCTCAAAAAGTGATTGCCCACGCCGAGGTGTTGCCACCCAAAGGCAGGCCCCTCGAGACTTGAGCTGGCTCCAGCCGATTCCTTCCAGAAATGGCACTCGAAGGATCGCGCCTGCAGAGGCCCGGATGACCTTCGAGTTGAAGCAGGACACGGTCCCAGGACTGGTTAGCAAGCTGAAGAGGCCCGTGGCGGCGGTGGTTCGCAGCAGGGTCCCCAGGTTGCCAGGATCCTGAATCTCGTGGACGTAGAGCAGATAGGGACCGAAATCATCCCAATTCCAGGTTGGTTTTTCGAAGAAGGCGAGGATCCCCTGGGAAGTCTCGACGCCGGAAAGAGATTTCAGCAGCGCCTCACTGAGACAAATCGACTCCTGGCTCCTCTGACGAAGGCGGTCAAGCCGCCCATTCGGGTTCTGGGCGAGGCCTTTCGAGAACAAGAGCAGCTCGATCTGGTAATCCTGGGACAGGTCTTCGACCAGTTTCCATCCTTCGGCACAGAGCCAGGGACAGTCGGGATCCTGAGGTCTGTCAAGAAACCTGCTCCACTGTCTAAATCTTTTATTATCTCGGCTTTGAATCACCGCAGGGCGAGAAGACACGACGGTGTTATTCTAACATGGCCAGAAAGCAGGAGGGCAAGATGAAACGAGGTTTCCCGTTGGGGAGCTCTTGGGGATCATGAGGCGAGCAGAGGAAGGCTCCAGACGGGTTCACATCGACCGATTCAACCCGGACCCACTTCAGATCGAAGCGGCTGCGGTAGTCGTCCGGAGGGGTGGCATCGTCCTCTACCCAACCGACACGGTCTACGGTCTAGGCTGCTCCGGCCTACGAGCCGACACCTTGGCGAGGTTGTTCGAGCTGAAACAACGGCCTCCAGAGCGAGGGGTGCTGTTGCTCATCCCGGAACTGGCCTGGGTGGAGCGCTGCGCCCGTTCGGTGCCAGCAGAGTTTTTCCCACTGGCAGAAGCACTCTGGCCTGGCCCCGTGACATTCCTATTGCCGGCCAGTCCGCAACTGCCGGCCTTGATCGCTGGTGACCAGGCAAAGGTGGGACTGAGGCAGCCCGAACTCCCTTATCTGCGGTCGTGGATAGAGGCCATCGGGGCACCCCTGGTGTCCAGTAGTGCCAACATTTCGGGGCAACCCCTACCCCGGTCCATTGAAGAACTCGCCACATTGTTCGGGGACCGCGTGGACTTGTTCCTGGAGGTGGCTGAAATGGCAGAGGCCAAAGCGTCGACCGTCGTGGACCTCTGTACCGAGCCTGCCCAGATAGTGCGGGAAGGGCAGTTGGCAGAGAAAGTTCGAAGTCTACTGAGGGTGGAGTAGTCCGACCGGACTAGGCTGAAACTTCATCGCCAAGCTTCCGAACTTCGGCGTTCGTATTGTTCGGTGTTTTGCGGTTTGAGATTTGGGCTTTTCTGCTTCCCGAGAAGGCAACCGCTAAAGGCTAAACCGCTGAATATCGAACAGGCGAATTTCGAAGGCCGGATCAGCGACGCTGGTCTTTGTGGATAGCCAAAGTTTCTTTGTCGAATGGGGCAGCCCAGCTGGGGAGCTACTAAGCTGAAACTTGATTTTGGAAGTCCGCAGGGAAATAGAACGTAACCCATTGATTTAGCAGTGCATTAGATGTATTCAAGACACGTCTCTACGCCTTCGGCGTAGGTGATGGGCCCCTGAGCCACGTCAAGTTTCGTTCTCGAATGGGGCCAGCTCCGCTGGGGACCCCACTAAGCTGAAACTTCATTGGCGAATGTAGCTTTGGCCTCCAGGCCGAAGTCTTATTTTTCCGAGCCTTTGGCTCGGACGGCGGCCTGGAGAGCACCGCTATGTCCCTCGACTGAAGTTTCTTTCAGGTACGATCCGTCGCAGCCGGTGGCGCTGCTAACCTGAAATTTCATACGTGTTGCATTCACTTCGGCGCGCGCATGTTCGGTGTTCTGCGGTTTGGGATTTAGCCTTTTTCCTTGCTTCTGGAGAAGGCAACCGGGTGGAAATGCCGGACCGCAGAATATCGAACAGGCGAATTTCGAAGGCCGGAGGGTCAACCTACCTGGACTTCTTTGGGAGGGTTCTGGGAAGGTGGGTCGGTTTCCTGGAGCGCCTGCTGTTTCACCTTGTCAAGAACCTTCACGATGAAGAGTTGCTTTTCGCTTCGCTGGTGAACACCTTTTCGGATAGCGACCACCTCGGCGACGACGCTGACCGCAATCTCCTCTGGAGTCTCCGATCCGATCGCCAGGCCAATCGGGGCATAGAGCCGATCGAATGCCTCGGGAGCATATCCTTTTTCAATCAGGTTCTTGACGATGAGTTGAATTTTACGGCGGCTACCTACCAGGCCGACATACCGGGCCTGGGTCTGAATCGCCTGCTCCAGAGCGGTTTGATCGTGGCTGTGTCCTCGTGTGACCACCAGAACGAAACTGGTCTGGCTTATCTGGATCTCCTCCAGGCCTGATTCGTAGGGACCCACCACGAGTTCTTGGGCGTTGGGAAAACGCTCTGCATTCGCGAATGCTTCGCGGTCGTCGAGAACGGCAACCTGAAATCCGACCCGATGGGCAGCTTCGGCAATGGCCTGGCCGACGTGACCAGCCCCCATGAGCACCACCTTGGGATCAGGAAGAATCGGTTCCACGAAGATCTCAACTGTTCCACCACAGATGAGACCCTCGTTTTCAGCGTCCTCCTGTGTGAGTTCATAGTTCAGCAAGGCGGCGGAGCCGCTGTTCATGACCCGTTTGGCCTCTTCCCAAACCTCTGCCTCGACACATCCACCGCCGACGGTACCGACGAAGGAGCCGTCCTCGTGGATAAGCATCTTGGCATGGTCTTTTCGGGGCGTACTGCCGAGCCGGCGGACGATCGTTGCCAGGGCGGCTTTGCCCCCGTGTTTCCGGACCCGAACCACTTCCTCGTAGACGTCCATAACGAGCATTGTGCAGAGGCGGCAGGTTTCAAGTCAAGGTCTCAGTTCGCAGGTCATTCCTACCGAAAAGAACTCTTGATCAAAGTCAAGGGTCTTTTCGACTCAAAGTCTGGCTGAAGGAGGAGCTCTGCTATCTCCCGAATAACAGGACCTGAGACCTGCGACCTGTGACCTGCGACCTAGGACCTGGAACTGTTCTCCAATCTTTACAGTCTTCCTCCTCTAGTGTAGCCTGAAAGCACGACTAGCCAGGCAATTCCGGGCAGTCAGAGTCTCGAGGAAAAGGACCTTTAGCGATGGTAGAAAACGGGTCAGGCGACACGCCCCACATCACCGATGTAATCGAACAGTATGGGCGGTGTCTGGAACTGGTACCGATGGATCCCTACTTTCATTCCATCACCGTGGCTCTCTATGTGAAGGACAATATCATTACGGTGTGGACCTTTAGCAGCAAGGCAGGTGTCGAGGACCGCATTCGGACTATTCGGGACCAGCTGATACGGCTTGGAGGATTGGTAGCCGTTGAATCCACCCATGACCAGGCCTATTTCGCTTGCGGCCATCTGCACGCCAGACCGGTCAGGTTTCTTTCTACGCTGGCAGTGGAGAAGCCGCCCGATCACACTTTGCCGTCTGGCGAGATATCGATAAAGGACACCAAGACGCAGCTGACTTTGAAGGTCTCTGGTGAACAGGTGGAAGATCGATGGGTTTACGAGGTGTCGGCGGAGGGAGAAGCTCCCAATGTTCCCCTGCGGCTCCGCGCGATCCTGGCCGGTTTCGTTCGCTACGGTGAAATGGAAAAGGTGGGTGATCACTCGGTGTCGTTTCCCTGTGGCCACCGGCACGACTCGCTACTTCGGGTTCTGCTTCCTTATTCACGCAATATCTCAGCGGTAGAGGACATGCTGGAGGCTTCCGCGATGCGGGGGCAGCTCACGACCGGGACGGCGGGATTCTCGCCGATCTAGCAGCGCCGCATGCTTCAGAGGAGAGACTGATGGCCTTTATCGAGACCATGAAGCCCAGGGAAAGGGTGTTGAACGCGTTGGCCGGGAAGCCTGTGGACCGGCCTCCGGTTTCGAACCCGACCAACGTCGCCACCGTCGAGTTGATGGACCTAGTAGATGCTCCTTTTCCCGATGCTTGCCGTGATCCCGAGTTGAATGCCCGGCTGGCTGCCACCGGCTACACCGAGCTGGGATACGACAGTATCATGCCCGTCTTCACCATCATCCAGGAGTCGTCCGCGCTGGGCTGCGAAATGCAGTGGGAAGTCAAGGACAATTGGCCCACGGTGCGAATGTACCGTCCCATCTGGCAGGAACCAGAGGACGTCCACATTCCCAAAGACTTCCTGACTCATCCGGACAATCTCTGCGTCTTGAAGGCGTTGGAAAGCCTGAGAAAAGAGTACGGCGATGAGGTCGCCGTCATTGGCAAGGCGATGGGACCCTGGACACTGGCCTATCACGTCTTCGGCGTTGAGAGCTTCCTGCTCATGTCGATCGACGACCCGGCAAAAACCATGCGGTGTCTGGACCGTCTCAAGGAGATTTCGGTCGTTTTTGCCAAGGCCCAGATCGATGCAGGGGCGGACGCTCTCACCTTTCCCGATCACGCAACCGGTGACCTGGTTAGCGGCGAGTATTACCGAAAGTTCTTGCTCGAACTACACAAGGAAATGGAGGAACGCATTCCCTGTCCCTTGATCCTCCACATCTGTGGCGCCACCTTGGATCGTCTGGACTACATTGCCCAGACCGGTATGGCCTGCTTCCATTTCGACTCGAAGAATGATCCCAAGAAGGCGATGGAGATCGCGGATGGACGGATTCGCCTGGTCGGCAATCTGAACAACCCGGAACTCCTCTACGCCCGAGGTCCCGAGGAGGTTCGCCAGGCGGTCTACGCCTGCATGGAGGCGGGTGTTGATCTGATTTCGCCGGAATGTGCCATTCCTCTAGCGACCAAGTTGGAGAATCTTTTGGAGATTCCGAAGGCGGTCAAAGACTGGTGCCGGGACAACGTCAATTAATCGGGACGCGCCAGAAACCCACGCTGCGAGGTCGCAAGTCACCCCTTTTGCCCTCAATCTTGAGCATCGATTAGGCCTATGATCAAGCGCCCAGAAGATTTCACAATCATTGGCGAGAACATCCATGCAACGCGAGTGGTTCTTCGCAACGGCAAGCGTGCCACGACTCTCGAAGACGGGACGGAGGCCGTGGTCTTCGCGGATGACGAGGGCCAGACCCAATACCTGCGGGTGCCGGAGAGTTTCAAGAAGACCCAGGCCTACGAGCAGGGCCAGCTCAAGCACTTCATGATAGCCATCCTCAAGGGTCTCGATGAAGATCCACAGGAGCGCGCCCAGGGTCGGGACTACATTCACTTTGAGATCAGGCGCCAGTGTGAAGCTGGAGCCCACTTTCTGGACCTCAATGTCGATGAAGTGTCCTACGACCTCGAGATTCAGAAGCCTGCTATGGCCTGGCTGGTTCGAACGGTTCAAGAGGCGTCACCCATTCCTCCCAGCATTGATTCGTCTAACCCTGACATCATAGCAGCGGGGCTGGAGGTGTACGATGGGCGCTCAGGACGCCCTATGGTCAACTCGGTGGCCTTAGAGCGTCTGGAGACGTTGGAACTGGTCAAGGCGCACAACGCCAGAGTCATCGTCACGGCTTCGGGAAGCGACGGCATGCCCGAGGACGATGCGGAGCGCGTGGCCAACGTCAATGCTGTGATGGAAGCAGTACGTACCCACGACCTTCCCCTGAGCGATGTTACGATCGATTGCCTGGTCTTTCCTATTTCGGTGGCTGGGGAGTATGGACTTCACTTCCTCGATGCGGTCAAGGAGGTCAGGAAAACCTATGGATCCGAGGTCCATATCACTGGTGGACTCAGCAATGTCTCTTTTGGCTTGCCCCGCCGCAAGCTGATCAACGACACCTTCATTAATTTGTCCATCACAGCCGGGATTGATACGGGAATCATCGACCCGGTGCAGAGCAAGATTGGAGCGATTCTCGACCTGGACGCCGACCAGGAGCCAGTACGTCTGGCTCAGGAGATGCTTCTGGGACGCGATGACTTCTGTGCAAACTATATCCAGGCCTGGCGCGGAGGACGACTGTCATGACACGGGTACGTGAAGTGGTCCTGGAAAAGGGACCAAGCTCCAGAGACGGTCAGATCCTGTTCTGACCCTCGCTGACCTCTCAGTGGGTGCTTCCAGTCTTCGGGATTCCACGGCTTTCAGGAACAGGATGACTTCTTTATGGTGCCCGCCTCGCCCTTCACAGGTTTGACAAATCCGGGCATGAACGGGAATAATTAGGGTCGTTTTTGCAGCTTTGGCAACTAGAGAGTGAAGTGCTTCGATGCCCATAGTTAACGAGGGAGTGAAGAAGGAGCTGGAGTATGTCACGCGTCCAGCCGAACTGGAGCGTTTGACCAAGCTCTTCGCAGGAGCAGATCCCCTGATGCAGGACATCAGCCACGGCCTTATCATTGGGGATCAGCACGTGGTAGATCGCCTCACCCAACAGGCCCTGGAATCCGGCTTCACGGCCAACACGATCATGGATGATGGACTGATAGCCGGAATGGCCGTCGTGGGCATCAAGTTTCGGGATGCCATAATCTTTGTGCCTGAAGTGTTGATCTCGGCGAGAGCCATGAAGGCGGGCATGGCACACCTGGAACCGATTCTTTCGGCGTCGGATATCCCGCCCCCAGGAACGGTCATCATGGGAACGGTAAAGGGAGATCTTCACGACATCGGAAAAAACCTCTGCATCATGATGCTGAGGGGGGCCGGTTTCGTGGTGCATGACCTGGGAGTCGACACGAAGCCCGATGAATTCATGGATGCGGTGATGGAGCACGATGCGCAGATTGTCGGGATGTCCGCGCTCTTGACCACCACCATGCCTAACATGGGAAAGACGATTCAGACCTTCGAGGAATCCGGACTTCGAGATCAGGTCAAGATGATGGTGGGCGGGGCTCCGGTCACGCAGGAGTTTGCAGACGACATGGGAGCCGATGGCTACGGCAAAGACGCGATAGCCTGCGTGGAGAAGGCCAAGGAACTGCTCGGTATCGGGGAAAGGGTAGCTGAGGAGCAGCCTGTCGTCTCTACTGTTTCGGAATCGGGATAGCGTCTTCCGCCTGATTTTTCCAGAAGGCCAATGACTCAAGAGACGTCCACTGCGAAGAAGGACTGTGCACCAGTCAGCGAGGTGGACAAGGAGCGGCTCAAGGCCAGCTTGGATCACCTTTTCGACATCTACCGTCAAATCGGAGAGGTCGCCAACCAGGTGTCCACCTGGCGCTGCCCCTACAAGGATCGCAACAACCGCTGTACCGCCCGCTTCGGGTGTCGCTACCAGGCCCAGAAAACCCCTGATGAGTTACCCCTGTGCGCCGGGAGCGACAAACTCGACTACCGCGATGCCTGGGAGGTTTAGCCCGGATAGTCGGGCCTAACCCGGGTCTCCCCCAAGCGACAGCATAGAGGTTCTAAGGCAATGGCTCCTCTCTACTACGGTAAACAGGAGCTGGAGCTGAATGCGGGCCAGACTATTTTCGACTACGCCGATAGCCTTCAGGTCCGTGTCCCCACGTCTTGTCGCCGCAGTGGTGAATGTCACGAGTGCATTGTCGAGATCTGCCGGGGAATGGAGGCGCTGAGCGATCCCTCGGAGGCGGAGAAGTTCCTGAGGGATGATTATCGCCTTGCCTGCCAGGCTCGGGTCATCGATAGCAGCGCTGATATCGACTTTTCGCTGCTCCGTCGTCAGCCCAAGATTCTTCAACACTCCGTTCGGCGCAACGTGCCTCCAGACCCCCTGACGACCCGTCAAGATGGCGGGATCTGGTTCCTCGACAAACGGATAGACGATTCTCGAGCAAACATCTATGGTCTGGCTGTCGACCTGGGTACGACGACGATCGTCTTCAACCTGGTAGATCTTGAAGAGGGTCGAGTCGTCCATACCGGCTCCTTCGAAAACCCTCAGAGATTTGGCGGCAGCGACATCATGCACCGGATCTCCTACGATGGCGGAGAATTCAAGGGAGAGCTTCACCAGGCGGTGATCGCCGGCTTGAACTACGAGATTCGTGACATGTGTCAGCGGAGCCGGGTACCGCGGAAGCAGATCTATGAAGTAGTGGTCGTTGGAAACGCGGCAATGCGCGATATCTTCTTTGGTTTTGATGTCCAGTCCATCGGGGAGAGGCCTTACCAGTCCTTGACCCAGCTGGAGATGGCACGGGGCGAACGTGCGACTACGGTACTGAATTTCAAGGCCGCCGAGTTGGCCTTGAATGTTTTTCCGGGCGCCAACGTCTATGGGGGACCGATCATCGGCTCCCACGTAGGCGCCGACATCGCTGCCGACCTGCTGGCGATCGAAATGGATCAAGAGGAAGACGTGGTCATGCTGGTGGATGTGGGAACCAATACTGAAGTCGTCCTAGGCAACCGCCACAGAATGTTGGCTGCCTCCTGTCCGGCGGGTCCTGCGTTCGAAGGAGGGGAAGTCCTCTACGGCATGCCGGGTTACGAAGGGGCCGTGGAGTCAGTAGAGCTGGAAGAGGGCGAGGTCCGCTGGCACACCATTGGAGAGCAGGAGCCCCAGGGCATCTGTGGGTCCGGCCTCATCGATCTGCTCGCGGAATTGCGGCGCAGCCAGGGGATGAACAAACTAGGTGTTCTGAACGATGGCAGCAGGGAATTCTTCTTCGTGCCCGAGAGGGGAATGTCCCTTTCCCGCGCCGACATCAGCGCCTTGGCGCAGGCCAAGGCTGCCAACTACAGTGGCCAATGGATCCTACTTCGCCAGTTTGGCGTGCCGGTTGAGCAGCTGCAGAAGCTTTACCTGGCTGGCGGCTTCGCCAACTACATCAAAGTAGAAAACGCGGTGGCAATCGGCTTCATCCCGGACCTGGCTTTGGAGCGGATTGAAAAAGTAGGCAATGCCTCGTTGGAGGGTGCCACGCTGATGCTGCTCTCAGGAAAGATGCGGCGTACAGTCGAAGAGATGATGGCGAAAATCGAACATGTCGAGTTGGAGACGACCAGCGACTTCTTTGAAATCTTCGTGGAAGGCTGTATGTTCGAGCCCATGGAAGCCCCAGCGAGCGCCTAGGAGGTAGCGAGCGACTCTTGCCCTCGCCCTCAAACTTGCCTTTGCCTGTGCCTTTGCCTTCTCCCTTGAACTTGCCTGCCCTTCTCTGTCAATTTTGGATAGCCGGGAAGGAACGCGGAAGAGTAAGGAGGAAGGCAAAGGCAAGTTTGAAGGCCAGGGCCAGGGCAAGGGTGGGGCGCTAAACACGTACGGAAATCCTGGGCTCGATGCCACAGTCCTGTTGGGATTGACTTTTCTTGATATCCGAACAGCCTTACATTGTCTGCTTTGCAAAACTTGATCAGTTTGTGAACTTTTCGCTTAGCAAGGGGTCTCTAGCCCCAAAATAAGCGCAAGTTCGAAAATAGACCCCTTTGTCGGCTCCGAGGAGCCATTTTGGAGACCTAAATTCTAAATTTCGGCGCGAAGTCACTCAGAACAGGCACGTGTTCAGCTGTCCTCCACGCCGATCGCTCAGGGAAAACGATTCTGCCCTCTTGGGGGGCGTTTGTAGAGACACCTCGCCCCAGCTCTGGCGACCCTCGGAGCTACTTTATCTCCTTTCAGTTTCAGGTAGCTGGCCGGTGTTTCAACCACTTACTGCCTTCCAAGAGAAGACGGCTCCAACCATTGACATCCAGCAGCCGATAGACCAACTGTCGGCCCCTGCGCAAAATCTGGCAGGGCATTTCAATGACCTCTCGCAGGAAACGGCGATACTCCATCTTCACCAGCTGTCGGGCTTGCAGTCGCGCCGGCAGCACCAACCCCATCCAGGCTTTCAGATTCCAGGCTTGAGCCGCAATCACCAGATAGGCCCAGTTGGCTACCAGCGTATCCGAGGGCATCCGCAGGGCCTCGACTCCGTTCTTGAGTTGTTCAATGACGTTCTCCTGGTTGCAGCGCCGGTTGTTTTCCCGTACGACTCCCGCCGTTCCCAACGTTCTGGCCGAGATATTGGTGACATAAAAGTGGTAGCGCGTCTGCGGCAGCAGCCGCTTCTGGCCTTTCTCGACCAGGATCGTCTTGCGCAAGATCACCATCCGATAGGTTCGCTTCGCTTTGCTCGGACGGTAGTCGATCTCCGCGATCTCTTCCCGTTCCAGCGTCAGCGTCTTGAACCCGCGTCTCTTGACAATCTCCGGCTTCACTTTGTCCCGCCGCTGGCGCCGCTTCTTCCCTTTTCCTTTCCCCTGGCTGGGGCGCCCCAGCTCTTTCCATCTCGCTTCTGGCAACGCCTCCGCCCACTTGACGAAGCTCGGATGGGCGTCGATCCCGAAGTCAAACTCCACGCCCGCCTCCGTCCAACGGTCAAAATGAGCCGTCAGCGAAAAATCCGTGTCCCCGCGCAGGCGCACCTTCCGAAAACCCGCCTCTCGAACCAGCTCGATACTCCGATCCAGCCATTCGGCCGCTCCCTCATGAGAGGGACGGTTGCCCGAGCGGTTGACCGCATAGAGCACCTCTCCCGTATTGGCCAGCGTCACGATCAGCGGCGCATAGCCCCACTGCCCGTCGTAGCTGATCTCCATCCCTTCCTTGCATTCGCCGCTCGTGGGGGCCATCGTCCCATCCACGTCGATCTCCGCCCGTTGGAAGAAACGGGCCGGTTGTTGGGCCCAGACCTTGAGGCGGCTGGCATTGACGGCTTCCATCAGATCCACCACGTCGGGCGCGTCAAAGCGGCGCACAAAGTCTCCGGCCGTGCTGGGGGCGGGGATCTTCTCGGCTCCCACCGCCTCCAGGAAACTCACACTCTGACGTCGCAGTTCAATATCCTGATAGCGGGTCCCGCCCGTGGCCACGTTGTAGATCAGGCTCAGGACGTGGTCCGATTCGTGGTACGGTTGGTGGCGTTTGAGCAGCGTCACCGCCTGGTCAATGGCTTTCCCCAGCCCACTCCACTTCACCACCTGCTGCAGCAGCCCCAGACCACCGTAACTGACCGCACCCGTTTTCTCCGAGACCTCGTAGCTGATGACCTCGGGCGAGAGCACCGGTTTCGGGTCTTGACCGTTCCAGCTGGGGCTCAATCGCTGAGCAACCTCTGCTTCCCGTTTGCGGATGATTGCGCTATCCTTTTTCTTCACCTGAAATGCCTCCTTTCGGCTTGTTCTGAAGTTTCTTTGACAACCCCAGAATACCCGTCAGGTCTGGCATTTCAGGTGTTTACATGTGGTTTAGTCCACTTTCATCCACTTCTTTTGGGTCTAGCGTCCTCACTACTCAACACTACCCCGTCGAATTCGTCCCGACACTCTGTTATTCTGCCCACAGAGGAGACGGGTTTTGAGCTGGATTCAGGGCTATCCCCATCTGCTGGAGATGACCTATGCCGCGGCCGGCGGATTGCTGCAGCCCTTCCGTCGCTGGTTGAAGCGGGGTGGTTGGGTGGAACGCCTTCTGATTCAAACTGAAAGATTGACGAAGGGATCTATCTTCGACTGCCGGATGTGCGGCCAGTGCGTGCTCCACAGCACCGGTATGACCTGTCCCATGACCTGTCCCAAGAACCTCCGTAACGGGCCCTGCGGCGGAGTGAGACCGGACGGGCACTGTGAAGTACTGCCCGAAAAAGCATGTGTCTGGGTTGAAGCGTGGGAACGTTCTCAGAGAATGCCCGTCTACGGTTCGGAGATACACAAGGTACTCCCACCGCTCGACCAGAGCCACAGCGGAACCTCCGCCTGGATTAACCACTTTGGTAAGTCTGCAGAAGGTCCAAAAGGTTGGCAGGATTCCTCCGAAAATCGATGAAGGCCGGTTCGAGAATGGAGCGGGTGCTGCGGTCGGGCCGCTTCGCGGTCACGGCTGAGCTGAACCCTCCCGACAGCGCAGATCCCCAGGCGGTCTACGATCGAGCTTTGGTCTTGTCGACCGTCTGCGACGCAATCAATGCGACCGATGCCTCCGGTGCGCATGTGCACATGTCCAGTGCGGCAGTGTGTGCGCTTCTGACCCGGGCCGGCTACGAGCCGGTCATGCAGATTTCTTGCCGTGACCGGAATCGCATCGCCATTCAAGGGGATCTGTTGGGGGCGTCAGCCCTGGGCGTTCGTAATGTGCTTTGCCTGACCGGCGACGGGGTTCAGGTCGGAGACCAACCTGAGGCCAAGCCGGTCTTCGACCTCGATTCGATCTCGCTCCTGCGCACCGCCCAGATCCTTCGAGATCGCGGAGAATTCCTAAGTGGGCGCAGGCTGGAATCGCCGCCGAAGCTCTTTCTGGGGGCAGCCGCCAACCCCTTCGTTCCACCTTTCGACTTTCGACCCTTTCGCCTCGCCAAAAAGGTAGAGGCAGGGGCCGACTTCATTCAGACTCAGTATTGCTTCGACCTAACGCGTCTAGAAACCTTCATGGCTGCGGCCCGGGACCTGGGGCTGCCAGAACGGGTCTTCATCCTGATCGGTGTCGGGCCCCTTCGTTCAGCGAGGGCAGCGGAGTTCATGAGAAATAGGATTCCCGGCGTGGTGATTCCAGATGAGGTTATTCGGCGCCTTCGAGGTGTTCCCGCAGACAAGCAGAGGGAAGAGGGTAGACTCATCTGCATTGAAATGATCCAACAGGTACGCGAGATCCCCGGGGTGAGCGGAGTTCACGTCATGGCCTACCGCCAGGAAGAACTGGTGGCCGAGATCATCGAGGACGCGGGTTTGCTACCCCGTGCCCGGGCTACTTGAAAAAGTTCCTGTTTTCCCGTGTCACTCGAGCAACGCGTCCACTCAGTAGGATCAATGCAATCAGATTGGGAAACGCCATGGCTGCGTTACAGATGTCTCCCAGATTCGTGATGATGGGAGCGTAGCGACCTGTGAGCAGGGCGCCCAGGAATAGCAGGATCACGAAGCTGATGCGGTAGGGGCGCACGACCTTGACCCCGAAAAGAAACCCCATGCAGATCTGGCCGTAATAGGACCATCCAATCAGCGTGGTGAATCCGAAAACCAGCGAGGAGAGGGCCACAACGGTCCCGCCCCAACCAGCCACGGATTCGGGCATCCCAGTATTGAAAGCCGTCACCGTCAGGTCCGCTCCGGAAAGCCCGATGCCTTCCACCATGAAGGTCGCACTCTTGTAGGCTCCGGAGAGCGTGATGGTCAGCGCGGTCAGGGTGCAAACTATGATGGTGTCAATGAAGGTTCCCATCATGGCAATGCCACCTTGGGTTACGGGATTGCGGGTCTTGGCTGCGCCATGAGCGATGGCCGCACTTCCCAGTCCCGATTCATTCGACAGGATGCCTCTCGCCACCCCGAAACGAATCGCCTGCTGGATGCCGATTCCAACGGCTCCACCCAGGGCTGCCTGGGGACTAAAGGCGGAGCTGATGATCAGCCAGAGTGCCTGCGGTACCTGGTCGATGTGGGTGAGGATCACCAACAGGGCGCCCGCGAAGTAGAACAGGATCATGATTGGAACGAGACGTTCCGCGACGGCTCCGATTCGGCGGATGCCTCCCAGAATGACCAGCCCCACCAGGATGCTGATGAGCAGTCCGGTGAGCCAGGGCGGTGCACCGAACTGTTCCCGGACAGCTAGAGCCATGGACTGCGACTGGAACATGTTGCCGGTGCCGATCAGGGCGGTAGCAGCACCACAAATGGCAAACATGAACCCTAGAAACTTACCCAGGCGTTTCTGGGGAATTCCGTCGCGGCAGTAGTACATGGGACCACCGGCCATGGTTCCGTCGTCCATTCGCTGCCGGAAGAGTATCGCCAGTACGGCCTCTGAGTACTTCGTCGCCATCCCAAAGATGGCCGTGATCCACATCCAGAAAGCGGCCCCCGGGCCGCCGGCTGCGATCGCCGTAGCCACTCCTGCAATGTTGCCGTTTCCTACCGTTGCCGACAGCGCCGTCATCAGAGCCTGAAAGGGTGTGATATCACCTTCACCAGGTTGCTCTGGATCTTCCTTGTGAACGACTCCCCGCAGCACCAGCCGGACGGATCGTCCCAGATGACGGACCTGCACGAAGTGGGTAGTCCAGGTGAGAAGCATCCCCGTGCCGAAGAGCAGGACCACCATGGGCAGCCCCCAGATCCAACCCGAGATCAAGGTGGTAGTCTCGAAGAGCCAATCCAGAATCAGTTTCATAGGTTGAAGTAGGCTAGACGTCTGTCAGGAAAGACGCAAGCGGGGTTTCAGTCTTCGATCGGGCCTGACTCAGGTGATTCCGCCAGTTGCTTGTCCCGAAGGATGTAGGTCGGCTTGCCCTGGGATTCATGGTAGGTTCGTATGATCAACTCGGCCACCAAGCCAAAAAGGATGAACTGAAGGCCGACGATCAACAGGAAAATCGACAACAGAAGCACCGGATTGCGGTGAGCTTTGACACCGTAAAAGAACTTCTGATACAGGGTGAGGGTGCTCAAGAGCCCGCCCCCCAGAAACGACAGAAACCCCAATCCTCCGAACAGGTACATCGGCTTGGTGGAGTAGCTCACCAGAAACTTAACGGTGATGAGATCGAGCAGCACCTTGAAGGTCCGGAAGAGTCCGTACTTTGATTCTCCATGTTGGCGCTGGTGATGCTGCACCGGAATCTCGGCTACCCGTGCACCCACCCAGCCGGCAAATACCGGGATGAAGCGATGCATCTCCCCATAGAGGCGAATGTGCTGAATCACGTCACGACGGTAACCCTTCAGCGTGCAGCCATAGTCTCGGAGACGGACACCGCTGATCCAGCTGATCAGGCGATTGGCGAGCCGGGAGGGCAAGACTCGCGTCAGCCAGGGATCTTGTCGGTGCTTGCGCCAACAGCTGACGACATCATAGCCCTCTTCCAACTTTTCCAAGATTCGGGGAATGTCCTCGGGATCGTTCTGGAGGTCGGCGTCCAGCGAAATAAGGATCTGGCCGCGCGCGTGTTCGAAGCCCGCAGCCATAGCTGCCGTCTGGCCAAAGTTTCTAACAAACGTCAGCAAGCCAATGCGCGGATTGGAGCGGGCCAGCTCTTGAAGTTTCTCGCGGCTGCCGTCTCGGCTGCCATCATCCACGAAGAGAACCTCATAGTTCAGCTCGATCTTCTCCAAGACACCGAGCAGGTTTAGGCTGAGGGGCTCGAGGCTGTCCCTTTCGTTGAAAACAGGGAGTACGACGGAGAGGTCGATTGGCTGCTCACTCGCCTTGGTTGCTGACGAGGTAGATTGGGCGGGTCCAAGTCTCGGCGCTGATCTTTCGCCCACTTCTCAATCCTGTAATGAGTTCTCGGCCGTTAGTATACAGGTTGGGTCGGACTTCCACAATTTCGAGACGCCTGCCAAGGGCTTGGCGAAGCTCCTCATAGTCCGAACTCCCCATGATCAAGTAGACCGGCGAGTCGCGGCGCAAGGTGTCAACGGTCTCTTGGTATCGATAGGTCTCCAGAATGGGTCTATTCAAGTAGTAGGCGAGGCTGGGGGCCGAGTAGCGGTAGTATCCCGCCAGAAAGGTCCCGTCCGGGGGGACCTTCTCCCGGATTGCTCGAGCCAGATGGTGGACCGGCCGGTACTTGTCCAGGGGCCCAAGGTGAAGAGTAAAGACGCCGAAATAAAACAGGCACAGAGCCCATATCATCTTTTCTGCCTGGCCACGGGCCGCCAGCCAAATAAAGACTGCGAAGGGGAGAAACGGTATCCACCAGCCCCACGCCTCGGAAAACAGGCTCTGGGCGAGGACGAAGAGCAAGATCCCCAGAGAGGCGCTGATTGCAACGATCAGAAGGCGGACGGTAAGACCAAGACTCGCTTCTCTCACGTAGTGGGCCAGCCATAGAGAGGCCGCCGGGTAGACAGGGAGTATGTAGTATTCCTGCTTGTTCTGGGAAAAGGAAAAGACCAGAAGGTAGACCAGGATCCAGCATCCCAGCAATCCAATCGATGCAGTGGGGCTAGAGGGCCCGATGTCCCTGGCGTCGGCTCCGGCTACTGCAGCGTCTTGAACGTCCTCTACACTCGGGTCTCGCCGGCGCCGAGAACGGACCCATTCGAGCACCGCCCCTACGAACAGAAACGACCAGGGAAAGTAGTCCACAAAAAACGCGCCAACGTAGAACAGGGGTCCGCGCTCAGGTCCAAACTGGATGTGGGTGAAGCGGCCTAGATTCTCGGTCCACAAGAAATTAGCGACTCCCTCCCAGCCCAGCTGAAATCCCAGAACCAGAAACCAGGAAGAGGAGACGGAAAGAAAGAGGAGCGTCGCCAGCAACCAGGGTGCCGACCGCAGACGCGCCTTTTGACCCGATAGCAAAAGATACAAGAGCAAAGCAAAGGCCGGCAGCAGGACCACCGGGCCTTTCGCCAGAAAGCCCAGCCCGAAGAACAGGGAAGAGAACAGGAAGGCCTTCCGGTCTCCTTTCTTCCACCAGTGTAGGAAGCAGGCTATAGCGAGCAGCACACAAAACAGGAGCAGGATGTCGATCAGAAGCCGCCGGGAGAGCATGAGGAATCGGAAGGAGGTGGCGAAGATGCCTGCGGCCAGCAGAGCAGTCGGTTCCGTGAACAGGATTCGTCCCATCCAGAAGATGATCCAGAGACAGGCATAGGCAAGCGTCGCCATCACCAGCCTCTCCCACCAGAACGACGCGCCGAAGCAGCGATAGAATGCTGCCACCACCCAGTAGGCGAGGGGAGGTTTGTTCAGGCGGGGCTCACCGTTGAAGTAGGGAACGAGCCAGTCACCTCTCTCAACCATTTCACGAGGGGTCTGAACGTAGTAGGCCTCGTTCGAGTCCCAGACGGAAGGGACACCCAGGGAGGTAAAGAAGGGCAGAGCCAGGAAGAGGAGGGCTCCCACGGTACGCGCCTTCATGGAGCTTCCTCGCAGTCGACAAACGGTAGAAAGCGTTGCTCGAAGGGATCGCAAGTCACGCCATCACCTTAGCCCGGATTTCTCATCGCTTGTCGTAGCGAGGCGCCGCAAGGGCCGTCCTGGCAAGGCTTGCGACCGAGACCACTCGTGGCGAGCCGCCGCAGTCGTACTTGTAGAGTACGTCGAGGAGGCCGACCGAGCATAACACAGCCAGGGCGGATGATTGCGGCGTCGCAGTAGACCAGCGATGAGAAATGCGGGTTAGTGTTCCGTCCCATAAATACGATGATGTATGTGGCGAGCGCGACGGCGTCGAGGGCGCGAAGTGACGACGAAGCCATACCCTTGCGTATTGAAAGGAGGAGCGACTCCATCGGCCTGTCCCGTCGCCACCCGAAGGGCAGATGGGGGCTGTGGACGATCTCTGCGTTCGTCGTCGTCGAAGATGGCCAGGCATCGTCTTCTCCTCCTCCTGCCTTGATCTCGCCTCACAAGCCCCATCTGCATACATCATCGTATTTATGGGACGGAGCACTTAGGATTCTGTGATTTGGTATCTGGGATCGGGCTTTGTCGTTCGGAATGTCTAGTACGCTGTATCCCTTCTCAAAAGAGAGTCTTCTGCAATTCGTCGAAGACCTCAGCCTCCGTAGGACCCTGGGACCCTCCGGAAAGGTTCAGTCGCTTTCGCTCTAGACGCGCTAGGATTTCCCGAGCCCGTCCCACGACTTGAGCTGGAAGGCCGGCCAGCCGTGCCACCTCGATTCCGTAGCTCTTGCTCGCCACACCCGGCATCACCCGGTGAAAGAAAAGAATCTGCCCATTCGACTCCCGAATCGTCACCTGGTAGTTTTTTACACCTTCGAATATCCGCTCTAACTGAGTCAACTCCTGATAATGAGTCGCGAACAGGCTGCGGGCTCGACGCGAGGACTCGGTCAACAGGAATTCGGCTACCGCCCAAGCAATGGAGAGGCCATCGAAGGTCGCCGTACCCCTTCCGACTTCGTCGAGCAAGATCAGGCTTCGATCGGTGGCGCTGTTGAGGATGTTTGCGGTTTCGATCATCTCCACCATAAAGGTGGATTGGCCACGGGCCAGGTTGTCGCTGGCGCCGACGCGGGTGAAGATGCGATCGACCAACCCGATGTGAGCTTCACCCGCCGGTACAAAAGAACCCATCTGTGCCAGGATCACGATCAGTGCGTTTTGACGAAGATAGGTGCTCTTTCCCCCCATGTTGGGGCCCGTCAGAATCAGCAGCTGGTCAGAACTGGTGTTGCAGAAAAGGGTGTTGGGAACAAAAGGCTCGCCTCCTTGCAACTCGAGGACGGGATGGCGCCCATCCTGGATGTGGAGTTCGCTGCTCTGGTCCAACCTGGGACGGACGTATTTGTGGCGTCGAGCGGCCGTGGCCAGGGACAGCAGCACATCCAGACGCGCCACCACGCGAGCGGCCTGTTGAATGCGTTGAGCCTCATGGGCCACGCTCTGGCGCAGCTTTAGAAACAGCTCTTTGTCCAGGTCGACGATCCGTTCTTCTGCCGTCAAAACCTTCTCTTCGTAGGCTTTTAGCTCAGGCGTCACGAAACGCTCGGCACCCACCAATGTTTGGCGCCGAGTGTAATCCTCGGGTACCGATTCCAGATGTGCCTTGGTCACTTCGATGAAGTAGCCGAAGACCCTGTTGTATTTGACCTTGAGCGAAGCGATCCCCGTCCTCTGGCGCTCTCGCGCCTCCAGGCTGGCGATGAAGGACTTTCCCGAGCTGGAGATCTGGCGCAACTCGTCCAGAGCGGAATCAAAGCCTGCGGCGATAATTCCCCCTTCATTGAGGAGCACGGGAGCATTCTCGGAGATAGCTCTCTCGAGCAACTTGACCAGGTCGTCGAGGAGGTCTGTCGGAGGACGCAGCTGCTCGCTGCGGCACTCCGTCAAGGTCCCGGATAGCTCAGGAAGGACGCGGAGAGATACCTTCAGAGCCAACAGATCTCGAGCATTTGCCGTTCCCAATATGACCCGGCTGAGCAACCGCTCCAGGTCCTGGATCGAGCTCAGTACCTTACCCAGACGGTCCATCTGTAGAACCGAGGATTGCAGCTCTTCCACGGCGTCCTGACGCTGGCCGATCTTTTCCAGATTCAACAACGGCCGGAGTAGCCAATGGCGAAGCAGTCTGCCCCCCATCGAGGTTTTGGTGTGATCTAAGGCGGAGAGCAGGGTCCAGCGTCGGTTTCCGTCCTGGCCCTTGACCAACTCCAGGTTTCGAACCGTGGTCTCGTCCAGTTGCAGATAGTCATCCTTCCTCAGCAGACGCATCTCGGTGATGTGTCCCAGGGATGCCCTCTGCGTCTCCTTCACATAGGAGAGGAGTGCTCCGCCAGAGGAAATGGCGGCGCTTTGGCCATTCAGGCCAAAGCCCTCCAGCGTCGCCACACTGAAGTGCTCCAGCAGAACCCGACGGGCGTACTCGGCGTCGAAGACCCAGTCCTCCCGAGGCGTTTGCACTACAGACTGCCTTGTTTCTTGGGAGAGATGGTCCATCAGATCCGCTTCAGACCCCTGTGGCAGGATGATTTCTCGTGGCCGGAAGTGACATAACTCCTCTTCTAGCTGGCTCCAGGCCTGCGGGCCCGAAAACTCACTGACCCAAAACTCTCCGGTGGATACGTCAAGAAAAGAGGCTGCTGCTCGACCTTCGACGGCGTAGAGGCTGGCCAGAAAATTATTCTCCTTGGATTCAAGGAGCTCCTCTTCAACCACCGTACCGGGGGTCACGACACGCGCCACCTCCCGCCGAACGATGCCCTTGACCAGACGAGGATCCTCTACTTGCTCACAGAGAGCGACTTTGTGTCCCTGCTTGATCAGGCGGGCCAGATAGTTCTTAACCGAATGATGAGGCACCCCACACATGGGGATGGGTTTTCCCTTGCCATCGTTGTTTCGCGAAGTTAGCGTAATCTCTAAGGCGCAGCTTGCTAGGATCGCGTCTTCAAAGAACATTTCGTAGAAATCACCTAGTCGGAAAAAGAGCAACACGCCTGGGTTTTGGCGTTTGATGTCATGGTACTGTTTCATCATCGGACTGAGGCGTTCCACAGCTTCTACTTTACCAGTCCAGGGTGAAATAAAAAGTTCCAAATCATCGCAGCTCGGACGTGTTAGAGTAGCACTCCGTAGCGGCATCTTCGGCTACCATGTACATCCTTGCCATCGACACAGCGACCAACAGTGGGGGGGCAGCCCTGGGTCGAAACGGCGAGGTGATAGGACTTACGATGCTCAAGGCTCCCCTTCGCTATTCTGAGGGGATTCTGAGCTACGTGGACTTCTTGCTGCGCCAGCATGAGCTCAGCATCTCGCAAATCGGCTGCTTCGCCGTGGCAACCGGTCCGGGTTCCTTCACCGGGCTACGCGTAGGCCTGGCTACGGTCAAGGCCTTTTGTCAGCAGCTGGAAAAGCCGGTGGCGGGAATTTCTACGCTGGAAGCATTGGCCTTTCGCTTTCGATATCTAGGCGGACGCATCGCGCCCCTGATCGATGCCCGGCGGCAGCAGATCTATGCGGCTGTCTACCAGGCCGACCATTCTACTCTGTCGATCCAGCAACCAGAAGCAGTCGCCACTCCTTCAGATTGGCTCAAACAACTGGAGCCCGGGACCTATCAGTTTGTGGGTGATGGAGTTGCCCACTGCCGCTCCGCGATCACGGCGCTGCACCCGACGGCGAGGCTCTTCGATACAGACAACTGTATCCTCAGCGAACTCTGCCTGCTGGCATACCGACGTCTAATCGAGGGAACCACCCTCTGTGGAGAGGAAATCCAGGCAAACTACCTCAGGCCTTCTGACGCCACACTCAAGCTTCGGTGAGTGCTAATTCTCTTTATAGACCACATGAGTCAAACCAGGTTAATCTTCTTGGTATCGATGCTTTTCCTGGTTCTCTTTCTGGCTTCAGCGGACAACCAGATGTTGATTCCTCTGCTCCCGGCCCTGAGTAGTGACTTCGGTGTAGCGGTGGAGGAAGTGGCATGGATCTTCAGCGTCTACGCGATCTCGGCAAGTGTTTTTAATCTACTTCTGGGCCCTCTGACGGATCGATGGGGGCGAGTACTGTTTCTAAAACTGGGCCTGGTTGCTTTTAGCGTGTTGGCCTTTGCGACCTACCGTGCCTCCAACTATGGAGATCTTTTGTGGCTGCGAGCCGGCACCGGCATCGCTGCCGGCCTGCTTTCCACCTGCACGGCCGGACTAGTCGGTGATTTCTTCCCCTATCAACGACGAGGGCGGATCATGGGCATCGTCCTCAGTTCCTACTTTGCGGCTTTGATCCTAGGGCTTCCCCTGGGGACCTGGATCGCCGAGGGATGGCACTGGACAACGGTGTTCTTCTGCTCTGGAGTGCTGGCTGGGGGGCTCCTGCTGATCTCACTGGGACTGCCAGGTCAGCCGAATTCGAAGCAATCGGAGGGGGTACAGTTCAAGATTTATCTGGATTTTCTAAGACGGGGCGATACCCGCTCGGCCTTGCTGGTTTCTTTTGTGGTCGCTGGAGGCACCCTGGCATTTCTCGTCTTTCTCTCCAACTACCTTCATCAGAGTTTCGGACTAAGTCCGTTTCAGATTTCCTGGATTTTCCTGACCGCGGGTATTGCTGCTTTCCTGGGCAGTCTGGTCTCGGGTTGGGTCTCTGACCGGTGGACCAAGAGGCGCGTTTTCCTGGTTTTCAATTCTCTGTTTGCTGTGGCCTTGCTGGGGATCCACCAATTCCCGTGGGGTGTTGGCCTGATGCTGGTCTTCTTCTTCATCAGCCTCTGTGCCAGTTTCAGGCAAACTGCTCTTCACACGCTTCAGACTGAGCTGGTCACGGAGCAGCGTCGGGGCGCTTACCTGGCGCTGCGCAACTCGGCTTCTCAGCTGGGTATCGCCGTCTTCGTCCTGGTGGCGGGAAGTCTTAATCGCCAGCTTGGATTTGGCGGTGTAACCGCGTTGGTGGCGCTGAGCGCAGTAGTCATGAGCCTGCTCTTCTTTAGGGCAATTCGCGAGCCGGGTTAGAGCTCGCTGTATAATGGCCCACAATGAAACGAAAAGATTTCTGGAAGATCGTGTTAGCCAGTAGCCTTGTTTCGGCTGGTCTGACCGCCTTTCTCCTGCGTTGGCCCACAGCTCCTACGAGTCGCGCTGAGTTCAGACCTCCAGTCACCGCAAGTCCGAAAACTGGTCTCACAGCCGACGAACGAATCAACATAGAGATCTATGACAGGCTGAGCCAGGGCGTTGTCAACGTCACCAGCACCACCCTGGAATTGAACTTCTGGTTCAATGTCGTCCCGCAGCAAGGGGTCGGGAGCGGAGTCGTTGTCGATAACGAGGGCAGAATCGTCACCAACTTTCATGTGATAAAGAACGCTCACCAACTCCAGGTCACCCTTTTTGACAACAGCACCTACGAAGCGAAGATTCTGGGTCAGGATCCCTTCAATGACCTAGCCGTTCTGCAGATTGATAGTCCGGTCGAAAAGCTCTATCCGATCGACTTGGGAAGCAGTGATGATCTGAAGGTGGGGCAGAAAGTTCTCGCTATCGGCAATCCCTTCGGGTTAGAGAGGACACTCACTACTGGAATTATTTCGTCCCTTGCGAGAAGTCTGAAGACGGACTACGGCGTCGTCGAAAACGTGATTCAGAGTGACGCTGCCATCAACCCAGGCAATAGCGGGGGCCCCCTCTTGAACACCAGTGGTGAACTCATCGGCATCAACACCGCGATTTACTCTCGTACGGGTGAGAGCGCCGGTATCGGATTCGCAGTCCCTGTGAATATCCTTCACCGAGTTGTCCCCGACCTGGTGGCCCATGGACGTGTCCTGAGGCCCTGGTTCGGAGTCCACGGACGAGCTCTGAGCCCAAGACTTGCCCAGGTTCTGAAGCTGTCAGTGCAGAAAGGATTCCTGATCGAGCAGGTGGAGCGGGGAAGCACCGCGGCCCGAGCCGGTATGCGAGGAGGTGACCGCAGAGTCCTATTGAGAAATTTCTTCGTGATCATCGGTGGGGACGTCCTGGTGGAGCTGGGCGGGGAAGAGGTTGACTCGAAGGAGGACATTGTCCGTATCCTGGAGTCTAAGCGTCCTGGAGGAAGCATTTCCGCCATCTGGTTCCGGGGAGCTGATGAAATCAAGAAGAATATTGAACTGGTAGGGCATAAGCTAGCTGAAACAATGCGTTTTTAGAGTCTACTTCTCACGATACTTTCCCTACCTAGAAGCACCGATCGTTCCTTTTCTCCTTCCACTCCCGATTAGGGCGTTGCGAATACGGGTTACCCGCTCTGCAGTTTCCTTCCTTTTTTTCGGGGGTGCGCGTTATAGTGACTGAGTACACGTCGGATCCACCGTATTTACGTTCCAGTGTACTTAGTGATCCACTCCGGGTAGCGAGGGCCAACGGCCAGGCAGCTCTCGACGTGGAGCACTCAACATTTGTCAAATGGGAGGTCTACAATGGTCAATCGAGTCTTCCTGGTAGGAAGATTAGGCAGAGATCCGGAGCAAAGGTTTACGTCTTCGGGCACTCCGGTCACCAATTTCTCCATGGCTACGGACGAGCGCTGGAAGGATCAGAGTGGTGAGCGACAAACCCGCACCGAGTGGCATCAGATTGTGGTCTGGGGAAGGTTGGCCGAAATCTGCAGTCAGTACTTGAACAAAGGCAAACTGGTGTTTATCGAGGGGCGACTCCAGACTCGAGAGTGGGACGATCGAGATGGGAATCGGCGCCGGACCACCGAAATCGTGGCCTCGGACATGCAAATGCTGGGTTCCCGCTCGGAGGAACAGGGAATGCGCGAATCCGTACCCTCCGCACCAGCGCCCGAAGCAGGCTCCGCGAACCAAGGAGTTGGTAGCCAGGGGGATGTAGAGATCAGCGACGATGACATTCCGTTTTGACTGGGTTCTCCGTCCGAGAGATACGCTATCACTACAGATGTTACTTCAGTAGTGTCCCAACGTTTGGGTTTCTAATCTCTGTAAAGTATTAATGAGTAATATGTTAGAGAAGATAATGGGTGTTTCCGACTTGAAAGTGAGTGTACGCTCACGCCCTTCAGTTCATAAGGAGGGCGAGCATGTACACGGGCACGACGATTTTTTCTCAGGTGATGCGGCATCTTCCCTGGCATCATTTTCATCGCATTGTTCAGCACTACGGAGGCGACTACAAGGTCAAGTCGTTCCGCTGTGCCGACCATTACCGGGTCATGGCCTTTGCACAGTTGACCTATCGCGAGAGCTTGCGCGATATCGAAGCCTGCCTACGGGCCATGAGATCCAAGCTCTTCCACATGGGCATTCGCTCCACGGTCTCCCGCAACAATCTGTCCAATGCCAACGAGAGGCGCGACTGGCGCATCTATGCCGAGTTTGCCCAAGTGCTTATCGCCGAAGCGCGCCGCCTGTACACCGACGAGGACCTGGGAGTCGACCTGAACGCGACCGTCTATGCCTTGGACTCCACGACCATCGACCTGTGCCTCTCGGTCTTCCCCTGGGCGCGCTTCCGCCGTACCAAGGGGGCGATCAAACTGCATACCTTGCTCAACCTGCACGGCGCCATTCCCGAGTTCGTTCTGATCTCGGACGGAAAACTGCACGATGTCCACGCCTTGGACCACCTGATTCCTTGTCCCGGTGCCTACTACATCATGGATCGCGGATACCTGGATTTCGGGCGCCTGTACCGACTCCATTCTGCCCGGTCGTTATTCGTGACCCGCGCCAAGGCCAACTTCAAGTTCCGCCGCCGCTACTCCCACCCGGTGGACAGAACGACGGGACTGATCTGCGACCAAACTGTCCTGCTGAGCACCTTCTATCCGGCCAAGGCCTACCCCGAACCTTTGCGTCGCATCAAGGCCTTTTACGGCACCAGTCCCAATGCCGTGAAAACACAAATCTGGATCGCCCTCAGTACCTACCTGCTCATCGCCATCATCCGCAAGCGCCTCTATCTCGAGTTGCCGCTCTACACAATTCTCCAGGTCCTGAGTGTCTCGCTCTTCGAGAAAACCCCAATTTTACAGGCCTTTCAGGACATGCATTACATTACTCAGAATAGTGACATTCATAAACAGTTGATGTTATTCGACTAACGCTGGGACGCTACTGATGTTACTTCCAACCTGAAACCACTACTGTCCGGTTAAAAGTCAAATGATATCAAGTGGTTGGCGATTCGACCTACTTGGCCTTGCAAGTCCCAATGCCTAAGGTGGTTGAAGAATCAGGATTTGCTCGCAGGGAGTAATTCTGACAATTGGTGTCAGCTTCTGGCGTGACCGAGGGCACTGAGTGCATGGGAGCGAGGTGAATCCTGAAGGGATTCGGTATTTCAGCCCAGGGTTTCCGAACCCTGGGCTGAACGGCGCCGCCCCTGACTTCAACCCTGAATGGGTGGTGTACAGAAGGCGAACACTGGTCAGGACGCAACCCTTACAGGGTTGATTCTTAAGGGGTTGACTCTCTTATCCAGGGTTCGGAAACCCTGGGCTGGAATACGCAATCCCGTTGGGATTGACCTCGCTTGGTCTGACGGGACCCATTTCCCATCCTTTCCGATGCCAGGGTGGAACCGAACCCGCACGAGTTGGGCACCGGCGGAAGTCCCAGTTGAAGTCGCGTCCAGTCTATTATCCTTTTAACTAATTGATTATAATCATGTTGTCACGATATCTGAATAGTTCAACCGGACAGTAGTGACCTGAAACTTCAACAGCGAGCTGGCAGCTTCGCGGTCATTGCGACAGTTTAGGGAAGCCTGAAGCGCAAGCGAGGGGTTGGGCCGCAGCTCCAGCGTCGACAAGCGGGCTTTGAACCAAGGGCTAACCGACGAGTCGGGACCATTTGTTCTGCTCCCCAACCCCTCGCTCGCGCTTCAGGCTTCAATGATCCGGAAACGAAATCAAGGAGAGGAGAGTCTGATGAGCCCGCCCGAAATGGGCTGGGCTCATCATGTTGGGAGGCAAGAGCGTGGAATGTGCTCTTGCTATCTATCACTGCGTATTCCGGTGAAACCGGCCACCGAATCCGGAGCAAACCGGCCGGGTCGGAGCGAAGCGACGCCGGAGGTTGATAATCATCTCCGAAGTGGCCGGTTTGAGTCAATCCACAGGAGTCTCTTGGGTTGAGAACACATCATCTCGTCTCTCCTTTCCTGAGTGAGTTGCTGAGGCAAAGCTTGCTTCAGCAGAGTGTTGTTTCCATTGTTGCCTCAGAGTCTTCAGGCGACTCCTGAGATAATCCCAGTATTGATCGGAGACAGGTTGTTGTCTCACTTCCTGGATTAGAGGTTCGAAGTAGCTCAGGGAAGTGATCGGTCCACCGGTGTGGCCGTTGAGCCAGGCGACGTGCTTGCGGGCGCAGCCGAGAAGCAGGGCCTGCTCGATCTGCCGCAAGGACAGGCCCTGGCGGTAGAGGCGAGCGGCCAGCTGCCGATCGGCCGGGGAGAAGGAGCACTGAACGCCAGGGGCATCGAGCAGCAGACAGGCCACCTGATCGAGGTATTGGGATTCGGCCGCTTCGGGCTCCTGGACGAGGGATCTTTGGTAGGGCCAGAAGGCCTCGCTGATCTGGATGTGAGTGCGCTCGTGTTGATTGCGAGCGAGGCTGAGCTGAACTAGACCTCGGGACTGGAGTTCTCCCAGGTAGGTGAACAGGGAGCGGCGAGATTTGCGCAAGGCCGGAGCCAACTGGGTAGGCGAGACGGTCAGTTCGCCGGTGCAGCGATCCGCTTTCAGGCACAGATAGACAAAGAGTTTGAAGGCGCCGTCGCTGACGCTCTCCATCGCCTGTAGCAACGGAGCACCGGCGGCGGCGAACCAGCCACCTTGGACTTTCAACTGCGGTGTTGGACTCATGATTCGTCCTTTGCTTTGGTGGGAGGATGACGATGCCGGCGCATGGAAGCCCCTTCGAGCTCAATGCGGTAGGCATTATGGACCAGACGATCCAGGATGGAATCAGCGGTGGTCGGATCTCCGATCTGCTCATGCCAATGGGCGACGGGAAGCTGGGAGGTCAGGATCGTGGATCGACTGTCGTAGCGATCCTCGCAGATCTCGTAGAAGTCCCGTCGCTCGCTCTCGGCCAAGGGATTCATGGCCCAGTCATCGACGATCAGCACGTCGGTGCGGGCGATCTTACGCAGGAGCTTGTCGAGCGAGCCGTCGGCTCGAGCCAAAGCCAGATCGCGAAAGAGTCGAGCGGCACGAGTGTACAGAGCCGTCCACCCGTCGCGAGCGGCCTTCTGAGCAAAGGCACAGGCCAAGAAGGTTTTCCCGACTCCACAGGGACCGATGATCAGGAGATTGTGGTGGGTCTGGATCCAACGGCAGGTGGCGAGGCTGGCAATCAGCGAGCGATCCAGCCCCCGAGGTCGGCGATAGTTGACATCTTCCAGACAGGCCGAGAGCTTCAATCGGGCATTCTTCAGACGACGCTCCAAGGCCCGATTCTCTCGCCAGGTCCACTGCCGATCCACCAACAGGGCAAAGCGTTCTTCAAAGCTCAGTTGGGCCATCTCCGGGTCGGAGAGTTGCTCGGTGAAGGCCTCAGCCATGGCCCTGAGCCGCATGGCGTGAAGTTTTTCGACGGTGGGATTAACCAACATGAGAGGCTCCTTTCTCGCCTTCGAAGTACTCGGCCCCTCGCACGTTGGCGTGCTCGATCGGAGGACGTTCCGGCAACGGTTGCGGTTCCGCTTGACGGTCCAGACCGTTCTTCAACATGGACTGGATACTCTTGTAGGAGCAGGCCTGAAGTCGCAGGGCCCGACGGCAAGCCTGCTCCAAACGGTCTTCCCCAAAGCTGGAGCCCAGGCGCAGGATACCCAAGCAGGAGCGATAGCTTTGCTCGGGATAGCGACGGGATTGGAGGATCTTCTCGACCACCGATGCGGTATGGGGCCCGACTTTCTGAGCCCAGTGGATCAGACGCGAGGGTGACCACTCCAGATAGCGGCGATGGCATTCGGGCCGGTGCTCGTCCAAGGTCGTGGCCTTGCCCGGCTGATAGGAGCGACGGTGAGAGGTCACGCGGCGACCTTGATGGAAGATCTCCACGGTGGTGACGGTGGTGCGCAGCTCGACCTTCTGACCCACCAGGACATAAGGGACGCTGTAGCAGTGGCGGTCGAACTCGATGTGGTAATCGATGTTGACGCGGGCCTTCTTCCACTGGGCGAAGACGTAGCGTTGGGCCGGCAGGGGCCCCAGAGCCGGACGATCCAGGTCCTGGAAGCGCTGGCGGCGGTTGCCGGGGAGCTTGTGAAAGTTTCGAGTGTTGAGACGCTCCAGCAGCTCGGCAATGGCTTCGTTGAGCTCTCCCAGGGAAAAGAAGGTCCGGTGACGCAAGGCGGCCAAGATCCAGCGCTCGACGACTAACACACCCGACTCCGCCTTCGCTTTATCTCGAGGACGGCGCACTCGAGCCGGGATCACCGCGACGCCGTAGTGCGAGGCCCAATCCGAATAGCTCGCATTGAGATCCGGTTCATAGCGACAGGGGCGATGGACCGCATCTTTGGTGTTGTCTGGAACCACGACGCAGGGGCAACCCCCCAGGAACTCCAGAGCCCGAGTGTGGGCCGCGAGCCACGAGGGTAAGTCCTGCCTTAGGGAGGCTTCCGCATAGGTATAGTTGCTTGCCCCCAGCACGGCCACGAAGATCGAGGCCTCTTGGGTTTCCCCCGTATGGCGATCCACGATCGGGACCGTGTCGCCGGCATAGTCCACGAAGAGCTTCTCGCCGGCCCGGTGTTCCTGCCGCAGCACCAGATCCAGCTTGCCCCGCCAGCGATGGTACAGATCGCAGAACTGACTGTACTGATAGCCCTCCGGATACGCCTGCTTGTACTCATCCCAGAGCAGCATCAAGGTCACATGTTTGTGTCGGCAGCGCTCCTCATGGACGGTGGCGAAGTCGGGGAGGGGACGTTGCTCCGGGGGAGATTTACCCGTGGGAGGAAACACCCGGTTCTGAATCGCCCGGTCATCCCACCCCTCAGGGAGTGGCCAACTCAGACCGGCTCCTTGGGCCCGGCGCACATACTCTGCCACGGTGCTGCGCGCGAGGGCACAGCTACGGGCGATCTGCCGATCCGAAAGATGAAGCTGAAACTTCAGGCGTAGGACATTTTTGATTTTGCGCATGGACTTCCTTTGGTTCGGCACGATCGCTCCTCCGAAAAGGAGTCATGGTACCGAAGGAGTCCAACGTCGCTTCCGTCCGCTCTGGAAACCGATTCCGGGAAACCGGCCGCCTTTCCGGGAAACCGGCCACCCTTCCGGGAAATCGGCCACCCTTCCGGAAACCCCGTTTCTAGTGGCCGGTTTCCCGCCGGATTGGGTGGCCGGTTTGCTCCGGAATCAGTGGCCGGTTTCGTCCGGAATACGCATCTATCACGAAGATCCACGGTCAGGGTTCCACTGTATGAAACAAAAATCGTGGTGGGAAGGTCTTCTCTGTCAGTTTCGTCAGAGGCTCCGCCATTCGGGTGGCCCCGCATCAGCCGGCATTTTTCCGGTGAGAGACTCCAGGAAGACGGCCAGATCTGACCGCTCTTCGCCCGTCAGAAAATCGATGGACTTAATCAGCGGAGACCGACTGGGGTTGGAGTTTCCACTGCCGACGTAGAAATCGACTACCTCTTTCAGGTCCAGCAGACTTCCCTAGGAATCGGTTGACAGCAGGCTCCGGTGCCGTTGCTGAGGCTATCGAATTCATGATGAGGATTCGCCAGCATTTCTCATCGCTGGTCTACTGCGACGCCGCAATCATCCGACCTGGCTGTTTTATGCTCGGTCGGCCTCCTCGACGTAGTGTACAAGTACGACTGCGGCGGCTCGCCACGAGTGGTCTCGGTCGCAAGCCTTGCCAGGACGGCCGTTGCGGCGCCTCGCTACGACAAGCGATGAGAAATCCGGGCAGGGGGGGGCTGGGCTTCCTTTTTTGGATCGGCCAACCGGAAATTGATCCGATAGGGTCCGGCTCCCTGCGCGTGGAGGGTGACGCGAGCCGTGTTTTGATCACCACCGCTGCTGGTGGTGGTGGTGAACCGGTTGCCGTCGAGAAAATGCACCGCCTTGGAGTCGATGGCAAAGTCGAGTGGAATCGCGTCTGATGTTCCCTCGATCCGAAGAATGATGTCGGCCTTCTGTCCCCGTTTGAAGAACGAAGGAGGGACTTGTTCTGTGGAAATTTGAACCAGGGTAATCTCTTTCTCTGGGCTCGTTAAACCCTGCCCGTTCCTGACGGCGATGCGAGTAGGGCCGACTCCTTCGAGGAAACCAACAAGGTGATCCGTGCCGGCCACCAGAGGAACCTGGGATTTCCCCTCGATCAGGAGCTGGGTTGCGGGGCCCAGGTGACTCCCTGAGATCCGGGCCAGAGATCCGCTCTCAACCATTCCCTTGGGACCCGAGCTCTGGAAGGGTGTGACGACATCTATCACCGGTTGTCTCTGGGAAAGGCCAGGCGCTTGACGGGTTTCGCGGGAATAGACTTCCTTTCCCTCGAGATGGGCCGTCAGCGTCTTGGCCTCGGTACCGACCATGATCCAGGCGCCAGCGCTGAGGTCGGTCTGGACCTGGCGTGTCTGGGTTGCTCCCTGTTCGTCGATCTCAGTGATCAACAGACCTTCTCTAGCAGGGCTGGGCTGGAAGGTTTGGTTGACCGTAGTCACGCGAATTAGCCGGCCTGAAGTGACTTGGTCCTCAGGGGGACCGAAGAGCGCGGTTGCCTGGGCCTGCAGGGGAGGAAGAATCAGAGGGGGCTCCTTGGGAATACGGAACTCGAAGGTGCGGGCCTGGTTTCTCCCCTCCATCTTCTTCTGGAACCGAAAGAAGTGGTCCTCATAGGTCTCGATCCTGCTAATGCCGTCAACCTCGACCTCCATCAGCTTCGAACTCGGACGTCGATTCTCTCCCCAGGCAATCTGTTCGCCACAGAGGGTGCTCGCCATCCTGTAGCCGACGATGATATCGGTTGCGCTGAGCGAGTCCCTGGCGTAGGGCTTACCCTCCAACTCGACTGTTTCGAGGTTGCCGCTCTGGGTCGAGGCGACCGGCCGCGTCAGCTTCGTCAGCGTGGAGATGGAAAGCCTTCCTAATTTGAGGGCGTGAGTACAAATCTCGGAAGAGCAGGGCAGGGCGCTGTGATTGGAGCAGTGCTCTCGCTCAAAGTGTCGGAGGTTGAGAAGCTGATCCTCGAAGAAGCTTTCTGCCTTGATCTCGACATAGCTGACGTTATCCGAAGAGACCTCTGAGGAAAAGTCCTGGAACAGTGCCAGGGAGCCAGCCGCCAGTTCCGTCTGCTGATCTGAAGTCCAAGCTCCCGCGGTTTTCTGCCAACCAGTGCGGTCTCCCACCCAGCAGCAATGGAAGTTGGAAAAGTCGGGAGCCGTCTGGAGGCCAACGATGTATTCTCGATCCAGCGCGACTGTCAGCCCGGTGAAGTCACTAAAGTGGTCTTCGACCAACTGCTTCAGTGTCGTTGGAGGGCAGCCCCAGAGACAGAGACTCGATATGAGAAGGAGGAGGGAGGTAAGAAACCTACTGGGGACGGTACTTCTCATTGTTCCAATGGTATTTCCGGATATTCCAGAGTGACCTGTCGCATCAGTCCCGGGATCGGAAGTGACGTCAACAGCGAGGTATTTGCGTTCAGCTCAAAGCGATGGATGAATCGCTCCTTCCGATCGAATAAGACCATGCCTACCGCGAAGGTCCGGTCCTCCGTGTAGAATTCAGCCGACTGCACTTCGGGAACCTTCGCCAGGGCTTGATCCAGGCCCGGACCCGGAAGGAAGCGGCGTATACCCTCGATCTGAATGAGGGCACACGACTCACATCCGGGAGCCTTCTTCCCCCCGATCAGGGTATAGCGATAGGTGGTGCTGACCCGTAGACCTGCGCTGGCCTCGGGTGCCGGAAACTCCTGGGTCCAGCTCTCACCCGCGTCCGCATGCCCCTCTTTGGGAAGGAAGTTGTAGCCAAAAGGTAGGCCCGTCACCAGCGTCGCTCCGGCCAACCCATTGTCGGGCCGCAGAAGCAGCTCGTAGCTGGAGTCACCCCGATCGAGCCTCAGTCGTCCATTTCCGTCAGAACCCTCTTCGACATGGATCTTCACGGCTTCGTCGGCAACCACCGCCGTCTTCGGATTCGGGAGCATCTGGATCCCGCCGGAGGGTGTGACCCGGTAGGCCGCTTGCAGGTCTTTGGCCTGTATCCGAAACTCAAGGGTGCGGCTCTTGAAGTCGAGGCGCAGCCCTGAAACCCTCTGAGCCGTCGAGGTCTGACTCAAAAGAGCGGCGGCGCAGAGGCAGACACAGGCTGCGAATGTCCGATTCTTCCTCTTGGCGGAAAGGTCAGGAGGCATGTTTAATTGGGCGGTTGCTGCTGGAGCGGGAAAGCACTAACGGCGCCGAGACTGTTTGGGATCGAATTCTACGCCCAGCTGCTGAAGTTCCTGATTTGCTCTAACCGCCTCCTGAGATTCGGGATAAGTCGTAATCAACCGTTTGAAGGTCTCGATGGCTTCAGTGTTTCTTTCGAGCTGCCGATAGGCGAGAGCCTTCTTGAAGTAGGCAACCGGGCTCTTGTCGCCCTTGGGGTAGAGGTTGATGACCTGGTCGAAAGTCTGGATCGCCTGTTCTTGACGACCTTGCTCCGAGTAGCAGGTGCCTAGGTAATAGATCGCATTGTCGGCGTATTCACTGTCGGGATACGTGTTCAGAAAGTCCTGAAAGCCGGAGATGGCCAGGTCATAGTTTCCCATCAAGAAATCATTGTAGGCCGCGCTATACGCCTGATCCGGTTCGATTTCGCCTCCGGTGGCTGTGGGTACTGTGCGCAGCGATTTGATCTTGAGCTGGTTTTCTTCGGTCTTCTGCTGGAGCGCGGAGATCCGCGTATTGGTGTCGTCCAGCTTGATGCTCAGGTTTTGAAGTTCTTCGCGCACTCCGTCGACAGAGCTGCTCACCCCGGCCTTTTGTGCCTGCAGCGAGCGATTCAAACCGTCCATGCTCAGCATAGCCTTGGCCACTTGATCGTTGAGCTGTTCCAACAGAGACCGGAACACCGCTCCATTGTCGTCAATACTCTTTTGGAGCATCCTGATCTGATTCTGCAACTGCAGCACGTCGCTCTGCAAGCGAATGATCTCTTCTTTGGTCCCGGCCCGTATTGCCAAAGGCGAGCATAGACTCATGATCAAGAGTATCAGTGGGATAACTTTCATTCCGCCCCCTCGTTTTGGTGGCATTGTACTAGCAAGCAGCCGAGCCGATCAAACAGAGGCTCTCCGGAGGACGGTGAGCTTTGATGACAGCCTGGATCCTTCAGGAAGAAACTTGGGCCCGGATCGTAGCGCTGGTCTCCAGGCCGCCGTCCGTCGAGCCAGCGGCTCGAAAGGGACCTACTGCCCCTAGCGCTTGACTACGAAATGGGCCCTTCGATTCCGCTTCCAGCAGGACTCTTCGTGACACGCAGAGAAGGGACGCTCCTCGCCGAACGACAGGGCCTCCAATTGCCCCGCGGCGACACCCACCTCTAGAAGATAGTCGCGCGCTGCCTGAGCCCGACGGTCGCCCAGCGCCAGATTGTATTCCTCTGTGCCTCGTTCGTCACAGTGTCCCTCAATGATCGCAACGGCCGTCGGATATTGACTGATCCAGCGGGCATTTTCGGTTAGGATACGCTTGCTTTCGGGGCTCAAGTCAGCGAGATCATATTGGAAATAGATCGGGCGCACCTTTCCCTGCTCAATGGCCCGTTGCAAACCTTCCAGGTCGCCGGACACCACATTCCGATCGCTTCGGTCGACAACAGTGACGCGAGTGCTGGCGCGAGTATCGCTGTCGCTCCCTTTGGCGATTGCTGTGTAGGTAATGGATTCCCGTGGAGAGAGCACCAGCGAGCCGTTCTCGGCCACGTTTCCGATGCCACCGTCGATCAGGATGGAGTTAGCAGCCGTCGAAGTCCAGCTCAGAGTGGTCTGATTGCCTCTCTCGACGGTGCTGGGTGAAGCCTTGAGCTCGATCGTAGGCGCCGACTTCGTGGTCGTGGGACGGTCGCCCACGGCCGGAACAGGCGGAGCTGGAGGCCGTGTCGAGGACGGGGCCCTCTTCTTGCAACTCGATGAGACCAGGACCAGGCCAAGGGACAGGATCAAGCACAAGCCGCTTACTAAACCGCGTTTCATTCAGATTCCTCCCATTATGTCTTGGCCAAATCAAGGTTGGCCAAGATAACCCGACCAGGCGGGACCCTCGTTTATACCATAAGCGGTAATCTGCTTCTGATTCTCCCCGTCGGCGTTCATGATGAAAATCTGCTTGGTCCCGGTTCGGGTGCTCTGAAAAGTGATGTGACGTCCGTCAGGGGACCAGTGGGGATTCTCCTTGCTGCCTCGCCCCGAGGTGAGCTGAAAGATTTTTTTGGTGGCCACCTCCACAACGTAGATATCGTGGTCCCAGCGCTTGGGAGCCTGCCAGGAGTAGGCGATGAGGCGGCCGTCGGGTGACCAGTCGGGGCTGTCGCAGTGGCCGCCTTCGGTCACCAGCTGCTGAAGGTTGGATCCGTCGGAGTCGACTGCCCAGACCTGAGGGGTACCAGAACGGTCGGAAATGAAGGCTACCTGGCGCGAGGTTGGACTCCAGGTCGGGGAGGTATCGATAGCCGGATGGCTGCTCAAATTGGTCCGGTTTCTGCCATCCGCGCTGGCTACGTAGATATCAGGACTGGAAGCGCCTTTGGCCCGTCCAGAATAAGCGATTCGCTTATTGTCGCCGGAAAAAGTGGGGGAAGAGACGTAGGAGGTCGGCATCGGGAGAACCCGGCGACCACCCTGTAGGTTTTGAATCCACAGCTCCCAGCGGCTCTTTCCTGGAAGAATGGTGACGAATGCCAACTCGGCATTGTCCGGCGACCAGCCCGGGAACTTGTTAATACCACCGTTAGCTGTCACCGTGCGCGAGTTGGAGCCGTCATAGTCGGCTATGTAGACTTCTTTGCTGTCACCCTTCAAAGAACTGAAGGCAATCTGGGTGCTGGCTATCCCACGACTGGTTCCTGCCGAGAGCTGGTAGACGATCTGGTCGGCAAACTCGTGAGCGATCTTCCGCACCAGGGTGCTGTCTCCGACCGAATACCGTTTCCCCAGGACCTGACCCTTCGTTTTCACGTCGTAGAGGTAGGCCTCGACCACTACCCCTCCGCTCTCGACCTGGAGGTTACCGAACACCAGGAAGTCGACGTCTACCGGGGGTACTTGCCAAGGATCGAAGTCCACGTCCAGGGGACTGCGCAGCGGTTTTAGCGGGTAGAAGCTCTTGGAAGGCATCTCGAAGAATGCCGAGAACTTCAGGTCTCCCCAGAGGACGTCGTTGAAGACCTTGGCCGCGGTTTCCGTCTGGGGCGTGGACACACTGCGAGCCACGAAGTTGGTTGCGGCAAGACGCGTTGCTTCCCTAGGCTTCGGATAAATCACCACATCGGGGCTCTGAGCGGTTAGCAGGCCGGAACTCAAAATCAGAGCTGTCAAGGGCACTATCGGAAACTGCATGGGCTTCCTTTCCTTGCTCTTCAGACATTAAATGAGATTCTGAAAATGGAAAACCTAGCGAGGAGGATACTTAAAGTGAGTCACGAACCTGACGCGTCGGCCCCCAAAGCTACGAGGCAGGGGGGGCAGGGGACTGCTGGCTCGGATGGCCCGCTCGGCCGCAAGATCTACCGTTCGAATCCCACTTCCTTTTTCCAGTTTGACCTCTTCGATTTTTCCGTCGGCACGAATCTCAAAGCTGAGGACCGTCTCCACGCTCCGTGTCATCTGTCCCAGCGAGGTACTCAGCCAATTGTTTCCGATCCGCTGTTCGACCTGGCGTGCGTACCAGGAGTCAACCTGTCCTTCTCCGCTTCCGGCGCCGATGCGGACTCCCTGTCCTCCACCGAAGCCCCCGCCCAGACCGCTACTTGCGCCTCCAGGACCCCCGCTCCCAGGATCTGGCTTGCGCGGGATCTGGGATGAACCGGGCGTCTTCTTCTTTTTCTTACGGGAATCTGCGCGCTGCGCGGGCTTCGTTGTCTTTTTCTTCCTCTTACGGGAGGACTTCTCCTGAAAGATCTCCTTGCTGGGCCGTTCTGGGGCGACCTCAGACTTCTTCTCCGGAGGCGGAGGTGCGGCTGCTGGCCGGGTCGTGAGCGCCGGCTTGTACATTCCTTCACCTCCACTTGGATCGTCAGCCAAGGCCACAGAAACGAAGTCGCCACCCTGGCCTCCTCCTGGTCCGGTGCCGATCGTAATGACCTCTACCTGGGGAAAGAGATCCACGGTGATCAGGCACACCACGGCCAGAAGAGCGTGGCCTACAACGGAAACCAGCAGCGGAGACCTCAAGCTCTCCTTCTGTACGTGTGGGGCCAGAATGGTCTTACGAGTCATTGGCTAGCGTCGCTTCTCAGAATAGGGCTTCGTGACGAGGTTGATTCGCTCGTAGCCGGCGATCCGGATCTCGTCTACGACCGTTACCATGGTCTTCCAGCGAACATCCTCATCTGCTTGGAGAAAAATAGGAAGTCCGGAGTCACCGATTTCACGGCGCAGGACATCCCCTAGCTCGTGGAAGTTTAGCGGAGAGGAACGATAGAAGAGGTTTTCGTCGCGCCCAATCGTGATGACCGCCCGCTGCTCCGGATCCACACTCGCCACGGTTCGCGTTTGGGGCAGGTTGACTTCTATTCCCGTTTGCAGGATCGGCGCCGTAACCATGAAAATGATCAGCAAGACCAACACCACGTCCACCAAGGGAGTCACATTGATCTCGGACATCGAGGGCCGTGTGTTACCCAAATTGCCAAAGGCCATCAGACCCTCCTAGGAGAAGCTCCTCTCGATCAGATTGAGCAGCTCCACGGTGAAATCATCCATCTCCGCGCCGAAGACCTTCAACTGGCTGACGAAATGATTGTAGGCAATGACGGCCGGGATGGCGGCGAACAAACCCGCCGCCGTGGCCACCAGGGCCTCACTGATGCCGGGCGCAACGGCCTGAATGGTCGTAGTCCCTCCCTGTCCCAATCCCTGAAATGCGTTGATGATCCCAACCACGGTACCAAAGAGACCAATAAAGGGCGTCACCGATCCGGTGGTCGCAAGCCAGTTCAGGGAGTGCTCGAGTGTCGTCATCTCAGCGGTCGCCGCTTTGTATAGCGCTCTCTCCAAGCCAGCCAGGCCTTTGAACGTCCGACCCGATGGTCGCGTGTCCTGGCTTTGTTCCTTGGCCTGAATCCAGTGTTCCAACTCCCGATATCCACGCTTGAAGATTCCGGCCAGTGGCGAGAGCGGGTAGTGCTCGCAACTGCGGTGGATCTCCGATAGGCTGGCACTGCGACGGAACAGGTCATAGAACTCCAGAGACTGCTGTCCCACCCTACGGTAGGAACGCACCTTGGAGAAGATAATGGTCCAGGAGAAAATTGAGAAGAAAAGAAGCACCAACAGCACCAACTGAGCAATGGGTCCACTCTGGGCGATGAGCGACCAAAAACCACCAAATCCGGACTGCATCAGTAAAGAGGTTGCCAATCTATCTCCCTTCGAGGCTGATTGTAAACGAGCAATAGGGCCCCTGTCATCGCCAGACCCTCCCTCTAAGCCCTTCTTCTAGCCTATAATGAACCCCTGGCATACTAGGTACCCTGGAACCTAAATACGCATGCGTTTGCGTATTTACGTCCCAGAACGCTCCGAAAATAATGATGTCCGCCGAATCCAAAAGTCTATGTTGAGAGTCCTTTCCATCGACAGCTTCGCTCTGATCAACCATCTGGAAGTCGAATTCGAGGACGGTCTCAATCTGATCACTGGGGAAACCGGTTCGGGCAAGTCCATCCTGGTGGACTCCGTGGCGCTGCTGGTGGGCGAGAGGGCTTCACAGGAGATGGTACGGGAGGGGTTCGATCGAGCGTCCATCGAAGGTGTTTTCAGCTTGCAGCGGGAGAATCCAGCCTGGGACCGTCTTCTCGGGGCAGGAATCGACGTTTCAGAGGGGGAAATGATCATCCGACGCGAGATTGCACGCTCGGGAAGCAACAAGGTCTACATCAACGGGCACCTCTCCACATTGGGATTCCTTTCAGAAATCGGCCGCTCGCTAGCCGATATCCACGGACAGCACGACCAGCAGACGCTTCTCAACCCCGCAACCCATCTCCAGTATCTGGATGCTTTCGGCCAGAATAGCGAACTCTGCCAGCAAGTGGGCCAGGCCTTTCGGGAACTGCAAAAGGTGGAGCAACTACTGAGCAGGCTCCATCAAAGTGAGAGTGAACGACTTCAGAAGCTGGACACCCTTCGGTTTCAAATCGCCGAGATCGGGGGATTGCGACTCACCCCTGGAATTCAGCAGGAACTGGAGCAGGAGCGAGATCTGTTGGCGAGCACCGAAAAGCGTCAACAACTGGCTGCGCTCGGATATCAGCTTCTGTACGAAAATGAAAGCAGTGGCCTGAGCCTGATAGACCAGACACAGAAGAGCCTGGAAGAACTAGCAGCCTTGGATCCGGACTTTCAGACCAAGGCTTCTAAACTGCTGGACCTGCGCTACCAGCTGGAGGAAGTCGCCTATGCCATGCGCGATTATGCTGATGCGGTGCAGTGGGATCCCGCACGACTTGATACCGTTGAGGAGCGATTGGGAGAGATCCAAAAGGCTCGGCGCAAGTACGGAGCGACCGTGGAGGAGATTCTTTCCTACTTTGAGGAGATCCGAGCGGAGAAGGCCCGCATCGCAGACTCGGAGCAGCAGGCTGAGGAACTCGCCCAGCAGGAGCGATCACTTGAGATGAAATTCCTGGAGCTAGCTCGGAATTTGTCCCAGAAGCGCCGCCGCGACGCAGAGAGCCTGAGTCGCCGGGTGGAACGCGAACTGGCAGACCTTGCCATGGAGAAAACAGTCTTTCAGGTGGGGCTCGAAAGCGGCGACGAACACCAGTCGGAGCAGGGAATCGACCTGGCGCAGTTTCTGATCAGCCCCAATCCCGGAGAATCTCCCAAGCCTTTGGCGAAGGTCGCTTCAGGCGGGGAGCTTTCACGGATTATCCTTGCTCTTAAATCGATCGTCTCGATTGAGAGCTATCCCAAGACGCTGGTCTTCGACGAGGTCGATGCCGGAATTGGTGGCCGCGTGGCAACGACGGTGGGAGCGAAGTTGGCCGGGATCGCCAGCCAGGACCAGGTGTTCTGTGTGACCCACTGGCCCCAGCTGGCCTCCTACGCTGACCGGCATTTCCATGTCGCAAAGAAATCGAAAGATCGACGCACGGTGGTCGAGATCAAGTCCCTGAAGCACTCGGAACGGATCAATGAGTTGGCCCGTATGATGGCGGGTGATGCCATCACCGAAACGACCCGCAAACAGGCCCGTGAACTCTTGGCCAGGGCTCACACGGCGTCGATTGCGGAGAACCCGGCTGAAGCCCCGCTGACACCCGCAGCTCAGACTTGAAACCGGTCTCAGGACTGGTTGTCCGCCTTTTTGATTTCGGATAGAATGGCCGCGCCGAGATGACCCAAAGATTTTTCATAGAGACCTTTGGCTGCCAGATGAACGAGCACGACTCGGAGAAAATCTCCGGTCTACTGGTGCATCGTGGCATGATTCCCGTGTCTTCGCTGGAGGAGGCGGATCTGTTCCTGCTCAACACCTGCAGCGTTCGAGAGAAGGCTGCGCAGAAGGTATACAGCCGTCTGGGGCAGATGAAGGCCAGGAAGCAGAAGGAATCCAACTTCAGGATTGGCGTAGTGGGCTGTGTCGCTCAACAAGAAGGCCAAGCCATGCTGAAGAGGGCTCCGTTCGTCGACCTGGTCGTGGGCACCCACCTGTATCACACGTTACCAGACGTCTTGGATGAGCTGGACAGCCAGCCACCGGGACAGGCGAAGCCTCGGTCCTTTACCCATTTTCTGCAAGAGCCTGAGCCGGTCGAGATTGCTCCGGTGCTTCGGCGTAACCGTTTTCGCGCCCAGATCACGATCATGGAAGGATGCAACAAGCACTGCAGCTTCTGCATCGTTCCCTTTACCCGGGGAAGGGAGCGCAACCGAACCTCCGCTGTCATTCTGCAGGAGGCACGGCTGGCAGTCGAGGCAGGCTATGTTGAGCTCCAGCTCCTGGGGCAGACCGTTAACAGTTACCGTGATCCCGAGAACCGGAGCATCAAGTTCGCGCATCTTCTGGCACGGGTGGCAGGCCTGCCGGGTATTCGCCGGGTTCGCTTCACGTCACCGCATCCACGCGAATTTGACGACGAAACAGTGGCCGTCATCAATCAGTTTCCGACCATCTGCAATCAGGTCCACCTGCCGGTCCAGAGCGGTTCGAGCCCCGTGCTCCGTCGGATGCGGCGGCAATATACACGTGAAAGATACCTGGAAATTGTCGAGAAATTCCGAAGCTGTAATCGCCCCATTGCCTTCTCGACCGACGTCATCGTGGGCTTCCCTGGAGAAACCGAGGAAGACTTCGAACAAACCCTGAGCCTCGTAAGAGAGGTCGAGTTCGAGTCGATGTTCTCCTTCAAGTACTCGCAGCGACCCTCTACCGAGGCAGAGTCTTGGGCGGATGAGGTCCCGGAAACCGAGAAAAATCGGAGACTGATGCAGCTCCAGCAGCTGCAGCGCAAAATCCAACTGCGGCTACACGGGGAACGCTATCTGGGCAAGACTTTCGAGGTCCTTTGCGAAGGAGTCGCCAGGGACGGAAAGCGGCGATTCGGCCGCACCACCACCAATAAGATCGTGAATTTCAGCGGCGACGATGCGGCCGGCTCCTTCGTTCAAGTTCGAGTCACGGACACCGGACCCAACAGCCTGGTGGGTCACAAGGTAGAACGACCCAGCCGAAGCCGGGCCAGAGTACATGTTCCAAAGAGGAGCCTATGATAGAGCGAGAATTCAAGATTCGCGGTCTGATGATGGACCCGATTACCAACTCTCCCATCGTCATCCTTCAGGATGTGGAAAAGAACACGCTTCTCCCCATCTGGGTCGGCATTTTCGAAGCCAATGCGATTGCTCTCCAAGTCGAGAGAATCGACACGCCCCGGCCGATGACGCATGACCTGATCAAGAACATCCTCCTTCACATGAACGCCGATATCGAGAAGGTGGTCGTGACGGAGCTCAAAGACAACACCTTCTACGCTCTCATTCATTTAACCCTGGAAGGTGAGGAGATGACGATAGACAGCCGCCCCAGTGATGCCATCGCCTTGGCCCTACGAGCGGATGCACCTATTTTTGTCACCGACGACGTGATCAGCAACAGTCGCAACATTACCCTGGACAAAGAAAACCTGGATCCCGAAGAAGTCCGCAAGTGGCTAGAGAACCTGAGCCCGGAGGATCTGGGCAAATACAAGATGTAGCTTGATATAAGCGAACTTCTGACCTCGTGCCTCAAGTTCCATCTTTCTAACGGAAACTATTGCGTGTTCCACTGAGCTTTCTTTCTGTAACTAGGCTGGATTTCCTCCTTCTTTGCGACCTAGAAGCAAAACCCCCAGCCTCCTTGGAGCCAGTGTAGTTTCTGAACAGTCGCATTCTTGTTTCTGGACAATCAGCATAAAACTCTTTCTTTAAGGCAATTTACACTCTAAGTCTTGACCTCTACTTCTAGATTTTTACAACATCAATATCAGTAGTGTCCCAACGTTTGGGTTTCTAATCTCTGTAAAGTATTAATGAGTAATATGTTAGAGAAGATAATGGGTGTTTCCGACTTGAAAGTGAGTGTACGCTCACGCCCTTCAGTTCATAAGGAGGGCGAGCATGTACACGGGCACGACGATTTTTTCTCAGGTGATGCGGCATCTTCCCTGGCATCATTTTCATCGCATTGTTCAGCACTACGGAGGCGACTACAAGGTCAAGTCGTTCCGCTGTGCCGACCATTACCGGGTCATGGCCTTTGCACAGTTGACCTATCGCGAGAGCTTGCGCGATATCGAAGCCTGCCTACGGGCCATGAGATCCAAGCTCTTCCACATGGGCATTCGCTCCACGGTCTCCCGCAACAATCTGTCCAATGCCAACGAGAGGCGCGACTGGCGCATCTATGCCGAGTTTGCCCAAGTGCTTATCGCCGAAGCGCGCCGCCTGTACACCGACGAGGACCTGGGAGTCGACCTGAACGCGACCGTCTATGCCTTGGACTCCACGACCATCGACCTGTGCCTCTCGGTCTTCCCCTGGGCGCGCTTCCGCCGTACCAAGGGGGCGATCAAACTGCATACCTTGCTCAACCTGCACGGCGCCATTCCCGAGTTCGTTCTGATCTCGGACGGAAAACTGCACGATGTCCACGCCTTGGACCACCTGATTCCTTGTCCCGGTGCCTACTACATCATGGATCGCGGATACCTGGATTTCGGGCGCCTGTACCGACTCCATTCTGCCCGGTCGTTATTCGTGACCCGCGCCAAGGCCAACTTCAAGTTCCGCCGCCGCTACTCCCACCCGGTGGACAGAACGACGGGACTGATCTGCGACCAAACTGTCCTGCTGAGCACCTTCTATCCGGCCAAGGCCTACCCCGAACCTTTGCGTCGCATCAAGGCCTTTTACGGCACCAGTCCCAATGCCGTGAAAACACAAATCTGGATCGCCCTCAGTACCTACCTGCTCATCGCCATCATCCGCAAGCGCCTCTATCTCGAGTTGCCGCTCTACACAATTCTCCAGGTCCTGAGTATCTCGCTCTTCGAGAAAACCCCAATTTTACAGGCCTTTCAGGACATGCATTACATTACTCAGAATAGTGACATTCATAAACAGTTGATGTTATTCGACTAACGCTGGGACGCTACTGCATCAATATATAGTCGAGGTTACCTGCGTTAAACTCCACTTGGCTTGCTGAATATCCAGTTTATGTCTTTCCGTTCAATCAATAGCTTGAGCCTGCAAGCTTCTCCAGTGTCGTCCACGAGCTAGGAGCCTGTCCGAGTAATGGTGCGGGTTGCGAGAATGGGGCTTGCGAGGCGAGATCAAGGCGGGAGGAGGAAGTCGATGTTCTGCCATCTACGACGACGACCAACGCAGAGATCGGCCGCAAGCCCCATTCTCCCTTCGGGTTACAGGCGGCGTCAGCCCATCTGCTGTGTTCGAGCTCCTCGACGATGGCCGAACAATCGGCAGCGTCGCCATGCCTTGCAGCTGGACCAACGGCGCCTGTAACGCAACCCACACCATTACTCGGACAGGTTCCTAGCCCGCATTTGTCATCGCTTGTCGTAGCGAGGCGCCGCAAGGGCCGTCCTGGCAAGGCTTGCGACCGAGCCTGCAGTCCTCGCCTCGCGCCTTTGGCCTGATCTCATTGCGCGCCCGGAGAGGAAAAAGATAAGGTATTAGTTTACATAATATTTATTATACGACCTTATTCCGGTACGCTATCTACCTGTCAAGGAGGTGCTTTCCAGTGGCCGCTGTTCTCGCCGCCCCTCAGCTTCTCCCCTGCGAGCTCTAAATCTATTATTCTTGCCGGGCTCTAAGGCTAGGCGGAGAGATGACCGTTGCTCTCCAGATAGGATTCAAGTTCGCCGAGACGTTCCTTGAACTCTGGGAAGCGGTCTACTGCAATCGCGACACCCTTCTTCGTGGGTTTCCATTCTCCCTCATCGTCTTCGTAGTAAACACGTATGTCTGCGTAGTTTTTCCCGCGAAACGTGCTGAAACTGAAGACGATTTTTTCATTCCATCCCTTTTCCATCTCGGAGACTGCTTCCTGCATGGTCCGCTTTCCTCTCTAGAATTAGGTTGCCTTTGTAACCTCGAAGTCTGGCGCCGATAGCGTATCGTCGAAGCGTCGCTGAGCCCCCTTGCTGCAGCTGGCTTACAGGCCCATGTGAAGGGACGTTGCGCCAGACATCATGCACGGCGCGATGCTCTGAGGCAACGAAAAAATTCTTCAGGCTGACCGTTGACACTGGGCATGGAACAAGGAATTCTTCTCAGGAGCTCTAGAATCGACGAACTGGGACTGATGTAGGCCCCAGCCTTCGCAAACTTTCCCTTTTCCCACACGAAACTGTCAATTCTCTACCCCCAGGGGAAAACTAGAAGTAGACTGTGTAGCGGATCGGAAGAAGGATTGCAGTCATGGAAAAGGCGTCAGCTTATATCAGTTCCTACAAAGCACAGGCCCTGGCGACGCTGGATGCGATTCCAGATGAACCGATCGCAACCGTGATTGGGCTATTGGCCCAGGTCCGCCGAGAAGGTCGACAGATCTTTGTCTGTGGCAACGGAGGCAGCGCTGCTTCCGCCTCACATCTGGCGAACGATCTAGGCAAAGGGGCCTCGGTCGGACGGGATCTGAGATTTCGGGTGCTCTCGCTCACCGACAACATTCCCTGGATAACAGCTCTCGCCAACGACTCCACCTATGCCGAGATCTTCGTTGATCAACTAAGAAACTTTGCCCGGCCTGGGGATCTCTTAGTGGCTTTCAGCGGCAGCGGAAACTCGCCCAACATTATTGAAGCGGTTGAATGGGCAGAAAAGGAAGGGTTGCTGACGGTAGGAGTGACGGGTCAACCGGGTGGGAGATTGGGTCAGATTGCCCGCTACCCGATTCTTGTCGAGTCCTCGCACATGGGACACATAGAGGAGGCCCATTTCCTGATTCTGCACTTGGTCAGCTACTACTTTATGGAAGTAGAAGAACAGGAATGAGGCCGAAAGCGTTGAAGAGGGGGAGGCGTGAGCCGAACTGGAAATATTGAGGCTAGATTACTTACGAGATTTTGCAGAGAGTGGCTGCACCGGAGCCTTCTCCTTTCTATCGGTTGTCTTGTCTTGCTCCATTGGGGGCCAAGCCACGGCGTTCAAGCCAAGCCCGCCGACTCAATGCGCTTGGTCCTGGTCCTGGTGATCGATCAGGCGCGCTTCGAGTACCTGGAGCGCCTGCGTCCGATTTTCAAGCGAGGCATGAAGCTACTCCTCGACGAAGGGATGCAGTTCACAGATGCCCATCAGGACCATGCCAAAACCAGTACCGGACCGGGTCACGCCTCGCTTGCGACTGGCCTCTATCCTTCACACTCCGGAATTGTAGGCAACTCCTGTGATCAACGACAAATGGAATTCCCGCAGCGACAATTGGAAATCCCCACACGAGGGATAAAAAAAAAGAGCTGTAGCCGTCCTCTGAGACGACTCTTTTCGGGGTCCTCCTTTCTGTAAAAAAGAGAGATTGTTTTTAGAATGCGAGGGGGATGGAGTGAGGGCGTAGCCCGAACGGAGCTCCCCCTCGCTCGCGCCGGCGTCGAGGGGAGTGGACCAGATCCACGAGGCTCCTGAGCGGCCTCTGTAGGGCGCTGTACGACCTCTCCCCTTGGCGGGCACTCGTCTATCGTCCCCACCAAGCACTTCCCAGGGGCCAATCAGCCGATTTGCCCGGATTTGAACTCCTCGCGGTTTCCTCATTTCGTGGTTTCCTGCTGTTTCTTCTTGGCGCTCTCCATTCGGTAGCTCGAGACGTTGAGTTCCAGAATCACGCTGTGGTGCACCACCCGATCAATCGCCGCCACCGTCGTCATGGGGTCCTTGAAGATCCTCTCCCAGTCCGAGAAGATCAGGTTGCTGGTCAGCAAGATGCTGCGGCGTTCGTAGCGATGGGCCAGCAGTGTGAAAAGAACCTCCATTTCCTCCCGACTTTGCTGAACGTAGCCGATGTCATCGACTATGAGAGCCTCGAAGCGATCCAGTTTCTTGAGCTCCTTCTCCAGAGTCAGATCGATTTTGGCCCGCAGCAATCGCTGTACCAGCAGGGCGCAGGTAGAGAATAGAACCCGGCGCCCCAGCAGAATCAACTCCTGCCCCAGAGCACAGACTAGATGCGTCTTGCCGCTTCCAGGGTTGCCGAAAGCCAAGACGTTCTCGGCGCGATCCAAAAACGTACCTTCCAGCAGCGCCGTCAGTTGTCGATCCACGCTTTGGGGCAAGCGCGAGCGGTCCAACGCCGTCAGCGTTTTCTCCCAGGGAAGCTTCGAGATTCGGCGCAGGCGCTGGATTTTGCGCTCGTGCCGCTCCGCCACTTCGATCTCAGATAACGACAAGAGAAACCGGGGATAGGACAGACTTTCCTGGGTAGCCAGTGCCGCCTGGGCGGCGGAGTGCTCCCGAAAGGCTGGTAGATGCAGCTGGACAAGGCACTCGCGAAGCCGGGTCAAGTTGCCTCCACTCATGATCTCACCTCCCGGCTCTCCAGCAGCGTGTCGTAGACGCCCACGTCCATCTTCTCCACCGCCACTTCCCAGGGCTCCACCACCGGATCGACGAGGCATTCTCGTAGTGCTTCGAAACGGATTCTTTGTCCCCTCTCAATCAGCCCCTGAAGTGCCTCTCGCACTCGCTGCTCACCTTCCTGGGCAGCCAACTCGAGGATCTTCAGATACTGGCGATCCGCCGTGGCTGGACAATCTTGGCGCAGCTCGTCGTAGGCGACTCGAAACAAGATCCCCGGAAACAGATCCTCGCGCCAGCGATAGCGAGTGAACGCCCCCGGCTTGCGCACCAGGGAATGGATCACCTGCCGGTAGTCAATGCGATGCTTGCCTTCTCCTCGCAAGCGAGGCATGCGTGCCTGTGGCTGACCCCCGTAGTAGACCTCCACCTGATCCGCCCACACCCTCACCTGCACCCGCTCGCCGATCAACCGGCTGTCCACCGAATAGGTGTTGTGGCGAACCCGGATCGTACTGCTGGGGGAGACTCTCACCCACTGCCGGGTGAAGTCATCCAGACGGCGTGCCGGCAACGGGCGCATCACGGCCAGCTCTTCTCCCAGGCGCTTTTGCCGGGTCGCATTGCGCCGGTCCACAATCACCGCTACAAAACCCTCGTACTCTTCCCGGCTGGAAAGCGACTCGAGCGCATCCCGAAGTGTCTCAGCAACCCTTGATAGCGCTCGGTGAACTCTTCCCGTTTCAGGTTGTTGACGGCCGCCGAAAGCCGGTCTGTTCGGTGTTCCTCGGGCAGCGCCCCCAACTCCCACAACGCGCTCTGAAGCCCCAGGCTGAGGCTCTCAAAGGACTCACTGAAACACAGCGTGGTCGCTTCCCAGTTCGAGTAGGCCAAAACAAAGTGGTACAGCAGATGGGGAAACGGCTGGCCCTGGATCGTCACTCCCAGACGCCCCATAAACGTAAAGTCCGATTGAGCTTGATGTCCCGGCCGATACTTCTGCGGGAACATCACCTCCTTCGCTTCTCCGTGTTGTGCCTTCCACTGCTTGATCCTGCGCTGCAGCGTCCTCAACTGACCTTGCTGGAAGGCCCCTTCCTGCTGGCGGCACAAATACTCGAACACCGCTGTCGCTTCCACCGTCGGAGATCGCTTCAGGATCTCTTCCACCTCTGGCCACACCGACTCGAACGGATCCGATCGAGTTCGCCAATATCGCTCCGGCTGACTCTGGCTCGGCAGCTTTCCCGACTTCAGGTACTTCCGAGCCGTCTTTCGCGACAGCCCCGCTTTGGCCGCCGCCATCGTTAGCGTCTTCTCGTTCTTTTGCAACTTTACTAACCTCCGCACTTGCTGATCCTTAACCATGCCCTCATGGTCAGGATCAGCCCTGAAAAAGTGGGGAATTCTATTTGTCGTCGTGGGAAATTCTAACTGTCGCCAATCACTCCTGGTTCGATCGAGAGCAGGACCGGCAGATGTATTGTGTAGGAGACGAAGCGTCACCACTGCTTCCTACTGAGGTCGGAGAAACGCACCTAACCCCAGGCCCGGCGCCATCAGGCCGCTCTCCCCGAAATCTGCTCGGCACTGCTCTACCCGATTGGATGAAGCAGGCAAATCCCCGCTCTAAGGCCTTCAGCATTAGCCGCAAGGACCGCTCTGCCATTCTGCTTGGGGGTAAGCAGGCGGAGGCCGCCTTCTGGTACGACGGACAGAACGGAGATCTTATTACGAGCCGGTACTATCTGGACCAGTACCCGCAGTGGATGAGGGATTTCCTCGATCGAAATATCCCGGACAGTTATTTCGGCCAGGCTTGGGAGGCACGACCTGTGGACGCCGAAACCCTCAAGCTCCTCGCCATCGAGGAGGTAGACGAGGGTCTCTTCGAGCAAGGATTTCCCTACCCTCTTGGAGGCACTTCACTGCGGCCGAACACCAGGTTCTACGGCGATTTCGGATCCTCGCCCTATTTCGAGGATTATCTGCTGGCTTTTGTTCGGGACCTGATCGAAGGCGAAAGGCTGGGTCAGGGCGACAGCTTGGACTACCTGGGGGTGGGCTTTTCGGTAATGGATTCAGTGGGACATCGATATGGCCCTAACAGCCGTGAGGTGTTGGATGCCTGGATTCGGCTGGATGAGGGGCTCGGAAAACTCTTCGATTATCTGGACGAGAGAGTCGGCATGGGTCGAGTTCTGATTTCTCTCAGTGCCGATCACGGCGTCTTGACCCTTCCCGAGTATCTGGCGATGAAGCAGCGACCAGGAGGACGGGGTGAGGTGAGCGACGTCGTCTGCTTCCAGAGCGCGATGGGACGATTTGAGGAGAAATACGGTCGAGATGCCTGGTGGACCTCGGATCTCTACCTTAACTAGTGCCCGTCCGAAAACCGGGGTTTTCAGAACTGTAATCTGTTGAATCGTAAACACTTATTATACTTGAGACTGCTGACAGACCGGCTCGACCCAGCTCGATCCAGAGCAAGGACCCTCGAGCGAGGGCACGCGGGCCAAAAAGCAGCGGTTCGGCGCAGACCTCTCCCCGAGTCGGAGCCACAAGGCAGTACGGTCAGCCACAAAAGGCTACAACAGGAGTCGGGCCAGGACGACCAGGTTATAGGTCAGGACGCTGGCATGGACGTAGCTTTGAAAGTGAGGCCAGCCTTTCCAGCTACAGCGGTGGAGACCGAAGGTGTGCTTGAGGGTCCCAATGCACCCCTCAATCCCGGCGCGGAAGCGTTTGAGTTGTTTGTAGACCCAACTGGAACGCACCATGCTCTCAACCGTCAACCCACACTTTTTGGAAAAGGCCACATCCTGTACCCCCTGCTCTTTGGCCCAGCGCAGGTTGGCAGCCGAGGCAAAACCACCATCCCAGGCGCTCTGGCGGGGGACCTTCCCGTACAGCTGTCGATGCCGCTCTAAGAAGGGTTGCACATAGTTGCTGTCGGCCGGATTCCCCCGTTCCACCACACAATCCAGGATCAGCGACGAGGCGCCCGTGCTGACAAACACCTTGTGGCCGAAGACCGTTTCCCGAGGGCTCTTCTTGATAATATCGGTGTGCTCTTCGAAGAGGGAACAGATCTTCTCCTGGGCCGCGACGGCCTCGCCCGAAAGGACCCGTCGTTGAGTCTGCTCGATGACTTTGTGCAACAGCCCCAGATAGTGGGCCAGTTGCGCCGCCACGGCCAGACTGAGGGGATCGCTCCACTGCGCGGAAGCTGCCAGCGCCTGCTCGGCATAGTGAGCCGTCTTGGACGCCACTTTGATCAGATCGCGGTAACTGTCCAGGCGCTTCTTGCCGCGGCGGTTGCGGATGTTCAGGACGCGCCGCTTGGCCCGCCGCGTATGATCGACGAAGCCGATCCCTTCCCGCTCCCGCAGCCGCCCCAGCGACTGGGTCACGACTCGAATGCCGTCGTACAACAGCTCACTGTCGAGCGGATAGTGGATGTTCGTCTCGACCGCCGTGGCATCGACCCGAATCCGTTGGCCTTTTTCCAGACCCCGAGCCTGCGCCCAGAGCACCAAGTGGTCGTTGATCGCCTTCCAAGTCCCCGGCTCAATCTTCCCCAGGTTCTCCGCCAGGGTGGCTTTGCTGATCGACGCCCCATAGGGCAAGCGACAGAACCTCTGACAGCTTTGCGAATCCACCAGATGAAACTCCAGCTTGCGATAGCTGAACTGATGCAGCTGTTTGATGACGGCGCAACGCAGCACCTGCTCGGCCGTCAAACCGGGGGCGCCAACACCGGAATCGACCCTGTCAGAGAGATCTTGTACTATCAGCTCCAGCGTCTGGGGATTGTCGTCCAGGATGCGCGAGATCACCTTCAATTCATGGGCCAGCTGGTGATCGGGCCATTGCGGGGAAAGGGGGCGTTGTTTTTCATGCTTTTTACGCATCTTCGAACTCCTGAAATCGTCGTAAGTCGTTTTAGTCTAATTGTTTGCACCAAATAGTCTAGCAAACGGCCCTGACAGTTTCGGAGCTTGAAAAAGCCCTCTTTCCCCTTCCTTATCAATTACTTACACATTTCCGGACGGGCACTAACTACTCAACCCTGGGTCGACGAAACCTGCGTCGTCAGGATGTCGAGAGTGAGATCGCAGCGCTGCTCGAATCCTGCTCCATTGTGGAAAAGGTCTGGACTCGTACTCAGATCGAGTCCGGGTCGGGGAGCCAAGATCCCTTTCTCCAGCTCTTCTCCCGCAGTTTCCATCCGGAACGCAGCGGGGACCTGTTTCTCCAAGTCAAGAAGTACCACCTCCTGGCGTCCCGGGGGAGAGGGACCTCCCACGGCTCTGCCTACGACTATGACACCAACGTCCCCTTACTGCTACGTGTCCCCGGGATGCCCGCCAAAAAGATATCGCAACCACGAGTCCGAACGGTGGATCTGGCCCCCACGCTGGCTTCCCTGCTCGGAATTTCAACACCGGCCGAGCTAGATGGCGTAGATCGCAGTTCCCTTCTGCGCTGAGCTCAGCTCCAGTGGGATTATTTTTTCGAAATGGGGCTTGAAGCAGCTCCCTTGTCTGTCCAGAATAGCTTCTGTCGCGACGGGGTCCTTTTCAGATTCCAAGCATGAGTTTAATAGAGAGAGTTCTAGAGTAGGAGGAGTGAGTTCATGGATGCCAGAGAAGTCATCAAGTTGATCCAAGACCGCGAGATTCAGGCCGTTGATTTGCGTTTTTGTGACCTGCCCGGTCTGTGGCAGCATTTTACGTTGACCCCAGAGCAGATATCCGAGGAAAGTTTTCAGGAAGGCTTTGGGTTTGATGGCTCCAGCATCCGTGGGTTTCAGGAGATTCAGGAGAGCGATATGCTACTGATCCCGGACCCCAGCTCCTGTTTCGAGGATCCCTTCACTAAAGCTAGAACGCTTAACCTGATCTGTAATGTGGTGGATCCCATCACTGGCGAGCCCTATTCTCGAGACCCTCGCTACATTTCCCAAAAAGGCGAGAAATACCTGGCTTCCACCGGGATTGGGGACACTGCCTATTTTGGTCCGGAACCGGAATTCTTCGTATTCGACGACGTGCGCTTCTCCCAGTCCTACAACCACGGCTACTACTTTGTGGACTCGGTCGAGGGCTTCTGGAACAGTGGCCGTGAGGAGAACCCCAACCTGGGCTACAAGCCTCGCTACAAAGAGGGTTATTTTCCAGTACCGCCGATGGACACACTCCAGGATCTTCGCACCGAGATGGTTCTCACCCTGCAGCAGGCGGGGATCGAAGTCGAGGTTCACCATCACGAGGTTGCGACTGCCGGCCAGTGTGAGATCGATATGCGATTTGACTCGCTGACCTCGATGGGCGACAAACTGCTCAAGTTCAAGTACATCATCAAGAACGTCGCCCGGCGCTACGACAAGACCGTGACCCTGATGCCGAAGCCGATCTTCATGGACAATGGCTCGGGAATGCACACCCATCAGAGTATTTGGAAGGATGGGAAGAATGTCTTCTACGGGCCCGGCACCTATGCAGACCTGAGCGAGACCGCCGTCTACTATATTGGAGGCTTGCTCAAGCATGCTGCGGCTGTCCTGGCTTTCGGCGCTCCTACGACCAACTCCTATCGCCGGCTGGTTCCCGGTTACGAGGCGCCGATCAACCTAATCTACTCCATGCGCAATCGCAGTGCCTGTGTTCGGATCCCGGCGTACTCGAAGAGCGAGAAGGCCAAGCGGATTGAGTTTCGCCCGCCGGATGCATCCTGTAACGGTTACCTGGCCTTCACCGCCATGCTCATGGCAGGATTGGACGGCGTCCAGAACAAGATCATGCCGCCTGACCCAATGGACAGAGACCTCTACGACCTGCCACCAGAGGAATTCGCGAAGGTAGAGTCCACGCCCGGAAGCCTGGAAGAGGTGCTCGATGCCCTGGAGGCTGACCACGAGTTTCTCTTGAAGGGTGACGTGTTCACTCCGGATGTCATCGAGAACTGGATCGCTTACAAACGCACGCATGAGGCGGATGCTATTCGCCTGCGGCCTCATCCGCACGAGTTCGCGCTCTACTTCGATATTTAGGGCCTGCGTCAGACAGCGGTGGTTTCCAAGCCCAAGCATTTCTATCGAGCCTGACGGCTCAAAGCACTGCAGTCTGGAGACCACCGCTATGGCCTTGTGCATGCTAGAATGAGCTGGGATGCATGCTCGGGACCTTGTCCTCTCTCCCCAGCTTTCCGCCGAGCAGGTCCGTGACTTCCTCACCGGATATGGTTTCCAGCAGCCGGATCAGAGTGATCGCCAGCTGCAGCGAATCGCAGATCGCGTTGGAGATCGTAGGCTCCTGGCTGAGATAGCGGCTCCACTTCTGGAGCAAGCCGGGAAGACGGCCGATCCGGACGCGGCGCTGCTGCGGTTGGAAACACTGGTTGAGAGGATCCCCAATCCCCTGGGCCTGCTGTCGTTCCTCCAGGCGCAACCCCAAACACTGGAAATCCTGATCCAGATTCTGGGGACTTCGTCCTATCTCGCCCAACTGCTGCTGCGCAATCCTGAGTATTTCTACTGGTTGTTGGAGGAGAATCGGCTCGAGCGTGCGGAAGGGCGATGCTATTTCCAGGATCATGCCAAAGAGGCCATCCTGCCCTTTGATTCCTCGGAATTGGCGATCGATGCCCTGCGGCGCTATCAGCGACGAGAGTCTCTCAGGATCGCAACCCAGGATGTTCGAGAGGACAGCAATCCTGCTGCCACGGCTCTTCAGTTGTCCTATCTAGCCGAGTCGCTGCTCCAGCAGCTCTTCCTGGTCCTGGCCAAGGCGCTTCTTCCCTCCCCTGCGGGCTTTACGGTCCTGGCTTTGGGCAAGTTGGGGGGAGAAGAGCTCAACTTCAGTTCGGACATCGATCTCATCTATCTACGGGGAGATGATACGGACGCCCAACTCATGGCCAGGTTCGCACGCACTTTCACCCAGAATCTGGGGGCCTTCACGGAGGAAGGACGACTCTATCGCGTCGATCTGCGGCTGCGCCCCATGGGTAGCGCTGGAGAAATTATCTATTCGCTGGGAGCCTACGCAACCTTCACTGAGACCTGGGCCGATACACTCGATCGTTTGGCCCTCTTGAAATGTCGATATGTGGCCGGTGACTCGCAGCTGGGCAAGCGATTCCTCCAATCGATCGGCGACTTCGTTTACAAGAAATACCTCGATCAAGGTGCGGTGGAAGAAATTCGTTGGCTCAAGAGACGAATCGATCGTGAGGTGGGACGGAGAGAAGCCAGCCAGCGGGACATCAAGTTGGGACCGGGCGGCATCCGGGAGATCGAGTTTTTTGTCCAGTCCTTCCAGCTGCTCTACGGTGGCTCCAACCCTGAGATCCGCACCCCTCAAACCCTCTCGGCGCTAGACCGGCTGCTGGAGTACGAGTTCATTGAGAGAAATGACTATCAGGTCTTGCGAAAAGCCTATCTCTTTTTGCGTGATCTGGAACATAAGCTCCAGCTGGTCGAAGACCTGCAAACCCATGAGCTGCCCAGCCTGGATTCGGAACTGGCGCGCTGTGCCCACCGTCTGGGGTTTCGAAAGGGACCGGATGAAGCAGATCCGGTTGGACGCTTCCGCCGCCACCTGGAGGGCCACCAGCAGGGAGTTCGAAGGATTTTTGAGAGCCTGTTCGAGACGACTTCCCAAAAACGAGGCCTGGAGGAGTTGGTTCTCAATCCAGTTCTGAGTCAGGAGGAGGGCAGCGTCATTCTGGAGTCCCATGGAATCCAGGAGTCCCTTCCTATTCTGGAGGGGATCCAGATGCTAAAGGGCGCGTCTGCATTTCCCTATTCTCCCAGTCGCCTGCGCAATCTGTTGGCCAACCTGGTGCCTCATCTAGTGGCCTTTTGCCGCGTTACTCCTGAACCCAAACTCCTCTTCAATCGGCTGGATCGATTCTGCAGCAGCCTGGGCTCGCGGGCTAGTCTCTATACCGAACTCATCGAGAATCCAACTTTGCGTGAGCGTCTTCTGACGATACTGAGCAGTAGTGACTTTCTTTCGGAGACTCTGATCAGAAGACCGGAACTGCTCGATGCCATTTCGACGCCTGTCCCTTCCGAGGCCAATCGAGGATCTCTTTCGAAGCTCGTAGAACAGGCAGAGATCAAGGGCGAGCCACTCCGGGATACTCTACGGCTGTTCAGGCGCCGCGAGGAGTTCAAACTGGCTCTGGGAGATTTGTTCGAACCGGGTCAACGCAATACTCGATTTGCACTTAGCCAGTTGGCGGACGGCTGCTTGAACCACTGCTTCCAAGGACTGCTGAAGGAGTCGCCCGAGCTGCAGGGTGAGCGCTTCGCCTTGCTGGCACTGGGTAAGTTGGGGGGACATGAGCTGACCTACCACTCCGATCTCGACCTGCTATTGGTTTTCGAGAGTCGCCAGTCGACACAGCTCGGGGGGTTGTTTGTTCGCTTGCTGAAGAAACTTCGCTACGAAATGGAGGCCTATACGGAATTGGGTCAGGCCTACCAATTGGACTTCCGTCTCCGACCCGAAGGTGGGCTCAGCAGGCTGGCGGTTGACTTTGGTTCGTTGGAAACGTATTTCGAGGAGAGGGCTCAACCTTGGGAGAGGTTGGCCTATGTAAAGCTCCGTCCGATCCTGTCCTTTGGATCTCCATTTCCCCTCGACTCGTTGATCTGGAAGAAGCCGTTTTCGGCATCCCAGCGTTCCGAGCTGGATCGAATTCGACTCCGTAAGGAGTTGGAGATCGGGAGGGAGAAAACATCAGGATGCCACGACTTCAAGGTCGGAAAGGGGGGGCTGATGGACATCCAGTTCGTTGTTCAGTACCTGCAGATCCAGCACCAGGTCCGAGAACGGGGCACCTTGGAGGCGATCCAGACCTTAACGGAAAAAGGACATCTAGAACGAACGGACAGCTCTGTTCTGGAGTCTGCGCTCAAGTTCCTGTTCGGCGTCGAGGCCATACAGCGATTGCTTCACGAACGCTCCACCAACCGCCTCCCTCAGGAAGCCGTCCAGTCCGCCACCCTGGCCCGGCTTCTCGGTTTCAGTTCGGCTAGCGACCTCCTCGACCGATACCGATTGGTGACCGACTCGACTCGACAGATCTACCGTCGGTTTTTCGGCCGGTAGCAGTTGTAAATCTCAAGAGACAAGATCACTACACGAGGGCGAGAGCACGGCAGTGAGAGCCTTCTCCTGCGCTGGGTTCTGTGAGCGACCACAGAGACAGAGGGAGAAAGTCGCTTAGCGTACATTTTTACACCGATCTGGTCGGTACCCTAACACGGCCACGACCAGGTCGACCGGGTCTGTCACCCAATCCAGGGTGAATTGACCGGGAGCGGCCAAAGACCCGCCCCTGAGAAGCCCCCGGAGGGGTTATCCACGAGCTGCCGTGACCCAGGGCATTCACCAAATTGGCGGGTGGAGCGGAAGCTGTCGCCTTTCGTCCAAAGAAAGCGACATCGGCCCACTCCCCTGCAAAACCGACCCAAGTAATAGTTAGGAGATCACCCTGAGCAAGGTGGGTTATAAGCACCACTCAAGGGGGGAAATCGCGCAAAGCTTCGAGGGGACGACTGCGATGACTGCGATATATCTTGGCTGGACAACGCTATCGGAGTCCGGAACAAATCTTGCTTGCAATCTGCTTAAAGGTCTTCGGGAAGAACCGCGGCTATTGTCGCTGTAACGCTAACACTGGTGCGAGAGAGCGATGCACGAATTGGGGCTTTCGCAGAGCTTCTTGGACTGCACGGGGACGTCTTGGATCAGCTGCAGGAAGATCTCCTGACAGCGATCGAGGCTGAGCCGGAATTGGAGCCGGCCTTCGCTACGTAACCAATCCAATAGGGGACTCAGATGTCTAACCATACCTCTACCATCAAGGTAGCGTTGGTGGGTGTTCTATGCGTGTGCTATACCAGTCAAGGCTACGGTACCGCCGCCTGGAATGATCATGTCCTCAACACGACGATTAACGCCAGAACCACTGGACCCAGCGAAGTCAAGTATGTCGTAACCGTCGCTTTTCGGCGTGACGCGTTTGGTGGCGACGGTGCCCCTGTCGCACAACCGGCCGCGACAGGCGGCCGGTACTGTCCAACGTGTCCAGTGGGCGCACTTCCTCAGCGCGGGACGTGATCTACGAAGGTGTTGGAGGAACACGCCTCGTTTTCGGAGATGGTCAAGACACCCCGATTCTTTTTTTTGAGGTTGATTCCGTCGACCTCGTCTCTACAACCATGCAAGCGACCGCGATTAATCCTTCTGAGTGGCACAAAGGAAATCGCCAGCGGTTCCTCCTGCACAAGTACACACGATCCGGCACCTTCGAGGCGTACGTAAGCACCTGTTGTCTTGATCCCCTGCCACGTGGAGAGAATGGGATTTTCCCGGCTGCTCGGGTGAAAGTCGGTCCATTGACGGGAGCCCCTCCTGAACCAAAGATAGTGCACGTGGTCTGGCGAGGATTGCAGCGATCCAGCGGTGATTGGCACATTTATCATAAGAACGTCACGGCTGGCGCTCCGCCCTTGTTGCTGAGCACGACATCTGTGGACAACGACAATCCATGGGTTGATAACAACGATATCATTTGGTCGGGCGTAGATTCTCAAGGAAGGAGAAATATCTACTACATTTCTCTTTCAAAAGTCGGCGCTCCACCACAAGCCCTTAACCCACCGCAGCTAATCGATAATGACTACCCCAAAGTTATGGGGGTAATCGCAGCCGGAGCACCAGCACTGATTGCGACTGGACCCCTGGGGATCGTCCTGGCCGGAAGCCGAGATGTATGGGTGAGAAATATTGCAACTATGGATCCTCCGAACATCATCAGTTCGTCGGTGTCGCAGTCCAATCAGCGACACGTTGCAATCAGTATTGAACATGCGCTCTGGGCCGGGAGAAATCTGGCCGATACTGACAAAAGGACCTACTGGCAAGATTTATTGGCACCCCTCAATCCGGTGGAGGTAAGTGACCAAGGCCAGAACTGCAGAGCTAGTGGCGACGTCTATGACTGCCTCCGCGCCTTTACCTGCTTCGATGCGGGAACCGATACGCGCCAGGTGTTCTTCCGCACCGTTCCGATTGTGCCGGCTAATCCCAGCATTGTGGTGAGTACCTCCTCCTCCGACAATCAACGGCCGAAACTTCACGGCGTGAAGATGGTGTTCCTCGACGGTAACAGGGGCCTGTCCTTCATCGATGATCTTCTCATGTTCAACCCGCTTGTCGATTCCCCGCTTATGCTGAACGACTCCAACTCGATTGCCATCCCTCCCACGCCGTTCGATTCCCCAGAAGAGGCCGAGTACTACATTAGTCCTGATTGGGTTGTCTGGCCCGGTGTTGCGGCTGACGCCCAACACCGCTTGTTTGCGCGACATCTTGGAAACTTACCCGCGAGCCCGATCATACAGGTGAGTGGGCCGGAGACAGATGTCTCGCACTCATTCATCATCGAGAACTATGCCGTATGGCGTGGACTCGATCCGGATACGAGTAAGCGTGAAGTTTATGTCGTCAATGTGGCCGATCCGGGAACACCGATCCGAGTCAGCGACAGCAACACCTTGGATAACGAGCTCCCGAAGGTGATTTGCACTACGAGAGCTCCACCCCCGGAGCCGAAACCGCGCACCCACAGATGGGTTTTCACCGGCACTGCCAAGGGTGGACAAGTATCCGCCACTATTAATGGCTGCCCCATCACCCTTGACACCACCGACAAACAAACTGCTGAGGAAGTTGCATCTAGCTTTGCCGCTAAGATTGAAGCCGACAGCTGTGTAAGGGGTAAGTTTATTATTGCTACAGCGTTTGCTGGAACTGTGTCTATGGTTGCGACTGGACCCCTGGGGATCGTCGTACCGATACCAATATCACAGACGAAGGCCTACAACACTGTCATCTCACGCCACCAACCCAGAACTTCCCGGCTGCAGTGACAGGAGCCGGTAATTCCACGAAGGTTACTTTTGTGAAAGGTGAAACGCCGGATACAGAGACCTTTATTTCGGCAATTTTCTGGTCTCAGAATGGCGATGTGTTAGACACCGCATCAGTTTTTGGGCTGACTCCCAACTCCACCCGATCGGTAATTTTCTCAGGCGGTGACGATCTTAAAGCCGGACATATTGAATTTGTTACAGACTCAGAAGGAGTGGTCGCGACAGAGACCATATTTCTTTCGATTCCGGGTGTCGGGAACGCCTCCCCGATTGGAGTCCTCGCGGCTCCATCCTGCAAGAGCCCAGTCGCCGGCCTCACGCGGAACTCCGAGTTCGACACGGGCGTCGCCTTATCCAACACAAGTCAGGAACCCGTCTCCTGCATCTGGTCGATTTACGTGTAGGCTACAGTTGGTGGGACGTTCGGGCCACTTCTACTCGGAAGCGGGGAGACGATCGTTCTTCCCTTCGGGCAGACTCAGTCTTTTCCCCTAAACAACGTGGACCTGGATCCGGAGTCGTTTGAGGGTTTTGTGTTGTCAGGGGCCACCCAAAAGCGGCCAGTGAGGGCCACTTCAAAACCGGCCATTTTCAAGAGCCATTGAGGGCCGCATCCGGCGTAGGATGCGCCGATGGCCAATACATTGAAAATGGAAAAGAAGCAAACGGTTTTGGCGCTCCTGAAGCTGGGCTGGTCGTATCGTCGGATCGAGCGAGAGGTGGGAGTCCGACGAGAGACGATTGCCCGCTATGATCCCTCCCGAGATTCAAAACCGGCCAAAGCGGCCCCCGGGTCTGCGCAGCTTCTGTGAGCCCTTTCGGGAGCAGATTGAAAAGAAACTCCAGCAGGGATTGCAGGCCAAGCGGATCTGGCAGGACCTGGTCTTCGAGCAGGGATTCGGGGGAGCCTACAACTCCGTCAAGCGCTTCTGTGGAAAGCTCAAGGCGGAGAGTCCTCGCGTGTTTGCTCGGGTGGAAACTCCCCCCGGTCGGGACCTGCAGATCGACTTCGGCAAAGGAGCCCTGACTCGGACCGAATCGGGTCGTTACCGCCGTCCTCATCTGTTCAAGGCCGTCCTCTGCCACTCGCGCCACTCCTATGAGGAAGTCGTCTGGCGGCAGGAACTGAAGACGTTCATCCGCTGTGTCGAGGAGGCTTTTCACGCTTTTGGAGGCGGCGTGGAGGTGGTTCGCCTCGATAACCTCAAGGCCGGGATCACCCGGGCTTGCTTGGTGGACCCCGAGGTCAATGCCGTCTTCAGTGCGCTCGCTCGCCGAATTGTTGTCGATGCTGATTTCTGTCGAGAAGGTTCTTTCACCAAACACGCCGTGGCCGAATTGGGCAATGTAGATCCGCTTGGCTGGAGCGGTCCCTTCCAGCGAATGCGCGGTGAGGATGAAGACCAGAATCACCCCCATCCCCAGGACGGACCGGGGCCTCAATGAGACCGGTCTGAAAGCTGAATTCTGAAGATGGGTCTTCACTCTCCGTCAACCCGGAAAGCCGTGGAAACTGCCGCGCTATGGAAACCGTGGAAAAACAGTGACATTGCGAAGACGACTCCAGGAGGCGAGTTTTTCCACCGTTCCCACAACGCTTGGAAAGCTCCTCCGGACGGAGTTTTCCACAGTTCCCACCGCTTCTGCGGCTGGATATCAAACAGACTCCCTCTGCCCCGCTTCGCGGGGAGGGACTCAACCGGGATTGAAATGACTCGAACCGGAGGATATAACTACTGAATCAGTGGCCGCTTTTGAAGTGGCCTAAGCTCCTCCTACAGCTTCGGGATCGTAATACATCAACCTGCTCCTAATCCTCGGTTGTCGTGAGATTTCAACCTCCCAGTACACATCTCCTTGCCTCTTTCCAGCAACTCTATCGTCCAGGTACAGTTTTTCTGCTCCGAGACCTCGGGATTTCTTTTTGATTCGCAAATAAATGTCAGCGGGAAGGTTGCCCGATACCGTTTCGCCCCTATCAAGTTTCTCTGCTGCGGCAGCCGTACCGGGAGGGAATTGGATTGGTTTTCGGACGATGTTCAACAGCAGCCGTTTCCGGAATCCATACCAGTTTTCGTTTATCGATATCCAATAATCAGGGATGTTTTCTGATGCTAGAAGCGCCAGCATCTCCTTTCGTAGATTCTCCATCGAGAGAAGACGATTGAGTTGATTAATAAATCTGGGACCTACATCGTTCTCTGTCAAAAAGATGTCCGTAATCTGCTCTAGAATTCGAAATATTGTGTTCGAGCGGCTCAATTCGGGATGAAGACACCAATTGCAGTAGAGGTTTAGGTGTGGATATTTACCTTGGAGCTTTTTCAATTCCAACAATTCACGAAGTTCCTTCATAAACGCCAGGGCGTTGTCGCCATCGAACCCTTCTGATGTGTGGATTCGCTGAATCAGTTTTTCCTTAGGGTCATATTGGGGAAAAGGACCCATAGGCATTTCCCTCCGGATGTGCACAGAAAGTGTATCAGTAGCGTCCCAGCGTTAGTCGAATAACATCAACTGTTTATGAATGTCACTATTCTGAGTAATGTAATGCATGTCCTGAAAGGCCTGTAAAATTGGGGTTTTCTCGAAGAGCGAGACACTCAGGACCTGGAGAATTGTGTAGAGCGGCAACTCGAGATAGAGGCGCTTGCGGATGATGGCGATGAGCAGGTAGGTACTGAAGGCGATCCAGATTTGTGTTTTCACGGCATTGGGACTGGTGCCGTAAAAGGCCTTGATGCGACGCAAAGGTTCGGGGTAGGCCTTGGCCGGATAGAAGGTGCTCAGCAGGACAGTTTGGTCGCAGATCAGTCCCGTCGTTCTGTCCACCGGGTGGGAGTAGCGGCGGCGGAACTTGAAGTTGGCCTTGGCGCGGGTCACGAATAACGACCGGGCAGAATGGAGTCGGTACAGGCGCCCGAAATCCAGGTATCCGCGATCCATGATGTAGTAGGCACCGGGACAAGGAATCAGGTGGTCCAAGGCGTGGACATCGTGCAGTTTTCCGTCCGAGATCAGAACGAACTCGGGAGTGGCGCCGTGCAGGTTGAGCAAGGTATGCAGTTTGATCGCCCCCTTGGTACGGCGGAAGCGCGCCCAGGGGAAGACCGAGAGGCACAGGTCGATGGTCGTGGAGTCCAAGGCATAGACGGTCGCGTTCAGGTCGACTCCCAGGTCCTCGTCGGTGTACAGGCGGCGCGCTTCGGCGATAAGCACTTGGGCAAACTCGGCATAGATGCGCCAGTCGCGCCTCTCGTTGGCATTGGACAGATTGTTGCGGGAGACCGTGGAGCGAATGCCCATGTGGAAGAGCTTGGATCTCATGGCCCGTAGGCAGGCTTCGATATCGCGCAAGCTCTCGCGATAGGTCAACTGTGCAAAGGCCATGACCCGGTAATGGTCGGCACAGCGGAACGACTTGACCTTGTAGTCGCCTCCGTAGTGCTGAACAATGCGATGAAAATGATGCCAGGGAAGATGCCGCATCGCCTGAGAAAAAATCGTCGTGCCCGTGTACATGCTCGCCCTCCTTATGAACTGAAGGGCGTGAGCGTACACTCACTTTCAAGTCGGAAACACCCATTATCTTCTCTAACATATTACTCATTAATACTTTACAGAGATTAGAAACCCAAACGTTGGGACACTACTGAAAGTGTATATAAATAAAAGACTTGTGTCACTTGTTATGCTTGCGAGAGAGGGAAGGCAAGAGGGCCTGACTTGACGGGGAAAAAGTCGCGCTGCCCTGGGATTCCGCTGGGGATCTTCAGACAAAGCCAGAAGGTGCAGGCATCAATACCACCTCTTGGTGGGTGTCACCAACCCTTTACTATATTTCAGTAGCGTCCCAGCGTTAGTCGAATAACATCAACTGTTTATGAATGTCACTATTCTGAGTAATGTAATGCATGTCCTGAAAGGCCTGTAAAATTGGGGTTTTCTCGAAGAGCGAGACACTCAGGACCTGGAGAATTGTGTAGAGCGGCAACTCGAGATAGAGGCGCTTGCGGATGATGGCGATGAGCAGGTAGGTACTGAGGGCGATCCAGATTTGTGTTTTCACGGCATTGGGACTGGTGCCGTAAAAGGCCTTGATGCGGAGATGCTGTTTGATCCATTTGAAGAACAGTTCGATCTGCCAGCGGAGCTTGTAGAGCCGGGCAATAGTCAGAGCGGGAGAAGCAAAGTCGTTGGTGAGGAATACTAGCCGCAGGTCGGTGGTGACGTCGAAGAACTTGATGCGACGCAAAGGTTCGGGGTAGGCCTTGGCCGGATAGAAGGTGCTCAGCAGGACAGTTTGGTCGCAGATCAGTCCCGTCGTTCTGTCCACCGGGTGGGAGTAGCGGCGGCGGAACTTGAAGTTGGCCTTGGCGCGGGTCACGAATAACGACCGGGCAGAATGGAGTCGGTACAGGCGCCCGAAATCCAGGTATCCGCGATCCATGATGTAGTAGGCACCGGGACAAGGAATCAGGTGGTCCAAGGCGTGGACATCGTGCAGTTTTCCGTCCGAGATCAGAACGAACTCGGGAATGGCGCCGTGCAGGTTGAGCAAGGTATGCAGTTTGATCGCCCCCTTGGTACGGCGGAAGCGCGCCCAGGGGAAGACCGAGAGGCACAGGTCGATGGTCGTGGAGTCCAAGGCATAGACGGTCGCGTTCAGGTCGACTCCCAGGTCCTCGTCGGTGTACAGGCGGCGCGCTTCGGCGATAAGCACTTGGGCAAACTCGGCATAGATGCGCCAGTCGCGCCTCTCGTTGGCATTGGACAGATTGTTGCGGGAGACCGTGGAGCGAATGCCCATGTGGAAGAGCTTGGATCTCATGGCCCGTAGGCAGGCTTCGATATCGCGCAAGCTCTCGCGATAGGTCAACTGTGCAAAGGCCATGACCCGGTAATGGTCGGCACAGCGGAACGACTTGACCTTGTAGTCGCCTCCGTAGTGCTGAACAATGCGATGAAAATGATGCCAGGGAAGATGCCGCATCACCTGAGAAAAAATCGTCGTGCCCGTGTACATGCTCGCCCTCCTTATGAACTGAAGGGCGTGAGCGTACACTCACTTTCAAGTCGGAAACACCCATTATCTTCTCTAACATATTACTCATTAATACTTTACAGAGATTAGAAGCCCAAACGTTGGGACACTACTGACTATATTTATTAAAGGGGTTTCAACTCGATGTCCGCTTTTTAGGCGAAAGCGGTCGTTCGATTTCGATCAAATCAGGCAGTATCGGGGTGTCCCTGCGCGGGTTTGTACCGAGTTTCTCTGAGTTGTTAGCAAAATGTTAGAAAATGGCCGGTTTCGGGGCTAGAATTGATAAGAAGAAACCGACTTAACCTGTTGATTAAAATTCGCTTATCTGATTACTGTCCCAGATTTGCCCTTTGCTGCTTGTGATTTGGAATCTGTTTGTATCTTGTATCTTGGAACTTCACGGAACGTCCCGCTCGCCGGTTCGAATGTTGTAGGCCTGCTCCACGGGCAACACAAAAACACGACCGTCTCCGATCTCCCCGGTTCGGGCGGTCTGAATAATGGCCTCGATCGTTTCTTCCACCCGTTCGTCAGGCAAGACGATTTCCACCTTCATCTTGGGCAACAGACTGACGCTGTACTCTTTGCCCCGATAGATGGCCGTGTGTCCCTTCTGCCGGCCGTGGCCCCGCACCTCAGAAATTGTCATGCCGGAGACCTTGAGCCCGCTCAAGGCATCCTTGATCTCCTCAACCTTGCTGGGACGGACAATGGCCATAATGATCTTCATAGCACCATCCTCATGGAATCGATATGGAGTCGATGATCCGTTTTCTCAATAGTTCTTGTAACTCGGGTCCGAGTTTACGTCCCCTATGCGTTAAATAGAAGACATCCACTGCCCTGCTTCCTTCGGTGTTGATGAGCAGAAGCTCGATGTTACACTCTACGCCCGCGATTTCGCGGCCGATTCGATAGAGCAGACCGATCGAGTCTGGCGCAAGAATCTCCGCAATCGTATAACGATCCGAAGCGTCGTTTTCAAAGTTGAGTCGGGGTTCGTAGTTGCTCGCGAAGCGCCTTCGATGGACCAGGCTCGTCTCCTTGCCTCGCAGAATACTCTCGACCGGGACTTCTTCTCTGATGACCTCGCGCAGCAGCTGAAGAAACCTTTCCTTCTCAGTGGGGTTGAGGGAAAAGACCTTTCGCGTATCCGAGAAACGGAACAGATCGAGTGCGGTACCCTGTAGGTTTGCAAAGCCGTAGCCGCGAAAGATGTTCATCTCGAAGTAGGAAAGGACGCCCGCAATTTTGGCAAAGAGATAGGATCGATCGGGGGCGACCACACAGAGCCGGTAGTACTTTCCGTCCAGGGTCAAGGCCAGTTGAACCGGATTGTCTCGAGTTCGGGAGCGGGCCAAACGATAGTGCTGATAGATTTCGGTAGCCTGCGTCGTTTTCAGGTAGCTCAAGGGAAAACCCTCGAGAAAGCGCTCGAATCCATCCCTCTCCAGGTCACCAGGCAAAGTGGCCAGGAGGCGTTCCTCGACATCCTCCTCCTGAACCCGCTCTTCGCCGAAGCCGTATGTCAGCTTGCGATAGCTTTCAACGTACAGCTGCCACAGCAGGTCTCGCTTCCACTGATTCAGGGTGCCGGGAGCGACGGCCTTGATGTCGGCATAGGTCAGCAGCGTCAGCAGCCGCAGCCGTGTCGGGTCCTGCACCAGATCGGCGAAGGTGTCGATGACGCTCGGATCATCCAGATCTCGACGGAACATGACCGACGACATCGCCAGGTGGTTTCGGATCAAGAAGATGATGAGATCTATCTTTTCTGAACTGAAATCCAGGCGTTTGAGTGCGACCACAGCCATCTCGGCACTTCGACTAGCGTGCCCTTTCTCATCACTCTTGCCTACATCGTGAAGTAGCAGTGCCAGAGTCAGGAGCTCGGACTCGGGCGTCTCTTTCAGGAGTCCCGCAAAGCGCTGATCTATGTCACTTTCACCTCCCAGCAACAGCTCTACGTGCTTGATGGCCAGAAGACTGTGCTCGTCCACGGTGAACTGGTGATAGTCGTCTCGAATGACCCTTGCTTTGACGGCGCCAAACTCAGGAAATAGAGACTCCAGGACACCTAACTCGTACATCTCCGTAAGGCTTCGATAGAGTCCCCGACGAGGCTGGAATAGACGGCGGAGCAGATTCCTCAGTGAAGGGCAGTGCAAGCTCTCGCGAAAGCTGGGAAGAGCTCGGACAATCGCACTTCGGGTGGTGTCGCCCAAAGGACGTGATTCTTGAATGGATTGCAGAAAGATCCGTAGTACAGCCAGCGCAGCGTCTGCGGACGGAATCTCCGAGACTGCAATCGCCGAAACTGAAGGAACCGGTCTTCGGGCTTCCATCAGCTTGCCGCAAAAACTGTTCAGGATGCGGGCATTCAGGAAATACTCCTTCATCAGGGTTTCGACATCAGGACGGTCTCCGCTCTTCGAACTATATAAGGCTCGAGCCAAGGCCTCCTGCATCGGGTGTCTAAGCCGGTTCTGATTCCGACCGCTGCTGAAATGTATCCAGATCCTGGCCCGTCGCATGAAGTTAGCGGCCTCTTCGATCTCGGCCTGGCTCTGGGTCAGGAAGGGGCGAGTGCCTCCTAACTGCAGTAGCCATTTGCCCGTCAGGTAATCTCTTAGCCCCCCGGGCGCCTGTTTCAGATCGGGCTCCAACTGGTAGATGGTGTCGCGGAAGCTCCGATGTCTCTCTTCGGCGAACGAGATAATCTTCTCGTCTAGTCTGGCTTGGTTCTGACCCAGAAGATCGGGAAGCAGCGAATCCAAGAAGGTTTTCCCAGGACCCCGACCGTTCGCGAGTAATCTGGCATCCAGGAGGGTCAGGCCGAACTCGATCGGCTCCAGAGCACCTTCCAGTTGTTCAATCGACCAGACCTGATGCCCCAGGTCCAATCCCAGGTCCCACAGTTGATGGAGCATTCTGGTGACGGTCCTCTCGACGTCTTCCCTTTGCGCCTCCTGAAAGAGGATGAGTAAGTCGACATCCGAGTGGGGATACATCTCTCGGCGTCCATAGCCCCCCAAAGCGATCAAGCTGAAGTCACTCTGTTGCTGAAACGGCTCCGCTACCTGGACTACCAGATCATCGACGGCCTGAGCCAGTTCTGCCAAAGTCACTTCGGCATTCAATTGCTTTTGAAAGCGCTGCTCGATGCCGAGTCTGGCTCGACCGTAGCTGCGCTTGACTGATGCTGTCGACAGGACGCCTTCCGTCATAATTTCATCATAAATGAAAAGGCCTCCGGGAACGACGCTCTTGCAGCCAGATACCTCTTCTGAATCTGGAAAAGGATCTCACAAACGGCTCGCGAGCCTACGTTGACTCCAGAGGGAAGACTTCTTATCCTGACTAGACGAAAGACGGTTCACGGGAAGGGCTGACAGAGGAGATCGCAATGACTCAGGTACTTTCCTTGCTGGTTGAAAACAGAGCGGGTGTATTGGCGAGTGTGGTGGGGTTGTTCAGCCAGCGAGGATACAACATCGAGACTCTCAATGTCGCTCCAACTCAAGATCCAAGCATGTCTGTCATCACCTTGTCCACGTCGACTGATGCCGCCGGGACCGAACAGGTGGTGAAGCAGCTGAACAAGTTGATCGATGTGATCAAGGTAGTCCCCTACGAGTCGTCCACTCAGCTGCTGCGGGATATGGCCTTGGTTCGGGTGCGCGTCAAGGAGGACAATCGAGCCGAGATACTCGCGCTTTCCGCGGTATTCAGGGCCCATGTGGTAGACGCGAGTCCCCGCAGTTACATTTTCGAGGTAACGGGCCAGCCTGAGAAGATAGATGGTTTTCTTCAGAATATGCGGCTTTACGGCATTCGAGACATCCACCGCACCGGTTGCCTCGCTCTCAGCCGCGGGAGCGCCGAGTCGAGACAGAGCCGCAAGCCTCAGGGTTTGAGCGAGCCCGAACCTCAGGAGGCTCTGAAATCATCGGAATGAGCCAGCCAGCTCCTACTTACCATACCAGTCAAGGATGCGCACCTCGGTGCATGCTGCCGTGACGCCGCTCTTGAACTCCTGCAGCTCCGCCCCTCGGTAGTGATAGGGATAGACGACCCTTGGCTCGAAACTGTTGACGCAGCTTGCAGCTTCGTGAGGGGTCATGGTGTAAGGCAGGTTCATGCAGATGAAAGCGATGTCAACGTTCTTGAGAGCCCGGATCTCAGGAACGCACTCGGTATCCCCGGAAACGTAGACCCGCTCTTGACCCAGAGTCAGGAGATATCCGTTTCCCCTTCCCTTGGTGTGGTAGAGTTTCCCCGGGCCTGGCCCTCGCTTGAGGTTGTACATGGCGATGGCTTCGATCCGGATCCCAAGTACTTCGGTGGTCTGACCGTTTCGTAGCACCCGGGCCTCAGTGACCGTCTTCTGAACTGCTTCGGGAGCGATGATGATACTTCCAGGTTTCGTCACTACCTGGATCTGATCGGGGTCCATGTGGTCGGAGTGGATATCCGTTATCAATACCAGATCAGCCTTGGCAACGCCGTCGTATTGCCCCCGGCTCCAGGGGTCTACATGGATGACCTTATCCTGATATTTCAACACCAGAGATCCATGATGGATAGGCTTGATCTCAACCCCCGTCCCAGTCGGGGCAGCCAGCGCCAGGACCAAAAGAAGAGTCATGAGTCACCTCCTGAAGGAACAGTTATAGAAGCCATCTAAATCAGAGTGCCTTCCTCAGCTTCTTGGCCATCTCGCGCACGCGGTACAAATGGACCAGCATATTCTGATTCCGAATCTCGTCGACCCCCACCGTGTGGGTTTGAGCAAAGAAATAGGCAAGTATCTGTTGTTCGGCCAACCCGATCTCGTCCTCGAGAAACTTCATCTCTGAGGCGAAGGCCGTGGCTTTGCCAGCGGGTCCCACCTTTGGCTTGAGATCGCCTTTTCCCTCGAGGCCCCCCAGCAGGACCGTTTCAATCATTGAGCGCAGCCCATTGGCAGCGTCCGCCAGCTGCTTCAAGCCATTCTTCCAGCGCCGTCGCTGCGCTAAAGCGAGGTCGTTCTTCGGGCTAGCCGCGGCCTCATCGATGGTTTCCTGGGCCGTGCTGTAGCCGACCTTCATTCGAAGTAATCTGACCCGTATGTTCTTGAGATAGTGATCGATCTGAGCGTCGATGTAACGCTCCATGAAGGGGTCATCAGGACCCCGGGCGAGAGATTCGAAGGTTCTCGCGAATTGCCTCCGAAAGTGATTACGAAGAATCAGGTTCTGGCGGGCAGCGGCTACTTTCCCCTCGGATTCCAGATCCGCGGGCGCCTCTTCGGCGCTCAGTCCGCTAGCGCAAAGATAAATGCAGAAAGTAGCAATCGATAGGCTACGAATGCCAGCAGCGTGCGCTTTTCGAGGAAGCGCAGAAAGTACTTGATGCATAAGAAGCCACTGATGAAAGAGCATGATACACCAAGCAGAAAGGTCAGGCCAGTAGTACCATGCGCTGATTCCGGCGGTGGCATTGAATAAAGCTGCGAGGCCCCGATAAAGGCGATCACGGGAGCGGAAAGCAGGAACGAGAGGCGTGCGGCGTCGGGGCGCTTGAGGCCCAGCAGGAGCGCCGCGCTGACCGTCACACCCGAACGGCTGACCCCGGGAATGAAGGCCAGCGTCTGAGCGATTCCCACCAGGAGAGCATCCCGCCACCGAATCCCTTCCAGAGAACGATCTTTCCTGCTCCTGCGGTCGGCCCAGAATAGAATCAGCCCGAACAAGGCCAATGCCGCCGCTACGACCAGGGGACCTCTCAGGTATTCTTCGATAACAGGAAAGAAGAAGCCACCCACCAACAGACAGGGTAACGTGCCCGGTAGAAGAAAGACCGACAAAGGTTCTGCCGCCTGCCTTGGCCCTCCCCACAAAGGCGTCGTAAAGTGGCGGACTAGCCCCAAAATAAGCGCAAGTTCGAAAATAGACCCCTTTGTCGGCTCCGAGGAGCCATTTTGGAGACCTAAATTCTAAATTTCGGCGCGAAGTCACTCAGAACAGGCACGTGTTCAGCTGTCCTCCACGCCGATCGCTCAGGGAAAACGATTCTGCCCTCTTGGGGGGCGTTTGTAGAGACACCTCACCCCAGCTCTGGCGACCCTCGGAGCTACTTTATCTCCTTTCAGTTTCAGGTAGCTGGCCGGTGTTTCAACCACTTACTGCCTTCCAAGAGAAGACGGCTCCAACCATTGACATCCAGCAGCCGATAGACCAACTGTCGGCCCCTGCGCAAAATCTGGCAGGGCATTTCAATGACCTCTCGCAGGAAACGGCGATACTCCATCTTCACCAGCTCTCGGGCTTGCAGTCGCGCCGGCAGCACCAACCCCATCCAGGCCTTCAGATTCCAGGCTTGAGCCGCAATCACCAGATAGGCCCAGTTGGCTACCAGCGTATCCGAGGGCATCCGCAGGGCCTCGACTCCGTTCTTGAGTTGTTCAATGACGTTCTCCTGGTTGCAGCGCCGGTTGTTTTCCCGTACGACTCCCGCCGTTCCCAACGTTCTGGCCGAGATATTGGTGACATAAAAGTGGTAGCGCGTCTGCGGCAGCAGCCGCTTCTGGCCTTTCTCGACCAGGATCGTCTTGCGCAAGATCACCATCCGATAGGTTCGCTTCGCTTTGCTCGGACGGTAGTCGATCTCCGCGATCTCTTCCCGTTCCAGCGTCAGCGTCTTGAACCCGCGTCTCTTGACAATCTCCGGCTTCACTTTGTCCCGCCGCTGGCGCCGCTTCTTCCCTTTTCCTTTCCCCTGGCTGGGGCGCCCCAGCTCTTTCCATCTCGCTTCTGGCAACGCCTCCGCCCACTTGACGAAGCTCGGATGGGCGTCGATCCCGAAGTCAAACTCCACGCCCGCCTCCGTCCAACGGTCAAAATGAGCCGTCAGCGAAAAATCCGTGTCCCCGCGCAGGCGCACCTTCCGAAAACCCGCCTCTCGAACCAGCTCGATACTCCGATCCAGCCATTCGGCCGCTCCCTCATGAGAGGGACGGTTGCCCGAGCGGTTGACCGCATAGAGCACCTCTCCCGTATTGGCCAGCGTCACGATCAGCGGCGCATAGCCCCACTGCCCGTCGTAGCTGATCTCCATCCCTTCCTTGCATTCGCCGCTCGTGGGGGCCATCGTCCCATCCACGTCGATCTCCGCCCGTTGGAAGAAACGGGCCGGTTGTTGGGCCCAGACCTTGAGGCGGCTGGCATTGACGGCTTCCATCAGATCCACCACGTCGGGCGCGTCAAAGCGGCGCACAAAGTCTCCGGCCGTGCTGGGGGCGGGGATCTTCTCGGCTCCCACCGCCTCCAGGAAACTCACACTCTGACGTCGCAGTTCAATATCCTGATAGCGGGTCCCGCCCGTGGCCACGTTGTAGATCAGGCTCAGGACGTGGTCCGATTCGTGGTACGGTTGGTGGCGTTTGAGCAGCGTCACCGCCTGGTCAATGGCTTTCCCCAGCCCACTCCACTTCACCACCTGCTGCAGCAGCCCCAGACCACCGTAACTGACCGCACCCGTTTTCTCCGAGACCTCGTAGCTGATGACCTCGGGCGAGAGCACCGGTTTCGGGTCTTGACCGTTCCAGCTGGGGCTCAATCGCTGAGCAACCTCTGCTTCCCGTTTGCGGATGATTGCGCTATCCTTTTTCTTCACCTGAAATGCCTCCTTTCGGCTTGTTCTGAAGTTTCTTTGACAACCCCAGAATACCCGTCAGGTCTGGCATTTCAGGTGTTTACATGTGGTTTAGTCCACTTTCATCTACTTCTTTTGGGACTAGCCTCCACCAATTCGTTGCGAAAGTAAATGAGCACCGACAGCAGCGTTCCCAGGTGCACCAGGACATCGAACCTGAGTCCCAGCGGAGACCAGCCCAGTACCCAGGGCATGACAATCAGATGGGCCGAGCTACTGATGGGAAGGAACTCGGTAAGGCCCTGGAGGAATCCAAGGATTGCCCCTGCAGCAGCTGATCGTTCGACATGGCGCCTCATGGTCAGATCTCGCCACTCAAGAGTCAAGAACTTTTCGGCCCGAGTTCTATTCCCGTTTGGCCTGTTGGGAAGCGGTGCCTTTCAAGGAACCTCGCACGGCAGGTAGTGGGGATTGCCCCTTGGTAGAAGTCTCCGAGGAACGATTAGGATCGACCTGATTTTTCTGACGCCGAAGCCAACTTCGAGAGGGGTTCGTCGGGGCAGCTTGGTCGGTAGGACATGCTATACTCCGTCTTCGGAGCGGGGTCGCAAAAGGGGAGCAGCACTCCCAACCAATCCCGGCATTTTCACTCCTGACTGTTGAGGCATCGGTGACCGATCGTGAAGTGATCCTCATCCTGGATTTTGGGTCTCAGTATACCCAGTTGATCGCGCGGCGGATCCGGGAGACACGAGTCTTTTCCGAGATCCTGCCCTACCACACTGCCTGGGACGAGATCGAAAAACGGCATCCAAAAGGGGTGATCCTCTCTGGGGGACCCAGGTCCGTTTTCGAAGCGGATGCACCCCATCCCGACAACCGAGTCTACGACCTGTCCGTTCCCCTGCTGGGCATCTGCTACGGAATGCAGCTGTTGGCCTATCACTTCGGTGGCCAAGTCCAGCCGGCTACGGAGAGGGAGTACGGCAAGGCCCAGCTCGAAGCTGTTAGTGCCAAGGGACTCTTTCGGGGACTCCCTTCGATCATGCAGGTCTGGATGAGCCACGGCGATCGTATCGAGGGGCTGCCTTCTGGTTTTCAGCTGGCAGCTTCGACCTCAAACGCACTCGGAGCCATGGAGGACACTGACCGGGGACGCTATGGTCTCCAGTTTCACCCCGAGGTTGTTCACACACTGCAGGGTGACAAGATCCTGGAGAATTTCGTGAAGGTTTGTGGATGCCGGCAAGAGTGGACAGCGGCGTCCTTTGTGGAAGAAACGGTGAGCCAAGTCCGGCTCCAAGTCGGCGAGGAACGGGCCCTGTGTGGTCTTTCTGGTGGCGTCGACTCCACGGTGGCGGCTTCCCTGGTCGAGCATGCCATTGGGGATCGACTCACCTGCATCTTTGTCGACAACGGTTTGCTTCGAAAAGGGGAATTCGAACAGGTGCTGACCACGACTCGAGAGCGTCTGGGCCTGCACGTGGTTGGCGTGCAGGCAGGCGATCGTTTCCTCCAGCGCCTCCGGGGAGTCGATGATCCGGAGCGCAAGCGTAAGATCATCGGTGAGGAATTCATCCGCGTCTTCGAAGCCGAAGCTCGAAAGCTGGGCGAGGTGCGTTTTCTGGTACAAGGCACCCTCTACCCCGATGTCATAGAGTCGGTTTCGGTAAGAGGACCTTCGGCTGTGATCAAGAGTCACCACAACGTAGGAGGACTGCCCGAGAAGATGCATCTGGACCTGATCGAGCCCCTTCGGGAGCTTTTCAAAGACGAGGTTCGTGCAGTAGGTCGTGAGCTGGACCTTCCCGAGGAGTTCATCGGGAGGCAACCCTTTCCGGGTCCCGGACTGGCCGTTCGGCTCCTGGGTCCGGTTACCGAGGAGCGCGTGGCCCTGCTCCAAGAAGCGGATTCTATCGTCGACGAGGAGATCCGAGCGGCCGGACTCTACGACCAGATATGGCAATCCTTTGCCGTATTGCTTCCTATCAAGAGCGTCGGCGTGATGGGAGATAGCCGCACCTACGAGGATGTGATCGCCCTCCGAGCCGTCTACAGTGTCGACGGAATGACCGCCGACTGGGTGCCCCTACCTAAAGAGGTGCTGGGCCGAATTTCGAATCGGATCGTAAACGAGGTGCGGGGCATCAATCGCGTGGTCTATGACATCACTTCCAAGCCACCAGGCACCATCGAGTGGGAATAAGTATGAACCCATCCAATTTCGCCCATCTGCACCTTCACAGCCATTTCAGCCTGCTTGACGGAGCCAACAAGATCGATGCCGTGGTCCAACGGGCTGCCGAGTTGGGGATGCCTGCCATCGCCCTGACCGATCACGGCAATCTCTTTGGAGCCGTCCAGTTTCACGACGCCGGATACAAGCACGGCGTGAAGCCGATCATCGGTTGTGAAGTGTACGTGGCTCGCGAAGGTAGAAAGGTCAAGCAGGGACGCTCTGCCCAGAGCAATCACTTGGTCCTCCTGGCCAAAAATGAAAAGGGCTATCAGAATCTGGTTCGGCTCGTCTCCCTGGGCTACCTAGAAGGCTTCTACTATCGTCCCCGGATCGACCGCGAGCTGCTGGAGCAGTACTCTGACGGCCTCATTGCTCTCTCTGCTTGTTTGCAAGGCAGCGTCGCCTCGAATCTGATGCAGGAACGCTATAAAGAAGCTCGCGAACAGGCAGGCATGCTCTCCGAAATCTTTGGGAAGGATAACTTCTATCTCGAGGTTCAGGATCATGGCCTACAGGAGCAAAAGAAGGTCAATGCTGGGATTCTGCAGCTCTCCCGAGAATTGAGTCTACCGCTGGTAGCAAGCAACGACTGCCACTACCTGTCCCAGGAAGATTCTTTTCCCCATGATGTCCTGCTCTGCATTCAGACCGGCAAGACCGTCCAGGACGAGAATCGCCTTTCCTATCGAACCGACCAATTCTTCTTCAAGACCGAGGAGGAAATGGCCGGCCTCTTTGGGCACATGCCCGATGCCCTCAGCAATACGCTCAGGATAGCCGAATGCTGCGAATTCAAGCTTAAAGAGGGCGAGTCCGTCTTTCCTGATTTCGAAGTCCCTTCCGGCTACAGCCCCGACTCCTATTTCGAGAAGGTGGTGCGAGCTGGCTTCGAGGCTCGGCTGCCCCAGCTCAAGAAGAAGGAGGAACAGGGCAAGCTTCGTCACTCGCTCGAAGAGTACATGCCGAGGCTGGAGCAGGAATTGGACATGATCCAGGAGATGAACTTTTCAGCCTATTTCCTGATCGTCTGGGACTTCATTCGCCATGCGCGGGAGCAAGGGATTCCGGTAGGGCCTGGGCGCGGATCGGTAGCAGGGAGTTTGGTCTCCTATGCCATGCGGATCACCGATGTCGACCCACTCCACTATGACTTGCTCTTCGAGCGCTTCTTGAACCCAGAGCGCGTCAATCCCCCCGACATCGACATCGACTTTTGCATGCACCGGCGCAACGAGGTTATCGACTATGTCACCGACAAGTATGGGCGTGACAACGTCAGTCAGATCATCACCTTCGGCACCATGGCGGCTCGGGGAGCCATTCGCGACGTGGGGCGTGGCCTGAATATTCCCTATGGCGAAGTCGATCGCCTGGCGCGCCTGGTGCCGGCAGTTCCCGATGCCACTCTTGAGAAATCTCTTCAAAGTGTCAAGGAGTTGAGGGAACTGTCCCAGAGCGATCCACGCTATGAGCAGTTGATCCAGGTGGCGCAGCGCCTGGAGGGCCTGGCACGGCATGCCTCCACGCATGCGGCAGGCGTCGTCATCGCTCCCCGACCCTTGATCGAGCTGATTCCCCTCTACAAAAGCAACAAGGATGAGATCACGACCCAGTACAGCATGAGTGATCTGGAGAGGCTGGGGCTGCTCAAGATGGATTTCTTGGCCCTGACCACTTTGACCGTGATCGAACAGACACTGTCGCAGATCGAGGGCCAGCAGGAGACCCTGGAGCTTTCGGAGATCGATCTTCAGGATGAGAAGACCTTCGAGCTGTTCTGTGCTGGAAGAACGACGGGTATCTTCCAGTTTGAGTCCCAAGGGATGCGCGAGATCCTCAGAAGGCTGCAGCCGAGTCGTTTCGAAGACTTGATCGCTCTCAATGCCCTCTACCGTCCCGGCCCCATCCAGGGTGGCATGATCGATGACTTCATCGATCGCAGACACGGTAAGGTCGAGATCCAGTATGAGCTGCCCCAGCTCGAGGATATCCTCCAGGAGACCTACGGAGTCATCGTCTACCAGGAGCAGGTCATGCAGATCGCCAGCAAACTAGCGGGTTTTTCGCTGGGGGAAGCCGACCTGCTGCGCCGGGCCATGGGGAAGAAGAAGAAGAGTGTGATGCAGGCGCAAAGGAAGAAGTTCCTGGAGGGCTCGAAGGAACGGGAAATTGACAAGCGCAAGGCCGAGAAGATCTTCGAGTTAATGGAACAGTTTGCCGGCTATGGCTTCAACAAGAGTCACTCTGCCGCCTACGCTCTGCTCGCCTATCAGACGGCCTATCTAAAGGTGCACCACCCGGTTCAGTTCCTGGCGGCCCTGTTGACAAGTGAAACTTCAAACACGGACAAGATCGTTCAATACTTGAACGAGTGCCGGGAAATGAATATCCGCGTCCTACAACCGGACATCAACAGTGGAGACTTGCATTTTACGGCCCGCGGCGACGACATCCAGTTTGGGCTGGCAGCCATAAAAAACGTGGGGGAATCGGCCATCGGAGCCATTCTAGGTTGCCGTTCGGAAACGGGTCTCTTTTCGAGCTTCGATGAGTTTTGCGAGCGAGTGGATCTGAGGACGGTCAACAGGCGTGTCCTCGAAGCCCTCATAAAGGCTGGGACCTTCGATTCCATGGGCTATTCTCGCCGGTCTTTGTCGGAAGGGCTCGATGGGGCGATTGAACAGGGTCAGAGGGCCCAGCGGGATCGGCTAAGCGGCCAGAAAGGCCTTTTCCAGGCCATGCCGTCTACGCCCTCCAACACTGCCGTTGAACCAGCCAGCTCGGAGGAGTGGCCCGACGCCATCCGCTGGTCCTACGAGAAGGAGACGCTCGGCTTTTACCTCACGGGCCACCCGCTTCAGCAATATCGCGATGAGCTGGAACAGTTCAGCCAGGTGCACGCTCAAGAACTGACCGAGGAGGTCTCAGGCAAAGATGTCACCATCGGAGGGCTGATTACTGGGGTCAAGCTTCTTCGCACCCGCAAGGGAAATCAGATGGCCACCTTCGTGCTCGAAGATCTCACCGGCACCGTGGAGGCATTGCTCTGGCCGAATAGCTACGAACGCTACCACTCGCTTCTGGAATCGGACGCTCCGGTGCTGGTGAAGGGACGGCTCGAAGCGGACGCCAAAGGCCAGCTGCGCCTGCTTTGCTCCGAGATACAGCCTCTTGAGACCCTGTGGAGCAGCGCCGTGCAGAAAGCCAGCATCACTATTCCGCTGCCCCACCTGGACGAGGAAAAGGCCAAACAGCTCGAATCGCTGCTCCAACGGCATCCCGGGGGGTGCCCACTGCACTTTGAGCTGGTCAACGATCAAGCCTACCGCATCCGTCTCATTCCTCAGGACAATCTCGCTATCAACCCGATCCCCGCCTTCATTTCTGAGGTAGAACACCTCTTTGGCGAAAGCTCGGTGAAACTGTATACTTGAGGTGAGGTGATCGTCGAACCTGCGCCTCGTTTGTTTTGAGCAAAGTAGAACAGCTATCAGCTCTCAGGGAGCGAATCGAAGAGCTTCCGGCGGAGTCCGAGGCGGAAATCGTCTCCCTACAACAGAGCATTGCCCGCCTGGAAGAGGAAATCCAGCAGGGGGTTACCGCCTGGGATCGGGTTCAGCTCTCGCGCCACCAGTCTCGTCCCTACACTCTTGACTATATCGAGCGCATCTTTGAGTCGTTCCGGGCAATCCATGGAGACCGAAGATATGCCGATGATCCTGCTATCGTTGGCGGCACGGCACTTCTGGAGGGTCGACCCGTAATGGTCCTGGGGCAGCAGAAGGGACGGAACACACGGGAGCGCCTTCACCGCAACTACGGGATGCCTCGGCCTGAGGGATATCGAAAAGCGCTACGTCTGATGCAGCTGGCTGAGAAATTCCATCGCCCCGTTCTCAGCTTCGTCGATACACCGGGTGCCTATCCGGGACTGGGCGCCGAAGAGCGGGGCCAAGCCCAGGCCATTGCACACAATCTGCGCTCCATGGCACGCCTCCAGACTCCCATAATCGTGACCATCCTTGGAGAGGGCGGAAGTGGCGGAGCCCTGGCCATAGCCCTGGGCGATCGAGTGACGATGCTCGAGAATTCGATCTACTCAGTCATCTCACCGGAGAGCTGCTCGGCCATCCTATGGAAGGACCAGGAGCATGTGCGCGAGGCAGCGGAAGGGCTGAAGCTCACGGCCAAGGACTTACAGGGATTCGGGATCATCGATGAAATCCTGGCTGAGCCACAGCCCGGTGCACACGCAGATTGGGATCAGATGGCGATCCGGTTGAAGGGTGCTCTGCTGCGACATTTGGACGATCTCGAAGGTCTCTCGTCCGATGATCTTCTAGCCAGTCGCTACCAGAAGTTCCGACGCATGGGCCAGTTCATTGAAGAATCCGACCCCACCTATCCGTCATAATCTTGTGTTGAACTAAACCGCTTTCAGCGGTAGGACTTTCCGGTCAGATCTTCTTATCCAATCAAGATGCGGCTGGCCTTCAGCGTTGTATGAAGGCTCCTTCGTGAGGCAAGGTGTTGTTACCAAACATCAACCTCCCACACGAAAGGAGCCTATCATGACTATCTTACGCCAACGGATGATTGAGGATCTGCGGATCCGCAACTACTCGGCCCGGACCGTCGAGATCTACGTGGACCGGGTCGCTGAGTTCGCCCGTCACTTAGGCAAGTCGCCGGAGCGGTTGGGTCCCTCGGAGATCCGCCGCTATCAGATCTTTCTGGTCCAGACCAAGAAGGCCTCCTGGCCGGTGTTCAATCAGACCGTGTGTGCCCTGCGCTTCCTCTACCGGGTCACCCTCAGAAGGGACTGGGTGATCCAGCACATCCCGTTCCCCAGGCAGGAGAAGAAACTTCCCATCGTGCTCAGCTGCGGGGAGATCGTCCGCCTCTTCGGCGCCCTCGCCAACCTCAAGCACCGCACCCTCCTGATGACGATCTATGCCACCGGGCTTCGCCTTTCCGAGACCCTGCATTTGCGCATCGCCGACATCGACAGCTCGCGCATGCTGATCCTGGTGCGCCGCGGCAAAGGGAAGAAAGACCGCTACGTTCCCCTTTCCGAAACGCTGCTGCAGCAGCTGCGAAGCTATTGGAAAGGCTATCGGCCCGAGGCTTGGCTCTTCCCAGGAGAAAATCCCAACTCCCCGCTGGGCCACTCCTCCGTCCAGCGAGTCTGCAAACAGGCCGGCCACCGGGCGGGACTCTCCAAACGGGTAACACCGCATGGGCTGCGTCACTGCTTCGCCACCCATCTCTTGGAAGCCGGCACCGATCTGAAGACCATTCAGGTCCTGCTGGGACACGGCAGCCTCAGAACCACTTCGGTGTACCTACACGTGGCGGCCCAGGCGCCCGCTCCGACCCCAATACGATCCCTCTCTATCGGTCGACCCTCGGCCCCAGGCGGTGGTGCGCCCGCCGGACGCCTCAAATCCTCTCAAACGGCTCAACCACGACTTTCACGCTAGCCCCATACCGACCGTCAACCTTTACCCCACCTCAAACGCTCCCGAAAGCCCCACCCTTCTTTTCGAATCCCCCCCCGCCAACCTGCAAGCAATCCCCATAGGCGGTGCCCGCGGCTCAGTTCAACAGGATTGTATCCGCAATGCCCCCCGTTCCCGGCTACCGAAAACGAGTGCTTTCAGTCCACACTGCGGATACAATCCTTTGGGTTACAGGGTACTAGAGATTTCAGAAGCGGCGGCCAGAGCTGCCCGCCGCCTAGATTTCTGGCTGACGTGATGCTGGGGAGTCTGGCCAAATGGTTGCGTATCCTGGGTTACGACACTCTCTACGACAATCAGATCGATGACGATGATCTGATACACCATTGTGCAGCCGAGGGACGCATCGCGTTGACACGCGATGTAAGGCTGAGCCAGCGGCGTCGCCTCCAGCACGCCGTCCTGATCAGCGATGATCGCCTCCTGGTCCAGATTCAAGAAGTCCTCACCTACATTGGAGAGCAGCTGGATCCTGAGCGTTTGCTCTCACGCTGCCTCGAGTGCAATGACCCCATCCAATCCCTCAGCAAAGAGGCCGTGCGCGAGAGTGTTCCGGCTTACGTCTTCGAGACACAGTCTCATTTCCGCAGTTGCCCCAATTTCTTGTTAGGGATTGCTATGGAGTCAGTAGCGTCCCAGCGTTAGTCGAATAACATCAACTGTTTATGAATGTCACTATTCTGAGTAATGTAATGCATGTCCTGAAAGGCCTGTAAAATTGGGGTTTTCTCGAAGAGCGAGACACTCAGGACCTGGAGAATTGTGTAGAGCGGCAACTCGAGATAGAGGCGCTTGCGGATGATGGCGATGAGCAGGTAGGTACTGAGGGCGATCCAGATTTGTGTTTTCACGGCATTGGGACTGGTGCCGTAAAAGGCCTTGATGCGACGCAAAGGTTCGGGGTAGGCCTTGGCCGGATAGAAGGTGCTCAGCAGGACAGTTTGGTCGCAGATCAGTCCCGTCGTTCTGTCCACCGGGTGGGAGTAGCGGCGGCGGAACTTGAAGTTGGCCTTGGCGCGGGTCACGAATAACGACCGGGCAGAATGGAGTCGGTACAGGCGCCCGAAATCCAGGTATCCGCGATCCATGATGTAGTAGGCACCGGGACAAGGAATCAGGTGGTCCAAGGCGTGGACATCGTGCAGTTTTCCGTCCGAGATCAGAACGAACTCGGGAATGGCGCCGTGCAGGTTGAGCAAGGTATGCAGTTTGATCGCCCCCTTGGTACGGCGGAAGCGCGCCCAGGGGAAGACCGAGAGGCACAGGTCGATGGTCGTGGAGTCCAAGGCATAGACGGTCGCGTTCAGGTCGACTCCCAGGTCCTCGTCGGTGTACAGGCGGCGCGCTTCGGCGATAAGCACTTGGGCAAACTCGGCATAGATGCGCCAGTCGCGCCTCTCGTTGGCATTGGACAGATTGTTGCGGGAGACCGTGGAGCGAATGCCCATGTGGAAGAGCTTGGATCTCATGGCCCGTAGGCAGGCTTCGATATCGCGCAAGCTCTCGCGATAGGTCAACTGTGCAAAGGCCATGACCCGGTAATGGTCGGCACAGCGGAACGACTTGACCTTGTAGTCGCCTCCGTAGTGCTGAACAATGCGATGAAAATGATGCCAGGGAAGATGCCGCATCACCTGAGAAAAAATCGTCGTGCCCGTGTACATGCTCGCCCTCCTTATGAACTGAAGGGCGTGAGCGTACACTCACTTTCAAGTCGGAAACACCCATTATCTTCTCTAACATATTACTCATTAATACTTTACAGAGATTAGAAACCCAAACGTTGGGACACTACTGCTATGGAGTGATAAATTACTAAACAACCGCGAAAAATCTTCACTGCACTGGGCGACCGAGTGGCCGGCAGACAAACGGCGAGACACTAATTAGGCGATATCTGGCAGTATCGGCGTTTTCTGGGGCACGCGCTAAACCGTTACATAATAGTATTTTAAGGTACTATACGGCACTGCCCGGTAACAGCATGTTACAATCCTCGGTTCGGTCGTGGGCTATGACGATTCATTCAATACAGGGAATGCACGATATCCTGCCTGGATCGGTCGAGCTGTGGCAGAAGATCGAGGCTGCCACCCGTTCGTTGTTCCGGCTCTACGGCTATGCAGAAGTGCGAACCCCTATTCTGGAAGAGCAGGAACTGTTCTCTCGCAGCATCGGACAGGAAACCGACATTGTCCAGAAGGAGATGTATACCTTGGCCGGTCACAGGGGAAAGCCGATCACCCTGAGGCCGGAGGGCACGGCTTCGGTCGTTCGTGCCTATATTGAGCACCGTCTGGATCGAGAGCAGCTCCTGACCAAGCTCTACTACATGGGTCCCATGTTTCGGCGGGAGCGCCCCCAGAAAGGTCGCTATCGGCAGTTTCACCAGCTGGGTGCAGAGGTCCTGGGATCAGACAATCCAGCCATCGAGGCTGAAGTGATCGAGATGCTGACGCGCTTGCTTCAGGAACTCGGTTTGGAGGACGCTCGGCTGCTGGTCAACTCCGTGGGCTGCCCCGAGTGTCGCCCCGGCTACGTGCAGAAGTTACGCGAGGCACTGCGAGAGAATGCTTCTTCGCTGTGTCCCGAGTGCCTGCATCGGATGGAGACGAATACACTGCGTGTTCTCGACTGTAAGGTGCCTTCCTGCCAACCCATGATTGACCGTCTTCCCTCGATTCAGGACCATCTTTGCCAGACCTGTGCCGACCATTTCGCGCATTTTATCGAGTATCTGGACCTGGCGGGCATCAGCTACGAAGTTGAGCCACGCCTGGTTCGAGGTCTGGACTACTACATCCGGACCACCTTTGAGATCATCAGTGAGCGTCTGGGTCCAACGCAGAACGCCCTCCTGGGGGGAGGACGCTACGACGGCCTCTCAGAACTCCTGAATGGTCCTCCCACACAGGGATTTGGCTTTGCTCTCGGAATCGAACGGCTTGTGCTTCTGCTGTCAAAACAGGACAAGCTGGAGAGCACCTATGTGGCACCTGAACCCGAGCTGTTTCTGGCCTACCCGGACAAGGCGACCCTGGGAGAGGTTCTGCTGCTGGCACGCCGACTTCGCCAGGACGGAATTTTCGTCTATGTCGATCTTGGCGAGCGAAGCCTGAAGGCCCAGATGCGCCTCGCCAATCGGTTACGGGCCTCGTTTGTCTGCGTGGTGGGCGAGGAGGAAGTCGGCAGCGGCGAGTTTTCCTTGAAAAGAATGTCGGATGGGGTTCAACAGAAGGTTCCAAGAGACGCTATCGCAGACCACGTAAGACAAGGTGTGTAAAGCGGTATCTGGCCGGGACACCCCCTGGACAGAGCGCGGAAGGATGTAAGCAAGTGGCATCATCAGAACAGACCACGACCACGAGTCGAAGTCACTTCACCATCGAGGCGATGGGAGATCTAAGCCGTACCTGTTATTGCGGCGAGATCACCGAAGAGCATATCAATCGTAGAGTCACGGTGATGGGATGGGTAGACCGTTCCCGCGACCTCGGCAACCTGGTCTTTCTCGATTTACGCGATCGCGAGGGAATGGTTCAGATCGTCGCCGATCCCGAGTGTTCAGCGGCCCACAAGAAATCCAAAGAGATCCGCTCCGAAGATGTGATTGCGGTCGTTGGCCGTGTGGTAGAGCGCTCGGAGGAGACGATCAATCCTCAGATACCGACGGGCCGCCTCGAGGTGCAAGCAGAGGAGATCCGTCTGCTCAACCCCTCCTTGACTCCGCCATTTCCGATCACGGATGGAGAAGGGACAGGCGAAGAAAGACGGCTCCGATACCGTTATCTAGACCTCCGCCGTCCCCGGCTCCAGGGCAACCTGCGGCTGCGTCACCAGATTAGCCTGGAGGTGCGCAACTTTCTCGACGGCCAGGGCTTCTCAGAAATCGAGACGCCATTTTTGACGAAATCGACTCCGGAAGGAGCCCGCGATTATCTGGTTCCCAGCCGGATCCATCCCGGGCAGTTCTATGCCCTGCCCCAGTCTCCCCAACTCTTTAAGCAACTCCTGATGGTGGCGGGGTTCGATCGCTATTTTCAGATTGTCCGCTGTTTCCGCGACGAGGATCTCCGTGCGGATCGTCAGCCCGAGTTCACCCAGGTCGACATCGAGATGTCCTTCGTTCGCAGCGACGACGTCTTTGCATTGGTCGAGTCCCTTCTTGGACGCGTCTTTCAGGTCGCTGGCCTGGATCTGACTCCGCCTTTTTCCCGCATGACCCATGAAGAAGCCGTAGCCCGCTACGGGACCGATCGCCCCGACACCCGCTTCGGTCTGGAGATCGTGGACGTGGGCGCTGCCTTCGCCAACAGCGCCTTCGAGGTCTTTCGCCAGATTCTGGACCAGGGAGGACAGATTCGGGGAATTGCGGTTTCAGGTGGGGGAGACTATTCCCGGAAGGAGCTGGATGATCTCACTGCCAGGATGATCGAGGCGAGAGCCAGCGGACTAGCCTGGATCAAGTCCACAGCCGATGGCATGAGGAGCTCTCTTCCCAAGGTCGTAGAGGCGGCGATATTAGAACAGGCGGCCAATCTCGCAGGCCTTCGGGAGGGAGATATTCTGCTGATGGTCGCCGGTCCCGCTGCCACGGTGAACGACGCCCTGTCGCAGCTGCGACTCCATCTGGGAAAGACCGGAAATCTTATTCCCGAGGGCGCCCATCAGTGTGTCTGGGTCTACGACTTTCCCTTGCTGGAGTGGAATGAGGAAGAAGGACGCTTCCTGGCTTGCCATCACCCCTTTACCTCGCCCCATGATGAGGACATCGAGCTGCTGGGAACCGATCCGGGAGCGGTCCGAGCAAAGGCATACGACGTCGTTCTAGACGGGACCGAAATTGGAGGAGGTTCGATTCGAATCCACCAACAGGAGCTCCAGCAACGAGTTTTTGAGGCGCTCGGTATCCTGCCCGAGGAAGCCCAGCAGAAATTTGGCTTCTTCCTGGAGGCGCTGCGCTTTGGTGCTCCTCCCCACGGCGGCATTGCGCTTGGCCTGGACCGTATTGTCATGCTGCTCGCGGGAGGCCGCTCCCTCCGGGACGTGATCTCCTTTCCCAAGACAGCCCGGGCAGTGGACCTCATGTCAGGATCTCCTTCAACGGTCAGTGCCCATCAGCATCGAGAGCTGCACATCCAGGTCAAGGAATGAGTGAGCAGTAAGTGAAGTGAGTAGTGAGCAGTTAAGAGGCGAAGCGTGTGACACGGATCGTTTGAGAATGGAGAAGAATCAAGAGATGTGAGAACGGGTCACTGAGCACCGATCTCATTCTTCACTGCTCACTGCTCACTGACTCACTGACTCACTGACTCACTGACCTACTGCTCACTGCTCACTGACTTACTGCTCACTGCTCACTTGTATTTGCATTTCTACTCCCGGCGTCAGCAGCCGAAGCTATACTGATCCATTATGGGTAGGGTCCGCCTGCTTCCTGACATTCTGGCTCACAAGATCGCGGCAGGTGAGATTGTCGAGCGCCCTGCTTCCGTCGTCAAGGAGCTCCTGGAGAACGCTCTGGACGCAGAAGCCACCTCGGTTGTGGTGAAGGCGGACGTGGGAGGTCAACGTCTGATCTCGATCCGGGACGATGGAATAGGAATGAGTCCCGAGGACGCAGGGTTGGCCTTCGAGCACCATGCCACCAGTAAACTAGAGACCTTCGAGGACCTCAGCTGTATCAAGACACTCGGTTTTCGAGGCGAGGCTTTGCCGTCGATTGCGTCCATCTCCCGCCTTCGTCTCCGAACCGTCGAGCCGGCAGAAGATGGAGCCCAGCTCGCGCTGGGGACCGAGGTGCGATACGAAGGGGGAGAGCTCAGGGAAAGCCGACAGATTTCCTGGCCCCAAGGGACCGAAGTCGAGGTACGAGACCTTTTTTTCAACGTTCCAGCACGGCGCAAGTTCTTGAAAACCACCAGCACCGAGCTGAGTCATATCAGTCGCCAGATTACGCACTATGCCTTGGCTCATCCTGAGGTGGAGTTCGTTTTCCAGCATGGAGGGCGCACCCTGCTGGAAGCGGCAGCCGTGAAGACTCTCAAAGAACGAGTCTTTCAGGTAATGGGCGATTCCTTTTTGGGCCATCTGGTACCCGTTGACTATCAGAAGGAGGGGGTGCGAGTAAGTGGGCTGGCCTCCCTTCCCCACGAGCAGCGCAGCAATGCCAGCTCCCAGTTCCTGTTCGTCAACCGACGCATGGTCCGCGACCGAGTCATCACGCACGCAATCCATCTAGCCTACCGGGATCTGATCCCGTCGAGGACCTATCCGGTGATTCTCCTGTTCCTGGAGATCGACCCGCAGCAGATTGACGTCAACGTGCATCCGGCCAAGACCGAGATTCGTTTCAAGGACAGCCATTCGGTTCACACCGCCGTCTACCACGGGATCGAGGAGGCCCTGCTCAAATCGAGTCGAAATCTCCAGAGCGTGGCCCGCGATGTTCCTGCGACCTTCATCAAGTCGTCAGAGGCCGTGCCCACCGCGGCCAATCCCCTGTCCTCGCCGACAACTCCGCTCTTCTCAGTCCCAACGTCTTCTAACGCCCATGCCTTTTCACCCCGTCAGCTGGGCGGTCAGTTCCTCTCTTCCGCACTTCTCGCCAAGGAAACGCAGAGCAGCGATCCTCATCTCCAGAACATACCGGAGACCTACCATTTAAGCCCCACGCCGGTCGTTTTGGGGCAGTTCGTGGAGAGTTTCATCGTGGCGGCAGACCGAGATGGTGTTCTGCTCATCGACCAGCACGTAGCCCATGAGCGAATTCTGTACGATCGCGCTCTACAGACTCTTCAAGAAGGGCAAACCTGGCCAGTACAGCGGCTTCTGGAGCCTGTCACCTTGGAGCTCACGCCTCAGCAGAAGTCGGTCATGGATGAGCTACTAGATGAACTCAATGCCAACGGTTTCGTGGTGGATTGGTTTGGAGACAGTACGGCCGTGATCAGAGGAGTTCCGGCTATCGCCTCAAATTGCGATGGGCGAATGGTCCTGCAAGAGATTTTGGACCGATTTCAGGACGCCGATTCCCCTTCTCTACCGGAGGAAAACGGCGTCAAACGCCGGCGCGAGAAGATTGCGATCAGTCTCTCCTGCCGAGCCGCGATCAAGATCAACACCCCGCTCACAAGAGAGAAAACCCAGTGGCTGCTCGATGAGCTATTCGCCTGCGAGAATCCCTACACCTGTCCGCATGGACGACCCATCATCCTGAGAGTCAACATCGAAGACGTACTCCGAGGATTCAAGCGCATCTGAAACTTGAATGGGACAAGGTTGAAGGTTTACAGGTTGCAAGTTTCCAGTCCAGGCAGAGCTGCGAAGGCCAGAACTGACAGCAACATGAAACGTGGGATACTCGCCGGTGATGTCCGGGCCTCGAGACCTGCGACCTGCGACCGATCCTCGATGCTAGCCTAGCGCCAGGCCATCGCCAGAGAGTCCAGTCTCAATCCGTGACCCAGAAAGCGTACAGGCTCGCCTGCCGCAGATGGAAGCGGATGCGTACCCGCTTATCACCAAGAGCCGAGAGATCCGTTCCGTCAGTCCACTTCAACTCCGTCTCCAGATGATCTTCACGAACGGGCTGACTTGTGCTCCAGTGAAAAGGAGGCCATCACTTCCCTGCCCCGTGCATCTAGGATTTCCGGCTGTGACTTCGCCATCCGGGGCGTCGACATTGACGAACAACCGTCGTCCCTTCAGCTCGAGTGGCACCGTCAAGAGACTTCCCTGCAACTCCCTGGCATCCATCGAAACGAAGCCGTCCAGACGCAGCTTGGCGAGTAAGATAGCGCCAATGTCGGGAACCGACCGGTAGCGGCGGCTCCCGTCTGCCATCGTGGCGATGTTGGCTTCCTGGAAACGCCGCTTCATCCCTGTGTAGTAGAACCAGAGCTCTCCATCCCTCACCACGGGCCGGGTCGGTGGAACGACCGTACCGGTGTCATAGACTCCAGGCCCAGCGAAAGAGGGAGGAATGAAGGCGCGCCGACCCGCCACTGGAAACCATCGGTGCAGATCCCTACTCGAGACCATCTCAACCAGGTGAAAGCCGTCCTGGTTTCCTATCGGCGTAGGACCACTCTGGTGAAACTTCATGGGAAGACCGATGTAGAGTCCTTCGTAAGGGAAGACCGGCATGTTATAGATGTCGACGTTGTAGTGTGAGGGCTTATTGACGGTCAGCGGAACCCAGCGGGGATCGGACATCCGGTCAGCCAGCCGCTTGCGGCCCAGTTCCTGGTCATAGCCGTCGGCGTGGAAGATGAGTTCGGGTTCCGTCCACTCGTTGAAATGTTTGCTGGTGCTGAGATAGACAGATCGACCATACGGACCGGTATGCTTCACCGTGCTCAAGAACTGTTTGCCCAGCTCATCGTAAATCAGTTGAGATTCATCGGCACTAGGTACGGCTGGAGTAGGCAGCAGGTTCCAATGGAGCCCGTCTGCTGAGACCGCGGGCTGCCGCTTGCCGATGCCGAAGAGGGCCTTGTAACGACGTTCGGGGACGTCCGCCGGGTCGTAAAGAGCGTGATAAAGAAATTGGTCGCTGCGGTCATGGCGCGCAACCAGGTTGTTGGCCTTGGACCCCTCCCATTCAACCAGATTCAACACGGGCTTTTCCCGGTGAAGCCCATCTTTCGAAATCGCCAGGGAAGTCGTGTGTTGCTCGCGGCTCCCTTTCCGGGCGAAGGCCAGGTAGTAGAGTTTCCAGAGCTTCTCGTCCGGCACCCAGAAGGGGACGTTACGGGTTTGAACCGCCAGATTCTCCCAGGGGTTTTCTGGCCGCACCATGGGGCCCTGTTTGACGGGTTGGTGGAGGGTTCGCTTCAGGTTGACGAGCTTTCCGATGATGTGGTCGTCGACAAATAGTTCCTTGTGCTCTGGGGACACGACGGGAAACTGCTGGCCCCTGACCGGAGCAGAGACCGCTGGAAGTAGCCCCAGGACAGATAAAATGAAGACGAAAACTCTCTTCCCTCTATTCATGTTCGAATGGTCTCCTGCTGTTCGGGTGGAAGCCGTGAAGGTAAAGAGACTTACGGCCGCGGTCCTCAAATATCAATCAGTTCTGCCTTTGCCTCGATCTCTTCCAGGTTAGCCAGCTCCCCGATGCCTGCACCGGGACAAACTCGTTCCGTTTCCCTCCAGGTAGCCGGGCTCTTCAGATTCGATTTCCAGAAGGGCCAGCTGCGACATTGGCGGGGTCGAACCGGATAGATAAGACACCGACGCGTCTTCGCGTCAAGGAAGGTACAATCACCATCTTCGTGTTCCGTCAGAGAGAGTCCTTTACCCACCGGGCGTACATGATCACTGCGCGTCTGGCTGCTGGATTTCCCAAGGTATTCTGCGATTTCCTCGATCTCCTGGTCATCAACCACCACCATCCCAGGGTCGCCGCTGCAACAGTCGCCACACTGCGTGCAGGTAAAACAAAGCCCGTCCTTGTACCAGGGCCCCCGATCACTCATTCCAAGAGTGTAGCCGCCGATAGGATGGGGAGCAACGTGCGGGCGATCTCTTCGTTGGTCGTTGTCGAAGATGGCCAAGCAACGTTTTCCTCCTCGCGCCTTGACCTCGCTGCGCAAGCCCCATCTGCAATTGCCATGCTATTTCGGAATCGATCATCTAGTCGGTGGGCTGGTGAATCTGCTTCATCAGAGAGTCGATCTCTGGCGGTGGAGGTGCAGTGCAGAGAGACACGATGACAATGGTCAGCAGCGTCATAGGTGCGCCAATGAGGGCCGAGGAAGTGGCCGGAATCCACGCTGCCAGGAATGTCTCTCCCCAGAAGAGCGCGCCGATCGAGATGAAAGCCCCCACCAACATCCCGGCGATTCCTCCCTCTCGGGTAGCGCGGCTCCACCAGATACCCAGGACGAAAACCGGAAAAATCGTGCAGCCCGCGATGGCGAAGGCCATGGCTACAATCTGGCCAATCAAAGCAGGCGGGTTCAGCGCGACCACCATGATTGCCAAACCCAGAATGACAGTACCGATCCTCGCCACCAACACTCGTTCTCGGGCAGAGGCCGCAGGCTTGAAGAGTCCGAAGTAGAGGTCATGTGCGAATGCCGCCGAGCCTGCCATGAGTAGCCCGCCCACCGTGCTGAACGCAGCCGAGATGGCACCAGCCGCCAGTAGGCCAGCGAACCATTCGGGTAGACCCGCATTCTCAACCGCGTTGATAATAATCACGTCAGCAACTTCTTTCCCCCCATCCGGATTGAGAATCTTCCCGAAGGCGGCAAAGGCAGGAGAACTCCAGTAGAGAATGCCGATAAAGAACAGGCCCCACACGACTGAGGTACGAGCATCTCGAGCCTTGGGCACCAAATAAAAGCGTTGGATCACGTGGGGCAGTCCGGCAGTACCCACCATCAAGGTGAAGCAGAGAGCGATCCAGCTGTAGAGCCCCTCATCTCCCCAGGGGAGCACGAATTCGGGGTGAGTGGTCTGGAGCTGGCCTATCGCTTCTCCGTATCCAATCTGCGGAACCAGATAGAAGAATCCCATCTTCTTGGCGATGAAGAACAGCGGCAACAGAAAGGCAGTGATCAGGACGACGTACTGGACCTGCTGGTTCCGTACCACTCCCAGCATCCCGGACAGCAGGACGTAAGAGAGAACAACAATGGTTCCCGTGATGATCGATAGCCGATAGTCCATCCCGAAGATCCATTTGAACATCTCGCCAATTCCTTTGTACTGACCCACCGCGTAGACAAAGGAGATGGCCAGGGTGATCAAAGCAGCCAGAAACCGAGCGACCTTTGAGTAATAGCGGTCGCCGACGAAGTCGGGAGCCGTAAACTTGCCGTAGTTTCGGATCTGGGAGGCCATCAGTACCAGCAGCAGGACATACCCGCCGGTCCAGCCCAACACATACGCAAGGCCAAAGTAGCCCTGGAGGTACAGCAGTCCCGCCATACCCAGAAAACTGGCAGCACTCATCCAGTTGCTGGCGATGGACATCCCTGACGCGAAGGGACCGATCCTCCTACCCGCAACCCAGTATTCATCTAGGTTTCGAACACGGCTGAGGATTCCTACCAGCACGAACAGAAGCAGGGTGGCAGTGAGAATCAGGGCCGGAACCGTCTTCACCTCAATGGCTTCCATTGTCATTCCCTTCTGCCTCGGAGTCTATTCCTTCTTCCCTCGAAATGAGCTGGTCGTAGCGCCGGTTGAACAGCAGGCAGAGAAGGAGAAACGCCAGGATCGCAAACTGTCCTGTGAACCAGTAGTGGAAGGGGAAGCCCAGAAAACGGGCATCCGTCAGCCAACTCGAACCAAGCGGGTCTCTCTGGATCAGCACCAGAAGGAACTGAAAGCCAAAGACCAGAAGGAACCAGAGGGCCAGCACCACAAAAATGAGGCGGGCCACTCCTTTGAAATACCGGCCTCTGGGACGCAACAAGTTGACGGATTCCATACTTTCTTACCTCACAACGGCTGGGACGACACCAGAGCCGGGACATACTACCACACGTGTTTAGCGCTTTTCTCGCTTGCCTTTGCCCGTGCCCGTGCCCTTGCCCATTCCCACCGATCGTCCTGCCTCTTTCTGGCCTGGCGGTTCGCAGCAGACAAATAAGGTATTGTTTGGAATCGTGTCAGGGCTGACCGCTTGTTAGCCTCAAGGCAACTAAAGGGCAAGAACACGGGCAAAGGAGGAAGGCTGTGAAAACCGACACCGTACTTCGAGAGCACCTGGTCAGCCTGCTGACCACCGATTGGGCCCATCTGACGTTGGAAGACGGGATCAAACGCATTCCTGCCGGGAAGGCCGCCAGTCGTCTACCGGGAAAAACCCACTCGCTTTGGCAGTTGCTGGAGCACCTGAGGATCTGCCAGTGGGACCTTCTGGAGTACAGCCGAAACCCAGAACACATCTCCCCTGAATTCCCGAAGGGACTCTGGCCTGAGAGTGCAGCGCCTCCGAGCCATCAGGCCTGGGAAGCCATGCTCACGGCCCTTCGGGATGACTTAAAGACGATGGTCGACCTGGTTTCCGATCCTTCGAACGATCTCTTCGCCTCGCTGCCCTGGAGTAAAGAAGGCCATACGCTTCTACGCAGGCCTTGATACTGGCGGACCATAACGCCTACCACCTGGGACAGGTGGTGAAGCTTCTGAAAACCATCGAGTAGGCGGGTTCGGCAGAGAGAGGATCCTGGGTGCACGACAGGAAAGTGATTTGGGAGCCTATCGAAAGCTCCTTGTCGGTTCTCAAATCGTTTAACCTCTTGATTTTGGTGGTGCCCTGCAAGCATTGAGATAGCTGTGAACAGGCCCGATTTCTTACGGCTAGATTAGCCGAGAGAACTCACGCTAGCACCACTCTTACTCTTCCTACGCCCCGCTAGCCCAGCTCGCTTCCGAGAGTTCTGGAGTTTGATCTTTCCAGGAGGGCGCTTTAGCGTCCTGGCGCGAAGCGTAATAGACCGGTCCTTCCAGGGCCGGGTAGCCGGGCAGACGTCTCTCTCGAGCCCGCTTCAGCGGGCTTCTCGAGCGAAGGCTTTAGCCATGATCCGATCCTGTTCTCCAGCTCGAAAGCGCGAAGTAGGTTCTAAACGGCTCCGTCGATTTCAGATCGGCGTTGTTATATCAGGTCACGACCCCGGTTGTGATAGCCGATATGCCCTCGAATGCCTTCTGTGAGATCTATCTGCATCTAAGGGAAACTTCATTGGACGGATGTAGCTTTGGGCTCCAGGCCGAAGTCTTCTTGATCCGGGCCTTTGGCTCGGACGGCGGCCTGGAGCCCACCGCTACGCCGGGCCCAAAGTTTCTTTCTCGAATGATCCGGCTCGCAGCCGGTGGCGGGGCTAAGCTGAAACTTCATTTGGCTGTTTCTGAGGGACAAGTTTGTAACTCATTGATATAGCAATCCTTGCGGCGTATTCAAGACACGTCCCTACGCCGAAGGCGTGGGCCGGGGGTGGAGCAGTTGTTGGGCCACCTCTAGAATGTCCAGGGGCACTCGTCAATCGCAGCCACTGTACCTGGTGGGTGGGATTACGACCTCATGTTCCTCCTTACAGATAGAATAGCCGTAAGATACGACACCCTAGCAGCCCGTGGTGGAAGTACCTAAATTTGACCGGGAATGGATTCCGGTCGACGACGAGTGAACGAGGTCTGCATCCGGAATTTTCCCAAGAAGGTTCCCACAATCTCGCCGATCAGCTGTTTGGTGGCGTTAACGAGGCCGAACACCAGCAACATGGCGCGAAGAACCTGGGCCCGGAGGCCCCGGGGAGTCCCGGCACCGACTTGCTTCCGCAAGAGCATCCCCAGATTGAAGGCACCGGCCTGAATCAGCAGCCGTTTGAGGACGTTCGAGTGCCCTCGGGCCTCGGTCCGCCGCAGTCCCCCGGTGCGGTAAAGATGGGCAAAAGGTCTCTCCAGTCGTTCCCCCCTCATTCGCAGTAGTCTACGTCCGCGCTCTCCACGAACCCTCCGCCGATTCGCGTAAACGGCATCCCGGCCTTCGAGATCGCCTTTCCACTTCCGGCCTCCTCGATCCGGCTCGGAAACGTAGCTCCGTAGGTCCAGAGCTTTGAACTCCTTCATCGTCGCCGTACTGTGATACCCCTTATCGGCCACCACCTCCTGGATTGCTCCGTCCTCAGGCATCACCTGCTCGAGGTGCTCGGCCGCTTCGATCAGCGTCGGGACCATCGTCGTCGTATCTCCCTGGTCCGCTCCTTGAACCGTGACCGCTACAATCGCTCCTGTCTCCAGATCCACCGCGTGTTCCGCTTTGTGTGCCAGATGCGTGCGCCCATCCTTCATCTTGGTGATGCGAGCATCCGGATCGTGCGGGTGTTTCCACTCTTGGTTGGATCCTTTCTTCTGGCGCTTGCGGTCCAACTTCACCAGCTCTTGGCGGGTCGGCGTTTCGATTCCAGACGCTTGAGCCAGCCCCTTGAGAAACTCGTCGTACCCTTCCCCGCTATCCCGTCGAACGATGCTGCGTAGCGCGGCATTGGCTTCCAGCGTGGTCGCATCGATGCCCAGCGTCTTTCCCTTCAGCAGTCCCGCTTCGCCGACGCGCTGCAGCACCCACTCGAAGACGGCGGCATGAGTCTGGACATCGATCAGTCGCCGCGTTCTGGAAAGGGTGGAGTGATCCGGCGGAGATTCACTCAACTTCAGTCCCAGAAACTCGCGCAGCCCCAGCGAGTCAGCCGCCCGCCACGCGATTCCTCGCTCCGAACCCAGGCCTTCGAAATAGCCCACCAGCAGCAGCCGAAAGTAGACGCCCGGTTCCAGACTCGGCCGCCCCATCCGCGGGGCATAGAATTGGGCGCACCGTCGCTCGACGAAATCGTCAAACTGATGCTTCTTCAGAAGATCCTCTAAGGCCACGTAGAACGGGTGTCCCGGAGGAACCGGCATCTCGCTGGTGGCCACCCATAAATCCTTTTGCTGTCGCCGCTTCTTCTTCCCCATTGCCATGAGCCCATTTTATTGCCTGCACCTGACTAACGATCAGCGACTTTCACCACGGGCTGCTAGACGTTCCACTGTCCCGACGACCACTGCCTGGAAATCCTTAGCCAGACTGGAGTTTAGCGGTGCCTCAGCTCAGGAGGAACTCTTGAGCGCTCAGCTTGTCACTTTCATGTCGTGCACCCGAGGATCCTGAATCTATGGACATGAACCAGCTGCTTATGCTATGACGGACCGGAAGCTTGCTCCAGACAGCCCATCTCAGATTTTCCAGAGTAGCTGATGGCATCAGGCAGAAGTGTAACCTTGCTTTTGCAAGAACTTGGCAGTGGGCGTCGTGAGGCTCTTAATGAAATAGTGGGCCAAGTGTACGACGAACTGCACCGGATCGCGCACAGACGGCTACAGACGGAACGCGCCAATCACACACTCGACACGACGGCTCTTGTCCATGAGGCGTACGTCAAGTTGGTCGACCGTCGGAAGAGGAGCTGGCAGAATCGCGCTGACTTCTACGCTGCTGCGGCCCAGGCGATGCGGAGAATTCTGATTAGCTAGTGCCCGTCCGAAAACCGGGGTTTTCAGAACTGTAATCTGTTGAATCGTAAACACTTATTATACTTGAGACTGCTGACAGACCGGCTCGACCCAGCTCGATCCAGAGCAAGGACCCTCGAGCGAGGGCACGCGGGCCAAAAAGCAGCGGTTCGGCGCAGACCTCTCCCCGAGTCGGAGCCACAAGGCAGTACGGTCAGCCACAAAAGGCTACAACAGGAGTCGGGCCAGGACGACCAGGTTATAGGTCAGGACGCTGGCATGGACGTAGCTTTGAAAGTGAGGCCAGCCTTTCCAGCTACAGCGGTGGAGACCGAAGGTGTGCTTGAGGGTCCCAATGCACCCCTCAATCCCGGCGCGGAAGCGTTTGAGTTGTTTGTAGACCCAACTGGAACGCACCATGCTCTCAACCGTCAACCCACACTTTTTGGAAAAGGCCACATCCTGTACCCCCTGCTCTTTGGCCCAGCGCAGGTTGGCAGCCGAGGCAAAACCACCATCCCAGGCGCTCTGGCGGGGGACCTTCCCGTACAGCTGTCGATGCCGCTCTAAGAAGGGTTGCACATAGTTGCTGTCGGCCGGATTCCCCCGTTCCACCACACAATCCAGGATCAGCGACGAGGCGCCCGTGCTGACAAACACCTTGTGGCCGAAGACCGTTTCCCGAGGGCTCTTCTTGATAATATCGGTGTGCTCTTCGAAGAGGGAACAGATCTTCTCCTGGGCCGCGACGGCCTCGCCCGAAAGGACCCGTCGTTGAGTCTGCTCGATGACTTTGTGCAACAGCCCCAGATAGTGGGCCAGTTGCGCCGCCACGGCCAGACTGAGGGGATCGCTCCACTGCGCGGAAGCTGCCAGCGCCTGCTCGGCATAGTGAGCCGTCTTGGACGCCACTTTGATCAGATCGCGGTAACTGTCCAGGCGCTTCTTGCCGCGGCGGTTGCGGATGTTCAGGACGCGCCGCTTGGCCCGCCGCGTATGATCGACGAAGCCGATCCCTTCCCGCTCCCGCAGCCGCCCCAGCCACTGGGTCACGACTCGAATGCCGTCGTACAACAGCTCACTGTCGAGCGGATAGTGGATGTTCGTCTCGACCGCCGTGGCATCGACCCGAATCCGTTGGCCTTTTTCCAGACCCCGAGCCTGCGCCCAGAGCACCAAGTGGTCGTTGATCGCCTTCCAAGTCCCCGGCTCAATCTTCCCCAGGTTCTCCGCCAGGGTGGCTTTGCTGATCGACGCCCCATAGGGCAAGCGACAGAACCTCTGACAGCTTTGCGAATCCACCAGATGAAACTCCAGCTTGCGATAGCTGAACTGATGCAGCTGTTTGATGACGGCGCAACGCAGCACCTGCTCGGCCGTCAAACCGGGGGCGCCAACACCGGAATCGACCCTGTCAGAGAGATCTTGTACTATCAGCTCCAGCGTCTGGGGATTGTCGTCCAGGATGCGCGAGATCACCTTCAATTCATGGGCCAGCTGGTGATCGGGCCATTGCGGGGAAAGGGGGCGTTGTTTTTCATGCTTTTTACGCATCTTCGAACTCCTGAAATCGTCGTAAGTCGTTTTAGTCTAATTGTTTGTACCAAATAGTCTAGCAAACGGCCCTGACAGTTTCGGAGCTTGAAAAAGCCCTCTTTCCCCTTCCTTATCAATTACTTACACATTTCCGGACGGGCACTAGCTATGCTCGCAACCGTAGTACCGAGAAACGAGGTGGCGCTGCAGCCCAGGTTACGTTTGACCAATCCTGGGGAGTATTGTCTGAGGAACGCTCCCCGGATTTGCTTGCTTTGGATGAGGCCCTGTCGCGGCTCGAAGAAATCAGCCCGCGCCACGCCCGCATCGTGGAGTCCAGGTTCTTCGGGGGACTTACCGTTGAGGAGACGGCCCAAGCCTTGGGTGTGGTGCCGATCACAGTCACGCGAGACTGGCGCATGGCTCGGGCCTGGCTCAAGGACGAGTTAGGCCAGGAAAGCAGTGAGCCGGAGGCGTAGATTCGTATCACTCCTTCTCGAGAACGGCGGGTCCCGAGTCCCGCGATTCACTCTCAGATGAAAGTATGGATGCCGACCGGCTACAGCAAATCCAGAAACTTTTCGACGCGGCCCTCGAACACTCACCTGAAGACCGGGCAGCCTTCCTAAAGAGCTCGTGCCGAGGGGATCCGGAGCTGCGGGCGGCAATCGAGCGCCACCTCCTCGCCGATAGTGGCGATTTCACTCTACTGGACGAGCCCGTTTCTCACGTCACAGACCTGGACGCGCTTGTCGAAGCAGCGTCGACGCTCGAGGGACGCCAAGTCGGATCCTATCGAATTCTCCGACTACTGGGCCGCGGTGGCATGGGCGTCGTCTATCTGGCGCACGATTCCAAGGTCCTCACCTGAGCGCCGACCCACAGTCGAAGGCGCGTTTCCTGACCGAAGCACGAGCCGCCGCGGCACTTGACCATCCTTATGTGGCGACGGTCCATGAGGTCGGGGAGACAAGGGCCGGACTCATGTTCATCGCCATGACGTACTACCCAGGTGAAACCCTGAAGCAGAAGATAGAGAAGGGTCGACTATCCACAGAGGAGGCGCTGAGGATCACTCGGCAAGTTGCGGAAGGCCTGGCCGTGGCTCACCGACACGGAATCGTCCACCGGGACGTCAAAGCGGCCAACATCCTCTTGACCACCGATGGAACCGTCAAGATCGTTGACTTTGGGGTGGCCAAGGTAGCCGGCGGCGATACCACCAGGACAGGCAATGTCATGGGTACCGTGGCCTACATGAGTCCAGAGCAGGTCCAGGGTAAGCGGGTCGATCATCGAACAGATCTATGGTCCCTGGGAGTCGTCCTGTACCAGATGTTGACTGGCCTCCAACCCTTCCAAGGCGAAGACATACCCTCCACAATCTCCTCCATTCTGCTGCAGACTCCGGACCCTCTGGCGCACAGTGTCGAAGACGTCCCCAGAGCCCTCCAGGGGATTGTCAATCGGCTGCTGGCCAAGGATCCAAATAGTCGATACCCTGACGAGGCCGAACTGATCGCCGACTTGAAGCTCTCGGCTCCGGTCGCTATTTCTCAGCAGGCTGGGGAAGACCCACAAGAGTCGCGCCCCTCCCTTCCCAACTATCTACCCACGTCTCTCACAACTTTCATCGGGCGGGAACAAGAAATCGAACAGGTGAAGACTCTGCTTTCCCACACCCGCCTTCTAACACTCATGGGCAGTGGGGGCAGTGGCAAAACACGCCTTGCCCTACAGGTCCTGGCCGAGGTGGCCCACGACTTTGAGGATGGGATTTGCTTCATAGGGCTGGCGCCAATCACCGACTCCGGTCTAGTGGGCTCCACCATCGCCCGGGTGCTTGGGGTGCGGGAGATGGGTGGATTGCCGATCCAGGAGCGTCTCATCAAATTTCTGCAGGATGTTCGGGGGTTGCTTCTTCTTGACAATTTCGAGCAGGTTGTAGAAGCGGCTCCGCTGGTGGTGTCACTGCTTGAGGCCTGTCCCAGTCTCAAGATCTTGGTCACCAGCCGGGCCTCTCTCCACGTCCAGGGAGAGCAGGAGTTTCCCGTGCCGCCCTTGGTGCTCCCTGAGGCCGGAGACCTTCCTTCGCCCAAGCAGCTGGCCAAGTACGAAGCCGTCGCCCTTTTCTTGGAGCGGGCCAAAGCCGTTCGTCCGGACTTCAAATTGGACGATGACAACGCCACTACCGTGGCCGAGGTCTGCGTCCGACTAGATGGGTTGCCCCTGGCTATTGAGCTGGCCGCCTCTCGAATCAAGTTGCTTCCGCCTCGTGCGATCCTGGCTCGGCTAGAGCATCGTTTTGACCTGCTGACCCACGGGGGCCGTGAAGTGCCGGCCCGACATCGAACTCTTCGGGAAGCGATTGGCTGGAGCTACGAGCTGCTTAACAAGGACGAGAAGAAACTCTTCCGGCGGACGGCGGTGTTTGCAGGCGGGCACACGGTCCAGGCGGCAGCAGCAGTGCACAGTGCTGGTATAGGCCAGGAGACCGAGTTACTGGAAGGCCTTTCTTCGCTGGTGGATCAGAATCTGATCCAGCAGCAGGAACAGCAGGACGGGGAGCCCCGCTTCCACCGGCTCGAGACCATCCGGGAGTTCAGCCTGGAGTGCTTGAGGGCAAGCGGGGAAGAAGCTGCGGTTCGACGAAACCATCTCGACTATGTCCTGGGTTTGGCGGAGCAGGCCGAGCCGCATCTGACAGGACCAGAGCAAGGGACCTGGCTAAACCGTTTGGCTCAGGAACAAGACAACCTCCGAGCAGCACTGGACTTCGCACTGGAGGTCGACGAGCAGGCAGCCTCCCGGCTTGGCGCCGCGCTGGGGCGTTTCTGGCTCGTCCATGGACATCTCAATGAAGGGAGCGAGCAACTGGGTCGGGTCCTTGCCCAGGAGGGTTCTTCTGTATTGCCCGCGACGCGAGCGCAGCTTCTCACCGCTGCAGGAACGCTGGCCCATAATCGCGGCTACGTCGCGGTTGCTCGCTCGTTTTTCGAGGAGAGCCTCACCCTCTATCGCGAGCAAGACGACAAACAGGGGATTGCCGATACCCTCAGCAACCTGGGCTGGATGGCGTTCCGACTGGGGGACTACTCTCCTGCCTGGACCCTCTCCGAGGAGAGCCTGGCCCTACAACGGGAGCTGGGGCAGAAACGGGGCACGGCCCTGGCGCTGAACAATATGGGTTGGGTTACACACCATCAAGGCAATTTCTCCAAAGCACGTCGTCTCTACCAGGAGGTTCTGGGCTTACAGCAGGAACGAGGCGATGAACGAGGAACTGCCTTTGCACTCACCTGCCTGGGATGGGCAGCCTGTGAGCAGGGCGATGCAGAACGAGGACGTGCCCTGCTGGAGCAGGCTCAGACATTGTTCCGCAGAATCGGAGAGCGGCAACTCCTGGCGTTTTGCACCAGCCTTCTGGCCAGAGCTGTCTACCATCTCGGGGACGCCGAGCAAGCGCTTGTCTTCCTACAGGACACCAGCGTGCCTATCTTTCGACATATCGGCGACCAGTATGGTCTGGCTGTAGCGCTGTGTATCCGGGGAGACGTCCTGTGGAGCCAGGAAAAGTACGAGGAGGCCACGGAGAGCTACCAGGAAAGCCTTCAGATTCGAGAGGAGGTGGGTGACAAGTGGGGGACCGCTCAGTCCCTGTGCCGGTTGGCTGAGGTTGCCCTAGAGGAGAAGGTCCTGACGCGCGCCCTGAAACTGCAGAGAAGAAGTCTCATGTTACGCCGCGACCTAGAAGACAAGGACGGCATCGCTGAATGTCTATTGGGACTGGCACGCACCGCCTTCCGGAGAAACCTGCTGAAGAGGGCTGCGTGTCTGCTTACAGCGTCAGACGCACTACGGGAATCAATTGGTGGCACTCTTTCACCGCTTATGAAAGAGGCGAGAGACCGCCTCGCAGCAACTCTGACGAAGGAGTTGGACCCAAAAGCTTCTTCCGAAGTCCGGACGGAAGCCTCCAAGATGACCCTTCATCAGTCCATTACCTATGGCCTGACTCCGGATGATGCAGTTTGAGCGGATTCCGCGCTATTACAACTGAGAGATCTTCCGAATCAATGGGAACCCTCTCACCAGTTGCTACCCCCTGACGCATTTGCCGATCGGGACGGGACGCTCAGGAATTGGAACAGAAACCGAAAGGACCTCATGATGATTTCGGACATCAGCACCGGCATCAAGGTGGACGAGACCCTCGCCAAACAGTACGTAGCCTTCCAGGATCCGGACCGCATTTCCTGGGAATTATACATGGCCTGATTGCTTCTCGAGCGGAGCGAACCGGGGTCATCCAAGAAACAGAAACTTAAGGAGGACAAAGACCATGGAAACGAAACAGGCTGTCGACAAAAACGAGAGAAAAGCTCAACTCCATGCCATTGCCCGTGGGTACGTGACTGAGGGGCTGGGAAAAGGGAATTTCGATGCCATCCCTTACGCCGACGACGTGTCCCTTCGCGCTCCGCTCGCTCCAGGCGGCTCGACGCATCCCCTCAAGGGCCGAGAGAACCTACGCACCGTATGGTGGGCGCCACTGCCTGCTCTGGTGGCAGGGGTCGAGGTCGTAGAGTCGTACGTGAATGAGGACTTGACTCGCGCAGCGGTCGAGTTTCACCTCCAGGTAACCAATCCGGCCTGCACGCTTAGGATCCTCGACCGGTTCACCGTCAACGAAGAAGGAGAGATCGTTCAACAAGAGAACTACTTCGACCCCCGTGATGTAACGAATTCCGGTTGGCGGGACGAGTAGGGTTTGGTGCAAGAATCGATGTCATCAGCACCAAGATTGGCACTCGGGTCGGTCCCTGGGGAGCAAGGGTTGTGCGAACTGCAAACGGCACCTGAGAGGAGAGAAGTGTGACCAGAGATGAAATGGTTTCGATTGTCGAAAGCTATATTACTGGTCTCGGCTCTGGAGACTTTTCAAGTGTGCCGTTCTCCAAAGACATCACTTACGAGAGCCCACTCACGCCAAAGATCCAAGGTCAGGAAGCGATCGACTTTCTGTCTGGCCTGTTTCCACTAATGCGGGGTGCCGAGATCGTCCAGCACATCGTAGAAGGGGATTATGTCGCTTCGGTGTTCATCCTCCATACACCTAATGGAAAGACGCACGTCTTCGACAAGTTCCGTGTCGTTAACGGTGAGCTGAAAGAGATAAATCCCTACTACGATCCCTCTGTGCTAAACCAGGCAGTTGCCTCGCTATGAGTGCTTGCCTGCCCCTCCCCGTCACGGAACTCAATCGCTGGGAGGGAGCCTGGGACGCAGGTGGGGATCGGACGCGCGAATCTCGGTCTCGGGAAGACCCAGCTCTTTCCTGATCAGATTGGTACCCTCCACCAACGCAACGCATTTATAGAAAGCGATCCGGCGTGAAATTCCTTCACGTCCGAAGCCACAATCCGATGTCACCAGCAAGCGCTCCACTGGAATGTGATGCAGCGCCTTACGGATGAGCTCAGCCACCACTTCAGGTGGCTCTACCACCGTGTTGGTGTGACTGACGACTCCTATGGCGATCTTCTTGTCGGTGGGATACTTCTCGAAAAGGGGGAGATCACGTCCCCCGGTGCTGGCACACTCGAAGGTGATCACGTCGGCATCGAGTTGGAGCAGGTGCGGCAAGGCCGCCTCGTAACTGGGACGCTCCCAGAATAGGCTCTGCTGATTGGGATTACCCCAACAGGTATGCACCCAGATCTCGGCTTCTACCCCCTCGACCTCCCGATTGAAGGCCTCGGTAAAGAAATCCAGGTCGGCTCGGGTGGTCTTCGGATTCAAGGCGCGGAAGTGGTGCTGAGGCTCCTCTACCTGAATCAGGCCACAACCGGCGGCCACTAGTTCTTTCAATTCCGCGTTGATAATCGAAGCCAGGGCCATGATCAGTTCGCGGTCAGAGGAATAGGCCTGGTTCCACAACATGCTCGAGAGGGACTGGGCACTGATACTGCCAAACTTCACAGGACGATCAACCAATCGCTGAGCGGCCTTCCAGACCGCGGCATACTCGAGGGGTCCGCGTTCGAGCTTTCCCACCGCCGTGGGGCTTTGATAAGCCTCCTGTACCTCCCATAGAATCTTTCCCGGACGCAAGTCCAGCCGCTGTGACCAACCAGGGGCGGTATCCTGGTGCCCCTCGATGCCGGAGATTCGCTCTAGGGGATAGAAGAACCAGGATCTACCACCCACATCCAGATCGAATCGGCAGTCACCGTCCGTCAATATATCAAGCCCGGCCCCCACCTGATCATTAAGGATGCAGGCAACGGCATCCAGATACTGTTCGCGATAGCGTGCATCCGTCAATGCCAGCTTGAAGGCCCGTCCCTTGAGACTCTCCTGAAACCACTGGGGCCTCGGATAGGAACCGACGATTGCCGTGGGAAGCAGTCTATTCTTCGTGATTCCAATCATCGTTATCCTTTAGCTAGTGCCCGTCCGAAAACCGGGGTTTTCAGAACTGTAATCTGTTGAATCGTAAACACTTATTATACTTGAGACTGCTGACAGACCGGCTCGACCCAGCTCGATCCAGAGCAAGGACCCTCGAGCGAGGGCACGCGGGCCAAAAAGCAGCGGTTCGGCGCAGACCTCTCCCCGAGTCGGAGCCACAAGGCAGTACGGTCAGCCACAAAAGGCTACAACAGGAGTCGGGCCAGGACGACCAGGTTATAGGTCAGGACGCTGGCATGGACGTAGCTTTGAAAGGGAGGCCAGCCTTTCCAGCTACAGCGGTGGAGACCGAAGGTGTGCTTGAGGGTCCCAATGCACCCCTCAATCCCGGCGCGGAAGCGTTTGAGTTGTTTGTAGACCCAACTGGAACGCACCATGCTCTCAACCGTCAACCCACACTTTTTGGAAAAGGCCACATCCTGTACCCCCTGCTCTTTGGCCCAGCGCAGGTTGGCAGCCGAGGCAAAACCACCATCCCAGGCGCTCTGGCGGGGGACCTTCCCGTACAGCTGTCGATGCCGCTCTAAGAAGGGTTGCACATAGTTGCTGTCGGCCGGATTCCCCCGTTCCACCACACAATCCAGGATCAGCGACGAGGCGCCCGTGCTGACAAACACCTTGTGGCCGAAGACCGTTTCCCGAGGGCTCTTCTTGATAATATCGGTGTGCTCTTCGAAGAGGGAACAGATCTTCTCCTGGGCCGCGACGGCCTCGCCCGAAAGGACCCGTCGTTGAGTCTGCTCGATGACTTTGTGCAACAGCCCCAGATAGTGGGCCAGTTGCGCCGCCACGGCCAGACTGAGGGGATCGCTCCACTGCGCGGAAGCTGCCAGCGCCTGCTCGGCATAGTGAGCCGTCTTGGACGCCACTTTGATCAGATCGCGGTAACTGTCCAGGCGCTTCTTGCCGCGGCGGTTGCGGATGTTCAGGACGCGCCGCTTGGCCCGCCGCGTATGATCGACGAAGCCGATCCCTTCCCGCTCCCGCAGCCGCCCCAGCGACTGGGTCACGACTCGAATGCCGTCGTACAACAGCTCACTGTCGAGCGGATAGTGGATGTTCGTCTCGACCGCCGTGGCATCGACCCGAATCCGTTGGCCTTTTTCCAGACCCCGAGCCTGCGCCCAGAGCACCAAGTGGTCGTTGATCGCCTTCCAAGTCCCCGGCTCAATCTTCCCCAGGTTCTCCGCCAGGGTGGCTTTGCTGATCGACGCCCCATAGGGCAAGCGACAGAACCTCTGACAGCTTTGCGAATCCACCAGATGAAACTCCAGCTTGCGATAGCTGAACTGATGCAGCTGTTTGATGACGGCGCAACGCAGCACCTGCTCGGCCGTCAAACCGGGGGCGCCAACACCGGAATCGACCCTGTCAGAGAGATCTTGTACTATCAGCTCCAGCGTCTGGGGATTGTCGTCCAGGATGCGCGAGATCACCTTCAATTCATGGGCCAGCTGGTGATCGGGCCATTGCGGGGAAAGGGGGCGTTGTTTTTCATGCTTTTTACGCATCTTCGAATTCCTGAAATCGTCGTAAGTCGTTTTAGTCTAATTGTTTGTACCAAATAGTCTAGCAAACGGCCCTGACAGTTTCGGAGCTTGAAAAAGCCCTCTTTCCCCTTCCTTATCAATTACTTACACATTTCCGGACGGGCACTAGCTACGGTTTTACGGTACGATAAAGGCGCTTAAGATCAAAGATTCTGCGAATCCTTTCTCGATGGCTGATAATCGACCGAACATCCTCTGGTACTGCACCGACCAGCAACGTTTCGACACCATCGGTGCCCTGGGGAATCCGCACGTAAGGACTCCAACCCTGGATCGGCTGGTCGCCAGCGGAACAGCATTTACCCACGCCTACTGTCAGAGTCCCATTTGCACCCCTAGCCGATCGAGCTTTATGACGGGAATGTATCCAGGCCGGATTCACAACTGCCGCAACGGGAATGAGGCTTTCGCCAACCACCCGGAGTTGATTTCAAAGCAGCTTGCCGACAGTGGCTATGACTGTGGAATGGTGGGAAAGTTCCACCTCCAGAGCGCAGCGCACCGAACCGAGCCTCGGCTTGATGACGGTTACCGCTACTGGAGGTTCAGTCACGCCCCTCGTGACGACTGGGCCCAGGGCCACGACTACGCCGACTGGGTACGCCGACAGGGCGGCGACCTGGATTCACTGCGGCTCAGTGAGGACAGCGTCCCCCCCCATTTGCATCAGACCAAATGGGCCTCGGACTGTGCCATCGAGTTCATTGGCCAGGAGCGGAGTCAGCCGTGGATGCTGACCGTAAACGTCTACGATCCCCACCCGCCTTTCATTCCTCCCCGGAGTTACGCGGAACGGTTCGACGCCGACTCCCTCCCCGGTCCCCATTTTCGGGAAACCGATCTTCAACAGCAGAGGCGGCTCGGATCCCTTGATTTCCAGACTCAGGGCAAGCCGCCGTCGGAGTTCGAAGGGCAGCAACAGCAGGCTCTCTACTACGCCATGATCGCTCAGATCGATGACCAGCTCGAGCGGATTCTGACCTGCCTGGACGAAACTGGAGAGCGAGAGAATACGGTGATTGTCTTCACCAGTGATCACGGCGAAATGTTGGGGGACCATGGACTGCTCTACAAAGGCTGCCGCTTCTACGAGGGGCTGGTCCGGGTGCCCTTGATCTTCAGTTGGGAGGGCCGGATTGAAGCGGGCCTGAGAAGCGATGCCCTGGTAGAACTCATCGATAAATCCGCAACGATTCTGGCCCTGGCAGGCGTACCAGCTCCGGATCAGCTTCAGGGCAAAAGCCTGCTGCCGATCCTAAAGGGAGAGAAAGCGCCCGATCACCATCGAGATTTCGTCCGCTGCGAATACTACGATGCCCTCGACTCAGCCTTCGTTCCCGGCACCGGAGATGGAACCTTCGCCACCATGTACCGAGACCAGCGCTACAAGCTATGCCTCTATCACGGCCACCAACTGGGCGAACTCTACCACCTCGAAGAAGATCCCTGGGAATTCAACAATCTCTGGGACGATCCCGGCCACAGCCAAATCAAATCCGATCTAATGTATGCCAGCTTCGACGCTACCGTGTTGGCGTCAGTGGATGTAGGAAGCCAGCGCATCGGGTCTTACTGAAGAGCACGTCAGCTTCGAGTCGTCGAGGTGATGTACGGAAACAATCCGTGGAACGATGGCTTTCCTGGCAAGTTCAAAGCGGGCGCCCGTCTATTCAGGGTAGGTGGTAGGGAGAAGTAGTCTAACGTCGAAGCTCCCGCAAGATTGCTAGTGGGGCCTTCTGAGGCAGGACCTGGGCACGCTGGGAGATGATTAGCGTCTGTTCTAGCGCAAAACGGCCTGACAAGGCCGCATGGGGGACGATGTCCGTAAAAACCAGCCAGCTTGAACCAGGTGGAAAGTCCCAGGAATAGGTCGGAAAATCGCTCAAGAGACTCTGGTTTTCCTTGAGGTAGTGGTGAAGCCGAAGCATGAAATCGTCATAGGAAGATCCCACCCGCACCGAGAGTCCCAGTTTGCGGAGCTGCATCTTCAGGTATCGCGCCGCTCGTGCTGCCACCCCCGGGGCGGCCAGCAGATGACTGGGAATACTCCCCTTCCCTTGCAGGTGTTGGATGAGCTGGGGAAAGGGATCGCCCGTCAACCAACGCCTGCGTTGCTCAGGGTTGATATTCGTGAAGAAACGGAGGATCCGATCCCCCTCAGTCGGCCGCGTGGGAAAGGAATCGACGTGAAGCAAATCGTTTCTGGCTCTCAACCGGACCTCCCGTCCTTCTTCCTCCTGCGGCCGAAAGCTGGCGTAGTCCACCTTCCAATTGGTTGCATAGTTGGGTAGCAGCTTCCCAAGAGAATCAATGGCCGATCCTGAATAGCGCCGCATGACCTCGAGTAGACGCTCCCTATCCGTTTCAGAGCCCTTCTTGAATCCAGTGATTCGGTCCAGCTGGGGGCGATAGGCGATGTTTTTGTGAAACTGAGCTCCGGTCTGTTTCTGACTCAGAAGAAACTGAAGATCGGCCTCGGCCAGCTCGAAAGGCAGGTGCTCGAAAAAGAGGATATTCCCCTCTTCCAGCAGCCGGCAGTAATCTGACGATGAAGCAGAATTCTCTATTCCCCCAGGTTGCTCGACCGGAACGAGTCGCATGCCGAAAGTCTAGCCCGGATTTCTCATCGCTTGTCGTAGCGAGGCGCCGCAAGGGCCGTCCTGGCAAGGCTTGCGACCGAGACCACTCGTGGCGAGCCGCCGCTGTTGTACTTGTACAGCACGTCGAGGAGGCCGACCGAGCATAACACAGCCAAGGCGGATGATTGCGGCGTCGCAGTAGACCAGCGATGAGAAATGCGGGCTAGGAGTGCTGAGACGCCCGAGTCAACCGCAGTCGACTCGACTCTGCTTACAGCGCGTTTCCTCCGTAGATGGCTTTTGCCAGGGGTGAAGACCAAGGGAGCGCATCCGGCGTCAAGTAGCAATGCCTTCCAGAAGTGCCAAACGTACCAGCTGCATCGCGCTCAGACTGATTCGTGTCCGATCCGGCCTGCCCCGTCCCGCGGTATTGTAGTTCCTTGTTCTGTGGTTTTTTCCATCGGTGATGGAAAGATAGGTCGCGCCTCTTCCCAGATTGTGGCTGCGCTGACCTGGCTCGGGTACACCGTGAACGGCAAGTCCCCAGTCCGCTTCTTCGCGGCTGCAAACCGCAGAAGCCAGCTCCGTTACCAGGGCGTTGGGATCCTTCAGAGCCCTTCTTCTCTCGCTGCTGGAACCGGCGGCAAGCAAACGCTCAACTGACTTGGCGTCGTTGCAAATGACGCCTCCCAGAAAGTGCTCGTTGCTGGCCCGCTGTAGTCGCTCCGCAACCATGCCGCTAGTCACATCCTCATAGACGGCAAGGGTCAGGTTCCGCTCGCGCAGGAGTTTGCCCACCGCCTGTTCCAGGGTCTCTTCATCGGCTCCAAAGATATGCCGTCCCAAGAGGTCTCGAACCTCCTGCTCGACCGGATCGATGAGCCTGTGAGCCGCCTCTATGCTTGAAGCTTTGGCCGCTATCCGAATATCCACCTGCCCGGGATGCGCAAGGACGCCTACTGTGGGGTTGCATGAGCCGGCAATGAGGTGGCCAATCTGGTGGTCTACACTGCTCTCACCAATATCGGCAACCTTTAAAATCCGGTAGGTAATTACTTCGGAAAGGCCGAACTTCTTCCGTAGGTAAGGCTCCACCTCGTGCTCAAAGAGCCACTTCAACTCGTGGGGTACCCCGGGTAAGGCGAAGACCACGCCTCTGGGATCCTCCACGATGAATGCCGGCGCGGTGCCATTGGGATTGTGGACGGGGATCGCCCCCTCCGGGATGTCCGCTTGACGCTCATTGTTCGCGGTCATGATGAATCCCCGGCTCCGAAACCGCTGTTCGATCTCATCCATCAATTTGGGATCACGGACGAGTTTCCTTCCCGTCACCGCCGCGATGACCTCTCGAGTTACATCGTCTTGGGTTGGGCCCAGCCCGCCTCCCGTGATCACCACATCGGACCGATCCAAGGCCTTGGAAATCACCTCCTCCATTCGATTCTGGTTGTCTCCGACCACGGTCTTGTAGAAGAGGTTGACCCCCAGGTTGGTTAGTCGCTGGGCGATCCAGGTAGAGTTGGTATCGACGATCTGGCCAAGTAGGAGTTCTGAGCCGATTGCCACTATTTCAGCACTGGCCATCTGGTTACCCTTCGATCTCAAGCCAGGACTCCCGGCTTGGGCTGATCATTGAGGCGAACACTGCAACCCTGGGCTACCCGCAGTAACGCCTTCGGCGTAGGGACGTGTCTTGAATACGGCGCAAGGATTGCTATATCAATGAGTTACAAACTTGTCCCTCAGAAACAGCCCAATCAAGTTTCAGGTTAGGTGTTGTCGGGCGTGCTCCGCTCCCTTTACCAACACTCTCAGCTTGCCCCTGGTGATTGGCACCGGCACGTGTTGGAAACCACATTCGGATGCCAATAAGAGCCGTTGCGGTGAAAAATAGCGCGTTGCTGGCCTGGTTCTTTCCGTGATCTCGCTGGGAGATTCCATCCTGTCGCTTCTTTGATCCAAGACCCCGACGGCAAACTCTCCCCTGTAATCGATCTTGTCCCAAAGCGCCATCATGTCGTAATCCAGGGTGCAGTGCTCCAATGAGAGCTGGTCGACTGGGGCAATCTGGAAAGCCTCGACCATGTCCGTGTAGGGTGCGAAGTAAGAACGTCTTCGGTATGCATTTCCTCCACAGATGTGCAGACCGATCTTCACGCCCAGCCCCTCGACGGCAGTCTTTAGCACCTCCGCCGCCCAAACCGCATCTTCCGGAAAAGCCGTCCAAGCGGGCTCATCGAATTGGATGAACTCACATCCTTCGCGGATCAGGTCCCGAAACTCCTGATTCAGGACCCGAGCGTAGGCCAGTGCCAGTTCCTGATCGTTGGCGTACAGATCCGCTCTCTGGTTATCCGAGAACCGGGCCAACATGTGCGGACCGATACACGTCATCTTGACTTCAACCTGAGGTGGAGCCTGATCCCGTGCCACCCGCCAGTCGTGAGCCAGACCGATTTTCGGGTCCTCGAGGGGTCCTAACACCTGGGGTAGTTCGATGCCGAATCCGATGGGGCCGAAGGTACGGAAGGACATCTGCTCGAAGCTGACGCCTGCAACTCTTTTCTGCACGAAATAGTACATGTTCTCACGGCGTCCCTCCCCGTCGGTGACGATGTCCAGCCCTGCTTCGACCTGCTCTTTCACAGCCCAGCGAATCACGTCGTCTGCCTCTTGGCGCGACAGCTCTGGCTTTCTCAGGGTATCTTCAGGTTGAACCGGTCGGGGAAAACTACCCGTGACCGTTGTCCGGAAAGGTTTCGTCATAACCGTCTCATTGCCCTTTGGTTGCGCTGAGTCGTGATATCAAATCGTGAGTCTATGTGCAATTGCCAGACTGCTTTGGCGGCGAGCCCTGGTGAAGTTCAGATTACCGGAACAGCTCCTCGAGGACTCTCCCCTGAGCTCCGGAAAACTCCATTCCCAGGATCCTCGCGATGGTCGGAGCCAGATCCAGCAGCCGAACGGTTTCCACGCGATGGGTCTGTTTGATTCCTGGACCCTTGACCAGAAACGCGGCTTCCAGACCCGCGAGGCCGGGACCGTAGCCATGCATCCCTCGAGTATCCGAAGGGGAGACGAGCTGCCCTTGCACTTCAGGGCTGAAGAAATACCCGGGACGTGCTTCCAACACAGCCAGGGCTGGGCTGAATCCTCCGGTCTGACTGAGCTCGGAGCCCATGTAGACTCGTCCTACACCGTAGCTGGGGTTTGATTTCAACAGATTGACCAGATCGAGTACCTTGCGGTGACTGTCCGGAGAGGCGGCGGGATGAGGCACAATTGCCAGGCAGCCGCCGGCGGCCCAGGGAGCAGCTTGCCAGGACGTAATCTCTGCCTGAAGGTTCGTCTCTAGCAATCCGACGGCACGCATCAAGACCGCGGGTTTGATTACTTTGTCTACTGCTACGAAGCCATGATCTGAAACCACCAGTATGCTGGTCGACTGCCAGCGCCCAGTCTGCTCTAGAGCGCCGAAGAGCTCGCCCAAGTAGCCATCGATCTTCTCCAGGGCCTGCTTGGCCGGGACACTGCCGGGTCCCTGCCGATGCTGAGCTCCGTCCAGTTCGAGATAATGGATCGCCAGCAGTCCCGGATGTTTCTCAAGGAAATGCAGCGCCACCTGAGTCCGAATGTCGTCGCCCATGCGAACCAGCTTCTCGGCCGGGGGAAGAAAGTCCTGTAGATCCTGGTCAGACACCAGGCTGCGCAGGTTCTTGGCTTCGTGAAGGTTCGGTACCGGGTACATGTCAGGCAGGTTCAAATCGATTGGAGCACCGGCAGTCACGGGCCAGGTCACGGAAGCGGTTCGTATCCCTTGCTTGCGCGCGGCCTCGAAGATCGTGCTTACCTTAAGATCCTCGTAGAACCAGTGCCACCCCCCGCCCAATGCTCCGTCCGGATCGAAGACAAGATTGTTCTCGATACCGTGGCGGGCCGGATTGACGCCTGTAATCATGGTGGTGTGAGCGGGAAAGGTCACCGAAGGCATCACGCTGAGGGCTCCCTCTGCGTAGGATCCTTCGTGCATCAATCGCCGCAGGTTGGGAATCTTCAGACCCAGATCATCCGCGCGCAGGTAGTAATCCGGCATCAACCCGTCAATCGAAATCAGGATCACGTCGCCGCCCGAAACCGGTATTGTCAGAAGCGCGAAGCATCCAACAATAGATGCCAGGAGACGAAATCTTGGCCGTGGTCGGTTACAAGCCGAACGAATCATAGTTCCTCTTCTTATAGTGGTGGGGGACACAGAACGATCGAGTCCACGCTCAGAAATCGTTCACCACGGGCCAGGACTGGTCACGGAGTCTCGGAAACCGTCCGAGCCTTGAACCCGAGTTCCTCGTAGCCGGTCTGGGAGGAGGGTCCATCACTAACCCAAAGCGTCTGATGTCTTAGATCCATCACAATGGAACATAGGGTTTGAAGCCAACTAGCAGTATCGGCCTGGGAGGGATCGGCATACTGGCAGATAGAATTCCCTCCGTCCGAGCGATCGGCGAGCCAAGCCTGCACTGTTTCTGGCGTAACGGGTGAAGGTCGGTTGGTCAACTGGGCCCAGCGGAGACCCCGAATCCGGCTGTTTTCGAAGCTGCAGGGCTCGTCTTCGTGAAGACAATGATTCGTATGCCAATAGACCTGTCCTGGTTCGAGGTCGGCACGCACGATTCGTCCCGGAGCACACTCGAAGTTCGCCGCTCGGCCGCAATCGTCCGCTACCAGGACGTTCACCGTAGCCAATGGTGCAAACTCGGTCATGACTTCCCATGCCTGAGCGAGTGTTTCCTGGGCCAGGATCTCCCGACCCAGAACCACGAACAACTGATCGCCGATACTGGCCTTCTCGCGGCAGCGCAGTCCCGCCGCAACCAGCCCCAGTCCATGCTCATTCAGTCCGTACTTTCCGGGCTGGCCGCACTCGGTAACCATGATGTGGTCAGGAAGGTCATCGCATCGCGCCACGAAAACGGCTCTGAAGTCCATCACCTCGGGCCGCCAGTCCCAGCTTTGCCCCAGCAGCGGATTCCCACTCTGAGATCGCTCTGATCCCACGAATAGATTGGAGCAATCGCCCAAGGCCACCGTTTCAAACGTGATCTCATATCGGGCGGAAAGGACCAGAATATCCTCCAGCGTCTGCCCCGCACCCTCTGCGATACCCTCGTACTCGTCGAATAGCAGTGGACTCAGCCGATGCGTAGGTTCGATGAAGGCGGCCGCGCGCCGACGCAGCGCCTCGGGTTCCAGTCCCAGATGACGCCGAAAAAACCACCGATAGAACTCGACCGCTCGTTCGATGGGAACCTTCAGCAAACGCCCATGCTGCTGCCCGCGCTCGCGGCTACTGCCCTTCAGCTCAATGAAATGTAGCTTTGACATGAGACTTGCTGCTCTTCTGAGTCAACCAAAACGACATCACTTCTGCAGGGAGTGCTGATGGACGATCCTTCCCGATTTTATGACTGTGTGGGGAGTACGAAGCACGTCGAGATCCTCCAGAGGATTTCCTTCCACAAGAATCAGGTCCGCTCGATATCCCTCCTTGACCTCCCCCAATTTCGGTAGCTTCATGAGAGCGGCTCCCTCACTGGTCACGGTGCGGAGCGCCTCTGTTCTGGACAGACCGGCCTCAGTGTAGGACTCGATCTCATCGACCAGGGAGTTGAAGGGCGTATTGGTGGCGCCGCAGTCGGTGCCGCCGATGATCTTCATGCCCAGTCGGTGGAAGTGTCCGGCATTGGTGAGACGTCCTTCGAGTCGCTCCACGGCCGCTACATCCCCGGGGTTGTGGGCCGTGCCCATTTTCCGGAAACGGCGGGCGGTCTGAAGAGCGCTGTAGACGGTTGGACTTACGACGATTCCTTTATCCTTGATGCGCTGCGTGATCTCGCCATCGTAGCGGTAGCGACCCGGCGGTTCGACGTAACTGACATGCTCGATCATATCAAGATCGGCCTCAATGGCCCGCTCGACGCTTTCAGTAGCGTGGCAATGGGCAGTGATGTGTACCCCGTTGGCATGAGCCATGTCGGCAGCTACCTTCATCAGTTCGAGTGCCAGGTCGGCCTCGTGCAGCACCGTCCCGGGAGTCAGGCCGCCTCCGGAGGCCATCAGCTTCACGAAACCGGCGCCCTGTTCGAGGTGCCACTCGATCATTCGGCGCAGCTCCTCGACCGTCGCGACTTCACCACCCAGGAAGTGACAATGCCCCTTGGGTCTCATCAATGCGTGCCCACAGCTGAGGATGTGAGGGCCCGAAATCTCATCTCGCTCGACCTGGCGTTGAAACTGGAACATGAGCGGGCCCGGAGCTCCGCAGTCCCGCATAGTGGTGATCCCGGCCTCGATGGCGATTCGGGCGTTGCACACAGCGGTATCCATTCTGGCTTCATCGTTGCTGCCGATGTAACTCCCTCTGGGGTCCCCTCCCGCGTCGAGGAAGAAATGCACATGGCAGTCGATCAGTCCAGGACACAAGTAAAGACCGGTCGCGTCGATAGCCTGTCCCGACCAGTCGCAGGGTGCCGGATCTACCGAAGCAATCCGATCTGCTTGAACGATCACGGTACGTTTTCCCAGAAGGGAGCCCGCATTGACGTCCAAGACGTTGACGTGCTGGATACAGAGTGCGCTATCCATCCGTTTATCTCCTGGATACTCCGTTGCCGGTTGGAGGAATCAGAGAACGTTCTTCTTTGGGATGATACCACTCCGCTCGCCGAATAGCTGGTTCCAAGCTGAAGGCGCCTCCAGCTAGTAGCGCGGGGATTGCAATGCTGAAGCCAAGGGCGCTACCCTAGTGCCGCACTGATACTAGAAAAATGGAGGTGTTCAATGAAGTTCCTGAGGGTTGGAGGAGTTCTCTGTTTGTGTGCGCTCCTTGGAATCTCTAGTCTCGGTCAGAACGTCATTCCGGCGGGGGATGATGCTGAGCGACCATGCTTGTTTAAAATGGGCATGGCCGTTATGGGACTGGCGACCCGTGCTCTTCACTTTGGAAACCCTTTTCGGAATCTTTCTGTGGTTCAGCTCAACAGTCTGACCTTCTTTCTTTTAAATAACCCCTTTGTATTCTTGGGCTTCCTTAATGAAATACTGGGGAACGCAAGCACACCCCTGACGGTCGCCGCGCCCATTATCGGTAGTGTCCAGGTTGATCGAGATTTCGACGGCACACTCGACGCGACCCACAACATTCTGGCGGAAAACCAGAATTCTGCATTCCTCGATTTCAACAACAACGGCACCTTCAACCAGGATACGGACGTCCAGCTGAGCTACGAATCATCGGACGATACCTTCCACATCAGCAACCTGACCACAACCCCCTCCCCCGGCGGACAGTTCCAAATCGACTTCCTTCTTCCGATCTTCGAGATCCAGGAAGGGACGGCCTCACCTGGTTTGAACCCTTTGGGAGGAGCAGACCCACTTGGTTTGAACCTTTCGATGGACATCTTCTCTGACGTCCCGCAGTTCCAGCAGCTCCGGCTCAACAAGCTGCTGCTGATAAACACGGTGATCCTTCCTCACGTTCCCTTCGGAGTGGCGGGCGCCTTGCAGCTGGCCACTCAGATCGTCGTCAACAATCCATTCCAGGCTCCGGTTGAAGCTACGATGGCGTTTTCCAGTTCAGCCAACGGTACGCCGGCCAATGTCAATCTCGGAGGAACAACGGCGAATCGTCACGTGGTAACGATCCCAGCTCGGTCGAGCCGCCTCTTCGAGACGGCTTCCAGCGGTGATATTAAACTTACCTGGGGATACTTGCACGCCAACCAGCCACTGGGAGTCTCAAGCAACTTCCTCACTCGCGACACGACCAACGAAGGCCGGATTGCGGCCGAAGCCGGTATCGCCGCGTCCGGAGTCGACACGGTACACATCTTGAACATCAGCCGCAACAACGCCGGCGTGGGAACGGCGGTCGCCATGTGCAACGCGACCAACAAGAACGCCCAGATCACTCTCACCCTCACTCGGTCAACCGTGGCCGCCTCGGCCGTTCTGGCTGCCAGTGCCGTATCCTCTGGCAAGAGTTTCCGATTCTCCATGCCACAGGGGGTCGATGAGGATCAGGTAATAGCAACCGCAACAACAACGCTGAACAGCCAAACCCACGTGGCGAGGTTTTTCGAGGAGTTCTTCTCCGATGGGGCAGTGCCAGCTGGACCCGTTGCCGGTTCGTTGTACGTTCACAGTGACACCGATGTGGCCGTCACGAGTTTGAAGACCGTGGATCGCGTCCAGTCTTCCAGCCTACCTGCCGGCAGCGTCGGTGGTCAGTAACGGCCTTCTGCTAAGCTGCTCAAGCGGTGGGCCGAGAGTCCCCGCCCAAAGGCGGATCGGCTGGAACCGACTGGGGAAGGCCGGTCTACTAGGCATCGCGCTGACGACCTTCTGCGCCTGTGCTGGCGAGGAATCACCACCCTATTCTCCTTTGGAGGCCGTCCAGACCTTCCACCTACCTCAAGGCTTCCACATCGAGCTCGTCGTCTCGGAGCCGCTGATCGCGGATCCGGTGGCGATGGCGTTCGACCCTCAGGGGCGACTGTTCGTCCTTGAAATGGGCGACTACCCCATGCAGCCGAATCCTCAGGGGAGAGTAGTCGTGCTGGAGGACTCCGACGACCAGGGTGGATTCACCAAGCGCAGCGTCTACGCGGATAATCTCCCTTTCCCCACCGGCTTGATGCTTTGGAGAGAGGGTGTATTGGTTGCCGCCGCACCGCACATCTACTATCTACCCGACGAGAATCGCGACCTCCGTGCCGACGAAAGAGTCGTGCTCCTTACGGGCTTCAATCCCTATAACCCTCAGCTCCGGGTAAACGGACTCCTTTACGGGATCGACAACTGGATCTACGGAGCCTATCCCAAGGTAGGCCCTTCCAGGCGCAATCCCGAACAGTTCGGCCAGCCTGGCGAGGCACTTCACTTTCCTGGTCATCCGGAAGTCCCCGCCGTCGACGTCTCTGCTCTAGGCACCGATTTCCGCTTTCGGCCCGATCTGCAGAAGCTAGAGCCCTTATCCGGGAATTCCCAATACGGCAATGCATTTGACACACGAGGGAATCGCTTCGCGTTGTGGAACAACAACCATATCCGGCATCCCGTGATCGCCCATCGCTACCTGGCTCGTAATCCCTATCTGGCTGTGTCCAGCGCCATGCAGTTCCCTTCCGATCACGAGAATCAATCTACGGTCTATCCCGTGACCGAAAACCCGATCTACATACAGCGAGTCCCAGGTGGGAAAATTCACCTCCAGCTGCGGCAACTCCATCTATACCGCCTCCCAGTTCCCGAATAGATTGCGCGGCGCCTATTTCGTCTGTGATCCCCTCCATAATCTGGTGCACTGCGATCTTCTCTCCCCTGACGGCGCCACCTTTTCAGCCAGCAGAGCCTTTGAGCAAAAGGAGTTCCTGGCTTCCACCGACGCCTGGTTCAAACCGGTGTTCACCACGGTAGGGCCCGACGGAGCGCTCTATGTGGTCGACTACTACCGGAAATACATCGAACACCCGGACTATGTCCCGGAGGGCCTGGAAGGTCAGTTCGACCTGCGCGCAGGGGCCGGCAAAGGACGCATCTATCGGGTGTCCTACCAGGGGAGACCGCTGGAGACAACCAAACCAGAGCTTCAGGGTGCCGAGTCCAGGCAGCTGGTCCAGACGCTGGCTCATCCCAACATGTGGTGGCGGATCACAGCTCAGCGCCTGCTGGTTGAGCGGCAGGATGAGTCCGCCCTACCCTCCTTGCGAAAGCTCTTGCTGAGTGCTGAATCCCCGGAAAGCCGCATCCATGGACTCTGGTCTCTGGAGGGTCTGGGTGGGCTGGAACCCGATCTGCTGCTCGAGGCTCTCGTCGACGAAGACCCAGGGGTCCGCGAACATGCGGTCCGGCTTTCTGAGCAGGTCGAGTCAGCTTCCGTCAGGGCGAAGCTACTGGATTTGCTGGAAGATCCGGATGACCGGGTGCAGTTCCAGCTGGCTTGTACCCTGGGGCTCCTCCCCGAAGCCGACTCATTCCCGGCGCTCACCCAGATCCTCAACCGGCATCAAGAGAACCGCTGGTTTCAGATCGCCGTTCTGGCTTCGGCTGCCGAGAATGCTGGGCGATGGTTCCAGACCATCATCCGGGACAGAGCCTATCTTTCATCCGACTCTGAAGGAAAGAGAGAGCTGCTCTCTAGAATCACTACCATACTGGGTGCCCGCCATCTCGAGTCCGAGATTGCAACAGTTCTCGATTTCGTGACCGATCCCACCGATGTCCCCAGTGACTGGTGGCGAAGCGCCAGTTTGGCTGGACTAGGCCTGGGATTGGGGCAAGCCGGAGCAAGCAAGCTTTCTCTGGCCCCGCGTACCGAGCGGTCTCTCTTTCAGCTAATCGGTTCGCCGTCACCAAAGGTAGCGGAGGCGGCTCTGGATCTGGCCGACCTCGTTCGGCTCGCCAACTCTCGAGGCCTCCGCCGGCTGATCAGGGATGCCGTCACGACGTCAGAGAGTGCAGCCAAGGGAATTTCCAGGGTCAACGCCGTCCGGATCATGGCGCTCGACCCTACCGAATCCACGATTCCGGTTCTCGACCAGCTTCTGGGTCCCCAGGAGCCTTCGGAGATTCAGACTGCCGCCGCCAAGTCCCTCCTCCAGCAGGGACACCCACAATCTGTTCCACTCCTGCTGGGCAAATGGAAAAGCTATACTGAGCCCGTCCGGAAAGTCGTCTGGGAAGGGTTTTTAGCCCGAAGACGTCGAACCTCAATCCGGTTTCCTGGGAAGCGTTTCGTCTATCTCGTCCTCGGGAGCATACGACCCCTACGTCATCCAAGGTCAGTCGTACGACGTCTTTGCCTCGCTCACCCTGGATGAGAATTGCACTTGGAACACACCCAATCCGTTTACGGCGGGTCCCCAGACATTCAACGCGGATACGACCCTGAACTTCGCGTTTCCCAACTTTCCTCCCGAAAACACTCTTTCCGGAAACGTTACCGATCCAAGCGGAGCCGCAGTACCCGATGTGGACGTGAGTGTTATCTGCGCGGGCGCAACCGGTGCCCCCAACACCCAGTTACTCAAAGAGGGCCAGACGAACAACCAGGGTATCTACTCACTCTCGGGCATCTTCAGCTCTAGCAACTGCAGCGCAACCTACACGCCGCCGCTTCCAAATCCACCAGGAGGAGGCTTCCCACTTCTGCTAGAAGGAGACGAAGAATAGTACGCGTTCGACAGGAACCTCGAGGGCCGCGGACCAATCAGGAATGGCTGGAGCTGGGCAAACAGTATATTCTGCGCCATCCTCATCGGACCGCACCCCTCGTACCGGAGCGCGGCGACGGCATCTACATCTGGGATGTCGAGGGCAATAGGTATATCGATTTCCAGTCCGGCCAACTCTGCGTGACCCTGGGCCACTCGCACCCGAAGTATGTCGAGGCGCTTAGTCAACAGGCTCAGAAGATCGTCCAAACCGGCACCCTCTTTATTGCCCCTTCCGAGGTGCTGCTGGCCCAAAAAATCGCAGAGTTGACTCCCGATCCGCTGCAAAAATCGTTCTTCGCCTGCACTGGATCGGAGTCCAACGAACTGGCCCTTCGTCTAGTCAGGAAATACACCGGTCGCTTCGAGGTCATCTCGGTGATGCGCGGTTATCACGGCCAGACTGCCGGCAGCGCGTCGATTACCGGCAGAGGGGGCATGCTGCGTGAAGGCTACGGGCCCATGCCCACCGGAGCCAGCTTCATCCCTACTCCGTATCCCTACCGCTGCCAGTACTGTCGGAATGAAGGAAGCTGCAATCTGGGATGCGTCGAGTCGGCTGAGACCCTCATCGACACCGCGACGTCGGGAAAACCCGCAGCCCTGTTCTTCGAACCATTGATGAGCGCCGCCGGGCAGATCGTCCCGCCGGTCGAGTGGATGCAGGACATGGCGCGCATCTGTCGGGAACGGGGCATCCTGATGGTGGCGGATGAAGCCCTGACCGGATTCGGCCGCACCGGCAAATGGTTCGCCTTCGAACATTTCGGAATCGTTCCCGACGTGCTGACATGCTCCAAGGGCTTGGGTGGCGGTGTCCCATTGTGTGCCGTGACGACCAGTGCGGAAATCGCCGACGAGGCAGTGAGAAAAGGCTTTAGTCAATTCTCCTCACATTCTGGAGATCCCCTGCTGTGTGCCACCGGACTGGCCAACATTGAAATCGTCGAGCAGGAGAACCTGGTCGAAAACGCCCGTGTCGTCGGGAACTATATGAAGGCAAGGCTGGAAGAAATGCAGCAGCAATTTGAGATCGTGGGCGAGGCCAGAGGACTCGGTCTTTGTCTCGGACTGGAGTTCGTTACCGACAAGAAGAGCCGCACCCCAAATTTCGATGGCACATCGGTTGTAGCAAACTACTGCCTGGAACACGGTCTGTGGCTGCCCATCGCCATCCCAATGCACTCGCCCGATCGTCTCGAGCGCCGCTTCATGGAGATGTCGGGCACCCAGGTGCTGCGCTTCATGCCGCCCATCACGGTAACCACCGAGCAGGTCGATGAGGCGCTGGACATCCTGGAAGGCGGTATCGAATTGGCAGAAGAGACAGCCGCTGCAAGCGCCTCCTGAAAAGACTACTCAGCTGGAGTCAACGAGCAGGGCCCATTCCGGGCAATGTTCACGCCGGCGGACGCTGCACTGCAGGCGTTGGAGTAGGTCACACCATCGCAACCACATACCGGGTTGAATTCTTCCGTACACACGTCCGGCCGAGGTCGGCACTCCCCCTCGCCTGCGCACCTGCCACGGGGTCGTATACAGAATTCGGCACTCCCACAATCACTGTTCTCGGCGCAGCTTCCCGGCTTGCGTGCCGATCGCCCCATCCGAACCGCGGTGGTGCTGCGTTGACAGATGCGTTCGTGAATCAGAAGACCGTCCGGATCGACTGTTTCTTCGATCGTCCCGCCGATGCTGGTTAGAACAAGGGTCTGCCGGTCGAGGCTGATCTGGCCCACATCGGTAAAGTGAAGGAGAGAAGGGGAACGGCCCCGTCTACAGGCAAAATCTACGATCAGGCGCCTGTCCCGCCCAACCTCGTAGAACATTTCACATTCCAGGGTGCGAGGAAACTTGGGCCCCGGCATGGGGCCTGGCGGTCCCCCGGGTCCCGGTGGATTGTTCGTGCTCGGCTTCGGCCCGGGACCTGTTGGATCCTCCGGATTCGGAAACCCCTCTGGATTTGGAAAGAGCTGGAGCGAAGAGTCGATGAAACTCGCGGTTCCGGTACCGTCTCCATGGAATCGCAGCGTCCCGTGGAGGCTTCCCATCTGGCTGACGAAGCGGCCAATGGGCTTTAGAGTTCTGGGTTCAAAGGTGGGAGGGCCATCGGGATCCAGGAAGGGAGTCGCCCTACAGGACTGAAAAGTGGTCGACCCAAAGCGTCCAGCCACGAGTCGGTCAGGATTCGAACCGGCCTCCAGAAACTCCTGGACCCCTGCAATGAGTAGAAGCAACACACACCCAAGCAACAACGAACGCGGCGTCTGGACCTCTCGCCTCGTGGTAACAGTCCCGACTGGGGAACAGCGATCAAATGGGGCTCCCCGATTCCGTTTGGAGACAACTAAATCTACGTCAGCTCGGTCCCGACTCTTAGTCTTCATGATCCCCTCGTCTCTCTTCAGATGCCCCTTCGTTACTGGCCCGACTCATCGCCAGTCTGCTGCGTCGCCACAATGATCCGCCCTGGCTGTGTTTCGCTCGGTCGGCCTCTTCGACGTACTGCACGAGTACGACTGCGGAGGCTCGCCACGAGTGGTCTCGGTCGCAAGCCTTGCCAGGACGGCGCTTGCGACGCCTCGTTACGACGGGCCATGAGAAATCCGGGCAAGTCCTATCGACCGACCACCCTTTTTTTACAGCCAGCTAGCCGGCTGCACCATCAAGATGCCACTGTCCAGTGGTTTCAGGTTGAACAGGAGCCGCCAAAGCAGGGAGCAGTCAACGACAAAATCGATTCCACCGCGGCTGCTCCCCAGCTTTCCGGGAAGCCGAGTGATCCAATGTCAGACCGAGGCGGGGCTAACCTGAAACTTCATTTGGATCGTCGCACGTCTGAACGTCCGAACGTCGCACGTCTCTTGCCACTGGACAGTGTGGCGAGAGGCTTCAAGTTTCTTTCTCGAATGGGGCAGCCCGGCTGGGGCGCGACTAAGCTGAGCTGAAACTTCATTGGCGAATGTAGCTTTGGCCTCCAGGTCGAAGTCCCATTTTTTTCCGAGCCTTTGGCTCGGACGGCGGCCTGGAGCCCACCGCTACGCCGGACCCAAAGTTTTCCCCTGAATGATCCAGCGTAGCTGGGGGCCCCACTGACCTGACACTACTTGGTTGACAACCAGGCCCTCCTGAGATAAGACCGACCGTGGCAATGGATTACTGGATCTTACGGATCGCTTGGATTCTCTGTCTTTGGCTCTGTCAGATGTCCCTGATGGCCGCAGAGGCCACAGTCCAGCGGGTCGGGAACCGATTCGAGATAACCATTGATTCGCAGCCCTTCACTAGCTTCCACTTCGGGTCAAATTGGCCCAAACCCTTCCTGTACCCACTTCGGAGTCCATCCGGTGTGGTAGTGACCCGAGGCTTCCCGGTAGAAGAGATCGCCGGCGAAAGCCGCGACCATCGGTGGCACCGTGGACTCTTTTTTGGTCATGGCGATATACAGGGCATCGATTTCTGGCGCGAGATCGGCCCCGAAAAAAGACGATTTCCCCTCCCGATTGGGACCATCGTCCTGCGAGCCCTTGGCCCTGTCCAGAAGCTGGGAGATGCCGCCGTCGTGACCGCAATCTTTGACCTTCAGGCTCCCGGAACGCACCGGCTGGGCAGTCTCCGTCAACGCTATCGCTTCCATAGGCTGGGAGCACACAATGCGATTGACGCCACGATGATCCTCTCTGCGGACGCCGGCCAGTCTCTCAAGATGGGAGATACGGAAGAAGGAAGCTTTGCGATTCGTGTAGCTCCGGGACTTCGCCAGGACCAGGGAGCGATATTGAGAAATGCGCAAGGCCTGGTCGGGACGGAGAACATCTGGGGTAAGCCCTCCAGCTGGGTGGACTACTCCGGTCGGGTGGGGGGAGAAATGGTAGGCATCGCGATCTTCGACCATCCCTCCAATCCCAAGCATCCCACCCACTGGCATGCTCGTGGCTACGGCCTGTTCTCGGCCAATCCCTTCGGGGAACACGACTTCTACGGGGATCCTTCACGGGATGGTAGTCTGACCATCGAAGACGGCAAGACTTTGACCCTTCGCTACCGGGTTGTCGTTCACGAGGGAGACGGGACCAGCATCGACCTGGAATCACTTTACCGGAGCTACTCGGCCGAAGACCCGGATTGATCGGCGCTTCCGCGGACGAATTCCTGCCTGAGAATACGATACAAGACCATCTCTGCGTCCGCGTGAGGAAGACCCAGCTCCCGTCCCTTCACCCGGCGCTCAAACCGCATCCCCAGTCTCTCCATCACTCGGTGTGAAGCCTTGTTTTCCGGATGGGCGATCGCTATCACGCAGACGAGGTTCAACTCATCAAAAGCGAAGCTCACAGCACCTCTGCCGGCCTCTGTGGCGAAACCCTGACCCCATTGCCGCCTCGCGAGCAACCAGCCCACCTCTACCTCACCGGTCGTACCCAGGTATTGAATCCCACAATGTCCCAGCAACTTCCCGTCGGCCTTGGACTCCAAAGGGCCGACGCAGAAGCCGTGCTTTGTCACATTTTCGCGTTGACGCCCCACGAATTCGTCTATCTGGGACGGAGTCCAGGCATTCCCGGCGTTGATGTAGCGCATCACTTCAGGGTCACTGCCAATTTTCAGAAACGGCGCCAGATCACTCTCGGACCATTCCCGGATGATCAGCCGCTCAGTCTCAATTCGGAAAGACATTCTTCAAGTGGCTCGAGCAAAATCTTTGATCAACTTCACTGAAAATAGGAAACGATCACCCGGACCCCGAGGCCCACCATGACCGTGCCCGCCACGACCGTCGCCAGTTTCAACTTCCAACTCATGCGTAGCGGCGGCGGCAGCCGAACACGGTCCGCCCAGAGCATGGCGAAGCACCAGATGCCGGAGGCGGCAGCTCCTCCGCTGATGACGCTGGTGAAGGTGAGGCGTCCGAGCACGTTGCCGGCAATCTCCCGGGGAAGCCAGACCAGCGCCAAGCCCCCCAGGAAGCAGTAGAAGATGACGATCGTCCGCAAGTTCCGAAGAGGTCGCGAGGCCGCCAGTCGTGGAAAGATACTCCTTACGCCCTCAGCGACTACCCGATAGTAGACCTCGAAGGCCCCATAGAGGGTTCCGATAAAAGCCAGGAAGGCCCCGATCCGATAAAGCCATTTCAGGTGAGGGTGAAGCGCCGTCAGAAAGGATTCCTGACCTGTGAGAAACTCACTGCCATCGGGGATCGTCTGGTTCGGATTCAGAACGATTGCACCCAATGCTGCGAACATCAATGTTACCAGAATGACAAAGGTAAACGAGATGGTGGTGTCCAGCAAAGGGGCTCGGGTCCAGGTCCGGGCTCGTTCGACTTCCGAAGATGAATCTGCTGTTGCGTCCTCCAACTCCTCCAGGCTGGCAACGCTCCTCCCAGCCAACCCCCATCGCTTCTCCCGCAGAAAACCGATGTAGCCCACGTAATCCTGAGAGCCTCCTCCGACCGCGCCCAGATAAAGCGTGACCTCTAGCCAGGGGCTGCGCCCCGTGAAAGTCTCGGCGTACTCCTGAAACACCCATCCTGGGTAGTCAGAGACACTGGGAATGATGAGACCAGAAATCAGAGCTGGCATATCAGGACCAAGCACTACCAACGAGGTCACAATACAGACCACCATGATCCCCAGGATCACCGTAGATATCCGCTCTACCAGCTCGTAGGTCGAGATCCAGGCGAGAATGAGACAACCCGTAAGCACCACTGTCGCCCAGACATTGAGCCAATACTCCAGATGATTCCAGGGCCCCACGTCCGGCCCCGAGATGGCTCCATCCAATAATCGATGGATAAAGGTAGCCAGGATCTCCGGAAGGGCCGAGAATCCGACCAGCATCAGAAACACAGCTGGCAACACGATCAGAAGAGGAAACCAGAGACGCGGTCCGGGCATGGAACGCCAGGTCACCAAGGGGTGCTCACCCGTCAGGACGATGTGTCGGGCCGCCGTGTAGACCTGAATTCCCTTGAAAATCCCTGCGTAGAGAAAACACCACAGCATGCTGTAGCCGAAGATGGCGCCGCTGCGAGAGGCGAAGACCAACTCGCCACTGGCGATCGTGACCGACGCGATGATGATGCCAGGGCCCAGATAGGTGAGCAGAGACGAAGGAGTCGGTTTGACCAGCGAAGTCGGTGGAGAGGGATACACCTGAGAATCGATCGTAGGATCGCTCACAGCGATACGGCCGCTTTCAGTACAGGAAATGTGTGGTCTGGATCTCTCAAGAGGACTGCTCCGGGGATCTGTCCTGAACGCGGGAGCGATGACGATGTACTTGAGGCGGTTCTCCTTCCAGATAGGTCGTTCCCCGAAACGGATCTTTAACCGGAAAGAACGCCATGATGCGCGCGACTCCAGGCCCTGGATTGGTGAAGGCATGAGGCGTGAGAGCAGGGATGATCACCGTGTGCTCGGGTCCGGCCCGATGCACCTCCGATCCCAGCCGGAACTCCAGAGTGCCCTTCAGGACTACGATCAGCTCTTCTGCATCATGAAAGTGCAGCGGGGCTCCGACGCCTACCCCTACCAGACTCCAGGACAGCGTGCTGGCTGTGGTCCCGTCCCCCTCACGGGTGATGTCCCAACTGTGGTAGTCAGGCCTCCAGGGTTTCTCGTCCAGGCTGCGATGGTCGATGACAGGCATGGGTGCCTCCTTAGAAGTGTGGCATTGTAGCCGAGTCGACTCCTAAAAGAGAACCCGTCCGCATCGGGAGGAGGTTGAGACGTATCAGTTTTCATCGTTCGCCCAGGGTCGAAGGCCTTACTGTATCTGGCCCCAAACAGCGGGCTATCCCGCATAAGGGCCTTCGGCCAGGTCCATTTGGTTTAAGTGCCAGTTCAGATTCGGACTGCACGTCGGGTAGCCGAGGACTCCTTGGCAGCCTCGATGATCTCCAGCATGTGGACGTTGTCCTGAATCGGCGAGGGGGCGGGAGCCCCGGTCCTGGATGCCTCCAGGAAATCGCGGAAGAGTTCCTCTGCCATGATGCCACCGTAGCCGGGCGTCTCAGGAATCTGGTAGCTTTTCCGGTGGCGGCGACCGCTGACCCAGCGTCGGGCCTCGCTATAGAGGCTATACGCTCCCCCCGCGGTGGCTGCATTCTGGCTCTGATGCTGTATTGGCTCGACCAGCGGTAGGATGGAGAAGCCCTCGGTTCCACGCATGCCGATGTAAAAGTCGTAGACGCTCTTGCTTCCCTTCATGTGATAACCCGCCTGAAACGTCCCCATCTTCCCGCTCTCGAAACTCAGCAACAACAAACCGGTGTCTTCGACCGGGACCTTCTTGGGATTCAGGTTTCCCACCATGGCCATAACCTCCACTACTCGCTCCTGCATCAAGCACAACACCAGATCCAAGCAATGGCACCCCAACCAGGAGAGGATACCGGCGCCCATCTTGGGATCGAAGAGATAGGTAGAGGTGTCGCGGTACTCCAGTAACCCGTTGAGCAGCTTGGCTTCGATAGTCATGATACTGCCCAGGGTACCATCAGCCAGGGCTCGCTTCAGGTCCAAAACCATCGGATTGTAACGCCACTGGAGCATGGCTCCGGCTGTCACCCCCTTCTTCTCCGCCAGCTCGGCCACCTTGCGAAGGTGGGATGAATGGGTCGTCGCCGGTTTGTCATATAAGACCGGCAGTCCGGCGGAAACAACCTGCTCCAGAATGGCCGGTGCCTGGTCGGGCCGAGCGCAGACCGTCACCGCATCCAGGTCGTCTCGTGCCAGAAATCGGGCCAGGTCGGTGGTCTTCGAGGCCACCTTGGACGACTCAGCCGCAAGCCGTTCGACGTCCGCGAGTTCAGTAGCGGCGCAAACATGGATTTTGCCTACCTCTGAGAGTTGATCGAGCACGCGCACGTGTCCCCCAGCGTGGCCATGGCCAGAGATCGCCCCGACCACCATCGATCCGTCTGCAGCAGAATTCCCTTCGCGCCTCGATGGCACGGCGCTGCCGCCCGACCCCAGCGGATGGTTTCTGGCCGCCGCCTGCCTGCCGAAGGATCCAATCGCTGCCGCTGACGGCAGTGTATAGCCGAGAAAAGTACGTCTCTTCATTGACGATTCCTCCAATGACACGGGATCCCTACCCTTCCACCAAATCGGAGCCGAGAAGTTCCTGGACAATCGCGATCAATCGCGGATGTGTGGCAACGGCGTGGAAAGCAGGGTCGCGGTGAGGCAGACCAAAGGCGTTCCTGAGAACAGAGGGATTAGAAGGCTCCCATTTGAGATCACTCTCGGGAAAGGGGGTTTGTCGGCCCTCCAGGGCGCCGACCCGCCGCATGAGGTCGTCCATTTCTTCTTGGCTGAAGACTCCCTCAGCGGTCAGGTAACCGTTGTCGTCAAAGAACTGCTTACGTTCCATCGTTTTTCCTCTAATGATTCTACCCTCTGAATGACCGACACAAATATAGACATAGGCCTCCTCCCGGTCAAAAGTCACTGCTTGGAACCACCGTCTGGCTTCCTTGCCCGTGCCCTAACCGAACCATTGACACATCAGAACGGTTTCTCTATCCTGTGAGAGGACACCTTTCTCATAGTCTGCAAAGGAGTTGAGGCTGCCTATCCACTCCGCATACGGCTACCGGAAAGTTTTCGTCCCAACACTCTGTGGAGCAGTTCTGCTCACGGGATCTTTCTGGGCGCAGCAGCCTGCTCAACCTCCGACTGTCGAAACGCTATCCAAGGCAGGAATTGGGACCCGGCTGTTCCTGGAGCAGATACAGCCCCTGCTCGAGAAGAATTGTCTAACCTGCCACTCGAACACAACCAAACAAGCCGAACTCGATCTTTCCAGCCGTCAGGGGCTTTTAGTGGGTGGCAAACAGGGGCCTGCGGTGGTTCCCGGCAACAGCAAGGAAAGCCTTCTCTACGGCGTGATCACTCACTCGCAGCAGCCCGCGATGCCGCCCCAAAAAGAGAAGTTGCCCGCTCAAGCGGCGGCTCTCATAGGCCTCTGGATCGATCTGGGCTTTCCCTACGGCGACCTCGACTCGGACAGCGATGGAGCTGTCACCGACGCGGCCGGCCGAATGCCGGCTGCCGGTTCAGAGAAACTCTTCTCCCAGGTCAGATCGACCTTGGAAACCAAGTGCCTGCACTGCCACGGAGGCAAGTTCCGACAAGCCGGCCTCGATCTTTCCGCGAGGGAGAGAGTTCTCCAGGGGAGCGATAAGCGCAACAACGTGGTCGTCCCCGGAGATCCTGAAGCCAGTCTGCTGGTCAAGAAGATCCGACACCAGGATGAGCCGGGGATGCCCTACCAGAGCCAGCAACTTTCAGACGAGGAAATTCGAAACCTGGTCGCCTGGGTGGACGCCGGAGCACCTTATTCAAGCGAGCTCAGGATCGCCTCAGCGAAGCAGCTGAAGTCTCCCCTTCCCGGCCGCGATCATTGGGCCTATCAACCTCCCAGCAGACCGGATCCTCCGAAGGTCGAAAACCAGGTCTGGGTGCGCAATCCGATCGATGCCTTTCTGGCAGCCGAGCACGAGCGGCTCGCCCTCGAGCCCATGCCCGAGGCACCAAAGAGAATGCTGCTGAGGCGACTCTACCTGGATCTGACGGGCCTTCCACCGACGCCGGACCAACTTAGCTCCTTTCTAGAAGATCGCTCTGACCAAGCCTATGAAAGAGTGGTCGATCGATTGCTGGAGAGCCCCCATTACGGGGAGCGCTGGGGTCGACATTGGATGGATGTGTGGCGCTATAGCGACTGGTACGGCCTACGGGGATTCGGTCTGGTTCAGAACAGCCAGAGACACCTTTGGCACTGGCGAGATTGGATCATTGAATCCCTTAACGAGGACAAGAGCTACGATCGAATGATTCTGGAAATGCTGGCCGGTGACGAGCTCGCTCCTACCGATCCCAAGACCCTACGGGCCACCGGATACCTGGTCCGAAACTGGTTCGGTCCAAATCGGAATGCCTGGTTGAGAGAGACCGTAGAGCACGCCGCTTCCGGATTCCTCGCAACCAGCTTGAAGTGCGCCCGCTGCCACGACCACAAGACTGATCCTATCGTGCAAGAAGAATACTACCGCTTCCGTGCATTCTTCGAGCGACATGACGTTCGCACCGACCGCCTGCCTGGTGAGCCCGATATCCTCAAGGCAGGTTTGCCTCGGGCCTTTGACTCGGAGCCACGCGCCGCCAGCCGCCACGGCCCGGCCATCTTTGCCGAGACCTATCGCTTTGTCCGTGGAGACGAAAAGAACCCTGACAAGGCCAAGCCTCTCTCCCCGGCAGTGCCCGAGATCCTCGGTTCGTTGAGGGAAAAGATCGAACCAGTCGAGCTGCCCTTGGAGAGCTACAATCCATCGATCCGAGCGTTTGTTCATCGCGACCTACTGCAGCAGGCGCGACAGGAGCTCCAACAGGCGGAAGCTGAAAACGCCGAAGCCAGGAAACAGCTCATCCTGGCGAAGCAACGTGCAGCCCAGGGTTCGAAACCGGGGATCTTGACCTCGGGACGAGCGACTTTCGAGAAAGAGATCAAGCCCATTTTTGATGAACACTGCATTACCTGCCACGGGCCCAATGTCGCTCGCAACGACTTTCGACCGCTTACCTTCGATCTGCTGCTCGAAGGAGGGACCAGAGGCGGCCCCGGGATCATACCGGGCAAGAGCGAAATCAGTTCCGTCATTCGTCGACTCCGCGGCGACAAGCAACCGCGCATGCCCGCCGAGGCGCCTCCTCTACCGTGGGCGGTCATCGATCGAATTGCCAAGTGGGTCGACGGACTGCTGCCTGAAGATCCAAAACTCGCCTTGCGTCAAGCTCAGGAAGCACTTGAACTAGCAGAGAAAAAACTAGCTTGGAAAAGGGAACACCTTCCCGCATTGGAGGCACGCCTGGCCGCTGATCGAGCCCACCACTCCGATCCACCCGATCCCAAGACAGCGGAGTATGCTGAGGCGGCCCGGAGAGCGGAGCGCTCTGCTACCTTGCTCAAGGCCGAGATGAATCTTTTAGACGCTCAAGGGAAGCTTGCGGATGCTCTGCGAGCCCCGCCAGCCACCGGCGAGACCTTGATAAAGACCCGCGAAAAGCGAATCAGCGTCGCCAATGCGCAGGTCAAGGCCGCTCAACAGGCTCTGGGCAAGGGGAAGAACGAGTACTCGCCTATCGGGACGCTCTACCCGAAAACCAGCACCGGACGGCGCACGGCACTGGCCCGCTGGATCACACGCAGGGACAATCCACTCACGGCTCGAGTCGCCATCAACCACATCTGGATGCGTCATTTCGGTAGTCCCATCGTGGCTACCGTGGAGGACTTTGGCTTGGCAGGACAAGCCCCGTCCCATCCCGAACTGCTGGACTGGCTCGCCGTCGAGTTCATGGAACAGGGCTGGAGCATGAAGCACATCCACCGCTTGATGGTTACAAGTAGCGCCTATCGAACGCAATCGTGGCCCAGTCGAGCAGACCATCCCAACCTGGCGACCGACCGCGACAATCGATATCTCTGGCGCATGAATCAGCGCCGTATGGAAGCCGAGTCCGTGCGCGACAGCATGTTGTCCGCTGCTGGGGAGTTGGATGCCACCATCGGTGGACCCGAGCTCGACCACCATACGGGACAGAGATCGCGGCGACGAAGCCTCTACTTCACGCACACTCCAAATGAAAACATGGAGTTTCTGAAGCTGTTTGATCAAGCCGATGCCGATGGTTGCTACCGTCGTCATGAGAGCATCGTGCCCCAACAAGCCCTGGCTTTGTCCAACAGCGAAATGGGCTATAACCTTTCGCACCTACTGGCACGCAAGACCTTGGCAAGAGTAGGCAGGGACGCGAACCACTTCGTAGCAGCTACCTTCGAGCGGATTCTGGGACGGGCTCCCAACGCAGAAGAAAAGGCCGACAGTCTGGAATACCTGGAGCGCCAAGCGAGCCTTTTGGCGGATCCACGGAAGCTGACCCAATTCGAAGCGGCCATCCCGGGAGAAGTGCCGCCTTCCGTGGAACCATGGCTGAGGGCGCGAGAAAGTCTGGTGCACGTCTTGTTCAATCGGAATGAGTTCGTCACAATTCGGTGAAGAATGAGCAGATCGAGAGACAGAGTATGAAAGGGAGACCGAGATTCCAGGGTCCGGGTTGTCTCGACATCCATCGCAGGACCTTCTTTTCCGATCTGGGCATGGGAGTCACCGGAATGGCTCTCGGCGCCATGCTACACCGCGATGGAATCGCCGCACCCAGCTCCGCTGAATTGTGGACGCCACCGGACGGTCTGCCTCACTTTGCGCCCAAAGCCAAGAGCGTCATCTGGCTTTTCATGCAGGGCGGGGCCAGCCAGATGGAAACCTTCGATCCCAAGCCGGCGCTCAACAAGTACGCAGGGATGAGCATTGACGAGACACCCTACAAACACGTCCTCGATTCCAAGCACAACAAGAATACGGTGCAGTTCTTTGGTCGGAATCGCGGTTCCTACAACAAACTGTTCCCTCTCCAGGTGGGCTATGGCAAACGGGGTCAGAGCGGTATCGAGGTGACTGACTGGTGGCCCCAGGTGAGCGAATCAATTGACGATATCTCGGTAGTTCGCTCCATGTGGACTACCGACAACAATCATGCCGCTCAAACCCAATTCCATACTGGCCGGCATATCTTTGAAGGCCTTTTCCCGTCCTTGGGCTCATGGGTGCATTACGGGCTGGGCTCGCTCAACGAGAACCTGCCCCAGTTCATTGTCCTCGGCGGACGCATTCTTCCCCACGACGGAGGTCCGGCAAGCGTCTCGGGCAACTACCTCGGCCCCGAGAACAATGGGATCACGATCGACGTAGATCCGACCAATCCGCTTCCCTTCTCCCAGCCGGTGAAGGGCATCTACAGAGAGGAACAGGAAGCCGAGTTCGCGCTGCTCCGCCGTTTCAATCATCTGGAAGCCGTACAGTATCCCCACGATTCCGCCATGAGGGCCCGCATCAAGGCCTACGAGCTTGCTTTCCGAATGCAGACCTCGGTTCCCGAACTGTTCAAGTTCTCGGATGAGAGCTCCCGGACGCAGCGACTCTATGGACTCGACAACGAGGTCACCAAGCCCTTTGGAGAGATCTGCCTGACCGCTCGTCGGCTGGTCGAGCGTGGCGTGCGTTTCGTCCAGGTGATCCACGGCTACTCAACCGACACCATCGGCTGGGACGCCCACTTCCACCTTAAAAAGCTCCATGGATGCACTTGTTCTGAGGTCGACCATCCCATCGGCGGCCTACTCAAGGATCTCAAGCAGAGGGGTCTACTGGACGAGACGCTGGTGGTCTGGGGAACAGAATTCGGCCGCACTCCAGGGGTCCAGGGGCAGACCGGAGGCCGAGACCACCATCCCGCGGCCTTCACCTGCTGGCTGGCCGGTGGCGGAATCAAGGGTGGTGTCACCCACGGCGCCACAGACGAACTCGGCTACCACGCCATCGAGGACCGCCACTACGTCACAGATCTTCACGCCACCGTGTTGCATCAGCTGGGCCTCGACCCCCGGAAACTGGACGTGCCCGGTCACAAGCGCCTGGAGATCGACCACGGCAAACCCATGCACAAGATCATCGCGTAACGGGTTGGGCGTCGGTGTCATGGGTTGTCCGAACCGGGAGCGGAGATAGGACGCTTCGTCCTGCTGCAAAAGGAACTCGCAGGCGAGGCCTCTGTCAAACAAAGAAACCATTCGGGCTCCTTGCGCCACGAATTCGGCTCTCAGCCTCTCGCTCTCCAGCACGAAGCTGGGCTCGCCCATGTAGCGGCTCTCACTCAGAGTCGTCATTCAAACTCTCTCCGTCGCTCTCGATACAATTCCCAGATGTAAATCTCCTTGGACCAGGGTGAACCCTGATGCTGGAGCATGAGCGGGCACTTGCAGGAAAATTCCACCGTTGCCGTCTTTTTCGATCTTCCAATCGATAGGTAGAACGAAATGACCGTAGTCCTTTTCGGTATGCGTCTTGAGCGAAGGCTGCCAACCCCTCCATCGTACACAAGTATGTCGTCGTCCGTCCGCCGGTGTTTCAGATTTCGGGTACTCTTGCTCGGCAATCTTCAAAGACGACGAAGAGGATGGGCGTCTCGTGAGTTGATTAGGCTCTAACTGTGAGTTAGAATCAGTTGTGTGTTTGAGTTGCGAGTCTCTCAGTCGGCTTTCCGGTCACTGAAGAAGGCACCTCGAGACATCGCGCAGCGGATCCGGCAAAAGCTCGACGAACTTGCCGCGGATCCGTTTAACACACCCAACGTGAGGAAATTGACCGGTCATCCCGGTTACAGGCTCCGCGTTGGAGAGTGGAGAGTGCTTTACCTGGTGGAGAAGCAAGCTCTCGTCATCCAGGTTATTGAGATAGGCCACAGGAAGGAGATCTATCGATGAGCGTACAGATACTAGAACGGGAAGGTCGACCGGCCTTTGTCGTGATGCCGATCGAAGAGTACCAACGCTTACTAGACGCTCTTGAAGATGCCCATGATGTGGTCACGATCGAAGCGTCCCACCGTCGGCTCATCTCAGGCGAAGAAGAGACCTTGCCGATTCGTGTTGTCGACCGAATCCTGTCAGGCGAAAACGCGTTGCGGGTAGTACGCGAACACCGCAACCTAACGCTGCAGCGACTCGCGGATGCCTGCGGAGTCACCAACTCACATATTTCCCAGATCGAGAATGGGAAACGCTCGATGTCCACTCAAGTGCTGAAGAAGCTAGCTGAGGTTCTTCGAATTGAAGTTGAACTTTTGTTGTAGATGAAGAAGTCTTGGAATCGGTCGTCTCCAGTACGTGTGGCATCTCCCGGGCCTTGAGCCAGGAAGTCCAGGGGCAGCCATGGCGAGGTCCGCGGATCGCAATGGAAATGGAGGTCTATAGCTAGTGCCCGTCCGGAAATGTGTAAGTAATTGATAAGGAAGGGAAAAGAGGGCTTTTTCAAGCTCCGAAACTGTCAGGGCCGTTTGCTAGACTATTTGGTGCAAACAATTAGACTAAAACGACTTACGACGATTTCAGGAGTTCGAAGATGCGTAAAAAGCATGAAAAACAACGCCCCCTTTCCCCGCAATGGCCCGATCACCAGCTGGCCCATGAATTGAAGGTGATCTCGCGCATCCTGGACGACAATCCCCAGACGCTGGAGCTGATAGTACAAGATCTCTCTGACAGGGTCGATTCCGGTGTTGGCGCCCCCGGTTTGACGGCCGAGCAGGTGCTGCGTTGCGCCGTCATCAAACAGCTGCATCAGTTCAGCTATCGCAAGCTGGAGTTTCATCTGGTGGATTCGCAAAGCTGTCAGAGGTTCTGTCGCTTGCCCTATGGGGCGTCGATCAGCAAAGCCACCCTGGCGGAGAACCTGGGGAAGATTGAGCCGGGGACTTGGAAGGCGATCAACGACCACTTGGTGCTCTGGGCGCAGGCTCGGGGTCTGGAAAAAGGCCAACGGATTCGGGTCGATGCCACGGCGGTCGAGACGAACATCCACTATCCGCTCGACAGTGAGCTGTTGTACGACGGCATTCGAGTCGTGACCCAGTCGCTGGGGCGGCTGCGGGAGCGGGAAGGGATCGGCTTCGTCGATCATACGCGGCGGGCCAAGCGGCGCGTCCTGAACATCCGCAACCGCCGCGGCAAGAAGCGCCTGGACAGTTACCGCGATCTGATCAAAGTGGCGTCCAAGACGGCTCACTATGCCGAGCAGGCGCTGGCAGCTTCCGCGCAGTGGAGCGATCCCCTCAGTCTGGCCGTGGCGGCGCAACTGGCCCACTATCTGGGGCTGTTGCACAAAGTCATCGAGCAGACTCAACGACGGGTCCTTTCGGGCGAGGCCGTCGCGGCCCAGGAGAAGATCTGTTCCCTCTTCGAAGAGCACACCGATATTATCAAGAAGAGCCCTCGGGAAACGGTCTTCGGCCACAAGGTGTTTGTCAGCACGGGCGCCTCGTCGCTGATCCTGGATTGTGTGGTGGAACGGGGGAATCCGGCCGACAGCAACTATGTGCAACCCTTCTTAGAGCGGCATCGACAGCTGTACGGGAAGGTCCCCCGCCAGAGCGCCTGGGATGGTGCTTTTGCCTCGGCTGCCAACCTGCGCTGGGCCAAAGAGCAGGGGGTACAGGATGTGGCCTTTTCCAAAAAGTGTGGGTTGACGGTTGAGAGCATGGTGCGTTCCAGTTGGGTCTACAAACAACTCAAACGCTTCCGCGCCGGGATTGAGGGGTGCATTGGGACCCTCAAGCACACCTTCGGTCTCCACCGCTGTAGCTGGAAAGGCTGGCCTCACTTTCAAAGCTACGTCCATGCCAGCGTCCTGACCTATAACCTGGTCGTCCTGGCCCGACTCCTGTTGTAGCCTTTTGTGGCTGACCGTACTGCCTTGTGGCTCCGACTCGGGGAGAGGTCTGCGCCGAACCGCTGCTTTTTGGCCCGCGTGCCCTCGCTCGAGGGTCCTTGCTCTGGATCGAGCTGGGTCGAGCCGGTCTGTCAGCAGTCTCAAGTATAATAAGTGTTTACGATTCAACAGATTACAGTTCTGAAAACCCCGGTTTTCGGACGGGCACTAGCTAGGTTGGAGAATCTTTTGGAGATCCCGAAGGCGGTCAAAGACTGGTGCCGGGACAACGCCAATTAACGGATCCTGCTCTGATCCCGTCTGACCTCTCAAACGGGTGTGTTTCCGGTCTCCGAAATTCCTCGCTTTTCAGGAACAAAATGACCTTCCTAATGGTACCCGCTTGGCCTCTGACAGGTTTGACAAATCCGGGCATGAACAGGCATGATTAGCGCGTTTTTCAACTTTTACAACCAGTGGGTGAAGTGTTTCGATGCCCATAGTTAACGAGGGAGTGAAGAAGGAGCTGGAGTATGTCACGCGTCCAGCCGAACTGGAGCGTTTGACCAAGCTCTTCGCAGGAGCAGATCCCCTGATGCAGGACATCAGCCACGGCCTTATCATTGGGGATCAGCACGTGGTAGATCGCCTCACCCAACAGGCCCTGGAATCCGGCTTCACGGCCAACACGATCATGGATGATGGACTGATAGCCGGAATGGCCGTCGTGGGCATCAAGTTTCGGGATGCCATAATCTTTGTGCCTGAAGTGTTGATCTCGGCGAGAGCCATGAAGGCGGGCATGGCACACCTGGAACCGATTCTTTCGGCGTCGGATATCCCGCCCCCAGGAACGGTCATCATGGGAACGGTAAAGGGAGATCTTCACGACATCGGAAAAAACCTCTGCATCATGATGCTGAGGGGGGCCGGTTTCGTGGTGCATGACCTGGGAGTCGACACCAAGCCCGATGAATTCATGGATGCGGTGATGGAGCACGATGCACAGATCGTCGGGATGTCTGCGCTCTTGACCACCACCATGCCTAACATGGGAAAGACGATTCAGACCTTCGAGGAATCCGGACTTCGAGATCGGGTCAAGATGATGGTGGGCGGGGCTCCGGTCACGCAGGAGTTTGCAGACGACATGGGAGCCGATGGCTACGGCAAAGACGCGATAGCCTGTGTGGAGAAGGCCAAGGAACTGCTCGGTATCGGGGACGGAGCGGAAGAGGAGCCGGCTCCTGTCTCAACCGCTTCGGAGTCGGGATAGCGCCCGCCATTTGATTCCCTAGAAACCTATGACGCAAGGGACCTCGAAGGCGAGAACGGACTGCCAGTACCTGTCGTTTTCAGGTTGCCTTCTAGACAATGATCTCTGTGAGAAGCCTACCGCCGATATCGGTCAGCTTTCGGAAGCGACCATCATGCAGGTAGGTGAGCCGCTCGTCATGCAGCCCGAGCAGGTTGCGGTAGGCCAATCAAGTTGAAGTACAAACGTCGAATCAGATGTGATAGTCGGCACCCGATCTTACAGACAGCGTCCGATTTGATCACGGCCGCTTTCGCCTAGAAGCCGACATTCAAGTTCTCCACGGAAACGTCGAACGAACTACCGCAAACGGCCGAGATCATCGGTTCAAGTATGGAATTCTACGGCTTCTGTGCCGGTTGCCGAAGGCACAAGCTCGGACTGGCGCCCGACAATCAGACCTGAGCATTGCGTTTCGTCACCCAACTGAAGTATCGTCCGAGTGGCGCGGCGCGTTACGTGTCGTTTCAACATAAGGAGTTGTACGATGGCTGAAAGCAAGTGCCCGGCGTTGGGCGGGCCTCACAGACACACGGCGGTTGGGACCATGTCGAACCAACACTGGTGGCCCAATCAGTTGAACCTGAAGATTCTCCACCAGAACTCTTCCCTGTCAGATCCTATGGGCAAGGATTTCAACTACGCTGAGGAGTTCAAGACACTTGACCTGGATGCACTGAAGAGGGACATCGAGGCGGTGATGACGACGTCGCAGGACTGGTGGCCAGCCGACTACGGCCACTATGGGGGGCTCTTCATTCGGATGGCGTGGCACAGCGCAGGCACGTACCGCATCGGCGACGGCCGTGGCGGCGCAGCCTCCGGCACACTCCGCTTTGCGCCCCTCAACAGTTGGCCCGACAATGTGAGCCTCGACAAGGCACTCAGGTTGCTCTGGCCGATTAAGCAGAAGTACGGCCGGAAAATCTCGTGGGCCGACCTGATGATCTTCACGGGTAACTGTGCCTTGGAGTCGATGGGCTTCAAGACGCTCGGTTTCGGCGGCGGGCGCGAGGACGTCTGGGAGCCCGAAGAGGACATTTATTGGGGGCCTGAGACCACGTGGCTTGGAGACGAGCGTTACAGCGGCGACAGGGAACTCGAGAATCCTCTCGGTGCCGTCCAGATGGGCCTGATCTACGTGAATCCGGAGGGGCCGAACGGTAACCCCGATCCGCTCGCTGCAGCCCGAGATATTCGAGAGACGTTCGGTCGCATGGCGATGAATGACGAGGAGACGGTTGCGCTCATCGCCGGCGGACACACGTTCGGCAAAGCCCATGGTGCTGCCAATCCGGACCAATACGTCGGTCCCGAACCCGAGGGTGCCAGCATCGAGGAGCAAGGCCTCGGCTGGAAGAACAGCTTTGACAGCGGCAAAGCCGGCGACACGATCAGCAGCGGATTGGAGGGCGCATGGACCACCAACCCGGTGAAGTGGGACAACAACTACTTCGACAACCTATTCGGCTACGAGTGGGAGCAGGTGAAGAGTCCTGCCGGTGCGACGCAGTGGACTCCCACGGATGCATCTGCAGCGGGCACCGTGCCGGATGCCCACGATCCGTCGAAGAAGCACGCCCCCATGATGTTCACGACGGACCTCGCACTTAGGGTGGACCCGATCTATGCGCCGATCTCGAAGCGCTTCCACGAGAACCCGGAGGAGTTCGCAGACGCCTTCGCCAAGGCGTGGTACAAGCTGACGCACCGCGACATGGGGCCCCGCACGCGGTGTCTCGGTCCGTTGGTTCCTGCGGAGCCGCAGTTGTGGCAAGACCCCGTCCCCGACGTCACTCGTGAATTGATTGGTGAGCAAGACATCGCTGCCCTCAAGGGCAAGATCCTCGAATCAGGACTGTCCATTTCCCAACTGCTCTCGACCGCCTGGGCGTCGGCGGCGACGTTCCGCGGCACCGACAAGCGCGGTGGGGCGAATGGGGCACGCATTCGCCTCGCGCCGCAGAAGGATTGGGAAGTCAACCAGTCGGCCGAACTGGGGAAGGTGCTGCAGACCCTGGAGGAGATTCAAAAGGAATTCAGCGGCTCGCAGTCCGACGGGAAGATGGTCTCGCTCGCTGACGTGATCGTTCTGGGTGGGTGCGCAGCGGTCGAGGAAGCTGCGAAGAACGCCGGGCACGACGTGCAGGTTCCCTTCTCGCCGGGGCGCACGGACGCGTCGCAGGAGCAAACCGACGCGGACTCATTTGCCGTGCTCGAACCGACCGCCGACGGGTTTCGTAACTACGTCGGAAACGGACACCGGAGGTCGGCGGAGGAGCTGCTGGTGGATCGGGCGCACATGTTGACGCTGACCGCTCCTGAGATGACGGTTCTCGTCGGCGGCATGCGCGTCCTGAATGTAAACGTCGGTCAGTCCGAACTCGGCGTCTTCACCAAGCGGCCCGAGACTTTGACCCATGATTTCTTCGTGAACCTGCTCGACATGAACACGGAGTGGCAGGCGTCCTCTACATCCGAGCACGTGTTCGAGGGACGCGATCACGGGACGGGCGAGCTCAAGTGGACCGGCACCGCCGTCGACCTCGTCTTCGGTTCGAACTCCCAGCTCCGAGCCATCGCGGAAGTCTATGCATGTGACGACTCGCAGCAGGCGTTTGTGCGTGACTTTGTGGCTGCGTGGGGCAAGGTGATGAATCTTGATCGCTTCGACCTTGCCTGATCTCAGCAATGATGGATATGGCAAAGGGACTTTGCTACGGCCTGGATCCGATCGGGTTGCATATTTGGACATTGATAGCGTCCCCTATCTGGGTTGCTAGACTGTGTGAGCGGCTAACTGACGAGTATGCGGTTTCCGCAAAACGCTGTGAGAAGGAAGTCCTCAATCTCTTGGCAGGGATGCTCGATCAGGGCGTCGTCAAGATTGCAGATGACGGCTGCTGAGCCGTCGATTTGCACTCAGTTTCGCAAGAGTCCCGGCTCCGCCGCAAACTGCACGCGTATTCTTGGAGAAACGCGTCCTTAAGCGTTTGTATCAGTTGTTTTCGAAATACATCTTCAATGACCAATGCCCCCTGCTGACGAAACATCCCTGCGGCCTTGTCAATGCTCTCCTGGTCTAACTCCCTGGCCTCAACTACCCGCTGGGGAAAACGAAGGGTCGCTTTCATTGCTTGTCCTCTGATTGGCGTCCGCCTGTCGGTTCTAGCTGCCATCGATACGCCTATCGCCAACCTTAACATGCTTCGGGTGTCCTCAACCTGAAAGGGCCTTGCCTTTCCGCTCTCTCAATCAACTACGTTCAGTTCACTCACACCGGGAACGGCGTTCCAGGTCGTCCGAGATTTACCCTTAAGCTCGCTAACCGCGTCCCTCCGTTCCTCTTTGGTGCCGTCACGGTCGGATTTCTCTAGGGCTACAGTTAAAGCCAGACGCGATTGCACCGCGGCACGCTTGGCCACGGATGACAACCCGGACTTGAAATTGGCAACACCCTCGCTCTTCCCTTTTTCTCATCGGCGAGAGCCCGATTGACCTCTGGTGTTGTCAAAATGAAGTCCGCCCTCTCCCTTTTTGGAAAAACAATTCCCTTCTCAGGGCCAGACCCGTGTGACACCTCATTCAGAACGAACGGGGCGCGAAACGGCACCGAGCACGGGACGCCAAATCCAAAAAACGAGTAAGGAAAACTGGACCTAGGGCAACATGAGATCTGATCCGTGTCAATCCATTATTTACTCCACCATTCACTTTATGAGAATGAAGTCCGACACAAACTTGAGTCGGCGAGGTCAAGACCATTTCAGACTAGCGAATGGGCTATAAATCTTTCGTAAATAGCATTAAACAATGCGTAAAGTTCAACGTTCATTGACTCTCAAACGGAGTTTAGAAAAGTCCTTTTGCGAGGAACCCAACTTGTCTCTCACTCGGCATGCCGTTAGAATCCCATCGAAGAAAAAGCAAGGGACCTGATCATGATTCGGACCTGGAAGAGTTGTTTGATCTACCTTCTCCTCCTTTCGGGTGGCAGCAGCTTTGCCGCAGACAAGATTCGGGTGCTGCTGATGGACGGACAAAACAACCATAACTGGGTGGAGACAAGCCAGTCGTTGCGGGGGACTTTGGAGCGTGCCGGTTTATTCGAGGTGATAACCGAAACCAGCCCGCCGGCCGAGGTCAGCCAGAGCACCTGGGAGAGTTGGCGGCTCGATTTCCAGGGATTCGATGTCGTCGTCTGCAACTACAACGGACGACTTTGGCCAGTGTCAATGCAGAAAGCCTTTGTGGAGTATGTCCGATCCGGCGGCGATGTTGCCATCGTTCACGCGGCCAACAACCCCTTTCCCGGCTGGAATGAGTACAATCAAATGATCGGCCTGGGCTGGCGCGACAGGAACTACGGGGAAGCCCTGGTCGTCGACGATAGCAGCGGAAGGCTGCAGCGCATTCCTGCCGGATTCGGTATCGGTGCTGGACACGGTAAGCGTCACTCCTTCATCGTCAAAATGCGCCGCCCCGAGCATCCGATCCTGAAGGATATCCCGCGCTTGTGGCTACATGCCACCGACGAGCTCTACCACGCCCAGCGCGGACCAGCCCAGAATATGACGGTACTGGCTTCCGCCTTTTCGGATCTGAGGCAAGCGGGCACTGGCCAGCACGAGCCCCTTATGTGGATCATCCCCTATGGCAAAGGGCGTGTCGTTACCAACCTCATGGGGCACCTTTGGCCCGGACAGGAGTATCTAAATGCGCTTCACTGCGTAGGGTTCCAGACCCTCTTCGCTCGGACCGTCGAGTGGTTGGGCAGCGACCAGGTGACTCTACCAGTGCCTGAACTGTTTCCAAGCACGGCCGGGGCCGTGATCGTGAACCCGGTCCAGCTTCCAGCACATGAACTCCCTCCACTCCATCGTTTGCTTTACCGACAAGGAATGAGGAGCGAGAGTGCAGTTCGAGATTTCGCATTCTCCGATCCCTCAGCCTGGAGATATCACCAAGCCGGTCAGGAGCTGAAGGAGCTGCCCGCACTCGAGCTGTTTCAGCAAAGCCAATATGAGCCGCCGCATCGCTCGCCCTTGAATATCGCCCTTGTCGACGGTCAGAGGTTCAGTACTTTTGTGGTTGACATGAAGGTCCAACAAACGGGTAGAGAGTACGGCCACAGGGACCTCTGTTTGTTTTTCGGCTTCCAAGACCCATCTCACTTCTATTACACACACATCTCCAGCCAGACGGATGACCATGCCCACAACATTTTCCTGGTGAACGGGGCTCCCCGGATAAAGATTTCGACCTCAACCACTTCGGGTCACGATTGGGGAGAAAAGCAGTGGCACCACGTGCGTATCCGGCGGGATGTTGAAGATGGCTCGATAAAGGTCTTTGTAAACGACATGGTGCAGCCCATCATGACGGCCAACGATGAGACCTTCGGCCACGGTTGGATTGGATGGGGATCCTTTGACGACACCGGGATGGTCAGCGATATCCGCATCTGGGCACCGGATTCGGAGCCGAAGGAGATCGATTTCTTCAGTGCGGGCGACTCACGCTAGATCATCGCCACGGCATCCATCTCGATCAGGGCATCGGGATGAACCAATCCGGCGACCTGAACCAGAGTTGAAGCCGGGAAGTGGTCTGGTGGGAAGTACTCGAGCCGTACTTCGTGGATTGCCCTGAACTCTGTCAAATCGGTCACAAATACCTGTACCCGAACGACATCTTGAAAGCCCGCTCCGGACTGGGACAGGGCATTTCCGAGATTGATCAGCACCTGCCGCGCCTGTACCCTCATGTTGCCCTTGCCGACGAGCTGCAAGTTGTGATCGAACGCAAGCTGTCCGGACACGAAAACCATCGTGCCCCCGCTGACACGAACTGCATTGGAAAAGGCCACCGGCCCTGCGAGTGACCCTGAGCGCGCCAACTGATTCCCTCCAGGCAGCGGATAGATCTTCTTTTTCACGACCTGAAAACTCCTCTGGAAAGCTACTGCTATTTGAACTGGATCGAGTAGAGGTCGGCGTCGGTCATCACGAAACGCAACCTGACCACGCTCCCGACGATCCGCTTCAGCTGATTCTCCCGGTCGCGACTCCTGCCCCGCCGCCAGGCCGCGATCCCTTCGATCTCGTCTCCCCAGATGGGGATAGAGTCTTCGAGCGAGAACCCTCCCAGCGGCAAACCGTTGGCTGCCTGGATTTCTACTTTTATGCTGCCGGCGGCCGAGGTGGAGTAGTTAAGTCGTAGGTTTTCACCACGGAATACCAGGGGTGGCGTTAGGAATTCCCCTCCGGGATAACCTGCGCTCGCCGAAGCGAAGCCATCGGTGCGTAGAACCATCCGCCGGAGATGGGCAGTCGGGTAGGTGTAGTGCTGCATCAGGTATAGCGAGATCTCGTCAGGGGCGCTGGCATAAATCCCGCGAGCCACAAAATTAGTCCGGTGAATCCAATTGCGGCGATCACGTCCCGGTCGAATGAACGCCTCTACGAACCGGTGCCAATGCCTTCCGTCGCGGCTGCTCATAAACACTGAATCGGAGAGGCCCGCGAGCTCCGAGTTGCGAGTCGCAGGTGAGTGTTGGGGAGAGCGCCAAGGGACAAACCGTTTGGGGAACGCTAGATAGATGTGGGGAGCGCGAAAATAAGGCACGGTCGAGGTGGTGTACAGGTGTTCCGACGGGGCTTCTCCATAGTGTCGGGGGCCACTTCAAAAGCGGCCAGGCGGGGCCGGGTCAAAACCGGCCAGTGATTCAGTAGTTATATCCTCCGGTTCGAGTCATTTCAATCCCTTGTGAAGCCCTCCCCGCGAAGCGGGGGGAGGAGGCTTTGTTGTGTGTTCAGCCGTAGAAGCGGTGGGAACTGTGGGAAACTCCGTCCGGAGGAGTTTTCCAAGCGCTGTGGGAACGGTGGAAAAACTCGCCTCCTGGAGTCGTCTTCGCGAGGCAGCCGTTTTCCCACGGTTTCCATAGCGCGGCAGTTTCCACGGCTTTCCGGGGGTGTTGGGGGAAACTCGAGAAGCCTGGCTTCCATGGTCTCTGCTTGGTTTCAACGACACGGCTTCTTCCTGGCTTCCTTTTTTCAAAAAACATTCGCTCAGAGGCCCCTCAAGCAATGAGCTCTGCCCCACCCTGTCCTGACCCCTCCCTCGGAGCGGGCAATCTACGAAGCCTGGGGCTGAGTCCCAGGGTCTGCGAGTAGGGGACAAGCCCGCACTCACAGCACTCGCCTCGCAGGTGTCATTTCTCTTTCCCTCGCTTCGGGGTGGATTTCTCTCGTTGCTGTCGCTCGTAGAGGCGATAGCTCTTGCCCCGAATGAAGGTGACTTCCGAAGTGTGCAGGAAGCGGTCCAGCAGCGCCGAGGTGGCCGCCGTATCTCCTCCCAGCATCGCGCCCCAGTCCTCCAGGGGTCGATTCGAACTGAGGATCGTCGAGGTCTTCTGGTATCGGCGGTGCAGGATCTCCAACAGATCTTCTGCCGCCGACTCCGGCACTCTGCGGAGTCCCAGATCCTCGAGGATCAGCAGCGGGATCCGGGTCATCTCCGTAATGTAAGATCGGCGTCTGCCGGTGGCCGTGGCTTCGGCGATGTCTTCCAGCAGATCGAAAGCCGACTTGTACTGCACCCGGTGACCGGCTTCGACCGCCTTGATCCCGACGGTGATGATCAGATGGCTCTTGCCGACTCCGGTCTGACCGATGACCAACCAGCCGCGGCGCTGTTGGATGAATCGGCCGGTAGCCAGATCGAAGATCTGCTGCCGGTTGATGGAGGGGTTAAAGGAGAAGTTAAAGTCCTCCAAGTGCTTTTGTTCCGGAAACTGGGCCTGGCGCAAACGTCGCTCCAACAGCCGGTCCCGACGGCGGGTCAGCTCGTCATCAATCAGCAGCTCAAAGAACTCCTGATGGCTGAGCCTTCCCTGGACGGCTTGTTGCAGGCGAACGTCAAAGACCTGAGCCAGGCCCGAGAGCTGGAGGTGACGAAGTTTTCGTTCCAGTTCTGATGAGATCATTCTGGTTCTCCTGTGGGATCGGTGATCTGGTACTCGGACAGCGGTCGGATCAACTCGTGCTCGGAGGTAAACAAAGAGCGCTGCGGCACGTCCAGTCGCTTACACAAAGCCACCAGAGTCCGGTAGCGGAAGGCGTCATGTGCGAGCGCCTTGCCGCAGGCTTCGTCGACGACCGAAGCGCGGTAGCGGCGGGTCAGCGAGATCATGCCCTGCACGAGTCGGTAGGCGAGCATGTCTCGGACCTCCAGAGCTCGCTCGGCCCAGCGGTGCGCCTCTGGACCCACGGCTCGGGCTTGCTTCAGCAGATGATGCTCGGTTCGATAGTGCGCGTAGCGTTTGCGTTCCGGAAGATGGCTCGTTTCGGTTCGGAATCTCCCCGGCGGGTGCTTCGGATGCAGGGCCACCTGTTGCTCACGAAAGAAGACGCGGACGATACGATCATCCCAGTGCACGGCGACTTCACAACCGAGCAGATGATTGGGCACCGAGTAGAAACGCTCGGTCGACTTCGATGTGGCCATCGGTGGAGACCGTTCGACGGCCCACGCGGAAGAAACTGAAGCGGGAATCCGGAAGCGGTCGGAGATGCTTCTGTTCTTCGACAAAGCGGGGCCAGACCTGCTGCTTGGTGGTGCCGTGGATGCGCTGGCGGGCGATTCGCTCGTTCCAACTCTGCAGATGCTCATTCTGCGCATCCAGGCTCTCGAAGCGGCGAGCTTTGAGCGCGCTGGAGTCGGTTATATCCGATGCTTCTTTCGACTTTTCCGTTCTCGTTCGGAGCGCCCGGATGGATGGGCAGCACGGCGAAGCCGTAGTGGCGAGCGAGCGCACTGAAGACGGCATTGACCTCGGGGTCCACCAAGCAAGCCCGGGTGATCCCGGCCTTGAGGTTATCGAGGCGAACCACCTCCACGCCGCCTCCAAAAGCGTGAAAAGCCTCCTCGACACAGCGGATGAACGTCTTCAGTTCCTGCCGCCAGACGACTTCCTCATAGGAGTGGCGCGAGTGGCAGAGGACGGCCTTGAACAGATGAGGACGGCGGTAACGACCCGATTCGGTCCGAGTCAGGGCTCCTTTGCCGAAGTCGATCTGCAGGTCCCGACCGGGGGGAGTTTCCACCCGAGCAAACACGCGAGGACTCTCCGCCTTGAGCTTTCCACAGAAGCGCTTGACGGAGTTGTAGGCTCCCCCGAATCCCTGCTCGAAGACCAGGTCCTGCCAGATCCGCTTGGCCTGCAATCCCTGCTGGAGTTTCTTTTCAATCTGCTCCCGAAAGGGCTCACAGAAGCTGCGCAGACCCGGGGGCCGCTTTGGCCGCTTTTGCTCCTCCGAGCCGGGGGCCACTTTGGCCGGTTTTGAATCTCGGGAGGGATCATAGCGGGCAATCCTCTCTCGTCGGACTCCCACCTCTCGCTCGATCCGACGATACGACCAGCCCAGCTTCAGGAGCGCCAAAACCGTTTGCTTCTTTTCCATTTTCAATGTATTGGCCATCGGCTCATCCTACGCAGGATGCGGCCCTCAATGGCTCTTGAAAATGGCCGGTTTTGAAGTGGCCCTCACTGGCCGCTTTTGGGTGGCCCCTGACAATAGTCCACCCACTCTCCTGGAGTCCAGTGGATGAAGTCTTTGGAAGTCACGTACTTAACCGTCCGCACACCGTGTTTGAAGTCCCGGTAGAGGGAGACGTAGGTTCCGCGAACGCTGTCCCAGAAGGCGAGGTTGTGCGAGTCGAAAGCTCCATCCGTGATGACGGGCTCTTCCGCCATCCACCTCCAGTTGATCGCGTCCGCAGACTCCAGCACGACCAGTCCTCGCTTCCCCTCCGCACGAGCAAAAGCGATTCCCTTGTATCGCGAGGAGTCCGGGGTTTGTAGATTCTCATCCTTGAATGGATTGAACTTTGCCGCTCCGCCAATCTCCAGAATGTTGTTCTCTTTGGAACCGTTGAACTCAACTTGTCCTAGCGAAGGTCTAGTCCAATTGACACCGTCCCGGCTTTCGGCGTAACACGAGACCTTAGTATGCACAGGGACGAATTTTTCGTTGGGCTCGAGGTCCTCTCTGATCAGGTAATCGGGTGCAGAGCTACCGCGATAGTACATGCGGTAGAGATCTCCGTCCTTGAGGATAGCCAGGTGGAAGGGAGTATTGCCTTCCCAGGGCTGATCGAATACGAAGACCTTCTCGGCTTTGCGTGGATGTTGGAGTTCCAATTCGACACCTTCTGCCGACTCGATCAGGTGCTCGTCGACGAAGAGCTCGAGACGGGACCCGAGGTCAAGCACCTGGGGGGAGCCGCTATCCTTCTCAGGGGAGGGTTCAGCTGCGCTACCGACGCTCCAGAAACAACTTGAAAGCAACAGGGCGGAGGTGATTCTCAGAGATCTCATAGCGGCGATTCTAAATCCTCTTTCTTGCGCTTTCAATGCCTGGCTGCGCCGGATCGTACATGAAAGAAACTACCCGAGTCATAAAAGCCTGAAGCGCGAGCCAGGGGTTGGGTTTCAGCTTAATCCGGGCCTGCGGCTCTCTTGGCTGCAGCTGTTTCCGGGACAGTTCACTGATCACTGCTACACTGCGTCATTCTTTTCAATTGCTCTCGAAGTTCCTGGACTTCCTCCTCCAGACGAGTTACTCGTTCCTCCAGGGCAGAAGAGATACCATCAGATACCTGCACCGCCATTACCTCTGCAGCGGCGTAATCCTGTCCCGTCAGGCCCCAACGGCTCTCCTTCTGGCCAGGTCCACGGGCCAGCTCTAGGACCAGGGGGTCCTCCTCATCCGCCATTCCTGCCAATGTCTCCTGCACCTCCGAAAGAGAGGCGAAGGGATGCATCCTCTCAGTTCGGATTCGTAATTCGCCCAGAGTCTGAACTCCCCTCAAGAACAGTACGGTCGAGAGAGCTTTCCATTCCGGGCGAAAGTGGAGTCTCTCGTCGACCCGGTGGCACCAGCGGTCCGTGCGCGCGGCACTGATACGCTCTACCAGGGAATCTTGGAGCAGGACTCGAAGGATGTTCAACGTATCTAGCTCTGTCAGCATCATGACCGGGTTTCGGTTTGTCTTCTGATTACACGCGACCACCAGAGCATTCAGGGTCATGGGATAGTAGTCAGGGGTCGTCTGCTCCTTCTCCATCAATGCTCCTAGTACCCGAAACTCGCCCGCCTGCAACTCACTCAGATGACGCATTACGATAGCTCTCCTTGATCCTGGCACATCTTGACGCCGTGTCAGCCCGACCGCTAGATTAGTCTCCGGAATCGATCTGGGCAATCCTTGAAGGTCCTCGGAGGCAAAATTGTGTTGAGCCTGCTTTCTCGCATCGATCATCTGGTTTACGCGTCACCCGATCTGGAGCGCGGAGTCGACCACCTCCACGCATTGCTTGGAGTCCGTGCCACGCCCGGTGGAAGGCACCCCGGATGGGGGACTCGCAACGCCCTGATTGCGCTCGGAGAATCCACCTACCTCGAAATCATCGGGCCTGATCCGGATCAGGGCATGCCGTCGCCAGACCTGCGTTTCGGGATTGGCGATCTAGATCAGCCGGCCCTGGTGAGCTGGGCTGTAGGAACAGAAGAACTGGAGCAAGTAGTAAAAGACGCCCAGCGTCGTGGTCTAGACCTGGGTCCAATTTCCGAAGGCAAGAGAAAGCAGACCGATGGAACCCTCCTGTCCTGGAGGCTGACTGCTCACCGCCCTTCCCCGGGAGGCCTCATACCCTTCTTTATCGACTGGGGACAAACCACCAGCCCTGCTCTAGGTGCGGCCCAGGGCTGCTCACTCAGGGAACTGGGTGGGATCCATCCTGCCCCGGAGGAAATCCGCCTGAAGCTTGCGGGTCTTGGGTTGGATCTGCCGATCGATCGCGGTGCAGTCCCTGGACTAGTCGCGATCCTGGACACCCCAAAAGGAAGGGTGGAATTACGTTAACCCGGATTATTCATAAGTTTTCTACTGCGGCGGCACAATCATCCGTCCTGGCTGTGTTTCGCTCGGTCGGCCTCCTCGACGTACTGCACGAGTACGACTGCGGAGGCCTCGGTCGCAAGCCTTGCCACGACGGCGCTTTCACCGCCTCGCTACGAAAACTTATGAATAATCCGGGTTAAGGGTCTGCGCAAGAATAACTTGGTAGAATTGGCGCTCGGATTTGCATCAGATTTGGCCGCGAACGATTGAGCGAAACCGCAGGCGTAGCCAGGTCTACGTTGAGGATTTCGCGATTGAGGAGCGGCCGAAGATGGTGTGAAGCCGGGATGCCAAAATGCCAAGTTATTCTTGCGCAGACCCTAAGGCGTGGTCTAACGGCACAGCCTCAAACGGGCACTCCTACGGCTTTGTTCAGGGCGGGCATCAGCTCTTTGGCAAACAGCTCCAGGCTCCGGATCCAGCTTTCCTTGTCGTCCCAATCATAGGACATCAGCACAAGCGTGCCGAAGTGCCCGGTCTCTTCCCTCATCAGAAGCAGCCTCCTGAGGACCTCGTCCACATCACCGGCAATGATCTGCTCCGTCATCAGGAAGTCCAGGTTGCAGTCAGCGTCGCTCATTTCGGGGTCGCGCTTGTAGAGCTGGCGTCCCAACCCTTTGTCGAGGAGCCGGCCAATGTATTCGAAATTCTGACCCAGAGTATTGGTCCTGGCGAGGCGCGTCGCCTCTTCGGTGCTATCTGCCAGGAAAATGGCACGGGCGATCTTGAGGTCGGCGCGATCCGGCAGACGTCCTGCCTCGAGCGCAGCTTCCTCGTAGGTCTGCCATACATCAGCCAGAACGTTGGACGTGATGAGACAGTGCGCGAAGGGCTGATACCCCTTCCTGCCGGCGAACTTCATGCTGTAGGAGCCCCGGCTCATACCCGGTATTGCGATGGGTGGATGGGGTTGTTGCAGCGGCTTATGGATAAACCCCAGCCCGGTTTCCTCGTCCACCGTATCTCGGAGATGAATCGACCAGAATTCACCCTCGTATTCATAGGGGGGATCTGTCTCCCACAGCTTGAGTATGATCTCGATGGCCTCCCCTACCATCCTCCCACCCTGCTTGGGGTCCACGCCATACAGCTCTTGATCGGAGGTCACGCTGCTGGGACCAAAGCAGAGGTTGAGCCTTCCCTTGGAAAGGTGATCCAGAAAGGACAGCCGAGACGCTACGTTCCCAGGGTGGTGCTGATTCAGACACACGGGTGCGGGTCCCATTCGAATCTGTTTCGTCTCTCCTAGAGCACGAGCAATGAAGATCTCAGGCATCACGATATTCTCGTACTTCATCGTGTGGTGCTCGCCGATCCAGAATTCCGAAAATCCCAGCTCATCGGCACGGATGAGCAGTTCGAGATCCTCGTCGTAGCACTGGCTCAGGGACTTTCCCGAAGCATGAAAGGGCATGATGAACATGCCGTACTTGATTGGCTCACCCATTAATTTCAACCCCTTGAAGAATCGAAGCGTCCGGTCAAGGAACCAACGACCAGTTGCCGAGAATGATAGATCAGAGTCCGACGGGGTACAAGACGCCCTCTGGGACACGCAGTGAGGGAAACTACTGCACATGGTGTCCGCCGTCCACCACCAGCTCGCTTCCTGTGATGAACGATGCTTCATCCGAGGCGAGAAACAACACTGCCCATGCCACTTCCTGCGGAGTCCCGATGCGTCCCAGCGGATTGGCACCCCGAGTTCGCTTGAGGTATTCCGGGGAATAGGTCTCCGTCAGCATCTCGGTGTCAACGGAACCCGGATAAACCGAGTTAACCCTGATGTTGTCTTTTGCGTACTCCAACGCTCCAACTCGTGTAAGAGTCCGTATTGCACCTTTCGAAGCATGATAGGCAGCTGCCCAGGGACTCGCCGTTATTGCAGACACCGAGGAAATGTTCACGATGGAGCCTCCTCCAGCACGCCGCATACCGACAACGGCATGCTTCATGCCAAGAAAGACACCGGTGGCATTCACACCCATCACCTGATCCCAACCTTCCCGAGTCGTCTCCTCGACACGCTCCAACCGGAGAATTGCCGCGTTGTTGACCAGAATATCCAACTTCCCGAACTCTTCCAGGATCCCCTCGACGGCGGTTTGCCAGTCCTTCTCTGAAGCTACATCCAGACGCACGAAAAGGGCTCGCCCACCGGACTGGGCTATTTCTGTCTCGAGACTTCTTCCCTCCTCTTCCCTGAGGTCTCCGATGACCACGGCCGCTCCCTCTGTCGCAAAGAGCCTGGCCTCCGCCGCCCCTTGGCCACGCGCTCCTCCGCTAATCAACGCTACCTTCCCAGAAAGCCTCATTCCTACTCCCATGCGACGCGACCGCTCAGCGCCATCTGCTTCTAGCCCGGATTATTCATAAGTTTTCGTAGCGAGGCGGCGAAAGCGCCGTCCTGGCAAGGCTTGCGACCGAGGCCTCCGCAGTCGTACTCGTGCAGTCCGTCGAGGAGGCCGACCGAGCGTAACACAGCCAGGGGGGATGATTGCGCCGCCGCAGTAGAAAACTTATGAATAATCCGGGCTAGTGATCTTGGAACCCCAAACACTCTAGTGACCCTCCAGGATTCCGTCAATGTAACTTCGGTCTCCGAGCCGTGATTGTCGAGCCCTTGGGCTCGATGAAACAGCAATGTTGGCCCCAAGCCAACGAAGCCTCCGGCGTCAATTGCTTGTCGGCTAGCCTACCCCGTTTGACGATTACCGAACTTTCTGCTGCGATCTCTTGGCGGGAAACCTTCTAATCTCAAAGGCAGACCCCACTGGCACACTCCTTGCCTGTGATTCTCCTGCGGCGAAGACACCAAGGAGACCCAAGTGCAAACATCACACCCGCTGACCTACGACTCTTTCCGGACTGTCAAACCGGCGTTCAGCACTGAAACACGGGGCAACCCCTGGGGGTGGAGTGCGGGACCTTACCCCTCCCTTTCCTCCAGATATGGGCATTCCCACCCGGATCCGTTTCGGAGTCGGGGGCGGTTGAGGAACTGCCCCATCTTTGCTCCGTCATAAAAGCTTCCCGCGTCGCGCTCATCAGCGGACCCCACTCCCACTCTGCAGTTGGCCAAACAGATACAAAACCACTTGGAGCTGTCGCGTATCTGGACAGTGGCCTTTTCAGCCGTGGAACCCGAGCCCTCCTCATCCACCGTCGATGCTGCTCTAGAGTTGATCTCTGAAACCGGGTGCGAGTTGGTGGTGGCGATTGGGGGAGGCAGCGCCATGGATGTGGCCAAACTCGCGGCTCTTGCCAGCGAAAACGGCGGCCACTGCCGGGACTACGAAAAGTGAAATCAGCATCGAACAGCAGAGCCTTCCCGTCATCGCTGTCCCACCACTTCTGGCAGCGGGAGCGAAGTCACTCCCTACAGCGTCATCAACAGCGTGGAGACGGGCCGCAAGTTCACCGTCAATTCCGCCTTGCTCTATCCTAGATATGCTCTCGTCGACCGGTATG
>CBDCOR010000028.1:0-129968 GCA_965219855.1 Acidobacteriota bacterium
CAATTATCCAGAATTGACAATACGGCTGAGCGAGCGAGGACACCGATTCTCCACCTCATCCGATACTGAAGTCTTGGTGCATCTGTTCGAAGATGTGGGTAAGGAGTGCCCTAGCCTGCTAAAAGGAATGTTCGTTTTCTGCATCCACGACCGGCTGGACGGATCACTTTTTTTAGCACGCGACAGATTCGGTGAAAAGCCACTTTTCTACCATCACTCCGGGGACGTATTTGTTTTCAGCAGCGAGATACGCAGCCTGCTTGAATGTGAGTTGGTCCCCCGGCGGTTGGACCGTGAAGCCCTGGCTTACTATCTGAGGGTAGGTATCGTTCCAGCCCCGCTAACTCTCTTTAAAGATGTGAGGATATTGCCTCCTGGCCACTTCCTCTACTGGCACCGTGGGAAAACGACGGTAACATCCTATTATTCTGTGGATTACAGCCCAGACCCCTACTTGGATCGGGAGGAGCGAGCGGTTGAAGCGGTACGCGAAGCATTGTCCCGAGCAGTACGTCGGCAGGCGATGAGCGAGGTTCCGCTGGGGGCCTTCCTCTCGGGGGGTATCGATTCGAGTGCAGTCGTCGCTATGCTACAGTCCGTTTCGAGTCGACCTGCGAAAACCTTCACAGTTCGGTTCGAGGAGGCCTCCTACGACGAAAGTCATATCGCTAGACAGGTGGCCAACCACCTCGGGACAGACCACAAAGAGTTCCTCATCCCCAACTTGGCGTTCCAGGAGGAAGATCTTTGGCGCATTGTGGACCACGTCGGAGTTCCTTTCTTCGATTCCAGCGCCATTCCTACCTACATTCTAAGCAGGTGTATTCGCCAAGAGGTAACCGTGGCCCTATCGGGCGATGGAGGAGACGAGCTGTTTGCTGGTTATCCCGTCTTTCAGTGGTGCCTGTCCATCCAGAAAGTGAAGAAGGCCCCTGAATTCCTACGAAGTTCTGCCGGCTCGATCGTTCGTCGGCTTACGAGTCCCCGTTTACCTGCGACTGCGTTCCTGCGTCGTCTGAGACGTGGGCTCGATGCGAGTACTGCTCCAGACGAGGTCTTGCCTGTCACAGTGCATGCGCTTTTCGATGACAGTGAACTGCCTGAAATCCTAACAGATCATTCTGTACTGGAATCGGCTGGAAAAAATCTGCCTCTGCTTACTCTTCTGCCTCCCGAGGCGGCAGAATGGACGCCGCTGCGCAGACTCATGTACTATCGACTGAAGAATAATCTCAGCGAAGACATGCTGACAAAGGTCGATCGGATGAGTATGGCCTGCTCGCTGGAGGTACGTTCACCTATGCTTGATGTAGACTTGGCGGAACTGAGTATGCGCTTACCTGACAAGCACCTAATTCACAAAGGGACCGGCAAGTCAGTGTTGAGAAAGGCAGTCCGCACCATGCTTCCTGACTCGGTCTTCTCGCACCCAAAGACAGGCTTCGATATCCCACTCCACGCTTTTCGCAACGACACCTATGTTAGGATCGCTCGACACCTCCTTCTACATGATTCCAGCGGAATGATGGATCTATTTTCGAAGAAAGTCGTTGAAGGGTTGCTGGACCAAGGACTTAATCAAAACATAGATGCCATAGATTTTAGCGTTTATCGGGCAACCCATCGTCTCTGGAGTCTGATGCAACTCGCTGCTTGGGCTCAGCACTTCAAGGTCAGAGTCTAGGGCTGACAATCCCGCTGTGCACCAGAACGGATTAGCCCTTTGGAATATGTTTTCGTCGGAGCCTTTGGAAAAGCATCCAAGGGAGGAGCGGTTGGTGGCCAGCTCACAGCCTGCCAAATCCTCGTCGGCAGCCCGATCTCCGAATACGTCAAGTGGAAGAAGCTCGACAGTACCATGCGGTCTGTTCCGCCTCCTCCACTTGCCACTCGAGCACTGCATGCGGCCCGACGGACGCTCTCTTTCACGCGCATGATTCGGCCGGCCTCGGTGGCAGGGGCCCTCATCTTTACCAGTGCTGGAGCCAGTTTCATCGAGAAGGGCCTGATGGTACTGCTGGCACGGGCATTCGGGAAGCGAGTCGTCCTCAGTCCCCGTTCCGGTCTGATCCTGGACGATCTTGAGAGAAGCCCGCTCATCCGTAGTTTTGTGCGCCTGGTACTCCGCCGCTGCCACGTTGTCATCTGCCAAAGCCGGAGTTGGAGGGACTTCTACCAGTCTCTCTCAGGCCTACCGAGCAGCCACTTCGCGGTCATTCCGAACTGGTTGGACGCTTCACCTTACTTGGGACTCTCCAGACCAATGGCGTCAGCCTCCAAGGAAGTCCATATCATCTATGTCGGATGGATAGAGACTTACAAGGGAGCCTATGATCTGGTCGAAGCCGTCAGTCTCTTCAGGGAACCTCTGAAGGATTCTCGTATCCATGTCTCCGGTGAAGGAAATGAGTCCCTCAACTTGCGACGGCGGGTGGCCGATGCCGGTTTGAGTCATCTCTTCGAGTTTCATGGCTGGCTGAATTTCGCAGAGAAATTGGAACAGCTCAGGAAGGCCGATGTCTTCGTATTGCCCTCGCACCGCGAGGGGTTGCCCAACACACTGTTGGAGGCGATGGCTGCCGGGTTACCGGTAATTGCTACCCGGGTCGGAGGAGTCCCCGAAGTCCTCGACGAGGATGGGCTTGGAATCCTGCTCGACCCGCATGACACTACGGCCCTCGGAGAGGCTCTCGCAGAACTGGCAAGCAAGGCTGATCTGAGACTATCGCTGGGCAAGAGGGCTCGGGAGCATGTGCTGGCGAAATACGAGGTGGGTCATTTGTGGCAGGCCGTTCTAGATGCGCTTTCGCTCCCTGCTGGCTCATAGCTCGACACTCTGACCCTTCAATACGCCAAGGATTGTTGCGATGCGATGTATTGTTTGGTGAAAGGTCTGGCTGATCGATTAGAATCGTCAATGTCCGATTCAGTATCATTAGACGGTTGATTCCAGTAGTGTCCCAACGTTTGGGCTTCTAATCTCTGTAAAGTATTAATGAGTAATATGTTAGAGAAGATAATGGGTGTTTCCGACTTGAAAGTGAGTGTACGCTCACGCCCTTCAGTTCATAAGGAGGGCGAGCATGTACACGGGCACGACGATTTTTTCTCAGGTGATGCGGCATCTTCCCTGGCATCATTTTCATCGCATTGTTCAGCACTACGGAGGCGACTACAAGGTCAAGTCGTTCCGCTGTGCCGACCATTACCGGGTCATGGCCTTTGCACAGTTGACCTATCGCGAGAGCTTGCGCGATATCGAAGCCTGCCTACGGGCCATGAGATCCAAGCTCTTCCACATGGGCATTCGCTCCACGGTCTCCCGCAACAATCTGTCCAATGCCAACGAGAGGCGCGACTGGCGCATCTATGCCGAGTTTGCCCAAGTGCTTATCGCCGAAGCGCGCCGCCTGTACACCGACGAGGACCTGGGAGTCGACCTGAACGCGACCGTCTATGCCTTGGACTCCACGACCATCGACCTGTGCCTCTCGGTCTTCCCCTGGGCGCGCTTCCGCCGTACCAAGGGGGCGATCAAACTGCATACCTTGCTCAACCTGCACGGCGCCATTCCCGAGTTCGTTCTGATCTCGGACGGAAAACTGCACGATGTCCACGCCTTGGACCACCTGATTCCTTGTCCCGGTGCCTACTACATCATGGATCGCGGATACCTGGATTTCGGGCGCCTGTACCGACTCCATTCTGCCCGGTCGTTATTCGTGACCCGCGCCAAGGCCAACTTCAAGTTCCGCCGCCGCTACTCCCACCCGGTGGACAGAACGACGGGACTGATCTGCGACCAAACTGTCCTGCTGAGCACCTTCTATCCGGCCAAGGCCTACCCCGAACCTTTGCGTCGCATCAAGTTCTTCGACGTCACCACCGACCTGCGGCTAGTATTCCTCACCAACGACTTTGCTTCTCCCGCTCTGACTATTGCCCGGCTCTACAAGCTCCGCTGGCAGATCGAACTGTTCTTCAAATGGATCAAACAGCATCTCCGCATCAAGGCCTTTTACGGCACCAGTCCCAATGCCGTGAAAACACAAATCTGGATCGCCCTCAGTACCTACCTGCTCATCGCCATCATCCGCAAGCGCCTCTATCTCGAGTTGCCGCTCTACACAATTCTCCAGGTCCTGAGTGTCTCGCTCTTCGAGAAAACCCCAATTTTACAGGCCTTTCAGGACATGCATTACATTACTCAGAATAGTGACATTCATAAACAGTTGATGTTATTCGACTAACGCTGGGACGCTACTGGGTTGATTCAAAACATGAGTTGCGGTGAGAACCGTATTGTGGAGGCTGCCGACGACGTCGTGGATATCCAGGTCGCTTGCGCTGGTGCAGGTGTCCGGGGAGAAGAGTCGACGGTAGGAAGTCACTGACCGAGATGAATGTTCTCCACGTGGTCGGCGCCCGCCCCAACTTCATGAAAGCAGCTCCCCTGCTGCTAGCGCTTGATCGCCTCTCCAGTATTCAGCAGACTCTCGTCCACACGGGCCAGCACTATGACCACAAATTATCCGAGATTTTCTTTCGTGAATTAGAGATGCCCGCACCCGACATCAATCTGGAGGTGGGATCGGGCACACACGGTCATCAGACTGCACAAGTCATGACTCGGTTGGAACCTGTCCTGCAGGAGAAGAAACCGGAGTGGGTGATCGTCTATGGAGACGTCAACTCAACCCTGGCTTCCACACTCGTCTGCTCCAAGCTACAGATCAAGCTGGCCCATGTCGAAGCAGGCCTCCGCTCCTTCGACCGCACCATGCCTGAAGAAATCAACCGATTGGTGACAGACCAGCTCTCTGATCTCTTGTTCACACCCTCCGCCGATGCTGATAAAAACCTGCTGCGGGAGGGTGTCGCACCGGAAAGGATACGGCGGGTTGGAAATATCATGATTGACAGCCTGGTGAAGCTGTTACCCCGAACGGAAGGGGTCACATTCGTAGACAACGGTTTCGACCTCTCCTCGGCTTTCGGGCTCGTCACCCTGCACCGACCAGCCAACGTCGACGTCCCCGAATCCTTGTCGCGAATCCTGTCTGTCCTCAGTGAGCTAAGTCGAAGTACCCCAATGATCTTCCCGATGCATCCCCGAACCCAACAGCAGATCAGAGGGCTGGACATCTCCTTGAGCTCACAGGTAAGGATCATGGATCCGGTCGGGTACATCGAGTTCCTGGCTTTGCAGCGGAATGCTGCTTTCGTGGTCACCGACTCAGGGGGAGCCCAGGAGGAGACGACCTACTTGGGAGTCCCGTGTTTGACCCTCAGAGAGAATACGGAACGGCCTGTAACCGTAGAACAGGGCACGAATACGCTGGTGGGCAATAACCTGGCGCTGCTTGAATCGGAAGTCGCACAGATTCTTGACGGCAAGCCGAAAAAGGGAACAGTACCGGCCCTCTGGGATGGAAGGACTGGGGACCGGATCGCTTCCCTACTCTCAGGGTAGATGATCCCATCCCTGCACCGATTCCCTAAACTGCTACGCCAACTCGGTCCCCGCTGGTTTGCCTTCAGGCTGGGACACGCTTTCCAACTAAAGAGCGGGCTGATGCAACTGCGGCTGCCGGCCCGGGATTGGTCCTCGATTCCACTCTCAGAGTTCCTCCTGGACCCCGAACAAGCAGAAGCCATCGCCTACTCGCGTTTCCGCCGGGACAACGCTCCTCCCTTCTTCTTTTCAGGCCGGCCTCCAGCCCCCACAACGCAATTTCAGCATTGGGATTCCGACGCTCCTTCGTCGCCCGTAGAGCGGGCCCGGGAATTAAAAGAAGGCACTTTCCACTACTTCTCTCACTCCCGCGTGGAAATGGGCTCTCCACCCGATTGGCATCACAACCCGCTAAGTGGCCACCAGGCTCCTCGCGGTCGGCACTGGAGTCGACTGGACGATTTCGGATTTGGCGATATCAAAGGCATCTGGGAAATCAGCCGCTTTGGCTTCGCCTACACGCTTGTCCGTGCCTACTGGAGAACAGGGGACGAGCACTTCGCCCAACTCTTCTGGCTGTTCTTTGACGACTGGAGAGCCCAAAACCCTCCACAACAGGGTGTCAACTGGAAGTGCGGCCAGGAGGCCACGTTCCGATTGATGGCCTGCTGCTTTGCCTTATACGCCTTCCAGAATTGTCAGACCACCACCCCCGAGCGGATCTGCCGAATGGCCCAGTTAATCGCCGAGTCGGCGACCAGGATCCACGCCGATCTGAACTATGCTCTCAGTCAACGTAACAACCACTCGATTAGCGAAGCAGCCGGGCTGTGGACGGTGGGGCTCCTGTTTCCCGAGTTCAAGCAGGCGAAACAGTGGCTGGAGCTGGGACACACCTTGTTGGAAGGCTTGGCGCGGGAACTGATCTACGAGGATGGGGGATTCGCTCAGCACTCCCTGAACTATCAACGGCTGGTGAGTCAGGTCTACCTATGGGTGCTTCGACTGGCAGACTTGAACCGGAAAGAATTCAGCCAGACAACACGATCTCGAGTGGCCCAGGCAGGCTCTCTGCTTTTTGATCTCCAGGACGAGACTACCGGGCGTGTCCCCTGTTATGGACAGAACGATGGAGCACTGGTGCTGCCCCTCAACAACTGTGACTTTCGGGATTTTCGACCGATTACGCAGTGCACAAGCTACTACTTCAAGGGTCATCGAAGCCACGAGGGCGGTCCCTGGGATGAGGATCTGTTCTGGCTCTTCGGATCGGAGGCCACCGAAGCTCCTTTAGAACGTCGACCGAGAGAGGATCTCAGCGCATCGGAAGGGGGTTACTACACCCTACGTTCCGAAAAGGGATTTACCTTCGTTCGTTGTGGCTCTTTCAAGCATCGTCCCGCACACGCGGATATACTGCATGTCGATCTATGGTGGCAAGGAACCAACCTCGCTCTGGACCCCGGCACTTATAGCTATAATGCGCCTGATCCCTGGGCTAATTCTCTTTCTCACACTCGGTTTCACAATACGGTTTCTGTAGACGAAAAAGATCAGATGGACCGGGCCGAGAGATTTCTGTGGCTGCCCTGGTTGACCAGTGTGGTTCGATGTAATCGTCGCTCTGAGCGGGGACACCTCTCCTACTGGGAGGGAGAACACAATGGCTACGAGCGGCTGAAGGATCCAGTCGTGCATCGTCGGGGAATCCTAAGGCTACAAGAAGATTGGTTGGTGCTGGACGAGCTTGCGAGCGGCGCCAATCATCGCTATCTGCTGAATTGGACGCTTTGCGATTGCCCCTACGAGTGGGAGGACAAAGAGTCTCTCAGACTGATGACAACCGGGGGAGATTATTACGTGCGCACGGGGGCGGTAGCGGCCGAGTGTGTCCGCACCCTGGTTCGGGCTGATACCGACAGCCCTCGTGGCTGGCAGTCACCCTACTACAACCATCGAGATCCCGCCCTGTCCCTGGGAATAGCTTCTGAGGGACGGACCATGATGTTTTGGTCCTCACTGGGGGCGAACATATCGGGGGTCAAAGTCGCCGGCACCAAGCTAACGCTGCTTGCCGGCGGGTGGGAAGCTGAGGTCCGCCTTGAGCACGATAGGCAGAAGACCCTGATTAGCGAAGTCGTTTGTACGGGAACGTTGGAAGACGAGCTCTTCCCAGGAACTAGCGACGCGCGGTCAGGTTAGTTCGGCCAGTGGCTGCAAGTCGGATCATTCAAGGAAGAAACTTGGGTCAGGCACACTGGAAATTCTGCTGTTGTCCAGCTCTCTCCTCGGGGCTTGGGCTCATATAGCAGACAAGTCAAGTCGTTCGCGGCTTCTGTTGGTCGCAGCTGTTCCCGGTACTTCTCACTGCTCACTATTCAAGTTTCAGGTTAGTCCCGCCCCAGCCGGGCTGCCCCATTCGAGAAAGAAACTTGATGGGGATCAAGGGGCGATCACTTACGCCGAAGGCGTAGGGACGTGTCTTGAATACTCCGCAAGGATCGCTATATCAATGAGTTACAAACTTGTCCCTCAGAAACAGCCCGATGAAGTTTCAGCTTAGCCCCGTCACCGGCTGGGAGCCGGATCATTCGAGAAAGAAGCTTGAGTTTGTCTCTCGCCACGCACATCAATAGCAGAGAGTCCGTTGTAGGTCACTGCTCGATGAAGTTTCAGGTTAAGTCAGTCGTCCCCGTGATTCGGCGGGTAGGTCAGGGAAGGTAATCGGACCACCCTGGTCTGGTATCCACTTGCATCCAGCGTCAATACTCGAAAGCCAGTCGAGATCAGGTCGAAGATCGGGACTTCTTCCTTCGGCCGAAATTGAAAGCTGGTTGAGGGTGTCGTCAGTACTTCAGCCTCTCCCAATCTGCCGGCAAACTCCTGGTGTACGTGTCCTGAGCAAACCAAACGAATCTGGGGTGAGCCACTGATGATGTCCGCAAGGGCCGCCGGCTCAGCCAGGCCGATCCGATCCAACCAGGGGCTCTTTACTGAAATCGGTGGGTGATGAACAAAGAGAACCGTAGGGCATCGGGAATCGAGGGACAATTCCCTCTTGAGCCATCCCAGCTGTTCCTCCTCGATCGAGCCCCACACCTGGCCTGGCACATGCGAATCGAGCCCGATCAAACGCCAGCCATCTACTTTCAGGGAAAAGTTGAGTAAGTCCCCGGACCCAGCCGTGATCTCGGGGAACGTCTGGCGGATAAAGTTGCGGTTTTCGTGATTGCCGGGGATCACCCGCAAGCGTGTGACCCACTCGCCCAACATCTCACGGAGGAGTTGATAGGTCTGCAGCTGCTCATCCTGTGCCAGGTCGCCCGAGATCACCAAGAGATCGAACTCTTCGTTCTCCGCGATGAAGGCCAGGACCTCTCCGAGGGAGGCAGCGGTCGGGACCCCTTTAAGCGTGGCCTCCGGATCACTCAACAAATGGCAATCGCTCAGCTGAAGGACTCGTACCGTCATCCTGCTTCTTGTCCAATGGCGGAGAGGGTCAAAAGATTCTCTTTCGGACTGGAGATTCGGAAGCAGCTTCGGTGGGGCCAGGTAATCGTCACACCCTGCCTCGCGAGGGCCGGACAATCCTCACTCGAGTGTTCCCAGGTGTTGGACCGGAACCAGCGCCAACGACCTCCACGCTGCGTCCCTTCGAAGCCTCCGGCTCCTGAGGCTGCCCAGCCTCGGTTTTCGCCATTCGTATGAAGACCTCCTGGGCTGCCAGAGCAACTTCGCCGCTGGCCGGAGATCGGCGCGCGTAGGTACCATCGGGGAGACAATCCCAAGCCGAACAGTTGTCCTCGACATAGACCTGCAAAATCTCTCGCAGCTCCATCTTGACTTGATCATCGAGGATCGGGACCACCGTCTCCACACGGCTATTCAGGTTCCGCTTCATCCAGTCCGCCGAACCAATATAGTACTCGGGCTCGCCTCCGTTGGAGAAAGCGTAGATACGGCTGTGTTCGAGGAAGCGACCGACAACGCTGTAGACTCTTATGTTCTCCGAGAGCCCGGCAACGCCAGGTCGCAGGCAGCAGAGACCGCGGACATTCAGCCGAATCGGTACGCCCGCCTGGCCCGCCCGGTACAGCTCCCGAATCACGGCTGGGTCCTGAAGCTGGTTCAGCTTGGCTTCGATGCCGCTGATCCGCCCGTTTCGAGCATGTTCAGCCTCCCGCCGAATCAACGTGTTGAGTTGGCGCCGCATTGTGACTGGAGCCACCAAGATCCGGCGTTGATCGCCGGAGAGCGTTCCTCCGGTTAGGGCGTTGAAGATCGACGCTACGTCTGCACAGATGTCATCATCGCTCGTCAGAACGCCAACGTCCTCATAGAACCGTGCCGTCCCGGTGTGGTAGTTCCCGGTCCCCAGGTGGGCGTAGCGGCGCACCTGACCGCCCTCTTCCCGCACCACCAGAGCGAGCTTGACGTGTGTCTTCAGCCTCTCGACTCCGTATGCTACGTGGACACCCTCCCGCTCCAGATACCTTCCCCAGGCGATGTTGGGTGCCTCGTCGAAACGAGCTGTCACCTCTACCAGCACGGCCACCTGTTTCCCACGTCGGGAAGCCTCCGCCAGCGCTTTGACGATCGGCGAATTGGCACTGGTGCGGTAGATGGTCAGCTTCATCGCTAGCACCGCGGGGTCCAGGACCGCGGACTCGATGAACCTCAACACCGAAGAATCAAAGCTGTGATAGGGGTGGTGAAGCAGAATATCGCCGCCATCAATCTCGTGGAAGACAGCTCCCGGCTGCGTGGAGAGCCGACTCAACCGGGGATGATCGACTGACTTGTAGGGCAGGTAGCGCAGATCCGGCCGGTCGCCCACATCGAGCTGCGAGAGGTCTTTCAGTCCCAGAACATAGGGCGTCCGGTAGACGTCAAGGTCATTGGTCCCAAGCTGCTTGGCCAACCAATTGTAGAGCTTCTTTGGGAAGTTGGAGCCGACCTGAAGGCGCACCACGCCTGCGAACCGTCGTGCCTTGAGCTCACGACCTACCTGTCGGATGATGCTGCCTGGCTCCTCGGTCGCACTCTCCTGGAGCTCGCTTTCCGGATCTGGTGCACCCTCGGCACCTCGCGTCACCCGAAAGACATATACATTCCGAGGAGGTGCCGCTGGGTAGAGAAGGTCCAGGTTAGCCGCAATCACCTGCTCTAGCGGCACAAAGCCCTTTCCCTTGGGGACAGGGACCCAGCGAGGCCTGTTGTCTGGGACCTTGATCCTGACAAAACGCTGTCGTTTGTCCTTGCTGGGCAGCAAGACCGCCAGGTTCAGGCCAAAGTTGCTGATAAAAGGGAACGGGTGCTCCTGGTCGACTGCGAGCGGGATCAGAATCGGGAGGACTGCGTCCCGGAAGTAGCTTCGGAGGGCCGTGCGTTGAGCCTTTTTCAGCTGCTTGTAATCTGCGATCGGAATACTCTCGCCAGCCAGGGCAGGGGCGATCCCCTCCTCCAGATACTGGGAGATCAAATCCATTTGAGCCAGGACCTCTTGTCGGCAGACTTCGAACTCTTTCTGCGGGCTTCGGCCGTCCAGAGACAGTTTGGTCGAGTCTTCAGAGATTTGACGCTTGAGACCGCTCATGCGCTTCATGAAGAATTCGTCGTGCAGCATCCCGACGATACCGAGAAACCGGACCCGTTCCAGCAGCGGGACCTGTGGATCCACAACCTGGGCCAGCACCCGCCAGGAAAAAGCCAGCCAGCTCAGCTCACGGTTGAAATAGGCCTCTGGACTGTCCAGAGGCACTTGGGATGGAAAAGTTTTTGGCACGGAAGCCTCTCGTCTCGCGTCGAAGTGTGGATATTAAACCACAAGGGCGCAGAACCCTCCAATTCTTCCCAGTTTCTTGACGGGAAAGCAAACCAAAAGAGATAGTCAGAGGATGACTGCTCCGCTCAAAGACGCCTCGACACTGCCCGACTTTGTGGCGGCGGTGGACCTTGGCTCCAACAGCTTCCATATGGTGGTAGCGCGAACCGAAGACGGTGTACCGGTCGTAGTCGATCGACTGCGCGAGATGGTTCGACTCGCCGCCGGGCTAGATGCCGACAGGCAGCTGTCAATCGAGTCTCAGCGCCGGGCTCTAGACTGCCTTCAGCGTTTCGGAGAGCGCCTGAGAGACATCCCTTCGGACTGCGTCCGCGGCGTGGGCACCAACACACTACGCTCGGCACGCAGTGCCCAGGAATTTCTGGCTAAGGCTGAGGCTGCTTTGGGTCACCCGATCGAGACGATTTCGGGCATCGAGGAGGCACGTCTGATCTATTCTGGCGTGAGCCACAGTCTTGCCCGCTCTGCCTCTCGCCGGCTGGTTCTCGACATCGGAGGCGGAAGCACCGAGCTGATCATCGGCTCGAGCAACGAGCCGATCCTGATGGAAAGCCTCTATATGGGCTGTGTATCAATGAGCCGGCAGCACTTCGATGATGGAGAGATTACCGCTCAGCGCTGGCGAAAGGCAGAGTTGTCTGCCCTGCAGGAACTGGAGCCGGTGCAGTCCCATTATCGCCGTCTAGGTTGGGGCCAGGCAGTCGGAGCATCCGGCACCGTTCGCTCCATCGACACGGTAGTCCGATTGGCGGGTTGGAGTCGCAAAGGGATCACGCCCCGAGCCTTGGAGCGTCTCCGCGAGGCGCTGCTCAAGGCGGGGCACGTCAAGCGACTAGACCTGGAGGGGCTGAACCCAGATCGCCGGGCGGTCTTCCCTGGAGGCGTCGCGCTGCTCCACGCCACTTTCCAGGCACTTGGAATCGAATCCATGCAATATTCGCAGGGTGCACTCCGCGAAGGCATTCTGTACGACCTATTGGGAAGGATCCGGGAGGAGGATCTGCGCACGCGAACCGTCACGACACTGGCCAACCGTTATCACGTCGATCAGGAACACGCCTCTCACGTTGAGCGTACTGCGTCCCGCCTTCTTCTCGAGATCGCCGATGCCTGGGCCCTGGGTTCCACGGCCTCCCGGCAATTGCTGAGCTGGGCGGCACTCCTCCACGAGATTGGCCTCGATATAGCCCACCAGCAGTACCACAAACACGGCCAGTACATCGTGGCCGCCTCCGACCTGGGCGGCTTCTCGCGAGAAGAGCAGACTCTGCTCGCCACGCTGGTTCGCAGCCACCGGCGCAAATTCCCAGTTTCATTTTTCAAGGAGCTCCCCAGCTCCCAAATCCGAATGATGGAGCGCCTGGCAATCCTGCTCCGTCTGGCGGTGGTTCTCCATCGCAGCCGCACTCCTCCCCCTTTTCCCGAGCCTTGGCTCACGGTCAGCAAGAGATCGCTGAAGCTTTCCTTCCCCCAACGCTGGTTGGACGAACATCCACTGACCCGAGCCGATCTGGAGCAGGAGGGGTCTTATCTGGGGGCAGCGGGCTACAAGCTCGAGCTTAGGTAGTCCCGACATTTGGTCGCCGGTGCGCAGATGTTGTTACTTCCAATCTGCGCCGAAGGCCTTACTGCGGGTAGGATGGGCACTCTTGCCCGTTGGTTTTCTCTCGACGGGCAAGAGTGTCCGTCCTACTCCCCAAACGTCATCGGAAGCGAATCGAGTAGAGATCCGCGTCCTTCATCTGGAACCTGAGGCGTACCTTTTTGCCGACCAATTTACTCAGATCGCTGCCGGCTTTCCAGCTCACCACTCGCTCGACCTGATCGCCGTAGATCTCGGGGCAAAGATCCAGGCTGAAGCCTGGCACCGGTCGTGAGAGCTCGTCCTGAAGTTCCACCTTGATGAATCCGACCGCCGAAGTGGAGTAGTTCAGTACCAGCTCTTTACCCGTAAACGTCAGCGGATACGTGAGAAAGCTGCCCTCAGCGAATCCGGCTTGGACCGAGGTGAACCCGTCCAATCTCAGGGTGTGGCGACGGAGCCGGCAAGTGGGCAGTTCGTAATGCTCGCCCAGATAGATGGAAAGCTCCTCCGGACCAGTCTGGAGGATACCCCAGGCAGTCATGTTGTTGCGGTGGCCCCAGTTTCCCTGATCCAATCCGGCTCGAACGAAGCCCTCCCGGAAGGTTCGTTGGAAACGAAACCCGTCTCGGCTACTGATCAGAACGGCGTCGGAGACCCCACCGAATAGGCCTAGCCGATACGAGTCTTCCAGTGTCATATTTCGCGCCTTTGCTCGTTCCTTAGCGCGTCGAAGTCGTTCCTCGTTTCCGGGGCTCCGAAGCTCCTGCATATAGTTCTGGAACAGAGCCTCGTCGGACTCGACCACGATTCGAGTGGGCACAAAGCGCTTGGGAAATCCAAGGTAGATATGAGGGGCCCGAGCATAGGGCGTGACGGCATTGGTATAGAAGTGTTCCAGGGGAGCATCTAGATAGTCCAGCCATCGACCTTCGGTCCAATCGACAAAATTCTGGGAGGTGGCGGTCTTGATGGCGCGAACTCCAGTGAAAGCAGTCTTCTGCGACCCCCCGGCAGGTCTGATGAAATCTCGGTAGAACGCGACGTACTCCCTGCGAAGCGGATCCCAAAAGCCCAGATTCTGAGAATCGAAGGCCCCATCGCTGATCACATCCTCTTTCAGCAGTTTCCAGTGCAGTCCATCGGCCGAGACCAGGGCCCTCAGTGGTCCCCCAGCCAGGGCTTTGTAGCGCTGGTCTGGAGACGCATCGGGATTGGAGTCCTTGAAGGGAGCGAAGTTGTGAGATCCCTTGCCTACCCAGACGATGTTGTTGGCCCCAGAGCCCTCGAATTGGTGGATGTCGAGAGACGGGCGTGTCCAGTGGATTTCGTCGCGGCTCTCGGCATAACAGGTCACCTGTTTCGCCTCCTGCTCTGCCCCTACGCCGCGATAGTACATGCGGAAGAGATCTCCGTCCGGGAAGACGGTGACGTAGGCCGAGTACTCGCCTTCCCAACCCTTGTTGAAGTCCATTACCACTTCGGCCGGCCGGGGGCGGTGAAGGGCCAGGCGGAGATGATCCATGCGGCCGATGAGCCAGTCGTCCACGAAGAGCTCGAGACGAGAGCCTATTTCCCGGACTTCGTTCGCACGGCTTCCAGCGGATACGTGTTGGGCAGGGGGGAAAATAGCGGTGGCAAGAAAAAACAGGACGACCAAACGGAGCCATCCCAAACCCGCGTTCCTAATTCTCGACATCGTGCCTCCTCATCATCTACCCGACGTAACTTCAGTTCGTCATGGCGGGGAAATTGTGCTGCTGACCCGGCGCTGTAGTTGGGAGCACGCTTCTCGGCGGCAAAACGCAGGGAGATACCCCGGCCGATGCCGGCTCCCCCGCCGGTGACGACCGCGACCTTATTGGCCAATCGCATGTGCGTCTTTTCTCATTCGGGCGGGTCGGATGAGGATTCCTCTTCCACTTCGCTCAACAACTCCCTGGCGGCTGCCTCATCCTCCTGACGCACTTTGATCCTGACCGGAGACTTGTTCGAAAGACCCACGCCGAAAAGTCCGAGCTGAACCTCCCCTTCGACGATGTAGAGGATATCTGACCCATCCAGAACCGACTTGGCCACCGCTACCAGACCCGGATTCCCGGTATCCAGGACGGTTACCAGCTCGATGTCCTCGCTGCCTTCCGCTTCCCTGCCTGACTCATCGACTTCCTCGCCCTGCTCCTCAACCAAGGGAACCTGGCATTCGGGACACTCGTCGAAACCGGCACGATACTCATATCCACATTCCGGGCAATACACTTCTTTGACCTTTCTGCTTAAACCTCCGCAAAAGCAGCTCGGTGGACCTCCTCGTAGCGCGTAGCAAAGTGAACTTCCAAACCCTGTTTCAAATAGTCCGGGAGTTCTTCGAAGCCCTTCTGGTTACCTTCCGGAAAAATCAAACTCGTACATCCTATGCGGCGCGCTGCAATGACCTTCTCCTTGACTCCCCCAATAGGCAGGACCCTTCCGGTTAGGGTGAGCTCTCCGGTCATCGCCAAGTCCTTCCTGACCGGCTTTCCGGTGATCATCGAGATCAGCGCAGTCGCCATCGTAATCCCCGCCGAGGGCCCATCTTTGGGGGTTGCTCCCGCAGGCACATGGAGGTGCACGAAGTGCTCGTCGAAAAAATCCGGTCTGGCAAGGTAGCTCTCAAGGTGAGCCATGACGTAAGAATATGCGATCTCCGCACTCTCCACCATCACCTCACCCAACTGTCCGGTTTGTTTGAAGCCTTTCCTCTTGCTGGACACGGCAGTGGCTTCGATCTGCAAAGTAGCTCCTCCCAGGCTGGTCCAGGCCAGACCCGTGACGATTCCGGGACGATTTTCAAAGATTTCGTCGCTGGTGTATACCGGTTTCCCCAGGTAACCTTCGACATCCTTCTTGCCGATGATGACCCGTTGGTCACCGTCTTGGGCGAGTTTGAGAGCCATCCGCCGTATGATCTTCTTGATCGAGTTCTCGAGGCCCCGTACTCCCGCCTCCCGGGCGTAATCTTCAATGAGGCGGACCATTGCTGCCTTGCGGATCGTCAGCTGCTTCTTCGTCAAGCCGTGGCTCTTGATTGATTTCGGGATCAGATAGCGGCGCGCAATTTCCAGTTTCTCCTCCAGAATGTAGCCGGAGAGTCGGATTAGCTCCATTCGATCCAGAAGGGGGCTGGGAATGGTGTCCAGCTGATTCGCCGTCGTCACGAACATGACATGGGAAAGATCGAAGGGCACATCCAGGTAGTGGTCCCGAAAGCTCCCATTCTGCTCCGGGTCCAGAACCTCGAGCAGTGCTGAAGCGGGATCGCCCTGAAAGGACGCTCCGATCTTGTCGATCTCATCCAACATGATCACGGGGTTGGAGGTACCGGCAGTCTTGATTGCCTGGACGAACTTGCCTGGCAATGCTCCGATGTAGGTACGCCGGTGTCCCTTGATCTCCGCTTCGTCTCGCATTCCCCCCAGCGACAAACGATAGAAGTGACGACCGATGGCTCGGGCAATGCTCTTGCCAACCGAGGTCTTACCTACACCTGGAGGACCCACCAAGCAGAGAATGGAACCGGAAACGTCACCCTTCAACCGACCCACCGCAACGAACTCCAGAATGCGTTCCTTGACGTCCTTCAGACCATAGTGGTCTCGATCCAATACTCGGCGAGCCCGATCCAGGTCGAAAGAATCCTGGCTGTACTTCCCCCAGGGCAGAATCGTGAGCCAGTCCAGGTAATTTCGGGTGACGGTGTACTCCGGAGAGCTGGGGTCCAGAAGCTGTAGCTTCTCAAGCTCCTCACTGATGGTGTCCTCGGCCTCCTGGTTGGGCTTGAGTCCCCGTAACCGACGACTGAACTTTTCGATTTCGGTTTCCTTCCCTTCCTTTTCCAGACCCAGCTCCTTCTTGATGGACTTGAGCTGCTCCTTCAGGAAGAACTCCCGTTGCTGGCCGGAGATGCGCTCTTCGATCTGTTTAGTGATCTTGTTCTGTAGTTTGGAGAGCTCGACCTCTTTCTTGAGCAGAACCAGAACCCGATCGATCCTGCGCCGCACATCGAAAGTCTCGAGAATCTGTTGCAGCTCATCCCCCTCAGATGTCGTCAGATTTGCGGCGAAGTCAGCCAGCCTTCCCGGATCATCCAGCGTAGATCGGCTCAGAAAAAGCCGAATTGCCTCAGACTGGAGAGGATTCAACTTCATGAGATCCTTGAGGGTGGAGATAATCGCCATCGAATAGGCTTTGAGCTCGGGATTCACAGAGAGCTCGGTGGCTTCGTGGTATTCCACCTGAGCGAACAGCCCCGCTGGAGTGACGCCGACTTCGCGGATACGGAACCGTTCGACACAGTTGACCAGAATCTGGACGGTATCTTCGTCGCCCGGAACTGCCCTGATGATCTTGGCGGCGACTCCTACTCGGTGGAGGTTCTCAGGCGTGTCCTCGCCCTCGAGATCGCGTACCAGGACCAAACCTAGCGCCTTCGCCGAAGAATCCAGCGCCTGCTGCACCGCAGCCAACTGGGGTCCGCCCACCAACATGGGCACAGGAATACCGGGGAAAAAGGGACGAGGTCGTAGTGCCAGAATCGGAAGATCGGAGGGAAGAACTTCTGAGACCAGAACCAGACCCGAGCGTTCCTGGGCGCCGACTGCTGCGGCTAAGTCGTCCTGGGTCTCGTCAATCTCGGGCCTTTGATCGGACATCAATGATCTCCAAAAAGAGCGATCGCGGCCAGGGTCAATTTCTGTTCCCCCGACCCCAAGATGGATTCGACATTCTATGCTACCAACGCACCCCGAAGTGGGGAAGACCAGATGCAATAAAGTACTCTGATAGACATCCAAGTTCCCAGCGTCTCCTTGGCGCTCTGAGAAAGCGGGAACCTGCAAGACCCTTCTGTCGTCTTGATAGAATAGGGCTGCCACCCATGAAACGTGATGCAGTCTTTACCGAGGAGGCAAGATGTTTTTCGATCCGCTCTATCTAATCATCATGGTGCCAGGTTTGCTTCTATCGCTGTGGGCCAGCTGGCGAACCAATTCCAGCTTCAAGAAATACTCTCGGGTGCGCTCCGCACGTGGAATGACCGGTGCACAGGCAGCCGATCGCCTACTGGACGGCGCGGGAATCAACGATGTCGAAATAGTTCCAACCTCGGGGGTTCTCTCCGACCATTACAATCCTATTACCAAGAAGCTAGCACTCTCCGAAGGGGTCTTTCAATCTACCTCCGTGGCCGCCATCGGTATCGCCTGCCATGAGGCCGGCCATGCTATTCAACACGCCCGACACTACGCTCCCCTGTGGGTGCGATCGGCTCTGGTCCCCACCGCCAACATCGGGTCCAAGATCGGCTACATCGGCATGTTCATAGGCCTGCTGATGCAGTCCCAGGGGATGGTACTGGCGGGAGCCGTGCTCTTTTCCGCCGTGCTCCTGTTCCAGATCGTGACGCTTCCGGTGGAGTTTGACGCCTCGGCTCGAGCCAAGCGCCTGGCCCTCGAGTACGGGATCATCAGCAGCAATGAACGCCAGGGCATGGATCGGGTACTGAACGCTGCCGCGATGACCTACGTCGCCGCAGTGGTCTCGACACTCATGACCCTAATCTACTTCCTTCTCCGCTCGGGTCTGCTGGGTGGAGGGGACGACTGAGGGTCCGCGAAAAGGGGATGGGTCCAAGGCCTCGGCAGGCATCGGTGGGAGAATAGATGAAACGACATCCCCAGATCCTGAACCGCGAACACACGGCGCTACTGGTCGTCGACGCCCAGACCAAGCTCAATGCAGTCGTCCAGAACGGCACGCAAGTGGTGGAAGGGATCGTCAGACTGGTCAAGGGCTTTCGTGTTCTAAACCTGCCAGTTTTCTCTACCGAGCAGTATCCCCAGGGGCTAGGCGCAACCGATCCCAGTATCACGGAGGTTCTTGATTCAGCACCCTTTCAGAAGCTGAGTTTCAGCTGCAGCACTGTTGACGAGCTCACCTCACAGCTCCATCAAAGAAACGTCAAGCAGGTTCTGCTGGCAGGGACAGAGGCCCATGTCTGCGTCCAACAAACGGCCTTGGATCTACTCGCTGAGAATTTCCAGGTACAGGTTTGCGTTGACGTCGTGTCCTCCAGGAAGGAGCTGGACTACCGGACGGCCCTGGAGCGAATGTCCAAGGCCGGAGTGATCCTGACCACCGTGGAGGCGGCTCTTTTCGAACTCCTGGAGGTTTCGGGCACGAGCGAGTTCAAGGAGATCGCCAAGCTGATCAAGTAGTCCCTCACGATCCAAGTCCAGGCGCATAGTAGGACTAAGCTGAAACTTCATTGGACGGACGTAGCTTTGGGCTCCAGGCCGAAGTCTTCTTCCTTCGAGCCTTGGGCTCGACCGACGGCGGCCTGGAGGCCACCGCTACTCCCGGACCCGAAGTTTACTTCTCGATGGGACCAACTCAGCTGAGGGGAGGACTAAGCTGAAACTTCATCGAGCAGCGACCGGCGTAGGATGGGCATTCTTGCCCGTCGGTGTCCTCGACGGGCAGGAATGCCCGTCCTACAACGGACATGCTGCTATCGATGTTCGTGGCTAAAGACAACCAAAGTTTCTTTCTCGAATGGGGCAGCACTGCTGGGGGGCCACTGACCTGAAACCCAAGATGCAGAGGTCTTCGCCGATACGATAGAATCTAACGCCAAATGGCGGACACTCGGACCTTCGACTCGGTAGCCAGACTCCCATCCCCGGGAGACAACGTCGCCGTTGCCTCCCAAACACTCTCGGCAGGCATCCGTATCGAATGGGGTGGTAGACAGCTTGAAATCGACTATACGGTTCTGGAGGGACACCGCTTTGCCGTCGCAGACGTAAGCCAAGGGGAACCCCTCCTATCCTGGGGATTGCCTTTTGGCTTCGCTACCCGCGACATTGAGCCCGGCAACTACGTCTGTAACGAGCGGGTCCTTTGGGCTCTGGGCAGCCGAAACGTCGACTTTGAACGTCCCTCCGAAGCTAACTTCCAGGACAAGATACAAACCTACGCCCTGGACGAGGAACGTTGTCAGCCTTCAGAACAGGTTCCTCTAAACGGTGAGTCGCGCAGCTTTCTGGGTTACGAGAGGTCTGGGAATAGAGGAGTTGGTACCAGAAACTACATTGTGGTGCTGGGCACCTCGTCTCGTGCCGCCAGCTACGCGAGAGTCCTCGCGCATCGTTTTCTGGATGCGGCGTCTGGCCAGGCTCGCTTCGACGGAGTCGTTGCCGTCTCGCATACTGAAGGCGGTGGCAGCCGAACGCCAAACAACCAGGAGCTACTGCTCAGAACGTTGGCCGGCTTTATCATTCACCCCAACGTGGGTGCGGTGCTTGCCGTAGATTGGGGCAGCGAAGCTGTCACCAACCTGCTTCTTCATCAATATATGGAAGCCAACGGCTACGCCCTATCGGACGTGCTTCACGAGTTTCTTACTCTGGGAAGCGACTTCCAAACCGATCTCGAGCGCGGAAGTCGAATCGTCCGCGACTGGCTCGATCCGGTGAGCCGCTTCGAGCGCCAGGAGCACTCGCTGGCTCATCTGAAACTCGCGCTTCAGTGTGGGGGCTCCGACGCCTTTTCGGGCATTTCGGGCAACCCGCTTGCCGCCTGGGTCGGGAGGGAGATCATCCAGTTTGGCGGCAGCGCCAACCTGGCCGAGACCGACGAACTGGTGGGCGCCGAAGATTACGTCTTGCAGAAGGTCCGAAGTGTCGAGATCGCGCATCAGTTTCTAGCCCGCGTCGAACGCTTCAAGGAACGAGCAGCCTGGCATGGCGAGACGGCTGAAGGAAACCCGTCCGGTGGAAACATCTATCGTGGACTCTACAACATCGTCCTGAAATCCCTGGGCGCGGCCTCCAAGCGTCATCCTGAGGTGCGTCTCGACTATGTGATCGACTACGGCGAACCGATGTGCCGGCCTGGCTTCTACTTCATGGACAGTCCCGGTAACGACCTGGAGAGCATCGCGGGACAGGTGGCCTCTGGCTCCAATATGATCTTCTTCACCACCGGAAATGGATCGATAACCAATTTCCCCTTCGTACCCACGATCAAGATCGTCACCACCAGCGGACGCTATGATCTTCTCTCTAACGATATGGACGTCAACGCCGGTCGCTACCTGGACGGCGCTCCGCTCCCGGAGGTCGGACAGGATCTTCTGGACTTGGCCACGTCGGTAGCATCGGGAGCTCGCAGCGTGGGAGAGAAGGCGGGCCATTATCAAGTATCCATCTGGCGCAACTGGCCGCAGAGCGACGCCAGCGCACTGGCAGAACTGAGCAGTGTTCCGAAGCCTGAAGGGACTCCCCTCCTGGTGAAGACTGGGGACTCGATCCTGAAAGACGGCTTCGAAGGCATACCGGTCGACGGCAGTCATACTACCGATCAGATCGCTCTCATCCTCCCGACCAGTCTCTGCTCCAGCCAGATCGCCCGTCTCATCACCCAGGAAATGAACGCCCGCCGAGATCCATCCAGGCCTAGGATTACCCGGTTCGAGTCGCTGCCTCACACAGAGGGCTGTGGTGTCTCCGGAGGACCAACCCGGGAGCTCTACCTCCGCACTATGCTGGGACATTTGGCACATCCGATGGTCCGCTTCGGATTGCTGCTGGAGCACGGTTGTGAGATCACCCACAACGACTACATGTCTCATGAACTGGAGCGCATGGGTGTGGATCCTACACGATTCGGCTGGGCAAGCGTCCAGATGGACGGCGGCATCGAGAAGGTCAAGAAGAAGGTCCAGACCTGGTTCGATGCGGCTCAGGCAGCGAACCCAACGCCAGAGAGAGAGCGCGCCACCCTGGAATCCCTTCGCCTTGGAATCCTATCCACTGGCTCCCTCTCGAGTCCTGCCGCCTGCAGTTTGATCCAGTTGACGCAAGGCCTGGTCGATGCCGGCGCCACGGTCGTAATGCCGGAAAGCTCAACGCTCCTGTCTTCTCCCGCGTATTTGAACCAGCTCCTGGGGTCCGATCGGTTTCGCCCCTCTATCGCTTATGGACAAAGACCGCGATCCCCAGGGATGCACGTCATGGAATGCCCCACCGATCACTGGGTGGAAACCTTGACCGGCCTGGGCGCAACCGGAATCGAAGTCATGTTGGCACAGGTGGCCGACCATCCCCAGCAGACCCATCCCATGGTGCCGCTGCTGCAGGTGGCCGAGAACGATGGAGCGGGTGAGCGTTTTCGACTAGATCTCGATCTGGTCCTCGAAGGAGATTCCGAGCACTGGATGGAAGAACTACTGCGGCTCATTCTCCAAGTGGCTTCGGGTCGCTACCTGCCCACTCTCCATGCGCACGGAAATACAGACTTCCAGGTCACCCGAGGTCTGTTGGGAGTCTCGATGTAGCTGAGACGTCACGACCGGCTTCGTGAACCGGTATAGCCCACCTGTCACAGGTTCGCGTCCCTGCTTAGGATGGGGGAGGATGAACGAACTTGAAGACCCGCTCCTCATCACACATGCGACCGCCCCCGGACTCAGTGAATTTGACTCTAACGCGAACACTTTTTTCGAAGCTTTGGCGAACCAGTAGCGTCCCAGCGTTAGTCGAATAACATCAACTGTTTATGAATGTCACTATTCTGAGTAATGTAATGCATGTCCTGAAAGGCCTGTAAAATTGGGGTTTTCTCGAAGAGCGAGACACTCAGGACCTGGAGAATTGTGTAGAGCGGCAACTCGAGATAGAGGCGCTTGCGGATGATGGCGATGAGCAGGTAGGTACTGAGGGCGATCCAGATTTGTGTTTTCACGGCATTGGGACTGGTGCCGTAAAAGGCCTTGATGCGGAGATGCTGTTTGATCCATTTGAAGAACAGTTCGATCTGCCAGCGGAGCTTGTAGAGCCGGGCAATAGTCAGAGCGGGAGAAGCAAAGTCGTTGGTGAGGAATACTAGCCGCAGGTCGGTGGTGACGTCGAAGAACTTGATGCGACGCAAAGGTTCGGGGTAGGCCTTGGCCGGATAGAAGGTGCTCAGCAGGACAGTTTGGTCGCAGATCAGTCCCGTCGTTCTGTCCACCGGGTGGGAGTAGCGGCGGCGGAACTTGAAGTTGGCCTTGGCGCGGGTCACGAATAACGACCGGGCAGAATGGAGTCGGTACAGGCGCCCGAAATCCAGGTATCCGCGATCCATGATGTAGTAGGCACCGGGACAAGGAATCAGGTGGTCCAAGGCGTGGACATCGTGCAGTTTTCCGTCCGAGATCAGAACGAACTCGGGAATGGCGCCGTGCAGGTTGAGCAAGGTATGCAGTTTGATCGCCCCCTTGGTACGGCGGAAGCGCGCCCAGGGGAAGACCGAGAGGCACAGGTCGATGGTCGTGGAGTCCAAGGCATAGACGGTCGCGTTCAGGTCGACTCCCAGGTCCTCGTCGGTGTACAGGCGGCGCGCTTCGGCGATAAGCACTTGGGCAAACTCGGCATAGATGCGCCAGTCGCGCCTCTCGTTGGCATTGGACAGATTGTTGCGGGAGACCGTGGAGCGAATGCCCATGTGGAAGAGCTTGGATCTCATGGCCCGTAGGCAGGCTTCGATATCGCGCAAGCTCTCGCGATAGGTCAACTGTGCAAAGGCCATGACCCGGTAATGGTCGGCACAGCGGAACGACTTGACCTTGTAGTCGCCTCCGTAGTGCTGAACAATGCGATGAAAATGATGCCAGGGAAGATGCCGCATCACCTGAGAAAAAATCGTCGTGCCCGTGTACATGCTCGCCCTCCTTATGAACTGAAGGGCGTGAGCGTACACTCACTTTCAAGTCGGAAACACCCATTATCTTCTCTAACATATTACTCATTAATACTTTACAGAGATTAGAAGCCCAAACGTTGGGACACTACTGTTGGCGAACCTGTAAGAGACCTAGCGCTTGGTCGGGGTTTATCGTGACTTGGTAAAAACCGGTAACAGGCCCTGGAAGAATGATACGACCCTCAATATCAATGTCTGGGCACGGTGACTCGATGGACCACTCGAAGTCGCCTTTGAGGTTTCTGTGATCTTCAGAACCCAGCGCCTCGGCACTTAGCGTGACCTGCTTGGTAACTGCCGCAGCATAGTCAGAGCCTAGGTTCCATAGCTGAACATAGCAATTGCCTGCTGGCGCCGGCGGGGTTCTGGGCTCGGGTGCCTCGCGCTCTTCCAACCCCTTTGCCTGAATAGAGTGCAGGATCTGGACGGTTTCCGTCCAGAATCTGGTTTTGTCCGCTGGTAACGATCCGCCGGTGACTGTAACCAGAGATTCTATCAAGTTGGCTGTCGACCTCACGGCCAGGGAGGCGGACAGTGGGAACCCCTGATCTATACCCTGTACCTCCAGATTGCTGTCGGCCGGCTCAAGGATATTGGCGTACGCCTCGAGGGTGTCGATGGCTATGGTGAGCAGGGCTGTCTCCTGGTTTGAGAGGCCCAGCAAGTTGAGCTGGTTACGCAGCTCCGCGACAGCTCCCTGCAGATCCGCCCGGGCCGCGGGGACCAACGCCAAACTTACCCAGATTGCTGCAAAACAAATTCTCCGCATGAGGTACTCCTCTCCTCAAAGCAAGGACGTGACGACCGGCAGGGTGCCGATGACGAGTCCGGTCTGCTGCAAGGTGATCACCAGAAACCGCCCCGATCCTTCGATCAGAATCGAGCCTTGAAAGGTGCCCAGATCCGAGAACATCTCGCTGACGAATTGAGCTATATGCTGTTGAGGACCCAGGATGATCTCGAAGGTTTTGACCTCCTCGCCTGCCGTGCTTTTCAGCTTCAATACGATTCTCAGAGTGGTGGATCGGGTGGGGTTGGCCAGTGCAATTCCGGGGTACGGGAGCCGCCGTCTTCGTTGACGAAGAGAGTTCCCCGAAGAATCGAACCCAGAGGCGCCACCGCCGCTTGGGTCACCAGCTCCCCATCGACGAGAATCTCGAAGAGCACCTGAGCTCCCACAGCTTGCGTGGACACCAGCCGGGCCCAGCCGGTTGCCACAGGGTCGGACGTGCCTCCCGTTTCCAGACGGAGGGAACCGCCCGCCGGGATGACAATTTCCACTTGCGACTGGGAAGCCCCGTTGATCAATAAGGTCAAGGGACTACCGTCATCTTTGAGCAATCGCAGGGTAACCGTAGCGGCCTCCCCGCCGGGATTGGAGATCAAGAAGACGGTCCGGATACCGCTCCCGTCTCCGATGTGAGCGAAGTCATGAAAATTGGACGTCTCGACTCCCAGCACCAGAGATGTGGCCAGCCAGCCGAAGACCAAGACACTCAATACGGTGCGCGGCATTCTTTTCTCCCTCCTTTTCTTGGTTTGGACTTGAGGATTCCCCTTGAAATCACCTTCGAGTCTCCCCGTGGTCAGCGGAACCTCAGGCCGAAATTATGATGATTATAGTACATGTAAAAGTCCGAGTTATTCATGCGCAGCCGCTAAGCTGAAACTTCATTTGCAGATTGGGATGGGAAAAGGATGTAACCCAATGATATATAATTGGATAGGTCCTCCTGCAGGTGCTTGCCCTAGGGGAGCACTAAGCTGAAACTTCATTGGCGAATGTAGCTTTGGCCTCCAGGCCGAAGTCTTATTTTTCCGAGCCTTTGGCTCGGACGGCGGCCTGGAGCCCACCGCTACGTCCCTCGACTGAAGTTTCTTTCAGGTACGATCCGGCGCAGCCGGTGGCGGGGCTAAGCTGAAACTTCAACGATTCGTCGGAACCCTGGAACCTCTGAACGACGAGGAAATAATGCAACCTTCTCCAGTAACAGAGCCGTGACTGTCAGGGAGCGGGCCTGATCAAGGGCCCTTTCCCGGCCTGGAGACCGCCGCCACGAGAGCCAGGAAGGCTTGCCCAGATCACCCGGTATCAATACCTCATCGGATAGTGCCCCCTGTTATACTGGCAACAGGTTGACTGGAAACCGTTTGTTACGGCGTAACGATGCCCAGGCTCAAAACGCTCCAGGCTCGTAGCGGATCCGATCGCAGATGCTGAATTGGCGGCTCCTGACAGGTCTGGTGATCTTCTTGCTCAACGCCGCCTACCTGTACTCGTACGAATCTCCCAGCCTCTTCTACGTCATCAATATCCTGCTCCATCTGGGATTAGGGCTGGGGGTGTGGCTGGGGCTATTGTGGATCTCAAGGCAGTCCTTCAGAACCGTGTCCAGGATGGGTCAGCTCTCGCTCGCGGCCCTGGTCTTGAGCGGGACCTCGGGGGTCGCTCTGCTGCTCACCGGAAATACGCGGTCCTATCAGTGGCTATTGAACGGGCACATCGTTCTGTCCGTGGTGGGCGTGGGCGCGTTCGTTGGTTACCTGGCAGCCAAACGAAGCAAGCGGTGGCCGGTGTTTGCACTTGCTTTCCTCCTCGCCCTCCTCTTCCCGGTCGGCGTCGCCGAGTGGAGTCGCCTGTATCCCTATCCGACCTCTCGTATCGTCAATCCACTCGTGGTCCCCACCAGCATGGAGGGGGAAGGCGCGGGGCCAAGCAGCCCCTTCTTTCCTTCCTCCGCCGACACCAACGTAGGAGGCACCATCCCCTCGAACTTCTTCATGAAGTCGGAGTCCTGTGCCCAGGCGGGCTGTCATCCGGATATCTACAAACAGTGGGCCTCCAGTGCACACCATTTCTCCTCCTTCAATAATCAGTGGTATCGCAAGTCGATCGAGTACATGCAGGACATCGTCGGGACCGATCCTTCCAAATTTTGTGGTGGATGTCATGACCACGCGGTGTTCTTTAACGGCATGATGGATCAGCCCATCAAGGATCAGCTAGAGCGTCCCGAGGCACACGTAGGGCTCGCCTGCACCTCCTGTCATTCGATCGTGGCAGTCAAGAGCAGCATGGGCAACGGAGACTTCGTCATCGAGTATCCCCCGCTCCATGACCTGGCGACGAGTGACAACCCGCTGCTGCGGAATCTTCATGACTTCATCGTTCGTGTCGACCCAGGACCCCACAAGAGCGTGTTCATGAAGCCCTTCATTCGAAACCAGACGGCCGAATACTGCTCTACTTGTCACAAGGTGCATCTCGACGTGCCGGTGAACGAGTATCGTTGGATCAGGGGCTTCAACGACTATGATGGCTGGCAGGCCAGCGGTGTCTCGGGGCAAGGGGCACGCAGCTTCTACTATCCCAAACAACCCCTCAAGTGTGTCGACTGCCACATGCCGCTGGTTCCCTCCAACGATGCCGCCAACCTGGATGCCTACGTACACAACCACCGCTTTCCAGGGGCCAATACTGCTGTCCCGTTCGTGAACCGGGATGAGGAACAGCTCAGGACCGTGACCGAGTTCTTGCAGAACGACCAGATCGGCGTCGACATCTTTGCGCTGAGCGAAGTCGCGGCCGAGGAGCCCGGTCAGCGTCCGAGCGCCGCTCGGGGAGAGCCTAGGATAGCCAGTACCTTCGCTGAGGGCGACGCTCTGGGTTTCGCCGTGGGCCGAGCCACAGGGTACACCGAGGCGCGCGAAGTGTTGGCCCCGATCAACCGAGTCAAGCCCCGTCTGAGGCGGGGAGAAACCGTTCGAGTCGACGTGGTGGTGCGCACCAAGGGCGTGGGGTACTTCTTTCCAGGCGGCACCGTAGATGCGTTCGATGTGTGGGTCGAGCTCAAAGCCCAGGATGAACAGGGAAAGGTGATCTTCTGGAGTGGCTATGTCCCGCAGGACCAAGCAGGACGGAAGGGTCCAGTCGACCCAAGCGCTCACTTCTATCGCGCCTTTCTGCTTGATGAGCACGGAAACCCCATCAACAAACGGAATGCCTGGGCCGCCAGGTCAGTGCTCTACGTGCGACTGATTCCACCTGGTGCTGCAGATACGGTGCACTTCCGCTTGAAGATTCCGGAGGATTGCGGCGACAAGATCCGGCTGACCGCGAAGGTGAACTACCGTAAGTTCGGATGGTGGAATACTCACTGGGCCTTCGCCGGAGTCAGAGATCCAGCCGACCCAGACCCGGAGGTTGGACCAGGTTACGACGATGGAAACTGGGTGTTTAGCGGTGATACCTCCGAAGTCTCGGGAGAGATCAAGGAGGTTCCAGACCTTCCCATCGTAACCCTGGCAACTTCCACTGTCGTAGTCCGGATAGCGCCGTCGTCCGCGACCCTCCCTGATCAGGAATCGGTTCTGGACCCAGCCGATCTCATTCGCTGGAACGATTACGGCATCGGTCTTCTGTTGCAAGACGACCTCCGGGCTGCAGAGGAGATTTTCAAACGGGTCACTGAGATTGACGCCGACTATGCCGACGGCTGGGTGAACATCGGCCGGGTCCGCGTTCGCGAGGGTCGCATGGATGAGGCTCAAGAAGTTCTCTCCCGGGCCTTCAAAATAGACCCGAAGTTAGCCAAGACCCACTACTTCATGGGTCTAACCTACAAACAGCAGGGAAAGTATGAAGAGGCCCTGGAGCACTTTCAGCAGGCCGAGGAACAGTACCCCCGCGACCGGATGGTGTTGAACCAGAAGGGACGGATTCTGTTCCTACAGCGTCGTTTTGAAGAGGCAGTAGAGATTCTCAATCGGGTCCTGGCCGTCGATCCTGAGGATTTGCAGGCCCACTACAACCTGATGCTCTGCCACCGTGCCCTGGGGAACCAGGAGGCTGCCCGTCGCGAGCAGAAGCTCTATCTTCGCTTCAAGGCCGACGAAAGCTCTCAGGCCATCACCGGGGAGTATCGTCGCTCCCACCCCCACGACAATAACGAGCGACAGGCTATTCATGAGCACGGCAGCCATCCCCTGGGAGAGTTCAGCAGCGCTCCGACTCCCAACCCTTCCAGGCGACAACCTTATCGATCCAAAGGTATCTAAATCAGGAAGATGGGAAAAACCGCGTTGCCATGTCTGAGGGCGCTCCTGGGATCCCTATCGCTTTGTCTTGTATCTGCCCACTTCGCGGCCAGCGGGCCGGTTCAGTTCAAGGATGTGACGACCGCCGCCGGGATCAAGTTCGTCCACAACAGCGGCGCCTCCGGAAACAAGAAGTATCTACCCGAGACCATGGGATCGGGCTGCGCTTTCCTCGACTACAACAACGATGGCTGGCTCGACCTCTTTCTGGTCAACAGCTCCGATTGGCCCGGACAGAAGCGTAAGAAGTCGCCCTCGAAGCTGCGCAACAACCAGGACGGAACCTTCAACGACGTGACCCGGTTGGCGGGGCTCGACATCGACTTCTATGGGCTGGGCGTCTCCGTTGCGGACTACGACAACGACGGCGATTCGGACCTCTACCTCAGCGGACTGGGCAGGGACAAGCTTTTTCAAAATCAGGGAAAGGGTCGCTTCCAGGATGTGACCAAGGCGGCCGGATTGGGAAACCCAGACTTCGGGACCAGCTCCGCCTGGCTCGACTACGACAAGGACGGGCTACTCGATCTGTTCGTCGCCAACTACGTCCAGTGGACGCTCGAAACCGACATCTTCTGCACTCTCGATGGCAGCAGCAAGTCGTACTGTACCCCTGAGTCCTACAAAGGGGCCTCTCCAAGCCTCTATCGCAATCTCGGCGACGGGAAGTTCCGCGACGTCTCTCAAAAAAGCAAGATCCATGACGAGAGCAACAAAGGGCTCGGCGTGCTGGTCTTCGACTACAACAACGACGACTGGCCCGATATCATGCTGGCCAATGACACCCAACCCAACAGACTCTGGGAAAACCAGAAGGATGGGACCTTCTCCGAAATGGGTCTGCTTGCGGGAGTGGCATTCAGCGAAGACGGGGTGGCGCGGGGGGCGATGGGGATCGATGCCGGGGACTACGACCACTCTGGTCGTCCCAGCGTCGTCATCGGCAATTTCTCCAATGAGATGGTGACCCTCTATCACAACGAGGGAAGCGGCTTCTTCATCGACGACGCCCCGACTTCCAGTATTGGACCGGCGAGCCTTTTGACGCTGGCATTCAGCTGTTTCTTTTTCGACTACGATCTGGACGGCTTTCTCGACGTCTATGTGGCCAACGGTCACGTCGAGAACGACATCAACCGGGTCCAGCAAGAAGTCCGGTATGCTCAACCACCACACCTGTTCAGAAACCTGGATGGTCGCCGATTTCAAGAAGTCACCGCGCAAGTGGGCAAGACATTTGGTGCACCCCGGGTAGGTCGGGGCGCCGCCTACGGAGACTATGACAATGACGGAGATCTGGACATTCTGATTACCTCCAGCGGCGGTTCGGCCAAGCTGTTCCGCAACGAGGGCGGCAACGGCAATAACTGGGTCACGCTCCGGCTGGTGGGAAATCAGAGCAACCGGGACGGCATTGGGGCAAAGGTCCGAATTCGCGCCGGGGGAGTCACTCAAACCGGCTCGGTGAAGAGTGGATCCAGCTATTGCAGCCAGTCCCAGCTGGCTCTGACGTTTGGGCTAAAGGCCGCGACTCGAATCGATTCGCTGGAAGTTCTTTGGCCAAAGGGGAAAAAGCAGGTGCTGGCTGAGTTGCCGATCAACGCGGTCGTTACGATTCACGAAGAGCGGGGAGTGATTCGATAGCGGTAGCGTCCCAGGTCTAGGGCCCCATTTGCTCCGAACTCGATTCCCTCCGCTTCCAACAGCGCTCGCTGCAGACCGGGCGGATGAGCTCCGGTCTCGTCGCTAGAGCATCGGCCCGCCGCATTGACGACACGATGCCAGGGAAGACCCGGGGGACAGGAATGAAGGGCCCAGCCCACGGCCCGTGCGGAAAGCGGCCGCTCCAGCAGTCCGGCGATCTGCCCATAATTCATGACCCTACCCTTGGGGATTCGCTTGACGATCTCGTAGACCTGGTCCCAGGCACTTTCTCTCATATAGAAACTTCGTAGAGTAGAGCATTGCCGATCCAATGGGGCCTGAAGCGCGAGCGATGGGTTGGGGACCAGCACAAATGTTCCCGACTCGTCCGCTTGCCTTCGGTTCCAAGCCCGTTTGTCGATGTATGGCGCTGCGGCCCAACCCCTCGCTTGCGCTTCAGGCTTCCCTGACCTATCGCGATGACCACGAATCTGCCCGCTAGCTGTCTTTGTTCCAGGTCAGTCCCACCCCCAGGCGTGCTGGCTCCATTCGAGAATGAAACTTCGGGTCCGGCGTAGCGGTGGGCTCCAGGCCGCCGTCCGAGCCAAAGACTCGCAAATAAGACTTCGGCCTGGAGGCCAAAGCTACGTTCGCCGATGAAGTTTCAGCTTAGTAGCTCCCCAGCCGGGCTGCCCCATTCGACAAAGAAACTTTGGCTACCCACAAAGACCAGCGTCGCCTGATCCGGCCTTCGAAATTCGCCTGTTCGATATTCAGCGGTTTAGACTTTAGCGGTTGCCTTCTCGGGAAGCAGAAAAGCCCAAATCTCAAACCGCAAAACACCGAACAATACGAACGCCGAAGTTCGGAAGCTTGGCGATAGGGTTCCAGGTCAGGTTAAGCAACAACCTTCATCTTCTCGGGATCCCATCCGTAGGCCCGCTTGTCCCGGTAACTCAAGTTACAGATCAGAGCTGGAGCAGCCGCCCTGTAGCCATAGGCAGCATCCTCCACAACCGGATCGCCTGCGCGCATCGCGTCGAAGAAGTTCGTGAAGTGGTCCAGGCGGGAGTTATAGTCCTGAGGGGTACGGTACAGCTTTTCGCTAGCAGGGATCAGAGAAGCCCGCTTCGGCTCGGGATAGTCTCTTCGATATTTCTCCATGAACGCCTCTTGCTGAGCCTCAGTAAAGGTGCCAACGGTGTACCCAGGCTCTGATCTGGGACCGAGGCGCGTGACCTTCACTTCATCCGAGCCGATCGTCATCACCCCTTCATCGCCGATGAAGCGGAACAGCGTTCCACCGCCACTTCCGTCCGCAAAGTTCACCTGCAGCGCCATGTTGAAGGCCGGATGGCTGTCGCCCGCAGAATAGTCGAGCAGACTCATCACGACATCCGGGACATCGCGTCCATCCTTCCAGTGTCGCAACCCACCGGTTGAGAAGACTCGAGTGGGACCATTCGAACCGAGAACGAGATGGATCCCCGAAAATAGGTGCACGAACAGGTCCCCGGGAATGCCCGTTCCATAATCCCAATAATTCCTCCAACGAAAAAATCGGAGGGGATCGAAGGGACGCTGGGGTGCGCTCCCCAGAAAGGTTTGCCAATCCACGGTTTGGGGGGAGGCATCGGTGGGAATCGAGTACTGCCAGGCACCTGTAGGAGAGTTACGATTGTAGGTCGCTTCGACCAGGTTGAGCGCACCAATTGCCCCCGATTGGTAAAGCTCCTTGGCCTTTTCGTACAGAAGTGAGCTGACGTATTGGCTCCCCACCTGGAGCAGTTTGCCGGTGGTCCGCTCAGCCTTCAGAACCTGTGGTCCCTCCTCAAGATCGTGAACCATGGGTTTCTCGAGATAGACCGCCTTGCCTGCCTGCATGGCTTCAATCGCTATCTGGGCGTGCCAGTGGTCTGAGGTTGCGATAATCACCGCATCGACGTCTGACCGCGCCAGCACCTCTCGATAATCCCGCGTGGTCGCCACTTCCGTACCGTAGACTTCCTTGACCCTGAGAAGACGGCCATCGTAACAGTCGGCGGCGGCGACGAATTCGGTTCCCGGAACCTCCAGAGCGGTACGCGTGTCGCCGAAACCCATTCCGCCCATACCGATCGTTCCGAAACGAATGCTGTCGCTGGGCGCGACACTCCGACTGGCAGCACTGGGTTCTCTGGCCCGCCTACGCGCCAAAATGGTCGGAGCCAGGGGCGCTGTTGCGGCGGCAACTTTGATGAAATCCCGACGCGAACTTGTTCTCGTTGACATGATCACCTCCCCGCTTCCTTGGTGCTCCAGTTGTGGATGCCAGGATAGCCTGGTTGCCCAGAGAAAGTCGAGGCTGGCAAATCCCCCTTCGAAACGCAGTTGGGGTCTCGTGCATACAGCTTGACAGTCGGGACTGCCGCCCCCTAGCATCCGAAGCTAATAGACTCACGATGTGACACTGATGACAGCACCGAGAGTGCTTCATCCGTAACCAACAGGATGACGTCGGAGTACCAAGGAGCCAAGCAATGAATGAGGCAACCAGAAGAGCCTTTGAGGCCATCGATCAGATGAAGGATGAGATCGTTGAGACGATTGGCCGGGTCGTCCGAGTACCCAGCGTCAATCCGAAGTATCCCGGAGTGGACTCGGAGGAGGTCCTCGGCGGAGAAACTCGCGCCAACGAGTTGATCGCCGAGCTGTACCGGACGATCGGGTGCGAGGTGGATCTGTGGGAGGAGGAGGCCAGACGCGCTAACGCCGTCGGAGTTTTGAAAGGTAGTGGCGGTGGGAAATCCTTGATCTTCAACGGCCACATCGACACGGTCCCGGTGGGACGCCACGAAGACTGGAAGTGGTCCGATCCCTACAGCGGCCGGGTGGAGGACGGAAAGATCTACGGTCGTGGATCCGGCGATATGAAGGGACCGGTGGTGGCACAGGCGATGGCTGCGAAGGCTCTGCAGAACCTCGGAATCAAACTCCAGGGCGACCTGATCCTGGAGAGCGTGGTGGGTGAAGAAGTCATGGACCATGAGGCGGGAGCGTCCGCCACGATACGCCGTGGCTATCGAGCCGACGCGGCCATCGTCTCGGAGCCGTCGGCTCCGGAGGCACCCCTGGCAGTCGTACCCGTCAGTCCTGGGCTCCTCTGGATGGCGGTCACCTGCCGGGGCAAGTCCAGTCACGCCGCAACCCGAGGCGAGACTTTCCGGGCCGGAGGCGCCGGAGCCAAGGTCGCCGTGAACGCCATCGACAAGGGCGTCTTCATCTTCAACTGTATTCAGAAACTGGAGCAGGAATGGGGACTGACAAAAAAGCATCCGCTCTTCAAGCCCGGGCATTTTACTCTCCACCCTGGTGTAATCACGGGGGCTCCACATGGCGTGGGCGTGCCCTTCTTCATCTCAGAATTCTGCACGATCGAGTATGCCATCTGGCACCACCCCGACGAAGACGTCGAGGCGGTCAAGAAGGAAGTCGAAGACTTTATCCAGCACTCAGCTGCGCTGGACGAGTGGCTTCGCGATCATCCCCCCGAGATCGAGTGGAAGCTGCACTGGCCCGCCTTTTCAGTGGACGAGGACCATCCCATCTGCACCACGATCGGACAGGCCCATGAACTCGCGGCCCAGGGGACACGATTCGAGGGACCTGCGGTAGTGCAGGGCTTCTATGCCGTGTGTGACGCCGTCTTTCTGAGCGCGGGTGGGGTTCCCAGTGTGGTATACGGTCCTGGCAGTCTGCTGCACGCCCACGCCGTAGACGAGTTTTTGGACATCGATGAGTTGATGGTCGCGACGAAGGCCTATGCAGCGGCCGCTATTGATTGGTGCGGGGTCGCTTAAGCGAAGCAACTACTTCCCATCTAAGGGTTCGCGCAGAAATAACTTGGCAGAATTGGCTTTTTGTGCGAGCCCTAAGTCTCTAAGGTAGATGTTCTTGAAATAGAGAGGGTTTCCGTGACTCTGGAGCTCGATCGATCCGGCGGGGAAAATGGGTTTGGTCCTATCCCAGTAGTTCTCCAAGGTGACATTGTGGACTACCAATTGATGATTCAGGAAGACGGTGACCTTCTCTCCCGTCATCAGAATACGGAACTGATTCCACTGACCGACCGGTTTGTCTGCCACTACTAGAGGCTTGGCCGGGTTCTTCTTGTTGTTCCAAAGCGCTCCTGACCCTTCGGGATCGTCCCAGATCTGTACCTGGGGGCTACCTCGAAGGTAGATTCCGCTGTCTCCTTTGGGCCCGATCTTCCAATCCACCCAGAGCTCGAAGTCTCCGTAGTCTCTGAGACTGCAAAGGCTGGCTCCCTTTCCATCGAACTGCAGCATCGCGTCGACAACCTTCCAATGGGCCCGCATCTTGGAGTCGGCCTCTTCCTGAGCGGTTGCCAACTCTTGTGGAGACATTTTGGAGCGCTTGAGGGGATCGGCTACCAGCCCCTTCCAATTGGCCAAATCCATGCCATTGAACAGGGCTTCAAAACCCTCAGGAGCCAGATTGTCTACTTGCTGCTCTCCCAGATCCTTGATGCGGATCTTGCGGAAGGCCACTTCACTGCTGTGGCCGAGGAAGCCAAGGTGTCCACTGGAACGCATAAAGCCGGGATGAGCTTGTAGTGCCTCTGGGCCTTGGACATCGTTCAGGTTTGCACTCACGATCACCTTGTCGTTCAGCGTCACCTGGATCCGCCGGCCGATGTAAACGATCTCCTCCTGATTCCATTCTCCGAACGGTTTCAGCGCGCCTCGGCGGGCCGGAACCAGCCCGTAGACCGAGCCATGCACCTGATACGGCTTGATGTTCGCGAACTTGGCAGCGGGGTTGTCCAGGATCTGAATCTCCGTCCCAGCAACAGACGTTAGACCTTCCCTCGGGGCTCTGATCGCAACCCCGTTGTTGCCACCCTCCTGGAGCTTGAACTCAAAGCGGAAGACAAAGTTGGCATATTCCCTTTCCGTTAAGAGATTGCCGCTTTCGTCGGCTGCGCTGACCAGAACACCCTCCCTGACGACGTAGCCGCCTCCCTTCTGGTCGACCATGATCCAGCCGTCCAGGTTCTTTTCATTGAAAAGGGAGACGAAACCAGGCTCATGTCCCGACGCCAAAAGGTGGGGAAAAAGCGCACCAGCGAGGAATAGAAAGCCGATCCTCCTGTAACAACTCTTTTCGTGATTCATCTTGTGCCTTTCTTTCGGGTCGTCACATTTTCAGCCAGACCGACCCTTTTTCGCTCGACTCAACCGCTCTGGTAATGAATTCCATGCCCCGCCGGCCATCGTAGACCGTGGGAAAGTCATACTCTTCAGTCGAGAGAGGCGCACCATCGAGGTATCTTCGAATCGCTTCCACCGCACCAGAATAGATGGTGGCAAAGGCCTCCAGGTAACCTTCGGGGTGTCCGGGAGGGATACGGGTCACGGCGCTGGCGTCCTCCGACAGATATCCAGCCTGAGCCCGCGTCAGGGTCTGCCTGGGCTGGCCGTAGCGATAAACACCGAGAGAGTTGGGTTCTTCTTGAGCCCATAGGATGGCACCTTCGGAAGCATAGACCCGAAGCCTCAGTCCATTCTCCTCGCCGGTCGCGATCTGGCTGATGGTGAGGACGCCTTTTCCTCCTCCCCTGAAGCGAAGCAAGACATTGGCATCTTCATCCAAGGTCCGATTGGGAAGAAAGGTGCTCTTGTCGGCGCAGATCTCTGCGATCGGGTCCCCGGTCACGTACTCCAGCAAATTGACACAGTGAGTGCCCAGGTCGCCTAGAGTGCCTCCGATACCCGCCTGAGCGGGATCCACTCGCCAGGAGGCCTGCTTATGACCGAGCTTCTCGTGCTGGACGCTGAGAAAATCTTGAAGGTACTCCACCACCACTTTCCGTACGGTTCCCATCGCCTGGGAACGGAAGAGATGCCGGGCGTGCCTGACCATTGGATGACCCGTGTAATTGTGGGTCAGCGCGAAAACCAGACCGGTCTTCTCCACCACCTGGCAAAGCTCCTGGGCCTGTTCCAGGCTGTAGGTGGCAGGCTTATCGCAAACGACGTGGAATCCTGCCTCCAGGAAGGTCCTGGCGATGTCGAAGTGGGAGACATTCGGAGTAACGACGCTGACGAAGTCGATGCACTTCTCAGCGGGAAGAGCCGTCTCGGCTTTCGCCATTTCCTCGTAGTTCAGGTAGCAACGGGCCTCATCTAGATACAGCTCTTTGCCGGTGGACCTGGTGTTTTCAAAGTCCTGAGAAAAGCAGCCGGCAACGAGTTCGACCTGCTGATCGAGGCTGGCCGCTATCCTGTGGACGCCGCCGATGAACGCACCCTGACCGCCTCCAACCATTCCCATCCGGAGCTTCCGCGTCCAGGATTTCATGTTCACCACCTTTCGAATAAAGAAACTAACCGAGCCATGAAAGCCTGAAGCGCAAGCGAGGGGTTGGGAAGCACCCCAAAACCCTCTCGGCTGGCCTGCTTGCCGTGCCTCAGGCCCCCTCGCCCACCCATTCCGCCGCACCCCAACCCCTCGCTCGCGCTTCAGGCTTCCCGGATTTTCGCATTGATCGTCGAGCTGGACGTGCGAGATCCAAATGAAGTTTCAGCTTAGTCCCGCCCCCAGGCATGCTGGCCCCATTCGAGAGGAAAACTTAGATTTGCCTCTGCCATGCTTTTCGCTACCGCTTCGATTGGAGACGTTTGGAAATTGGTTCCCTGGTCCTTGGGACTTCGGATCTGGAGCCCGTCTCGGGCCGCTAGGTCCGTCCGGCGCACCAAAGCACGGCATTGGCCACCACTTTCCGCGGCGTCGGCTCGAAGAAGATCGGATAGGTCTCATGTCCGGGACGGAAGTAAAAGACCCGCCCTTTCTCCACGGTCCAAGCGCAGCCGCTTCGGAACTGCTCCCCGGTGTTCCAATAGCTGAAGAAGATCACCTTTTCAGGCGGTGGAACCCGAAAGGGCTCTCCATACATCTCCGTCTCGGGAATCGTGAAGTCGCTGATTCCTTTGGCGATGGGATGAGCCGGCGCTACCACTCTCAGGTGCTCCGTCCCTGCCCCATTGCGCCAGCTACCCAGGTCCCCGGGGCAGTCCAGAACGCTCTTGAGCAACTTGGAGTAGTGCGCGGAGTGAAGGGCGATGAACCCAAGTTTGCCTGCCTTGACCCGCTTGACGACTTCGGCGACGCGATCGAAGAGGACGTCCCCGTGCTTCTTGTGACCCCACCACACCAGGACATCTGTCTCATCCAGCGTCGCACTGGCCAACCCCTGGTCGGGGTCATCGATCGAGGCAGTCCGGGCCTCTATTCCAGGCCGATCGTTCAGGTATTCGGCCAGGGCCCCACTGATGCCTTTGGGATAGACCTCCCGGGGTTCGGTCAGCTCCGACCAACAGAGGACACGGACACGATCCATTGGCTTGCTCCTCCCGCTTAGGATTGCAGCGCTCCCCGCCGATCCGAGTAATGCGCTCTTGAGGAAGGCCCTTCGTTCCATTTTGGGCTCCAATGGAATCACAGGACGGGTGGTGGCGCAAGGGCATAGCTTCGGCCTCCAGGCCAAAGTACTCTCCTTTTCGAGCCTTCGGTTCGACGTGCGGCGGCTTGGAGACCACCGCCACAACCTGGAGGAAAAAAGAAGGTGGGAAGGGAAGAGCCAGGTAAGTCCTGTGCCAAGTGAGAGGACCCAAAGCAATAGAAGTGGCGTCTGACATGAAGTACACTCTTTTGACATCGAACATTCATTTCGATTCTTCTACTGACGGAGGCCCTGGCCATGTCACGCATCCCCAGAAGACAATTCTTATCCCGTTCCTTCAACGGCGCAGTCGCAGCTAGCTCCCTCGGAATAGCCACTCTGGCCAAACCGCCGGCTGGACACGACCCAGTTGGAGCCGCCCTGATCGGTACCACCCACCCGCATGCCCTGGGACATCGGAAGGCGATCGAAAAATCCCAGAACTACAGGTTGCTAGGTGTGGCGGAGCCGAACCCGGACCTCTTGAAGCGGGCCAAGAAGGACTCACGCTGGGAAGGCGTGACTTGGATGGGAGTAAACGCCGTGTTAGCTGACAAGCGGGTCCAAATGGTTTGCGTGGAGACCGACCCTCTGGAGGCTCTTACCTACTCGCGCATGGCGGTTGAGGCCAACAAACACACCAAGATCGACAAGCCTCCGGGAGCCGACTTCAAGGCTCTCAAGCAGATTCTAGACGAGGCGCAGGGTCGAAAGCTCCTGATTCAGATGGGTTATGTCTACCGCTACAACCCGGCTTTTCGTCTGGCTCATCGGGCCCTCCAAGAGGACTGGCTGGGACCGATTCGCTCGGTTGCCTGCCAGATGAACGGCTCCCTGAGTCCAGAGGGCCGGCGACGACTGGACCGCTACCCGGGTGGGCAGATGTTCGAGATCTGCGGACACATGATCGATGCACTGGTCTGGCTGCTGGGCAAGCCTGCTCGCGTCAGTCCCGTACTACGACACAGCGATCCAGTCCCGGACGAATTGGAAGATGATGTGCTGGCCATGTTCGAGTTCGACCCTGCGGTCGCCGTCGTCAAGAGTCACACCCGAGACGGCAACCGTTACTTCTATATATTCGGAGAAAAGGGCTCGATCCTGATCGATTCCCCAGATCGCCCTCGGATGCGCATGGTCCTGAGCTCCGACGAAGGTGATTACCGCGCGGGGGCACAAGAAGTCCCATTGGGCCCTTCGGAGCGATATCTTCCGGATCTGGACGATCTGGCCGCCGCCATCAGAGAGGGTCGGCAAGTGGAGTTTTTTACACCCGAGCATGATCTGAACGTCCATAAGGCCCTCCTCACAGCGAGCGGCCTCACCGTCTGATGACTGCAAATAGGGAGACCCATCACATGAAACCCATTCCCAGAAGACGATTCCTTACCAGGTCTATAGGCGCGGCCACCCTCGGCAGCGCGGCTATCCGCACCGCTGCGGCCTCTCCCGGAGACAGAATAGGGGTAGCCGCAATCGGGATCAACGGCATGGGCCACGGCCATCTGCGCAATCTGACAAAGCGTTCGGACGTCCGGATCGTTAGTTTGTGCGACGTCGATGAAAGCGTCCTGGCCCGAGGCGTCGAGACGGTCGCGAAGTCCCCTCATGAAAAACCCAAGCTTGTAAGCGACTTCCGGGAGGTTCTACAGGATTCAGCCGTGGACGCAGTGGTGATCGCCACCCCGCATCACTGGCACTGTCCCATCGCTGTACCGGCGCTCGAGGCAGGCAAGGATTGCTATGTGGAAAAGCCCGCCAGCCACGTCTTCCAGGAGGGCAGGGCGCTTGTCGAGGCCGCACGCAAACACGACAGGTTGGTGCAGCACGGGACGCAGATGCGTAACACCGAGGTCACCTTTCTGGCGGGCGAGGTGTTGGAGTCTGGAATCCTGGGCGAGATCAAGACCACCAAGGCCTGGAACGTACAGCGGGGTAACGGAATGGAGCCCAAGCCGAATGCCCCCGTTCCAGCCGGAGTAGACTACGACATGTGGCAGGGGCCAGCACCCAAACGCCCTTTCAACCCCAATCGGTTTCACAGGACCTGGCGCCTTTACCGGGACTATGGCAACGGCGACATGGGCGACGATGGAGCCCACGACCTGGACATGGCAAGGTGGGCGCTCGGAGTCACCACCCACCCGATCCGCATCACTGCGCATGGGAGCACTATCGACCTTCAAGGAGAGCGCGAGTACCCCGACAACATGATGATGGCGTTCCAGTACGCTGAGGGAAAGGTGCTGCTCTACGAGGATCGTCTCTGGACGCCGTACGGGATGCACGGATTCGACAATGGCAACACCTTCTATGGAACCGAGGGCTACATGATCTTCTCACGCCGCGGTTACTTCCAGGTGTTTCTGGGTAAGAAGGGCGAGAAGGGTCCGGGGCGCAGCGGCAGGGACATCCGCCAGAATTCAGAAGCGAACCTGGCCCACTTCGTGGATTGCGTCAAGAGCCGAAAGCAGACCAACGCCGACGCCGAGGTGGCCCATCTGACCTGCGGCTTGATCCATCTGGGCGAGATCGCCTTCCGGCTGAAACGGGTCATGGAGTTCGATCCGGATCGGGAGATCTTTCCCAAGGATCCCGAGGGCAACAAGATGTTGACCAAGCAATACCGGGCTCCTTGGAGTGTCTGAAGTGGGGGTGGTCTCCAGGCCGCCGTTCCTCAGTGCCCGTCTTTTTGTTTGTCGATCCGGATCTCCGCAATCGGTCATTCATCTCTCCTGCCCCTTCTGGGCCTAAAAGCGGTTCCTAGCGGGACCAGAACCGGGCGACCACAACATAGGTCAGCAAGGAACAAACAACAGCGGGAAACACGCGATGAATGATCTCGGACAACGGGACGAATTGCCAGCAGCAAAGGCAAAAGATTCCGGCCGCAAACGAGGCCAGCACTGCTCGACCGTCACCCCGCTTCCAGTATAGCCCCAGGACGATGGCAGGCAGAAAGCAAGCGGCGTAGAGACTGCCGGAGAAGGAGGTGATGGTGACCACGCTGCCAGGAGGATCCAGAGCGATCAGTGCCGCCAGAACCGCAAAGACCGAAACGTAGACTCGGGTCGCTTTAATCGCACTCTCCTCGGATCTGTTCCTGCGCCAAAGTCCAACCAGATCCCTCTCGCAGGTTGATGCCATCACCAGCAGGACGCTGTCCAGAGACGACATGGCGGCGGAGACCATTGCCAACACCAACAGTGCGCTGACAATAGGCCCGAAGACCGCTCCACTTGCGAGTAGAGCCGGCACGACTCGATCGGTGTCAATGAGCTGGTCGGGAAGGATGTTTCTCGCATAGAGACCTACCGGGACCAATAAGCTGAAGACGAGCAGAAAGGCCAGTGTCGAGATCAACCCCCCTCGACGAGCCTGCTTGGGATCGGTCAAGGCATAGAATCGGGAGAGCTGGCGCGGTTCCACCACGAACTTGATGGTGGTGGCAAAGAGGATTCCCAAGAGCATCGGCAGCGGCATGGCAGCATCCCAGCTGAACAGTCTTGAACCGTGGACTCCCTCCCTGACCTGGTAGATGGATTGGAGTCCACCTGCAGCCTGAGTCGTGCCCCAGAACAACAGGACGGCGGCAACGATCATGATGACTCCCTGCACCACGTCCGTCTGCACCACCGAGTGGAAGCCTCCAACTGCCGTGTAAGCCACCACAATCACCAGGACAATGAAAATGGCATGCCAGTAGGAAACGTCGAGAAATGCTTCTAGAAGATTCCCGATTCCTTTGAACACCGCCGTCGTATAGATAAAGCTGGAGAGCAGGACTACGAGCGCCGCTACGATCCGTGCCGGCTGGCTTGCAAAACGAAATCCGATGAAGTCGGGGATGGTAAGAGAACCCAGAGATTCAGTCTGCTCACGGAGCCGTGGAGCGATCCAAACCCAGGAGATGAAGCTGAAGCCGACGGCAAACGGCACCAGCAACACCCAAGCAAGACCGTAATCATAGCCCTGACCCGAGAAGCCCACAAAACTGTTGGTACTGGCGTAGGTGGCGAAGAAAGAAATCCCAACTGTCGCCCCCCCAAGCGACCGCCCGCCTACGAAGTAGTCGGCCAGGCTCTGGGTCTGTCGATTCCCCGTCCAGGCGTGATAGACCATCAGGGCGGTGTAGAGGAGGAGAGCGAGCAGTTCGAGGGAATGGGTTTGAATCCAGATCATGGTCAGGTGGGCTATCCCTGGCGGACAGGGGACCCCAACTCTCAGTAGCAACGATCCCCCGCAATTTCGAATTGATGTTAACAGCCTGTTCTATGCTAGAATACCTGTTTCGAGCGGGACACTTCCCCGCCAAGCTTTGCAGAGGTAGAGGGATGGCTGGTAGGTGACTTGGACTCATCTTTTCACGCCGGTGAGGACCCCGAGGGGCAGTGCGACCCGGTTGAGTTCCCCCTGAAGCTAAAGCACGTCGCAGCCAAAGGTGGGTTTGGTTTGCTCTTTCGAGTGAGGGTTCGCTAATGGAAACAGCGTCAATGGGAACTGCGTCGCGAGTGATGATCGAGGCACAGGGTATCAGTAAGTACTACGGTCCATTCGTGGCTGTAGAAGACATCTCCTTCTCCATACCGGAAGGTCAGATCGTGGCCTTTCTGGGGCCCAATGGAGCCGGCAAGTCGACCACGATGAAAATCTTGACGGGTTTTCTCGCAGCCAGTCAGGGAAACGCCTTGATTGGGGGTCGGGACATCCACAAGGATCGTCTCGAAGCATCCAGAACCCTGGGCTATCTCCCAGAGAACGGCCCTCTCTACTTGGAGATGACGCCCATCGAGTTGCTGGAGTTCTTCGGGGAGGCAAGGGGGCTGGAAGGGTCGGAGCTGAAGCAGAGAATCGACTTCGTCAGGGAACAGTACGCCCTGGAAGATGTAATGGAAAAACCCATCGGGAAGTTATCCAAAGGCTATCGTCAGCGCGTGGGACTGGCACAGGCAATGTTGCACGATCCCGAGGTTTTGATCATGGACGAGCCGACCGCCGGGCTGGATCCCAACCAGATCCGTGACTTCCGGCAGAGTATCCAGGAACTGGGGAAGAAGAAGACGATCTTGATCTCGACTCACATCCTGCAGGAAGTGGACGCGGTAGCCGACCGGGTGCTGTTCGTTCATGATGGACGGCTGATCTATGACGGCACACCCAAAGACCTCAAGGAAAACGATTCCTTGGAGGAGCCTTTTCACCGAATGACTCAGGAGGAAGTGCCAACCAATGACGCGCCGCCGGAAGAGCCGGCAGCAGCGGAACCTCCGGCTGAGACCGAGGTGAAAACAGACGGAGACGACCATGAGGGATAAAATCAACTTCGGATTTGTTCGCGCCCTGGTAAAGCGGGACCTGTGGAAGTACTTCACCAACCCTACAGGTTACGTCTTCATTACCCTGTTCATCTTCTTGAGTGCGGCCGCTGCTTTTTGGCAGGACCGGTTCTTCCTGGACAATCTGGCTAACCTGGACCAGCTGAATTACCTGTTCCCCTACCTGCTCTTGTTCTTCATCCCCGCCCTCACCATGTCGGTCTGGTCGGAAGAACGGAAACAAGCCACGGACGAGCTCTTGTTCACCCTCCCCGCAACCAGCCTCGAGATCGTACTGGGCAAGTATCTGGCCACCCTGGGAATCTATACTGCCTCCCTCATCCTGTCTCTCAGCCACATCATTGTCCTCGCCTTTCTGGGAAGCCCCGATCTGGGACTGATGTTCAGCAACTATCTGGGCTACTGGCTGATTGGAGGAGCGATGATCGCGGTGGGCATGCTGGCCTCACTGCTCACCGCCAATGCGACCATTGCCTTTATTCTGGGAGCGGTCTTCTGTTCCTTCTTCGTTTTCATCGATCTGCTGGGTGGGATCAGCCAGACGCTGGGAGGCGCCCTGATTCCGCTGGGCGTGTTTCGTTCCTTTGACGACTATTCCCGGGGTGTGATGAGCCTCTCAGGGCTCTTCTACTTCATCTCGCTCTCCGCATTCATGATCTACCTCAACGTCCTGTTGGTCGATAGACGGCATTGGCCCCGCAAGGCCGGAGGCTATCCGATGTGGGCCCATCACACGGTTCGCACCGTGGGCCTGCTGATTGCCTTTATCAGTCTCGTCGTCATCATCGGACGGGTGAGCATTCGCCCCGATCTGACCGCGGAAGGTCTCCACTCCCTGGGCAGCGAAACCCGCAGGCTGATCGGGGAGCTGTCTGAAGACCGTCCGGTGTTTATCCAGGCCTTTGTCAGCCCCGAGGTACCGGAACAGTTTGTTCAGACTCGGGCCAATCTCTTGAGCACTCTGAACGAGATCGACTCCATCGGCGGGGGTAAGGTTCAGGTCCTGATCGAAGACACCGAACCGTTCACGGAAGGAGCTCGCCAGGCGCGGGAAAGGTTCGCCATCACCCCCCGACAGATACCCAATCTGGGAAGCGCTCGGGCTGGCTTTTCCAACGTCTTTCTGGGGATAGCCTTCACCTGCGGTGCCGAGGAACAGGTCATTCCCTTTCTGGACCGCGGACTCCCCACCGAATACGAAATGACCCGAAGCATTCGGGTGGTCGCCAAGACGGAGCGCAAGACGATCGGAGTGGTCGGCACCGAAGCCAAGCTCTTCGGGGGATTCGATTTCCAGACCATGCAGAGCAGCCCGGCCTGGTCAGTCGTGTCGGAGTTGCAGAAGCAATACGAAGTCAGACAGATAGCGGCCACCAGTGCGATTCCGGAGGACTTGGACGGCCTGGTGGTGGCTCTCCCCTCCTCCCTGCCCCAGCCCGAAATGGACAACCTCCTGGCCTACATCGAGAAGGGCAATCCCACACTGCTGCTGGTCGACCCGCTTCCGGTGGTCAACATTGGACTCGCACCGTCGGAGCGGAGCGGAGCAAACCAGAATCCCTTCATGAGACAGCAAGGTCCGCCGCCCAAAGAGAAGGGCAACATCAGACAGCTTCTTTCCAAGATCGGTGTCAGCTGGGATTCAGGCGAAATCGTGTGGGACACCTATAACCCACATCCCGATCTGGCCCATCTCCCTCCCGAAGTTGTCTTCGTTGGCGAGGGCAACCAGAATGAAGAGGTCTTCAATGGTGATCACATCGCGAGCAAGGCGCTGCAGGAACTGGTTCTGCTCTATCCCGGCCGGATCGAGAAGGCACCCGGATCAGATTATGAATTCGAGCCGCTGGTGAAGTCGGGACGTGCCTCTGGAGCCTTGCCTTATTCCGCGATGGTGCAGCGGAATTTCCTGGGGGTTCAGCTGCGGCGAAATCTTCCTCACCGGCCCGACGACAAAGACTACATCCTGGCAGCCCACATCGGTAGTGCTGCGAAGTCGGACGCATCCGCAGAAGAGGAAGGTGAGGATCCACCCTCAGACGATGACAAGGAAAAGGATGCCAAGCCAACCAAGGGAGTGAACGCGATTGTCATCGCTGACCTCGATTTTATTTCCGAACAGTTCTTTCAGATTCGGCAACGGGGTCCAGAGAACCTCAACTTCGATAACGTGACCCTCTTTCTCAACTGCATGGACATCCTGATCGGGGATGAGTCGTTCGTCACTCTTCGCAACAAGCGAGTCCGGCATCGGACCCTCGAGACCGTCGAAGAGCAGACTCGGAATTTCATCGAGGAACGGGTCAAGAAGGAGCAGGAAGCAGAAACAGAGGCCGAAGCTGCCCTGAAGGACGCTCAGGCACGACTAGAGGAGAGAGTTAATACGGTGCGACAGCGACAGGATCTCGACGCCCAGACGAAGCAGATCATGGCCCGCAATCTGCAGGAAGTCGAAAACCGAAGATTGGAGGTCTTGAAGGCCAACATCGAATCTGCCAAAGAGGCGAAGATCAACAGCAGTAAAGAAAGCATGGAGTCCCAGGTGAGACAGATTCAGGGCAATATCAAGACCTTGGCGGTGCTGCTGCCACCTATTCCTGTCTTCGCCCTGGGCGTACTTATCTTCGTGAGGCGGCAGCGTCGCGAAACAGAGGGCGCAGCAGCCACCAGGAGGTTGAAAACATAGTCATGAGTGAAACTCGAAAAACAATCACCTTCGCCGGCGTGGGCGTACTGCTTCTTGGGCTAGCACTGCTCACCGCCCCCAGGCACGTCACTCCCGACGCCTTCATGGATCGGGGAGAGCAGTTTTTTGCCGACTTCACCGATCCTAACGTAGCCACCACTCTGGAGGTCATCGAGTTCGATGAGGAAACCGCCGCCGCGCGGCCCTTCAAGGTCACCTTCGAAGGGGGCAGATGGTCCATCCCTTCACATCACGACTACCCGGCAGACGGCAAGGATCGGCTAGCCAAGACGGCAGCCGACATGATCGAGATCAGAAAGGACGACTATCGATCCGACAATATATCCGATCACGAATCCTGCGGAGTGGTCGATCCGCTGGATGAAGCGGCCACTTCACTGAAGGGCCGGGGGAAACGGGTCACGATCAAAGCAGAGGACGACCAGATCCTGGCGGATCTGATCATCGGCAGAAAGGTCGAAGGCAAGGAAAAGCTGTACTTCGCCAGAGCTCCCGGCCAAAAGAGAGTCTACGTCGCTAAACTGGATCTGGAAGTGTCCACGAAATTCGAGGATTGGATCGAGCGCGATCTCATGGAGTTGGAGAAAGACGACATCCGGCGAGTGGTTCTCAAGGACTATTCGATCAACGAGCGCACCGGGACCATAAACCAACGGGGCAACCTGATCCTGACCAAGAAGGACGACAAATGGGGAGCCGACCGGATGTCCTCAAACCAGGAGTTGGAAACCTATAAGATGAACGAGCTCGTGAAGACGGTCGACGAACTCTCCATCGTAGGCGTTCGGCCGAAGCCGAAGGGCTTGTCACAGAGCTTGAAACGTTCGGAGGAGGGGACCCGCCTCACCCAGTCAGACCTTATGTCGCTGCAGAGCAAAGGGTATTTCTTCAGCAGAAAAGGCAGCCTGCTTTCCAATGAGGGAGAGCTGGAGGTCGAAACCTCCGATGGCGTCACTTACACCTTGCGCTTTGGAGAAATCGTGTACGGTTCTGGAGAAGCAATCACGGCTGGGTCTGAGGCCAGTGACGACAAAGACAGTGGACCTGGAGAAAACAGGTACCTCTTCGTTTCAACCTCGTACCAGGCTAGTTCCTCCGGGCCGCCCCAGCCACGGAATACTGATTTCTTGAACAAGGCCGAAAGCGAATGGAGCGACTCTGACCGCACCAACAGCGAGTTGAAGAACACTTACGATCAGTGGAAAAAGAAACAAGACAGCGCAAAGGAACGTTCAGAGCGGCTGAATGCCCGATTTGCCGACTGGTACTACGTCATCTCGGACGACAGCTTCGACAAGATACATCTCGGTCGAAGTGACCTGATCAAGAAAAAGACCACCTAAGCTGAGACTTCATTGGCGAATGTAGCTTTGGCCTCCAGGCCGAAGTCTTATTTTTCCGAGCCTTTGGCTCGGACGGCGGCCTGGAGGCCACCGCTACGCCGGACCCAAAGTTTCCTTCGCGAACGATCCGGCCCAGCTGGTGGCCCCACTGAGAAGGACCAGAAAACATGGCACCCATGTCAAGTGATCTTCTTTTCCCAACCATGGTCGTGGGCAGCCTACCCCGTCCTCAGTGGGTCAAGGAACTGATCGAGGAACGCAAGGCAGGTCAAGTCAGTCCGACCCAAACCAACCAGCTACTGGACTCGGTAATTCCCTCAGCCTTGAGCATGCAGGAGAGGGCCGGGATGGACTTCATTTGCGACGGCGAGTGGAGGCGCGAAAGCTACGTCAAGGTCTTCGCAGAAGCAGTCACAGGATTCCAATCCGATCTCGTATCAGCGGGTAACGCCGACTACCCAGACCTGAGATATCCCGCGGTGGTCTCCGAACTCTCTCCGCAGCGATCGATCGCCGCATCCGAGGTCGAGTTTATTCGCAGGCACAGCGAGAGCCGGATCGTGGTAGCCTTGCCCTCAGCCTACACCATTGCCCGCCGAATGTGGGATCCGGAGCACTCCTCAGCTGCCTATCCGACCCGAGAAGGGTTTATGGACACTTGTATTCCCATCATCCGAGCCGAGATCGAGACACTCATCGACTTCGGGGTAGACGCGATCCAGCTCGACGATCCCTGGCTGGCCCTCCTGGTTGACCCTGACTACCGCAGGCGAGAAGGCATCGACGATGTGGATCGAGAGATCGAACTTAGCGTCGGGTCTGTCAACCAGGCCGTCGAGGGCATAGAAGGCGCCTTTCTCAGCGTCCATCTGTGCCACGCTCATTTCAACCGAGAGCATTCCACCAAGGGTTCCTACGAACTGATCATCGAGGCCCTTGGCCGAATGCAGGTCGACCGCTTCGCCATCGAGTTCGCAACCCCTGACGCCGGTGGGATAGACGTCCTACGGCATTTCCCGGGAGACAAGGTTCTCGGCTTAGGGGTCATCGACCATACCGACAATGAGGTCGAAACTCCCGAGCTAGTGATGGAAAGAGTGGAAAGGGCGATGGAGTTCGTCCCCAAGGAACGGATAACTCTGAATCCGGATTGTGGATTCTCGCCGTCCAGCGTCAACCCGATGGATCTGGACGAGGCCTATCTCAAACTGAAGGCGATGTGCGATGCCGCTTCCCTTTTGAGAAACAAGTACGCCTGACCTGAAACTTCATTGGCGAATGTAGCTTTGGCCTCCAGGCCGAAGTCTTATTTTTCCGAGCCTTTGGCTCGGACGGCGGCCTGGAGACCACCGCTACGACCCGGACCCAAAGTTTCCGCCTGATTGATCCAGCTCGGCTGGGGAACACCTCCGCAGATTTACCTGCCGCCCCCGTCTAATCCTAACACTCCCATCTGCAGCTGGGTCGGATACTGTGAGGAATGATAGATCCGGTGGGTCGCACTCACGAAATCCGCTTCTACCGCTTTGAAGATATTGGGCACGTATTTCTGAGGATTGCGATCCACCAAGGGAAACCAGGTGCTCTGGATTTGAACCATGATCCTGTGGCCTCTTTTGAAATTGTGAAACAGATCCTGTAGCGGAAGTGACACCTTGGTGATGCGGTTGGACACGAAAGGTTCAGGTTCCTTGTAGGAGTTGCGAAAGCGTCCCCGGATCACTTCGCTTCTGATCAGCATCTGATAGCCGCCCATGCGAACCTTCCGAGGATTGGGCAGCGGGTCGGGCGCGGAGCTCGGATGGACATCGATGACTTTGACGATCCAGTCTGCGTCGCCGGCGGACGTCGAAACCCAGAGCTCCGCCTGGATGGGACCGGCCAGGGTCAAATCCTCGTCCAAGACGTTCGTCTGATAAGAAAGAACATCGGGTCTGCGGGAAGCCGACCGCTGATCATCCGTCATGTACTCTCGGGTCATCTCGGTCGAAGTGTCCTGAGTGAAGGGGACCGGCTTGTGTGGATCGCTCTCGTATTCACCGAAGTCCTCCTCCCCGGCTTGGGGAGGATCGAAAGAAAGCGCTCCCTTCTGGCGCAGATACAGAGTCTTCTCCCGAACTGAGGCGGGCGGCCATTGCTCGAAGGTACGCCAGCGGTTGGCCCCTGTCTCGAAGACGTACGCCTCGGGCAGGGCCAGTTCCCCCGCTTGCTTGAGGTAATGGTCGAAGAAGGGGAATAGGATTCGTTCCCGGTAAAAGTCAGAAGTCGTGGAGCCGAAGCGGGCATTTCCCAAACCGCTTCCCTCCCGGCGACCCCAGTCCCCGTGAGCCCAGGGACCCATGACCAGGATGTTGAAGATCTCCGGGTTATTCCGCTCTACGGCTCGGTAAATCTGCAGGGGACCGTACAAGTCCTCGGCGTCGAACCATCCCCCCACCGTCATGACCGCACAGGCGATGTCCTTCAGATTGGGGATGATACTGCGCCTCTGCCAGAAGGCGTCGTAGTTTGGATGGCGGACGATCTCTTCCCAGAAGCTGGACTCCCCGTCGAAATAGGTCTGGTTGACCTCGGATAGGGGACCAAGGTGGAGGAAAAACCCATACCCGTCAGGTGTTCCAAAATCGAAGCGGGAGCTGGCTTTGGTGGTTGGGCCCAAACGGTCTCGGCCGTGACGGGAAAGAAAGCCGAAGGCATGGGGAAGAAAGAAGGCGCCGTGATGATGGAAATCGTCGAAGAAGAAGTCCCCGACCGGGGCCTGAGGGGAAGCGGCCTTCAGGGCGGGATGGCTATCGATCATCCCAGCCGCCGTGTAAAAACCCGGATAGGAGATTCCCCACTGTCCCACTCGACCATTGTGGTTTTCCAGGTTTTCCAGGAGCCACTCGATGGTGTCGTAGGTGTCGGTGCTCTCGTCGATATCCTCCGGCGACGTCTTTCGGCCAATGTGAGGCGTCATCTGCACCCAGGTTCCCTCCGACAGATAACGTCCGCGCACATCCTGATAGACAAAGATGTAGCCATCCCGAGCGAATCGGTGGCTGGGACCTAGCGCAGTTCGGTATTGATCCGCGCCGTAGGGTCTGCAGCTATAGGGAGTCCGGTACAGGAGGATCGGGTATTCTCTGCTGGCGTCGTTGGGGGTGTACACCGCAGTGAAAAGCTTGACCCCGTCCCGCATCTGAATCCGATATTCGAACTTGTTGTAGTTGGCTCTGATGTACTCCTCTTCCGCGGACGGGTCCTGGCCGAGAACGCCGACAATCAGACTTGACCAGATCGTCCATACGATCCTCGACTGGGGAGAGAAGAAGGGGTATCCCGAACGCAATCTGATTCTTTCTGACATGGTTGACTCTGTCTTCGCGCAGTGTGAAATCCCGAATTCCCAGTCGGGTCATCTTGCAACAAGAGGATGTATCAGGGGCGACAACGATGTCAATCAAACCGGCTTCCGGAAGCGCTTGTCGGCCGAGACTTCGAGAGATGCTTGCACCAGCGCCCGGAGGCTGGTAGATTCCCCAGCATTCTCGGCAAGAGGTTGGGAGTCCTTGGTGTTCCATTCCAGAGGTACGATGAGGTTTGTGGCAGGAATGGGGGTGGCCTTTGCCCTGTTGCTGTCGACCGCCTGTTCCGAACCCCAGAGCCCCGGCCAGGAAGAAGGGTCCTTGGAAAAGAAGCACCGTTTCATCCTTTGCAATGATGGAGGATCCCTGGCAGGTCCCATCCTGGAAGCCCCTATTGGCGTCGAGGGCCTGGTTCAGCTGGCGATCGAACCTCTGCAGGATACCCTGATCGATACCCTCTACTGGCAGTTGGGGACAGATCCCTACATGGGCTCGCCCTCTCATCGACTCTCGGACTACTACTCCCACAAGACCCAGGTGGGACCCATCTGGGGATCGGCGGGGACCACTTTCCACAGTGCCGGTCTGTGGCGGATCTATGAGAATGCACGGCAGTTGATAGAGGCGGGTACCGACCCGGCAGCGGTGGTGGTGGAACAAGGGCACCGGGCTGGCCTGGAGGTGTTTCTGTGTATGCGGGTCAACGATGTCCATGACTCCCGGCTGGAGGGCGGCACCGAAGATCCGCTCATCTCGCCCACCAAACGAGACCATCCTGACTGGCTCCTGGGAGAGGAGGGGTCCCGCAAGACAGCCTACAACTTCGCCCTTCCCCAAGTGCGCGAACACAAGCTGGCATTGGCCACGGAAGCTATCGAGAATTACGATCTGGATGGTTTGGACTGGGACTTCTGCCGCCATCCCTATCTCTTCCCTCAGGGTCAGGAGAAGGAGGGGGCGAGCCTCCTGACCCAGCTTCTGAGTCAGATCAAACAAGCCCTGGAGCAAAAGTCAAAGAGAGTCGGCCGCAAGCTCCTGTTCTCGGTCCGTGTTCCAGGTCCCTTGGGTCAAGCCTTGGCCCAGGGCATGGATGTCCGTAGCTGGCTTTCGCAGGGTCTCATCGATATCCTCATCGTAGGACATCAGCCCGGTAACCAACACCGTCTTCCCATTGAGGAATTCGTCGAGGCAGCGCGAGGCACCGGGACTCAGGTCATCGCCCAGGGGCTGGGCTTGTTCCAACAGCCGAGACCCCTCTCCGCCCGCCTGATTTGGAACGAAAAGGACTACTACAGCCCGGAGATGTGTCGGGCGGTTGCCGCCGCCCATTTTAGAGCTGGCGCCCAGGGACTCTTTCTTTTCAACAACCACTATCTACAGATCGTGAGAGACCGGGACTACGATCGGCTGCCCTGGAAGGAGATCGGCGATCCCAACCTCATCGCCCGGAAGGACAGACACTACCTAGTAGACCAACAGACCTGGGATGCGGGGCCGCTTCCGCTAGAACTGGTGGAGGTAGGCGACAACAGCCGCGTCTCCGTCGATGTCGCGGACGATCTGGATGCTGCGCTAGAAGAGGGAGCGTTGAAGGAGGCTTCCCTGCGGCTACTGGTGGATCACCTAACGCCGCTGGATCGGTTGGAGATCCGTTTGAACGACGCGCTTCTGGAGACCGCAAAGCCAACTCGGATATTCTTCAACGAGACCTGGCTCGAGTTCGACGTGGCACCCCCTCTTCTGAAGCAGGGGTGGAATCAGGTCGACGCGGTTGTCCGGGGACGTAATCCACAGGTCACCAGCCCACTCTCTCTGAAGAGCGTTGAGGTCGTGGTTCGGTACAAAGGAGGCTGACCTCAGGGGTGGGAAAGTACCATGGGTCGAGTGATTGCCGTCGTCTACGGACTGGTTGCCTACGCCGTTTTCTTCGTCACCGTGATCTACCCGATTGGCTTCGTCGGAAACCTGGTCGTCCCCAAGAGCATTGATTCAGGCACTCAGGCTCCCTTTGCTCACGCGCTCGCCATCAACGCGATCCTCCTCGGTCTATTCGCCATCCAGCACAGCGTCATGGCAAGGCCCGGCTTCAAGAAGGCTTGGACGAAGATCGTCCCCAAACCGGTCGAGCGAAGCACCTATGTGCTCATCGCCAGTCTGCTGTTGCTCCTGCTGTTCTGGCAGTGGCGCCCCTTGACAGATGAGGTCTGGAACCTCCAGGGCGGTTTTGGCTACTTTATTCTCACGGGCCTTTTCTGGCTGGGTTGGCTGATCGTCTTTCTGGCAACCTCCATGATCGGTCATTCCGATCTGTTTGGACTGCATCAGGTGTCCTGTTACCTGAAAGGGACGGAGTATCCCACACCTGTGGTCATCGAGCCTGGATTCTACAAACGCGTGCGCCATCCCATCATGTTGGGCTTCATGATTGCCTTCTGGGCAACGCCACAGATGAGTGTGGGCCATCTCATATTCGCAGTTGCAACGACTGGCTATATGTTGGTCGGCATCTTCTTCGAGGAACGAGACCTGATCAACTCCTTTGGACAGGAGTACCAGGATTACCGGCGCAGAGTCCCCATGCTCCTGCCCTTCGGCGGGAAGAAGTAACAGATTCAGTCCGCGCTGAATTGTTTCAGCATCTTGTACCTTGGGATTTGGAAATCTCAGTTCAGGAATCGAACACCAGCACTCCGCGGGCGACTCGGCCGGCCTCCATGTCCGCGAAGGCCTGCGGCAGTTCCTCGAGACTGTAACGCTTCGTGATCAGATCATCTAGCTGGAGCTTGCCAGCGCGGTAGAGGCCGATCAGGCGGGGGAGGTCGAGTCTCGGTCGCACTGAACCCATGAAGGAACCGAGCAGCCGCTTGTTCTGAAGGACCAATGTGGCCGGTGAAATAGCGACTTCGATCTTGACAGCGTGCAGTCCTACTACGGTGGCTGTCCTTCCGGGTCGGGCGGCTTCTAGCGCCTGTACGATGGTGGCAGCCGAACCAACGCTGTCAAACACGTATTCCGGTCCGCCTCCGGTCAGCTCTCGCAGAGCCTCGACTGCATCAGTCTGGCTGGCGTTGATGGCGTCAGTAGCCCCGAGTCGGCGTGCAAAATCCAACTTGCTCTCCAGGACGTCCACCGCGACGATGGGGTTGGGGCCCACCAACCTGCACCCCTGAATGGCACTCAGGCCGACTCCGCCGCACCCGATCACCGCCGCCGGGAGACCCGGTTTGGCTTCGGCTGTGTTGATGACTGCGCCCACGCCAGTCGCTACCGCGCAGCCGGTGATGGCAGCGACCTCGAAGGGGACATCCTGGGGAATGGGGACGGCACTGGCCTCGTCAATGACGATGAATTCCGACATGGTGGCGGCGCTAAGCATGTGCTTCAAGGTGATTCCGTCAAGTGTCCTCAGGCGAGAAGTTCCATCCAGGAGGAGAGCCTGAAAGGTGGTTTCAGGCAGCCGCTCGCAGAGATTGTAACGCCCACTGAGACAGGTGGGACAGGTCTCGCATCCGGGCAGCCAGTTGACCACAATCCGGTCGCCGGGCTTCACCCGAGTCACCTGATCTCCCACTTCCTCGACCACTCCCGCGCCCTCGTTTCCCAGAACCAGCGGCGGCGTGGCACGGAGCTCGCCCTTATAGGTATGCAGGTCAGAGTGACAGACGCCAGCCGCGTGCATACGGACAAGAACTTCTGTCGGCTTGGGCGAGTCGAGTTCCACTTCTCCGATGGTCAGAGTTCCTACTTCGAGGGTGTGGGCAGCTTTGATCCTCATGATGCTTCCAGGCTACCATGACGGCTCTGTTGCTTGCCTCCGATCTGCCTGTTGTGGAAAAGCGAGAGCCGGCCCCTTTTTGCTAAGATGACAGGGTGAATTTCGCCTGGACCCAGGAGCAAGAAATCCTGCGGGACACCGTTCGGGAATTTGCTCTCAGCGAGATTGCTCCGCATTCTGCTCGCTGGGACAGCGAGCAGACCTTCCCTGCCGAAATCTTCAAGAAACTGGGGGAGCTCGGAATGCTGGGGGTCCTCGTGGACCCGGAGTATGGGGGTGCCGGGCTTGGCTATCCAGAATACGCCCTCGTCATCGAGGAACTCTCACGGGTCGACGGATCGATCGGACTCTCGGTAGCCGCGCACAACTCCCTCTGCACCAACCACATCTACCAGGAAGGGTCCGACCGGCAGAAGGAAAAGTACCTGAAGCCCCTGGCCAGCGGAGAGGCACTGGGAGCGTGGGCTCTCACCGAACCCGGCTCGGGGAGTGATGCGGTCAGCGCCCGTACACGAGCAGTCAAGCGAGACGGTGCCTGGTGGATCAACGGGACCAAAAACTTCTGTACCCATGGCAGCTATGCCGACGTGTACGTCATTCTGGCGGTGACTGCGCCAGGTAAAGGCGCCCATGGCATGTCCGCTTTCATCGTCGAAAAGGGAACAAAGGGTCTGATCCCCGGGAAAAAGGAAGACAAGCTTGGCTGCCGGGCCAGCGACACGGCCTCACTCACCCTGGAAGATTGCCGTGTCCCCAAAGAGAATATTCTCGGACAGGAGAATGAGGGGTTCGTAGAGACGCTGAAGATTCTGGACGGCGGCCGCATCTCGATTGCCTCGATGGGGGTAGGCATCGCCCAGGGGGCTCTCGACTGCAGTGTGTCGTACGCACAGGAGCGGGAACAATTCGGACGGCCCATCGCCCAGTTTCAAGCTATTCAGGAGAAACTGGCTGAGATGGCCACCCGACTCGAGGCGGCACGGCTATTGACGTATCGAGCTGCCTGGTTCAAAGAAGAGCAAGGGGCTGCGATCCCCAAATACTCGTCCATGGCCAAACTCTTCGCCGGCGAGGCCGCGGTGTGGATCGCTGAGCAAGCCATCCAGATCCACGGGGGCTACGGCTACACCAGGGATTACCCTGCCGAGAAGTATTGGCGCGACGCCAAGCTCTGTACAATCGGCGAGGGTACCAGCGAGATCCAGCGCTTTGTGATTGCCCGAGAGGTGCTAAAGTGATCGGGAATAGGAAGGAGGTGAATCCTGAAGGGATTCCGTATTTCAGCCCAGGGTTTCCCAACCCTGGGTGAACGGCGTCGCCCCTGGATTTCAACCCTGAAGGGGTTGCGTACAGAAGGGCAACAACTGGGTCAGGACACAACCCTTACAGGGTTGATTATTAAGGGGTTGACTCTCTTACCCAGGGTTGGGAAACCCTGGGCTGGAAGACGCAATCCCGTTGGGATTGACCTCGCTTGGTTTTGATAAATCCCATTTTCGATCCCTCGATCCCAAAGTCGATCCGATCCCACGCGAGAGGGAAGACAGCGGAAGTCTCAGCTGAAATCGATTCCAGCCTCTCTTCCTTCTGAACCAATCATCATAAGCATGTTGAAACGATCTCAGAATGCTTTAACCGGACGCTAGTGGGACAGAACACCAGAGTAGAAGGGTAGAACATAATCAAAACAGGGAGCGACACACTTCAAGACGGGGAGATTCTGCAGCAGGTTGAACGCATACGTCGAGGCGATGTCCGCTCGATGGCTCGAACCCTGAGCATGATCGAGAACGCTCGAGACGACCGGGTTCGGTCTCTGCTCGCCCATCTCTACCCGCACACGGGTGAGGCTCTGGTCATCGGCATTACTGGGAGTCCCGGATCTGGCAAAAGCACCCTGGTCGACCAACTCGCGCGCTTCTACAAGCAGTCCAACAAGAAGATCGGCATCATTGCCGTGGACCCTACTTCGCCCTTTTCCGGCGGAGCCCTGTTGGGTGATCGCGTTCGTATGCAGGCGCTGGCAACAGATCCTGACATCTTCATTCGAAGCATGGCTACCCGAGGACGAATGGGAGGGCTGTCCGAATCCGTCAACGATGCGCTGATCGTCCTGGAAGCGGGAGGATACGAAGTCCTGATCATCGAGACCGTCGGCGTAGGCCAGGATGAGGTGGATGTCGTCCGTACCGCTCAGGTGACAGTCGTGGTTCTAGTCCCAGGGATGGGGGACGAAATACAGAGCATAAAGGCGGGTATCATGGAAATCGGGGATGTCTTCGTCATCAACAAGGCGGATCGTCCTGAGATCTCCAGAACCGAGCAGGAACTCAGGTCAGCCCTTTCTCTGGCCTCTCGCCCAGATGGCTGGGATCCACCTATCGTCAAGACCGTGGCTACCCTGGGAGATGGGACAGGAGAACTGACGGAGGCGCTCGCCGCCTATCGTCAATTCTCGGCAAAAGACGGGCTGCCCAGGGAGCGAAAGCTGGAGCTGTTTCGGCAGCGCTTGGTCGAAATGGTTCGCGACAACGTGGCCGAGCGGGTCTTGAGCCAGATCTCCAGAGCCGATTTCGACAGCTATGCCGAAAGATTGGCAAACCGCGAAACCGATCCCTATACTCTCGTAGACCTACTGCTGGAGCAGTCGGGACTCGGAAAGAAACTTCGATGATCAAAAAGATATCCCACGTCGGAATCGCGACCCACTCAATAGCCGTCCTCTCAGAGTTCTACAAGACTCTGGGACTGGATATCGAATCTACCGAGATAGTCGAGGATCAGAAGGTCCAGGTGGCGCTGATGAAGGTGGGGGAGTCGTCGATCGAACTCATCGAATCCACTGAAGAAAACTCGGTGGTCGCCCGTTTTCTTGAGAAACGGGGAGAGGGGATCCACCACATCGCGATCGAAGTGGACAACCTGCAGGACCATCTGGACCGTTTGAAAGAGAAGAACGTCAAGCTGATCGACAAGAGTCCGCGGCCCGGTGCCCAGGGGCGTCTTATCGCCTTCATTCATCCTGATTCCACTGGAGGGGTGCTGATAGAGCTCTCGCAACCCGTAGAATGAAGCTGGGCCGGTTCCAACTCCACAGAATCTCCGATGGCGAGCTAAGGCTCGACGGCGGTGCCATGTTCGGCATCGTGCCCAGGGTCCTGTGGGAAAGGAAAACCGAACCGGATGAGCGCAACCGAGTCCGGCTGGGTCTGAATTGCCTCCTCATCCGTACCGGCAATGAGAACATTCTGGTGGACACAGGCTGCGGCAATAAATACTCGCAGAAGGAGCTGGACATCTATGGGATCGTCCACCCCACTGACGTTGTGGGCGAATTAAGACGAGTTGGACTTCAGCCCGAGGACCTGGACTTTGTGATCAACACACATTTCCACTTCGATCACTGTGGTGGAAACACCCGCTGGCAGGGCGATGCAGTTGTCCCCACATTCCCTCGTGCAACCTATGTGGTGCGGCGGGAGGAATATGAGGCGGCGACGCACATCAATCAACGAACCGCGGGATCCTACTTTTCCCACAATTGGGAGTCCGTAGAAAACGCGGGAAAACTACAAATCCTGGAGCAGGATGGAGAGATCGTCCCCGGAGTCAGCGTAGTACACACGCCCGGCCACACCCTCGGCCACCAGTCGGTCAGAGTAGAGTCCGAAGGGCAGATCGTCTTCTATCTGGCCGATCTATGCCCCACATCTGTCCACGTTCCACTTCCCTGGATCATGGGTTACGATCTGTTCCCACTCACAACACTCGAGATACGAAAGCGGATCTACCGCCAGGCAATTGAAGAAGAATGGCTGTTGTTCTTTGAACATGACCCAAAGATAACGTCCGGATATCTCTCCGAGAAGGAGGGCAGGTTCGCGCTCGAACCGAGCGACTGGGACGACAGTTAGAAAGGATCGATTGAATGGACCAGGCGCAAATTGGAATCATCGGAGGCAGTGGACTCTACGAAATCCCCCTGGAGAATCGCAGAGAGACAGAAGTCGAGACACCTTTCGGCTCCCCCAGTGACAGCTTTCTGACCGGCCAGCTGCAGGGGAAGAATGTCGCCTTCCTGGCTCGCCACGGCCGCGGACATCGCCTGATTCCATCGGAGCTCAACTTCAGGGCCAACCTCTACGGATTCAAGAAGCTGGGGGTAAGCCAGATCCTTTCGGCAAGCGCGGTCGGGTCTCTGCGGCTGGAGCACAAGCCCATGGATTTCGTGCTGCCGGAGCAGTTTCTTGACCGCACCTCCAAACGCATCTCTACCTTCTTCGGAGACGGTATCGCCGCCCACATCAGCTTCGCCGATCCGGTTTGCCACCGTCTTCTGGAAACGGTGGAGCAGGCATCGAGCAACATCCAGTTCCCCATCAAACGAGGGGGAACCTACGTCTGCATGGAAGGACCTGCCTTTTCCACACGCGCTGAATCCCATCTGTACCGCAGTTGGGGCATGGACCTGATCGGAATGACGAACCTTCAGGAGGCCAAGTTGGCACGGGAGGCGGAGATCTGCTACGTCACACTGGCCATGGTGACCGACTACGATTGCTGGCACGAAGAAGAAGACGCAGTTACGGTCGAGAAACTAATCGAGTATCTGAACAAGAACAGCGAGAATGCACAGCGGCTGCTTACCGAGGTTGTTCGAGTGTTGCCGGAGCAGTCGGACTGCCCCTGCCAACACGCTCTCGAAAGTGCCATCATCACAGATCCCAAGGCTATCCCCCAGTCCGCCAGAGGTCGGCTGGACGCCATCATCGGAAAGTATCTGGACTGATTCAGTGCCACAAATACTCGCACAAGGAGGACCCTGAATGGCTTCAGTAGTTGTTGTCGGTTCGGTTGCCTACGACTCGGTTGAAACTCCCTTCGGAAAGGTCGAGGACGCCCTCGGAGGAGCCGCTACCTATTTCAGCGTAGCGGCCGGCTTCTTCTGCAAAGTGCAGCTGGTTGGCTGCGTCGGAGAGGACTTTCGCGATGAAGATCTTGCTCTCCTGGAGTCCCGTGAGATCGATCTTGCAGGCCTGGAAAAGATGAACGGTAAGACTTTTCGCTGGGCCGGAGAGTATGGATACGATCTGAACGAAAGACGAACTCTGGACACCCAGCTCAACGTTTTCGCCGACTTCAAGCCCACACTTCCCCAGGCCTATCGCAGCAGTGATTACGTCTTCCTCGCCAACATCGATCCGGCGCTGCAGCTTCGGGTGCTCTCACAGGTGGAGAAACCCCGTCTGGTGGCCTGTGACACCATGAACTACTGGATCGAGGACCACTTTGAGACTCTGCTTGAAACCCTCAAGCACGTCGATGTGCTGCTCATCAACGATGGAGAGGCACGCCAGCTGACGCAGGAGTCCAACCTGGTCAAGGCTGCAAGAAAGATTCACCAGTGGGGACCAAGCACGCTCGTGGTCAAGCGGGGAGAATATGGAGCGCTGATGTTTCAAAGAGATCATCAGAACCAATCCAGCATCTTCGCGGCCCCCGCCTTTCCTCTGGAAGATGTCTTTGACCCGACCGGTGCGGGTGACAGCTTCGCGGGTGGGTTCATGGGCTATCTTACCGGCGCGAACCGTTCGGACCCGGATGCTTTTCGCCAGGCGATCATCTTCGGTTCGGTGATGGCAAGCTTCAATGTGGAGAAGTTCTCTCTGGAGCGCTTGCAGACCTTGACGTTCACCGAAATTGAGCTCCGCTACCGAGACTTCAAACGGCTGACTCATTTCGAAGATTTCGCCCATTGGCGCGATGAAGTGACCACGTGAAATCCCTGATCCTCCTTCTGACCCTCTCCGCCCTTGGCTGGGCGCAGGAAGCGGCAGAGATCGATCCACTCGCTCTGAAGTGGTTTCAAAAAGGCGAAGCCCTGATCGACACTCCTCAGCAGTACTCGGATCAGCAAGCCGAGTACTTCGAGAAGGCGGTCGAACTGGCTCCGCAGCTGGTCCCTGCGCTGTACAACCTTGCCCTCATCTACATCAAACAGGAAAAGCTGGATCGGGCTTTGGTGCACTTGAATGCCCTGAGTGAAGTGGAGAAGGACAATTCGCGCGGCATCCTCCTGCGAGCCGTGGTGCTCAAAAGGCGTGGCCAGTTTGAGCTGCTAAAGGAAGACCTAGCGACGATTCTCGACAAAGACCCGGCGAATCCCGAGGCCTGGGAACTATTAGGGAGATCTCACTACCGGGAGAAACGCTATCAGGAGGCGTTGCAGGCTTTCCAAAAGGCTTTGGAGCTGAATCCCGGCTTAACCGAGATGTACCTCCAGCTTGCCCAGGTTCAGACGCTCCTGGACCAGGGCGAGGCAGCCGTCCAAAGCTATCAGACCTTTCTGGCTAAGCATCCAGACGATTTCGAGGGCCGTTTTCTGCTCGGGCGGCTTCATCGGCAGCTAGACCAGACTGAGGCGGCGATGAAAGAGTTGCTGCGGGCGGAGTCCTTGAATCCAGGTGATCCGCGGCTCGCCCAGGCCCTTGGCGATCTTTACCTGGAATTGGGAAACCTGAAGGAAGCCCGCAAGCGGTTGCTCCGAGGTGAGGGGAGCAACGCCGGCAATCTAGGCATTATCGCCCAGCGTGAAGGGCGCAACCGGGAAGCGGAACAGTACCTCCTCAAGGCCCTCGAGAAGGATCCACATCAGCCGCTCTTGTGGGCCTATCTGGGCGACGCACTGGTGGCTCAGGACAAGAAGCTGGAGGCCATCAAGGCCTACCAGTCCGCCCTGGATCAACAGCCGGGAGACTTTTCCAGCCTCTACAACATGGCAAGTCTTCATGCTGGCTTGGGACAGCCGGACCAGGCAATCGACTATCTCGGGCAAGCATTGCAGGTCAAGCCTCAATCAGGAGCCGCCCACTACAATCTGGCCCTCATGCTGGATACGAAGAAAGAGTACGGTGATGCCCAAACACACTACCTGAAGGCGATCCAGAACGGGATCGAGAAACCCGAAGCTCACTTTCGCCTGGCAGTCCTCTATGCCAGACAATCGGAGCCCGAGAAGGCGCTGATCCATCTCGAAGTGGCCTTCCGCGAGAATCCGCAAAAGTTTGTACCACTAGTGGTGACAGAACTTCGCCAGGTCCGCTCGGATCTGGACAGCATCCGTTACCGCCGCGATTTCAATGACCTTTTGAAGAAGCACCAGGCCCAGGCTCTTCCGGAAAAAGAGAATCAGCGGTCAGTACCAAAACAACAGTCTCGGTGAACCCCAGCCCTGGAAGAGCCGATTCATGTAGGGAAGGACGACGAAAATGAGTACTGAGCTGGGACTCAAGAATGGAATCCTCTCACGCATACAGCATCTCCAGTAGCTTCGGTCGTAGCGGTGGCCTCCAGGCCGCCGTGCGTCGAGCCAACAGCTCGAAGAAAGAAGAGTACTTCGGCCTGGAGGCCAAAGCTACGCCCGAGTCAATCGTAGAGCAGAAAACGAGCTCGGGTCTCTCTAAAAGCTTCCAGATCCTTCTGCCATCCCGAAATGATCTCCTGGGGAGATCGTCCCTGCTCCAGGCCCTCCCGGATGGCCGGCGATCCGGAGAGGCGATCGAAAATGGCATTCTTGAACTCGAACTCGTTGGGATGCATCCGGAGCAATTGGTGCAGCAGATGAAGCACCACTCCGATGGGATCAAAAGCGTGCCGATCCAAGACGTGGATCTGGATCCCCCGACAAGGCTCTCCCTTGAATTTCGAGAAAGTCGGACGGAACGCCTGGGTCCGAAATCGCACGCCCTCCAATCCCAGTTGGTTGAGTTTCTGTGCCAGTTGAGCGCTCTTCAACCAAGGTGCCCCGAACAGTTCGAAGGGACGGGTGCTCCCCCTCCCCTCGGACAGATTGGTTCCCTCGATCAAGCAGAGCCCCGGATAGACGGTTGCGGTAGCGAGGGTGGGCATGTTTGGAGAGGGCATGATCCACTGGAGACCGGTCTGGTCGTACCACTGCGATCGCTTCCAACCCTGCAGCGGAACGATCTTCAGGTCGCAGCCCAGTTCGGCCTCGGCGTTGAAGAGACGGGCGAGTTCCCCGACGGTCATCCCATGTCGCAAGGCAATGGGGTGCACGCCGACGAACGATGCTTGCCCAGGCTCCAGTAAAGGTCCCTCCACCCGCGTGGCATCAATGGGATTGGGACGGTCCAGCACCAACAAAGGGACTCCGTGCAAGCCCGCCGCCTTCATGCACTCGTAGAGGGTAGAGATATAGGTGTAGAAGCGGACTCCCGCGTCTTGAACGTCGAAGATCAGAACGTCCACTCCCTCGAGCATCTTTGCGGTCGGTGCGTGGGTCGAGCCGTAGAGGCTGTACCGGGCTGCTTCTCCTGCGATCTTCTCCCCCGCCTGGGCCTGTCCTAGCAGACCATGTTCGGGAGCAAAGAGGGCTACCAGGTGGACTTCCGGCTGACGTTCCAGAAGATAAGCCAGGCTCTCCAACTGGGCAGTCACCCCAGTGTGATTGGTGATCAGCCCGACGCGCTGTCCCTGGATCCAGGAAAAAAAAGGCTCTTGCAGAATCTGATCCGCCCCTAGCTGAATTGGGGCTGCGGGGGCAAGAAGTAGGGCCAAAAGAGGGAGAACGGTCACCGCGATGTCATCAGGAGGGGGCGAGCTCCCGCTCCCTGAACTCCATACACACTTTGGTCGAGGGGAGAATCTTGTCTGGATTGCACAGGCCTTTGGGATCGAACAAGTAGCGGATCCGCTTCATGATCTCCAAATCGCAATCGGAAAACATAAACGGCATGAAATCCCTTTTCTCGAGCCCCACTCCATGTTCTCCGGTGAGAGCACCACCGACCTCAATGCAGACCTGGACCATCTCTTCGCTCGCCTTCAGGACTCGATCCAGCTGATCCGGGCTGTCGCCGTCGTAGAGAAGAACGGGATGCAGATTGCCGTCCCCCGCATGAAAGACGTTGACCATCGGAAGGCGGTATTGGGCAGCAATCGCGTAGATCCTTTCGACGACCTCGGTGAGGCGGGTTCGGGGAACGACCGTGTCCTGGAGATAGAAGTTCTTGGCCAGCCTTCCGAAGGCACCGAAGGCCTTCTTTCGGCCCGACCAAAGCCGAGTGCGCTCGCTTTCATCACGGGCCTCTTGGACCTCACGGGCGCCGTTGGACAGTAGGATTTCGCGTACCTGCCCTACTAATGCCTCGGTTTCGGCCTCGTACCCGTCCAGTTCAACCAACAAGACACCGGCGGCATCGGTGGGGTAACCGGCTGCGTAGAGCGAGTTCTCTACCGTCTGGATGGTGAGCTGATCCATGAATTCCATAGCTGCCGGAATGATCCCCGCGCCGATGATATCGGACACCGACCGCGTGGCATCACTTAGCTGGAGGTAGTCCGCCAAGAAGGTCTTCACCGTTTGAGGCAGAGGCAGGAGTCGAACCCATGCCTTGGTCATGATTCCCAGGGTTCCTTCACTGCCTGTGAACAAGCCCCTCAGGTCGAAGCCGGCATTTTCGCCTTGAGGACTTCCCAGTACGACCAGCTCTCCCTGCGGTGTAACCGCTTCAATCGCCAACACGTGCAACACCGTTGTCCCGTACTTCAGACAGTGAGGCCCTCCGGCGTTAGAGGCGATGTTCCCGCCGATGGTGCAGCTGCTTTGGCTGGAGGGATCCGGACCGAAGTAAAGACCGAGCGGCTTGACTCGCTGGGACAGGTCCAAGTTGATCACACCGGGCTCCACGACGGCATAACGGTCGACCTCATTGACCTCGAGTATGCGATTCAGACGCGACATCTGCAGCAAAATGCCGCCCCTGATGGGGATCGCTCCCCCGCTCAAACTGGTACCTGCACCCCGGGGCAAGTAAGGGATATCGTTTTCGTAAGCAATTCGCACAATCCCCTGGATCTGCTCTGCACTGGAGGGGTAGACCACCATGTCGGGTGGATTACGGTGAAAGGTCAGACCGTCGCATTCGTAGACCAGGCGTTCGGAGAGATGAGTCTGGACGTTCCCCTCTCCTACGATGGATGCGATCTCCTTTTCGACTTGCGACGGATCCATGCTTCGATTCTATCAACCTCGCGTCAGGACTTGAATAGTGAGCAGTGATGCAGTGAGCAGTAAGCAGTCCCGGAAACAGCGCAGGCCAACAGTGCCGCGAACCGGTCAGATGTCATGAAACTTGGCAGTGGTCAGTTTTCAGCAATCAGCTCACCTTTGGCGGCTCGCTCTACCCGGTTGGACTCGCCTCGAAGACGCTTTTGCGTCTCCTGGTATCGGATCTCCATCTCCCGGCCCTGGCCATCCTGATACTTTCTCTCGGAAGCCCGGGCTGCAGAAGTGGAAGGGGGTGCTGGGACCTCCACAACCCCGGTGGTGATACGGTCGTTTCCCCACTCGTAGGCCACGACCTCGCCCTTGCTGACCAACAGATTCATTCCCACGTTGGCCTCGACCACGGGAACTCCGTTCTCCCGTGCACGGGCCAGGACTGTCTGGTTCTGGATTCGATTCTTGCTGCCGTAGGAAGGGATCAACAGAAGTCGAGCCCCATCCAATACAAGGGTTCTGGCCAATAAGGGGTTCCAGCGGTCGTTGCAGATCAGAAAACCTGCCCGGCCAAGAGGCGTATCGAAGGCCCGCAGAGTACGACCCACGCGGTTGAAAACCCAGCTTTTGTGGGTTCCCTCAGCCAGCTGGACTTTGTGTTGCCTTCCCCGAATCTCTCCTTCGGCATCAATGAAGACCGCGGTGTTGTAGACATCGCTTTCCACCCGCTCCGCGAAGCCGAAGGCGAGGCACGTCTTGAGAGTCCTTGCCAACTGGCGAAAGCGAGCAATGTAGTCCCCCTCGATGAGCTCGGCGATCTCCAACATTGCTTCGGGGGACATTCGCCCCTCGATCACGTCCATCACCGTGTAGCCCTCCAAGACGCCTTCGGTTGTCAGAATCAGTTCAGGACTCTGATCGGCGGCCTTTCGGAAAAATGCTTCGACCTTGTCGGCATTGTAGGCCTTGTCCCACTTCTTCGGTTTGATGGAGATGGCCGAAGCCTTGATGGGGCTATACATTCTTCTGCCTACAAAGAGTAGAGATCGCCAAACTTGCGCTCGAGATAGGTCAGGAAGTAACTCGAATCCAGGGGCTCTCCACTGACACGATGGATGAGCTCGGAGGCAGAAAGTGTCTTCCCATGGACGTGCACCTTCTCCCGCAGCCACTCCCTCAAAGGCTTCAGCTCTCCGGCGCGGAAGAGCTCTTTCAGATCTCCCAGATCCCTTTGGGCCTGCTGGAACATCTGAGCCGCGTACAGATTGCCCAGTAGATAGGTGGGGAAGTATCCGATCAGACCCTGAGACCAGTGGGTGTCCTGAAGCACTCCCTCTGAAGATTTCTCGGGCACCACTCCCAGATAGTCCCTCATGCGTTCCTTCCAGATCTGGTCCAGATCCTGAACCGCCAGCGAGCCATCAAGAAGCGATTTCTCCAATTCATAACGTAGAATCACGTGGAGTCCGTAGGTAACCTCGTCTGCCTCTACCCGGATCAAGGTTGCTTTCACCAGGTTGATCGCCGGCATGAAGTCATCCAGAGAGACAGCATCGAAGCGCCCTGGAAAGGTTTCCTTCAAATGCGGATACCAATAGTCCCAGAAGGGTCGACCGCGGGCTACCTGGTTCTCCCAAAGCCGGGACTGGGACTCGTGAATTCCCAGCGAGATGGAATCGCCGGCGGGAAGACCGAAGTGATCCTCTCCCAGGCCCTGTTCATAAAGAGCATGCCCACCTTCGTGGACGATCCCAAAAAGGGAGGAGGCGAAGTTGTCCTCGGCGTAGCGCGTGGTGATGCGAACATCCATAGGCGAGAAGCCGCTGCAAAATGGATGCGCTGAGACGTCCAGCCTTCCAGCTCCCCAATCGAAACCCATGGCAGTGAGGATCTGTCGACCGAAGCTCTCCTGTTCTGGCCGAGGAAAATCGCCTTGTAGGATGCTCGGATCCGGCTCTACGGCTGATTCTCGAATCCTTGCCAGGAGGCCCGTGAGCTGGGGGCGCAAGGCAGAAAACAGGGCGTCCAGTTCGGTGGTCGTCATCTCTGGCTCGTATTCGTCCAACAGAGCGTTGTAGGGAGATCCTGGGAACTGGAGACAGCGGGCCTCTTCACGCTTGAGCCGGATGATCTTCTCCAGCGGCTTCGCGAACAGGCCGAAGTCGGATCGCTGGCGGGCATCCACCCACACCTGATAACCAAGAGATGTTGTCTCGGCCAGTTCCCGGACCAGCGATTGCGGGATCCTTACGGCTCGCTGGTGCTGGCGGCGCATTTCCCGAACGCTCGCACTGATCCAGAGATCAGAGCTCACATCCTCCAGTTCTTCGAGCACGTCTGCCCACCGCGGTTCGGTCAGCTTCTCATGATAGAGGCCGGCCAGCATCGCACTCTGTTGAGCTCTGAGGGGTGATCCTCGGGTAGGCATCAGGGTTTCCTGGTCCCAGCTCAGCAATGCCAGCACTCCTCGCAGATTCACCATCTCGCGGCTGCGTTCCAGAAACCACTCCTGTCCCTGCTTCATCATCTTCCCGACGAATGATAGCAACTGGTGGTGGTTCGGCCTACTCCCTTTTTCGATCCTTGGGCTCGATGTACGGCAGTCCGGAGACTACCGCAACGACCGCGAGGAGTTTTCTGGGCTGAAGTTTTCTAAGCTGAAACTTGGAAGGATTCGTCGCACGTCTGAACGTCTGAACGTCGCACGTCTCTTGCCACTGGACAGTGTGGCGAGAGGCTTCAAGTTTCTTTCTCGAATGGGGCAGCCCGGCTGGGGGGAGACTGACCTGGAACTTAGCCCGGATTTCTCATCGCCCGTCGTCGCGAGGCGTCGCAAGCGCCGTCCTGGCAAGGCTTGCGACCGAGGCCTCCGCAGTCGTACTCGTGCAGTACGTCGAGGAGGCCGACCGAGCGAAACACAGCCAGGGCGGATGATTGCGGCGATGCAGCAGACTGGCGATGAGAAATGCGGGTTAACCCGGTGGTTGGCCACTTCTTCGGCCCGTGGCAGCGTACAGGAAGCCTGAAGCGCGAGCGAGGGGTTGGGGTGCAGCGTCAGGCGTGGCTGGGAGCGTTGCTGACGAGTGCTTTAGCCGGCGGGGGTCAGTGGCTTGGCGGTGGCAATTGCAGGAAAGGTGGTCAAGACACCTGGAGATTGGCGAATGACGGTAAAGGCCACTGCTCCGGTGGGTTCCTGCACCTGGATCCAGAGGGAACCGGTAAAAGACTTGGGCAGGTTCAGGTCAAGCCATCTCTGATTCGGAAACTCGGATCGCTGCTCCCGAGGCATAAGCTTGACCTCTGTCGGTCCTCGCACGAGACTCCCGGCCCCGTTCCGCACCGTCACGATGAGAGTAATGGAATGGTTCTCGGTGTTGGCAGCTGCGATACCGGTATCGACACCTGCCTCCAGGTCTCGAGTCAAAGGAACCACAACTTCTCTGAGCGGCGCACTCTCTCCGACACCAGCGGCTGCCACCGTGGGAGACTCGAAAAGGACGACTCCCCCGACCGGAATCCGAGAGGAAACTTCGACCGAACCCACCACCGTCTGGAAGCCACCGGTGGGCAGGATCAAACATCCAAGGGGGACAATCGAGACGTTCTTTCGGCCCTTAGCCAGAAATTCGCCGCCCAGGGTAACCGGCGCTTCATTCCCTGAGGTATCCCGCACCTGGATCTGAACCTGGGCGGTGCTGGTGGGGGATGGGTTGACCAGCAGGAGTACCGAAGTCAGGTCCTCAAGATGGGCGAACTGGGCGTAAAAGCTTCGAGTCGCGATCCTATTCTGGACAACGGGAAAGGTGGTGAAGGCGCCGGGTGCAAGTCGGATCACGGTTGCCGCGATAGGCCGGTTGGCAGTGGCCAGTACTGACCCCTGAAAGTCGGCAGGGATTCCCGGAACTAGCGACTGCAAGTCGTTCTTCTCACGCACGAACCGAGCGATATGGCCATTACCCTGAAGTTCGATCGTATTACTTTGCAACGGACGCCCGTCCTTTCCCTGGACCTGGATGAATATCTGCACGGGTCGGCCGTCCATATTGCTGATCGCCAATCCGGTGTTGGTGATCCCTCCACCCTTGATCTCGACCGGAGCGATGAAGTAGTGGAGGGGCTTACTAGCACCAACACCCGTAGTCCCGAAAGGACCTTCAAAAAGTACCGCGCCGCCCAAGGAGGTTCCGGCTCGGGCTCGAAGTGAGCCCACAAAATTGGTCCCCTCGCTGCTTCGAGCTGACAAAGAACCACCGGGCGCCAGGCCAAAGGGGTAATCCCCCTGGGGATCCCTGACCAAAGACAACAGATTGGCTGGCGGGCGCCTGCCCGTCGTATCTCTTAGAGAGATCCTACCGTCGGAGTGACGAGCCAGGTCGGTGTTGATGAGGAAGAACTCCGAGGTCGAGGCTCCAGGTAGATTGGCGAACTGGGCAAGGCTTCTCCGAAGCGGAGGATGTCGAAGATCTCCAGTGCCCCAGACATGACACCGAATTCCTGATCGGTCCGAAGAAAGACAGAGCGCGCCCCTACGACCGCATCCTGGCGAATCGATACCGGGAACCACTTGGTGGCCGTCTGGTCAAAGCCGGCGATGCCTACGATAGACCCGGCGCTCAGATCGGACCCCAGAAAGAACAGGCCCTCACCCGGCAGCACAGAGCCTACGCCGTTTCCGCGCACCACCACATTGGTGTCAATGCCCTGGAATGCCTTCGCGTTCAGACTGGTCAAGGAAGATCCCACAGTATCGGAGTCGGTGCCCACAAACAGGGGATCCACCGCCGAATTTCCTGTGACAACATTGAAGTCAATGCCAGTGACATCGGCATCGACAACAACCGTAGGCTCCAGGCTGCCCATGTAGAAAGCGGGGAGGAAGTTCGTAACCATCGGATTGGAATTGAAGATGCCCCCAGCAACATTGCTCGGTGTCACGGGTCCGTCCAGCGGCTCTACGTAGAGCAAATACCTGCCCTTTGGCAAGAATTGCAGTCGGTAGGCACCGTCGGTCAATGAGATCGCACTCGCTACCGCTATACCATACTCGTCGACCGCCACCACGAAGGCACCAAAGACAGGAGCACCTTCCATGGTCACGCGGCCAGAGATGCTGCCCGTGATCTGATCCATCCCGGGCAGGGGATAGCCAACGTTGATGCCTGCGATGTCGTCCCAGCTCAGGGAATTGAATCCAAAATCAAAGGCTCCACCCTGGAAGTACATGGTCGCGTCCCGCAGGATGGTGTGGCCCAAAAACCAATTGTGTCCCAACTCGTGAAGGACGACGTCCAGGAGGTTGCCTGTGCTCCTATCGGCAGATTCGATGGTGCTCCAGGTTTTTTCGGGATTAAGAGCGATATCGGCCTCGACGATCTGATTTCCAATCGATCGCCGCAATGAGACGCCCAAAGCGGCACCAAGGACACTCCGGTTGATTGGAGTATCTGCCGCGGTGATGACATTGGTATTGTCCCCCAACCCCACACCCTGGGTGGCCGTGTCCTCACCCAGATTGAGCACGATTGACGAGACTCTAGTCCAACGTTCCAGCGCCTCGGCGATGGCCAATCGTGGATTGCTCCCATCTACAACGTAGTCCAGTCCATCCATGAGGCCCTCCCACATTCGGACTTCGATTGGGTACTGGCTCTCATCCCAGATCGGCATATCCCCTTCGGGCCCGATAGACACCACGTAGGCGCTCAGATACGCTCCTGCCAGCATTGAAGCGCCCAGTAGAAAAGAGTACTTCCAATTAATCCGTTCCATGGGATGACCCTTGAAGCACACTCCGAAGCCGCCCCGCGAGAACTCCGATTTCCCAGAGAACTTGTGCCTTAAATGCTGGCAGAACTTGCAGGATGGGATGGGATGAGTAAAGGCGTGCTACGCGCTTGCCCTGCTGGTCCTGAAGGACTGCAAGCCTCCCCAGTGGTCCAGCCAGGGTACGGTTCTGTTGGAGAGGATCGACGTAACAGAAAACCAGGTATTCCTGATTCAGTCCATACTCGGGACTGTGTGAAACCGTCACCGTCTCCTCGCCTAGCGTACCTCCATATTCGACTATCTCCAGCCACTCGGCTTCCGCTCCCTTTATGCTCTCCTCGACCTGGAACCTATAGCGCGTCAGAATGAACTGGCCATTGTCGGAGTGAAAGCTTTCGAGCCCGATCACTTTCCCCAAAAATATGAACTGCGTCTGTTCTATAAAATCCGATCCTTGAATGGAAAAGTAATCGTGCTGGCCGGAGGCTGCAATCGAGAAAGGGGGACGTACGAACAGGACAAAGAACAAGCCGATGCAGACGAGTCCACGCATCCCATCAAATCGAGGTCTCATCAAGCTCTTGGAAGTGAGGTCTTGCTCCAGCACTTCGTACCTCCGGGCAGCCCTTTTCTGAAAAGCTCCAGAGAATAGATGATGATAGCGGCCAATCGTGGCAACACAGCACAAGCACCCCCGGAGTCAATACCCAGCTGATTGCTTGCCGGAGGAGGGGACTCCATCCTTTGCGCTGGAGCGGGATTCCCAGGCTCGCGCAAGATAACCCAGTGTGTATAATGCGGCGAAAAGGGGGAAAACGAGTGAGATTCTATCGCTACCAAAATAATTGTGGAGGGATCGTCCCGCTGATCGAAGTCCAGCCAGGCCGGCTTCTGAACTTAGGGCCTCCTTCGCCAATCGGCAGTTTCGAAGACCTTCTTGGACTGGCTCAACAGCTAGGCGCGTCCCCCGAAGATCTGATCGAGAGTTTGATGGGAAACGACCCTCCGACTACTACGCCTGTCGAGCTGGAGACTCGCGGTCTCCGATTGCTTTCGCCTCTTGTCCCGAAAGAGGTCTGGGCCGCCGGCGTGACCTACGGACTCAGCCGCGATGAGCGCCAGAAGGAAAGTTCTCTACCCGAAGTCTATGCACGCGTATTCCGCTCGGAACGTCCGGAGGTCTTCTTCAAAGCCACAGCGGAACGATGTGTTGGCCCGTTTGAAGCCATCGGTATCCGGGGAGACTCGAACTGGAACGTCCCAGAAGCCGAATTGGCCTTTGTCCTCTACCAGGACGAGATCGTTGGCTTTACCGTCGGCAACGACGTCAGCAGTCGTTCGATCGAAGGGGAGAACCCACTATATCTACCCCAGGCGAAGATCTACGACAAGTGTTGCGCCATCGGTCCTTGTGTCGTATCCGCGGCCGAGATACCGGATCCCCACAAACTCACAGTCCAATGTGAGATCATCCGGGAAGAAAACACGATCTTTTCGGGACAGACCTCAACCGCCGCAATGGTACGCACCTGCCAAGAGCTGGCGGGCGTCGTGAGAAAGCATAATCCCCTACCCGATGGCACCGTGGTTCTCACCGGAACCGGGTTGGTGCCACCTGAAGACATCTCGCTGCTTCCAGGCGACCTGGTGAGGATAACAATCGAGAAAATTGGAACTCTGGAAAACCCGGTAGTCGAAGTCTAGTGGTCTTTGGCAACCCCGTTCAGTCCGCCGCTTCGTCCGCCACGGGATTCTTCACGAGACCTATTCCTTCGATCTCGGCTTCCACTGTGTCCCCGTGCCGCAAGAACTTCTTCCGGGGCGAACCGACTCCGGCAGCGGTCCCGGTCGAGATCAGGTCTCCCGGCTCGAGCGTGACGAAGCCAGAGATGAACTCGATGACCTCTGCCACACCAAAGATCATCTTGCTGGTGTGGGAATCCTGCTGAATTTCTCCGTTTACGCTCAGCTGCAGGCGCAGCGTCTGAGGATCCGGCAGATCCTCGCTGGAAGTGACACAGGGTCCCGAAGGGGCAAACGAGTCGAACCACTTCCCATGAAGCCAGTCGAAGAACCCATCCTTGGGGCGGGGATCACGGGTGGGATTGGGACGGAATTGGCGGTTGGATATGTCATTGACGACCGTATAGCCCGCGACCACGTTCAGGGCCTGCTCTGCCGATACGGCCTTGCAGCGTTGGCCGATGACGACGGCCAGCTCCGCTTCCCAATCGATGGTTTCGGGCGATAGGGAAGGCAGGACGATAGTCGCTCCGGATCCGATCAAGGTGGTGCTGGCGGGCTTGAGGAAGACGTAAGGGAAGGTCCGGCTTCGCTCTGCCACCTGGCCACCCCCCTCCTGGATGTGCTCTGCATAGTTCCCAGCCAGGAGGAAGAACTTGATGGGCGTGGGAATGGGTGGCAACAGGTCGACTGAAGACGAGCTCTGACTCAAGTCGGATCTCACCTCCGAACCGAGCTGCTCGTAGTGATCGGCTAGAGCCCTGGCATGAGCAGCTTGGGCGCCATGAGGGAGAAACTGTAGCGAGTTACCCCAATCTACGGAAGCCGCGGGGCCGCCGCCATATTGGTCGTTCAGACGTTGCAGATCTACGATTGTGTCATCGTGATAAAGGGCCGTCGCCGCTTCACTTCCCTTGCGGTAACGGCAGATTCGAATGGTCATTTGCTTCCTCCTCGTTCGGCGCAGACTCCTAGAACCCGGGTGGCGGCAAGACGAATCCGCCATCGACTCGAAGGGTGGAACCGGTCACGTAGGTGGCATCATCGCTCGCCAGAAAAGCCACTCCCTTTCCGATCTCCTCTATGGTTCCAAGGCGACTCATGGGCAGACGCTTGCCCGCTTCCTTGATTTCATCTTCGCTGGCGAAGGTTCGTTCGCCAGGAGTGTCAATCCAACCAGGCTCCAAGATGTTGACTCGGATCCCCTCTCCAACCAGCTCACTGGCCATGGTCCTGGCCATGTGGTTAATCCCTGCCTTGGCTGTGTTGTAGGGTAGTGAGTTCTTGATCGGTAGGACGGCGTGGACCGAGCTGACGACGACGATGGTTCCCCCTCGTCCCTGGGCCACCATTTGTCGAGCGGCAAATTGACAACAATGGATGACTCCCCAAAGGCAGACATCAATGGTGAAACGCAGGTCTTCCTCGGTCAGATCTATGAATGGCTTTCGGATACTCGCTGCTGCATTGGCAACCAGGATGTCCAGACTCCCCAGTTCGGAGACGGTGGAGCGAATCATCTCTTCATCCCTGTGGCGGTCTGACACATCCCCCTGCAAGACGATTGCACGCCGACCCAACCTTCTGACTCCTTCCGCCACAGCCTCGGCTTCCTCACCGTGACGACGGTAGTTCACTGCTATATCCGCACCCCGGCGTGCCAGCTCCAGGGCGCAGCCCTCTCCGATCCCTCTATTCGCACCCGTCACCAAGGCAACTTTACCCTCAAAGCTCATGGTCCCTCCTGTAAAAAAGGCCTGCCGGATTTTTCAAACTACGCAACACAGGAGAAGAAATCAAACGGAAATCTCCAGCATTGCCATCTTCAGAACCGGGTCGGTAAGATGAACTTGGAGATCAAGGCGAGGGGTGGGTAGGAACAGGTCTGAAATGCAGTTTAGGAAGCTAGTACCCTGTAATCTTCAAATCCGTCTGTAGCTCCCGATTCATAGGTAACAATTTCTCCCGGGCACATAGGTTACACTTTTGGAGTCTGGGGACTTCATTTTGTTGCGCCGGGGGCCGGCTCGAAACCAGCCAGTGATTCAACCAGGATCTCCTTGGGTTCGATTCATTTTAATCGCTCGTGAACCCTCGCCGCAAAGCGGCAGAGGCAGTCCGTTTATAGATCCAGCCGCAGAAGCAGTGGGAACTGTGGGAAACTCCGTCCGGAGGAGTTTTCCAAGCGCTGTGGGAACGGTGGAAAAACTCCACGCCTGGAGTCGTCTTCTCCATGTCGCCGTTTTTCCACGGTTTCCATAGTGCGGCAGTTTCCACGGCTTTCCGGGTCATTGGCCACTCTGGGGTGGCTCCTGATCTTGGGTTGGCGGTTTTCGTCGCAATCGTTTGGCCGGCAGCACCCTTCCCAGCCGTTCATCGAAGAGGCCGAGTTCCAGGGTCTCGAAGTAGACGGCCCACTGGGCTTCTCCCACGGGCTTTAATCCAATCTCCTGCCCCCGCAAGGTCGAGCTCACTAGGCCCAAAAGAAGTAGATGAAAGTGGACTAAACCACATGTAAACACCTGAAATGCCAGACCTGACGGGTATTCTGGGGTTGTCAAAGAAACTTCAGAACAAGCCGAAAGGAGGCATTTCAGGTGAATAAAAAGGATAGCGCAATCATCCGCAAACGGGAAGCAGAGGTTGCTCAGCGATTGAGCCCCAGCTGGAACGGTCAAGACCCGAAACCGGTGCTCTCGCCCGAGGTCATCAGCTACGAGGTCTCGGAGAAAACGGGTGCGGTCAGTTACGGTGGTCTGGGGCTGCTGCAGCAGGTGGTGAAGTGGAGTGGGCTGGGGAAAGCCATTGACCAGGCGGTGACGCTGCTCAAACGCCACCAACCGTACCACGAATCGGACCACGTCCTGAGCCTGATCTACAACGTGGCCACGGGCGGGACCCGCTATCAGGATATTGAACTGCGACGTCAGAGTGTGAGTTTCCTGGAGGCGGTGGGAGCCGAGAAGATCCCCGCCCCCAGCACGGCCGGAGACTTTGTGCGCCGCTTTGACGCGCCCGACGTGGTGGATCTGATGGAAGCCGTCAATGCCAGCCGCCTCAAGGTCTGGGCCCAACAACCGGCCCGTTTCTTCCAACGGGCGGAGATCGACGTGGATGGGACGATGGCCCCCACGAGCGGCGAATGCAAGGAAGGGATGGAGATCAGCTACGACGGGCAGTGGGGCTATGCGCCGCTGATCGTGACGCTGGCCAATACGGGAGAGGTGCTCTATGCGGTCAACCGCTCGGGCAACCGTCCCTCTCATGAGGGAGCGGCCGAATGGCTGGATCGGAGTATCGAGCTGGTTCGAGAGGCGGGTTTTCGGAAGGTGCGCCTGCGCGGGGACACGGATTTTTCGCTGACGGCTCATTTTGACCGTTGGACGGAGGCGGGCGTGGAGTTTGACTTCGGGATCGACGCCCATCCGAGCTTCGTCAAGTGGGCGGAGGCGTTGCCAGAAGCGAGATGGAAAGAGCTGGGGCGCCCCAGCCAGGGGAAAGGAAAAGGGAAGAAGCGGCGCCAGCGGCGGGACAAAGTGAAGCCGGAGATTGTCAAGAGACGCGGGTTCAAGACGCTGACGCTGGAACGGGAAGAGATCGCGGAGATCGACTACCGTCCGAGCAAAGCGAAGCGAACCTATCGGATGGTGATCTTGCGCAAGACGATCCTGGTCGAGAAAGGCCAGAAGCGGCTGCTGCCGCAGACGCGCTACCACTTTTATGTCACCAATATCTCGGCCAGAACGTTGGGAACGGCGGGAGTCGTACGGGAAAACAACCGGCGCTGCAACCAGGAGAACGTCATTGAACAACTCAAGAACGGAGTCGAGGCCCTGCGGATGCCCTCGGATACGCTGGTAGCCAACTGGGCCTATCTGGTGATTGCGGCTCAAGCCTGGAATCTGAAGGCCTGGATGGGGTTGGTGCTGCCGGCGCGACTGCAAGCCCGAGAGCTGGTGAAGATGGAGTATCGCCGTTTCCTGCGAGAGGTCATTGAAATGCCCTGCCAGATTTTGCGCAGGGGCCGACAGTTGGTCTATCGGCTGCTGGATGTCAATGGTTGGAGCCGTCTTCTCTTGGAAGGCAGTAAGTGGTTGAAACACCGGCCAGCTACCTGAAACTGAAAGGAGATAAAGTAGCTCCGAGGGTCGCCAGAGCTGGGGCGAGGTGTCTCTACAAACGCCCCCCAAGAGGGCAGAATCGTTTTCCCTGAGCGATCGGCGTGGAGGACAGCTGAACACGTGCCTGTTCTGAGTGACTTCGCGCCGAAATTTAGAATTTAGGTCTCCAAAATGGCTCCTCGGAGCCGACAAAGGGGTCTATTTTCGAACTTGCGCTTATTTTGGGACTAGGATGTCTTCGCCCTTCCACTTCATTTGACCGGCTTTGCGCACCCTCCGCTTCTCCCACTCATCGGGATAACCTCTTTGCTCGGGCAACCGGCAAGGATACTCCCGAGCCGCCGGCTGGTAGAAGAGCGCCGGGGGCCTCTGGCCCAAGGATTCATGGGGACGCTCCTCGTTGTATTCCCGGCGAAAGGCTTCAAACGCCTTCTGCTGGGCTCCGAGATTCGCTCGCGGCGGCTGGGCCGTCGCTTCCTTCAGCGTCCGATGCATCCGCTCATGTCTTCTATTCTGTTGCGGGCAACCCGGTTCGATGCGTTGCAATTCAATCCCCAAACGCACCCACCACACCGCCAGGTCACTGAGCCCTCCCAGGGCCCTCGACGCTAACGGCGGTCCATTGTCCGTGCGCATCGCATCGGGCAGCCCACACTCCCGGAACGTCTTAATAAACAGCAGCTTGACCGTGATAAATCCGGTCGCTCCCCCCAGCCCCTGGCAGCACAACAAGCAGCGGCTGTGCGCATCACTGATCGTCAAGGGCGTGCATTTGCGGCCGTTGGTGGTCCGAAACCAGCCCTTGAAATCCGTACACCACACGGCATTGGCCTCCCGGCACTCCTCAAAGGGCTGCTCCGTCGGCACCGCTCGCCGTCGTCGTTTGACCAGCCCACTCAAACCGTGCCGTCTGAGGATCTCGCTCACCGTGCTCTCCGCCGGACACCGATCCGCTCCCACCGCCTCTCTCAGTTTGACCCACAACTTCGGCGCTCCCCACAACGGCCAACGGGCCTTCAACTCTAAAAGCTTCCTCTCGATCTTCTCTTCTACCGCGTTGGGGTGGCTGTGGGGCGCACGGGACCGATCCTCCAGCCCCGCCCAGCCTTCTTTTTCGTATCGAGCAATCCACTTGTACATCGTCTTCCGACTCACCTCATAGGCCTGCGATAACTCTGTAATCCCATACTCCCCCTCCAGATACTCGGTCAGCAGTTTCACTCGTTCGTTCATTACACACGTCTCTTTCCATGGCATGACTCCTCTTGTAACCTATGTGCCTGGGAGAAACTGTTACCTATGTGCCCGGAACATACCCGTCATAATCTGTGTTACAGGGTACTAGTCCCAAAAGAAGTGGATGAAAGTGGACTAAACCACATGTAAACACCTGAAATGCCAGACCTGACGGGTATTCTGGGGTTGTCAAAGAAACTTCAGAACAAGCCGAAAGGAGGCATTTCAGGTGAATAAAAAGGATAGCGCAATCATCCGCAAACGGGAAGCAGAGGTTGCTCAGCGATTGAGCCCCAGCTGGAACGGTCAAGACCCGAAACCGGTGCTCTCGCCCGAGGTCATCAGCTACGAGGTCTCGGAGAAAACGGGTGCGGTCAGTTACGGTGGTCTGGGGCTGCTGCAGCAGGTGGTGAAGTGGAGTGGGCTGGGGAAAGCCATTGACCAGGCGGTGACGCTGCTCAAACGCCACCAACCGTACCACGAATCGGACCACGTCCTGAGCCTGATCTACAACGTGGCCACGGGCGGGACCCGCTATCAGGATATTGAACTGCGACGTCAGAGTGTGAGTTTCCTGGAGGCGGTGGGAGCCGAGAAGATCCCCGCCCCCAGCACGGCCGGAGACTTTGTGCGCCGCTTTGACGCGCCCGACGTGGTGGATCTGATGGAAGCCGTCAATGCCAGCCGCCTCAAGGTCTGGGCCCAACAACCGGCCCGTTTCTTCCAACGGGCGGAGATCGACGTGGATGGGACGATGGCCCCCACGAGCGGCGAATGCAAGGAAGGGATGGAGATCAGCTACGACGGGCAGTGGGGCTATGCGCCGCTGATCGTGACGCTGGCCAATACGGGAGAGGTGCTCTATGCGGTCAACCGCTCGGGCAACCGTCCCTCTCATGAGGGAGCGGCCGAATGGCTGGATCGGAGTATCGAGCTGGTTCGAGAGGCGGGTTTTCGGAAGGTGCGCCTGCGCGGGGACACGGATTTTTCGCTGACGGCTCATTTTGACCGTTGGACGGAGGCGGGCGTGGAGTTTGACTTCGGGATCGACGCCCATCCGAGCTTCGTCAAGTGGGCGGAGGCGTTGCCAGAAGCGAGATGGAAAGAGCTGGGGCGCCCCAGCCAGGGGAAAGGAAAAGGGAAGAAGCGGCGCCAGCGGCGGGACAAAGTGAAGCCGGAGATTATCAAGAGACGCGGGTTCAAGACGCTGACGCTGGAACGGGAAGAGATCGCGGAGATCGACTACCGTCCGAGCAAAGCGAAGCGAACCTATCGGATGGTGATCTTGCGCAAGACGATCCTGGTCGAGAAAGGCCAGAAGCGGCTGCTGCCGCAGACGCGCTACCACTTTTATGTCACCAATATCTCGGCCAGAACGTTGGGAACGGCGGGAGTCGTACGGGAAAACAACCGGCGCTGCAACCAGGAGAACGTCATTGAACAACTCAAGAACGGAGTCGAGGCCCTGCGGATGCCCTCGGATACGCTGGTAGCCAACTGGGCCTATCTGGTGATTGCGGCTCAAGCCTGGAATCTGAAGGCCTGGATGGGGTTGGTGCTGCCGGCGCGACTGCAAGCCCGAGAGCTGGTGAAGATGGAGTATCGCCGTTTCCTGCGAGAGGTCATTGAAATGCCCTGCCAGATTTTGCGCAGGGGCCGACAGTTGGTCTATCGGCTGCTGGATGTCAATGGTTGGAGCCGTCTTCTCTTGGAAGGCAGTAAGTGGTTGAAACACCGGCCAGCTACCTGAAACTGAAAGGAGATAAAGTAGCTCCGAGGGTCGCCAGAGCTGGGGCGAGGTGTCTCTACAAACGCCCCCCAAGAGGGCAGAATCGTTTTCCCTGAGCGATCGGCGTGGAGGACAGCTGAACACGTGCCTGTTCTGAGTGACTTCGCGCCGAAATTTAGAATTTAGGTCTCCAAAATGGCTCCTCGGAGCCGACAAAGGGGTCTATTTTCGAACTTGCGCTTATTTTGGGACTAGTACCCTGCGTATGGATAATCTGTTGCTGGCTGGATACCGTTTCGGCGGCGGACATCACCCTCATCCCGGTGGTCTCGGGTCTCAACCATCCCGTCTACGTCACCCACAGCGGAGACGGTAGCAACCGACTATTCATCGTCGAGCAGTCCGGCCGGATTCTGATCTGGCAGCTGTCTAGTCCCCTTCTTACCACCTTCCTCGATATTCGCCCAAGGGTACTCTCCGGCGGAGAACTGGGTCTTCTGGGAATCGCCTTCCATCCCAACTTTGAGCAGAATCGCCGCTTCTTCGTGAACTATACACGCGCCCTGCCAGGACAAATCAGAACCGTCGTTGCAGAGTATGGAGCGTCGACTCAGGACCCCGACTCGGCGAGCCAGTCCGAGCGGGTCCTCCTCGAATTCGATCAGCCCTTCACCAATCACAATGGGGGGCATCTTGCCTTCGGGCCCGACGGCTATCTTTACGTAGGCACCGGTGACGGAGGCTCCGGAGGAGATCCCTTCGGTCTGGGCCAAAACCGAAATATCCTGCTCGGAAAGATCCTGCGCATCGATGTAAACGGCGCCCTGCCCTTTTCGATTCCCTCTGACAATCCCTTCGTTGGCGAGTCTGGAGTCAGACAAGAAATCTGGGCCTATGGCCTGCGGAATCCCTGGCGCTTTTCCTTCGATCGGGTGACAGGAGAGCTCTACGCAGCTGACGTGGGACAGAATCGCTGGGAAGAGGTGGACCTCGTGGTGAAGGGAGGGAACTACGGCTGGAACATCATGGAGGGCTCACACTGCTTCCCTCCTTCTCAAATCGGCTGCAATACGTCCGGCCTGGTTCCACCCATAGCCGAATACGGGAGAGCGGAGGGACGTTCGGTGACCGGGCGATACGTCTACCGCGGATCCCGATCAACCGTCTTTCGCGGAGCCTACATCTTCGGCGATTTTTCCACGGGACGAATCTGGTCGCTGATCAAGAGCGGATCACGCTGGATCCGTAGCGAGCAGCTTCGCTCAGGATTGGCCATAAGCTCCTTCGGTGAAGACGAGTCGGGCGGACTCTACCTGGTTGATTACAACGGCAGCATCTTGCGTCTGGAATTGGAACCAGCGCAGACTTCCTACTTTCCCCAGATAGCTGACGGCAGCGACGGGACAACGCGGATTCGATCGACCCTGATCTTGAACAATACCGGTGACGACTCACAGGTCGTCATGGAATTCTTTACGACGGCTGGCGAACCGATGAGCGTAGAACTCGGTGAGCTGGGTACGGGATCGCGATTCGAGCTCTTTCTGCGGCGTGGGGAATCTGCTTTCCTTCGAACCTCAGGAATCGACACACTCCGGGCCGGCTATGCCCGACTCGTCGCCGGATCCCAGGTCGGCGGAGTCATTCTATTCTCCGGCTCCGACGCGGCTACGGGAAAGCTGCTCTATGAGACTGGAGTTCCGATAACCTCGACTCTGGATCGGTTCAGCCTTTTCCTCGACTCTTTGGGAGAGAAGGACACAGGACTGGCTCTGGTCTATCCTGAGGCCGACATTCCAGAAGTGGACCAGGACAGTGAGGCCGAAGTGCTCCTGCGTCTCTACGACACTTCCTTCAACCTGCTGGCGATGGCCACCGTATCGCTGGCCCGTGGACATCATCGCGCCGGCTTCATCTGGGAATTCTTCGCCGAGGTGGCAGAGGTCGCCGATCAGGCTCGGGAGATGCAGGGTCTGGTCACGGTAGACAGCGATCGACCGCTAGCAGGACTCACCCTGCGCACCAACCGGGCCTCCAGTGAAGACCCTCGTTCCACTCTCACCACTTTTCCCATAGTACCCGGCAGGCCCGATGCTGCGGCTGCAGAAGCCGATCAAGGCCTGGAGTGAAAGGACGGGATTGCGGCTTTGAGCCCAATGTCCGGGTCGTAGCGGTGGCCTCCAGGCCGCCGTGTTCTCTCCTTCAAGCCTTTGGCTTGAAAAACGGCGGCCTGGAGGCCACCGTTACTGGAGAACCGTTCGCGGCACTGCTGGCTGCAGCTGATTCCGGTACTGCTCATTGCCCACTATTCAAGCTTCTGGGCAAGGAAGCCCTTGAGGCGATTCAACCCTTCCTTCAGATTGGCCAGAGAATTAGCGTAGGATATTCGGATGAACCCTTCGCCGCTGAGGCCGAAATCGATGCCTGGCGCCACCGCCACTCCCGCCTTTCGGAGCAGTTGGAAGGCAAAATCCTGAACGTCCTCGGTGTAACGCTTCACGTTGACGAAAACGTAGAAGGCTCCTGTCGGAGGCACAGGCACGTCGAGTCCCATCGAGCGTAGTGATTCCAGAACCATCTGACGCCGTGCACGGTAGCTCTCTATCATCCTCTCCACATCGGACGCCGTGCTAGTCAAGGCGATCAGGGCAGCCACCTGTGTGAAATCAGGGGGTGAAACATAGAGATTTTGCTGCAGCTTTTGCATGGGACGCACCATCTCTGAAGGCACAATCGCATACCCCAGACGCCAGCCCGTCATTGAGAAGAGTTTGGAAAAGCCGTTAATCACGACGACATCGGAGGAAAACTCGAGTGCGGTGTGGGCCTGACCCTCATAGACCAACCCATGGTAGACCTCGTCAGAAACAACCATGGCCCTTCCCTCTACCGCCCGACAAAGCTCCGCCATCCGATCGGACGGGATGACACTCCCGGTGGGATTCGCCGGAGAGTTAAGAACCAAGGCTCTGGTTTGGGGCCCCACCTGCTTACGGACTGCTTCTGCATCCAGCAAGAATCCGTCTTCTTCGTGAATCCGAATCTGCACCGGAAGGGCCCCGAAAGAGCCAACGAAGTTCGGATAGCAGGCATAGTGGGGGTCCGACATCAGAACTTCCGTCCCTGGGTCAAGCAAGGAGGCGAAGGCGAGCAGCATGGCCCCCGAGCTCCCTACGGTGACGATCACTCGGCTGGAGGAGACGTCCACTCTGTAGGTCTTTTTGTAGAATGAGGCAATTGCTTCTCGAAGTTCGGGGTGACCGAGCGAGTGGGTGTAACGCGTGCGACCTTCCCTTAGAGCTCGGATCCCAGCATCGACAACAACATCGGGCGTGGGAAAGTCAGGCTCCCCCACCTCTAGGTGAACGATATCTCGACCCTGCTTCTCGAGCTCGATCGCTTCTTCGAGTACATCCATCACCAGGAAGGGTGATGTCCTTTGAGCGCGCCGACTGATTCTTTTCGACCACCAGGATGTTGTCATTTTCTACAGAAGGATATTTTGCGGGATCCCGAGCGGGACAAACCCTGATGAGTCGACAGGCTGATCGGTGTCGGCATCAAGAGGCGACACACACACCAATCCCAACTGCGGAAGCGTTCTCAGACAAGGTATTTGTGCAGGATTAATGAGGGGATTCGCCCCACCGATCCTGAGGGTTTATGCAAAGTCTTGCACGAACCCTAAGTGGACTTGGACTGCTCGGCTTCGGGAGGGAACTCTCGATACTCCACTCGCATTCCCTTGATCGTCTGTTTGGCGGACGGGCGGTTGGCGAGCTTGGAATCCTTCTTGATGGTGGGCACCTTGGAAATTGCGTCGGCTACCTCGATACCCTCGATGACTTTTCCGAAGATATTGTATTTACCATCCCATTCCTTCTTGCGCTTGAGGACCACGAAGAACTGGCAGCTGGACGAATCAGGTTGGTCATCCTTTCGCATCATGCCCACCGTGCCCCTGTCCACCTCATAACCCTCGGCGAACTCCGCGGTGATCCACTCCCCCGCGTTACCTTTACCGTCGTCGTAGGGATCGTTGTTCTTTGAGGAAGGGTCGCCACCTTGAATGAACCCAGAACTGACGTAGTGAAATGTGGTTCGAGCGTAGAAGCCGAGGTCTGCCATCTTCTGAAAGCGATCCACGGTCCTGGGAGCCACTTTTGGCAGCAATCGAACTACGATATTCCCCTTGTCGGTCTGGATGGTCACCACCGGGTCACCCTTGGGCGGAGGGGGCGGCTCTTCCTTCTTGGGGGCAGATGCGCCGTCAGCATCCCCTGCAGGCTGTTGAGAACAAGTCGCAAAAGTAACGAGAACCAGGACCGACAAACAACCAACTTTGAGTACTCTCATCATTGCTCCTCCCTTAGGTTGGTAGGTTTTTCTCACTTTTTTAGCATAGTCGAATAGAAAAAACCATCGGTCTCTTCGGGAACCGTGTTTGGATCCGGGTTGTTCTTGGCGGCAGCGATCCATTACAGTCTTCGTGCGCGGCCTGAAATCCTGATAAGCGGGACCATAATGATCTATGTAGGCACCTCTGGTTCTATCCAGATAAGCTGCCGGCAAAGGATTACCTGAACTTCTATTCTCAACACCTCTCGACAACCGAAATCAACAACACCTTTTATCGCTTCCCTTCCGAGGCAACGACCTCGGGCTGGGCGCAGAAGGTTCCAAAAAACTTCCGCTTCTCTGTCAAAATGAACCGCAGGATCACCCACAAGAAACTCTTGCGCGAGGTCGATGAAGAGATGGGCTGGTTCCTGAAGGGAACGGAAGCTCTTGGCCCAAAACTGGGGTGCATTCTGGTACAGCTCCCTCCTTACGCCCGAAAGAGCTTGTCAGTCCTGGAGACATTCCTTCACACCTACAGCCAGCAACATCAGCTTGCTCTCGAGTTTCGTCACGCCTCCTGGTTCTCTCAGGACACCTACGATTTACTACGAGAGCACGGGGCCTCACTGGTGTTGGTCGAAACCGATGAGCAGGACGCCGTGATGGAAATCACCGGTTCCTTTGTCTACATCAGACTGCGTAAGTCAGATTACTCCGATTCTGATTTGGCTCGCTGGGCAGAGTGGCTGTCGCTTCGAGAGAAGGACGTGTTTCTCTACCTGAAGCACGACGATAAACAAGCACCGCTTCTCGCGCAGCAACTGGTTTCGGCCATCGATTCGGGGAAGTAGCTTCGATCAGATTGCAGGTTACGACTTTAGTGAGGGCTCGTGCAAGATTACGGCAGGGCGTCCTGGGCCGGGATGTAATCCCTCATAACAACGTCCCAATAGTCCTGATAGGGCTCTTCCTCATTGAGCCCGATAAACCGCTCCATGTACTGAAGGAGCGAGGTCACGAAGTGGCCGGGTAGTGTCTCAGGGTGTTCACGCCAGTAGCTGAAATAGCTGCGAATGAAAACGCTGCTTGCGTTGATGGGCAGCTGGGCAACGCTGGCGGCGAAGCGCGAAAACCTCCCGCCGCGGAGCAGGTAGAACTCCACGTTGGAGACGTAGAAGGCAGCCACCACATAGTCTCGCTGCCGCAAATACTCACCCACGGCCCCGAGGGCCTTGCCTTCGCCGAAATCCCCTACCACGGGAAGCAGACGATTGTCGTCCTGCATCCGCTTCAGGAACTCAAAGGCTTCGTTGTTGTTCAGATAGTGCCGGAGTCGCCCCTCCTTATCCGTGGCCGTGATCAGATCCTCGTAATTCGGATAGAAGGGGCGAGGATAACGTTGGTGACTTTGAAACTTCAGGTCCAGGTTCATTCGAAAGAACGCCGCCGCCATCCTGTAGAAAATCGGCTCATCTGACTCTAGCACCAGGAGCGGAAACCGGCTCTGAAGCGATTCCCAGAAGCGAGCGAAGTTTTCTTCAAAATAGGTCTCCGATGAGTGGATCTCCCGAAAGCAACTCGCCAGAGCCTTGGCATCGGAAGCTGGGTCGCGCTCCAACTCGGCCGGCAGCGGTTTACCGAAGAGGTAGGAGAGATATTCCCATCGATCGCTGGCCGCTCTAAACAACTCCTTGAAATAGAGGTGCTGCAGCAGATTGTCTCTCCGAATATCCAGGATAATCGCGATCTTCGGTTTGAGGTGTGCGATATAGCTGAAGTTCTGATCCGGCCCGACTCCGATGTAGGCCTGGCGGGAAGGCGCGATCTTCAGTAGGAGGGGAACGACATGAAGGTAGGAAGGTTCATTGGAAATGAAATTGTCTGTATCGAAATAACCCGGGGCCTCGCTCCAGTCGAGGATCCGCTGCTGGAATTGACTCGCCGACAATGGCTCTTCACCTGCAAAGAGCGTCAGCGAAGCTGTTTCGAGGAGAAGAATGACCAGGAAGTAAGGCAATAGGTGTCGCTGGTGTTTCACTCAGACAGGCTCCAGTTGATCAGCCCGGCGGTCTGGAGACCTCGCGATCAATCGAGCGCGCGAGTTGCGTCAACTATATAATGATCCCAATCCAGATGGTTCGAAAGTTCTCGTCTTTCATTGTAATCGCTATCGTCTCGCTTCTTTTCTTCCTGCCGGCGTCGACCGACTTGGGAGAACCGGAAGGGAACAAACGGCTGCCAGACTTCACCTTTCTACGGCTGATCTACTCCGGTGAGGGCTGGAGGGGATGGGGATGGTCCACTGACTATCCCAAAGCAGATCTGCAGTTCCTCTATGGGCTGCAAAAGCTAAGCGACTTTACCTTCGTCTCTTCCGACCACAAGGCGCTTCCCATCGTTGGCACGGAGATCTTCGAATATCCCTTTCTGTATGCGGTGGAAGTAGGAAACATGACGTTGTCCGAACTAGAGGTGATCCACTTGCGCGAGTATCTCTTGAGGGGAGGCTTTCTGGTAGTGGACGATTTTCACGGTTTCTACGAGTGGAACCACTTCTATCGACAGATCAAGAAGGTCCTTCCAGAATACGAGCCAATCGACCTTCCTTTGTCCCACCCCATTTTTCACTGCTACTACGACATCGACCGTTTGATTCAGATCCCCGGACTCCAGTACATCTACAGTGGAACAACCTGGGAAAAGGGTGGCTACAAGGCCCGTTACATGGGAATTCAGGACGAAAGTGGCCGACTCATGGTGATGATCAACCACAACGTGGACCTGGGCGACGCCTGGGAATGGGCGGAAGTAGAAGTATATCCCCGAGAATACGCCACCCTCGCCTTCCAACTGGGGATCAACTACATCGTCTACGCTATGACACACTAGTCGCGGCGCTTCAAGCGGCCAAGGTACCAATTCCCAAAGGGATTTCTGCTACTTGGTCACTACGGTCCGGCTAAAGTCGAATGATATCAAGTGGTTAGCGATGTGACCTTCGTGACCATGCAAGTCCCAATGTCTAAGGGGTTGAAGAATCAGGACTCGAACAGAGTGATTCACAATCGGAGTCAGCCTCTGGCGTGAACGGGGGCACTGAGTGCATAGGAGCGAGGTGAATCCTGAAGGGATTCCGTATTTCAGCCCAGGGTTTCCGAACCCTGGGTCAACCGCGTCGCCCCTGGATTTCAACCCTGAATGGCTTGCGTACAGAAGGGCAACAAATGGGTCAGGACGCAACCCTTATAGGGTTGATTCTTAAGGGGTTGACTCTCTTACCCAGGGTTCGGAAACCCTGGGCTGGAAGCCGCAATCCCGTTGGGATTGACCTCGATTGGTCTGACCGGACCCATTTCCAATCCTTTCCGATGCGAGGGCGGAATCGAACCCGCACGAGTTGGGCAACGGCGGCAGTCCCAGTTGAAGTCGTTTCCAGTCCATTATCCTTTTAACTGGTTGATTATAATTATGTTGTCACGATAGCTGAATAGTACAACCGGACAGTAGTGCTACTTGGTGTTTGATGGTGAGTTGGTGCTTGGGACTTGAGACTTCTTGAGGTAACTACTCGCTTGGGAGTGGGATTTTTCTGCGTTGGGGAGTCTTAGCACTTCCTTGTAGTGATCGATCGCCTCCTTCGACCTGCCGAGTGAGTGCAGGGTCTTACCTGCCCGTAGATGAGAGAGTACCCTTTCACGAGCCGGCACTCGCCGATCACTCGCCGCCCTCCGAAGTTGCTCCAGGCCCGGGTGTGGATAGCCAAGATCTAGAAACTTTCGGCCCATTCTATAGCGAAAGATGGGAAGCGGAATTCTGCCGTAATTCGGAGTTTCCTCCTCAGCTCTTCCTATGATGATCTGATACTCCTGGACAGCTTCATCCAGCCTTCCCATTCTTTCCAGTAGCTGGGCCTGATTCAGATGAAGCAGGAAGCTACGCGGATACTTTTGGTGCAGAGTCCTGGCGATCGACAGGGCTTTGTCATGGCGCTTTTCGCGAACATGCAAAACCATCAATAGGACTCGCGCATCGTCGGCAACGTATTGAGCCTTTGCAGCCCCCAGCTCGAGGTACTCGAACCCTCGTTTCGCGCTCCCGCTGTAGCCGGCTATAGCCGCCAACCACTTGATGTACCAGGGCAGGTTCCCGACGATGTATTCGTATAAGCCTACACTCAGGTAGCAGTCGTAGAAATCGGGATTCTCCTTGACCAGATCTCGGTGGTAGCCGTAAGCCTTCTTTCCGTAGCGCAGAGCCCGGACCTTCTTGCGATCGATCGTGAATGCGAAGGAACCGAGAACACCAAGTGAGGTCCCCAAGAAGTACCTGGCATCTGCGTGGGTCGGTTGGCCGGCAAGGATATTGCGGCACAACTTCTGGCTCTCCGATAAGTGTCCGAAGAAAGCCTCGCGCCTGACGGAAGCCATCTCGTGATCCGTAGCCTTGGTGAAATAGCCGGGAGCGATAAATCGGTCCAGATCCAGGTCTTGCCGGTCGAGCAGTTCCTTCAACCAGGTCAGGATCCCCAAATAGAGTGGAGGAGCGGGGTGCTGCGGATACCCCTCCCTCAAGGATCGGAAGGTCTCGATCGCCTCCTCGTAATCCAGATTGAACATCTGGTTGAAACCGCGGCGAGCGACTTCTACGAAGGCGGGCTCGCGCAAGTTCAGTTCGGATTCTTCAGGCCCCGCCGCCGACAGCCGATGCCGGTTGAAGACTGCTGATGCCGGAAACAGAAGGGAAAACGCTGATCCCCAGAGGAGGACTATGAGCAGGATCGAGACACGGAGACTAGACGCTCCCGTCGCTTCATGCTTAGTGCTCCCTTGCGAGTGTATCAGGGCGTGAACCGGTATATGATGCCCGCATCGACTTGCCAATTATGGAACAAACCATCGGGTAGAAGCCCTGCCCCTGAGTTTCCCTGAAAAGCAGGGGCGATTGCGGGGAGTCCGAAGTCGGGCACGGAAGTGATCTGATCTCGGGCATCCACACGAAAGCCCCAGGGGCCACTCAAGGGAATCTTCACCCCGCCTCCAAAGCTGGCGGCGAGTTTCCATCGATCCTTGAGGAGGATCTCATTCCGTATCGCTTCCGAGTCGTCGGCTATCTGGAAGAAGGAAGTTCCTCCGCCGAAGGAGCCAAACGGCTGAAACCTCCCTTTGCGACCGAGTGGGTACGCCAGGATGCTATAGACGATCTTGTGGATCCGCTGCTTGACGTTAAAGGTAGGCAGGACATCCGACAGATTGCTGAAGCTCAGAGAGTGATCAACATAGCTGTACTCGATCTCGGCCCCGATCTTTCGACCTAGATTCTCGGTAATTCGAAAGCCTAGAGCGAGGCCAGGATCGTAGCTCAGGTTGACGGTCTTCGAATCCCCACCCTCAATGGGCGTGAGGAAACCGTGGTCTTCCAGTTGGCTCACGCCAAAAAAAATCGAGAACTCCCACTTATCCTCTTGAGGCGCCACCGGAATCTGAGCACTGATACTGCCAGAGCTGAGACTCAGGAGGAAACAGACTACAGCAAGGTACATGAGCATTGATTCGTTCCTCTTGCAAGAGCGCATATTCTACTACAGGTTTGATGCAGCTAACCGGGTTAAGGACGAAGAGCCACTCGTTTTCTTGGGGGGGAAGGAGGCAAAACAGCTCGACGACTGCTAACTTCAGGTGGGTAGGTTGGAAATGGGTCAGCGTGGCCGCCGCCTGGAATGCCTTTTCTCGAAGTGCTGGTCCCTGCGGCGAACAAAATCCTCGAAATTCTCGAGCTGAGGTGGCCTCAGGATGGACCGTATTTTCTGTCGGGTAGCCAACCGGATTTCACGGTGTCGACTGTCTGCTTCGTCAGCCGCCGTGCGGTAAAGGGCTCTACTCTCCTCCAGGATCTGTCGCAGCTGCGCGCGTTGTTCATCATCCAGTTCGACGGCATCGGAGATTCGATCCAGTATTCGCTCAACTCGCCGCTCGGGATCTACGTTTCTCCCCCTCCGCCGGGGATGAGGCTGGTCGCTACTTCGGAAGGGAGCCGGCTGGATCAGGAGGTAGGTCAGAGTCCCACCAAAAACACCTCCGACCATGAAGACGAAGAGGATCCAAAGAACGGCCCTAGTCCGACTCGTCAATGAGAAATCCCTCCTCTGAGAACCTTCTCAGGGAATTCACGGCTTCTTCCAGCGTGACTTCCTCAGACAGTATCTCGGCCGAAATATCCGAATTGAGATTCGGTGGGGGCTGCTGTGACAACTGATAAAGCAAGAAACTAGTGGACATCAGCAACGCTGCAAAGACTGGGATGAGCCGTTTCGCCGCGTATTGAAGAGCTAACGCGAAAGGTAGGCTTCGAGTCCCTTCCACCATCATCGCTACCCTCGAGGCGAACGAGACGGGGGGATTCAGCCTTGGTGCCGATTGCAGCTGAGTGCGCAGAAAACGCAACACTCGATACGCCTGCCGACACCTTCCACAGGAGTCGAGATGATCCTGATCCACAGCATCACCAGCCTCCAACCGGGAAAAGGAGATGTGTTTTTGACTCATACCTGCGGTTTTCCTTCGCCCTTGAGCAGCTGCGCCAGAGAATGCTGCAACTTCCTTCGAGTTCGGCTGACCCTGATGCGGGCGCCCAGTTGGCTGCTCTGCAGAGCCTGGGCCACCTCACCATATTCCAAACCCTCGACCTCTCGAAGCACAAAGGCCACTTTATCCTTCTCGGTCAACCGATTCATCAGCTTATGAAGAAGCGCGAAACACTCTTCCGCCTCTGCCTCGGTAAGGTTCGCTCCTCGGCTGGACCGATCGTAGTAGTATTGAATTCGCTCTTCGTCCCCGTCGGTAAGATCCGAGAAGAGCTGGACCCGGGAATAACGCCCCTTGCGCATCTCATCCAAACAACGGTTCGTCGTGATCTTGGCGATCCAGGCCTTCATGGGGCGGCTCTGATCGTACATATCGAGGGACCTGAACACTTTCAGGAACACCTCCTGTGCCAGGTCCTCAACTTCTCCCCGACGCCCCATGTAATGGTAGATGATGTTGAAGACCAATTTCTGATAGCGCGAGATGAGCTGCTCGAAAGCATTTGAGTCACCTGCCAAGATCTGATCAACCAACTCACCATCGGTCTTGGCCATCCTCTACGACCCTAACTACGAAAAATTGAGCATTTGTTTCAAACTGCCCGCCGGAGGAGTGAAGCAGTGAGCAGTGAGCAGTGAGCAGTTAAGCGTGAAAAGTAAGCAGATCCGCAGCCATGACCGGGGATGCCTGCCAGAGAGGCCGAGATGGAGTTTCTAGCTGAAAAGATTCAATCAGCGTTGCCGCTCTCCACTGCTCACTGCTCACTACTCAAGCCCGGCTTCTGAGCAACCATGGTGATGATCCCGTGCCGGCTCACCACCCTTTCGAAGGAAGCGAAACCGAAGAGGAGCGGTTTCAGCAAGTAATAAGGAAACCGGCTCTGGAATCGGGCCTCTGACCAATTGATCAGACTGTATTTCAGGCAATGAAAATTAATCATCCTCGAGAAGGAAAGCAGTTTCCGGACCTCGAGGCCCGCACTCTGCAAGAGCAGACGGAGCGAATTTGGCGAAAAGTGGAAAAGATGCCGCGGCACATCATCGAAGGCATACCAGTGACGACGAAACAAACCCGCCTGAAGACTGTTCAAGTTCGGTACCGAGACAAACAACCATGCGCCAGGACGCAGAAGATCGACGACACGGCGAATCACTTTCTTGGGCTCGGGGAGGTGCTCCAACACGTGCCAGAAGCTGATCACGTCGAACCCCTCGGCGGGCAACTCTGGAGAGAAGATGTCCAGGGTCAGCAGCTGGACTTCCGGTATCCTGGCGCGGACTATGTCGACGATTTGGGGCGTCGGTTCGAGGCCGGTCCTTTCCCAGCGGTTACCGTCCAGGGCCCACAGAAACTTGCCGTCTGCGCAGCCTACATCCAGGATCCTACCCCCCGATACAAACTGTTCGACGAGCCGCACCTTCTCAGTTTCCTTACGCCAGGAACGGGTCCGCAGCAGCTCCCCAGAGCAGTACTCGTCGACCGTCCGACGGACGTCTCCCCAATACTCAGAAGGATAGATGTCCAGGAGATCTTCCTCTCTGGGAAGTGGGAACGTAACCCCCAGTCCGCAGTTCTGACACCGCTTAACGTCCCAGATCTGATCGGTGATTCCCCGTAAACGATCTGGAACCTTGCAGAACAACTCCCAGCACCGTTGTGAGCAAACCCCGCATGATTCCATCGATCGAACCCCTCGTACCTGTCCAGCGTCCCTCCCTTGGTCCGGCGCCTGATTCCCTAGGAACATGCCCAGGCTGCATTTCCCAGCGCTCCCGCGACGCCTGCCGATGACGCCGATTTCAGTGTATCATTCCCCCGATGCACGAGCGCAGGTACGGGCGCCTCTTTCTGCTGGTTTCATCCCTGCTGGTTTTCTATTACGTCATCCAGATTTTCAGGCCGTTCCTGCTGCCAGTGGCATTGGCCGCAGTGTTGGCGAGCTTAACCTATCCAGCTTACGATTGGACCAATTCCAGGCTGAGGAAGCGGCGGGGTTTGGCGGCGCTGATCACCTGCCTTTGGATCACGATCCTGATCATCGTTCCCTTTGTTGTCCTGTTGGTGCAGCTGGCCGAGGAGGCCGCCCTGATCTATAAGCAATTCGAAGCCATGTTGGCGCAGGGACAGGTTCCCAGCATGGGCGAGTTACAGCGGCATCCCCTGCTCGCATCCCTGATCCCGTGGATCGGAGGATACGTGGATCTGGGCAAGGTCGACCTGGTTGGAGGCCTGGCCTCTGCCTTGAAGCAGGTGAGTCTGTTCTTTCTTCGACACAGTTCCTCACTCGTGGGCGAACTTCTCCATCTGATCAGCAACTTTCTGGTGATGCTCTTTACCATGTTTTTCCTGTTTCGGGATGGGTCCAGACTCCACCGGGAAGTGGAGGCGCTGACTCCCATGTCTCAGGATTATCAGGGCCGGATCATCGCCACCTTCAGCCAAGTCGCCTCGGCCACGGTAATCGGGAGCCTGTTGACGGCAGTGACCCAGGGCCTCGCCGGCGGATTGATTTTCTGGGGAGCGGGTATCCAACAGCCCCTCTTCTGGGGCAGCTTGACCGCGTTCGTTTCCCTGGTTCCAGTGATCGGCACAGCCCTGGTATGGGTGCCCTGGACCCTCTACCTCTTCGGTAGCGGCTCGGTCTTCCTGGCCGTCGTCTTCCTGATTCTCTTCCTGCTGGTGGGACTGCTGGACAACATCTTGCGACCCTTCCTGCTCGAAGGACGCGTCAAGATGCACAGTTTACTGATATTCTTTTCCCTGCTGGGAGGTATTGGCTACTTCGGAATGCCAGGCATGATTTTCGGTCCCATAATCGTCGCTCTGGGACTGACGTTTTTGGAACTCTACAAGCTTGAGTTTGGCATGGACTCCCGAGAGCCCCCACCCGAATGAGCCTCTACGCCAAATGGATCACTAGCCGTGAGCGATCGCTGACGCTCCGCGACACCAACCGCCGAATTATGCCCTTCGATTGGGGCCTCGAATGGCTGGGCGAGGAACCGACAGGCTCCGCCCCCCTCTCGGCGCTCATGGAATACGCCGACAAGGCGATGCAGAACGGCGATTTTTTCGCCGTAGACCCGATGGAGGAGTACGTCTTCAAAGACGATTTACTGGAATTCCCCAGCCCGGTCCAAACTCCCTACCCCAACAACAACACAGCCTATTGCCGTCTCTTCCCGGCCCCAGGGTCCCGTCGAGCCGTCATTGTCGTGCCCCAGTGGAACGCCAACTCGGAGAGCCATGCCGGCCTTTGCAAGCTCCTCCGGAAACTAGGGATCACTGCAGCCCGGTTGTGCTTGCCCTACCATGAGTTGAGACTGCCGCCGGGTTCCATCCGCGCCGATTACATGGTGAGCCCCAACCTCGGACGCACCCTTCAGAGTACCCGCCAAGCCGTATTGGAGGTTCGCCAGCTGGCTGCCTGGCTGCGGGAGAGGGGCTACGAGAGAATCGGGGTGGTGGGCACCAGCATTGGGTCCTGTGTCACCTTTCTGGCCTTCGTGAACGATCTCAATATCTGCACCGGTGTCTTCAACCATGTTTCCGCCTATTACGCCGACGTAGTCTGGACAGGTCTCTCCACCAGATACGTCCGCTGGGGCCTGGAGGGTCATATCTCCCGGGAGAACCTGCATCGCTGCTGGGCTCCCATCAGCCCCTGGTACTCCATTCCCAAACTGAAACAGCATCAACGACCTCATCTACTCATCACGGCAAAGTACGACCTATCCTTCATCCCAGAGCTCTCCGCCAAAGTCTTCCAACAGTATCGCGATTACGGGATCGAGCATCAGCGAGCCGACTTGCCCTGCGGTCATTACACCACCGCGAGCTTTCCCTTCAGCTATCTAGACGCCTGGTGGATCTGCCGTTTCCTGACCCGTAACCTTCCGAGATAGGTGAGGAAGCCTCATGCCTGGAAACATCCTTCTGACAGGCCATCCTAGAGTTGGCAAAACCACGCTTCTAAGGAAAATACTGGAGCGCCTCGGCAATCTCGCTTTGAGTGGCTTCTATACCGAGGAAGTCAGTGAGGAGGGTGTCCGCGTGGGATTCAGGGCGGTCACACTGAGCGGCAGCTCGGCCGTCTTTGCCCACAAGGACTTTCACACCGATCCGAAGCATCGACTGGGCAAGTATGGGGTCCGGCCGGAGCTGCTGGAGAGCCTCGTCCTTTCCCACCTGGACCCGCTGCGCAAGGAGGCAGACCTGATCGTGGTGGACGAGATAGCCAAAATGGAGCTCCTCTCCCAGCTTTTTCGAGAACGCCTGCTCGAAACCCTCGATTCAACCTGCCCCACACTGGGCACCATCGCTCTCAAGGGTACGGGACTGATAAAACGGATCCAACAGCGGCCCGATGTCCAGCTGTTCACCCTGACCCGGAAGAACCGATCTAGTCTGGGCGAAGAAATTCTCCGAAAACTTCGTGAACATCTGCCCTAGTACTTGCATCAAATGAGATATGTCACGGAAATATCTGGTACTGACGCGGGTGGATGGCAAGCTGAGAATGCTCTTCCTGACCTTGAACTTCTCCGGGCGCAAGAAGATACGGGATCTGTGCCGACGCATGCTCAAGCAGCTATACCGGGGAAAAGAGATCGGATCCTTTGTGGTCCGTCCCTGGCCTGAAGCTCCCGTCCGAAGGTAGGGCCTGCTTAGTCCCGTCTCAGAAGTGCTGGCCCGATTCGACAAAGAAACTTTGGCTACCCACAGGCCACCGTCGCCTGATCCGGCCTTCGAAATTCGCCTGTTCGATATTCAGCCGTTTAGCCTTTAGCGGTTGCCTTCTCGGGAAGCAGAAAAGCCCAAATCTCAAACCGCAAAACACCGAACAGTACGAACGCCGAAGTTCGGAAGCTCCCAAATGAAGTTTCAGCTTAGTGGGCCCCCAGCGGTGCTGCCCCATTTGAGAACGAAACTTTGGGCCCGGCGTAGCGGTGGGCTCCAGGCCGCCGTCCGAGCCAAAGGCTCGAATCAAGAAGACTTCGGCCTGGAGGCCAAAGCTACGCTCGCAAATGAAAGTTTCAGCTTAGGGCTCACAACCTGCAGTTAGCGACGACGACTTTCTCTGAATTGGAGTATCCGATAAGATGAACTCTGCTATGGTCAGAGCAAAGTTGTTGATCCCGATCGTCCTGTTCGCTTCCGCTTCACCGCTTTCCGCCTGGTACAAGGCAAAAGAGATTCAGATCAAGCCGGCAAAGGAATATGCCGCCCATCAGGCTTTCCAGAACCTCGTCATAGCGGCCCATCCCTGCGAGACGGAAAAGAAGACTCTGGAGATCTTCGACACGAAGAAGCTGAACCAGAGCAACTATATGCCGGTCTTGATCGTGATAGAGAACAACAACGATTTCGCGATCGGTCTGGACGAATCCGATGTCCTTCTACTCGACGCGGAGAGGGGCCAGGAATCTCCGATCCCCTTCATTAAGATCTTGGTACAAATCAGCGCGAAGAAATCGAAAAGCCCCTATCCAGACCCTTCGGACGTCAATAGGATCAAGGACAAAAAGATGCTCGCCGATTTCGAGCGGAAAGCGTTCGGCGAGAAGATGATCGCTCCCCACAACAAGGACTACGGCGTCGTGTTCTACCGTTTACCAAGAGATGGAAATCTAGAAGGATTTAGATTGTACTTGCCTGAGATTTTCAATGTGGGTAATGATGAGCAACTGATGTTTTTCGAATTTGAACTGGAAGGCGCTCAGCGGTAGGAACCCGGTTACGGATCCCTACACTTACAGCAACAAATCTCCCCGATCCCTTTATCGTGCTCCAGATACCTCAGGTCGACTTTCAAGAACACCGGTTGTCGAACGGACTTCAGGTTCTCTTCCATCCAAACAGGCGCACTCCCCTGGTCCATATCAGTGTCCACTATCGAGTCGGCTCCAGCGTTGAAGAACCGGGTCTCTCCGGATTCGCCCATCTATTCGAGCACATGATGTTCCAGGGATCGGACAACGTCGACAAGAACGAACACGGAAGATACGTCGACGAGGTCGGCGGCAGGTGGAACGCGTCCACCAACAAGGACCGCACCAATTACTATGAGACGTTACCTTCCAACTGCCTGGAACTGGGTCTCTGGCTGGAAGCAGATCGTATGCGCTCGCTCAAGGTTACCGAGGCGAATTTCGAGAACCAGCGCCAGACCGTCATCGAAGAGAAGAAACAGAGCTACGACAATCGACCCTACGGACTGGCCTACCTGCGCTTCGATGAGCTGGCCTATGAGAGCTGGGCCTACGCCCACTCCGTCATCGGATCTGTCTCAGATCTCCAGAAGGCGACACTAGAGGACGCATCTCGCTTTCACCGCACCTACTACGGACCAGGGAATGCGACTCTGGTACTGGCCGGAGACCTCGACTGCGACGAGGCGCTCGAGTCAGTAAGCAAACACTTCGCAGACATCCCCAATCGAACCTCCTCCGAGGGCTCACGGGTGGAGGAGCCTGAACAGAGTTCGGAAAAGAGAGAGGAGTTGACAGATCCTCTTGCGGTATTGCCGCTGATCATTCTCGGCTACCACATGCCTCCGATCGGCTCGCCCGGATACTATGCCCTCTCCCTTTTCTCGATTGTGCTTTCCGATGGCTCCTCTTCCCGGCTTCACCGCAAGCTGGTCTACGAAGATAACTGGGTCACTGGTCTGGCGGCAGGCCCCAATCGATACAAGGGACCCGGGCTGTTCGATTTTTGGATGCAGGTCCAGGACCAGATCGATGTCCACCAGGTGCTGGAAGCAATCGAGGGGGAACTAGAGCGGTTGCGGGCGCAGCCGATCAGTCAGCAAGAGCTGCAAAAGGCGTTGAATCAACTTGCCTATCGCCATGTCGGTAGGCTCCAGAGGGTATCTGACATCGGTGAGATTCTGGCCCACTACGCCGTCTATCACGACGACCCCAATCTGATCAACCAGGAATGGGAGCGCTTCTCGTCGGTGACGCCAGAGGGCATTCGCGAAGTCGTTCGAGAGACGTTTCGAGCTGAGAATCGAACACTTCTATTGGTCCAACCCCAGGCCCCACCGCAGCAAAGCAACGGAGCCCCGGGAGCTGAGGAAAACAGCGGGTGAACCCGAAACCTGCAACCTGTAAAGCTGCGACCTGAACAATGACCGTCGAAGCTCCACGGCCGGGCGAGATCAAACCCGTCGACTATCCAACTATCCCCGAAGTAGTTCTCGGCAACGGACTGCGCGTTCTGGTTGTCGAAGAGCGACGTCTTCCGCGAATCTCTATCAGGCTGGCATGGCCGATAGGCACCGCTTGGAATCCAGACGAAAACCTCTCCTTGGCCGAGCTATCGGTTGATCTCCTGAAGGAAGGCACGACTTCGCGCTCCTCGGTGGACATCGCCGATTTCAGTGACCAGCTGGCGATCCAATACGGCGAAGAAGTCTCCATGGAGCAGACCCATCTCTCGGTGAGCGTACTGGACCAATATGTAGACCAAGGAATGGAACTATTGTCTGACCTCGTCCTTCGACCAACCTTTCCGGAAGAAGAGTTTCAGAAGGTCAGGGCGCGCTGGCAAAGCCACGTCCTCTCGCAGCGTTCTCAGCCCGATTTCCTAGCCGAGGAACGCGCCTATCGGGTCCTTTTCGGAGATCATCCCTATGCCAACGTCAGCATCCCTCCGGAGCACCTGGCGCAGGCAGAGCGGGACCAGATCGATGACTTCTACCAGACTCTCTTCGGACCAGATCAGGCCCTCCTGGTCTTCGCCGGATCGGTGAGCTTAGAGCATGCAAAGACTCTGGCAGAGCGCTACCTGGGGGAGTGGGAAGGGCGGGAGTCGCCGGCGCTGTCCTATCCCTCCGTTCCGAAGCTGGATCGGCGTCAGGTCTCCCTGGTCCACCGTCCGCACTCCGCTCAGGCGGTGATCAGTGTAGGGGCGAGAGCCCTGCCCAGGAACCATGCCGATACCATCCCCCTGCAACTGGCGAGTCAGGTTCTGGGAGGTGGGGGCAGCTCTCGGCTCTTCCTGAATCTGCGCGAGGAGAAAGGTTATACCTATGGAGCCTACAGCAGCCTGAGATCCTATCGAAAGGAAGGGTTGCTGCTGGCCACAGCCAACGTGCGCAGTGAAGTCTGCGCCGAGGCAGTACAGGAAACCCTGGCGGAAATGGAGCGCATGCGCCAGGAGCCGCCGCAGGTGAACGAGCTGCAGCGCTGTCTGGCCGAGCGCGTAGGCGCCTTCATCAGGCGGATGGAGAGCCCCGCGTCGGTGGGTCTGCTGGAGATCAGCCGCCGACTGCATGACCTCTCCGAAGACTACTATCGGACCTACCTTCCCAAGCTGAAAGAGGTGACAGCGGAAGAGGTTCTGGAGACCGCTCGAGCCTACATCGACCCTTCCCGGACGCTCGTCACGGTGGTGGCGGACCGGGAGCAAGTCGAGGGAAAGCTTCAGGATCTAGGTACCCTGACCGTTTTCGATACGGAAGGGAATACCCTCTAGCCGGTACGGCAGGAGAGATTGAGGACCACGATGTCAAAAGAGGAACACTACGAAAAGGGCATGGAATACTTTGGCGAAGACCAGCTGGATCTTGCCATTCAGGAATTGGAAAAGGCGCTGGAAGAGGACGCCGAATACGCAGATGCCCTCCACGCTTTGGGCATGTGCTGCTACCACAACAAGGATCTGGACGGAGCCATTCGCTACGGCACCCGCTTCAAGGACGTCGAGCCGGAAAACCCGCTTGCCTATACCAGCCTATCCATGTTCTTCCAAGCCAAAGGCTGGATCGAAAAGGCCGAGGAAATGGGAGGCAAGGCGCAGGCCGTAGGCTTCGAAGAAGCACAACGAGAAGCCCAGGAAAGCGGATCAACGATAGAAGAATAAGAAGGGCGTTCCCGGTAACCACAAGCATTGCCCGCTGTCCGGATTGCCAGCTATAATCACTAGACTGAGGGCCTCTCGAAGAGCCGGCGTAGCTCAACGGTAGAGCGACGCATTCGTAATGCGTAGGTTGGAGGTTCAATTCCTCTCGCCGGCTCCAATGTTTTCAGTGGGTTAGCAACTTCGGCCTCTCGGCTTCGCACCTGAAATGCGAGTGTCACCCGTTTTTCACCCAGTCAAGTTCTTGGTGCCCGTCTTCTTGAGCCTGGAGTTGCCGCACTCGCTCAAGGTGGGGTTCGAGGCCACGAACGTAACGCTCAGTTGTCCGCAGATCAGCGTGCCCTAGCCGCTTCATCACCGTCTCAAGGTCCAAGCCCAGGCGTACCCACTGACAGGCTCGGAACCGCCGCAGGTCATGAAAGCCCATCCAAGATAGGTCAGCCGCCTCGGCTCCCCGCTTGAACGCCGTCTCGGGATTCACCCAGCGCCTTCCAGTTCTCGGGTTGACAAAAATGTAGGGACAGCTCACAAACCGGACTTTGTCCGGTTCGAAGACGGGGATGCCATGAACGCGCTTGCGCCGCTTCCAGCAATTTATGAACATTTTTCTTGGCTTTAGTTTAGTCGTCACCTGAGCGAAACAGCCGGGCAGACGGACATGAAGGTGGTCTCGAAGTTCTTCGAAAACTGAAGATTGATTATTCGACTGGGCCATACCTTCTCCCATGGCCATTCCTTCCCGAAGGGGCCTGGCAGGAGGCCGGTCGAGAAGGAGACCGGCCCCAAAAAACCCGCCGTCGCGGGCCGCCAAGTATTGAGCTCGGAAGCTTATTCCAAAGGGCCGACAACCTTGACCGAGCTCGCAAGAGGACTATTGCTTCGGGAGGATCACTCGCCGCTGGGCGATTCAGGATCCATGCCTGCGTGGGTGACCCTTTTGATTCGCGCAACCCGATACGGCCCCGTTATTGCTGGACTGGGGAGTTGGCGGCGTCCACCGGCATCATGACCCTCGGCAATGTCCGGCTCAATCTAAAACAAGACCGCCTCCCAAAAACCACCGATTCGTATATGTACGAATCTCACAAAGAGGCAGGAACAATAAACGCGGCTCTGTCAAGTTGTTGGCTCACGCACGGTTCTGGGACACACTGAGCCCGAGCGAGATCCCAGCTCAAGAGGTACAGGTCGCCTCCCGCCACTCGGCAAAAGCTCGGCATCGGAGGATGCGATGATTGCTGGCTCCGAGGTGGTGACGGCCAACACGGAACAGATTCTGAATCGGACCGTGTACCGAAAGGAATCGTTGGGCCTGGGCCATTGACTTGAACTTCCTCATTTGGCGTTCCTGTTCCCGAGTGTGCTGGTGTGAGACTTCCGCCCGATTGTTCTCGTACTGGCCGGTTCGATGGGGAACCGATGGAAAGACTTCCCGATGAGCTGCCGGATAGCTCCGAAGCTTGTCGGTGACGAGTTGGCAGGGTGGTTTCTGCTGATGCTTGAAAGCCTTACGAAAGAACCTTTTAGCAGCTCGGCGGTCTCTCTTCTTGGTCACCAGAATATCGATCACGTCCCCGTCTTGGTCCACCGCTCGCCACAGATAGTGGAGCTGCCCACGGATCTTGAGGAAGACTTCGTCCACGTGCCAAATGTCCCCGAGCCGTCCCTGTTTCCGTCGAAGAATGCGAGCGTAGGGCGGGCCGAACTTTGAACACCAGAAACGAATCGCCTCGTAAGAGACGGTGATGCCGCGCTCCGCCAGCAGATCTTCCACGTCGCGTAGGCTGAGAGTGAACCGATGGTAGAGCCAGACCGTATGACTGATGATTTCCGGTGGAAAACGGTGGCCCTTGTAGCTGGATCTCATCTGCACATTGTCGCTGATGGCCGCTCAACTTGACAAAGACCGATTCGACGTCCGTTTCGAGCTATCGGCTCAGTGTATAATCGCCGGACACTTAAGTCGGGACTTCATCCGTCTCCGAAGAAAGGGACAATGACCTCATCTCGATCGGTTCTGAGCGCCGCTTTCGCATTGACAATTTGGGCATCTGGAGGCTGTGCAAACAGGCCTCCCACGGTGAGTTGCAAGGTGCGCCAAACCTTCATCATAGAGGGCGAAAAGACCAGAATTGACACCAACGTCACAGATCCCAATAAGCAGGATCGGGGTCGGCTCTCTGTGTCCTGGTCAAGCAGTGCTGGGGCGATCACCCAGAAAAATGGATCAGCGGAGTTCGACTCCACCGGTTTGGAGCCGGGCAAGTACCTCGTCTCCGCGGAAGTCTCGGACGGAGAAAACACCGTATCCTGCTCTCTCGACATCCACGTCGAGAAGCGGTTACAGGCTCCCGAAGTTGTCTGTGACCCCAGCGAGGTCGAAATAACGGAGCTGGAGTCGACGACGCTTCAGGTGGATGCATTGGATCCGAATAACGACCAGCTCGCCTACGCATGGACCGTCGATGAGCGATACGTCTACAACGATCGAAGTGACTTCCTCTTTGATGGTGCGCAGCTGGGACGGGGCTCCCACATGGTCCGAGTCATGGTGAGCGACGTGGACGAAATGGCCGCTAGCTGTGCTTTCAGTGTCACTGTCAAGCGCAGGCCCAACCGCATGCCGGAAGTTGCCTTGACCCTCGAGAGGTCAATACTGAACCTGGGAGACACGTTTGTCGCTAGCGCCGTAGCCAGTGACCCGGACAACGATCCCCTGAGCTATTCCTGGGCCCTAGACGGCCGATCTCGATCGGAGACAAGCCCACGAGTTCGCATCAACACCCGGGGGATGTCTGTCGGACTTCACACGATCCTGGTTGCCGCACATGACGACCGAAAAGGCCGCGGCGACGATTCCAAGCAGATCTCGCTGAGTGAAAGAATAGTTGTCCAAATCGAAAAACTCCAGCTCAGTTCAGTTGAGGTTAGCAAACTGAGCGAGATCGCTCGAAGAATGCGCCAGAGTCCTGAGCTCAAGGGCAGCATAACGGGACATACGGATGACCGAGGCAGCGGGGAGGCAAACCTGCGCTTCGGGCGTCGTCGTGCCGAAACGGCCAGAGATTATCTGGTGGGTCAGCACGCGATTGATGTCAGTCGCATCGCCATTTCGAGCTTGGGCGAAGCAGAGCCCCTGGCCGACAATGCAACTCCTGAGGGAAGAAAAGCAAACCGACGGGTGGAAGTCACGTTGTTCCAGCCTTGAAGCCAGGCCCATCGACCCAGGGATGGGGGGAGAGAATTTCAACCAGGAGAATTGATGAAAGAGCTTGCCTTGCTGATTTCCATTTCTACTTTGGTGGCAGCCAGTCCCTATTCCCTGGCATCCAGCGAAGATGATATTTCCAGAAGGTCACGTCGCCTTCATTTCTCCTCCATCGTCCTGGACACCCATGTCGACACCACACTTCGTCTCAGGGAGCCCGACTGGGATTTTTCCGGGAGACATGGTGACGGTCACGTGGACCTCCCGCGGATCATAGAAGGAGGGCTCAATACAGTTTTCTTCTCAATCTTCATGCCCGGAACTGTAACCGGAGACAAAGCCGTCCACGACTCTTTCGATCGAATTGCATCGATACACAGACTGGTCGAAAACCTGTCGGCCGAGATGGCTCTGTGCACGACGGTAGAGGAGATTCGTGAAGCTCGGCGGCAGGGTAAGATCGCCGCGCTGATGGGTATGGAAGGCGGCCACATGATCAACAACAGCCTTTCCGTCCTGGGGATGTACGCCAGGCTTGGCATTCGCTATTTGACCCTGACTCACAGTGTCAACACAGAGTGGGCCGACTCGTCAAACGATGAGCCTCAGTTTGGGGGATTGACAGAGTTTGGGAAAAAGATCGTAAAGAGGCTGAATCATCTGGGAATCATGGTTGATATCTCTCACGCATCGGATAAGACCTTCTGGGACACGCTGGCAACCAGCCAGGCCCCTCTGATCGCCTCACACTCCTCCTGCCGAGCTCTTTCGCCACATCGTCGGAACATGAGCGATCAGATGATTGCGGCTCTGGCGGCAAAGGGTGGCGTGATCCAGATTACATTCGTCGACCAGTTTCTCGACAACACCCCCTTTCAGGCCTGGGAGAAGAGGAAGGTTGCGAAGCAAGCTTCCGGGGCAGGAGCCGGGAATCCGGATCCCCAGGAAGACCACAGCGAGGAACGCCCCAAGGTAGGCTGGGAGAAGATCTTGGATCACATCGACCACGCAGTCGAAGTGGCCGGAGTGGACCATGTCGGTCTGGGATCGGATTTCGATGGGGCAACCATGCCGCAGGGAATGGACGACGCCACCTACCTACCTAAGATCACGGAAGGACTCCTGCGTAGGGGTTACAGTGAAGACGACATTGGCAAGATTCTAGGCGAGAACACCTTGCGGCTTATGAACGAGGTCGAGGAAGTGTCTCGGCGGTCTAGTCCTTCCAGCCAGAAATAGAGTACGGGATACAGAGACACGGCCAATCTCGAAAGGTTGAGTCGAGACTTGCGCCGACTCAACTTTTTCATTATTCTGAAGCGTATGAAAAGGGTCCTAATACTTTGTGCGCTTCTGCTTACTCAGGTCGGCTCGCTTCGGTCCGTCATGATGCAGGGGCCGAGCCGCGAGGTCACCCAAGTCTCCTACGACGGGAAAGAGTTCATAGCCGCCTTCAACGCGGCCGCAGACAGAACCCGGCTTGTCTTGATTATGTCTCCCACCTGAGGCCATTGTCTTCGGGGGGCTTCCGAAGTCGAGGCAATACTGAGGGATCATGAGGACGCCAAGATCAAGGTAGTCACCCTGTGGTCACCGATTCTTTCGCGCGACTCCCAGATGACCGCAAGCAGGGCCACGGCCTATCTACCAGATCGACGGGCTGAGCATTTTTGGGACCTCTGGAGTTTTGGGCTCACTGCCTACACGAAGCTCCTCAACTACCAGGGCGAAGAGAAGGCCTGGGATGTCTTTATCGTGTACAAAGCTCACTTGTGGTGGAGGGACAAGCCGCCCGAGCCCTCCTCCTGGCTGCAGAATCACGATCTGGATATCGGACTGAAGTACAGTCAGGGCCTGTTGGAGCTGGAGCTGGAGAAGTGGATCGATTAAGCGACCCTCGAGGGCTCCGTCCATCCCCCACCCACAGCTGTTAGCAAACCTCGAATCGCAGGCCCCATCTGCAAAAACGTTGCCGTATTTACGTTCCAGTGTACTAAGGCTGAAGTGTCTCCGGCCCGCAGCCGATATGAAGAGGCAGGTCGAGATCCAGGACTGATGAAACCTCAGCTAAAGCAAAAGCTCGATTCCTGTGGCACCCTTCCGACTTTGCCGGGAGTTGCCATGCAGATCCTCGAACTCTGCCGTAGTGAGCAGGTAAGTTTCGGTGAGATCGCTGTCCTGGTCAGTCGAGACCCCGCCCTATCCGCCAAGGTACTCCAAGTAGTCAACTCCCCCTTCTACGGGATGCGCCGAGATATCACGACTCTGAGCCATGCCTGCGGGTTGTTGGGAATTCGGGCAATCTGTGCGCTGGCTCTCAGCTTCTCTCTGGTCAGCGATTTTCAGGAAAAGGAGGCGGGATCGTTTGATTACAGCAGCTTCTGGCGACGCTCCCTGATTAGTGCGGTTGCTGCTCGTGCTCTAGGATCAGCCACCAAGGTTCCCAACCAGGAAGAACTATTTCTGGTAGCACTCCTCCAGGATATCGGGATGCTGGCCCTCGACAAGATCATTCCCGACGTTTACTCGAAGATGCTGAATCAGGCGGACAATGACCATGGGCAAGTCCAACAGCTGGAACAGCAACAATTGGGCTGCGATCACTCCGACTTGAGCGTCTACCTGGGCGGGCGCTGGAACCTGTCGGATGCGTTTGTGACGGCCTTCCAACACAGCCACGAGACCAAACCGGAAGCCCTGCTTCAGCTCGAAATGAGCACCCGATGCGCCATCCTCTCGGGAGACTTGTCCGACATCTGGTTGGGCAACAATAATCTGGATGCCTTCTGCGAGGCCAGCATGAAGGCTCAGACCGTCCTCGGCATGCCGGCTGAAACACTTGAAGCGGTGCTCGCCAAGGTGGGAGACGCTCTACCCGATCTCTCAACCGTCTTTGAGGTCGACTTGGGTTCGCCCGAGGCCACGAACGCGGTGCTCGAGCAAGCCAAGGAGGCCTTGCTTGCACTCTTCCTCCAGACCATGCAGGAGGCCCAACGGACCAAGGCAACCACCGACATCCTCGAGTCCGAGAATCGAAGTCTGAAGCAGCAGGTGGATCGAGACCCGCTTACTGAGCTCTACAATCGCTATTTCCTGGAAGAGGCTCTCGCCCGTGAATTCGAGCGGGCCCGTCATCTCAAGCAGCCCCTCTCGCTCGTGTTTTTTGACATCGACAACTTCAAGAGCGTCAACGACCAATATGGACATCCCTTGGGGGACCAGGTCATCGTCGCTGTCGCCCGGATCATCGAGCGGAACCTGAGACATACTGACGTAGCCGCTCGCTACGGGGGTGAAGAATTCATATTGGTACTCCCTCGTACCGACACCATAGGCGTCTCCAGGATAAGTCAGCGCATCATACAGCTGCTCGCCGACGAGCGCTTCTCAGGAGCCAATGGCGAATCCTTCTCGGTCACCATGTCCGGAGGATTCGCGACCTACTCCGAAGGCTGCGCCTTCGAGAGTCCCTCAGCCCTGATTGAGGCCGCCGATGTATCCCTCTACGCTGCCAAACACCAAGGTGGCAACCGTGTTGTCACGGAGTCGTTTCGGCTTCCAAATCCCACTCACCTACCGCAGGCGGTCTCCCAAACCCACTGAAGGTAGCCGTTTCCTGAGTGCTTGAGTTCGGTGTCAACGAGGTGAATGCCGAGCGCGGACTTGTGCCTTTTGTTCATACAGAAGTTTCCTTCTTGAAGCAAAACCTTCTGTCCAGGCGAGGGACCCGGAAGCAGGAAAAAGTTTCTCTCTCGAATGGGGCCAGCGCTGCTGGGGGCGCCACTAACCTGAAACTTCACTTCGAACTTGCCTTCGCCCCTGCCCTGACTTCATCTTTTGCTTCCATCAAGGCTCTTGACCAATCCGGTTAGCATTGAGACAATTTCAAATAGTATCTTAGTCTCCCGCTGTAAATCGTCATCTGAGGTAGCGTTCAAACGCCTCAGGATGTCCCTGATGGCAGTGGATTAACGAGCCTCCCTGACGGCCAGGTTCTTTTCGGGGCCGACTTGAGTAGCGAGAACAACCATGCAAAAGGACACTGCTTTCGAACTGGCAGCCTCAAATATCAGATTTGGACCCGGTATCACCAAAGAGATTGGGATGGATCTATGCGATAGCGCGGTCGGACACATCATGGTCCTTACCGATCCCACTCTGGCACAGTTGCCTCCTGTGGCTACAGTGCTGCAGTCTCTCTCCGACGAAAAACTCAGCTTCACCCTCTACGATCGAGTGCGAGTAGAACCCAGCGATGAATCCTTCAAAGATGCGATCGACTTTGCTAGATCGGGAGACTTTGACGGTTTCGTCGCGGTGGGGGGAGGGTCGACGATTGATACTGCCAAAGCCGCCAATCTCTATTCCACATACCCTGCCGACTTTCTCGACTATGTAAACTCTCCGATCGGTCAGGGACTACCGGTTCCGGGACCGGTAAAGCCGCTGATCGCAGTGCCTACCACCGCGGGTACCGGCAGCGAGACTACCGGTGTGGCCATCTTCGATCTGGTCGATATGCACGCCAAGACTGGCATTGCTCACCGACGTTTGAAACCCACATTGGGTCTGGTTGACCCCGATAACACCGAAACCTTACCGGCAGCCGTTGCCGCTTCGACTGGGCTGGATGTACTGAGTCACGCCCTGGAATCCTACACAGCCATACCCTACACCGAGCGGCCTCACCCAGGCCGTCCGATCGCCCGGCCGGCTTATCAGGGCTCTAATCCCATCAGTGATCTATGGGCTCTCGAGGCCTTGGGTATGGTCCGTCGCTTTCTGGCCAGAGCCGTGGAGGACCCCTCCGATCTTGAAGCGCGTTCTCAGATGCTGCTAGCAGCTTCTTATGCGGGCATCGGATTCGGGAATGCGGGCGTCCATTTGCCCCACGGCATGTCCTATCCGGTTTCGGGAACGGTCCGGGGATTTCGCCCTGGGGGTTATCAGGTAGACCACGATCTGGTGCCGCACGGGATCTCCGTGATCCTCAACGCACCCTCAGCGTTTCGATTCACGGCATCGGCGGATCCCCAACGCCATCTGCGAGCTGCAGCGGTCCTGGGCGCCGACGTGGGAGGGGCAAGCGCCGACGATGCCGGGGAAATCCTCGCCGAGCAACTGATTCTCTTGATGCAGCGACTCAACGTCCCCAGTGGACTGCGTGAAATCGGCTGTACTTCAGACGATATCCCATCCCTGGTCGAAGGCACGCTGCCGCAGCACCGCGTCACCAAGCTTTCCCCCCGGCCAGCCGGTGAGGAGGAACTAGCGGGGATGTTCGAGGACGCTCTCGCCTACTGGTAGAAACGAGGTTCGACCCTGCGACTACCTGAACCCTCACGGATGTGGAAGTCTTGGGAAGACCTCCGATCTAGAAGACCGAGAAGCCGCGAGAGTCGGTGCCGTGACCGGCGTGCTTGTGGTACCATCTTGAACGTCCCGCGATTGGAGACCGAAGACTTGATCAAGATCAACCAGCCTTTGATAGCCGCTGCGACTCGATCCAGGAGTCCCCGGCGGTATGGCACGGTCCGCCTGGCTTTCCAGTACATGCTTCCGGGTCTTTTTCTCGTCCTGGGTTCGGCAGCGCTAGTCGCAACCGGAATCGCACAGGGGATCGATCCTACGCCACCCCAGATTGGGGTTCGAGATGAACGCACCGCCAGCTTCAGGGCAACCAACACGGTCACGGGCATCATCTCGGGAATCCACCATGAGAGCAAATCCCTTAGCGTCGTTAGTGAGAAAGATCGGGAATCCTGGGCCTTCTTCTTCATTTCGAAACCTAAGATGAAGGCCAAGAAATCAGTCAAGAAGGCTCTGGGAAAGAAGCGTGTGGAATGGGCCGATCTTCAGGATGGGTTTCGAGTAAAGATCACCTTTCTCGAGGCAACCCGCGAAATCCAGAAAATCGAAGCACTCAAAATCGAAGAGCAAGAGTAGCGGACCCAACCAGAGTCCTACCGCAGTCCCGCCCCCAGTGGTGCTGGCCTCAGTCGAGAATGAAACTCCGGGTCCCGGCGTAGCGGTGGCCTCCAGGCCGCCGTGTATCGGGCCAAAGGCTCGAAGGAAGAAGACTTCGGCCTGGAGCCCAAAGCTACGTCCGCCCAATCAAGTTTCAGCTTAGTCCCAAAAGAAGTAGATGAAAGTGGACTAAACCACATGTAAACACCTGAAATGCCAGACCTGACGGGTATTCTGGGGTTGTCAAAGAAACTTCAGAACAAGCCGAAAGGAGGCATTTCAGGTGAAGAAAAAGGATAGCGCAATCATCCGCAAACGGGAAGCAGAGGTTGCTCAGCGATTGAGCCCCAGCTGGAACGGTCAAGACCCGAAACCGGTGCTCTCGCCCGAGGTCATCAGCTACGAGGTCTCGGAGAAAACGGGTGCGGTCAGTTACGGTGGTCTGGGGCTGCTGCAGCAGGTGGTGAAGTGGAGTGGGCTGGGGAAAGCCATTGACCAGGCGGTGACGCTGCTCAAACGCCACCAACCGTACCACGAATCGGACCACGTCCTGAGCCTGATCTACAACGTGGCCACGGGCGGGACCCGCTATCAGGATATTGAACTGCGACGTCAGAGTGTGAGTTTCCTGGAGGCGGTGGGAGCCGAGAAGATCCCCGCCCCCAGCACGGCCGGAGACTTTGTGCGCCGCTTTGACGCGCCCGACGTGGTGGATCTGATGGAAGCCGTCAATGCCAGCCGCCTCAAGGTCTGGGCCCAACAACCGGCCCGTTTCTTCCAACGGGCGGAGATCGACGTGGATGGGACGATGGCCCCCACGAGCGGCGAATGCAAGGAAGGGATGGAGATCAGCTACGACGGGCAGTGGGGCTATGCGCCGCTGATCGTGACGCTGGCCAATACGGGAGAGGTGCTCTATGCGGTCAACCGCTCGGGCAACCGTCCCTCTCATGAGGGAGCGGCCGAATGGCTGGATCGGAGTATCGAGCTGGTTCGAGAGGCGGGTTTTCGGAAGGTGCGCCTGCGCGGGGACACGGATTTTTCGCTGACGGCTCATTTTGACCGTTGGACAGAGGCGGGCGTGGAGTTTGACTTCGGGATCGACGCCCATCCGAGCTTCGTCAAGTGGGCGGAGGCGTTGCCAGAAGCGAGATGGAAAGAGCTGGGGCGCCCCAGCCAGGGGAAAGGAAAAGGGAAGAAGCGGCGCCAGCGGCGGGACAAAGTGAAGCCGGAGATTATCAAGAGACGCGGGTTCAAGACGCTGACGCTGGAACGGGAAGAGATCGCGGAGATCGACTACCGTCCGAGCAAAGCGAAGCGAACCTATCGGATGGTGATCTTGCGCAAGACGATCCTGGTCGAGAAAGGCCAGAAGCGGCTGCTGCCGCAGACGCGCTACCACTTTTATGTCACCAATATCTCGGCCAGAACGTTGGGAACGGCGGGAGTCGTACGGGAAAACAACCGGCGCTGCAACCAGGAGAACGTCATTGAACAACTCAAGAACGGAGTCGAGGCCCTGCGGATGCCCTCGGATACGCTGGTAGCCAACTGGGCCTATCTGGTGATTGCGGCTCAAGCCTGGAATCTGAAGGCCTGGATGGGGTTGGTGCTGCCGGCGCGACTGCAAGCCCGAGAGCTGGTGAAGATGGAGTATCGCCGTTTCCTGCGAGAGGTCATTGAAATGCCCTGCCAGATTTTGCGCAGGGGCCGACAGTTGGTCTATCGGCTGCTGGATGTCAATGGTTGGAGCCGTCTTCTCTTGGAAGGCAGTAAGTGGTTGAAACACCGGCCAGCTACCTGAAACTGAAAGGAGATAAAGTAGCTCCGAGGGTCGCCAGAGCTGGGGCGAGGTGTCTCTACAAACGCCCCCCAAGAGGGCAGAATCGTTTTCCCTGAGCGATCGGCGTGGAGGACAGCTGAACACGTGCCTGTTCTGAGTGACTTCGCGCCGAAATTTAGAATTTAGGTCTCCAAAATGGCTCCTCGGAGCCGACAAAGGGGTCTATTTTCGAACTTGCGCTTATTTTGGGCTTAGTCGCGCCCCAGCCGAGCTGCCCCATTAGAGAAAGAAACTTGAAGCCTCTCGCCACACTGTTCAGTGGCAAGAGACGTGCGACGTTCAGACGTTCAGACGTTCAGACGATTCCAATGAAGTTTCAGCTTAGTTGACGAGTGACGATCCCTTGGCGTCGGCTTTCTGGGGTACCTGCCGGGGCACCATGCCGAAAGCTTTGAGGAAGTTGATGGTCTTCTGGGCTGATCCGATAAAGCGGAGCTGGCACCGGTCGAAGGAGCAATTGAGCCAGCTGAAATCGCCTCCACTATAAGCTAGGACACAGTTCGTGAAGGTACAGTTTTCAAAGTGATGGTCATCCATATGGATGATTGTATCGGTCTCGGTCTTGTTTGAAACAACAATCATCGGACCTTCCTTTCCAGCTCTCATCTCATCAACATTTAAGTGGTCGCGTAGACAGGATGTCAGGGGCCACCCAAAAGCGGCCAGTGAGGGCCACTTCAAAACCGGCCATTTTCAAGAGCCATTGAGGGCCGCATCCGGCGTAGGATGCGCCGATGGCCAATACATTGAAAATGGAAAAGAAGCAAACGGTTTTGGCGCTCCTGAAGCTGGGCTGGTCGTATCGTCGGATCGAGCGAGAGGTGGGAGTCCGACGAGAGAGGATTGCCCGCTATGATCCCTCCCGAGATTCAAAACCGGCCAAAGTGGCCCCCGGCTCGGAGGAGCAAAAGCGGCCAAAGCGGCCCCCGGGTCTGCGCAGCTTCTGTGAGCCCTTTCGGGAGCAGATTGAAAAGAAACTCCAGCAGGGATTCGGGGGAGCCTACAACTCCGTCAAGCGCTTCTGTGGAAAGCTCAAGGCGGAGAGTCCTCGCGTGTTTGCTCGGGTGGAAACTCCCCCCGGTCGGGACCTGCAGATCGACTTCGGCAAAGGAGCCCTGACTCGGACCGAATCGGGTCGTTACCGCCGTCCTCATCTGTTCAAGGCCGTCCTCTGCCACTCGCGCCACTCCTATGAGGAAGTCGTCTGGCGGCAGGAACTGAAGACGTTCATCCGCTGTGTCGAGGAGGCTTTTCACGCTTTTGGAGGCGGCGTGGAGGTGGTTCGCCTCGATAACCTCAAGGCCGGGATCACCCGGGCTTGCTTGGTGGACCCCGAGGTCAATGCCGTCTTCAGTGCGCTCGCTCGCCACTACGGCTTCGCCGTGCTGCCCATCCATCCGGGCGCTCCGAACGAGAACGGAAAAGTCGAAAGAAGCATCGGATATACCGACTCCAGCGCGCTCAAAGCTCGCCGCTTCGAGAGCCTGGATGCGCAGAATGAGCATCTGCAGAGTTGGAACGAGCGAATCGCCCGCCAGCGCATCCACGGCACCACCAAGCAGCAGGTCTGGCCCCGCTTTGTCGAAGAACAGAAGCATCTCCGACCGCTTCCGGATTCCCGCTTCAGTTTCTTCCGCGTGGGCCGTCGAACGGTCTCCACCGATGGCCACATCGAAGTCGACCGAGCGTTCTACTCGGTGCCCAATCATCTGCTCGGTTGTGAAGTCGCCGTGCACTGGGATGATCGTATCGTCCGCGTCTTCTTTCGTGAGCAACAGGTGGCCCTGCATCCGAAGTACCCGCCGGGGAGATTCCGAACCGAAACGAGCCATCTTCCGGAACGCAAACGCTACGCGCACTATCGAACCGAGCATCATCTGCTGAAGCAAGCCCGAGCCGTGGGTCCAGAGGCGCACCGCTGGGCCGAGCGAGCTCTGGAGGTCCGAGACATGCTCGCCTACCGACTCGTGCAGGGCATGATCTCGCTGACCCGCCGCTACCGCGCTTCGGTCGTCGACGAAGCCTGCGGCAAGGCGCTCGCACATGACGCCTTCCGCTACCGGACTCTGGTGGCTTTGTGTAAGCGACTGGACGTGCCGCAGCGCTCTTTGTTTACCTCCGAGCACGAGTTGATCCGACCGCTGTCCGAGTACCAGATCACCGATCCCACAGGAGAACCAGAATGATCTCATCAGAACTGGAACGAAAACTTCGTCACCTCCGGCTCTCGGGCCTGGCTCAGGTCTTTGACGTTCGCCTGCAACAAGCCGTCCAGGGAAGGCTCAGCCATCAGGAGTTCTTTGAGCTGCTGATTGATGACGAGCTGACCCGCCGTCGGGACCGGCTGTTGGAGCGACGTTTGCGCCAGGCCCAGTTTCCGGAACAAAAGCACTTGGAGGACTTTAACTTCTCCTTTAACCCCTCCATCAACCGGCAGCAGATCTTCGATCTGGCTACCGGCCGATTCATCCAACAGCGCCGCGGCTGGTTGGTCATCGGTCAGACCGGAGTCGGCAAGAGCCATCTGATCATCACCGTCGGGATCAAGGCGGTCGAAGCCGGTCACCGGGTGCAGTACAAGTCGGCTTTCGATCTGCTGGAAGACATCGCCGAAGCCACGGCCACCGGCAGACGCCGATCTTACATTACGGAGATGACCCGGATCCCGCTGCTGATCCTCGAGGATCTGGGACTCCGCAGAGTGCCGGAGTCGGCGGCAGAAGATCTGTTGGAGATCCTGCACCGCCGATACCAGAAGACCTCGACGATCCTCAGTTCGAATCGACCCCTGGAGGACTGGGGCGCGATGCTGGGAGGAGATACGGCGGCCACCTCGGCGCTGCTGGACCGCTTCCTGCACACTTCGGAAGTCACCTTCATTCGGGGCAAGAGCTATCGCCTCTACGAGCGACAGCAACGAGAGAAATCCACCCCGAAGCGAGGGAAAGAGAAATGACACCTGCGAGGCGAGTGCTGTGAGTGCGGGCTTGTCCCCTACTCGCAGACCCTGGGACTCAGCCCCAGGCTTCGTAGATTGCCCGCTCCGAGGGAGGGGTCAGGACAGGGTGGGGCAGAGCTCATTGCTTGAGGGGCCTCTGAGCGAATGTTTTTTGAAAAAAGGAAGCCAGGAAGAAGCCGTGTCGTTGAAACCAAGCAGAGACCATGGAAGCCAGGCTTCTCGAGTTTCCCCCAACACCCCCGGAAAGCCGTGGAAACTGCCGCGCTATGGAAACCGTGGGAAAACGGCTGCCTCGCGAAGACGACTCCAGGAGGCGAGTTTTTCCACCGTTCCCACAGCGCTTGGAAAACTCCTCCGGACGGAGTTTCCCACAGTTCCCACCGCTTCTACGGCTGAACACACAACAAAGCCTCCTCCCCCCGCTTCGCGGGGAGGGCTTCACAAGGGATTGAAATGACTCGAACCGGAGGATATAACTACTGAATCACTGGCCGGTTTTGACCCGGCCCCGCCTGGCCGCTTTTGAAGTGGCCCCCGACAGACAGGATACTATAGCTGTCGCCACTGAGATCCATCGAACGGACGGCTTAATCTCTCGAGACAAGGTGAGGGTTCAGGCAAGGCGTCCATTACTGGGTCAAGCGGAGGGAGGTAGCTCGTGAGTGAAATCGAGGATCACCAACAAGATGATAGTAGGAGCCAGAGGCATCCGACAGCTCGGAGGGATTTTCTCAGCCAGGGGGCGGCGCTTCTCACAGGAACCAATCTTGGCTGGAGTGGCTGCGCGCCGCAAGAGGGGAGTTCTTCCGAAAGCGACATGGCCTCAGCCCCCACCGCTGGGGAGGAGGGTTTCTGGAGGGGTATCAAGAATCAATTCCTGATTAACCCGGACTCCATTTACCTCAACAACGCGAGCATTGGGGTTCCTCCCCAGCCTGTCCTGGATGCCCTTGCAGAACACTACCGACAGATCTCGTCGAACCCCACGTCGGCAAAGGGTGAGCTTCACCAACGAATCCAGAAAGATGTCCTGCCCGAACTGGCAGAGCTGATTGGCGCAGATACCGATGAGATCGCCTTCATGAGCAATGCGACCGAGGGACTGGACCTGATCACGAAGGGCATTTCCCTGCAACCAGGAGATGAGGTCCTGACCACCACCCAGGAACATCCAGCCGGAATTCGACCCTGGCGACTTCGGGCAGAGCGGGAGGGCATCACTCTTCGGAAAATCCCGATTCCGAGTCCCCTCACCAGTAAGGATCAGGCAATCGACCCACTGAAGCAGGCCATGAATGATCGGACCAAGGTCCTGTTCTTCTGCCAGGTCACCAGAGGGGGACTCCTCTACCCGGTCAAGGAGCTTTGTGGCCTTGCTCGGGAGCGAGGCATTATCTCGGCCGTCGACGGAGCCCAGGCAATAGGACATCTGGAGATCGACCTTCATGACCTGGGCTGCGACCTCTATGCCAACAGCCTCCACAAGTGGGTATTGGCACCCATGGGGACGGGAATGCTGTACGTTCGGAAGGGCTTTCAGGACGAGTTCTTCCCTCTGGATAGAGAACCCGGAGCAGCGCGCTATCAGGCGCAGGGGACGAAGAGTATCCCCCTCCGAGCCTCCATCGGCGCCGCTCTCGAGTTCGTGAGCAAGATCGGCATGTCTAGAATCGAGGAGCGCAATCGGGTGCTGTCGGACCATCTGAAGGCCGAGCTGGTCAAGGTCCCTGGAGTCCACCTCATAAGCTCGACCTCACCCCAGGTCTCGTCTGCTGGAATGACCATGTTCGAGGTGGAGGGTCGCGGCGGCCTGGAGATGCGGGCCAGGTTCGAAGAACACAACATCGGCGTCGACGAGCACGTTCGTGACGGGCACGAAGCCGTTCGCGTATCGACACACTACTACAACACGATCGCTGAGATCGACCGAACAATCCTGGTTTTGGGGGAACTGATCTGAGACTGGAAAGAGTTCGTCTGAACGTCTGAACGTCACACGTCGGAGGAATGGGGCCAGCACAATGAGTTCAGCTCATTTTTTCAGCCCTGAACTTCAAGGAAGGGGCAATTGGATCCTTCTCGCCTCAGACCAGCTTCGATGAACTGATTCGGAAAGCTCCATATAGCGCACACCCATTGCGAAATCGGTAAACTCTACCTGCTCCTGCCCCCTGATCGCGCTGACGAACTCTTCCTCAACGCGCCAGCCACCTCCCGGTTCGACCGACACCTCTTGAGGAACATCGCTGCCTCGGTCAAACCAATGGAGCGCCTCAGTTTCCGGGTGGTATCTGAGGGTGCCCTTGCTACCCTGAAGCCGCAGCACCGACTCGGGCTCGCTACCGGCTACGGCACTACACAGGAGGTGCCCCGCGGCACCGTTTTCAAACTGAGCGACCACGGTCAGATGATCTGGCATCTCGACCGGATAGGGGCTGCCCGTTTCCGGATCGTGCTTGGAATCAATATGGATCTTGGCACAAGCGTCGATCCATTCAACCGAACCCAACCAGCGCACCAGGATTTCAAACCACTGCCCCAGAGTCACGTAGTTGTGTCCCGAGAGCTCCTTGCGCTGTCTCCACTTCAAGGGAGTCTCTGGATCGGTGAGGTCATTGAAGAGATCACGAACCTCCACCGCTAACCATTCCCCCAGACGGCCCTCGTCCAGAATCCTGCGGACCGTCCGATGGACGCGGAGACCGAGTGGAGTCGGTACCAGCTGCGTCACCAGGTGCGGCGTTTTCTTCGACGCCTCCAGCATGGTCCGGGCCTCGGACAGGTTCATCGCCATTCTGGCTTCGCAAAGGACATGCTTCCCTTCTTCCAGGGCTGCACAGGTAATCTCCCGATGTAGATAGGGCCAGGTGCCGATGCAAACCGCATCGATATCGGGAGAGGAGATGACGTCGCGCCAGGAGTCCTTGATCTCGGGAATATTGTACTCCTGAGCAACTTTTTCGGACGACTCCCGGCTGCGATTGGCGAGGCAGACGATTTCTACGTTCGGTAGAGATTGAAAGCCGGGAATGTGTTTTCTCTTGGTGTTTGCCCCGGCTCCTACCAGTCCTATACGAAGGGTGTCCTGTTTTTCCTGCATACTTGCCTTTCTGGATCAAGTAAACCTGCAATGAGACGCGTGCTCTTGCGGGGTGTCGGTCGACCAGGCAGAGTCAAGCCTTCGCGTCAGTCCGACTGCATGGTACTAATCTCATCTCTTGAGATCTTGTCGACGCTCTTGGGGTTGAAGGTCTGTTGGGTCGCCACCCTGAGGGCGACCTCTATTCTCCCTCCGGTCAATACGAAGAACTGGAGCAAGAACCCTCCCCCCTGCATGGTTTCAATCTGATACTCCTGATCACTCAAATCGCCTAACCACTCACCCACTCGGTCGGAAAACTCGGGAGACTCGACCACTCCTTGGGGAAGGGCCAGAATCAATGTTCCAGGTTCGTCTGCGAGCGCTTCCGCGATGCGCTTTCTGACTTCGGCCATGAAAGACACCAGACACCCCGCGTACTCCGGCTCGCTGGACTGGTCACGGGCGGGCGGAGCCAGACCCCAGGTAATATGATGGATAAACGGATTCCCGTTTCCCTGGCTCAGCATCTGGTTGCGGGCGGCCTCGTCCACTGGATAAACCACGGCAACATAGTCGAACCATCCCTGAGCGCGAGCAGGACTCTGGGCTGGCAGACCCGAGGGAACGTTGATGTAGTCATGGCCGTCGACGGGGGAAGGGTAGCACCTGGTATCCCATCCCGCGACATATCCGAGCCTCTTCAGGGGTCCAGCCACCGCCTGGGGAGGATCGCTAAAAATGGCGGCGTGGTCCGGATTGGGCAGAAGAGGAACGCCCGCCTCCTGCATCCTCAGGCCCACAGCCATCGCCTCAGACAGCCGTTCATCTGCATTGGGGATCTGCAAGTGCTGGTTGAAATCGGCCGGCAATACGATCTGCTCGCTCATGTCTCAGAAAACTAATCTATCTTCGCCACGACCATGGTTATGTGATTGCTGTCTCCCTTTTTCTTGTAGTAGGTGTGAACATAGGTCCCTTCGCCGAATTCGCCTCCCCTGATCGAGCTGGGCGTGAAAAGGAAGGTAATCTCTGTGCCCTTCTTGGTATTCACTACCAACTCCTCGTCAGAGATGGCCTTGACGGTCCCATAGACGTCGAAGACCTTTTCCTCAATCGGCTTGCTCTTCCTCCAGAAGCAACCCGGCTGGAGCAAGAGAGAAACGCTTAACAGCAACCACAAAACTGTTCGCATCGTTGTGATTCTATCCGGAGGAGGATGGGCAGAGCAAGATCACTGTGTGGGCGAGTGCCCCGAAGGGATTCTTCCTAGAATTTCCTTCACACGTTGTTCGATCTGGGAGCGGACGGCCCGAAATCCCGCAATGATGTCGGAACGCTCTCCCACAGCCTCAGCCGGATCGGACAGCCCCCAGTGCTCTGCCGCCACACTGGGAGGCAACACCGGACAGGCAGCCTCCGCTTGACCACACAGGGTTACCAGATATTGATATCGGTTCAGATTCTTGCCGGCCAGTGAGTCAGAAGTCTGGCCAGAGATGTCGATACCAACTTCGGACATGACCTCGACCGCGTAGGGATTCAGCCGCGTCGGATGGGTCCCAGCGCTGTCGATTTCTACCCGATCTCCCGCATAAAAGCGCGCAAACCCCTCTGCCATCTGGCTGCGAGCCGAGTTTGCCGTACACACGAAGAGAATCGACACAGGTTTAGTCATCACTAAACTTATTTTTGCAATTCGCTAAATCACTACGATACAATTTCTAACACGATGTCTTGGATCGGTTTTGCCTCGTCTGTCAATCGGCTTCTCGGTCCTCTGAGGAGCATAGCTGCTCTGGCCTTTCTTGCACTGATCTCCACCGGGTGTGAGGAATCCAGAGCCGGGAGCAATCTCAGCAACGCACAGGAACAGCGAGCCAAACAGATCATCGTGTCCAACCGATGTGGGTCCTGTCATACCCTACAGGCCCGGGGACTAAACCTCAGCGGCAAGATTGGCCCCAATCTGACTCGTCAGGGCCGCCGAAGGCGCCAGTCAGAATGGTTGAAAAACCAACTGATGAATCCTCACTCCGTTCCGGACGAAGAGGTTACTACAGGATTTGAGGGAAGACAAAAGTGGATGCCCCGGTTCGATAAGCTGGATGATCCGGACCTGGAAGCCGTCGCCCGTTTCCTCCAGAGCCTGAAGTAACCCACACCTCCCTCTCTCACCCCTCCCTGTTTAAGGCTTTTTTACCCTTGCCCTTGTCCTGGCCCTCAAACTTGTCTTTGCCTTCTCCTCTCCCTTCCCCTTGTCCTTTCAACAGATCCAGCCTGAAATCGTTTCTATGCTGACCGGATTGATCAAAAACGTGGGTGCACGGATGGCATAAGGCAGGGTCAAAGGGAGAAGGCAAGTTTGAGGGCCAGGGCCAGGGCAAAGGCAAGAGAGGGGTGGACGACATGACCGGGTTACCAGTTTCGCTCGTCCTACAGATAGACGAACAAGAGGACGACGGTCGCTACGCTGGCTGCGATCGCAGTGCCATAGCAGAGGACCGCTACCGGAGCCTTGATGCTCCGCAGGCCCATGTCGATCAGCACGTACCGAAAACGATGGGCCCAATGGAAGAGTGACAGAGAGATCAAGAGGAGAAGATAGATCTTCAGAAGTGGGTTCTGTAGCCAGCTCAGCACGCGTTGGTAGCCGATCACCTCGGGTTCGATCCAGCCGAAACTGATCCCCACACCCGTAATCAAGATGTGAGCTGGCAGAAGGAAAGCGGCCAGGGTGCCGCCGGCCGAAAACAATGCCCACCAGAACGGATCCGTGGTCTTCAATCTCGCTGCCATTCTAACTCGTTCCCAAAAGGTAGAAGAGGATCCCAGAGAGTACAAACCAGACCAGATAATTCGTTAAGAGGACCAACTGGGGAGGAATCACCCGGGTCCCCAGGCGGACCACCATTACGATCGGAGTCAGACTGAACCAGGTGACCGTATGGTAGAGAGCAAAGACCAAAATCACCACAAACGAGAGGCCGGCAAAGGGCGTCTGGAGGGACTCCAGATACGCCGTATACTGAGCCTCTCCCTGGTACAGGCGATAGAGCCCCACCAGATAGGACACCACGAACAAGGCCACGAACAGAGCCGATACCTCTCGCACCATGAACAGGAAATAGTTCCGGCTGCTCAGCCACCAGGTGGGAGACATTGGCTGCTTGTAAACCGGGTGTCGGTTCAGCGTCTCCTGATTCACGACTTCCCCCAGGGCCAGATCATCGACAGCATGTAATCCTTGGTCAGCTTCACCTTGGAGCGTTGGATCGCCGCGGCTGGGTCGACATGCTTGGGACAAACTTCAGTGCACTCTCCCACGAAGGTGCACTCCCAGATACCCTCATGACTCCCGATAATAGGTGTCCGCTGGTTCTGACCCTGATCCCTCGAGTCCATGTCGTAGCGGTGTGCCAAAGCGATGGCCGCCGGTCCGATAAAGCTCGAGTCGTTGCCGTAAACGGGGCAGGCGGCGTAACACAGCATGCAGTTGATGCACATGCTGAACTGTCTAAACTGGGCTAACTGATCGGGGGACTGCAGGTGCTCTCCCTCCGAGACCGGCTTCTCCTCGTCACGAATCATCCATGGCTTGACCTCCTGGAGTTTGTCCATGAAGTCAGACATATCAATGACCAGATCCCGAATTATCGGGAAATTTGCCAGGGGAGCTACCTTTATCTCGTTGGGGTAGTAGTCCTTCAAGAACACCGCACACGTCAGCTTGGGAACTCCGTTGACCGTCATCCCGCAGCTCCCACACACGCCCATACGACAAGACCAGCGAAAGCTCAGGGTGCCATCGATATGGTCCTTGATATGGTTGATCGCATCCAGAACCACCATTTCCTCCCGATACGGGACTGAGTAGCTCTGCTCATACGGCTGGGAATCCTTTTCCGGATCGTATCGGGTTACGGTAATCGTGATCTCGCTCATAGATAACTCACGCTAGCTGGGTGTCCTGGTCTGAGCACCATGGGCTCAGTACTTTCGCTCCTGTGGAGGCCAACGGGTGATCGTCACTGGCTGCTTCTCTAGCCGCGGCCCCTCATCGGAGGCATAGACCAGATGATGGTGGAGGAAATTCTCATCGTCTCGCTCGGGGAAGTCTATTCGCGCCTGGGCGCCACGCGATTCCTCTCTCGCCAGAGCTGCGACGGCGAGGCATCGCGCCACATCAAGCATGAAGTCGAGTTCTAGAGCCGACATCAGCTCAGTATTGAAGACCGAGGCCCGATCCTCGATGGTGACGTTTTGAAAGCGCTCCCGGAGCTCGGCGAGAGTCTGAGTGGTTTTCTCCAGCGCTTCCTTGGTTCGATAAACCCCGCATCCCTCTTCCATGGTGAGGTTCATCTCGGTGCGGAGTCCGCTGATGCTTTCGGTACCACCTTCTTTGGCCAGAAAATCCTTCTGAATGCGGTTGACCTCATCAGCGGCCAAGGATTCGGCGGCACTGGAGGTGCCAGCCCCTTCCTCTAGTGCGTGCTGAGCCGCTGCGGTACCACTGAACCCCCCAAAGACGAGACATTCCGTCAGGGAGTTCGATCCCAGCCGGTTGGATCCATTGATGGTGACACAGGCCACCTCTCCGGAAGCGAACAGCCCAGGAATGGGAGTTTTCCCATTCAGATCGGTGCTCACCCCTCCCATCATGTAGTGAACAACCGGTCGCACCGGAATGGGCTCTACCACTGGATCAATCCCTACGTACTTGACTACCAGTTCGCGGACAAAGGGGAGTTTCTCATCGATCAGCTTCTCTCCCAGGTGCGTCAAGTCAAGATGAACATGACCGCCATGACCCTCCCCGTAGGCCCGTCCCGCCTCCATCTCCTTGATAATCGCTCGAGAGAGGATATCCCTTGGTCCCAATTCCATCTTGCCAGGGATATAGTTCTCCAGGAACCGGTCGCCCTCGTTGTTCTTCAGGTAACCACCTTCTCCCCGAGAGGCTTCGGTGATCAGGATACCGGTGCCGGGCAGACCGGTGGGGTGATACTGGACGAACTCCATGTCCTTGAGAGGAGCCCCCGCCCGGTAGGCCATCGCCATCCCGTCTCCAGTCTTGATGTTTCCGTTGGTGGTAAAAGGAAAGACGCGCCCACAGCCACCCGAGCAAAGCAGAACCGACTTCGCCAGAATCGAGTGCACTGCGCCGGTATGAAGGTCGAGACTGGTCACTCCGACGCACTTTCCATCCTCTACCAGGAGAGAGGTCACAAACCACTCGTCAAAACGGCGAATGCTGGCATACCTGAGAGAGTGCTGAAAAAGGCTGTGCAGCATGTGGAAACCAGTCTTGTCGGCTGCGAAAAGAGTCCGCTTGACGCTCATGCCGCCGAACGCGCGGACACTGATGCGGCCGTCCGGATCCCGGCTCCAGGGACAACCCCAATGCTCCAACTGAACCAGCTCCCGAGGACAAGTGTTGACGAACAGCTCGACGGCGTCCTGGTCAGCCAGATAATCGCTGCCCCGGATGGTGTCGAAGGCATGGAGGTCAAGGTTGTCATCCTCCCGCATCACGGCCGCCGCTCCACCTTCAGCCGAGACCGTATGGCTGCGCATGGGATAGACCTTGGACACCACCGCGATATCGAGACCTGGCTCAACCTCGACTGCGGCAGTCGCAGCTCGCAGTCCCGCAGCGCCTCCACCAACGATCAGCAGGTCGCAGTTTATGGTGCTCATAGAAGGGGTAGATCTTGGCATACTCTCGGCCGCGGAATCAAGGTTTGCTGGCCCGCCCAAGATCCCTTACACTCGGTCTGGTTTTGGTTGGCGGTAGAACCTTTTGACGTTCGTTTGTTTCGGTGTTCTGCGGTTCGCCATTTCGAGCTTGCTTCTGCCAAAAGCGAAACTTTTCTAATGAGGAACTGCCGAATATCGAACAGACTAGTCTCGAAGGGAAGAATGACAAACAGCAGAATATCGAACAAGCGAATGTTGAAGGAGGAGAGGGGCTCTACGACGTATTCGAGGCTTGGTATCACTATATTTGTCTTTCGAAAAATTCTCAAGACTTGCTCGATCTGGGCGTTCCTTCCCGTCCTTTGTGGCCTCGGCCAGGCGACTGCCGAAAAGAGCATCCGCGTGGGCATCATTACGGAACACAGAGGGGCTCATCTCGGCCCCTACTTCGGCTCTCTTACACGCTGTATCGGGGTCGAGAAGGTTGCCATCGCCGACCCCTCCGGGGAGAGCTTCTCCAAAGCAAAAGAGCTGATGGGAAAACGCTTCCCCGAAATAGCAACCTTTGCTGACTATCGCACCATGCTGGACAAGTTCAATCCGCAGATGGTCCTGGTCAGCCTCGAACCCCACCACTCGCCGGAACCGATCGAAACCGCACTAACAGGGGGTTCTCATGTGTTGACCGAAAAACCTGCATGCGTGCGCGTGAAGGACTTCGAGCGAATGGCAGCCCTTGCCAGATCAAAGGATCGCCGTCTCATGCTGGTTCTGGCCAATCGCAATAGTCCGCTGGTTCAAAAGGCAAAGGAGTTGATCCAATCGGGCTACCTCGGAAAACTCTATGGTTCGCAGGTGTATCTCCTGGCGGACCAGACGCGCTTGACGCGCCCCGAGTATCAGCGGTCGTGGCGGGCCAGCAAGGCCCGAGCGGGGGGCGGTCATTTGCTCTGGCTCGGAATCCACTACATCGATTTGATCCAATACATGAGCGGCCAAAGCGTCCGTCAGGTCGCCGGATTCTACGGGAACGTCGGGGGTCAGCCCATCGACGTGGAAGACGCTGCTGTGGTGGCGCTGCAGTTCGATCGAGGCATGGTGGGCACTCTCCAATCCGGATACTATCTCGATCGCGGATATCAAACGGGCTTCAAGATCTGGGGTTCGAAAGGCTGGCTGCGCTTCGAACTTGATCCCAATGCTCCGCCGCTGGAGTGGTACTCGAGTGCCGACGGTGCCCCCGAGGGAGTTCAAACCTTCGAGGACACGACCGGCTTCATGTCAGACGGTATCAGCCAATACTTTCCGTTCGTCCAGGCGGCAGTGGACGCCTCCCGTGGAGTCGCTGCTGCCCCGCTCACCGCGGCCGAGGGACTGCAGGTGCTGAGGGTAATCTTTGGGGCCTACGACGCTGGAGACACTGGAAGAACCCAGACCATCGAATAACCAGGAGGATGTTCATGACAGGTGCAGATGCGGTAGCCAAGATCTTAAAAGCCGAAGGGATACGTCAGGTCTTCTGCTATCCCACCACTCCAATCCTGGACGCCCTGGCTCGTGCCGACGTTCGCGTCATCACCTCCCGGCAGGAGCGGGTTGCCGGGAACATGGCTGACGGGGTCTCACGCTCTACCAATGGCAAACAGATCGGCACCTTTACCGTGCAGCAGAGCGCCGGGGCGGAGAACGCCTTCGCCGGAATTGCGCATTCCTACACCGATTCAACACCCGTGCTCTTCCTCCCTGGACATCCGGGAGTGAACGCGATTGGCAACACTCCTACCTTCGACAGCTGCGACAACTATCGTGCCACCACCAAGCTGGCTCAGAAGATTCTCACTCAAGATCAGATTCTGATGAAGCTGCGGCAGGCATTCACGGCTCTGCGTTCCGGAAGACCGCAGCCGGTTCTACTGGAGCTGCCCGTCGACCTGTGCAACGCGAACTACGAGGGCGCGTTGGACTACGACCCGGTACCGCCAATCCGTCCTGCCGCCGATCCGGGAGCCGTGAGGGAGGCAGCCGAACGCCTGCTCAACGCAAAGTGTCCCTTGATCTGGGTAGGACAAGGAGTGCTGTATGCCGAAGCCAGCGACGAATTGAAGCGTGTGGCAGAGCTCCTGGGCGCTCCCGTCATGACCACGTTGCAAGGGAAGGGTGCCTTCCCCGAAAACCACCCGCTGGCTGCCGGAGTCGGTGCCTACGTGTCGACCGAAATGGTGAGGCATTACCTCGATGTCTCCGATCTGGTCCTGGCGGTCGGCTCCAGCCTCAGCCGAGCTTCCTTCACCCCGGTCCTACCGGCAGGGAAAAGTTTGATCCACGCCACTATCGATCCCTCGGATATCAACAAGGAATATGCGGCGACGGTCCCGATAGCCGCCGACGCCAGGTTGTTCCTGGAGCAGCTGGCAGAAGAACTAAGGAGCCGCGTGGGGGAACGCCAGAAACAGCTGCGTGGACAGACTGCCGACACCATAGCAACGATCCGCAACAGTTGGCTTCAGGAGTTCGAACCTCTGTTCAGTGACGACTCCAGTCCTATCAACGGATATCAGATGTTTCGCGAACTCTGGGCGGCCATCGAGCCGGAGCCGTCCATGCTGACCCATGAATCGGGATCCTCCCGGGATATCCAGTGCGTCTTCTACCAGGCCCTGACCCCGCGCAGCTACCTGGGCTGGGGCCAGTCCTCACAGTTGGGATTCTCCCTGGGACTCGCGATGGGTGCGAAGCTTGCGAATCCCGACAAACTGGTGGTCAACGTCATGGGAGACGCGTCGGTTGGCATGACCGGCATGGATTGGGAAACGGCCGCCCGCGAGAACATTCCCATACTCACCGTGGTCAAGCACGACTCGATCTTCAGCGGATACGATCGTCACATCCCAGAGTCGATAAAGCGCTACCAAACCTCGACCCAGAAGGGAGATTACGCGGGCGTTGCCAGGGCCCTGGGTTGTCACTCGGAGAAGGTCGAACAGGCCTCCGACCTGAGACCCGCTCTCGAGCGAGGCATCCAGGCCACCCAAGACGGTCAGCCGGCAGTCGTGGACGTGATTACGTGCGAGACGCGCAAGCTGTCGAAGGTGTGGGAGTAGGGTCAAGAGTCGCACGTCCCTTGGCTGGCGTTTCTGGAGATGAACCTCTAGCCCGCATTTCTCATCGCTTGTCGTAGCGAGGCGCCGCAAGGGCCGTCCTGGCAAGGCTTGCGACCGAGACCACTCGTGGCGAGCCGCCGCAGTCGTACTTGTACAGTACGTCGAGGAGGCCGACCGAGCATAACACAGCCAGGGCGGATGATTGCGGCGTCGCAGTAGACCAGCGATGAGAAATGCGGGCTAGATTGGGGCGGCAACATCGGCCCTGGGCCTCCCCCCCCACCATTTTGCGAAAAACGAATTTCTCCGCCATCAGGATCGCCCAAGTCGAAAGAGACGTGCGCCGTTCAGACCTATTCCGCATCCTGCGGCTTCACATCCGGAGGGGCGCCGACGAAGAGCCAGCAGCAATCCTCATCCGTGTGGTTATAGACTGAGCGCATGGGCTCCGGCGGGAAATAGATGGCGGTGTTCTCTTCCACCTCATACTCCTCGTCTCCTACCCTCACCATCGCCTTACCTTTCATCAGGTAGTAGATCTCTGACATGGTGAAGTGGCGATGGTGTTCTACGCTGCCACCTGGTTTGAGGTGACCCACCGACATCCGTAGAGTGTCGGGCATTCCGAAGCCCTGGTTAAACGACTTGTGGACAAGCGTGTCCTGGTCAGGCGCGGCGATATCGGGGAGATCAAGCCACCTCACGGGTTTTCCACCACGGGTCGGGTCTTCACTCATTTGATTGTCCTCCTTTTTTGTTTGTGTAGTTCAGATTCATCTCTCACCACGCCAACCACCCGCCATCTACACACAGCACCTGTCCGGTGACAAAGGCGGAGGCGTCCGAGGCCAGATAGACGACGGCCCCTTTGAGATCGTTGCCCGTTCCGGGCCTCCCGAGAGGCGTTCTTCCAGAGAGACCTTCCCAGGTTTTGCTGGTTTTTTCAACTTTCAGTCGATCCGTCCGCATCATCCCGGGACTGATTGCGTTCACTCGTATCTTGTACTTTGCCCAATAGGTTGCCAGCGTGCGGGTCATGCCGACGACAGCCCCTTTACTGGCCGAGTAGGCAAGATCTTCTCGGGGCACCCCGTCGTCCATCGAATCTGCCAGGGAAAGATCGACACCTACGTGACCATAAACTGAAGCGATATTGATAATACACCCGCCCCCTTTGTCTACCATGACCCGACCCACCGCCTGGCAACAGAGAAACGTTCCGGTAGAGTTGACGTCGAATACCCGCTGCCAACTTTCAAGTGGACAGGTCAAGGTGGGAGCGTGGAGGGAAATGCCGGCGTTATTGACTAGGACGTCGATTCTGGGAAAGTGTTCCTGAGCCAATTTAACCAGGTGCTCGACCTGCTCGGGCTGGCTCACATCGAGCGGGACCGAAAGGGCCTTCCTTCCCAGCTGCCGAATCCTCTCGGCTGCCTCCTCGCCCCGCTCCGGATCGAGGTCGGCAACGATCAGATCGGCCCCAGCCTCAGCCAGGCCCAGAGCCATGTCAAGACCCAGACCGCTGCCCGCACCTGTGACGATCGCCAGTTTTTCGCTGAGGTCGAACACCGCTTATCGCCCTCCCTAAGGGCCCTGTCAAAAATAACTTCACATTCTGGGGCCCATCTTTACCCCATCTTCAGCCGCTCCGTGCGGGTTCGGTTCCACCCCGGCATCGGAAAGGATGGAAAATGGGTCCCGTCAGACCAAGCGAGGTGAATCCTGAAGGGATTCACCTCGCTCCCATGCACTCAGTGCCCTCGGTCACGCCAGAAGCTGACACCGATTGTCAGAATTACTCCGTTCGAGCAAATCCTGATTCTTCAACCACTTAGGCATTGGGACTTGCAAGGCCAAGTAGGTCGAATCGCTAACCACTTGATATCATTTGATTTTTAACCGGACAGTGGTGTTCCAGTGTACTAAGTGCGGGCCAAGTCTACCATCAGCCTATGAGGCGAAACAGTCGCACGCCCACCCCTACGATCCTTGACAAACAGCGTGAGCGGGCAGCATCATGAAACTGCTCCGTTAGCCTTTCCAATAACAACTTGGCATGGAGAATCAAATGACCTTAACTGACCTTGGCCAACGAATCGAGGAGGAGTACCGCGCACGCACTCCCAAGTCGGGAGCACTATTCCAGGAAGCCCAGGCCTATCTCCCGGGAGGAGACACCCGCACGGGCACGGCTTTTCGGCCTTATCCGACCTATTTCACCCATGGCGAAGGCAGCTACCTCCACGACGTCGATGGCAACGAGATCCTCGATTTCACCAACAACGCCACTTCGTTGATCCATGGCCACGCCCATCCGGAAATCGTCAAGCTTCTGGAGCACCAGCTGGCATGCGGTACCGGGTGGTCGGCACCCAACAGCCACCAGATACACCTCGCTCAGATTCTGTGTCAGCGTGTGCCTTCTCTGGAGCGAGTACGGTTCTGCAACTCGGGAACCGAAGCCAACATGCACGCCATAAAAGCTGCGCGCGCGTTCACGGGTCGCAACCGAATCCTCATGATAGACGGGCCTACCATGGCAGTTATGAGGGCACTGAGTTCGAGGGGTCGAGGTCGGCGCTTCCGAATCCACAGGTTCGTGGAATCCCTGTGAATGCGGCGGAGAATGTCCTGATCGCGCCCTACGATGACACAGCTGCCGCAGAACAGTTGGTCCAGCAACACCGGAGCGAACTGGCCGCCGTTATCGTGAACCCCGTGTTCACTCAAGGCAGACTTGGGCTTCCCTCGGAAGGCTACCTTGCATCCCTGAGAGAACTGACTCGATCTTCGGACGTCCTCTTGATCTTCGACGAGGTCATCTCCTTCAGGATGGCATCTGGAGGAGCGCAGGACTACTTTGGGGTCACGCCCGACTTGACGGCTCTTGGAAAGATCGTTGGGGGAGGTCTCCCGGTGGGAGCATTCGGAGGAAGGGCGGATATGATGGCCCTCTTCGCCGACACGCAGCCACCCTCGATCACCCACGCCGGAACCTTCAACGGCAATCCTCTCACTCTAGCGGCGGGGATCGCTTCGTTGGAGCTCCTGACGGAAGAAGCGTACGAGCGTCTAGCCCGACTTGGCAGCCGGCTGCAGCAGCAGATTGAAAAGATCTCAAAGGATCTAGGGATGCCGTTCGAGGTGAATCGTATGGTGTCGCTGGTAAGCCCCGATCTCCCTCAGGCGACAAGCCCCGACCCAACTGCTCGAGCAGCAGCCCAGGAACTCCGGCACCTGCTCAACCTGGCCCTACTCAATCGGGGCATCAAGGCCGACAGCAACCTGGCGATGTCGACCGTCATGGCGGAAGTAGAATTGGAGCGGCTGACGGACACCCTGAGGGATGTCCTTGCGGATTTCGCTCCCGCCATGGAAGTACTCAAAAGCGTCCCTGCCTCGACAAGTTAGACTGTAAGTGAGTCGCTGGCCAGCTGATTCGGCTGGCTTCCTATCCCAAAGGACACCCAACATGCCAATCCAGACCGTTCTTGGAACCATTGCACCAAAAGAGCTCGGCTCAACCCTGATGCATGAACACACCCTGGTCGACATCTGGGAGTGGGGTGGGCGAATGGGATACGACTCCATCGTGGATGACGAGGATCTGCTAGTTGAAGAACTGGCGCAATACCGTGATGCCGGCGGCTCGGCGCTGGTCGACGTCACTCCGATTGGACTGCGGCGCAATCCCTCCGGGATGAAACGCATATCCGAGGCGACCGGACTCCACGTCATCATGGGATGCGGCTGGTACCGGGAGCGGGTCTATCCTGCCTACGTCTACGAGCTCAGCACCAATCAGCTCGCCGATCTCGTAATCAAGGAGTTTACTGACGGGGTCGAGGATACCGGTATAAAACCGGGAATCATCGGCGAAATCGGCACCGAGCGCTTCCACGTCACACCCGCCGAAGAGCGCGTCTTTCGGGCCTCTGCCCGCGCTCAGCGCCAGACCGGCGCGACCGTGACGACCCACACAACGCACTTCGGCGATCTCGGCCTGGAGCAGGTAGCCCTACTGACAGAAGAGGACGTCCCCCCGGATCGGATCATCGTCGGCCATCTGGGCGAGCGTCGGGGAGTTGAGACAGAACTGGCGATTGCCGAAAAGGGAGTCTATGTCGAGATCGACCACGTCGGACGCTCTCCCAGTGCCGGAACCCAGCCCGAAAACCAGCGAGCACGTAATGTAGTGGATCTGGTTCGAGCGGGTTACCTCGAAAGGGTCCTGATCTCGATGGACATCTGTTCCAACAGCCTCCTCCACTGGAACGGAGGTCATGGATTCGACTACCTTCTCAACATCTTTGTGCCGCTGCTCCAACAACAGGGTCTAACCGATGAAGAGATCAACACGATTCTGGTGGAGAACCCCCGTCGCGCCCTCGACTTTCCTGCAGGATAACGTTCTGGTCCGGCCGCTTCTTACCCGGCAGGGGTAGAACTGACCATCTCGGCTATCTTCCTATAATCAGCGATATGAGCCGCCATGGCCTCTTCGGTGTTGCCCTGTGTTGGCTTTTCTACGTATTCGAAGTGGTGATAGGAATCGGTGCCGCGCCCCAGAATCGCCGGGAACTGGTAGCCTGTCTGTTTGACGCGGGGAGTGACCATCCGGATTGCCAACCCGATGCGACTGGAGTTCGACGAGTTCGCGTTCGATCCGTGAATGATGTTTACGTGGTGTAGGGAAGCCTCGCCGGCTTTCAGAATGACATCCACGGCTTCAGATTCATCAACCTCAACCTCAACCACTTGTCCTCGGCTGAGAAGGTTGTCCTCGGCGTGAGTCTCTACGTGGCTCAGGATCGGCTGCGTGTGCGACCCCGGAACCATTCTCATGCAGCCGTTCTCTACGGTGCTGTCGCTTAGCGCAAGCCAAGCTGTCGCCACCTCCGACAAGTCCAACCCCCAATAGGTTGCGTCTTGATGCCAGGACACATACCCGGAGTCATGGGGTGGCTTGGTAAAGAAGGAAGCAGACCAGACAACCACATCGGGTCCGAGCAGGTCCTCGACCAGATCCAGAACACGAGGATGAGTAACCAGGTCGTAAGCCCAGTCGTAGTAAAGGTGTGCCTGAGTCAGCTGCGACGGCCGAGCCCTATCTTTCATGAGCCCTTCCAACTCTTCATAGAGTCCGAGGTAGTGCTTCAACTCGGCATCGGAAAGGATCTGAGCCGGGAAGACGACCCCATCCTTGAGATAGTTCTCGACCTGCCGCTTCGACAGAATCTTTTCCACGGATTCACCTCAAACGCTGGGTCGTAAACGCTTTTACAGTG
>CBDCOR010000029.1:0-110991 GCA_965219855.1 Acidobacteriota bacterium
AAGACGGCTCCCCACCTAGTGAGGGAAGTCCTGTGCTGGGCGAGAGTGGGAGCGGCGGATAGAAGCGTTGTGCAGCGCCAGCTTGCTGCTGTTGTATCGTGCTCGCTGGCGCTGCACAAGGACCTCCAGGCTAGAGGTAGCGAGCGACCTCATACCGCCGAGCAACACCGACGTCCGCTGGAGTGTACCCTTTCCAGTAGGCCGCTTCAGCGGCCTCGCGCGAAGCGTAATACGGGCAGGTTGCTGATCGTCTTTGGCAGTTCGATGCAGGATGGCGACGGATCGGGTGTCTTTGTCAAACGCTACGATCCTCGGGGAAATGAGATCCGACCCGATTCGGCAACCAACGGCAGCGGCCTGGGCAATGAATTCCAGGTCAACAGCTATACGCAGTCCAATCAAGGCATAGCGGACGTGGCCACCGGCCAGTCGGGCCGATTTGTGATTTCCTGGGGGAGTCGGGGTCAAGACGAAGATCACTACGGGAGTCTTCGCCAAGGTCTACGATCGCGAGGGTAACGAAGTCCCTCCACCACCTGAACTCCAGGGTGCCGGGGCAGGTAACGAGTTCCAGATCAATAGCATCAGCGAGGGAGCCCAGGGTTATCCCGATGTCGCCATCGACGAGAATGGCGACCTCGTGATCGTCTGGACTGGGTCCACGGACGGCGATAAACGAGGCATCTTTGCCAGGCGCTACTCCCTGCGCTGACTGGAGTCAGCGTTCCTTCCGATACCGCTATTCAGAACAGGCCACTGTCACTACCGATTGACAATATGACTATATATAGTCAGAATGAGGATATGGTGCAAGCCATGGTGTCCGAACTCAAGGCAAAGCTCAGCGCCTATCTGGCAAAGGTTCGTCAGGGTGAGACGGTGCTTGTCTGCGAACGGAAGACTCCGATCGCGCGAATTGTCCCCTACGAGGGAGAGCCGGAAGACCTTCTAATCGAGCGAGCCTCGCTTCCCGGAAGCGAGCTTATCGACGTTCCTTCGGTCCGACTTCTCAAACCCCTGGATCCGATCCGTTTGCTCCGTGATGATCGGGATAGTCGATGATTGCCTACCTGGATACCAGCGTCGTGCTTCGCGTCGTATTCCGACAGCGGCCGATCTGGGTGGGATGGGGTAGCTGGGATGAAGCCTGGTCCAGCGAATTGATGGGTGTCGAGGCTAGACGAACTGTCGATCGTCTTCGGCTGGAGCAGGCGCTCGACGATGAAGGCGTTGCCCGGAGTCACGAGAGTCTAGCCTATATCGAGCGGGCTGTGGGTTGCATTCGACTGACTCGGCCGGTCTTGAGGCGGACGGCTCTGCCCATGGCAACGGCAGTCAAGACGTTGGATGCCATCCATCTCTCAAGCGCCATGCTCTACGCTGAACGTCAAGGCACAGAGCCGGTCTTTGTAACTCACGACGAACGGCAGGGGACTGCAGCGCGCGCCCTGGGCTTCGAGATAGCTGGTGTGGAGTAGTGGCCGCGGTGGGAACTGGTCGACTTTCCGGCAGTAGAAGTTACTCTATCCCTATTTGAAGCGTATCGAGTAAAGGTCTGCGTCCTTCAGGCTGAAACGCAGACGCACCGTTTGGCCCGCCAGAGCACCCACATCATTGCCATCCTTCCACGAAATCACCCGCTTGATCTCGTCGCCGATGATTTCGCAACACTTCTCTACACCGAAGCCGGGGATAGGCTTCCCCGCGGAGTCCTGGATACCGACGCGAATCGAACCGGCTGCCGAAGTAGAGTAGTTGATTTCCAGCTGCTTTCCTTGGAAGCGAAAGGGTGTTGTTACCATTTCTCCTCCCTCGTAAGGGGCTTGGACGGAAACGAAGTCGTCGGTCCGTAGCTGGTAGTGGCGAATGTGCAAGGAAGGCGTGCCGTAGTGGCGATTCACCCCACAGCGACATCTCCTGGGGTCCCGTGGGTAGGAGTCCCCAGAGCACGATATTGGATCGCGTTCCCCAGTTCTCCCACCCCGGACCCGGACGCAAAAACGCCTCCTGGAAGATCCAGTCGAAGTGAGTTGTCCCAGCCCGGCTGTTCATGAAGACGCCGTCCGATGAATCGGCGTTGCGCCCTGGCTCCAGGCCGATCCGCTGCGCCTCAGAATCCGGTACCGTCTTGCGATCCTCCATGAAGCGCATGGGAAAGGAGACATAGATGTGAGGGGCCCGGAAATAGGGTTCGGTCATGCTGGTATAGAGTTGGGCCGAAGGGACGACGCCAGTGCCGGCAAAAGTCATGGGAATCGGCTCGCTCCAGTTAATCAGGTCCGTTGACGTCGACCGGAAGACTGATCGGAGGCCACCCTTTCGCCTGGGCAAGCGTAGTTTTGGTCAAGAGGAAGCTCTTCTGATTTGGCTGTCCCTGCGACGGGCTGTAAGATTAGGAGGTAAGGAGTTCGGGTGTCCACTCCCAAACCGTCTGTCTCCCAGATGCTTGCAAGGGCCAGTGCAGGGGATCAGTCGGCCTTGTCGAGTCTGGTTCCCCTGGTCTACGAAGAGCTGCGCAGACTGGCTGGCCGATACCTCCGGCGGGAAGGCCGGGCACCGACACTGCAAGCTACGATGCTGGTTCACGAAGCCTACCTTCGCCTGCTTGGAGACGAGAAACTACAGTGGAAAGATCGGGCCCATTTTCTTGGGATTGCAGCGCGCTCGATGCGTCAGATTCTGATCGAGAGAGCAAGAGCCCGCAATGCTCAGAAGCGCGGAGGAGATCAGCGCCCGATTACGCTGAACGATGAGCTCATCGGCCAGCGTGAGCGATCGATCGACGTGCTGGCACTGGAGGCGGCTCTAGAGCAGCTGGCCGAACTCGATCCGGAGCAGGCCAAGTTGGTGGAGCTGCGTTTCTTCGGAGGTCTGACCGTGGAGGAGCTTGCGGAGGTCATGGGGATCTCGCCCGCGACTGTGAAGCGCCGTTGGACCTTCGCCAGGGCCTGGCTCCGCCGCGAGATGGAAGCATGAATCAGGAAGAGTTTGCCCGACTCCAGGAACTGTTCCAGAGGGCGCTCGAACAAAGTGGCGAGGGGCGAGAGGACTTCATTCGTAAGGTCTGTCAAGACGATGAGGAGCTCAGATCCGAGTTGGAGTCTCTGCTGGCCGCTCACGATAAAGAGACTGATTTGCAGGAGACCGTTACACTGAGCGCGCCAAGCGGGGGCCTGAAGCAGGGAGAGCTGGTGGGTCCCTACCGAATAGAAGAGGAGATCGGTCGGGGAGGAATGGGCGCGGTCTATCTGGCGGAGGATACCCGGCTCCAAAGGACGGTCGCACTCAAGGCGCTGGCCGAGGCCTTTGTCGTCGATCCCAAGCAGCAAAAGCGATTTCGCCGGGAGGCCCAGGCAGCCGCCGCGCTATCGCATCCCGGTATTACCACCATCTACGCCCTGGAGGAATTTGATGGGCGGCTCTATATAGCCAGCGAATACGTGCGTGGAAGGACGCTTCGCTCGCTGGTCGAGGCGGGTCCTCTGCCGCTGGGGGATCTGCTTGACGTAGCTGCCCAGATTTCCGAAGCGCTGGCTTCGGCTCACGCCAGGGGAGTCATTCATCGAGATCTCAAGCCCGAGAACGTGATGCTGGGTGATGACGGAGGCTTGAAGCTTCTCGACTTTGGGCTGGCCCTCCTATTGGAACCCCATGCTGCCCAGGAACGTCTCACCGAGGTAGGAGCCCTTCTGGGAACCCCTTCCTACATGGCCCCCGAGCAGCTGACCGGGGATCCTGTCGATTCGCGCTGCGACATCTTTGCCCTCGGGGTCGTGCTCTACGAGCTCGCTAGTGGATCCAATCCCTTCAGTGGGAAGACGCCCATGGCCTCGATTGCCAAGATCCTGTCAGCCGATCCGGAGTCGAATCCGGGACTCCAGGAGCAGGCCCCCGAACTGGACCGGATCATCCGAAGATGTCTTCAGAAGGACCCGCAGGAGCGATACCAATCGGCAGAAGAATTAGCCACGGATCTGGGACGAGTCCGGGCTGGCCAGGGAAGACTGATCGATGGGGAAGTACAAGTTGATCCCGGAGAGGGAAGCATTCAGGCTTCCGATCCTCCCTTGCGCAGCTTCTGGTGGGCAGTGCACCAGGTTATCGTGATGTTGGTCTATAGCTGGATGGTCTATACCCTATGGAAGGTCAAGGAGGGGATCCCTACAAGCTGGAGTCTGATGCTCTTTTTTGGCGTGTTGGGCTGCGCCGTCGCCAACGGAACGCTCCGCACACACTTACTGTTTACCTCCAGGTTCAACCGCAGCGCGATGCGAGCAGAGCTGCGGCGAGCGTCGGCCTGGATGCTTCGAATCGATGTGCTTTTTGCACTACTCCTGCTGGCCGCTTCTGTCGCAGTTTCCGATCTAGGTCACATGACGGCAGGCGTCCTGGCCGCCGTTGCGGTCGGGTATGCGGTGGTTGCCCTGGTCGTCGAGCCCGCTACCGTTCGTGCGATCTTCGCCGGAGGTGGCGATTCCCAGCAGGTTTCCACGGACAGCTTTGATTAGGTCTCAGAGCCGATCTAGAAAGTGAGGTCAAGAATGGCAAAAGAATTATCCAAAGATCTGGTTGAACTGTTGGCGAAGAAGACTTTCGTCCACTTGGCGACCTGCATGGACGACGGTAGTCCACAGGTGAGTCCGGTCTGGGTAGACGTTGATCGAGGCTGCATTCTCGTCAACAGCGCCAAGGGGCGCTTGAAGGATCGGAACATGCGAAGTGATCCCAGAGTGGCCCTCTCGGTCACCGATCCCGAAAACCCGTATCAAGGGATCATGATCCGGGGTAGGGTCGTGGAGATCACCGAGGAGGGAGCCGACGACCACATCGATAAGATGGCGTTGAAGTATCTGGGAAAGGATCGATATCCTTTTCGGGGTACGGGGGAAGTCCGGGTCAAGTACTACATCGAGGCGGACCGAATCGCCCAAATTGGGTAGAGATGGTCGCCGTTGGCTGCGGATTGGATCGTAGCGGCGGTCTCCAGGTCGCAGTCCGTCGAGCCAAAGGCTCGAAGAAAAAGAAAACTTGGCCTGGAGACCGAACCCACGTCCAAGTCCCAGGGTGGAAAGTCGCCTCAGCGGGAGGCGTTCTTGCCTATCCCAGCTCCTGCTCCAGGTCAGGGCTCGGGCAGCACGATGCCATTGTAGAGCTTCTCACCGGTTACCGACCCGGTGGCAAGAGACAAGAATCCCATCAAGAGGGTCAAGGAGAGTTTTGTTTTCCGCCTGGCATCACTCACAGGTCTTACCGGGAAACCGGGGTCCGTGTCGAACTCGTGATATTCTAACGTCTTGGGAGCCAAGAAAATGTTTCTTAAAATCCTTTCGCATCCTGTATTTGTAAACCTCAATTTCCACATGCCCATGATCGTCGACCTACAGCATCCCCTGATCATGCTGGAAGGGGAGAACGGTTCGGGTAAGTCGACGCTGCTCCACTCCATCTACTATGCCCTCAAGGGGGAGACGGTGGAGAACTTTGTCTACCGACTCGACCCCAAGGAGGTGAAGATCGAGGAGGTCCATCTCTTCGACGCCGAGCAGCACAACCCTCGTAACCAGCTTCATCTCTTCGAAGGTCAACCCGAGATGAAGGAATTTCTTCAGGTCGCCAGCCACGGCCAGGTCATGCTTTCGCTATTCAGCCAGTCATTCCCAAAGCTTCCCGATGGCAGCATTCTTCTGCTGGACGAGCCCGAGATGGCTCTTTCCCAGTCGAATCAACGTCGGATTCTCAAGATGTTGATGGAACTTGTGGATCAGAAGAACATGCGGATCATAACGGCAACCCACGCGCCGGCGCTTCTGGAATCCCCGGACACCTACGTTATCAATCTCGATCAAGCAATCAACCGGAATGTCCTCCCCGACGATCTGCCGCCCCCTGGGCAAAGCATGATCAACTAAGCTGAAACTTCATTCGGATCGTCGCACGTCTGAACGTCTGAACGTCTGAACGTCTGAACGTCCGAACGTCGCACGTCTCTTGCCACTGGACAGTGTGGCGAGAGGCTTCAAGTTTCTTTCTCGAATGGAGCAGCCCGGCTGGGGCGCGACTAAGCTGAAACTTCATTAGGCGGACGTAGCTTTGGCCTCCAGGCCGAAGTCTTCTTGATTCGAGCCTTTGGCTCGGACGGCGGCCTGGAGCCCACCGCTACGCCGGGCCCAAAGTTTCGTTCTCGAATGGGGCAGCACCGCTGGGCTACCCGCAATAACGCCTTCGGCGTAGGTGATCGTCCCTTGATCCCCATCAAGTTTCTTTCTCGAATGGGGCCAACACAGCTGGGATCCTGGACAGGGGTTTAACAGGCAGCGTCAGTCGGCGTCCACGCCCACCGGGCAGTGATCCGAACCCCTGACCTCGGCCCAGATGAACGCATCCCGCACCAGCTTTGCCGCCGAAGCGGAGGCCAACACGTAGTCGATGCGCCAGCCGACGTTGTTCTCCCGGGCGCCTCCCCACTGACGCCACCAGGTGTAGTGGCCGTTTTCACCGGGATACTGGGCACGAAGCGTATCTACCCAGCCCGCATCAATCCAACGGGCCATCTCCTCGCGTTCTTCGGGGAGGAAGCCGCTGGTCTTATGATTACTCTTCGGGCGAGCCAGATCGATGGACTGGTGCGCGGTGTTGAAGTCACCCATGACGAAGACCGGGCCGCGCCGTTTGAGCTGTTCGAGACGGTCGAAAACAGCAGCGTAGAAATCGAGCTTGTAGGGCACACGGCTGTTGTCCCGGGCGGTGCCGCTGCCCTTGGGAAAGTAGGCGCTGGCAACCGTCATCCTGCCGAAGTGAGCGATGAGCAGACGGCCTTCGACATCGAAGCGGGTTTCATCGAGCGTGGTTTCGATGCGCGTGGGGGCCTCGCGCGAGAATATTGCCACACCACTGTAGCCGGGTCGTTCGGCCGGGGCGAAGTGGGCGTGCCACCTCTCGGGGGATCGAGTTCTGGGCTCGAGCTGGTGGGGGAACGCACGCACCTCTTGCAGAGCGATCAGGTCCGCATCGGAGCGATCGAGAAACTCGTGGAAACCCTTCCTCACGCAAGAGCGCAGCCCGTTGACGTTCCAGCTGACGAGACGCATGGTTTGTGTCGACTCCCCGGTTCAAAGTCAAAGGTATCTTCTGATCGATGTCCGAGACGATATACCAGGGTTCAACAAAGACAGCAAGGAAGAGGCAGCGACTGAGGGCCTGCTGGATGGGTCCCCGAGTGGTGGGAGACGCGAGCGGAAGACTTGGGGTACCATGGGAGACCCATGGTTGTGGACGCACACTTGCATGTCTGGCGCTCGGTCCCTGACCATCCCCAACCTTCGGCAACGATTGTCAGTCCCTGCTCCGACGTGCCTGTGGAGCTACTCAGGCAGTACATGGGCGAGCACGGCGTGGACAAAGCGGTGCTGGTCCAGCCGTTGTATCCGGGCGAAGACAATTCCTATGTGGCCGATTCTGCTGCCGCCGATCCCTCCCACCTGGCAGCTGTTTGCTATGTAGATCCGCGCCGTGAAGGAGCTAACCAGCGTCTACGTTATTGGGTGAGGGAGCGTGGATGTTCGGGGTTGAGGATTCGTCCGAGCGTACCCGGCGAGGAAGCAAGCTTCGGTCAGGCGAGTTCGGCTTCCGTCTGGGAAGCGGCCCGGGAACTGGGTATTGCGATCAATCTGCTGATGCGGTTGGAACACATTCCCGCATTGGGGGCCCTGGCAGAGCGATTTCCCCAGGTACCGATTCTGATTGATCACATGGCCTCTGCGGACGTCACTGCCAGAACCGGCAGCCCCGCTTTCAAGGACCTCTTGCACCTCAGCCGCTTTCGCCAGGTCTCGGTCAAGGTCAGCGGTTACTACTACCACTCCAGCCAGGGTTGGCCCTATCGGGACTGCCACCCCATCTTCAAGGCCCTCTATGATGCCTACGGTGCCAAGCGCCTGATTTGGGGAAGCGACTTTCCTCACGTCATCCTCAAGAGCAGCTACGCCAGCGTCCTGGCCCTCCAAGAGCGCTTCTACACCTATCTGAGCTCGACCGAGATGGCGGCCATCATGGGTGGAAACGCAAAGGCCGTCTACTGGTCTTCGCCCGGTTAATCGAGTTCAATCTTCTTGGGATTGACCTCGATGGCTTCTGACACTACCCAATTCACATCCTTTTCCGAGACCCCCTTATTCACACGAAGGCGAGAGAGGTCTCCAGCATTCCTGTTGGGGACAGCAATCAGTAATACCCCTTGCTCCCCCCTCCATCTACGGCGATTCCCGTTCCGTGAATATGCCGGGCCCGCGGATGGCATAAGAATGCAACCAGCTCCGAGATGTCCTCGGGGTTACCCAAACGACGCAGCCCCTCGGCCACCACCGATTGTTCACGAATCTCTGCGACACTCTTGTTTTGCTGCCGGGCCCGGGCTTCGAAGATGCTTTCCAGACGCTCAGTCTCTGTCAATCCCGGATGGATCCAGTTCACATTGACATCGTCGGTCAATCCCTGATTTGCCAATGCCTTGGAAAAATTGGCAAGGGCTGCGTTGACGGCTCCGCCGACCATGAAATCGCTTGCCGGTGTGCGGGCGAATCCGCCCACGATATTGATGACGCAGCCGTTGGCCTTCTTGAGCGCCGGCCAGAGCAGACGGGACAAGCGGACGGCCGAGTGGAACTTCAATGCGAAACCGTCCACCATGTCCTCGTCCAGCTGCTCGGGGAAGACCCCGCCCTTTGTTGCGCCTGCGGAGTTGATTAGAATGTCACAGCGTCCGAAGGTTATGAGAGCGGCTTCGGAAGCGGCCTTACATCCTTCCAGCAAGCGCAGGTCAGCCGCGTGGAATCCCACCTCGACGCGCGTTTTCTCTCGGATTGCTGCTGCGGCCCGGGACAGTCTTTCCGCGCTCGAGGCCGCCAGAAAGAGGTTGGCACCTCCGGAAGCGAGGCGCAGGGCGCAGGCAAAACCGATTCCTTTCGACCCTCCCGAGACAAATGCCGTCTTGCCTTCGAATGTTTCCATCAAATACCTCCTGAAAAGGTTGTCTCAATGCCTGCGATCAGGGCGCCTACACGGCGGTTCGGTAGCGCTCCCGAATGACACGAACTACCTCGTCGGGATCGCGTCGCCACCAGTCGCGAGCGGAGAAGATCTCGACCTCACAGGCGCCTGAATAGCCGGCCCGCTCAACCATCTGACGAATGGCCGGAATGTCGATCACGCCGTCGCCCATCATGCCGCGGTCGAGTCGTAGATCTGTGGTGTTGGGCAGCCAGTCGTTGACGTGGAAGGCGCAGATCCGCGACCCGGCGCGCCGGCTTTCTGTTTCCAGATTCGGGTCCCACCATACCGCATAGGTGTCGATCACGATCCCCACGATGTCGTCGGCATCGAGCTGGTCGCACCAGTTATTTGCCTGCTCCAACGTGCAGAGTACAGCGCGGCTTGCGCAGATCATGGGGTGCAACGGTTCAATGCCGAGCTTCACGTTTGCTGCACGCGCATCAGGGATTAGCCGCTCGAAGGCGTCTCGGGCTCTCGACCTTGCGCCCGCGAGGTCCTTAGAGTCTGGTTCGAGCCCTCCCGCAATCCACACGATGTGATCCGCGCCTACGGCGGCCGCTTCCTCAAGGACGCGCCGGTTATCTTCAATCGCGGCTTCCCAGGCCACCGGGTCGGGCGAAGTGACCAGCCCTCCGACACAGAAGCCGGTGACCCGCATACCGTGATCTCGAAGAATCTTGGCACCCTCGCGCACTCCCTCCTCATGCAGCTTCTCGCGCCAGACCGCCGTTTGATGGATGCCATGGCGAGCCAATCCTTCCACGGATTCGCGAAAAGACCACTGGTCTCGTAGGGTGACCTGGTGGATCGCCAACCTGGATTCGTCAAGCACTGCTCACCTCAGTAGGTAGTGCGGCCGCCCGAGAGATCGAACACCGCGCCTGTGGAGAAGGTGCACTCGGGTCCGGCGATCCAGACCACCATGTCGGCGATTTCCTGAACGGTGCATTGATATAGGGATTTCGTCCAGACCTCACATATTACTCTCTTGCATCTCAGGATGACAGCGTGGCACGGGCATCCTTGCCAGTGATTGCCTGTCCGTCGAGCCGGGCTCGACAATCACGGCCTAGAAGGCCGTGCCACAGTGTGAGTGGTTCGCGGTGAAGCCTCAGGCTAGTCCCAGCCCGGTCTCTGCTCGACGAAGTTTCAGCTTAGCCCCGCCGCCGGCTGCGCCGGATCGTACCTGAAAGAAACTTCAGTCGAGGGCGTAGCGGTGGGCTCCAGGCCGCCGTCCGAGCCAAAGGCTCGGAAAAATGAGACTTCGGCCTGGAGGCCAAAGCTACATTCGCCAATGAAGTTTCAGGTTAGCCCCGCCTCCGGCTGCAGACCGCCGGATCGTACATGAAAGAAACTACCGGAAGGCATGAAAGCCTGAAGCGCGAGCGAGGGGTTGGAGATCTGCGAGATGCGTCGCCAAAAGGGCATTTGACCGGAGAGGGCCCAGGTCGCCGCGAGAGAGGGGACAACAACAAGATCTCGCAGATGTCCAATCCCTCGCTCGCGCTTCAGGCTTCTATGGTTTTCGCGTCCAGATTGCCTGAGGTTGGGCGACTCAATGCAGTCCTTGCCAAAGCAGGCCAGTTCTGACCTCAGATCATCGATTGACGGGCTCAAACTAGGTTACTATGATTGGCTGGCCTGTTAACTCTTCTCCTTTCGAGAGATGGTGTGTCGCCCATTCTAACCGATCCCATAGGGTGCTGGAGTGAGCCGTGAGAAGACGCCGGACCTTGGCCCACATCCTGTTTGCGGCTTCCCTCTGTGCGCTCTACGCCTCTCCCATCGAACAAGACTCATCGGAAGCGGAGCTGCGAGAAGGGCGACGACTATTCTCGCTTCAGTGCGGCCGATGCCACGGGATGGAAGGAAAGGGAGGAACCGGACCGAATCTTATCAGGCCGCGGCTTCGGCGCGCTCCGGATCGGGAACGACTCCAGGACGTCATACGTGAGGGTATTCCCTGGACCGGAATGCCGCGCAACTGGATACTCACCGAAAAGGAGACCGGCCTGGTGGCAGACTTCGTCCTCTCCCTCGGGCGCCGATCGGCCGATCCATTCAAGGGTGACCCGCGACAGGGACGGAGTGTCTACCAGCGAGCCCAATGCTCCAGCTGCCACATCCTGGACGGAGAGGGTGAGGGGATTGGACCGCAGCTGAGCTCGGTCGGCTCCCTGCGCGGCGTCGAATATCTTCGGCAGATGATCCTGCATCCGGGATCTCAAACGCTACTCGATCCTGACGGCTTTCGCGCTAATCTCGCGGTCCGCGTCGTGACGGCCAACGGCGAAGAGATTGTCGGCCGCAGAGTCAATGAAGACAGCTTTACAATTCAATTTCGGGATAGGCAGAACCGCTATTATTCTTTTCGCAAGACGGAGATCCAGGCCATTCGACGGGACCCTGAAAGTAGACTGATGCCCAGCTTTGAGGGTGTCCTCTCGGACAAGGAGATCGAGGACCTGGTTGCCTATCTGGCAAGCCGTGGAGCAGAGAAATGATTCTCAGACTCGGGCTTCTGAGCGCACTTCTTACTCTGTCCATGGTATCCGCGAGAGCTCAAGTCCCTTATGAAAGGCTAACAGCAGCTGATCGTGAGCCACAGCATTGGCTCACCTATTCCGGAAACTACTCTGCCCACCGCTTCAGCCGCTTGAGTCAAATCAACCGCAGCAATGTCTCCAGCTTGAAGGTCCACTGGATCTATCAGAGTGGGACTCCGGGGATGATCGAAACCACACCCATCGCTGTGGATGGGTTGATGTATGTCACCGAACCACCCAGTACCGTGGTTGCGCTCGATCTGAGAACGGGACGAGAGCTCTGGAGGTATATGCCCACGCTGCCTCCCGAGGTTCTTCATATCGGATTTCCGCAGGTGAACCGGGGGGTCGCTATCTTGGACCAGACGGTATTCGTCGGTACCCTGGACGCTCGTCTGGTGGCTCTGGACGCGAAGTCGGGCGGCGTTCGTTGGGATGTAGAAGTGGCCGACAACAAGACCGGCCACTCCATCACGGCAGCACCGCTGGCCATCGACGGCAAGATAATCGTCGGGATAAGCGGCGGCGAAGCAGGCATTCGGGGTTTCATCGATGCCTATCATCCCAAGACCGGAGAGCGACTGTGGCGCTTTTGGAGCGTCCCCGCTCCGGGGGAACCCGGAAGCGAAACCTGGGGGGGAGACAGCTGGAAGACGGGCGGCGGAGCCAGCTGGCTGACTGGTTCCTACGATCCGGAGTTAAATCTGTTGTACTGGGGTCTCGGCAATCCGGCACCGGACTGGAACGGGGATCTCAGACCAGGGGACAATTTGTACACCTCTTCAGTAGTTGCCCTGGATCCCTCGACTGGCCAGCTCAAGTGGCATTTCCAGTTCACACCCCACGACGTTCACGACTGGGATGCCAACCAGATCCCGGTGCTGGTTGACACCGATTGGGAGGGCCGGGTCCGGAAGCTCCTGGTCATGGCTAACCGCAACGCCTTTTACTACATACTGGATCGGAAGACAGGGAAGTTTCTCCATGGAAGAGCGTACGCACGACAGACCTGGGCGCAGGGACTGGACGGAGAGGGACGCCCGCTGGTTCTCCCGAACACGGAACCCTCCGAAGAAGGGACCCTTGTCTATCCCAGCCTGCAGGGATCCACCAATTGGTTCAGTCCGTCCTATAGCTCGGCGACCAGTCTCCTCTATGTGAGCGTCAGAGAGATGGGGGCCTATTATTACAAGAACCCGGTCGAATACGAAGTCGGCAAGCCTTTCCTGGGGGGAGGTGAGCAGGCACTCCAGGGTGACGAGGCTTACGGCGCTGTCAGGGCGTTGGATCTCCTGACGGGAAGAGTGAAGTGGGACTTCCGGCTCCACTCTCCCCCCTGGGCCGGTGTGATGTCCACTTCGGGTGGGCTCGTTTTTGGGGGAAGCAACGAGGGCAATATCTTCGCACTCGACGCCGAATCGGGTCAGGCATTGTGGGAATTTCAAGCCGGCGGTCCGGTTCGCACCAATCCGATTTCATTCGAAGTTGAGGGAGAGCAGCGCGTGTTCAGCGCGGCCGGCAACGTGATCATCGTTTTCGGCCTACCCCAATAGTCTCGTCGAGGACGCAGTTCGCCGGGGGGAAGGTCCACTCAGGGAATGGCGAAATCCTGTCCGGCCATTTACAACTCCACGCGCCACGAGGAATAGTCAGATATGGGAAATCAACTCAAGATTACACGAATCGATATTCACGAACTTCAATGGGAAACGCCAAACCTGGCTTCGGATGATTACTATAACGGCTTCAATCTGGTTTATAAGGCCGGGGCCAGGCTGACGCGAACTGAGCAGATTCTACAAATCCACACCGACCAAGGCATCACTGGAGAGTTTGCCGGAGGTAGTGCCAGTGATTATGCCCAGATGAGAAGTTTTTTTCACTACCTCATCGAGCAGAACCCATTGCAGCGAGAATTGATTTACAACGATGTTAAACGGGCTTTGCGCAAGCAAGACCGTATGAGCATGGGCCTGGTGGATATCGCTTTATGGGATATTGCCGGAAAGTTTTACAGAGCGCCTGTTTGGGAACTGCTTGGCGGGTACCGGACAAGTGTTCCTGCTTACGCGTCCACCTACCATGGCGATGAGAATGGTGGCCTCGACAGCCCCGAAGCCTTTGCTGATTTTGCCCAACAGTGTTGCGACATGGGCTATCCAGCTTTCAAAATCCATGGTTGGAGCAACGCTCCTATTCGGCGGGAAGCCGATAATGTTTTAGCGGTACGACAACAAGTAGGAAACAAGATGGCGTTAATGCTCGATCCAGCCTGCGAGTATGAAACGTTTGCCGATGCGCTTTACGTCGGAAGGGCTTGTGACGAGGCTGATTTTTTCTGGTATGAAGATCCCTTCAAGGACGGTGGGATTTCCTTCTTTGCCCAACGCAAACTGCGACAAATGATCAAGACCCCTATTCTGATGGGTGAACATGTCCGTAGCTTGGAACCCAAGGTCGATATGGTTGTGGCCGAGGCAACCGATTACATGCGGGTAAACCCCACCTATGATTTGGGCATAACCGGAGCGATGAAGGTGGCTCACGCCGCGGAAGGTTTTGGCCTGGACGTTGAAATCCATGCGCCCGGTCCGGCCCAACGACACTGTCTGGCTGCTATTCGCAATGCCAATTATTACGAGCTAGGCCTGGTTCACCCCAAAGCCCCTAGTTCCTCTCCGCCCTTCTACACCAACTATAGTGATGATCTGGAGGCCATCGACGAAAACGGAAACGTCCCTGTGCCCGATGGACCTGGCCTGGGGGTCGAGATTGATTGGGATTTTGTGGAGAAGCACCGCACCGGCCTACAAAGTTACCCTTAGAGCCAGTCAATTATTAGATGCCCTTGGGGCAATGCTGCGGGCCTGCCTGCTGCAGTTGGGTGAAAATAACTACCCAGCACCGCAAGTACAGTTCTTTCTTGAATCACTTAGAAGCCGATCGAGGCGCCGCCATCGACGGGGATACAGGTGCCGGTGATGTACTTGGCCGCCGGAGAGGCCAAGAAGGCGGCGGTCCAGCCGATATCTTCGAGATCGCCCAATCGCTGCATCGGCGTGCGTCCGAGGACCTTGGCCTTGCGGTCGGGGTTGTTCTCGAAGGCTGTGCGGCTCATCTCGGTCAGGATCCACCCCGGAGCGATGGCGTTGATGCGCACGCCCCGCCCCGACCACTCTGTAGCCAGCGTGCGGACCAGCCCCAGCTGTGCGGTTTTAGCCGCGGCGTAGGCGGAAACACGGGGGATGCCGAAGAGCGAGGCCATCGAGGCGATATAGAGGATGCTGCCCCGTCCGCGTTCCATCATCCGCCGGGCCGCGTGCCGGCTCAGGGAGAAGGCGCCGATCAGGTGGACGTCGAGGACCTGCTGCAGCTCCTCTTCGGTCAGATCTTCCGCCTGGCCGTGGATCTGGTTGCCGGCGTTGTTGACCAGGTCGGTGAGTGGGCCGTACTGCTTCTCGATCGATTCGATCAGCTGCTTCGAGGTGTCGTATTGCGTCACGTCGTGGACCCGATAGTCGGCTTGCGGGCCCAGTTGGGAGACGGCCGCCGAGAGCCGCTCTTCGCGCCGGCCGGTGATCACCACCCGGGAGCCCTGAGCGACAAAGGCGCGAGCGATACCGAGCCCGAGACCGGTGCCACCGCCGGTGATCAGGCCGACGTGGCCCGCGAGGCTGAAAGGGTCATTGTTGTTTTCCGTCATGTGCCTCTGCTTAGTAGTCGACTACGACCTTGATGGTCTGGGGTTGTAAGGCCGCCTCGAGACCGGCGACCAGGTCGGCAAAATCATAGCACGCTGAGATGAGGGGAGAGATATTCAGCTGTCGTCGTACCAGAAGGTCCAGGGCCGTATCGAAGACGTGGGCGAAGCGAGAATCACGGCCTGGAGCGGTCCTCGGTATGACCGCTGAAAAACCAAATCCATACAGCCTTTTCCGGGTTAGCTTGGATCAGCCTGCGGGGCTTCACCAGCTGCTTCAAGCTCCTTGACCCGGCGCTCCAGAGGCCATTCTGAGAACGCCAGAAACAGCACCAGCCCCAGGTTGGCGAGAGGTATCACGAGAAGGAGTGCCAAGGCACCGCTATTCCCGGTCTTGGCTATCACCTTCCACCAGACCGCAATAAACAGAGCCATGAAAAGGGCTATTAGTCCACAGCCGAAGATACCTCCGACCAATCCGATTAGTTCTGTTTCGTCCACGGGGATCCTCCTTCTTGACAGTCAGCGATCTCATTCCCGGGAAGCCTGCGGCGCCAGCGCTCTCGGGGAACCTGAATCAGGTCTTCCACTCTCCGCCTAGTCTATCAGCCCTTGGGTAGTTCGGCCATGCCCTCCTTTGCGGTTGGACGAGACACAGATTCCCGAGCGCTTGCGGGGTGTGGTCCACTCCCTTATCTTGTGCCGAAGGCTTGATCTAGAGAAAGGCAAGGAGACGCAGCAGATGACAGCGAGGAGATTCAACTATCTAGCTTACCTGGCCTGTGGGGTTGTCGCGGTATGGGTGTCTTCCAGCCACTGCAGTCTCGACCCTATCGAAGAAGCATCCGTGGCTGCCGGAGTCTGGAATCGGGGGAATGTCTTGCTGGCTACCTATGGACTCTGGCACGGAGCACCAGAGCCCCAGGATCGGTCCATGGACCTGGGATTTCTCATCAGTAACGACGGCCTTCACTTCAGAGAACCTGAGCCCGACTTTGTCTTCATCCCAAGGGGACCAGATGGGAGCTGGGATCAGGGTGGTCTGATCCACGGACAGGGCTACGAGCAGGTCGACGATGAGACCTACATTTACTACGGACACTGGGACCTGCGCCTCGGGACCAATTACCGGCCACGGGGTGGGCTGGGACTGGTAAGGCTGAAACAAGACCGCTTCGGTTCCCTCTCACCCAAAGATCCCGTCAAGCCTGCTGCCCTGCTGACAAACTCCATGCGGGTGGATGGAACTGCCCGCGTGTATTTCAACGCGTCCGGTGTCTCCGAGGGAGCTTGGTTCAAGGTAGAGCTACTGGATGCACAGGAAAGACCCCTCCCTGGTTACTCGGGCGAAGTGGCGGCGCTGGTTCGGAAGTCGGGGCTCAGGGTTCCGGTGAAATGGGAAGGAAAGGACGGCATCTCAGGACTCGACGGACACTTCAAGATCCGCGTCAGCTTCGAGGGCGATCGGAGGCAAGACCTTGGATTCTATGCGCTTTACCTGAGGGCCTCCGACTGAGTCGACAAGGCCCTGATCGACCATGTGGGAGCCATCGAGGTCAATCCCAACGGGATTGCGGCCCCTCTAGACTGGCTTTAGCTTGTCTGACAGGCGGCTCGATTCTATACTCGACGCATCGGGGAGCGGAGACCTCATGAGTCAGGAGAAGTTACAGAATCAGGAAAACGAGACCATCCCAGCCGGAGCACTGCCACCCTGGACGGTTGGTGACTTGCCCAAGCCGCCGAGTCTAGGTTGGCGCAGTTGGACAGCGTTACTTGGTCCCGGTGTCTTGATGGCCGGGGCTTCGATCGGCTCCGGCGAGTGGTTAGCCGGACCAGGTGTGACGGCCCAGTACGGTGGCACGCTGCTGTGGGTGGCAACCTTGAGCATCGTGGCCCAGGTCTTCTGCAATCTGGAGTTCATGCGCTATGCGATGTACTGCGGCGAACCGATCCAGGTAGGAGCCCTTCGGACGAAGCCGGGACCCAAGGTGTGGACCGTCTTCTACGCGCTTTTGGAGTTCGGGCATATCTGGCCCTTCAATGTCGCCAGCGCGTCGGTTGCTGTTGCCGCGATCATGCTCGGGCATCTGCCACGGGCAGGCGACAGCGGATTTGTGCATGTTCTAAGCTGCCTTCTCTTCCTGCTCGCTTTCATCCCTCTCATTTTCGGCGGAACGGTTTACAAGACGCTGGAGCGGATCATGACCGGAAAGCTGATCATCGTCTTGATCTTCCTCTGTTTTGTCGGCGCGTTTCTGATCTCGGAGCGGACGATGAGCGAAGTGCTCACCGGCTTCCTCCGTTTCGGCCAGATCCCGTTGCGGGCTAGTACCATCGTCGATGGCCGGCATTTCACGCTTACCGAACGAGAGGGGGAAGTCTCCTACACTGTGCGAGGTACAGTCGAGGCAACGGGCACGGTCGTAACCGAGTTCCGCGTTGGGGAAGAGCTGTACAAGATCAGCGCGCAGATTCCCCCCGAACAGGAAGAGCGTCGTCGGCAGATGGTAGCTCGTGCCGAGGATCTGGCCCAACCGGAGCGATTCTTCGTCGAAGAAGTGGAAGGCCAGGTCGCCCTGATCCTGGAAGGCGGCATCAACGAGGATGACCGCAGCTGGCTCCTCGAGCAGGTCACCGTACGGGATCAGGACGGCCAGCACAGCTACCACCAGTTGTCCGATATACCGGACGAGGCTATACGAGAGAAAGCACGCGAACTGGCCCAAACCCAGGGTATCCGCCGGGTTCAGCTGATTGGCTACGTTCACGAGAAGGGCCGGTTGCCGAACCTGGATTGGGCGATTATTGCGACCTTTGCCGCCATTGCTGGGGCAGGGGGGCTGACAAACGTACTGCTGTCCAATTATGCGCGGGACAAGGGTTGGGGCATGGGAGCCAACGTGGGCGCCATCGCCAGCGCGGTGGGTGGTAGGACCGTTACCCTTTCCCATGTGGGCCAGGTGTTTCGTCCCACCGAGCAAGACCTGAATCGCTGGCGTGGTTGGATGAGGCATATCGTCCGCGACCAGGCTGCGGTTTGGATGGTGTGCTGCTTCATCGGTATGGCGCTGCCCTGCATGATGTCCTTGGAGTTCATCCGCAACGCCCCGGTCTCAGGGATTCGTGTGGCCGGCATGACGGCCGAAGGAATGGATTACCGATACCCTGGGTACGGGTTATGGCTGGTAACGCTGCTGGTCGGTTTTCTGATCTTGTACCCGGGTCAGATCATGTCGGGTGACACCATCCCCCGACGCTGGTGCGACATCATCTGGACGGCCAGTTCCCGCGCTCGTCGTCTGAGCCCCGAGAAGGTGAAGCATCTTTATTACGGGATCATGGTGCTGATGGGGGTGTGGGGACTGCTGGTCCTGATGTTCTTGGAGCCCCTCACCATACTCAAGATCGGGGGTGTCTCGATGAATGTGGGTCTGGGTGCTTCAGCTCTTCACGCCCTGTACGTGAACTGCACACTACTGCCCCCTGAGGTACGACCCAACTGGTTCATGCGAATAGGCGTCGTCTTTTGCGGCCTCTTCTTTTTCGGTATCAGCGGAATTGTGTTGGTGTCGCTGCTATGAACCTTCTTGTGTCGATGAGTACGATTTGTTCGCCCACGTGACGGGGCGTAAGCTCCTGAAGATGAAGGTTTGGAGATGATTAGGACCCCGTCGGAACCGACCGAGGCACCGATATTTCCGCCGGTTCCATTCAGCATGTAGATGTGTCCGGTCACCTGGGTGGTCTCGATTTCGACTTGGGAGAAGTCCTGTTGGGCCATCCCTGCAGTGTCGGATCGTAGCGGTGGCCTCCAGGCCGCCGTCTTTCGAGCTAAAGGCTCGAAAGAGGAAGACTTCGGCCTGGAGGCCAAAGCTACTTCAGAATCTTCTGCACCGACTCAGGGCGAGGAGAGAACCAATTGACTGAACAAACCTTCTCCTTTGAAGATCTCTTTTCCGTTTCCATTCCGTCGCAGCCTGGGACTCGCCAGGCACATCCACGAAGTCGCTACGACTTCGGTGTTGCCTACCCCGATCCCGATTCGCTGCCCTTGGCGCAGCTGGCCGAAGCGCTTAGGGTGGGGCTCGAGGAGGAGGGAAGGGAACTGGCTCTCTACCCTCATCCCCAAGGCTATCCCCCGCTGCGTGAGTACCTCGCTGAGAAACTGGCCCGGGACCGGAAATTGTCCGTTTCTGCCGAAGATATCATGCTGGGAGAGGGATCTAGCCAACCTAACCATATGATCATCGAGGCCCTGGTTGATCCTGGCGATGTCGTCCTTACCGAGGATTTCACCTACCCCGGAACCCTCGGGTTTCTGAGACGCTTTCAGGCCGATATCCGGGGTGTTAACTGTGACAGCGAGGGCATGCTGCCGGACGCTCTGGAATTGGTCTTGGGACGAGTGCTTTCTGAGGGCCGCAGGGTCAAACTGATCTACACCATTCCCACCTTCCAGAATCCGCAGGGTTGGGTCATGAGTTTGGAGCGTCGGAAGGCCGTGCTGGAGCTGGCTCTGCGTCATCGGATTCCGATCTTGGAGGACGACTGCTACGTCGACCTCCGCTTCGAGGGAGAGTCAGTGGACTCGATTGCCTCTCTGGACCCGACGGCGGTCGTCTACGTGGGCTCCTTCTCAAAGATCATAGGTCCGGGAATGCGCCTGGGCTATCTGGCAGGGCCCTCACAGTTGTTGGATCGGATCGCTGCCATCAGGAGTGGATCGGGGGTCAGCCAGTTCGGAGCTTTGGCGGTCCATCGTTACGCGCTGAGTGGCCTGGAGAAACATGTCGCTGATATCAACCAGATCCTGAGCGGCAAACGGGATGCCATGCTGGGAGCACTGGGCGATTGCTTCGGTTCCTGCTTTGGGTCTGGGGTATCCTGGAGCCGCCCATCAGGAGGGCTCTTCATCTGGCTCTCGATGCCTGCGGGGACCGACACCGCTAGAGTAGCGCGGAGAGCCTCCCAAGAGGGCATCCTTTTTCTCCCCGGGACGCGTCTTTCCCCTGATGACCAGTCGGGTCACAATCGGGCCAGACTCTGCTTCGGTTATAACCGTCCGCAGGAAATCATTGAGGGGATCGCTTGCCTTTCGGAGGTCTTTCAGAAGAACGCGGTGGCCGCGCTTTGATCGCGATTGCTCATCTGGCCAATAGAGCTCGTTGAACTACCAGATTGTCCAACCCGAGCGCCAGCCTCGGCCAGCGCCTCGGAAATGGCCGTTCCCAGGAGACCTGCACCCCCCTGTTACCAATGCTGCTTGGCCACTCAGGTCGAATAGTTGTTGAACGGTTTTCATGTCTCGAGTTTCCCCTCTGTCAGGCCTCAAGGAATTCGAGCTGACGATCTGTCGTCAGTCGACTACTTGAAGCGGAAGGAGTACAGATCGGCGTCCTTTATCAGGAAGCGCAGCCGAATCGGTTGGCCTGCCAGCTTTCCCACCTCCGGCCCTTTGTCCCAGGAGACCACCTGATCGATTTTGTCGCCGTAAAGCTCCACCGAGTTGGCCAGGCTATAGCCGCTGAGGGGCATTCCCTCGGCGTCCAGGATCTCGACCCGGAGCCCACCGGCCGCCAAGGTCGAGTAGTTGACGATCAACCGGTTTCCCTGAAACAGCAGCGGCTTGGTCAGAATCTCTCCACCCCGGTAGGGGGCGTTTACCGAAACAAAGCCATCGGTCCTTAAGACACCCCTGCGCAAATGGACTGACGGAAGGCGAAAGTGTCGTAGCACATAGACTGCTATGTCGGTGGGTCCAGCGGCTACGAGTCCCCTTGCCACGTAGTTGTTTCGGTCGGTCCAGTTGAGGGGATCCGGACCCGGTCGAACGAAGGCTTCCAGAAACCTTTTCCAGTGCAGACCGTCCCTGCTCACCATGAACACGGAGTCCGAGAGTCCTTTCCCGCGGAGCCGATCGTAGACCTGGGGCAGCTCCGAGTGTCGAAACGGCATGAAGCGCTTGGGGAAGGCCAGGTAGAGGTGGGGTGCCCTGAAATAGGGGATCGCGGAGAAGGTGTAGAGTTGATCGGGAGGGGCATCTCCCATATCGATCCATTCAGGATAGGACCAGTTGACGAAGTCGGTTGAAGTCGATCGTCGGACGCTACGGATCCTTTCGCCACGACCGGGAGCTAGATACATATCCCGGATGTAGGCAATGTACTGTTTCAGGAGGGGATCCCAGAAGATGACGTTGTGGCTATCGAAGCCGTTGATCATGGGCTTATGGGTGATGCTGCGCAGGATCATCGGCTTCTCGGCCTTTGGTTTCCAGTGCACTCCGTCGGCGGAAACCAGGGCGTAGAGCCCCCGATTGATGCCGCCCACGCCTTTGTAGCGTTCCGAAGCTAGCGCATCGGGGTTGGTGTCGCGAAAAGCGAAAAAATTGCTTACGGGACTCCCCCAGTCGCCCTCTTCGCCGGTGAGGATGATGTTGTTTTCCTTGCTGCCCTCGAACTCGTACAGTCCCAGTTTTGGTCGGGTCCAGTTGATGCCGTCCTTGCTTTCCCCATAACAGGTGTTCATCAACCACCCTTCGCCGCTGGCGGGAGTATCCCCGCCACCGACACAGCGGTAGTACATACGATAGATCTCTTCGTCCTTGAACACCGTGATGTAGTGGTTTCCCGGGCCCTCCCAGTCTGCGTCGAACTTCAGGACAGGCTCGGAGAGCTGCGGTCGATGCAGCCGCAAGGACACACCGCTCATGCTGTCAATGAGGTACTCGTCCACGAAAAGCTCCAGGCGTGAGCCAATGTCTACCGCCTCGGAAGGAATAGGTTGCCCCGCGTGTACCGCAAAGGTCGCACTGAAGAAAAGGATTACTCCTGCGAAAGGGCGCAAAGACCTGAGGGCATGGGGTCCTAGAAAGTCTAGCTGGAGACACTTAGGTGCAAGCCTATCTGCCTTCATGATGGGACGACTCCTTTTCCTATCTTTTGAGCTTCACTCTCTGGCCACCAACGGGAGGCCGGGCGCCATCTGGGCCCACCGTGACCGGGGTTTGAATGCTAAGCACCCTCGACACCCTAACTTCGACCTTCGCCCCTGACCCCGGCTTTTGTCCGAACGATGATGTGCTTTCGGAGCTAGAGAGTCAAACGGGTCGAAAAGGGGTACCCACCGGGTGGGAATCTTGCTGGGTGGGTGGTAGTATATGGGTTGGAGGAATACGAATGCCGAACGGGAATAGTGGGCTCGGTCGTCAAATCGATCTGCGGATCCTGTTGCTCTTTCTCGCGTTGGGGATACCCCCTCTAGTTGTGGGCCATCTACTCCTCGTCAGCAGTGCACGCACCAGCTATAGCAACGTAATCAGCTCCCATTTTAGCCGCAGCGCCGACCACACTCAGATCCGGCTGGTAGATTATCTGGAGCGAGTGAGCAACCAGGTGGCCAACATTGGGAGGGTGCCAGACATCCTGGATGAGGTGCGGAGCGCCAACCAGCAGAAGCTGGAGCCAGGCGAGTTTAACCAGCGGATGGAGGATATCGAGGGCGAGTGGGTGGCAACTGATCCAATCTATTCGAAATTCCAGAGACAGTTACTGGAAAACTCTGCCTCACGTTTTCTTCGGGAGTTCAACAATGTGGTCACGGCCTTCCGAGAAATCATGGTTACGGACCAACGCGGGAGACTGGTCGCGGCGAGCAACAAGACCGGCGACTACCTTCAGGCTGACGAGGCCTGGTGGCAGCGTTGCTATCTGGACGGGCAGGGCAAGCGCTACGTAGGCGGAATCCAGTTCGACGAGAGTGCAAACGTCTATGGCATGGAGATCGCCCAGCCAATCAGGGAGTCCGGGGGCGGTGAAGTGATTGGGATCGTCAAGGTGATTGTCGACAGCCACGAAATCTCTTCCCTGGTGGATTCGATCAAACTCGGAGGTGATACTCGAGCCCTGCTAATTTCGGCCGATGGTGCGGGGATCCTCGGTCCGTTGAGAATAATCGGTTATCGATTCCCCGACGGCTTTCAGATCTCCGCTCTCGGGCAGTTGTCGGTAGAAGCTACGCAGATATTGGCCTTACCCCAGGAGGAGCATGAGGTTTTTCTGGGATTGCCTCAGTTCCGCATCAAGGACCTCATCCCGGACTTGGACTGGTACGTGGTCATCAATGGGTCATACGATCAGGTCTTCGCACCCTTTCAGAATCTGAACGCCTGGTTTATCTATATTGTCGTCGGCAGTTTGATTGTAGTTGTTGTGTTGGCGATTATCTTTTCGCGGATCCTGTCCAAACCTTTGATAGCATCTGATCCGCGCCTCGAAAGGATTTGAACTCTGCCAGTTTCCGGGCGGCTTCGTCCTGAACCAATCCCTGCCGGAGTGGACAGCGAGGCAGCGGGGTGGCTGCTAGGGAAGGTTCGAGACCGAGCATAACGCAGCCAGGTGGACGGGGTTCCATCGGAGAGGGGCAGGTGAGTGTAAGTCAGCGTCAGACACTTACCAGGAGGAAGCAGTCATGACGAGATGTTTGTTGGTGGCAGTTCTTCTGTGTCTCCCGTTCCTCGTAGCTTGCGGCGAGTCACCACAGTCCGAGGGGGAGGGCGAGACTCGATACATCCTGGCAGTCATACCGAAGGGGACGACTCACGAATTCTGGAAGAGTATTCATGCAGGAGCCATAAAGGCCTCCCGGGAGCTCTCTGAGTCGGGACCCCAAGTCGAAATTCACTGGAGCGGACCGCTCCGGGAGGATGACAGGGAACAGCAGATCCAGGTGGTGGAGAGTTTCATCAGCCGTGGAGTTCAGGGAGTGGTTTTGGCCCCGTTGGACGAACACGCGCTGGCGCGCCCAGTGGAAGAGGCAAAGCAGGCTGGGATTCCCACCGTCATCATTGATTCAGGACTGGTCTCCGAAGCCATCGTCAGCTTCGTAGCTACCGATAACAGGAAGGGTGGGGAACTGGGCGCCCGGCGACTTGGCGAGCTACTGAAGGGGAAGGGTAAGGTGATCCTCATGCGCTACCATGAGGGCTCTGCCAGCACCCACAACCGAGAAGAGGGATTTTTGGCGGTCATGGGGGCGGAGTTTTCTGGTATTGAGGTCATCTCCTCCGACCAATATGCGGGTGCTACGCGAGACACGGCTAAACGGACTGCAGAGAATCTCCTCAATCGTTTCGGAAATGAGATCGACGGTATTTTCTGCCCCAACGAATCGTCTACCGCGGGCATGCTCTTGGCCCTGCAGGACTTTCGGAAGGCTGGCAAGGTCAGCTTTGTGGGTTTCGACTGCAACGAGACCTTCATCGAAGCCTTACGCCGCGCTGATCTCAATGGGGTTGTGGTCCAAGATCCCATGAAGATGGGCTATCTGGGCGTAAAGACCCTGGTACAGCACCTGCAAGGAGAGCCCGTGGAGTCGAGGATCGATACCGGCGTTACTCTAGTAACGGCGGAGAATCTGGATGATCCGCAGATCCAGGAACTGATCCGCCCTCCCCTGGACGACTACCTCAAATAGCTCTGTGACACCCGTTCTTCGGCTATCCAACATCCGAAAGCGTTTTGGTGCCACTGCGGCTCTCGCGGGTGTGGATCTGGATCTGCGACTTGGTGAAGTCCACGCGCTGATTGGGGAGAACGGGGCCGGCAAGAGCACGCTGATGCGTGTGGCGGCCGGCGCATTTCCTCCAGATTCAGGCGAGATGGAGCTGGCCGGAGAGCCCTACAAGCCTTCCTCTCCCCGACATGCACGTCGTCAGGGCATCGCCTTTATTCATCAGGAGCTGTCGCTGTTTCCGCACCTGACCGTCTGGGAGAACGTCCTGATGGGCATCGAAACCGCTTCCTGGGGATGGTTGGACAAGGAGTCCTGCCGGCACCGGTCCGCAGCATTGCTCGACAATTTTCAGCACCCAGAAATAGAGCTGGATCGGCCCTTACTAGAACTGTCCATTGGAGCGCGGCAGGTGGTGGAAATATGCCGTGCCCTGGCTCTTGAAGCCAGGATCATTCTCATGGATGAGCCCACCAGCTCGCTGCAGCGCTCAGACGTAGATCGGCTGTTTAGCCTGATTCGCAAGCTAAGCGACGAGGGCATCAGCATTATCTATATCAGCCACTTTCTCAACGAGGTGCGCGAGGTTGCGGATCGATGCACGGTTCTGAGGGATGGTCGCAGCGTTTCCACCGGTGAGCTAACCTCGACCCCGGAGGAGAGCCTGATCACCCTGATGGTAGGAAGACCGGTTCAGAACCTCTTTCCTCCGCGCGAGTCGCGAGCATCCGGCGAATTGGTATTGGAGGTCAGGAATCTCCAGGTGTCTCCGATTCTCAGTGATGCTAGCTTCCAGCTGCATCGGGGCGAGATATTAGGCATAGCGGGACTGACTGGCTCCGGAAGGACCGACATGGTCCGCGCTCTTTTCGGCCTCGAATCGGCCACCTCTGGTGAGGTGCTGGTTCGGGGAGAGAAGCAATTTCCGAACGCGTTTACTCCCTTGAAATCGATCCGAAACGGAATCGGATACCTGAGTGAAGATTGGAAAGAGGAGGGCTTGGCCCTGACCCTCTCTTCCGCCGACAACGTCACCGTGACTCGTCTCGGACCCTGTACACGCTTCGGTTGGCTCAGGGAGGGTGACCAACACCGTCAAGCTCGTGAGCAGATGGAACGTGTCGGAGTAAAGGGGGGAGCCCCGGAGGACACGGCCTGGAGTCTCTCCGGGGGCAATCAGCAGAAGCTGGTCTTTGCGCGGTTGCTCCATCAGGAGGCGGACATTTTGCTCCTCGACGAACCCACTCGCGGTATCGACATCGGCAGCAAAGTTGAGATCTACCGAATCATCAGCCAACTTGCAGCCTCCGGTAAGGCGGTTCTGATGGTCAGCTCGGACCTGCCGGAACTCTTTGGCCTTTGTCACCGGCTGGCTGTGATGACGCGGGGGCGGCTGGGTCCAGCCCGACCGGTCGGGGAATGGACCTCCGAATCGGTGCTGGCGGCAGCTTTGGGAACGGGTCGATCTCAATTCTCCGGAAGAGACGATGCAAGGCTCTAAGCAACACTTCCTTGCCCGCGCGGGCCCGGCATTGGGTCTCCTCCTGGTGATTGTGGCCTTCTCTCTGCTCAGCGACTCTCCTGGACAGTACCTGTCTGTCCGCAACCTTAGGATCATCCTGTCCCAGACGGTGATTGTCGCCCTGGGAGCCCTGGGGATGACCGTCATCATCATCAGTGGGGGTATCGACCTGTCAGTGGGGTCGGTCATCGCCCTCTCCGGGGTGATCGCGGCGTTGGGGATTCGCGAGGGACTGTCTCCCGAACTCGCGGTTTGTCTTGGGATTGTCAGCGGATTGCTGGTTGGATTCGTCAACTCCCTGGTCATTACCCGCCTCAGGGTAGTGCCTTTTGTTGCCACGCTGGGGATGCTGGGGATGGCTCGGGGTCTGGCCAAGTGGCTGGGAGACGAACAGACGGTCAACGTCCCTTCCACCTGGGTTGACAAACTGGCAGTGACGTTCCCGGAGCCGTCTTGGATCATGGTTGCTCCTGCCGTCTGGGTCACCCTGGTCCTGGCGGTGCTTATGGCCATCGTCCTCAACCGCACTGTCTTTGGCAGGAGGGTTTTCGCCTTGGGGTCCAACGAGGAGGCTGCCCGTGCATGCGGTCTCGAGACCCGACGCTTGAAAGCCTGGATCTACAGTCTTTCCGGATTATTCTTCGGCATGGCGGGGGTGACCCAGATGTCCCGCTTACGCCAAGGGGATCCCACCGTGGCCATCGGCACGGAACTGGACATCATCGCGGCGGTTGTCATCGGTGGAGGCAGCTTGAGCGGAGGGCAAGGTGGGATCTTGGGGTCCATGGTCGGGGCCCTCACCATGGCTCTGTTACGAAACGGATGCCAACAGATGGGGTGGCCCAATTACCTTCAGGAGATCATCGTAGGCGGAGTCATCGTCCTCGCCGTGTCGTTGGACGTGGTACGGACTACCCGGCGGGAATCGGGGAAGCGATTCTGGTTCAGGTCCGATCCAACGAGGAGGGAAAAATGAGTTCCCTTTTTTGTGAAAGGGGCCGGTCAGGCGGGCACTCGCACTCGATCGGTCGCCCCGCCGATCGATGTCCCATGAGATCACAGACTCACGAACCGTAGCTGACACTCACTCGAAGTTGGTTCAAACTGCGCAGATCAGTCTTGTTGAAGTTTCAGGTAGGGCCGAGTCGCCAATCGATGACATCTTGGGATCTGCGCGAACATACCTTCGTAAACTCTGCTAAGGTACGTTTGCGTCGCAAATCTGACACAACACAGATGACTCCAGCTCACAGTGTGGAACAGGTCTGTAAGAAAAAGCCAGCTGGCGGACACGTGCCTTCGTGGGTAACCAGCCTTCTGGTGGCATTCTTCTTGCTGGCCGGGTGCTCAAGCTCAACGCTGGAAGTGGACAGATATAAGGTAGCGGAGAGCTACCGGGTATTGGTAGTTCCCAAAGGCCAAACCCACGATTTCTGGCAAGCGGTTCGCGCCGGCGTGGAGGCCTATTCCGATGACCTTGCAACCGAGGGAGTTGGACTCGAGATCTATTGGGAAGGTCCTCTTCACGAGAACGATGCGGAGGAGCAGACCCGGATCGTGAGGAGCTGCGTCGGACGTGGTGTAGATGGGGTTGTGCTCGCACCTCTCGACCAACAAATACTGGTTGGCCCCGTGGAGGAAGTCAGTAAGGCAGGCATTCCGGTGGTGATCATCGACTCCGGACTGGACAGTGATACTTTCGTGAGCTTCGTGGCAACCGATAACAGAAAAGGTGGTGAGCTAGCCGGTCAGAGGTTGGGTGAGCTGTTGGGAGGCCGAGGTAAGGTCATTATGCTTCGCTACCAGAAGGGATCGGCTAGCACCCATAATCGGGAGGAGGGTTTTCTCGAGGTCATGGGATCTCAATATCCTGACGTCGAAGTGATTTCCTCGGACGTCTACGGCGGCGCCACTCGTGAAAGCTGCCAGCTGGCGGCGCTGGACTTGCTAAGACGATTGGGTGATACGGCCCAGGGTATTTTCTGTCCCAACGAACCCACCACCTTGGGGATGCTGCTTGGTCTGGAAGAGTTAGAGATGATCGGGGATATCCAGTTCGTGGGGTTTGATGCGACAGATCACCTCGCCCGATCCCTTGTGGAGGGGAAGCTCCAGGCTCTTGTGGTCCAGGATCCGTTCGAGATTGGCTACGCCGGCATGAAGGCTATGGTCGATCATCTCCAGAGGAAGCCGGTCCAGAAGCGGATCAAGACTGGTGTCTCCCTTTCGTCTCCCGGAAAAATCGACGCACCCTCCACCTAGCTTTTTCGCGACTTGCCACAGACATCATCGTATTTATATAAGGGAGCACTAGGGAAAGGGAGCTTTCGTCGATGGCAGTTACCCCGGATCACTGGATCGTACAAATGGCTCGAGAGCATCGAATGATCGAGCCGTTCGTCGAGTCACAGGTGAAAGAAGGCACGATCTCCTATGGCGTCTCCTCCTACGGGTACGATTTTAGGGTCGATCGCTATTACCGGGTCTATCGCGGAGCGGCCTCCAAGGTGCTGGATCCCAAGGGTGCACACGAAGATCTCTTCGAGGAGCTAGAAGCCAACTCCTGCGTCATTGCCCCGGGATCCTTCCTGCTGGCCCAGTCGGTAGAATACTTCAGGATTCCCAGGAACATCCTGACCCTCTGCGTCGGGAAGTCGACATATGCTCGCTGCGGGGTTCTGGTCAATGTCACTCCCTTTGAGCCCGAGTGGGAAGGACATGCCACCTTGAGTATTTCCAACACCGGGACTTCGCCGGTGAAGGTCCACTCGGGGGAGGGAATTGCGCAGCTGATATTCCTGAAGGCGGACGACGTCTGTCGGATCTCTTATGGAGATCGAAAGGGCAAGTATCAGGCCCAACAGGGGATTGTCCACGCCCAAGTTCACGGCGGTGAGAAACGATGAAGGAGCACTACGATTTCGAAGCCATCGAGTTGAAATGGCAGCGAATTTGGGCGGAGGAGGGAGACTCCGCAGTACACGAAGACGATAGCAAGGAAAAGTACTACGCACTCGAGATGCTCCCCTATCCATCCGGTGCCCTTCACCTGGGTCATGTCCGCAACTACTCTTTGGGCGACTCGATCGCTCGATTCAAGGGACTACGGGGGTACAACGTCCTTCACCCCATCGGCTGGGATGCGTTCGGGCTGCCTGCAGAGAACGCGGCGATTCGCAATAAGGTTCCCCCTGGGCGTTGGACCCGGGACAACATTGCGCGGATGACCAAGCAGTGTCTGAGAATGGGCTGGTCCTACGATTGGAGCCGTGAGATTGCGACTTGCACGCCCGAATATTACCGCTGGAACCAGTGGTTCTTCCTGCAGATGTACGACAAGGGCCTGGCCTACAAGAGTCGTGGATTCGTCAACTGGTGCGAGCAATGCCAGACGGTTCTGGCCAATGAGCAGGTGGTCAACGGGCGCTGCTGGCGGGACGATAGCGTCGTCGTTCAGAAGGATCTGGAGCAGTGGAATCTGCGCACTACAGAATACGCGGAGGAACTTCTGCAGGATTTGGACAAACTGAGCGCATGGCCGGACAAGGTGCTCACGATGCAGCGGAACTGGATCGGAAAGTCGGTGGGTGCCCGAGTCCGGTTTCCCGTCGTCGATGCCGACGATCTCGAAATCGAAATCTTTACGACTCGGCTGGACACCATCTACGGAGCTACCTTCATGGTGCTAGCACCCGAGCACTCTGAGGTCCGGAGCTGGTTAGATGATCCTACCCATGGCAGGGAGCTGAAGGCTTTTCTGGAGGAGATGCAACAGCAGGACCGATCTGTTCGCAGTGCCGAGGACACGGAGAAACAGGGCGTCTTCACGGGCCGCTACGCCCGGAACCCCTTCAGCCAGGAACGGATCCCGATCTGGGTCGCCAACTTTGTCCTCATGGAATATGGAACCGGCGCCATCATGGCGGTGCCCGCACACGACCAGAGAGACTACGAGTTTGCCGAAAAATACGAGCTCCCTATCCCCACGGTGATCGAGCCCGCCGGCGACCCTGCCGAAGCTGAGGCGGGGCGGGCGTTCTCTGACTACGGTCAGCTTGTCAACAGCGGTTCCTTCTCGGGTCTTAGCTCCAAGGAGGCGCAGGAGAAGATGGCGGAGTTTGCCCAGGCCGAAGGGATCGGGGAGAGATCAATTTCCTATCGTCTTCGGGATTGGGGGATCAGTCGTCAGCGCTATTGGGGAACTCCCATTCCGATCATCTATTGCGACAGCTGCGGGACCCTGCCCGTTCCCGAGGATCAACTGCCGGTGCTGCTGCCCGAGACGCAGGAGCTCAGCCTGGGCGGGTCGCCACTCGCCAAGCTGCCTGACTTCGTCCAGGTGGATTGTCCCAGCTGCGGGGGCAAGGCTCGCCGCGAGACCGACACCCTCGATACCTTCATGGATAGTTCCTGGTACTTCTATCGATATACCGATGCCCAGATCGAAAGTCACGCCATTCGGCAGAGCGCCGTGCGGTACTGGTTTCCGGTTGACATCTATATTGGTGGGGTGGAGCATGCGATCCTCCACCTCATCTACATGCGATTCTTCACCAAGGTCATGAGAGATCTTGGCTTGGTCGCATTGGACGAGCCGGTCAGCGCCCTTTTTACCCAGGGAATGGTGCTCAAGGATGGAGCCAAGATGAGCAAGAACCTGGGAAACGTGGTCGCGCCGGACGAGATTGTCGCCGAGTACGGCGCGGACACGCTTCGTCTGTTCATTCAGTTCTGCGCACCGCCAGCGGGTGATCTGGAGTGGAGCCACAAGGGGCTGGAAGGGAGTTTCCGTTTTCTCAACCGTCTGTGGAGGCTGCTCTTTCGTTTTCACCTTCAGCTGCCCCCCTTGGAATCGGAAGCTGGCGGAGCTTCGGGCGCAATCAGTTCCCGAGGACCCGAAGTCCGGTCCGAAGATCGAAAGCTTCGGCGCAAGCTCCATCAGACCACCCGCAAGGTGACTCAGGACCTGGAGAGACTGCACCAGAATACTGCGATTGCGGCAATCATGGAGTTGCTGAACTCAGTCTACGAGTACGTGGACGCGACCGAGCCGGAGCCAGATCTGGAGCTGCTTCGTGAGGTCCTGGAACCAATGGCGCTGTTGGTGGCTCCCTTCGCGCCGCACTTTGCAGAGGAAACCCGCTCGGTTCTGGGCCATCAGACTCGTCTGAAATCTGCCTCCTGGCCTGAATTTGACGCTGAACTAGCTCGCGAGGAGGAAATCGAGGTCGTGATACAGGTCAACGGCAAGGTGCGGGCGAAGATCGTAACGGCTTCCGGGGTTTCCTCTGATGAAATGAAGGAGCTCGCTTTGGGAGACGAACGGATCGAAAGCTATATTGCAGGAAAGAGGATGATCAAACTGGTCGTGGTTCCAGAGAAACTGGTTAATATCGTGGTGTACTAAGCCGCCTCGTAGGCTTCGTAGACTTCTACCGATGATGAGATCCGGTCTGTTTCTTGCGGCTGCGGTGTTTCTGGGGGCTGGTTCGGCCTGTGGCTATCGGGTTGCGTCCAAGAACCGTCTGAGTCCACAGTTCCGTACCCTGGCTGTTCTTCCCTTGGAAAATAAAACCACTACCTCTGAGGTCGAGCAGATTCTCACGCGGTCCCTGGTCCGAGCATTCGTGGAGAAGTCTGCCTATCAGGTGCTCAACGACCCTTCCAAGGCCGATGCGGTGCTCCGCGGTGTGGTATCGGGACTCAGGGCCAGTCCCGTTATCTTTCGTCGGGGAACCTTCGGATCCACCTTCTTGGTGACACTTCAAGCCCAGGTGGAACTGGAGGATCAGCGGAGTGGCAAGATACTCTACAAGAACGACGGATACATCTTTCGCGAGCAGTACCAGATCAATGTTGATGTCGAGAACTTTTTTTCCGAGTTGAATCCTGCTCTTGGGCGGGTGGCAGGAGATTTTGCCTCCAGCGTCGTTACCACGCTGTTGGAGAGCTATTAGGCCTAGTGTTGTTCCTCTTAAGGGTTCGTTCAAGAATAACTTCGCAGAGTTGGCGCTCAGATGGTGTGAATCTGAGATGCCAGAATGTGAAGTTATTTTTGAACGAGCCCTAAGCCCAAAAGAAGTGGATGAAAGTGGACTAAACCACATGTAAACACCTGAAATGCCAGACCTGACGGGTATTCTGGGGTTGTCAAAGAAACTTCAGAACAAGCCGAAAGGAGGCATTTCAGGTGAAGAAAAAGGATAGCGCAATCATCCGCAAACGGGAAGCAGAGGTTGCTCAGCGATTGAGCCCCAGCTGGAACGGTCAAGACCCGAAACCGGTGCTCTCGCCCGAGGTCATCAGCTACGAGGTCTCGGAGAAAACGGGTGCGGTCAGTTACGGTGGTCTGGGGCTGCTGCAGCAGGTGGTGAAGTGGAGTGGGCTGGGGAAAGCCATTGACCAGGCGGTGACGCTGCTCAAACGCCACCAACCGTACCACGAATCGGACCACGTCCTGAGCCTGATCTACAACGTGGCCACGGGCGGGACCCGCTATCAGGATATTGAACTGCGACGTCAGAGTGTGAGTTTCCTGGAGGCGGTGGGAGCCGAGAAGATCCCCGCCCCCAGCACGGCCGGAGACTTTGTGCGCCGCTTTGACGCGCCCGACGTGGTGGATCTGATGGAAGCCGTCAATGCCAGCCGCCTCAAGGTCTGGGCCCAACAACCGGCCCGTTTCTTCCAACGGGCGGAGATCGACGTGGATGGGACGATGGCCCCCACGAGCGGCGAATGCAAGGAAGGGATGGAGATCAGCTACGACGGGCAGTGGGGCTATGCGCCGCTGATCGTGACGCTGGCCAATACGGGAGAGGTGCTCTATGCGGTCAACCGCTCGGGCAACCGTCCCTCTCATGAGGGAGCGGCCGAATGGCTGGATCGGAGTATCGAGCTGGTTCGAGAGGCGGGTTTTCGGAAGGTGCGCCTGCGCGGGGACACGGATTTTTCGCTGACGGCTCATTTTGACCGTTGGACGGAGGCGGGCGTGGAGTTTGACTTCGGGATCGACGCCCATCCGAGCTTCGTCAAGTGGGCGGAGGCGTTGCCAGAAGCGAGATGGAAAGAGCTGGGGCGCCCCAGCCAGGGGAAAGGAAAAGGGAAGAAGCGGCGCCAGCAGCGGGACAAAGTGAAGCCGGAGATTGTCAAGAGACGCGGGTTCAAGACGCTGACGCTGGAACGGGAAGAGATCGCGGAGATCGACTACCGTCCGAGCAAAGCGAAGCGAACCTATCGGATGGTGATCTTGCGCAAGACGATCCTGGTCGAGAAAGGCCAGAAGCGGCTGCTGCCGCAGACGCGCTACCACTTTTATGTCACCAATATCTCGGCCAGAACGTTGGGAACGGCGGGAGTCGTACGGGAAAACAACCGGCGCTGCAACCAGGAGAACGTCATTGAACAACTCAAGAACGGAGTCGAGGCCCTGCGGATGCCCTCGGATACGCTGGTAGCCAACTGGGCCTATCTGGTGATTGCGGCTCAAGCCTGGAATCTGAAGGCCTGGATGGGGTTGGTGCTGCCGGCGCGACTGCAAGCCCGAGAGCTGGTGAAGATGGAGTATCGCCGTTTCCTGCGAGAGGTCATTGAAATGCCCTGCCAGATTTTGCGCAGGGGCCGACAGTTGGTCTATCGGCTGCTGGATGTCAATGGTTGGAGCCGTCTTCTCTTGGAAGGCAGTAAGTGGTTGAAACACCGGCCAGCTACCTGAAACTGAAAGGAGATAAAGTAGCTCCGAGGGTCGCCAGAGCTGGGGCGAGGTGTCTCTACAAACGCCCCCCAAGAGGGCAGAATCGTTTTCCCTGAGCGATCGGCGTGGAGGACAGCTGAACACGTGCCTGTTCTGAGTGACTTCGCGCCGAAATTTAGAATTTAGGTCTCCAAAATGGCTCCTCGGAGCCGACAAAGGGGTCTATTTTCGAACTTGCGCTTATTTTGGGCCTAAGTAGCTTTGGCCTCCAGGCCGACGCCTTTCTGTCGAGCCTGGCAGCTCGAAGTTCGGACGGCGGCCTGGAGACCACCGCCACGATTAAGCAAGAGGCTGTAGATGAAGATCGGATTTACGGGCATAGAGCTGCCGGCTGGAAAAACCAAATACAAAGACGAAAATCTCGAAGCCTTGGCGGCCAAGGACAAACCCAAGAAAGTGTCGCCGTACTTTGCCGAATTCATCCGCGATGAGTTTGTCCAGGTCGATGCCATCGTGGTTCCAAAGGCGAAGATTCTGGATCTCTTGATTTACGACCTGGAGAGTCTGGACGGACGCCTGTCGCGTGCCGATGATCCCAGCGAGATCGCGCTGCTTGAGAAATGTATCAGTACGCTCGAAAAGGAAGTACCGCTTTGCGAAGTGGACTTTTCCGAAGCGGAAACAAAGACGCTTGGCACGCTGGGTCCGTACAGTCTGAAACCCGTGGCACAGATTGAAGATAGCATCGAGGTGAACCAGGTCATATCGCAAGCGATCGATAAGGCGGGTCTCATGTTCTTCTATACCTCCGGGCCCCAGGAATCTCATGCATGGCTGGTCGAGAAGGACTCGGATATCGTCGACTGTGCTGCCAAGATTCACACTGACCTCGCGCGTGGTTTTATCAAGGGGGACGTGGTCAGCTTCGACGAGTATATGAGTTGTCACAACTTCAATGACTGCAAAGCCAAGGGGGTGGCCAAACTCGTCGATCGCGGTTATCTTGTTCAGCCCGAAGAAGTAATAGAGATTCGGTTCAGCGTCTAAGCCAACCCATGAAATTCTCGGAGTTCCAGGAATCGGTCGTCTCACCCCAGCCGGTCTACGCCCTGCTCACCAAAGAAACCTATTTCAGGCAACAGGTGTACGAGTTCTGCAGGGAACAGGTAGACGCCGCGGCTCGGAACTTCGATTGGTCCGTTTTCGATCTGGAAACCGATTCCATCCTCGATGTCGTGAACACCGCACGGACGCTACCTTGGATGGTTCCCAGGCGTTGGATCTATGTAAGAGACTCGGGCAAGACTGGCCAGGGTCTCATCGAATATGCAAAGAACCCGGCTTCTCGTACCGTCCTGGTTCTGGAGACCTCACGGCTTCCCGCGAAGTGGCCGAAGGTCCCCCTCATCGAATTCGAAAAGAATCCGGACCCGGTGCGCTGGGTGGTAGCCCAGGTTCAGAAGGAGGGCTATCGGATCGAGCCGCAAGCCGCTCGCGCTCTGGTCGAGCTGGCAGGAGAAGATCTTCAGCGACTGAGCCGTGAGTTGGAGAAGCAGCAGCTGTCTCACTGGGAGTCCAAAGAAATCACTCTAGAAGCGGTTCGTACGATGACCCTCCAGAGCAGGGAATACGACGTATTCGCGCTGATCGGAGCCATGGCTTCGGGCCAGAGGTCCACGGCCCTGCAGATTCTCAACCGCCTCTGCGACCAAGGGGTAGGAGGCCCCCAGATCCTGGCTTTGCTCTATTGGAACTTTCGGCGTTTACGCGTAGCGAAGGAAATGTTGGATCAGGGCCGTCCCTTTCAGATCATTCTGAAAGATCTCAAGATCTGGAGCTATCGCGGTAAGGAGAGGGCCGTCCGAGGCTACTCCCTGGAATGGCTGGAGACGACTCTCCTGGGGATCCGCCGGACCGACCGTCTGTGCAAGACCACGAGCGGTGAGATCCGCTTTCACCTTGAGCGCCTGCTGATTGACAGCTGCCAGAAGTCGCTTCTATAATAAGCGCTGCTTGACCTCAAGGAGTAGTGATTTATGCCCAACATAAAGTCGGCCGCGAAGCGGATGCGACAAAACGAAAAGCGCAAACAGAGAAACCGTCATCATCTCTCGAAGATGAGGACTGAGATCAAGAGATTCCGCCGTCTCCTGGCCGAAGATAAGTCCGGTGAAGCCAAGGATCGACTGTCGCTGGTCTACTCGGTCATCGATCACACGGCCCAGAAAGGGGTCATCCATCGGAACACAGCGGCGCGCTATAAGTCTCGACTAACGAGCAGCTTGAATCACGCTCTGGGCGCCTCCACCGTGAGCTAGCGGAGCACTGTCCCAGCCGGGGGCGTCACCAGGATCCAGCAACTCCGATGCGTCTTTGAAAGGAACTCGATAGCCCCGCCTTTGAGAAAAGTTCTCCTACCTGCTCGGGGAGCAGAAGTACTCTTTGACGTTCGCGACGAGAACGTTCGCCTCTTAGAATCTCTCTTTCAGGTTCGCATCAGTGCTCGAGGGTCTCGAGTTTCAATCGAAGGTGAAGAGGACAAGGAAGGGGAGCTCGAGGGCATCCTCGGCGATTTCTCGAGCCTGATCACCGAAGGCTGTTCCTTCTCCAACGGCGAGCTCCGAGGGGCGTTTCAGCAGATTTCGGAGGGAGCCGCCCAAAGCCTTCGCGATTTTTTCCCCAAGAAACCTATTCTCAAGACCTCGCTAAGAGAAGTAACTCCACGCAGTCTGAATCAGAGTCGCTACGTCAACGCCATCGATCAGCACGATCTGGTCTTCGGAATAGGTCCCGCCGGCACCGGCAAGACCTATCTTGCCGTGGCCATGGCGGTCTCCTTTCTGCGTGAGAAGCAGGTCCAGCGAATTGTCCTGGCCCGACCTGCAGTAGAGGCAGGAGAGAAGCTGGGGTTTCTTCCCGGAGATATGCAGGAGAAGGTAAACCCTTATCTGCGGCCTCTCTCCGACGCGCTCTTCCACCTCCTGGGAGGGGATAGGGTCCAGAGGTTCATAGATCGCGGTGTGATCGAGATCGCCCCCCTGGCCTTCATGCGAGGGCGCACCCTGAGCGACTCCTTCATCATTCTGGATGAAGCCCAGAACTGCACCTCCGAACAAATGAAGATGTTCTTGACCCGTATCGGCCTCAACTCGAAGACGGTGGTGACAGGCGACGTTACCCAGATAGACCTGCCTGCGGGGCAGACGTCGGGGCTGGTAGAAGCACAGTCGATTCTGGCCGGCATGGAGGGAATTTCAATGTGCGGGTTCGACCGTAAGGATGTGGTCAGACACCGCTTGGTAAAGGTCATCATACGGGCCTACGAGCAGAAGCCGCCTGGACCCGAAGCCAAGCGTACCTGATCGATAACAGGAGTTTTCCGTGGGCGCGAATCAGAAGCATGTGGTGGTCCTTTGTGGTGGGCGATCGGCAGAGCACGAAGTTTCGCTTCGCTCTGCAGTTTCCGTACTGACCTATCTGGATCCGCAGAAATATCGCGTCTCCGTCATCGGAATCGAGAAAGACGGCTCGGTTTATAGCACCCGACAATTGAGCGAAAAGCTGGTCTTACCCCAGGACAGATCAGTCGAGTTCCTCGACGGTAGACACTGGCTCTGCCTGCTGGCTGAGATGCAGGGTTCGATCGACATGGTTATTCCGGTTCTACATGGACCTTTTGGGGAGGATGGAACCGTCCAGGGGGCGTTACAATTGCTGAATACACCCTATGTGGGGGCAGGAGTCTGGGGGTCGGCCGTCGGCATGAACAAGATCCATGCAAAGAGGCTTCTGCTGCACGCGGGCGTCCCGGTCTTGCCCTACGTTGAAACAGATCGAAATCGGTGGACCCTGGACGAGGAGGCGGTGCTGAATCGAGTCGAGGACGAGCTGCCCTATCCGGTTTTCATCAAGCCCGCCAACATGGGGTCCTCGATCGGGGTTAGCCGAAGCCAGAATAGGCGGGATCTCGCCTCGCACATCGTCGAGGCGTTGCGCTTCGATGACTTCATTCTGATTGAAAAGGGAATCGAAGCCCGTGAGATCGAGGTTTCTGTGATTGGAAACTGGGAACCTCGTGCCTCGCTGGCTGGAGAGATCGTGCCCTCCGGCGAGTTCTACACCTACGAAGCCAAGTACATCGACAAAGACAGTCAGCTTTTGATCCCAGCTCCACTCTCTGAGTCCAGCATGAATGAGGTCCGCAGTCTGGCTCTGAGAACCTACCAAGTTCTTCAGCTGGAAGGTATGGCACGCGTTGATTTCTTGCTAGAGAAGGAACGCGATCGGTTTTGGGTCAACGAGTCTAATACCATCCCCGGCTTCACCGACATCAGTATGTATCCGAAGCTGTGGGAGGCATCTGGTCTTTCCTATGCCAGCCTGCTGGACGAGTTGATCGCTCTTGGCATGGAGCGACATGAACGGGCTCAGGGGTTGTCAGTTGACAGATGATCCTTCTCGGAACGGTGGACGGGCAGCTGGGGAGAAACCGGGTCGCCTTGGTGCTTGAACGGTAGGAGTACATTTGCTAGATTTGAACTCGAGGTTAAACGAGACGGGGGAACTGAAAATCCAATTTGGAGGAGATTAAGTTATGGATGACGCTGTCGTCAAGGATCATCTGATGAGAACCGACGAGCAGTTCATGAAGTTGGCGGAGGAACACCAGGAGTATGAAGACCGACTTGAATTGCTGTTGGGGAAGCCATTTCTGAACCAGGATGAGCAGGTCGAAGAGACTGTTATCAAGAAGAGGAAACTGGCGCTGAAAGATCGGATGCAGGTGATCATTCATCAACATCAGGTCCAGAGTTCTGCCCCTTAGCTCGAGTCTCCTGTAGGCCACCTTCGTCTTCGGATCGGTCCCGCCGATCACTGTTTATCCCATCCGGGGACGTTCTGACCTTTCCTCGGAAAAAATGGCAAGGGACGGATATTACTTCATTACTCCCCTCTTTCTCCTAGCGGCCGTTTCCTTCTATTTCGGCTTAACACCAATTGGAATCATCCTTTTCTGCCTGGGGCTCTTTGTGGCGTTCTTCTTCCGCGATCCAGAGCGGAAGATTCCCTACGAACCCAATGCGATTGTGAGTCCAGCCGATGGCAAGATCGTTCGAATTGATGCGGACGAAAAGGGCTCAATGGTCTGCATCTTCCTTTCCGTTTTTGATGTCCACGTGAACCGCGCGCCCATCGGCGGCGTGATTGCCAAGCGCGACTACCAACGAGGCAGCTTTCTGGTGGCCTATGATGATCGAGCTTCGGTAGAGAACGAACGGCTAGAGCTATGTATCAGTGGTGATCGCGAATTGACGTTTCGTCTGATCGCCGGCATCGTGGCGCGCCGCATCGTAGTCTGGAAGCAACAAGGGGACCGCGTGGAGAAGGGTGATAGAATAGGTCTGATCCGGTTCGGCAGCCGTGTGGACATCCTTCTGCCATCAGCTTGTGAGGTGGCAGTCAAGGAGGGCGACCGGGTTTCGGGTGGCAGCAGTATTCTGGCTTATTGGAAGGATACTTGATGAAAGGGCGAAAGAAGTCTCTGGAGCGGGAAGCCAGGGATGTATTCAAGCCAGGCAGGCACCTGCGAAGAAGTGTCTATTTGATTCCTTCGCTTTTCACGGTTGCCAACATGTTCGCAGGGTTCTTCGCCCTGGTGTCCACGCTCAACGCAGACTACGAGGCGGCCGCGGTTGCGATTGGAATCGCCGTGCTTCTGGATGGGCTGGACGGTTGGGTAGCCCGTCTTGCCAACGCCGACAGTGATTTTGGCTTGCAGCTTGACTCCTTAGCCGATGTAATCAGCTTTGGAATCGCGCCAGCGATCCTCATCTATTCCTGGGGCTTATCCGAGTTCGGAAACTTTGCCCGCTTTTCTGCATTTGTTTTCTTGATCTGCGGCGCCATGCGCCTGGCTCGCTTCAACGTCCAGGTGCAGGATTTGAAGAGCTTCGCAGGCCTCCCGATTCCAGCGGGGGCCAGTTTCGTGGCGGCCACGATTCACTTTTTCGGGGATCCTCCGGCCTCGAATATGCTCAAGTACTACCTTGTCGGCGCGACCTATCTGGTGGCCCTACTGATGATCAGCACCATACGATACCCGTCGCTCAAACAACTCAATCTGGGGCGGGGAAAATCCCACCTGTTCGTCCTGATGCTAGCGCTGGTGGTAGCGGCCGTGATCCTCTACTCTCGGCAGGCCTTCATGGTCCTTACCAGCGTCTACTTGGGCAGTGGTCTGGTGATCCGGGGACTTCATTTCTTCAGGCATCGATGGGCTCGGACCGATCGCCTGCAGAGACAGGAAGCCCAGTCGGACTGAGTCCGCTGTCCCCCAAGTCGCTCGCGGGACCAGCTGGCGCTAGGTCATTCGCTACAAAGGTTCCAGGAGCTATCGCCTACAGCCTCGGTGTAGATCGTGTCGTCATGAGCTCGTAGCTGCATTCGATTTCGATAAAGTTCCAGTCCAGTCCCGCCAGGAAGCGCTGGCCCCATGATAGCAGCGTGTCCGTTGTAGGATGGGCACTCCTGCCCGTCAAGTCCACCGACGGGCAAGAATCCCCATCCTACGCCGGTCACTGCTCGATGAAGTTTCGGCTCAGTGGTAGCTATTTTCGCGACTCAGGATATAATCTATCGACTCTGATGCAGCCATGGTCTCTTGAACTGATGACTGCTGGCGGTATGACCGCTGATCGAGCGTTCGAAGAAGGTCAATATGCATACCCAGAAGGTTCAACTGCTGGCTCAGTCGGTCAAGAGACTGCTGCGCAGGAATGCGTATGAGCATGTGACCAACCTGCTCTCGAAGCTCCGCCCTGGAGACATTTCCCATATCATGCTGGAACTGCGACCAGTCCAGCAGCACCGGGTATTTTCACTTCTTACGAAGAGAGACAGGGAACTGGCAGGCGAAACGCTGACCGATCTCGGCATTGACCGCGCCATGAGCCTGCTAGAGGAATTTTCCAGCGACGAAGTAGCAGAGGTTCTCGAGGCCCTCGAGAGCGACGACGCTGCCCAGTTCATCTCCGCCCTGCCCGAAGTCCGCGCTCAGGAAGTTCTCGAGCGTATGAGGGTCGAAGAATCGGTGGAGGTACAGGGTCTCCTCGAATACGAAGAGGAAACGGCTGGGCGAATCATGACACCCAACGTTTTGTCGTTTCGAGAAGAGGTTTCCATCGGTAAGGCAATTCATACGATTCAGACTACGCAGGATCTGGAGATGGTCTTCTACGTCTACGTGATTGACGCGCGCAATCATCTGGTCGGGGTTGTCTCTTTGCGGGAGCTCTTGATGGCTCCTCCGAGTACACCGCTCAAGAAGATCATGGCGACCGATGTTCTCTCAGTTGCTGCCGAGACCGACCAGGAAGAGGTCGCTCGTCAGGTGGCGCTGTATGACTTACTGGCCATCCCCGTGGTGGACCACGAGAACAAGCTGGTAGGTGTCATTACAGTCGACGATGTTATCGATGTCATCAAGGACGAAGCCACTGAGGATATCTTCTACATGGCGGGGGTTGAAACCGACGACCGAATCGATACTCCTCCCTGGAAATCGGTCGGAAAGCGCCTGCCCTGGTTGCTCCTCAACCTCTTTACGGCGCTGTTGGCGGCGACAGTGGTTGCCATCTATGAGCCCACTATCTCCCGCTTTTCCTTCTTGGCTGTTTTCCTGCCCGTCGTTGCAGGTATGGGCGGCAACTCCGGGACCCAGACCCTAACCATCATTGTGCGCGGGCTTGCGCTCGGTGAGGTCACCTGGGAGAACAGTAAGAGCGCTCTATTGAAGGAGTTACTCGTAGGAGTTGCCAACGGTGCTGCCCTCGGACTCCTGGCGGGAGCGATCGCGTATGCCTGGAAGGGCAATCTGGTACTAGGGCTCATTCTCAGTGGTGCTTTGATCATCAACATCTTTATCGCCGGAATTGTTGGCACCCTGATTCCCTTGGCCCTGCAGAAGATGAATGTCGACCCGGCCATCGCCTCCAGCATCATCTTGACTACCTTCACCGACTTCGTTGGCTTTCTTTCCTTCCTGGGACTTGCGACCTTTCTTCTTCAATCTTTGACCGGTCTATGAACCAGCACCAGTCGGAGGCACTCACCCTAAGAACCTATCCCTACGCCGAGTCCCACAAGATCGTGGTGTTTCTGACTCGGAGCTTCGGCAAACTGAGGGGGATAGCGCACGGTGCCAAGAAGCCCAAGAGTCGCTTCGGAGCAAGCCTGGAAACACTGACACGTCTGCAGGTTACCTTCCGCCGCAAGGAGCATCAAGAGCTGGCTGTGATTCAGAACTGCGAGGTAATCCAGGTATGTCCGGCCTACGAGCTTTCCTGGGAAGGAAATGTGTATCTGGGATACTTTGGCGAGCTCCTGCAGGAATTCAGCCGGGAGCAGGAAGAGAGTGAGAACCTGTTTCGGCTCGCAGTGGCGGTGCTGGATGTAATCGGGCAAGCTCAGATCGAAGTCCTGGCTCGCTATCTCGAGTTCTGGCTGCTGAGGCTGGAGGGCGTGCTGCCCCGACTGGAGGAGAAGCTGCCTGCTGAGTTAGCCCTGAAGACGCTGGAGATGCTAAAGCATCACCCTTCTGGCCTGGGGGCGGTCACGCTTACCGAAGCGGAGCTAAAAAGGTTAGCCAGCCTTTCTCGGAAGTTGATAGAATACAACCTTGAAAAAACGCTTAAGTCGTGGAAGCTGTTGAAAGACTTGCTCTAGGAGCTTGGGGACGCCTTGGAAGAATGAATCCTGAAAGGATTCCGTCCTCCAGCCCAGGGTTTTCGCACTCTGGGTACTTCGCGATTAAGTTCGGAGCCAACCCTGAAGGGGTTGCGTCAGGGGTGCTTGGATAAGGAATGGTGTCAGGATCTGGCCGCAACCCCCTTGGGGTTGAAATCTTGGAGGGGTGTCCAATACCCAGGGTTCAGAAACCCTGGGCTGAAAGACACAATCCCGTTGGGATTGACCTCGATTGATGTATACCTTTCAGGAGGTCGTTCATCGGCTCCTCAACTATTGGATGGAGTACGGTTGTGTCGTTCAGCAGCCCTACGATGTCGAAGTAGGAGCCGGCACGATGCACCCGGAGACTTTTCTGAGGGTGCTTGGCCCTGATCCCTATCAGGTCGTTTACGTCCAACCCTCCCGTCGGCCTGCGGACGGGCGCTACGGAGAAAATCCCAACCGCCTGTACCGTCACTACCAACTTCAAGTCATCCTCAAGCCCCCTCCCGACGATGTTCAAGACATCTATCTGGACAGCCTCAGGCACGTAGGCGTGGAATTGGAGAAGCACGATCTTCGGTTCGAAGAGGATGACTGGGAAAGTCCGACGCTGGGAGCGTGGGGAGTGGGTTGGCAAGTCCTGCTGGATGGTCTCGAGATCACTCAGTTTACCTACTTTCAGCAGGCGGGCGGGGTGGATCTGATGCCAGTCTCCGCAGAGCTGACGTACGGCCTCGAACGAATCTCTACGTTCGTTGCCAGTCAGGAGAGTATTTTCAACCTGCAGTGGAATCGGCAGCTCACTTATGGAGACGTAAGGCAGACGGAGGAGTCCGAATTCTCTCGTTATAGCTTCGAGTTGGCCGACAAGGATCGGCTCTTCAGCCTGTTCAATATCTACGAACAAGAATGCCAAAGCTGTCTGGAGGCAGCCTGTGTTTTGCCCGCCTACGATTACTGTCTGAAGTGTTCGCACACCTTCAACTTGCTCGACAGTCGGGGTGCCATCAGCGTCACCGAGAGAGTGGCCCTGATCGCCCGAGTCCGCAACCTGGCCGTGAAGACGGCGGCTCTGTATCTGGAAGTCCATGGAGCACAAGTTTCTATTTGAGTTGGGTGTGGAGGAGATCCCTGCAGATCTGATCTCCCCAGCTCTGGAACAGCTGAAAAGTAGCTTCGAAGATGTCTTGACGGAGAGTAGCGTCTCCTGGGGCTCGATTGCGACCTACAGTTCGCCGCGCCGCTTGGCGATTCTGATTGAGGGGCTGCCGGAGCAGCAGGCGACGCGCGAAGAACAGGCCGTCGGTCCTCCGGCGTCCAGAGGATTGGACAGCGAGGGACAGCCCAGCCAAGCAGCGAAAGGCTTTGCAAGGAGCCAAGGCATCGATGTGGCGCGTCTCCAACCCATCGAGACCGAGCGCGGACTCTATCTGGGTTTCAACCGACAGGTCGAGGGACAGCCCGTTCGGGACATCCTGGGCAGCAGCCTGGCAGATATGGTCCGCTCAATCTCCTGGCCGCGGAGTATGTACTGGGGCGAGAGTCGATTTCGATTCATCCGACCGCTGCGCTGGTATGTGGCGCTTTGGGACCAGACGGTGGTTCCCTTTGAGTTTGAGGGACTCCGATCCGGCAACCTGACCCGGGGGCACCGCTTTCTCGGGGAGCAGGCAATTCCCATCGCCTCTGCCGACCAATACCTGGAGGGGCTGCGCGAGGGCTTCATATTGGTCGATGTCCGAGAGCGCGAGGAGCGGATTATGAAAGAGCTTGAAGACCAGGTTCCCGAGGGGTTGTCTGTGCTGGAGGATGCTGCCCTGCTGCGCACGGTCACACAGCTGAACGAGTATCCCAGTGTGCTCTGTGGGCGTTTTGACGAGATCTTCCTTGAGATTCCGAAAGAGGTCCTGGTGACGGTGATGCGTTATCACCAGAAGTACTTTTCTGTCGTCAACGAAGCTGAAGAGATCCAGCCCTATTTTCTCACGGTAGTGAACACTTCAGGTGATCCCGATGGGAGAATCCGCGAGGGGCACGAACGGGTCCTGAAGGCGCGGCTCAAAGACGCGGCCTTTTTTTGGGAATCGGATCAGAAGGAATCGCTTCGAGAACGAACAGAGAAGCTGGATCAGATCCTTTTCCAGGAAGCACTGGGTAGCTACAAGAACAAGGCTGAGCGGATACGGACACTGTGTGCTCAGCTCCATCCCGACTCCGATCTCGAAACAGCCGCCTGGTTGTGCAAGGCGGATCTTACCACTGAAATGGTTCGGGAGCTAAGCGAGTTGCAGGGAGTCATGGGGGGCCTTTACGCTCGGCGCGAAGGTCATCCGGAGGAGGTCTGGAAACCGATATTAGAGCAGTATCGGCCTGCTTCGCTCGAGGACTTTCCTCCCTCTACCCTGGGAGGAGCCATCCTTTCGCTTACGGACAGGCTCGACACTGTGGTCGGGTGCTTCAGTGTCGACATCGTGCCGAGGGGTTCCGGCGATCCTTTCGGCCTTCGTCGGCAGGCCCTGGGGTTGGTCAGAATCCTCTTTGACTTCCAGTTGGAGTATTCTCTGGAGCTGCTGGTGGAGACAGCGCTCAAACTGTTTTCCGGCGAGAAATCGGAGGAGAAGACCCGAAAGGAAGTCCTGTCTTTTCTAGTAGGTCGAGTCCGTTACGTGTTCCAGAACAAGGGGCTGCCCTACGATGTCGTGAACGCCGTGCTCACGGTGGAAGGGGATAGCGTCTATCGAACCTATGAAAAGGCGACTGCCCTTGCCGGCATTCGAGGCGAAGCGGACTTTGAGGCCCTGGCCACAGCCTTTAAGAGGATCAAGAATATTCTGGCCAAGGAAGTTGTGGATCCGGGGGAAGTATCGGTCTTGGATTTGCCAGAGCCAGAGGAGATTGAGCTCTACCAGACCTTCCAGCAGGTCGAGCCAAGAGTAGTCGATTTTGTGAGTCGAGGCGATTTCGTAGCGGCCCTCAAAGAGATGGCCGGTATACGATCGACGGTTGACCTCTTTTTCGAACGCGTTCTGGTGATGGCAGAGGAAGAGCGGCTCCGGAAAAATCGCCTGCGGCTGCTCGATCGGATCTCGAAACTGTTTTTGAGCATGGCTGATATCTCGGAAATCGTGCAGAAGGAGCCGGTTGGACCAGCTGGCGTATAGCAGCCGAAAAAAAGGAGTTGAAATGAGGCGGCATTTGAGCGAGATTGCCTACGTCCCGGCGATAGAGAGATACCTCGCTGGGCTGGGAGTCGCGGCATGATCGCAAAAGGAGTTCAAATCGAAGATCCCAAAGGACGCCTAGGCGTTCTGCTGGTCGGTCTGGGCGCTGTCAGTACGACCTTCATCGCCGGAGTAGAGGCGATCAAGAGAGGTCTGGGAGCGCCGATTGGGTCTTTGGCTGAAATGGGCACGATTCGTCTGGGAAAACGCACGGAAGCGCGCGTGCCTAGGATCCGCGACTTCGTCCGGCTAGCCGAGATGGACGATCTGGTGTTCGGTGCCTGGGACCTCTTTGAAGATGATGCCTATAAGGCGGCAGAAAAGGCAGGTGTGTTGGAGAAGGATCTGCTTAAGGAGTTGAGGCCAGTGCTGGAGCAGATTCGACCCATGAGAGCCGTTTTCGACAGCCGCTACGTCAAGAAACTTGACGGGACCTACGTCAAGCAAGGAAAGACACATTGGGATCTCGCCCAGCAGCTGATCGAAGAAATCCAGCAGTTCCAGGTCGCGAACCAGGTGGATCGCCTGGTCATGATCTGGTGTGGAAGCACCGAGGTGTTCATAGAGGAGGGTCCAGTCCACCAGACCCTCGAGGTTTTCGAGCAGGGATTGAGAGCTAGCGATCCAGGGATCCCCTCCAGCATGATCTATGCCTATGCCGCGCTGAAGCTCAGCATCCCTTTTGCTAACGGAGCGCCCAACCTGACGCTAGACGTGCCCGCCCTGAGGGAGCTGGCACAACAGAATCAGGTTCCCATATGCGGGAAGGATTTCAAGACAGGGCAGACGTTGATGAAGACCATCATCGCTCCCGGCTTGAAGGCGCGGCTGCTTGGATTGTCAGGTTGGTTCTCCACCAACATCCTGGGAAATCGGGATGGAGAGGTGTTGGACGACCCTGGTTCCTTCAAAACCAAAGAGGAAAGCAAACTTTCAGTGCTGGAGTACATTCTTCAGCCCCAGGTTTATCCTGAGCTATATAAGGATTTTTACCATAAGGTCAGAATCAACTACTATCCGCCCCGCAAGGACAACAAAGAGGGTTGGGACAATCTGGACATCTTCGGCTGGATGGGCTACCCGATGCAAATCAAGATTGATTTCCTGTGCCGCGACAGCATTTTGGCTGCACCGATCGTCCTCGACCTGGTTCTCTTTCTGGATCTGGCGAAGCGATCGAAAATGCATGGGATTCAGGAGTGGCTTTCGTTCTACTTCAAGAGCCCTATGACCTTGCCCGAACTGTACCCCGAGCACGACCTGTTTATCCAGCTGATGAAGCTGAAGAATACTCTGCGCCACCTGAAGGGTGAAGAGCCGATCACGCACCTGGGACTGGACTATTATTACCAATAAATTGCCGAGCTGATCCGTTCAGAGATTAGCGATCTCCCTGCCTTTCCCAGGGATGTCACCAACACAGTTTAGACTTATTGTGGTCAGTTTGAATGCCGAATAAATGGGTCTATGTTCTCGAAGCAGTAGGCCAAGATGAAGCCCTCATGGGCCAGGGTCAGGAAGCCCTCAGCTCGCTCCTGGGAGGAAAAGGAGCCCGTTTGGCTGAGATGACCCGAATTGGTTTGCCGGTGCCCCCTGCCTTTACGGTCACAACAGAGGCCTGTCTCGCCTATCTGTCCGACAGCGGGTCCTTCCCTGAGGGGATGTGGGAGCAGATGCTCGAGGCTCTCAAGCAATTGGAAGCCAAGACAGGCAAGTCCTTTGGGGAGCCCTGTAATCCACTGTTGGTTTCATGCTGTTCCGGTGCCAAATTCTCGATGCCGGGAATGATGGATACCGTGCTCAACATCGGTCTCAATGACGAAACGGCCAGGGGAATGGTGGAGCTGACCGGGGATGAGAGATTCGTCTACGATTCCTACCGCCGCCTGGTCCAGATGTTTGGCAGTGTAGCGCTTGGGATTGGAGATGAAGCCTTCGAAGCGGCGCTCGACGAAGTGATTGAGAGAGAGCGTATTCCTTCCCACTCAGATCTTCGAGCCCAGGACTGCAAAGAGCTTGTTGATACCTTCCAGCAGATTGTGAAGATGGAGAAGGGATTTGATTTCCCCCAAGATCCATGGGAGCAATTGAGGCTCGCCGCTGAAGCGGTTTTCAAGAGCTGGAACGGAAGACGTGCTGTCGCCTACAGGAACGCCGCCCGGATACCCCACGACCTTGGAACCGCGGTCAACGTAGTCACCATGGTCTTCGGAAATCTGGGCGAAGGCTCGGGCACCGGTGTGGCCTTCACCCGCGACCCTGCTACCGGAGCCAGCGTGCTCTACGGAGACTACCTACTGGATGCGCAGGGCGAAGACGTAGTGGCGGGAATCCGCAATACCAAGCGAATTCGCGAGCTCGAGCAGGAAATGCACGCAGTATATGGGCAGTTTGTCGAGATCTGCCAGCAGCTGGAGCGCCACTATCGCGACATGCAGGACGTGGAGTTCACCATCGAACGGGGCAAGCTCTGGATGCTGCAGACCAGGAGCGGCAAGAGAACAGCCAAGGCGGGCGTCAGAATAGCAGTCGACTTGGTCAATGAGGGACTGATCTCGAAGGCAGAAGCGCTCCTGCGGGTAGACCCATCCGAAGTTGACGCGCTGCTCCATCCGACCTTCGACCAGCAGGCCAAGCAGCAAGCGATTGCCGAGGACAGGTTGTTTGCCAAGGGCGTCAACGCATCACCGGGGGCAGCGGTGGGTATGGTGGCGTTCGATGCCGACACCGCCCAAGCCTGGGCCAAGGATGGACGCGACGTCATCATGGTGCGTCCCTTTACGAAGCCGGATGACGTCCACGGGATGCTTGCTGCCAAGGGGATTCTCACGACCGAAGGGGGAGCCACGAGTCATCCGGCCGTGGTGGCACGACAATTCGGGGTGCCCTGCGTGGTGGGTGCCAGCGGGATCTCCATAGATCTCGACAAGCGTATCCTGAAGTCCGACGAACGGGTGTTGCACGATGGAGACTGGCTTTCCCTGGACGGAACTACGGGAGAGGCGCTGCTAGATCCTATCCCACTGGCACACCCGAGGTTTGACGAACAGGAAGCTCTACTCACTCTGCTGTTGTGGGCCGACGAGCATCGTAGGCTGCAGATCTGGGCCAATGCCGATTACGCCGAAGATGCTGCTCGTGCGCGGACCTTTGGCGCCGAAGGCATTGGATTGTGTCGTACCGAGCACGTGTTCTTCGAGGACGGTCGCCTGCCTTTGGTCCAGAAGATGATCCTGGCAAAAACTGGGGAAGAGCGAGAGCGCTGGTTATCGCAGCTTCTTCCCTTGCAGAGATCGGATTTCGAGGGGATCTTCCGTGCGATGGATGGACTTCCGGTTATCGTGCGTCTGCTCGATCCGCCTTTACACGAGTTCCTGCCCAACGAGCGGGAACTGGCAGAAGAGGTCACCGCCAAGAGATTCCAGGACGATAATGGAGACCTTCCGGGACTGGAAACCCTACTGGCGTCGGTGGAGGGCATGAGGGAGGTCAATCCCATGATGGGGTTGAGGGGCGTGCGGCTGAGCATCTTGATGCCCGAGATCGTCGCCATGCAGGTGCGAGCATTCTTCGAGGCAGCCTGCAACGTGGCCAAGGAAGGGAAGGTGGTCAAGCCGGAGGTCATGATCCCACTGGTGGGACACGTTCGCGAGCTCGAGACCGTTCAGCCGTTGCTGGAAGAGGTAGCGAAGGCGGTGATGGAGGAAAAAGAGATCCAGATCCCCTATAAGTGTGGGACCATGATCGAGGTTCCCCGAGCTGCCGTCAGTGCAGGTGAGATTGCTCGAGTCGCCGAGTTCTTTTCATTTGGCACCAATGATCTGACCCAGATGACCTTCGGTTATTCGCGCGATGACGCCGAGGCTCATTTTCTACTTGCCTATGTGGAGCGCGGCATCCTGCCAGTGAACCCATTCCAGAGGATCGACCGTGCCGGTGTGGGGGAGTTGGTCAAAATGGGCATTGAAAAGGGAAGAGCCGCCCGGACCGACTTGGAGATCGGTGTCTGCGGCGAACATGGAGGTGACCCCGAATCCATCGAGTTCTTCCATTCGCTCGACATCGACTATGTGAGCTGCTCTTCGTTTCGTGTTCCCGTGGCCCGACTGGCAGCCGCGCGGGCGGCCCTTCTGTCTTCCCAAAAGCAACAATCCGAGTAGTCAAAGCCTTCCGTCTTTCACTTGCTACTCTGCCTTCTTTTTCAGCTCTGCCACTTCGCGCTCCAGGTCTCGGATCGTTCGTACCAGTTCAGGGAATCTATGCATCAGTAGATAGTTTCGTTTCCAGAGACCCGTGTCCATTTCGGGTGCTCCAGATACCGTCTTTCCCGGAGCCACAGATCGTCCGATTCCTGTCCGTGCGGTGGCGATTACCCGGTCTCCTATGGTCAGGTGACCCGCTACTCCCACTTGACCGGCCAGGGTTACCTGATTCCCCACCCGGGTGGTTCCGGCCAGACCTACCTGAGCCGCAAGCACGGTGTGCTCACCGATTACGGAACCGTGTCCAATCTGAACCAGGTTGTCGATTTTTGTGCCGAGTCCCACCCTTGTTTCCCCAACCGTTGCGCGGTCTATACAGGAGTTGGCCCCCACCTCCACCTCGTCCTCCAAAACCACGATTCCCGACTGGACCATCTTGAAATAGCTTCCGTCTGCCCGGGGAGCGAATCCGAATCCGTCACCGCCTACCACGGCTCCATTCTGGAGAACCACCCGATTGCCGATCTTGCAATGCTCGCGCACGATCGCATGGGAGTGAGCCAGAAAATCGTCGCCGATTTCCACGTGTGGATAGATGGTGACGTTGGGATAGAGGATCGCGTTTTCGCCCAACCGAGTCCCTTCCGCGATCACCACATTAGGACCGACGGAGTGGCCTTCTCCCAAGACGGCACTCTCGGCCACGTAGGCCGTTGGATGGATACCGGGAATTGGCTCCGGAGGTGTGTAGAAGAGGCTGATGGCTTTGGCAAACGCCAGATAGGGGTTATCCGAGATCAGCGTGGGAATGCTCGATTGAGGTCCATCTCGAGAGAGTAGGATAGCGCCGGCACGAGTCTCTTTCAGCTTCGAGAAATACTTGGGATTGGACACGAAGGTCAACTGCCGCTTCGTGGCTTCTTCGATGCCTGTGACCCCATCGATCTCAATCTCGGGGGAACCCTGCAGTTCGCATTCTAGTTTCCTCGCGATCTTTCCAAGTCTCATGGATACAGATTACAGGATGAAGGGTCACAAGTCACAAGTCGCAAGTCTCAGGTATCAGGTCGGAGGTTCTAGCCCGCATTTCTCATCGCTTGTCGTAGCGAGGCACCGCAAGGGCCGTCCTGGCAAGGCTTGCGACCGAGGCCGCCGCAGTCGTACTTGTACAGTACGTCGAGGAGGCCGACCGAGCATAACACAGCCAGGGCGGATGATTGCGGCGCCGCAGTAGACCAGCGATGAGAAATGCGGGCTAGTTTGTAGACCGTAGATTCTGCACTCTGTGGTGTTGGGCCGAGTTTTGAATGCCTGCACCAGTGAAAGAAGGGCATGAAACTTGCGACCTGCGGCTTGCGACCTGAGACCCTCAGCTGTCCCCTGTCACCCATACCCTGTAACGTGCAGACGTCGAATGAACGAGCAGAAACGGGAAGAGCAGCGGGTCCAAACGACTCGCGCGGCGCGCAGCGTGAGTTTCGCTGTTTTTCTGAGCCGGATCTTGGGGTTGGTCCGGGAGCAGGTGTTCGCCAAGCTGTTCGGGACGGGGATTTTCAACGAGGCCTTCCAGGTTGCCTTCCGAATCCCCAACCTGCTTCGAGATCTCTTTGCCGAGGGCGCGCTCAGCTCGGCCTTCGTTCCGATCTTCACCGACTACCTCCGCAAGAAAGGCCGAGCCGAAGCATGGCTGTTGGCCAATCTGGTCGTCGGTGTCCTCCTCCTGCTGCTGGGTGTCCTCACCCTGATTCTGTTGTTTTTCTCAGACCAGTTCGTGTATCTCCTGGCAGCCGGCTATGCCAAGGTTCCGGGCAAGCTGGAAGTGACCTCTAGTCTCATCAAGATCCTCTCGCCCTTCTTGATGCTAATTGCGTTGGCTTCGTTGGTCATGGGCATGCTCAACACGCTCAACCATTTCTTCCTCCCTGCCTTGGCTCCCGCCCTTTTCAATGTCGCTCTGATCGGTTCCGGCTTCTTCCTGGTCCCGTGGTTTGAGCAGTGGGGCATCGTTCCGATCTATGCGATGGGTGTGGGGGCGGTGGTGGGCGGGCTGCTGCAGTTGGTCGTGCAGCTTCCGATTCTGCACAGATACGGGTATCGTCCCCGTCTCACTTTCGACTTCTATCATGAAGGTCTTCGACGGATAGGTCGTCTGGTGGCACCCGCCCTGTTAGGGATCAGTGCAGTCCAGATCAACGTCGTGGTGAACACCCAACTGGCCTCTTTTCTGCAAGCCAATGGGCCGGTTTCCTGGCTGGGCTTCGCCTTTCGCGTGCTTTATCTCCCGATTGGACTATTCGGTGTCGCCGTGGGCGTCGTGAACTTGCGGGAAGTTTCCCGCCTGGCGGCCGAAGAAAGGTGGGAGGATATCAAAGCGACGGTGTCCCACTCGGTCAAATTGATTTCGCTGCTGTCGCTACCCTCCACAGTCGGATTGATCGTCCTGGCCAATCCGATCGTGGAGCTGATTTTTGAGCGGGGACGTTTCTCCTCCAGCGATACAACTCACACGGCCTACGCCCTCATATGCTATTCCCTAGGGCTCTTTTCCTACAGCTGTGTCAAGATCTACGTCCCCACCTTCTACGCCCTGGGAGACACCCGTACGCCAGTACACAGCAGCATCCTCGCGGTTGCGACCAACATCTCGGTGAATCTGGCTCTGATTGCTGTGCTTCCCGCGGGGTATAGATATCTTGGCCTGGCCACCGGCACTTCTCTTTCGATGGGCCTTAACAACGCGCTGCTGGCGTATCGGTTCGGGGCAAGGTGGGGTACCCTTCAGGCTTACAAGGTCGGCTCCACCGTAGGCAAGAATCTGGTCGCAGCGGCTGTGATGGGCGTGGTGGTCTATTTTCTCAACCAGTGGTTCCAATCCATCTGGGAAAGCATGGAAACTTTTCATCTGTTGCTATCGGTATCAAGCACCATCGGTGTCGGAGTCCTGGTGTACTTTGTTTGCTGTCGGCTATTGGGCGTTGAAGAGATCCGGTACATATTTTCACGCCTGCGGACTTAGTAAACTGGAACACTACTGTCCGGTTGAACTATTCAGATATCGTGACAACATAAGTGTAATCCATCAGTTACAAGGACAATAGACTGGAATCGACTTCAAATGGGACTTCCGCCGTTGCCCAACTGGTGTGGGTTCAGTTCGACCTTGTTGTCGGAAAGGAGGGGAAAGGGGTCCCGTCAGAGCAAGCGAGGTCAATCCCGACGGGATTGCGTATTCCAGCCCAGGGTTTCCGAACCCTGGGTAACAGACATCCCCTTTGATTTCAACCCTATAGGGGTTGCGAAACGCACAACCCTTTCAGGGTTGAAATCCAGGGGCGGCGCCGTTCACCCAGGGTTCGGAAACCCTGGGCTGAAATACAGAATCCCTTCAGGATTCACCTCCCTCCTATGCACTCAGGGCCGCCAGTCACGGCGCAAGCTGACCTCAATTGTCGGAACTACTCCGTTCGAGCAAATCCCGGTTCTTCAACCACTTAGACCTTGGGACTTGCAAGGTTAAGCAGGTCACATCGCTAACCATTTGATATTATTTGACTTTTAACCGGACAGTAGTAGAAGGGGTCTCAGGTCTCAGGTCGCAAGTCGCAGCTCGCTAATGACTCAACGGGACTGTTGAACAACAACCATGCAGGAGCGGGCATTTACGAGCTATCTCAATCATCTGGAGGTAGAGCGAGGCCTGGCTCGAAACACGCTAGAAGCGTACCGCCGGGACGGAGAGGGCTTTCTTGCCTTTCTTCAAGCAAAGGGTTGGGATCTGGGAGGTGTGGGTAGGGACGACCTCTTCGAATACGTTCGACACCTGCACCTGCGCCTTTCCGTTCGCTCCATCGGTCGCAAGATTGTCAGCCTGCGATCGCTCTACCGCTTTCTGCTCCTCGACGGCTACATTAGTGAAGATCCAACCGAGACTCTCGACTCGCCAAGGACCTGGAGAAGCCTTCCCAGCTACCTGACTCAAGCAGAGGTGGAGCAACTGCTGGCGGCACCGGACGTTTCGAAACCCCATGGCCTGCGGGACCGGACCATGCTGGAAGTCCTCTACGCGACGGGTCTGCGGGTGAGCGAGCTAGTAGGACTACGGATCCGAGAAGTGGATCTGGAGGCGGGTTTCCTCAGGACCATGGGCAAGGGGAGCAAGGAAAGAATCGTCCCCCTGGGCGACGCCGCAATTGACTATTTAAAAAGGTATCTTCGAGAATCGCGCCCACATTTCCTACGCGGACGCCTGGCCAGCCCCTTCCTCTTCCTGACCCAGCAGGGAGGCCCCATGACCCGGCAGTATTTCTGGCAGTTGATCGTCAAGTACGGCCGGAGATCCAGCCTGAGCAAGAAGCTCAGCCCCCACGTACTACGGCACAGTTTTGCCACCCATCTGCTCGAGAACGGAGCCGATCTCAGAGCGGTCCAAGTAATGCTGGGTCACGCCGACATCTCCACCACCCAGATCTACACCCATGTGACACGGGAGCGGCTGAAGCAGATCTACCAGAAGTTTCATCCTCGAGCGTGATAAGACTAACCCGGATTTCTCATCGCTTGTCGTAGCGAGGCGCCGCAAGGGCCGTCCTGGCAAGGCTTGCGACCGAGACCACTTGATTGGCGACAGTTAGAATTTCCCACGACGACAAATAGAATTCCCCACTTTTTCAGGGCTGATCCTGACCATGAGGGCATGGTTAAGGATCAGCAAGTGCGGAGGTTAGTAAAGTTGCAAAAGAACGAGAAGACGCTAACGATGGCGGCGGCCAAAGCGGGGCTGTCGCGAAAGACGGCTCGGAAGTACCTGAAGTCGGGAAAGCTGCCGAGCCAGAGTCAGCCGGAGCGATATTGGCGAACTCGATCGGATCCGTTCGAGTCGGTGTGGCCAGAGGTGGAAGAGATCCTGAAGCGATCTCCGACGGTGGAAGCGACAGCGGTGTTCGAGTATTTGTGCCGCCAGCAGGAAGGGGCCTTCCAGCAAGGTCAGTTGAGGACGCTGCAGCGCAGGATCAAGCAGTGGAAGGCACAACACGGAGAAGCGAAGGAGGTGATGTTCCCGCAGAAGTATCGGCCGGGACATCAATCTCAATCGGACTTTACGTTTATGGGGCGTCTGGGAGTGACGATCCAGGGCCAGCCGTTTCCCCATCTGCTGTACCACTTTGTTTTGGCCTACTCGAACTGGGAAGCGACCACGCTGTGTTTCAGTGAGTCCTTTGAGAGCCTCAGCCTGGGGCTTCAGAACGCGTTGTGGGAGTTGGGGGCGCTGCCCGAGGAACACCGAACAGACCGGCTTTCGGCGGCCGTCAACAACCTGAAACGGGAAGAGTTCACCGAGCGCTATCAAGGGTTGCTGAGACACTTCGGGATGCGCTCGAGTCGCACCCAGGCAGGAAAGGCTCACGAGAACGGGGATGTGGAACAGGCCCATCACCGCTTGAAACGGGCCATCGAGCAGGAACTGCTGCTGCGGTGTAGCCGTGATTTTTCCAGCCGGGAAGAGTACGAGGGTTTTGTAGCGGTGATTGTGGACCGGCGCAATGCGACCCGGCAAAAGCGCCTGGGAGAAGAGCTGGCCGTGATGCGCCCGTTGCCGGCACGCCGTCTGGATGACTTCACCCGGCAGTGGGTGAGAGTCTCCCCCAGCAGTACGATCCGGGTTCGCCACAACACCTATTCGGTGGACAGCCGGTTGATCGGCGAGCGGGTGCAGGTGAGGGTGTGGGCGGATCAGGTGGAGGTCTACTACGGGGGTCAGCCACAGGCACGCATGCCTCGCTTGCGAGGAGAAGGCAAGCATCGCATTGACTACCGGCAGGTGATCCATTCCCTGGTGCGCAAGCCGGGGGCGTTCACTCGCTATCGCTGGCGCGAGGATCTGTTTCCGGGGATCTTGTTTCGAGTCGCCTACGACGAGCTGCGCCAAGATTGTCCAGCCACGGCGGATCGCCAGTATCTGAAGATCCTCGAGTTGGCTGCCCAGGAAGGTGAGCAGCGAGTGCGAGAGGCACTTCAGGGGCTGATTGAGAGGGGACAAAGAATCCGTTTCGAAGCACTACGAGAATGCCTCGTCGATCCGGTGGTGGAGCCCTGGGAAGTGGCGGTGGAGAAGATGGACGTGGGCGTCTACGACACGCTGCTGGAGAGCCGGGAGGTGAGATCATGAGTGGAGGCAACTTGACCCGGCTTCGCGAGTGCCTTGTCCAGCTGCATCTACCAGCCTTTCGGGAGCACTCCGCCGCCCAGGCGGCACTGGCTACCCAGGAAAGTCTGTCCTATCCCCGGTTTCTCTTGTCGTTATCTGAGATCGAAGTGGCGGAGCGGCACGAGCGCAAAATCCAGCGCCTGCGCCGAATCTCGAAGCTTCCCTGGGAGAAAACGCTGACGGCGTTGGACCGCTCGCGCTTGCCCCAAAGCGTGGATCGACAACTGACGGCGCTGCTGGAAGGTACGTTTTTGGATCGCGCCGAGAACGTCTTGGCTTTCGGCAACCCTGGAAGCGGCAAGACGCATCTAGTCTGTGCTCTGGGGCAGGAGTTGATTCTGCTGGGGCGCCGGGTTCTATTCTCTACCTGCGCCCTGCTGGTACAGCGATTGCTGCGGGCCAAAATCGATCTGACTCTGGAGAAGGAGCTCAAGAAACTGGATCGCTTCGAGGCTCTCATAGTCGATGACATCGGCTACGTTCAGCAAAGTCGGGAGGAAATGGAGGTTCTTTTCACACTGCTGGCCCATCGCTACGAACGCCGCAGCATCTTGCTGACCAGCAACCTGATCTTCTCGGACTGGGAGAGGATCTTCAAGGACCCCATGACGACGGTGGCGGCGATTGATCGGGTGGTGCACCACAGCGTGATTCTGGAACTCAACGTCTCGAGCTACCGAATGGAGAGCGCCAAGAAGAAACAGCAGGAAACCACGAAATGAGGAAACCGCGAGGAGTTCAAATCCGGGCAAATCGGCTGATTGGCCCCTGGGAAGTGCTTGGTGGGGACGATAGACGAGTGCCCGCTAAGGGGAGAGGTCGTACAGCGCCCTACAGAGGCCGCTCAGGAGCCTCGTGGATCTGGTCCACTCCCCTCGACGCCGGCGCGAGCGAGGGGGAGCTCCGTTCGGGCTACGCCCTCACTCCATCCCCCTCGCATTCTAAAAACAATCTCTCTTTTTTACAGAAAGGAGGACCCCGAAAAGAGTCGTCTCAGAGGACGGCTACAGCTCTTTTTTTTTATCCCTCGTGTGGGGATTTCCAATTGTCGCTGCGGGAATTCCATTTGTCGTTGATCACCCACTCGTGGCGAGCCGCCGCAGTCGTACTTGTAGAGTACGTCGAGGAGGCCGACCGAGCATAACACAGCCAGGGCGGATGATTGCGGCGTCGCAGTAGACCAGCGATGAGAAATGCGGGCTAACCCCGGGAGGTGACTTGGAGTTCGGCGCTTGCGATCGGGAGCTCGTCTGTATCCTGGTGCTTGGAATCTGGAATTTGTCTGTATCTTGTATCTTGTATCTTGGAGCTTCCAGCGGCTGCCGCTGGCGGTTCCGCAATCTCGGTATCGAGACTCCTCGGTACTCTATCGATGTAAGCAATCTCGGGAATCTCATCCTTGGCAGGGACGCCCAGTTCCTTGAAGCGTCGGGCCTGTACGAAGACGCGTCGCTCGAATGAACCCACCGTCTCGTTATACGTCTGCACAGTTCGGCTGAGATTCGATCCCAGCCGGGAAAGATGGTCGGCGAGGTTGAAAAGACGGTCGTGGAGATCCTGTCCCAGACTTCGAATCTCCTCGGCGTTCTGCTTTAGTCTCTCTTCCTTCCAGCCATACTCAACAGCCTTGAGCAGGGCAATCAGGGTGGTGGGAGTTGCCACGAAGACACCCTTTTGGATTCCTCGTTCCAGTAGCTCGGGGTCGTATCGCAAAGCCGCGCCATAGAGACTCTCCAGGGGTAGGAACAGGACCACAAATTCCGGACTTGCCTCGAGTTGCTTCCAATAGGACTTACCGCTGAGCAGCGTAATGTGCCTCTTGAGCTGCTGAGAGTACTCGACCATCAGACGTTCCTTCTCGGGCTCGTCTGAAGTCTCCAAAGCGCTGAGATAGGCTTCCAGAGGTACCTTGGCGTCGACGGCAATCTGGCGCTGGTTGGGCAGGTAGACAATTAGGTCGGGACGCAGACGCGAGTTCTCGGCGATCAGAGTTTGCTGCACACGGAAGTCACAATGCTCGACCATGCCCGCCAGTTCCACCACTCGCTTGAGGCTGATTTCTCCCCATTTACCCCGGACCTGAGGCGATCTTAGCGCGGCTACTAGACTACCGGTCTCCTTTCGCAACTCGACCTGGGTCTGAGCGACGTTCTCCAGATACTGGTGTAGGCCTCCGTAGGCAGACTCGCGCTTTCGCTCCATATCGGCGAGCTGGGTCTTGTACTGCTCCAGCATATCCTGAAGCGGTTGAACCGACTCTCGTATCGCCTGCTCCTTGAGGGCCAGCTCCCCTTTGGCTTCGGAGTGAAAGCCACCCAGGCTGGACTTGGCCAGATCCAGGAAGGACTGGTTGTTGCGGCTCAAGGCTTCGGCCGCCAGATTGCGAAACACCAGTCGCATCAAGACGAAGAGAAAAAGCGCTCCCAGCAGGAAACCAGTCAAAAGCAACCCTACAGTGAGACCACTGACCATCCCACAACAATACGTCGATCCCCTGACAATTCGTCAGGAGCGAGGGGAGGCTTTTGGGGTAGCGAAATAGAGGACTCTTGTCCCTGAGGGTAGGACTTCTCGACGCTCCACTTCGAAGAGGGATCCTAGGCAACGCTCGAAGTGGTCGAGCTCGTAATCCTGATACTGGTCCTCTTTGTTGCGCAGAAGAACCTCTACCATGGGATCGTTTTTGGTGACGAACTCGATGACGAGTGCGCTCTCGAGGTCTGCGAGCCACTGCAGGAAGTCGCCGACAGGGACGTTGGCGCCGATCACCATGTGATGGATGAGGGCCAGGCAAAGGGTTAGTTGAGGTCTGCCTCGGCCGGTGATTGCCTTGCGCTCCAAGCAGCGCCACCCGAGATCGGGTGAAGGGTCTGCCAGATTGAGCACCAGCGGCAGGATGGTACTGCAGCCCTCCTGGCTGAGTGTACGGTAGAAGAGCTCGATTGCGGCTGGATCTTGATCCATAGCGACCACGTAGTCCGAGTTCTCCGCACAGATACGCGAGAAGGAACCGGTGTTGCAGCCTAGATCCCAGGCCAGATTCCAGCGTCGAGATTGGGCAGCCTCTCTGACAAAGTCAGTCTTGGCTTCGTGATCCTGACGGGAATAGGTGTTGTTGCTCGCATAGTCCGACCACTCCGATCGGGTCTGAGTCCAGGCAAGGCCGGATACAGTCTTGGTCAGGCGCTGTACATTGGCCGCGATCAAATCTTTGCTGAATCCGGCTGTCTTGAGCATTCCCTTGGCATTGGCGTCCGACCGGCCGTAATGATTCTGTAGCCGGCTTTGTAGGTAGACGTGAGTCAACACCCCTCCTCGCAGCAGATCTCGAGCGGACATCAGCTGCAGGCAATCTTGGGGAGAGATACCGTCAATGCTGCCTCGAAGCCAGGGTTGGAAGGGAATGTTCTTGTAGGACTGCAGGAAGAGTGGGTAGAGAAAAAGCTGGCAGAACTGACGATAGCCAACCCAGGGTTCTCCCGGGGAAAGTCGTTCGAAAGAAGGGATATCGATGAAGACCGGTCGAGCTCCCTTCCACTGAAGATTGAAGGATGAGGCATCCTTCAGAATCATGCCCTCGGCAAGGGCCGCTGCAATCAGCTCAAGCTGGAGCAGAGCAGCGTCCTTGAGCATCTGGAAGCTCCATTCGTAGGGATAGGAAATAAAGGGAATTGTTTCGTGGCTGAGGAAGCCCGACCATTGTTCGGTTTTGGGAAGAGCTCCTTCGAGGCTCGCCGCTTCCACCGACCCTGTCCTGACGATCTTTCCAGCCTCCATCAAGCGTGGAAAGAAGCGAGTGGAGGACAGAACCCGCCACTCTTCCAGAGCCCGCGCACTGAGCGCTCGGAGGACCTCTCCATTCCTGTAGAAGATTCGCCCCTGACGGTCTCGAAAGGAACCAGGCTCGCTCTGTAGATCAGACATGCGTTGACAGTTCAGTGAGCAGTGAATCAGTGAGCAGTGAATCAGTGAATCAGTGAGCAGTGAATCAGTGAATCAGTGAGCAGTGAATCAGTGAGCAGTGAGCAGTGGGCAAGTGAGCAAGTGAACAGTGAGAAACAGTGATTAGTGAGCAGTATGGGCGATACTCAGCGATTTTCCAAGTTCTCATCCTGATATATGGCTAGTCACTTCGGATGCGGCTGATGTGACTTCACTGCTTTACTGCTTTACTGCTCACTGGCTCACTGCTCACTGGCTCACTGCTCACTGATTCACTGCTCACTACTCTCATCGGCCTCGGGCGGGGCCTTGCGCATCCCGAGGAAGGCCAGAATCTTATGCCAGTACAGTTTGAGAATGACCACTAATCCAGCAATCCCTCCTAGGAGAAGCTGAAGGAAGAGGCTTCCTGTTCCTGGGTCAAGGTAGGCTAAAGGAGTGTAGATCATGTCTTTGTAGGGAGCACATCCCCTCGCTTTCTGGCCGGGATTGTAGCAGATTGCGGCTCCCGTATCAAAACCCCTGGGTTATCGATTGTAAGGCAGTTGTCGATTGACACATCCCTGTCTGGACGTTTAGACTCCGCCGTTGTGAAGCACCTATTTCCCGTTTTCACACAGCCAAAGACAGCTCTCGCTCCCCTACTTCTCAGCCTCTCGCTGGGGACAAGCCTCCTGATTGGCCAGGGGGGGAGCACGGGGCAGGACTGGCCCCACTATGGAGGCTCGTATCAGTTTTGGCGCTACAGTGCACTGGACCAGATCAACCGGTCCAACATCAAGAAACTCACTCCCGTCTGGGCATTCCAGGCCGGTGTCGAGGACGGAGGGCTGCAAGCAACTCCGATTGTGGTGGACGGGGTCATGTATCTCACGTCTTCCTGGAATCGGGTCTTCGCCATCGACGCCGCCACGGGGAAGGAAGTCTGGCACTACTACTACGAGAATCCACGCCAGATAGGGATCATCTACAGCCCCTGGAACCGAGGTGTGGCCGTTTCCGGCGGCCGCGTGTTCATGGGGACCCTGGACAACTATGTAGTCGCTCTCGACCAGAAGACGGGGCGTGAGCTGTGGAAGGTCAACGTTGAGGATCTACGCCAGTGTGGCTGCAACATCACTGGGGCTCCCCTGGTGGTGCGAGATAAGGTCATTGTCGGCGTTACCGGAGGTGATTCGGCCCATCGTGGCTACCTGAGCGCTTTCGACGCCGAGACCGGACGGATGGTCTGGCGTTTTTACACCATACCCGCTCCGGGTGAGAAGGGGCACGAAACCTGGGAGGGAGATAGCTGGAAGTATGGCGGCGGAGCCACCTGGATGACGGGCTCCTACGACGCGGATCTCGACCTGGTCTACTGGGGTGTCGGCAATCCAGCAGCCGACTTCTATGGAGGATCACGCAAAGGGGACAACCTTTACACCGACTGCGTGATTGCCCTGAATCCGGACACGGGAGAACTCAAGTGGTACTTTCAGCAGGTTCCACACGACGTCTGGGACTGGGATGCCGCCTACGAGTCGGTGCTTCTGGATCTGGTCGTGAAGGGTAAGAAGCGAAAGCTGCTGCTCAATACCAACAAGGGGGGCTACACCTTCGTCGTAGACCGTACTGACGGGAGCTTTGTCTCCGCCTGGCCGGTCGCAGAGAATATCAACTGGATTACGGGTGTCGACGAGAAAGGCCGTCTGCTGGGCCGCAACGAACCGGTAGTCGGTGAGTCGACCTTCATTTGTCCCAGCATCGGAGGGGGCAGACAGTGGAATCAAGGGACCTATTCACCCCGGACCGGTTGGTACTACACCACCGGAATCGAGTGGTGCCAGGAGGTCGTTGCCAAGGAAGAGGAACCCGTCGAAGGACTCAACTTCTTCGGGGGAGCCTTCCAGATGCGGCCGCTCCCGAAGGGAGAGTCGCATGGGCATATGGACGCCTATGATCCGGTAACTGGCAAGAAATACTGGAGTTACCGTTCGAAGTACCCGCTTCTGGCTTCGCTCCTGGGGACTGCCGGCGATGTGATCCTGACCGGAGATGTCGAAGGATATTTCTTTGCTTTAGATGCGAAAACGGGTGACAAGCTTTGGAGCTTTCAAACCGGATCGGGTCACCGAGGTTCAGCCATTAGCTACTCGGTTGATGGAAGGCAGTACATCGCCACCCCGTCCGGCTGGGGATCGGCCGTAGCGGGGCTTTTCCCCCAACTCTGGCCCGAATCCGAAGACTTCCGGGCGGGTTCAACCCTGTTCGTTTTTGCGCTCCCTCAGGAGGAGAAATGATCTGGCTTTCTCTGTTGTTGGTCCAGACAGTTGCCGATCCGGCAGTGCTACAGCGGGGAGAGGTTGTTTTCGCTCAAAGCTGTGCCACCGGCTACTGTCATGGAGCAGCTGGAGCGGCAGGGCGTGGACCCCGGCTCCGGGGCCGCAGTCTTGACCGTGATCGTGTCTCCGGGGCGATTCGCGACGGCATCCCGCAATCGGCGATGCCCGGCTGGAAGGATCGTCTCTCGGAGCAGGATCTTTCAGCGGTGATCGACTATGTCATGAGCCTGGAGCATGCCGACGAAGCTGGACTGCCGGAGTATCCGATGCCTCCAGGCGTCGGTCCAGCAGCCTATGTGGACTTTCCCGGTCCGGCGGAGGCCAAGCAGGGACGCGACTGGTTCTTTGATGCCACCCGAGGCCTGCAGTGTTCTACTTGCCACTCGGTAGGTGGAAGAGGTATTGCCGTGGGTCCGGAATTGTCGGGTCCGAACCTTGAAGATCAGGATAACTTTCTCTCAAAGGTTCGAGCCTCGCGCTCTCAGCATGTACTAACCGCGACCCTGAAGGATAAGAGTGTTTTTCCCGCGCTGCGCTTCGAGCAGAGCGAGGGTTGGGTCAGGTTGTATGACTTGACGTCAGCCCCGCCTGTCCTGCGAACCTTCGAAGCCGCAACCATCGTATCACTTGTGAACACCAAGGATTGGTCCCACCAGTCGGTGACTCGAGATTACGAGGACGACGAGATAAAGTCGATTGTCAAATACCTGGGTTGGCAGCGTTCCCAGAAATAGTCGACGTGTCGAGGCTGGCTTCCTTCTTGCTGGCCAGAATGCCCAAAGCCACATTCGAGAAGACTATTAGGGGCGGTCTGGGCCCCTTGAACCTGTGTGCCGAATCTGATTTCGAATCTGAGCGAGTAATCTAGTCTTTGAAGGATACTGCTAGAAGAATCGTGGACTGGCGTTCTTCCGAATGGTATATTCCCTAAATAGCACACGACGCACGGTCGGGATTATCCACCTAGCACTGAGTCACGCCGCCCTCGACCCTCTTACGAGAAACGGGCTGCCTGGAGCGACGCAACAGGACGACTAAACGGCGTCTGCGCATTCGGTACAGGTTAGGCTGCCGATGCTACGACTGCACGCAGCGGCGCCCCTGATAAATCGGTCCAGGGTTTTTTCTTAAGGAGATAGGCTATGACCAAAGACAACACTGAAGAGTATGAGTTGGTGTCTCACTTTACCCTGCGACGGGTCGTGGGCGTTCTAGGCGTTGCGCTCCCCTTTGTCGTGGCGTTGTGGGGGTTCTCTCTCTGCAAGTGCTCCGAGATCCTACCTTCCATCAGCGCCTACTACAACCTGAGAACGCGCGACGTCTTCGTGGGCATTCTCTTTGTCTTTGCCTGGTTTTTGTTCACGTACAGAGGCTATGAGCGCAAGGACAACATCGCCGGTGATTTCGGCTGCTTCTTGGCGCTGGGTGTGGCGCTCTTTCCCAGTAGCGGGCCGGGATGGGAGAAGGCTGTACACTTCGTCTCTGCGGCCGGCCTTTTTCTCATATTGTCCTACTTCTCCCTGTACCTCTTCACCAAGTCCAAGTCGGAGGAAGACATCACTCCGGAGAAGAGGATTCGGAACCGCATCTATAGGGCATCTGGCGTAATCATACTGATCTGCATCGCGCTGATCGGGCTGTATTATTGGCAATTGAAAGACACTGCCATTTCTGCCCTGAAGCCAGTCTTTTGGTTGGAATCTTTCGCACTATGGGCTTTTGGGATCTCCTGGTTCGTCAAGGGCGAGACGCTGTTCAAGGATCCTGAAATCCAGCCAAATGAGAACGAACCCGGTAGCGAAGGGCTGCCGATCAGTGCCTGACTAACAAGTGGACTCCTTGCTCCGCTTCATCTAGGTGAGAAGTGCCGTCGAAAAGGAAGGTCTAAGTGAAGCCGCCTGGCACGGCCCGAGTGGACCGGAGTCGCCTTTTACCGAGTCGCCAGCAGCTTTGAGCGGTGCCGCCGATGACCATGACTGGTTGCAGTATCGAGTAGACCTCGCTTCAGTGGACGGCGGCAACACTCCCTACCTAGAGGAGGTTTCCATAGAGTGCGAGTAACGAAATAGAACCGGCCCCCAGGCCGATTTTTGGCAAAACTCAACCGGCGCCCGCAGGATCGAAGGGTTTGGCTCCCACTTTCTGACGCCATTGTTCCAAAAGTCTTCGCAGTGTGTCGACCTTTTCCGGCATGGATTCGGCGAGGTCATTCGCTTCGGAAAGATCCTTTCTGAGATTATAGAGCTCGAATCGATTTACCTCGAAGAAGTCGATCAGCTTGAAATCCCCCTCGCGTATGGCGCCTGAAGGCCCCACGCCTTCCCCATGACGGTGGGATGCCAGTGGAGAGCCGTTCGTTCCAACGAACCGGATTCCTTGAGAAGCGGCAGTAATCTCACCCCATCCAGCTGATCTTCGTTGGACACGTCCAAGCCGAATAGGCGTCGGTGAACCGCATGCCCTCTGCGGCAACCCGGTCCAGGTTTGGGGTTTCGTAGAATGAGCTGCCGTAGCAGCCCAGCTGATTCCAACCCAGGTCATCGGCCAGGATGAAAACGAAATTGGGAAGGACAGGTTCGCTCGTCCGGCAGCCAGTACCCAGGCGTTTTGCTGCTCGCCAAATCTCCACACGTCATTCAAGGCGACGTTGCTCTGACCACCGAAGAGGTATGCCTGGTTGTCGACCAGTGCTAGAGAATGACCGGAACGAGGATCTGGAGACGCATCCGGATTCTTGTCCTGCCACTCGTCCGCACACAGATCGACTGCCAAGATCGGCACCAGAATCAGGAAACATACCAACCGGACGGCAAGGCGGGTCGGAGACACTGACAACTCACGCGTCATAGCCCTCTCCTCTCGAATCCTGGGGGAAGTGGCACCTTGCTACGAGTTGACTTAGCCGAAGATCTTCACGAATGGCATTGAGCGACAGGGGCGCTCCTACCAACTCCGGTAGCCGCAGCATCAAGAGCTCCAGGTTGCCGAGGTTCTCCACCCGCTGAAGGCTGGTCAGCTCTTCTCGAATCAGAAGGTTTCGGTATTCGCGCGACCAGCGACGCGCCTGGCAAGAACAGACAATCTTGTAAAGACTGTTCGGTCCTTCAGATCTCATCGTTACTCCAGACAAAGAGCTGTTTTCCTGGATTGGTCTGAAAAACTCGAAAAGGGTTCGAGTCTGCCTTTCCGGAGAGGTCGCAGCTCACTTTGAAGGAGGGTGTCATGAAGGGCCGTGACTTTAGGAGTATTGAAGCTGGTTCGAATGGAGATCGTAACAGCTCGCATCCGCCGAATGTGATCAATCCAGAGGGCATTCTTGCGCGCAGCCATGAACCCGTCTCTGATGGTTCCGGTGATGACCTGGTCCCGAATCCGGCTCCAGTTCTTCGGGAAGAAAGCTTGGTCCCAGCCAAGAAGGGGTACTCTCTGAAGCAGCAGGTAGCTCTGGGTCGGCTCCAACTCAAACAGCTGGAGCGGGAGCTCGAAGTGGCTCAGGAACAGCACGATGTAGCGATTGAGACACTCTTGGCCGATCAGGGCAGAACCCTCTCTCGGTTGGCCTCGGCGCTGAGTCACGAGCTGAACAGCCCGCTCGCGGCTCTGATGTCGTCGCTTCAGACGATCAGTACGGTGGTTGAAAAGGGGAAAGGCGAAGTCCCGCATGAGCCCGGGAAACTCGATACAGTTCGGTCTACGCTGTGCCAGAACGCTCTCTTGGCTGGAGAACGTATCCGGCAGATCGTTCGCCGCATCCAGCGCTTCGCGGGCTCTGGGAGTGGCCAAGCCCGACCGGCCGACCTCAATGCGCTACTCCAGGATGTGGTGGACATTGTGATTGCGTAGACGCGTGGAAGAGTCTCGATTGAAGTCGTCTGCGAGCCGCTGCCCCAGGTCGTGATCCGACGCCAACAGATCAGCAGGGTCTTGATGGATGTTCTGCAGAACGCAGTAGACTCGGTAGGCCAGGATGGCTGGGTGCGAATTACCACGCGAAGGGGCGGCTCTCATCTGGAGGTCATCGTTGAGGACAATGGCTGCGGTCTGGCTGCCGAAGATCTTACCGGTGTTCTCGATCCCTGCTTCAAGGTCAACAACGGTCAGGTTGTCACGGGAAACTGGAGTCTGTTCGGTTCACGCCAGGTCATGACCAGACACGGTGGTGATATTCGTGTCGAGAGCCTGCTTGGCGTCCCGGGACCACGTCCCCTGAAAAACGGGCAGCTTCATCTGGGAAACGTTTTGCAGTGTTCCCTCCGAAAGGTCCATCACCCACAGATCTTCGCTGCCACTCCGGTCCGAGGTGAACGCGAATCGCCGCCCGTCCGGGCTGAAACGGGGGAACTGATTCCAGGACCTACCCTGCGTCAGGGCGGTCGCTTCTCCACCAACGATTGGCATCCGATAGAGGTGGCCTAGCCCCAAAATAAGCGCAAGTTCGAAAATAGACCCCTTTGTCGGCTCCGAGGAGCCATTTTGGAGACCTAAATTCTAAATTTCGGCGCGAAGTCACTCAGAACAGGCACGTGTTCAGCTGTCCTCCACGCCGATCGCTCAGGGAAAACGATTCTGCCCTCTTGGGGGGCGTTTGTAGAGACACCTCGCCCCAGCTCTGGCGACCCTCGGAGCTACTTTATCTCCTTTCAGTTTCAGGTAGCTGGCCGGTGTTTCAACCACTTACTGCCTTCCAAGAGAAGACGGCTCCAACCATTGACATCCAGCAGCCGATAGACCAACTGTCGGCCCCTGCGCAAAATCTGGCAGGGCATTTCAATGACCTCTCGCAGGAAACGGCGATACTCCATCTTCACCAGCTCTCGGGCTTGCAGTCGCGCCGGCAGCACCAACCCCATCCAGGCCTTCAGATTCCAGGCTTGAGCCGCAATCACCAGATAGGCCCAGTTGGCTACCAGCGTATCCGAGGGCATCCGCAGGGCCTCGACTCCGTTCTTGAGTTGTTCAATGACGTTCTCCTGGTTGCAGCGCCGGTTGTTTTCCCGTACGACTCCCGCCGTTCCCAACGTTCTGGCCGAGATATTGGTGACATAAAAGTGGTAGCGCGTCTGCGGCAGCCGCCGCTTCTGGCCTTTCTCGACCAGGATCGTCTTGCGCAAGATCACCATCCGATAGGTTCGCTTCGCTTTGCTCGGACGGTAGTCGATCTCCGCGATCTCTTCCCGTTCCAGCGTCAGCGTCTTGAACCCGCGTCTCTTGACAATCTCCGGCTTCACTTTGTCCCGCCGCTGGCGCCGCTTCTTCCCTTTTCCTTTCCCCTGGCTGGGGCGCCCCAGCTCTTTCCATCTCGCTTCTGGCAACGCCTCCGCCCACTTGACGAAGCTCGGATGGGCGTCGATCCCGAAGTCAAACTCCACGCCCGCCTCCGTCCAACGGTCAAAATGAGCCGTCAGCGAAAAATCCGTATCCCCGCGCAGGCGCACCTTCCGAAAACCCGCCTCTCGAACCAGCTCGATACTCCGATCCAGCCATTCGGCCGCTCCCTCATGAGAGGGACGGTTGCCCGAGCGGTTGACCGCATAGAGCACCTCTCCCGTATTGGCCAGCGTCACGATCAGCGGCGCATAGCCCCACTGCCCGTCGTAGCTGATCTCCATCCCTTCCTTGCATTCGCCGCTCGTGGGGGCCATCGTCCCATCCACGTCGATCTCCGCCCGTTGGAAGAAACGGGCCGGTTGTTGGGCCCAGACCTTGAGGCGGCTGGCATTGACGGCTTCCATCAGATCCACCACGTCGGGCGCGTCAAAGCGGCGCACAAAGTCTCCGGCCGTGCTGGGGGCGGGGATCTTCTCGGCTCCCACCGCCTCCAGGAAACTCACACTCTGACGTCGCAGTTCAATATCCTGATAGCGGGTCCCGCCCGTGGCCACGTTGTAGATCAGGCTCAGGACGTGGTCCGATTCGTGGTACGGTTGGTGGCGTTTGAGTAGCGTCACCGCCTGGTCAATGGCTTTCCCCAGCCCACTCCACTTCACCACCTGCTGCAGCAGCCCCAGACCACCGTAACTGACCGCACCCGTTTTCTCCGAGACCTCGTAGCTGATGACCTCGGGCGAGAGCACCGGTTTCGGGTCTTGACCGTTCCAGCTGGGGCTCAATCGCTGAGCAACCTCTGCTTCCCGTTTGCGGATGATTGCGCTATCCTTTTTCTTCACCTGAAATGCCTCCTTTCGGCTTGTTCTGAAGTTTCTTTGACAACTCCAGAATACCCGTCAGGTCTGGCATTTCAGGTGTTTACATGTGGTTTAGTCCACTTTCATCTACTTCTTTTGGGTCTAGTACAGTTGTGCGGAGGTTTCGAGACCAAAATGAATCCTAGCCCGTCGAAACCGGAGACGTGTGCCTTGCGATTACGGAGAGCGAAGAGAGTGGCTCTACCTCGACGCCCTCTTCTACCTTGGAGTGGGAACGATCACCTTGAGCTCAACCTTGATAGTCGTCGATCCTGCAGCGAGCTTGGGGCGGCTGACCCCGAGAGAACCATGGCTCTGCTCAACGACGGAAGAGCCCGGTTAGCGGACACACGGGGGCTCTGAGGCTGCGAGGAGGCTTTTGGTTTTGAGATTTAGACCCAGGCGAAAGGCGGCGGGTGGGCGCTCTTTCGCCAGAGCCGGTCGATTTGAAGCTGCTTCCAGGTGGCGGCCGTGACTTTCAGCAGGATCCGGCCGGCAATGGCGCACGATTTTCCCTGTCCCGTCGACGATCCGCCGGCGTAAGGTGGTGGGGTAGCAGTTGAGCGGCACCACCGGGTGGCACACATCTTCCTTGAAACACTCGTAAAGGAAAAAGGCCATGCGGTAGTTCATTCGACGTTTTCGGGGAAGATTCTGAATGACCGCTTCTAGGCGAAAGCGGTCGTTCGATTGCGATCAAATCGGACGCTGTCTGTGAGATCGGGTGCCGACTATCACAAGTAGAGAGACCCGCGATCGAAAGGGGATACCACGGAGATGCTTCTTCCAGGCGGTAGGGGCCGTCGTTGCCACCTGGCCCTCAGCTCCTCCAGGTCGGCCCGGAGAGTCTTGATCTGAGCATCCTTCGCCCGGACCATCTGGTAGAGCGCCTTAATCGCCGCCAAGGCGACCCGTCGCCGTCGTGAGAGGAGATGCGCCTAGCTGGCCCCTTTTCGGGCCATCATTCTGGGCCGTTGATGGGGGTGTCGAGATGATCGGCGGTCTTCCCTGCCCAGCCATCCAGGCCTTGAGATCCCTTGGTTCAGCCCGGAAGCTCTATTCGAGAGGTTGTCCAGGAATGTTCACGATGAATCCCTGACTGTCCTGGGTGACGGCCATAGCTCCGACATCCTCTTGACATTCCAGCTGGAAGCCCCCGTTGAAATCCGAAAGGCTCCCCCCACCAGGAAATTGGAGATTCAGTTCGGTCAAAAACCTTGCCACCTGGCCCAGACCTGGCACGGCAAAAGAGGAAGTGGCCAACAGATCACCTCCCGGCTGGAAAATGCGAGCCGTACAATCCACACTCTCATTGAACGGATTGCTCACTGCCAACCCGGTATTCTTATCGCTGGCGACCTTACCACTGAATCCCCATCTTCGACTCAGGATCGACTGGGGGACTCCCACCTCTGGCAGAGTGGTGGCTCCCACGCTGAACTGGAAAGTCCCGATTGCTGTCGCACCTCCACCTGAAGAGGCCACCTGTCCCCATGTTGGCTGAAGGGGATCACCCTTGGTGCCAGGCTTCACTAAAGCTGTCCCGCTTTCAGGGATCAGAAACTCGTGAGTCTCCAGCAGATTTCCTTGCTGGCTGAACACGCGGAAAGTGACCCGGTCATCCCCACCGCCATGATTGGTGATCTTGACCTCCGTCTCCGGAAGGACCAATTGGCTGAGCGAGCCCAGCACGTCGGTATTCACCGTGTAGATGCCAACTGGCTCCCCGTCATCGATACCTTCAAGAAGTTTCTCTGGAAAGTCCGAGTGTTTGCTGGATCGAGCGTCTTGTGTCTGAATGAATTCTGTGGCGAGCTGTTGAAAGCCTGCAATAACCTCACATCTACTTCGACGAAAGATAATAGGTTCTTCATCCTCCAGGCTTGCAAAACCGTAAAGAACCCTGGCCTTCACCTTAAGGTCCTCAATTTCACCAGAACGAAGGATGTGAACACTATTCGGAGTTAGAACACCCAAGAGGCTTTGATCAGTTCCAGGAGGGATAACGGTGATGTCGAATTTAACGACATTGGGTTGAAGACCGGAAGCATAAGCCCCCTTCATTGTGGAGCACTCGTTCTCCTCCGGGTTGAGCTGGACCAGGTTCCATAGCATCCGATTGTTCCGCAACAAAGGTGTGCAGAGGCCACCGACGAATTCCGAATCGGGACCTGCACACTCGACCGTCTCTGTCTCCTTTCCGTTGGAAGAGTCGAAGGAGGAAGGATTCTCTTCTCGAAAGCAGATCGTTGCCTTGGGAGTCAACTGGCCGGTGAGCTGAGTCTCGCCAGCAGATAAAGCGGCGAAGGCGTTCTCTACATCGCTAATGAACCACCCACTGGTCACGACCTCGGTGTTTGTTGAGCGGTATTGAACGATCCCCCCTACTCCAAGTCCGCCGTTGGAGTTTCTGAAAAAGGCGACCGTGGCGTTATGTCCACCGAAGAGGGCCCCGAGGAAGTCCTGAAAATCCAGGGTGAAAGAAACCCGTTGACTCCCCAGGCTCAGGACTCCCCCATAATGAAAGGTTCTGGAGTTGTAGAATAGACTGGCGGTAGCAAGTTCTCCGACGACCACCTTACCATCTCTGACCGCCCACTTTGCATCAAAGTCGGACGAGAAGGCGTCCTGGGTAACGACGATCTCATCTGTGAACGCACCACCCTTGGGGTCGTAACTGAACTGAATCCCCTCGGTCTGGCCATTGGTTCGGCGGACGGCAGTTCCCATGTAGCTGTCGTCAGCGGTGCGAAATACTCTGGAGATTGAGAACGTGTTTGCAAGCTCCGCCACCTGCTGGACCTCGATTTGCCCGGTAGCGGGATCGACGAGCGTCAGGAAGAACGTCGTCTGGCCGACTCCGCCCTGGAGTAAGGCGGCTGCGATCCGAGCAGTCGAAGATTCTTCGCCCACTGACAGTCCGGGCCAGAATGGGCTGTGGACCCCTTGAGCCTCTACGGCATCGACTACAGGTAGTTGAATCCAGGGATGGACTCCAGGTGGAAAGACCTCTGGAAGGGGTACTCCAGATCCAGGTTGTGCCTGTCCTCGGTTCTCGCTCTCAGCAAGGGCGATGAGGCTGCAGAAGAGCGGCACCACCGCCGCCAGACCATTATCGAGGCTTGTAAAGAAGACTCCAAGCACTTCATCTCTGTGGCCTCCTCCTCTTCTGATAGAGAGTTGTACAAGTTGGGAAGGCTGGTTACCTCTGTTGGAGCCTACTGTAGCAATTGGTGATATCCCCAGCACTTCAGCTCGGGCTTCCAGCGGTCGCGTTCCGTGGTTTTCCCTCCCAAAGCCTCTGTCAGGACGATCTCTTCTCATGGATCGTGTCACGGTTATACAAGGTCCCATCCCAGCGAACGCCGGATAGAAATCAGGCAGGATCTTCAGCGCCACCTCTCGGCCCAAACGGGTATCCGTGTCTTGGTAGACAACGCCCATGCCGCCTTCGCCGAGCTTTGAAGTGATCTTGTGGTGGGAGATGGTTTGGCCTATCAACGGGCCCTCCAGAGCGGCAGAGAACTCTATCTACCGAATACTAGTGCCTTGGGTCTGGAAGGGCAATCTCAGACGGAAAAACATCAGACGGAAAGATTGAGCTTCAACGACGGTTACGATACCCGCAGGCTCCAAGCACTTGGACGTATGACGCCCTACCTGGAAACTGACAGCTCCTTTCGAAGCGCCCAAAATAGAACGTCGGCTCCTGGTCCTTTGCGATAGTTCACTCGACGTTCGGTGGAAACCTGAATGTCCGCTTTTAGGCGAAAGCGGTCGTTCGATTGCGATCAGATCGGACGCTGTTTGTTAGATCGGGTGCCGACTATCACGACTCAGCGGAACAACCCCGAAGTCGACAGGAACCCTCAATCTCAATGTAAAGCCGGTCACTTCCTCGTCTCTCCCGCCATCACCCTTTCGAGGGGGGTGGAGGGCTTACCGCCGAAGCCTCCCCCAGACCGCCGTTTTCGGAACACCAAGTGTTCCGCTATGTTTCGTTAAGCTCCCCAGCTGGGTTCGGTCTCGGCGCCTTGCGGACCGGGCATTTGCCGAGGGAGCTCATTCTTGTCTGGGAACCGGAACACTCGCGGAAACTCGTGAGATGTGCGTGCTGCTAGTCTCACCAAGCTGAGGAGACAGTGGAGACTGTGCTGCTGTCCGCTCTCCTCGGTACTACCGTTTGTGTTGCTGGCAATTTCGGGCCGTTCGCGGCACTGTTTTGCCTGACTCGGAGTAGCTCACTGGGTGGACGATCTACCTGGGACCGCCAAAGCCTCTGCCACCAGACCTCACTTCCTGCAGGTCCAAATAACCGTCCTCATTCCGGTCCATCTGATCGAAGCGCCTGAGAAGAGGCTCCGGGGCTTCGTCCCGGTTGATCTTGCCGTCTCCATCCGAGTCCATCCGCTGGAACCTCTCAGCCATTCTCCCTCCGGGTCCCCCTGCGTGAATATGGACAGGATCCCGCTCTTTTTGATTCAGCCCTGCCAAATCAAATAATGTTGGGGTTTGCACGGCAAAACAGAATCCGGATGCTTGATCTACTGCCCACGTTAAAGAAGCACACACGTTCTGCGCCTATGTATTCTAAAAAGGAGCAGCACTGGACGAAACAGGGCAATGACGTTGTTGCAGTGGGTAACTCGGCTGACCGTCCGCTACGCTACGACGGCGTGCCGCTGGTGGACATCTCCGTGCACAAGGAGTTCGCCTTCGGGGAGGCGAAAGCCCTGGATTTCCGGGTGGATTTCTTCAACGCCTTCAACCACACCGTCTTCGATGCTCCTTTTGGAAACATTGCTTCCGGGGCAGCCGGACGCGTGTTCGGTACAGCCAGTGCCCGCCAGATCCAGTTCGGTGATCTGCTCCGGCACCCCTCCCTGGGCGGAGACGCGCCACAGACTGCCCATATACTCACAGGCAGCGACTATAGAGCCGTCCGAGGCCCAACTGGCACCGAATGGCATCGGGCAGTCGCAGATCGTAGTGGGGGCGCCTCCGTTGACGGGGTACTTCTTGAGTTGGCCGCCTCCGAATCTGGAACCATCCACGGGACGGGACATGGCTCCCAGCCACTGTCCATCCGGCGAGAAAAAGGCATCCAGGCGATGTCGTTGGACAGGCGAACCGGATCCCACCGATCCAGGGATCGAAGGTAGAGGTGTGGTCGGTCTCGACGAGTAGAGTCAGCCACGAACGCCAGGAGTGAACCGTCAGGGGAGAACGCTACTCCGGTACGGAACTGGTGGTCGAGTATTTGACCTTCGCCTGCCGGTATCTCCCAGCGCGACACGGGCTTGTCGGGCGTTGGGGCGTCGGCTTTGATAAACCAGGCGACGACTGCCAGTAGCGGCACCGCCGCCCAGGGGGCCACTCTCCGCCAGAGAGGCAGAGCCGGTGGGGAAACAAGGGTTTCCTCCGGCGTAATTGCGTCACCAGCCAGACACTCGTCAATCGTGATACGCGCATCCCCCATATCCCGCAGCCGCATCCTGGGGTCTTTCCGCAGACATCGCTCCAGCAGCTCGCGGATCTTCCAGGGTGTGCTCTGGGGGAGGTCGTTCAGACTCGGTTTCTGGTGAATCACCGCGGCCACGGTCTCTGTGAAGCTCTTTCCCGCAAACATCCCCTGGCCGGTCAGCATCTCAAACAGCACCAAGCCGAAGGACCAGATGTCGGTCCGCTTGTCCACCTCCCGTCCCCGAGCCTGTTCCGGACTCATGTAGGCCGCCGTCCCCAGGACGACCCCCTCCCGAGTGGCTTCCAGCGTCAGCGTGGGGGAGTTCGCCAGTTCCTGCTGCGAAACCTCGGTCTCCAGCGCCTTGGCGAGACCGAAATCCAGGACCTTGACCGTCCCTTCCGGCGTAATCTTCACGTTGGCCGGTTTCAGATCCCGGTGAATGATTCGGTTCTCATGAGCTGCCTCCAGAGCCTGCGCAATCTGCAGGGCCATCTGGAGACTCTCCTCCACCGGGATTGGCCCCAGCGCGATCCTCTCGGCCAACGTCGGACCCTCGACCAGTTCCAGTACGAGAGCCCGAACACCATCCGCTTCCTCCAGTCCATGGATGATGCTGATGTGGGGATAATTGAGAGAAGCCAACACTTCTGCTTCCCTCTGAAAGCGACCCATTCTCTGGCGATCCTGGACGAACTTCTCGGGAAGGATCTTCAGCGCCACCTCCCGTCCCAGGCGGGTATCCGTGGCCTGATAGACCACGCCCATACCGCCTTCACCGAGTTTCTCCAGGATGCGATAGTGAGAGATGGTTTGGCCGATCAACGGAATCTCCAGGATACAGGGGAGCCTATCTATCGAATACTAGAGCCTCGGGTCAGGAAGGGCAATCTCTGAGGATGCCGTATATGTGAATCTTGGGGGAAAAGAGCAATTAAGCTCACAGATTCTCAGTCTCCATCGTTAGTAGCTGCAATGGACCACTGGAAGGAACCCTTGGACCTAGAAATCCGCGACACCATCATCTGGTCGGGCGAAGGGATGCGAATCCGTAACGACGAGGAAGGCATGATCCTTATCTCGCCTGGGATGAAAGCGATTGTGGGGCTTCTGACGAAGTCGAATCTGGTGGGAGTCGGGTGAATCGGGTCTGACCGGCCTCCCTGCCCCTTTGGACATCACAGGCTGTGAGCTCCAACGGTGGATTGGCGATCGCAATTTGCGATTTCCAAGGTCAGGCGTCCCCTACCCAAGCAGTTCAAAGTAGCGGTCCCGGCTCATGCCCGAGGTCCGCAACAGGTTCTTGATGATGAAGACCGGCACCGGGTTGTACATGGGAATCACCACGGGACGCTTGACTGCTGGCTTGGTATAGATCAGGTGATCGCCCTTCTGGCGATTGAAGGTGAAGCCGTCTTTCTCAAACACCCGAACCAGGTTCCGGTAATGGGTCGGGGCAATCCGCGGCATTCACTTGAGGCTCACGGTTACGTGATCAAGTGAAACGAACTTTTTGAGCGGCCGCCAGGTGCCCGCAGCCCGCTCAAAGCCGGCCTCCTCGAGGATCTCCCCGAGCGTGTCCATTTTCTCACTCGTTTCTAGAAAGCCCTCGATGGCGTCGCGGATGTTCCGACGGGCTTCCTCTGGAGTATCACCGCAGCTGGAGAGGTCGAGCTCGGGCACGTAGGCAATATAAACCTCCCCCTCTTGGAAGAGGTGGGCAGTGAAGGGAAGGTCTTTGATGGAATAGGACTGTGTCATGTTCTAGTTCAATCGTAGCGGACACCAGGGAATCGGTCAATTGAGCGAGAAGTCGTACTCTCCGGGCAGGTTGATATGACGCCAGGAGATGACTGAACCATTCGCCACCGCCCCGAGCAAGACTTCTCGGTCGTGGTTGTTCTCGCAAGCCGCGATCTTCTGGGACAGGTAGAGATAGTTCCAGCAAATGATGCTGTTCTTCACCAAGCGCCTGCAGGCCTCCGCGATTTCTTGCTCCTGCTTTTCGGCCTGTACAAACTCCCGTGGACTCCCTACCGAAACCGCCCTCGTGAAACGATGGGACTGCTCAATCTTGCTGAGCTGGTGCTCGATCGCTTGGCGCAGCGGGACATCATCCAGGTAGCGAAGGATGAAAATCGACTTGATGATCTGCCCGAAGGACTTGAGGGCCCGATAGAGGGCGTGTTGTTTGGAACCTTTTCTCGTGTCAATAGGTCGACACAGCGCCAGAATATGAGCCGCGGTTTGAGCTGGGAGCACACCATGGCGTTGATTTCCTGAACGATGAAGAACCGCGCTTTTGCATCGAAGTCGTGGTAGCCGTAGTGCTTCAGAATCAGAAGTTGGTGACGCTGACGTGTGCGATCGTTGTAGTCGTCTGCATCGAACGTTTCGGGGGACAAGTCAAGCCGACGGGCCAGATATTCAATGTCACGTGCTGGGAACTGCCGGGGCCTGAAGAAACGCTTGGCGGCCTTGAAGTACCCGCAGCCCAGCAGAAACCCCAGAGGCTTGGGGCTGGAAGGGCAATCACAGGAAAGTGATCTTTACACTGAAACTAACCGGTCCTACGAAAGGCCACCGGAACAGCAGTGGTTTTCCAAGGCCCCGAACTCTGTCGATTTGGGACTGGGAGAAGACGTTCCTACTAGTTGGACCGACTTTACTAATGAGCCGACGAGGAGATCCGTTTTCAAAGTTGGTTAATCGAATCAGTAGCGTCCCAGCGTTAGTCGAATAACATCAACTGTTTATGAATGTCACTATTCTGAGTAATGTAATGCATGTCCTGAAAGGCCTGTAAAATTGGGGTTTTCTCGAAGAGCGAGACACTCAGGACCTGGAGAATTGTGTAGAGCGGCAACTCGAGATAGAGGCGCTTGCGGATGATGGCGATGAGCAGGTAGGTACTGAGGGCGATCCAGATTTGTGTTTTCACGGCATTGGGACTGGTGCCGTAAAAGGCCTTGATGCGACGCAAAGGTTCGGGGTAGGCCTTGGCCGGATAGAAGGTGCTCAGCAGGACAGTTTGGTCGCAGATCAGTCCCGTCGTTCTGTCCACCGGGTGGGAGTAGCGGCGGCGGAACTTGAAGTTGGCCTTGGCGCGGGTCACGAATAACGACCGGGCAGAATGGAGTCGGTACAGGCGCCCGAAATCCAGGTATCCGCGATCCATGATGTAGTAGGCACCGGGACAAGGAATCAGGTGGTCCAAGGCGTGGACATCGTGCAGTTTTCCGTCCGAGATCAGAACGAACTCGGGAATGGCGCCGTGCAGGTTGAGCAAGGTATGCAGTTTGATCGCCCCCTTGGTACGGCGGAAGCGCGCCCAGGGGAAGACCGAGAGGCACAGGTCGATGGTCGTGGAGTCCAAGGCATAGACGGTCGCGTTCAGGTCGACTCCCAGGTCCTCGTCGGTGTACAGGCGGCGCGCTTCGGCGATAAGCACTTGGGCAAACTCGGCATAGATGCGCCAGTCGCGCCTCTCGTTGGCATTGGACAGATTGTTGCGGGAGACCGTGGAGCGAATGCCCATGTGGAAGAGCTTGGATCTCATGGCCCGTAGGCAGGCTTCGATATCGCGCAAGCTCTCGCGATAGGTCAACTGTGCAAAGGCCATGACCCGGTAATGGTCGGCACAGCGGAACGACTTGACCTTGTAGTCGCCTCCGTAGTGCTGAACAATGCGATGAAAATGATGCCAGGGAAGATGCCGCATCACCTGAGAAAAAATCGTCGTGCCCGTGTACATGCTCGCCCTCCTTATGAACTGAAGGGCGTGAGCGTACACTCACTTTCAAGTCGGAAACACCCATTATCTTCTCTAACATATTACTCATTAATACTTTACAGAGATTAGAAACCCAAACGTTGGGACACTACTGTAATCGAATTACGGAGCTTGCTCGCTCTTTGACGACTCAGTGAGCCTTGGTCTCTAACGTTGCCGTCTAACGCTTTGCCGGTCAGCTGCTGGGACGGTTGGCGCGTCGGCTACCGTCTCGACCTTCACCAGCAACGATAAGCCACAGCGGTCGGCGTGACAACTGGATGGGCTGCTGCAGGGGCGTGGTCAGGCGTCGCGTCAATCAAAAAGTGCTCCAGATAGCACCCAGATTCCCGCAATTAACCATCCGGCCGCTGATAATCGTACCGCTATGGGGATGTATCGATACTTTCTGCTGCAAATGGCTGCTAGCGACGTGACAAAGGCTGAAAGATCTGCAAGTACTTCCTGATCGGAAGCAGTGATCAATCGATCGGAATACTTCTTGGAAGACCATCTGCCAAATTCAATCGAGTTTGATAGCTCTCCCTTGAGCAAGGTACCACGTGGGACCAAAACCATGACGCAAGCGAGGACCGCAATGACCAGAATGCTCGTGGCTGTCGCCCCAAGTACTTCGGGCGCCGAGAAATCTTCAAGGAGCCCAGTCGAATAGAGTGCTCCGACTATGGCGGAATCAATAGCAATTAGGATTTGGGCTTTCTGATCGGCAAATTGGATGTTCTGCTGAATCCAGCTTTCCCGGGACGTGAGAAACGAAAGGAGGAACCCGCTGTCTCGATTTGGTTGGTTTCCAGCCATCTTATTCGCTTGCGAGACGCCTAGCCTTGATTGTACAGAACTGCTTGGTCCATGCTGCGCCGATTAGCTCGTCTTCCTAGCAACCCTCCGGTGCCCCTCCCACATCCGGATAACCGAAACGACAACACCAATGTTGGAACCCAATCACGGGAGGGTCAAGGCAGACTAAGCCCGATTCAGAACATGGGTGTATCATCGTCGTCTTCACAGTCTTGTGGTTTCGAACTTGTTTGTGTCTTGTACCTTGGGATTTTCAGGTTTCAGCTCAGGGGCGGATCTGAAACGAGTAGAGGTCGGCACTCCTGAGGATGAATCTCAATCGGACAGGTTTTTTCAGCTCCTGAAGGCCTCGACCTCCCCTCCATCCAACTCTCCAGGCTATCTGATCTTCCTGGAGGACCTGGCAGTCTTTGTGGCTGAAACCCGGGATCGGCTTCCCAAAAAGGTCTTGCACCTCTACCTGCACCGAACCCTGAGAGGCATCGGCGTTGATCCAGAGCTCTCCGCCATCGAAGGTCAAGGGTAGGGTCGTCAACTGACCTTCGTCCCTCCCAGCCCGGACGGAGACGAAGCCGTCCAGGCGCATTCGCGCAAGTCCCAAGGCGTCCCCTAGCAGGGTTCGCCCGTTGACCACCTCTCCCAACAGTTTGGTAGTGTTCTTGTGGGGAACACTCGACCCACGATAGTAGATCCAGATCTCATCGCCCCTTACCAGGGCACACTCGGGATAGACTCTCTTTTCATCCCAGGAATCAGCGCTTCCACTGAGGAAGGTTTGGCGATCGCCGACACGAGACCACTTTCTGCCGTCTCGGCTAAAGGTGAGCTGGGCGTCCAGCGTGTAGTTGAATCCAGACATGAAATCGGGATCTCCGGTGTACTCGTGATAGACAATCAGGAATCCGACATAGCAATCCTGGTAGGGTAGGACCGGCATATAGTAGAACTCAGTGCCCGCCCCATCTCGCTCATCTGGGACCACGACCTCCTTCAGATCTGACCAGAGAGTGTAGTTGAAACTCTCAGCCAGCCCTATGCGCCGAGTCGGAAACGCCCCCGGATCGATTACCTTGGACCAGCGCAGCATGTGCCGTCCGTTGGGCCGGTGATAGTAGACGTAGCGCTGCTTGCGCTGGTCCCAGAAAGGGGTGGAGAGGCCGTCTCCTGTGGGCACGATCACGGGGAACTCGTGGGCGGTCCATCTGAGTCCGTCCGGGGACCAGGCGACGCTGATTCCGTAGGTCTCGAACTTCATGAAGACCATCTTGTACCTGCGTTGGGGGTCGTGATCGTCTCGGAACACTCGGGCCTCGTTGGCTCCCTTCGGTAGGAGGACCAGGTTGTTGTCGCGACTGCTTTCAAAGTCGCGCAGGCCCAGGGAGGGCCGCTGGAACTGGAGGCCGTCACTGGAGGTGGCGAGGCACAAGAGGTTCTCTGATTGGGGCCTCACGTTGTACCAGAGCTTGAAGTGCTCCTGGTTGTAATCGTAGATCACGTTGGAGTAGAGGATCCGCTTGCCCTCCCAGGGTCTCTCCGGCTTCAGGATCGGGTTGCTCGGTTCCTTGGAGGCCCGATGAACCCAGCGGGCGACGTTCTCCATACGATCGATCAGCCAATCGTCCAGGAACAGCTGTCGGCTCGAGCCGATCTCACGGACGGGGGGGTGGCGCACGATACTGTTAGAGCTAAGCCCCTGGACCGGCACCGCTTCCAGTTGAGCGAGAGTGGCCAGAATCACGAGCGACAAACGTAGGAGCCATCGTCTTTTCATCCTGCGCCTCCTTCAGGAATCGACCCCGACCTATCCACGGTCGAGTCGAAACCGGGGCATAAAGATGGAGTCAGTTCTCTCGTTGCTTCCAGACCTTCCTGATCCAGGGAACGGTTTGTTTGAGCGGTTGGACAAATAGGCCAGTATCTTCGCCGAATAGCCTTCTGGAACGGAGATTGTGAAGCGCAGCTCCCGGCCTTCGGGATCACGGATCGTCAGGGGATGAATTCGAGGAGGTAGGTTTTCCATTTGCCTTGGTGGCAGCACCGCTGGGACAGTGCTCGAAGGAGCACGGTTGGGCGAGGGCGCGACCTCGCCGTAACCCGTGAGCTGCGCTGAGGTCGCCAATATCATCAGGGTACCCAGCTGAGAGCGAATTCGAGAGTGCGCTAACATTGCGTGGACCGGTCCAGATGGAACCTCACTAGGGACGGTGGTCCGCTGCAGCCAGCTGGACAGTGAGTCCATCCGGATCGTCGAAATAGACTCTATCTCCTGTGACCCGGGATTCCAGGTGCTGCTCTCGGAGTTTCTGAGCCGCTTTGTGGACATCGTAGTCATCGACCGAGTAGCAGTAGTGGTCCATGCCGGCTTGGTTTCTCCGGAAGAGGGCGAGGAAGTTGTCTCCGAAAGTGAGGAAGCAACTGGCGGCACTTTCATGTTTCACGCGCATCCCTAAGAGCTTCGCGTAGAAATCCCGGGATTGGGCTAAATCAGTGACGGCAAGGGCGACGTGATTCAGACCGGTGGCCGTAAAGGTGCTGGGCGATGTGGCAGCGGCGGTGCCACCGACCAAGGCTGTGAGTCCAACAACGAGCTGTCGTCTCGTCAGCCCACCTTTTTCGTAGGTCTGGACCAGCTTTTCAATTCGATCTTGCATGCGGTTCTCCTTTGTCTTCGCATTCTACTCCACCGGATCCAGGAGTGCTCCGCTGCCTCGAACGAGAATGGGCTACCGGGGCCGGGTTCAGTTCAAGAAAAATTGATCGATCCAGGGCCAGCCCAATATGAGGCCAACCAGAGCCAACAGGGGAATAAGAACAAGAGCCGATTTGAGGACAATCCGCCGCCTGGAGTCCCCCTTTTGGATTGCCTTGCTGAGGGCTGCGCCAGAGACGAGATTGACCAGCAGCGACACCGGGCTGATCCACTGAAAGCTAAGCGGGGTGGTGTCGATAGCGCCTGCAGCGCCGAGAGCCGGCAGTGTCTGGAGAAGGCTGTAGAAGTTCCCTGAAAAGGCGATCAGCACACCGGCTACGATGCCATAGATCGCTCCCACAACCGCGCCGGCCGGTTTTCCGAACTTGAGAAAAAGAGCAAAGAAGAAAAGGCTGAAAGCGGGCGTGGCTAGTAGGTTCGTGGTTCGCTGAGTCATGCCGGTGATGTTGCCGGGTACATTGCCCATGTAGGAGCTGCCAATCACGACGACCGCGCCCAGGCCGAAGGCCAGGCATTGGGCCAGCCGGACATGTCCCTTTTCGGTCTTTGGCTTCAGACCGAAGCGGTCTAGGAAGTCATTGGTAACTACGGCGGTTATGGAGTTTACACCTGAGTCGAGGCTGGACATGGCCGCCGCGAACATGGCGGAGACCACCAATCCCGAGATGCCTACCGGCAAGTGGAAGGAGATGAACCTGGGAAAGATCTGGTCGCCGTTCTCTGCCAGGCTCAGTCCCAGTGGCAGTTCATGGGGCCTCGGCTGGAAATAGCCCATGAGGGCGAAGCCGACGAACAGCAGGGTTCCCAAGACGGTAGTGGCTACCAGGGTTTGGGTGAGGTAGGAGCGGTTAGCGGCCTTCAAATCACGCGTGGCCATGAATCGCTGGACGCTGAGTTGGTCGCTGCCGGCGGTGCAAACGGTCCACACCATCACCGAAAAGAAGGTCCCAAACATGGTGACGCGCACCTGCGGATCGAAACTGAAGACCGGTTGAGTATCCCAAAAAGGCTGCCAGGACGTGGGGATCCAGCTGAGATCGCCGAGCTCGATCGTTACCAGGACCACGACCAGAATCGCTCCTCCCAACAGCAGAGCCGTTTGGAGAAAGTCCGTGACGACCACGGCCCCTAGTCCCAAAAGAAGTAGATGAAAGTGGACTAAACCACATGTAAACACCTGAAATGCCAGACCTGACGGGTATTCTGGGGTTGTCAAAGAAACTTCAGAACAAGCCGAAAGGAGGCATTTCAGGTGAAGAAAAAGGATAGCGCAATCATCCGCAAACGGGAAGCAGAGGTTGCTCAGCGATTGAGCCCCAGCTGGAACGGTCAAGACCCGAAACCGGTGCTCTCGCCCGAGGTCATCAGCTACGAGGTCTCGGAGAAAACGGGTGCGGTCAGTTACGGTGGTCTGGGGCTGCTGCAGCAGGTGGTGAAGTGGAGTGGGCTGGGGAAAGCCATTGACCAGGCGGTGACGCTGCTCAAACGCCACCAACCGTACCACGAATCGGACCACGTCCTGAGCCTGATCTACAACGTGGCCACGGGCGGGACCCGCTATCAGGATATTGAACTGCGACGTCAGAGTGTGAGTTTCCTGGAGGCGGTGGGAGCCGAGAAGATCCCCGCCCCCAGCACGGCCGGAGACTTTATGCGCCGCTTTGACGCGCCCGACGTGGTGGATCTGATGGAAGCCGTCAATGCCAGCCGCCTCAAGGTCTGGGCCCAACAACCGGCCCGTTTCTTCCAACGGGCGGAGATCGACGTGGATGGGACGATGGCCCCCACGAGCGGCGAATGCAAGGAAGGGATGGAGATCAGCTACGACGGGCAGTGGGGCTATGCGCCGCTGATCGTGACGCTGGCCAATACGGGAGAGGTGCTCTATGCGGTCAACCGCTCGGGCAACCGTCCCTCTCATGAGGGAGCGGCCGAATGGCTGGATCGGAGTATCGAGCTGGTTCGAGAGGCGGGTTTTCGGAAGGTGCGCCTGCGCGGGGACACGGATTTTTCGCTGACGGCTCATTTTGACCGTTGGACGGAGGCGGGCGTGGAGTTTGACTTCGGGATCGACGCCCATCCGAGCTTCGTCAAGTGGGCGGAGGCGTTGCCAGAAGCGAGATGGAAAGAGCTGGGGCGCCCCAGCCAGGGGAAAGGAAAAGGGAAGAAGCGGCGCCAGCGGCGGGACAAAGTGAAGCCGGAGATTGTCAAGAGACGCGGGTTCAAGACGCTGACGCTGGAACGGGAAGAGATCGCGGAGATCGACTACCGTCCGAGCAAAGCGAAGCGAACCTATCGGATGGTGATCTTGCGCAAGACGATCCTGGTCGAGAAAGGCCAGAAGCGGCTGCTGCCGCAGACGCGCTACCACTTTTATGTCACCAATATCTCGGCCAGAACGTTGGGAACGGCGGGAGTCGTACGGGAAAACAACCGGCGCTGCAACCAGGAGAACGTCATTGAACAACTCAAGAACGGAGTCGAGGCCCTGCGGATGCCCTCGGATACGCTGGTAGCCAACTGGGCCTATCTGGTGATTGCGGCTCAAGCCTGGAATCTGAAAGCCTGGATGGGGTTGGTGCTGCCGGCGCGACTGCAAGCCCGACAGCTGGTGAAGATGGAGTATCGCCGTTTCCTGCGAGAGGTCATTGAAATGCCCTGCCAGATTTTGCGCAGGGGCCGACAGTTGGTCTATCGGCTGCTGGATGTCAATGGTTGGAGCCGTCTTCTCTTGGAAGGCAGTAAGTGGTTGAAACACCGGCCAGCTACCTGAAACTGAAAGGAGATAAAGTAGCTCCGAGGGTCGCCAGAGCTGGGGCGAGGTGTCTCTACAAACGCCCCCCAAGAGGGCAGAATCGTTTTCCCTGAGCGATCGGCGTGGAGGACAGCTGAACACGTGCCTGTTCTGAGTGACTTCGCGCCGAAATTTAGAATTTAGGTCTCCAAAATGGCTCCTCGGAGCCGACAAAGGGGTCTATTTTCGAACTTGCGCTTATTTTGGGCCTAGTCCACCGAGGGAAGTGTAGATGATGGAAACGAAGCCGGTGACCAGAACGATCCAGGGGATCCAACTCTCATCGACTCCGAGCATCACCGTCATGGCTCGCGCCGCCACGTAAACCAGCAGGCACATCCAGGTCAGACGCACCAGGATGAACATCACGCCGCCCAAGATTCGAACGCCTAGGCCCAGCCTCTCCTCCAGCAACTCGTAGGCACTGGTCACGCGGTGTCGCATGTAGAGGGGAAGGATGAATCGGCTCACGATCAGGTAGGACACGGGGTAGGTGGGGAGGATCAGCAGAATGAAGATGGGTCCTTTGGCGATCGTCTCCCCTGGCACCGAGAGGTAGGAGATTGCACTGAGGTGAGTGGCGAACAGGGAGACGCCCACCAAAAAGGGGTTCATACTGCCGCTGCCGACGAAGTACTCCTTGGCGTCCTTCTGCCGCCGGCTGTAGTACCACCCCAGGACGATGGTCGAGCAGGCGTATACGGCGATGATCAGCCAATCGATCCAAGCCAGTCCCGCATTTTTCAATATGACCTCCAGTTGCAGCTTCTATAGGCACACTTCCTGCTGTTCCCGCTGCGCATTGTAGTGCGAATGAGAGGTCAGGGCTAGGGAGCCAACCCAGGGGGGCGTTGGTTGAAGGCAATGGGCAGGACTAAACCAGAGGTGCGACCTCGGTCATGAAGCACTCCATTCTCTCCAGACTCTCTTGGAGATCCGACCCAAGCAGGCTGGTGTATAGGTGACTGACACCCAGCTTCCGGTAGCGGTGAATGTCCTCGGCAACCTGGGCTGAGTTCCCGGTAAGAGCCTGACGCTGGCCCCCATCAGTTTGTGTTTCGGTGTCGCTCCAGGCTCCTCCGAAGCGGATCTGGACTCGATTCGGATCCCTGCCTTCTGCTTCAACCATGACGCGAAGCCGTTGGATGGCGCTCTCGAGTTGTTGGAAGTTCTCGAGAGGATAGCGAGGATTTCCGGCGATCGGCATCCAACCGTCCGCCAGACGAGCTACGCGCCGCAGGGCTGCCGGACTCTCGCCCCCAATCCAGAAGGGCGGATGGGGAGTCTGCAACGGCTTGGGCGTGAAGTCGAGGTCGGAGAAGCTGAGGAACTTTCCCTGGAAGGAGGGGTTTGGGCTGGTCCACAACTCCTTGAATCCCTCGATGTACTCGTTGGAGACTGCTCCTCGGTCTTCGAAGCGAGTCGGCACCTCGAGTGCCAGGAACTCTTCGCGCATCCAGCCAACGCCGCAGCCCAGAATGAGCCGGCCCCCTGATAGAACGTCGAGCGTGGCCAACATCTTCGCAGCTAGGAGGGGATTTCGGTAGGGTAGGACGATGACTGAGGTCAGCAACCGTACCCGCGAGGTCTGACCTGCTAGAAACGCCAGAACCGTGAGCATCTCCAGTGTGCGTTGGCTCGCTTCTCCGCCCGGGAACCTTCCAGAGACGCCGTAGGGATAGCGAGAGTTGACGGTCCGAGGGAGGATGAGGCGTTCGCTGGCGGCCAGCACGTCGAAGCCAAGTTCCTCGCCTTTTCGAGCCAGGGCTCCCAGGCTTTCCGGTGTGGCTTGAGGACCAGCGATAGGAAGGTGCAGTAGGTATTTCATAGTGTTCTCGATGAATCGATTCCTGGCATGGTAACATTGCTTCGTCCATGCAGTGTCTTAGAGTGCAGCACGTCAGTCTTCCCCGACCGCCCGGCAGCGAGCAAGAAAATCGCGCTTTCTATGGGGGTGTGTTGGGGCTGGAAGAAGCGCAGCCGCCCGCATCGATTCAAGGACTGGATTTGATCTGGTACCAGCTGGGTGATCAGGAGCTGCATCTTTTTCGGGAAGACCCTATTGACGATCCTTCGCGTCGGCATCTGTGCTTGGAGGTGGCAGACGTCGACACCGTTCGCACCCGATTGGTGGAGGCCGGCTACCCGTTGGAGGAGACGATTCCCATTCCCAACCGGCCCCGCTTCTTCTGTCGAGATCCCTTCGGCAACCTGCTCGAGTTCACGACCATTCTAGGGGAATATCAGGCAGCGGAGAATGGGTAGAAGGGGTAGCCTCGTTCCCGGCCCCTGAGTTCTCTCAATGGTCGGGGGACCTGGACTTGCGATGTTCTGACGAATTCTTTCAGGTTTCAGATCAGTGAGGTCGCCAGCGGAGCTGGCCCCATTCGAGAAAGAAACTTTAGTGAATATTCAGCTTAGCCCCGCCTCCGGCTGCAAGGGATCATTCAGAAGGAAACTTTGGGTCCGGCGTAGCGTTGGGCTCCAGGCCGCCGTCCAAGCCAAAAGGCTCGGAAAAATAAGACTTCGGCCTGGAGGCCAAAGCTACATTCGCCAATGAAGTTTCAGCTTAGGAGTCTATCCAGTAGCGTCCCAGCGTTAGTCGAATAACATCAACTGTTTATGAATGTCACTATTCTGAGTAATGTAATGCATGTCCTGAAAGGCCTGTAAAATTGGGGTTTTCTCGAAGAGCGAGACACTCAGGACCTGGAGAATTGTGTAGAGCGGCAACTCGAGATAGAGGCGCTTGCGGATGATGGCGATGAGCAGGTAGGTACTGAGGGCGATCCAGATTTGTGTTTTCACGGCATTGGGACTGGTGCCGTAAAAGGCCTTGATGCGACGCAAAGGTTCGGGGTAGGCCTTGGCCGGATAGAAGGTGCTCAGCAGGACAGTTTGGTCGCAGATCAGTCCCGTCGTTCTGTCCACCGGGTGGGAGTAGCGGCGGCGGAACTTGAAGTTGGCCTTGGCGCGGGTCACGAATAACGACCGGGCAGAATGGAGTCGGTACAGGCGCCCGAAATCCAGGTATCCGCGATCCATGATGTAGTAGGCACCGGGACAAGGAATCAGGTGGTCCAAGGCGTGGACATCGTGCAGTTTTCCGTCCGAGATCAGAACGAACTCGGGAATGGCGCCGTGCAGGTTGAGCAAGGTATGCAGTTTGATCGCCCCCTTGGTACGGCGGAAGCGCGCCCAGGGGAAGACCGAGAGGCACAGGTCGATGGTCGTGGAGTCCAAGGCATAGACGGTCGCGTTCAGGTCGACTCCCAGGTCCTCGTCGGTGTACAGGCGGCGCGCTTCGGCGATAAGCACTTGGGCAAACTCGGCATAGATGCGCCAGTCGCGCCTCTCGTTGGCATTGGACAGATTGTTGCGGGAGACCGTGGAGCGAATGCCCATGTGGAAGAGCTTGGATCTCATGGCCCGTAGGCAGGCTTCGATATCGCGCAAGCTCTCGCGATAGGTCAACTGTGCAAAGGCCATGACCCGGTAATGGTCGGCACAGCGGAACGACTTGACCTTGTAGTCGCCTCCGTAGTGCTGAACAATGCGATGAAAATGATGCCAGGGAAGATGCCGCATCACCTGAGAAAAAATCGTCGTGCCCGTGTACATGCTCGCCCTCCTTATGAACTGAAGGGCGTGAGCGTACACTCACTTTCAAGTCGGAAACACCCATTATCTTCTCTAACATATTACTCATTAATACTTTACAGAGATTAGAAACCCAAACGTTGGGACACTACTGGAGTCTATCTCTTCTTAACGACGGTTGTGTAGCTCGAGGGATGAAGCTCACGATTCTGATTCCGGTGCTGTTCGCCGGTCTGGTCCAAGGCGAGAGTCATTTCGAGGTACCAAAGGGCGAGCGTCAGCTCTTTCTGGATGATCTCGGCGTCGCAAGCACCAACCACCTCACTCGCACCATGCATCCCCCGGTCAAGAAGGGAGCGGTGATCCGTCCAGATCCTGCCACGGGTAGTGGCGCTATCCAGACACGGACCGCTCCCTTCTGGGACCCGGATAGGGAGATATTCAGGTACATGGCGGGGAGCTGGTGGGAGAGCCAGGATGCCCTTCACTGGAATCGAGTGGAACGAATATCGGATCTCGAGGTGGGACGAGTGCTCTACGACCCAATCGAAGTGAATCCTGCCCGTCGATTCAAGTCCTTCTTTCCGAACAAACTTGCTGTCTCTCCTGACGGCTATCGCTGGAAGGTTTTGGATGTACCGCCCATTCGGAGCAGCGACGAGCAGAACTTTTCCCTGGATCAGAGTAGGAAGCTGTATATCGGAACGGTCAAGCAGGGGGGACCCTATGGGCGTTCTGTCTACCTGACGACCAGCGAAGACTTCGAGCAATGGACTGAGCCAGAGCTGATTTTCCACGCCGATGATCGGGATCAGGAGCTGGGCCGGAGAAACATCGAAGAGCGCCTCGCCGATGCTAGAATGTGGAAACCACTCCCCAGCTTCAAGATCGATCCCTCGGTTTACAATGTGGACGTTTACAACATGGGGGTATTTCGCTACGAGGGCCTGTACATAGGGACTCCAGCCCTCTATCACGCCGTCGCGCGGGTGCCCAACTATCCCAACACGGTAGGCTTCCATTTGGTGCAACTGGTCTCGAGCCGAGACCTGAAGACCTGGAAGCGTCTGGGCGATCGCAAGCCCTTTATCGGCTCCTCACCGATGGGTGCCGGGGCCTACGACCTGACCCAAATCATCGGACCCTCCTACCCCCTGGAGCGAGGCGATGAGCTCTGGTTCTACTACACGGGGCTCAAGTACCGGGGGAGCTTTTCCTATGTAGGGAAGTACCCGGACGGTCGAAGCATCCCGATTCCAGGGCTGGAAGCCGACCAGGGGGCCATTTGTCTGGCAGTCCTTAGACGCGACGGCTTCGTCTCCCTGGACGCCGGAGAGACCCAGGGAACCCTCATAACCAAGCCCTTCGAGCTGTCCGCTGGCAAGCTCTGGGTAAACGTGGAGGCCCCCGAGGGCGACCTTCGGGTTGAAGTACTGGATGCCGAGGGAAAGGTTCAGGCGGTATCGGTTGGCCTCAAAGGGGATCTCAAGCGATCTCAAGTTCAGTGGCAGACAGGCGATTTCGCCGGACTCTCGGGAAGGCAGGTGAGCCTCCGCTTCCGGCTCCGTCAAGCCAGCCTCTATTCCTACTGGATCTCTAATTGAGCTGAAACTTCAACAAGACCGAACTGCGCAGCGTCGTTGAGAGGATCTAGGGCCAAAGTGTTGATGCGGGGTAGAACGGGCATTTCTGCCCGTCGAGAATACAGACGGGCAAGAATGCCCATCCTACTACTCTAACCCGCATTTCTCATCGCTGGTCTACTGCGACGCCGCAATCATCCGCCCTGGCTGTGTTATGCTCGGTCGGCCTCCTCGACGTACTCTACAAGTACGACTGCGGCGGCTCGCCACGAGTGGTCTCGGTCGCAAGCCTTGCCAGGACGGCCCTTGCGGCGCCTGGCTACGACAAGCGATGAGAAATGCGGGCTAACCCCTGGGCTCGCGGTGATTCGGTGCCAAGTTGAATGATCTGGCTCGCGGCCCGGGGTTGGACTGATCTGAATAGGACGGTCTCGAGCCTCATGTCCCATCAGCGAAAACCTCGATGAATCGAGCATGCGCCGACTGGGCCCGCTGGAAACTAGCCAGGCGGAAGAACTCGTCGGGGCTGTGAGCGCACTCGTCATCCAGGCCGAAGGAGAGGTTGACGGTGTGGATCCCCAGGTGGTCGAGGATCAGTCCACAGGTTGCGATGCTCCCCCCCGAGCCCACCACGTAGGGCCTCATTCCGTAGAGTTCCTCCAGAACACGGCTGGCAGAGGCGTTGCCGGGATGATCGATCGGAATGGAGTAAGGCTTCGCCGAGGATCCCAGCTTCACAACCTCGGCCTCCACTCCGGGAGGAGTGTTGCCCGCAACGTGGCGAGAAACAGCCTCGATGACGTTTTCGGGATCCTGATCTGCTACCAGGCGACAGGTGATCTTGGCGTGAGCCTGCCGGGGTAGGACCGTCTTCATTCCGTCTCCTTGGAAGCCACCCCAGATCCCATTGATTTCCAGGGTGGGACGAATCCACTCTCGCTCGTAGGTGCTGTACCCGGGTTCTCCAAAAGTCTGGGAAACGCCGATCGACGAGAGCAGCTCCTTTTCCTCATAGGGTACCCGGGCAAGCTCCTCTCTCATTCGGGTGTCGGGTGCTCGTACCTCGTCGTAGAAACCTTCGACCAGGATCCTGCCTTCCGGCGACCGCATCGAGTCCAGCAAGCGGATCAGGGCATGAACGGGGTTCTGCACTGCCCCCCCCGAAGAGACCGGAATGCAGATCTCGCGAAGGTCCTCGAACGTTGATCTGGATGGCACACAGACCGCGCAGCGAGATCCAGGTTGCGGGTTCTTGCTCACTCCACTGAGATCCGTCGGCACTCACCGCCATGTCGGCAGCGAATCTCGAGGCTTCGGCTCTCATAAAGGGAGGAAGGTGGGGACTGCCAATTTCCTCCTGGCCCTCGAGCAAGAATTTGAGGTTCAGGGGAAGAGCCTGGGTAGTCGCCAGGATCGCTTCTGTGGCTAGGATCGGCGCCAGCATGTTGCCCTTGTCATCGGACGCCCCGCGCGCATAGATCCTGCCGTCTCGGATTACTGGTTCGAAAGGCGGACTGCTCCAGAGCCCCACTGGATCTACCGGCTGAACATCGAAATGGCCGTAGACCAGAAGCGTGGGCTTGCCGGCGGCATGCAGCCAGTCACCGTAGACTACGGGATGACCCTCGGCAGGCAGTACCTGGACGTGCTCGATTCCTGCCTTTGTCAGCCTTTGAGCGACCCATTGGCCAGCACTCTCGACGTCTTCGCGGTGGTCGGGAAGCGCCGAAATACTGGGTATGCGTAGAAACTCCTGCAGCTCTTCCAGGAAACGTCCTTGATGCTCCTTCAGGTAGTCCTGCCAGTGATCTGTTGCCATGCTGTTTTTCTCCTAGTCTATGAGCGAACCAAACTCGATCAGCTTGTGATCTTGGGCTTTTGCCTCATAGCATCTCCCAATAGAGCACCTTGGTCGAATCGGGTGCCAACAGTACCACAACTCTCCCCGACTCATGCTAGAGCCTGGCAAGCGTTCTGCGGCTTGGTCTTATGTTGGAAACCGCCGCCCGTTCCTTTACCTTTGCCAGTTTTCGGGTTGGTCATGAGCCGATGCACCGAGAGATCAAGGCAAGGGCAAAGGCAAGGGCACGACCAAGGGTAAGAAGGGTAGGGCTAGGCAGATACGGCAGACATTACCACCAGCCCAGCAGCTTCCACCACAACATGCCTACACCCAGCCAGATGATCAGATGGAAGATCGAGATAACGAAACCCACCGAGAACCACTTTGGTACCGGCACGTAGCCCAGTCCAAAATAGATGACGATGGGACCGGAAGAGTAGTTGGTCAGGCACCCGCAGAGGCAGCTGAAGTAGGCCATCAGGGCTACCGCCAACATGGGAGCGCCGCCAGCTGCCAACGCCACAGCCAAAAAAGCGGCAGCCATCGCGGATATATGGGCGGTAAACATGCTGAATGCATACATCGAGTAGAAGTAAATGAGGGCCAGGAGGATCACGACCGCCACCCCGTCGAAACCAGAGACCCAGACCTCCATGGCTTCGGCAAACCAGTCGATGAAGCCGTAGTTCTTGAGTAGATTCGCCATCGTCAAGAGGCCGCCCAGCCACACCAGCGCATCCCAAGCTCGAGCGTTTCCGATGATGTCGTTCCAGCTTTCGGTTCGAGTTATGAGAAGAATGCTCACCCCCATCCAGGCCACCAGCGTAGTGCTGGCGCCATGCAGGGGCTTGGTTGCCCAGAGCACGAGCAGAAGCGTCAGGGTCACGAACATCACCCATTCCTTCCAGCCCATTGCACCCATTTCTTCCAGCTCCTCGACTGCCTTGGCCTGGGCAGGGCGGGCGTCGGAGAGGGTTGGCTTGATCAGTTGGTAGATCAGAGGGGGGAGCAGCATCAGGCTCACAAGTCCGGGCACGATGGATCCCAGTGCCCAGGTCCCCCAATCGAAGTCAATCTCGAAGACGGCCTTGGCTGCCTTGGAGATGAGTGGGTTGGCAGCCATGCCAGTCAAGAACATGCTGGCCGTGACCAGGTTGGCGTTGGCGCCGACCAAGGCCAGGAATCTTCCGGCTCGTTCAGGCTCCCGATGCGGTGTGGAGTTGAGGGCCCTGGAAAGAGAGTCCATGATGGGTGCCATGATGCCGCCACCTCTGGCCGTATTGGAGGGGACTGCCGGACCCAAGAGTAGTTCCGATCCACAGAGGGCGTAACCGAGTCCCAGGGTAGACTTGCCGAATGCTTTCACCAGCGTCAGCGCGAGTCTGCGCCCGAACCCGCTACGCATCACCCCGCCGGCGATGAGAAAGGCTGCCACCACCAGCCACACCGTTGAGTCTCCGTAACCACTCAGTGCCTCCTTGATGGTGATTGTATTGGTCGCGGTGAGTGTCACCAGGCCCAGTAGGACCATCGTTCCCATGGGGAAGGGTTGGAGGATGAAACTCGCGATAACAGCGATGAACACGCTGAAGATTTGCCATCCCTGCTGGGGCGTATCTTCGACGCTGCTCAACCACAGAATGAGAGCGATGACTACACAGGCGAGAAACCTGAGATACTGATTGAGCTGGTCGTTCAAAGGTTCACTAATTATGAGGGGCTGGGCGGTCGAGTTTCAATGCGGAACGCATTGTCTTTCGCTGCGGGTCAGCATAGCATTCCAGCACAAATGAAAGCCCAAGAGAGAATCAATCTGAAAGGTCTGGAGGCAGCGATGGCCCATGAGGGTATCGATGTCCTGGTCGCTGCGTCGCCTGAGAACTTTGTCTACCTCACCGATACGCTACTGCTGTCTCAGGAGATCATTCCGGAGCGGCTCTGTATGGCTGTCGTGCCCAAGGGAGGAGTTCCGTGGGCACTGGTCTGCTACTGCGAGGAACTACAGACCCGTCAGGACTCCTGGATCGAGGAAATTCAAACCTATCGTGAGTTTCACGAGTCTCCGATGCAGGTTCTCGCCCGCCTGCTCAAGGACCAGGGTTGGGGCGGCAGTCGAATTGGAGTGGAGAAGAGGTTTCTAGTCGGTCGCTATATGGAAGAACTGTCGGCCTTTCTTCCGGAGGCCACTCTGGTCGATGGAGACAGCGCCTTCGACCAGGCACGTAGCCTCAAGACACTTCAGGAAGTAGAGATTCTCGAGGCCGCTGCTCTCGAAACCGAAAGGGCGATCCTTGAGTCTTTCAGCCAGTCGCACCCCGGTGATTCCGAAAAGGAGGTGGCGGACAGAATCTCTACTCGATTGTTGAAAGCGGGAGCGACCTCTTCTTGGATTACCCTTGCGGCCGGTACCAATACCGCTATCAACCACCCTTGGCCAGGCAGCAAAACGCTGGAGCCGGGGGAGATCGTGAGGGTGGACACCGGTGGTACTTTTAAAGGCTATCGTTCGGACGTGGCCCGGACGGCCGTTGTCGGGGAACCCAGCCGGGAGCAGGGAGCCCTGTACCGCAAGCTGCGAGAAGCTCAATTGGAGACCATCAGCCGGGTTCGGGCCGGGACTAGAGCTTGCCAGGTCTACGAGGACTTCGTTGGCGCCTTTCAGAGAAGGGGACTTGGCGTCACTAGCCAGGCGGTGGGGCACGCTCTGGGAACCGGCTTGCACGACTATCCGGTTCTCAACGGCAGAGAGCAGGCAGCGTTGGTCCCCGGAATGGTCCTTTGCGTCGAGCCCGCGGCCCTCGACTCGAGCGACTTTCTGTACCATGTGGAGGATTTGGTGCTGGTGACCGAAGGTGAACCGCGGGTACTAACAGGACACATGAATGCGGATGATCTGTTTGTCATTGCCTGAAGCGAGTGCTCTGAGGGGGCTTTGAGCGGGCACAGGAAGGGCGTAGCGGTGGCCTCCAGGCCGCCGTGCCTCGAGCCCAAGGCTCAAAGGGAAGAAGACTTCGGCCTGGAGCCCAAAGCTACGTCCGTCCAATCAAGTTTCAGCTTAGTCGCGCCCCAGCCGGGCTGCCCCATTCGAGAAAGAAACTTGAAGCCTCTCGCCACACTGTCCATTGGCAAGAGACGTGCGACGATCCCAATCAAGTTTCAGCTTAGTGTGGCCACCAGCTGGCGCTGGATCATTCAGCGGAACGGGGCTAGTTGAAGCGGCAGAATTAAACCAGTTCGGCGACGGGCTCTCCGGTCTCGTCGTCAATTGAGTTTGCTATCTTGACGGGCCGGCCAATGGGACTCATGTATTCCTTGTGCCAGTCGATTCCCATGGCTTTGTAGAGCGTGGCAAAGAGGTCTCCGATGCTGACCCGTCTCTCGGCCACGTACCCTCCGCGCTCGTCGCTGTTGCCAACGATCTTGCCTCCCTGAATGCCTCCACCGCCCAGGAGCAGGGACCAGCAGTGCGGCCAGTGGTCTCTCCCCAGTTTGGAATTATGATGGGGGCTGCGGCCGAACTCACCCATGACCACGACAATGGTCGACTCCAGCAGACCCCGCTGGCTCAGATCCTCAAGGAAGGCGGGAAGCGACTTGTCCAGTTCCGAAGTCTGCTTGATGTGTCGGTTGTCATTATCTGAGTGCGTGTCCCAGCCATTCAAATCATGACCTGCGGCCGTGATGAATCGGCTTCCTGACTCGACCAGGCGTCTTGCCAAGAGCAGGCTTTGTCCAAAGCTGGTTCGCCCGTAGGTTTCTCGCGTCTTTTCCGATTCCTGGCTTAGATCGAAGGCTTGACGCACCTCGGGAGCCATGATCATGTCGAGGGCCTGTTCTTCGAATTGGTCCATCTTCGCGTGCTCGGCCCGCTCGACCTTCTCCCGGTAGAATCCGTCCACAAGATTGAGGAAGCTGCGCCTATCTTGCAAATGGTCCAAGGTAAGGTTCTTGGGCAGGGACAAGTCTGCAACCTTGAAATCCTCTTGGTTCGGATCGCCGACCAGCATGGGATCATTCTCAGGTCCCAGGAAGATACCCATCTGGGACTCGTGGTGACGACTTCCGCGTTTTCCCGGAAGCACCAGGTGGGGTGGCACCTGATTGCGGCGCCCCAATTCGTGACTGACGATGGCGCCCAGGCCCGGGAAATTCATGGCCGGGGTGGGTCGGTGTCCGGTGAGTCCGTAGTACACCGCCTTCTCGTGGTTGGACTCCTCGGTCTGCATGGAGCGGATGATGGAGACCTTGTCCATGTGTCGAGACATATTGGGGAGCAGTTCCGAAATCTGAATCCCCGAAATGTTGGTGGAGATAGGTTTGAAGTTGCTGTTGGGCTTCGGATCCCAGGTGTCCATTTGACTGGGGCCTCCTTCCAGCCAGATCAGGATGCAGGATTCGGCCTTGGAGGTGTTATCTCGTGCTCGACCCGCCCTGGACGCCCGGTTGACGGCTTCCAGATAGCCTGGCAGGGTCAAGCCCAACAAGCTGAGAGAGCCCACGCGAAGAAAGGAACGGCGCTTCAAGACAGCCGGCGTGATTCTTAGACAACCTGCCTGTTTCATAGGGGATAACCTCGATAGTCAGTGATTATACGCGAATTCCCTCGAAGCCAGCAGGGCCCAGGTCAAGTTGGAGAAGGCTTCTTGTCGAGAGGAACCCTGACGGATCAGCTTGACCAGGGCTCCGCGTTCTTCTTCTCGGGGAAAGCGGGAAAAAGCTGCCAGGTAGAGTTCCTCGATCACCTCTTCGTCCCCATTTCCCGGACGGAGCAGGCGTTCCAGGCGACCTCCTTGCCCCGCAAGCTTCTCGCTGTACGTGGATCCGACCAGCAGGTGCAAGGCCTGCTTGAGGTTGGGTTCGACACTGCGCTCCGGAATCTGCTCGCGGGTCGGTCGTCCATACATATCCAGGAATGGGGACGGGTAGATGTCAGGCATGCTCAGCTGGACGGCCCGTGTCCCCCTGGGAGTCACCCCTCCGTCGGTGTCTTCAAAGGTCTCCGGCACTCCGGTCACCGTGGTCACGGCATCCAAAAGAATCTCGGCGTCCAAGGGTTTCGGAACATAATGGGCAAAGTTGACGAGGTTGTCTTCGTATCCAGGATGGGGCGTCGAGGAGAGTTGATAGGTCCGAGAGGTAACGATTCTTTTCAAAAGCTGCTTGAGATCGTAGCCGTTCCGTTTCAAGTCGGAGGCGAGAGTCTCGAGAAGTCTGGGATGAGACGGAGGATTCGTTGATCGAAAGTCATCAACAGGATCCACCAGACCTCGTCCGAACAGATAGCCCCAGACTCGGTTGACCGCAGCCTCGGCAAAGTAGGGGTGGTTGGTGATCCAGTGGGCGAAAGTATGTCGAGGACTAGTCTGTTCATGGGCAGCAACCGGGGTCGCATCGGGAAGGGTTGGCACCACCTCTTGTCCCGTGCGGGGATGGATCGCTCTGGCGCTGCCCGCCGGCGCGCCGAAGTCGGGGTCGGGGCCGTTCGGGTCGTCGTAGACCACGCTGGGACCGAAGCCTGACCATTCTGAGCGAGTGACCCTCTTGAAGAAAGCTGCCAGGCCCCAGAACTGGTCTTGGCTCCAGGACTCATAGGGGTGGTCGTGGCATTGGGCGCAGTCGAGCCTCCTTCCCAGGAAGACCCGAACCTGTTCGGCCATCGCGTCCTCGGGTCGAGGAATCACGCCATTGTTAAGGAAGTGTCGAGAGGCTCCGCCGTATCCCTGAGCTGTGATTCGCTCGCGAGCCATTTGGTCGAGAGGTTTGTTGGCGGCAATACTGTCGCGCACCCAATGCCAGTAGATGTAGCCATGCTCGGCCATTCCGGTTGGTGTCTGGCCCACCCGAAAAAGATCGGCTAGTCGGAAGGTCCAGTAGTCAGTATATTCAACCGAGGCTAGCAAGATATCGACCAGTTGTTCCCTTTTTCTTGGGTCTGGGTTTGCGAGGAACTCCCTTACCCGATGGGGTGGCGGCAGGGTCCCCGTCAAATCAAGGCAAACGCGCCGCAGGAACTCCTCGTCACTGGAGAGCTCGGAGGGCAGGATATGGAATCTTCGCAGCTTGGCGAAGATGTGGTCGTCGATGTAGTTAATGGCGGCAACCTGAGGATAATCGGATACCAGCCCGGAGATTACGCCGACTCGCGCGCTTGCCACAAACCCCGGTGCCCGCACCACGATCGACGTTTCTCCCGGGGAGACGGCCTGAACGACGCCTGAAGAACTGACGCTGACAACCTCAGGATTAGAGGAGGTGTAGCGGACGCTCTGCGTGATATCTTCGCTGCGTCCGTCCGAGAGGCGCGCGCTCACCAGCAGCTGCTGTTTGCCACCGGAATCAAGGACAACCTCGCCGGATAGGATTTCAATCCCGTGCACGCCGAGCCTCTCTACCGGTGCCTCGTCCTCGTAAGGGGCACCTGCGCGAATCCACTGCAGCATGGTCTGATAGTCCTGCGAACCCAAGGGGAGCTGCTCTCCGCCTCCATGAGCCACGGCGAAGGTCGGCTTCTGGAGCAGCAGACTCTTCTCAGGGTTGTGCAGATCGATCCGGGGCTTGCGGAGGCCTTTCGGTTCGGTGCTCATCACCTGGTAGCCGCCGCCTTCGACGATCCAGCGGTAGTCTTCCCGCGGATGGAGGGTATCCAGGGAGAGTTTGAAACCTGCCTTACCCTTGACTCCACCGTGGCAGGCACTGCTGTTGCACCCGCGTTTCGTAAGGATGGCACCAATATCGCGGCCGAAGCTGAAGGGCCTATTTAGCCCCACGGATTCGACGTCGATAGATGCTTGCGCCTTGAGGCTGCCCACACGGGCCTCGAGCGTAGCCTTCCCATTCTGCAAGGAACGAACTTGCCCCGAAGGATCGACTCGGACAGTGGAAGGCTGGTCGACCGAGAGCCTGCTTTTAGAGGTGAGGTCTCGCTCCAGCCCATCCGACGTCCTTCCGAGGACCACAAAGCGCTGAGAAGCCGCCGTCCCCGAGAGCATCATCCGATCGGGGAGAAGCCGCAGCGACACAACGGAGTCTCCCTGCTCGAGTGCTTGGCCTGTCGTCGCAGGGGCGGCGAGGAGTGCGCCTGAGAATGTCAAGATTAGGAACTGCCTACTGATTCCTGTTCTCACTTTGCCAATGCTACCTTTCGGTTCGGAGTGGATTCTGTGAGTAGTTTCTGATCTGGAACCAGAAGCATTAGCGGGATCCGGCCCGCTGAAAGGGGCGGACCCAACTTTCCGTCTACCATGGGACGAGCGGTGACCTCGAGGAAGCGGGGAAATGAAGTCGGCCGAATCTCAGGGCCAGCTTCCAAGAGTAGTGTCACGGCTTGTCGCTCTGGCCGATGGGAGCTGGGATCCATCAAGTCGACTCCCGGAGGCCGGTACTGAATTCCTTGAACCAGGAGCTGGCTCCAGCTGGCAGGGGTGCTGGCATAGGCCCTCAGACCGGGCGGTAGATTTTCGAGTTGAACCGAGACCTCGCCTGTAAAACCCTCTTCCAGGTCCGCGACCAGAGTCAGTTTTTGTGTCTGGCCAGGGCGCATATTGAGCCGGTCCGTCATCTCGACCAATTGGGATGATACCGAGAAGACGCCCAGCGAAACTTCCATCCTACCGATGTGTGGAATCTGGGGACGGACCAGGAGGCGATAGGCGTAGCCTTCACCGGAGGCGGTGTCCGTAGCGTCACGGATCAATAGTGTGTATTCGCCGCCCTCCTGGAAAGTGTGAATCGTCTTGCGTTCCAGGTATCGGTTGGGATCGATGCCGTTTCCTCCGTATTCCCTAAAGATGTTCTGAACGACCACTTCTCCACCGGAGTCCAGCACCTTGAGCCAGGGGCTAAAGTGGGGAGGAGACAGGTGTGGGGTCTCGATCTCGAAGGCCAGTGCCTGCCCGGAGGTGGTCTGGATTCGGAAGCGGTCAACGTCGCCTGGGAGGTTGATCTGTCCCTCGGCTAGACCAGGGATCGATAGCTCTTGGATTTGGTCGGGCAGCTGGTTGGGTTCCTCTTCGGAGACTGACCGAAACAAAACGGGTTTCTGCTGCTTTTCCTGTGGCTCGGTGCCAACAGATCGAGCCCAAAGCTGCTCCAGGCGTTTCTCGTCCAACCTTCTTCGAAAGCTCCCCAGTTGTCGCAAGGTCGAGGCGTCCCGCTCCATCCAATCGCTGGGATCGGGATGAGCGGGCTGTGCGAAGGAACCGACTGAGTGTCTCGAACTGGAATCGACGGGAGCAATTCTCAGCTGATAGCCGTGATTAGCCGCACGTCCCAGAAAGGCTCCGACTGAGACCAGATGGCGGCCTGCCTTTTCGAATCGGTGCCGCAATCCGGGATAGAGGACGAACTGAGCCAAGAAGTCACGGCGATCAAACCACGGACTCCTCACGGTTATGAGTTCCCAGGACAGTTTGGGTCCTCGGAGAATCAAGGGACGGGCTTGATCGGTCCCGAACCAACTCTCATGAGGCTCATAGAGCCTCACCTCAGCCTGAGCCCAGTAATTGACGCCTAGCTCGAACCCGGACAGGACTTGGAAGGCGAGCGTCTTGCCTGCTTCGACCTCGAAGGAGTAGTAATCCAGTTCCCCTTTCTTGGAAACCGCGCCATTGACGACCGCTGGAAGCTCCAGGGTCTGCGCCTGGGAGGGGAGAATGTGAGGGGTCTCGATCTCATTCTGGACGGGTAGTCCCACAATCTGTACGCTCAGGGAATTGGACAGTCCCTGCGGACTAACCAGGCGAAGATGGTGGAGACCCTCACGGGTCTTATCTGAGGTCGCCAGCTTCAGGGTGACCTCGAACTCTGGCTCCTCCCGGTCCTGTGCAAGCAGTGCACGAGCCTTCTTTTTGTAGTACTCGTCACCTTCCTCCTGCACGGTCTGCTCAATCTGCGTAACGCCTTGGATCTGAGCGGAAAGGTCATGGCATTCGAACCATACGGTATGGACATCCTGGAGCCTCTTTCCACGGATATGGATCTGGAAAGGGTCTCCCTTGGTTCCACCTAGCGGGGAAAGGGTGTTCAGTTCGGGGTCCAGGGAAGTAGTTGCCTTCTCTGGAGCTGCGAAAATGCCCCCGAGGAAGAGCAAAAGAAAGCCCCAAACAAGATGACGCCTGCACTGCATAAGGCCTGGACCGTCCCGTCTAGATACGAATGACAAAGAGTATACCTTTTCCCGCCCGAAACTTGCCAGCTCTGGAGTAGGTCGCCAAGGTCGTCGGTCCCACCTAAGAGCCGGGTCTGCTCGGCTGGGGATGCCAGCGCCCGCACCTCTAGGAATCGGTTGCCCGAGATTCGAGTCTCGCAATGATCAGGTTCAGGCTGAGTGCAGCGAGGCCCAGGCCAGCTACGGATGCGTCAATCAGGAACGCGTCCCAGTCAGAACCTGTTACCGAGTCCAGGTAATACTTGACGTAGGAACCAGGCAGCCCAGATTCCCCTAGTTTGCGCTTCACCTGCCAATGCCAGTCGGTCAAGGGGCAGTAGCCAAACCCATACCAGTACCCCAGACCAAGCCAGGAGAAGGCCGTCAGGCCCAGTAGGGTCAAGTGAGCTCTCCGGGTCTGCTTCATAGCCCAGCCAGTCAAGACGAACACGATCAGAAGCAAGTGGAGGAGGGCAAGAAGGACGTCCAGGAAGAGGTACATCCCAACTCAGTCCTTCACGATTTGGAATGGGAGCCGGATGCGCTTGTCCACGATTCGGTCCTCGACCCGCTCAAAGACATCTACGTCGAAGGGACGTCCAATCCGATTTCCGGCGAGGTCCTCCAGCGCGCTGCTGATCGAGAGGAAGAAATCGCCCTCCGACCAGGGCTCATCGGGCTTGAAGCACCAGAGGCGTTCCTGGTCAGAGACTTCGGCCGCGCCCGGGACAGAGGTGGGGCCAGGTCCCATCGCCTGGATAAGCCGGCCCAGCAAGGCATGGTCCAGCGGCTCGCCGAATTCCAGGCAAAGAGGCTGGCGGCTGCCTGTTCGTGGTCGGGTCAGGCTCCAGGCCTGGGGGTCAATCGGTGTTCGATCCGGTGGTCCCACAGTGAAGACCTTTTCATAGGACTCTCGCAGTTGCTTGCCTCGGGCATCGGGCCATTCCTGCTGAATCACCATTCGATACTGCTTCCCCGAAACCAGCGCCGTTCCTTCCTGTTCTTGGGGAAGTAGCCCTCGTTTGATCCTGCCGGGATCGATAAAGAGGGTGAGTCGGCGTTGGTCGGAATCCCACAGTTCCTGCTCGATTTCCAGAAAGGGAATTTCGACGACCTGTTTGGAGCCATCCAGGAGACGAATGAAGCGATAGACCTCACCTCGACTCATAGGGGCGGAGAAGTGGACGTAGAACTTGAGAAGATTCTCCGGCAGGAGATTGCCGGAAGGATAGACGGCCTCGACGATGGTGGGCTCGGATACGATCCGTTCGGGAACGTCAAAGCTGACCTTTATCCGGTCGGACTCGAATCCTGCCGGAGGAACGGCAGGACCCAAGGCCTCCGGATCCAGCACAGCCTGATAGCGAAGACCCGGCTGGAGTGCAAAACGGGGCTCGAAGATCAGAGTACCACTCCCCAGCGAATGGCTTCCGAGCAAGGGGGGAAGGTCTGCCGAGGATTCTCCCACGAAGACGGCGAAGAGCCTGATCAGGTCGGCCCCGGAAGCTGAGTCCAGATGCCAGTCATTCAGGCCCACTACTCTGAAGTAGGATTTGCCTCCATTGGACTCCAGAGTGATCCGAATCGGTTGTTCCCTACCGGGTTTTCGGCCTGGGTTTGCCAGGCTGGCTTGGGGCTGCAGTAGGATCAGCGCGTGGAGTAGTAGGGAAGGGAGACAACCGAGACGCTTTCCGCCTGCAATTCGCATTGGTTCACTGAGGAGTGATGTGGAACTCGAAACTAAGCGAGGCCAATCCCAACGGGATTGCGTCTTCCAGCCCAGGGTTTCCCAACCCTGGGTAAGAGAGTCAACCCCTTAATAATCTACCCTGTAAGGGTTGCGTCCTGACCAGTTTTCGCCCTTCTGTACGCAACCCATTCAGGGTTGAAATCCAGGGGTGGCGCCTTTCACCCAGGGTTCGGAAACCCTGGGCTGAAATACGGAATCCTTTCAGGATTCACCTCCCTCCTAGGCACTCAGTGCGCCGGTTACGCCAGAAGCTGACGTCAATTTTCAAAATTACGATTCCAATGTACTAAGGAAAGGCAACGGTTTTCAGGTCAACCGGTCCCTCCTTGATCTGGACCAGCAGCAAGGCATTCGCGGCGTCCAATCGGGCAAGCTGTTTCACCCCTTGGAGTTCCGAAATCGTCTCGTAGGGCACGCCGGCAATGCCGGTCTTCTGAGTGATCCCGCTGAAGGAATCGAGGTTCGCGGTCGACAACTTCATCACACCGCGGCTGCTGTTGTTCACGAGTACGTAGTCCTTTCCACCTTTGTTGTACACGACCATATCCAAGGGGCGATTGCGGTTTCCCAGTTCGGCAATCGTAGTCCCCACTACCTTGTTACCGGGCTTGAGATCGGCCAGGGGGAACTTGACCAGGGGGGTGCAGGTGTAGGCAGCCAGGATGTGCGGCTCAGCCTTGATCTCGAAGGGCACAAAAGTGCGGACCGGAGAGTTGGTTTCGTAGCGGCCGTGAGCCCCGTGAAAAATCTCGACGCTGGTTCCCGAGTCGGTTGAAGAGAAAGGGAAGTCAAGCGACCTCAGATTGGAGGCGAACTCCTCGTTGGATAGGCCAGCCACAATCACTTGGCCGTCGACAAAGGCTAGGTCGGTAATCGCCTGCTGTCGAAGGCTTCGACCACGGCGATTTTTTGCCTGAGGATCCGGAGCATTCGGTAGCGAGGCCTTCGAGTGTCGGATACTGTCGAGTTGCAGTTCGCTGATCTTTCCCGCAGCGTCGACCCGAAACAGGATCGCATCCGCTGTGGGACCCCGACCGCGGGAGACCGAAAGATAAGCCTTGTGGGAAAGTGGATTGACGGCCAGGTCATTGATCAATACCTGGTCTGCAGAGCTACCAAGCAACCCAGCCAGCTTGGTGTCGATTCCGCCCAGGTTGATCGTCGCGGGGGAGACCTTCTGATGATCCGACGTGTCGATCGCCCAGATGGTAGCCGCTGTCGAGTCACCGACGAAGAGAATTCCTTCGGGACCGAAGGCCAGAGCCCCAGCCGACTGGAGCTCCACCTTGCCCTGGCTGAGTGTGTCCACCGCGCTGGCACCCGAGGCCATGGCGCTCGAAGCAAGAATCAATCCCAAAACTAGGAGTCCAACTCGTCGAGTCATCTTGTCTCCTTTTCTAATCCTGTTCTAATCCTGAATTGAGAGGTCTACTGGAGAAAGATGTTACCGCTTCGGCGTCCATCCTGCAACACTCGACAGCTCACACCAGCCACCCTCTAAAGCTATGACCAACTTGGTAGGGGGAGGGTCAGAGCTAGTCCTGGAAAAGGTCGAGCAGACGTTCTGGGGGGCGCCCGATCACAGCTCTGTTACCCAGGATCCCAATTGGTCTTTGCAAGAGGGTTGGATACTCGGCCATTTTCTGGATCAGAAGAGTATCGGCCTCGGTGCCGCTTAGGCCCTGCTCGCGAAAGGCACGATCGTTGCGGCGTAGAACGTCTCCGGGCTTCACTCCCAGCATCGAGAGAGTCTTTATGATTTCCTTTTCGCTCAAGGGCTCCTCGGTGTAGTCCCGGTATCGGTAACGGATCCCCTTTTCTTCCAGCAGGGCGACCGCCTTGCGACAGGTCCCTCAGGTCTTGCGGCAGATCAGTTCGAGCATTTCTTGCCTCCTACTCTGCGCGCTGCCACACCAGCTCAGCGATTTGTTGTTCTCCGTTGATCAGCATGGCAGGTGTGCTCAGGGTCACGCTGTTTCCCGACAATGTCAAGTTGCGTACCTGGGTTGTCCCAACTCGATTCGGAATGAAGGACACCTCGACGTGATGGAGCACTCGATCTCCTTCAAAGGTGTACTTACCACTGTAGGAAAGATAGCTCTCAGCAGCAGAGAGCTTTTCCTCAGGCGTCCCGCCCCTCAGATCGCCGGACGCGTACTCGGTTCGATTGGCAGTCATCATGGTTACCGACATGTAGCCGTCTTCGGAATAGAGTATGAAGCCGCTTGGGTTGCGTCCCAGGGGATAGCTTACTTTGCCATCTCCTGTCCGGGCTTCGTAGGAGATCAGTCTCCAGGTTCCAATCAGTGGGTTCGAGGTCATTATCGATCCTCCTGTTAGGGGCCGATACCACGTAGCTTTGGCCTCTAGGCCGAAGTCTTGTTTTCGAGCCGTTGGCTCGACGGACGGCGGCCTGGAGGCCACCGCTACAACCCGGACTCGATCCCCGCTTGATCCAGCAGCCATTTTGCCGCTCGTTGATAGGACCCCGGCGGGAGCTGGTGTCCTTCTGCCGGTTCCACGTGGAGCTCAACCCGGGTCGTGAGTTTCTCCTCCGCTGCCCTCTTTGAAACCTCCAGGGCCAGGTTCACGGTATGCCGGGTGCCAACCCGGTCGTCCCGATCACCGATGATCATCCAGAGGTTTCGTCCTGCCAATTTGCCGGCATATTCAAGCAGTCCCAGAGGTTGTGCCGAGGGGCTCCCCTTTAGCCCTTCAAACTCACTAAGAGCACGCAGATCCGTTACGGGAGCGAAGGCCGCGACTGCGTCGACCCGTTGATCGTGAGCGGCCAGTTGCATTGCGGCGTATCCTCCCCGAGAGGTTCCGGAGGCGAGAACACGCTCCGGGTCTGTGAGACCTTTGGCAATCAGATGGTCCAGCACGGCCGAAGCCCCCGCTAGCAGATCCTTCATGAGATCCTCACCCTGGTCGACCCGGTGACGCCATCCCTTTAGACCCTCTGGTTCGCCGGGACGGATATCCATTCCGTGGCAGGGCAGGTCCAAGGAGACGCAGCGGGCGCCTTTCTCCCTAAGAAGGTTGCAGGCCTGGCTGTAGATGGGGTGTTTCAGACTGGTCTCAATCCCGCCAGCGAAAACGAAGAGAGTCGGTGCTGGGGTGCCATCGTGGTTTCCCACAAGGCCATACCGAATTCCCTCGGGAGCTGTGGAGATGGTCAGTTTGCCGGAGGCATCTGCAGTCCGCTGTGCCATAACAGAGGTCGAAGCCGTCAGCAGCCAGACTGCAAGCAGGACGGACGATCGGAACATCCAGCTACCTCTAAAAGTTGGATCCTTGTTCGCTGCTCCGGGACAGGGTGCATTCCACGGGTCGGAAGACGTGCAATCCATCCTCGGAATGGCCTACGTACTCTTTTCCGCGCAGAACCAAGGGCCAACCATCCTGCTGGAGTTGACGACGAACGAGCAGCAGCGGAAAAGCGTCGCCGCTAATCGTGTACTCAAACTCCACCGTGTTATCTCGGTTCAAGAAGACCAGACCATGTTTCAGATTCTGGTAGCCTAGCCAGCCCAGCGTGATGCCGTGGTGGCTGTCGTTGCTGAAACCAACTTTCCTCAACCGCTCCAGAATCTCATTCATCTCGCCGGAGAACAGGGTATCTGTAGTTCTGATCGACTGGCTCGACTGATCGCTGAGGCTGCCCGAGAAACTGGCGTGCAGACTATTCTGCACCTCAATCGAAGAGGGACCCCGACTCTGGTCTGGAAGTTCGATGTCGTCATATCCGACGCCCGAAAGCAGAGACATCTTGAGATCGGCGGAGATCCGGAGTGGGCCAAACGAGGTCTGTATCCGGGGTTGCCCCTCTGCCAGGGAGTGATCGAGTGCCAGGTCCACGTACAGTACGAGTTCCTTGCTCTCTCCATTGAGGTACCAAAGCAGGGCTCCTGGAGCTCTCGATTCGCCCTCCTTGGCTCGCCAGCGGATGTAACCGGTGTCCGGTTCGAGTTCGCTTTCCTGGTTGGTGAAGAGAGGAAGCTTGGATTTCTTGAAACCTGAATTCGTCTTTAATTTCTCCAGCAAGCCGTTTGGGAAATCTTTACCGAAGACCCATTGCTTGACCAGCACCACGGAAACAAGCGGTCGCAGTTTCTGGACCTCGAACCGATAGTACCTTCCCCGGGTGAGCGTGATGGTCTGCGGCTCTTGTTCCTGAAGCCCACTGTCTCTTGTCCGTTCCTGCTGAGCCATTCCTTCGGCAGTTTGCAGCCAAAGAATTGCGAACCCGGATATCACGAGGATCGGAAATGATCGGCGCATTCTTGCGTCCTCCTTTCTGGCCTGGTCTCTGTGCCTACCAAGCGAGCGGCTATGCCTTCTGCTCGAAATCTGGACAATTCCCCAGTCGGAAACCGTATCGACGGTTGAAGATCTGCAGGAACCGTTGGTTCAAACGCAGTGACGTCGGGACGGGATCACTCGTATCCCAATGCTTTCACCGGATCCAACTTGGCTGCCTTGATGGCGGGGTAGAGAGCGCCGAGAATCCCACCCGCAAATGCGATCACGACCGCGATGAACACCCAGACCGAAGGGATATCCACCGGAACGCTAGGAAAACGGACCGTAATCAAAGTGATCAAGACAACCGTCAAGATGAAGCCCGCAATCACACCCAATAGGCACACCACCAGCGATTCCCTGACGATCAGTTGAACGATATACCCCCTCGAGGCGCCCAGCGATTTCAAGATCCCGATCTCTCGCGTCCGCTCCACGATGGTGCTGTACATTGCCAGGAGCGTCACCAGAAAACTGATTGCTACCGACATGAAGACAAGCGCGGCCTTGAACTCCTGAAACGCGGGTGCACTGCTGGCGAGGAGTTCTTCGAGCTCCTGGGTTCGTGAGATTTTGTAGTTCTCGAATCGCTCCTTGAGCTTGGCCTCTACTGCGTCGATCCCCATGTCTCGCTTGGCACGAATGAAGAAGACGGTAGCCTTCCCAGGTGTGCCGTTCATTTCCTGGAGTGTGTTCAGGGGTACAAGAACTCTGCCGGCAGTTCCCGCTTGGAAGATTCCCGAGATCGAGAACTGGTGGCCTAGAAGGTCGATGCTCTGCCCTACCTCCACCTCTTTTGCAGATGCGTAGATCGTGTCGACGACAACCTCAAAAGGATTCTCGAAAAGTTGTCCTTCAGAAAATTCCAGGCCTCCATTGACCTTCAAGAAGCTCTCCTTGCTTATCCCGAAGAGGGCCTGAAACCCGTCGCTGACGAATTTGACGAGAACCGGGGTGGCGGCGTGGACGCCTTCCACCTGCTCGATTACCTGCTGAATCTTCACGGGCAGGGCTCCGCTGTTCAATCCCAGGAATAATGACGCCCCCGAGGGCTGCAGCATGAAATCACCCCCAATTTGGCGGGTCCGTTTAGCCTGGTCGTTGAATTGTCCGAACGAGAGGCCGACGCTGACCAGAATCAGCACCACACCAAGTGAGACGGCGAGGATGCTGACGCAGGTGCGTGTAGGCCGTTGTCGGATATTGGAAAGGATCAGGTTCCACATTCAGAAAAGTCTCCTGCGCCAATATATGTTATTCATCAAGTCGCATTCATTGCAATCCCGCCTGTATCTTGTACCTTAGTACACTGGAACGAGTACACTGGAACGTAAATACGGCAACGTTTGTGGCGAGCGCGATGGGTCGAGTTCGCGAAGCGACGACGCCATGTCTTTCTATAATGGAGGAGGAGCGACAAAGAAATCGGCCTGTCCCGTCGCCACCCGGAGGGCAGATGGGGGTTGCGGACGATCTCTGCTGGTCGTCGTCGAAGATGGCCAAGCATCGACTTTCTCCTCCTGCCTTGATCTCGCCTCGCAAGCCCCATCTGCAAACGTTGCCGTATTTACGTTCCAGTGTACTTAGGAAACCAGCTCGCGAAAATCCTGGAGCAGCTCCTCTATATCAGTGTCTCGTGTATCCCAACTGCAGACAAGGCGAGTGGTTTTGTTCGGCATTGCAGCCATGTGCCAGCCCCGTCCGGCTAGAGATTCAGCCAGCGAAGGTTCGATTGCAAGAAAAACGCTGTTGGCCTCACAGGGGAATGCCAGTGAGATCCCTTCCAGATCCCGAAGACCGGCCGCCAAGCGAGCCGCGCAGTCATTGGCGTGACGGGCATTGCGAAGCCAGGCTCCCGATTTCAAGAAACCTACCCAGGGAGCAGCTAGAAAGCGCATTTTCGAGGCCACCTGGCCTGCCTGCTTCCATCGATAGTTGAAACTTCGTGCCAGCTCCTTGTTGAAGAAAACCACGGCCTCACCCACGGCCAGTCCGTTCTTGGTGCCCCCGAAGGAGAGAACATCGATCCCCACCCGCCAGGTCATGTCGGCGGCGGAACAGCCGAGACGCACCAGGGCGTTCGCGAACCGCGCTCCGTCCATATGCACGTGCAGCCCGAGGAGGTGAGAGAGAGCTCAACCAACTCGGTTAGGTGCTCAAGGCTGTACACGGTCCCCATCTCGGCTGCCTGAGTCACGCTCACGGCCCCACCTGCGGATATTGGAAGTCGCCTCTGCGGGCTAGAACTACCTCCTCGACTCCAGCCGGATGGAGTTGACCATTGTCTCCTGGAGTTGCGATCACCTTCGCACCCCCAGTGAAGAATTCGGGGCCCCCGCACTCGCCCAGATCCAAATGGGCGCTTTCATGGCAGATGACGGCCTCGTGGCTTCTGCAGAGTTGGGCCACGGCGAGGCAGTTTGCGGCCGAGCCGGTAAAGGTTAGAAAGGATTCGCAGTCGGTGTCGAAGATTTCGCAGATCTGTTCTTGCGCTTCAGCAGTGTAGGAATCGAATCCGTACGCGGGACTGTGGCCCTGGTTGGCCAGGGTCATTGCTTCCCAGGCTTCGGGACAGATTCCCGAGTTGTTGTCACTGGCGAAATTTCGGTCCTTCTTCTGCTGATGCATTGACCCAGATAACATCGAGGGCTGATGCCAGGTCAAACCTGACTCCAGCAATAGCGCGAGAAGCGACAAATAGTACCATAACAGTGACCCTGTCAGGTGCGTCCTAGCCTTGATTGCTGTAAGATGATGCCGATTTCCCTGGCAGCGTTTTTTCCACTGTACCTAGAGGGCAGGTCAGGAAAGTAGGTTCCATGGAACAACCGTCTTCACTCTCGAAATTGGTGCGCTCCCGCTTGGCTAGCCCGACTGCGCTTCTGGTACTTCTGTTGTTGAACGGCAGCCAACTCTTTGGTCAGGACTGGGTACCGCTCTGGGACGGGCGCAGCCTGGAAGGGTGGCAATCCGTGGGAGAGGGCCTCTGGAGCGTCACTCCTGAAGGTTTTCTGATGGGGCAGCGAGATCCACGAAAGCCGCCCTCGATTCCCTGGTCCAACAGTCTGAAGGCAAGGTTGAATCGTTGGTTCGGAACCGATTACAAGGTGCTTGTGAACCAGGCCTGGCTTTATACGGAGAAGGAATTCGAAGAATACGACCTGCAGCTGGAGTGGTGGCTTCCGGTAGAACAGAACAGTGGCATCTCCATCCACGATCAAAGCCGAGCGCGTCACACTTCCGGCAGCTTCTCGGATCCCACAAAGACTCCCTCGCAGGTGGCCTATGAAATCCAGATCCTGGGACAAGATGCGGGCGAGAATCCGGCAGGAAGCATCTATATGTTGGCCAGGGCGCCGACAGGAGTCATGAAGCCTGACCAATGGAACGCCTACGATATCCGGGTTCGGAAGGATGAAATCCGCGTCACCTTGAACGGTCAAGAGGTCGCGCGCAACGCGCCCTTGACTGGTCGTCCCAGGAAGGGGCCGATAGGTCTACAGCTTCATGATCCCGAGACGGTCATCATGTTTCGCAATCTCAAGATCCGAGAGGTCACGCCGCCACAGGGGCGCTAGGCGTGGACGAAGACAGGCGCCTGCTATCGCGCATTCTTTCCGATCGTCCCCAGCTACACCAGGGTGATCCCGAGCTGCCTTCTGGAGCTTCGCTGGGGCAGGGTGAGACGATCCTCCCCCTCTCTTTTCTGAAGCAGGTCCAGCGCGGAGAGCAGACTTGTCTAGCTCCCAGAAGCGAGGTGCTGATGCACCTCTTCGACCTACTTTCCCCAAATGCTTGTACCCTGGAGACTGGTGCGGGACTCTCCACGTTGGTATTTGCGCTCAGCGGCGCCCACGCATAGGTGTATCACCCCGAACCAGTCCGAAGTGGACGCGATTCGTTCCTACGCCGACAGCCAAGCGATCGACTTGGGTCGGACTCGCTTCCTCGTGGATTCCTCGGACCGCTGTCTACCTCGGGAGCAACTGCCAGCGCTTGATCTGGTTCTGATCGACGGCAAACACGCTTTTCCCTGGCCTACCATCGACTGGTTCTATTCCTCGGAGTCTCTGAAACCGGGTGGCATCATGGGAGTAGACGATGCCAACATTCCCTCTGTGGGTTGGCTTTGCCAGTTCATGCGCGAAGACCCTCGTTGGAGCCTCCTCAAGCAATTCGACGAAATCACGTTCTTTTTCCGCAAAGAATCCGAGGATCCAAGCGAGGTGGCCTGGCATATGCAACCCTGGGTAACCCGGAGGTACCGGCCGAGAACGGTAGTAAAAAGGCTAGTTTGGCAGCTCAGGTGGCTGCGGCGGTATTTTGGTCAGTCTGATTAGGGTGCCAAAGTGAAACTTCATTTGGCCGTTTCTGAGGGACAAGT
>CBDCOR010000030.1:0-631445 GCA_965219855.1 Acidobacteriota bacterium
GTGGAGCGAATGCCCATGTGGAAGAGCTTGGATCTCATGGCCCGTAGGCAGGCTTCGATATCGCGCAAGCTCTCGCGATAGGTCAACTGTGCAAAGGCCATGACCCGGTAATGGTCGGCACAGCGGAACGACTTGACCTTGTAGTCGCCTCCGTAGTGCTGAACAATGCGATGAAAATGATGCCAGGGAAGATGCCGCATCACCTGAGAAAAAATCGTCGTGCCCGTGTACATGCTCGCCCTCCTTATGAACTGAAGGGCGTGAGCGTACACTCACTTTCAAGTCGGAAACACCCATTATCTTCTCTAACATATTACTCATTAATACTTTACAGAGATTAGAAACCCAAACGTTGGGACACTACTGACATCCAGCAAGAATTGAACGTCCAAGGTAGGTGCGATCCTTGAGCTCCCCTTCCTTGATAGTGAGGTAATCCAGCAGCGTCATTGCTTCAGCCGAACCAGGGATTTGAAACTGCTCCATCAGAAGAGGATCTAGAATCTGGGAACTCAAAGCGACCCGCCTGTAGTAATTCGCCGGATTCCTGAATGACTGGTAAGGCCTAAAGTCACGGGCTCCTGCTATGTTACCCGTACCCCTGACCGACTCTTCGACCAGGAATGCAGCGGAAGCCCGATACCTAGGCGCTTCGCGTTTCGAGTAGAGAAAGGCAACAAGCATTGACGAGACGCAGATCGCCAGAATCATCCAGCGGCGTCTGAGAAGAACGTTTAAGTAAGTGATTAAGGAGGTCGAATCGCGGTCCCCTCCGGACGCCTTTGCCGGCATGAGGACGTAGGCTCCGGTTGCGGGCATTTCGGACAACCCACCTGCCGGGTTCGTCCAGCTCCGCAAGCCGGTTCACGAATCCGATTTAGGCCGTTCCTGTCCCTTGGAGCCCGCTTCCCTCATGAGCGGTATTGTAGCATGGGTTCCAGACCTGGCCTTCTTCCCGACTTCTCTCCCCTGAAAGCCGATCGGCGTGTCAGTCGAGTGTTGAGTTGGAGGAGAAGCCGTGAGTTTCGGCCGGGGCGCTGGCATCAATCGCACTCAGTAGCTAAACCGTCGCCCCCAAACGGAGTGTTAGGAGACCTTGAACTCAGCTCTCCCTTCGGACAAGAATCTATAGCTCTAGTGACTACAGAATCTCGGGGGACCCGGTCAGCTCGAGTCTCTCGATCACGGAGACCGACGATCGCCCGAAGTACAGGTGATCCCCTTGTCCTGAAGCGATAGCCTTCGCTAGCAGAGTGGTTCAACTCGCCATGAAAACAACAACATTCGAACCTGATGAAGGATCCACATTAATAATCGCCGAAGTAGGGCAAGCCCATGAAGGAAGCCTTGGGCAGGCACACTCCTTTATCGATGCAATTGCAGACGCGGGCGCGGACGCCGTGAAGTTTCAGACCCACCTTGCCACCTGTGAGAGCACTGCATCTGAGACCTGGAGGGTCAAGTTCAGCCCTCAGGACGCGACGCGCTTTGAATAGTGGAAACGGATGGAATTTACGGAGGAGGGCTGGCTTGGATTAAAGGAGCACGCTGACAACCGGGGACTCAAATTCCTCAGTTCTCCTTTTTCCGTCGAGGCCGTCGAGCTACTGACGCGCGTTGGGGTTGCCGCTTGGAAAGTAGCTTCTGGGGAAGTTGGCAACGGCCCCATGTTCGAACGAATGGCCCGCACTGGACTCCCCATCTTGATCTCCACTGGCATGAGTCCCCTCGAGGAGATCGATGCGGCGGTGGAGCAGGTCGAATCGAAAGGCCTGCCTGCGACTGTGTTGCAGTGCACCTCCTCTTACCCGTGCCCGCCCGACAAAGTCGGTCTCAATTTGATTCCCTTTTTCCGCGAGAGATACGGTTGCCCGGTAGGACTATCCGACCACTCCGGAATGATCTATGCGAGCTTGGCAGCCGCCTCGATGGGGGTCGCCGTCGTGGAGGTTCACGTCACCCTGAGCCGCGAGATGTTCGGCCCTGATGTGGTCGCCTCGATCACGACTGGTGAGTTGAAGCAGCTGGTTGAGGGTGTGCACTTCATCGAGAAAATGCGGGGGAACCCCGTGGACAAGGACGCTATTGCCCGCGAAATGGCCCCCATGCGATCTCTATTTACCAAGAGCGCCGTGGCCAAGTCAGACCTGTCCGCAGGAACGATTCTCCAAGAGGTTCATCTGGCCTTCAAGAAGCCGGGCACCGGAATCCCCCCCGATCGCCGATTCGAGCTGATTGGGCGCCTACTGAAACGAGATCTGAAGAGGGACGAATTCATACTCGAAGAGGATCTGAAAGAGGTCTAACCAGATGGCTAGAAAAGTCTGCGTCGTGGTGACCGCTCGCCCCAGTTACTCTCGGATTCAATCTGCCTTGACCGCGATCCAGGCCCGTCCGGACCTCGAACTGCAGCTGGTGGTGGCGGCGGCGGCCTTGCTGGATCGCTACGGTGAAACCGCCAAGTACATCGAGCAGGACGGGTTCGAAGTCGCTGCCCGCGTCTATATGGTGGTCGAAGGCGAGAACCCGGCAACCATGGCGAAGACAGCGGGGATGGGTCTGATGGAGCTGGCGACGGTCCTCGATAATCTTCAGCCTGACGCGGTGGTAACTGTTGCGGATCGGTACGAGACCATAGCTACGGCTATAGCCGCCTCCTACATGAATGTACCTCTCGTACATATCCAGGGTGGAGAGGTCACCGGTTCGATTGACGAGAAGGTGCGGCACGCCGTCACTAAACTCTCCGATCTTCACTTCGTAGCCACGAAGAAGGCATCCGAGCGAGTGATCCGAATGGGTGAGGACCCTGATACCATCTTCGTAACCGGATGCCCCTCGATCGATCTGGCAGCCGAAGTCTTGTCCAATCCAGAGCTCGATTTCAACCCCCTCGAGAAATACGGAGGGGTGGGAGGGGAGGTCGACCTCTCCCAAGGTTTCCTGGTCGTGCTCCAGCACCCGGTGACGACAGAGTACGAAGGAGCCCGCCTCCACGTTTCTGAGACGCTTTACGGTGTGCGTGAGGTCGGGTTACCTGCGTTGTGGTTCTGGCCCAACGTCGATGCCGGTTCGGATGGAACTTCCCGAGGGATCCGAGCTTTTCGCGAAAGGGAACAGCCTGAGAATATACATTTCTTCAAGAACATGATGCCCAAAGACTTCCTACGGCTCCTCTACAGCAGTCATGGAATCGTCGGCAATTCCAGCGTCGCCATTCGAGAATGCTCGTTCTTGGGGGTCTCAGCGGTCAATATAGGGAGTCGGCAAACGGGCAGAGAGCAGGCTCATAACGTAATGGATGTGGACTACGATCGAGATCAGATCAGCGGAGCCATCCGAAAGCTCCTCCGAAAGGGAAGACTGGAACCCGACTTTCTCTACGGTGACGGCAACGCCGGAGAGAGAATCTCTAACTTACTGGCTAACGCTCCGTTAAAGATTGCGAAGCGACTGCATTATTGAATCGGATCGACATGGCTCTTCTGTGCTTCTTGTTACTGGTTTTCCATCCTCGAGAAGATAATCGTCGGTTCACCGTAGGTTGTCCGATCAAGTCGTTGCTATGACAACTCAAGCTATGAAAGCAAACGGATTTCAGCGGTCGCCCTTGTACTACCTGCTCTTCCTTTACGTGTTCAGCATACCCTTCGGAGGCGTGTGGCCCCATCTAATCGGATCCGATCCTGTGTTGACACCCTACAGGATTGCCGGAGGTTTGCTCGCCGTATGTTTCTTTGCACAAGTATTATTTGGGAAGAGACCTCTCCACTTCGATCTTTACGATAAGCTCCTTTTGTTCGTATTAGTCCCAAAAGAAGTAGATGAAAGTGGACTAAACCACATGTAAACACCTGAAATGCCAGACCTGACGGGTATTCTGGGGTTGTCAAAGAAACTTCAGAACAAGCCGAAAGGAGGCATTTCAGGTGAAGAAAAAGGATAGCGCAATCATCCGCAAACGGGAAGCAGAGGTTGCTCAGCGATTGAGCCCCAGCTGGAACGGTCAAGACCCGAAACCGGTGCTCTCGCCCGAGGTCATCAGCTACGAGGTCTCGGAGAAAACGGGTGCGGTCAGTTACGGTGGTCTGGGGCTGCTGCAGCAGGTGGTGAAGTGGAGTGGGCTGGGGAAAGCCATTGACCAGGCGGTGACGCTGCTCAAACGCCACCAACCGTACCACGAATCGGACCACGTCCTGAGCCTGATCTACAACGTGGCCACGGGCGGGACCCGCTATCAGGATATTGAACTGCGACGTCAGAGTGTGAGTTTCCTGGAGGCGGTGGGAGCCGAGAAGATCCCCGCCCCCAGCACGGCCGGAGACTTTGTGCGCCGCTTTGACGCGCCCGACGTGGTGGATCTGATGGAAGCCGTCAATGCCAGCCGCCTCAAGGTCTGGGCCCAACAACCGGCCCGTTTCTTCCAACGGGCGGAGATCGACGTGGATGGGACGATGGCCCCCACGAGCGGCGAATGCAAGGAAGGGATGGAGATCAGCTACGACGGGCAGTGGGGCTATGCGCCGCTGATCGTGACGCTGGCCAATACGGGAGAGGTGCTCTATGCGGTCAACCGCTCGGGCAACCGTCCCTCTCATGAGGGAGCGGCCGAATGGCTGGATCGGAGTATCGAGCTGGTTCGAGAGGCGGGTTTTCGGAAGGTGCGCCTGCGCGGGGACACGGATTTTTCGCTGACGGCTCATTTTGACCGTTGGACGGAGGCGGGCGTGGAGTTTGACTTCGGGATCGACGCCCATCCGAGCTTCGTCAAGTGGGCGGAGGCGTTGCCAGAAGCGAGATGGAAAGAGCTGGGGCGCCCCAGCCAGGGGAAAGGAAAAGGGAAGAAGCGGCGCCAGCGGCGGGACAAAGTGAAGCCGGAGATTGTCAAGAGACGCGGGTTCAAGACGCTGACGCTGGAACGGGAAGAGATCGCGGAGATCGACTACCGTCCGAGCAAAGCGAAGCGAACCTATCGGATGGTGATCTTGCGCAAGACGATCCTGGTCGAGAAAGGCCAGAAGCGGCTGCTGCCGCAGACGCGCTACCACTTTTATGTCACCAATATCTCGGCCAGAACGTTGGGAACGGCGGGAGTCGTACGGGAAAACAACCGGCGCTGCAACCAGGAGAACGTCATTGAACAACTCAAGAACGGAGTCGAGGCCCTGCGGATGCCCTCGGATACGCTGGTAGCCAACTGGGCCTATCTGGTGATTGCGGCTCAAGCCTGGAATCTGAAGGCCTGGATGGGGTTGGTGCTGCCGGCGCGACTGCAAGCCCGAGAGCTGGTGAAGATGGAGTATCGCCGTTTCCTGCGAGAGGTCATTGAAATGCCCTGCCAGATTTTGCGCAGGGGCCGACAGTTGGTCTATCGGCTGCTGGATGTCAATGGTTGGAGCCGTCTTCTCTTGGAAGGCAGTAAGTGGTTGAAACACCGGCCAGCTACCTGAAACTGAAAGGAGATAAAGTAGCTCCGAGGGTCGCCAGAGCTGGGGCGAGGTGTCTCTACAAACGCCCCCCAAGAGGGCAGAATCGTTTTCCCTGAGCGATCGGCGTGGAGGACAGCTGAAGACGTGCCTGTTCTGAGTGACTTCGCGCCGAAATTTAGAATTTAGGTCTCCAAAATGGCTCCTCGGAGCCGACAAAGGGGTCTATTTTCGAACTTGCGCTTATTTTGGGATTAGTCTTTCTCAACCTGATGTGTCTTACCTTCCAAAACTTTCTGTCGCCGATAGACTCATTCTATCTACCTTTGCGAATTGCTCTGCTAATGGGATTCGGGATAGTCACCTACCTGGTGGTGAAGAACCTCAATCTAACTCCCAGAACCGTGGAAGCGCTGTTGTGGGTCTTCTCAATAGCTATGATGTGTAACGCTGTGGAAACTTGGCTCAGTGTCCAGAGTCCAGTTGGACTCATGCGGTATTCTGGATACTCCGACAGCGCCAACACCGCCGGTTTTAATGGAGGGGTTGCCCTTCTGATCCTCGTCGGCAATCAACTTAGCGGGAAGGGGACGCCTCTGCTCCGCACCGTGATTCTGCCGGTCAGTATTCTGCTGGTGGGATTCGCTATAGTTGCAACGCAGTCTCGGGGTGCTTTGCTAGCGTCTGTTATCGCTCTGTTGGTGATTTTCTCCCTGAGTTTCGCCAGGAAGAGCACACGAAATACAACCGTGCTTGTGGCGGTGCTGATCCCTGGCCTTCTATTCTTTCTTCTACCGGTTGTGGACGTGGATTGGAATCGTCTGACCTATCGCCTCAGTCGGCTGGACCCCGGTAACGGCCTTTCGTCGCGGGCCCTGTCGGGACGGGAAGAGCTTTGGCCGGCATACTACGCCATGGCGCGGGATTCGAACTTCTTGGGCGTTGGGTTTGTTCAGTCAGTCTCCAAGTCCGGGCGGTACCTGCAACAATTGCCAAACAGAAACTATCAATTTGAAGGGGTTGGAGCCCACAGCGATTATTTACTACTATTCGTCGAGACAGGACTATTGGGAATGACCCTTTATGTTTTCTGCTTATGTCTTCTCATAGGGAACTTGCTACGCAGGTATCGGAACTCTCAAATTGCGTATTCCGGTGAAACCGGCCACCGAATCCGGAGCAAACCGGCCGGGTCGGAGCGAAGCGACGCCGGAGGTTGATAATCATCTCCGAAGTGGCCGGTTTGAGTCAATCCACAGGAGTCTCTTGGGTTGAGAACACATCATCTCGTCTCTCCTTTCCTGAGTGAGTTGCTGAGGCAAAGCTTGCTTCAGCAGAGTGTTGTTTCCATTGTTGCCTCAGAGTCTTCAGGCGACTCCTGAGATAATCCCAGTATTGATCGGAGACAGGTTGTTGTCTCACTTCCTGGATTAGAGGTTCGAAGTAGCTCAGGGAAGTGATCGGTCCACCGGTGTGGCCGTTGAGCCAGGCGACGTGCTTGCGGGCGCAGCCGAGAAGCAGGGCCTGCTCGATCTGCCGCAAGGACAGGCCCTGGCGGTAGAGGCGAGCGGCCAGCTGCCGATCGGCCGGGGAGAAGGAGCACTGAACGCCAGGGGCATCGAGCAGCAGACAGGCCACCTGATCGAGGTATTGGGATTCGGCCGCTTCGGGCTCCTGGACGAGGGATCTTTGGTAGGGCCAGAAGGCCTCGCTGATCTGGATGTGAGTGCGCTCGTGTTGATTGCGAGCGAGGCTGAGCTGAACTAGACCTCGGGACTGGAGTTCTCCCAGGTAGGTGAACAGGGAGCGGCGAGATTTGCGCAAGGCCGGAGCCAACTGGGTAGGCGAGACGGTCAGTTCGCCGGTGCAGCGATCCGCTTTCAGGCACAGATAGACAAAGAGTTTGAAGGCGCCGTCGCTGACGCTCTCCATCGCCTGTAGCAACGGAGCACCGGCGGCGGCGAACCAGCCACCTTGGACTTTCAACTGCGGTGTTGGACTCATGATTCGTCCTTTGCTTTGGTGGGAGGATGACGATGCCGGCGCATGGAAGCCCCTTCGAGCTCAATGCGGTAGGCATTATGGACCAGACGATCCAGGATGGAATCAGCGGTGGTCGGATCTCCGATCTGCTCATGCCAATGGGCGACGGGAAGCTGGGAGGTCAGGATCGTGGATCGACTGTCGTAGCGATCCTCGCAGATCTCGTAGAAGTCCCGTCGCTCGCTCTCGGCCAAGGGATTCATGGCCCAGTCATCGACGATCAGCACGTCGGTGCGGGCGATCTTACGCAGGAGCTTGTCGAGCGAGCCGTCGGCTCGAGCCAAAGCCAGATCGCGAAAGAGTCGAGCGGCACGAGTGTACAGAGCCGTCCACCCGTCGCGAGCGGCCTTCTGAGCAAAGGCACAGGCCAAGAAGGTTTTCCCGACTCCACAGGGACCGATGATCAGGAGATTGTGGTGGGTCTGGATCCAACGGCAGGTGGCGAGGCTGGCAATCAGCGAGCGATCCAGCCCCCGAGGTCGGCGATAGTTGACATCTTCCAGACAGGCCGAGAGCTTCAATCGGGCATTCTTCAGACGACGCTCCAAGGCCCGATTCTCTCGCCAGGTCCACTGCCGATCCACCAACAGGGCAAAGCGTTCTTCAAAGCTCAGTTGGGCCATCTCCGGGTCGGAGAGTTGCTCGGTGAAGGCCTCAGCCATGGCCCTGAGCCGCATGGCGTGAAGTTTTTCGACGGTGGGATTAACCAACATGAGAGGCTCCTTTCTCGCCTTCGAAGTACTCGGCCCCTCGCACGTTGGCGTGCTCGATCGGAGGACGTTCCGGCAACGGTTGCGGTTCCGCTTGACGGTCCAGACCGTTCTTCAACATGGACTGGATACTCTTGTAGGAGCAGGCCTGAAGTCGCAGGGCCCGACGGCAAGCCTGCTCCAAACGGTCTTCCCCAAAGCTGGAGCCCAGGCGCAGGATACCCAAGCAGGAGCGATAGCTTTGCTCGGGATAGCGACGGGATTGGAGGATCTTCTCGACCACCGATGCGGTATGGGGCCCGACTTTCTGAGCCCAGTGGATCAGACGCGAGGGTGACCACTCCAGATAGCGGCGATGGCATTCGGGCCGGTGCTCGTCCAAGGTCGTGGCCTTGCCCGGCTGATAGGAGCGACGGTGAGAGGTCACGCGGCGACCTTGATGGAAGATCTCCACGGTGGTGACGGTGGTGCGCAGCTCGACCTTCTGACCCACCAGGACATAAGGGACGCTGTAGTAGTGGCGGTCGAACTCGATGTGGTAATCGATGTTGACGCGGGCCTTCTTCTACTGGGCGAAGACGTAGCGTTGGGCCGGCAGGGGCCCCAGAGCCGGACGATCCAGGTCCTGGAAGCGCTGGCGGCGGTTGCCGGGGAGCTTGTGAAAGTTTCGAGTGTTGAGACGCTCCAGCAGCTCGGCAATGGCTTCGTTGAGCTCTCCCAGGGAAAAGAAGGTCCGGTGACGCAAGGCGGCCAAGATCCAGCGCTCGACGACTAACACACCCGACTCCGCCTTCGCTTTATCTCGAGGACGGCGCACTCGAGCCGGGATCACCGCGACGCCGTAGTGCGAGGCCCAATCCGAATAGCTCGCATTGAGATCCGGTTCATAGCGACAGGGGCGATGGACCGCATCTTTGGTGTTGTCTGGAACCACGACGCAGGGGCAACCCCCCAGGAACTCCAGAGCCCGAGTGTGGGCCGCGAGCCACGAGGGTAAGTCCTGCCTTAGGGAGGCTTCCGCATAGGTATAGTTGCTTGCCCCCAGCCCGGCCACGAAGATCGAGGCCTCTTGGGTTTCCCCCGTATGGCGATCCACGATCGGGACCGTGTCGCCGGCATAGTCCACGAAGAGCTTCTCGCCGGCCCGGTGTTCCTGCCGCAGCACCAGATCCAGCTTGCCCCGCCAGCGATGGTACAGATCGCAGAACTGACTGTACTGATAGCCCTCCGGATACGCCTGCTTGTACTCATCCCAGAGCAGCATCAAGGTCACATGTTTGTGTCGGCAGCGCTCCTCATGGACGGTGGCGAAGTCGGGGAGGGGACGTTGCTCCGGGGGAGATTTACCCGTGGGAGGAAACACCCGGTTCTGAATCGCCCGGTCATCCCACCCCTCAGGGAGTGGCCAACTCAGACCGGCTCCTTGGGCCCGGCGCACATACTCTGCCACGGTGCTGCGCACGAGGGCACAGCTACGGGCGATCTGCCGATCCGAAAGATGAAGCTGAAACTTCAGGCGTAGGACATTTTTGATTTTGCGCATGGACTTCCTTTGGTTCGGCACGATCGCTCCTCCGAAAAGGAGTCATGGTACCGAAGGAGTCCAACGTCGCTTCCGTCCGCTCTGGAAACCGATTCCGGGAAACCGGCCGCCTTTCCGGGAAATCGGCCACCCTTCCGGAAACCCCGTTTCTAGTGGCCGGTTTCCTCTGGAATCACCGGCCGGTTTCGTCCGGAATACGCAAACCACCTCCACGCCGCCTCCAAAAGCGTGAAAAGCCTCCTCGACACAGCGGATGAACGTCTTCAGTTCCTGCCGCCAGACGACTTCCTCATAGGAGTGGCGCGAGTGGCAGAGGACGGCCTTGAACAGATGAGGACGGCGGTAACGACCCGATTCGGTCCGAGTCAGGGCTCCTTTGCCGAAGTCGATCTGCAGGTCCCGACCGGGGGGAGTTTCCACCCGAGCAAACACGCGAGGACTCTCCGCCTTGAGCTTTCCACAGAAGCGCTTGACGGAGTTGTAGGCTCCCCCGAATCCCTGCTCGAAGACCAGGTCCTGCCAGATCCGCTTGGCCTGCAATCCCTGCTGGAGTTTCTTTTCAATCTGCTCCCGAAAGGGCTCACAGAAGCTGCGCAGACCCGGGGGCCGCTTTGGCCGCTTTTGCTCCTCCGAGCCGGGGGCCACTTTGGCCGGTTTTGAATCTCGGGAGGGATCATAGCGGGCAATCCTCTCTCGTCGGACTCCCACCTCTCGCTCGATCCGACGATACGACCAGCCCAGCTTCAGGAGCGCCAAAACCGTTTGCTTCTTTTCCATTTTCAATGTATTGGCCATCGGCGCATCCTACGCCGGATGCGGCCCTCAATGGCTCTTGAAAATGGCCGGTTTTGAAGTGGCCCTCACTGGCCGCTTTTGGGTGGCCCCTGACATCTTGGTGCCTGCCTTTGACAAAAAGATAGCTGGTTTCCTAGAATAAAACAGTCGTTTGATTCAAACGATCGTTTGTGGCCTAAGATTGACGATGCTAGATACCAAGGAGAAGATGCTGCGGGCTGCTGAATCGCTCTTTTCCCAGGATGGGTTTTCGGCGACTTCGGTTCGCATGATTACGGCTGAGGCCGACGTCAACCTGGCGGCGATGCACTATCACTTTGGCTCCAAAGAAAAGCTGATTGTCGAGTTGTTCGCCTGGCGCCTGGATCCATTGAACCGAGAACGCCTCGAGCTTCTGGATCAAATTGAAGTCGAAGCGGGTGAGGAGCCGCCAACTCTCGAGAAGATCCTGGAGGCTTTTGTCGGACCTCCCATCCGCCTGAGCCGTGACCCGGAACGGGGAGGTGTCCTTTTCATGCGTCTTCTGGGAAGGGCCTTTACCGATCCACGGGATCAGACCAGACAGATGGTCTACGATCAGTTTGGTCCCGTGATCCGACGTTTCACTCCGGCCTTGGCCCGAGTGCTTCCCCACCTCTCCCCCGAAGAACTCTTCTGGCGATTTCACTTCACGCTGGGCGCTATGGCATTCACCATCTACACCATGGCTAACGAGCACCAGCTGCATAAGTTGTCCGGAGGCGTGTGCCACATGGCGGATGTCGACCATACCGTCGCTCGACTGGTGCCTTTCCTGGCTGCCGCCTTGCGCAGTCCGTCGTCCCTCCCGGAAGGATCGAAGCGATCATGAAGTATGTTGCCTGCATCCTCCTGATCCTGGGTGTCTCGGGTTGTCTGCGCTCTGTGGCTCCTCCGCCGCGCGCTCTCGACGTCCCAGCCCCTGAGACCTGGGAAGCGGGTGAGACTACGCCAGAAGTGGTTGAAGACTCCTGGTGGAAGACCCTGGGAGATCCGGAACTCGAAGCTATCGTCCAGGAGGCCGTCCGCAACAATCGCGACCTTCGGGCAGCGGCAGCACGCCTGGAGACGGCTCTGATTCAAGCCCAGATCGCGGGCGCCGGGAGGCTACCGACGTCTGGCTTCTCACTGAATCGAAATCAGCGGCGCCAGAACTTCATCGGCTTCCCCATCCCCGGCTCAGAAGATAGGGTCCTCAGTACCACTTTCACCAGCCTGGGAGCTTCGTTCGACGTCAATTGGGAGGCTGATCTCTGGGGTCGGATCCGCTCCGCCGAGACGGAGGCCCAGGTTCTGGCCCAAGCACAGGAAGCCGACCTGTCTGCGGCTCGACTGTCGATCGCAGCCCAGACGGCGAAGTCCTGGTTTGCGTCGTCCGAGGCTCAGCTGCAGCTGCAGTTGGCGAGAGAAACTGTGGAAAGCTACGAAACTTCCGCCCGCTGGATTCGTAATCGCTTCGAAGCCGGACTGCGGCCGGCTCTCGACCTCAGACTAATCCTCTCGGAACTATCTGGTGCCGAGGCTCTGATCAGCCAAAGGAAGGAGCAATATGAGCGAGTGGTGAGGCAGATCGAGGTCCTGGCGGGGCGCTATCCCTCGGGTCGACTCACGGGCAGTGACCTTCTTCCCCGGCTGACAACCCCGGTGCCGGCCGGTCTCCCTTCTCAGCTACTGGACCGCCGTCCCGACCTGATCGCCGCTCAGAGACGGCTTCTGGCAGCCGATCATCGGATCGCTCAGGCACAGACCGAGCTCTACCCTCGCCTCAACTTGACAACCACCGGGGGTACCTCCACCAAGTCCTTGCTCGACCTGTTGAACGGAGACTTCGCCGTGTGGAGCCTGTTGGGCAACCTGACCCAGCCTCTCTTCCAAGGGAGTCGGCTACGTCGCCAGGTGGAGACGGCCGAGAGTGTCTCGCAGGAAAACCTCGAGAACTATGCGAGTGCGGTCCTTCGAGCCTTCGCCGAAGTGGAGTCCGCCCTCGCCGCCGAGGGCGAGCTGAACCAGCAGTTGGACGATCTCGAAGAGTCGGCCTCCCAGGCGCAGGCAGCCCTTTCGCTGGCTCAGGATCGCTATCGCCAAGGTCTCTCCGACGTGCTCCAGGTGCTGATCACCCAAAGACGGGTCTTCTCTTCCCAGAGCCAGGTCCTGGCGCTGCGGCGCTCGCTGCTCGACAATCGCATCAACCTGCATCTGGCTCTCGGTGGGGGCTTCGACCAGACCGGGGGAACCCAACCGGGAACGCTGAATCCGTGAGCCGTTAGAATCAGTCTTGGAGACCCTCGCAAGTGATCAAGACACTTCTCAAATTCATCCTGCCGCTCCTGGTCCTTGGGCTTGGCATCTTTGCCGTCACGAAGATGATCGCCATGAAGCCCGTAGTGGAAACCCGAGAGCCGAAGCTGCCGGACCCCGTAGTGCGAGTGATCGAAGTACAGCCCCAGAACTTCCGTTTCACGGTGCGGGCTCAGGGAAACGTCGTGCCCAGAACCGAGACCGCCGTTGTGCCTGAAGTGTCCGGCCGCGTGGTCTACGTCTATCCGTCCCTGGCTGCGGGTGGATTCTTCGAAGTTGAGACCACGCTCCTAAGGATCGACCCTCGCGACTATGAGCTGGCTCTGGTGGGAGCGCGAGCCGAGGTTGCCCGCGCTCAGGTGACGCTGGAGACTGAGAAAGCTCAGGCAGAGGTCGCCTTGAAGGAGTGGGAGAGCCTGGGCCAGGGAGAAGCATCCCCTCTGTTACGCCGAGAACCCCAACTGGCTCAGGCCCGGGCAGTCCTGGAGTCGGCCCGCGCAGCCTTGGAGCAGGCTCGTCGGAACCTGGAAAAGACGGAAATCAAGGCTCCCTTCGCCGGACGTGTCCGCCAGAAGAACGTCGACATCGGCCAGTTCGTAACGGTCGGGGCTCCGGTGGCTACAATCTACTCGGTGGACTTCGCCGAGGTCCGGTTGCCGCTGCCCGATGAGGAGCTTGCCTATCTCAATCTTCCCTTGAGTTACCGCGGTGAGCAGGATGAGAAGAAAGGCCCAGCAGTCGTCTTGACGGCCACCTTCGGGGGCAAAGAGTACTCCTGGCGGGGTCAAGTCGTCAGAACCGAAGGCATAATCGATCCCCAGACCCGCATGATCCATGCCGTCGCCCAAGTGGAGAACCCCTACGGTCGCGGCCGCAACGCCGGGCGTCCACCCCTGGCAGTCGGCATGTTCGTCGAGGCCGAGATCAGGGGAAAGCTGAGTCGGGATGTGTTCCTTCTTCCCCGCAACGCCTTGAGAGGAAAGGACAGAGTCCTGGTGGTGGATTCCGAACAGCGTCTCCACTTCCGCCAAGTCTCGGTACTGCGTGCCGATCGCGGTCAGGTAGTCGTGGACTCGGGTCTGGAGGCGGGCGAGCTGGTCTCTCTGGCCGCACTGGATACGGTGGTCGACGGCATGAAGGTCAGGGTCCTCGATGAGGACGAAATCCCCGAGTCCGTAGTAGGCGAAATCTCGAAGCCAGTGGTAAAGGTGACGCAATGAAGGGTGCCGTAGCTTGGTTTGCCTCCAACGGAGTCGCGGCCAATCTGCTCATGTTCCTGATCCTCGTAGGCGGACTCATAACGATTCCCCAGATCAAGGAGGAGGTTTTCCCCGAGTTCTCGACCGACCTGATCAATGTGTCCGTCCTCTATCCTGGAGCCGCTCCCGAAGAGGTCGAGGAAGCGGTCTGTGTGCGCATCGAGGAGGCCATCCAGAGCCTCACCGGAGTGAAGCGCATCACCTCGACCGCCTCCGAGAGCATGGGCATCGTCAACGTGGAACTCATGGACGGAACCGATGTCCGGGAGCTCCTCGATGATGTCAAGTCTCGGGTCGATGCCATCGATACCTTTCCCGACGAGGTCGAGGAACCGATCATCCAGGAGCTGATTGTCCGCAATCAGGTCATCAACATCGCCGTCTCCGGCAGAGCCGATGAAAGGACCCTCAAGGGACTGGCCGAGCAGGTCCGAGATGAGATCGCTTCGCTGCCTGGGATCACTCAGGTAGAACTCAGCAATGCCCGACCCTACGAGGTATCGATCGAGGTTTCCGAAGAAGCCATGCGCCGCTACGAAACCAGCTTCGCTCAGGTGGCTGAGGCGGTGCGGCGCTCTTCACTGGACCTTCCGGGGGGTTCGGTCAAGACCGAGGGGGGAGAAATCCTGCTCCGAGCCAAGGGCCAGGCCTACCTGGGTAGAGAGTTCGAAGAGCTGGTCTTGTTGTCCCGCCCAGACGGCACTCGACTCCTACTTGGCGACGTCGCCACGGTCGTCGATGGGTTCGCCGAGACCGATCAGTCGGCCCGTTTCGATGGAGAGCCGGCGGTCTTGGTCCAAGTCTACCGGGTGGGCGAACAGCGTGCCCTCGAGATTGCCGAGGCGGTCCGCGCCTATGTTGCGAGCACCCAGAAGAAGATGCCGGAAGGCATTCGACTCACGACCTGGAAAGATGATTCTCGAGTTCTGGAGAGCCGCCTCCAACTGCTGTTAAAGAATGGCCTAGCGGGACTGGCACTGGTCGTAATCTCCCTGACGCTATTCCTTCGCATCGGGCTGGCATTCTGGGTCAGCCTGGGAATCCCGATCTCCTTCCTGGGCTCCTTCCTGGTTCTTCCGTATCTCGATGTCTCCATCAACCTCATCTCGCTCTTCGCCTTCATCGTCGTTCTGGGTATCGTCGTCGACGATGCGATTGTGGTGGGAGAGAACATCTACGCCCACCACGAGCGGGGCGAACCTCGGCTGGCTGCGGCCATCAACGGGGCCGGAGAGATGATGGTACCCATCGTCTTTGCAATCCTGACAACAATCGCGGCTTTCGGTCCCCTGCTGCTAGTAGAGGGGTCGACCGGAAAGATCATGCAGGTGATTCCACTGGTGGTCATTCCAACGCTGGTGTTCTCGCTGGTGGAGTCGCTTTTCATCCTTCCAGCCCACCTGCGACATCTGAAGCGTCAAGAGAAGAAAGGCGGGATCGGCGGTCTCTGGAACCGCTTCCAAGGCAGCATCGGAGGAGCACTCAAGGGCTTCGTTCGGGTGATCTATCGACCTCTCTTGGAATGGGCGCTGGAATGGCGCTACCTGACGGTCGCGGCCGGCGTGTCGACCTTGCTGTTGGTAGCTGGAGTGGTGGCAGGAGGCTGGGTCAAGTTCACGTTCTTCCCCGCGGTGGAGGCCGATAACGTGATCGCTTTCCTCACCATGCCACAGGGTACCCCGGCCGATGTTACCGCTCGGGTCCTGGGCAGGATCGAGCAAACGGCGGAGACCGTCAGATCGGAACTCGAATCCCCCACTTCAGAGGGAGAGGAGCGGCGCGTCTTCCAGCACATTCTGACCTCGGTGGGTGAGCAGCCCATGCGGGTGATGCAGAGCAGGCATGGTGGAGACGGAGCCTCCCGTTTCACGGCTCCGCATCTCGGAGAAGTCAACATCGAGCTCGTCCCTTCTGAAGAACGAACGGGCACCAGCAGCGTCCAGATGGCAGACCGCTGGCGGGAGTTGACCGGACCTATCCCGGATGCGGTCGAACTGACCTTTTCATCCTCCCTCTTTTCTACCGGGGAGCCCGTCAATGTCCAGCTCTCGGGACCCTACCTGGAACTGCTCCAGGCCGGGGCCGAGGACCTCAAAGCCCACCTCGCCCAGTATCCCGGAGTCTACGACATCTCTGATTCCTTTCGAGCGGGCAAACAGGAGGTCAAGCTGAAGATCCGACCTGCGGCTGAAACCCTGGGACTGACGCTGTCAGATCTGGCACGCCAGGTGCGACAGGCCTTCTACGGAGAGGAAGCGCAGCGCATCCAGCGGGGACGGGACGAGGTCAAGGTCATGGTCCGATACCCGGCGGAGCAGCGGCGGTCTCTGGGTGATCTGGAAGAGATGAGGATCCGCTCCCCGGCGGGATGGGAAGTCCCTTTCTCCACCGTGGCCAGTTCGGAGCTGGGACGCGGTTTCGCGACGATCCGCAGAATCGACCGGAATCGTTCCATCAGGGTCACCGCCGAAGTTGACGAGACCAAAGCTACTGCCAACGAGATTCTGACCGATCTGGAAGGATCGTTCCTGCCCCAATTGGTACGTAAGTATCCAAGACTGAACTACTCGCTGGAGGGACAGCAGAGACAGCAGAGGGACACACTGGGGGGTCTAGCGAAGGGCTTCGGAATAGCAATGATCATCATCTATGTCCTGCTAGCCATCCCCCTGAAATCCTACGGTCAGCCACTGATCATCATGGCTGCGATTCCCTTCGGACTGGTGGGAGCGGTCCTGGGACACGTCCTGATGGGTCTCAATCTGACTATTCTGTCGATGTTCGGAATCGTGGCGCTGGCCGGGGTCGTCGTCAATGACAGCCTGATCCTGGTGGATTACGTGAATCGTCAGCGAAGGGCTGGTACTGCGCTGTTTGAGGCCGTCCACGAGTCAGGGAGCGCTCGTTTCCGCCCCATCTTTCTGACCTCGCTCACCACCTTCGCAGGGTTGACTCCGCTCTTGATGGAGAAGAGCTTGCAAGCCAAGTTCTTGATCCCCATGGCAGTCTCACTGGCATTTGGGGTAGCGTTCTCAACGGTGATCATCCTGTTCCTGGTGCCGGCAGCCTACCTGATCATGGAAGATCTGATCGGGCTGTTTCCGGGGAGACGAGGGCCAGAGCGGGGTCCCGAGTATCCTCAGCCGGTAGACGGCTCCCCGGTGATTCCAGCGGTGGCGCAGAGGGTCTCCGATGTCGACGGGTCCGAACTTCCTGTACACTCAAGGCCTTGATCGGCTTATACTTCGGCTAGGCAAAAACCGATGGGAACGCGGCTGACAGCGGAAGAAATCATCCAACTTCGCAAGTTCCTCCAGTCTCCCCGGATTGGAGTGTTGGCCACAGTCAATCGGAACGGATCACCCCAGATCTCGCCAATTTGGTACCGTTACAGCGATGGCAAGATCACGATGTCCACGATCAAAGAGACGCTGAAGTGCCGCAACGTCAGGCGGGATCCTCGAGCCTCGCTGTGCGTCTACTCGGTACCCGATGGACTGGAGTACGTGACCTTGAGCGGCACCGCATCGGTTACCGACGGCGCTGCCATCTGGGAGGAAACTCAAGCCATAGTGGACCTGTATGAGCTCCCCGAACGGGCACAGGAAAGGATGACCCGTCTCCGTGGCCAGAACCGAGTCATCATCACCTTGGTGCCCGAAAAAATCGACTTCAGCAAGAGCGAAGGACGAAGATCTTCCAGAATCGAGAATTAGTACCGCATTTCATAAATACGATACTTAGCCCCCCTAACAACGTTGACACACGCGAGCCACCGGACAGCACTAAGAGATCTTTCCCTGGCTGACCTTGATTCTCTCCTGGACACCGCCTTTTCTGGCGATCTGCAGAGTGCACAGGAGGGTACCCAGATCCTTTTCCGGGAGGTCATCGAACCGTTGGGTGATTCCTTCCTTGCCCCCGATCGCCAGCTACAGGAACAACTCCTGGCGCGTACCGTCTCCCGAGCCCGCCGGCATCCCCAGGCTGCTGAGCTGGATGCCCGGCTGACGCTGAGCGGATGTGAGGATGAGTCCGCGCTGCAGCGGCGGGTAGCCGGGCTCCATCGATTTAGACCCTTCGACGCGGCGAGAACGCCGCGGCTGAAGAAGGTCCTGGTGCTCTCGCGGATCACTCTGGGAGCCGACGTCCTGCTCACCAGCACGATTCTGGAGAAAATGCGGCGAGTATTTCCGGAAGCGGAGATCGTCTTTGTGGGAGATCGCAAGAACGCGTCGCTGTTCGGGGGCAGCTCCCATCCAATCACGGTTCGCGTCTTGCAGTATCCGAGGGGCGGAGTCCTGATGGTTAGACTCCTTTCCTGGCTTCCTCTGCTGGCTGTGCTGGCAGAAGAAGTGACCTCCCTGGAGACCGGCGAAGACTTCATCGTTATCAATCCGGACTCCCGCCTTCTCCAGTCAGGTGTATTGCCAGTCTTTGGTGGGGAGGACGAGGAGCGGCACTACTACTTCTGGGAGGGATCGGTCCCGCTGGAGGCTCCTGGCAAAACCAGCCAGGTGGAGGATCTGGTGGAGTGGCTGGATCTTACGTTTGGTCCAAGTCAGGGACAGAGGGTAGGTGGCCCAACTCTCCACCTTCCCCCTGAGGATGAGGCTTTTGGGCTCCAGCTCTTCGAAAACCTGGGGCTCGGTGACCGAGCTTTCGTGGTCGGCATGAACCTGGGGGTCGGAGGTAACCAGGACAAGCGAATTCACGAGGCGGGCGAGACCCTTTCGCGGTTTGAAAGTGATCTGGTCCTGCAGATGCTGGCTGACGGCGCGACACTGATCCTGGATAAGGGGGCGGGGCCCGGCGAAGCCACTCGGGCGCACGAACTGGCGCAGGTCGTAGCTACCGAGGGGTTCCGAGTACTGGAGATCCAGGGTTCAAAGAGGGCGTCAGAACCGGTCGGGTTGGACCGCTCCTGCCAACTGATAAGCTTCCAGGGATCGGCGGCTCGCTTTGCCTCCCTGATAAAGCGCTGCCATCTCTACCTGGGATACGATTCGCTGGGACAGCATCTGGCGGGAGCACTGGGCAGGGACGTCCTGGCGATCTTCGCGGCCCACTCCACGGAGCTTTTCGCACAGCGTTGGCATACCGCCGGCACCGGAAATATTCGGACGATCCAATCCGGCCCGGGACCCTTCAGCCCATCGCAGCAACAGATCTTGGCCTCTGAGGTACTTCAAGCCTACTGCTCGATGAAGGCCTCTCGATTAGCAAGCGGCAGCGGCTGAAAACGGGACTTAACGTAGCTTTGGTCTCCAGGCCGAAGTCTTCTTCTTTCGAGCCTCCGACTCGAAGCACGGCGGCCTGGAGACCACCGCCACGACAGGACCCTAGTTCCAATGTACTAGGGCTGCGGTGACGCCACCTTGATCGGCGCCGACGCCAGCACGCGATTACCCTTGCTCAGGACGTAGCGCAGTTCATATGTCCCGACCGTGCTGGGAGCGAATAGCTTCGCTGGGTCACCCGCTCGGCTGTAGGCCCGGCTTTCAAAAGGACGTGGGGGGAGCCTCCTTCTTCGCAACCGCAATAAAGTCCTTGGGGTTGTTGGGACCGGTCCACTTGACCTCAAGACTCGCTCCCGGGGCGATCTCACTTGGGGCCTTCAGGCTGGCACCAAGAGGCTTCACGGTCACCTGCCGGCTCACCAGGACCTTCTTCGATTGGCCCATCACATAGCGGAGTTCGAACAATCCCGGCGTCTTGGGTGCCTTGACAGTCAGCGGGCTGCCCTTTCGGGTGTAGGAGTAGTCTCCATAAGTACCCTGGGGAGCACCCGCCTCAACCACGGTGATGTAGTCCTGGTCATTGCCTGGTCCCGTCCAAGCCACCTCAACAGGCGTCTCCACCATTACGTCTTCGGGTGCACTGAGAGTGGCATCTACCGCGGTAACACTGATGTCGCTGCTGGCCAGGACCCGCTTCGACTGTCCCATCACATATCGAACCGCGTAGGCTCCAGGGTCCTCAGAGGCGGTGAGCTTGAGAGGGCTGCCCTTCCGCGTATAGGTATAGCTGAGGTACTTGCCCTGGGGGGCACCCTTCTCGACAATGGTGATGTAGTCGGACTTGTTGTCCGGTCCTGTCCAGGCCACCTCGAAGCTTGCACCGGCACCAACCTCTCCAGGGATATCGAGGCTGGCCTTCACTTCGTTCACGGTAATCGGCTCAGCCACCAGGGTCTCTTTCGTTTCCCCGCTGAAGTAGCGGACTTCGTACACCCCTGGTGTGTCCCCGGCAGTGAGCTCGAGCGGACTCCCATTCCGGGTGTACGTGTACTGTCCGTACTTACCCTTCGGAGCACCCTTTTCCACGATCGTGATGTAGTCGCTCTTACCATCCGGACCGGTCCAGGCCACTTGGAAAGCCGAACCGGCCCTCACCTCAGGCGGAGTTTCGAGACTGGCCTCATCCGATTCAGTCGTCACGGTCGGGACAGACGAGCCAGCTGGCTCATCGCTGGGCTCCTGGCTACAGCCCCAAAACACAAACAGCGCCATGGTCAACAGACAACCTATTCGGTTCTTCATGTTTTCGTCCCCTTCAGAGGTGCGATCAATCTTCCAGGTTTAAGGCTAATCCTCCCACCGGCTGCGCTGGATCATATCATTCAGGAAGCAGTCTTCGTTGCCTCTGCAAGAATTGTTTCTGACATTGCCGCACAGAATCTCGGCTTTCGCTCCCGGACTTTCTATGCTTCAATACCCAGGATGGCACGACTACAGCCTAAATCAAAGATCTATGACCTCGTTGTGATAGGGTCCGGTGCCGGCGGCGGAACGGTGGTTCATACCCTGACCAAGATGGGGGTCGAGGTCGCCTTGCTGGAAGCGGGCCCCATGGTGGACCCGTCCAAGGACTTCAAGGAGCACATGTGGCCCTACGAGGTGGACCATCGAGGGGCCGAGGAGGGTGCTCCGTACTACTTCGGCCGCCAGCAGTGGGGCTATTTTCGTGCTCCCAATGGATTCTGGCACGACGAAGGCGAACCCTACACGGTAGCTCCGGGGAGCGATTTCCACTGGTTTCGGTCCCGGATTCTGGGAGGTCGAACCAATCACTACGGCCGGATCTCCCTGCGATTTGCCGACTACGACTTCAAACCCTATTCCTTTGACGGACTGGGCGACGACTGGCCCATCACCTACGAGGACATCGCACCCTACTACGACAAGGCTGAGTCGTTCATCGGTGTTACCGGAAGTATTGAGGGCCTCCGCACCGCCCCCGATGGAATCTTCCAGACTTGCCCGGCTCCGAAGGCGCACGAACTCCTGATCAAGCAGGCCTGCGATCGTATGGGAATCCCCTGCATTCCCAATCGTCGAGCCGTGATCACCAAGTACCACCAGGGCAGGGCGGCATGTCACTACTGCGGGCAGTGCAGTCGCGGTTGTGTTACGGCCTCCAACTACTCGTCGAGTCAGGTTCAGATCTTTCCGGCGATGGAGACCGGCAAGCTCGAGATCTTCGAGCAGGCGATGGTCCGCGAGATCCTGAGCGAGGAGAACGGACGGGCGAAGGCCGTGTCGTACATCGACAAACGAACCCGCAGCGAAAAGCAGATCCGCTGCCGGGCCGTGGTCCTGGCCGCCAGCGCCTGCGAGTCCGCTCGGCTTCTGTTGAACTCCAAGTCAAGCCGATTCCCGCGAGGGTTGGCCAACAACTCCGGGGTCGTGGGCCGCTATCTTACCGACAACGTGGGGCTGGGTATCAAGGGATATATTCCCAGCCTGGAAGGGATGCCCATCTACGACACCGACGGAATGGGCAGTGCCCACCTCTACATGCCCTGGTGGGAATTGGACAAGAAGAACAAGGATTTCCCCCGCGGCTATCACATCGAGATCGGGGGCGGCTACCGTATGCCCGAGCTCGGGTCCTTCCAGGGAGAGATCGAGCGTCACGGAGGCTACGGGAAAAGCCTGAAGTCGAAGATTCGTAAGGAATACGGTGCCTTCGTTCAATTCGCGGGTCGAGGAGAAATGCTCCCGAACCACCTGAGCTACTGTGAGATCGACCCCGTTACGGTGGACCAGTGGGGCATTCCGGTGCTGCGGTTTCATTTCAAGTGGAGCGACCATGAATGGAAACAGGCAAGGCACATGGAACGGACCTTCGCCGAAATCATTCACACCATGGGAGGTGAGGTAGTTGGCCTGACTACTCCCGGACGAGAGGGCAAGGGGATCTCGGTCCCCGGTGCCATCATCCACGAGTTGGGGACGGTTCGAATGGGCCACGATCCTCGGAACTCCGCCCTGAACCAGTATTGTCAGGCACACGAAGTCCGCAATCTTTTCGTCGCCGATGCTGGACCCTTCGTCAGCAATCCCGACAAGAACCCAACCTTGACCATCACGGCCCTGGCTTGGCGGACCTCCGAATACCTTGCGGAAGAAATGAGGAAAGGACATGTCTGAGCGCACGGAGTTCTCTAGCCATGCGAGCGATATTTCGCGGCGCGATCTGCTGCGAAACATCGCGGTCGCTGTTACCGCCGTGGGCACGGGAACCTTGGACCCGCTGGCCGCAAAGCATGTTCATAGCGAAGTAAGCAAAGAGAAGAAGACCGAAGGGGTCTACACTCCCAAGTGTTTCAACCCACACGAATACTCCACGCTGAGCACGCTTACCGAGATCATCATTCCGGCCGACGGTCGGTCCGGTGGAGCTCAGGAAGCGGGAGCTCCGGAGTTCATTGACCTACTCTCGAGCCAGAACGAAGAGCTTGCCAACATCTTCATCGGCGGTATCCTGTGGCTCGATCGGCAAATGCAAAGACGCCATTCCACATCTTTCCTTGCCGCATCCGAGGCACAGCAGACGGAGATACTAGACCTGCTCGCGAGCGCCAGCGATCAGAAGAAAGAGACGCCCGCCTACACGCTCTCCGAGGAGTATCGCGGTTTTGAGGATTACGGGGTCAAGCAACCCTCTCCGCTGGCGGCTGGCACGCGATTCTTCCAGTGGACGCGCCGAATGACTGTAGATGCTTTCTACACCAGCCCCGTAGGCATCAAGGACGTCGGCTTCGAGGGTAACGGGTACTCCACCGAATATGTGGTGCCGAAAGAGTCCATCCAGTACGCGCTGAAGAGAAGTCCCTTCGGCTCCGACTAAATCTGTTCATTTGACCTTATGGAGGTAAAGATGCTTTCACGACTGACCCTGCTGTTTTTGTCCTCGGTAATCGCGGTCTTCAGCTTGCAGCCGATGCAGGCTGGCTCTCACCACGAGGAGGGAGTGACGAGATACCTGCGCTTCAAGGCGGAAGGTAGGGTGGCCTATGGGATTCTCGCAGGTGACAAAGTAAAAGAGCTGGGCGGAGATCTGTTCGGCAGCTGGTGGAAAACGGAGATCATCCACAACTTGAAGGACGTGAAGATTCTGGTTCCAAGCGTGCCCTCCAAGGTCATGGCTCTGGCTGGCAACTACCAGAGCCACATCGGCGAGTCCACCCCCCCAGCCAACCCGGAGCCTTTTCTCAAGACGCCTTCATCCCTGCAGCGCCACAAAGGCAACATCGTCCAGCCGGACGACCACGATCCCGTACACTATGAGGCCGAGGTGGTGATTGTCATCGGGCGGCGCGCCAAGAACGTGTCGAAGGAACAGGCCCTCGACTACGTCCTCGGCATCACCAACGGCAACGACATCAGCGCCCGTGACTGGCAGAAAAACGACACCCAGTGGTGGCGTGCCAAGGCGTCGGATACGTTCAGCCCCTGTGGGCCCTACATCCTATCCGCCTCCGACTACGCCGGTCTGAACATGACTCTTAGAGTCAACGGCGAGGTGAGGCAAAAAGCGAGCACCGACGACATGATCCACGGTATTCGAGAGACAGTCAGCTTCATCAGCCACTACGTGACGCTGGAACCCGGAGACCTCATTTTCACCGGGACGCCAGGAAAGACGACGGGGATGATGCCGGGCGACGTGGTGACCGTCGAGATCGACAAAGTCGGCGTTCTCAGCAACACGGTGGTCAAAGAGTAGGTCGTGGACTGTGGCGGTGGTCTCCAGGCCGCCGTAGCTCGAGCCAAGGGCTCGAACGACGAATACTTCGGCCTGGAGACCGAAGCCACGTCAGAACGCCTGCGTCAAGAGTTTCTTGACGCCAGGCAGAGCCTGAGCTACCCGCTCGGCTAGACGCTCGGGACCCAGACGCCCGATGGGGTGATCGATGACCACAAAGGGATAACTCGCCAGCCCCATGTTTTCCGCCATGACCTCGGCGGTGTGCACGAACGCCCCAGTGCAAATCAGGGCGCAGGGGATTTTCCGAGACTCGAGGGTGAGGGCATCGTGCATACTGCACGCGCTGCAGGACCCTCAGTCCCCGACCCCGACCAAGGCAAAATGACAACGCTGGGCGATCAGATCCACCAGGTCGTCTGGAGCGGTTCGACTGGCGTTGGGCTTGGTCACAGACACCAGCTCGAGCGGCGGACCGAAATCCTCCTCCAGGCTCGACGCAATCCGGCGAAGAATATCCTCTGAACCGGGCTTGCTATTTCCCAATAGGCCCACAATGGGACGCTCCAGGTTCGGAGGCCGTTGGGCTGTCTCCAGGGTTCGCTTCAACGGTGAAGTGGTTGGGTCGAATAGCTCAATTGTCATTGCAGTCTCCTCCTCGACTGGGAGTTGGTGTCAACAGTCCAGACAAACCCCGACGCCCTTGGTCACAGCCTTGGAACCTATGCCGCGTTGCGCTCCCAACCAGGGGGGAATGAGGGCAGAGAACCCTCCGCCCTCTCCTCCGGCACACACCAGCAAAATGTCGGTCGGCTCCGGTACCAGCGAGAAGGAGGCGGCCTTTCCACTTCCTGAGTGACGACCCGTGTGTTTCAGCTCCTCGCCGGAAATCTTGGTGATATCGTAAAGCGCTTCGCAGAAATCGTCTCGAGTCCAGCCAACGCGCTCAAAGACCGCCCGGTGTTCTGGACACAAGACCACAACGATTTCGGCACCCGCGTAGTTGGTGGCCCGTGCCACCTTGGCAAACGCCTGCATCAAACCATCCGGCTCATCGTTGGCATGATCGGCCACGTAGTGGGGAGCTTCCGCGGCAAATACGGTAACGGCACTGGCATCCGAGGGGACTCCTAACCCTTCCCCCAGTGTGGACCAGGACCCGGTGGGTCCCTCAGCCAGACAATAGGAGACCTTGCCAGGATGTCCGATGGTACTCTGGTCCAGATGGCCGGGGACGCTGCCGCAGGCATTGCGAACCACCAGGTTGAGCGCCCTGCCAAGCGTCAGGTTGGAGCGATTGCCGCTGCCCAGGGCAGAGGAGCCAGAGTTGAATCGTAGCTCCGTCACTACCGGACCGTGAACGATCACCAAGGGTGCCGACCCGCCAGTGCTGGCAGTCGGACCCACCACGTTGAAACGCGGGTCCAGAATGGCCTCCACGGCAGCCAACACCACCGGGAAGAGATTATCGGTGCATCCCGCCATGATAGCGTTGGCGGCCACATGGCCGGCGGTGATCACTCGCTCGCGCTCCACAACCCGCCCAATCTCCTCATCTGACGGGTAGCTGAAAGCATCCAGCATCCGCCTGATCCGATCGGGCGTTGGAGGGACTACGGGAAGGCCATCGGACCAACCCTGTTCATAGGCGTATTCGATGGCTTCGGCACCGTCAGATACCTGGTGTCCCGCCATAGGGTGATCTCCTTTATCGCTGCCGAACCCGGGGGCCTGGGACTCTTCCTGGGACTAGCATAGGTGCTGAATCACATGATCGTCAACCACGAGGATTGCGCACCCAGGCCAACCTAATCTCGCACCTGCTGGCGCACGGCCTGCTCGTCGGCTTCCAGCGCTTTCATGACAAGATCCGTCTGGAATTTCTTGTCTGCCAGGGAGTTCTCCCAGTACCCTTGTATGACGCCTCCCGCGACGGTCCCGAATATGGCCAACAGTCCGGTCACCAACAGTGTCTTGATTTGTGAGTTCTTGTCCTCAACCATAGGCCGATCCTCCCTGCTCACCGATTCTACTTGCAGCCCAAGCCCATCCACCTTTCCAGGAAGGACTTGTCGAGATTCTCATACTCACTGCTCATACTCACTCACTGCTCACTACTCACTGCTCACTGCTAAATCGGGACTTCGTGGTACTCCAGTGCCCACTCCCGCATGTATCGAACTCGGCTTGGGCTGATGTGATAGAGAACGAACTGCGGATTATCGATGCGGCCCAGGAACTGACGCAGCAGAGCATTTTCGTCCCAGATCTCCTGCAAGAGAACCAGGTCGGTGACGATCTCCGCGGTACCAGTTATGCGCAGCTGATTGTGATCACTGTCCAGGTAGCATAGTTCCACCCTGGGATTGGATTCGATCTCGAGGGTCTTGTGATACAAACGCAGATTCGCCACATAGACGTCAAATCCGTCGGTTCTGACTGGAGAGACCGGCCTCACTCTCGGCTGGCTACCATCCATCGTGGCCAGATAGGGGAATCGATCCGACTGGATCACCGCCAGCGCCAGATCGACCAGCTGATCCGGATCCAGAGGTTTCGGTTGGGGCTTGGTCATCGAAGTATTCTACATTGGCGTATACTACTCTTGCTGATCTTCTCGGGCTGCCGCCTGCAAGGAGCAGATTCATGTACATGGCACACCTAATCCTCGTCCTCCACACCCTGCTAGGCTTCGCCAGCTGGAGCGAAGCGGACGACTCGGCTTTGATCGAGGCAGTCGAAAAAGGTGACGCCATAGCCGCACAGATCCTTCTGACCCAAGGCTCCAACATCGAGGCGAAGGGACGGGAGGGGCAGACGGCGCTGATCCTGGCCACCGACAAGGGCGACGTCGTTATGGTCCACACGCTGCTGGCCAGGGGTGCCAATGCGGACGCCAGGGACTCCGGTGGATGTACTCCGCTTATGACGGCGGTGGGACGAGCGGACATCTCCACGGTCCAGGTCCTGCTGGCTGCAGGCGCTCAGACAGAGATCGCAGATGAGGAGGATCGAACTCCCCTGTTGGTAGCTGCAGAAGAGGGTTCGGTCGCGATCGTCCAAGCCTTGATTGCTGCAGGCGCCAAGGTCAACCAGGGAGATGGCAAGGACCAGACTCCGCTGCTAAACGCGGCCGGATTCGGGAACGTTGCCACCGTCCAGGCTCTGCTGGCGGCCGGTGCCGACGTCCATGCTGGCGATCGAGAGGGCCGCACAGCGTTATTGATGGCGTCACGCCGGGACGACGTCGCTACGGTGCGGGCATTGCTTGCTGCCAAGGCCGACGTGAATGTGCGAGATCAGAGTGGGCAGACTCCTCTACTCGATGCTTCCAGCACGGGTGACAGCGCTATCACACAGGCCCTGCTTTCCGCCGGAGCCGATCTTCATGTCAAAGATGAGGAGGAGCGGACTCCCTTGACGATGGCGGCAGAAAAGGGGGACGTGGCCTCGGTCCAGGTCCTGCTCGCCAACGGATCCAAGGTCGACGTGAAGGACGAAAACAACAGGACCCCTCTTCTTCGTGCGATCGACAAGGGCTATATCGCGGTAGTTCACGCGCTCCTGGCGGCCGGCGCCGATCTGAATACCAAAGACAAGGAGAATCAGACTCCATTGATCTTGGCCACCGACAAGGGTTTCACCCCGATTGTGCTGGCCCTCCTGGCCAGGGGCGTCGATTTGAACGCGCAGGGAAAGTATGGAATGACCCCTTTGATGCTGGCATCGCTGCTGGGCCGCTCCCTGATCGTAAACGCAGTGCTGGACAGGAAGGTCGATCTGAACAAAAAGGACCACAACGGCCAAAGCGCTTTGCTATGGGCAACTGCCGGAGGCAACACCGATATTGTGAAGACCCTGCTGGCTGCAGGCGCCAAGATCAACGACCGGGCCAACAATGGAATGACCGCCTTGATGATTGCCGCGGCTAGGGACGCCGCCGAGACTTTGGAAGTCCTGCTGGCAGCGGGGGCCAAAACGAAGAATAAGGCTGCGAACGGCCAGACCGCCTTGATGATGGCAGAGGAAAAAGGCCACCTCGCTAGCGCCAAGGTGCTGCGAGAGGCGGGAGTCAAGAAGTAGTCTTCGATCTACAGGTCAGGGTCGGTCAGGGTATCGAACAAAGAGAGCCACGACGGTCACGGCTCTGATTTCGCCTCGGGAGCCTGCGGTTCGACTTTGATGGGAGTGATCTCCAGCGGCGCTGCATCCGTCTGAACCGACTCCAACGCCTCGATGAAGCGCTGCACCGATTCACCAATGACTTCTATCAGTGTCGGCAGCCCCTTGGCTTCAACCGCACCTACCCGACAGCCACTGGTCCAAGTGGTGGCGGGGATGGCTACCAATGGATTCCGAATCATCCGGACGGTCTGGTTCAATTGGATATCGATGCCGAAGACGTAGAGCCCTTCGGCCTCGCTTTTCACGGTGTTCACGTTGACATATAGATAGGGGGAACCCTCCTCTACCACCCACCGTTCGGCTCCCACATAGCGCACCTCAGCCTCCCTCAAACGGCGCCTCACCTCCTCTTCAACTGCCTCGGTGGTGAGCCCGTCCTCCTGGGCGTCGGCTCTCAGATCCTCCACGACGACGTGAATTCCATCCAGATCTCGAAGCGACTCCCGATCCAGGACTCCTCCTACCACCCGTTGAGCCAAAAGCGGAGAAACAGCCGATAGCGCTAGAAAAAGGAGCAACCCGACGATCCATCTCTCTTGCTTCATCTCTGCTCTTCCTCAACAATCGGTGTAGAGGGTAGCGGTCTTACTCCGCACCCAGGGTACGCTGAACGATCAGGTGTTCCTGCACCGGTCGGCCGTCGATCAAATGCTCCTGAATGATTCGCTCCAGCACGGCTGGGTCGCAACGACGGTACCAGGTGCCCTCGGGGTAGACCACGGCGGTGGGCCCATCCAAGCAGATGCGCAGGCAGTCCGCCTTGCTCCTATAGATTCCGCCCCGTTCTGAGAGTCCCAATTCCTTCAAGCGACGCTTGAGATAGTTCCAGGCTTCAAGCGTCCGTTCTCGGTCGGCGCACTTGGGCTTGGCTTGATCGCAACAAAGGAAGATGTGGCGTCTGCAGACTAGAATCCCCAAGGTTTCAGCAGTCTGACGCAACTGGTTCAACGAGACCTCCGACGCGTCAGCTGGCGAAGAAGGCTTGGAGTCGCCCGGCATGGCCATGACACGAGAGTGTAGCACGACTGATAAGATGGGATCTCCATGTGGTAAGATCCGCAATCGACTTGGCAAAGCCAGAAGGGTCATCCGGAATGTCGATACCTTTCCAGCGCTGGACTCTGACCTTTTCACTCTGTTTCACCCTCGGTTGCTCCAACGGATTGGAAAAGCAGCGGGAGACCCAGCGTTTCCTGGATCGCTATAGTTCCAGCTTCCAGAAACTCTCCTACGCCGCTTCTCTGGCCGAGTGGGAATCAAATACCCGTATCGTTGAGGGAGATGATACGAATGCCCGCAGGACTCGAGAGGCGAAGGAGGCTTTGGCAGCCTTCACGGGAAGTCTCAAAAACATAGAGATTTGTCAGGATCTGTTATCTCGTAGGGACAAGCTATTACCGGTTCAGGTGAGACAGCTGGAGGCCATCCTCTATCTGGCAGCCGACAAGCCTCAGACCGTTGCCGAGTTGGTTCGCCAGAGGATCGCGATAGAAACCGATCAATCCGAGAAACTCTATGGCTTCAGCTTCAAGATCGCAGACGATGAGGTGTCCACCAACCAGATCGACGAAATCTTGAGATTGGAGGCTCGGCTGCCCCTGCGCCAGCAGGCGTGGGTGGCCTCCAAGGAAGTCGGCAGAGTGCTGCGGCCTGGTCTAGAGAAACTGCAGCGGCTCCGCAACGAAACCGTGCGAGCATTGGGCTACAACGATTTCTTCAGCTACCAGGTTTCGGAATACAAGATGAACACCTCGGAGATGCTCGATCTGATGAAGCAGATCCTCCGAGAGGTGCGTCCTCTCTACCGTGAGTTGCACACTTTTGTTCGCTACTCTCTGGCGGAAAAGTATGATGTCCCGGTCCCCGAAATGATCCCCGCGCACTGGTTGCCTAACCGTTGGGGTCAGGACTGGCAGGCGCTGACCTCGGTGGAAGGGCTAGACCTGGATGGAGCCCTTCGCGAGAAAGAGCCGAAATGGCTAGTCGAGCAGGCTGAGCGCTTCTACGTGAGCCTGGGCTTCGAGACGCTCCCCGGCAGTTTCAACGAGCGCTCCTCGCTCTATCCACTGCCTCCCGATGCCAACTACAAGAAGAACAACCACGCTTCGGCCTGGCACCTGGATCTGGAGGAAGACGTGCGCTCCTTGATGAGTGTAGAGAGCAACGCCTATTGGTATGAGACGGTTCATCACGAGCTCGGACACGTCTACTACTACCTTTCCTACACGAACCCGGAGGTGCCCCTGCTGCTCCGTTCAGGAGCGAACCGTGCTTTCCACGAAGCGATCGGTTCCCTGATGGGACTGGCGGCTACCCAGCACCGTTTCGTCGGGGAGCTGGGCCTGCTTCCCGAGACCAGCTCTGCAGATCCAATTCAGACCCTGTTGAAAGAAGCTCTGAATTACGTAATTTTCATTCCCTGGTCGGCCGGAGTCATGACTGAATTCGAGCATGCGCTCTACGCCTTGGAACTCCCCTCGGAAGAGTGGAACAAACATTGGTGGGAGCTGAAGAAGAAGCATCAAGGGATGGTACCACCCGTTATAAGATCCGACCCGCTCTGCGACCCGGCTACAAAGACCCACATCAATGACGACGCAGCTCAGTACTATGACTATGCCCTCTCGTTCCTGCTGCTATTTCAGTTCCACGACTACATCGCCCGTGAGCTCCTACAGCAGGGCCTTCACGATACCAACTGGTTGGGTAGAAAGGACGTGGGACGCTACCTGGGACAGATCATGAGTGTGGGAGCCAACGTCGACTGGCCGGATTTCCTGAAAGAGGTGACGGGCCAGAATCTTTCAGCCGGACCGATGCTCGAGTACTTCGAACCGCTGATGGAGTGGCTAAAGCAACAGAATCAGGGCCGAGAGCACACGCTGCCTTAGTGCTCGTGTAAGAATAACTTCACATTCTGGCGTCTCAGCTTCACACCATCTTCGGACGCTCCTCAATCACGAAATCCGAGTTCCACCTGCCCTGCCTCAAGGTATAAATGATCAGCTCAAAACCCGACGGATAAGGGTCTGCAGAAGGCTACCTCGAGCCGGGCACATCGTGCCGAGGTCGCACTAATGCCTGCAAACGTGCTAAGATACCGTTGTTGGGCATCAGCCCGACCGCGGCGAACAGCAGAACCTCTCGTCATCTGTCCGAGATCACGCCGCTAACTAATTCCTCTTGCCCTTCACTGTTGTATGGGTCGGAACTACGGCCGTGCCGTACAGACCCAGTCTGCTCGCGTACGGTCGAGAATAGGTTTTTTATGTCTACTTCAGCATCCTTTGTATCGAACGATTTTGAACGGTTTGGGCTTCACGAAGCCCTCATCCGTGGCGTCCGCGCCGCCGGCTTCGAAACCCCTCGAACGATCCAGCTCGAAACCATTCCCGCCGGCCTCGACGGCCGCGACGTGCTAGGCCTCGCGCGGACCGGCACTGGCAAGACCGCAGCCTTCGCGCTGCCGCTGCTCGATCGGCTCCTTGCGGTCCGCCGCCAGGGTCCTCGGACCCTGGTGCTTGCCCCAACCCGGGAGCTCGCCACTCAAATCGCGGAAGAAATCCGCACGCTCTCCAAGTTCACCCGTCTGAAGGTGGTCACCATCTACGGGGGCGTCTCGATGGGCAGCCAGCTCAACGGGCTGCGTGCGCGCCCCGAGATCGTAGTGGGCTGCCCGGGTCGCGTCCTCGACCTGCTCCAGCAGGGTGTGCTCCGCCTTGGCCAGGTCGAGACCCTGGTACTCGACGAAGCCGACCACATGTTCGACATGGGCTTCCTGCCGGACATCCGCAGAATCCTCAAAGCGCTTCCGGCGCGACGGCAGAACCTGATGTTCGCGGCCACCATGCCGAGAGAAATCCGCCGGCTGGCCGACGATCTGCTGAGAGATCCGCAGGTGGTCGAGCTGGAAGATAACGCGCCGGCCGCCACCATCGATCATGCGCTGCATCTGGTTGCGGAGAGTCACAAACGCGCCCTGCTCGAGTACATGCTCAGCCGCGACGACTGCGACTCGGCCATCGTCTTCATCCGCACGAAGCACCGAGCTCGACGTCTAGCCCAGCAGCTCAGCAAGGTTGGACACCGAGCCATAGGCCTCCAGGGAAACCTGTCCCAGCCCCAGCGCGATCGGGCCATGAGCGGCTTCCGCTCGAGGCGCTACAACGTGCTGGTGGCAACGGACATCGCGGCCCGCGGCATCGACGTCAGCGGCGTCTCCCACGTGATCAACTTCGACGTACCGAACACGCCCGAGGCCTACATCCATCGAATCGGACGCACCGGCAGAGCGGAGCGCGAAGGCATGGCCCGCACATTCGTCACTGGCAGTGATGGAGGTTGGGTACGCGCCACCGAACGCTTGATTGGTGCACGGATCCCGCGTCAGCATGTCGAGGGGTTCGAGCCGGACGCCCATGGGAAGCCCGAGCGGGATCACTCGCCGCGTTACAACGAAGGCAGCCGGCAACCCGGTGGACAACAACGGGGCAAGCGGTGCAATTCCGCCAACCGCAGCCGCTGGCGCAGCGGATAGAGAGATCCCGCGACACCGGAACGCCGATCCTGTCCGCTCTGCCTTGTTTGTGGACTCAGTAGATGAGTTTGGGCCTGGCGGATACAAGCCTCGACGTCTTGCTCCACAACCTCGAGGAAGATCGTTTACGGGCTTTCTGATCCAGGGCCCGACGACCAAGCTCAGGTAGCCACAGGTTCCTTCCTCATCGCCCTGCGGCAGGTACGTCTGAGCGTCCGTAAACCAAGCCGATTACGACTCCCCCGACTCCTTCCTCCACCATGTGCCAGATGGCATCCACGATCACCATGTTGAGCGCATATTCTTCCTGCACCGCGTGCAGGATCAGGCTCAGCGGCAAAGTCCATAGAAGGCCAACCAGGATGCCGAATCTCAGCCCCTCCGTGACAGGCGAACCACCGCTGTAGCCTTTCGGATACAGATACGCCATCAGCAGCGCAAGAATGAACATCCCCAGGGCGATGAATCCCATGAGAGGCTCCTTCCGGCTGGAAGGCGTATTGTATAGGTCGATCATGAGAGCTATGTGCCACAAGCCTGCGAGCAGGAACATGGCGATGAATCCTGCGATGCAGGAAAGGATCAACTTCCTACCGTTCATAGAAGACCTCCCTCTGGACGGCGGGCAAGGAATAAAAAAAGAGCCGCACGACCAGAGCCCGGTTTCCGGCAGTGCGTCGATTTCACAGGTTCAAGCCCAGCCTTCCTTCGGCCGGAGTCGCCGGTAGCCCGACCAGACCCTGTGCAAGCTCGCTTCTGCTTGCGAGGAGTCTCCCAGCACGACAGCTCGTGGCGCGCTCCAGTCAATCCAATTGTTTTGCCCGTTTTACCACTTTTGACGAGGGTAGGGGCAGTAGACAAAAAAGGCAAGGCGGTTCCGAGCTTGCCTCCCAGCGGGGTCTGAATGACCTGTCTGGTCGGTACCAGTGGCGACCTGATTCTGTGGTGGAGGAATCGCGGGACCCCCACGGATCCAGCTTTTCGTTACCGGCGTTTCGTACGAGTCGGGGACAAACGCGATTTCACCTCCCTGCAAGGTGCTCGCATCAAGTTGCGGGTGGACGATTCCGGGTGGACGATTCGGGTGGACGACTTCGACCTCGATGGCATCGGTGATCTGGCTGTCGCTGCAGCCTACCGCGACCTGAGGGTTTTCCTCAATACCCTTTAGGAGCAAATTGACATACGTTGTGTGAATCGATACTCTAGTCGTTATACAATATCTCTTTCGATGGAGGATTCGTGGGGACGGTCACCATTTCTCCCAAGTTTCAGGTCGTGATTCCCAAGGATATTCGGGAGAGACTAGGGCTTACACCCGGCCAGAAAATCCAAGCCATCGTCTGCGGCAATCGGATCGAGTTGATCCCAGTGCGCCCCGTCGTCGAAATGCGCGGGTTTCTGAAAGGGATCGATACACGGATCCAGCGCGAATCTGATCGCGTATGAACGTCGTGGATTCCAGTGCGTGGCTCGAGTATTTTGCCAACGGGCCCAACGCCTCGTTCTTTGCAGAACCCATCGAACAAATCGACAAGCTAATCGTCCCGTCGATGAGTCTCTTCGAAGTTTTCAAACGTATACTCCAGCGCCGCGACGAAAACGATGCACTCCAAGCGGTGGCGGTCATGCATCAGGGAACTGTGGTTGACCTCGATGCATCAGTGGCACTGAGCGCTGCTCGACTCAGTGTCGAGAACAAGTTGCCTTTGGCGGATAGCGTGATGCTCGCCACCGCCAGGGAATACGACGCGGTGCTTTGGACTCAAGACGCAGACTTCGAGGGACTCGAGAGCGTGCAGTATCGAAAGCGAAAGTCGTAGCTGTCTGCTGAGTAGTCGTTCTACTGGGAGATTTCTCGGCCAACCGCGTTAAGTTGACAATGCCGTTGCCAGAGTAGAGAACCTGCTTGGATCGATTAAACAGAAGGGACAGGCACAACTTGCTTGATCGTCCCGTTGCTTACGTTGTAGACGGACCCGGAGACGACTAGTTGGTCTGGTGTTCCGGGCGTCTGGCGGAGTCGCTCGATGTCGTCTTGCACCGACGTGGCGGGATCGGCGATCGCCATTGCCGCTACTTCGTCGACACTGAGGCTGAGCCGTTCCGCCACCTGCTGCTGGATGGCCGGGTTGGCGAGACGAGACATTCCGCAATCGGTGTGGTGCATAACGACCAGTTCCGGCTGCATGGCGCCGCCTGGCAGGTTGGCACCCAGCACACCTAGGATGGCTAAATCTCGTATCACTGCCGGGGTGATCCTGCCGCCAGCGTTGCGTATGACGACTGCATCGCCGAGTCCGAACCTGAAGAGGTGTGCGGGATCGACGCGGGCGTCGACGCAGGTCAAGATGATCGTTGACATGCGAGGTCGAATGGTAAGGTCTCCTGCTGCGAACTGCTCAGCAAAGCTCCGGTTGCGATCGAGTAGCAGGGTCAGTCCATCCGTCTCTCCCCCTGTTATCTGCTCCTTAGTCATTCTGTATTTCTCCTTTCTCAGTTTGCCCTTGCCTGTCCGGAGATCATCCCCCAAAATTTCGAAATCACCCGTGCGGCAATCCCCTGCTGGAGAAGCTCCTTGATCGCTGGTGTTCCTGTCTTGCCTGTAGCCGCTGTGATGAGAATTCGTGGTGTGTTCATGACTTGCTTCCTCCAAGTTGACGTTTTCTTGCGGATTCGAATACCAAGCTCGTCTTCCGTCCCTTGCGGGTGTCCGTGAGAAATTTGGCGGCCACCCCGGTCCTCGCTTCATTCAAGCATCGGCGGCGATGAGCATTTGCCGCCGATCCGGGCTGTGCGTGGGTCGACGAGCAGGGGAAGTCGCCAGCAGGAAAAGCTGCTTCTGCTCTGCCGCTTCGCGCCACTCGCGGCTGTCGTGGGCGAGCACAGGGTCCCGCAATATCGGGTGATCGTGCTTACGCGCCCAGCGATTCGGATCAGGCGCGCGGGTCAGCATCATCTTGGCCATGAAGGCAAGGGCCCTGAGCATCGTGCCTGCGCGCAGGCTAGGTGCGATCAAATCAGGCTGGGCGATGTATCGTCGAGCCGCCGTCTGGAAAGACTCCGGTGGCCTGCCCAAGATCTCTTGAACGTGATCGGTGGGCGCTCCGACCGCATACGTACCACCACGAAGCTCCTCGAAGTAGAAACCAATATGGCTGATCTCGAAGTCCGAGACTCCCTGCGCCTTCGCTGCCTTGAGAAACATCTTGGTGGACACGTCCTGGTACTTGACCTTGCGACCAACCACGTCAGTGAGAACGTCGGCCACGTCGTGCGGCGAAATGAGCTTAGGTCCCGTCGGACGGTAACGCTTGCCAATGTGAGGAGAGGGATCAACGAGCACTCCCGCAGCCACGCTGCCAATGTCTTCGCTGGAGGGCGGAGCGTTGAGCCCATCGCCCCATGGCCCAACCAGCATGCCAAAGTGCACGATCGCGGGCAGACCCAACAAATACATAAACGCAAAGATACCGGGGTTGACGTGGATGACGTCGACTGTCGGCATCCATCGGTAGATGTTGTTTGCGATCCAGTGCTCGCGGGTCTGGATGGTTGGGTGGGCTGGATGTGGATTCCATCCACTCATCAGGGCCACGACTTCCAGTTTTGCCTCTTCCGCGGCGAGTGCGAAAAGCATCGTTCCATGCAGGAGGTTGGGGGCAACTGGCGGACTATGGTAGGCACGCTGGACATTGACGAGCGCTCTTCGCAGATCACTGAAGTCGAACAGGTCACCGACAAAGATCTCCGCGCCCGCTTTGCGCAACGTCTCCGAGCGAGCGTCATTTCGCCGCACGAAGGCGCGGACAGGGAATCCCCTGCGCAGAAGCTCCAATACGGCGGCCGAACCGTTTCGGCCAGCCGCTGACGTAACGAGAATTCTGGGTTTGTTCGTCATGATCGTTTCTCCTCGTAGGATGGGTCTTGTGTATGTCAACTACACCGGAATAGAGCAATCCCGATGCCAACAATGAAGCACAGGGAGCGATGTTGTTCGAAGTATTGGAAATTCAAGGGGATAATTGGAGATGGCGCTATTGGAGCAGGATGGCAAGAACTGATCGTGTTTTCGCTTGAGTGGGAATGGCTCCCAAAATATTGGGAACTTAGGAAGGGATCCGGGAAGGCTTCCGGACGATATTCGCCTTCTTCATTCGAGCCTCGAGTGTTGTCGGCTTCACATCAAGAAGCTCGGCGGCTCCTCCCGGGCCACTCACTTTCCATTGAGTTGCGTCCAGGGCGGAAAGGATATGCTCACGCTCAGCCTCTATGAGGGGTCGGATGGGATGGTTCTTCTCGTGACTCCTCACTTCACCAACGTGGATATGCGCTGACTCGAGAGTCTGGCCACGGCTGAGGATGATAGCGCGCTCTACAATGTTTTCAAGTTCGCGAACATTGCCTGGCCATGGGTAGGTGACAAGGCGCTGCATAGCTGTCTTGGTAACTTCACACGGAGGCCAACCATAGCGGCCACACACCCGGTCGATGAAAAATTGAGTCAGGAGCGGAATATCCTCACTTCGCGCTCGTAGCGGAGGGAGCGTGATGGGGAACACATTGAGCCGGTAGAATAGGTCTTCGCGAAAGGTTCCCTCGGAAACGGCCTTCTCAAGATTGCGGTGGGTGGCGGTAATCACGCGGGTGTCAACCTTGATTGAGCGGGTGCCACCGACCCGCTCAAATTCGCGTTCCTGCAAGATCCTGAGAAGCTTCGGCTGAAGCGCAAGCGGGATATCCCCAATCTCGTCGAGAAAGATTGTCCCGCCGTGGGCGAGTTCAAAACGCCCAAGTCTTCGGCTGATTGCGCCGGTGAATGCGCCTTTTTCGTGACCGAAGAGCTCACTTTCCACAAGTCCCGAGGGAATGGCCGCACAGTTCAGCTTTACGAGGGGAGAAGAGCCCCTGCGGCTCCGATGATGAATCGCTCGGCAGATCAGTTCCTTCCCGGTTCCCGTCTCCCCTAGGATAAGGACAGCAGCATCAGTCTGGGAAACAAGCTCTACTTCCTGCAACATCTCTCGGATGGCAACACTCTCCCCAATGATGTCTTCATAGTCGTACTGAGTCTTGACCTCGTCATGGAGAGCCACCTCCATTGAGCGTCTGTCGAGTGTTTCGACGACGATTGCGCGAACAAGCATGTGCCCTTCCCGACCTCGAGTGAGTGTAGCGTACACCTTGACCGGAACGTTTCGGCCATTGGAAGTCAGGCAGGTGAGCTTTTCTGTTGCGGCGAACCCGTCGCGGCGGACTTTCTCGCCGAATTCCTGAAGTTGAGCTAACTCGTCGGGATGAATGTCGGTCGGCCGAATCGTGGAGCAGAGCTCGTCTTCCCTGTACCCGAGGAGTTCGCAGTAGCCTTTACTGACTTCAACGTAACGATCACTTTCAGGGTCGATGACGAATGTGGGATTTGGTAAAGGGCGAACGAGGTGATCGCACTGGCTCTCATAGTACTTCGCTCGAGCCTCAGCTTGTGCCAACTCCCTTTGGAGATCCTCGCTCACAGGCACCTCAAGACTTTGCCCTTTGTTGTATTGTCTTCGAGTACGCCAAGCCGCACTTGAAGAAACCACGCTACTTCCGAATGCGTGATGCTGTCAATTCGTGATCTAGCGACTGTGGCGTGATCGGCTGCGGCGGCGTTGTCACATTAACTGCTCATGGGTCAGAATTCGAGAATGGAATCCCGAAATCAGCGCCATCGCTTTCCTCCCGAGATCATCAGCTACGCAGTATGGCTGTACCCTGAAGTGAAACTTTTCCCGGCGGGACTCGGTCGTTGAGCCCGGACAGGGGGTCCTCCGAAAAGGAGACGTGAAGATGACGAACTGCGGCAAGTTTCCGATGTTGGCGGGTCTAGCGCTTTCTTGCGTCATGCTCTTTGGCTGCGCCGAGGAACCGAATCCGGTGAAGCGCTTTGGATCAGTTATCGGGATCGAGCGCGAGCACATTGAGGAGTATAAACGCCTCCATGCCGAGGCCTGGCCCGGGGTGCTGAAGATGATCAAAGAGTGCAACATCCGGCATTTCTCCATCTACCTGGCCGAGCTTGAGGAAGGAAAATACTACCTGTTCAGCCACTTTGAATACACCGGCGACGACTTCGACGCGGACATGGAGAAGATGAAAGCCAATCCGACGACCCAGCGTTGGTGGAAGGAGACCGACCCACTTCAGACGCCAGTGCCGACTCGTAAGGAAGATGAGTGGTGGCATAGGATGGAGGAGGTTTTTCATCAGGAGTAGGCTCGAGCTTGCGAGAAGACCGCCAGCACCCCGGGGATCACCGTCCGTTCACACTGAAGGAACCAACCTCGAAGCAGCTGGATAAACTGGTCGCCACCGGTTCCCTTGGCTGGGACCCGACGGCACTCATGAGTACTCAAACAACTCTATTGCCGAGCGCCTGGACGTGGTCGCAAACCAGATAGAGATCTTCAGCTCCGCGGTGATGGGGTTGACCATGGGGTGTACCCGCTGCCACAGCCACAAGTATGACCCCATCCCGCTGCGCGACTATTACCGATTCAGTGCAATCTTTCGGACGGCCTTTGACCCCAACGATTGGTTTGTTCCGAACAAGCGGGGAGTTCCGGATTCAGGAGTGGACGGAGATTGGCCCTGGCTCGATGGCTGGTCCAGTCCCGCCATCCGCTGACGGCGCGGGTCATGGTGAACCGAATCTGGCAGCGTGATTGCTGACGATATCCCATAGCTTTCTGACTGGACGATAACTGGACGAGACTCTTCGGGAGGCACTGCAAAGGGATCGCCGTTCCATATGAGACCGACGTGTGACCTTCTCGATGTCCCTGGGTATTGGCGGGGTGGGGTTTGTCTGTTCTGCCCAACTCCGGCCCCGGGTCAAGTGAAGGGGTCGTAGTCGTCAGGGTCCCTTTGAGAGTCTACATGAGCTGCGAGTTCGTCGTCGGAGACATAGCGTCCGCCAGAGACACTCCCCAATTCTTCGTCAGAAAGTTTTCCTTCCTCCCCTAGAAGGCGCTTGGCGAGCGGAGGAAATGCGGCACGGAACTTAGCCGCGACGCCTTCATCTTCCAGCAGGGCCTGCCGGAAATCCTGAAGCGCTTGGATTCGAGTCTCTTTCTCGGTCATGGTCGATGTCTCCTCTCAGTGAAGCGCTAGGTCATCACTGTGCTTGATCACCTAACCCGGATTTCTCAAGGATAAGAAAAAGCAGTCAGCTCGATGTGGTATAAAGTCTGTGTTAACAAGGACTTAACAATCACAAGGAGCTGACTACTATGACCACAGAGTGTATCGCTTCTAAGCTGGAGTTTCAAGGGCTGGAGGGTCGCCGAGTCGAGGCAGAATTCAACGGGGGACAGATCACCTCAGACGCCGGAGGGTTGCTGTTACGGAGAGCCGCTATCTAAGGGCTCTGTCAAGAATAACTTCGCAGAGTTGGGGCTCAGATTTGCGCCAGATTTGGCCGCGAACGATTGAGCGAAACCGCAAGTAACTAAAGTCGTTCACAGCAGCTTTCCAGCCCGGCCTACACAGGAGTGAAGTCGGCTAATCTGCTCTTAATACTTCCCGTATGAACCTGATAGGCCAGGTAGCAAAACGGGACCGACTGGCTGTCCTCGGCGAGCTGGAAGAGCCTGTGGCAGGGAGTGTGGTAGCTGCGGCGCCTACTCGGTGGCAACAGCCGATCCCTGTTGTTGTGATCGCCGTGTTGATGATCTTGGCCAGTGTGGCGCTCGGACTCTTCTTCGCAGGTCCAAAACATGACAGCGCACCGACGACAGTTGTCCGATTCCCCATCGACCTCCCTAGGAACGAAACAGTTCCTCCGCAACCCTCGTTAGCGCTGTCTCCCGATGGGTCCCAGGCGGTTTACGCTGCCCTACGAGACAAGACCCGAAGGTTGTACCTTCGCCGCATTGATCAACTGGAAGCAGAACCGATTCCCGCCACCGTGGGTAAACCACAAGTCCTTTTCGAGGGAATGCCTTGGATACCTCCCACAGCTCCAGAATTCGTGCTTTTGCGAGACTACGACTCTACGGATCGAGGAAGGCGGTTCTTGATGGTGAAACGAGAAGAGACACCACTTCCCAGCCAGATGAAAGTCGTCCTCAACTGCGGAAAAGGCGGATTGAATTCCGCCTATCCGCGGTCCGAGTCGCAATGGAACGAAATCCTGGTGTTTTAGCCCGAAATCCGGGCTAACTAGAAGAAGCGCACCATGTAGGTGAAGCGGACGCCGCGGCCGATTTCCGGGGCAAGGTCTTTGATGAACGACGAGTGATTGCGATACAGCCGATCACCCAGGTTGAAGACGTTCACCGAGAACTGGTGGGCCAGATGCTGCTGGGCGTATGTATATGAGCCCTTCAAATTCACGACGCTGTAGCCGGGAGTGCGAGTCTCGCCGGTGAATGTCTGGTGCTGCTGGCTCGCCAGGATCAACTCTGGAGCAAACCGAAATCCGCTGCGGTTGTAGTCGAAGCCGATGCGACCGCGCAACGGGGGAATACGGGGCAGCGGTGTGTTGGTATTTGTCTCCTGGGCGTCGACAAAGTCGACACCTAGATTCAGCCAGAGGTCTCGATGGAAGCCCAGGGAGGCGCTTGCCTCAGCACCCTGGAAGCGTGCGTCACGCTGGCTGAAGGTGATGAGGCGCAATCCAGCTTCTTCTTCTCCTGTTGCGAAGGGAAAAATGAAATTGTTGAAATTGTAGTAGAACAGGTTGACCTCACCACGCACTCGACGCTGCCGATTTCGCAAGGAGATGTCAAATCCGTCGCCGGATTCGGCACCTAAGGCCGGGTCGCCGATTTCAAATGCCAGGTTGCCGACGTGAGGGCCAAAGTTGTAGAGCTCTTCGAGAGCGGGAGCCCGGTAGCTGTGAGCGTAGTTTGCCACCAGGGCACCTCCCGGCCAGAGGCCTGCGTGCACCCCAGCCGCGGCGGAAGCACCCGTGAAGGTGCGATTCACAGCCTCCGCAACCGTCCCCTCCTGAGCCTGGCCTCGCTGGGAGAATGCGGGACGGTAGCGCTGACGCTCGAGCCGGCCGCCGAACTGGAACTTTACCTGTTCGAAGTCCGCTTCCTGGAGTGTAAAGACGGCAAATCCACTCTGATCGACCGGCGGTGAAAGAGCTTCTTCGCCGACCACATCGTAGTCGCGCTCGATGCCCCAGAAGCCGAACCGTCCGCTGAGCGGGCCCTTCTTTCCCTGTTCGAAGATTCCTCGGAAAACAAACTGATTGTTTCCAAATATCGTGCCAACCTGCGGTACAGCGTCGCCGAAGAACTCGAGCTCACTGTGCTCCCAATCGGTGTAGCTGAGCTTCAGCACGAAGTTCTCGAGGGTCGATCCGAGATCGTTCAAACCCCAGTCGAAACGGTAGCTCTGCCGCCGCGATTCGAGTGCAATTCGTTCAATACTTACCTCGCCCTGACCTTCTCCCTCCTGGTGCAGTTCCTGGGCGAAGGGTACTCCGCTAAGACCATCGTCGTATCTGCTGTCGACGCTGAAAAACATCTCGTCTCCGAACCAGCCAAATCCGCCGCCTCCGTTGCCGATGCGGGAGCGGGAGTTGAAGATCTCGCCCTCTGGAGAGTCGTAGTCACCGGTGCGTACGCCGCCCCCCTGCGCCCAGAACATCCAGCGGCCGTGGCCGTACTCGAAACCGGCACTCCCGCCTCCCAGCGCGTTGGTGGTACCTCCGGAACCGGAAAGGAAGCCCCGAAGACCTTGATGAGCATGTTGGTGAAGAGCGTGGTGACGGCTCACGGCGTTGACCGTTCCGCCCATGGCACTCCCGCTATAGAGCAGCGTCGCCGGACCCTTGACGATTTCGAGACGCTCCAGCTGGGCGGTATTGATCAGCTCTCCATGATCGCCAGATTGGGAGGAGAGGGTTCCGGTTCGGATGCCGTCCTCCATCACCAGAACGCGGTCGCCGTCGAAGCCTCTGATAATGGGGCGGGAGGAGCCGGGACCGAAGCTGCGCTTGGCGATCCCTGTGCCCACCTGATGGTCCAGCGTTTCCCCCAGGGAAACAGCTGTGGATTCCGTCAGAACATGGGCTCCATAGGACTCCACGCTCTGAAAGGATTCGAAAGTGGTCTCCTCTTTCTCGGACGCGGTAACCGTAATCTGATGTCTGAGGTCGCTCAGGCCCAGTGTGAAGTCTACGATCGTCGTCTCGCCTGGTGACAGATCCACTACATGTGTCGCCTCGGTGAAAAAGCCGTCCAGGTGGGCAATGACTTGATAGCGGCCTGCCGGCACCTGGTCGAACGTATAGGAGCCATCGTCTTCGCTGAGCACACTGCGGTCCAACTCCACGATCAAGATGCTCGCTCCATGCAGGGGACCTCCAGTCTCCTTGAGCGAGACCGTTCCTGAGAGTCGTCCTTCCGGCTGCGCGTTGGCGGTCGTGGCAGCGAACAAGAATAGGGCGAAGAGGGCCCCGCAGCCCATCTCCCAGAGACGGTCCACTCGCAGCAGTGCCATACCTACACATCTTAAGGGCAAGCCCTCGATTATGTCCAAATCGCGCCACATTAGAACTAGGGTAGGGGATCGCGTAGAGTGCCAAAACTCCGCCGACCGGTATCGGATGCTGCTCAGATCCCGTGCCTCTCTCTTCTGAAGGCCCATCAGTCTGACCGGTCTGGATACGATAGCCTTCACGAACTTTCTCGCCTCGTTCACTTGAAGGTAAAGCTGTCGAGCCGTGCTTTACCCTCCAGCTGGAATCGTAGCTGCAGAGACTCTCCGCTAGGCAAACTGAGGTTCTGACCGCCGTAGGGCCAGACCACCGGCACCTCCACTCCGTCTCGGATCACGGCGCTGCTTCGAGCCGCGACCTCCCTATCTTCAAGAAGCTCCACAACAATCCGCCCCTCGCCTCCACTCAATCTCTGGGCAGTGAGTTCCAGCTGCAGGGACGTGCCAGTCGCCTGGAGGGGAATGCTGGTAAACCAGCCGGCTCTGGAGTCCTTCTCGACCTTCAACCTGACAAAGCTGTCGCGCCGGATGGTGGCCAGGCCTGTGAACATGGGTACGCTGATCCATTCCTCGAAGAACCCGATGGTGGTGGCGCTGCCTGAGTAGTAGTACCAGTATTCGTCCCCGACCTCCAGCGGGCGGTTCAGGGGCTGACCTCACCCTGCCACAGGGTCTGCTCGTCACCCAGAGTCGGGGATTCATGTCTCCTCCTGGGGAAACTCCCAGGGAGAGGGATATCTCTCCCTGTAGGTGATCTTGGCACAGTAGATCCCGCAACTGGCCTTTTCCTCCTGGTTGATGATGGGAATCTCGGCAACCAGTCCCTGGCTTCCCATGTAGGGGTGGTTGAAGGACCGGACACTGACCCGGTGGAGGAGGTACTGGTTCTCCCGGTAGTGGGGAAGAAGCTTGCACATGTCGATCTTGGGAGAGCTGGCCGGGCGAATGGAGAGACCGGCGTCAACGCTGTCGTAAATGACCCGCCGGTGGGACGAACTGAAGTCCCGATCCGGGTCGATGTCCCAGCAGTAAAGGGGATCCCGGTTATTGCCGTGGGGGGAGATACTCCCATCTCCGGTGAACAGGCGCAGGACTCCATCTGGACAGGTGTAGGCGGTCAAGGGTCCCCGGGATGGGGGCACAGCCGGAGTCACGGGTGAACTGGTGTCGCTGAAGGGATCCCGAGTCCGCACCCAGGCCACACCGGGGCGGCCGACGCGCCGGGCAGCCGCGATCCAATCGCCTCCCCAGGGAGCTAGACTGGCCTCGCTCACGGGCCGCTCCGGCTCAAAGAGATAGGGTCCGGTCTCGACCCACTCGTAGAGCCCCAGACGGGGGTTGAACTCGTATTTCAGGGCGGCGACGCGCCCATCGAAGTGGTTACAGTCGGCCCACTGGGTACAGTCCCGGTTGAAGGGGACCGCCTGGGCGATGGCCTGGTTCATGAGCCGGGTTCCCTGGGCACTGCAGAAGGCCGACCCCTCCTCGTAACCCCTCTGGCGCAGACGGGTGGCCGGCTTCAGGATCTCGATGTCGTCTTCCCGCTCGTTGAGGCGAAACTGGAGCCACTCCACCGTATGGGTGCGCGCTCTGAGCTCCGGGTGGGCGATCTCGTTCTCCAGGTAGCTCCTCTCGTGATCCAGGACCCGGGCCACCTGCCGCCACTTGAGAACGAACACGTTGGCGCTGGGAGCAGGCTTGCCGGTGATCCGAGCTCCTCGGGGAACTCCGAAGGCCGCGGGGGAACCATGTTGTTTCACGTGGCGGCTGCCATCTCCCAAGGGATCCCACTCGTCGTGGGAAGGAACCAGCATGCCCTCTTTGATGAGGTCGCCGTCGGGCGCGTCCTTGCGAAGCTGGAAGACGATGCTGGCGTCGTCGTCATTACCCCGGAATCTGCGTGTGGCGTAGACGATGAGCCAGCGGTCCCGGCTCACCTGGATCCCATTGGGGTGGGCGGGCACGGTGTCGTCCCGGCGAGTCTCCCCGGCCAGGCTGCAATCGGAAATGAGTCGACCTTTGTGCTCGATGCTCTCGATTCGGCCCTGAGAAGGGGTGACCCCACAGCGGCTCTGGAGAAGAACTGGGACCACCGCCAGTACACTGGATGAAGTCTCTTGTAGCCAGTCCCGTCTGGTGAGAGTCTGCCCCAGCACGATGACCTCCTGCTCTGGACTTGCCAGAGGGGCTGCGAGACAGAAGAGCCAGAGAACACGGATTGTCGCTGAGTCCAAAACTACTCCCGGATCCGGGGAGAGTCAAGTGTTGGAACCCTATCGACCCTATCGAGAGGAGCTGGTAGCCGTGGGAGTCGAATCGACCTACAACTGGTACCACGTCGTCCTCAACTGGTTCGAAGAGCTCAAGCGTCTGGTGCCCACCGATAACTGAAACGGACCAGCCTGTATGTCGTCCACTTAATCGTCCAGTCCAGCTTTAGAATATCGTCAGAAATCACTCGATCAGTAGCTACATGCATCTCGAAGAGCACCACTTCTTTGGGGCCAAAACAACCCTCGATTCTGGTTCTCGGTGACAGCATCCAAAATCATGCCCGGCGCGCCTTGGAAGGACTTCTGGCAATGGTCCACACCGAGAGCGCTCACGACCAGACCGAGGCTGTCGTTGAGAAGCCTCTCGACCACAGTGGCTTCCTCCCAAATGATGTCGTGCTGACCAGCTATCTGTGGTTTTGCCAATTGGCCTTGATCCGTAATCCGGCTTCGGACGAAGTCCGCCGCAAACCAATTCATCGCAGAGGTAGGACCTCTACTATTGAGACGCTATCCATCGAAGGATCATGCCGTCAGCTGTGAGCTGGAGATGATCCTGACTAGTGAATTGACCGAGATACGCCGGGGAATCTGCTCGTCTTCAAGTGAGTTGTTGACAGGCGTTGACAGAAAGCGGATTTTCTTGCTTTGCCGCGTTTGAAAAACTTCCGTAAACTGGTGAAAATAGGATGGTAGCGGGGGCGAGATTTGAACCCGCGACCTTTGGGTTATGAGCCCAAGCCCCATCCGGAAAACCAGTAACTTAGCGGCACGTACGGTCACATTGGGGAACGCTGGGTAGCGGACGGGAAGCCTGGGGAATTCTTATTGGACCCATAACGGACCAAAATCGTCCGCCCTGTTCTGTGCCTGGTCAGCAAGACTATCGGGGGAGCCGGAATCTGGTCCATCAGGAAATTCGGCCAAGCGTGCTGTCGTCTCAACGCAGTCGAGCCAAAGAGCAGCAACAGCAGCCCTTCGCGGGGGCGCATTTCGGGTTGTTTGAATGACCGCTTTCGCCTAGAAGCGGTCATTCAAGTTTCCTGCGGAAACGTCGAATGAACTACCGCAAACGGCCAAGCGCGGTCATTCAGCGCAGACCGAGCGGTCATGCGACCACGAAGAGCTTGTGGCTGAAAAGAATGGGTCACCTTTTCGGAAAACGAGGACAAGGATGGCAGTTTCAAGCACACGACCAGCCTCGCCGCGAACGACATTCCGAGTGTCAGCGGAAAAGGCGGATTGAATTCCGCCTATCCTTCCGATTTCTCTATGTGCCCTCCCTGACATTGCCCTTCCAGACCCAAAGATCTAGTATTGCCACATAGACTCCCCGGTAGTCTGGAGGCTCGTTGATAGGCCAGACCCTCTCCCACTACAAGATCACCTCCAAGCTCGGCGAAGGCGGCATGGGCGAGTTGTATCGCGCCGAGGACACCACTCTGAGGCGGGAAGTCGCCATCAAGGTCCTGCCGGAGCAGTTCACCCAGGATGCCGAGAGGCTGGCCAGGTTCCAGCGCGAGGCTCAGCTCCTCGCCTCCCTCAACCACCCTAACATTGCGGCGATCTACGGTCTGGAGAAGGCCGATGGAGTGCGCTTTCTGGTTCTGGAGCTCGTCGAGGGTGAGACCCTGGCTGAGCGTCTGGCCAGAGGTCCCCTGCCGTGGAGGAGGCTCTGGGAGTCTGCCGCCAGATCGCCGAGGGTCTGGAAGCCGCCCACGAAAGCGGGATCAGCGGGACCGTTTCAGGAGGGCTTTTTCTTAACCACCCGGCTTTCCTTTCTTTATCAGGGGTTCCATCTACAATCACTGAAGCGTGCGCTCCGGCTTTATGAGCAAGAGTCGCGGGAGCCATTGGGCTCCTCCCGACTTGGAGAGTATGTTCAGCGTTGGCAGAAATGCGCACCCCTTTGGTTGGTGGGGGGCTCCGGACGGCAGCACCGGGTCATGGCATGAGGGACGCCCCGCGAGTCCCCCTCCGGCACCGGCCGGGAGGTTCCTGGGGGCGAGTCGGCTACCACGGGGGGGGCCGGACCTGGATGGTGAAACTCTCGGCCGCGCGCGGGCCGGCCACCTGGACGACGGCGGGGAAGCCTCGTAGGATGCTTCGCCTGACCGGGGGGGGGTGCCGGATTCGGACCACACGCGCATGTGGGGAAGTAGGCATAGGGGGGCTCGGGGAGCTGGGCGGGGCCGGGGAATAACTCGCGGCACTCTGAATTGATCAGCGCAGTCGGGCCACTACGGGTATCGAAATAGGCGATGCAAACCTCTCTCCGGCGGTCTGTAGTGTTGACGATGTTTGTCGTCACCATCGCGCCGGCCCCTATCGGACCCTCGCGGGCCGTACGGCTAAGGCGGGAAACTGTTCGAACGTCATCCGGGCGGCGCCCGGCCAACGGTGACGGCGGCGAACCGCATCAGTGCCAAAATAGAGGTTGTCCAGAGCCACCTGCCTCGGATCATTCTTTTAACCATCGTCTCTCTCCTTGAATCTAAATACCTCACGTTTCCCCGAGCCAGGGGCTGCTCGCGAGTCTATCACCAATTTCGGTCAGAGGGTAAGCGATTTTTTAGGGGATTTTCATCCTGAGTGCGGGAAACTACGGGTCAGGCCGCAGCCGGGGCCATCTCGCTCTGTTTGTAGCATTATCTTACCACTTACTCTGAAATTCCCTCACCACGTCTTGGCCGAAGATGGAATGCTCCGGAACGGTGACAGCCTTGAGGATCGGGTCGCGTCGCTCGCTGCGGTCGAGTTGCACCCTGGGGTCCCGTGGGCCCAGTCGGTCCCGGTGGGCCAACCGGTCTTTCGTACTGGAAGCGCAGGCCGATTACCTGGGCGAGATTTGAGCCTCCCCGCGGCCGATCACGCTACTCCTACAGCTCTTACCTGAAAGAGTGGTTGTTGCCCTTCTTCGGAGAATGGCAATTGACGGAGATAACTCCTCTTGTTGTGGGAGAATTCATGGATTTCCTGAGTTCGCAGCGATCGTCTCGCAACAGTCCGCACGGATTGTCTCGCAAGTACCAGCGCAACATCTACAGCCTCGTCAAGGTCATCTTCGATGTGGCCGTGGAGAACAGGCTGCTTCGTGAGAGCCCGATCCGCCCCAAGCTGCACCGGCCTAAGCTCACATCTAAGGTGTCATGCATTCCGACATCTGGCCGCTTCCATCATCCACCAACAGACAGGAAGCCTAAAACTTGCCCAGAAGCAACTGCGTCATGCGAACATTGCTGTCACGAGCGAGGTCTACACACACGTGTTGGACGCGGACCTGGAGAGAACTGCCTCGATTCTCCAGCAGGCCCTGGGAAGTCCTGTGGTAGGAACGTGGTAGAAAGCGGCTCTGGGAAGTCTTAGCCCCAGAAGACCAAAGCAACAGTAAGAAATGGCTCATCCCCGCAAACCCAACAAAAAAAGCCACCTACCGGTGGCCGCCTGTGCATTGGGTTTGGTAGCGGGGGCGGGATTTGAACCCGCGACCTTTGGGTTATGAGCCCAACGAGCTACCAGACTGCTCCACCCCGCGTCACTGACTGAGTGAAAATGGTAAAGAATGGACTTCGGCTTGTCAAGTCTGCCTGGTCGGTGGTAGGACGGTAATGAGGGTGCTGACCCGATTCTGGACCGAATTACTTGCCTATCGCCGAGACCTGGAGTCCATCAGCTCAGGTTCCCGACTTGGGCTTGTCCTCCGACGTTTCGCCCTCCTCCTCGGAGTCCTTAACGCAGCGAAAACCGATACCGTACTGAGACTTGGGCAGGAAAGCGGCTCGCGTGTAGAGGGGCATGCTGGAACCCTTCATTGCATAGGAGCCTCCCCTGGTGGACATGTACCCTCGCCTGAAAGAGCGATCTCGTGCGACCGGGCTCTTCTTGTAAGGCTTCAGTTTTTCCGACGTCCACTCCTGCAGGTTGCCCATCATGTCGTAGACGCCGTACCCACTCTTGTCTGATTCGAAGCGCCCTACCTCGACGGTGTCCTTATAGCCCATCTCGTTGCAGTTGGACTTGCTGGGGTCATATTTGTCCCCCCAGGGAAAGATCGAGTTCTCCGGACCGCGGGCGGCTCTCTCCCATTCAGCCTCCGTTGGGAGTCGCCCACCGATGTGTTCGCAGTAGGTCTTGGCATCATCCCAGGTCACGTTGGCGACCGGATAGTCTTCCTTGCCAATCGAGTAGTACCGCCGCCAGTCACCCTCCGGGCGAAACTTGGTTTCGATGAGAAACCTGGACCACTGCCCGTTGGTGACTTCAAATACGTCGATGTGGTAGGGCTTCTCAATCTTGACCTGGTGGGCCGGAGACGCCAGGGGAAGCCCTCCCGCTGCGGGCTTCTCATCCGATCCCATCGTGAATTCGCCGGCAGGAATAAGGACCATGTCTCCTGGTTTCGGCTTGGCAGGCATCTCCTCAGCCGGAGCCTCGACCACCGGTGGAGGTGCTTCCTCGCAGCCCAGCGTAAAGAGAGTCAAGATCAAACAACCCAAGAAAAGGTAGGGAACCATTCTGTTTATCATTTGACTTTCTTATATCACTCAGAGTACGCCCTGACAATAGATAGATAGGGAGATGGGGACCAGGAGAACCCACGCAGAGAACTTCGGGCCCGATTTACTCGTCCTTGCCTGCCAGCGTGCCCAGCAAGAGCCCGGGGAAGCGCGACTTGCCCCTGTCCTCTCCAGAGATTCCGTAGAAGGTCCCTTGGTGGTAGAGAAACTTGGTATCGGCGAGTCCCGGTTGGAACTTGGAAACCAGCGTGTACTCGTCCTTGGAAGGATCGTATCGGTAGACCGTGTCTAGAAAACGATCGCTGTAGCCACCCAGAGATAGATATTTGCATCCACCGCCTCTGCCCACCAGGCCCGGACCTGCTGGGGAGCTGGCTTGAGCGTCGTCCAGGTTTCGGTGATCGTGTCTAGACGGTAGGCATCGTCCAAATTCTGAAGAGGACCTCCCAGTCGCTGGGTCACTCCCCCGAACAGGTAGACCGAAGAGCCGGCGGCTGCCGCAGCCTGGATCGTCCTGGGCGGACCTGGGAAAGGGGGCAGACGCTCCCACTTCCAGTCGCGGACATCCGCCATCCAGGCTTCATTGGTGCCCTTCGACAAGTCGTCCATTTCTGGGGTTCCAGCCAGCAGATAGACTCTGGAATCCACCGAGACTGCCGATGTGAAGAAGAGGGGTACCAGCGTCTTTGCCACCGTCAACCACTGCCGATCGACCAACTTGTAGACGTTGCGCTGGGGGACGGTTCCGTTTCCCCCACCCATCAAGTAGAGCGTTCCGTCGACGCGTACCATTCCTCCGTAGGCCAGGGGTTGGGGCAACGAAGGCCACTCCGACCATTCACTGGTGTGCGGATTGTAGAAGTCCACTCTATCGGTCCACAGTTTTTCTCCCGCTTTCCAGTGGGCTCCACCTGCTACGAGGACTCCGCCCTGGAAGGCTGCTGCGAAGTATCCGCCCCTGGGTAGAGGGATATCTGGTCCCCTCTTCCAAGTGATGTTGTGCGAGGAGGAACGAGGTGCGATGGAGAGTAGCAGCATCAGAGCTGCGAAAACTCTCGCGGTTTTGGAGCTCATTGTGTTTCTTCGGGTTTTTTGGGGAAAAGGGTCTCTCTTTGTGTTCGGGAACTCTCTATGTTCGCGGTGCCGGTGCTACTGGCGGCTCTCGAAGATGGGCCGGCATCAATGCATTACTTCACCGCCGGAGATGTTCAGGGCTTGACCGGTAATGTTGGCGGCCGCCGGTGAGATCAGAAAGTAGACGAAGTCGGCAATCCTTGCCGGCGGGATGAGCTCGCCCAGGGGTATGTCCTTCAGAACCGCCTCCTCAAGCTGTTTATAGCTAGAACCCTCCAGCCGGGCACTCTCCTCTATATCCGCTCTGGCCATACCGGTTTCGGTCCAGCCCGGACAGAACGCATTCACCGTGATCTTTCGAGGAGCCACTTCCAGCGCCAGCGCACGCGTGAAGCCAATCACCGCGTGTTTGGAAGCACAGTAGGCAGTGCAACCAGCAGTCCCGACCTTGCCCGAAATCGAGGCGATGTTGACGATGCGGCGCCCCATCGGCATCCCCAGGAGGGCTCTCTGGGTGCAGAAGTAGACGCCGTTGAGATTCGTTGCCAGGATCTCATGCCAGATCGCGTCTCCTGACTCAGCGATCGGATTTCGCTTCGAAACGCCGCCATTATTTACCAGGATGTCGACCGTTTCATAGTGATCCAGTATCGCCTGGACTACTTGATCGACCTGCCCTCGCTGGCTCACATCGCAGAGATGGGCGCTTACGACCATCCCTTCTTGGCTCATCGCCCGGGAGGTTCCCTCTAGGTTCTCCTGATCCCTGTCGCAGATCGCGACCCGGACGCCCTCCTCTCCCAACTTGAAGGCAACGGCTCGCCCGATTCCGCTTCCAGCGCCCGTAACCAGTGCAACCGGCTGTCGCGATTTCATTCTGGATCTGCCCGGACAGCTGGAGGTCGAACGGAGCAGCTAGTCCTGGTCGAGGCCCCACTCCTTCAACTCCTCGCCCTCCAATCGACGATAGGTCATCCGCTCCCCTGCGAAACCCTCTCTCCAAACGTTGTGGCCCGCCTCGGTCACGGCTTCCATGTTTCTGACGATGCGGGCGAACACGTTGCCGGGACCCAGGCCCTCACGGGGAGACAGCAGAAGATTGTAGTGGTCGTAGAAGACCGCGAGATCGATGACTCCTCGACCGTCGCGAATGAGGTGCCGAGCATCGCTGGACAGGGCAACTCCCGGCGCAAGATAGAAGTACATGACGTCGCCGGAAGCGGGAACGATAGTCCTGTGCTCGGGTCCCGGCTCTTCCTGGGCAAAAGCCGAAACCAGCGCGTAGATCTCGTTACTGGCATACTTGGCGTGGTAGACCCCTCCGGTCTGCGGGAGAGCGTCCCACACGGCATCACAGGTCCGGGGCGCCTGCTCATCCAGTAGCTGGGCGGCACAGTGAACGTCGCGTTTTTCGAGGACTATTTCAATATAGCGGGACATTGGGTTACTCCTTTATCGATAAGGGCGGTTTGAGAGTCAACGAAGTGCAGAAGTAGCACTGAGATCTGGAGAAGTCAACTGAAAGCGAGGATCCTCCTTCTGTACGCAACCCCTTCAGAGTTGAAATCCAAGGGGTAGCATCGTTGACCCAGGGTTCGGAAACCCTGGGCTGACAGACGGAATCCCTTCAGGATTCACCTCTTTGCGACTTTCAACCGGACAGAAGTGACACTGTACTTGGTTTGACTTGATCCGGGTCGCTGTCTAACAATCAGGTCCGAAAGCAGATCCTCGATGAAGAAGGCCCTCCTCGTGCTGCTGCCTCTCACTGGTTGGCTCGCCTTGCCTGCTTCAAACACCCCTCAGAAGCAGCAACCGGAATCCAGGAAGCTACTGATTGCCGGTTCTGATTCCGGCTACGTCGATCCCCGCTCGTGTGGTAGTTGCCACGCCGAGATCCAACAGACCTATCGCCACACGGGAATGGCAAGAGCCTTCTACCCACTCAATTCGAAGAATGCTGTCGAGGACTTTTCCGATGCTAGTATCTTCTACCACCAGGCCTCCAACTGCTACTACAAGATGTTTCAACGCGATGGCGGATACTACCAGCGACGCCACCAGCTCGACGCTGAGGGCCAGGAAGTGAACGTGGTGGAGAAGGAGATTCACTTCGTTCTCGGATCGGGGAATCACGGACGCACCTACCTTCACCGAACTGCGGAGGGGGCTCTACTCCAACTGCCACTCGGATGGTATGCCCGGAAAGAGGGATATTGGGGAATGAGTCCCGGCTATGATCGGCCGAATCACAAGGGCTTTCGGCGCCGCGTCAACCACGCCTGCATGTTCTGCCACAATGGATATCCCAAGATCGAACCCGGGTCGGATGCTAGCGGATCGGACCCCGTATTCCCTAGCGAACTTGCCGAAGGGATCGACTGCCAGCGCTGCCACGGGCCAGGCCGACGGCATATCGAGCTGGTGAAGCAGGGTGAGCTGAAAGAGGCCCGCCTAGCAGTCGTGAATCCGGCAACACTGAGTCCACGAAGGCAGCTGGAAGTGTGCCTGCAGTGCCATCTGGAGTCCACTACCTCGCCACTCCCTGCCATGCTGCGCCGCTACGAGCGTTCGGCTTTCTCTTTCCGGCCAGGTGAGCCTCTAGGCCAGTACATGCTGCACTTCGAGCGCAAACGTGCCAGCGGAGACGGCATTGACGTCAACCATGCCGGTTATCGCCGTTGAGCGTGGTGCCTACGTTGAATTCGACCTTCTGGGTGAGTTTGCCATGCTGCGGAAGCGGGTAACTGCCGCCCATGTGGGGGAGGGTATCCTGGAGTTGATCAAGATGGGCTACCTGAAGCGAATCCTTCTCTCACAAGACGTAGACCGGAAGATCTTTCTCAAGTCCTATGGAGGGATGGGCTATTCGTTCGTTTTGGAGCAGTTTGTCCCTCACCTGCTGAAGAAAAGCGTCACCCAGGCACAGATCCGTACTCTCGTGGAAGAGAATCCGCAGAGAGTGCTGACTTTTACCGAGCCTAGATGAAGATCCGAGAAATCTGGTAGGATTGCTCCTCCTTCGACTCGGTGGCTTTTTCTGGAGAAAACAACAATGAACGATACCCTTCCCTTGCTTCCCACTTCCGTCATCGGCAGCCACGCTACCCCTTCCTGGTTATGGACTGCTCTGGACGCCATCAAGGAGGGCAAGTACGGCCAGACGGATATTCGCGAGACCTTCGATGACGCGGTCAATCTGGCAATCCTGGACATGGAGAAAGCCGATGTCGACATCATCACCGACGGGGAGATGCGGCGCTGGTATTTCGTCCAGAGCTTTTACAAGCGAATGCAGGGAATCGAGCCGGATGAGCCTCTACGCAAAGTAGGTCTGTACGGCTACGACTCGGTGCCGCGCTATCGTCTCAAAGAGAAGGTGACCGTTCCCCAGGGACTGGGTATCGTGGAAGAGTTCCAGTACCTGAAACGGCAGACGAACAGGCGACTGAAAGCGACCTGCCCAGGACCTCTCACCATCTCCATCCACATTCGGAACGACGCCGTCGGCGAGTTCTATAAGGATCGGATGGAACTCTTCTGGGAGTTCGCCGAAGTGATTAACCAGGAACTCAAGACCCTGGTCGAGAACGGCGCCGATTACATTCAGCTGGACGAGCCATCCTTCGCCATTATTCCGGGACAGTTGAAGGAGTATGTAGCGCTTTTCAACCGCTGTGTCGAGGGAGTCGATGCCAAGATCGGATTCCACATCTGCTTTGGCAACCTGGCCTCTCGTCCTCGCGGCAAACGTCAGTTCGGGTGGATGCTCCCAGAGCTTCTAGAGTCGAAGTGCGACCAGTTCATCCTCGAGTTTGCAAACCGCGAAATGGCCGAGTTGGAGCTCTGTAAGGAACTCGCCCAGGAGCGAGAGATCGGAGTAGGCGTCATCGACATCAAATCCTTCTATCGGGAGACCCCTGAGGACGTAGCCGAGCTGATCCGGCGGTCGTTGGAATACGTTCCGGCGGAGAAACTGTGGATTGTTCCTGACTGTGGTTTTTTTCAGCTTCCTCGCTGGATCACGGTGAAGAAACTCGAGAGCATGGTGGCGGGCACCAAGATCGTGCGACAAGAACTCACAGGGTCGGCGTAGAGCCCCCTCAATAAATGAACAGTTCACGACCGCCTCGAACATCAAGAGAGGTCAATCCCAACGGGATTGACCTTCCTCAAGAGTCTTCGAGAGACGCCAAACAAGGGAACAGAATGACAGAACTACTCGAAGTGGGTAGATCCCTGGAACTGGAAAAGCTGGTGACGCCTGATCTGACGGCCGACCGCTTTGGCAACCCCGGCGTTCAGGTGTTCGCTACACCGGCGCTCATAGCCTTCCTCGAAGAGACGGCGATCCGATGCGTGGCACCGACCCTCGAAGACGGTCAAGCTACCGTCGGCACCCGGGTTGAGGTGCAACATCTAGCGGCTACCCCGGCGGGGATGAAGGTTTTCTCCCGGGTGGAGCTGGTGGAAATTGACAGAAAGCGTCTGGTGTTTCGCTTCGAAGCGCGGGACGAGCGGGAGCGGATCGCCAGCGGCACCCACGACCGGTTCATCATCAACTCCATGGCCAAGTTTCTGGACGCTGCGGCCGAAAAGGGCAATGTCTGATCTGGTTCGCCTGAACGTCGACGATGGGATCGCCTGGCTGGTTCTCAATCGCCCCCAGGTGCTCAACGCACTCAACCAGGCCATCGTTCAAAAATACGCGACCCACGTCTTGGCCCCGGTGAGCACCCACTCGTTACCCTCTTTACCGATACTTCACCGCCCGACGTGTGCCTGGGTCCACTGGTCCTACCGCTGGGAGCCACCTTCGAGCGGCGGTTTCGTGGTCCAGGTCCGGGCCTTTGATGATCAAGGACAAACCCCCCATTCTCGGAGGACCTGGGCCGCATCAATCGCTACGATAACCGCTGGCTCCATCGCGTCCAGTTCAGCGGGGCAGCCCTCAAACCTTTCTCTGGTGGAATCCGGTGGGACTCATAGTCATGAAATAGAATTTCCACGTTGGTGAATGCAACATCGGCCCGTCGAATAATCTCGATCATATTCAGAAATTCGGGCTCCTGGTGAACCGAAAGGGGGCGAGTAATGATCGAGTCACCCGTAAGCGCTACGGTAAAGGTCTTTTCACGGGCAAGCATCTGCACGGGGCCGACGGCGCTCAGGAGGAGAGCTCCTGTAACCACGAGTATGCCTGTTCTTGCGTTCACGACTTGTCTCCGATTGTATGGAGTCGAGGCCAAATATCCTTATCACTCAGGTTACGCAACCGGTCGACATTCTCCAGCCCATGATACACCAGTGGGTTGCGACTACGGTTTCCTTAACAGTCTCGGAAATTCAATAAAGCGAGCTTGGCCCCACCTAAGCTGAATTTCATTGGTGAGAGGGCCACCGGCAGATGGGATTGTTCCTACTCAGAAGGCTGCTTCAGCAGCCTGGCGCGGAGCGCAATAGACCCGGCCTTCAGGCCGGGGTAGAGCGGCGAGCGGCGGCCGGAGCCCGCTTCAGCGGGCTTCTCGAGCGATGGCTTCAGCCAGGCTCCGGGCAACGATGGCTAAAGCCGCGTTCGAGAAGGACCTTAAAAGGCCCTCCGGAGGGTTGGCAACGGCCACGGACCCCGGCCTGAAAGGCCGGGTCTATTGCGCTCCGCGCCAGGCCGCTGAAGCGGCCTCAGAGTTTCTTTCCCGAATGGGACAGCCCGGCTGGGAGGGTTGCTAACCTGAAACTTGAAAGCTCAAGATACAAGAAAACAAGAGACAAACAAGCTCCAAATCCCAAGCACCAAACGAAGCGCGATCAGCAGAGCCGCGCGCGGCCGGTGGGGGTGCTATGCTGGAAGTACACAAGGAAGTGCGCGAGCGAAAGCTGGCTCTGATCGAGGAGCTGCTGACCCGCTATCCGGTAGACGGGATCGACCTGGATTTTCGCGGGTCTCTGCCGCATGGCAGCCCCGTTCGTGGCACCTCTAATTGTCGCCGATTGCCAGGCTCACTAGCGTACTTGTGAAGACTCTGGCCATCTCAACCCTCCTCGACTTCCGGGACGATCCCCACCTGGGGTCTGGAAGGCCGGTTCAGTCGTTCTCATAAGAATAGGGGTTTGCTTCCTTGAGCTCCTTCCCGCTCTATCCGAACCACGCGGTGACCTCGCCAAGCCCCTCGATCTCCGCCTGCACCTCGTCCATGGGTTCCACCCAGCTGGTTTGAACCACGCTCCCCAGCATGACGATCTGGCCTTGTTCAAGCGAGTCACCCCAGCTCTCTACCAGGTTTGCGAGCCAGGCAAGCGCCTCGAACGGGTGGCCAAGGATGTCTCCGCTTGAGCCGTTGCCGACCGGGTTGCCGTTGATGAGCATCTCGCCAGGCAGACCACCGAGATCAAGATTGCGCCAGGCTGCCACAGGTTCCCCCAGGACACAGCCTGCGGCGAAGAAATCATCGGCAATCAGTGAAGGCGTATCGATAACCGTGTAGTCGTCCCAGCGATCGTCAACCACCTCGATCGCCGTGCACACCGCCTGAACCGCGTCCGCGACCGAGTCCCTGTCGTGTCCCCCGACCCTCGGTTGGATATCGTCCCCCAGGAAGACCGCCACCTCGGCCTCAACTCCCGGATGCCGATAGTCCGAGTGCTTGAGCATCGCCTTCCGCTGGACTGACGGCTGGAAAAGGCCACCTGCGCATGGACTTCGAATGCCCAGGTACTCCTGCATTACCGGAGTGGTACATCCGATCTTGTAACCAACCGTTGAGCCAATCTTGGTCGCAGCCAGGATGTTGTGCAGCTCTTGCTGAATGGCATAGGCATCGGCTTCGGTCCTGGGTCTGATCTCGTTGGGGAGTGGGTGCAGCATTCCTCCTCCCGTTCGGGCCGCACTGATAAGCTGTGCTGCTCTGCGTAGCTCCTGTTGCTGCAACCTGCTACTCTCCCTTGTATCAGACTGCGACGCCGCAATCATCCGCCCTGGCTGTGTTATGCTCGGTCGGCCTCCTCGACGTACTGTACAAGTACGACTGCGGCGGCTCGCCACGAGTGGTCTCGGTCGCAAGCCTTGCCAGGACGGCCCTTGCGGCGCCTCGCTACGACAAGCGATGAGAAATCCGGGTTAAACCAGACAGTAGTGTTTCAAGATACAAGATTTGGTTCAGTTCATCTTGGGAAAACGCTTTCACGGTTATTCCTCCCGGCCCCCGGCAGTGGCGGCCTCCCGGCTAAAGCGTAGCCGGTGTATTCCTAGCATGATCCCGTAGGATAGAAATACCGCCGCCATACCCGGGAGGTTGACATAAATGGCCGATGCCCAAGGCGACTCTGCCCAGCCATTGGCGGCCACAAAGCCGACCGCCATCATCACCAGGGCCATCCGCTGGGAGTATGGCCAGTTGAGCAGACTGATGACCAGCAGGGGCCCCAAGCTGCAGGAGAGCACAGCCCAGGCTTCCAAAACCAGGGCAAAAACCCCGTCCGAGGAGCTCAGGGCGATGGCCAGTGCGATCGCGGTGACGGTGAGGGTAGAGATCTTGGAGGCTTTGTAGGAGTTCTTCCAATGCGGCCGAATGTCCTGAATGATGGCACTGCTGCAGGCGATAACCTGAGAGTCCGCAGTGGACATGGTCGCCGAAAACAGACCGGCCAACATCAGACCGATGAGGATCTCGGGCAAGAGTGTAACACTCAAGACGGGGAGGGCATGTTCGGTGGTGAGGTGTGCTGAAGCCGCAAGCTCAGGCAGAAGAACGCGCGCATGCAAACCAACCCCAATGGCCATTGCGTAAAAGGGGATCAAGAAAAGAAAGTAATACAGGCGAGCGCGTTTGATTTGATCGGCTTCCTTGATGCACATGCTGCGCACGAGAATATGGGGTTGTCCCACCACCCCGAAACCGCCCAGGAACATGCCCAGAAAATAGAGCAGAAAGCCAAAGCGAGCGTCTTCAGGAATCAGTGTGGTTAAACGGCTATCAATGTCACTGAGGGCTACAAGCAGCTGCCCGGGTCCTCCCACTTCCGCAGCAGCGATGCCCACAAGCAAGGCCATCGAACCGGCCATGGCGATGGATTGTGCTGCATCTGTCCAAATGGAAGCACGAATTCCGCCGGAATAGCAATAAACAACGACAATGGCTGCACCAATGATGGCACCCCAACTCCCCGGGATACCAAAGGTGGACTGTAAAGCGGTGCTACCCGCCTTAAGCTTTTCGGAAGGCTTTGAGCATTGATCCCGAGCTGCCGGACACCCACAATAATCTGGGGCTGACGTTGGCCGATCAGGGCAGGTTGCGGGCGGCCATTCGGGAGTTCCGCGAGGCGGTCCGATGAACTTGACGAGATTGGTATAGGCTTGCTGCCAGAAACTCTCCTTTCCCTTGCCAAAGAGGTTATGAAATCTGATAGCATTCCCTTCTTCGAGGATTTTGATAGGAGAAGATAAGAGATGAACGATACTCTTCCCTTGCTTCCCACTTCCGTCATCGGCAGCCACGCTACCCCTTCCTGGTTATGGACTGCTCTGGACGCCATCAAGGAGGGCAAGTACGGCCAGACGGATATTCGCGAGACCTTCGATGACGCGGTCAATCTGGCAATCCTGGACATGGAGAAAGCCGATGTCGACATCATCACCGACGGGGAGATGCGGCGCTGGTATTTCGTCCAGAGCTTTTACAAGCGAATGCAGGGAATCGAGCCGGATGAGCCTCTACGCAAAGTAGGTCTGTACGGCTACGGCTCGGTGCCGCGCTATCGTCTCAAAGAGAAGGTGACCGTTCCCCAGGGACTGGGTATCGTGGAAGAGTTCCAGTACCTGAAACGGCAGACGAACAGGCGACTGAAAGCGACCTGCCCAGGACCTCTCACCATCTCCATCCACATTCGGAACGACGCCGTCGGCGAGTTCTATAAGGATCGGATGGAACTCTTCTGGGAGTTCGCCGAAGTGATTAACCAGGAACTCAAGACCCTGGTCGAGAACGGCGCCGATTACATTCAGCTGGACGAGCCATCCTTCGCCATTATTCCGGGACAGTTGAAGGAGTATGTAGCGCTTTTCAACCGCTGTGTCGAGGGAGTCGATGCCAAGATCGGATTCCACATCTGCTTTGGCAACCTGGCCTCTCGTCCTCGCGGCAAACGTCAGTTCGGGTGGATGCTCCCAGAGCTTCTAGAGTCGAAGTGCGACCAGTTCATCCTCGAGAGACGCCAAACAAGGGAACAGAATGACAGAACTACTCGAAGTGGGTAGATCCCTGGAACTGGAAAAGCTGGTGACGCCTGATCTGACGGCCGACCGCTTTGGCAACCCCGGCGTTCAGGTGTTCGCTACACCGGCGCTCATAGCCTTCCTCGAAGAGACGGCGATCCGATGCGTGGCACCGACCCTCGAAGACGGTCAAGCTACCGTCGGCACCCGGGTTGAGGTGCAACATCTAGCGGCTACCCCGGCGGGGATGAAGGTTTTCTCCCAGGTGGAGCTGGTGGAAATTGACAGAAAGCGTCTGGTGTTTCGCTTCGAAGCGCGGGACGAGCGGGAGCGGATCGCCAGCGGCACCCACGACCGGTTCATCATCAACTCCATGGCCAAGTTTCTGGACGCTGCGGCCGAAAAGGGCAATGTCTGATCTGGTTCGCCTGAGCGTCAGCGATGGGATCGCGTGGCTGATCCTCAACCGGCCCCAGGTGCTGAACGCCCTCAACCAGGCCCTCGTCCAGGAGTACGCGGCCCACGTCGTGGCACTGCGGGAACGGGAAGACGTCCGAGTCGTCCTCACTCGCGGAGAAGGACGTGGATTCTGCGCGGGAAGCGATCTGCACGAGCTCAGAGGCATGTCGCCGGCCGAGGCGGCTTCCTCGGAACGTCAGCAGGCTGAAGCGTTCGCCCTGCTCGACTCCCTGCCCCAACCGACAATCGCCTTGACCCACGGCTACGCGCTGGGAGGTGGGCTCCAGGTCGCCCTCTATCACGACTTTCACCTCACGACCACTTCGGCCACCCTGGGTCTTCCGGAAGTCGAACTGGGTTGGACTCCACCCTGGGCGCTAGGCCGGCTCATGGACGTCGTAGGCAACTCTACCGCCCGCTGGCTGCTGTTGACCTGTACCCGGATCCAGGGCGAGCAAGCCAAGGAAATCGGCCTGGTCAACGAAGTTGTCCCTGATGATCAGCTTCGGCACAGGGGAGAAGCTCTGGCACGCCGGCTTGCCTCCTTTCCAGCCGAGGGTCTGAAAAGGACCAAGACCCTGCTCAACCAGATGTCACCATTGAGACAGGATCATTGGGATGCCTATGCGTCCGCCGCCTTCGAGCACTGCTTCCGATCACCGGAGTGTCAAGCCGGACTTGCGGCCTTCGGGGCACGCCGGCGGACGAAATAGTGGGTCATCTCAAAGCAGCTGTTTTGAGATGATCTCCCGCATTATTTCCGAGCTTCCTGACGCTATTGGCCACAAGCGGTAGTCTCGAGCGAAACGCTCTACCGCATACTCTCTCATGTAACCGTATCCACCGTGCAGTTGGACTGCATCGTAGGCCGTGCGGTTGGCGGTTTCGGTGGCGTAGAGTTTGGCCATCGAAACTTCCTTGAGGCAATCCTTTCCAGAGGCGAAGAGGCGAGCCGCATGATAGGTCAGCTGGCGCGCGGCTTCGATCTCGGTGGCCATGTCGGCGACCCGATGTCGTAGGGCCTGAAACTCCGCCAGCGGTCGACCGAACGCCTGGCGTTGGCGCAGATACTCCTGGCAGTCTTCGAGTGCCTGCTGAGCCGCGGAGACACACAGAACCGCGGCCGTGAGCCGCTCCTGCTGGAGACCCGCCACCAGTTGCTCGAACCCTTTCCCTTCCCGCCCCAGGAGGTTTGTCTCCGGCACCCGAACCTGGTCAAAGACGAGTTCGGCCGTGTCCGAGGCCCACATGCCTGTCTTGGCCAGTTTCTTCGCCACCGTGAAGCCGGGTGAGTCCCGCTCCACCAGAAACTGGGACAGACGCTCTCGGCGAGGGCCCTCCTCCCGAGTCCGGGCGGCGACGAAGTAGAGATCTCCATAGACGCCGTTGGTAATAAACGTCTTGGTCCCGGTGATGACCCATTCACTGCCCTCTTTGCGGGCTCTTGTGGCAATTGCAGCCATGTCAGAACCGGCATCCGGCTCGGTGATGGCCAGGGCGCAGATGGTTTCTCCGGCAATGATGGAGGGCAGATACCTGGTTTTCTGATCATCGGTCCCGAAACGGACCAGCCAGGGAGAGGACATATCGGTATGCACGATGAGGCTGAATGCGACCCCACCGGAACGGCAGCGAGCGAGTTCCTCGGCCAGAACTACGGACATCCAGAAATCGGCTCCGGCACCACCGTACTCGGTCGGGAACTCGGCTCCCAGGAACCCCAATTGCCCCATCTTCTGAAACAGGCTGCGAGGCGTTCTGCCCTGCTCTTCCCACTCCTCCACATTGGGGACGATCTCCTCCTGGACGAAGCGGCGTAGGGATTCACGGAAGAGCTCGTGCTCTTCATCGAAGTAGTCGGGGAGATGGCTCATGGCTCAGAGTCTGCAGCCTTCCTGTCCACCTCGCGCTGGCGCAGGACGTTACGCCGGATCTTGCCACTGATCGTCTTGGGTAGTTCGTCCACGAACTCGACTTCTCGTGGGTACTTGTAGGGAGCGGTAACCCGGATGACATGTTTCTGCAGTTGCTCCACCAGGCCATCGGACGCAGCGTAATCGGCACTCAGCACAACGAAGGCCTTGATGATCTCTCCGCGCAGTCGGTCCGGGCTTCCCACCACTGCCACTTCGGCTACAGCGGGGTGCTCGATCATCGCAGACTCCACTTCGAAAGGGCCGACCCGATAGGCCGCCGTGTTGATCAAATCGTCGGAACGGCTGACGAAGTAGAAATAGCCATCCTCATCACGGCTAGCCCGGTCTCCGGTGAGGTACCAGTCCCCCACGAAGCAGCCGGCCGTCGCCTCGGGGTTCCTGTAATACTCCCGGAAAAGTCCCACTGGACGCTCTGGCCGCACCCGGATCGCAATCTCGCCTTCGGCAGCAGTGGGCAGCTCGTTTCCCTCGGCATCGACCACGCCCATCTGGAATCCGGGGGCGGCTACCCCCATGGAACCGGGTTTGTAGTACAGTCCAGGAAAAGTGGCGACGCAGAGCACCGTCTCGGTCTGGCCATAGCCCTCCCAGATATGATGTCCAGTGCCCTCCTTCCAGGCGCCGATCACTTCGGGATTGACAGCCTCGCCGGCACCCAGCGAGAGTCTGAGTGTCTTGGATTGAAAGTCTTTGAGATTCTCCAGAATCAGCATGCGATAGGCGGTCGTCGGGGCAAAGAACGTGGTGATGGGGTAGCGCTGCAACATCTCCAGGGTCCCTTGAGGATCGAATTTACCCCGGTGGTCCCAGATGAATAAGGCTGCCCCCATGTTCCAGGGAGCAAAGAAGCAGGTCCATGCCGCCTGCGCCCAACCGGTATCGGAGAGGGTCCAGTGAAGGTCGGTGGGCCGGTTGTCGAGCCAGTACCTGCCGGTGATGACGTGCGCCAGTGGATAGGTGACGTGATCATTCAGGACCATCTTGGGATAGCCGGTGGTGCCCGAGGTGAAATAGATCATCAAGGGATCGGTAGCAAGGTTCCGGGGATGGTCTAATCTGGGAGAGCTGGAACGCAGCAGATCTTCATACGACAAGACGCCGGGAGTTTCCCCCACCACGATGATGTGCTCCAGATCCGGGCATTCTTTGCGGACGGCTTCGAGTTTTTCGATGTTATCCGAGTCCGTGATCGCGATCTTCACCGAGGCGGCATTCAGTCGGTAGCCGATGTCCTTGGGCGTCAGCAGCGTGGTACCGGGAATCGAAACGGTTCGCGCTCGGATGCTGCCGAGAAGGATCTCCCACCACTCGACGATCCGCGGAAGCATGACGAAGACGCGATCGCCGGGCTGGGATCCCAACCCAATCAGGGCGTTGGCGACCCGCTGCGACCGCTCACTCAATTCTCGGAAGGTGACCCTGCGCTCCCCGGCGGCACCAACCCAGAAGAGAGCCAACTTGTCAGGATCCTCTGCCCAGCAGTCGAAGACATCGTAGGCCCAGTTGTAGCGCTCGGGAGCCTCGAGCCGAAAGTTGGAATAGGTCTCCCCATAGTTGCCAATTTGATAGGGTTCAGTCATGTTCTTCCTCAGGAGGCCGAAGCTATCAGAGATAGGTTGCAACCTGCAACCAAGCTAGCCAGCCCCGCTAGCCCGGCTAGCCCGCGATCATCTGCTGGAGACGCGACTTCAGCTCGTCAAGACGTTCGACAATATCGTCTTCGGCTATTCTTAGAGCAGGAAGATCCAGCTGCTCGGACGACATCTTCGCCACCATCGCCTTTTCCGCCTCCAGGTACTCTCTGCACCTTTCCGCCAGATAGGGGACCACCTGCGACGGGACAATCGTTACTCCGTTGCAATCTCCGTGGAGCAGATCTCCCGGCTGCACCAGGAGACCTCCTACGGTCACTGGGGTATTCATCTCAACCAGGTGGAAGTGGCCGTGGTCACAGATAGTTTGGCGGCTGAAGACTGGGAGGCCGAGGGCTTCGATCTGCTCGAGATCACGGCCAGCCCCGCTAGTGATCACGCCGGCATAGCCGAACTTCTGGTAGGCCCCACACGTGATCTCCCCGAATGTGGCCGCAGCTGGGGGGTCGTCCAGATCCTGGAATACGACCACTCGAGGTTCCGGGATTGGCTCAAATGCGGCGATCTGCTGGTCCAGGTAGGCGTAGGCATCCTCTCCCTCCGGCGGTCGGGAAGCTCGAAATGTGGCCGTCACAGCGTACCCGACCATGGGAGGAAGACGGGGAAAGTTCGCCCTGATCTGGCCGTCCATGTAACCCTGCCCCATGGGCCTCACCTCAAACAACTCGATCACATTGCAGATGGTGGGAGTGTCAAATTCGCGCAGCAGTTTAACTTCTTCACTCAAATTGAATTTCCTTTCCTCAATGGATCGGCGCAGGATACCTTCCCGGATGCACAAATTCAATTGTGTTCAAACCAGGGACCAGCGCTGGAGTCGATGCTAGAATTGGGATCCAGCTCTATGCTGAACCCGGGACCGTCCGATTCCTATGACGTCGTGATCGTGGGCAGCGGTCCCGCCGGCTCATCGGCAGCCCTCGCTCTGGCCCGAGGGGGAATCCAGGTCGTGGTTCTGGAAAAGGAATCCGTTCCCAGATACAAGACCTGCGGCGGAGGTATCGTCGGCCGCGCGCGACGACTGCTCCCCTTCAGCATTCAGGAGGTTGTCGAGCAACAATGCCACACCGCCGAGCTCAGTCTACCTGAGGATGGTTTTCATTTCTCCACCGTCCGGAGTAAGCCGATCGTTTCCATGACCATGCGCGAGGACTTCGATTCCCTCTTGCTCCAGGCTGCCCAGGGGGCGGGGGCCGCCCTTCGAACGAAATGCCAGGTCCTCGGGGTGCAGCAGGATGCGGATGGGGTCCTCCTCTCAACCAGCACAGGACCTGTTTCCGCTCAATTCGTGCTGGCCGCCGACGGAGCCAGGAGTCGGGTAGCGAGCAGTTCGGGATGGAGCAGCAAGCCCAACCTGATTCCCGCACTCGAGTGTGAGGTTGGCGTCTCCAAGCGGGTACTGGAACGGCTCCAGGGCAAGGCCAGATTCGACTTCAATCTGGTGCCTTTCGGCTATGCCTGGATCTTTCCCAAAAGGAACCACCTATCCGTCGGGGTCCTGACAACCCGCGCAGGTAGTGCCAACCTGAATCGATGTTTCGAAAGATACCTGGCACTGGCCGATATCAACCCGGTAGAACGAGTCGAACGGCACGGTTTTGTCATCCCGATCATGCCCAGGAAGGGATCCCTGGCGAAAGGAAGGGTCCTGCTCACCGGAGACGCTGCCGGCCTGGCGGACCCGGTCACCGGCGAGGGGATTACCTACGCCATTCGAAGCGGTCAACTGGCCGCGAAAGCTTTACTGGATGCGGACCTCAGAAAGGAGGATGTGGGGCGCCTTTACGACGCTGCTCTGGCAAGCGAGGTACTGTCGGAACTTCGTTTGGGAAGAAAGCTGGCACGACTGACCTACAGCCACCCGTCAATATGTAGACACTTGTTTCGTTGGCAGGGTCAGCGTCTCTGTGAAGCGATGACCCAGGTTTTGATGGGAGATACAACCTATGCCGAGCTACTGAGAACTCCGGCTCACTACCTCAAGTTGTTGCGTTCGGGTGCGCAGACCAGGGCGCGGCGATCGACCCAGGCAACCCGCACCATTACTCGGACAGGCTCCTAGGCGACAGACACGACCTTCCCAGAGGCTGCGGACTCGTAAGCGGCCATCAGAACCTTCAGGATATCGGCTCCCTCTCTGGCGCTCATGTCACTTTCGCGGTCGGCTTCTATGCAGTCAACGAAAAACGAAGCATCGGATCCACCTGAAGAACCCACCCCTCGCCAGCCAAACTTGTGGACCCCTCCAGCCTCCCGGGTGCTGCTTTGCCAGAACGCCATCGGGTCCTGGGGGTGAGGCTGGCCCGGACGCCAGGGCTTCGCATCGCAGGAAATCTCCAGCCTTGGTTCCGCCGCGTCCACGATCCTGGTACCTCGGCTGCCGATGAGACTCACTCGGAGGGGGCCTCCCAGGGGATGGCTCAAGAAGCCAATTCTTCCCCCACTGAGGGTTCCCACAAGGCCACCGTCAAAGTCCACCGTTACCACTGCGAAGTCCTCTATGTCGTCCTCCTGGTGCTCCCGAAAGAAGAAATTGGAGGTGCGAGCATAGACCCTCTCAACCGACTGTCCACAGAGCCAACCCATCATCCCGATCGAGTAGACCCCCGTGGTGAACAACTCCCGTTTCGACTTCATGAAACTGAAGCCTCTGGGAGGAAAGTGCTCCTCTCGAATTCGTCCCAAATCGGCACTCCCCGCGAGGCCTTTGGCGAAAAGAGTATCGCAGTGGATCCCGAGTAGATCCCCCAGTAAGCCGCTATCGACCAGTGCCTTCGCCCGCTGTGACCAGGCGGAGCGAATCATGCTGAACATCTGAGTCTTGACCTGGGCCTCGGCGGCTGCCGAAACCAGCTTCTCGGCCGCCTCGACCGAGCTGCCGATAGGCTTGTCCACGTAGACGTGCTTACCCGCCTTGGCGCAGCGTGCAGCAAGCTGAGACCGACGCTCAAACTCGACGCAGACGCAGACTATGTGAACGTCCTCGCGTTCCAGTGCCTGGTCCAAGTGGGGGAAGAATGGAATCCCTAGCCGCTGCGCGAGCGATCGGTTCCAGGCATCCCTCTGAGACGGCACGCCAGCCTCGTCAGTGAGGCCGATCAGCTGGCAGCGAGGATCCTCGGCGAAGTCGGGGCCGTAATTCTCCTGGTGGGTGCGATCTCCTCCAAGCAGTAATACGCCGTACTTTTTCATCGTCCTTCTTGCTATAGCGCCACCCGTTGGCCTGAGCGGAGGGACTCGTGAAGCGCTTCACGCATGTCGCTAGCCGCACCTGTGGATTTGGCGACCTTCCCCCCCGACCCAGCCTCCAGCTCGGCCTCCAGGAGAGGTCCGTCGCTCCGGTAGCGAAGAGTGCCATGGTTTCCGACCAAAAGCAGGTCGAGCTGAGGCTCCTCTTCTCGACGAATGGCAACAACGACCAGGGCGCTCCTGCCTCCTTGCAGATCCAACTGCACCGACAAGCTACCTGATTCCTGACTCCCTCTGGTCAGTAGGGCCGCTGCTTGGAATTGGAGCAGTTCCTGAACGAATCCAACGGCTCTCTCACATAGCGGAAGCAGATGTCCATGATCTGAGGAAATCACCAGGATCAGGCGAGCGAAAACGGGCTCCCCGAGACGGCCCGAGGAGGTCTCCTCTGAGACGGCGGTTGCGAGTGGCGTCAGGTTAATCATCGAAGTCAGAGAACCAAATCGTGATGAGCCAGTGCCTATGGTACAGCAAACAGAACGCGACGCCCAGCAGCTTTGAACGGGAGACCTGAATTTCTGCACGACGGCATTGAAGCCGGTACGTTTCTCTAACACCAACGGCCCTGGCGACCGTTAATTACTTGCGTTTCATGAAGTCGCACCTGGAAAGGGGGAACGATAACAGAGATGGGTCCACGGCCCCAATCTATAAGTTTTCTGTTGGCTTGGCCTCGGGCAACCAATCGAGGTCAATCCCAACGGGATTGCGTATTCCAGCCCAGGGTTTCCGAACCCTGGGTACATCGTGACCATATTCACTCCAACCCTGAAAGGGGTTGCGTACAAAAGGATTATCGCATGCCACAATCCCTGTCGAAGGTCCTGATTAACACGATCTTCTCAACCAAAAACCGCAGGCCCTACGTCAAGCAGATCGCGTTTCGCGGAGAGCTCTATTCCTACATGGGAGGAGCGGCCAAGAGCCTGGACTGTCAACCGATCCGCATCGGTGGGGTCTCAGACCATGTCCACTTACTCACGACCTTATCGAGAACCGTTGCCATTGCTGAATTCGTAAAGGAGGTCAAACGAGTCTCAACGGCATGGATTCAACAACGGAGCGTTGCCAATAGGAACTTCAGGTGGCAATCCGGATACGGTGCCTTCTCGGTCTCTGAATCCAAAGTGCCCGAGGTCAGCCGATACATAGGCAATCAGCAAGAACTCCACCGAACGGTGACGTTCCAGGAGGAGTTCCGGGAGCTTCTCCGTCACCAGGGGTTGAGTTCGACGAGCGATTCGTGTGGGACTGAGAGTTCGAATTCAGATCTCCTTCAGCCCTGACCATCCCTTGTTGTGGGTACCGTTTCTCTCCATGACGTGCCCCTTTGTAACCCGTGTGCCCGGGAGAAATTGTTACCTATCTATCGGGAGCTACATGATGAGGCGACCGAGAAATAGCGATTCTCGACCACCACCAGCAGGTACGCAACCCCTTGGGGTTGAGATGGTCAGGGCTTGGCCCCTTTCCCAGGGTTGGGAAACCCTGGGCTGGAAGACGCAACCCCGTTGGGGTTGACCTCATCTGGTATCGAAATTCAAAGCGTGAGCACCTTCGGCCAATACGCTAACCCGGATTATTCATAAGTTTTTGTAGCGAGGCGGCGAAAGCGCCGTCCTGGCAAGGCTTGCGACCGAGGCCTCCGCAGTCGTACTCGTGCAGTCCGTCGAGGAGGCCGACCGAGCGCAACACAGCCAAGGCGGATGATTGCGCCGGCGCAGTAGAAAACTTATGAATAATCCGGGCTAAACACCTGTCGGCCTTCAGGTTAGCGTCAGAAACGCAATTTCAGAAATCGAACAGATACGTAAACTTGGCAATCAGCGCCCTGTCCAGGGTACGCCGGGGGGTTCTCATCCTGAGCATGGCGTCGGCCTCGTGGGGGTCGAGGCCGGTGGTATCGAAGCGGCTGTTGTAGACGATAAAGAATCCGGTGTTGCCTGTGCGCAGCAGTGCAAAGCGGATATTGGCTCCGATCTCGTCGACCGAGCTGTTGTACTGGACGAGAGCCTGGAGATAGCTCTTGGGAGTAAAGGAATAGTTGAGCTGAATCGCTCCGAGATGGGTAGCGAAGTCCCCCTGGGGCAGGCTGACCTTGTTGAGCACGTATCGGCTCGAAAGGAGAAAGTCCGATCCGGAACGAATGCCGGAACTGACGTTCAGCGTCTGAATGTCTCCAGTATAGAACTCGCCCCAGGAGTAGGAGACTCTACTGAACAGATTAGCACTCGAGTCCGAGGAGAGCGAAAACGACCAGTTGTCGAAGTTGTAGAGCCCCGCCGGTAGAATCACTCCAGGAGAAATCTCGAAAGGGTCGAAGAGCTGCTCGAAGTTCTGGTTATAGGCTATTCCCGTGGAGCTGCCATTGTTGAAAAACATGTTGAAATGATTGTGCCGAAAGCCGGATTCGGGCTCTCCGTCGAAGCGGTAGTGTCCCTGCCAGGTATGGTGGGGCCAGAGACGACGAATAAAGGGATGGTTCTTGGGACGGGGGTTGTAGAACACCCCGTAGGAGGGCTTCCGAAAGCCCACTCGCTGCACGAATCCAACTTCGGGGTTGAAGTCCTCGCCCACCTCAGTGTAGGCCGCCCGGACGTTGTACAGGTCGGAATCGTATCGAAAATCGGTTCCGGCCGAATGGTCCCTACCACTCAGTCCAGGTGTCTGGGTCTTGGCCAGATAGTTGAAGAACGTCAGATGGTCCCCCACGCCTAGGTTGGCATCCAGCCCAAAAGTGCGGTTGAAGGAATTGGTGCCCGGCTCGTCCGTGGTGGCGCGCTTGTTAATGAACATGGCCCCGAAAGAGCTTCTTTGTCCGACTTCTCGAGCCAGCCGCGCCACCGTGAAATTATGGGCGGGAGCTACGTCCGGGATGGACTCGGTCTGCATGTTTAGAAAGCCCAGATTGAACGCTCCCTGCTTCCCAGAGACCCTTGCTCCACCCAAGATTGGGACCTGAACTCCGGATGGATCGATACCGATTCTTCGGCTGAAGAAGAGTTCCGCCTCCCGCGGACTCCCTACCTGAAAAAGACCCGCGTTTTCGAGAAAAAAGGGACGCTTTTCGGGGAAGAAGAGATCGAAGCGGGTCAGATTGACCTGCTCCTCGTCCACCTCCACCTGAGAGAAGTCGGTGTTGACCGTGACGTCCAGGACCAGACTGGAGGTCAAGGTGTATTTGACATCCAAACCGGCATCGTAGATTCCGTCGTTGATGCTGGTTTCCTGGCTCAAGTCCTGACTGAAACCACCGCTGATGAATGGCACCACCTGCAGGTTGGGCCGAAAGGGGAGCTCCAGCCCGCGAAGCTCTCCGGCTAGAGAAACACGGTGGAGCTGAAAGGCACGCGACACCGAGGCCCAGAAGACCTGTTCGTTCCTGCGGCGGATGTTGCGTTTGAAATTGATTCCCCAGAGTTGCTTGTCCCCGGTGCCGTAGCGCAGGGTTCGAAAAGGGATTGCGAACTCGGCTTCCCAGCCGCGGCTGGTGATCTGCGTCTTGACCGTCCAGACTCCATCCCAGTTGAGGTTGAAGGACGAAGCCGCTCCTCGCTGGGCACCTCCAAATCCGGTGCCTCCTGCACTCCCTGCTCGTGTGGGACCGCCGGTGACACGGCTCTGGCCGCCGTGCACGATCTGCGCATCGTACTCGATTCCGGCAGGGGTGGTCGCGAAGATATACCCGTTCTGGTCATCGTCATAGGTGTCGAAGAGCATCTCGAAGGAATCGGTTTCGTCCAATATCCCGTCCCTGCGAGCCTGAGTCGACACCACGGCTTGCGGCTGCGAGTCGTAGCAGATGAGCCCTATATAGAGGGTGTCCTGGGTGAAGGCGATCCTGACCTCCGTCTCCTCGCTAGCGGGTTGACCCTCGTCTGGCAGCTGCTGAGTGAAATGGCTGGCGGGTTCCATCTCCATCCATTCCGCATCCACCACCCCGTCGAACTGGGGTGGGGATGAAAGTGGATAGGCATTCATCAGAGGTGGCGAGGCGTCCTTCGAGGTGGCCTGCTGTCCCCACGAGTCGGGGCAAAGGGAGAACAATCCCAGGCCCACGGCACAAAGCCGAAGCAGGTAACGATGTGGCTGACCCGGCAAGCTCAGGGTCGGCACAGGGTGCGACTGCATTTTGATATCGGGCCGACTTTTAGAAATACGAATAACCTCCTGGGACACGGGCTAGTCCACTAGTGCGTCAGGCGCTTTCGGAGCAGGTCCAGGGCTTGGGTTACGATCCGCTCTCGCTTGGATCGTCCCTTCCCGGTCAACAAGGTTCGCTTGGACGCGTAGCCACCCGAGCGGGAGCCTGCTGTAATCCATAGCGGGCCGGACCCGCTACTCTCGGTCTTACCTCGAGTCACGACGAGAGCCCATTCGCTGTCGACAACCTTACTTGCGGCCTGGGCCAGGGCGCGTCCGAGTGACTCCGGTGAGTTCTTGTCCATATCCCTGGAAGCAGGGGCCCTCTCGTCACCGAAAAGGCGAAGCACTTCCGGATGGCTGGAGGCAACATAGCCCCCGGAGAACACACCCTCCGATCCGTCTACGGTGCTGAACTGGTCGGAGATGGCGCCACCCGTCCCCACCTCGACCAGGACCAGACGCGCCCCTTTTGCTGTCAACAATGACACGATTCGCTCCTCCAGTGACGATCCGTCCTCGGAGTAGACGTACTCGCCCAGGTGACTTCGAAAATCCTCCTTCAGCTGATTCAGCCGCCCTAGGACTGCAGCGGAGTTTCCGTCCAGCGATAGCGTGATATCGACTCGACCGGCCTGGAAGGTGGACGAGATCTGGACGTCGGCCGGCACCTTCAGCTTGCTGTCAATGACCTTCTGAATACTCGATTCTCCAATCCCAACGAAGCGCAGAGTCACCGAGGATTGATTCACCTGAAGGCCGAAGCGCCTGCCCAGGTAGGGAATCAGGCCATTCCTGACCATCGACCGAAGCTCCCGTGGCGGTCCCGGAAGCGCCACAATCACCTTCCGATCACCCTCGAACACCAACCCGACCGAGCTCCCAACGGTATTGGGCAGGTAAGTACCTCGAGATGGTGTCAAGCCCTGGCGCCGCAAATTCGGCGGAAGCTCACCGCGGTTGGCATAACGGAGCTCCAAGCTGGCGATCACCTCAGAGTTCTCGCGTAGGGGAATCCCGGAATACTTCGAAACCACTCCCCGGGTTATATCGTCGTCGGTGGGCCCCAGCCCTCCCGTGACAATCGTCAAATCGGCCCTTCTGCCCGCATACTCGAGGGCTCCCTGCAGATCCTCGGTCCGATCACCAACCGTCACCGAGCCCACACAACGAGCTCCCAGCCGCTTCAGCGTGCGGGTGAGAAAATACGTATGGGCATCGGCATAGGCGCCGCGAAGCAGTTCACTGCCGGTTACGACGATCATGTACCGGTCCAGCGACTCCTTGGCCTTCTGGGTTTCAGCTCCGACTTGCTGGACGCAGAGGACAAATAGGCCCAACACTAACCTGAGAAGAGCTGTATCTAGTTTCATTGCCCGAGCCTACCTGGATATTCCTTGACGGGAACTCTACTCTTTCTGTTTGCCCAGGAAGCCCTCCAGCAATCCTCCCAAACCCTCCTTTGCAGGTGAGGTGGTCCCTTTTCCAGCTCCCTGAAGCAGCTTCCCCGTCGATCCTCCTCCTAGTTTCTTGAGGAGGGCCTCTCCGATCTTATCAGCCAACTGTCCGCGGAAGTCTTTCTTCTCCTTGTTGTTGCCCTTGATCTCAAAGGGAAACGTCATGGGTTCTCCGGTGGCTTTCAGGTACTGCTCGACCAGCATCGACGACAGACCTGCCATCCCCCCGGAGCGTTGGAACTTCAGGTCGGAAAGAACCACTTCTCCCGACAGGGTGTAGTCGCCCTGGTCCATTTCCCATGCTGCATCGCCGTCCAGCGTACCTTCCGATGGTTTCACGGATTGGTCACTCTTGCGTAGGTAGGGTCGGGCCTGGCTCAGGTCGAGCCGTTCGATCTTGGCGTCCATGTCTCCAGATTCTCCCACCGGGTCGACCCAGCCCGCGGCGCTTACCTGGGTATCCTTGGACCCCACGACAGCCAGCGAGAGGTCCACATCCATGCTCCCCGGCTGGGGGGGATAACGCAGATCGCTTACGGTCAAATTGACGTCTTTGATTTTGAAATGGGCGGGAGGAGAACCTACCGAGCGGTCAAGGAATTCGCCGCTTCCGTCACGGATCCTGAACTCACCCAGATGAACTGCCGGAGGCCCTTCCGTGGAGTCCTTTTCTTCGGTCTTGGTCTTGGACGACTCAGTCGGTTTGGGAACTGGCCACAGGATCTCCCCGTTCGCCTTCTTCTCGATATAGACGTAAGCTTGAGCGGCCTCGATAGATCTGATCTTGAAGGTGTCACTCCAGAACGACGACAGACTCGGTCGCAGCTGAATCCGATCCGCTTTCAGTCGCAACTTGCCTTGGCTGGAGTACTCGACCTCGTGGATATTCAATCCGCTCCAACTGACGTCGATCTGGGAAAAGGTCATGCCTGGAACCTTCTCCTCAACAAAGCCGCGAGCGATCCCTGAAAGGTTGGAGAGGATCAGGACTGCGGCGACAATCAAGACGACGAGCAGGCCTGCGAACACCAGGATCAGCTTCTTGATGAAAGACATATCAAATTCCTCCTCGGGAAACCTTCCCCGGAGACAGTCGAAGCGAACACGAGCAGTAGCAATGTACACGAAAACGGCGTGATCCTACATGCAAAAAAGCTGGAATTGGATGATGCTGGAAGGGTTCGTGATAACCTGGCTTGATTAGGTGACTTCACGCTCAAAGGAAAGGAGAGGTACATGCCCAAGAGTACTTCCCAGCTTCGTCGGCTCCTGACCGAGCCCGGGATTATTCGCAGTCTGGGTGCGCACGATGTCTTCACGGCACTGATCGTGGAGCGGATGGGCTTCGAGTCAGTCTTCGTCGGAGGCTTCGGGACCTCGGCCAGCCTGCTGGGACTACCCGACCTGAGTTTCCTGTCCCTGAGCGAGATGGCCGACTCGCTCAGACGAATGACTGCGCGGGTGAGGGTTCCCGTGATCGGTGATGGAGACACCGGACACGGCGATTTGCACAACGTTCAACACACTGTCCGGTCATTCGAGGCTGCTGGAGCCGCGGGTGTCATCCTCGAGGACCAGGTGATGCCCAAACGCTGCGGACACTTCCCCCACAAGGAGGTGATTCCGACTGCCGAAATGGTGCGAAAAATCGAAACGGCGGTCCGAGCTAAGACAGACCCTGACTTCGTCATCTTCGCCCGTACCGACGCCCGCCAGGTAAACGGTCTGGATGACGCCATCGATCGCGTCAACCGCTGCTGTCAGGCCGGCGCTGACATCGCGTTTATCGAGGCTCCCCAATCCATGGAAGAGCTGGAAGAGATTCCCAGCCGCGTGGACTACCCGCTGTTCGCCAACATGCTGACAGGGGGCGCCACGCCGCTGCTCTCGACTGCAGAGCTGGAGGATCTAGGCTACAAGGTTGTGGTCTGCCCCATCGAGAGTCTCCTGCTCACCGGAGCCGCCATGATGAAGCTCTGCCAGATCTGGAAGGACGAGGGTCGGGTGGATGGACTGGTGTCGACCGAAGGCTTGTCCTTCGACCAGGTCAAGGAATTGCTGGGCGTGGATGATTTTCTTTCGCTCGGGGAGCAGGTGGAGTAGCAGAAAGATCTCGAGTCGACGCCGTCCTCTATTGCCGGACGGTTCAGGGACTCGGTGAGTCCTTTCGAATCAGACCGTGATGCTTCAGTTCCCGCCACAGATCCTCGGGGATCGGCAGATTGAGGAGTTGCAGATTCTGTCTTACTTCGTCAGCCGAACGAGCTCCTGGAATCACGGTGCTGACGGCGGGATGTCCCAGGGGAAACTGCAGCGCCGCCGCCGGCAAGGGGACTTGGTGACGGTCGCAGACTTCCTGGATCGTTCGCGTTCGCTCAAGGATCTCGGGAGTTGCGAGGGAATAGTCGTAGGTAGCACCCTCTACGGGTCCAGTGACCAAGATTCCGGAATTGTAGGGTCCGCCGATGATGATCCCTATCTCACCTTCCTCGCAAAGCTTCAAGAAGGGATCTATTGACTCTTGCTGGAGCAGGGTGTAGCGGCCCGCCAGCAGGAAACAGTCGAAGTCACCGGCCTGGGCACATCGGTAGCAGGCTTCCCACTCGTTCAATCCACACCCAATTGCTCCTACGGTCCCTTCAGTCCGGAGTTTCTCGAGCGCTGGGTAAGTGCCCTCCATTGCCTCGTGGAACCGTCCGTCCACTTGATCGACGCCGTGGGTGAAGACGTCGATGTCATGGATCAGGGCAACATCGATGCGATTCAGGCCAAGTCGCTGGAGGCTGTCCTCTACGGAGCGCATCGCTCCGTCAAAGCTGTAGTCGAAAACAGGTTCGAAGGGGAGGACGGTAGAGAAGACTCCAGGGTCGATGGAAGCGCTTGCCTCGGGTCTGAGGAGACGACCCACCTTCGTGGACAAGACGAAGCTGTCTCTTGGGTACCGCCTGAGGACATCGCCGATGCGATGCTCACTCAGTCCGTGGCCGTAGAAGGGGGCGGTATCGAAAAAGCGCAGGCCCTCGCTGTAGGCGGTATCCACCGTCTCCAGCGCCTGGTCTTCGGCCAGGGTACTGTAGAGGTTGCCCACCACGGCGCCGCCGAAACCGAGGGCGGTAACTTCGAGGGCTGTCCTGCCTAGTCTTCGCGTCTGTGTTGCTTTCATATTGCCTCGTCTAAGATCGTTCCGACTCTAGCACAGAGCGAGCCGCAACAGATCATCTAGGCGGCAATCTTGCCCGACTTCAAGGGTTCTCTACAGACCAATGCCTACTGTCGATTGGGTTCTGTTTGGTCGAGTTTCGGGCGGGCAGGTAGCTTGACTTGGCCAGGGAGAAGGAGAATAGTGGCGCCGAAAGAATAGAACTAGATGGGGCTTCCAAACTTACCCTCAGCTCTGGGTCAGATCTATCCGCCGGATCGATTTCTGACGGCTCGGGCACAGCTCCTTCCCTATGAGTCCGATGCCCTGACCGTGTTCAGGGCGCGTCCACTCGCCGTAGTCCTGCCCGAAACCCAGGAGGAAGTGATCGAGACCGTACGGCTCTGCCACCGGGAACGGCTTCCCTTCGTAGCCAGGGGGAGCGGTACCAGCCTTTCGGGCGGATCGCTTCCCATCGAGGAAGGGATCGTGATCGGCCTGAATCGGCTCAACCGAATCCTGGAGCTGGATCCGCAGGAGCGAATCGCAGTGGTGGAACCCGGAGTTATCAACCTGGATGTCTCCGCGGCGGCGGCTCCGCACAATCTCTACTATGCACCCGATCCCTCCAGCCAGTCAGTCTGCACTATCGGAGGCAACGTCGCCTTCAATTCGGGTGGCGCCCATTGCCTGCGGCACGGGATGACGAGCAACCATGTCCTGGGAATCAAGGCGGTGCTGCCCGATGGCGAACTGGTCCAGATGGGAGGCCGGAGTCTGGAGCGGATTGGACCCGACTTGACCGGATTCTACGTGGGCTCGGAGGGTCTCTTCGGCATCGCTCTGGAAATCACATTGCGCTTGATCCCCAAGCCGGACACCTACCAGACCTTGTTGGCAGCCTATCGGAGCCTGGAGTCAGCCGGAGAGGCGGTCGCCAGAATCGTCGCCGCCGGGATTCTCCCCGGAGCCATCGAGATCATGGATCGGCTCGCTATCAAGGCGGCGGAGGCTGCCGTTCACGCTGGCTACCCCGAAGAGGCCGCCGCCCTTCTGATCGTGGAACTGGAGGGTGAGGCGATCGAAGTGGATCCCGAGTTCGCTTCCTTGCAGAAGATCATCGAAGCGTCTGGATCCTACGAGATTCGTGTCGCCCAGGATGAGGCCGACCGGGCGCGTATCTGGAAAGGGCGCAAGGGCGCCTTCTCGTCGGTGGGACGCTTGAGCCCCGACTATATCGTCCAGGATGGGGTGGTTCCCAGGACTCGGCTGGGAGAAGCCCTGGCCGAGATTGAGAAGCTCAGCTCGGAGTTCGACATACCGGTGGCCAACGTGTTCCATGCCGGTGACGGCAACTTACATCCTTTGATCCTGTTCGATGGCACCGAGGAAGGCGCGCTCGAGAAGGCGGAGGAGCTGGCCGGTCTGATCGTGAGGATGTGCATTCGGCTGGGGGGCTCGATCACCGGGGAGCACGGGGTCGGCATGGAGAAGCGTGCCTACCTGGCAGAGATGTTCAACCGAACCGACATGGAGAACATGATCCGGATCCGGCGCACGATCGATCCTCACGAACTCTCGAACCGCACCAAGATGTTCCCCGAAACAGGCGAAGTTCTTCCACTGGAGACGAAGTCGAAAGGCTCCGCCCTCGAGGCGACGCTGCAGCCGTCGACGATCGAGGAAGTCTGCGAATCCGTCTGTTCTTTTCCCAGGCTGGTGAGTCGGGGCGGGGGGAGCAAACCGGCCTTGTCGCGGGCTCCAGAGAAATCTCAGGTTTTGGATCTGTCAGGCCTCAGCGGAGTCCGGGAGTACCAGCCGGAAGAGTTCACGTTCACCGCTCTGGCGGGGACGCCGGTGGCCCAGGTGCAACGGCTCCTCGCCCAGGAAGGACAGTACCTGCCCTTCGATCCGGTGTTGGCGGGAAGAAGAGCTACATTGGGGGGAACGGTGGCTGCCGGAACCAGCGGATCGGGGCGTCAACGCTACGGGGGCATCCGCGATTTCCTCCTCGGCGTGAGCTTCGTGAATGGCGGCGGAGAGCTGGTCCGGGGGGGAGGCAGGGTCGTCAAAAATGCCGCCGGCTTCGATCTTCCCAAGCTCATGATAGGAAGCCTGGGACGTCTGGGCGTCCTGGTGGATCTCACTTTCAAGGTCTTTCCGCGACCCCGCGACTACGTCACCCTGGAGCTCAAACTCCCAACCCTCGGCGCGGCTCTGGAGAGTCTGTCCCGGCTCAAGTCGGCACGATTCGACCTGGAGGCGGCCGACCTGGAGCCACCCGGTAGGCTGTGGGTTCGCTTGGGCAGCAGCAGCGGGACGCTCTCGCAGCGCCTGGATCGGCTCAGGAGCCTTCTGGGCGAGGGCCAGGCCAGGACCGGTGAACAAGAATCATCGTTGTGGCAGGGTATTACGGATTTCGATTGGAGTCCTGCCGGTTCGCACCTGGTAAAGATACCTCTTACCGAAGGTCTGATTCCCCCGTTGGAAGAGCAACTATCGCAGACCTCCTATCCTCGCAGATACGCTGCTGCCGGGAATCTGCTGTGGCTCTCCTGGTCTGATGCCTTGGAGCGTCTAGAAGAAATCTTGAGGTCACTCAGTCTCAGCGGTCTGGTGCTTGATGGTCCCACGCGGACGCCATTCATCGGTTCCCACGAAGGTTTTTTGCTGGGGAAGAGAGTGAAACGGGCTCTGGATCCAGAGGGCCGATTCCCGGATTACTAAATGAGGCACGAGATTCCCAGTGCGGACTTTGCACCTTACGGCGAGACCATGGGCCACGAGGTGAAGGCCTGCGTGCACTGTGGGTTCTGCCTTCCCGTGTGCCCGACTTACAAAGTCCTGGGTGAGGAGATGGATTCCCCACGGGGACGCATCTTCCTGATGAAGGAGGTACTGGAAGGGAATCTGAGTGTGGAAGAGGGAATCCCCTATGTGGACAAGTGTCTTGGGTGCCTGGCATGTGTCACCGCCTGCCCCTCGGGAGTCCAGTACGGGGAGCTACTCAACCCTTTCCGATCGTATGCGGAGAAGCAGCGGAAGCGGGATCCGCTGAGTCGCCTGACCCGCTTCATGTTAAGTCATATCCTTCCCTTTCCCAAGCGTTTCAGGAAGGCTGCGGCCCTGGGCCGCCTGGCTCAACCTTTTCGACCCTTGTTCCCAGCGGCCCTCAAGACGATGCTCGATCTGCTTCCCCCCAAGCTATCCCCGGCGGATCCTCTTCCTTCACTCTATCCCGCCAAGGGCACGCGGCGAGCCCGAGTGGCGCTGCTGACGGGGTGCGCCCAGCAGGTCCTGGCACCGCAGATCAACTGGGCGACGCTACGCGTCCTGAGCGAGAATGGTGTGGAGGTAGTCATCCCCAAGGATCAGGGCTGCTGTGGAGCTCTGGCCATGCACGGAGGTGAAGCCGATCAAGCGCGAGGTCTGGCCCGTCGCAATTTTGGCTCCTTCCCCGAGGATGTAGACACCGTTCTCAGCAACGCCGCCGGCTGCGGTTCGGGGATGAAGGAATATCCGCTGCTCTTCAAGAGTCTTCAGGACGAAGCGGAGGCCCGACGCTTCGCCGATCGGGTCCAGGATGTGAGCGTCTTCCTGGGCGAGCTGGGGTTGAAGGATCCTCCGGCCCTGCCCGCAGCTGTGCGGGTGGCCTATCACGACGCCTGTCACCTGGCACACGCTCAAGGAATCCGTCAAGAGCCCCGAAAGCTGCTCGAAAGGATTCCCAACCTGACGCTGGTTGAGATACCTGACGGGGAAACCTGTTGCGGCTCCGCCGGCACCTACAATCTGGAACAACCGGAGATTGCGGATACCCTGGGTAAGCGCAAAGCGAGCGCCGTCCTGGAAACCAAGGCAGATACGGTAGCAGCTGGCAACGTGGGCTGCCTCATCCAGATCCAGACCCATCTGGAGGACCTCGGTAAGTCAACCCCAGTCCTCCACACTCTCGAGGTGCTCGACCGCGCCTATTCGAATCCGGGGGTGGACTGACCCCGATGATCAGGTTTCAGAAACAGGAGTCGTCTTTCGCGGTCTTGCTGAACTCCCGTCCTTTCTCCCCAACCTAGCCCGGATTATTCATAAGTTTTCGTAGCGAGGCTCCGGTTCCTCCGACGATGGTGGGAGGACAAGCCTGTTCTCTAGAGATTCCCCCGATGAATTCGTGGACTCTAAGACGATCACTCCTGTCTTCAAGGAATGGCTTGCGGCTCTTGGTCGAGAAGATCACATGTATCAGAACTTTAGATAAGGATTGTGCCATCTACCCATGATCGGGAGATCGGACGGTCTTGGCAAAAACCCGTTGGAGTAAAGATTTGGTAAGGGTACCGGTTCACCCTAACGCTTTCAGCGTAGAAGAGGTGGCTGCTCACTGGGAAGAGCAGTCCAGAATCGAGACCTAGGACTCAACCTCGACGCCCTTCCAGAAGGCGACATAGTCCTTGAGCTGAGTGGCGCCTTCCTTGGGCTGGGGATAGTACCAGGCGGCGTCCTTGTTGACCTCGTCCCCTACCACGATGTCGTAGTAACTGGCGAGGCCCTTCCAGGGACAGGTGGAGTGATTCTCGCTCTCCTGTAGGTACTCACGCTTCACTGAATCGGGGGGGAAGTAGTGGTTCCCTTCCACCATCTCGAAGCTGTCACTTTCGGCTAGTACGGTCCCGTTCCATGTCGCCTTTGCCATTCTTGGACTCCTTGCTGGATTCGGATTGTTGTGACTGTGCCGTCGCCCTCAGGCAGACTTCAGCCTCAATGATCTTACTGCGGAAGTGGTCGAGGGGAAAGGAGGGATGGGAGAAGACCAGGAGGCCCGCCGAAGCGGACCTCCTGGGTTGGTGTACCAACTAGTGCAACTAGAAGGAGAACCGGAATCCGAGCTGGATCTGGCGTGCGGTGGCTGCTCCAGTCACCCTGCCGAAGTTGGAGGCTGCAAGGTTCCCCCTAGGTGCGCTGAAGATGGCGTGGTTGAAGGCGTTGAACATGTCGACTCGGAAGTCGAAGGTCTTCTCTTCGCCAAACTCGAACTGCTTGTGCAGCGAGATGTCAACCAGGGGAACGCCATCGTACCGCAGTGGGTACGGTGCCGAGTTTCCAAGCGCTCGTCGTGCCGACTCGTGGCAGACGACTTCACCGCCTGAGCAGAGGCTGCTGTCCTGGATCCGCAGGCCCGTGTTGGGATCGACTATGCCCGGTATGACAAAGGCGCTGGTGTCAAACCAACGCTCGACCGTGGCCGCGCTTCCCAGATCGCCGTCTCCGACTCGATCCGTATACGTTCTGGAACGCCTTCCCTGGTCCCATAGGTCGGTCCCGTAGTTCACACTGTAAGGAGCCCCCGAGGTCAGGGTGATGATGGTGGTGGCTTCCCAGCCACCTAGCATCGTCTTCGTCATCCCGTCGGAATTGCGGAAGAAGGGCAGCTCATAGATGGTGGAGTTGTAGAACGTGTTGGAACGATCCGACCGCATCGGCGACTTCAGAGTGTGACGCTCGTAGGCACGCGATCCACTCCAGTCGCCCCAGGTCCCATTGTAGTTGTTAGCCATTGCCCTGGACCAGGTATAGCCCGAAGACATGGCCAGACCGTCCTGGAAGCGGCGCTCCAACTTGAGCTGCAGCGAGTTGTAGGTGGTACTGCCGTGAGGCCGCAGCATGACGTTGATCACCGACTGCGGGTAGGGACGGCGAGCACGCTGACCGCTCCACGTACGGTCGGCCGTGTCGCCTGGAATCCAGGGGCGAGGCCCGACCGTGATGGGGTCGCTCGTCAACTGCGCGCTGCCGCCGGCAATCAGCGGGACCACATAACCTTCCGGCAGGGCCGTGCCAAAGGGGCTGATCTCACGAATATGACGTCCCTGGTTGCCAACATAGGCGACTTCCAGCTTCGTCGCCTGGAAGATCTCATGCTGGATTGACAGGTTATAGGAGTACACCTGACCTTCTTGCCAGTCCAGCTCGGAGTGGTAACAGGTCTGGTATTCGTTGCTCTGTGCCTGGGTGGGGAGGCCAAGCCGCTGACCGGTGAGGACCCCCACCGACTCGAATCCCCGCTCCGCGATGTCGGAGATCCGCCCGAGGGCCGGTATCATGGTCCGAGCCCTCAGGATGCCGAACTCCTGATCATAGGTCAGGCCGGCTCCCATACGAAGGACCGTCTTGTTGTTGCCGAACATCCTCCAGGCAAAGCCGACTCGAGGTGCGAAGTAGTCCCAGTGAGGCTTGGAGCAGCCCCGGCGATCCAGGTTTTGAAGCTCAAGGGCGAGTCCGTCCGGTCCTTGCCAGAGAGGGATGTCAAATCCCTGGGGCGTCATCTGCACCATATCGATTCGACCGCCTACGAGGTTGGCCTGGCTGTAGTCCTTTGCGCAGTAGTAGTAATCGGTCTGGAACCTTCCGTCCGGGCTTCCCTCGTAGTAGGGCGGCAGCGGCTGCTCCCACCTCAAGCCCAGGTACGCGGTCAGGTTCGGTCCCACCTTCCAGTCGTCCTGGATGAACCAGTTGTAGTGTGACTGGTTCATGTGGCCGAACTCCGCTCCGAGTCCCTGAACGTTCCCCGAGACCCCGGAAGGAATGCCCAGCATGAAGTCGGCCCAGCCTTCACCGAAGGTGGCGCCGCTGACGCTGCCGTCCACATCCCGGATGATCTGTCCCGTGGCGAACCCGTCGTAGCTGTCACGTCCGCCCCCAAAGGGCGGGATATAGTGGTAATTCACGTCCAGGTTGCGGGTGTGCTCGATACCAAACTTCAAGTAGTGGTCGCCTCTTCTCCAGGAAGCGGTGTACTTGTAGCCCATTCCCCAGTCCGAGAGCGGGGACTGGACGGCGCCGGTCCAGCCGGTGTAGCCGGTGGGGCTGATGCCGGGCATGGCGCCGCCGCCTCGAGTTGTGCCGTCCTCTTCGAAGATGGTCCAATTACCGCCGTCGTCATAGCCCAGTTCCTGCGGCCAGTTCGTGTCTTCTAGATTCTCAGAGATCAACCAGGTGAACTCCCAGATGGAAGCCGTGAACTCGGTCACCAGGTTCGACCCGATCGGGTTTACCCAGCCGATGCCGGTTTGCCAGCCTCGGGACCGATCCTGAAACTGACGGTAGATACCATCCAGCTGCGCCCCGGGAACTCCCAGCCTGCCGGTATGCGTGAACTGGGGAGAGCGTTGCCAGCTGAAGCGGGCAAACAGGGTGTCGTCGTTGCCGAAGTGGTGATCGCCGCGCATCGAGTACTTGTCTATGGTTGTGTTGGTCTGGTTGGCGTAGCCGTAATTGCTGGAGAACTGTCCCGGCTGGTTTGGATTCACTGGCTCCATAGCCGACATGATCGCGTTGTAGACCGAACCTCGCAGGTTCGACGGAATCTGGTTCCCAGCGAAAGCCTGACGCTGGCCGTCCACCACGTTAAACGGATTGTACAGCTGGGCAATCGGTCCGTTGGGACCGGAACCGGAGAAATCCCCGGCCTTCACCGCCGCCGTGGGTACCGTCGCAAACGACGTCCGCTGTGCATCGTCGTTGAAGCGCTCGTAGTGGGCGTGGAAGAAGGTCCGATCCTTGATGATTGGTCCACCCACCGACCCACCGAAGATGTTGTAGGTGATGGGAAGCTTGCTGGCCCCCGAGGCATTGTCGAAGAAGTTAGCGGCGTCCATGCTCTCATCGCGGTAGTACAACCAACCATGCCCGTGGAACTCGTTGGATCCACTCTTGGAAAGCATGCTGATGACCGCGCCACCCACTCGTCCGTACTCGGCCGAGTAGTTGTTGGTGATGACCTTGAACTCCTGCACCGTCTCCGGTGTCGCCTGTCGGTCGCTGCGTGATGTAGCCCATGTTGTTGGCTCCATCCAGCATGATCTGGTTCGAGTGCGCGTAGAGTCCATTAAAGGAAGGATAGCCACCGCCGTAGCTGTACAGCGAGGTGTAACCAGTCTTCTGGTTTTCCTGCGTACCACCCGTGGTCAGGTAAGCCAACTTCACCATGTCACGGCCTCGAAGGGGAAGATCCAGAATCTTCTTCTCCTCGATTACTGAGGAAACCTCGGCCGTGTCGGTGTCGATGACGGTGGACTGACCGGTAACAGTGACCTGCTCGGCAATCTCACCCGGTGTCATGACGAAATCGATACGGGCCACCTGCGTCTGCGCCAGGACAATGCCCTGCGAGAGCTGGGTCTTGAAGCCCGGAAGCTCCGCCTTCAGGTCATAGGTGCCTGCATTCAACTTGTCAAGGATGTAGTCCCCGCGATCGTTGCTGATCGCCAAACTGGGGATGTTGGTGGCGATGTTGGTCGCCGTGACCTCGACGCCCGGAACCACCGCGTCGGTCTGGTCCTTAACTGTTCCGAACCAGGCGCGCGAAGGTTGCCGCTTGTCCGTACGCTACCGTCGGGGTTAGAAGAACAACGGTCAATACCGCCAATCCTCCGACCAGCCACACGTACTTGAATTTGCTGTGACTCATTACTCTCTTACCTCCTGTTGTTATTGCTACTGACCCAGTGTACTAAAACACTCTGCGTCGGTATTCCAACGTAAAAAAGGCTTGTACACAACCATACTCAAATCGTCAAGGAAAAAGTTCGCCAAGCGAACTTTCCCGTACTGAATAGGAGCACCCCCTGCCCAAACCGGCAGTTGTCTGCTCGTTAAGCTTGAAGCAAAATCTGTGCCAACTGTGTGGGCAGTGTTGATAAACGACAGTTCTAGTGTGGATTAGAGATTCTTGGGTTGTTGAATTGATTACGGACTGTTCAAAAAATTGGACTCTGTGAGGTTGGAAGTCCAGGAAATTGGATCACCCGGAAGAGGGCGCTACTGTTAGAAATCTGACAATGAAAACGGGCGGAGCATGGCGCCGGATATCTCAGGGCGGCGCCGCCTGGGCTCTTCCCCGCTCTCGATACGGCTTTCCCTTCCCGAAAAGCTCCAGCCTGGCCCGGATGCCTGCTGTCAGGGATTGCCCCTGCCGGACGGCCGAGGCCAGCTTTAGTGCGGCCTGCGCGACCTGCTGGGCCTGGTCGAACCTGCCCGCTGACGCATAGGCCGCCGCCAGCGTGTCCAGGATCAAGGGACTCCGGTGCCGCGTCAGCTCCGACGCTCTCTGCGCCAGCTGGATCGCTTCACTTTCCCGCCGCACGCTGACATCGGGATGTGTTGCCAGAATCCAAGCCATCTCCCGCAGGGGACCGGGTCGATTTGGCTCGCGTCGGAAGGCCTGTCGGAAGTGCTCCAGCGCCTCCTCACTCTGCCCGGTCATCGCCAGGGCCTTGCCCAGATTGTGGTGTGCTTCCGCGGAGTCGGGCCGCAGCTTCACAGTTTGCCGAAAGTGGACGATCGCCTCCTCCAACCTCTCCAGTGACGCCAAGGCCTTCCCCAGATTGGTGTGGGCGTCGGCACTCCTGGGATCAAGCTGGGCCGCCTGCCTGAAGTGAGAGGCAGCCTGATCTAACTTCCCTCGCAACGCCAGGACGCTTCCCAGATTGTTGTGCATTTCAGCCGAACCAGGGTCGGACTCGAGGGCCTGGCCAAAATGCGAGGCTGCCTCATCGAATTGGCCCAGGTCGGCCAGGGCCCCTCCCAGGTTGGTATGGGCCTCACGGGAGCCGGGCTCGAAGCGTAGGGCCTGGCGAAAGTGTCTGATCGCCTCGCGCGATTTGCCCTGGGACTGCAGCACGACTCCGAGATTGTTGTGAGCCCTTACATGATCCGCTTTGAGGGTAAGCGCTTTCCGGTAGAAAGCAATCGCTCGGTTCCTTTCGCCTTTCTGATCAAAGACGTTGCCCAGATTGAAATAGCTCGCCCACGGATTCGGCTGAAGCTGGGCCGATTTCTTCCAGTGGTCCACGGCCTTCTCCAGGTTGTCCAGGCTCAGGTACCGCTGTGCCAAGGTGTCGTGAAGGTCAGGATTGCCAGGATCGGCCTCGAGCATCTTTTCGTAGCCTCCGATGGTCTCCAGAAGATCCGTATGAGCGAAATCCCGCTCCAGCGTCGCCAGGTCATTGGCCAACACCTGGACCCAAAGATCTCCCATCTCGTCCGAGGACTGAGGACCGTACACGACTCGACGGGGTGGATCGTTGGGGTTTCGGATATTCTCGGAGGAGTTGTCGTAGGTGAATTCCATTGACAGGGTGGTTCCCCGGGGCAACAGGATCGGAGTGCGGTAGCGATATTCGTCCTGCCAATCGAAATTCCAGTTCTTGATATGAACGAGCCACTGCCTGCTTCCGTCGGGAAGCAAGGCAATCCCCTTCATTTCCCTTGCCAGGTAGTGGGCGTGCGGATAGACACCCATCACCTCCACATCCACCGGGAGTCGGTACTCTTGCTCGATCTTGTAGTCGCTCTTGCCACTCGGGATGTCGATCACGGTGGAACCAATTCTGACCATGGTGGGGATCCTGGTAGGAGGCTTGTGGCGAAATAGAGTCCCAGGGAAGAGCGGATCTGCTCGGGCTTGCCACTGGGGAGCAGGTGGAGCTGGATGACGAGATCCATCTCGGGATCCAGCCGCCAGGCCATGTCGTCGGGGCCCAGAAAAGGAGACTTACCAGGAGTCCAACCGACGAAGGTTCCACCGGGACTGTGAGCCTCCGCATAGAGCATTCCGTCATAGCCCGGTTCGGGCTCCTGATGCTCAAGGCGGCGGGAGGTCTGGGTTTCATCAACCAGAATCACGGTGTGATGTACGATTCGGGCATTGCCGGGACGGAACTCCCAGCCGCGGACGTAACGGGTCTGGGACACGGGGTTGGGAATCACAAAATTTCGAAATACATCCCCCCCGGGTCTGCGGGAAGTGTGTAGGGCTCGACCATCTCCACGACCAGGTCGGGTTCGCCCAGCTGCCAACCCTCGGTCCATTGTGGCGCAGTAGGGAGGTCCAAGGGATCCCCTTCCAAGGCCCCATCATCCACCCACTGCTGGAGGAGTCCGAGGTCGCGTACACTGAGTCTGCGAGACCCCACAAACCCAGCCCCAACCGGCTCGGGGAGCCAGGGCGGCATAAAGCGACTCTGGGTCACCACGGCGACCTGCTGTGCCCGCTTTCGGACATCCTCGTAGGTCAGCAGTTCGAAGGGTCCCGCCTGCCCCGGCTGATGGCATCCGATCCAGCAGCCGAACCCGAGCACCAGGATTCCACATGGAAAGGTCTTTCGGAGTGCAGATCGGAAGACGCTGAGCATCTCGCGTATATAGTAATAGATAACCTAATCACAAAGTGCGTATTGAGATTGCGGTGGATTGAGAAGGCTCCATCACCTACGCCGAAGGCGTAAGAGCGCGCCCCAAAAAAGTGTCAAGGCATTTGGCTCCCTTGAGTTTCCGCTTAGCCCCGCCACCGGCTGCGCCGGATCGTACCTGAAAGAAACTTCAGTCGAGGGACGTAGCGGTGGGCTCCAGGCCGCCGTCCGAGCCAAAGGCTCGGAAAAATAAGACTTCGGCCTGGAGGCCAAAGCTACATTCGCCAATGAAGTTTCAGGTTGGTCCGGCCCCCGGCTGCGCCGGATCGTACAGGCAAGAAACTACTCGAGCCATGAAAGCCTGAAGCGCAAGCGAGGGGTTGGGGAGGGCAAGATTCCAAGGAAGTTTCAGCTTGGAACTCGGCCAAAGGCAAGGGAGAGCAGCCTAACCTGATACGGTAGCGGCTTCCTCCTGCTCCTGACTCACGCCGCCATCGGAGCGCTCCAAGCGAAGCATCAAGAAGCCCCCTACAGCGGCCAGCAGAGCGGAGATCGCAAACACCCAGGCTTCCAGTTGCATCCAGCTGAAGAGCCAGGCACCCACCAGCGGTCCGATCAAGGCTCGAACGCCAGTCGAGGCCATGTGGAAACTGTTATAGAGGGAGACGTGTTCGGTGCGTGCGAAGTACAGATTCCCGGTGGTCCAGTTGATGTGATTACCGCTGGTCGTGATTCCCTGCATCAGGCTTCCAATCAAGAAAGGCCACAGCTGCAGCGTCACCCCTCCCAAGCAGTAGAAGGAATAGGTGGCAACCATCAAGGAGCTGAAGAGGGCACGGGCTCTCATCGGGCTCACCCGATCCAGATAGCGACCCCAGAAAGGGGCCGAGATCGGCTGCAAGATAAAAGGAAAAACCGCAACAACCGCACCCATGGCCCACACCGGAGCGTCGATCTTTTCCCGCATCACCTCGGCTACCAGGGCCATGGACATAAAGTTCCCGAATCCGGCAGCAAAAAAGGCTCTCTGGTATCGGAGAAAGCGCGGGTTCGCAGATAGAGCAGAGAGCACCTGAGAAAAGCTGATCCGGCTGGAGCCACGCTTCCGAGTCAGTACTTGCGCCGAGCGTGGAATGGGGATCTTCCCATAGAACCAGGCTGAGGCCATCATCAGGATCCCAACCAGCGCATAGATTATTCCGTGGCGGGAATCGTAGGCCCCAATCAACCAGGTACCCGCCAGGGTCGCCGCGCTGCCCGACACAACCCCAACCCCTTTCATGAAACCTACGGCCAGCGACCGGTGACTGGCAGGATAGAGAACACGATACAAACCCATCTCGGTTAATCGCGTCGGAGCTCCTATCAGAAACGCCATTACCATGAGAAGAACGAATGACGTGGGACCGGAGACAAATGCCACGGCCACCAGGCTAAATCCGGCACCTATGTTGGGCCAAACAACGAGCTGGCGAAGCCCTATCCTGCGGCCCAATCGGGCCCAGACCGGCGCCACCAGACCCGCCAATCCCCAGAGCGAACCGATCGCTGCCAGGTGCCACAGCTCGCCTCCCAACTCAGTCTTGAGCACGACCCAGCTAAAGGGCCAAAGGGCGATGAAGCATCCCCGACCAATGCTGTAGAAGCTCTCATAGAAAAAGGCAGGACGGCTCCGGTAGGGAACCAATTGAAGGTACCGACGCAACATTCTGGAAATCCAAGATACACCGGATCAGAATCAAGCTCCAATAAAGATCAAGTACCGAGATTGTATCTTGTATCTTGTATCTTGTATCTTGGTCACCCTCATGAAGAAGCTCCTCTTGGGACTAGCGCTGCTGGGAATGACATTGGGCTGGACCGCTTCGAAGAAAGTCCAACGCCAAGTGGTTGCTCCCCCTGGCTCGAGTCTGGCGGGCTTGCCTTTCAGTCCGGGGATTCTCACGGAGGACTTTCTCTTCTTATCTGGTTCTCTGGGTAACGTGCCGGGTACCACCGACATCAAAGGCGGAATCGAAGCTCAGACGCGACAGACCCTGGACAATCTGGGGCGGGTGCTCAAGGCGGCAGGATTAGATTTCTCTTCTGTGGTCAGTGCCAATGTCTACCTCTCTGACGCCCGACACTTCGCCGGGATGAATCGGGTCTTCCGCGAGTATTTCCCCAAGGATCCTCCGGCCCGCGCTACGGTAGAAGGAGGCATCGTCTTTCCCCAGGCTCTGGTCGAGATTGCCTTCGTGGCTGCCCAGAAGGGCGTAAAAAAGCAAATCGTGCTGCCCAAAGGGTGGAAACAGCCTGGTTCTCCCTTCAGTTGGGGAGTCCTGGCGGGTGACACGCTGTTCGTCTCGGGCATGATCAGCATCGATCCGGTTACGGGAAGCCTGCTGGAGGGAGATACAGCCGATCAAACCAGGTCGACCCTGGAGGGCATCGGAAAGATCCTGAAGGCGGCTGGCATGGACTATTCGAACGTCGTCTCTTCGCGAGTCTACCTCAACGACTCGCGTAACTTTGCGGCCATGAACGAGGCCTACCGCCCCTTCTTTCCCAAGGACCCACCCGCTCGAGCCACGGTGGAAGCTCGACTGATGAACGTGGATTGGCAGCTCGAAATCCAGTGTGTTGCCGAGAGAGCACCGAAGCGAGTGGTGACGGTTCAAGGTGCCCTGCGTTCCAAGAGCCCTTTTTCGCCGGGCATTCAGTCAGGCCAGCATCTCTATCTCGCGGGCATGGTAGGCAGGGGACCCGAAGGCTGGGCAGGCGACATTCGGTCACAGGTCCGTCAGACCCTGGAGAATCTTCGAGCAACCCTGGCGCAGGAAGGTCTGGACTTCCGTCACGTGGTAGAGGCCAACGTGTATCTGGCGGACGCTCGTCACTACTCAGCCATGAACGAAGTGTACCGGGAGCTTCTACCCGCTCCCCCGCCAGCCCGAAGCACCGTTGCGACTCGGCTGATGGCACCGGAGGCGCTGGTAGAGATCATGATGGTGGCCCACTCACCCGATCTTGGGAAGTAGTTCTGAGAGGAGGAGAAGTGAAGGATCGCAATCCCATCACCCGCCGCCGGGCCCTGGCTTCGGCGGTCGGACTAGGCGCCGTTGCCTTGCCGCTGCCGACTCTGGCTGGCCAAGACGAAAAAGCCGCCGAGAGTAGCGCCGCTCCCAGGCTTCAGGTCAGAAACATGCGGGTCTCCCTGGCCGCCTATTCCGTTCGAGAGGCACTGAACTCAGGTGAGATCGACCTTTTCAATTTGATCGACTGGTGCAGTACCTTGAATCTGTCTGGGATAGAGCTCACCTCCTACTATTTCAAGAAGAACTTCGATCGAAAATATCTACTGCAGTTACGACAGCGCACCTTCCGACAGGGCCTCACCGTGAGCGGCACCGCGGTCGGAAACAACTTCTGCCTACCTCCCGGGAAGGAGAGGGCCAAGGAAGTGGCTCAGGTCAAGCAGTGGATCGACCATGCCGCCGACCTCTTCGCTCCCCACATTCGCATTTTTGCCGGATCTCTCCCGGAGGGGGTCGAAAAAGAGACAGGCATTCGGTGGGTAGCCGACTCCATCAAAGAAGTACTGGGGAAAGCCTCCGAGAGGGGCGTGATGCTGGGCCTGGAAAACCACGGTGGAATCACCGCTCGCGCCGCCGACCACCTGGCCATTTGCGATGCGGTGGGGGAACACCCCTGGTTCGGCATCAATCTGGACACGGGAAACTATCGAACCGACCCCTACGAGGAACTGGCTCTGGCCGCACCCCGAGCCGTCAATGTCCAGCTCAAGGTCGAGGTCTATAAAGGGGAAGAAAAGGTTCCAACCGACCCGGAACGCCTCAGGGCCATTCTGGTCAAGGCAAACTACAAAGGCTGGATCGCACTCGAGTACGAAGCCACCGAGGATCCCAAGGTGGCCATTCCAAGGTACTTGGGCCACATGAAGGCTCTATTTGAAAGCTAGGACGGAAAAGTAAAATACAAGATTGGGATTTATTCACTAAATGCTGCATCGAAAGCGACTTCGGACCGCTTGAAGTCGATCTGCTTGGTGTAGGCCGCTGATTCCGTTGCTCCGTGTTCGCGATCCATTCCCGCATCTTCCCATTCCACCGAGAGTGGGCCCTCGTATCCAATCTCGTTGAGAGCCCGGATTATCTCTTCGAAACGGACCCCACCCCGGCCGAGAGAACGGAAATCCCAGCAGCGGTCTGGATGTCCGAAGGGCAGATGTCCCCCGAAAACGCCAGCGTGGCAGGGCTCAGAAGACCAATAGACGTCCTTCATGTGAACGTGGAATATGCGGTCACGAAAAAGACGGATGAAGCCCACATAGTCGACCCCCTGGTATCCCAGATGGCTTGGATCGTAGTTGAATCCGAAGGCAGGGTGAGCGTTCAAGGCTTTGAGTGCTCGTTCGCTGCTCGAGATGTCGAATGCTATCTCGGTGGGATGCACTTCCAGTCCAAAACGGATACCGGCTTCCTGAAAGGTGTCGAGGATCGGCAGCCAGCGCTCTGCGAAGTCCTTATAGCCTTCGTCGATGAACTTGGGATCTGTAGGGGGAAAGGAGTAGAGTAGATGCCAGATGCTGCTGCCCGTGAAGCCGTTCACCACTTTGACTCCCAGCCGGGCAGCGGCGCGGGCCGTATTCTTCATCTCTGCGGCAGCACGCTGACGGACACCCTCGGGGTCCCCGTCTCCCCACACGTGCTCCGGGAGGATGGCCTGGTGCCGGGAATCAATGTTGTCACAGGTGGCTTGTCCGACCAGATGGTTGCTTATGGCAAGGCACTTCAGACCATGCTGGTTCAGCAGGTCCCAGCGTCCCTGACAATAGTCCTCTTCCTGCAGCGCCCTGCTGACATCGAAGTGGTCTCCCCAGCAGGCCAGCTCCAGCCCATCGTAGCCGAAGTCCCTGGCCTTGGCGCACATGGTCTTGAAGTCGAGATCAGCCCACTGTCCAGTAAAAAGAGTAACAGGTCGTCCCATGGCTCCTCCGGAACCAGGAGAATAGCATAGGCGGTTATTCCTCACCACTGGAAAGACCCCTCCGTGTCGAGGAGGAGACTTCGTTGGCGGCGCAGGTCCAGGTCAGCAGCGCCCCGGCTGCGCCGGATCGTACGTGAAAGAAACTCTATCCGGCCACACACTGGGGAAAGGGCCCTTGATCGGGCCCGCTCCCTGACACAGTCACGGCTCTGTAATGGGGAGGGTTGCATTATTTCCTCGTCGATCAGAGATTCCAGGGTTCCGGCCAGTAGTGTCCCAACGTTTGGGCTTCTAATCTCTGTAAAGTATTAATGAGTAATATGTTAGAGAAGATAATGGGTGTTTCCGACTTGAAAGTGAGTGTACGCTCACGCCCTTCAGTTCATAAGGAGGGCGAGCATGTACACGGGCACGACGATTTTTTCTCAGGTGATGCGGCATCTTCCCTGGCATCATTTTCATCGCATTGTTCAGCACTACGGAGGCGACTACAAGGTCAAGTCGTTCCGCTGTGCCGACCATTACCGGGTCATGGCCTTTGCACAGTTGACCTATCGCGAGAGCTTGCGCGATATCGAAGCCTGCCTACGGGCCATGAGATCCAAGCTCTTCCACATGGGCATTCGCTCCACGGTCTCCCGCAACAATCTGTCCAATGCCAACGAGAGGCGCGACTGGCGCATCTATGCCGAGTTTGCCCAAGTGCTTATCGCCGAAGCGCGCCGCCTGTACACCGACGAGGACCTGGGAGTCGACCTGAACGCGACCGTCTATGCCTTGGACTCCACGACCATCGACCTGTGCCTCTCGGTCTTCCCCTGGGCGCGCTTCCGCCGTACCAAGGGGGCGATCAAACTGCATACCTTGCTCAACCTGCACGGCGCCATTCCCGAGTTCGTTCTGATCTCGGACGGAAAACTGCACGATGTCCACGCCTTGGACCACCTGATTCCTTGTCCCGGTGCCTACTACATCATGGATCGCGGATACCTGGATTTCGGGCGCCTGTACCGACTCCATTCTGCCCGGTCGTTATTCGTGACCCGCGCCAAGGCCAACTTCAAGTTCCGCCGCCGCTACTCCCACCCGGTGGACAGAACGACGGGACTGATCTGCGACCAAACTGTCCTGCTGAGCACCTTCTATCCGGCCAAGGCCTACCCCGAACCTTTGCGTCGCATCAAGTTCTTCGACGTCACCACCGACCTGCGGCTAGTATTCCTCACCAACGACTTTGCTTCTCCCGCTCTGACTATTGCCCGGCTCTACAAGCTCCGCTGGCAGATCGAACTGTTCTTCAAATGGATCAAACAGCATCTCCGCATCAAGGCCTTTTACGGCACCAGTCCCAATGCCGTGAAAACACAAATCTGGATCGCCCTCAGTACCTACCTGCTCATCGCCATCATCCGCAAGCGCCTCTATCTCGAGTTGCCGCTCTACACAATTCTCCAGGTCCTGAGTGTCTCGCTCTTCGAGAAAACCCCAATTTTACAGGCCTTTCAGGACATGCATTACATTACTCAGAATAGTGACATTCATAAACAGTTGATGTTATTCGACTAACGCTGGGACGCTACTGGGTTCCGGCGAATTGTTGAAGTTTCAGGTCAGTCCCGCCCCCAGCCGGGCTGCCCCATTCGAGAAAGAAACTTTGGCTACCCACAAAGACCAGCGTCGCCTGATCCGGCCTTCGAAATTCGCCTGTTCGATATTTTGCGGTTTAGTATTTTCTGCGGTTTCTTTCTCCTGAGTAGAAAGAAAGCCTAAATCTCGAACCGCTAAAGATCGAACACGAAGGCTAAAGGGGTTTCCTTTGAAATTCGTGTTCGATATTCAGCGGTTTAGCCTTTAGCGGTTGCCTTCTCGGGAAGCAGAAAAGCCCAAATCTCAAACCGCAAAACACCGAACAATACGAACGCCGAAGTTCGGAAGCTCGACAATGAAGTTTCAGCTTAGTGACACCCCCAGCGCTGCTGGCCCCACTCGAGAATGAAACTTCGAGTCCCGGCGATAGGGTAGGGAAGCACGGTCACCCGGCTCCCCTCCCTCCGAACTGCACGTGCGATTCTCCCGCATACAGCTCTCCAGTCAGTAGGTTCCTATGGATTGGACGAAACGGATATGGGCGTCAGTCAGGCTCGTGAACCCATGATCCGTAAAGAAGGCGTTGGGCCAACGGTGATTTCGACAGAGGCGTTTTCTATTCTTCCGGTTGCGCTTCAGAAGCAGGCGTCGCAAACGACGACGGATCAGACCGTCGTAGTCCTTGAAGATGTTCCAATGACAGTGCCGGAAGTAGTTGAACCAGCCTTGCGTCGAGCGATTGAGCCGCTGGAGGATGACCTCCAGCGAGTCGCCCGACTTGCGCGGCGTCAGCTCGTGAATGCGCTCGACGAACTTTCGGTGGCTCTTCGCTCGTGGAAACCGAAAACGGCCTCGGAACGAATCGCCCAAGAACGAAAAGCTCTTCTCTCGCGAGTCCACGATGTGTGTCTTCTCGGGATGCAGTCTCAGCCCGTTGTCCTCCACCCAGTCCCGCCCTTCGGCCAGGGCCGCTTCAGCCTCCTCGGGTGCGCGACACAGCAGGATAAAGTCATCCGCGTAGCGCACCATCTGGAAGCCCAGATCGGCCATCCGATGGTCCAGGGGATTGAGGTAGGCATTCGACAACACCGGAGAAAGAACGGCGCCTTGGGGGACTCCGGCTTCCGGAATCCACTTACGCAGCTCTTCCAGTATCCCCTGATTCAGAAACAGCTGAACCAGGCCCAGCACGCGGCGATCCGATATCTTCTGTTGGATCAGGTCCAACAGTCGATCTTTCGGGATCGTATCGAAGTAACCCTTCAGATCCGCGTCGACGACATACACATAACCGGCTTCGAGCAGCTCTTCGACGTACCGCAGTGCGCCGTGGCACCCTCGCCCATGACGAAAGCCGTAGCTTCGATCATGGAACGTGGCCTCCAGAATCGGCTCGATCCCGTGGACCAAAGCCGTTTGCACGACTCGATCCCGCACGGTCGGAATCCCCAGCGGTCGCTTTTCCGAACTGCCTGTTTTGGGAATCCACCTCCGCAGCACCGCTGCCGGACGATAGGTCCCCTCACGCAGTTCTTCCTGCAACCATTCGAGTTCCTCCCGCTCGTGTTCGGCGAAATCCCCCCACGTTTGCCGGTCCACTCCCGCCGCTCCTTTCCTGCCCAAGACCTTCTCGGCCGAGCTGGAAAGGTTCCGGCTGCAAAACACCTTATCGATCAGCGTGTGCCATTTCCCTCCTCTCACCTTTCCTTTCAAAAGTGTCTCCAACATGCGATCCGTCCAAACCGCGCGATGAGCCCACTGTTCGATGCCAGCGGGCTCTCCAGCCGGGCTAGCCGAAAACGGCACTGTGACCGGGATGTAGTCCCGCCTTTGGGCGGAGTTACGTTTCCGCGATTTAGTCATTTCGCATCTACCTTCCTGCTCCCCTTCGCTCCACCGCGTTTTGCTGCACGGCTTCCCCGCTACTATGGGAGCTCTGACTTCTGTCGAGCCGCTTCAACCGACCTCACCGGTATCGCCAGGTTCGCTCCCCTTCGGCGGGCGATACTGCACCGCGGGCCTGGGCCATTGCTCACGCAGCGTCCCCCACTGCGAGCTCTCACGATGGGTCGTCCACGTCCCTCACCCGACAGATCTCCCTGCTTATCTCGTTTGACCTTCCGACCTCTCCATCTCCAACCACCGCATTGCCATTTCGTCACGGTCGCTTTGTCACGTTACTTCACCGCCGTGACCTGCCGCGTCTATCCCCCCGGGCAGACCGTTCAGGTCGGAGGGATGGCCGTCGCGCGGTCAAGGGTTCGGGCTTTGCCAGGACCCTCCCCGACAGGCTTGGCCGAATCGAGTTCACTTGCGTTACGGATTGGTCGTTCGTCTCAGGTTGCTCTCCACCCTTCCTCACGGAAACGCAGTTACCACTGTCGACTTCAGGCCGGTAACGTTAGCCTGGAAGGGACTTTCACCCTTCTGATCAAACGCCTTCACAGGCGCACTAGCGGTGGCCTCCAGGCCGCCGTCCGAGCCAAAGGCTCGAAGGAAAAAGACTTCGGCCTGGAGCCCAAAGCTACGTCCGCCCAATGAAGTTTCAGCTTAGACATCCTCCGACATTCGATGGTAGAGCGCTTGTTGTGCAAGCCTGACAAGATGGTATAATTACCAAGTTCGTTTTGGCTGGAGCCAGATGCTTGGGCAATCCCCGGGGATACTGAGATCCAGGTGTGGGTTGCCTTGCAGAATCGCTTCGTTCAAGGTGGTCACGCGCTAGAGGCGCTGACGCGACACTTCACGTAAGAAAGGACCGGATAATGACATTGCTTTTCGCGGCCATCTACGTTGCGGTTGTAGTCCAGATTTCAAACTTGTGCACGACCATCTACCTTCACCGATTTCTGGCCCATAGTGGGTTGAAGCTGAAACCGGTGGTTTCCGTTGGCATGCAGTTCTGGCTTTGGTTTCACACTGGGATAAAGCCGCGGCAGTGGGTCGCCGTCCATCGGAAGCATCACCAGTTCTCAGACGAACATGGAGATCCTCACAGCCCCCGCTTAGAGGGGCTCTGGAAGGTCCTCCTGGCTAATACCTACTTGTATCAAAAGGAAGCAGGCAACGCGGAGACGGTCTCCCGCTACACCCGGGACATTGCCGAGACTCGGATGGAAAGACATGTCACCAGCCACGGCAACATTGGAATCGTGCTGGGCGTGCTCCCGGCGGTACTCCTATTCGGACCGCTAACGGGTGTGCTTGCCTTTTTGGTTCAAGCCGCCCTCTACCTCATACTCAATGGGATGATCAACGGCGCCTGTCATGTGCTTGGCTATCGCAACTTCGACAACACTGCTACCAATATCCGCTGGGTGGCATTGTTGACTGCAGGGGAAGGACTACACAACAACCATCACCATTCACCTTCCTCGGCAAAGCTAAGCTTGCGGCGCAGTGAGATCGATCCGGCTTGGCCGGTGATCCGTCTCCTTCAGTTTCTGAGGCTAGCAGAGGCCAGAAACCTTTTGAAGACAACACTACCATCGAATCCGTTGGCTCAGAGTCAAGACCAGCCCTCAGAGACCTGAGGACCGAATCGACTGATAGTTTGTGACGCCGGAAAAGGGCCGAACCCAGAGTCGTGTCCACGGAAGGTCATCGTGCTGGTGGGAGTGTTGATCCTGGTCGACCCGGACTTGAGGGAGCTACTGGATATTCGGGCCTATGTTGATGCCGACGAAGACATTCGCCTGATCCGCCGCTTGCGGCGCGATATTGCCCAACGCGGTCGTTCCCTGGATACGGTCATCGATCAATATCTCGATAGCGTCAAACCCATGCATCGGGAGTTTGTCGAACCGAGTAACGCCATGCCCACCTGATCATTCCGCAGGGTGTCGAGAACCGCGTCGCCGTCGATCTCCTGGTCTCCAAGGTCCAGTCCGTGCTGGCCGGATGAGAGTGGCTTAGTGCTCCCTTTCATAAATACGGCAACTTTCCAGTGTACTTAGCCCTCCTTGCCGGACATCCTGGCCAAGAGAAAGTCTTTCTGATGGAGGCTGAAGGCGATTCCCTCGGGTCCCATCTCGTAGGGGATCTCTGAAGGGGAAACAGCCCCCTCCAGCAGGCGGGCCCGCTTCTCGTCCAGGAGCTCCAGACGCTCCAGACTCAACTCGGCCACGCTGCGTTTGGTGGGATCCAGGATCAGCGGCGCCTCCAGATTCGGGCTGGTGATGAGGAAAGCTGCTGAATCGCCTGATTCGTAGACTCGACTGCCGGGGATCTCCTTGCCACTGGAAGTGAGTCGGAAATTAGGACTCACGTTGAAAACGGCCTTTTCACCGATAGTTCGGAGCTCGCCGGCGGCCCTCAGGAAAGGCAGATCGGGGTGGCGTGCGACCCAGGCGACCGTCCCCATAGCGACGACAGCTGCGATCCCCAGACGTGCCTTGGGAAGACGACGACCCATCGTAGGACGGTGCCAGAAGGCCAGCAACAAAGCGGGCAACAGCAGCAGCAGATCCTGCCAGAAAGCTTCCGCAGGAGTCCGCTCGATGAGGCTCCCGAAACAGCCGCAGTCTGAAGGATCGCGATGGCCCTGGGTCACCAGCCAATAGTTTCGACCCGTCAGCCCCAGAAAGAAGACGACCAGGAGGGAGGTTGGAATCAGAATCGACAGGTTCCTAACACCCAGCAGCAGAGCCACTCCTAACCCGGTCTCGATTGCCAGTGCGATCAGGGTCACCGTGGTGGCAGCGAACAGGAAGTCCAGTCCCTCCAGTTGGATCTGGCCCACCAGGCCCGCCGGATCGACGGTTTTGGCCCCACCTGCCACAAGCAGAACCACACCTAGAAAGATTCCACCGATGGAACCAAGGAGCTGTTTTCGTGGCGACGAAGACTCGGTCATCGTGGGCTGATTTCTACTGGGATGCGAACTCGGTAGTAGGACTTATGTCGGTCTCCTCTGGACGAGCGCAAGCGGTCCAACTTCGAGTGTACCACAACCGGTTGCGTCCCCAGCTCTTGGGATTACGTACCTTGTGGGACGGCCGTTTCCCTCCCCTTTGCTCGCGTGTTACCATGCCGGGAATGACGACGATAACCGCCAGGGTGGCGATCCAGCTAACGATATTGCTGGCGTTCTCCCTCTTCTGGGGCTGCGGAGAAAAGGAGCCGGACCCATTCGCCAGAGCGCAGAACGTCGAGGGTTTTGCCAAGCTTGAGGAGAAGCTGGCCGATCTTGAGCGGAACCACTACCAGGTCTGGGGAGTCGAGGACGACCACGGCGTGCTGAAGGTGAACGTCGTCTTGAAGCCTCCGACCCAGGATCCAGCCGAGGTCAAGAGGCTCACCCTGAACACGCTCTTCGACCTACAGACGATCGTAGGAACCGACCTCAACCTCAGTGCCTGGTCCTACACCGAGCCGCAGGGCGCACTGTTGGGGATGGCCTTCTATTCCTCTCTAACCGAGCAATCGCACTTCAAGAGCGCTGCGGAAATTCCCAAGCCTGAATAGTCCATACAAGTTGGATCCAGCCTGCGTTAACCCGCCTCAAGCAACATCAGCGGAAAGTCGCCGCTGCTGGGAACTGCAATCGCCAGAGGATTGGTGCCATAGGCTAGAGATAGCGCCGGGGGCACTTCGCAACCATGGTGTACTTCGGGTCAACCATGTTGCCCAGCCTCATCTGTCCGACCTGCCCCAGGAAGTGGTAGGCCTTCATTCGGTCGAACCCGTAGTCGGCAACCATCCAATCGATCAGTTCCACCCAGGCAATGCGGGCGGCGGCTTCGAGAGGACGCGCGCTGCCGGCCACCATGATGAACTCGTCGCTGACGATTCGAGGCCAGTTGATCTTGCTGTCCTTCTTCAGGTCGAAGCTGACGATCACCCTGGCCGGAACCTCCAAGGCGACCCCGGTGAGCTCGCCGTCGCCTTGGCTGGCGTGGGCGTCCCCGGTGAAGAAATGCGCCCCTGGGACCAGAACGGGAAATAAGACCTCGTTGCCGGGCTTGGTCTCGACGCAGTCCATGTTGCCACCGTAGTAGTCGGGAGTCAGGGAGTTCACGGCCTCGATCTCCGGCGCCACTCCCATGGTTCCCAGGAAAGGGTCATAGGGAATCACCCGGCGCTCATCAAACCGGATCCCGTTGTCTTCCTCGAGCGGCAAGAACAGCCACTGCTCTTCCAGCGGCGGCTGGAGTTTTGGGTCCAGCGGGGTCGATGTCAAGCCGCCAAAGTAGGGGATGGTGCCGGTAACAGCGTGGTCGCGGGTGGGTATGATTTCGTGGATCTTGACTACCAGCGTATCGCCCGGTTCGGCACCTGAGACGAGGATCGGCCCGGTCTGGGGATTCAGGAACGGGTAGGTACAGACGTCGGCAAACCGCTTCACCTGGGGCGTCATCTTGTTCTCGAATGCGTCGAGGGTGTAGATGGTGACGGTTTCGCCTGGTTCGACCGTTGCGATCGGAGGGTGAGCCGGCGAATAGGTATAGCAATAAGGCCCGGTTTGGTGAATCTCACGCATGCTCATTTCCGCTCCTCTCGATCAGGGCCTGGGAGTTTGGTTCGGTTGATTATTCATCAATCTACTGCACCGAGCAAACGTCACAGGGATCCTTGAAGCTAACCACCCAGGCACCTACAATCTCGACACGGCAACTGCATCGCGAAAGAGGGAGTGAGAGAATGCTAAGAAACAGGTTTTCAGGCTGGGGTTCGGTCTTGCTGCTGCTCGGGTCCACCGGAGCAACCATGGGACAGGACGTCGAATCGCGTCTGGCACGGATGCCCCGACCCTGGGAGGGGGAGAAAGGTCCACCGGGTGACGCTGGAGGAGTACCAGGCCACCATGGAGCACTGGGAGAAGCGTCATCCCAAGATCCTGCAAGTGGCAGTTATGGAGCGCTCGGCCGAGGGTCACCCGATCTATCTCCTGAAGATCACCGATTCCACCGTATCGGCCGAGGACAAGCAGGTGGCACTGGTAACCGCCATGCACGGCGGAGCGGAGCGATCCGGCTCCACCACGGCTCTGCACCTGACCCAGTGGCTGCTGGGCGATGATCCGGAGGCGGCCGAAATGCGCCGGCGACAGGTCATTCTCGTCATGCCCATCATCGATCCCTACGCCTTCTTCGAGGGGCTGCGCTCCCGCAACTCTGCCGGGATCCGTTCCTACCAAGGCGGGGGAGCCGAGAACTGGGACCTGGAGACCCTGACCTATCGCAAGCTCGACCAGGCTTCCGAAATCAAGGCTTTTCTGCGCGTTGTCGACCGATATAAGCCCGACGCCTACGTCGACCTTCATGGGACCGGGCTGCAGTCCTATCCTTCGGAGAAGATCGGGGACGGGAAGCGATATCAGGGGCAGACCATGTTCGAGGTCACGGGCTCGGCCTATTCCAACTTCGCCCTTCGCCCCTGGGACTGGAGGATCAGCGAGGCCATGATCCAGGCGGGTCTGGACGCAGGCTACCCCTCGGACCGCTACGAGGCGGACGCCCAGCGGGGTTTCTGGGCTCCCGGACTGGATTCGCTGGCGGACCGGCTCTGGACTGGCCGGCCCTTGTTCTACACGGCTCAGTACGCCTATATCCGCTACCACACCCTGCTCACCGTGCTGGAAATCGGCTGGGAAAAGAGCGGAATGGAGCGAGTAAAGGGACTGCTCCGGCTGGGGAATCGTCCCTGGCAGGGAGAGCCCTACTCGGGCTACCCCGTGGACCGGGTGAAGAACTATATCGGGCACTTCGTGACATCCTGGGGCGGGACGGCTGGGGAGCGGCGCCGCAGCCGCATTGAGTTGTGGGAGAAGCAGGCCGGTTTCACTCAGGCCGTGCTCTATCCTCAAACCGACGGCCGCGACACCTACGTCGTTGCCTTGGACGAGGAGGCCGCCGGAATCCTCGATACCGAACCGAAGAGCTTCTTGTCGAACCTGGCCCGCCTGCCCTATGTGAACCAGAACGCCGTCGAGAGCTTCGTTGGAATGGGGCCTGAGGTCCTGCTCAGCATTTCCGAAGCCAAGGGTCGAGGGGGCTCTGGGGGTCTCGCCCAGAACGGCGTGGGGTTTCGCCTGAGGCTGCCTTACCGGAAGCCTGAGCTACTGGATGTTCGTCTCAACGGTCACCTTCTCGAGAAAAGCGCGCGCGACGGCTACCAAAGCTGGTATGCCAACGGCTTCACCCAGGTCCAGATCCACGTCCCTCCGGATAAGGCTCGGAAGACGGGTTTGTTCATCGTGACTGTGGGTTACGTTCCGGATGAGAAACGCGAGTATGGCTGGAACCCACCTCGCGAGGTGCTCGAGAGCTTGAGTCGCGGTCGCTGAAACCCGTCCGTTGGATCCTTGAGACTTGGGGATCAGGTTCTGACGGTCGAAAGCAGCAGGGTGCCACCTGCGGCGAAGAGAAGGTTCGGGGCCCAGGCCGCCAGTAGGGGAGAAAGCAGACCGTTGGCACCCAGGGTGCCGAACACTCCGAAGGTCCCCCAGTAGAAAATCCCGATCAGCACGCCTGCCGCGATTCCATAGAGAGCACCCTTGCGCCCCATGGTGAACGAAAAGGGAATGCCCAGAATGGCCATGATCAGACTGACCAGGGGAAAGGCAATCTTCTTGTGCAAATCGGTCTTCAAGTGGTCTACCTCAAACCCTCCCTGGTGCAGGTACTGGATATACTCCTCGAGTTCGAGATAGGTCATCTTGCTCGACTCTTTCACCTCGCCGGTAAAGTAGCTGGGCTCCTCGGGAAACGTGAATCCTTGGGAGTCAAAACGTCCGAAGTCACTTGAAACGAGATCGTGCCTCCACCCATTTGCCAGGATCCATTCCTGCGACGCCCCATCCCATTCTGCCTTCTGAGCATAGACGTGCTCCATGAAGCGACCGTTATTGATATCTAGGCTGTAGATGGAAATCTCGGCGAAAACGCTGCGTTCGGAATCGAAGTGATTGTAGCGATAGAGGCGATTTCCCTCGCCGAAGATCCAGCGTCGACCTGCCTGGTAATAGGTTTGAATGGGTCTACCCTTGATGGTGTTGCGAAGGTTGTCCTGCCTTTGGTTTGCATAGGGCAGGAAATACTCCTGCAGGACAAAGATGAAGGCGCTCAGAGCCAGCGTCATGACCAGGACGGAAGCAGCAGCCCGGTAGATACTCACTCCGCAGGCCTTGAGTGCCACGATCTGGCCGGTCTTGTCCAAAAGTCCAAAGGTGATCAGTGTCGCCATCAGAATGCAGAGCGGCACCAACAGCATCAGGATGTGGGGAAGCAGATAAAAGAAGTAGTCCAGGAAAAGAGAGTAGGGGGTCTCGTTCTTGAAGACATCGTCGATCAGCTCGAAGAAGGTGAAGAGATAGAAAAGCCCGACGCATATGCCCAGTGTGAGCAGCAGGTAGAGAGTGAAGGTCTTCACCAGATAAAGATCAATCACCCTTGCTGCTCGGGGGCGGACTCGGGGCAGGTGAATTCGATCGGCCAGCTGGTCGAAAATCGCACGCAGCCGGGCGCTCAGTCTGCGGGCCAGTTTTCCCCCGCGGGAAAGAATCCGCCTGACACGGCCGCGGTCGTGCGGCGCGCGGCGGACGGGGGCGTCGAGCGTGGCATAGCGAAGGCTGAGCAGGGCGAAGATCGCCAGCCCAATAGTGCTTCCCCAGACCCCAACAAAAATGGGAACCACCCCGCTGCGTGACAACTCTACGCCGGTAGCAAACAAAACGTAATAGATCAGAGCCACCAGAACGCTCACGATGAACCCGTAGCCGCGTCCCCCACGATGGCTTCTAGCGCCCAAGGTGACACCCAAAATGGCAAAAATGAGAGGAGAAAGAGGGACGGCCAGCCGGCGGTTGAGCTCCAGACTGGTCACCCGTCGGGCCTCCGAATCTCCCTGGCCGAGGTCATCCAACAAGCTCAAAAGATGCTTATCCGCGGGTCCCTTGGGACCAGCGGAGGCCTGTCCGGTCGTGGGAAATCGAATCGGCACGTCTAGCGTGTGAAATTCGCTGATGCTGTCTCTTTCCGGAGTTTCCTGTCCCACTCTGTAGATGGTTCCGTCCTGGAGGTGCAGCTGCGCCTGGCTCCCATCCGGTCCGATCAGGAGCTGCCCGCGCTTGGCTAGAACAATCCGCCGCTGGCCGTCGTCGGTGATATCCGACAGAAACACGCCCTTCCAAGAAGAGCCCTGCAGATCCTTGTCCGCAACATAGAGGACGGTTCCAGGAAGGTCTTCGTTGAAAACCCTCGGCTTGACTTCGGATCGGACCGGTCGCAGTCCCGCTCCATGACGAAGTTGCTTCAGGCTCCAGTTTCCTTCCGGCAACAGGAAGAGAGTTATCGAGAAGGTAACGAGACTCACCAGAATCCCCACCTTGAGCAGGTGCCGCACCATCTGGTTGACGCCGACCCCGCAAGCACGCATCGCGACGATCTCGCTGTCGGTGGAGAGGCGACTGAACCCGATCAGGGTGCCAACTAAAAACGATAGCGGAATGCTGAAGGCCAGGATGCTGGGCAGCAGAGAGACGACCGCTTGCAGCACACTTACGGAGCTGGCGTCTGAGCGAATCAGTATCTCAGCCAGTCGTCCGAATTCCCGAGTGAACACGATAAAGGTCATGAAGACCAGCGCAATCAACGATGGTCCCGTGATCTCGCGATTGATAAGCCCGTGAATCTTCTTCATCCGTCCCTCGAAGCGGCCCACATTCTAGCAGATCCACATCCGGAGGGGACCGTGCCCGTGACAGCTTCATTCGCTATCAAAGGTAGACTCGTAGCGGGCGGGACAGATTTTGCCTATCGCGGGTGCAATTACTACCCAGTTTGCCCCTTTGGAGGTTAGAGGGCTCGGTCTATTCGCCACCTCCCAGGCCGGCTTGCGTAATTTTGAGTATCTGGCATGGAATTTGCTGAATGATCGCAACTGGAGGTACGACGAAATCATGATCATTATCGATAACGGTGTTCAGACCCTTTCCGATTGGCAGCCTGACTCGTTGAGAGACCAGGCCTCCCAGGAATCGCGGAGCGGCGGCTTCAAGTCCCAATTGGCGCAGGAGGTTGGGGAATTCGAGGGCCCATCAGGCGGCCTGGCCTGGGTCCGCTCCTTCAGAGAATATGATCCCAACGCCAAGCCAACCCTACCCTTAAAGCAGGGGATGCTCATCAGTGCCCTGCCCGGATCCCAGCATCCCGGGTACGATGCCATCACCGGCGCCAACTACGGGGTCCCCGAGGGATGGAAGCTGACCAGAACACTTGGGGGAATTCCCTATCTGGTCCACATGAACACACTGGAGACCATGCAGGTCCCCTACGCCGCCAACCCTGATCCCCACAGCACCTACCCGGTGCCACTGCTCCCACCGCCGAGCTCTGGCAGCGGAGAACAGACTCTCTCAGCCTATCGCTACCCGCTCCAACGAACTCCGGGCCCGGCACCCAGAATTCTGAACGATCTGACCCCGCAACCTAGTAAGGCAATCGCAGACGACAAGGATGGGGGAAACCCTTCAGTGCTTGAGGGGAGGACCGAGGAGCCAAAGAAACAAGAGGCAGAGGCTCGGCCTCTTGAGACAGCACTCAAGGCCGATTTTGGCCGTATCTCAGAAACTTGGATCGCCCGTCTTCTAGACAGGTACCTCGACCAAGATCGCCAGGTCTAGCCAGCTTGGACGCCGGCCGGCCGCGCCTTTGTGAAGTTTCTGCTGCTCTGTGCATATCTTCGGGGCCTTGACGATCGAGCAGTCGGTGAATCAGTCCAAAATCCCCAGCGTCGCTGCAAAGCTCTCCTGATATGGCTGCGGATCTACCCGAGCATCGATCAGGGTTGCCCGGTCGGCATCCAGGGCTTTCTTCAACTCAGTGTCGTACTCTTCAGGTGTTTCGACCACGACGCCGTTCAGTCCTGAAGCCCGGGCAATAGCTGCCAGGTCGACGGGATATAGATCCAGACCGTAATCGGTCATTCCCCGGAACTGCTGTCTCGACTTCATCGTCCCCAGAGCATGATCGTTGAGGATCACCAGGGGCACACGAACACCCGTTCGAGCGAACACTTCGAGCTCACCGAGGCGCATCAGCGCACTTCCATCGGCACCGATTCCAACCATGGGTGTTTCGGGCTGGGCAAGCTTGGCTCCCAGGATTGCCGGGAGCATTAGACCCATGGTTCGGCCTCCCGCGGTGCACAGGTGTCTCCCCGGCTGATCGAACGGCCAGAGATGGTGGAGCATCAATATGAAAATCCCGGTCTCGGAGACGAGAATGCCGTCGGCCGGCATCCTGGCTTTAGTGATTTCCACGATGTCCTGCGCCGCCAACCGTGCTTCCCCGGGACGGCGGAAGTTGCTCAAGACTTTTTCCCGGGTTTTCTCGATATCCTGAACGGAAAAGCCTTGCCGGTTTGGCTCTGATAGAAGTCGCGAAAGGGAGACCTTGAGATCACCATCGACACGAAGGCGCGGCCCAGCGGCCAAGGATTCAAATTCTTCTCTGGAGGCCAGCTCATAGGTGGGAAGCCCCGAGTCCCATTGCTTGTCGGAGACCAGTGAATCGCAGCCCACCAGGAGTGCCAGATCAGCCTGGGGCGCAAATTCACCTTCGATAGTGTTAGGACTCTGGTGTCCCACGAAGGTGCCTGCCCAGCGAGGATGCGACTCTGGGAACACCCCATGGGCATCCATCTGGACCAGGACAGCGGCACCCGCATTCTCGACCAGACTCATCAGATCCCTTGAGGCGCCGGCTCGGATTACGTCGGCTCCGACGAGAACGATCGGCTTCTTCGCCGTGAGCAGGACTTCCCTAAGCGTCTCTAGCCTTGACTCGTTGGGTGCCAGTGGTGACCGAGATCCAGTCGTCCCGGGGCGTGTATCTCGAAGCGTATCCAGCGGGACACCGGGTGCACGGTGAAGGTTGCCGTCTCGAAGGTCTCCCCGGGTATCCGGAACTCCCTGCCGAAGGTGTCGCTGACTGCGAGAATTCGCTGGGCCTCTGAGCAGAAGATGGTGGCCTCGACCAACTGCCGATCGCCATCGGGACTGTCAACTTGGCGCAGACTGATGTCGTGAATCTGGGGGCCGGTGGTGCAATAGGTGGCGCCTTTGACCAATGCGTCGACTATGGACTGGGCGCTGCGCTCCTTGACCCGAGCCATGGTCCAGGCTTGGTAGGTGTCTTTCTGATCCCGCTCCAGGGCATGCGAATCGTCGTTGGCCAGCGCGGGGTAGAGCCTGCTCTCCTGCTCCATCCAGTCGTTCCAATGAGTGCTGGACTCGCCTCTTCCCTGACAGCGACAGGTGGTGTTGAAGACCTCAACGCCGGCAAAACCATGCAGCGGCAGGACATCCCGTACCACGTTGATTGAGCTCCAGAAGGGATGGGCCAACCAGACGCAGCCGCCCTGCCGCCTCACCTCGTCAATCACATGCTGCGGTGGCATGTTGACGGAATCGATATCTTCCTGGAGGTTGAGGCAGAGAAAGTGGTGACGCTGACCACCGAAGGGATTGTCCGGATGCAATTCTGCACCCTGGATCAGCACAAATCCATCGGGTGCAGAAACAGAATCGGTGCGGGTGATCTTGTAGTGGTCGGACAAACATAGAAAGTCGTATCCCTGAGCGCCGTATCCGTCAACCCGCTCCTGCGGCGAAGGCTTTCCATCGGAGTTGGTGGTGTGGGAGTGCAGGTTGCCTTTGACCCAGAAGAACCCATCGTCGTCCTTAAGGCTGAAGGGGCTTACGAGTTGGGGAGGGACATCATGCTCAGTCATCTTGATAAACCCCCAAGAGTATACCTGTGTTGGTGTCTGATTTTCGTTTCAAACCGCAGCAGATTGTTATGCTTGATTCGGTTCGATTTCTGATAAAATCCGAAATTGACGATCATGGACAGCTCATCGCGCCCTCCCTTTGAGAGGACTTCCTCGGATCGGCCCGCAGGAGGAGGGACAGGCATAGCTGCTCCACGCCGTCGGAGCTGGTTCTCTTTCCTGTTTCTCGCCGTGAGTGCCGCCGGCTTCGCTTTTCTCTTCTGGAAACTCTATCTTACCCCGGAAGCGCCCCAGGTTCCCAAAGCAGACTCGGTCCAGGCTACGCCGGTTCGGGCGGCGCCCGTGATTCGGGGCCTGCTCCAGCTTTCTTCACAGTACCCCGGTGAGCTGGACGCCGATACCAGCGATCTGGCTTCCAAGATCAGCGGCCGTCTCAACACGGTCGAAGTCCGCATTGGAGACAGCCTCACGGAGGGGGATGTAGTCGCAGTCGTGGATGACACCGACCTTCAGAACGAGCTCAAAGTGGCCCAGGTCCAGGTCGAGGTCGTAGAGGCAAACAGTCAGCGCGTGTTAGCGCGGCTGCGGGTGGCGGAAGGGGAACTAGAGCGTATGGAGCGCCTCTATCAAGAGCTGCTGATCAGCGCCCAGCAAATCGAATCCGATCGATCCTCGGTCCGGGCGCTGAAAGCCGAGCTCAAAGCCATGGCTGCTCAGAAGCGGCAATCGGAGGCCCGGGTCCATCTGCTTTCGCAGCAGATCCAGGAAACCAAAGTCCGGGCGCCCTTCGCAGGAACCGTGGGTGAACGCTACCTGGACCCAGGGACCTTCGTCCAACCCGGGACGCCTATCATACGGCTGGTCAAGAGCGGCCCCTTGAGGATTCGATTCTGGGTTCCCGAGGGCCAGCTATCTCTGGTCGAGCTTGGGCTTTCCTTCCAGCTCACTAGCCAGATCACGGGATCCCGTACCTTCACCGGGAAGGTGAAGAGACTGTCGAGCGAAGTCAACCGAAGCAACCGCACCGTGGCCGTCGAGGGTGTCATGAGCGAGAGCACGCTCTCTCTTCGGCCGGGGATGTACGCTCAGGTCCGTGTCGCTGGAGGGACGATCGAAGGAACCATCGTGCCGGGTGCTGCCGTTCTGAAGCGGGTGGACACTCGGGGGATCGAGGCCGAGGGTGTGTTCATTGCTGCGGAGGATGCGGCTCGCTGGATCCCGGTGGAGATCCTGGGGCGACAGGACGATCGTGTGGCTGTCAAGGGAGGTCTTTCAGCGGGGGATCTCGTCCTCGTGTTCGGACATCAGGACCTGGCCGATGGAGCCCGGGTTACCGTAGCCACGTTCGGCGCAGATTAGGGAGCCCAAGGGAGTGAAACCATGAGCCTAGCCCGGATCGCAGTCGCTCGACCGGTTGGCACCGGCATGCTTTTTCTGTCGGTCGTCGTTCTGGGTTTTATCTCGGTACAGCGTCTGTCCGTAGATCTGATGCCCGCGGTGGACTTTCCCCGCATCTCCATCACGACTCGCTATGAAGGGGTAGCTCCACAAGAAATGGAGACCCTGATCACCCGTCCGGTGGAGCAGGCTGTGTCAACCATCGAGGGTCTTGAGAGAATCGAGGCGGTCTCCTCCGAGGGGCTGAGCCGGGTATCGCTTCGCTTCATCTGGGGGGTCGATCTGGACCAGGTACTGAACGATGTGCGCACCATGCTGGATCGCATTCGAAATCGGCTCCCGGAAGAGGCAGACGCCCCGACGGTCTGGAAGTTCAACCTGTCCGATTATCCGGTGGCGTATCTGGGACTGAGTGGCGGAGGCGATATCCGCCGGCTGCGCTACCTGGCTGAGGAGACGCTGGGTCGCCGGCTGGAGCGAGTGAAGGGGGTGGCAGCGGTCGAGGTCCGAGGGGGACGGGTTAGAGAGATCCAGGTGCGGCTGGATGCCAGGCGGCTGGCGTCGTTGGGCATCAGCGCACAGGACGTGAGCCGGGCTCTGGCTCGGGAGAATCGGGATGTCTCCGCCGGAGACATGCTGGACGATCAGCGAGAGGTCATCATCCGGGCTTCGGGTGAGTTCAAGAATCTGGAGGACCTGGCCGGTACCGTCGTGACCTACCGCCGAGGCCGACCGATCTACGTGGGTGACCTGGGGGAGGTGGCGGACTCCTTTCAACAAGTCCGGAGCGAGCTCTGGATCGATGGAGAAGGCGGAATCCGTTTGCGGATAGCCAAACAATCAAACGCCAACACGATTGAAGTTGTCGCCGCTCTTCGGGAGGAGGTCCAACGGATCAATGAAGAGTTCGAAGGCCGCCTCCATCTTTCCGTGCTCATGGACAGCGCCGACTTCATCAAGAAGTCGGTGTCCAATGTCCAGGCGGGGGCCCTTCTGGGAGCCCTATTAGCCGTGATCATTCTGATGATCTTCCTCCGCGACTGGCGCTCGACCCTCATCATCTCGACCGCCATCCCCATCAGTGTCCTGGCTACCTTTTCCCTCATGTATTTCTACGGATTCACGCTGAACGTGATCTCTTTCGGAGGGCTGGCTCTGGGAATCGGAATGCTGGTCGACAATGCCATCGTGGTCTTGGAGAACATCTACCGCAAGCGGGAGCTGCAGATGGAGCTCAACGAGTCAGCGGTGCAGGGGAGCCGCGAAGTTGCCGCCGCCGTCGTGGCTGGAACCGTGACCACTCTAGCCGTCTTTTTCCCGGTGGTTTTCGTCCCCGGATTCGCGGGCATCTTCTTCAAGGAGATGGCAGTTATCGTCTGTTTTGCACTCTTCTGCTCCCTGACGGTTGCTCTCACCTTGGTACCCATGCTTACGGCCCGAGTTTTCAAGGGCCGGCCCGGCGGGCAAAGCGGCTGGACTCGACGCCTGTATGATCTGGGCGAGCGCAGTCTGGCCGGGCTCGAGAATCTGTACGGGGGTCTGGTTCGCAGGGCCCTTTTCCATCCCTGGGTGACCATCGCGTTCTCAATACTGCTGCTGGCGAGTGCGCTTCTCCTGGTCCCCTCAATCGGTTACGAGTTGATGCCCGAGGCCGACGAGGGACGGGTGGATGTTTCCCTGGAGCTTCCCATAGGTACTCCGCTGGAGACGACCAAGGAGGTCGTGCTGGAGATGGAGCGGCGCATTCAGGGCACTCTACAGGAAGGCGAAGTCGAACACATCATGACCGTAGCGGGACCCGATCGCAGTTGGAGACCCGGTACCTCTAATCAGGGATCTTTGCGGATCACGCTGGTACCCATCGGAGAGCGAGAACGATCCAGCAAAGAGATTTCGGCCGCCGTGCGCAAGGCAATTGCTGGCATGCCTGGCTCTGAAAATCGGGTTCGTCTCGGCAGCGGCAATATCCTGGTGCGCGTCATGCGGGGAGGCGAGGACCGGGTCAGCGTGGATATTCGCGGACACGACATGGAAACAGCGGATGCGCTGGCGCGGGAAGCAGCTCGCATGATGAGAGAGATACCTGGGGTTGCTGACGCTACCATTGACCGGGAACCGGGGAAGATGGAGCGCGTGGTCTATGCCGACCGAGAACGCCTGGCCCAGCTGGGTCTAGGAGGAGCGGACGTGGCCGAGGCGGTGGAACACTACATACTGGGAAAGGTGACTACTCGCTTTCGAGAGGGCGGTTACGAGTATGATATCCGCGTCCAACTGCGTCCCGACGACCGGGTTCACATCCAACAGCTACCTGAACTTCCCATTGTCGCCTCAAACGGTGAGCTGGTACCTCTTTCATCGGTGGCACGGATCGTTCTAACCGAGGGCCCAACCTCTATTTCACGAGAGAATCAGGAACGGATCGTGAAGGTCAACGCCGGGCTGGGTGACCGGGCCCTGGGAGATGTGGTGGCCGATCTGCAGGAGGGACTCAAGAGCATCGCCGTGCCCGAGGGTTTCAGCCTGGCTATCGGTGGAGAATATGAGGAACAGCAGAGGATATTCTGGGATCTTCTGGTAGGTCTTCTGATTGCCGTCTTCCTGGTCTACGCCGTGATGGCGATTCAGTTCGAGTCCTTTCTGCATCCGCTGGTTATCATGACGGCGGTGCCTTTCGGTTTCATCGGGGTGGCTCTTTCCCTCTACCTCACGGGAACCACCCTGAATATGAATTCCTTCCTGGGTTCCATCGTCCTGGTCGGCGTGATGGTCAACAACTCGATCGTTCTGGTGGACTACGTCAACCTGCTGCGCCGCGAGCACGGATTTGGGCTCCACGAGGCCCTGGTGGAAGGAGCCCGTCGCAGATTGCGCCCGGTGATCATGACCACGACGACCACGATCCTCGCCATGCTGCCCCTGGCAATGGGAGTGGGAGAGGGCGCCGAGCTTCAGGCTCCTTTGGCACGGGTCATCGTAGGCGGGCTCACTACATCCACCCTCATCACTCTGGCCTTCGTCCCCTGTCTCTATTTCGTCGTCGAACGGCGCCGTCAGGCGCACCGGGTGACTGAGCTGGATGCGATTCCCCAGGGGGCGGCGACGGCGGATTAAGTCGGGTATTTGGCACCTTTGGACGCCTGACCTGAAACTTCATTTGCAGAAGTAGCTTTGGCCTCCAGGCCGAAGTCTTATTCTTCTGAGCCTTTGGCTCCGACGGCGGCTTGGAGGCCACCGCTACGCCGGACCCGAAGTTTCGTTCTCGAATGGGGCAGCCCAGCTGGGGCGGGACTGACCTGAAAACTTGAGCAAATCGCTGCACGTCTGCAGGCGCACGTAGCTTCGGTCTCCAGGCCGAAGGACTCTTGCTTCGTCGCGCCCTTGGCTCGAGGGACGGCGGCCTAGAGACCACCGCTACGATCCTACCCCTCCAGCTCCCCAGGGTAGGGATGAAAGAAAGTCTGGCTTGCCAGGTAGTCATTTTCGAAGCGAGCAATCCATGTCCGCAGTATTGCCGCAGCCGAGCCCAGGGGGATCTGTTGCTCTCGGTAGGACTGGATTGCATCCAGAAAGTAGGCCCTTTCACGGGTCGACAGACGCTCAGAGATATAGCCGAAGGCGTGCAACAGCACATTGATGTTCGAGGTATACCGGGGGGCGCGACTGAAGGTGGCCCCGAGCTGTTCACCGTACTCGTCCAACAGTATTGACAGGTTCTCCCCATCGTGGCATGCCACGATTTGGCCCAGGAGTCTCAGCTTGGTCTGGCTGTACGCCATCAACAGAAGCTTGTTTTTCGCCTGGAACTGGTTCAGCCGCCTGATGTTCGGGGCTTCACACAAAGTCCGGAAGCGAGCCCGGACGAAGAGTTGGGTGAGAAAATGTTCTCGGATACCGGGATTGGTCAGTCGGTCTTCATCTTCGATGGCGACGTGGCGGAATCGCTCCAACACGGCCTGGGCGAAGAGGCCAGATCCCATGCCTACTACGCCCCCCTTCTCAATTGACGGGTGGATTTGGGTGTCCTTTAAGGCACAGCTGGGGGAGCGGCTTTTCAGTATGAAACCGTCAACGGCAGCTAGGGAATCCAGATAGCTTTGGCTGAAGACGGCCATTCTCTGGGTCAGATCCAGTCTCGTGGTCGGCTGAATCAATCGCCAGCCTGCGTCACCGGCGACGACCCGAACCGGGTCCCTGGGGGTTCCCAACCCGATCTCGACCTCGGGACAGACGGTAAGGTAGTGGACGTGGTCGGCCAACTGCTGAACAAAGGGAGCTGAGATCATGTCTCCGTTGTAGCGACAGGAATCGAAACCGAGGCACTTGCTGGTTACCACGATGGGCTTTACGGGCATATCCTGATCAGGTCGACGGGCGCTGGGTCGGGAAGTTTGAGCTAGCAGCCCGTGGTGGAAGTACCTAAATTTGACCGGGAATGGATTCCGGTCGACGACGAGTGAACGAGGTCTGCATCCGGAATTTTCCCAAGAAGGTTCCCACAATCTCGCCGATCAGCTGTTTGGTGGCGTTAACGAGGCCGAACACCAGCAACATGGCGCGAAGAACCTGGGCCCGGAGGCCCCGGGGAGTCCCGGCACCGACTTGCTTCCGCAAGAGCATCCCCAGATTGAAGGCACCGGCCTGAATCAGCAGCCGTTTGAGGACGTTCGAGTGCCCTCGGGCCTCGGTCCGCCGCAGTCCCCCGGTGCGGTAAAGATGGGCAAAAGGTCTCTCCAGTCGTTCCCCCCTCATTCGCAGTAGTCTACGTCCGCGCTCTCCACGAACCCTCCGCCGATTCGCGTAAACGGCATCCCGGCCTTCGAGATCGCCTTTCCACTTCCGGCCTCCTCGATCCGGCTCGGAAACGTAGCTCCGTAGGTCCAGAGCTTTGAACTCCTTCATCGTCGCCGTACTGTGATACCCCTTATCGGCCACCACCTCCTGGATTGCTCCGTCCTCAGGCATCACCTGCTCGAGGTGCTCGGCCGCTTCGATCAGCGTCGGGACCATCGTCGTCGTATCTCCCTGGTCCGCTCCTTGAACCGTGACCGCTACAATCGCTCCTGTCTCCAGATCCACCGCGTGTTCCGCTTTGTGTGCCAGATGCGTGCGCCCATCCTTCATCTTGGTGATGCGAGCATCCGGATCGTGCGGGTGTTTCCACTCTTGGTTGGATCCTTTCTTCTGGCGCTTGCGGTCCAACTTCACCAGCTCTTGGCGGGTCGGCGTTTCGATTCCAGACGCTTGAGCCAGCCCCTTGAGAAACTCGTCGTACCCTTCCCCGCTATCCCGTCGAACGATGCTGCGTAGCGCGGCATTGGCTTCCAGCGTGGTCGCATCGATGCCCAGCGTCTTTCCCTTCAGCAGTCCCGCTTCGCCGACGCGCTGCAGCACCCACTCGAAGACGGCGGCATGAGTCTGGACATCGATCAGTCGCCGCGTTCTGGAAAGGGTGGAGTGATCCGGCGGAGATTCACTCAACTTCAGTCCCAGAAACTCGCGCAGCCCCAGCGAGTCAGCCGCCCGCCACGCGATTCCTCGCTCCGAACCCAGGCCTTCGAAATAGCCCACCAGCAGCAGCCGAAAGTAGACGCCCGGTTCCAGACTCGGCCGCCCCATCCGCGGGGCATAGAATTGGGCGCACCGTCGCTCGACGAAATCGTCAAACTGATGCTTCTTCAGAAGATCCTCTAAGGCCACGTAGAACGGGTGTCCCGGAGGAACCGGCATCTCGCTGGTGGCCACCCATAAATCCTTTTGCTGTCGCCGCTTCTTCTTCCCCATTGCCATGAGCCCATTTTATTGCCTGCACCTGACTAACGATCAGCGACTTTCACCACGGGCTGCTAGGTACCCAACTAGCGAAATAATCCCGAGCCCACCTGCGAGCGAGGTACATGATCTTGTTGGAGTAGGCTCCATGGGGTGGCAGTATCTCCCCGTCGATCCAGGCTTCGGCCCCGGCCAGGTCGGGAAACTCCATCACCCAGGCTCGGTGCCAATCCGGCTGGGGATCGATGAGTTGGAAGGCCTCCAGCCGCATCATTCGATGATCTCGGGCCACGGAAAGCATGAGGTCCACGTGCTCCTGCTCATACTCGCTGCGCCGAGTCGGGGTCAGACGATGCCAGGTGGGTAGTCTGCCTCCCTTGAAGAGGACAACTATGCTGGACTCTGGAGATTGCCCTGGGGTCATGATCAGATTCTCTCTAGTGTGTTCGCAGAATATTAGGGAATCCGCAGAATACTACGTATTCCAACGAGCAAGCACGAGACTCGCACCCGCCGGCGCTCCCCTCTTTGGAAGCCTGAAGCGCAAGCGAGGGGTTGGGAACAGGGAAAACTCTGTTGCTGTCCGCTCGATAGGGTTCAGTTTCCGTCAGCGGCCAGGCACTCCAAAGACACCTCCTTGAGAACCGGAGAATTGCCCCCATCCGGTGTGCTGAGAATGGCCCGGTATTGGATCCAAGGTGTTGCTGCTAGTTGCTCGGGCAAGCTACGGCCAGATTCGCGAAAGTAAGATCCGGTGCCGGAGGGGCCAGTCCATTCTTGCTGGACTAGCGCTTCTTCTGTTGCCCCTCCTCTCACTTGAAATCGGAGACTAGTGCCCAAGGGGGTGCTGGCGTCCCAGTGGAGAATGACCTCCCGACTCGAAGGCTTGGAAACCAGGGGAGAGAGGTACTCCTCCTCCAACCGGCGGGTGTAAACGTTTCCGGGTTCCAGGATAGTGGACATGTGGGTGGCGGTGGTGGGCAGTTGGGTCCTGCGATCAATACTATAACCCTGGGCCCCGCCCCAGTAGATGTAGGCGCCAAAGTCGTGGCGGCCATTGATGATGTGGTTGTGGACCACGATCTCCAGGTAGCCGTCCCGATTCAAATCCAGAACCTGAATGCCACACGAGGATTCGGCGGGCAGATCGGTTCTCCTATTCTCCTGGAAGCTGCCGTCCGCGCCACCCCAGTAGAGAAAGATCGGAAGCGACCGGTTCATCCCATCGCTGTAGTTTCCGAATACGAGATCCAGGGACCCGTCCCGATCGAGGTCGCCTATCCCAGTTTCGATGTTGGCGTATCCCGGAAGATGCACCGGGGGCCGTACCAGGAAGCCTTGTGGAGATCCATAGTAGATGTAGGATTCCGCTCGCCGCGTCTTTCGTTCCAGGCTGAAGTTACCGCTGAAAATCAGGTCGAGCCAGCCGTTACCGTCCAGGTCGGCTACCCGAGAGGTACTGGAAGCATCGGTCTTCAAGAACAAGGGTTTCCGCTTCCCGAATCCTGCAGCGCTTCCCCAGAGGATGCTGGCGCGACTGCTAATGGAGGCGTTGATCATGTCCAGGAACCCGTCCCGGTCCAGGTCGGCCAGCGTCGGATGGACGGTCGCCTCGGGTAGCGGGAATTCCTTTCGGCGCTCGGCATCGAATCCTTCGGCACTACCCCAGTAGATGACTCCGGAATCACTCTGAGCGGGGGCCCGTCTGGAGTAGAGCAGATCCAGATAACCGTCGCGGTTCAGGTCGGCCGCTCGACTCCCTAACAGGGTTCTTCCGGTCTCCAGCCGAGTACGCCGCTTCTCGTCGTAGCCGTCGGGACCGCCCCAGCAGATCACCGACATGAAGACCAGGTCGGGATATCCGTCATCGTTCAGATCCGCATTCGTGACCTGCCCATCTCCGACATTCTTGAGGCCCGTCATGGAGGCAGCCGAGTAGTGCCCGTGCTGGTTCCCCCAGAAGATCAGGGCTGTCTGAGGGTCAGGGTAGGTACCGCTGAGGTGGTTGAGCAGCGCGATATCAGGCTTGCCGTCCCGGTCCACGTCGCCTGCTGCCACTGAGAGAGGGCCGAACCCCTGGATCTCGGATCTCAGATAGGGGGCGTATCCCTCGGGGCTGCCCCAGTAGATGTAAGAGGGAACGTCGTGACCCTGATCGTCCTGGTGGTTGGCGAAGACGATGTCCATTGTTCCATCGCCGTTGAAGTCATCCAGTGCCAGTCCCACAGCTCCCAGTGTGGGCAGACTGGTGGACTGGTCCCGGACGAATCCTGCTTGCGATCCCCAGAAGACAATCGAGTCTTCTTGGTTACTCGCCACTGCCAAATCTGCTGCACCGTCCCCATTCAGGTCGGCTGCCGCAGCGTCCTGGGCAGCGGATACGGGCAGATCGATGGCGCTATCGAGGGAGGCGTTCTCCTTCTGCCCCGGAAGAATCAGAGAGCGGTCCCCTTCCAGGGCCAGGAAGAGATCCGCCGCTCGATCTCCGTTGAGATCGAGGGTGCACAGACCTATGGCACCATCTTGCGTAAGGGTCACCCTCTTTTCGAGCGGGAATTTGCCTGTCTGACCATAGTAGATTGAGAGGGTGGAACTCTGGTCCCGAGGAGCGTTGATGAAGGCAAGGTCGGCGGAGCCGTCACCATCGAAGGCGCCGGCCGCAACGTCCAAGGCATTGTGTGTCGGAAGCGACTGGCGTCGCTCGGGACCGAACCCTTCGGCTCCTCCCCAGTAGACGTAGGACTCCCGATTGTCTCGGGGACCGAAGCGGGGCTCCCATTCGTAGTCTCCGCGATTGGCGAAGACCAGATCGAGATAGCCGTCGGCGTTGAGATCGGCAACATCCAGTCCATGGGCGAAGAGCGTCGGCAACTCTGTGCGCCGGCTCTGGCGGAATCCGCGACCGCCCCAGTAGATGTAGGCGTTCAGCTCATGGCTGTAGTTGTGTATGAGATTGACGAAGACCAGATCGAGCCAGCCATCGCGATTCAAGTCGGCTAGGCGGCTCTTGCCCCCTCCCAGGGTCGGAAGTCTTTGGACCTGGTCCTCGGCGTCCAGGATTCCCTCCAACAGGGAAAAGCGAGGATGTTCCCGCCACAGCGGCGGAAACAGGGGTGCAAATCCGCTTCGGTCATTCAAATAGGCGAGGGCGTCGGGCGTCTCGGAGCGGGAATTTTCGTCCTGGGTGAAGACAAGGTCCGGGAATCCGTCCCGGTTCAAGTCCCAGCGGTGAATCATCTGCACGTGGCCGACAGCCGACACGTAGGTATTCCGTCCACTGTCAGCAAAAGTCCCCTGAGAGAAATCTGCAAACCCAGATTGACGAATCCAGACTGTGGGCTCGGCGGAGAAAAGGTTCTGCTGGATACCGGAGATTGTTGCGCAGATTGCAACGATGCGAAATAGTGCGATGCCCATAGAGGAATATTGCAAGGGTGTCCTTTCGTTCTGTTTCTCTTACCACAACGGCACAGTAAAGGCGAAGCCAGGCTCGGGGCCGGTTTCGGCCGATCGGTCTCAGCAGTGAGATTCCATTACGGATCGGATTGCCACTCTGAGAGGTTCAGGCTAAGGGTTCGCGCAGAAATAACTTGGCAGAATTGGCGCTCAGATTTGCACCAGATTTGGCCGCGAACGGACCTCAACCTCAGCGGAATGAGGTGAGGTGTTGAGGAGAAAGCGGACAGTAGTAGACTTCTGAGAATTGAGTTCTTGGAGCCTTTGGGCTAAAGTCAGCTTTTCTCAAAGGAGACGACATATGCTTGAAGAACTCCGTGGAAAGGTCCAGACCGTCCCAGGGCCAATCGAACCAGAGCAGCTGGGCGTTACTCTGATTCACGAACACCTGTATTTCGACCTGACCTGTTACTACCAGGAACCCCAGGATGAGAAGGGTAAGAGCCTCACCAACGCGGAGCTGACCCTCTCAAATCTCTTCTGGGTGAAGCAAAACACCATGAACTCCTGGCCCAACCTCGTTTCCTACGATGACGACATCATCGCTTCGGAGGTGGATATCTACCGGGACCTGGGAGGACGGTCCATCGTCGACTGCACCATCAACGGCATCAAACCGAATCCCGCCGGTCTGAGGAGGATGTCCGAACGCACTGGGGCCAACGTCATCGCCGGTAGCGGCTACTACATCTACCCATCCCATCCGCCAGACATGGATTCGAAGACGCTCGAGGATATCGAGGAGGAGATCGTCCAGAACCTGACCGAGGGCATTGACGGGGTCTGCTCCGGACTCATTGGCGAAATCGGTGCCTCCTGGCCGCTGCATCCCAACGAAGAGAAGACGTTCAGGGCCGCTGCCCGAGCTCACCTGAGAACCGGGGCTCCCATCTCGATCCATCCGGGCCACGATCATGACTCACCCCTCTCCCTCATAGATCTCATGAAAGGGGAAGGAGTCGATCCCAGCCGAATCATCATGAGCCATATCGAGAACCGGTACCGGGAAAGCAGGGATTCCTACAAACGCCTGGCGGACACCGGCTGCATGCTGGGATTCGACACCTTCGGCCGCGACATGTATTTCGCCGGTGCCGGTCGCCAACACCCCCCTGATGAGTTGAGGATCGACATCATCTCTGGATTGGTGGCCGATGGCTATGCCAGTTCCGTGACCGTGGCCCAGGACTGCTGCTTCCAATGCGACCTGGTCCACTACGGAGGCTACGGCTACGGGCACATCCTGGAGAATATCGTCCCCAGGCTCAAGAACAGGGGAGTCAGTGAGGCGGCGATTCAGCAGATCCTGGTGGAAAACCCAAAGCGGGTCCTGCCCTTCAAGGACCCCAGCTAGTGCCCGTCCGGAAATGTGTAAGTAATTGATAAGGAAGGGGAAAGAGGGCTTTTTCAAGCTCCGAAACTGTCAGGGCCGTTTGCTAGACTATTTGGTGCAAACAATTAGACTAAAACGACTTACGACGATTTCAGGAGTTCGAAGATGCGTAAAAAGCGTGAAAAACAACGCCCCCTTTCCCCGCAATGGCCCGATCACCAGCTGGCCCATGAATTGAAGGTGATCTCGCGCATCCTGGACGACAATCCCCAGACGCTGGAGCTGATAGTACAAGATCTCTCTGACAGGGTTGATTCCGGTGTTGGCGCCCCCGGTTTGACGGCCGAGCAGGTGCTGCGTTGCGCCGTCATCAAACAGCTGCATCAGTTCAGCTATCGCAAGCTGGAGTTTCATCTGGTGGATTCGCAAAGCTGTCAGAGGTTCTGTCGCTTGCCCTATGGGGCGTCGATCAGCAAAGCCACCCTGGCGGAGAACCTGGGGAAGATTGAGCCGGGGACTTGGAAGGCGATCAACGACCACTTGGTGCTCTGGGCGCAGGCTCGGGGTCTGGAAAAAGGCCAACGGATTCGGGTCGATGCCACGGCGGTCGAGACGAACATCCACTATCCGCTCGACAGTGAGCTGTTGTACGACGGCATTCGAGTCGTGACCCAGTGGCTGGGGCGGCTGCGGGAGCGGGAAGGGATCGGCTTCGTCGATCATACGCGGCGGGCCAAGCGGCGCGTCCTGAACATCCGCAACCGCCGCGGCAAGAAGCGCCTGGACAGTTACCGCGATCTGATCAAAGTGGCGTCCAAGACGGCTCACTATGCCGAGCAGGCGCTGGCAGCTTCCGCGCAGTGGAGCGATCCCCTCAGTCTGGCCGTGGCGGCGCAACTGGCCCACTATCTGGGGCTGTTGCACAAAGTCATCGAGCAGACTCAACGACGGGTCCTTTCGGGCGAGGCCGTCGCGGCCCAGGAGAAGATCTGTTCCCTCTTCGAAGAGCACACCGATATTATCAAGAAGAGCCCTCGGGAAACGGTCTTCGGCCACAAGGTGTTTGTCAGCACGGGCGCCTCGTCGCTGATCCTGGATTGTGTGGTGGAACGGGGGAATCCGGCCGACAGCAACTATGTGCAACCCTTCTTAGAGCGGCATCGACAGCTGTACGGGAAGGTCCCCCGCCAGAGCGCCTGGGATGGTGGTTTTGCCTCGGCTGCCAACCTGCGCTGGGCCAAAGAGCAGGGGGTACAGGATGTGGCCTTTTCCAAAAAGTGTGGGTTGACGGTTGAGAGCATGGTGCGTTCCAGTTGGGTCTACAAACAACTCAAACGCTTCCGCGCCGGGATTGAGGGGTGCATTGGGACCCTCAAGCACACCTTCGGTCTCCACCGCTGTAGCTGGAAAGGCTGGCCTCCCTTTCAAAGCTACGTCCATGCCAGCGTCCTGACCTATAACCTGGTCGTCCTGGCCCGACTCCTGTTGTAGCCTTTTGTGGCTGACCGTACTGCCTTGTGGCTCCGACTCGGGGAGAGGTCTGCGCCGAACCGCTGCTTTTTGGCCCGCGTGCCCTCGCTCGAGGGTCCTTGCTCTGGATCGAGCTGGGTCGAGCCGGTCTGTCAGCAGTCTCAAGTATAATAAGTGTTTACGATTCAACAGATTACAGTTCTGAAAACCCCGGTTTTCGGACAGGCACCAGCTAGCCTCGCGGTCGTTTTGGTGGCGGTGGTCTCCAGGCCGCCGTCTTTCGAGCCGAAGGCTCGAGAGAAAAAACACTTCGGCCTGGAGACCGAAGCCACGGCGGACCTACTGAAACCGCAGCGAGAACAGGTCGGCATCCTTCATGATGAGCCGCAGCCTTACCGGCTTGCCTGCCAGTCGGCGCAGCGGTTTGTCGGAAGTAGCCTCGGCGTGGCTCCTGCTCCAGACCACCTGGTGCTCGATCTCGTCTCCCCAGATGAGCGGCGATTCCTCAAGCGCGAAGCCGGACAGGGGGTTGCCGTCGGCATCCTGGATCTCCATCCGAATGCTGCCCGCCGCAGAGGTGGCAAAGTTCAGCACCAGCTTGTCTCCTTCGAAAGTAAGCGGTTTGCTGATCCATTCACCGCCCGAGTATCCCGCATGGAGCGACACGAAGCCATCGGTCCGGAGCACCATCCTTTCCATGTAGTTGGAGGGAAAGGTGTAGTCGCGCTGGATAAAGAGGGAGATTTCGTCGGGCTGGAGGGACAGTAGACCCCAGGCGGGGGTGTTGGTACGGTGGACCCAGTTGCGCACCCCCAGTCCGGGACGAATGAAGGCTTCCAGAAATCGGTTCCAGTGAACGGCGTCCCGACTCTCGGCGTAGCAGGCGGTGTGAGGGTGTTCTGGGACGACCACCTCGCCCGGCTTCAGTATTGACTCTAGAGCATATCCGGCATGAGAGCTGCCGCGATAGTACATACGGTAGAGATCGCCATCCTGAAAGACTACGGCCTCACTGCCACTGGTGACTCCCTCCCAGGGCTTGTCGAACACCATCACCTTTCCTGCGGACCGGGGAGTGTGGAGCTTCAACCCCAGCCCTTCCATCGAATCGGTGAGGTAGTCGTCGACGAATAGCTCCAATCTGGAACCGAGCTCCAGGGTCGAAGTGGAGGATTCTTCATCGTGATGCTTCATGGGCATGGCAGCGACGGAGATCAGGGCCAGGGATATCAATGGAATCGAGTGTTTCATGGTGATTAGTTCCTTGGAACCGAATTAAGGGGTGCTCTCAGGGGCTGTCGGAGGCTTCGGCTACCGAGAGCGGAAACCTCGCCGTGATTGGGGGACCTTCTTGGGTTTGGAGTCCTCGGCCCAAGCCCAGGTCAGTGGCCCCCCGCGGTGCTGTCCCATTCGAGAACGAAACTTTGGGACCGGCGTAGCGGTGAGCTCCAGGCCGCCGTCCGAGCCAAAGGCTCGGAAAAATAGGACTTCGGCCTGGAGGCCAAAGCTACGCTCGCAAATGAAGTTTCAGCTTAGTCGCGCCCCAGCCGGGCTGCCCCATTCGAGAAAAGAAACTTGAAGCCTCTCGCCACACTGTCCAATGGCAAGAGACGTGCGACGTTCGGACGTGCGACGATCCCAATGAAGTTTCAGCTTAGGACCAACCGAAGGGCACCAAGAGAAGCCAGCTCACGCGGGTATCGCAAGCGAGCCCCCCGTCAGCCTCCGTGCCAGATCGGGACCTCGCTCGCCGCCTTCTCCCACGCCACTCAGACGACGTTCCAGACCTTGGAAGAAGTAGGTCAACTTGTGATGATCCAGTCCCAGCAAAGTCAGCATGCAAGCGTGCAGGTCGTTGACATGAATCTTGTCGTCGACGGCGACGAAACCCAAGTCGTCGGTGGCCCCGACGGCCTGACCGCCTTGGATGCCGCCTCCAGCCATCCAAGCGCTGAAACCAAAGGGATTGTGATCACGGCCATCCTTACCCTGCATTACCGGAGTGCGTCCGAACTCTCCTACCGAAACGACCAGCGTGCTCTCCAGTATCCCTCGCTGTTTGAGGTCCTCAAGCAGGGCGGCGATGGGCTTATCGGCCTTCCCCGAGTTCTTGAGGTGGTTTTTGTCACACTCGCCATGGGCGTCCCAGCCATCGCTGTAGAGTTGAACGAAGCGGACGCCTCGCTCCACCATGCGGCGTGCGAGCAGGCACATGCGGCCGAACTTCTGGGTCTTTTCCTCCTCCAGTCCGTACATCTTCTTGACGTGCTGAGACTCCCGGGAAAGATCGATCAGCTCGGGCGCGGCCATTTGCATGCGGAAGGCCAGTTCGTACTTCTCGATACGAGCTTCCAGGCGGCTGTCCCCAGGACGAGATCGGAGATGGTTTCGGTTCCAGCCCTTGACTCGATCCAGGAGTGCTCGTTGCCGTTGCGGCCCGATCTGGGAAGGCGGATCCAGGTTCTGAAAGGGTTTCCCCTCGGTGTTGATCAATGTTCCCTGGTAGATGGCCGGCAAGAACCCGGTCCCGAAAAGGGAGGTGCTGGACCGGAGGACGTCGTCCGTCATTACGATATAGGAGGGTAGGTTGTCGGTCTCACTGCCGAGTCCATAAAGGACCCACGAACCCATGCTGGGACCACCCAGTAGAAGTGTACCGGTGTTCAAATAGGTGAGCGCCGGACCGTGGATGAACGACTCGTGATAGCAAGACCGCAGAATGGCCAGATCATCGGCATGTCCCGCCAGGTGCTCGAACAGATCTGAGATCTCGACGCCGGACTGCCCCCGCTTCTTGAAGGTGCGGCGGCTGGCCATGAGTTTGGACTCGTAGGGGTGGATCTGGGCTAGTTCCAGATCGGTGCGGAAGCTGGGTGGCAGCGGCTGCCCGTGAAACTTCTGCAGGGCGGGCTTCGGATCGAAGCTATCCACCTGACTCAGGCCACCCTGCATGAAGATGAATATCACGCTCTTGGCCTTAGCCGGGAAGTGGGCTGGTCTGGGGGCCAGAGGGTTCGCCAAAGATCTGCTGACAGCTCCCATCGCTCCGTCCTGTTGGATCAGGCTCCCCAGAGCCAGCGACCCGAATCCGAAGGAGGAAGTCCTCAAAAAGTCACGTCTAGAGCTGACCTCGAGTTGCCCCCGACAAGATGTGTGCTTCATTCATACCTCTTTCAGCCCAGTAGCGCCCCCGGCCACGCGAGATCATTCAGGAAGAAACTGTTTCCTCCAGGGCAGGTACTGCCGATTCATGTTCGAAGTTCAACACGTGAGCAGCTTCGGCCAAACACATACTCCAGATATCAGTCAACGAAGAGGAACTCGTTCAAATTGAAGACCGCCAGGCAAAGCTCCGTCAGGCCCTGAGCCTGAGCTCGGTCGATGCTCTCAAGCTCGCTTGGACTCCCTTGAGGCAGTTCGCTCCAGCCCTCCCCGTCTGCGCTGGCGATTGCCTTCAGAGACTCACGTACTTCGTCAGCGCTGGGGTCGCGACCCAGAGCCGCCTCCCAGGCCTTGTGTACCCACTTCTCGGGGCCGTCTCCGCCTTCTCTAATCAGGCGGCCGGCAAAGATCAAGGCCTCGCGGAAGACGGCCTGGTTGTTCAGCAACCACAGAGACTGAGGTGCCACCGTGGTCACGGAACGCTCCGGACAGCTGACGGCCGGATCCGGGGTGTCGAATTTCTGAAACATGGGGAAGGTGAAGTTTCTCCGCGATAGGATATAGATCCCCCGGCGGGAGTGCTCGGCGGGGTCGGCGGGCACTGTCCAGGCCCACTTGAGTCGGAATCCCACCAACTCATTCTCTGACAGGGGGGGGACCACTGGACGCCCATACATCTTCGGATTCAGGTTTCCGGCGACCGAGTGGATGCTGTCCCACAGGGTTTCTGCCTCTAGCCGTCTACGATTGGCACGCCATAGATAGGCATTGTCGGGGTCAGCCAGTGCATTCTCCTCCTTATGGAAGCGACTGGTCATGCGATAGGTGGAGGACTGGAGGATGAGCCGGTGCATAGACTTGAGGCTCCAGCCCTGGCGAACGAACTCGGTGGCTAGCCAGTCCAGGAGCTGAGGATGAGAAGGAGTTTGTCCCTGGCTGCCAAAATCATTGGGAGTCGACACAATGCCTCTGCCGAAATGCCACTGCCAGAGGCGGTTGACCATGACTCGAGCGGTCAAGGGATGGTCGGGGCGAGTCAGCCAAAGGGCCAGCTTCTTGCGGTAGCGTGGGCCGTAGCGGCTCTCTTCGTCGAAATTCACGCCGTTTGCCAGGCTGGAGGGCAGACCAGGTCCCACTTTTTCTCGGGGGCGATCCAGATCACCCCTTTCGAGGACCCTGATCTCGGGGATCAACTCGTCCTGGATATGACCCAGCACGGTGGCCGAGGGGTTGTCGTAGAAGCCATCGAAACGCACTTTGTGGGAGAGGTCCACCAAAGGCAGATCCAGGACCTTCTCGGCGATGGCCATCATCAGGTTGGCCCGCTCTTCTTTCTCTTCCGGTGTCAAGTGATCCGCCACCTTGAAGGTCTCGTTAGGGATCAGCTGGGTCAAGGCTTCCTCTAGCGGAGCGGCTAGTTTCTTCTGCTCTTCTGTTCGCTCTGCTTCGGGTACCTCATAGGCTCGAACAACCTCTTGAGAAAACTCGGACTTCTTGGCTTCAGTGACGCGCTTTTCCACTCTCGATTGGAACATCTCGTGTGCCCGCCGCCGCTCGTCCAAGGCGATGTACTTGGGATAGTACTCGTTGCGGTGGAACATGCTCATCTCGGTCACGACCGGAATCGTGACCGGGTGAGAGGGCGCGAAGATGGCCTGCATCCGGTAATAATCCTTCTGCGAGAGGGGATCGAACTTGTGGTCGTGGCAACGAGCGCATCCCATGGTCAGTCCAAGAAAGGCCGAGCTGGTGGTGTCCACCCAATCGGTCAGACGCTCGTAGCGGAGCTTGGGTGCGTCCAGCGTGGATTCGCCGATAGCAGGTCCGAAACCGAACAGGCTTGTGCCTACTCGCGCCTCCATGTGCTCCACCTTCTCGGCCGGGATGCCATAGCTGGTTTCGTAGAGATCCAGGTTGTCGGGCCAGAGCTCGTCGGCGGCAAGCTGTTCCTGGACAAACCGGTCGTAGGGCTTGTCCTCATTGAAGGACTTGATCACGTAGTCCCGATAGCGCCAGGCGTTGGGATAGTACTCGTCGGTTTCGAAGCCTCCACTGTCGGCGTAGCGCACCGTATCCAGCCAATGCCGAGCCCAGCGCTCACCGTATTGCGGCGAGTCGAGCAGGCGGTCGACAAGCTTAGCGTAGGCTTGGGGAGAAGCGTCATTCACAAATTCGTCGACCTCTTCGGGTTCAGGAGGAAGACCGATTAGATCGACGTACATCCTTCGTACCAGCTCCAATTTGCCGGCCTCCGGAGCTGGCTTCAGGTTCTCGGCCTGCAGCCGGGCAAAAACGAAACTGTCAATGGGATTGCGAACGCGATTGGAGTACTCGTCGCTTTCAGGAACAGGAGGCCGCTGCGGTTTGCGAAACGACCACCAGTCTGCATCCGCCCTGCCTGGGTTCGCTGCAGACGCATCAGGCCAGGAGGCTCCCTGGTCCACCCAATCTTTGAGCACTCCCAGGTCTGCATCAGATAGCCGGGTCTCACCCGGCGGCATCTTGAGGTCTCCTAGGTGTGTGAGCGCCTGGTACAGAAGGCTTGAGTCGGAATCGCCCGGAACGAGAGCGGGTCCTCGTTCGCCTCCTTTGAGAAGAGATTCGCGGGTTCGCAGATCCAGTCCGGCCATCTGAGCCGCACCGTGACAAGTCCAGCAATTCTGCTCCAGAATGCTCAGGGCTTGACCGTTCAGGCTGGATGAGCCATCAGAGGAAGATTTTTTGGGGCTTGCCGAAAGTGCAGGTAGGAAGAGAGCCGAGAGCAAGAGCACGGAAAACGTTCTACACCAGCCGTAAAAGGGTCTATTTCTGGAGGGTCTTTTCACGATTTTGGCACCGTGCGTACTGGACTCAGGGTAGTCCCCCGAGGAAGAGTTGTCAACGAATCACCAGTGCGAGGCCCTCCACAAGTTGGCTGAAGCCCTCATTCGAGTTGATCAAAGGTGTGACGACAAGTGGCCGAGAGTCTGGACTAATCAACGAGGGTGAGACTGTGGACCTTTAGCAGGCAGGTCACCTCCAAGCCGGTGGCGAGCTCGAGGTCAGCGGCCGCCTCAGGCGTCACCACGGCCCACAGAATCTGACCTACGTCGACTGCGACGAAAACGTCTCCGGATACCCGGATGAGCTGGCGCACCTGACCGGTCAAGTGATTTCTGGAGCTCAGATCCTTCACATCCCGGCGACTGAGGACCACCGCTGCCGGGGAGAACTGGATGAAGAGGGACCCGCTCGGAGGCACCTGGCCTGACGGGAGCTGAAGCCTGTGCTCTCCGATGCGAGCGACGGAGAGTCCGTCTGATTGCTCGATCTCCTCGACTCGAAGCAGGTTGACGGGTCCAGCCGAGTCGGTCCAACCCAATGGTTCCGGACGGGTCAGCACCTCCTCTGGCGCACCGTCTCCCAAGACGCGACCCTTCTCGATCAAGACCACCCAGTCTGCCGCCCGTCGCACCTCGGCCTGAGCGTGGGTCACGAAGAGTGTGGGAATGTGCCACTCGGCGACGACCCGCTCCAGGTAGGCGAGTACCCGAGCCTTGAGGGGTGCATCCAGCGAGGCCAAGGGTTCATCCATCAGCAGCAACTCGGGACCGCTGAGGAGGGCTCGACCCAGGCCGACGCGCTGTCGCTCCCCACCTGAGAGACCTTCAGGATAGCGCTCTAGCAAGGCAGCGATTTCGAGAACCTCGACCACGCGGTCGAAATCGAGAGCGCGGCGCTTGTGTTTTCTCCAGCGCTGACCGTAGCGCAGATTGGCCTCGACCGTCAGGTGGGGAAAGAGCAGAGAATCCTGAAAGACCATCCCTACATTCCGGGCCTCGGGTGGGAGGCACTGACCCGCCGCCGTATCCAGGAGGGTCTGACCCGCCACACAGATCCTGCCCTGCCGAGGACTCGTCAAGCCAGCAATCATCGAAAGGATGCTGGTCTTCCCACTTCCGGAAGGACCGAACAAAGCTGCAAAGTGGGCTTCCAGGTTCAATCGCAGGTCCAAGGCGAACCCACCGGGGTAGCGGTGTTGGCACTCGAACTCCAAAAGACTCATCTTCTGGTAATCTCCTGGGCAAACACTCGATTCCTACCGCTGACGCGCCACCTGCCGGCGTTCCAGCAGTTCACTGACTCCGAGGGCCAGGCAGGCCAACAGGATCGACAGTACAACCAGCCGCCAGGCCTGATCAATTCCCTCTACCCGGTTGGCGAATGAGAAAACGGCTAGAGGCATGGTCCGAGTCTGACCACTGATGTTGCCGGCTACCATGATGGTCGCACCGAACTCGCCCAGGCTGCGAGCAAAAGCAAGCAACCAGCCCGCAACGAGCCCACGTTTGGCCAGGGGTAATGTGACTGTGAAGAACGCGGTAAGCGGCCCCGCTCCCAGGCTGCGAGCAGCTACTTCGAGGCGAGGATCCGTCTGCTGAAAAGCCAATCGGATCGCTCGGACCATCAAGGGAAAGCTGACAACTGCAGCCGCCAGGACTGCTCCGCTCCAGGTGAACACGATCTTGACTCCAAACCACGACGCAAGGAGGCTGCCAAGCGGGCTCCGGGGAGAAAAGCAGATCAGCAACAGGTAACCGGTGACGACCGGAGGCATTACCAGAGGCAGGTTGACCAATGCATCCACCATCCACTTTATCGGCGACCGGCTGCGTGCCAGCCAGTAAGCGGTCAGCACCGCGATCGGAAGTCCGGCCGAGGCAGCGCAGAGAGCTACCTGAAAACTCAAGCTCAGGGCCGACCATTCCTCGGAGGTCAAGAAGGGGGTGTCAGATGTCATGGGGAGCCGGCCTCCGCAGGACGAATCGTGAACCCGAACTTATTGAATACGGCGGCGGCAGCAGCGGACTGAAGGTATCGGTAAAGCGCTTTGGCGCCGGAACTGGTCTGGGCGGCCTTCAACAATACCAGCGGATAGATGATGGGATCATGGGATCCTACGGGGACATCCAGGAGAATTCTTACGCCTGCGCTGATGGGCGCATCGGTGGCGTAGACGATCCCGGCTTCTGCCGCACCTTGCTCTACGTACGCCAGTGCCTTGCGAACGTCCGCTCCAGCCACGAGCTTCGTCTCGAGCGCCGACCAGAAGCCCAGGTTGACCAGCGCCTGCCGGGCATAGATCCCGCCCGGGACGGCGCTGGGATCGGCCACCGCCAGATGATCAAGGGGTAGCGCTGCCAGCTCCCCAATCGTCCCCACTTCCAACTTTGAATCGGCCGCGACGATGACCACCAGACGGTTCCCCAACAGATCCACACGACCAGCAACCAGACCCTCTCTCTCCAGAGCGTCGACCCAGTCGACATTCGCCGACAGGAAAACGTTTGCCTCAGCACCGTGGGTGATTTGCTGGGCCAATGCTGAGGAAGAAGCAAAATTGGTTAGCACTCGGATCCCTTTCTCTGCCTGAAAGGTCTGGCTCAGATCTTCTACCGCTTCGGTGGTGCTCGCCGCTGCGAACAACAGGACGGGTTGGGGCGACGGGTTCCCACAGCCGGCAGCGATCAGGCATGCCCACAGAAGGATCACCGGAAGACTATTCGAATGCGCGCTTCTAGATACTCCTTCCATGGATCTGATGGATAGTACAACAACTTGGACTTCGGTACGCTCACAGGACTCGGAACATGCTAAGGTTCTACTTCCATGACTCTGAGCCTCTTGAGGTTAGATCAAAAGCTCGGACTGATCCTGGCCCTGTGCTGGATGCTGCTGCCGCTGTGGGCGGAGGAACCTGTTGCCTTGCGCGAACAGTACTGGCCACAATGGCGTGGGCCGCTGGGCACGGGCGTGGCACCGAGGGCGGATCCGCCTGTTGAGTGGAGCGAGGACAGGAACATTCAGTGGAAAAGGGCGCTGCCGGGTCTTGGGCATTCGACGCCGATCATCTGGGGTGATCGCATCTTCCTGACCACGGCCGTGCCCTACGGCGAGCCGCTGGAACCCATCTACGACAATGCTCCTGGCTCGCACAGTAATTTGCCGGTGACGCGCAGACACAACTTCGTGGTGCTTGCCATCAGTCGCAGCGACGGGAACATCCTCTGGCAACGAACGGTACATTCTGAGCTTCCACACGAGGGCGGACATTACACCGGGAGCCTGGCATCCGCTTCATCGGTCACTGATGGTGAACGTCTTCTAGCCTTCTTTGGCTCACGTGGGATCTACTGCCTGAGCCTAGACGGGAAGCCGCAGTGGAAGAGGAATCTGGGAGCGATGCGAACCAAACATGGGCATGGAGAGGGCAGCTCGCCGGCACTCCACGATAAAACCCTGGTCATAAATTGGGATCACGAGGGCCAGTCCTTCGTAATGGCACTCGACAAACGCACCGGAAGCCAGCGCTGGAAGATCGCTCGTGAGGAGGTCACATCGTGGGCTTCTCCAATTAGCGTTGTACAAGATGGGATTCCGCAGGTGATCATCAGCGGAACGGATCGGGTACGCGGCTACAACCTGGTGAGCGGTAAGGTCATATGGGAATGCGGGGGGCTCTCAGACAATATCGTCTCCTCGCCGGTAGCCGGCGAGGGAATGGTATTCGTCGGCAGCAGCTATGATAAGCGGGTCTTGTTGGGCATAGGTCTTGCCGGAGCCAAAGGGGACATCACGGGAACGAAGCACGTCGCATGGTCGCGGCTGCGTCGGACGCCCTATGTTCCATCGCCTCTGCTCTATGGAGGCTCGCTCTACTTCCTTGCTCACTACCAAGGGGTTCTTTCACGAGTCGCCGCGGAGACCGGAGAAGATCGTCCCGGGCCCCTTCGGCTGGAGGGTATAGGCAACGTCTACTCCTCTCCCGTAGCGGGGGCTGATCGCGTATACGTGACCGACCGCAGGGGAACAACGCTTGTGATCAGTCACGATGACAAGCCCAGGGTCCTGGCGCGCAACCGGCTGCAGGATGGCTTCAATGCTTCTGCCGCGCTAGCGGGTCGCGAGCTCTACCTGCGAGGCGAAAAGAACCTCTATGCGATCAGGGAGACACTGAGCGCGCCTGGAAAGTAGACAACCATCTCCGCTTCCCGTAGCACAGGAATCAGCCTTTGAACATGAAGAAAAGGATTCTCACCTGGTCATTCCTGGCGATGGCTGCCCCCTTGTCTTTTCTGGCGGCGGCAGAACAGTGCCTCTGTGGTCCCGAGCTCGAATACTCAGTCAGTCTTCTGGAGAGAGCGGAGCACCGTTGCCAGGTAGAGATGCGGATTCGAGGGATCAACCATCCCTATCTGGATCTGTCGCTCCCCGCCTGGAACAACCTCTATCAGCTGAGGAACTTCGTCGAGAATCTCAGCCAGGTCACCGCCTCGAACGCGGATGGCGAGGCTTTGGAGGTCCGGCGTATCGGGAGCCACACCTGGCGCATCAAGACCGATTCGGTCGACTCGCTCAGCCTTCGCTACCGGGTCTTCGCCAACCTACCGGGGGACTTCTACAGTCTGATCGATGAGAACCACGCCTTTCTCAACGGAGCCAACATTTTCCTCTACCTGGAGCGGCACCGCGGCGCGCCTCTCCGGCTAGAATTCGAGGACCTGGATCCTGCTTGGCGGATCGCCACGGACCTGGACCAGGACGGATTCGGGGGATCGAAAGCAGATCTTCGCATCGGATCCTGAGCGTCGAAAGGGTCTCCGCCGATGCCTGGCGCTACCCTGAACCTTCCTACCTTCTCCCCGAGAACAGCTACAGCTATTACAGCAAGGGAGCCGTACTGGCATTTCTGTCGGACCTGAGGATTCGGTCGGAGACAAAGGGCCGCCGTTCCCTGGATGACGTCATGCGCTTCTTGAACTGGTTCTACGCGAAGCCGGGAAAGGGGTTCGAGTCCGGAGATCTGCCTCGCGTCTTCAGTTCGGTGTGCGAATGTGATTTCAGCGAGTTTTTTGAGAATTACGTGAGTGGTACGGACGCACTGCCCTACGAGGAATACCTGGGGCTAGCGGGATTGGAATTGGTTCGTGGAGAGAGGAGCGCGACTGATTTCGGCTTCGAGGCCACCAGCAACCACGGAGAGCCGCCAATCGTCGCGCGGATCGATGAGGGCTCCCAGGCCGCAGGAGCTGGGCTCCAATTGGGCGACCTAGTCCTGTCCCAGTACCGTAAAGCAGAAGGCGGGTGAGGAGCTGTCTTTGAAAATATTGCGAGACGGCCAAGAGCAGCAACTCAACTTCCAGACGGGTAAGAAGCAGGTCCTCACCATCGAGATCAGAAACCTCGAGGATCCAAGTCCAGCCCAGCGGCGAGTCCGAAAGGGCCTATTGGAAGGGGACGAGGAACCCTGAGGTGAAACTTGAATTGGCTCAGGCTGCAGGACGTAGCTTTGGCCTCCAGGCCGAAGTCTTATTCTTTTCGAGCCTTTGGCTCAACGGACGGCGGCCTGGAGCCCACCGCAACGACCCGGACCCGAAGTTTCTTTCTCGAATGGGGCAGCGTAGCTGGGGGCGCTACTGAAGTGAAACTTCGGACAGTTGGCTGGCGGATTCGCGGTCAGTGCGAAGGGTCATGGAAGCCTACCTGCTGTGAACCCACCTGCAGCAGGTTCTTATAAGAACCGAAGTCCCCGTTGGCCCACCAGGCCGCGATTGTCCTGATAATCCAGCTCCTTCTGTGGCAGTCCCACCAACTTGCCATCCTCCACCCAGTCCTCATCTCCTCCGTAGAGACTCTGGATCATGAGGTCAGTGAGTCGATCCAACTCTGTCCGATGGCCTTGATCCCGAGAGAGATCCGTTGTCTCTCTGGGATCGTTTTCGATATCGAAGAGCTGGAGATGATTTCCGGTTGGGTAGTAGATCAGCTTGAAGCTTCCGCTGCGAATCATGCGTGTGGCCTCCGCCCCCTCGGAGTGCTCGCCGTAAAGATGATCTCGCCTCTGCTCTCCCGCCAGAGAGAATCCCTCGACTGTCTTGGGAATAGGCAGGCCGCACAGGTCCAATAGAGTGGGCATGATGTCCCCAAACTCTGCCAGACGATCATCCTGGCTGCCGGTCGAAAACTGTTCATCCCGGCTCAGCGGGACGACCACCAGGGGAATCTTGGCTGACATCTCGTAGAAGGGCATCATGGTCCAGAGTCCGTGTTCGCTTACCATGTGACCGTGGTCGCTGGTGAAAAGCAGGATCGTATCATCCAGGATTCCTTCCTCGCGGAGGGTTCCCACGACCATGCGGATCTGATGGTCGATGTGGGTGATGGTGGCGTAGAAGGCGCGCCGTGCCGCCTCCCGCTCCGGCCAGGACGCACCCACCAAGGCACTGCGGTTGAGGTTGCGGGTTTTGATCATGTAAGGAAGCTGCTCGGGATCTGCCGACCAACCTCCGGTTGCGGGGCGGTCCATCTCAAGATCCCGATATAGGTCGAGATAACACTGGACCGGAGTCATAGGAGGGTGGGGAGCCGAAAAGGAGAGATACCAGAAACCCGGCTTGCGAGGGTCGCGTCGGTGGATCGTCCGGCACATCTCCCTGGCCGCCCAATTGATGGGATGGCAATATTCGGGTAGATGCCAGGGCCGGCTCAAGAAGTCATTGTGGGCCATTCCGCCCGCGTACTCCATGCCCGGATAACCTTGATCCGCAAGAAAGAGTTCGTAGTCATCGGCGCGACCTTCCAGATGGCGGCGTCCCTGCTCTTCCAGCAGGACGTCGTCGAACCCGATCCGATTCCGTTGCGGGTAGACGTGGAGCTTTCCCACGGCGAAGGACTGATAACCCCCATCGCGGAAGCATTGCGGCAGGGTACTCACCTGCGGAAACGGCGTGCGTTCCTGAAAGGACCGGTCTCCATGAGAGCGAGCAGTCATTCCGGTCATGAGAGTTCGGCGAGCTGGAATGCACGAAGGGCAAGCTGAGTAGGCGTTGGTGAAGGTCACGCCGTTTCGGCGCAGCTGCTTCACGGTGGGCGTCATGAGGACCGGATGAGGGACGCTTCCGGTCAAGGGGCCGCCCCAGTGGTCGGTACAGATCAGAAGAACGTTGGGTTTGGAACCCATTCCTGGCCACTCGATCGTGGGGCCCTACTGACCCTGAGGCTGGGTCGACTCAGGCCCTTCTGGACAAGGATCGTCTCAGTGGATAGCTGTAGAGTGATTGGAATCCTGTTGAGCAGGACTCCTGGTCATCTCCTCGTTGATCGAAGTCAATATGCTCCTGCTGGCGGATGCCATCGCCTCCAATAGATGGTACAGGTCGACTCCCTGATCGAGGTGAGTGTCGCCTCGGTTGAGGGCAGCCAGGACCTGGGACAACAAGGACATCATCTGGGTGAGGACAAGACCCGACTGGGGGGCCAGCGTCTCAGGATGGGTTCCCCGTTCGTCGTGCTTTCGGAGCCACTCGAGATTCTCGTCCAGGATCTGGAGTGCGCGGGTGCGGTAGTGCCCAGCCCTCTGATCGAACAGTGGGTCGTAGTCTTGCTTGACTCGCTCCCAGAAGCTTTCGACCTGCTCAGTGAACTCTCGGTAGACGCTCCCTGGACTCGTCTTGCGTCCGCGCAGGACGCGACCCAGTACGGCCTCGAGGCTGGTTCCTCCTCGGTGGAGCTCATCTCTCATATAGGCCTCTACCTCAAGACCGCGTAGCGCAATACCCAGGGAAAACAAGGCCGGATCGAGCGGGTGCGAAGAAGCGCTTGTAGTAGAATCGGGAGGCTGGCTTCAAAGAGTCGAACCTTGCTGGTCACTCATTCCGCCAATCTCCCAGTCAATGCCTTCTCTTCCACCGAATGCGGGGATCATACCGCTGACCGGTGACGCGTTGTGTTACGCTCCAACCGATCATGCTCGGCAAATGAGTGCCGTGTTCTCGAATCTGCTTCACGACGCGATTGCCCAGGTGGGGACTGAGGGGCATGTCCGCATTACCAGCGGGAAGCTCGATTCTGAGATTGAAGTAGTCCTTACACACGACGGTCCGGGAATGTCGGTATCCGAACTCTCAGAGGTGTTCGATCTTGGCCTCAGCGTGCGGGGGAAGCACGTCGCTGCGACCAACTGGAGTCTCTTCAGTTCTCGCCAGATCCTACGTGAGCACGGTGGGGAGATTAGGATCGAGAGCTACCCGGACCAGGGTACTACGGTCTATGTGTCTCTTCCCTGCTGAGGGAGATGTAGCTTTGGTCGGCTCCGCACTACATTTCATGATAGGTTTTCCCTGGCACCTGGCGCGGGGAAAACACTGGAACGTAGCACACAAGTAGGGTGGTGATATGACAGGCGACCGGAGAGACGAGTGGACCTTTCTGCACGTCAACGACAGCCACATGGGGACGCCCCGTTCGTATCGCTTTCGTCCTGCGATCAATCGGCGCTGGGCGGCGATCAGGCGTCAGATTTCGGCAATCGATGCCGAGTTTCTCTTACATGGAGGGGACTTGACGCGAGATGGAGAGACCCACGAGTTTGAATACCAGCAGGCGAGAGAGGATCTGGAGTCACTTCCGTTCCCAACCTTCGTCATCCCGGGGAACATGGACGTTGGCAACAAACACGCCTCCTCGAATGGGGCCAAGCCCAAATGGGCCGAGCTGGGATTGGACTGGAACGACGCGGACTGCAACATGACCTCACAAAGCCTAGACTTCTTCTCTTCCTATTTCGGACCCGTGCACTGGACATTCCTGTATCGTGGCGTCCGCTTCACCGGCTTCTTCGCGGCCCTGGCCGGATCAGGCTTGCCGCAGGAAGAGCGCTTCTGGCGAATGATTGAGCGAATTTCTGAGCTGCCGCCGGCCCGACAGCACGTGGCCATGATGCACTACTGGCCTTTCATGGAGCATCCCGGCGAGCCTGCGTGGGACCTTACCAACCCGGATCAATACGACAACTGGTATTTTTCCATCGACCCACCGCACCGCCAGCGACTATGGGAGCTGCTGCAGGCCAGCCGCGTGGAGATCCTCTTCTGTGGCCACGTTCACACCGGTCGTCCGGTTCAGATCGTCGACGGCATCCGGCTCTATCGGACTCAGGCCGCCGGGAACTCCGCGCAGCTCGCCGGGCGCTGGTCGGACGCTGACACTCGCTACGGCTTCCACCGCTGTGACGTCACCCAGGATGGCATCCAGGTATCGTTCGTCCTCGGCGAGGATCAATGCGAAGAGTTCGACAGTTACGGCCCCATGGGCCATCCTGGGATCAAGACTCGCGACTACTCCGTCGCGCGCGAAAAACCCCCACTGGAACCCTATTGGCATGGCTGAGATTCGACTCGAACCGTCAATCTCGTTGGGATTGGCCATCCCAGGCACGACAATCCTACTCGATCAGGGTAGCGGCAGCTCGGAGAACTCACCGTCCCCGAACAGCGCGACCACCCGGATGTCGTCGAGGTCGGCAGAGCCAAAGAGCTCCCTCGGAATGAAGGGGTTGAAACCCGAGTAGAGGAATCCCTTTCCGTAGATGCCGGCCACGTCCGGGCGTTCGTGGAAAGTGGTTGTTTCGTGAATGTATCGATCAGATGCGAACACTATTACCGCATTGACGGGCTTTCCCGCAGCTGCGTCGCCCGCCCATCCCCCGACCTGTACGAATCCGCCCACCTCTTCGATGAGGCTTGCCCCACCCATCAGACGCTCGTTGGCACGCGGATATCGACGTTCGCCCAGGCGCAATACCTCGGGAGTTCCTTCGAGCGCGTAGACTCGCGGAGGTAAAGGGACCGAGGCCAGCGCTGGTTTCCCCGACTCCTCCTGCAGCAGGTAGAAGTCGAGTCGGTTCGTCCCCGACTTCAAGTGATCGGGAGCCATCATCATAGAAAAATGGTGGACCTCATCCAGGTTGCAAGTCCGAGTTAGACCCGAAATGGTTCCGTTTACAGCGAGAACCAGGACCAGCGGCGAAGCGTCTCTTTGATCCGAAAAGACGGTACCCCACATCATCAACGGGAGGAACTTTCCTTCCAGATCGATCGAATCATACCGGTGCAAATTCTCGACTTGCAATGAGACATCTGCCGCTGCCGTCGAAGGGAGTGCCGCAGCAAGTCTATTGATCAACTGTCTCGCGTGTCTCTCGCCCGCGAAGCGATAGAGATTCGGAACGCCGTCGCTGCCTTCGAACAGTGATCTCCTGCGCTTGACGGCGGCCTCCATTTTCTTGGTGAGATCAGGCTCAAAGCTGACTACACCCGATCCACTCCATCCTCTCGCACGCTTGAGAGTTCTTTGGCCACCCTTCGCATCGAAAGCGGAAACCCCGTCAAGATCCCCTGGTAGGGAAAGACCCATCAGGTGGGCGATGGTCGGTAGTATGTCAGTGCTCTCGATGTTTAGATCGCTCACCTTCCCCTTCTTCTGCACAGGCTTTTTGATGAACAACGGCACACCCAGGGACTCGGCTAGACTTCTCTCCTTCAAACTACGACCGACTCTACCGGGTTCGAAGCTCGCTCCATGGTCTGCGGTCACCACGATCAAAGCGTCGTCGTAGATCCCGATCTGCTCAAGTCGGCTGAGGAAAAGACCCAGCATCCGGTCGGTAAATCCCAGTTGAAGCAGGTAGCGTTGATATCCAAGCCCCGCCTGAACCTCGTCGTCACTGCAAATTCGCTGATTGCTATCGAAGGTATAGAGTCGACCTTCAGGAAGATACTGGTAAGGTCGGTGAGGCAGTGTAATGTGAATGAAGCTCAAGCTGCCCTGGGGGTTTTCGGGAATTGAATCCAGGAAATCCTGGAAGTATCGCTCACGGTGCGGTCCCAGCAGGTATTTCTGGCTGTCTCGACCGGGATCCATGAAGCCTGTCCAGCGGTCGGCTATAGAAGAAAGCCTACTCCGGTAATCGGTTGGAGCAATCATGTGGGCGAAAAGAACACAGAGATCTGACGCCAATGCGCCCAATCGAAAACTGACTGGGCTGCGACAGATCGCCTCCGGACAAAGTTTTGTCACGGTCTCAAAGGCGATGATCTCATGAGAGCGGGCGAACAAAGAGAAGAGGTTGACTGGGTAGTTGGCTGCGGTCGGGAGGGTATCGGGTTGGGGAAACGTTCCTGACACGATCGCGGGTACGGCCTTGGTTGTCTCCACGCTCACCGTCGTAGCGTTGCGGAACCAATACGACTCGGCGGCGAGCCGCGCAAAATTGGGATAAAGATGTTCGTCGATCTGAAGGTCCCGGTTGAGAAGGGAGACCGTCGAGAACTCGTCAAAGACGATGACAAACATCGGTGCCCTAGACCTGGCAATCTCAGTCGTCGGAATCTCTTCTTCGACGCCGGAGACCAGTTGGCTCACCGGGGAAAAAAAGAGAAAGACAAAAGGAAACACCACGATTCCTGGTGAGAGAAAGGTCAAGAACATCCTGAAAATCCGGCTTCGTGCGTAGGCCAGACCAGCAATCATCCCAAAGAGGGTGCCGCTGGCGATGAAGAGGGTTGCCGACAGGTCCGCGCTCCGATTCAAGACAGGAAGAACGAATAGGACACTTAGAAGAACTACCAGGGCGAAGCGTGAAGTTTTCTCCAGTTTGGTGCTAAGGATGCCTAGTCCCAAAATAAGCGCAAGTTCGAAAATAGACCCCTTTGTCGGCTCCGAGGAGCCATTTTGGAGACCTAAATTCTAAATTTCGGCGCGAAGTCACTCAGAACAGGCACGTGTTCAGCTGTCCTCCACGCCGATCGCTCAGGGAAAACGATTCTGCCCTCTTGGGGGGCGTTTGTAGAGACACCTCGCCCCAGCTCTGGCGACCCTCGGAGCTACTTTATCTCCTTTCAGTTTCAGGTAGCTGGCCGGTGTTTCAACCACTTACTGCCTTCCAAGAGAAGACGGCTCCAACCATTGACATCCAGCAGCCGATAGACCAACTGTCGGCCCCTGCGCAAAATCTGGCAGGGCATTTCAATGACCTCTCGCAGGAAACGGCGATACTCCATCTTCACCAGCTCTCGGGCTTGCAGTCGCGCCGGCAGCACCAACCCCATCCAGGCCTTCAGATTCCAGGCTTGAGCCGCAATCACCAGATAGGCCCAGTTGGCTACCAGCGTATCCGAGGGCATCCGCAGGGCCTCGACTCCGTTCTTGAGTTGTTCAATGACGTTCTCCTGGTTGCAGCGCCGGTTGTTTTCCCGTACGACTCCCGCCGTTCCCAACGTTCTGGCCGAGATATTGGTGACATAAAAGTGGTAGCGCGTCTGCGGCAGCAGCCGCTTCTGGCCTTTCTCGACCAGGATCGTCTTGCGCAAGATCACCATCCGATAGGTTCGCTTCGCTTTGCTCGGACGGTAGTCGATCTCCGCAATCTCTTCCCGTTCCAGCGTCAGCGTCTTGAACCCGCGTCTCTTGACAATCTCCGGCTTCACTTTGTCCCGCCGCTGGCGCCGCTTCTTCCCTTTTCCTTTCCCCTGGCTGGGGCGCCCCAGCTCTTTCCATCTCGCTTCTGGCAACGCCTCCGCCCACTTGACGAAGCTCGGATGGGCGTCGATCCCGAAGTCAAACTCCACGCCCGCCTCCGTCCAACGGTCAAAATGAGCCGTCAGCGAAAAATCCGTGTCCCCGCGCAGGCGCACCTTCCGAAAACCCGCCTCTCGAACCAGCTCGATACTCCGATCCAGCCATTCGGCCGCTCCCTCATGAGAGGGACGGTTGCCCGAGCGGTTGACCGCATAGAGCACCTCTCCCGTATTGGCCAGCGTCACGATCAGCGGCGCATAGCCCCACTGCCCGTCGTAGCTGATCTCCATCCCTTCCTTGCATTCGCCGCTCGTGGGGGCCATCGTCCCATCCACGTCGATCTCCGCCCGTTGGAAGAAACGGGCCGGTTGTTGGGCCCAGACCTTGAGGCGGCTGGCATTGACGGCTTCCATCAGATCCACCACGTCGGGCGCGTCAAAGCGGCGCACAAAGTCTCCGGCCGTGCTGGGGGCGGGGATCTTCTCGGCTCCCACCGCCTCCAGGAAACTCACACTCTGACGTCGCAGTTCAATATCCTGATAGCGGGTCCCGCCCGTGGCCACGTTGTAGATCAGGCTCAGGACGTGGTCCGATTCGTGGTACGGTTGGTGGCGTTTGAGCAGCGTCACCGCCTGGTCAATGGCTTTCCCCAGCCCACTCCACTTCACCACCTGCTGCAGCAGCCCCAGACCACCGTAACTGACCGCACCCGTTTTCTCCGAGACCTCGTAGCTGATGACCTCGGGCGAGAGCACCGGTTTCGGGTCTTGACCGTTCCAGCTGGGGCTCAATCGCTGAGCAACCTCTGCTTCCCGTTTGCGGATGATTGCGCTATCCTTTTTCTTCACCTGAAATGCCTCCTTTCGGCTTGTTCTGAAGTTTCTTTGACAACCCCAGAATACCCGTCAGGTCTGGCATTTCAGGTGTTTACATGTGGTTTAGTCCACTTTCATCTACTTCTTTTGGGACTAGTAAGGGGGGAAACAGAGACAAGAGGCCGGGGAGGCAGATCGACAACAGCAGAGTTCCAAACACCAGCCAGGCTGCCGGTGTCTCGTGGGCAACATAGAACTCGGCCTGTCTTGAAGTCACATCGTAGAGAGGTTGAGCCAATGCCAGGTTGCACAAGATCATCAAATGAAGACTCTGGCTGAGAGTCTCGGCCCCTGGGAAGGGCTGTCTTGAGTGCATGGGCGTCCGATTATACACAGCCCGGCGGATGCAACATCGGGGTGTATTCTGACATGAAGCCGGCCCGGAGATCGGTAAGATGTTGGGACCTAGTGCCGGCGTGGCGGCAGGCACTTGAAACCGTAGACGGTGGCTTTGCTGAGATAGAGCTTGAGACGAACCGTTCCACGACGTAGATGCCCCTTCAGGTCTTCCTTTCCCTTCCAATGGACGGTCAGCTCATCACCGGCCCCAGTGATGGACTCGCAATCATCGCGGGAAAACCCTTCCAGGACCTGACCTGAATCATCCAGCAACTCGGCGTGGATCGATCCTTCTTCGGCATTGGCGTTTAGATGGAAGAGACTCGAATCGCTGCGGACGCGCAGACGATGGGTCAAGAGGGTACCTTCAGATTCTGCTTTCCATCCCAGAAAGGCTCCTTGATCCAGGAGCGCGACGCCCATGCCCCGATCTCCGGTGGCATCGTGAGCGGGATTTGTGCTGGCATGGTAGAAGATCGCAGTCTCGTCCCCGATGGTCGCATCGGCCGGGATCGGCATGATGTACCCGGCGTCCCACTTTCCCTTCTCGGACGGACCCATGAAGGGCTGACGGAAACGATGCCAGTCGATTCCGTCCCGGCTTACCCCCAGCTCGCCATACATGTCGTGGGAAACCTCGTCGAAGCCTCCCTGCAGCATGATGTAGGTGTTCCGGGCTTTGGAGTATTTGAAGACGCCCGGCGTGTAGAGGTGCCAGGTGGGAGGGTCCTCTGCATCGGGTGTGTGGACTGTCTTGGGACGAGACCAATGGTAACCGTCAGGGCTGGTGGCCCGCGAGATGGAACGGAGTCCCCCCTCGTGGCTGCGAAAATAGCCGACGAAAGCTCCGATGCGATCATCCCAAAAGAAGAGGTTCTGGGAATCGAACGGTCCCAGCCGATTTCCGTAGCCAGTCGAGGTCCAATTGACCCCGTCAGGCGAGCTTGCCATGTGGGCCGCCCGGCCTCGGAAATCCCAGCTCTGGAGCATCATGTTGTAACGGCGATCCGGATCGGGATCGGCATAATCCTTCTCCACCCAGTAGCAAGGTGTCCCTCTGATCCCTTCGTGCTCGTGCAGGACGGAATTCGACGATGCCCAGGGTCGGCTTCTCCCACTGGAAGCCGTCGTTGGAGGTTGCGTACATGCACCAGCTCTCGTTCCCTCCACCCTCCTTGGGACGGATCACCTGGTACCACATCTTGTAGGTCCCCTCTTCCCGGTCCTGCATGACACAGGTGTAGTTCAGGTTCCCCACCTCCCAGGGCTTGTCCTTGACCAAGATGGGATTTCCGGGGTGTTTGCGGATCGTTCCCGGGGTCAGGGTCAGTCCCCGCGTTTCCGCCACCAGATGGTCATCGTGTAGAAAGAGGTCGGTTCGATCTCCTTCCGGTCCCAACTGGACTACACGTGACTCCGACCCGTCTGTAGTGTGGTCCCCTCCCGATTCTTGGCTGCAAGAGGCGACTGTGCCCAACATCAAGAAGAGGAAGGGATAGATTGGCGTACGCGTCAGCAGAGACCTGACGCAGGAAATGAGTCCAGGTTGATCCAAAACCTCAAGAGCCTTCATCTATTCGTCCTCCTAGCTACCAACGGTGCGGATGGGGTCCAAAGTCGGCCTCGTAGAAGGGAGAGATCATTCTGCCCGGCGGGACGGCCGAATCGATTCTTCCTAGATCATCCTGCGACAGCTCCACTTCCAGGGCTCCCAGATTGTCTTCCAGCTGGGCCACCGTGCGGGGGCCAATGATGGGACTGGTCACGCCCGGCTGACAGGCACACCAAGCCAAAGATAGCTGGGACAGGGTGCAACTCTTTTCCTGGGCCAGCGGATCGAGAGCCTCACATACTTCGAGGGCCCTTGCGTGCAGGCGGGGTCCGAGAAGAGGGTCGTTCTCCGCGTTCACGAAGCGGCTGTCGGATGGTCGCGCCATGCCCCTGCGATACTTGCCGGTCAAGAGCCCTCCCGCCAACGGACTCCAGGGCAGAATCGCGACATCGTAGGTTTGTGCCATGCGCAGCAATTCGCGCTCCGCACGGCGATCCAGGAGATTGTAGGCCGGCTGCTCCGAAACGAAGCGGTTCAAGCTCAATTCCTTCGAGGCCCACAGCGATTCCATGAGCTGCCAGGCAGCAAAGTTACTGGTCCCCACATAGCGCACCTTGCCTGCCCGGATCAGGTCGTCAAGAGCCTGCAGGGTCTCATCTATGGGAACATCGGACTGGGGCCTGTGAATCTGGTAGAGATCAATGTAGTCGGTCCTGAGACGACGGAGGCTGATCTCGCATTGTTCCAAAATGTGACGCCGGCTGTTGCCGAAAGCATTGGGATCGTGTTCGGATACCCTGAAATGCACCTTGGTAGCGAGAACGATCCGCTGACGCTTTCCGTTCTTGCTGAGGGTCTCCCCCACATACTCTTCACTAAGCCCGCGCTGGTAGGCGTTAGCCGTGTCCAGGAAGTTGACCCCCATATCGATGGACTGGTCGATGATGGCTGCGGACTCCTCGCGGCTGGCCTTGCCACCAAACATCCAACATCCCAGACAAATCGGGCTGACCTGGACTCCGGTGCGACCCAGGGAACGATACTCCATTCACACTCCTCGTCCGTGAAAGCTTGTTGAGATCCGACCACAAGACCCGGTTCAACAGAGGGTTCGGATCGATACGACCTTGCCCCATAACCCAGGGCGAGTCAAGCGTGGTGGTTCCTTGAGAAGGTAAGTTAAGATAGGCCCACAGGTGATTGTTTTGCCCGCTTACTCGCGGGTCGCCGGATCCGGGGATTGAATGAAGCCGAATTGCCTTCAGCACTGCCTGACTGATTCGGAGTACCGCCATTTTGAAGAGTTGGGGTACTTGATGATCGAGGACGCGCTTCCCGCGGATCGGTTGAAGCGTCTCAGCCAGGTCTGTGGTCGAATGCTGACCGCCAAGCGAAATGACGGCCTGGGGCCGTACACGTCGTTCGACGAGACAAACGTGATCGGCAAAGACCCGGTGTTCGTGGAGATGATCGATTGTCCGACGACCTTCCCGAAGGTCTGGGGAGTCCTGGGATGGAACATCTATCTGTATCACACCGGTCTCATAGTGAACCCTCCGAGCGACCCCCGTCCCATGCCCGGCATCCCCAGAGTGGCCTGGCACCAGGACAGCATGCGCGTCAACGATGAGATAGAGTCGAGTCCCCGACCCCGATTGTCACTGAAGGTCGGTGGCGAATGTAGCTTTGGCCTCCAGGCCGAAGTCTTATTTTTCCGAGCCTTTGGCTCGGACGGCGGCCTGGAGCCCACCGCTACGCCGGACCCAAAGTTTTCCCCTGAATGATCCAGCGCAGCTGGCGCCCCACTGGCCTGAAACTTGATTTGGCCATTCCTGAGGTGCAAGGGTGTAACCCATTGATTCAGTGATCTTTAGGTCATGGAACTCGAGAAGTTTCTTTCCTGTACGATCCGGGGTCTGCAGCCGGAGCCGGGGCTAAGCTGAAACTTCATTGTCGAGCTTCCGAACTTCGGCGTTCGTATTGTTCGGTGTTTTGCGGTTTGAGATTTGGGCTTTTCTGCTTCCCGAGAAGGCAACCGCTAAAGGCTAAACCCCTGAATATCGAACACGAATTTCAAAGGAAACCCCTTTAGCCTTCGTGTTCGATCTTTAGCGGTTCGAGATTTAGGCTTTCTTTCTACTCAGGAGAAAGAAACCGCAGAAAATACTCAACCGCAAAATATCGAACAGGCGAATTTCCAAGGCCGGATCAGGCGACCCTGGCCTGTGGGTAGCCAAAGTTTCTTTGTTGAATGTGGCAGCGCAGCGGGGGCGAGACTAAGCTGAAACTTCATTCGGAACTCGCACCACCAAGTCGCCCATAAATGCGAAAATTAAGGAAGCCTGAAGCGCGAGCGAGTGGTTGGGGGGCAGCGAAATCGGTCGACGAAGAGGTCTGAGGCGCGGCAATCAGCCAAGCCGGGGAGGATTCGGGGTGCTCCCCAACCCCTCGCCTGCGCTTCCGGTTTCTCTGGATCGTAGAAGAGGATTGGGCTTGGGAGAAAGGCGTCTATTTGGTGGAGGCGAGCCCGAAGGCAGGATGGGAAAAGATACAGGAACGAGGTAAGCTTCTTTTTATCTGGAAGAAAGATGAGGGGCGCTGGGAGGGGACCCACCTATCCAGGAATAACGATGGCCATTGGCCGTGATGTCGCGCCAAAGCAGTGAGCAGAAAACAGTGAGTAGCTGTGAGCAGTACTGGAAACAGCCGCAATCAACAGAGCCGCGAACGACTTGACTTGTCAGCAGTTTGAGGCCAGGTTTCCGAGGAGAGAGCCGGACAACAGCAAGATATCTGTTTAACCCCGACCCAAGTTTGCTTCTGGAATGATCCAATGTGACCCTGGCTACTCAATGCTTCACTGCCACTCGAAGATCACGCCCAGCATCGATTTCTCTCTGCGGTAGGCCATCTCGTAGGCTTCCACCATCCGATCGCAGGGAAGGCGGTGAGTGATCAGTCTCTCCGGCTCTAAAACACCCCGCTCCATAAGACTAAGGCATCGTAAATAAATAAAGGTATCATGTTATGATTCGGCGGAGTTCGGTTCTATTACATTAATTCCATTCGCCATGGAACGGGTTGGGCCGCATCTGGATTCGCTTCATTTCTTCATTGGAGACTTTGCGTCCAGTGGGATACTTGCGGCGATCTAGCCGGCACGTCACTTTGAGTCCTTTAGCTGTCGTTGTCTTCGCGATGAGTTGAACAATTGTTTCGTAGTCTCGTAAAGGTTCGCCGCGCCAGTTCGAAGAGATGAAAGAAAAGAGGCGGTGTTCGATCTTGTTCCATTTGCTGGTGCCGGGTGGAAAATGACAGACCGAAGCCGGGAGGCCCGTTTCGTCTGCGAACTTCTGCAACTCAAATTTCCAAAGGCGCAACCGCCAACCGTTGCTCCCGCCGGCGTCGGCGGTGATCAGTATCGTTCTTGCATTCGGATAGATCCGTCTCCCTTCCTGGCGCCACCAGCCGCGAATGGAGGCGACCGCAAACGCTCCCGTGTCGTGATCGGTGCCGACATTGACAAAGCCGGTATTGCGCCCAATGTCATAAACGCCGTAAGGATAGGCACGGGGAACGTCGGGAGTGGGAAAGTCATGACCCTGAACCTTGATCGGCTTCCCGGCGGGAAGCCATTGCTGGCCCGCGTTGTCGTAGTTGCCGATGAGTTCTTTCTTCTTGGTATCCACGGAAATGACCGGACTGCCTTCCCTCAGGCAGTGTCTGACGGTGGCGCTGATGTGCCGAAACTGGGCGTCGCGGTCCGGATGATCTTTCCCTTCCTCGGTCTTCCGATTGCTCTGCAGACTGTAGTCGAGGTCGTGAAGGATCTGCGCCACCTTCGTATGACTGACCGGGTGTTTGTGCCGGGCCAGTTCTTTCGCGATGGCCCGCGTGCTCTTGCAAATCCAACGCAACGGAGACTCCGGGTCACCCCGAGTTTGGACCTCGCTCATTTCTTCCAATTGCTCCACCAGCCCCGGGTCCGAAACCGTCAGGGGCTTGCCTCCGGCTCCGGGCCGCCGGATGCGGCCTTCCATGGGCACGAAACCCTCTTCGATTTCACGGATTCCTTTAGCGATTGCCTTGCGCGACAGTCCGCAGGCACGGCGTACCAAACTGACTCCGCCATGGCCCAACGCTCTCGCTTCACTGGCCGCCATAATCCGCCGCGTTCGTTCATCCAACAGGGGCCATACAGAGCGGAATTTCTCCGTCAATTCGGTCAGCATATCCATGCATGTGCAGCATAGCATTACTAACTATATATTGACACCTTTATTTATTTACTCCTCCTAAGCAAGGCTGGACTCATTCGTTTCAAGTCATATGCGCTTCCGTCGACGGGGTAACCATTGGGAGCGTTCTCGGCCACCGATTTGAGCGTCAGCGCCTTGCCGTGAAACCACTCCAGCGCCAGGGGATTGAAGTCCAGGTCGGGCTCACCCCTTCCGGGTAGGGACAGGAAAGTGATCCGACCGTTTTTTCTGACGATCTCAGCGGCTACCCGAAAGGCGGGCCAGGGATTCGCCGTCAAGACCACCAGATCGACTCCGGTCTCGGGGCAGAAGGACTGTATCCTCTCCTGAAGGTCCGGATCGTCCGACATTAGGGCCAGATGAGCACCCATCTCGCGGGCCATTTCCAGCCGGATAGACGAGTTGCCCAGCGCGATCACCCGTCCTCCGAAGGCGCGTCCCAGAGCCACAGCAGCTAACCCCAGTGTCCCTAGACCCACCATCGCGACCGTCTCGCAGGGTACATAGGCACCCACCCAGAAGGCGAGGGCGGAGACGTGGTAGAGTCCCAGATAGACGGCGTTGTCGTCGGAGACACCAGGGGGTACCTTGACGATGGGACCTGACTCCGGTGCGATATAGTCCGATTGGTGGTATAGCCTGGCATAGACGCGGTCGCCTGGCTCAAAGCGGGTCACGCTACGGCCCACTCTCTGAACGATTCCCAGGTTGCTGTCGCCCACCCAGCGGGGGTAGTCGGGAGCACCAGGGACCCTCTCGGCTCCTTCATAGTTGCCCCGATCGGTACCGATCTTGAGAGCCGAGATGCGGGTCTTGACCCAGATATCGTGATCGCCAAGGTCATCGGTATCCAAGGAGAGTTCTTCCAACCTTAGATCTCTTGGACCGTGAAGAATCGCTTGCTTCATCTTGATGCTCCGAATTGTCGGAAAGCCCAGACTCCAGGACAAGGATACAAATCACAAGCACAAAGTTCCAAACAGTCTGGAGTGACTCTGAATGCGACGGCGAAGAGCTGTCAAGCAGTTTGCGCGCAATGCTCGGGTGCAGTTCGAGATAGACCGCACCGCTCGAAGAGGCCCCGAAGAGAATCCCGTAATAGGAGCTTCTTCTGCTTCCATCCAAGTTCCCGGGTATGCCCAGCCACAGGCAGCCGCTCCAAATGGTTTCGACGTACCGACCGGTTTGAAGGAGCCGTTCGACAAAGAACTGTTGCCCGAGACCGGGTTGAGCCTTGCGGCCTTACTGGGTGTGGAGGGTGACAAGCTTGAACAATGGGCACTCGCCACCACTTACGGCCGTATAGGCGACCGTACAGTAATACCTGCCGGTGTACTCTGCAACCTGCAGACGGGGGAAAAGAGAGTCTTTGATCTAGAGAAGAAGAGTCAGTACCTCTGTTTCTTCCACTGGCCGGTCAGCTTTTCGAGCGTTTTCCGAAGGATGATCTCGACTGTACACTATTGATTCGAGAGCGCGCTTCTAAGTGCGAATCTAGATTCAGTCTTTGATGTCTGGAACTTGCGATCTGTTTCTGTCCTGGGATTTCCTGGGATCTTCAGTCATTGGTTGCCCCCTCATCGTCACCGAGACCAAGAGCCGCGGCTGCGTTCCGCCAGAAGATTCCCTCGATTTGAGAGGGTGAGAGCTGGGCTATCTCCGCCGCGTCACGAAGCGAGAGCAACTGTTCGTACACCGAGAGAATGGGTCTTCCATCGCAATGGGGAAATTTGAGCACTCCCTCATCCGCATCATAGTGCTGCCAGGACCGACCCAGCGCGGCGTAGTGACCATGGAAGAAGGCAGCGCCGACTCCGTCGGACCCCCAGAAGATGCGCTTCGGATCTTCCTTTGTCAGCAGCGTCACGTAGGGACGGACATCGGTCACCGCCGAGGTGTCGTAGTGAATGTTCGGTAGGTCCCGGAGTCGCTCTACCGAATTGCGGATGGGCCAATAGGTAAAGCTTCGGGCGCAGTGCGCCAGGAGCCACTTGATATTGGGGTAGCGTCTGGTGGTGTACTCGGTCAGATCATTCAGGTTGTGCTGGTCGGCACAGCCATGGAAGCGAGAGAGGTGCATGGTCACCCAAAGACCGTGATGATTGGCGAATTCCATCTGCTCGTGGGGCAGGAATTCGTGGATTCGGCACTGGGCGATGTCTCCCGTTACCGAATAGGTGCGGTAGGGCTTCAGGCCCGTGAACTGGGGATTGCGTAGATCGCGTTCGATGTCCTCAATTCGGCAAGCCGGGGTAACCAATCGATGGTAGCGTATTCCGGGTACACCCTCGATTTCCTGCTTCACGGACTGTATGTGCCTGGCAACGTCGATACCTACGACCGGCATCCCCAGGATGAGGTACTGCATCCGGCGGCCCGGATAGAGAACCTTGGCCCAGTTATTCAGCGTGGACAAGTCGGCATCGTCCCGGGTGCCCTGTTGGGGCGGCACCGGGAAATCCGAGGCCCAGAAAAAGTGAATGTGTGCATCCAGGATTCGGTCGGGCACGAAATTGTTCAGTTCTTCTTCCCAGACTTCCCGATCACAGTCGCGATAATCGATCCTGTCTTGATTCATCATTCTTAAGCTCCCCAGTCGCGTGCCATGGCCCGGGTGAGGTGACGCAATCCCCCCTTTGAGGCCTGATAGGAGGGGTTTCCTGGAAAACCCATCATGGCGTTGATACTGGCGGATTTTGCCGAGACATGGGAGCCTGAAGCGCGAGCGAGGGGTTGGGGACGGCGAGACCATACCATCCCTCCTCCCTTCGGAAGCTGACCTTCTCTTGCTGATAGCTCAAGCCCTTTGTGCCGTTCGAGCAAATTCCAACTCTTTAACCACTTAGACATTGGGACTTGCAAGGTCAACCAGGTCACTTGAGCAATTCGGCGATTTCGGTCTTTCCTCGTTTGGAAGCGAGATCGTGGGCGGTCTCTCCTTCCTGGTTCTTGGCCTTGAGGTCGGCGCCCGCCGCCACCAATGCCTGTACCGTTTCCTTGTGGCCTCTTGAGGTCGCGTACATCAGGGCTGTCCAACCCTGCTGGTCCTGGACGTTGACTTCGGCTCCCTCACCCACGAGCGCCTCGAGCGTCTTTGAGTGCCCTTCCTCTGCGGCACAGACCAGGGCCGTTTTCCCGTCACCGTCCGTCCCCTCCACGTCAGCGAAGTTTGCCAGCAGTGCCTTGAGTACCTCGGTCTGTCCCAGCCGGGCGGCTACTAGCAGGGCAGGCGAACCATCAATAGTCATCGAGTTGGCTTCCGCGCCTAGCTCCAGGAGGGCCGCTGCGGTCTCGGTGTGTCCCGCACTCAGAGCCATGATGAGGGCAGTGCCGCCGCTCCGATCAGCAGCGTCCACCTCTGCTCCTTTTGCCACCAAGGTCTTGACCAGCGCCGTATGACCTTTCGCCGCTGCCCAGAGGAACGCTGTTCGGCCTCGATTGTCCTCGGCATTCAAGTCCGCCTTCTGGTCTAGAAGGACTGCTGCGGTTTCGGTATGACCATTGTCCGCAGCAACCATCAAGGGAGTTCTCCCTTCGCCGTCCTTGATGTTCACTTCGGCCGCTCCCTCGAGGAGGGCTTTTACGGCCTCGGTATGGCCCCCGGTGGCGGCAACGATCAGGGCGCTATCACCCTCCTCGCTGGTGGCGTTGGTATCCGCGCCTCCTGAGAGCGCCGCCTGCACCGCGAGGGTGTCACCCTTCTTGGCTGCTGTGATGAGTTCCTGATTTACGTCTCCAGCGCACCCGATAAAGGCGATCGGGAGGACCGTGATTAGCGGCAATAGTCTAAGTACTGATTGCATGGCGGGCTCCTTTCCGGCTTGGACCCACAAGTCTGGCGGCTGGGTATCCCACACACCCGGGCAGTCCGTGACACCCTTCAGGCTCAGGCTTTAGAGGATGTTCCAGGCTGGAGCGGACTCTATCAGGTCGAAGCAGGGTAGCACAAGGCGACGCGCGGGGAGGATCGATTCGGAGGTCCGAAGAGATCCCGGCAAGAGGCTCGCTCTCGATCCAGAAGCATCCCCAGGATTTCGTCTTCGCTGGCCCTGTTGTATCCTGTGTGGTCGGAGGCGGTGTGGAGCTGACCGCTCTCTGAGTTTCAGTCGCTATGGTTGCCAAGAAGAAGCTGCGCAGTGACGAGTGGTTCGAGGTGCCGGAACTGTATGGCTGGACCCGACGGGCGGCACTCCAGGGGTCTGGACTGACACCTGAAGCCTACCAAGGTCGGCCCATCATTGGGATCTGCAACACCTGGAGCGAATTGACCCATTGCAATGCCCATCTGAGGACGCTCGCCGAGGCGGTCAAGAAGGGTGTGTGGCAGGCAGGTGGAGTGCCTCTGGAGTTCCCCGTGATCTCGCTCGGGGAGTTCAACATGCGTCCCACCTCGATGCTCTTTCGCAATCTGTTGAGCATGGACGTTGAAGAGTCGATCAGGGCCAACCCCCTGGATGGCGTCGTGTTGCTGGGCGGATGCGATAAGACGACCCCCGGGTTGCTGATGGGAGCCGTGAGCGCGGACTTACCGACTATTCTGCTCACTGGCGGTCCCCAGCTGAGCGCCCACTGGCGCGGTGAGGTGTTGGGTTCCTGTACCGACTGTCGGAGATTCGAAGTGGAACTGCGTGCTGGGCGGATCCAGGAGGAGGACTGGAAAGAGTTGCAAGGTGAGATGGTTCGCAGTCCAGGACACTGCATGACCATGGGGACTGCCTCGACCATGGCCACCCTCTCCGAAGTCTTGGGACTCTCCCTTCCCGGCAACGGGGCCGTACCGGCGGTGGACTCCAGACGAACCCAGCTTGCGCACCAATCGGGATCACGGATCGTACAGCTGGTAGAGGACGACCTGACGCCATCACGCCTCCTGACCCCGCTCTCTTTTGAGAACGCCATCCGGACCCTGCACTCGCTTGGTGGGTCTACCAACGCGATCATCCACCTGATCGCGATTGCACAGAGAAAGGCTTTGCATCTTCCACTCGAGGCGTTCGATAGACTGTCGGAGAGCACTCCGGTCCTCTTGAATCTGAAGCCATCAGGCCAGTTCCTGATGGAGGACTTCGCCTATGCGGGTGGCGGATCGGCCTTGTTCAGAGAGCTCTCGCCACTGCTTCACCTCGATGAAATGACGGTAACGGGACAGACCCTGGGGCAAAACATTGCAGCAGCGCGCAACGACAACCCCGAAGTGATTCGACCACTCGATCGGCCGCTCGAAGAGAATGGTGGATTGGCCGTGTTGACCGGTTCATTGGCCCCTGGAGGGGCCATTGTCAAGCGCAGCGCCGCCAGCCGGGAGCTGCTGCGCCATCGTGGCAGGGCGGTGGTCTTTCGCGACCATGAGGATTTACTTTGCCGGATCGATGACCCCCAGCTGGAGGTAGAGCCCGAAGATATCCTGGTAATGCAGGGTGGCGGCCCCCTGGGTGGACCGGGCATGCCTGAATGGGGGCTACTCCCGCTCCCCAAGAAGCTGCTGCGGAAAGGCGTGCGGGACATGGTCCGCATCAGCGATGCCCGGATGAGTGGCACCGCCCAGGGTACGGTGATCGTTCACGTCTCTCCCGAATCCGCGGCGAAGGGCCCGCTCGGGGCGGTACGCACCGGGGATCTCATCGAGTTGGATATCGACCAGCGAAGGCTGGATCTGATGGTCGAACCTAAAGAGGTTGAACGCCGCCTGAGCGAATCAGCTCCGCCCCGGGCTCCTTTTTCACGAGGCTATCGGCGACTCTATACCGATCACGTCCTGCAGGCAGACCGCGGCTGCGACTTCGACTTTCTGATCTGAAACTTGAATTGGTTACAGGTTGCAGGTTTTCGACATCCACGGCGGACGACCCGCGTTGTGGTACGGCCTTCCAGGCCGTGATTGTCGAGCCCCTGGCTCGACAGACCGGCCATCACGGGCAAAGATGCCCGTGCCACCTCTGGATACTGGAGAAGGGACGGCGGCCTTGAGGTCACCACTACGTCCCGGATCCTGCCCCTAAGGAATCGTAAATAAATAAAGGTATCATGTTATGATTCGGCGGAGTTCGGTTCTATTACATTAATTCCATTCGCCATGGAACGGGTTGGGCCGCATCTGGATTCGCTTCATTTCTTCATTGGAGACTTTGCGTCCAGTGGGATACTTGCGGCGATCTAGCCGGCACGTCACTTTGAGTCCTTTAGCTGTCGTTGTCTTCGCGATGAGTTGAACAATTGTTTCGTAGTCTCGTAAAGGTTCGCCGCGCCAGTTCGAAGAGATGAAAGAAAAGAGGCGGTGTTCGATCTTGTTCCATTTGCTGGTGCCGGGTGGAAAATGACAGACCGAAGCCGGGAGGCCCGTTTCGTCTGCGAACTTCTGCAACTCAAATTTCCAAAGGCGCAACCGCCAACCGTTGCTCCCGCCGGCGTCGGCGGTGATCAGTATCGTTCTTGCATTCGGATAGATCCGTCTCCCTTCCTGGCGCCACCAGCCGCGAATGGAGGCGACCGCAAACGCTCCCGTGTCGTGATCGGTGCCGACATTGACAAAGCCGGTATTGCGCCCAATGTCATAAACGCCGTAAGGATAGGCACGGGGAACGTCGGGAGTGGGAAAGTCATGACCCTGAACCTTGATCGGCTGCCCGGCGGGAAGCCATTGCTGGCCCGCGTTGTCGTAGTTGCCGATGAGTTCTTTCTTCTTGGTATCCACGGAAATGACCGGACTGCCTTCCCTCAGGCAGTGTCTGACGGTGGCGCTGATGTGCCGAAACTGGGCGTCGCGGTCCGGATGATCTTTCCCTTCCTCGGTCTTCCGATTGCTCTGCAGACTGTAGTCGAGGTCGTGAAGGATCTGCGCCACCTTCGTATGACTGACCGGGTGTTTGTGCCGGGCCAGTTCTTTCGCGATGGCCCGCGTGCTCTTGCAAATCCAACGCAACGGAGACTCCGGGTCACCCCGAGTTTGGACCTCGCTCATTTCTTCCAATTGCTCCACCAGCCCCGGGTCCGAAACCGTCAGGGGCTTGCGTCCCGCTCCGGGCCGCCGGATGCGGCCTTCCATGGGCCCGAAACCCTCTTCGATTTCACGGATTCCTTTAGCGATTGCCTTGCGCGACAGTCCGCAGGCACGGCGTACCAAACTGACTCCGCCATGGCCCAACGCTCTCGCTTCACTGGCCGCCATAATCCGCCGCGTTCGTTCATCCAACAGGGGCCATACAGAGCGGAATTTCTCCGTCAATTCGGTCAGCGTATCCATGCATGTGCAGCATAGCATTACTAACTATATATTGACACCTTTATTTATTTACTCCTCCTAAGGTATACTTGGGTCCGCCGTAATCACCTGCTAGTCAGAGAAGAGAAAAAAAGGAGACTACACATGACAGACGCTCGCGAAATGCTCGAAGAGCTCAAGAACTTCGATACCCCCTCCATAACCAACGTAGTAGCAACCTACTCCCAACGCCCGGAGTGTTTGGGCCTTTATAATCCTTGGAGCGAGAACTGGTATACCGATCACAGTGTCCGCTGTATGTATCCAGAACTCGGGAGAAGGGTCGGGTATGCCGTCACCGCTGTCTATGGTCTACCTGATCCAAACTTCGATCGTTTGAGCTTTCCGGATGTCATCGATGTCATGGAACAGTCGCCGCAGCCCACAATCTTTGTCTTCCAGCAAAAGTTTCCTCCAGAACTCGCGGGCAAGGTAGGCCTCGCTGGTGGAAACATGACAGGGGCGATGAAGGTGGTGGGCTGTGTCGGGGCGATCTCCAACGGTCCTTCGCGGGACTTCGATGAGATACGGTCAATGGATTTTCAGTATCTGTTGAGCGGTGCAACACCGGGACACGGCAACATGGCCATCCATTCCATCAACGTGCCCGTGAGCGTGGCGGGAATGGATGTCAGCCCAGGCGAGATCATTCACATGGACGAGAATGGTGCCTGCAAGTTCCCGCCAGACAAGCTGGAAGCGGTACTTAGTAGGGCACGTGATTTGAGCAAGAAGGAGGAGGAGGTTCAGGAGAGGTTTTGCGAGGCTAGATCTGCAGCCGATGTTCGTGAGATCTTGATGGCGTCGGTCTATGGATCGAAGACGAGGTGAGGCCTTTACAGATCTGCGAAGACCGGGTGGCTGAGATACCTCTCGCCCAGGTCGCAGACCATTGCCACCACGCGGTGGCCTTCTCCCAGTCTCTGGGCCAGTTGTAACGCCGCCCAGCAAATGCTGCCGGAAGAAATGCCAGTGAAGATGCCTTCTTGGCGAGCCAGTTGCCGGGTAATACGCTGCGCATCTTCGAAGTCGACGCAGACGATTTCGTCGATGACGTTCCGGTTGAGCACGGGAGGGACGAATCCGGCGCCGATACCCTGAAGTTCGTGGGGCCCGGCTGTACCACCCGACAGAACAGGGGAATCAGAGGGCTCGACAGCCACGATCAATACCTCGTCCAACTTCTCCTTGAGGACCTCCCCCACGCCGGTGATCGTACCTCCGGTCCCAACACCTGCGACGAAGCAATCAAGTCGACCTTCGGTCGCTTCGAGGATCTCGACTGCGGTAGTGGTGCGGTGAATGGCCGGGTTGGCGGGGTTCTTGAACTGCTGCGGCATGTAGCAGTCCGCAAACTCGCTTACCAGTTCCTCGGCTTTTTCGATGGCCGCGCCCATGCCCTGGACCTCGGGAGTGAGTATCAGTTCGGCTCCCATAGCCATTAGGACGCGCCGCCGCTCCAGGGACATGGTGTCCGGCATCGTCAGGATCAGGCGATAGCCCATGACCGCGGAGGCCATCGCCAGACCGATTCCGGTATTCCCGCTGGTAGGCTCGATGATTACCGTTTTGCCGGGTCGTATTTTTCCTTCCTCTTCCGCTTTCTTGAGCATGGCATAGGCGATTCGGTCCTTCACGCTGAACATGGGGTTCAGGGATTCCAGTTTGAGCAGGACTTCTGCCGAGGGTTGCTTGATCAGACGGTTGACCCGGACTAGGGGGGTGTTACCGATAAGTTCGAGGACACTATTGGCGATCAAGGGGCGTTGACATGGCATGCGTCCGTGACGGCAGTCTACCATCGGTGCCCAGGGCAAACAACCAACTCGCCGCGACCCAGTACCGCGCATGCTCCTAGTGTCAAGTGACAGGAACTTTCACGACCTTAGGGGACGTATTGTTTTACGACCCTTCCCCGGTTAGTAAAAACGCAGGTTCGGGAGGAACCTGAACGTGTTCGTCTTTTGTTCGATAAAAGTTTGTTCTCCTGATTTCAAGGGCAGCCTTTGATTTCTCTTCTCGAGCGGGAGGCATCCGGTGGGAAAACCGCTTTGGGTTTTTCCACGGGAGGGCGAGCGCCGTCCCAAAGCATAGATTCATTTGGATGTAAGCAGCCGCAGAAGCTGTGGGAACTGTGGGAAACTCCGTCCGAAGGAGTTTTCCAAGCGCTGTGGGAACGGTGGACAAACCACCCGAGCCGAATCGGCAGGCACAAAGTGGACTTGGTTTTCCACGGTTTCCACAGCGCGGCAGTTTCCATAGCTTTCTTTCGCCCCAGTAGGCGAGCTTGGCTCGGGTCCCGAACTGGGGTATCTGAGGACCCGGTCTCCCGACGATCGGAGCTTGACGGGCGACTGGGGGGAAAGTTTTTTCCGGATTCTCTTGCAAACCCCTTCTCCTGGACGTCTGTTCCCGGAGAGGGACCCTAGCCCAGCCGGGAGAACGCTCTTGAGGGCATGCTGGCGGGGGCGTCTGTCGCTTCCTCATGCGGGTTCCTGGATGAAGGTCACCTTTGGTGCGCTCCCGCCGGTTTGTCATGAGGCAACGGTCTGACATCAGTTTGAATCTTGCTAAGCGAATGCGCCCCGGAGTTTTAATCGTCACTGATCACTGAGTGTCTCAGACGGAGGGAGCCCGCAGGGCGGCTGGAGTCTGAGCCGCTTCGGCGGCGGCCGCCCCCCCTGCCAGGGCCCGTTCCAAATCCCTGAGCCGATAACTCCTTCCCTTGATATTCAGCACGTGGCAATGGTGCAGCAGCCGGTCCAGTAACGCGGTCGCCATCACTTCGTCTCCGGCCAGGATCTCGGGCCAGTCCTTGACTGATTTGTTGGTGGTGATCAAGGTGGCTCCCTTTTCGTAGCGGGCACTGACGAGCCGGAACAACAGGCTGGCCTCCAGCCGGCTCATGACCTGGAACCCGACCTCGTCGATGATCAGCAGCGCCACGTTGACATACTTCTTACGGCGCAGCGCCTTGGGGGCCAACTCGGCGTCCAGCTTCATGGCGTGAAGCAGATCATCCAGTCGAAAGAAGGACAGCGAGAAACCGTTTTCGATGGCTTTGGCTCCCAGGGCCACCGCCAAATGCGTCTTTCCCACGCCCGGCGGACCCTGGAGCAAAACCGTCTCGTGCTCGCGGATCCACTCACAGGTGGCCAAGGTCTCGATGCGGCTCTTGCGGATCGCCGGCTGAAAGTTAAAATCGAAGTTCCCCAACGTCTGACCCGGCGGCAGTCCCGACAGTCTCAGCGAGGTCTTGATCCGTCGCTCCTCCCGATGGGCCAGTTCGCTCCAAAGCAGTTCGTCCAAAAAGCGATGGACCGAGAGGTTTTTCTTCACCGCCTGGCCCACCAGCTCGGACAGTTGCTCGCTGGCATGCATCAGACCCAGCTGCTCCAGTGACTGACGGGTTTGATCCAGATCCACGCGTCCCTTCGTCGCCGCGCTCATCGGGCCACCTCCGCCAGAGCTTGGTACAGGTCCAGAGGACGCTGCTCCACCGGCATCTGATAGATCTGTTCCAGCCGTTGTCCCATCTTGCCCAAGGGCGGCGGAGCGAGGACCCGCTCCGTCGCTTCTCCTTGCCAGCAGCTGGGATCGATCAGAATCCGCGCCGGCGTGTGGCGCTCATACTCCCGCAGGACCTTTCCCTCGGCTAAGATCTGAACCTTGCCCGAGCAGCCCCGCACCTCCACCTGGCGGCCTACCCATTGAAAGGGAACCGGATAGCAGTGATCTTCGAAGCGAACCATGCAGTCCCGATGGACTGGCCGCGTGACCACCACATCGAAGGGTTCGGGAAGGATCGGCAAGGGCGCCAGACGCTCCAGCTCCGCTCGCCAACTCTCCTCGACAGTGAGGCCGGTGGCCGGACACACCGCTCGACGGGACCAGCGCGAGACCTGTCCATCGGTGAAGTGCTGCAACTCCTCGAGGTCTTCCCAGTATTGGCTCTGCGGCTCCACCAGCAAACGCGAAAGTCGGACTTTGGCCTCCACCTTCCCTTTCTCTTGGGCTTGCCCCGGTCGGCAGGCATCAATGTGAAAGCCCACCGATCGGGCATAGGCCCGGTAGAGCGGATGGATCTCTCCCCAGGGGCCGCCTCCCGAGGCGATGGCCGTCTTGACGTTGTCGATCCGGTTGACGGCGGCCACTCCCTGCAGTCGGCGATAACTCTCGTTGTGGCACTGCAGCCAGGACAGCTGGTCTCGCCGCCGACTCCACACAATGGCGGGCTGCCGGCTGTGGGAGAGCACCATGATGAACGCCGAAAGGGGCTCCAACTCGTTTCCAACGGCCACCGACGGATACTCGGCCCAATCCACCTGGCTCTGGGCCCCAGGCGGCGTCTCCACTCGCCGAAACGTTCGGAGCTTCGGCTTCGGCCAGTGCCGGCGCACATAGCGCAGCACCGAACGATAGGAGCTCGAGTAATCGCATTCATAAACCAGATGTTCGTACAGCTGACGGACATTCGGGGGTCGCTGCCCATCGGGATGCCCCTGCATCCAGGCACCAATGATTCCGGCCAGAGCCTCCGCCTGGAACCCCTTCTGCCGACGTCCGTCTTGAGCGCCTTCGGCCTGTCGCCTCAAGTGATAGCGCACGGTCCCTTCGCTGACCCCAAGCGTCCGAGCAATCTCGCAGTGGTTCTTGCCTTTGTCGGCCAAAACTCCAATCGTCACGACTTCCTCCTCACTGAGGCGTACCGGCATCCCCGACCTCCTTCCTACCGGAAGAATCGGACATGACCCTGACGCCCCGATTGGGGGGAGGGGTCGTAAAACTTCGCGTCCCCTAAGGAATCAAATACCAGGTTCCGTCACACCTAGTACCCTAATCAAACAGACGGTATCGAAAAAGGGCCCAAATCGCCTTGATTCCGTCCCTCCATGTGATCTTCTTGCCGTCTTTGTAGGAGCGCCCGCTGTAGGAAATAGGGGTCTCGTAAACCCGATATCCCTTCTTGGCCACCTTCGCCGTGATTTCCGGCTCGAAGTCGAAGCGATTGGACTTGATTGTGATCTCTTCGAAGACCTCGCGCCGGAAGGCCTTGTAACAGGTTTCCATGTCGGACAGATTCAAGTCGGTGAGCATGTTGGACAGGAGGGTGAGAAATCGATTGCCGGCGTAGTGCCAGAAATAGAGGGCGCGGTGGGGTCCACCCAGGAAGCGGCTACCGTAGACTACGTCGGCGCGGCTGTCGAGGATGGGTAGCAGTAGCTGGGGATAGTCTCTGGGATCGTACTCCAGATCGGCATCCTGGATGAGAATGATCTCCCCTTTGGCCTCGCTGATGCCCCTGCGGACCGCCGACCCTTTCCCCTGGTTGGGCTGCTGGAAGAAGACTCGGAGCCGGGCGATGGAGCCCGGATCCCGATCAAGGTTCAGCAGGATGTCGCGAGTTCCATCGGTCGAACCGTCGTCGACCACAACAATTTCCTTATCGATGGGTACCGCATGGACCCTTCGAAGAGCTTCCTCGATGGTGGAACTTTCGTTGTAGACGGGAACGATGACACTCAGCAGAAGGGGGCCGGTCATGAAAGGAGGACTACTTGATCCGGCGAAGTAAAGTACGGCGCTGGACTTTGATCAGCTTCGACTCATAGTGATAAATCTGCCCAAGGATTTGGTCTCGGCGCTCCTCCAGACGGGCCAGATCGCCTTCGATCCTTTCCAACTCGGACTCGAGAATACAAAGCTGAAGCTGGAGCGGCAGCCCCTTTTCCGAATCTACATTTTCCTGATTCATGAGCTCGGTACTGGAGCATAATACCCTTCGCGGTGATTCAACTTCAACCCGCGCCGCTTTACCCTGACTTCGACAGACCGAAAGGAACCGTCTCTTTTCTTGTTGGAAGAGACATACCCGAGACTGTACTGGTTCCTGATCTCCTTGCTGATTTGGGCAAAAGCTTGGTGCAGTCGTTTGAGGTTTACCTTCGAGTTGTAGAAACGCCCCCCTGTCGCCCGGGCGAATTTCTTCAGCTTCCCAAAGTCGGAATCGAAGCGGCGGCTCTTGACTCCGATCCCATAGATCACGACGTCGTTGATCTGTGAGGTTTGGATCGCTTCCTTTGCCTCGATCGTGCTCTGGGTGTCCGCTCCGTCGGACAGGATGACCAGCACTCTTCGTCCCACTTCCTCACTGAGCAGATCTTTGACGCCCACCCAGATGGCGTCGTACAACTTGGTCGCTCCTCCGGCCCTGATTTCTAGAAGAGCCTCTTCCAGCAGCGGGATGTCGAAGGTGAAGTCCTGTGCCAGATTGATTTCGCTGTCGAATTGGACAATGGCTGCCATGTCCTTGTCCTGGGCCAGGGTCTGGCGTAGAAATTCGCTGGCTGCCTCCTGCTCGAAGTGCAGTTTATCTTTGACGCTACCGCTGGTATCCACCAGCATCAGGACCGATAGAGGACGAGCCTTTTCACCGGTTTCATGGTGGAAGAAATCGATGTTCTGTTTGACCCCGTCCTCGTAGATCTCGAAGTCGTCTCGAGTCAAGTTGCCTATGTACCGACTACGACGATCCTGAACCGTACACAAGACATCCACGACGTCGACGCTGGTGCGGATGGAAGGGCTATCCTGGGTGAGCTCGGCACCTGTGAGAGGACTCCAAAAAAAAACCGCGATCAGGCTCCAGCGGAGTGTGTACATGTTGCTTTTTCCCTTGCCCTTGCCCTTGCCTTGCCCTGACCTCATCTTTCGGCCACGATGAGCAGGCTACATCTAACTCTCCTCGACACACTTGGTAGTGGCCATATAGGTATAGATTGCGGTGGTGGTCAAACTGATCAATTCCCGAAAGGGGATTGCCAAACCAGTTATCGCCACACCGAGTTCGATGATCAGGGCCGGCGTCAGGCTGAAGACGGAAATGGTGAGATAGAAACGGAAAGGGAAGCGAACCTTGTAGCGGGACGTCACCGACATGGCCAGCAACGAGAACAATAGCGCCATGATGAGCTTCAGTGTGAAGGACGCGAGCAGCAAGGTAGAGCAGGCGATAGGAAAGTAGGCCCATTTGACCAGGTCGACCCAATCCCTGATTTGCTGTTGTCCGACCTCGAAGGAACCGTAGTCAGCCCAGAAAAGCGTTTGGGTGATTCCATCCTGCCGCAACAAGAGTGCGTCTTCGGTGAGCAAGATGGAGGGATCGCCGAAGCGGTCCAGGTCGCGGTGGGTGCCAGTGGTGTCGAAGACGAACGTGACAGAGGTTTCGCCCCAATATGTCCTGACCAGAGGCTGTTCCCCCTCGATCCTGAGCTCGCCGTCTTCCACCACTAGGGGTGGGACATTCTTTTCGAGCCAGAGGGAGAAGTCCTGGAATGTAGATGCATAGTGCCAGGCGTAGCTGAGGGTCAGAACGACTGCAGCGTGGGAGGTGAGGTAGAGCAGATAGAGGAGTGTTCGGTATAGGGGTTGTTCCAGAACCGTCCGGTAGAAGGGGAATTCGGTGACGGCCCAGTATACTTTGCGATAGAAGCCCAAGATCCCTGACGTCGGGGAACTGGTGCCGCTTTCTGGAGATTCAAGCATGTTCAGCCTGGATTCCTCCTGCCCAGTTTACTACGGTGACTGAGCCGTCTCGCTACGACCGGCCATAAGGAACCCAGGCTAGGTCGAGCGGCTTTTCGGCACCCTGATGCGGTGTGGGATCAAGGCCGAGCGTACTAAGAGCCGGCGTAGTAGAGTATCCGGTTGCAGCTTTCACAGGTGACGATGTTCTGGCTGGCCTTTACTTCGGTAAAGAGCTGGGGCCGCAAACGGACATTGCAAGCCTGACAGGACTGATCCGTCACTCCTACCAGGGCCACTCCGTCCCGTGCGGAGGCGATTCTGCGGTACTGCTCCAGCAGGGGCTCGGAAATCTCCTTTTCCACCAGGTTTCGCTGGTTCTCGTAGTCGGCAACTTCACTCTCCGATCGAGAGACGAAGGACTCCAACTCTTTTCTTCTCGCCGACGCCTGGGCCGTCCTTACCTTCAGCTCTTTTCGGGTCTGCTCTGCCTGCTGCTCCAGGTCATCCGTTTTCATCATGTGTTCGAGGATCTCATCCTCCCTAGCGGAAATCGCTCCCTCAGTATTGGAGATCTCGTGCAGCATCGCCTGGTACTCGCGGTTAGTCTTTACCTCCATGAGCTGATTCTTGTACTTAGATAGCTGTTCTCGTAGCGATTCGACGGTACCCTCATGTTCTCTGCGGTCTTTGGCGGCTTGATCGATCCACTCCTGGATCTGCTCCAGGTTCCTGGCGCTGTCTTCGAGGGTGTGGCTGGCGCCATCAATTTCGCCGGGGATTTCTTCCACTCTTCGCTGAATCCGACCGATCTTGATATCCAGTTCCTGTAGATCGACGAGTCCCTGCAGTTCCGAATTCACCCTAGTTGCTCCCACCAAATCCTAATACTGGGCAGAATTGCTTGGTCGATTGGTACTGCCAAGAATTGGTGATTGGGCCCAGTAGGACTCGAACCTACGACCCTCTGATTATGAGTCAGACGCTCTAACCAACTGAGCTATGGGCCCACGGTTTAGTAGAGGGCGCGCGCAACAGCGACCGCAGTCAGTCAACGGCCGGTATCTTGCCCGTTGATGCCTGGTCTAGAAATCTCAGCGAGCCTCCCCCAAAAAAAAAGGGCGTTTTGAGAACGCCCTGTGTCATGCCCCTTCTCTTCCGTTGGTTTCAAGGAAGTTCTTTAACTTCCGACTACGGGATGGGTGTCGCAGCTTGCGTAGGGCTTTTGCCTCGATTTGACGAATGCGTTCCCGGGTGACACAGAAACGGCGGCCCACTTCTTCCAGAGTGTGTTCGCTGCCGTCCCCGATTCCAAACCTCATCCGGATCACCTGCTCCTCCCTGGGGGTGAGGGTTTTCAGGACGGCAGCAGTCTGCTCTTTCAAGTTCAGATTGATGACCGCCTCAGCCGGTGAGGTTACTCCTCGGTCTTCTATGAAATCACCCAGATGACTGTCCTCTTCCTCACCGATTGGGGTTTCCAGCGAGATGGGCTCCTGGGCGATCTTCAGAATCTTTCGCACCTTGCCGACCGCGATCTCCATCTTTTCGGCGATCTCCTCGCAGGTTGGCTCACGCCCGTACTCCTGTACCAGGGCACGCGAGGTCCGGATCAGCTTGTTGATGGTCTCGATCATGTGGACCGGGATTCTGATGGTTCGGGCCTGGTCGGCTATGGCTCGTGTAATCGCCTGTCGAATCCACCAGGTCGCATAAGTCGAGAACTTGTATCCCCGGCGATACTCGAACTTATCGACAGCCTTCATGAGCCCGATGTTGCCTTCTTGGATCAGATCCAGGAATTGCAGGCCCCGGTTGGTGTACTTCTTGGCAATGGAAACGACCAGGCGCAGATTGGCTTCGACCAGTTCCTTCTTCGCGATGTCGGCTTCCAGCTCACCCTGCTTGATCGTGGCCAAAGTCCGCTTCAGCTCGGTGGGTCTAGCCAAGACTTCGTCTTCGATTTCCCGCATGTCTTTGTCTATTTCGCGAAGTCGAAGCTTTACCTTCTTGGCATCATCGAGCTTGAGAGGTGATTCTTGAAGCTTCTTGAGCTTCTTGCCCTCTTGATCCAGCGCCACGATGCGGTCCACGGCATTCTTTATGACATCGACCAGCCGCTCGTAGGTTTGAACGTTCAGTTCGAGGGCCTGGATGTGGCGGGCAATCGGAATACGGTAGCGGGCAAGTTGGGAGAGGAGTTTCTTGTACTCGGCTGATTCCTTCTTGCGCTTCTTTACGGTTTGCAGCCGTTTTCGGATCTTCCAAGCCTCCCCTTCCAGCTTGTCAATCTCGTCAACGCGTCCCAGGACTCCATCAAAGCGAGCTTTGTAGACCTCTTCGGTAATCTCGTCCTCAGTGAAATTGACCAGTGTCTTGACGTTGAGTCCTCTTTCTCTGAGATTCTGCCCGTATCTGAGGATCTCGGCAACGACCACAGGAGAGCGCGACAACGCCTTAAGAACCGTCTTTTTTCCCTTTTCGATTCGTTTGGCAATTGCAACTTCACCCTCCCGAGTCAGCAAGGGTACGGTGCCCATCTCCCGCAGGTACATGCGCACCGGATCGTTGGTCTTTTCCAGACTCGCTTCCGAGGGTTCCGCCTCTTGCCCTTCCTCCCCCGCCTTGGGTCGAATCCGTTTCTGGACTGCTTCAAAATCCTCCTCGGAATCAATGACCTCGATTCCAGCGTCACCGAAGAGGTAGAAGATGTTGTCCAGATCCTCCGAAGAGTGGATATCGTTGGGAAGAAAATCGTTGACTTCGTCGTAAAGGAGGTAGCCCTTCTCCTTACCCAGGGTAATGAGTTCCTTGACGCCGTCGTACTTCTCTTCTATGGAAAGTCTCTCTTCTTCGTCCCTCATGCCTCCGAATTCCCCTGCTATTATACAGAATTAACTTGCATCATCTTTCGGATCTCCTCTTTTCTCAAAAGAAGCTCTTCCAGTGCGGCTGAATCTGCTCCGCTTTGTTCCTCGTCCCTGATCCTTTCCTGGATCTCGCGGCTCAGGTATTCGAAGTGTTTTCGTTTCAACGCCTGAATACTGCTGGAAACGATCTCCTGAGAGAGAGGCTCATAGCTGGACCCGAAAGCTACCTTCTCGACTTGGGCCATCTCTCCTTCATCGAGAAGGGATCTAAGCTTGGCGACCGAGATCTCCTCCTCTTCCGCTCTCAACCTGAAGATGGCCTCGAAGACCTTTTGTGCCTGCATACCCTTGAACCAGTCCGGTTCTACGCTTTGAAACACAAGGTGTGAGTAGTCCTCCTCCAGCGATGCCCATATCAGTGTCTTTTCGGCTGGCGTCAAGGACTCCGAATTGAAGGACTGTGGTGAAGGCAGAACCTGTTCTCTGGCCCGAGGTCTGGTCCTTCGCATCTCCGACAGAATCAGGTTCTCATCGAGGCGCAGTCTGGAAGCCACCAGGGCGACGTACTCCGCGCGCTCGATCTGATTGGGTAGTCGCATCAGGTGAGGAAGGATCTGACGAACGATCTCTTGTTTGCCCTGAGGACTGGAAGGATCCGCCTGTTGCCCGCTGAGGTAGGACAATATGAAGTCGATATAGGGTATCGCCGAATCCAGTTTCTCCTGGTAGGCCTCCACCCCCTCGTTTCGAAGGAAGCTGTCTGGGTCTTGCCCGCTGGAGAGTTGGACAATCCTTACATCGAAACCCTGATCCAGGAAAAGGTCTATGGAACGCATTGTGGCACTCATCCCAGCGGAATCAGGGTCGTAGCTCACCACTACTTTGCGGGTGTAGTGCCCCAGTAGTTTCACCTGGCCCGCCGTGAGACTCGTGCCCAGCGAAGCCACTACGTTCCGAAAGCCAAACTGAAAGGGAACGACACAGTCAAAGTAACCCTCGACCAGGATGGCACAATGCTCTCTCCGGATCTCCATCCGAGTTGTATCCAGAGCATAAAGGTTGCTGCCCTTGCTGTAAAGGATCGTCTCGGGGGAGTTCAGGTACTTGGGGACCCCGTCGCCCAGGATTCTCCCTCCGAACGCTATGGTTCTCCCACTCAAGTCACGAATGGGAAAGACGATGCGTTGGCGAAAGCGCTCATAGGGCTGTCCGCCCTGACCTTCTTTGATCAGGCCGCAAGCAAGGAACTCCCTTTCCTTGAAGCCGAGGTCGTTGAGATGCCGTCCCAGTTGGTCCCCGCCAGGGGCATAGCCGAGGCGAAACTGTTCCTGGGTAGACGGATCGATTTGCCGTTTCTGCAGGTAGAGACGAGCTTCCCTTGCCGCCGGCGAATTCTGCAGACAGCGTGAGAAGAACTCAGATGCCGCCTCCATGATCTTGCGATGTTGTTTTCGCTGCTTGGCTTCGGCATTCTCGCTCTCGCCTCGCCGGGGTAAGGTGACTCCAGTTCGGTCAGCCAGAAACTCGACAGATTCGAAGAACCCGATATTTTCGATGAGCATCACAAACTTGAAGACGTCCCCACCCACCCCACAGCCAAAACACTTGAAGATCTGCTTACTGTCGCTGACCAGGAAAGAAGGTGTCTTCTCGTGGTGAAAAGGGCATAGTCCAGCGTGGTTGGTGCCACTCTTTCTTAGCTGAACGTATCCGCCTACCAGGTCAATGATGCTGAGGCTGTTACGGATCTGTTCAAGAATCTGGTCATCGAATCTCATGACGCTCTTTCACGGCCGGTGGATTCAAATCAGCTCGACCACCGTCACACCGCCCTCTACGCGGGACTCCTGAACCTGGGGGTGCTCTCCTAGAAACTCTGAGAGAGCTGCTTTGAGTTTCCCTGTGCCGAAACCGTGAATAATGCGCACCGCCGACAGCTGGGAAAGGAAAGCTCGATCAAGGAATTTTTCTGTCTTTGTCAGCGCCTCTTCCACTCTGAATCCGATCAGGTTCAATTCTGATTGAACCTCTTCTACCACATCCAGAGTCACGTTGGGGGGAAGTGTTCTCGATTCTTGTCCAGGGGGTTTCTCCAGCTGGTCCGGGGAAGAGGAGATACGCTTTCCTTCGATATCAATAACGGCTTCCCCGTTCTCCAGCGCTACCACGACGCCGGGCTTCCGGAAGAAAGTATGAAAAACCCGATCTCCCTTGGATAGCTCCAGAGGAGTCCCAGCCGGTTCGGGTCCCCTGGTCTGGTGTGCCATCTTTTGACGAAACGCTTCTCTCAAGCGGGCCTGTTTGCTCTGTGCTTCCCGCCTGAGACGTCGGGACTCGGTCTGATCCTGCAGCTTTCTAATGAACTTCCCAGTTTCCTGCTTGAACTGGTTCGCCCATTCTCCCAGCAAGCGGTCAAGCTCGTTTTGCCGCTTCTGCTCGTTCCTTGCAAAGGCTTGGTCGAGCTCTTTCTCCTTCGATTTCAGCGAGGTCAATTGACGACGTAGTTCCTCCCTGGCCTCGCGCTGCCGGGCCAGTTCGGCTCGTAGATGTTCCAGATATTGTTCTGCCTGAAGCTCGGTCGGGTCGAGCAACTGGCGCGCCCGATCAACCAGCTCCAGGGAGAGGCCGAGCTGCCCGGCGATCTCCAGGCCACTGCTCTCGCCCGCCAGGCCAAATTCCAGCTCATAGGTCGGTTTCAAGTCTACCGGGTCGAGCAGAACGCTCGCGTTCACGATTCCTGGAGCAGTCGAAGCGAATTGTTTGACGGCGGAATGGTGAGTGGTGGCGACCACCAGACCAGGGCGTTTCGAGAAGAATTCGATGATGGCGATACTCAAAGCGGAACCGTGAACCGGATCAGTACCCGTGCCCAGTTCATCCAGCAGAATCAGGCTGGAAGAGCCCACCCGTTCAATGATGCTGCGCAATCGCACGATATGAGCCGAGAAGGTACTCAGCTTCTGAGAAATGGACTGATGATCTCCAATGTCTGCCAGCACCTGATCCAGGATTGGAATCTGGGCGTCTCCAGCGGGTACCGGCAGCCCCGAAAGGGCCATCACTGCCAGGAGCCCTATTGTCTTCAGTGCGAGGGTCTTGCCTCCAGTATTGGGTCCACTGATCACCAGTATCCTGTGGTCAGAGGTTAGCTGGAGCGAAATCGGCACCACCTCTTCGTCGCCTAGCGTTTCCAGCAGGAGGGGGTGGCGCGCATCCTGAAGGGTCAGCTGGTTCGATTCAGCGAATCGAGGAGTCACGCATCGGTATCTGTTGGAGAACTCGGCAATGGCGAAGGAGACATCCACTCTCGCAAGGATCTGGACGGTGTCCCCAAGCACCTCTTGATGGATTCTGAGGTCGTCGCTGAGGCGCCGCAGGATCCTACGAATGATTTCCTGTTCCTGGTCCTGGTAGTAGATACATTGGTTGTTGAAGGTGATCTCGGGCAGGGGTTCGATGAACAGCGTCGCTCCAGAGGAGCTGGTAGCATGGACGACGCCGGGAAACTCCTTCTGGTGTTCGCTTCTTACGGGCAAGACAAAGCGGTGGTTCCTAAGAGTGAGGAAGGGTTCGTCAATCAGATACTTCGCCTTGGCTCCGTTCAAGTAGCGGTTGAGGTGCTGCTGGACCTTTTTTCGGGCGTCAGCTTGCTTCTTGCGAGCGTTTGCAAGTTGAGGATCCGCGTTGTCACGCACCTCCCCGTTGGGAGTCAAGACGCGTTCAATCCTGTCGACCAAGACCCCGAGATCGGGAATGGGATCCAGCATTCGGCCAAGCTGGGGCCAGCGATTCCCCTTCAGAGCCTTCGTCAAACCCTGGCCCGTCTTCAGGATTTCCAGTATTTCCAGAAGCTCGCTGGGGTCCAGGATTTGGCCCTGAACGGCGAGACCGGCAAGTAGCGGTCGGAAACCCGGAAGGGTGTGAAAGCCGGGCCGCCCCTCCTCAGCCGTGTAGGCTGCGCATTCTGCGATTGTTTCGAGCCCGTCCTCGATTGCAGCACGGTCAGTTGAAGGCCTGATGCGAGAGACAGCCGTCTTGCCCTCAGGGCTCTGGGCGAATCTCTCCAAAATGCTCAGGACGGAGGGAAACTCGAGCAGCGAAAGAGTCTCTTGGTCCATGAGATCTCACGGGTTGCAGGTTACAAGTTGCAGGTTGATGCTCGATGGCTGTTGACCACATCCGTTCCTCGAAACAGCCCCTTATCGAATTGGATTCCTCTCCCGGTTGATCAGGCTCGCAACATAACCGGCGCCGAAGCCGTTGTCGATATTGACCACAGCCACGCTACTGGCACAGCTGTTGAGCATGCTCAGGAGAGCGGCAAGCCCGCCGAAGGAGGCACCGTAGCCCACGCTGGTTGGCACCGCGATGATGGGTAGATCTACGAGTCCACCGACCACGCTGGGAAGGGCTCCCTCCATCCCTGCAACCACGATGGCGACGGTGCAGGAGTCCAAGAGCTTTCTCTGACTCAGGATACGGTGTAGGCCAGCCACCCCGACGTCATAGCAGGGCACGGCCTCGTTTCCCATGATTCGGGCGGTAATGAGTGCCTCTTCGGCGACGGGAATATCCGCAGTGCCGGCGGCGAGAACTGCGATGCTTCCTCTACCCAAGGAGTAGGGCTCACGGACCACGGTCAGTGCCTGACTATCAGGATAGTAGGTCACTTCGCCGTAGGCCTGCTTCACGCGCTCCGCCACTTCTTGGCTGGCTGACGTGATGAGCAGGTTTGGGTGCTTCTTCAGGATGGCTGCGGCAATCCCACAAACTTGCTCGGTGGTTTTGCCCCGGCCAAAGATCACCTCGGGAAAGCCGTGGCGGAGACCCCGGTGATGGTCCACTTTGGCGAACTTGAGGTCCTCGTAGGGAAGATCGTGGAGAAGTTCTAGAACTGCCTCTTCATCGAGTGCCCCTTCTTTGAAATCGCGGAGCGCCTTACGGAGGACGTGGGCCGTCGTCATTGTTGCTGTTCCTGCTCCTGCTCCTGCTCCTGCAACACGGCACGGCGGCTCAATCGGATTTTGCCCTGGTGGTCGACGTTGAGCACCTTGACCAGCATCTTGTCCTTTTCTCGGACCTCCCGTCGGATATCCTCGATCCGACGGTTGGCGACTTCGGAGATGTGCAACAGCCCTTCAGTGCCCGGCAGAATTTCGATAAAGGCGCCGAAGTCCACTACCTTCACGACCGTACCCAGATAGGTCTTTCCCACCTCGGCGGTAGCGGTTATTTCTTCGACCCTCTGGATCGCCCTCTGTGTCGCCTCGCTGCTGGTGGAGGCGATGCGAACGGTACCGTCGTCCTCGATGTCCATCTTGACTCCGGTTTCTTCGACGATGCTCCGGATCATTTTGCCGCCGGGGCCAATCACCGCGCCGATCTTCTTAACCGGGATCTGGATTGTCACTATTCTGGGAGCCAGTTCAGAGATACTTTCCCTAGGCTCGGACAGCGTCTCGTTCATCTTGTCGAGGATATGGAGACGACCTGCCCTGGCTTGGAGCAGCGCCTCCTTCAAGATCTTACGAGTCACGGACGGGATCTTGATATCCATCTGCAAGGCCGTGATTCCTTCTTTGCTGCCTGCCACTTTGAAGTCCATGTCCCCGTAGTGATCTTCGAATCCGGCGATGTCGGAAAGGACGGCGTAATTGTCCCCTTCTTGGACCAGACCCATGGCGACACCGGCGATCGGGGTCCGAATGGGCACGCCCGCGTCCTGCAGGGCCATGATGCCACCGCAGACCGTCGCCATCGACGAAGATCCGTTGGATTCAAGAATATCCGAGACGACTCGGATGGTGTAGGGGAAGTCCTCGTCTGAGGGTAGGACCGGTTGGATGGCGCGTTCGGCCAAAGCTCCGTGTCCGACTTCGCGCCGACCGGGACCTCTCATGAAGGACACCTCTCCCACGCTGAAGGGTGGGAAATTGTAGTGCATCAGAAAGCGCTTGGAGCTTGCGCCCATCAAATTGTCGAGCCTCTGGGCGTCTTCTCCCGTACCTAGCGTGACGGTTGCTAGCGCCTGGGTTTCCCCCCGGGTGAAGAGGGCCGACCCATGGGTGCGGGGAAGCAGGCCGACCTCTGTACTGATGGGACGAATCTCGTCGAAGGAGCGTCCGTCGGGACGGCGCTTTTGTTCCAAAAGCTCGGTTCGAAAGATCTTTTCTTTGAGTTGGTCGAAGATAACTTTGGCCTCGGCCCGCTTGTCCGGGTCGTCCTCGGGAAAAGATTCTACGATCTCCTTCTTGTAGGTGGACATGCGGTCCTCACTGGCCAGCTTGCCAGGAGTGTGCAAAGCGTCCAGAATTTTCTCTCTAGCCTGCCCCTCGATGACCCTTGTCAGTTCGGCGTCGGGCGGGGCTGCTTCCACACTGCGCTTTTCGATGTTGAAGCGGCTGGCCAACTCTTCGATGGCGTTGACGATGGGCAGGATCCCATCTTGATGCCCGTACTCGATGGCATCGATCACCTTCTCTTCGGGGAGCTCACTGATTTTAGCCTCGACCATCACGATCCCGTTTCTGGTCCCAACCACAATCAGGTTCAAGAGGCTCTCGTCCATCTGGGCGACCGTCGGGTTCAGAACGAAGCGATCGTCTACCAGGCCCACCCTGACCGCTCCCACGGTTTGCTGGAATGGAATGTCCGAGAGTACTAGCGCGGCAGAGGCACCATTGATCGCCAGCACATCCGGTTCGGCGTCGGGCTCTGCCGAAAGTACCATCGCCACGATTTGGGTTTCGCAACGGTAGCCGGCAGGAAAAAGAGGACGGATAGGTCGATCGATCAGCCGGCAAGTCAGGACTTCTCGCTCACCGGGCCTCCCCTCACGTTTGAAGAAGCCACCCGGAATCTTTCCGGCCGCATAGGTATACTCTCGATAGTCACAGGTTAGAGGAAAGAAGCTGATGCCTTCTCTGGGGTCCTTGTCTCCGCACGCGGTTACGAGGACAACGCTCTCGCCGAAGCGGACTACCACGGATCCATCGGCTTGCTTGGCCATCTTGCCGGTTTCGATTGATAGCGGGCGGTCGCCCAGCTGCACACTTACTGTCTCTGTCATTTTTGCTGTTCCTTTGGGTTGTACCTTTCCTGTTCCAGGTGGTCTGTTTGCTGGTAGAGGAGAAGAGAGAATCGATTTAGCACGATCTCAACGAGGAGCCCGACAATGGTGGGGTCGAGATGGGGCCTGTGAGTCAGGCTATGGCGGGAGCCTGCGGCTCACTTCCGAATTCCCAATCGATCGATAAGCTCTCTATATCGATTGAAGTCCAGCCGTTTGAGGTAGTCCAGGAGACGCCGGCGTTGGCCCACGAGTTTCAAGAGTCCACGCCGGGAGTGATGATCCTTTTCGTGGGTTTTGAAGTGCTCCGTGAGGTAACTGATTCGGTGACTCAGGAGGGCAACCTGGACCTCAGGCGAGCCCGTGTCGGTTCCGTGTAGTTGGTAATCTTTGATCAATCCGCCTTTTAGCTCTTTTGTATACATCTAAATCCCAACCAATTTAGCAGAAAAGAAGTGGGGAAGTAAACCAAACGATTCGCCCCCTGTTCGAAGCGGGTCTGTGATTGGGGTTTAGTGGGATGGGTCCCCGGCTAGAATCCTCATTCAGATTTGGATCTGTCACCCTTTGCCGAGCCGGAAAACGCTTGCGGAGTTGCGTGGGTGGAAAGCTTCAAAGCCATCAAGTCGGAATCCACCGATTCGACATCTTTCGAACCCCTCGGCTTTGGGCACGTGTTTCGCCTTTCCTCCCGTACCTTTGCCCGACTTAGAGGGGTCTGGTCCTGCCACCACTTAATCTTAATAGTTCTTAATAGGAACCTTCCAGGCCAGGAGAAAGGCGAGACGATCGTGGGAACGCGGACGGGCAAGGGCGCGGGCAGACGCCAGCTCAGCGGGAACGCGCCTTGGGGTGGGATTCGCGGTAGATCTTTAGCAGTTGCTCGATGGAGAGGTGGGTGTACTTCTGAGTCGAGGAGAGACTCTCGTGACCCAGCAGTTCCTGAATGGAGCGGAGATCGGCGCCGTTGTTGAGCAGGTGGGTAGCGAAGGAGTGCCTAAGTAGGTGAGGGTGGACGTCCAGCAAAAGGGCTCCCTTCTGGACGTACTGATCCAGGTTGCGCTGGAAGGATCGAGCTGTGAGACGTCCGCCTCGCAGGTTCAGGAACAGGGCTCTGAGTTCCTCCAGGTTCCCCCGACGCTTCAGCAGGCTTCCACGCACCGGCAGGTAGGATTTCAGGGATTCGTAGGCCTTTTCTCCGAACGGCACCAACCGCTCTTTCTTCCCCTTTCCTCGAACCTTGACCAGTCGCTGAGCCAGTGAAAGGTCTTCTAGATCGAGCTGGACCAGTTCGCTCACGCGCAGACCGCTGGCGTAGAGCAGCTCCATCATGGCGCGGTCCCGGATACCCCGAGCGCTGTCCGTATCCGGAAGCTGGAGCAAGGTATCTACTTGCGAGGAGGACAAGAATCGAGGTGTCTTCTGGGGCAAGCGGGGCGTGTTCACCAACTTGGCAGGGTTCTTCTGGATCTTTCCCTCGCGATGCAGGTAGCGGAAGAAGGACCTGAGGGCGGATAGCTTCCTGGCGATTGACGTCTTCTGGTTGCCCCCCTGGTGCAGGTGGCTCAGGAAATCGCGCACGGTAATGTGATCGATCTGTTCCAGTCGGATGGTACGATCCGACCTGCCCGCCGTCAGGTACTCGATGAATTCTGCCAGATCTCGGGAATAGTTCTTGACCGTGTGAAGAGAGTAGTTCTTCTCGTACTTCAAGTGAGACAAGAAGAGATCCACCAATTCCAGCATGGGGAACGCTCCATTTGATGCTCTGTACGGACCCTACGTCCTCTTTGGCCTTATATTGTAAGCCTTCAGTTTTCGGTGGAGGTGGCTTCGCTCCACGCCGATTTCGGTGGCTGTCTTGCTTATGTTTCCATCGTGTTGAAGAAGTTTCGCTTCCAGAAATCGGCGCTCGAAGTCTGCCCTGGCTTCTTGCCAGGTCGCTCCTGGCTCCTGTTCGGTTGAAGGTTCGGGCCCTTCGAGAATCGAATCGGGGAGATCAGACAAACCAACCTCGTCGCCCGGGACCATGATGACCCAGCGCTCTACCATGTTCCTGAGCTCCCGGACGTTGCCGGGCCAACGGTAGCGATGAAGCCGCTCCAGAACCTCAGGCGGAATCAATTTCTTGGGCTTCCCATAGCGAGGACAAAAGAGGTCCATGAAGTAGTCGAGAAGTTCCTGAATATCCTCTCTGCGTTCACGAAGTGACGGCACCTCGAAGGGGATGACGTTCAGCCGGAAGAAAAGGTCTTCCCGAAAATTTTCTTTCTCGATAGCTCTTTCCAGGTCCCGGTTGGTAGCGGCAATGACTCGGACGTCGACCTCCGCTGGCTGATTCCCACCGACCGGGTAGAATCGCTGATCCTCGAGGGCGCGCAGAACCTTGGCCTGTGTCTTCAAGCTCATGTCGGCCACCTCGTCCAGGAAAAGAGTGCCCCGATCCGCTAGCTCGAATTTCCCCTTTCGCGTCTCGGTTGCGCCGGTATAGGCACCCTTGACAGTCCCGAACAGCTCACTTTCTATGAGCTCGTCCGGAATCGCGGCACAATTGACCTCGACGAACGGCTCGTCCTTTCTGTTGCTGCTTAGATGAAGCAGTTTAGCTACGAGCTCCTTGCCGGTCCCGTTCTCACCGTAGATGAGGATGCGACCTTCTGTCGGAGCCGCGTATGCCACCTGTTGACGCAGCGCCTGCATCGGGACGGAGGTCCCGATCATATTGGTTTCCTGCCGGATGAAGTTCTTCAGGCTGCGATTTTCCTCTTCTAGGCGTTTCTGCTTCAGTGCATGTTCCAGGACCAGGACGACCTTCTGCAGAGAAAGCGGCTTTTCCAGGAAATCGAAGGCTCCGAACTTGGTGGCCTGGACTGCGGTCTCGATGGTGCCGTGCCCCGAGATCATGACCACGTATTGGGTCGGCCTCCGGCTGCGCACCTCTTGGAGAACCTGGATGCCATCCGCTCCCGGCAGCCAGACGTCGAGAAAAATGATGTCGTAGGGTCTCTTCTCGACCCGGTTGATGCACTCTTCACCGGTGGAGACGCAGTCCACCAGACACTCCTCATCCTGAAGGACTGCAGCGAGGGTGCTGCGAACCCCCTCTTCGTCATCAACTATCAGTAACTTTGCCTTGCTCATACCGGTCACATACGGGTCACATACGGGTCACTGCGCCGGGTACTCCATGCCACCAGGAGCGGGTCGATTGAAGATTTATGCTACGAGATGGGAAGCTCCATGATGAATCGAGTGCCCTCTGGATGATTCGGTTCTGCCCGGATGAAACCGTTGTGTTCGGAAACGATCTGCCGCACGATTGCCAGACCTAGACCCGTCCCTCGCTCCTTGGTTGAAAAGTAGGGGAGGAAAAGGTGTTCGTAGTCTTCGGGAGGAATGCCGACGCCATTGTCATCAAACTCGATGGCTACCGATTGCCGGGCCTCATTGAATCGCGTCCGAATTCCGATCCGCCGTTTTGAAGCCCCCCGGGCGAGGGCTTCCAGGGAATTGTCTATGAGATTGAAGAAGACACGCTGAATCTGTTCTGGGTCCAGCTTCAGATAGTCGATTCTGGGATCGAAAAACGTTTCCAATTTGACGCTCTCGAGAGCCCCGTCGTATCGCGACAGGGTCTGCTGGATCAAGGGGTGCAGCTCGACCCTGATCGGTTTGCAGGTGGGGAGTCTGGCGAAACGGGAAAACTCCTCAACCAAGGATCGCAGCATTTCGGCCTCGGCGACGATGAGCCGGACTCCGTCATTGAGGACTGGCTCGAACTCCTGCCGCCCCTCCCAGGGTGGAGCCGATTGACTCGCCTTCTCGAACCGATTCTTGACCCTCTCGGCGGAAAGCCGGATCGGCGTGAGTGGATTCTTGATCTCGTGCGCCAGTCGGCGTGCCACCTCCTGCCAGGCTGCGAACTTCTCGGCCCTGATCAGCTCTGTTAGATCGTCGAGTGCAATCAGGTGCTGTACCCCGCCCTTGACGGTCAGGGTGTTGCGGGTGATGGTCGCCGCGACTGGCAAATGGCCGTCGCCTCGCTTGAAGGTGACCCGCTTGCGATAGGTGCGATAGAGTCGGGCGTGACGTTTCATTTCCTGAAACTCGGCGTACAGCTCCCGGTTCAGGATCTTTTTGATTGGGCGGTCCAGAATCGAGCCAGGGGTCGCACCAAACATCTTCAGAGCCGCCTCGTTAGCAGTGCGAATGACCTCGTCCTCGTCGACGCTGACGACGCCGGTGGTGATGTTCTGCAGGATGGTTTCGATATAGCGTCTGCGTTCGTCAAGATGTTCGTTGGTGGCCCTGAGCTCGGAGTTGGCCCGTTCCAGTTTCTGCCGGCTTTGATTGATTTCGTCCGCCATCTGATTGAAGGAGTTGACCAGAATGCCCAGCTCGTCCGGAGCCTGCAGCTGAACGCGATAGTCGAGATTGCCGTCGGCGATTTCCCGGGACCCGGCAGCCAGCGCTTCCAAGGGCACGGTGATTCTCTTGGCGATGTAGGTGCCCAGCCAGACGAAGCCGAAAACCACCGCCAGCATGGTCAAGCCCAGTATGGCAAAGTAGTTGAGTTCGACCTCCCTGAGCAGCTGTGCCATCGCCTCGTAGGTCTGGGATGCCTTCTGGATCTCGGCTGCATGGAACACGACGCTCTCGGGTACCACGAAGCGCAAGGCGATTCCGCCGAGGACGGAGCCGTCCCGGTCAAGAGAAGGTACGCCCACGATTCCCCGGTCCTCGAATCGCTTCTGCTCGGAGTCCGGATGGTGCTGCAGGAAGTAATGCTCACGGCCCGCCCGGAGATCTTTCAGCGCCTGTCCGAGGGAAGCGTCGTCCCAATTCCCGAGACGGTAGACGGGTTCCCCTTCCGAGTTGAAGACGCTGACTGCTTCAAAACCAAGGCCCTGAAGGCTATCGGTCAGCGCCGCAGCGGGGATCATGGTTCGCCAGTCCACTTGAGTGATCAGGTGTCGTGCGGCTACCAGGCTGACATTCCGTCTCTCCTCATAGTACTTGGCTGATATGGTCTGGGACGAGGCCAGGAGTTGCTCTGCAGGAGACCTGAACCAGAGTTTCAGGTTCTGGTTGATCAGTCCGAAAGCCAGGAAGAACATGATGACTACCGGGAAGAGAGAGAAAATTGTCAGAGTCAGTACAAGCTTGCTCTTCAGCCTGCTTCCAGGGCGCTTGGTCTGGTACTCGAAAAAAAGCTTGATCAGGTCCCTGGCCAGCATGAACAACAGGATCAGGATGATGGTGAAATTGATCGCCCAGACAACTGCCCAGAGGGTGAGGTTCGAGAGAAAGCCCTGGCTGCCGACCGAAGTCGGATTGAGAAAGATGACCGCTAGGATGACGAGGAGAATGAAAAAGGCGAGAAGCGCGGAGGTCGTATAGATCTTTCGTGGTAGCTCAGCCTGTTTCATCTTGCGTCATCCACTCGGGGAGGCCAGGGAGTTGGGGGGATGGAACGCTCAGCTCCTTTTGGGATTCCCTCCCAGGCTGGCAGAGTTTTCAACTCTTGTGTATTGTAGCATTTCGTTGCCGGATACCACGGGCTTCGGCCGGCGGAGGCTCCCAGTCGGAGCCGTATTCGGGTCAAGTTGAGCGCATGTGTATGCAGCGGTCTAGCGGGTAGCGGGACCAGGGCGGGTAAAGAGGGGAGTAGACGATCGCTTATGCTTCGAATCGGCGTCGATACTGGGGGAACCTTCACCGACTTTGTTGTTGTGGATGGAGATCGGGTTTCAGTCTTGAAGTTGCCCTCTACTCCGAATCGACCGGAGCGTGCGGTTCTCGAGGGGCTGGCCCGCATTCTCGAGAATCGCTCTGACTCGGGGTTCCTGGCGCAACACGGGTCGACCGTCGCCACCAATGCATTGTTGGAGCGAAAGGGCGCTAAGACGGTTCTGATCACCACCGAGGGGTTTGAGGACATCCTGGAGATCGGACGCCAGAATCGACCCGCCCTCTATCGCTTATCGGGCTCACGCTCGAAGCCTCTGGTAGCCAGGGGCAGACGCCTCGGCGTCAAAGAGCGAACCCTCTCGGACGGCACCATTGTGACGCCTTTGGAGGAGGGAAGCCTGGAGTCGCTCCGCTCCCGGATCCGCAAGCTTGCACCCGAGTCGATCGCCGTCGTTTTGCTTCACAGCTACCGGAACCCCAGCAACGAGCTTCGGATCCAGGAGGCACTTCAGTCGACCAAGCTTCCGATCTCGCTTTCACACCAGATTCTACCCGAGTTTCGCGAGTACGAACGCACCTCAGCGACGGTCATCAACGCCTACCTCACTCCTATAATGTCGGGGTATCTCTCGGCCTTGAACGCGGATCCCCAAGTGAAGAAGGGGCGTTTGACCATCATGCAGTCCAATGGTGGGACCATTCCGGCTTCTTCATCGCAGCTGGAACCGGTCCGAACGCTCCTCTCGGGACCGGCAGGAGGGGTGCTGGGGGCTTTCAGGATGACCCGGCTTGCCGGATACGACAAGACGATCACCTTGGATATGGGGGGGACTTCGACCGACGTCTGTCTCTGCGAAGGTGGAATCTCAACCACCAACGAGGCCTCGATCGATCATCTCCCGGTGCCGGTTCAGACGATCCCGATTCATTCCATCGGCGCTGGGGGTGGCTCGGTTGCGTGGATCGATTCGGGGGAGCTCCTGCGCGTGGGGCCTCGGAGTGCGGGTGCCCACCCGGGGCCGCTCTGCTACGGCAAAGGACGGGATGTGACGGTCACGGACGCCCACCTGCATCTGGGGAGGATTGACCCGGAGTGGTTTCTGGGTGGCGAGATGAAGCTATTCCCTCGTCGGGTCCAGCGAGGCCTTGAAAGACTTGGAGGTCAGATCCGGTTGGAGGGCCGTCCTCTGACAGCCACGGAAACTGCCGACGGGATCCTGAAAATCGTCAACACCCAGATGGAGGCTGCGCTGCGCGTAATCTCCCTGCAGAAAGGGTACGACACGCGCGATTTCACGCTGGTCAGCTTCGGCGGTGCCGGTGGGCTCCACGCCTGCGATCTAGCGCGATCCCTGAAAATTCCCAGAGTCCTGGTGCCTGCCAATCCGGGCCTGATCTCGGCCATGGGTGTTGTAGGCAGCGATGTCGTGAGAGACACCTCGCTGACGGCTCGGTTCTTGTCGAGTGATTCCAAAGCATCCCAACGTCTACAGGAGGCCTTCGCTCCGCTGCTGGATCAGATTCGCGAACAGTTGAGGGATGAGGGCTTCGAGCCCTCACAGCTCACACTCCAGAAGACGCTGGATGCCCGCTACGTCGGGCAGTCCTACGAACTCAGTATTCCTTACGTTGGGGACTTTGTTCAGTCCTTTCACCGCGCACACGAAAAGCATTACGGATTCGCCAGCCGTGACCAACCTGTCGAGATCGTCAATATCCGCGTCCGCGGGTCAGGCCGACACTCAGAACTCCCTTTTCCCCGATCTTCCCCAACCTCAGGGGACGCCCCCCAGGAAGCGGTCGTACACGAAAGGAAGGTGTTTTTCGACAAGGAGCCGTTAAAGACTCGCCTCTATTCGCGGGAAAGGCTGCGACCGGGTCACCGGATTGCCGGACCCGCCGTGGTGCTGGAGTACAGCGCGACAACGTTGATCGCTCCGGACTTCCGCGCTGTCGTGGACGAGTGGTTCAATCTCCTGGTGGAGCCTCAGGCGGAAGGATCCTCACCCCGTCGAAGCAGAACCTGATAGAGAAAAGCGCCCGTGGCTACCGAAAGATTCAAGGACGCAACCCGGCCCTTCATGGGCAGGGCGGTCAGGAAATCACAGTGCTGCCGAACCAGTCGGCCCAAGCCGTTCTGTTCCCCGCCCACGATCACGACCAGCGGTAACGAGGTGTCGACCAGACTAGGGTGGATGGTCCCCGCTGGATCCAGGCCGACGACCCAGAGTCCCTCTCGCTTAAGTTTCTCCAGAGTCTGAGGAACGTTTCCGATGCGGGCGATCCTCAGATGAAGGGCCGCTCCCGCGCTACACTTGACGACGGTAGGGGTAACGGGGCAGGATCGCCTCGAAGGGATCAAGACTCCTTCGACACCCGTCGCCTCTGCGGTTCGAAGCAAGGCCCCCAGGTTGTGTGGGTCCTCCACTCCTGCCACCATCAAGAGCAAGGTCGGATGATGCTGTAGGATTTCCGACAGCTCTACATACTCTATGGGTGAGACTTCGGCAACAACGTCCTGATGGTTGGGCGTCGAGGCTTTCTGCCGCAGGACATCTGGAGACTCGAACCGGACCGGTACTCCGCGGCTGCGGGCAAGTTCGATGATCTTCTGGAGGCGGGTGTTCACCTTTCCTCGTTGAATCAGCAGGCGCTCTAGGCTCCGATCCTCGGACCTAAGGGCTTCCGTCACTGAGTGAATTCCGTAGATAACCATAAGAAAGCGCCGTGTGGACCAGGGATTTCAGTATCTCACGAGCTGCTATTTTCCCCTCATAAAACTTGCTTTCGTTCTGTGGTTTGACTAAGATTTCTTCATCCAGTTAGAATGAGGCATCAACGATGATGGGTAACAGAGCCCGGACTGAGCGTCGTCTCTTGAGTTATTGCGTGACCATTGGAGTCGGGATCGGGCTCCTGGCTTTGCCAGCAGCGGCGTCCCCTCTGGGAAAGCTGCGCGGGATCATCGAGGACCAATCAGGGCAGCCTGTCCCAGGTATCCTGGTGACGCTTCTGGGGCAGTCGTCAGATCAGGTCTTGCCGATCCTGACGCGCAGCAACAAGCTTGGGCAGATCCTCTTCAAGAACCTCGAGATGGGCACTTATCAGGTGCTTGTCAAGAGTTCTCAGTACGTGTCGCGGAACGAACAGACCGTCAGGATTCTTCCCGGTAAGACGGCTGCGCTAACCCTGGTACTCCAAAACCTCTTCGATCTGGACGGGTCTGATGGCCGCAATGTCAGGCTGAAGACTGTGTTGCGGGCCGCCGACAGCCGTCTGATATTCCGTTACGTGCCTGGCTTGACTGGGCCGCCTCTAGAGAAGCGGCGACCGGGCTGGTTCGAGGAAGCCGTTTTCCAGGTGCACACCAACGCTGGAATGGGTAGTGACTACCTGCTTTTCCCAGGCGATTCGGGAGGTGGGACCACGGCGAACTTTGCACTCGCTGAGTCCCTGGGTGGGAACAGGGACTATGTCTTTGCCGGGCAAGTGAATTCGGGCGAAGATTCCCTCTGGCGTCTCAAGAGCTTTCTTAATTACACGTTCAGTGAGAACCATTCGCTTCGGCTCTTCTTGGGTCACGGTCGGATCAGCTTTCAACAGCCCAGCCTCGGTCTCTTGGGGAACCCCATTTCACTGGGTAGTGACGTCGGTTTCACAACGGCGGCCGGGACCACCCACATCCTCAGTTCGGGTTTCGAAGAGCGATTTAATTGGGGGCGAGCCGTTTCCTTTGCTTGGGGCCTCGAGCTCAATCAGGTTCGAACCGTTCGCAACCATTCCTTCATAAGTCCTAACGCGGAACTCTCCATCAGGCCCAGCGAGCGCTCTGTGCTGCGGATTGCCCTTGCGTCGAAGCGACCAACCTATGGCAACTCGGTCATACTTCCAGATGGGCGCCAGATCAGCCTCTCGGATTCTGTGGGTCTTTCTCGGATCAACGACGAAATCAGATTCGGCACCTCGCGTCACTATCAGGGGAGTTTTGGATACCATCTCGACGCAACTACCGAGGTCGAGTTCGCGGCTTTTCGAGATCAGTTCTTCGGCGGCACGGTACCCTTTATAGCCTTTATGAGCTATCGGCCGGGAGCCGAGATGATCCAGTTGAATGACGACCAGGTAAGAACCAGGGGCCAACGCTTCACGATTCGCCGCCGGCTGGCGGAAAACCTGCGGACCAGCTTCTCCTATATCCGCGGAAGAGCCCTGGGGCTTATGCCTGGGGAGATGGCGGTCATCTTTGATCCTTCAGCTCTGGATGGTCTCGTTCAACAACAAGCGTTCGACGCGCTTTCAACCCAGGTTGACCTGTTTATCCCGTTCTCCAAGACTGCCATCACCGCGCTTGTAAAGATTGTTCCCAATGGCAATCCGATTCCGACGCTGGACGCCTTGTCGGATACTTATGAGACTGCCAATCAAGGTGTCAACCTGTTCCTGCGACAGATCGTCCCCGTTCCCGTGGCCATCCTCAACTCCCTGGGGCTCGACTTCTTGGCGACTGGGTATGAGATCGAGGCCCTGTTGGATATTCGCAACGTAGCGAATAAGGATCTGGGTGTAGTTCAAACCCTTTTGGGAGATGTCGAGCTTGCCCAGAATCCACGGACCGTTCGTGGAGGCCTGACGTTCAGGTTCTAGATTCTCCCCTTTGCTCCCGTAACCCTCTTTCATCTTGAATTGCGGCGCATCCAACTATTTGGATGCGCTCCAAAGAATTGAATGAGGAGTGTCTCGGGCACCTCCAACGAGCTTGAATGAGGGACCCAATCTCTATCTTAAACAACGATTTGAGCCGAATTTCGAAGCCTCAGCTCAGGAGTGGCATCCAAATTGCTATACTAGGACGAACAAGGACCTTTGTAGGTCGTCGTGTGTCCTCCGCGACATTGCGTCCGGTGGCAAAGGGTTGGTTTTTGAAATGATTCTAGGCTCCCGCCTCAAGACATTCCTGGTGCTGATCTCGGCTGCTGCAGCCTTGTATCTTGGGATCGTGAATCTTCTTGACCGGGCTGACTGGAGCCAGCCCTGGGACGGAGTGGTGTGGGTCGAGACCGACTCGGGCCTGGTGGCACGCAGAGTGGGAGATCCATCGGCCGGCGGCCCGGTAGCAGGCTTGGCTCCTGGGGATCGACTGCTGGAGATCTCGGGCGTGGAGATTCGAGACCTTGATGACCACACGGAAGCCCTTGAGATGTTGCTGGAGACGTTGCCCCAGGACACTCCGGTCGCCTACCTTGTCCGAAAGGCTTCGACTGATGCAGAGGTTCAGTATGCCTTCCCTCTCGATGAGAGGTGGCTCCTGGGAAGCACTGACCTTTTTCTCACGCTTGTTGCCCTGGTTCATCTGGTCATCGGACTTCTGATCTTCCTTCGGGCATGGAAGGCCGAAGGGGCGCTGCATTTCTACTTGATCTGTCTCGTCTCATTCGTGCTTTACCTGTATCGCTATTCGGGGCGGGCCGACAGCTTTGACTTGTTGATCTATTGGGCGTCTGCGGTGGCGCTGCTCTTGCTGCCGCCCCTGTTCCTTCACTTCTGCTGCTTTTTCCCGGAGCCCGTACCCTTCGTTCGGGGAGCAGCCCGACTCAAGGGCATTTTCTACGCACCTTTTCTACTCCTGCTGACGCTTCACAGTGCCTGGTTCTCGGGCTTGCTTCAGCCCTTGGGCTTACCGCGTAATCCTGAGATAGCCCAGTTTCTTGATGCTCTTCATCTGGCCCACTTCGGAGCATTCTTCGGACTGGGTGTCTGGGCTTTAGCCCACAACCGGCGCGGTGCGACTTCTCTGTTGCGGCGACAGCAGATGAAGTGGGTGTTGTATGGCACGGTAGCTGCTTTGGTTCCCTTTACCTGTTTCTATGTTGTCCCCTATCTTCTGGGTTTGCCTATTCTCAAGTTGATGGAGGCGTCGATCCTTGGTCTGGCGTTGATACCGCTCTGTTTCGGATACGCCGTCATCCGATATCGGTTGATGGATGTAGAGCTGATCTTCAGGGAGAGCGCGGCCTACGTTCTCGCCAGCTGGATCCTGCTGGTGCTCTATGTGGGTATGGTACTGCTGATCGGACGTGCCCTGCAGGGTCTTTCTTCAGACTCCGGATTTGCACTCTTTTCGGTTTCGGCTCTGGTTGTAGCCTTCCTCTTCGCTCCCATCAAGAATCAGATCCAGGAAAGACTGGATCGCCATTTCTACAAAGAGGAATACGACTATCGCGGATCTTTCGCCGAGTTCGGAAAGACCTTGAGCTCAGACATCAGCTTGCCGCGTCTAGCCGAGAGGATCAGCGATCGGATCTTCCAGACGCTGAATGTCTCCCCGGTTGCGCTGTTTCTGAGGTCGGGAGCGGAGGCGGATCTTTATCGGCTTTACCACTCGCACGACCTCCCTGACAGCGCTGGTCTTCCCAGATATGTGGAGGTTCCCCAGAGCGTTTTTGCCGACTTTGATCGACAGTTGAATCCGATTTTTCTCTCACCTCCGAACGAGAAGGTAGGCCTACTACGGCTGAAGCTGGCCGGGTGGGGACTCTACTACGTGCAACCACTGCTGCTTCGCGGCCGTGTCATCGGATTTCTGGGATTGGGGAGACGTGGCAAAAACGGTCTTCTGAGCAGTGAGGATCTAGATCTTGTGGCGACCTTGTCCGGATATGCAGCTATCGCTCTCGACAACGCCGGCCTCTACCGATCCCTGGAAGCAAAGGCGAGCGAACTGCAGCGACTGAGACTCTACAGCGAGAACGTGATCGAAAGCATCATTGCCGGCGTGATTGTGGTCGATTCCGAGGGAAAGATCACGGTCTGGAATAGTTCGATGGAATCCCTCTATGGCCTCGCCTCGACCGATACCGTTGGAAAGAATCTGGAAGACGTGTTTCCGGCCGATCTACTCCAAACCATTCGCGAAGTGTTGGAGGGGCCTCTCTGGCTGGCCAAGGAGACGGGGCGCCTGCGAAAGACCTACCTCGAGTCGAGTGAGGGCGAGGGCAAACTGGTCGATATCACTCTTTCCCCCTTCGTAGTGCACGATGATGTTGTCACCGGGACGCTTCTCGTCTTCAATGATGTCACCGAGAAGGTCCGGCTCGAAAACCAACTTCTACAGGCCGAGAAACTAACCTCGATTGGATTGCTCGCTGCCGGAGTGGCCCACGAAGTAAACACGCCGTTAGCTGGAATCTCGGGCTATACGCAGTTGCTGCTGGGAAAGATCTCGTCGGAAGACCCGCGACACGATGACCTGAAGCAGATCGAGAAGCAGGCTTTTCGTGCCTCAACCATTGTCAACAATCTCGTCAATTTTGCTCGGGTCAGCGATGGCGATCTGGCGGATGTCAGCCTGAATTCGGTGATGTTGGAGACGCTGGAGCTGCTGCAGCATCAAATGCATCAGAACCGAGTGGAAGTGGAGTTGGATCTAGATCCAGGCTTGCCCTCCACACGTGGAAACGGAGGCAGGCTGCAACAGGTGTTCGTCAACCTGTTGTTGAATGCAAGGGATGCGATGCCCAAAGGCGGCCAGATCGATGTCAAGACCTTCCGAGAGGATTCTCAGCTGGTTGTCGAGGTGAAGGACAATGGCGGAGGCATTCCCAGAGAGAACATCAAACAGATCTATGACCCATTCTTTACCACCAAGGAAGTTGGTAAGGGCACCGGACTTGGTCTCTCTGTATCCTACGGCATCATCCAGGAACATTCAGGACGCATCAACGTCAAGAGCCACGTGGGTGAGGGCACTACCTTTACGCTGCACTTTCCCATCAAAAGAGTCCATTGAAGTTGATGTCCTCAAAGCCTTCCATTCTTTTGGCCGACGACGAGGAGATAATGCGGGACGTCATCTCGCGTCTCCTCGAAGAGGCTGGATACAGAGTCATCACCAGTTCGACTGGAGAAGACGGGTTAGAGCTCATTCAACAGGAACCCGTAGGATTGGTCCTACTCGATTTAATGCTACCTGGCCTGGATGGACTGGGTACGTTGGAGAGGATGCTGGATCTGGATCCGGACCTCGTGGTGGTCATGATTACCGCCTACGCTTCTATCGAGAACGCCGTCAAGGCCACCAGATTGGGTGCCTTCGACTTCGTGACCAAGCCTTTCAGAAACGAAGAGTTATTACTGGTCATAAAGAACGGGCTTGGCAAGCGTAATCTCGAGATCGAGAATCGACAGCTCCGGACCACGCTCCGGGGACGTTCTACCTTCCAGAATCTCATTGGCAAGAGTGAACCGATGCAGCAGGTCTACAACCTGATTTCCCAGGTTGGACCGGGCCGAAGTACCGTTCTCATAGGCGGAGAAAGCGGGACTGGAAAGGAGTTGGTCGCCAAGGCCATCCACAATCTGAGCCCTCGAGCGGATGCCCCTTTTGTTACCGTCAACAGTGGAACGATACCCTCAGAACTCTTGGAGAGCGAGCTCTTTGGCCACGTCAGGGGAGCCTTCACCGGCGCCACTTCGGCCAAGAAGGGCCTGTTTGAGATCGCTGACACAGGCACTATCTTTCTGGATGAGATCGCAACCGTTCCCTTACAGATCCAATCCAAGCTGCTGCGGGTGATTCAAGAACGCGAGTTCCGCCGCGTCGGAGGCCTCGAGAATATCAAGGTAGATGTCCGGATCGTGGCCGCCAGCAACGTCGATCTAAAGCAGGCGGTGGCGGCGGGCGAATTCCGGGAAGATCTTTACTATCGGTTGAACGTCATAAACATTAACCTGGCCCCTCTGCGAGACCGGAAGGACGACATACCACTTCTGGTAGATCATTTCGTCACGGGATTTTGCAAAGAGAACCAACGTGCCACTCTTTCCTTGGAGCAGGACACGCTGAAGGCCTTGGTGGACTATGACTGGCCTGGCAATGTCCGTGAGCTGGAGAACGCGATTGAGCACGGGGTCGTTCTCTGTCCTGAGGAGGGTCCGATTACACGCTCCCTGCTGCCGAAAGAAATCCTCGATTCCACTTCGGTCAACCTTGGACGCATCAGTCTGAGCGAAAACAACGGCTCCCTCAAAGAGTTGGTGACTGAGTTCGAGCGTAACCTGATCACGGTTGCGCTCAAAAAGACAGACTGGAATCAAAAGAAGGCAGCAAGTCTGTTGCGCATCAACCCCACCACCCTCAACGAAAAGTTGAAACGGCTGCAAATCAAGAGGTCTTGATCCAGCCTGACCTAGCGATGAGAAGTCCGGGTTGGGTGCACAAGGCCGAGTGTTGGGAGGGGGGCGACCGAGGCGTTAACGCTGGTTTGACTTGCCCTCGGCGCCGACGCTATGATGATTTTCCCTGGGTGGATGATACTTTGTGCGATTTCCGCACTCTAACAAGAAGATCGAGGCCGCTATGGCCTTATCAGGTAAAACGATAGCCTTGAAGAACGGGAGGAGACTGTAGTGGTTTTAGCAATCGGGGGGACCCTCTGGACCTACTTCCAAAGAGGGGGCTTGATGATGGTGCCCCTGCTCTTATGTTCGATTCTAGCCTTGATTTACATCATCGAAAGAATGATCACATACTACCGGATCAAAGGAACTACAGCAGACATCTTTTCCTCGGTGCGGGAAGCACTTCTCAAAGGTGATTTCCGTCAGTCACTTGAGGTGTGTGAGTCCTATACTCATCCAGTAGCAAGTACTTTGAAATCTGGACTGCTTCGCTATGGCAAGTCTCACGAGGAGATTGAAAAGGCGATGGAGAGCGTGGCACTGCATGAGGTGTCCAAGCTCGAGAAGGGTTTGTGGATACTTGCCACCGTCGCCAACGTCGCTCCCCTGTTGGGATTCTTGGGTACGGTTTCGGGAATGATCGCCTCTTTCGATGCGTTGGCTGAGGTCGGGCTGGGGAATCCTCAGGCCGTCGCTGGAGGTATTTCTGAGGCATTGATCACGACTGCTACAGGACTCGCAATTGCGTTTCCAGTCCAGGCCCTTTACAACTATTTTACGAACAAGGTCTCGGTTCTAGGATTGGACATGGAGACGAGCTCCTCAATGTTGCTGGAAACATTCAATGAGATCGAGGAGAAAGACAGAGAAGAGGGGCAGCCCAAGCAGGAGCAGGAGCAAGAGCAGAGAACAGCTGTATGAAGCGTCCGAGGTTTGCCCCCCTCGCTCCCAGGATCCCGACTGCACCCATGGCAGACATCGCCTTCTTGCTCATCATCTTCTTCATGCTCACGACCTCCTTCTCTCCCGAGAAGACAGCAGTCAAGCTGCCGGAATCCCAAATCCGCACTGAGCTCAGCAAAGATGCCGCGATTATTGCGATCTCACTCAAGGGGGAACTCAGTTTTTCTGATGGGGAACAGCCGGGATTTCCTTTGGCAACCTACTCTGATATCGGACCTTTGGTCGAGGGAATGATCAAGATAGTCCCGGAAAAGGAATTTCTGATCAAAGCGGACCGAGGGGTCAGGTATGAGATGGTTGACAGCGTCTTGGAGCAGCTGCGCAACAGCGGAGCCAGACGCATCGGACTTCTCACTGATCGGAAAGTGGTGAGGGAGATCTGAGGGAGTGAAACGAAGACAGAGGGCAACGTCTGAGATTCCGACTTCGTCGATGGCAGACATCGCCTTCCTGCTCATCATCTTTTTCATGCTGACGGCCGTGTTTACTTCCACTCGGGGACTACAGTTCGCATTTCCCAAGGATGATCCGACCCAGCTCGACATTCAGCCCGAGGAGGCAATCCACATCAAAGTCGTGGGCGAAGAGCAGATCCTGGTTGATAAGTCCCCGATGACCCTCGAGTCCTTGGAGGGTTACGTCGAGATGAAGATGGGGCAGAACCCTAACAAGCCCGTGATCATCCAAACCCTGGCACATGTGCCCTACTACGCCATGATTGATGTCCTGGATGTTTTGAAAAGACTTCAGGTCGCGAACATATCGGTTCCCACCGAGGCCGAAGTCGAAAGGTGGAAGGCCTTCGGAGTCTTTGAATAGCAGTTTGCCGAGTCTCTTTCCGAGTCATAAAGCGATGAAGAGGGTTGCTTTGGTTTTCTTGGTGCTGCTTGCGTCGGGCCGGGTGCTGGCCGAAGGAGATTTCCAGAAGGGGATTTCCTACTACAAGCAGCAGCAGTTCACGAAGGCGATCGCAGAATTCGAACAGCTGGTTGAGGCCAATCCAGACTACGAGAACGGGTATCGGATTCTGGGAAAGTGTTACCTTGAAACGAAGAACTTTGGAGCGGCAATCACAGCGTTTGAAAAGGCTCTAGATCTGAAGAAGGATACGTTCGTTTCCCATCATGGTCTGGGCATCGCCAATTACAACAAGGGAAACTATCGAGAAGCGATCGCAGCGCTGTTAAAGGCTGAGCGCTTCGCCCGTTCGCCTCGGGATCGTTACCGGGTGTACCACGCCCGCGGTTCAGCCTATTTCAATGCTGGCGATTTTGAGAGAGCGGTCTCGGATCTGGAAAAGGCGGTTTCCATCAGACGAGGCGAGCCCGCGGACGTGCTGGAGCTGGGGATGGCACTCTACCAGCTGAAGAACCCTTCAGGTGCAGAGTCATACCTCAAGCAGGCTCTTGCCCTGGATCCCGAGTCCAAGGACGCCCAGAGGTACCTCGCTCGAATCGAGTTTGATCGGGCGGCTCAGTCTCTGGAAGAGGGGCAGTACAGAAAGGCCGCTGATCTTCTCAGAAGCTACGTTCGAGACAAATCAGAGGATGGGCAGGCCTGGTTCAATCTCGGCCTGGCTCATCTCTTCTTGGAAGAGTTGAAGGCTTCAGAGGAGGCCTTCTTGCGAAGCCAAAAACTTTTGCCGGACCAGTGGGAAGTCTACGACCGTCTCGGTTACATCTACGAAAAGATGAAACTCTTCGATAAAGCCCTGCAAAACTACAAGAAAGCCCACCAACTTAATCCTGGCGGCGAGCTTCAGGCCAGCGTTGAGCGAATTGAAGAACGCATTCGCCGGGGGAAGCAGGGCGGCTAGGAGTCTGCGCGGTAGAAATGATCGTAGCGAGAAAGCGGGGAATCGAGACCAGATTTTCTCGCTTTTGAGCCGCATAGTTGTTCTATTCGTCGAAAAATCGGGGAAATATGGGCCGATTCTGCCGTTTTCGCAGTAGATCAGTTTCTACCGCGCCGGCTCCTAGCTGAAACACTCAACAGAGCCAACGTGTCCCTAATCCTGGAAATACGAGCCAGAGAGGTCTTTGACTCGCGCGGGAACCCTACGGTCGAAGCTGAGGTTCTTCTTGAGCAAGGCTGTCGGGGCAGTGCGATCGTCCCTTCTGGAGCCTCTACCGGACAGTATGAGGCGCTGGAACTGCGTGACGATGATCCGGACCGCTTCCTGGGAAAGGGTGTCCAAAAGGCGGTTGGCAACATCCAGGCGATTATCGCCCCCCAACTCGTGGGGATGTCAGTCCTGGAGCAGGTTGCCATCGATCGAGTCATGATCGATCTGGATGGGACCACCGCGAAGCAAAAGTTAGGAGCCAATGCCATCCTGGCAGTCTCCCTGGCCTGCGCTCGGGCCGCCGCTGCCTTTCGGGGCCTATCTCTATTCCGATATCTGGGGGGGCCTGAAACCTGCCATCTCCCCGTTCCCATGATGAACATTCTCAATGGGGGAGCCCACGCCGACAACAACCTCGATCTTCAGGAATTCATGATTGTCCCGGTGGCAGGGGGCACGTTCCGAGAAGCTTTCAGGATGGGAGTCGAGACCTTTCATCACTTGAAGAAGGTTCTGGAGGAGAGGGGCCTGCAGACGACCGTTGGTGATGAGGGGGGCTTTGCCCCCAGTTTGGGGTCGAGCCAGGAGGCGATCGAAATCATTCTGGTCGCGATACAGAGCGCTGGCTATCGACCTGGGGAGGACATCTGGCTTGCCCTTGATGTGGCTGCCAGTGAGTTCTATCATCCCGAAAAGCGCCTTTACCGGTTTCAGAAGGTGGGTGGCCCAGAGAGGTCTGCCGATGAGATGGTCGAGCTCTACCGCGAATGGCTGGACCGATATCCGATCTTCTCAATCGAGGATGGTTTGGCCGAAGACGACTGGGAAGGCTGGAGCACATTGACGAAGGAACTCGGACATCGCGTTCAGTTGGTGGGCGACGATCTCTTCGTTACCAACACAAAGCGCCTCAGACGGGGAATCGATATGGGAGTGGCCAACTCCATCCTGATCAAACTCAACCAGATTGGAACCCTCACGGAAACGCTTGAGACGATTGATCTGGCCCGAAGAAACGGATATAGCAATGTCATCTCTCATCGCTCGGGTGAGTCGGAGGATCCACTCATCTCCGATCTGGCTGTGGGGACCAGCGCGGGTCAGATCAAGACCGGATCGGCCAGCCGATCCGACCGAGTCGGTAAGTATAATCAGCTGTTGCGGATAGAAGAAGAGCTTGGCAGCAGGGCACTCTACTCCCCACCCGAGCGGCTTTCCTGATGCAGGTCAGGCACTGTCAGGGTTGCTAGGCTGAAACTTGATAGGTGTTGCATTCACTTCGGCGTAGGTGATGGACCTCCTGATCGACGTCACCTTTAATCTCAAGCCTTGAAAACGCCCCGGGGCAACTACCAACTAGGAGAAGCTGCTGCAATGATCAAACCTCCTGTGATTGTGCTGGCAGTCCTGGACGGCTGGGGACTACGTGAATCCAAAGAGGGCAATGCAATTGCCCAAGCCAGACTGCCCACCTTCGAGAAGCTGTACGCGCAGTATCCCTGGGTTTCCCTTACTGCGAGCGGGGCACGCGTTGGTCTGCCGGAGGGACAGATGGGGAACAGTGAGGTTGGTCATCTCAACATGGGCGCAGGTCGAGTCGTTTATCAGGATCTCAGCCGCATTGATCGTGCTATCGAAACCAGAGACCTGTTTCGAAACAAAAAGATTCTTTCCACCTTCGAGGCCGCCCGAGACCAGGCGCTACACCTAATTGGCCTTGTTTCTGACGGAGGGGTCCACAGCCATATCCGGCATCTCTTGGCCCTACTCCGTCTGGCCCGAGAGAGGGGCGTGCGTCAGGCCTACATCCACGCCATCACCGATGGGAGAGACACGTCTCCCAAGGGGGGTCTCGGCTACCTGGAACAATTGCAGGCAGAGGTTCAGAAGATTGGCATCGGTCAGGTTGCCTCGGTCGGAGGGCGTTACTACGCGATGGATCGGGACAATAGATGGGATCGCATCGAGATGGCATATCGAGCCATTGTCGAGGGACGTTCCGACCGACTCTACCGCAACCCTTTGGAGGGTATTACCGAGTCCTACGAGAACGGCGTTAGTGATGAGTTCTTGATTCCCTTCACAATCGTGGACGGGACGGGTAGTCCGATTGGCAGACTGCAGGAGAATCACGCAGCCATTTTCTTCAATTTTCGGTCGGATCGGGCACGGCAGCTTACCCGTGCCCTGACGCAAGTGGACTTCTCCCACTTTGGCTTGAAGCAGGGTCCTGTCAAGTGCTTTCTCACGATGACCGAATACGACCGCACCTTCGCAACACCAATCGCCTTTCCACCGATTCGCCTGGAACATACCCTCGTCAAGATCTTCAGCCAGCGTGAGATTCCCAATCTTCGATTGGCCGAAACCGAGAAGTACGCACACGTGACCTATTTTTTCAACGGGGGAGAAGAGCAGGCTTTTCCCGGAGAGGAGCGAGCCTTGATCCCGTCTCCAAAGGTCGCCACCTACGATTTGAAGCCCGACATGAGCGCCGTACAGATCACGGACAGGCTCCTGGCCGAGCTGGATCGGGGCTTCTTTGAAGCCATTGTAGTGAACTTCGCGAATGCAGACATGGTAGGACACACGGGGAAGTTATCCGCTACCATCGAGGCGGTAGAAGTCGTGGATACGTGCGTCGCTCGGATCCATCATCAGTTGAAGAAGGTAGGAGGAGTGATGATGGTGACGGCCGATCACGGCAACGCGGAGCTGATGATCGATCCCCGCACGGAACAGCCCCACACGGCCCATACCACGCAGCCGGTGCCCTTCATCCTCGTGGACGATCATTACGGCGGCAAACTGCGTCCGGGAGGTGCGCTGGAAGACATCGGAGCCACCCTGCTTGAGTATCTCCAGCTGGAGAAACCTCCTGAGATGACCGGAAGGTCACTCTTTCTCTAGGAGTCCGCGCGGTAGAAATGATCGCAGCTTATGAACCGGAACATGGGATCAGAAATCAGTGTCGTGATCCCGTCCTGGAATGGGTTGCAGCTCTTGCTGGAGACGCTGCCGTCGGTTCAGTCAGCCGCCAGATTCTACGAAGACGAAACGGGCAGCAATACCGAAATACTGATCGTTGATGATGGGGGGACGGACGCGACTGGGGAAGTGATTTCAGAGAAGTTCCCCGAAGTTCGTCTATTGCCGAAGAGTCGCAATGAGGGGTTTGCCGCGGCCTGCAATTTTGGATTTCGACACTGTCGCTATCCCTTGATCTCCCTTCTAAACAACGATGTCCGAGTCCAGAAGAGCTACTTCCTCTATCAATCGCTTCACTTTCAGGATTCCAACGTGTTTGCCGTTACCGCCAAGGTGTTCGCCTGGGATGAGCCTCTCTTTACAGCAGGCGGCCGCTTCGGCCGCTTTCGAAAAGGCTTTTGGAGCATGTACTTCAACTATGACGTTTCCAACCCGACCGCGGCACGCTGGATTGAAGACAAGCAGCTCCTTTCAGCCTGCGCCATTGGTGGATTCTCCACCTACTGTCGGACAAAGCTGGAGCAGCTTAAGGGGTTCAATCCGCTCCTGTCGCCCTTCCATTGGGAGGATGTGGATCTCTCCTACCGGGGTTGGAAGAGAGGGTGGGCGATCCACTACGAACCGCGGAGCGTTGCCCATCACCGCATCAGCGCGACTATAGACAAACACTTCCAGAAGAAGGAGGTGAAGGCCGCCGCATTACGGAATCGACTGATCTTCCACTGGATCAACCTTCATTCACCCCGGTATTGGGTCCAGCACCTGTTGATGCTACTGGTTCTAGTCCTCACCCGCGTGTTGTTTCTCGACTACCGCTTCTATGGATCCTTTCTAAGCTCTCTGAAGGAGTGGAGAAGGGTCCGGTACCAGAGAAAGGAGGAGCGAAGCAGGTCCCAGAGGTCGGACATCGAGATCTCTCGTTTGCTTGATTCCTTCTATCGTTCCGCGCCTATCCAGATTTACTACAGCGAGAAGGAAGTGGTCGAGAAGCACCCAGACTTCCAGCGCTGAAGAATCGCCCGGTTCGGGCCGCCTACAAACCTCTCCACATTTGCGGAATGGGGCAACTTCGTCTTCACGGAGTCTGGCTCTAGCCCGCATGATTCATAAGTTTTCGTAACGAGGCGGTGACAGCGCCGTCCCGGCAAGGCTGGCGACCGAGGCCTCCGCAGTCGTACTCGTGCAGTCCATCGAGGAGGCTGACCGAGCGTAACGCAGCCAGGGCCGATGATGGCGCCACCGCAGAAAATTTTCGAATAATGCGGGTTAGGGATTACAATTGCGGAGGGCTAGGTCGCTAGCCGCCAGGACGGCGCTTGCGAGGCCTCGCTATGACTGGGCATGAGAATTCCGGGCTATAGAGTTGAATAAGGTATCTGCTGTCCTCATCAGCTTTAACGAAGAAGAGAAGATCGAAGGCGCCTTGAGAAGCCTGAAGGGGGTGAGCGACGAAATCATAGTTGTCGATTCCTTCAGCACGGATGCCACGGAGGAGATCTGCCGCCAGTATGTAGACCAGTTTCTTCAGAGGCCCTGGGAGGGTTATCGTAGCCAGAAACAATTTGCCACCCAACAGGCCAATCACGAGTGGGTGCTCAGTCTTGATTCAGACGAGGTCTTGAGTCCCGAACTGCAGGAGGAGATCAGCCGATTGAAGGAAGAAGCGGTGGATGATGTGAACGGCTATTGGCTCCCGCGCAAGACCTACTTTCTGGGTCGTTGGATTGAACATACCACTTGGTACCCCGACTGGCAGCTGCGGTTGTTCCGACGCTCCACGGGTCAGTGGAAAGGGGGACGTGTCCACGAGTCCTTCAGAGTCACAGGGCGCACCGCCAGGCTTCAGGGTGAGCTTTATCATTTCACCTACACCTCTCTGAAGGAGTACCTGGTCCAGCTAGAACGCTTCTCTTCCCTATCCGCAGCCGACTACTACGACCGAGGCCTCAGGGCTCGTCCTCCTCACCTGCTGTTTCATCCCCCGCTAGTCTTCTTTAAGAACTACTTCCTACGATTGGGTTTTTTGGATGGTGTCCCCGGACTGGCTGCCTCCGGGCTCTCGGCTACCTCCACTTTTTTCAAGTATTTGAAGTTGTGGGAGCTGCAGTTGGAGAGAAGATCCGAGAATACCCCAGCCTGAAATGAGTCGGCTTAGGGCAGAATCTGAAGTTAATTTTGAACGAGCTCTTAGGATCCTCTATGTGGATACGGAAGAGTTCTGGCGTGGAGGTCAGGAGCAGCTCGTTACCCTGATGACGGGCATGAAGCAACGTGGCCATGAGGTGCACTTGGCTGCCCCGCATGGGTCTCCCCTAGCCCAGGAGGCTCTGCGGCGCTCGATCCCAGCCCACCCTTTTAGGCAGCGAGGTGAATTCAGTCCGCTGGCGCCCCTAAATTTGCTAAGAATGCTTAGACGCAGGACTCCTGACATCGTCCACTTCAACACCCCGCGTCCCATCATCGCCGGAGGACTTGCATCTTTTTTGGGCAAGGGGCCTTTGCGGGTCTGCTCTCGAAGAGTCAATTTCCCTCTCCGGTCGAAAATCAGTTATCTGAAATACAACTTGTTTCTGGAAGGAATCGTTACGGTCTCCACCAGTATTCAGCAGACTCTCATCCAGCATGGCGTGGATTCCGATCGGATCAAAGTCATTTACGAGGGAGTTGATGTGTCGTGGATCGATCAGATCGGGGCGAGCTCGTTATTCTCAGATGGGGCCGGGCCGATCGTGGGAACGGTCGCACACCTGAGTCCAGAAAAGGGCCATGGTACGGTATTGGAAGCGGCTGCACTCCTTCGGTCTGAGTTTCCCGAGGTCACTTATGTGTTCGTGGGGGACGGGCCGCTGAAAGCAGAATTGGCCGACAAGGCGGCTGGGTTGGGGATTCAAGACCGGGTGGTTTTTACCGGATTCCGGAGTGACAGCGAGGCCCTCATGAAGGAGTTCGACATTTTCTGCCTTGCCTCTGATTCAGAAGGACTCAGCTCTGCCATCCTGGCTGCCATGGCAACCCCCCTACCTGTGGTGGCTACGAATGTGGGTGGAATCCCTGAGTTGGTGGTCGACGGGGAGACTGGCTTCCTCTCAGCGGCCGGTGATCCCGAGTCCCTGGCGGCGCGGCTCCGCCCGCTACTACTGTCAGAGGAGTTAAGATCGAAGGTGAGGCAGGCTGGGCGGCAACGGGTGGAACGATACTTTACGCTGGAGAAGAAGCTGGATGAAACCGAGCGGCTTTATCTCGGATTGCGTGGCGCCTCTCCCGTCGTGTAAGATTCTCGAAGATTACAGATGAAGGGTGTTATTCTCGCCGGTGGATTAGGTACCCGGTTGCTTCCCCTCACGAAGGTAACCAACAAGCATCTCTTGCCGGTCTATCACAAACCGATGATCTACTATCCACTGGAAACTCTGGTGGATGCTGGGATCCAGGACATCATGTTGGTAACCGGGGGGAACAATGCTGGGGACTTTCTTCGACTGCTTGGCAACGGGCACGAATTTGGCCTTCGCCAGCTTCACTTTGCCTACCAGGAAGGAGAAGGTGGAATCGCCGAGGCGCTTTCGCTGGCCAGGTATTTCTCAGAGGGCGACAGTCTGATGGTGATTCTGGGTGACAATATCGTGGAGAAGTCCATTCGTCCCTTCGTGGAGCGATTTCGAGAGCGTGGGCAGGGAGCCAAGATTCTGCTCAAGGAGGTGCCTGACCCCGAACGCTTCGGAGTACCCGAGTTGTCAGCAGGTCAGGTCATACGAATTGACGAGAAGCCTCAGAAGCCTGCCTCGAAGTATGCGGTGACAGGTATCTATATGTACGATCAGCGCGTTTTCGACATCATCGACACTCTCTCCCCTTCGGCGCGGGGTGAGTTGGAGATCACGGATGTCAACAATCAATACATTGATTGGTGCGAAATGACGTACGATATCCTCGACGGGTGGTGGACGGACGCCGGGACAATTGCTTCCCTGCTCTCGGCAAGTAAGCTGGTTGCAGAACGGGAGCAGAGGAAAACCTCGAACGAAGTGAGCGTTCCGTGATCTGACCGTTCTCCAATTGTAGCGCTGATTGTTCGCCCTTATTCCTCGCCTTCGACTCGCATTACTTGTTGGAAGTTCGGGCGGAGCTAGCGACGCTCCTTCCCAAGGCTGCGCAGGATTGGACGAAATACAATGAAGCTGTTCGTTACGGGTGGCGCAGGTTTCATCGGGTCCAACTTCATCCGCTATGTACTGGAGCGGCCCGATTACGAGGTGATCAACTTCGATGCCCTCACCTATGCCGGTAATCTGAAAAGCCTCTCCGACTTGGACGGAAATAGCCGATACCGCTTCGTCAAGGGAGATATTGCGTCTGCCGACCAGGTGGAGAGCGCCATTGAGCCTGACACCGATGCCGTGGTGAACTTTGCCGCCGAGACGCACGTCGACAGAAGCATCCTGGACTCGTCTGCCTTTGTCCAAACCAATATTCGAGGCACCCAGGTCCTTCTGGAGCTGCTCCGAAAGAAGAAGGCCCAACGCCTTCTTCAGATTTCCACGGATGAGGTCTACGGTTCCTTGGGGGCGGTTGGGAAGTTTGAGGTTGAAAGCCCTCTCAGCCCCAACAGTCCCTACGCTGCCAGTAAGGCGGCAGCTGACTTGCTGGTTCGAGCCTACCACCAGACCTATCGGCTGGATGTTGTCACGACGCGATGCTCGAACAACTATGGACCTTTCCAGTTCCCCGAGAAGTTTATCCCCCTCATGGTTCTCAACGGATTCGAGGAGAAGCCGCTGCCGATCTATGGCGACGGACAATATACTCGAGACTGGATTCATGTTCGGGACCACTGCCGCGCACTGGAGCAGGTGCTGAATCGGGGCCGACCCGGATCCGTTTACAATATTGGAGGTGACGACGAGCTGACCAATCTGGAGGTGGTTCGGCTGATCCTCGAGATCCTCGGGCGATCTTCCGACTTGATCCAGTTCGTCAAGGATCGTCCCGGGCATGACAGGCGTTACGCTGTTGACAGTCGCGGCACCCGAGAGGAACTCGGGTGGGCACCTCGGGTCCGCTTCCAGGAGGGGTTACGGGAAACCATCCTGTGGTACCGGGAAAACGAAGAATGGGTCAAGCAGGTTCGCAGCGGAGACTACCTCGAGTACTATCGAAAGATGTACGAGGATCGCGAGAAAACGTTTTCCGACCTGTGATGCCCCCGGGGCAGATGGTCCGTCTTATTATCGGTCCCTGTTTTGCCGTCACCCCGGCATCCTTTTCAGAGCCAAGCTAGGAGCCTGTCCGAGTAATGGTGCGGGTTGCGAGAATGGGGCTTGCGAGGCGAGATCAAGGCGGGAGGAGGAAGTCGATGTTCAGCCATCTACGACGACGACCAACGCAGAGATCGGCCGCAACCCCCATTCTCCCTTCGGGTTACAGGCGGCGTCAGCCCATCTGCTGTGTTCGGGCTCCTCGACGATGGCCGAACATCGACAGCGTCGCCCTGCCTTGCAGCTGGACCAACGGCGCCTGTAAACGCAACCCACACCATTACTCGGACAGGCTCCTAGCTGCGCTCGTGAAAGGGAACGTCTGCTGCTTCCGTATCGCTAACGGGATCCTCGAGTGGAGTGGGTAGTTGACTGACGAAGTGGTCGTCCGAAACAAGAAGGCATTCTTCAACTACGAGATCTTGGATCGGTATGAAGCCGGACTCGCCCTGCAGGGAACTGAAGTCAAAGCCATTCGAGACCATAAGGTCAACCTGAAAGAAAGCTACGCCCGGGTGAAGAATGGGGAGGTGTGGCTCGAGGGTTGTCATATCGGACCCTATCGGCATGGCAACCTGTCAAATCACGAGCCCCTTCGTCCCCGGAAACTGCTCCTTCATCGGCGGGAGATCAACAAGTTGATTGGGGTCACGGTGAAGAAAGGCTTTACACTGGTTCCGATCGCTTTGTATTTCAAGAATGGCAAGGTCAAGGTGCAAATTGGAGTTGCAAGAGGAAAGCGAATCTACGATAAACGCGAGACGGCGAGGAGGAAGACCGTGGATCGCGACATTCAGATGGAGCTGAAACGGAGATAAGCAATGGAAGTCCGATTGACGCACACAAGTTGGAACAAGATCGAATGTGACTTGTTGGTGGTTCCACTGTTCGAGGATGAGGGGTTGGATGAGGAGTTTATTTCCCGTCTTGATCAAGGACTCGGCGGTTTGTTGAGCGAGTTGAGGGAAACCGAGGAGTGGTTGGGAAAAAGGCATCAGTGCACGATTGTCCATCGGCCTCAGGGGATAAGCGCCCATCGACTGGCTCTGCTCGGCGGTGGGAAAAAGGCAAGTTGGGATTCAGACGCCGTTCGAAGAACCGTGACTCGAGTAATCAGGCAGGTCAAGGGCTACAAGCTACGGCGGGTCGCGGTCCGTGTCAGAAGCGAGAAGGGTGACGCGGTCGCCGCACAGGCGACCTCAGAGGGCGTTGTTCTAGCGGCCTACTCTGCTGACGAGTACAAGACGGTAGGCAAGTCCAAGACCCTGATCGAGGAAGTCCTCCTGGCCCACAAGCAAGAGGGTGATCTGCAGCGGCTCGAAGAAGCGGTTCGTCGTGGTCAGATCCTGGGAGAGGCCACCAACCTGGCGCGCTCCCTCGTCAACCAGCCAGGAAATCAGATCAATCCCAGTCGATTGGCGGAGAGGTCTCGGGTGGTGGCGGAGAAGGTAGGTCTCGAGGTCGAAGTCCTTGGTGAGCCGGAGATGCAGGAAAAGGGGATGGAGACCCTGCTGGCCGTAGCTCAAGGAAGCGATGAGCCTGCAAGGTTCATCATCCTGAAGCACCTGAAGGACCCACAGAGCGATGCCCGACCGATCGTCTTTGTGGGCAAAGGGGTAACCTTTGATAGTGGTGGTCTGTCATTGAAATCTGCAGGCTCGATGAAGGATATGAAGGCGGACAAGGCTGGCGCCTCCGCGGTCCTGGCAGCGATGCAAGCTATCGCCCGGCTACAGATTGAAAGAAATGTCATCGGCTTGATCCCGGCAGTCGAGAATATGGTTAGTGGGCGCGCCCAACGTCCCGGTGATGTGATTCGATCGATGGGCGGAAAGACGGTGGAAATCGTGAACACGGATGCGGAAGGGCGTCTCATTCTGGCCGACGCCCTGTGCTATGCCTCCGAGTTCAGTCCAGAGTACGTTGTTGACATCGCCACCTTGACCGGAGCCTGTATCATTGCGTTGGGGAGCATTCGAGCAGGTCTCTTTTCCAATAACGATGAGCTTTGTGAAAAGCTTCAGGAGGCGGGCGATCGTGCAGGAGAGAAGTTCTGGAGACTCCTGCGTATTCCGGACGAAACCGGCCGGTGATTCCAGAGGAAACCGGCCACTGATTCCGGAGCAAACCGGCCACCCAATCCGGCGGGAAACCGGCCACTAGAAACGGGGTTTCCGGAAGGGTGGCCGATTTCCCGGAAAGGCGGCCGGTTTCCCGGAATCGGTTTCCAGAGCGGACGGAAGCGACGTTGGACTCCTTCGGTACCATGACTCCTTTTCGGAGGAGCGATCGTGCCGAACCAAAGGAAGTCCATGCGCAAAATCAAAAATGTCCTACGCCTGAAGTTTCAGCTTCATCTTTCGGATCGGCAGATCGCCCGTAGCTGTGCCCTCGCGCGCAGCACCGTGGCAGAGTATGTGCGCCGGGCCCAAGGAGCCGGTCTGAGTTGGCCACTCCCTGAGGGGTGGGATGACCGGGCGATTCAGAACCGGTTGTTTCCTCCCACGGGTAAATCTCCCCCGGAGCAACGTCCCCTCCCCGACTTCGCCACCGTCCATGAGGAGCGCTGCCGACACAAACATGTGACCTTGATGCTGCTCTGGGATGAGTACAAGCAGGCGTATCCGGAGGGCTATCAGTACAGTCAGTTCTGCGATCTGTACCATCGCTGGCGGGGCAAGCTGGATCTGGTGCTGCGGCAGGAACACCGGGCCGGCGAGAAGCTCTTCGTGGACTATGCCGGCGACACGGTCCCGATCGTGGATCGCCATACGGGGGAAACCCAAGAGGCCTCGATCTTCGTGGCCGTGCTGGGGGCAAGCAACTATACCTATGCGGAAGCCTCCCTAAGGCAGGACTTACCCTCGTGGCTCGCGGCCCACACTCGGGCTCTGTCGGGGGCCACTTCAAAAGCGGCCAGGCGGGGCCGGGTCAAAACCGGCCAGTGATTCAGTAGTTATATCCTCCGGTTCGAGTCATTTCAATCCCTTGTGAAGCCCTCCCCGCGAAGCGGGGGGAGGAGGCTTTGTTGTGTGTTCAGCCGTAGAAGCGGTGGGAACTGTGGGAAACTCCGTCCGGAGGAGTTTTCCAAGCGCTGTGGGAACGGTGGAAAAACTCGCCTCCTGGAGTCGTCTTCGCGAGGCAGCCGTTTTCCCACGGTTTCCATAGCGCGGCAGTTTCCACGGCTTTCCGGGGGTGTTGGGGGAAACTCGAGAAGCCTGGCTTCCATGGTCTCTGCTTGGTTTCAACGACACGGCTTCTTCCTGGCTTCCTTTTTTCAAAAAACATTCGCTCAGAGGCCCCTCAAGCAATGAGCTCTGCCCCACCCTGTCCTGACCCCTCCCTCGGAGCGGGCAATCTACGAAGCCTGGGGCTGAGTCCCAGGGTCTGCGAGTAGGGGACAAGCCCGCACTCACAGCACTCGCCTCGCAGGTGTCATTTCTCTTTCCCTCGCTTCGGGGTGGATTTCTCTCGTTGCTGTCGCTCGTAGAGGCGATAGCTCTTGCCCCGAATGAAGGTGACTTCCGAAGTGTGCAGGAAGCGGTCCAGCAGCGCCGAGGTGGCCGCCGTATCTCCTCCCAGCATCGCGCCCCAGTCCTCCAGGGGTCGATTCGAACTGAGGATCGTCGAGGTCTTCTGGTATCGGCGGTGCAGGATCTCCAACAGATCTTCTGCCGCCGACTCCGGCACTCTGCGGAGTCCCAGATCCTCGAGGATCAGCAGCGGGATCCGGGTCATCTCCGTAATGTAAGATCGGCGTCTGCCGGTGGCCGTGGCTTCGGCGATGTCTTCCAGCAGATCGAAAGCCGACTTGTACTGCACCCGGTGACCGGCTTCGACCGCCTTGATCCCGACGGTGATGATCAGATGGCTCTTGCCGACTCCGGTCTGACCGATGACCAACCAGCCGCGGCGCTGTTGGATGAATCGGCCGGTAGCCAGATCGAAGATCTGCTGCCGGTTGATGGAGGGGTTAAAGGAGAAGTTAAAGTCCTCCAAGTGCTTTTGTTCCGGAAACTGGGCCTGGCGCAAACGTCGCTCCAACAGCCGGTCCCGACGGCGGGTCAGCTCGTCATCAATCAGCAGCTCAAAGAACTCCTGATGGCTGAGCCTTCCCTGGACGGCTTGTTGCAGGCGAACGTCAAAGACCTGAGCCAGGCCCGAGAGCCGGAGGTGACGAAGTTTTCGTTCCAGTTCTGATGAGATCATTCTGGTTCTCCTGTGGGATCGGTGATCTGGTACTCGGACAGCGGTCGGATCAACTCGTGCTCGGAGGTAAACAAAGAGCGCTGCGGCACGTCCAGTCGCTTACACAAAGCCACCAGAGTCCGGTAGCGGAAGGCGTCATGTGCGAGCGCCTTGCCGCAGGCTTCGTCGACGACCGAAGCGCGGTAGCGGCGGGTCAGCGAGATCATGCCCTGCACGAGTCGGTAGGCGAGCATGTCTCGGACCTCCAGAGCTCGCTCGGCCCAGCGGTGCGCCTCTGGACCCACGGCTCGGGCTTGCTTCAGCAGATGATGCTCGGTTCGATAGTGCGCGTAGCGTTTGCGTTCCGGAAGATGGCTCGTTTCGGTTCGGAATCTCCCCGGCGGGTGCTTCGGATGCAGGGCCACCTGTTGCTCACGAAAGAAGACGCGGACGATACGATCATCCCAGTGCACGGCGACTTCACAACCGAGCAGATGATTGGGCACCGAGTAGAACGCTCGGTCGACTTCGATGTGGCCATCGGTGGAGACCGTTCGACGGCCCACGCGGAAGAAACTGAAGCGGGAATCCGGAAGCGGTCGGAGATGCTTCTGTTCTTCGACAAAGCGGGGCCAGACCTGCTGCTTGGTGGTGCCGTGGATGCGCTGGCGGGCGATTCGCTCGTTCCAACTCTGCAGATGCTCATTCTGCGCATCCAGGCTCTCGAAGCGGCGAGCTTTGAGCGCGCTGGAGTCGGTATATCCGATGCTTCTTTCGACTTTTCCGTTCTCGTTCGGAGCGCCCGGATGGATGGGCAGCACGGCGAAGCCGTAGTGGCGAGCGAGCGCACTGAAGACGGCATTGACCTCGGGGTCCACCAAGCAAGCCCGGGTGATCCCGGCCTTGAGGTTATCGAGGCGAACCACCTCCACGCCGCCTCCAAAAGCGTGAAAAGCCTCCTCGACACAGCGGATGAACGTCTTCAGTTCCTGCCGCCAGACGACTTCCTCATAGGAGTGGCGCGAGTGGCAGAGGACGGCCTTGAACAGATGAGGACGGCGGTAACGACCCGATTCGGTCCGAGTCAGGGCTCCTTTGCCGAAGTCGATCTGCAGGTCCCGACCGGGGGGAGTTTCCACCCGAGCAAACACGCGAGGACTCTCCGCCTTGAGCTTTCCACAGAAGCGCTTGACGGAGTTGTAGGCTCCCCCGAATCCCTGCTCGAAGACCAGGTCCTGCCAGATCCGCTTGGCCTGCAATCCCTGCTGGAGTTTCTTTTCAATCTGCTCCCGAAAGGGCTCACAGAAGCTGCGCAGACCCGGGGGCCGCTTTGGCCGCTTTTGCTCCTCCGAGCCGGGGGCCGCTTTGGCCGGTTTTGAATCTCGGGAGGGATCATAGCGGGCAATCGTCTCTCGTCGGACTCCCACCTCTCGCTCGATCCGACGATACGACCAGCCCAGCTTCAGGAGCGCCAAAACCGTTTGCTTCTTTTCCATTTTCAATGTATTGGCCATCGGCGCATCCTACGCCGGATGCGGCCCTCAATGGCTCTTGAAAATGGCCGGTTTTGAAGTGGCCCTCACTGGCCGCTTTTGGGTGGCCCCTGACAGGCTCTGGAGTTCCTGGGGGGTTGCCCCTGCGTCGTGGTTCCAGACAACACCAAAGATGCGGTCCATCGCCCCTGTCGCTATGAACCGGATCTCAATGCGAGCTATTCGGATTGGGCCTCGCACTACGGCGTCGCGGTGATCCCGGCTCGAGTGCGCCGTCCTCGAGATAAAGCGAAGGCGGAGTCGGGTGTGTTAGTCGTCGAGCGCTGGATCTTGGCCGCCTTGCGTCACCGGACCTTCTTTTCCCTGGGAGAGCTCAACGAAGCCATTGCCGAGCTGCTGGAGCGTCTCAACACTCGAAACTTTCACAAGCTCCCCGGCAACCGCCGCCAGCGCTTCCAGGACCTGGATCGTCCGGCTCTGGGGCCCCTGCCGGCCCAACGCTACGTCTTCGCCCAGTGGAAGAAGGCCCGCGTCAACATCGATTACCACATCGAGTTCGACCGCCACTGCTACAGCGTCCCTTATGTCCTGGTGGGTCAGAAGGTCGAGCTGCGCACCACCGTCACCACCGTGGAGATCTTCCATCAAGGTCGCCGCGTGACCTCTCACCGTCGCTCCTATCAGCCGGGCAAGGCCACGACCTTGGACGAGCACCGGCCCGAATGCCATCGCCGCTATCTGGAGTGGTCACCCTCGCGTCTGATCCACTGGGCTCAGAAAGTCGGGCCCCATACCGCATCGGTGGTCGAGAAGATCCTCCAATCCCGTCGCTATCCCGAGCAAAGCTATCGCTCCTGCTTGGGTATCCTGCGCCTGGGCTCCAGCTTTGGGGAAGACCGTTTGGAGCAGGCTTGCCGTCGGGCCCTGCGACTTCAGGCCTGCTCCTACAAGAGTATCCAGTCCATGTTGAAGAACGGTCTGGACCGTCAAGCGGAACCGCAACCGTTGCCGGAACGTCCTCCGATCGAGCACGCCAACGTGCGAGGGGCCGAGTACTTCGAAGGCGAGAAAGGAGCCTCTCATGTTGGTTAATCCCACCGTCGAAAAACTTCACGCCATGCGGCTCAGGGCCATGGCTGAGGCCTTCACCGAGCAACTCTCCGACCCGGAGATGGCCCAACTGAGCTTTGAAGAACGCTTTGCCCTGTTGGTGGATCGGCAGTGGACCTGGCGAGAGAATCGGGCCTTGGAGCGTCGTCTGAAGAATGCCCGATTGAAGCTCTCGGCCTGTCTGGAAGATGTCAACTATCGCCGACCTCGGGGGCTGGATCGCTCGCTGATTGCCAGCCTCGCCACCTGCCGTTGGATCCAGACCCACCACAATCTCCTGATCATCGGTCCCTGTGGAGTCGGGAAAACCTTCTTGGCCTGTGCCTTTGCTCAGAAGGCCGCTCGCGACGGGTGGACGGCTCTGTACACTCGTGCCGCTCGACTCTTTCGCGATCTGGCTTTGGCTCGAGCCGACGGCTCGCTCGACAAGCTCCTGCGTAAGATCGCCCGCACCGACGTGCTGATCGTCGATGACTGGGCCATGAATCCCTTGGCCGAGAGCGAGCGACGGGACTTCTACGAGATCTGCGAGGATCGCTACGACAGTCGATCCACGATCCTGACCTCCCAGCTTCCCGTCGCCCATTGGCATGAGCAGATCGGAGATCCGACCACCGCTGATTCCATCCTGGATCGTCTGGTCCATAATGCCTACCGCATTGAGCTCGAAGGGGCTTCCATGCGCCGGCATCGTCATCCTCCCACCAAAGCAAAGGACGAATCATGAGTCCAACACCGCAGTTGAAAGTCCAAGGTGGCTGGTTCGCCGCCGCCGGTGCTCCGTTGCTACAGGCGATGGAGAGCGTCAGCGACGGCGCCTTCAAACTCTTTGTCTATCTGTGCCTGAAAGCGGATCGCTGCACCGGCGAACTGACCGTCTCGCCTACCCAGTTGGCTCCGGCCTTGCGCAAATCTCGCCGCTCCCTGTTCACCTACCTGGGAGAACTCCAGTCCCGAGGTCTAGTTCAGCTCAGCCTCGCTCGCAATCAACACGAGCGCACTCACATCCAGATCAGCGAGGCCTTCTGGCCCTACCAAAGATCCCTCGTCCAGGAGCCCGAAGCGGCCGAATCCCAATACCTCGATCAGGTGGCCTGTCTGCTGCTCGATGCCCCTGGCGTTCAGTGCTCCTTCTCCCCGGCCGATCGGCAGCTGGCCGCTCGCCTCTACCGCCAGGGCCTGTCCTTGCGGCAGATCGAGCAGGCCCTGCTTCTCGGCTGCGCCCGCAAGCACGTCGCCTGGCTCAACGGCCACACCGGTGGACCGATCACTTCCCTGAGCTACTTCGAACCTCTAATCCAGGAAGTGAGACAACAACCTGTCTCCGATCAATACTGGGATTATCTCAGGAGTCGCCTGAAGACTCTGAGGCAACAATGGAAACAACACTCTGCTGAAGCAAGCTTTGCCTCAGCAACTCACTCAGGAAAGGAGAGACGAGATGATGTGTTCTCAACCCAAGAGACTCCTGTGGATTGACTCAAACCGGCCACTTCGGAGATGATTATCAACCTCCGGCGTCGCTTCGCTCCGACCCGGCCGGTTTGCTCCGGATTCGGTGGCCGGTTTCACCGGAATACGCAGACTCCCTCTGGACGATGAGTATCGGAAGGATCTCGATAGTGGGATTGCCGATATCAAGAACTCCGGCAGCCGCTCGGCAGGTGCTGTAACCGCCGCCAAGTTTCTGCAAGAGTTTGTGGGTGAGCTCCCCTGGTGCCATATAGACATGGCCGGGGTCGATCTCTATGAGGACTCAGCCGAGGGAACTGGAGCCACCGGCTTCGGGGCCCGCACCCTGGTCGAACTCGCCTCGACCTAAGTGCTCCCTTTCATAAAGACGATGATGTTTCTGGCGAGCGCGACGGATCGAGTTCGCGAAGCGACGACGAACGCCATGTCTTTCTATAGTGGAGGAGGAGCGACAAAGGAATCGGCCTGTCCCGTCGCCACCCGTAGGGGAGATGGGGGTTGCGGACGATCTCTGCGTTGGTCGTCGTCGAAGATGGCCAAGCATCGACTCCCTCCTCCTGCCTTGATCTCGCCTCGCAAGCCCCATCTGCAAACATCATCGTATCTATGAAAGGGAGCACTAAGCTGGCTATGTCCCCCTCTTTGCGATCCTCCATTCAGTTCTCTTCCCTGAATCGAAAAAAACAGATGCTGGACGAGCGGGTACAAGACTCTGCTGCCTTGACCCGTGAGCGATTGCTTCCACGCCTTCTGGAGTTCGAAATGGCCAAGATCCGGCGCTTGAGCCGCTACGCGCAAACTCGGGAGATCGACCCTCCAAGTTTGACCAACCTGAGCCGGGAATTTCTCCTTCTGCAGTTGGAACCCATCACGGCTCAGATTGAAAACCTGCTCCAGCTTCAGCGCCTCACCACTTCTTCTGAGGCTTCAGCGCTTCGCTCGGCCTCGGTAGCTCCTATCTGCCCCAACCACACACCCGTAATTCCCCAGATGATTGGGCCGGCACTTGATCGATTCTTCGACTGGGTTCGAAGCCCGAGTTTTTCCGAGCTCCATCCGGTTGAGCAGATGACGCTTTCCCAGATGCGCCTCTGTGAAATCTACCCCTTCGAAGAGTCCTGTGAGGTCGCGGTGTCCCTGTTTTCCTGTCTTTTTCTAAGTACAAGGGGGTACCTTCTGCCTCTTTACGAGCTCCATGAGCTGAGGCCGTTCTACGCCGCCTTGGAAGCAGCTTTTGCTTTCTCTACCAGCGAGTTGGTAGGTCTGAATCTCGGGGCTGTAGAGAGGGCTTACGAAGTAGCGTTGGGTGACTAGCCCCAAAAGAAGTAGATGAAAGTGGACTAAACCACATGTAAACAGCTGAAATGCCAGACCTGACGGGTATTCTGGGGTTGTCAAAGAAACTTCAGAACAAGCCGAAAGGAGGCATTTCAGGTGAAGAAAAAGGATAGCGCAATCATCCGCAAACGGGAAGCAGAGGTTGCTCAGCGATTGAGCCCCAGCTGGAACGGTCAAGACCCGAAACCGGTGCTCTCGCCCGAGGTCATCAGCTACGAGGTCTCGGAGAAAACGGGTGCGGTCAGTTACGGTGGTCTGGGGCTGCTGCAGCAGGTGGTGAAGTGGAGTGGGCTGGGGAAAGCCATTGACCAGGCGGTGACGCTGCTCAAACGCCACCAACCGTACCACGAATCGGACCACGTCCTGAGCCTGATCTACAACGTGGCCACGGGCGGGACCCGCTATCAGGATATTGAACTGCGACGTCAGAGTGTGAGTTTCCTGGAGGCGGTGGGAGCCGAGAAGATCCCCGCCCCCAGCACGGCCGGAGACTTTGTGCGCCGCTTTGACGCGCCCGACGTGGTGGATCTGATGGAAGCCGTCAATGCCAGCCGCCTCAAGGTCTGGGCCCAACAACCGGCCCGTTTCTTCCAACGGGCGGAGATCGACGTGGATGGGACGATGGCCCCCACGAGCGGCGAATGCAAGGAAGGGATGGAGATCAGCTACGACGGGCAGTGGGGCTATGCGCCGCTGATCGTGACGCTGGCCAATACGGGAGAGGTGCTCTATGCGGTCAACCGCTCGGGCAACCGTCCCTCTCATGAGGGAGCGGCCGAATGGCTGGATCGGAGTATCGAGCTGGTTCGAGAGGCGGGTTTTCGGAAGGTGCGCCTGCGCGGGGACACGGATTTTTCGCTGACGGCTCATTTTGACCGTTGGACGGAGGCGGGCGTGGAGTTTGACTTCGGGATCGACGCCCATCCGAGCTTCGTCAAGTGGGCGGAGGCGTTGCCAGAAGCGAGATGGAAAGAGCTGGGGCGCCCCAGCCAGGGGAAAGGAAAAGGGAAGAAGCGGCGCCAGCGGCGGGACAAAGTGAAGCCGGAGATTGTCAAGAGACGCGGGTTCAAGACGCTGACGCTGGAACGGGAAGAGATTGCGGAGATCGACTACCGTCCGAGCAAAGCGAAGCGAACCTATCGGATGGTGATCTTGCGCAAGACGATCCTGGTTGAGAAAGGCCAGAAGCGGCTGCTGCCGCAGACGCGCTACCACTTTTATGTCACCAATATCTCGGCCAGAACGTTGGGAACGGCGGGAGTCGTACGGGAAAACAACCGGCGCTGCAACCAGGAGAACGTCATTGAACAACTCAAGAACGGAGTCGAGGCCCTGCGGATGCCCTCGGATACGCTGGTAGCCAACTGGGCCTATCTGGTGATTGCGGCTCAAGCCTGGAATCTGAAGGCCTGGATGGGGTTGGTGCTGCCGGCGCGACTGCAAGCCCGAGAGCTGGTGAAGATGGAGTATCGCCGTTTCCTGCGAGAGGTCATTGAAATGCCCTGCCAGATTTTGCGCAGGGGCCGACAGTTGGTCTATCGGCTGCTGGATGTCAATGGTTGGAGCCGTCTTCTCTTGGAAGGCAGTAAGTGGTTGAAACACCGGCCAGCTACCTGAAACTGAAAGGAGATAAAGTAGCTCCGAGGGTCGCCAGAGCTGGGGCGAGGTGTCTCTACAAACGCCCCCCAAGAGGGCAGAATCGTTTTCCCTGAGCGATCGGCGTGGAGGACAGCTGAACACGTGCCTGTTCTGAGTGACTTCGCGCCGAAATTTAGAATTTAGGTCTCCAAAATGGCTCCTCGGAGCCGACAAAGGGGTCTATTTTCGAACTTGCGCTTATTTTGGGACTAGCCCACATTTCCTGCCGCCAGTCGATTGTGGCGCCGCCAGCGTGCACCCTGAGTGCTTTATGCTCGGTCGGCCTGCTCAAAGACCTGGACTGCTGCGTCCAGGGTACCGAAGCATCGATAGAGCGCACTCCCTATCGGTCGCAGCTCTTTGATCGCTGCGCCGTTGGGAGATGCGGTGTTCCGCCTCCTGGATGCCTGAGCGCACGGCTCTTCAAGCGAAAGGTTCCGAAGCTTCCAGTGAGTCCCCAAGGAGCTCTTCGTCCTTGTCCTCGTTTTCCTTGTGCATGTACTTGATGAAGTGTTTTGGGATCAGGAGGTTGGGCTCCGTAACTCGGTTTACCTTGATACAGTGGTTATCGTACCACTCGATGATGCCGTGAATCTCTTCGCCATCTAGGAGTCTAACCACCATTGGCGTCTTATTCGTCATCTGCTTCAAGTAGTAATATTGCTCTGCGTTTGTTTGCTCGGGAGGGACCCGCTTCTTTTGAGCATTCACGTACTTCGATGACCCTTGATCACTCACTTGAGACAGGGACGGACGAATTAACTTGCGATTAACCATATCTACCTCACACTCAGAACAAGTCTCCCTTCAGCTAGGCTGAAACCATTTCTTATATTCGATCTGTTTCAGCTCACCTACCCCCGCTGTGGCCTCGACCACGAGCCTTTGCCACGCCAGCGCTGAAGCCATCGTACGATGACCAACGGTAAAAAATGTGGACTAGGGCAGATGAACGCTAAGCCTCAGTGTTTTCCTGACTTTACCATTTTTCGGTCCACTTTGACAAGGGCAAGGGACTGAAATAGACTGCCTTTTAGGTGATGCGTTTCAAACTCTGTTTAGGTTGTCTCCTTGCATTACTTCTTTCGCCCTTTGAGGATCTGCTGCAAGCCCGTCCGCCAGCGCAGTCCGCTCGAAAGTCCAAGCCTGAACAGAGGAAGAGGAAGCCGGTCTTAATTCGAGCAGATCGAGAGGAGCAGGCGCTGAAAGAGCAGCTGCCGGTTGAGCCTGATCCAGACCAGGCACGGAAGAGTGTCACTATCGGGGACTTCTACTTCAAGCGAGAAAACTACAAGGCAGCACAACTACGCTATGAGGAAGCTATCCGATACCATGCCCGATGGCCCAAGGCTTACAGGAAGCTGGTAAGGGTTCTGGAGAAGCAGCTCAGCTTTCTTGAGGCAGCTATCGTTTGCGAGGATTTTGTCGAGGCGAATCCGGAATCAAACGACGTTTCCCGATTCCAGGATCTGGCCAAGAAGCTCCGCGATAAGGCCAAACCCCCATCATAGCTTTAGCCCGCATTTCTCATCGCCAGTCTGCTGCATCGCCGCAATCATCCGCCCTGGCTGTGTTTCGCTCGGTCGGCCTCCTCGACGTACTGCACGAGTACGACTGCGGAGGCCTCGGTCGCAAGCCTTGCCAGGACGGCGCTTGCGACGCCTCGCGACGACGGGCGATGAGAAATCCGGGTTAGGGTCTGCGCAAGAATAACTTGGTAGAATTGGCGCTCGGATTTGCATCAGATTTGGCCGCGAACGATTGAGCGAAACCGCAGGCGTAGCCAGGTCTACGTTGAGGATTTCGCGATTGAGGAGCGGCCGAAGATGGTGTGAAGCCGGGATGCCAAAATGCCAAGTTATTCTTGGGCAGACCCTTAGTAGTGTATCTTCCCGTGGGGATTGATTTCCTTCCAGTAACTCATCTAGTCTAATCGGCTCGCTTCACACAGCCGCCGATCTCGCAGGAAGTGCGTTTCCTGCCTTCGACTTCGTAGTTAAGGCAGCATTTCAAACGACCGCACATCCCCGAAAGTCGGTTGAGGCTCATTCCCAGATCTTGACGCTTCACGGTTCGCACGCTGACGGACTTGAGCTCCTTCAAGAACAGAGCCGAGCAATTCTGGCCCAGTCCACAGCAGCCCAGGCCTCCAATCAGCTTGGCCTCATCTCGAGCCCCGATCTGCCGCATCTCGATGCGTGTCCGAAGCCGTCTTGCCAGGTCCTTGACCAGCTCTCTGAAATCGACACGTTGGTTCGCGGTGAAATACAGAATGACTCGACTCTTGTCGAAAACGCACTCGACTCCCGACAACTTCATTGGCAGTTTGTGAGTCTTGATCTGCTTCCGGCAAAGGTCGTAGGCCGACTCTTCTCGATCGTTCTTTTTCTCGAATAGATAAAGGTCCCGTTCGGTTGCTTTGCGAAGAGCCTTTCGCATCTTCGAATCAGCGCCAGTGTCCCGGTCCGTCTCGCCTGCGGAGAGAACCATTCCAACTTCAATGCCTCGGTCGGTTGAGACGACGCAGCGGTCGCCAACCCGTAGAGCGAGCTGGTGAGCCAGGAACTTTCCGGTAGCTTTCCTGGTTCCAAACCTGACTGTCAGTTGCTGCTGTGTGCTCATGCTCCTTGCCGAATCGCCTTTTTGAGCCAGAGGGTCTCGAAACAGATCAGAGGATTCACATGCTTCCCAACGTCTGATCTAGCCTCTCCGACATGGTAGAGGAAATCTCGTATCCAGTCCAGCTGGAGGCGGCTCGAGAGGGGCCGGAGTTGCTGCAGCCTGTCATGGTTGATGATTCGTTCCTCGGTCTCTACGCCGATGAAATAGAGATCCTCTGCCAATAATCGTAGAAGGTCCAGATAGTGAATGACCCGTTCCCGCTGTTTGAGTTCACTCCGCATGGGTTCAGCCTCACAGACCTGGTACAGGGCTGCAAAGGATCGACGTTCCTCCCAGTTGGAGAGAAGGTCGAGCATGCGGTCGCGGTCCGCCTGGATCCTGGGCAAGTCCAGGCTCAAGGCTGTACCGATGCTCCCATTGGCAAAGGCAGCCCGCTGCTCTGCGTCGTCCCGTCCACAGTGAGTTTCTAGGTAGACCTTTAGCTTTCTCCGACTGAGACGGCGGAAACGAAAACTTTGGCAACGGGATCGAATCGTCGGCAGCAGGAGTTCGGGAAATCCGGTCGTCAGAATGATATGGGACGTCGCCGGAGGTTCCTCCAGAGTTTTCAAAATCGAGTTGGCTGCCTCCTGCGTCATTCGTTCTGCGCGGTCGACAATGAAGACTCGGATATCCCCTTGAAAGGGGTAAAATTGCGCTTCCCGGCTCAGACGTCGCATCGCGTCGATGCTGATGGAGGCTCCTGTGGCTTCGAAAAGGAGTACGTCGGGATGGTTTCCGGAAGCAATCTTGATACAGGATTCACATTCACCGCAGAAATCACCCGAACCCGCCTCTCGGCAGTTCGCTAAGGCAGCCAGGCTCAGGGCCAAAGTGGTTTTTCCAACACCCTCGGCACCTAGGAAAAGAGACGCTGGGGGAAGTGGAACCTCCCGCAGTAGGTTCACCAGGACTTCATTACCAACAAAGTCCTGGAGCCGAACCAAACTGGGCTGCTCCGGGACGGGGAGGTCCGCTTTGGACCGTTTCGATTTTTCCGGGTCAGCAGTCACCGATGATCCCTCTCTGTCTCATTACAGCGAGAACCCTCTGAAAGACTTGCTGCGGGGTGCCGGAAGCGTCGATCAGTGCGATCCGGTGCGCCTCGCGTTCAGCCAGCAGCCTGTAGCCTTCCTGAACCTTTCGGTGAAACTCGTCACTCTCGGCCTCGAAGCGCCCGTAATCCTGGTTTCCTGCCTTGGTATTTCTCTCCCGGGCACGCTCCAATCCGAGCTCTACTTCGACCACGAGAACGAGTGTCAGGTCCGGTATTCTAATGTCCAGCAACCTGGCCAACTCGTCAATCCTGGAGTAGCCGATTCCTCGGGCGTGGCCCTGATAGGCCAGGGTGGCATCATGGTAACGATCACACAGGACGTGAAGACCCTGATTCAGCGATGGTTCTATGACCTGTTTGACGTGTTGATATCGGTCTGCCAGATAGAGGAGAAGCTCCGACAGGGGCTCTCTCGCAGGACCGTCTGTCCTCAATAGGATCTGCCTGAGATCCGCTCCGAACAGGGTCCCACCTGGTTCCCGAGTCGATATGAAGGGGAGCTTTCGATTCGTGAATTCTTCTTCGAGTAACCTTAGTTGGACGCCCTTGCCCGATCCTTCGATGCCCTCGAAGGTAATGAATCTAGAGGTTTCTGTTGTGGTCGGCATCTTTCCGACTGGAGCGCTTGCGATCATCCGAAGCCTGGTACACGCCTCTGTTGAGTTTCGCGCAGCCTCAATCAGGGCGAAAACGGAGGTCCGTGACACCGGGTCGAACCTCAAGGATCTGGGCTGAGGATCCCCTGGTGCCCATTGATATACTAGCATGGGCTTTTGAGTATACTGGCTTCGTGGTAGATATCGTCTTTAACCTCAGGCGCCTGCGCGATCGCATCGATTCAATCGCTCGCTCCTGTGGACGTCGTCCCGAATTGATCGATCTGCTGGCGGTCTCGAAGACCTTTCCGACCGATGCCGTCGAGCAGGCATATCGAGTCGGACAAACGTCCTTTGGAGAGAACAGGATACAAGAGGCCAGGCTGAAGATCCCAGCGATCGGCATGAAGCAGATTCAATGGCACCTGATTGGGAATCTCCAGCTCAACAAGGTGCGGAGAGCGGTGGAGCTCTTCGATGTGATTCAGACGCTGGATCGAGAACAGGTGGTGCTCAAGGTTGCCCGTTGTGCCGAAGAACTGGGGAAGAAGGTTGCTGTCTATGTTCAGATCAATGTCGGAGCGGAAGATCAAAAACATGGGGTCGAGCCCAGTGCAGTCAAAGATTTAGTGACGTTGGTCGATCAGCAACCAAGTCTTGACCTCTTGGGACTCATGGCAATCCCGCCCCACCAGAAGGATCCGGAAGGCTCTCGTCCCTACTTCAAGAAGCTGGCCGCTTTGATGACCGATGTCAATGGAGGCCGGGCCAAACCGTTGACTCGACTCTCGATGGGCATGAGCCATGACTATTCCGTGGCGATCGAGGAAGGAGCAACGCTGCTGCGGATCGGTTCGGCGATTTTTGGACCGCGTGCGCCGGTGGCTTGATGCTGAAGATCCATGAGAAGCGAGGACTTGTGTGTTTCAGGGTCCGTGTCCAGCCACGCGCTCAGAGAAATGAGATCATCGGTCTCTGGAATGGGTCGCTGAAAGTCAAGGTCGCTGCTCCAGCCCAGGATCTCCGCGCCAACCGGGCCCTTTTGGAGTTTCTCGCCGACACCCTGGACTTGTCTCTACATCAGCTGGTTGTTGTCAGAGGTAATCGATCCAGGGAGAAGACGATCGGGGTGAGAGGTCTGAGCCGACTGGAATTGAGCCGGTCCCTGGGGGTCTCTTCCAGTGCGTAAATTGGGATTGCCACTGGCCAAGATTTTTATCAGAGGGTCCTGCTAGTATTCGTGCCCACAATCCAAAAATCCGAAGGGGAGAATGCATGAAGAAAGTTGCGACGAAAGAGGGCGTAAAATTGGGTCTGAAATTGAAGAGATTTTTTACCAAGTCCGGAGCACACCCTTTCGACCAGGTGGAGTGGGAAACTCGAAGCGCGAAGATCACCGACTGGCAGACCGGAAAGGTAAGCTTCAGTCAAGAGGGCCTCGAGTTTCCGAAATTCTGGTCTCAGCGCGCCACCGATATCGTTGCTAGCAAGTACTTTCGTGGACATATCAGAAACCCGAATCGGGAGCACAGCGTCAAGCAGCTGATTGGAAGGATTGTCAACACCCTGAGCGACTGGGGCGAGAAGATGAACTACTTCGCAACGCCCCAGGATGCCGAGACTTTCAATCATGAGCTGTCCCATCTTCTTGTCCACCAGATGGCGGCTTTCAATTCCCCCGTGCAGTTCAACGTAGGCATCAAACAGAAACCTCAGTGCTCTGCGTGCTTCATCAACAGCGTCGACGATTCAATGGAGCAAATCATGCGCCTGGCCAGGACAGAGGCGATTATCTTCAAGGGAGGATCCGGTTCGGGTGTCAACCTTTCGAAGATTCGTGCCTCCTCTGAGCCTCTGGCGACAGGCGGTTTTGCGTCGGGTCCCGTTTCCTTCATGAGGGGCTATGACAGTTTCGCCGGGGCGATCAAGTCCGGTGGTGCCACTCGTCGCGCCGCCAAGATGGTGATCCTCAATGCCGACCATCCGGATATTGAAGAGTTCATCTGGTGTAAGGCCAAAGAAGAAAAGAAGGCACAGCAGCTGATCGAATTGGGTTACGACGACTCCATCGACGGCGAAGCCTATCGAACAGTACAGTTCCAGAATGCCAATAACAGCGTGAGTGTGACCGACGATTTCATGAAGAGGGTCGTCAGCGACGGCACTTGGCGCACCCGCAGAGTGACCGATGGAGAGGAAGTCGACACCTACAAGGCCAAGGACCTCATGAGCGCGATCGCCGACGCCACCTGGGAGTGCGGAGATCCGGGGCTACAGTTCTGGACCACCTTGAACAACTGGCATACCTGCCCTAACAGTGGTCCCATAGATGGGTGCAATCCGTGCTCGGAATATGTCTTCTTGGATAATTCAGCCTGTAATCTCTCCTCTCTTAACCTGATCAAGTTTCTGAATGAGGACGGCCAGTTCGACCAGGAATCTTTTAAGCATGCGGTGGCGACCCTGATCCTGGCCCAGGAGATCATTGTCGACAACTCGAGCTACCCGACCAAAGAGATTGAGAAGGTCAGCCACAACTATCGAACCCTGGGACTGGGGTATGCCAACCTGGGTGCCTTCTTGATGGCTCAGGGGCTTCCCTATGACGGGGACCGAGCCCGGAACATAGCCGCCGCCATCACCGCTCTGATGACTGGGCAGGCTTACCTCACCAGCGCGGAGATCGCAGCGAACCTGGGGCCCTTCCCCGGATTCGAAGAGAACCGAGTGCCGATGATGGGAGTGATTCACAAGCACCGTGAGTCCCTTTCAAAGATCGATTCCGCCATGGTTCCCATGGATCTTCTGCATGGTGCTATGGAGGTCTGGGATGAGGCCATCCGTCAGGGTTCCCAGGACGGATATCGCAATGCTCAGGTGACCCTGCTGGCTCCGACTGGGACGATCGCCTTCATGATGGACTGTGATACCACCGGCATCGAGCCAGACTTTTCCCTGGTCAAGATCAAGAAGCTAGTGGGTGGAGGGACGCTGAAGATTGTCAACCATACGGTTCCTCGCGCGCTGAAGAAGCTGGGCTACGGAGAGGACGAGGTGAGGGACATTCTTGTCTATATGGACAAGAGCGAGACGGTCGAGGGTGCGCCCCATCTGAAAGATGAGCATCTTCCGGTTTTTGACTGTGCCGACAACCCAGCCAATGGAGTTCGCTCGATCCGCTACCTGGGACACATCAAGATGTGTGGTGCTGTCCAGCCCTTTCTCTCTGGTGCCATTTCGAAAACCATCAATCTTCCCTCTTCGGCTACCGCTGAGGAGATCTTGGATGCGTATGTCGAAGGTTGGAAGCATGGAATGAAGTCGATCTCCGTCTATCGTGATGGCTGCAAGCGTGTCCAACCCCTTTCCTCAAAGGAATCGAGCCCCCAGGTGGCGGTTACTCCTCGCCGCAATATGCCCAAGGACCACCCTGCCTTGCAGCATGAGTTCAAAATCAGAGGCTTCAAGGGCTTTCTTACGATGGGACTGTATCCCGACGACGATCAATTGGGGGAGATCTTCGTAAACTTTGCCAAGCAAGGTTCGACTCTTCAGGGAATGGCGATGGCATGGGCGATTGCTCTCTCGATGGGGATTCAGCGCGGGGTGCCCTTGGAGGACTACGTTCGCATATTTGCCCACATGAGCTTCGAGCCTGCCGGCTATACGGACAATCCTCAGATTCCCTTTGCTACTTCGATACCCGACTATGTAGTTCGTCACCTGGCCACCCAGTTTCTCAGCCCCGAAACTCAGGAAGGACTTGGCATCCATCAGGTCAAGCCCAACGGCAGTGTCCAAAATGGCGTGCAGGTTAGTTTTCCCGACTACCCTGACGATGATGACGAGCCCAGCGCTGCGGCTGCGCCCGAGCCCTTCAAAGTCGATGTTCGGGGAGACTATCCCACCTGCATGGGATGTGGAAACCTGATGCAGCGAAACGGGAACTGCTACGTCTGTACTGTATGTGGCAGTACCTCTGGCTGCAGCTGAAAGGATCGCGTCGCACGTCTGTACGTCGCACGTTGCGCAGGAAGGCATCCACTGATCGGTCTCCCAGGCGAAGCGTCTTCTTTCTTTTGAGGCGTTGGCTCGAAGTACGGCGACCGGGAGACCACGGCTACGGCGTGACCCGAAATTTCAACTACGGGTCAGTGGTCGAAAAAGGGCATTCGGAACTGCTTGGAAATTCCGATAATCAGCCCGTAGGAAGGGTCCGTGTCTCGGAAGCCCACCAAAGCTCCGACGTCCCAATAAAGTCCTCCTCCCTGAATCTGAGCTCCCAGACGCAGGCGTGATTGTTCCTCCGTCCCGATACCGCCGGGCCCGAGTCTCCCATAGGTGTCGGAGATGACGCTGACCTGAGGATTGACGGAGTAGATCAGGCCAAAGCCATAAGAGAAGAGATCATCTTGGGCCGCCGCGTCTACAGGGTCTCCCAGGAGGGCTAATCCCAGGTTGGTGATGAGACGCAGCTTTCCCAAAAAATGTTTCTCGAAAATCAGACTGGAGAAGAAGTTGGTTTCATCGTTTCCCAACCCACTTTCATTGGAGGTGTTTGGGAGTTGAACGGCAAAACGGGTTGCCAGTGCCGGGGCTCCTGGTCGTTCATCCAGCAAGCGCAGCTTGGTGCCCATCGTGAGATCACCCCAAGCGCTGGTGGAGTTCCCTGCGAAGTTGAGGATAGAAGAATGAGGTGCGGGAAAGCGCTCCTCGATGTTCAGTAATTCCTGGAAAGAGCCGAGCATCTGCACCTCGATCCTCTTCCCAGCACCGATCCGTAGGCCATAGACTCCGACTCGAGTCAGATCTCCCTTCAATCCAGAGAGGCGGAATACCGAATCCTGGAGAAATTCGACTCCAAATTCAAACAGGGCATGACCCTCCGGGACGGTTGCGGCAGTCTCAGTCACCAGGGGGCGTCGCTGGGCCGCAACGTCGAAGGATAGAACAAGGCAGAGGAGAGCCGTCAGAATGAAAATCACCGAGGCAGTGTATCAGGCCCCAGGTGAGAGTCAACCGACTTTCGGAGGCAGGGCTCGACCCCATTTTTCAACGGGAGTCTACTCCAGGCTTTCCGGCTCCAACTAGGGAGGAGAAGTCCGGCCTAGGGGCCTGTCCGAGTAATGGACCGAACCCGTTTCGTCGCACAGATCCCCCAGCTCATATTGAAGAATCGAAAGGGCGGCCACCGCAGCTGTTTCTGCCCGCAGGACCCGCGGACCAAGACAAACTGGGGTGACCCCGTGCCGATCGAAGATGGCCCGATCCCGGTCGTCCCAACCATCTTCCGGGCCCACGAAGAGTAGCGATTGCCGGGAACCTCTGTGTTGGGACAGCAGGTCCCGAAAGCAGGTTCCTCTTGCCTCATCTAGTCTGAATGCGGTTGAGGAGATCGTCTCTTCAGAAAGGAACGCCTCCAGGGTGACCGCTCGGCGCAAATGGGGAACTCGGGATTGGCCACTCTGTTTGACTGCCCCCAGCATGATCTTGTTCCAGCGCGCGATCTTGTTCTGTTCGCGACGGTCTCCCAATCTAACTTCGGTTCTCCAGGTGACGATGGGTACGACTTCCCAGACTCCCAGTTCTGTGGCCTTCTCGAGGACCCATTCGAACCTGTCCCCTTTTACGAGGCTCTGCGCAAGCGTCATTTTCAGTAACGGTTGCCGCTGCGTCCGAACCTCCTCTACCTTGCCCCACCATCGGCCTTGATCTCGCTCCAAGCGGCAGCGAAACTCCTTGCCCAGCCCGTCCAGGCCCCGGAACAACTGGCCTGGTTGCAGCCGGCGGACGCGAACCAGGTGGTGGAGTTCTTCCTCCGACAATGTGACCTGTCCATCGTCGCCGACTTGAACCAAAGCTCGGTACATTTTCCCTCCCGTCGATTCCCCCGAAGGGAACACTTAGTACACTGGAAAACACTGGAACGTAAATACTCATACGTAGGCAGATGGGGCTTGCGAGGCGAGATCAAGGCAGGAGGAGGAAGACGATGCTTGGCCATCTTCGACGGCGACCAACGCAGAGATCGTCCGCAACCCCCGTCTGCCCTACGGGTGGCGACGGGACAGGCCGATTTCTTTGTCGCTCCTCCTCCACTCTAGAAAGACATGGCGTCGTCGCTTCGCGAACTCGACCCGTCGCGCTCGCCACAAACGTTGCCGTATTTACGTTCCAGTGTACTTAGGCACCAAGCTGATGGCAACACCATCCGTTCTGCGACCAGGATTTCACCGAAGACATCGCAAATTGATCCAAAACCAGCGCTTCCTGATCGTCGGTGAATCCCGACACGATCAGGGTGTGTCCGGTCACCCGGACCAAATCCGCAGCTATCTGACGGAAGGTACCCAGAGTCAGATTGGCCACGACAAGATCGAAGGATCCTCTCAGGATTGTTAGGTCCCCGGTGAAGAACCGGATGTTCTCGATTTGGTTGCTGTAGGAGTTTCGCCTCGCCTCGGGGGTGGCCTCTGGATCGGAATCCATGGCCACGATTTCAAGCTTGGCACTCAGCTTCCGGGCGGCTATGGCTAGAATCCCGGATCCAGTACCGACATCGAGCAGGTTGGTTGGGCCAGGGATCAAGGGTGCGAGAGCGCACAGGCAAAGCTGCGTTGATTCGTGAGTGCCCGTGCCGAATGCCCGGCCTGGCTTGATTCTCAGATTCAGGGGGTGGAGCTTGGAGGGACCCTCCCAAGGCGGATGGATGTAGAAGGTAGGTCCCACTGGAAACCCACCAAACTGTTTTCTGTATTCCCTCACCCAGCGATCGGGATCGACCCTAAGCCGGGTAATCCGAAACTCGGCAATCGAATGGTCCCGGGCCAACGCGTTGAAGGAGTTTTCTATAGATTGGATTGACTGGGTGGAATCGAAGAAAGCTCTAAAGCGGGTGTGATCCTCTTCTGGAATTTCCTCTACACCAACGGAATCGAGTTCCCAACAAAGCTCACTGAAGACATCCAACCGTCCCAGGGGAAGAGATGCCTCGACGCAAATCCATTCTTGGCGCAAGGGCGACCCCTTAGAAGATGGAGCTCTTAGGACACGCCCGGCGGTGAGAAGTCCTGGCTAGGAGCCCGCTCGGAAGAAATCGACCTACTACTAGCTGAAGACTTCCTTTACTTTACCGAAGAAGCCGTCATGGTCCTGATTTTCCTCGTCTGAGATATCCGCGAGCTGTTGAAAGAGCTCCTTCTGCTCCTTCGTTAAACGCTTTGGGATCGATACGTTTACTTTCACGAACTGATCTCCTCGACCCCCACCGTGGGGACTCACGACGCCCTTTCCCCTGAGGCGGAACACGGTACCGCTCTGGGTCCCCTCGGGAATCTTGAGTCTCTCGTTACCTTCCAGTGAAGGAACGGTCATCTGCGTACCTAGCACCGCCTGTGAAATGGAGAGTGAGATCTCGCAGAAGAGGTGGTTTTGTTCTCTTCGGAAGAAGGGATGTTCTTCGACCGACAAGACCACGTAGAGGTCGCCTGGAGGTCCTCCCTGGATGCCTGACTCACCTTCGCCAGAGATCCTCAGCCTAGAACCGTCGTCCACACCAGCCGGGATCCTGATTTCGAGCACCTTCTCCTTTTTTTCTCTACCGGTACCCCTACAGTGTCGGCACGCGTTTTCGACGATCTGACCGGTCCCCTGACACTGCGAGCACGTCCGGCTGATGGTAAAGAAACCCTGCTGATAGCGAACTTGCCCGTCCCCCCTGCATCCGGGACAGGTAGAAGGTGTGGAACCGGGTTCCGCGCCCGAACCCCCGCACACGCTACAGCTTTCTTCACGAGGTATCTTTATTTTCGTCTTGCTTCCGAATACGGCCTGCTCGAAAGGAATCTTGAAGTCGTAGCGCAGGTCGGCTCCGCGTTGAGCCTGACCTCCTCGGCCCCTCCGAGAGCTACCGAAGATGTCACCGAAGCCAAAGAAGTCTCCGAAGATGTCTCCCAGGTCAGAAAACGGGTCGGCGCCAAAACCTCCGGCGCTTGAACTGACACCGGCGTGACCAAATCGATCGTACTGAGCTCGCTTCTCAGGGTCCGCCAGAACGCTGTAGGCTTCGGCCGCCTCTTTGAAGCGTTCTTCAGCTTGGCTGTCCCCTTTGTTCTTATCCGGATGATACTTGAGCGCGAGCTTTCGATAGGCGCTCTTGAGTTGCTGTTGATCGGTTCCCCGTTCGACTCCGAGGACCTCGTAATAATCTTTTTTCGACAAGTTTTGGTCTCCTGAGTGATTAGTCAGGTGGGCGGACAGAAGTTCTTGTCTCTGCCCGCGCCGCAAAAACACGCGTCTGTGGCGATTCGCCACCGACTGGCCTCGCCACAAGCCATTTCAGGATGGTACCCGAAGACCTCTTGCCAAGACCGGGTAAAAAGCCACGTTTGTCTGACTCGCCAGGCCAGCTCCTAAGATAAGATCGGTGCCTTTAGTTTTCAAGAAAGGACTTAATCCGACGAGCTCGACGCTTCTATTTGCCGGTCTTTGCTTCAACCGGTGGGTGCATGGCTACCTTGACCTGAGAAGCTCGCAATAGGCGGCCTCGAATAGTATATCCCTTGCGATATTCGTCCACGATTGCGCCGTCTTCGTGATCTGTTGTGAATTCCCTGAGGACGGCCTCGTGCACATTGGGATCGAATTGGGTTCCGATACCCGGGATCACCTCCACCTCAAACCTGGCGAGGACAGATTTGAGCTGAGTCAGCAGCAGCTCATAGCCTTCGTAGTAGGGCTGCAGTTGGGGATCGATCGAGGTATTGCTGAGGTTCTCAAGTCCTTTCTCGCAAGCGTCCAGTACCGGTAAGAGCTCTCGAATGGGCGCCGACTGCGACTCCATGCGCAGATCGACTTTTTCCTTACCCATCCGCTTGCGGTAGTTGTCAAATTCAGCCTGTGTGCGGAGAAGCCGGTCGTAGTACTCGTCCCGCTCGCCTTCCAGACGCTCCAAAGTGGAGGCGTCGACTAAAGTCCCATTGGTCTTCTTCTCTTGCGACTCCGGGTCGGGCTTCTTCTTAGTTGGGTTCCTGGAAGATCCACTGCGGCCCTTTTGCTCCTTACTCATATTTTAAACCTTATCGTTCGCGACCAGGTCTGGTACAGTCCGAGAGGCAATTCTGCGAAATGATTCTTGTGCGAAAGGAGGACTAGGCTAGTTACTGCTGAGGATCCGGCCGAACAGCTTGGCGACTGAGCCAACCAGGCTGATCCCCTTTTCGTAGCTCATTCGAGCGGGACCTAAGATCCCCAGACTTCCGGCAACTTGCCTATTGTAGAGGTAAGGGGAGGAGATCACTGCCCACCCACCCATCTCGGGAATATGCTTATCAAGCCCAATGGTCACGGTTGGACCCGGCTCCCTCACCTGCAGACATTCTGTAAGTATCTTGGCCAGCTGGCTCTTTTCCTCTAACGCCCTCAGCAGTGCCGATGCCTGTCGATGATCGGCCAGTTCGGGCTTCTCAATGATTTGCGCTGTTCCGCCGAGGTAGACTCCGGATTCACCCTGAGAACTCGCATCTGAATCCGGCAGACCCGCTGAGCCTAGCAAGATCGCGTTCTTGACAGGGTTCTTGTGTGATTCCTCTCCGGAAGTAAGCGACAGCAGTTTGTCACGGATCTGAGGAAGTGTATTTCCTTCAAAGTGCTTTACCAGATAGCGACCTGCCTGGTCCAGATCAGTCTGACTCAGATTCTCGGGAACCGCGACCAATCGATGTTGTACCGAGCCGGCGCCAGTGATAACGACGACCAAGACCCGTCGGGCGGAGACCTTGACGAACTGGATATGCTTCATTGCAGCCAGCTCCAGAGGCTGAGCCAGCACGAACCCCATGCTGTCGGAGTGAGTCGAAAGAATCTGGGAGGTCTTGCTCATCAGGTTTTCCGGATCCATTTCCTTTTCCAGGGTTCCTCTGATTCGCAAGAGCTCCTTCGGTGAGAGCTCGCTGGCCTTCGAGAGCGAGTCAGCGTAGAAGCGGTATCCCATCTCGGTGGGAACCCGACCGGCTGACCTGTGCGGTTGCTCCAGGAAGCCCAGTTCTTCCAAATGTGCGCTGACACTGCGGATTGTAGCGGGACTCAAACCCTCTTGGCAGAGGCCGGCGAGTCGGCGAGAGCCTACGGGCCGTCCCAAACGGATATACTCTCGGACCAAAACCCGCAGGATATTCCCAGCGCGACGGCTTGGCCCGGGTGTGATGCTGCCCTTCCTCATGGTTAGAATGACCAGTGTTGAATGTATAGCATAGGCCTCTGTCTCAGTTCAACGAGCTTGGAGAGCTTGTAGATGCCCTTCACAAAGGATTTCCCCCCAATGCTATTCTGACTCTCCTACTCTACAGAGACATCAGCGTCCTTCTCGGATGGAACACCTTGAGGGATGGTAGCGACCCTCAGCCAGTCTTCTTCAAGCGGACACCAAAGCTCTCTTCCAACCCTTGTCTCAGAGCCGAGGAAAGGGTTTCGAAAGTCACCGGTTTTCCGGCAGCTTCAGAAACCGATAGAGCCTTAGAGCGCAGCAGGCCGGGATTGACTCCCAGTGCCCTCGCCATGCTGGGGTAGTCGATTGTCAGAGGGATGGATCCGTGCTGCAGAAAGCTCTTTTTCAGCTTTCTTTGGGCACTACCTGCAATTTTTCGCGAACCTTGTACCACCTCATGAAAACAGGGTGCCGTGAAGCAAGGTCTCTGAGACTCGGCTGGAGAGGAGTCTGAAGGCCGGCCACTTCGGGGGGCCAGAGTCGCCTCGATACCTAGAAGCTGAAGCCCTCTTCGCAAGGCAAGCGATATCTCTTGATGGGTCTGCTGAAGACTGTGAAGCGGGAAGTGAAAGGGATCGTTGGAGACGACGGCATAAGTAAGCTCGTCGGCGTGAAAGACGGCCCGTCCTCCTGTGGGTCGGTGGACCCAAGGGATTCCCTGTTCAAGGCAATGGCTTTGGTCCAGGGCTCTCTCGACGCGCTGATGAGAGCCAAGCGAAACCGTGGAACGTTCCCAACGATAGAAGCGGACCGCCGTACATTGGCAGGGGGACGCTTCGACCCACTCCAACAGTCGCCGGTCCACTTCCATATTCTCGAAGCCAGGCTGAGGAGGGTGCAGTAGCCAATCCCACTGGACCGAAGAGCTCACCCTCCTTACCTCACTCTGTCTTCCTGGCAATGCGGTACTTACGTTCCAGTGTACTAAGGCTTCCGAAAAGACACATAAATGACGGTCGAAGCACGTCTTGGGCTCACAGCCAGCACCCGCAGAACGATGCCTTCCCCGGCACTCATTGAGTTGATCTTGTCGTAGAACTGCTGGGCTGTGCCCACAGATTGACCGTTGACCTGGGTTACGACCCAGTTTGGCCGAAGCCCGGCTTCATCTGCCTTGCTGCCGGGAGATACTTCCGTGATGATGACCCCGTGTTCCCCCTCCAACCCGAGCTGGTCCGCGTCACGAGCAGCCAAGGTACGGAACTCCAGTCCAATCTGTTTGGGGCGCTCTTCCTTTTTGCGCTCTTCGAAGGAGAGCCCTCTACTCTCCGAACGCTCCTTTCGTTCGATGGTCCGCTCGGCCAGCGTCACGTTCAGCCGTAGAACTTCGCCCTTTCGCACCACCACCATCGGCAGTTGTTCGCCCGGAGGAGTGTTGGCTATGGTAGAACGGAGGTCCCACACGGTTTCGACTTCGACGTCTCCTACCTTCACGATTACATCTTCGGGTCTAACCCCTGCTTGGTAGGCTGGGCCTGACTCTCCCGCTTTGGCTGATTCGTCGACCAGTCCGGTGACGATAACGCCGTCCCCATCCTTGATTCCCTTCGGATCGGATCCTGCGACGCCAAAAAACGCGGCCATCTCGTCGGTCATGGGGAAGGTGTTCATAGAGACGCCCAGCCAGCCTCGCTCGATTCTACCGGTGTCGACAAGCTGATTGTAGGAATTGACAAAAACTGACGAGGGGATGGCGAAGCCGACGCCTTGCGAGCCCCCGGTCCTACTGAAAATGAAGCTATTGATTCCGATGACCTCACCCTTCATGTTCACGAGGGGGCCGCCGCTGTTACCAGGATTAATGGCTGCGTCGGTCTGAATGTAGTCGCCGAAGATGGGCATTTCCTTGACCACACGGGCCGTGGCCGAGATGATTCCGGAGGTGGCGGTCTTGCCCACACCGAATGGGTTTCCAATCGCCAGGACCCACTGACCGGTACGTATTTTTGAGGAATCACCTACCTTAGCAAAGGGAAGTGTCCTGGGAGTGTCAATCTTGAGAACCGCAAGATCACTCTCAGGATCGACCCCAACTACGGTGCCATTGAAAGCCTCTCCAGTATGGAGGGTAACCGTAATCTTGTCGGCCAACTGTCGTCTGTCTCCTTGTCCGACCGGAGCGACCACGTGATAGTTGGAGAGTATGTAGCCCTCGCTGTCGACGATCACGCCTGAACCCAGACTGTCCCGTTTCTGCTCAGAGGGTCCGCCGAACCGTTCCATGAAGTCGTCCCCGAAAAAGTCACGCAAGGGGTCCGGAGTACTTCGCTGCCTCCTTTGCCGGTGAACGATAGAGGTTGTGCTGACGTTAACTACAGTAGGTTCCACTGTCTCGGCGACTCGTGTGAAACCTTCTACTAAACGGGTTTCTTGATCCAGGACCAACGGTGAGCCGGCCCCCTGAATTTTCAGCTTGTGGATATCGGCACGCTCGGCGCTGAAAACGCCTTCGTCGACCAGCACCGTACCAATAGTGATTCCCAGGCCCAGAGTGACCAAAAGGACCAAGAAGGTCAGACCCGTACGAGATCTAAGAAGCGCGCTTATTCTTGACATGGCAATCCTCCAGTGGCTTAGTATGGCAAGTAATACTCACTGCAAAAGCTTATACGCTTGATTTAGGCAAGAGTTCATTCTTTCGAGGCCAACGGCTGGGAAGCAAATCCCAAATCCCAAGGCACCAAATCCCGGACAAATTCCAAGTTCCAAGCACCAAAACTTGAAAGCCATACTCTTTAGAGGACGCGATCCTGATGAAACCGGTTCAACTCGAATCCGAAACACCTGGCGTTGGGGCGCTGGGACTTCAATGGGATTTGGTACCTTGGACCTTGGGACCTTGCTTCTTAGTACACTGGAACGTAAATACTGACACGTATGTGGCGAGCGCGACAGGTCGAGTTCGCGAAGCGACGACCAACGCCATGTCTTTCTATAGTGGAGGAGGAGCGACAAAGAAATCGGCCTGTGCCGTCGCCACCCGTAGGGCAGATGGGGGTTGCGGACGATCTCTCCGTTGGTCGTCGTCGAAGATGGCCAAGCATCGACTTCCTCCTCCTGCCTTGATCTCGCCTCGCAAGCCCCATCTGCATACGTATCAGTATTTACGTTCCAGTGTACTTAGCTCATACTAGCCTGAGTCTGGCGTAGCTCTGAAGCATCTTCTTGATTCCCAAGCCTGGGAACTTAACCGTGACCTTAACATCATCTCCTGCTGGTTGCACCTGCAGGATTCGTCCCCGTCCGTACTTGGGATGCTCGATTCTTGCCCCTTTGACGAACCTGCCCGCGAATGTCTCGGTTGAGGAGCCTTCGGTCCACCAATCTGGAGATCGGCTTTCAGAAGGTTCATCTTCGAAGAAGGGTGGGTCGGAGCTCTCGGGTGATTCATCGTAGGTGGGAGAGGTATTCCAGGCCGAGCGGCCCGAAAATCGAATCAGATGGGAAGGGATCTCCCCCAGGAAACAGCTCGGTCTACTGACCTCATCCGAGTCACTGCCGAAGAATCGCCTTCGCTGACAGTAGGTCAGGAATAATCTCTTCTGGGATCGAGTGACCCCCACGTAGCAGAGTCGGCGCTCCTCTTCCAATCCGTCGGCCGATAGGGAGCGAGAATGTGGGAAGAGACCCTGCTCACATCCCACCAGGAAAACGATAGGGAACTCCAGGCCCTTGGCGTTATGGAGTGTCATCAGGGTCACGGACGCCGTTTGATCGTAGTCGTCCGTCTCAGAGTGTAGAGCAGTACTGTCGAGAAAGCTCTGCAGGTCCTGACCTCGTTCGAAGTGCTCTCGTGCCACGTTTACGAGTTCCTGGAGGTTCAGCCGGCGGTTGCTTGCCTCCTCAGTGTCCTGCTTCATGAGGGCTTCGATGTAGCCACTGGACTCCAGGCTTTGCTCGAGGCAGAGGTGGAGCGGGAGATCCAGGAATCCTCTGCAGGTTTCGATCAAGCCCAAGAAGGTTTGCAGCGCCCTCTGAGCTCTTCCTGGAAAGGCCCCAGCCTCAACTCCGGCCACCAGGGTGTCCCAGAGAGAGGCGCGGGAGTCCTCAGACATCGCGTAAAGACGATCCAGGGTGACCTTTCCGATCCCGCGAGGGGGCTCATTGACGATGCGCAGTAAAGCCAGGTTGTCGCGAGGATTGTAGACGGTGCGGAGATAGGCGAGGGCGTCCCTGACCTCCTTGCGGTGGTAGAAACCCACCCCTCCTACTAAACGATACCTTATGCCGAGACGACCGAATACTTCCTCGAAATGACGTGACTGAAAATTTGCCCGATAGAGAATACCGACACCAGTCTCGCCATCTGTGAGGCATTGGTCGGTCTGGCGCGCGACAAAGAAAGCCTCATCGTGGGCGCTGTCGGCGGCGTAGACGTCGATTGGATCTCCTGATGGGTTCTCGGTCCACAGCGTCTTGGGTTTCCGCTCCAGGTTATTGGAGACAATGGCCGTGGCAGCATCAAGGATGTTCTGGCAAGAGCGGTAGTTTTGTTCCAGCTTCACCACCGTCGCGCCCGGAAAGTCTCTCTCGAAATGGAGGATGTTGCGGATATCGGCTCCCCGAAACTTATAAATAGCCTGGTCCTCGTCACCGACCGCGGTGATATTACGGTGAATACCAGCCAGGTGTTTGACCAGCTGATACTGAGGTGGATTGGTGTCTTGATACTCGTCGATCAGAAGGTAGCGGTAGCGACTCGAGTAGGCCTCTCGCACCTCTTGATGTTCTTGGAACAGCAGCACTGTCTGCTGAATCAGATCATCGAAATCCATGGCATTGGATTCTTTGAGAAAGCGCTGGTACCTCTCGTAGATGGGGATGAAGAGTGAGGTCTCAGAGTCATCGTCCGGCTTTGGATCTGAGCTCCAACTTTCGTTTTTGAGCTTGCCGATGACCGACCGGGCTTCCCGAATGGGCAGGTCTGCGCTCTCAAACCCCAGCAGTTCGTAGACCTTTTTCAGGATTCTGGTCTGGTCCTCGGTATCACAGATTGCGAAGTCTGGTCGATAGCCAAGAAGTCGAGCGTGACGACGGAGGACCCGTACTCCGAAGGAGTGGAAGGTTGAGATCAGAGGGATGGAAGGAAGGGGAAAGAGCAGCTGTTCCACCCGATTCCTCATCTCCTCCGCAGCCTTGTTGGTGAAGGTTACGGCCAGGATCTGGTCAGGCTGGCACAGCTTCTGTTTGATCAGGTGAGCGATCTTGTAGGTGATGATGCGGGTTTTTCCGCTGCCGGCTCCGGCAACAACGAGCAAGGGGCCCTCGGTATGGGCGACGGCGCGTCGCTGTTCCTGATTCAGATCTTGAAGATAATCTGCAGACACAGACGTCCTGCCCTGACTGCGGCCAAGCGTCAGAGTACAACTAGTGCCGTGGCTAAGCCATGGCGTTCGTTGCGGCGAATCGCCTGAACGGGACGAACCCGAAGCAACAGGCTCGGCGTCGGTTGTACAAGTAGCACCCTAGAGCCGACTCTCCGATGCAGCGGAAACAAATTCCGGCGGACCCCCTTTGAAGGGAGACCGGCATGAGTCGAAAGCCTTTGCGCGAACCCTTAGAGCGGGGCTACGAACTCCTCGATGCCTGCCAGGGAGTCGTTGTGCGTCGACTTATAGAGCTCTTCCAAGAATTTGCGACAGGGTTTGGCATGGGGCGCACCCCTCTGCTTTGAACCTCTGCCAAAGGCCTTCATGGCGGCATCGATCTGGCCCTGGCGCCAACGACCCATTCCGATGTAGTAGAGCGCCTCGCCCCTGAGCCCGGCCCAGGAATCTGCCCTCAGAGCCTGATTGTAGTTGGAGATCGCTCCACCCCAGTTTCGTCGCTCAGCGGCGTTACGGGCCATCGCGGCGTGCGCAATTGCGCGTTGCCGCTTGACGTACTTGTCCCATGCGGCCTGGGGGGTTCCAGAACCCTTCTTGGCTGTCTTGAAACCTTCGAGGGTCTGCTTTCCATATTGGGAGGCCTGACCCCACTTCTTCTGCTCCACGTGGATACCTGTGAGCCTCGCCAGGATCGCGTAGGTATCCTTCGGCTTCAGCTGGGAACAGGCTTTGGGACCGTAGATCAGAAACTTGGCGTTTTGGTTGGTCGCCAGAAAGGCTTGAGCGAGTGCCAAGGCGATCCCAGCACTAGGTTTGGTGGCGTAGACCTTCTCACCATACGCGATCACCTTCTGGTGCTGTTGGAGCCGATAGGCCGCGTCCAGGCTGGAGCCTAGAGCACTCAAGTTGTTGGGTTCCACTTTCAGCAGCTTCTCTGCAGCAGAGAGCACCCTTCTGAAGTCGCCTTTCTTCTGGCTAGCCTGAATCAGAGCGAGGTAGTTGTTGAGCGCGTACTTGTAAAGCTCGGCGTTGGGTTTGGTCTTGAAGTACCCCAAGATAGCGTTTTCCCTTTTGGCGGGGTCTTTCACGCTGACGGCAGCGTTGTAGACCTGGTATTCCTTAATCGAGTAGGAAACCTTCTTGTCTTTGCCCTGTCCCAGCACCGGGGACCCAATCGAGACGACGACAACGGCTGAAAGAATCACGAAGCGCAAAGTTTGATGGATGAGTGTTATGCCCATATCAAATTGCCTTTACCTCCTTCTAAGTTGTAAAAGAATGTTGCGCGAGCGCACGGAATGTACCACACATACTGTTTACGATCAATGGTCAATTCACCTTCTACGATGGTTTTCTTTGTTATAGGTTGCACTTCAGTTGAAATCGGTTGGCCTGGTTCGGGTGTCCTCCTGCATGAGTGGCTGGTGCAGCATTAGATCAGGACTTGGGAAATGTGGACAAGAATCGAAACGATTCCCCTGAAACAGATAGACGGCGAAGACCGCGTTTTCGCAGTCTCCCCCGTCTGGTTCCCCCTCGGACGTCTGGTCTCTTCCGTGGAACAGGTAGGGATTATTTCTCCCCTGCATCTTCAGCGTACCGAGGCCGGGAAACTGAGAATTGTCATGGGATTCCGCCGCTTCAGGGCGGCCCAGGTCATCGGGCTCGCCGAGGTTCCGGGTCTCTTACGAGAGGGTGGATCTCAGCAGTTATTTCGGGAAGGAATCCTGGACAATGTGGGGTCACGGTGTCTGCACGATCTTGAGAAGGCCTGGATCCTGCTGAAACTTCGGAGCCAATTCGGCCTGGACGAATCCGCTCTGATCCAAGACTACCTTTCCTTGTTGGGATTGCGTCCCGACCGCTTCCACTTACGACACTATCTGGCTTTGGCTAGACTACCTGAACTGATTCAGCGCGCAGTCTACGAGTACCTGGACGGCGAACTCGCCGTCAGAGTGGCGCGTTGGCAGCAGGATGAGCAGGAGTTATTCCTGGTGATTTCCTCCGAGCACCGTCTCGGCAGAAACAAACAGAAACTACTCTTCGGGCTGTTGGATGATCTCCGGATGCAGCAGCGGTTGTCCGGAGGGGGCAGTTCAGAGATCAGCCCTCTCCAAGTCTTGTGGCAAAGGGCGGGACTCGAGGAGGTTGCAAAGGACGAACAAGTGGCACCGTCTGAGCGTTTTGAGCGAATAGTCCAGAGACTTCGTGAACTCCGATATCCGACCCTTTCTCAGCATGAAGACCGCTACCGTCTGCTGAAGAAGGGTCTGAAGCTGCCTCCGGAGATTCAGTTTCGTCCTCCACCCTTTTTTGAGGGCGAACGCATCTCCGTTTCATTCAGCTGTCGCACGGCTGAAGAGTTTCTGTCCCTGGCTGACAGACTGCGCCAGGTGGGCAGGAGTGAAGAGCTCAGGCGAATCTTCAAACTGTTGTAGACTGATGCGTCCGGGCTGGGGCCGCCGGTAGCAAGCGACGGGGGTTGATTCTCAAGCTCGATCTAGGGCCTGCGAAGTATCGGAGTAGAAAAGGTGGATCACTACAAGCCCAACCGAATCTATGTGGAGCGTTCCGTCAGGCATACCTGGGTGGCTCGCAATGTTCTAGAACGACTCGACTCGACGCCAGTTGAGCTCATAGACGACACAGGAAGTCTGTTGGAGGAAGCAAAACGCTGGAACCCCAGTGTGCCGCAGGGAAAGAAATCTCTGATACTGGCCAGGCAGAAGGGTCATTTTTTCAAAGCCTGTCCAGCTGGCCGGGGGCGTAGCGTGTGCTGCAACTACTTCGTGATCAACTACGCTGCGAACTGCCATATGGAGTGCAGCTACTGCTACCTGCAATCCTATCTGAACTTTCCCCACATGGTGGTCTACGCCAACCATGAGGATCTGCTAGGAGAGCTCGAATCGGTATTTCAGGAGAACCCGAAATCCTTTTTTCGAATTGGCACCGGTGAACTTGCCGACAGTCTTGCACTCGATCCTCTGACCTCCTACAGTGAGCCGCTGGTTGAGTTTTTCGCCAAACAGAAGAACGCGGTCCTCGAACTGAAGACCAAGTCCAATTGCATTGCCAATCTTCTACCCCTGGACCACTGTCGAAGGACCGTTGTTGCCTGGTCCATCAATCCTCGGATCATCCAGGAAGAGGAGGAGCACAAGACGGCAAGTATCGAGCAGCGGTTTGCTGCAGCCGTAGACTGCGCCGAGGCCGGCTACAAGATCGGTTTCCACCTGGATCCGATGATTGACTATCCCGATTGGGAAGCAGACTATCGCGGCCTCATCGAGGAGATCTTCAATAGAATTCCGTCGGCTTCAATACCCTGGATATCGGTTGGGACGGTGCGCGTGACGCCAGAGCTAAGAGAAATAATGCGCTCTCGATTCCCCAACAGCACGCTGACCCTGGGTGAGTTGGTCCCGACCGACGACGGCAAAATGCGCTATTTCAGGCCCAAGCGAGTGCGGATGTATCAAGCTGTTCTCGGGTGGGTACGCCGGCACAGCCAGAAGACTGCCGTCTACCTCTGTATGGAGCCCCCCGCTGTGTGGAGCAAGGTTTTCGCCGTGCCACCTCCCTCGGATGTAGAGGTCGGGGACTCTATCGTAGCCTCCGATTTTGCTTCAGACCGCACGGGGCAACAGATTGGTACTTACCGCCGTCGAGAATCGCTCAATTCAGGTTCTACTTGAAACGAAATCCGTGGACATCCATCTCGGCGTGACTGGCAAACCAGCCTTTTGGAACATCCTGGACGTAGAGGGTGAATCCACGCTGGCTCTGAGAGTCGATGGGGGGCGTGTAGCGACCCGGCCGGACCGGAGTCCGCACCGTATCCCAAACATGCTTGTCGTAGTTGAAGAAGGCGAGATTGACCTCTACTACATCGAGCGCCTTTTCCCCGTTATTCTCCACTACCCCTGAGAATATCACCATACGTTTTCCGGCCAGGTTCTTGGCCATTTTTACCCGAGGGTCTCTCAAGTCCAGATGCTGACGATACCAATCGTAGTCGGGATCGCCCCGATGAAGGATTCCGGTGAGCGGCTTGGCCGGTTCTTCCGGTTTTGGCTCGTAGAAGGCAATAGCGGCCGCGGCGACCGCACCCACCGCAACACCCACCCCCAACATCACTTTCCAAAAAAGACCCGTTCGGCTCCTTGTTGGTGTTTCGAACATTACTTCCTCCGCCCTTGACCCACGAGCGGCTCGGCTGGACAAGCATAACCCCCCAGGAGGTCCAGCGCGCTGGGCTCTGTGCGGACCTGCCTACCCCTCCTTGACCAAGACGAACTGAACCCGTCGGTTCAGAGTCCAGGCTTCCTCGGTGCGCCGGGTGTCGAAGGGTCGTTCCTCGCCCAACGAGATGGCCGTAATTCGGAAGGGCTCCACACCCTGCTCAAGAAGGTACCCTCTCACCACCTGGGCCCTGATGTCCCCCAGACCCAGATTGTACTCCTCGCTGCCGCGTTCGTCGCAGTGTCCTTCGAGGACGAATCTCAGATGACTGTTCTCTCCTCGCTGCAGCCAGCGGATGTTGCTGTCGAGATCCGACTTTGCCTCCGCACTTAGTGTCGCCTTGTCGAAAGAAAAGAATATGGGCTTGACCGATTGTTGGAATCGCTCTTCGACTGAACCCTGCAGCAGGTCCTCTTCGGAGACCCCACCAGGACCGACTGAGACGTCGACAGTGACGATCTTTTCTGTTCGGCCGCCAGCTCCCTCCGCGACGACCTTATAAGTGGTCGTTTCGTCGGGAAAGAACTTTATTTTTCCTGAGGTGTCAACGGCTCCAATGTTGTGGTCGATGTTCACCAGATCCGAGTGCTGTGCCTCCCATATCAAGAGTGCAGATTCTCCCTTCTTGATCGATGGGGGCTCGATACACACGTCCAGCGTTGGCACCAGGACTGGGCGTGGGTCCGGAGTTGTTGAACCTGTACGCGTCTCGGTTGTAGGAGGATGAGTCGCTACTGGGGGAGGCTGCAGGGGTGGCGGCCGACGCCCACAGCCGCCCATGATTCCCCCTGCAATGACTAGCAGTGAGGTCGCCAGTAGACGCGAGTTGGAGGGAATCATTCTGGACACCGATCCTGCGCTGAATTACCCCGTTGCCTTTTTGCTGTTCGCCCTTTGGGCGCATGGTTGGGTCCCACAATGACGGTCGTGAAGTTTACCGTATCAAGGTGTTGACGGGCAACCTGTGCGACCTGGTCTGGAGTGATCTTACGGATGAGCCGAGGATACCGCTCCGGGTAGTCCAAGCCCAGGTCGAACAGTTCGGCAGAGAGCAGGAAGCGAGCAACATGGGCGTTTGTCTCGAAGTCGAAGACAAAGCTTCCCGTCAAGAATTCCTGAGCAACCAAGACTTCTTCATCCGTTGGTCCGGTCGCAGCAAAGTTCTGTATCTCAGAGCGAAGCCCATCCAGAGCCCGCTGCTGGTTTTCACTGGAAGTGCTGATGTAGGCGAGGAACCTACCTGGATAGAGGCCGGCAGAACCGGAGAGGTCGCTGTAGGTCGAATAGGCAAGACCCTCCTGATCACGAAGTTTCCGAGGAATGCGGCTGGTAAAGCCGGGACCGCTTCCAAGGATCACGTCCATCACCTGAATCGGATAGAAGTCAGGATTGCATCTCGATATGCCGAGGTGACCCAAGCAGATGTGAACCTGCTCTTTGTCCTCCATCACCTTCTCCTCGGAGAGCGGCGTCCTCTGCCGCTTCAGCGAAAGGGCCGGAGTCTGTACGAAGTTGGGATTCTGCCAGCGAGCCAACCGCTCCTCAACCAGATCCTGGACTCGACTGGTTTCGATGTCTCCGACGACGACCAAGACTGTGTTCTCAGGCCCGTAGTGCTTGGCATGGAAGCTAAGCAGGTCATCTATGCTGATCTTTTCCACGGCTTCGTGTGTTCCCAACGCAGGATACTGGAGTGGGGAGCCCGCGTAGATCAGGCGGGCGAACAGATTGGCCGCTACAATCTGCGGGTCGTCCTCGGCTGCCTTCAGATGGTTGAGAACCTTCTCCTTCTCGATCGTAAAACGAGAAGCCGGGAATGCGGGGAGAGACAACATCTCTCCCAAGAGCTCGATGCCCGCAGCCAGATCGCCAGAGCGCAGCTGGAGGCAGAGACCGCTCAGTTCCTGTTGGCTGAAGGTGGACAGGGTGCCCCCCTTGTCCTCAACCATCCGTGAGATCTGTTGGGCGGTATATTGGTCCGTGCCCTCGTCTAGAAGACGGGAGGTCATGGAAGCAACGCCAGGCTGAGAAGCACTATTCTGGCCGGTTCCAGCCAGAACAAAGGCGTTCACTGACACCAGGGGAAGCCGCTTGTTGGCGGCGGAGAGAAGCACTAGCCCGTTGCTGAACTCCTTGCGGTTAAAGAGTCTCTGCTTGTCCATTCCCATCTACCAGGGTTCCCACCGTCGCCCTCGAAAGATTGCAATATCTGCCTGCGACGGCGCTGACTTCTTCAGCCGTTAGTTGGTCGATTCGCCTTCCATAGTCATTCCAATATTCGCAAGAGTGAAGTATCTCCATCGATCCGAGTTGCAGGGCCTGGTCGAGGGTCGTCTCGAAATCCCCCAGCACCTGCATCTGGCACTGGTTCTTGGCACGCCGAAGTTCCTCAATCGTAGGCGGAGAGGTGGCCAGCCGCTCAGCTTCCTCGAAAAGAATGGCTTCCGCTTGCTTGAGGTCGGCCTTCTTCTTGAGATCCAGGCGGACGAAGAACAGGTACGGATCACGGGTGTCATTGAGCTCCGTGCTTACCGCTGCGGCGAGCCGTGTGTCCTCGACCAGTCTTCGGTGAAGACGGGAGAGCTTCCCCTCGGAAAGGATCCTCTCGAGCACCTGAAAACCATAGTGATCCGCCTCGAGTACGGAAGGCGCCGGCAAGGCAAGAAGCATCCGGGGGATGTGGCTGGGACGTTCCACCGTCACCCGGACCTGCTGCTCTCTCGTCGGTTCCTTCTCGGTCAGGGTCTCGGGTACGGGACCCGAAGGAATGGAGCCGAACAGCTCCTCGATACGTGCGAGGGTTGGCGCCGTTTCGAAATCGCCGACAATCACCAGCACGGAATTGTTGGGAACGTAGAATGACCGGTAGTGCTCCAGCATCTGGGCTCGCGTCATTCCAAGGACGTCCTGGTGGAGACCGATTACCGGAAAGCGGTAAGGATGCTTTTTAAAGCTTTTCAATTCGACTGCTTGATGCAGCGCACCATAAGGATGGTCCTGATCCAATCGGAGTTCTTCCAGGATGACGTGCTTTTCCAGCTCGAACTCGTCGGGGTCAAACACGTTGTTGCACATACGGTCCGACTCGATCTCGAGCGCTGATTGCCAGCGATCAGAGGCGAAACAGAAGTAGTAGGCGGTATAATCCTGGGAGGTGAAGGCGTTGTTTCCGCCTCCATTGCGAGCCGTGATTTGATCGATTTCGCCCTTGCCATAGGATTTCGTGCCCTTGAACATCATGTGTTCGAGGAAGTGGGAGATCCCGGTAGTTCCGGGCTGTTCAAAGCGGGATCCGACGCGGTAGAACATCATCGTAGCGACGATTGGATTCGCGTGATCTTCCCGAGTAAGGACGGTCAAGCCATTCTCGAGGAGGTGTCGCGAGGTCGGTTCAATCTCTATCATCGGCTATCTCAAGAGATGGGTCGAGTACATTGGAGCCTTTCCGAGGTCGCATGGAGAACTGCAATGTGGAGCTCGATCGGGTTGTGCGCACATCGGAGTTTTTATTAGAATGAATCGCTCTGTGACACTGCATCAGTCAACTACTTCTATCAGGAATGGCCTCTTCAGTCGGATGGCTGGCTTTCCTCTTCTCCTCAGCCTGATTATAACGGCTGGATCTGCTCGCGCCGAGCTTGACAATCTACCAATACCTGAATTCGAGGCAAGAAACCTGTTGAATGGAATGGAACTGCTGCTTCTTCCAAGCAGCGAGACGCGAATGCCTTTCGTTCTGATGATCAAGAACGGTGCTGCCTTCGATCCCGTCGACAAGTGGGGCGTGACCTACCTCATGGCCCGAATGCTGCTGGAGGGCAGGGAAGCGAGATCGGGAAAGCCCATTCAGGAAGATTTGAAGGACCTCGACGTAGAGCTCCAGATGAGGGTGCACTGGGATACCATCTATTTCTATGGAAGTGCGCCCGCCGAGAAGCTGCTGGATTCGTTGAATCTGCTTGCTGAAACCGTAGTCCGGCCGAAGTTAGAGGAAGAGATATTTGAGCAGCTGCGGGCACGAATCCTGGAGGAAATCGAAGCGGAGACACCGCAAGTCGAAGCTTTAACCCAGAAACTCTTTCTCGGGGAGCTTTTTTCTGGGAATCCCTATGGTCATTCCAGCAAAGGGACACCGGAGACCCTTAAGAACCTCTACTTCAGGGATGTCAAGATTCAGTACCGGAAGCTAATGGTTCCGAATCAAGCCAAGTTGGCTTTCTATCACTCGGGTGAACTGGCTACATTGTTCTCGGGTCTTAGTCGGAGGTGGGGTTCCTGGGTTCGGAAGAACTCTGTCCCCTTTACTTTTAGAAAAGCGGAGCCCATCAAGGAAAAGCGGATTGTGCTGCTGGACCGTCCGGGCGACTCGGGGTTTTTTCGTTGGGGCAAACTGGGGGTCAAGAGGGGGGTTCGCGACTATTATGCTCTGAAGATCGTGGAAGAATATCTCAACCTTTCGCTTCCAACATGGGCTGAAGAGGTTGCCTCGGAAGCCCAGATTCAGGCCCTGCCGAGCTTCGAGGCATTCCGGATGCCGGGCTATATCCAACTCAGTCTTCAGGCCTCTTCCGAACACCTGGTGCCCTACCTGAAGCGCTTTATTCAGAGTCTGAAGGAGTTGGAGGCTGGCCAGGTCGATCTTGCAAGATTCGAGGAAGCGCGCCAGCTTACCTTTCTGGAATTCAAGCGGTCGCTCGAGGATCCGAAGTCCAGACTCTTCCGCCTGCTAGACACCAGCCTCTATGAGCTGGGCATCAGCTACTTGACGAGCTACGGTCGTCGGCTGAATCGAGTTCAGCCGAAAACTCTTCCAGCAATCCTGGATGAATACCTTTCCCCGGACTCTTTTCTTCTCGTTGTCGGCGGTCCTGCCTCCAGAATGAAGGCCGATTTGGAGGAACTTGGAGCCGTCGAAATCTTGAATTAACGGGTAGCATCCGTTATATTCTGAGAGGTACTGAGGGCTTGTGCCAAAATGCGAAGTCATTCTGGCGCGAACTCTAAGTCTGCTGTCGGGGTGGGCTGATGCCCACTTTTTTTGTTTTAGGCTCAGATCATGGAATGGCTGGCCCGGACTGAGGGCTTGGTGCAGAACGTAGTCGAAGCAGAAGAACTCGAGTTGGTCCATGTGGAGTTCTTGGGAGACGGAAGGCGACCGACTCTAAGAATCTATATTGATAAGCCGGGTGGTGTTAATCTGACAGACTGCCAGAAGGTCAGTGAGCATGTAAGTCTTCTTCTGGACGTGGAGGATTTTATTCCATACCACTATGTGTTGGAGGTTTCATCGCCGGGTTTGGAACGGCCCCTGTTCAAAGAGCAGGACTTTCAACGTTTCAAGGGTAGGGAAGCCCGAGTATTGACGGTTGACGAGATCGAGAACCGGAGGAAGTTCACGGGATTCATTCAGGAGTTTGGGGGTGGCGTGTTGCACCTGGCTTGTGATGACAGGACCTACAGCATCCCCTTCGACAAGATCAGAAAGGCCCATCTGATTCATCGGTTCGCCAGCCCTGCCGACAGGTAGATCGAAAGCGGGGTCGATTAGGAATGCCAAATACGATTAACCAGAGCATTGAGCAGCTAAGTCGCGAAAAGAGTATCGATCCGCAGCTTGTTCGGGAAGCTCTGGAAGACGCAATGGTTGCCGCTGCCAAGCGATACTTTAGGACGGACGAGGATCTGCAGGCTCGGTACGATACAGAAACGGGCACCATTGAGGTCTTCGCGGTCAAACGGATCGTCGAGGAGGTTGAAGACGATCAGAGGGAAATGTCTTTGGAGCAGGCCCTCGAGGTGGATGAGACCTTTGAGGTAGGAGAGTACATCGAAATTCCAAAGCCCACTCTGGAGCTAGGTCGCATCGCTGCCCAGACAGCCAAGCAAGTCATCTTTCAGAAGGTACGGGAAGCCGAGCGCGAGAACGTATTTAAGGAGTTCTCGGGCCAGATAGGACAGGTTGTCCATGCCATAGTTCGGCGTTTCGAGAGCCGAGAGCTCATCCTCGATGCGGGCAAGGCAGAGGCGGTTCTTCCATACAGCGAACAGGCTCGCGAGGAGGAATACCGCTTAGGCGACCGGGTGCGGGCCGTCATTATCAAGGTCCACCGACTCTCCCGAGGACCTCAGATCGTCGTATCCAGGGCGGACCCAAGCCTCTTGGTTCGGCTGTTCGAGACCGAGATACCGGAGGTATACGATCACACTGTCGTGATCAAGAATGCTGTCAGGGAAGCAGGTGAGCGGGCCAAGGTCGCCGTGGCCAGTCGCGACGACAACGTGGATCCGGTCGGTGCATGCGTTGGCATGAAAGGCAGCCGTATCAACGCGGTGATTCGAGAGTTGCGGGGCGAGAAGATCGACATCATCCAATACTCGGATGACATTGTCGAATACACGGTGAACGCCCTTAGTCCGGCGAAGATTTCGAAAGTGCTGGTAAAGAATGCCGAGGCGAAAGTGCTGGAGGTCATAGTTCCGGAAGACCAGCTCTCTCTTGCTATTGGGAAGAAGGGCCAGAATGTGAGGTTGGGTTCGAAGCTCTTGGGCTGGGAGATCGACATCAAGAGCGATGAGGAAAAGAAACAGGAAATCTTGAGCCAGATGGAGGGAATGACGGCCAAGGTGTCGTTGGGCACGTCTCTTTCCGAGCTGGCGGGTCTCGGAGACAAGACCCGCGAACGACTCGAAGAGGCAGGGATTCTCTCTATCGAGGAGTTGGCCTCCAGATCAATCGATGATCTGGTCTCAATTCCCAGGATAGGGGAGAAATCAGCACAGAAGATTCTGGAGACCGCCAAAGCTTGGTCGGTTCCTGCGGACCAGGATGACAGCGAACAGGCTGCGGCCTCCACTGAGGAGGCTGAGGTGGACTCGGCTGAAGAAACCACGAATCCCGACAGTGAGGGCGAGCCCGAGCAAGAGGAAGCCGAGATTAGCAGCTGAATAAGGGTTCGTACGAGCCCTAGACAAAGGAAACCTCGTTGGAAAATAAGGAAGCCTCGTTAGAAAAGATGGAGCAGGTCAAAGTCATTGAGCTCGCCTCAGAATTCGAGCTGAAGAACAGGGTTGTGATTTCTGAGCTCAAGAAGATAGGGGTGTGGGTCCCTTCAGCTGAGACCCTTGTCGACTTCGATATTTCCAACCGAATCCGCCGTCGACTCCAGTTGATGATTGAAGTCGAGCAGGAGGAACAGGTCAAGGCCGAGAAGGCCAAGGACAAGAAGAAGGCCAAGGACAAGAAGAAGGCTGCTCCCGCCAAGCGAAAGACCATCAAGCAGCTGGGCCGGCCTAGAAAAGCAGCTACCCCAGCCGAGGAAGAGCCTGTTGAAAGTCCTCTAGTCAGCTCGCTCAAGCCGCGCAAAGGACAGACCAGCTACCGAACCATCGAAGAGCCCACCGAAACGGTACTCGAGAAGACCCAAGTCACGATCGATGATGAGCCTGTCATCGAGAAGGTCGAAGCGCATGTCTCGGCCGACCTCCTGGAACAGGTTCAGGAAGCTCCCCTGACCGAGAGTGAGGCGGCAGCGCTGGCGCTGGAAGCGGAGAAACTGAGACAGGCAGAGGTGGCCGCCAGGGCGACTCCAGCCGAAGTCGATCAACCCACGGTAGATGCGGCGGTTGGAGAGGAAGTCAAAACTCCCGCAGAGGCAGCGGTCACTCCGGAGGCTGCTGAGGCCGCTCCGAGTGCTTCTGCTGAAGCAGCCATTGCGGAGGGTGCGGAGTCAGAAGAGGCAGTCGAGGCTGAAGCTGAAGTAGAAGAAGTCGCTGCCGAGAAAGTGGCAGTGCCCGAAGGCGAGGTAGAGAAGGTTGTGACGCTTGCCGAGTCTGTCAGCGTCAAGGAACTGAGCGATAAGCTGGGCATCAAGAGCAAGGATCTGATCAAGGAACTATTCAGCAGCGGCATCATGGTCACCATCAACCAGACCCTCGATAAGCAAGTCGTCGAGGCGGTTTGCGAAAAGTTTGGTTTCGAGGCTCGATTCGTCTCGGCCACGGAAGCCGAAGTCGAGAAAGAAGCGGTCGAGGAGCTTCCAGAGGACATAGTCGACCGAGCTCCGGTTGTGACCGTCATGGGGCATGTGGACCATGGAAAGACCTCTCTGCTGGATGCCATCCGGGAAACTGATGTCGCCGCTGGTGAGGCAGGTGGAATCACCCAACATATTGGCGCCTACCACGTGTCGGTCAAAGATCGGCGGATCGTCTTCATAGACACACCAGGGCACGAGGCCTTTACCTTGATGCGGGCACGAGGGGCCCAGGTGACCGACATCGTAGTTCTGGTGGTTGCCGCAGACGATGGAGTCATGCCCCAGACCCTTGAGGCCATCGACCATGCGCGGGCTGCAGGTGTCCCTATCGTAGTGGCAGTCAACAAGATAGATCGACCTGAATCTCAGCCTGATCGGGTCAAGCAGCAGCTGTCAGAACGGGAGCTTGTTCCAGAAGATTGGGGCGGGGACACGGTTATGGTGGACGTCTCGGCGATCGAGAAAACGAATCTTGATCTGCTGATGGAAATGATTTTGCTGGTGTCCGACCTCCACGAACGAAAGGCCAACCCCAAACGCCTGGCCTCCGCCATTGTGCTCGAGGCCCAACTAGACCGAGGGCGTGGACCGGTTGCCACTCTGGTGATTCAGGATGGAACCCTCCATGTGGGCGACTCGTTTGTTGCCGGGATGGTTTTCGGCAAGGTTCGAGCCATGTTCAGCGATCGAGGCGAGCCCATTATCGAAGCGGGACCCAGCAGCGCCGTCGAAATCCTGGGTCTGAACGAGGTTCCCCAGGCCGGGGACCAGTTTCAGGTCTTGCTCGATTCCAACAGAGCACGCGAGTTGGCCCAGGATCGTCGTCAGTCCCTGCGCGAGAAGGGGTTGGCGAGATCTTCCCGAATCGGTCTGGACAATCTCTTTTCCGAGATGGAGAGTGTTGGGGCGAAGGATCTCAATCTGGTGGTAAAGGCCGATACTCAGGGATCGGTGGAAGTGGTAGGCCAAACCCTCGAGAAATTGAGCGCCGAGAAGGTCAAGATCAGGGTGATCCACAGTGGCGTAGGTGCTGTTTCGGAATCCGATGTCCTGCTGGCTTCTGCTTCAGACGCGGTCGTGATCGGTTTCAACGTTCGTCCCGAGCGGAGCGCCCAGGAAACTGCCGAGCGTGAGGAAGTCGAGATCCGGCTCTACACCGTCATCTACGAACTGATCGACGAGATCAGGCAGTCGATGCTCGGACTCCTGGACCCCACTATCCGCGAGAAGTTGCTGGGACGGGCGGAAGTGCGCCAGACTTTCAAGGTCTCGAAGATCGGAACAATTGCTGGGTGCAACGTTGCTGATGGCGTCATTGCACGAAACGCGGAACTTCGCCTATTGCGCGACAACGTCGTCGTTCATGAGGGCAAAGTCGGCTCGCTCCGTCGCTTCCAGGAAGACGTGAGTGAGGTCAAGAACGGCTATGAGTGTGGTATTTCAATCGCTAACTTCAACGATGTCAAAGTGGGCGATGTGATCGAGGCTTTCGTGAAGGAGAGCGTCGAGACTCAATTGGTCTGAGAGCTGAATCGGGCGATCTCATAGGCGGAAAGTGACAAGCTCTCCGCGGGAACCAACACTACTGTGTTCCCGTTCACCAGAATCGCTCAGTCTGGGTCTGAAACTCCCAGCGACCTCCGGCGACCGATGCCGATCGTATTCTGTTCCTTGGAGATCCACCTTCCCCATAGCCAGTCGCTAAAGGAAAAGCGGATGATTGTGCGCAAGACGGTGGGAAGGCTTCGTTCGCGGTTCAATTTCTCGGTTTCTGAGATCGGTCACCAGGAGCTCTGGCAGCGCGCTCGGCTCGGAGCGGTATCTATTGGACCTGACCGAATCGAGCTGGAACGCATCTCCAATCAGCTCATCAGAGAGTGCGAGCGCATTCTTGGCGGTGATCTTCTTCGATACAACATTGAGATCTTTGACTACGACTAGTTGTGCTGGAACAAATCACTGCCTACTCCCTGGCCCATCAGCGCTTCGCAGTTACCTCCCATGCTAGACCTGACGGTGATTCGATAGGGTCCCAGTTGGGGCTCGCGTTGGCCCTCGAAGGTCTGGGGAAGGCAGTACAAATCGTCAACGCCGATCCTCCTCCCCACGCCTACCTCTCGCTTCCCGGTGTTGAGCGAATTCGAGTGTCAGAGTCGCTCGAAGGCGTCTTTGATGCGGTATTCGTCCTGGAGTGCAATGATCTGGATCGTCCCGGGGTAGGGAACCTGGGCCGGTACTACGTCATCAATATCGATCACCATGCCAAGACCGAGTCCTTCGGGCAGCTCAATTGGGTAGACCCCAGCGCAGCTGCGGTCGCGGAGATGGTTTACACGCTGCTGGGAGCTCTGAAAGCGCCGGTCACGGCAGAGATTGCGACCAACCTCTACGCCGCCATCCTCACCGACACGGGCTCTTTCCAGTTCGCGAATACTAGAGCAGAGACCTTCGCGATCGTCGGGGACCTGGTGGCCAGTGGGGCTGACCCCGCCTGGGTTGCCCGTCAGGTCTACATGAACCAGCCGCGTTCGAAGTTGGGCCTCCTGGTAAAGGTACTAGACACCCTGGAGATCCACCCCTCGGAAAAGATTGCTTCCATCTTTCTGACCCCTCGGGTGCTAGAGCAAGTCCAGGCGTCTCCTGGGGAGACCGAGGGCCTGATCAACTACGCACTGGGCATTGAGGGGGTCGAGTTGGCGGCCTTCTTTCGCGAGGAGCATCAGGATCTTTATCGTATCAGCCTCAGATCCAAGAGTGATCTCGATGTCGGCGAGGTAGCGAGACAATTCGGGGGCGGAGGACACAAAAACGCCGCCGGGTTTTCTCTGGATGGTCGCCTTGATCAGGTTCGGGAGAAGGTGATGGGCCGGCTGGAAGACCTGTTGAGCCCAGATAAAGCGTAACCTGAACGTTGAATGGTGAGCAGTGTCGCCTCCCCTCCCCTTCGGCCGTACTGACCCGACCCTAACCCGTCCCATGGTAGATAAGCCTTCTCGTGATGGTGTGCTCGTCATTGACAAGCCTGAGGGGCCCACTTCCCACCGGATCGTACAGACGGTTCGCAAGCAGCTCCAGTTGAAGGTGGGGCACACCGGTACCCTCGATCCTCTGGCCAGCGGAGTCTTGCCACTGGTGCTCGGCCGCGCTACTAGACTGGCGCGATTTTTCCAGGCTCACGACAAAGAATATGTCGCCGAGGTTCGGCTGGGACGCACGACCGATACCTACGATCGAGAGGGAACGGTTCTCCAGGAGCGGCCGCTGCCGCCCCTCACTCGCGAGGCGGTCAGAGGATTTCTAGACCAATTCGAAGGTACCTCGAAGCAGCTGCCTCCAATGTATTCGGCCATCAAGGTCGGGGGACGAAAGCTGTACGAACTGGCTCGCAAGAACGAGGAACAACGACGCCCCTTACGAACCGTCAGCATCTACCGAATCGATCTGCTCGACAGCCAGGAGGGTCTCTGGAAGTTACGTGTCCATTGCTCCTCTGGTACCTACATACGCAGCCTGGCCTACGATCTGGGAGAGGCTGTCGGTTGCGGAGCCCATCTCGAGAATCTGAGGCGTATTCGCTCCGGCATCTTCCAACTGGAGCGTTCCACCTCGATTGAGAGCCTGGAGCAAGATTGGGAGCGGGCTTTCCATCCGATGGAGCAACTGTTTCCGGAGATGCAGAGGATCGAACTGGACCCGATTCGATCGAATCGGGTACGCCACGGCGGAGAGATCTCCGCTGAGTCTGGGGTCGCTGAGGGCTGGTGTCTCCTGCTGCATGAGGAGAGGCTCATCGCCGTGGGAAAGACCCAGCTCGACCGGATCCATCCGGTTATCGTTCTGGAGGTACTCCCGTAGGAATGAAATCCCAAGGTACAAGATACCGCCCACTCAACAACATCGTGCTTCTCGCCCTTTGCACGACTGTGCGAGGCGACCCGGAACAGCATGCTGGGTCCGGTCTGGGTGATCAGGCCTTCTTCAACCCACACCATCCGCTTCGGGTCTTTTCTGTACGTCTGATAGGAGAATTGGAACTTGTTATACTTTCTCCAAGATCGGCCTGGCCTATTCAGGAAGACCAGCCTATGCCACAGGTTCAGCGTATTTTGGGCTCAGGTGTTCGCGCTGTGAAGTCTGAGCAGGAAGATGAGTTGATCCACTTCTGCGAGAAGTCGAATGTCAAAGCTAGCAGGAGGATAAGAAGAAATGATGCATCGGCGTGATTTTCTGAAACCGCTTCCGGGGATGGTGGCCATGGCAGCCGGCCTCGACCGACTTTTTCTCAGCCACTTGTTTGGTGGGCAGGGACAAGGGGCAGGCAAACCCTTTTTTGAAAAGACGGATGTGTTTCTTCCTGATGAGGGCTTTGGAGTGCGGCTGCCCGGCCTGTTGGTGACGCGGGGTGGTCCTGTGATCGCTATTTGTCAAAGGCGCAAAGGTGCCATGATAGATTACGGGCACGATACCGACATTCTGGTCCAACGGAGTGTGGATAGTGGCCGCACCTGGGGCCGCCAGAGGGTCCTTTTCAGTGAGCCTGGAACCTTTTGTCTAGTGGGTCCGATCATTGAAGATCGTGCCACGGATACGGTTTTTGTGACCTTCTGGAAGTTGCCGACGACGGCGCCACATGACTTGAAGTACTTTCCCACCTATGCCGAGACGGACGGACGCTTCTGGCTGGTGAAAAGCACGGACCAGGGCCGCAGCTGGGGCGAGCCCAATGCGATGAAGGCCAAACCGAACCCGGCCGGCTGGGTAGGCTGGACGAACAACTCGGTACATGGCATCCAGTTGAGCAGAGGTCCCCGTCAGGGAAGGTTGCTGATCCCTGGGTTTCTCTACAAGGAAGGGGAAGAAGGGCAGATCCCTGGAGTCCGGGGAGGGGTCTTGTTCAGTGACGACCATGGTTCCTCTTGGCAGGTGGGAGGATTCCTCCCGCCAGGGTCGGATGAAGTCACCCTGGCTGAAACTACCTCAGGAGGCGTTTACGCGAATTTCAGGAAGAATTCGATTGCCGGTCACAAGTCCTATCGCAACGCCTGGCGCTGGCATTCCTGGAGCGACGACGGCGGCGAGACCTTCTCTCAGCGGGACAGCCAACCGAAAGATCTTACCACCCCCACCTGCCACGCGGGCCTGGTCCGGTACTCACACCAGAAGGAGGGAGCAGGAAACGTTCTGCTGTTCTCCCATCCAGCAGGTCCAGGGAGAAGCCGAGTGACGGTTCGAGCCAGCTATGACGATGGCAGGACCTGGCCAGTGGCAAAACCTATTGATGATGGACCGTCTGGGTATTCCGACCTCGCGGTGACCGCCGACAAGACGATTCTCTGCGTGCACGAAGACAGCCTGGACTGGCCTGAAGAGAGGATCGATCGCTGGTATGACAGCCTTACCGGCTACGACTATGCCACCAAGCGACGCCGACATTGCGAGAGGATCAGCATAGCTCGGTTCAATCTGCCCTGGCTCAAAGAGGCGTAGTCGGGCCTGAGAGACACAGGCTGGTGGTTGGCCAGCCCCTCGTTTTTTTTTCCTACCTCACTTCTCTGTTCTCGGGTGCGAAGGTCTCTGACGTGACGTGTGGCCTCAAGCTCATCTCTCGAGAATATGTGAAGCCGCTTCTCGAATTGCCGTCGGAGGACTTTCATGCCGAGCTGATCGGAGCCCTAGCCTGTTATGGGGCGCGGATCCAGGAGGTTGAGATCCAGGTGGTGCCAAGAACCGCTGGGACCTCCATGTACCACTTCTGGAAGGCCGCGCTGTATCCTGCCAAGACGCTCCTTTGCCTGGTTGGAGGGATTCCCAGCTACACTCGGATAAGGCGACTCAAAGCGACTGCCAGTCGTGCGAAACCGGAACTGGTAGTGGACGTGGCACCCACTTCGCCAGAGAGGTGTTTCACTTGGGAAGACGACAATATCCCGTCGTCCTATCTTGCGAGATCTTCCACTACATTCATCCACGAGACTATGCGGCCTTCTTTGCAATCATACACTCGCACCTTCAACCCGAAGGCCGATTTCTCTTCGTGATCCCCAATGTCAGAAGCATCTACCATCGAGGGATGAGGGCCGTGGCATTAAGCCAGTTCGAGGGCAGTTTCAAGTACCTCTACTCTCTGCCGTCGGTGATTTCGCTCCTCAACCGTTCGGGATTCCAGATCAGATCAATCTTTGGAACTGACTGTTTGACCTGACTGAAGTTGGAGCTGCAAGCCGAATCAAAGCTTAAGAATCTCTTCTCATTCGAAGTTGCGATCTTGGCCAAGAGGTTCCAGTAGGGGATGGGCAAACTGCAACAGGTGAGATCCGTCCAGTAGGGTTTCAAAACCAATCTGTCGGTTTCCTGTCAGTCACTGGCTCCGTGTTCGAGAGCCCTACCGACAAATAGTTAGATCATGATTTGAGGTTTGTGGCGAGCCCGACGGGTCGAGTTCGCGAAGCGACGACGAACGTCAATGTCTTTCTATAGCGGAGGAGGAGCGACAAAGGAATCGGCCTGTCCCGTCGCCACCCGTAGGGCAGATGGGGGTTACGGACGATCTCTGCGTTGGTCGTCGTCGAAGATGGCAAGCATCGTCTTCCTCCTCCTGCCTTGATCTCGCCTCACAAGCCCCATCTTTAAACATCATCGTATTTATGAAAGGGAGCATTGAGCCTTTGCCGTTTTGGACTAGAATTGCCGTTATGTCGGAGAGCGAATGCTGGCCCTTCATCGGTCCGCTCACACATTCCCTGTGTTTCGAATATCGCCGCTTCATCATGGATGTCGACACCAGCTTTCGGCGGGCCGGCTGTTGGCACGAGGAGAAGGGAGAGAGCCGCCCTGCCCTCGGGATCGCCCAAGCCCTGAGCCAGCTAGACCTCAAACTGGATCGCTCCAGAATCCCAGTGACTTCCTATGAAGGAGACGATCCTCAGCTACTCATCAATTACGTCGGTGGGGCTCGATCGATTCCGACGGCGAGTTACTACCAGGCAATCGACTATGAGGAGGCGCTGCCCAAGGGGTTCTTTGAGGGGAAGACCGTCTTCGTGGGCAGTTCTCTAACCGCACAGACACTGGGCGCGGGCTCGAACCCGGCTGATGTGTTCCCTTCTCCTTTCGACTCCGGAGGAACCGCTGTAGCGTCTATGCCCGGAGTGGAGGTTCATGCCAATACCTTTAACACGATTGTTCGGGGCAATTTCATCCGACGACTCTCACCGCTTGCGACCTGGGGACTGATGCTCCTGCTGGGAGCCCTGATCACGGGTTTCGTTCTGCTCCTCCATTCCCTGCCCCTCAAGATCGGAATTTCGCTTTCCTCGATGGCCGTCTATTTCCTGGCCACCTCCTTGGCTTTCACCTACTGGAGTTTCTGGGTGTATACGGTCCAGCCTCTGGCGCTCATGTTGATGGTCTTCGGAAACAACACCGGCTCCATGATAGCTGGGAATCTGGGTCACCAGGAGCGTATGGAATACACCGTGATCGGTGATGCCGTGAACCTGGCCTCCAGACTCGAGGGGGTCAACAAAGTCTTCGGTACGGTCGTCCTGATCAGCGAGTCGACGGAGGCTCTCGTACGAGACAGATTCGCCCTCCGTCCGGTCGACTTGATTCGCGTGGTCGGAAAGGAACGGCCCGTACGCATCTATGAAGTGCTGGCGGGGCTCTCAGATTCGGAGACCGATCCGGCCCAAGCGCTGATTGAGTCGTTTTCAAAGGTACTCAGGTTCTACCAGGAGGGAAAGTGGTCCACTGCCGCCTCTTTAGCCCTTGATCATCTGGAGCATTTTCCCGACGATCCGGTAGGTCGCATCTATCTCGAACGCTACCAGCGCTTTGCGCGGACGCCGCCAGGGGCAGACTGGGACGGCGTTCTCACACTGGAGTCCAAGTGAGGTCGCTGCCTTCAAGTGTGTCCCACTACCGACGGTGCCGGCTCATTCGGTGAGAAAACTGCAGACTGTTTTGCGGGCACGAGTTCCTACAATTGATTGATTGGCGGTACAATTCCGTGGTAGTTGGGAATCGAAGCAGGTCGACGCGACTTATCGCCTTTTTCGGGAGAAAGGATTTGCGAGGTCCTACGGCCGGGATGCCAACCTGGTTTCATCTCTTCATAGCTTTCCTGCTGATTGACGGATTCTCCACCAGGTTCGGAAGCAGCAAATTGATCTTCCCCCGGCTCTCCTTTGAACCGAACACCTTCCTCGGCGTCGCGATCCTCAATCCGAACCGCGACGAAGCAACCCTGACTTTCACGGTCAGCCCACCTCTTGCCTTCGTTCCCATCGGCGGAACACAAAGGTTCCAGATCCAGGGTGGCACCGGAGTCCCGAATTGGGCGGTTAGCCCGAAGTTACCCTGAAAACTAGCTGAAAAACAACCTGTAAGCCATTGTGGATCATCAGGTAAGGGTCTTTTTGTGTTCGACAATCTGTACCCATGTAATAGTTGGTTTAGTGTCCTTTATTGTCGGTAGTATGTGATATTATAGTGCCCATGTACATCGAATCCGTTCCCAACCGCAACTCGCCCCCGGCCATTCTCCTGCGCGAGTCCTACCGGCAAGCCGGCAAGGTGCGCAAGCGCACTCTGGCTAACCTCAGCAAGTGGCCCGCGGAGATCGTCGAAGGCCTGCGCAGCCTCTTGAAGGGAGGCTCCGTCATCTCCGACTTGAGCCAAGCCTTCCAGGTCCAGCGCACTCGCCCCCATGGTCATGTGGCGGCCGTCTTGGGTACCCTGCGCCGCCTCGGTTTGGAGCGCTTACTGGCCACTCGCAACAGCCTGCAGCGCCGCCTGGTAGTGGCCCTGATCGTGGCGCGCATCCTGGAGCCCCGCTCCAAGCTGGCCACCGCACGCGGATGGGATCCCCAGACCCTGTCCAGCAGCTTGGGCGAGCTCTTACAGGTGGAGGCCGCGACGGCCGATGATCTGTACGGCGCCTTGGACTGGCTGCTCGTTCGACAACCAAAGATTGAAAACCAGCTGGCGGCTCAGCGCCTGCAGGACGGTTGCCTGTGATCTACGACGTCACCTCGACCTACTTCGAAGGGAGGAGTTGCCCGTTGGCCCAGCGGGGGTATTCCCGAGACGGCAAAGGGGGTACGCTGCAGATCGTCTTCGGCCTGCTGTGCGAAAGGCTGCCCCGTCGCGGTCGAGGTCTTCGAAGGCAACCGAGCGGACCCCACAACAGTGACCAGCCAAATCCAAAAACTGCGCCAACGCTTCGGGTTGCGCTCGGTGGTGGTGGTCGCCGATCGAGGAATGCTGACGGAAGCCCGCATTCGGGAGGAGCTCAAGCCGCTGCCCGGCATGGGCTGGATCACGGCCCTGCGAGGCCCTCAGATCCGCAAACTGTTTCAATCCGGTCCGCTGCAGCTGTCCCTGTTTGATCAACGCGACCTGGCCGAGATCCAGAGCCCGGACTACCCCGGGGAACGGCTCATTGTCTGCCGTAATCCCCTCTTAGCGGAGGAACGGGCCCGCAATCGCCAGCAACTGCTCCAGGCGACCGAGCTGGAGTTGGAGAAGATTGTCCAGGCAACGCAACGTCCGAAGCGTCGCTTCAAGGGCAAGGATCGGATTGCCCTGCGGGTGGGCAAAGTCCTCAACCGCTACAAAGTGGGCAAGCATTTTGTCCTGGAGATCGGCGAGGAGTCCTTCTCCTACCAGCGCCGGCAGGAGCGCATCGAGCAGGAGGCGGCACTGGACGGGATCTATGTGATTCGCACCAACCTGGCCCGCGAGCAAATGGATGCCGAACAAACGGTGGCTGCCTACAAGGGGTTGTCCGTCGCCGAACGGGCCTTCCGCAGCTGTAAGAGTGTCGATCTGAAGGTCCGACCCATTTACCACCATCTGGAGGATCGGGTCCGCGCTCACGTCTTTCTGTGCATGCTTGCCTACTACGTCGAGTGGCACATGCGACAGAAGTTAGCTCCGATCCTGTTCGACGACGAGGATCCCGAGGCGGGGAGGCAGCTTCGCGATTCGGTGGTGGCACCCTCTCAGCGCTCTCCTCAGGCCCTCCGCAAGGCTCACCGCAAGCGCACCGTTGAGGGTGGGCCCGTGCACAGCTTTCAGACCTTGCTCAGCGATTTGGCCACGATCTCCAAAAACCGGATTCAGCCGCAGTTGCCCGGCTCAGCAGCCTTCGACAAAATCACCCGTCCCACATCGCTTCAGCAGCGAGCCCTGGATCTCCTCGGCGTTCGTCTATAATGTACCCAGTACCGACGCAGCTGATTTGTAGCATTACCCCAATCTTAACAATAGGTTAATCACTTTTCTACGAGGTAACTTAGGGTTAGCGGCGGACCCGGTTTTGGAACCGTCAGCTCCGGCAGCGCCCTGAGCACCTACGACGCTCCCTCCGGGCTTCCTTCTCCGCTGCCAGTCACCCTGACGGTGGAAAGGTCTGAAGGGATCGCCGGAGCTTCGCTGGACGTACTTGATCCTCAAACCCTTTTCCAGGATGTGGGAGTGGTTCAGTCGGTGGTCTACCTGGAGGGTTTGCAACAACTCTATGCCGCCCAACTGCGAGTACTCGGCGGTCTGGTCCTGAAGGGGGCTGGAAGTGAAACCTCCGATATCGTCGCGATCGCCCCTGACGGAAGTCAGAACACGATCATCGATTATCCCGGCGAGAACATCACCAAAATGGTGCCTTTCAAGGCGATTGACGGGAAGGAGTACCTCTTGATGGCCGGTCGTCGAGGCGATCGGATTATTCGACTCGATCCGATCTCCTTGGACAGCCGGGATCTAGTGACAGGGATCAACGGACCAACGGCCCTGGCCTTTGACGGAAACGGTAATCTCGTAGTAGCCGTGACAGAGACCCCTCCTATCAGAACGATCCCCCGGAGGGTACTCGGGGAGGATCTTTCTCCTGTAGCGGGGCTCGAGCAACGGCTTCACGTCGGCACGAATTCGATCTTTGATGTACGAGCCTTGGCTGATCTCACCTCCCTGGATTTCCTGGAGTTGCGAGCCAACGTGATCAGCGACATCAGCGCTCCGGCCGCGCTCACTGCCCTTCAGGTTCTCGATCTGACATCCAATAGTGTCTTTGACCTGACATCACTGGCCAAACTCGGAAATTTGGAGCGCCTGGAAGTCGCCGAGAATGCGGTGCAAGATCTAGATCCCCTGGCTAGCCTTTCGAAGCTCAGCGAGCTCAGATTGAGAGGGAATAACATCTCCGTTGTCGCCCCCTTGAGCGATCTTACAAACCTCAACTTCGTCGATCTACAAGGGAACCCATTGAATCAAGGTGAATGTACGATAATCTCGGGACTGGAGGAGGACGGCGTTCAGGTCGTAAAAGACATCGATTGTAATTGACGCCAAGGTACCGCGAGAGACCTTTGGACAAGCGACAAGCACTGCGCACTCCCATGGTTCCTGGCCGAGAGTCCGCCGTCGAGTTAACCAGTGACTTGCTTAAAAAGTAGGAGGCGTTGAGATGGCAGATGACATCATCTTTCGACCCCTGGAGTTCCGAAATCTCAGGGTCAGGAATCGGGTTTTCCGTTCCAATCTTGCCGGCAGGTTCGGAAACTATAATGGCTCTGGAGGACAGGCGCGGATCAACTGTGTCAGGGGCCACCCAAAAGCGGCCAGTGAGGGCCACTTCAAAACCGGCCATTTTCAAGAGCCATTGAGGGCCGCATCCGGCGTAGGATGCGCCGATGGCCAATACATTGAAAATGGAAAAGAAGCAAACGGTTTTGGCGCTCCTGAAGCTGGGCTGGTCGTATCGTCGGATCGAGCGAGAGGTGGGAGTCCGACGAGAGAGGATTGCCCGCTATGATCCCTCCCGAGATTCAAAACCGGCCAAAGCGGCCCCCGGCTCGGAGGAGCAAAAGCGGCCAAAGCGGCCCCCGGGTCTGCGCAGCTTCTGTGAGCCCTTTCGGGAGCAGATTGAAAAGAAACTCCAGCAGGGATTGCAGGCCAAGCGGATCTGGCAGGACCTGGTCTTCGAGCAGGGATTCGGGGGAGCCTACAACTCCGTCAAGCGCTTCTGTGGAAAGCTCAAGGCGGAGAGTCCTCGCGTGTTTGCTCGGGTGGAAACTCCCCCCGGTCGGGACCTGCAGATCGACTTCGGCAAAGGAGCCCTGACTCGGACCGAATCGGGTCGTTACCGCCGTCCTCATCTGTTCAAGGCCGTCCTCTGCCACTCGCGCCACTCCTATGAGGAAGTCGTCTGGCGGCAGGAACTGAAGACGTTCATCCGCTGTGTCGAGGAGGCTTTTCACGCTTTTGGAGGCGGCGTGGAGGTGGTTCGCCTCGATAACCTCAAGGCCGGGATCACCCGGGCTTGCTTGGTGGACCCCGAGGTCAATGCCGTCTTCAGTGCGCTCGCTCGCCACTACGGCTTCGCCGTGCTGCCCATCCATCCGGGCGCTCCGAACGAGAACGGAAAAGTCGAAAGAAGCATCGGATATACCGACTCCAGCGCGCTCAAAGCTCGCCGCTTCGAGAGCCTGGATGCGCAGAATGAGCATCTGCAGAGTTGGAACGAGCGAATCGCCCGCCAGCGCATCCACGGCACCACCAAGCAGCAGGTCTGGCCCCGCTTTGTCGAAGAACAGAAGCATCTCCGACCGCTTCCGGATTCCCGCTTCAGTTTCTTCCGCGTGGGCCGTCGAACGGTCTCCACCGATGGCCACATCGAAGTCGACCGAGCGTTCTACTCGGTGCCCAATCATCTGCTCGGTTGTGAAGTCGCCGTGCACTGGGATGATCGTATCGTCCGCGTCTTCTTTCGTGAGCAACAGGTGGCCCTGCATCCGAAGCACCCGCCGGGGAGATTCCGAACCGAAACGAGCCATCTTCCGGAACGCAAACGCTACGCGCACTATCGAACCGAGCATCATCTGCTGAAGCAAGCCCGAGCCGTGGGTCCAGAGGCGCACCGCTGGGCCGAGCGAGCTCTGGAGGTCCGAGACATGCTCGCCTACCGACTCGTGCAGGGCATGATCTCGCTGACCCGCCGCTACCGCGCTTCGGTCGTCGACGAAGCCTGCGGCAAGGCGCTCGCACATGACGCCTTCCGCTACCGGACTCTGGTGGCTTTGTGTAAGCGACTGGACGTGCCGCAGCGCTCTTTGTTTACCTCCGAGCACGAGTTGATCCGACCGCTGTCCGAGTACCAGATCACCGATCCCACAGGAGAACCAGAATGATCTCATCAGAACTGGAACGAAAACTTCGTCACCTCCGGCTCTCGGGCCTGGCTCAGGTCTTTGACGTTCGCCTGCAACAAGCCGTCCAGGGAAGGCTCAGCCATCAGGAGTTCTTTGAGCTGCTGATTGATGACGAGCTGACCCGCCGTCGGGACCGGCTGTTGGAGCGACGTTTGCGCCAGGCCCAGTTTCCGGAACAAAAGCACTTGGAGGACTTTAACTTCTCCTTTAACCCCTCCATCAACCGGCAGCAGATCTTCGATCTGGCTACCGGCCGATTCATCCAACAGCGCCGCGGCTGGTTGGTCATCGGTCAGACCGGAGTCGGCAAGAGCCATCTGATCATCACCGTCGGGATCAAGGCGGTCGAAGCCGGTCACCGGGTGCAGTACAAGTCGGCTTTCGATCTGCTGGAAGACATCGCCGAAGCCACGGCCACCGGCAGACGCCGATCTTACATTACGGAGATGACCCGGATCCCGCTGCTGATCCTCGAGGATCTGGGACTCCGCAGAGTGCCGGAGTCGGCGGCAGAAGATCTGTTGGAGATCCTGCACCGCCGATACCAGAAGACCTCGACGATCCTCAGTTCGAATCGACCCCTGGAGGACTGGGGCGCGATGCTGGGAGGAGATACGGCGGCCACCTCGGCGCTGCTGGACCGCTTCCTGCACACTTCGGAAGTCACCTTCATTCGGGGCAAGAGCTATCGCCTCTACGAGCGACAGCAACGAGAGAAATCCACCCCGAAGCGAGGGAAAGAGAAATGACACCTGCGAGGCGAGTGCTGTGAGTGCGGGCTTGTCCCCTACTCGCAGACCCTGGGACTCAGCCCCAGGCTTCGTAGATTGCCCGCTCCGAGGGAGGGGTCAGGACAGGGTGGGGCAGAGCTCATTGCTTGAGGGGCCTCTGAGCGAATGTTTTTTGAAAAAAGGAAGCCAGGAAGAAGCCGTGTCGTTGAAACCAAGCAGAGACCATGGAAGCCAGGCTTCTCGAGTTTCCCCCAACACCCCCGGAAAGCCGTGGAAACTGCCGCGCTATGGAAACCGTGGGAAAACGGCTGCCTCGCGAAGACGACTCCAGGAGGCGAGTTTTTCCACCGTTCCCACAGCGCTTGGAAAACTCCTCCGGACGGAGTTTCCCACAGTTCCCACCGCTTCTACGGCTGAACACACAACAAAGCCTCCTCCCCCCGCTTCGCGGGGAGGGCTTCACAAGGGATTGAAATGACTCGAACCGGAGGATATAACTACTGAATCACTGGCCGGTTTTGACCCGGCCCCGCCTGGCCGCTTTTGAAGTGGCCCCCGACATCAACTGGGAAGCGAAGTTTGCCCGGGGGGGGGCGTGGGAGGGATCATCTCCTCCTACGTATCAGTTACTACTAATGGAAGGATTATCCCCAACTACGCCTGTATCGACAAGGATGAACGAATTGATTTCTGGCGATCCGTCGCCGAAACGGTGCACCAATACGACTGCCGCTACATCCTCCAGCTCAGTCATTCGGGAAGGCAACAAGACATCGGTGGCGTCGAGAACCTGAATCGGCGGGTGCTGAGCTCGACCAACAGCACGGAGCCGTTTAACGGCATTCTCTGTCAGGCAATGACGACCGATCAGATTCACGAAACCGTCCAGCTCTTTGCCGATGGTGCAAGGAGGGCGAGAGAAGCGGGAATCGACGGCGTCGAGCTTCACGGAGCGAATGGCTATCTGATCACCCAGTTTCTTAGCTCTGCCATCAACGATCGGGAAGACGAATACGGAGGCCCCCTGGAGAACCGAGCTCGCTTCGTCCTTGATATCATCCGTGCAATCCGTAAGGAAGTAGGCGACGACTATCATTTCCAGGTGAAAATCAGCGCGATCGAGCACAATAACGTGATCAACCCGTTCGCTAAGGCTGGTAACACCCTGGAAGACTCGATTCAGGTTTGTAAGTGGATGGAGGAAGCCGGGATCGATGCCATCCATGTGTCCACGGGGAGCCTGTTCCCGCATCCGCTCAATCCGATCGGCGGGTTTCCCTTGGACCACGCAACCCGAGCCTTTCCCGTCCTCCTTCCCAGTGGAGTCGCCACCCATCGCAACTACGCCTTTTTCCGGCGCCGATGGTTGCGTCCTCTGTTCAAGCTCCTCTGGAACCGCCTCACCAAGAGGGTCGCAATCGAGGGGGTTAGCGTCGATGAGGCCCGAGCGATCAAGAAGGCGGTCACCATCCCAGTCATAGTGACGGGTGGATTTCAAAGAGCCTCCTATATCCGTCAGGTCCTCGAAAACGAAGATTGCGATGCGGTGTCGATCGGCCGCGCCCTGATTGCCAACAACGATCTGGTCAAGCAATTCGCAGCTGGAAAGGATGTCCCGGCCGATCCCTGCACCCACTGCAACAAGTGCCTGGTCTACGCTCCGGTTTATCCGCTGGGGTGTTACGAAGAATCCCGTTTCAGCAGCTACGAGGAGATGATCGAAGAAGTGATGTCGGTTTACGATCCACCGGGGAACTGGATGGTGCCACCGGCACCCAACCCGTGAAAAGGCACCGAGTGGCAGCTACCAGGGAAATCCCTGGTAATCGCGTACCAATCTCCTGGAGGTCATGACTCATGTCCGAAAGCACCCGCTTGACGCCGGTTGAGATCACAGAACGCAGACGGGGCCGGAGACGCCTTCTTGTAGTCTTGCTCCTAGTCGTCGTACTTCTGGTCTACCTCTACTGGCAGTTCCACCCCGACCGTCCCGTCGACTACAGCGATATTCGGGAACACTTCAAGTATGGGTCCATAGGGAGCGAGCCCGTCAATGGGATCCCTTACTGGATTTTCAAGGTCTTGCCAGGGCTGTTTCCGGACAAGCTGCCGGGTAAGGGTTACGCCTCACTGGGCTTTATCGAGGAAGAAGGCCGAGAACTGCCGATTGGGTTCTCCAAGCGGAGGGTCACGATCGATCGCGCCTGGCTAAACTGCAGCGTCTGCCACACCGGCACTGTCCGGGACACACGCGGGAGCAAACCGAAGATCTACCTCGGCATGCCTGCCAACACGATGAATCTCCAAGCCCTGGTTCGGTTCCTGGTCGCCTGTGGGGAAGATGAACGGTTCACGGCAGAACGAATGATGCCCGAAATCCAGAGGATCGGCGATCTGAGCTTCTTGGAAGCTTTCTTCTACCGCAGCGTCGTGATCCGACGAACTCGGGATGCCCTTCTCGGGCTTGATCGTGTAGTTAGCTTCTTCGATCAGCAGCCGGACGATTGGGGACCGGGAAGGGTCGATACCTTCAATCCGTATAAGCTAGTGCAGTTCAACTTTCCCATGCAGAAGCTTCCCCAGGAGGTGATCGTAGGCGTCTCCGATCTGCCATCAATCTGGCTGCAGGCGAAACGAGTCGGCATGGAGCTGCATTGGGATGGCAACAACGATTCCGTCGAGGAACGGAACAAGAGCGCCGCGCTGGGGGCAGGCGTGGCACCGACCTCCATCGATATCCCGCGAATCGAGCGAATCGAGGACTGGCTGTGGGAATTGGAGCCTCCCGGGTATCCCTACGAAATCGACACGCAACTCGCCGCTGAAGGAAGGCCACTTTATCAGAGTTACTGCGCCAGCTGTCACGGCCAGGATGGCAGGGACTTCAGCGGCGAGTATGTGGGGAAGGTAGTGCCCATCGATGAGATCGGAACGGATCGCCATCGTCTGGATTCATACACTCTTACGCTAGCAGCCAATCAGAATACGCTCTATGCGGGCTATCCTTGGAGATTCAGCCGCTTCAAGAAAACGAACGGCTACGCCAACCTCCCGCTCGATGGCATCTGGTTACGGGGACCCTATCTGCATAACGGCTCGGTTCCCACGCTGCGGGACCTGTTGGAAGCCCCCGGTCATCGTCCAGAAGTGTTCTTCCGGGGCTACGATGTAATCGACCGCAGGAAAGTCGGCTTCATATCCGACATTGCGGAAGAAGGAGACCGACACTACTTCAAGTATGATACGCAGCTTCCGGGAAACGGGAACCAGGGACACCTGTACGGTGTGCAGCTCTCAGCTGCCGGGAAGGATGCGCTGGTTGAGTACATGAAGCAGTTTTGATGGTGCCGCAGCCGGCCCTGACGCACCCTCGGTGGTGGATCCAGCCAAACTGCCGCCAATTGCGAGAACCATTGTGCCGAACCCTGGGGTTCGTTGTGCTCCCACTGCGTTCCAGGATGTGAGGAAGACATGAATAAGTACAAGAGATGGTTCAGTCGTTTCGTCTGGCTTGGCATTGCATTCAATTTTTATCTTGCGCTACTCACCATCCTGATCCCCGAACAACTGCTCTCATTCTTGAGCTCGCAACCGGCCGAGCCCACCGTTTGGTTGAGCTTTTCGGGAAACCTGCTCATCCTACTAAGCCTCTTCTACATCCTGGCGGCGGTGGATCCCGACCGCTATCGCCCGGCTGCCTAGTTGGCGATTCTCTCCCGATTCGCCTCTGCTGCTTTTTTCTCCCTGGTGATTCTAGGTGGACAGAGCGAGTTACTCCCACTCGCACTGAGCGACTCGTTCTTCGGCCTGGTGCAGTTGATTTTCCTGCGTCTGGGCACGCGAGACGAAAGACGCGCTGCCATAGTGACCCCTGGGAAAAAATTGAAGCGGAGGCTGCTGGTCGCCGCCGCGGTGCTCCTGGTCCTCGTGGTGGGCACGATGGGCTGGTTCTACCTTTTTCGAGAGCTTCCCCAATCGTTCACAACGATCGAAGACCGCTTCAAGTACGGCTCGATCGGTGCCGAACAGACGGACGGTCTTCCCTACTGGATGTGGCTGGTGTTGCCACGGATGTTCCCGGAGAAGCTCCCCGGTCCGGGCGGATACGTGTCTCTGGGGCTCCCCTGGGAGGAAGGTCAGGAAATGCCGATCGGGCTATCCAAGAAAAGCATCGGCTTTCCGCGGGTCGCCATCAACTGTGCCTTTTGCCATACCGCGACCGTGCGAACTGCGCCAGAGGAGAAACCAGCGATCCATCTTGGAGGTCCCAGTCACCAGTTTGACTCTCAAGCCTACCAGCGTTTCTTAGTCGACCGTGCTAGTGATCCCCGGTTCACTTTTGACGGCATCATGGAGGCATTGGAATACGTCTATGAGTTTTCCTGGATCGAGTCGGCGCTCTATCGCTACCTCATCATTCCCCAGGTGAAGCGAGGCATATTGGAGCGCAAAGAGGATTTCGACTGGACCTACGACGTGACCGACTGGGGACACGGCCGAATCGACCCCTTCAATCCGGTGAAATACGGGGTGCTCGAACAACCATTCGATGGAACCATCGGAAACTCTGACAAGGTGCCAATCTGGAATCTCCGTGCGCGTGAAGGGATGTCGCTTCACTGGGACGGTTTGAACACGGTTCTTCCGGAGGTGACCCGAAGCTCGGCAATCGGTGATGGCGCTACCCAAGACTCAATCCCGCTGGATGACCTCGACGCGATCGAAGCCTGGCTCAAGGACAAGCAGCCTCCACGATTCCCTTTTCCTGTCGACGAGAATCTCGCATCGCAGGGACAGTCCGTCTTTGCCGACCGTTGTGCCTCCTGCCACGAGTTTGGACAGGAACGAGTGGGTACCGTGATTCCGCAACCCGAGGTCGGAACGGACCGACACCGCCTGGAGATGTGGACCGCTGCCGCAGCCAAGGCGTACAACGAGTATGCGGACGGCTATGACTGGGACTTCGATAACTTCGTCAAGAGCAACGGTTACGTCGCAGCCCCGCTCGATGGCGTCTGGATTCGGGCTCCCTTCCTCCATAACGGGTCGGTTCCTTCGCTGCGCGATCTTCTAGAGCTGCCAGAGCAGCGTCCCAAGGTTGTTCTATCGGGGATACGATGTTTATGATCCCGTGAGCGTGGGCTTCATCTCAGACAGGGAGCAGGAGGGGGGACGACCCTTTACAAGATTCGACACGTTAGAAGCGGGCAATGGCAATGGAGGCCACCTCTATGGGACCGACTTGAGTTCAGAGGAAAAGAAGGCGCTGCTGACGTACCTCAAAACCCTGTGACTTCAGTTATAGGCTCCGCCTCTGGTGATACCTCCTTTTGTTTTTCGTATGAGCATCCCGTCCATCCCGGAAGCGTGAAGCGCTCCAGCCGAAAATGCCAGGCAAAACCGCACTGCCCGGGCTCTTGTCATTGAGGTTGTCCACTTTCAGCTACAACACCATCGAGCTATCACTTCGGCCCGTGGACCTCATACTGCGGGGCCCTCGGCCGCCGCGATCAATGCCTTCATATACCCGACCGCCCAGGCATAAGAAATAAGACCGCCTCCGACGTCGGCCGTGATGCCGGGAAGATGGTCCGGCTCTAGGGTCCATCGGTAGTCGACCTCCTTCAAGACCTGGATCACCTTCCACATGTCAAGATCGCCCTCATCCAGAAAGACCTCGTCATAATTGGGAACTGTTCCCTTGACTCCACGGAAGTCAATATCGAATATCTTCCGTTTGCGGCCGAAGTACCGAATCAGCTCCAACACGTCGGCCCCCGATTCCTGCATCGTTCCCAGACACAGAAGGATTCCGTTGTATTGGCTAGGCACGATCTGGATCAGTCGGTCCAATCCCTCCTTTGTATTGAGCACCTGGTTGACACCCCAATATCGTTTCATGGGAGGATCGTCAGGATGGCAGGCCAGATGGACCCTCGCCACAGAGGCAGCAGGGACACACCTCTCTTGGAAGCGGGTGATGCGCTCCCACATCTGATCTCGCGAGACCGGGCCAGCGGGCTGCTGTTTGTCTTCCGTACCCTTCCCATCGAACGTACTGATACGGGCCCCACCTCGCCCCTTGGGAATCCTTCGATAACCGGGCAAGGGCAGTTCGAACACATCCCGAATCACTCTCGAGAGCAGAAGGCTGTGCTCCAAAACCGGTATCGATGCCTTCCCCAGACACTCGATGGTCTTGCAGATCCTATCCAGCTCCGTCCTCCAACCTGGCCTGTCCAGGAGGAGATTGGCCGTGTCCACCTTCTGGAGGTAAACGGCTCCGATTCGAATCCCGAAACTCGCTGCGAAGCGTTTGACGCGGAGAAGCTCCTCCAGATCCATTTGCCCGCTCTCTGCATAGCCGGGTACCCAGGTCGAGACAATCCGGATGTCCTCGACCCCAATCTGTCGGACATGGCGAAGCGCATCGGCGGAAAGAGGCGAAGGATCACCCGGTACTGCTCGAGGAAAGGCAATGACACGCATGCTTCCCTCTCCCCGATTGGCGACAGCGCCACCGGCTGATGAAGGGTGCCTGAGGCTAGTGCCCGCCAAGGCGCTGGTGGCTGCAGCCGACTTCAGGAGGTTTCTTCTCGTCATTCTCATGGTTCTCATTGCTCCGATGAGGTTTACAGATCGATTTTCAGATCGCCCGAGTTTCCGACTCTTCGCAAGTGTATGCAGAAGCAGAAGAATCACCTCGCTCCGGCGGCTCCGACCAAGACGAATGGAACTTGACCAGCTGGACGAGCTTCCCCCAACGGTGATCCGGACTTTGATATCGCCTGCCGAAGGACAGCATTCTTCGTCTTACCTTACAATTATTCTCAGATGACGTAACCGGCAGTTCCAATGTACCCGAAACTGGTGTTACGAGCTAAGCTGAAACTTCATTGGGATCGTCGCACGTCTGAACGTCCGAACGTCGCACGTCTCTTGCCATTGGACAGTGTGGCGAGAGGCTTCAAGTTTCTTTCTCGAATGGGGCAGCCCGGCTGGGGCGCGACTAAGCTGAAACTTCAAGAAGAGGTCGCAAGTCGCACGTCGCAGGTCTCTTGTCGCTAGACGGCGTGGCGAAGAATGGGACTAGTAATGGGAAAACCATGGAAGCCTGGAACCTCTGAACGACGAGGAAATAATGCAACTTTCTCCAGTAACAGAGCCGTGACTGTCAGGGAGCGGGCCTGATCAAGGGCCCTTTCCCAAGTGTGTGGCCGGAAAGAGTTTCTTTCCTGTACGATCCGGCGCAGCCGGGGGCGGGGCTAACTTGAAGCGAGGTCCCATAATGCATTGGCAGAGCAGGCCAGCCCCGACGGGTTCCTGGACATCGGCTCCCGATTGGAGCTGTTCGTGGACGACTACTTGATCGAATCGATGAGGGGGGTCTAGCTTCGCCTGCATTCTCCTCGTTCCACCGGCCAGGTCTTCGCCTTCGATCGACCCTGGGAGGGGAACGTCAGCGCTCACGGTATCGCAGTTTGAAAAGATCGTTGCAGTTGACAAGGAGGTCAAATAGCCGCACTCTGTGTAGGAAGGGTCAGAAGGAGTAAAGAGGCCGTAGCCGCCATCGGCTGGGACGCTAATTCTATGGAAACTCTGAGGAAGATTTGGCGTTCTGGCAGGGGGTGCCGGGCTCTTAGGGGCCCGTTGGGATCGCGTGCTGATTCTCATGGGAATCTCCCGATGAGAGTCTCAGCACATTGGGTTCTGGCATTAGCCTTCTGCTCTGCGGGTCTCCTGGGTGAAGACGTCCAAAGCGTTTCCTCCAGCGACACTTTCCGCTTCGGCACCACCTTTCAATTCACGCTCGAGAAAGCAGCGACTTTCCAGGTGCCGTTTTGCCCCGGCAGCTCCATCCTGTACCAGATAACGCTGACCAATCTATCGAGCCAGGGAACTGGGGACCTCGTCGCCTTTCTCGCGGATCCCATCCCGAAGGGGACCACTTATGTTGCAGGCAGCGCCAGCAACGGGGCCGTCTTCGAGACCGAGCAGAACCGGGTCACCTGGACCGGAGTTCTCGGGGGCCAGGAGTTCCCGCGCAGCCACACAATCTCCTTCCTTGCAAAGGTCAATCAGGCTACCGCGGATGGGACAGTTGTCACCAACGTGGCAAGCGCGAGAGTCTTCCTTCCGAACCAGGCCTTTCTTGATCGGCAAGTGGAACTGCCCCTGACCGTCAACTGCTTTCCATCTACGGGGCAAGTTACCTGGACTGGAGCAGGTAGCGGCAATTTCTTTTCCAATGCCGCCAACTGGAATCCACCCGTAGTACCCGGTCCCGGCCATGATGCGGTGATACCGGTGAATAGTGGAGAGATCATCGTTTCCCAGCCGCACCAGCTTGGCAGCCTGGCGCTGGGCACAGGCTCGACCTTGGTAGTCAACGTCGGCCTCCTGGCCCTCGGCAACGACAGCACGGTGGATGGGTTGTTGGTCATTGGCTTTGCACAAGCTTCCAGCCGAGCGTCGACGACTCAAAGCGAGGTTTCCGGAATGCTGACGGTTCAAGGCGATATCTCTGGGACCGGGAAGATCACCAACTTCGGCCACCTAATCCTTTCTTCTGCCGATCTGAACGTCGAACTTGAGACAGACGGGATAGTCGAGATCGACGGCCTGGTCAATCTCACCCAACCATCCGAGAATCGGGGAAGCTACTCACTAAATGCTGGAGACAGCCTGCACTATCAGGGGAGTGGCCATGATCTGGCGACGATGACTCTGAACGGTCGCCCCTACTGCCGATGCGGTCGTCTTCTTTCAACAGGCCACGACAGCGGCGGTTCAAATTGACGCCTCAGCCTCAGCCGACGTGACGGGCCCGGTGGAGGTTCAGGGCCATCTCGCCGTCATCATCTCAGGGGCTTCGCAGGCCGACAGTAGGTCTACCCCGCAAACAAGCTCCGGCGAAGGTGCCGTTACCTGGAGTGGTGGAAATATCAATCTGGGTGGCTCTTCCAGCCTGAGGAACGAAGGGGCGATGACACTCAATGCGCCTGGAGATGGAACGCCTGCTCTGACTGTGGAGGACGGAGCAGAATTCACCAATGCTGGTACCGTTACCTGGAATGGTGGGACGATCCGGTTGGAGGGGAGCGCCCAGCTGGTCAACGAGGCATCAGGAGAGTTTTCGGGATCCGGAACGATCGAGGGGAGTGTGCTCAATGCTGGGTTGTTCCAGGTTGGAGACTCCATCGACAGCATCACAGTCACCGAGAAATTTACCCAGCTCTCGACCGGGGAGCTGAGGATGGAGCTGGCTGGAGCGAGCAGCTTCGATGAGTTGAGGGTGGGTACGGTGTCGATGGAGAACGCGAGTCTGGGTGGCACTCTGTCCGTTTCACTGATCGATGGCTTCATTCCCACTGGGGGCGATAGCTTTTTGATCGTGGATGGGCCCAGCGAGGGAAGTTTCTCCAACTGTACACCTTCGGAAAAGACCTGCAGCGGGTTGCCAGCTCTAGCCCCAGGATTGATCTGGGAAGTCATTCATGGCTCAGTGAGGTTGAACGTCGTACAGACAGGCGCCGACCTGGAACTGAAGAAGGTGGTGGACACGCCGAGTGCCTGCGTGGGTGATACGGTGACATTCACGCTGACGCTGGAGAACAAGGGGCCCGAAACGGCCACGAACATTCAGGTTAGTGATCCAGTTCCCAGTGGATTGACCGATATCGGGAGCTCCGGCGGCTATGACCAAGGCACCGGAATCTGGACTGTTTCCAGTCTGGCGAAGGATGACACTGCCACGCTAACGTTGACAGGTGAACTTTCCTCCAGCGGAACCGTTACAAACACGGCAGAGCTCATCGCCGTGGATCAGATGGATCCTGACTCGACACCAGGCAACGGTGATGAGAATGAGGATGATCATGTGTCGGTAGGCGTGAGTGTGGACAAGGCGTCGGATCTCGAGATTAGCAAGATGGACGACCCGGATCCCGTCGACTCCGGCGGCAATCTGACCTACACACTCAGTGTTACCAACAGCGGGCCTTCGGATGCGACCGACGTCACGGTCACGGACACCTTGCCCGATGGCGTCACCTTTGTTTCGGCTGCCGGCGCCGGTTGGAACTGCAGTGTGGTGGCGAAAACCGTCACCTGTACCCGAGGCTCTCTGAATGCCCCTGAGACGTCTCCTGACATTACGGTAAACGTTGCCGTTGACTCTTCCACATCCGGGGAGTTGGAGAACACCGCTGCGGTTTCCGCCAATGAAAAGGACAACGAGCAGGGAAACAACAGCCAGACCATCAGCACTACCGTTGCTGTCTCGCCGTTGTACTTTGCCCAGTTCGGAGACGGAGAGGTGGCTTCTGCAGGTGGCACTCAGACCTCGGGAGCGAGCACGGCCCAGCTTTCCAGTGAGTTCTTCCTACTCAATCCCGACAAGACAATGGCAGCCGGGGCAACGATCTTGCTCAAAGACGACGATGGTGAACCGCTGAGCAACATCGACCTGAATGGAAGCACTCTGCCCGAGGGAGAAGTCGATGTGAACATTCCCGTCTGTGGTATGCGTATCCTGCGGACAGATGGCCAAGGACCTCTTCAGGCAGGATCGGCGACGGTGACGTCGGACAAGCGACTCTCGGGCGTTGTGGTTTTCAGCAGCGGAATCGGAGCGGCCGGAGTGGGCGCCAGTGCTGCGCTGCCGGCGTTTCTGGCTCCCATGCTGAAGAAAACTGGGATCAATACGGGCATCGCTTTCCAAAACCCAGGGAACGATCAGGTGATGATCAACCTCGAGCTGCGAAATCCCGATGGAGATCTCTTGGCGACAGCCTCCATTACCCTAGCAGGTATGGGGCACCGGGCTCTCTTTGTGGACGAAATCTCCTGGATTCCGGAGCCGGGTGTGAGCTTCAACTTTGCGGATTTCGAGGGACTGGTGAAGGCAACTGCATCCGCGGGAACCTTAGCTGCCACCGTAATACAGACCCGACCTCAGGAGTTCGTGACGATGCCGGTGTCCGCTCCCACCGAGGCCGGCAATCTCGAGCTTCTCTTTGCCCAGTTCGGAGACGGTGAACAAAGCGGGGTCAGTGTTTCCAGTGAAGTCGTCCTACTTAACCTGAGCAAGACGATGAGTGCTCAGGCCACGATTGTACTCAAAGATGATGACGGCGCCCCCATGACGGGCGTCGATCTCGATGGCCAAGTGCTTGCTGATGGAACTCGTGACGTCACGATACCCGCCTGTGGTATGCGCATTCTGCGCACAGATGGTGAGGGCTCCCTACAGGTTGGGTCTGCGACGGTGACCTCAGACAAGCCTCTGGCTGGTGTGATTGTCTTTAACAGTAGCGCCGGAGCCGCAGGCGTGGGCAGTAGTCAGAAGCTTCCCGGCTTCGCAGCTCCCATGCTCAAGAACGCGACGACTAACACGGGTATCGCGGTTCAGAACCCGGGGAACGATCAGGTGACGGTCGACCTCCAACTGCGGAACTCAGATGGGGGTCTGCTCGCCACAGCCTCCATCACTCTTGCAGGCATGGACCACCGAGCCCTTTTTGTGGACGAGATTGATTGGACTCCAGAGGCGGGTGTGACTCTTGATTTCAGCGATTTTGAGGGGCTGGTCAAGGGGACTAGCCCGGAGGGAGAAGTCGCCGCCACCGTGATTCAAACCCGAGGCGAAATTCTGTTTGTGACCATGCCGGTCGCTCGGTCGAACTAACCTGAAACTTCATTGGGCGGACGTAGCTTTGGGCTCCAGGCCGAAGTCTTCTTCCTTCGAGCCTTTGGCTTGATGCACGGCGGCCTGGAGGCCACCGCCACGTCCCTCGACTGAAGTTTCTTTCAGGTACCATCCGGCGCAGCCGGTGGCGCTGCTGAGCTGAAACTTCAACCGTTCGTCGCACGTCTGAACGTCGCACGTCTCCTGTCCCCAGACGGTGCCGCAGAAGGGGAAGAATCCCCAGCATCATAAAGTCAGGTCCGACAGGGTTGCAGTCCAGAAAAACGCGAGACGAATTTTGTCGGGCACGGGCAAAAGCACAAGGCGCTAAACAGATACACTTCGAAGTTTCTATCTAAATGATCCAGAGCGGCTGGTGTCCCCCCTGATCTGAAAACTTCGTGGGCGTAAGCTTTGCTGAGCGTCGCGTCCGAATGAGTCAGCCGTACTCACTGGCCTGCTTCACTATCGCTTTTTGGATTCGGAGGTGGCTTCACGGAAAATCTTGACGATGTGAGGGGGGAGATCCCAGCGCAACGTGTAGGTTTTCTGCAAGGCCAGGGCCCGACGAAACTGTTCCTTGGCCTTCCCGATCTTCTGGTCCCGTGCTTCACCAGACTCCAGAAAACCCTTGTATGCGTAGGCCACTCCCAATAGAGCCGGTGGATCTGGATCGCTCTTTCTATCTTGAGCGAGGCGTTGCAGCAGAGTAATCGAGCTATCGATCTGTCCATAATCGAGTAGCAATTCAACTGCCCGTTCCTGATCCTGCTCTTGCCTGCAGTCTTGAAGGCGACCTTCTCCTCCGACTCGACGAAAGCGATCTGGGTCGAGCTCTTTCACTTCCAACAGCAGCTGACGACATCTCTCGTATTGACCTCTCTGACACCGATCCATAGCAACATCGTATCGCCTTCCAAAATCTTGACTTGTTTCAAGTGGCCGACGTGCCTCTGTATGTTCAGGATCGAGCCTCAACGACTCCCTCAGTGCCCTCTCGGCACGCTCGTATTCTCCTGCTTCGAGTAGATTCACCGCTTCCAGGTAGAGGAGTTGAGACCTCGACCTGTCGCGAACTACTGTGGCGCGCCCAGAGATTGGTCGATAACATTGCGGAGGATCGGAGTGATCCTTTCCCCAGTCCAACACTTCCGCGGATCGGGCTGAAGCCTCCTGGTAGTCGGACCTTTGGTAAGCTGCTTCGGCCTGGGTGAGAGCAGTCTCAAGCCCTTCGAGAGCGTTGATCAGGTCGACCTGCAAGCGGAGGTTGTCTCGTTCTGTAAACTCCGTGTGCCTAGCGCTGGCGTCTTCGTAGTGTGAGCGCGCGTCGGCGAAGCGACAAGCGCTCAGATCCGAATCCGCCCGTTGTTTAGAGCCAGCATATTGATCTTCTCTCTGCTGGATCCTGCTCAGTCCTTCCGCGAAAACCAGCTCGCATGGAAATTGGTCGCTGCCTCGTGAAAACAGCTGCTTGGCTCTGCTGAGTTTGGCCTGTTTCTCCAAGCTGCTTCCTTCTCGCGCCAGGTCACGGCTTTGTTGTGCTAGGAGAGTGGCCTGATTCAATTGAGTCTCGAGTCCAAGCTGCTCAAACCTGCATGAGTCCACCGACTTGGCGCCCTGGAGATGCTCCCCGACGGCATCGTAGCATTTGTCTTGGAGAGCCTTCTCCGCTTCTGTCCGATGGTCGTCAAACTGGCCGATTCGTTTCTCAAGTTCTCGGACTAGCTTCTCCAGGCTGGAGCGACTGGGTGCGGGTTGTCCCGGTACGTATTGCTTGTCTGATTTCCGCGGTAAAGTTCCCCGAGCTTGCTCGAAGTGTTCTCTCGCCGCATCGACATCGCAAAGCCGCAGAGAGGCCAGGGCAAGGTAGAAGTAGGGGAAGTACTCGGTGTAGAAAACACCTTCGATGCGCTTTCGCTCGTTGGGCTCAGGGTCTGCCGCTATGGCTGTCTTGAGTTTCTCGATAGCCTGAGACCAATCTCCTTTTTCGAGCGCCTGCTTTCCTTTCTTGTATGGCTTGTACCAATCTGCCGCCGCAAAGGTGACTGAGAGGGCAAAGCTTAGCAATACGGTGGAGAATCGCAACATTTGTCAAAACCTGATCGCAAACGACGCCACAAGTTCGTCAAAAGAGTCAATCGTCACATAGGCGAAGTCGATTTGGAGACCGAGATCCGAACCCCCGACCTGGGGCACCGCAATTCCTCCTCCCAAGGTGAAGCCTGGTCCGGTCTCCCTGCCAACAAAGTTGAACAAGCTGCGAAACTGGACCGACCTGTTCAGGTTTGAGAGGTCGGAAGCACCGGTCTCGTTGATCTCTCCAACAAATCGCAGACTGTGCTCAGGATTGGTAAAGACTCCTCCGCGAAGAAAGGCAGCAATGGGCTGCTGCACCAGCATGACTTCTCCACCGAAGTGGATTTCCGTAGCATCTGCAATCGCAAAGTCATCGGAGGTCAGGCTTTGACTTTGAAACTCATTGATGATGGCCAGATTCTTGGCCAAATCGGAGTAGTACACTCGGAGCAAATCGAAAACCAGCTGGAGCCGATCAACGGGTCGGAACTTGACTCCACCACCCAGGCGATCCGGCACATTGAAGGGAACCTCCACCGGGAATCCTGCAAACGACTGGAGGGGCTCATTCGTGAATGAATTCGGTATGAAGGGTGGGAAACAGCAAAGCTGCGGGGGAAGTGACCCACCAAGAATTGTCGAAACCGGGGTCGTAGCTCCCGGATTGAATCCGAAGTTCTCCTCCACCTTGAATTTCGGACTTCTTGTATAAACCGCTCCCAGTGACAGGTTTTCAGATTGTCTCCAGAGACTCCCTACGGTAAAACCCACTCCGATGTCGTTGTCGTCGATCGTCGATTGGTTTCGGACAATCGGGCTGGCCTCGACATCGAAGCTGATACAACCCGCGCCCAGCAGGCTGGTACAACCCTGCTTCAAGTAGGCGCCGCTATTGGAATCGAAAAAAACCGGCTCCTCCCTGACGAAACGGAGCGTGGAAGCCCGGGCACTCAGTCGATCCACAGAAACGGTCACTCCAAGGCTCAAACCGGTGCTTGAACGGTTGCCGATTCCGGGGACTTTGTAGGCGACCGAGCCGGCGTAGCTGACCCCATCAAAATTCGCGTCTGCCTGAACCGAATCAAAGGTTCCAGCTCGTTCGAAAAACGCCAGGATGTTGGTTCCACTGGTAAAGCTCAAGTTATCGGTCGTGCCGGGGATGGGACGAGGGTCCAGCTGGAAATTCTCCTGATAGTTCAGGAACTCGTGCCTGGTGAAAGAGACGGTAAGATTCTGACCTATCGGCCAGGCAAGATTCAGGAAGGAAATCGAATCGGTGGTCTCGCCGAAGGTACTGGTCTGGCCTGTGTAGAAGGAGTCCACGGCGGCCGGACGTCTCACGCTCAAGTCATTGCGTTTGTATTCGAAGTAAAACTGAGGGCGGGTCAAGATGATCAGACCAGCCGGATTGCTAACGGCAGCTGCAGCAACTCCTCAACCAGTGTGACGTACCTGGGGAACTAGTTCTCAATATTCTTCCCTGGGCCAAAGTTGATTCAATTCTCCGAAAGCTCGACCAGATGGAATTCGGGGCTGATTGCCCCCAAACCCCCTGTGCCGTCCCTCTACCTGCCGGTGAATACCACGTAAAGGTCAGTAATCTGACGTGTGGTCCGCTGGAGTTTGACGTCACCATTTCCTCTGGGAAGGTCCACGAGGAAACTCGCTCTGGCTGTTGAGGGCAAGCGTCGGATGCACGAATTGCTGCTAGCCCGGATTTCTCATCGCTTGTCGTAGCGAGGCGCCGCAAGGGCCGTCCTGGCAAGGCTTGCGACCGAGGCCGCCGCAGTCGTACTTGAACAGTACGTCGAGGAGGCCGACCGAGCATAACACAGCCAGGGCGGATGATTGCGGCGTCGCAGTAGACCAGCGATGAGAAATGCGGGCTAAGTGCTCCCTTCCATAAAGTACGATGATGTTTTCAGATGGGGCTTGTGAGGCGAGATCAAGGCAGGAGGAGGAAGACGATGCTTGGCCATCTTCGACGACGACCAACGCAGAGATCGTCCACAACCCCTTGACGCCGCCGGTCCACCCGAATCATTCGATTTAGGTTATACTCTCTGAACACAGAAGGAACGCGTGACGGCGGTTCATTCTCCGGATCCAGCTCAAGGCCATCGGCTACCGCCCCTAGACACCCCGAGTAGTCCTCCAGCTCCAAGGCAGCGCGAGCCGCAGCTATAGTTTCCGGAACTCTGCACCGATCCCGCAGCTGCTGCAGTTCTTCATTCCCTGGATCCAGCTCGAGGCCATCGGCCACTACGCTCAGGCAGCCCGGGTAATTCTGGGCTTCAAAAGATTCAGCCGCGAGAGCCACTATTTGAGAAACCCTGACATAGTTCCAGACCTGCCAACCCGTGTACGCCAGAACCAACATCGCCGTGAGGATAGCGCCGAGTTTGACGAGGGGCGAAATCGGTGGCCCAGGTACGATGGAGGCCTCCGCTCTCTTCTTGATTTGATTGGCCTCTAGGTTGCCCCGGTCCAAATCCAGGATTTTCTCGGCTGTCCTCAGCGCCTTTCGATAATCTTCCGCCTCCAGCTGCTCTCGTGCCGTGCCCAGAAGCTTGGCAATGCTTTCTTCGATCTTTTTCGATTCCCGCTGGGCCAGTTCCTGCAATTCCTCCAGACGGCGGCACTCCTGATCCAGGGCGAGGGCCTGCGCTACTGCCTTCCGGGCCAGCGGGAGAGCCTCCCCGGTAGATTTAAGGCAAGCAGCGTAGTTTCGAGCCTGGTAATCTTCTTCGGCCTCACCAAGCAATACCGAAACCCTTTCCTCTATTCGAGCCGCTGCCTCCTGCTTGATCCGGAGGGTCTCGTTGTCCTGGGGATCCAGAGAAAGAATCTCCTCGAGAACTTCGAGAACGGCTGGATAGTTCTTTTCCTGGAATAGCCGGCGTGCTTGTGCCAGCAGTGTTTTGATGTTTCCGAGGACTTTCTCGGCCCGAAGTCGAAGCTGTCTTAGCGCCTCATTCCCGGAATCGAGTTTCAGCCCTTCCTCTGTTGCCTCCAGGACCCTGGCGTAATCCTGGCGCTCGAGGGCGTCCTGAGCCATGACAATACACTGGGCGGTTCTGGCGCGAAGTCGAAGCCGTTGGAGTGCTTCGTTTTCAGGATCGAGTTCCAGGCCTTCTGCAACCGCCTCCAATGTCCGCGCATGGTCTTCGTGCTCAAGGGCGTCCTGAGCTGTGGAAGTACACTGGGCGACCGTTGAGCGAATCCTTAGCTGTTGCAGCGCTCTATTCTCCGGATCAAGCTCCAGGCCCTGCGCTGTTGTCTCCAGAGCCGCAGCGTAATTCTCGCCCTCAAGAGCGTCCTGAGCCGTGTCTGTATACTGGGCGACCTTGGATTGAATCTGAAGCTGCTTTAGCGCTTCGTTGTCAGGATCGAGCTTCAGGCCTTCCGCGGCTGCCCTGAGAGTTCCAGGGTGGTCGCCCCGCAGGAAGGCCTCTCGAGCGGCAGCCGCAAACTGGGCAACCCTGGTCTGGATCTGAAGCTGCTGTAGTGCTTCATTGTTTGGATCGAGCTCCTGGCCTGTCGCGATTGCCTCCAGAGTCCCGGGGTGGTCCTCGGCGCGCGCAGCACCGTGGCAGAGTATGTGCGCCGGGCCCAAGGAGCCGGTCTGAGTTGGCCACTCCCTGAGGGGTGGGATGACCGGGCGATTCAGAACCGGGTGTTTCCTCCCACGGGTAAATCTCCCCCGGAGCAACGTCCCCTCCCCGACTTCGCCACCGTCCATGAGGAGCGCTGCCGACACAAACATGTGACCTTGATGCTGCTCTGGGATGAGTACAAGCAGGCGTATCCGGAGGGCTATCAGTACAGTCAGTTCTGCGATCTGTACCATCGCTGGCGGGGCAAGCTGGATCTGGTGCTGCGGCAGGAACACCGGGCCGGCGAGAAGCTCTTCGTGGACTATGCCGGCGACACGGTCCCGATCGTGGATCGCCATACGGGGGAAACCCAAGAGGCCTCGATCTTCGTGGCCGGGCTGGGGGCAAGCAACTATACCTATGCGGAAGCCTCCCTAAGGCAGGACTTACCCTCGTGGCTCGCGGCCCACACTCGGGCTCTGGAGTTCCTGGGGGGTTGCCCCTGCGTCGTGGTTCCAGACAACACCAAAGATGCGGTCCATCGCCCCTGTCGCTATGAACCGGATCTCAATGCGAGCTATTCGGATTGGGCCTCGCACTACGGCGTCGCGGTGATCCCGGCTCGAGTGCGCCGTCCTCGAGATAAAGCGAAGGCGGAGTCGGGTGTGTTAGTCGTCGAGCGCTGGATCTTGGCCGCCTTGTGTCACCGGACCTTCTTTTCCCTGGGAGAGCTCAACGAAGCCATTGCCGAGCTGCTGGAGCGTCTCAACACTCGAAACTTTCACAAGCTCCCCGGCAACCGCCGCCAGCGCTTCCAGGACCTGGATCGTCCGGCTCTGGGGCCCCTGCCGGCCCAACGCTACGTCTTCGCCCAGTGGAAGAAGGCCCGCGTCAACATCGATTACCACATCGAGTTCGACCGCCACTACTACAGCGTCCCTTATGTCCTGGTGGGTCAGAAGGTCGAGCTGCGCACCACCGTCACCACCGTGGAGATCTTCCATCAAGGTCGCCGCGTGACCTCTCACCGTCGCTCCTATCAGCCGGGCAAGGCCACGACCTTGGACGAGCACCGGCCCGAATGCCATCGCCGCTATCTGGAGTGGTCACCCTCGCGTCTGATCCACTGGGCTCAGAAAGTCGGGCCCCATACCGCATCGGTGGTCGAGAAGATCCTCCAATCCCGTCGCTATCCCGAGCAAAGCTATCGCTCCTGCTTGGGTATCCTGCGCCTGGGCTCCAGCTTTGGGGAAGACCGTTTGGAGCAGGCTTGCCGTCGGGCCCTGCGACTTCAGGCCTGCTCCTACAAGAGTATCCAGTCCATGTTGAAGAACGGTCTGGACCGTCAAGCGGAACCGCAACCGTTGCCGGAACGTCCTCCGATCGAGCACGCCAACGTGCGAGGGGCCGAGTACTTCGAAGGCGAGAAAGGAGCCTCTCATGTTGGTTAATCCCACCGTCGAAAAACTTCACGCCATGCGGCTCAGGGCCATGGCTGAGGCCTTCACCGAGCAACTCTCCGACCCGGAGATGGCCCAACTGAGCTTTGAAGAACGCTTTGCCCTGTTGGTGGATCGGCAGTGGACCTGGCGAGAGAATCGGGCCTTGGAGCGTCGTCTGAAGAATGCCCGATTGAAGCTCTCGGCCTGTCTGGAAGATGTCAACTATCGCCGACCTCGGGGGCTGGATCGCTCGCTGATTGCCAGCCTCGCCACCTGCCGTTGGATCCAGACCCACCACAATCTCCTGATCATCGGTCCCTGTGGAGTCGGGAAAACCTTCTTGGCCTGTGCCTTTGCTCAGAAGGCCGCTCGCGACGGGTGGACGGCTCTGTACACTCGTGCCGCTCGACTCTTTCGCGATCTGGCTTTGGCTCGAGCCGACGGCTCGCTCGACAAGCTCCTGCGTAAGATCGCCCGCACCGACGTGCTGATCGTCGATGACTGGGCCATGAATCCCTTGGCCGAGAGCGAGCGACGGGACTTCTACGAGATCTGCGAGGATCGCTACGACAGTCGATCCACGATCCTGACCTCCCAGCTTCCCGTCGCCCATTGGCATGAGCAGATCGGAGATCCGACCACCGCTGATTCCATCCTGGATCGTCTGGTCCATAATGCCTACCGCATTGAGCTCGAAGGGGCTTCCATGCGCCGGCATCGTCATCCTCCCACCAAAGCAAAGGACGAATCATGAGTCCAACACCGCAGTTGAAAGTCCAAGGTGGCTGGTTCGCCGCCGCCGGTGCTCCGTTGCTACAGGCGATGGAGAGCGTCAGCGACGGCGCCTTCAAACTCTTTGTCTATCTGTGCCTGAAAGCGGATCGCTGCACCGGCGAACTGACCGTCTCGCCTACCCAGTTGGCTCCGGCCTTGCGCAAATCTCGCCGCTCCCTGTTCACCTACCTGGGAGAACTCCAGTCCCGAGGTCTAGTCCCAAAATAAGCGCAAGTTCGAAAATAGACCCCTTTGTCGGCTCCGAGGAGCCATTTTGGAGACCTAAATTCTAAATTTCGGCGCGAAGTCACTCAGAACAGGCACGTCTTCAGCTGTCCTCCACGCCGATCGCTCAGGGAAAACGATTCTGCCCTCTTGGGGGGCGTTTGTAGAGACACCTCGCCCCAGCTCTGGCGACCCTCGGAGCTACTTTATCTCCTTTCAGTTTCAGGTAGCTGGCCGGTGTTTCAACCACTTACTGCCTTCCAAGAGAAGACGGCTCCAACCATTGACATCCAGCAGCCGATAGACCAACTGTCGGCCCCTGCGCAAAATCTGGCAGGGCATTTCAATGACCTCTCGCAGGAAACGGCGATACTCCATCTTCACCAGCTCTCGGGCTTGCAGTCGCGCCGGCAGCACCAACCCCATCCAGGCCTTCAGATTCCAGGCTTGAGCCGCAATCACCAGATAGGCCCAGTTGGCTACCAGCGTATCCGAGGGCATCCGCAGGGCCTCGACTCCGTTCTTGAGTTGTTCAATGACGTTCTCCTGGTTGCAGCGCCGGTTGTTTTCCCGTACGACTCCCGCCGTTCCCAACGTTCTGGCCGAGATATTGGTGACATAAAAGTGGTAGCGCGTCTGCGGCAGCCGCCGCTTCTGGCCTTTCTCGACCAGGATCGTCTTGCGCAAGATCACCATCCGATAGGTTCGCTTCGCTTTGCTCGGACGGTAGTCGATCTCCGCGATCTCTTCCCGTTCCAGCGTCAGCGTCTTGAACCCGCGTCTTTTGACAATCTCCGGCTTCACTTTGTCCCGCCGCTGGCGCCGCTTCTTCCCTTTTCCTTTCCCCTGGCTGGGGCGCCCCAGCTCTTTCCATCTCGCTTCTGGCAACGCCTCCGCCCACTTGACGAAGCTCGGATGGGCGTCGATCCCGAAGTCAAACTCCACGCCCGCCTCCGTCCAACGGTCAAAATGAGCCGTCAGCGAAAAATCCGTGTCCCCGCGCAGGCGCACCTTCCGAAAACCCGCCTCTCGAACCAGCTCGATACTCCGATCCAGCCATTCGGCCGCTCCCTCATGAGAGGGACGGTTGCCCGAGCGGTTGACCGCATAGAGCACCTCTCCCGTATTGGCCAGCGTCACGATCAGCGGCGCATAGCCCCACTGCCCGTCGTAGCTGATCTCCATCCCTTCCTTGCATTCGCCGCTCGTGGGGGCCATCGTCCCATCCACGTCGATCTCCGCCCGTTGGAAGAAACGGGCCGGTTGTTGGGCCCAGACCTTGAGGCGGCTGGCATTGACGGCTTCCATCAGATCCACCACGTCGGGCGCGTCAAAGCGGCGCACAAAGTCTCCGGCCGTGCTGGGGGCGGGGATCTTCTCGGCTCCCACCGCCTCCAGGAAACTCACACTCTGACGTCGCAGTTCAATATCCTGATAGCGGGTCCCGCCCGTGGCCACGTTGTAGATCAGGCTCAGGACGTGGTCCGATTCGTGGTACGGTTGGTGGCGTTTGAGCAGCGTCACCGCCTGGTCAATGGCTTTCCCCAGCCCACTCCACTTCACCACCTGCTGCAGCAGCCCCAGACCACCGTAACTGACCGCACCCGTTTTCTCCGAGACCTCGTAGCTGATGACCTCGGGCGAGAGCACCGGTTTCGGGTCTTGACCGTTCCAGCTGGGGCTCAATCGCTGAGCAACCTCTGCTTCCCGTTTGCGGATGATTGCGCTATCCTTTTTCTTCACCTGAAATGCCTCCTTTCGGCTTGTTCTGAAGTTTCTTTGACAACCCCAGAATACCCGTCAGGTCTGGCATTTCAGGTGTTTACATGTGGTTTAGTCCACTTTCATCTACTTCTTTTGGGTCTAGTTCAGCTCAGCCTCGCTCGCAATCAACACGAGCGCACTCACATCCAGATCAGCGAGGCCTTCTGGCCCTACCAAAGATCCCTCGTCCAGGAGCCCGAAGCGGCCGAATCCCAATACCTCGATCAGGTGGCCTGTCTGCTGCTCGATGCCCCTGGCGTTCAGTGCTCCTTCTCCCCGGCCGATCGGCAGCTGGCCGCTCGCCTCTACCGCCAGGGCCTGTCCTTGCGGCAGATCGAGCAGGCCCTGCTTCTCGGCTGCGCCCGCAAGCACGTCGCCTGGCTCAACGGCCACACCGGTGGACCGATCACTTCCCTGAGCTACTTCGAACCTCTAATCCAGGAAGTGAGACAACAACCTGTCTCCGATCAATACTGGGATTATCTCAGGAGTCGCCTGAAGACTCTGAGGCAACAATGGAAACAACACTCTGCTGAAGCAAGCTTTGCCTCAGCAACTCACTCAGGAAAGGAGAGACGAGATGATGTGTTCTCAACCCAAGAGACTCCTGTGGATTGACTCAAACCGGCCACTTCGGAGATGATTATCAACCTCCGGCGTCGCTTCGCTCCGACCCGGTCGGTTTGCTCCGGATTCGGTGGCCGGTTTCACCGGAATACGCAAGCAGTGAGAGGGCGAAAGCGAAAGAGTCAGTCATCTCCTCTACCGCCGGAAACACATAGAAGGCCCCTTCCGGTTTCCTGATCGAGACGGATGGGATCGAAGCCAGCGCGTCGAAACAGAAGCTGACTCGCTCATCGAATGCCTGGACCATGGAAGCGACCTCATCCTCACCCTGTCTCAAGGCAATCTCGCCGGCTCTCTGCAGCATCGAAGGGGCATGGGAAACGATGAATTCGTTCAGCTGCGTCGCCTTTCCTATCAGATCCTCGCGTGCCACCAGCCATCCCAATCGCCAACCCGTCATGCAGTAGGTCTTGGAGAAGGATTGGGTAACGATGACGGGATCTGTCCGGGAACAGATTCTCAAGATCGAGGGGGCTGGTCCACCACCGTAGTAGAGGCGCTCGTAGACCTCGTCGGCGAGCAACCACAAGCGATGCTTCCTACAAAACTCCAGGAGCTTCCGTTGGTCCTTAGGACTTGCTACCCACCCTAGGGGATTAGAGGGGGAGGTATAGATCAGCAGACGGGTTCTCGCCGAAACCGCCCGATCCAGGGCCCCAAAGTCGATCGCAAACCGTTTCTCGCCCGGTAGAAATGGGATCTCCTTCTGGATACCTCCGAAGAGGCTGACAATTGCCGAGGTGTTGGGCCAGTTCGGAGTCAGCACGATGACCTCATCGCCGGGATCGATAGCACAGCGGATGCCTACGTTCAGTGCCTGGACTCCAGAAGCCGAGACCAGAATCTCAGAATCAGGATCCAATTGGACTTGATGGAGCTCGGCACATTTCTCGGACAGAGCTTCTCGCAGCCCCGGTAAGCCCGCGTTCTCGGTATAAAAAGTGTATCCTTCTCGCATTGCCTGAGCAGCCGCGTCTTTGATGTACTGTGGTGTCGGCATGTTCGATTCCCCAAACTGGAGCTTCAGAACACCCTCCATGCCAAAGGCGATATCGGCAAGTTCCCGAAGTCGAGAGGGTGTAACTCTTTGGAGGCTGGGGGCTAACGCAGTACTTTTCATGCCGAGTTGTCGATGGTACCACGGCCAGGGGACCAGACCTTAGGCTCCCCGTTCGGGGAGCTGCTATCAACACCCTGAGATACTCCGCAGGGAAAGATCGAAAAGAAATAGTGAATCGTAGCGACGAGCGCTCGGATATTTTCCAGGTTTCGGATGCCTGCAAACGACTGGGACTCAGAGCCGGCGCGATTGTTTTCAAGGGCGTTAGAATCGGACCCTCTACACCCGGGTTGAAATACCTGATCGACCGTGAGATCCAGGAGATCAAGCACCTATTCACCAGCCCCTCAGCACTTCGAGCGGCCCCAGAGATTGTCAGGCTCCACTCCCTCTTTCGAGCGGTCGGAGTTAATCCCCGAAGAGTTCAGCCCGCCTGTGAACGGCTCATTCAGATGGCGCTGAAGCGAGGTCACCTGACACAGATCAATAATCTGGTAGATACCTATAACTTGCTGAGCGCACGTTCATTATGCTCGTTGGGGGCACATGACCTGGACAAGCTCGGGCTGCCAATCCAGCTCCGGCTGCTGCAAGGCAGCGAGGAGTTCATCCCCATGGGAAGCGTCCAGAGGGAGACGTGTGCGGCTGGAGAGTTCGCCTACGTCGACTCTGACAGGCGTGTGATCTGCCGCTTGGATGTTCGTCAGGCTGAGTTCAGTAAGATCACCCCGAAATCCGACAGTGTGCTGCTGATCATCGGAGCGACTACGGCCCTGAGCTTTGCTCGACTGCAGGTCCTTTTCTCCGAAACTGGGGATCTGATCACAAAATATTGCGGCGGAACGGCCGAGATAGCCCACTTCCCACTAGAGAAATGAACCTGAGCCGTCGAGCCAAAGGCCGTCTCTTCCGATTAACGGCCCTCATGTTCTTCTTCCTGTTGCTGGAGGTAGCCGGCTATCTCTTCCTCTCTATCCAACAGAAGCGCCAACCGCGCCTATTCCACCTCGACATCGATCAGTACTTGGCAAGCATCTCAGCCGAAGCTCTCAGAGTCTCAGCCGAGCTCTCGAGAAGGGGCAATTTCTATTCACCGGATCAACAGCTGGGCTGGATCCGCCGAGAGAGTTCGAAGCTTAGCTTCCCCAACGGCACCACCATCAGCACCGACTCGCTCGGGTCGCGGAGAATCCCAGGAGCGTCGGGTCCGGCCACCATCTCCTGTTTCGGAGACAGCTTCACCGAAGGTCTGGAGGTGGACGACGGCGAGACCTGGCAGGCCTACATCGCAAAATCGACGGGGAGGGCGGTGCTCAATTTTGGAGTTTCTGGTTATGGACCCGACCAGGCCTTGTTAGGGCTGGAAACCAGACTGAGCGCAGGGATCTGGACGCCGATCGTGATACTCGCCATGGTCAACGAGAACATGAACCGGATCATGAACGATTTTCGATTCTTCTATACCTACCCAGTCGTCGACATGTTCCTTGCCTTCAAGCCCATGTTCGTCGAGGGAAATGACAACCACGAACTGATGAATTTCCGACCCTCCGACTTGACCGATCGAGATCAGCTGCGAGCGGCGATGATGGAGGCAAGCCGCTACGACGCATTCTACGCAGCACGAACCGAGAGACTGTCCTTTCCTCACACGGTCAACGGGCTGCGCTTTCTCCTACGTCAGGGCATAAGCCCAACCGTTGCCTGGCCCGGAAACTCAGAGGCTGCCAAGCGACGGATGAGCTACATCCTCTCCCGCTTTGTCCAAAATGCCCACCGGAATGACTTCAAGCCGGTCTTTCTGCTGCTGCCAGAGAACACAGTAGAACTTCGCCAGAGAAGGGGAAGCGATCACCCGTTCCTGAAATTGCTCGTCGAGAAGACTGAACTGCACGGACTGATTTACATCGACGCCGTCAAGGCCCTCTCCGGAGACAACCGCAACACTTATGTTCCAGACTTCGATTTCAACAAATACAACCGGGAGACGCATCCCTCACCCTACGGCAACCAAGCCATCGCGGCAGTGGTACTCAGTGCCCTGGAAGCAGAACTGGGATCACTCGCAGAAAGCCCAGGTCCCAGCACCACAGCTCCCTAACCTGAAACTTCATTGGCGAATGTAGCTTTGGCCTCCAGGCCGAAGTCTTATTTTTCCGAGCCTTTGGCTCGGACGGCGGCCTGGAGGCCGAAGCTAGTGCGCCTGTGAAGGCGTTTGATCAGAAGGGTGAAAGTCCCTTCCAGGCTAACGTTACCGGCCTGAAGTCGACAGTGGTAACTGCGTTTCCGTGAGGAAGGGTGGAGAGCAACCTGAGACGAACGACCAATCCGTAACGCAAGTGAACTCGATTCGGCCAAGCCCGTCGGGGAGGGTCCTGGCAAAGCCCGAACCCTTGACCGCGCGACGGCCATCCCTCCGACCTGAACGGTCTGCCCGGGGGGATAGACGCGGCAAGTCACGGCGGTGAAGTAACGTGACAAAGCGACCGTGACGAAATGGCAATGCGGTGGTTGGAGATGGAGAGGTCGGAAGGTCAAACGAGATAAGCAGGGAGATCTGTCGGGTGAGGGACGTGGACGACCCATCGTGAGAGCTCGCAGTGGGGGACGCTGCGTGAGCAATGGCCCAGGCCCGCGGTGCAGTATCGCCCGCCGAAGGGGAGCGAACCTGGCGATACCGGTGAGGTCGGTTGAAGCGGCTCGACAGAAGTCAGAGCTCCCATAGTAGCGGGGAAGCCGTGCAGCAAAACGCGGTGGAGCGAAGGGGAGCAGGAAGGTAGATGCTAAATGACTAAATCGCGGAAACGTAACTCCGCCCAAAGGCGGGACTACATCCCGGTCACAGTGCCGTTTTCGGCTAGCCCGGCTGGAGAGCCCGCTGGCATCGAACAGTGGGCTCATCGCGCGGTTTGGACGGATCGCATGTTGGAGACACTTTTGAAAGGAAAGGTGAGAGGAGGGAAATGGCACACGCTGATCGATAAGGTGTTTTGCAGCCGGAACCTTTCCAGCTCGGCCGAGAAGGTCTTGGGCAGGAAAGGAGCGGCGGGAGTGGACCGGCAAACGTGGGGGGATTTCGCCGAACACGAGCGGGAGGAACTCGAATGGTTGCAGGAAGAACTGCGTGAGGGGACCTATCGTCCGGCAGCGGTGCTGCGGAGGTGGATTCCCAAAACAGGCAGTTCGGAAAAGCGACCGCTGGGGATTCCGACCGTGCGGGATCGAGTCGTGCAAACGGCTTTGGTCCACGGGATCGAGCCGATTCTGGAGGCCACGTTCCATGATCGAAGCTACGGCTTTCGTCATGGGCGAGGGTGCCACGGCGCACTGCGGTACGTCGAAGAGCTGCTCGAAGCCGGTTATGTGTATGTCGTCGACGCGGATCTGAAGGGTTACTTCGATACGATCCCGAAAGATCGACTGTTGGACCTGATCCAACAGAAGATATCGGATCGCCGCGTGCTGGGCCTGGTTCAGCTGTTTCTGAATCAGGGGATACTGGAAGAGCTGCGTAAGTGGATTCCGGAAGCCGGAGTCCCCCAAGGCGCCGTTCTTTCTCCGGTGTTGTCGAATGCCTACCTCAATCCCCTGGACCATCGGATGGCCGATCTGGGCTTCCAGATGGTGCGCTACGCGGATGACTTTGTCCTGCTGTGTCGCGCACCCGAGGAGGCTGAAGCGGCCCTGGCCGAAGGGCGGGACTGGGTGGAGGACAACGGGCTGAGACTGTATCCCGAGAAGACACACATCGTGGACTCGCGAGAGAAGAGCTTTTCGTTCTTGGGCGATTCGTTCCGAGGCCGTTTTCGGTTTCCACGAGCGAAGAGCCACCGAAAGTTCGTCGAGCGCATTCACGAGCTGACGCCGCGCAAGTCGGGCGACTCGCTGGAGGTCATCCTCCAGCGGCTCAATCGCTCGACGCAAGGCTGGTTCAACTACTTCCGGCACTGTCATTGGAACATCTTCAAGGACTACGACGGTCTGATCCGTCGTCGTTTGCGACGCCTGCTTCTGAAGCGCAACCGGAAGAATAGAAAACGCCTCTGTCGAAATCACCGTTGGCCCAACGCCTTCTTTACGGATCATGGGTTCACGAGCCTGACTGACGCCCATATCCGTTTCGTCCAATCCATAGGAACCTACTGACTGGAGAGCTGTATGCGGGAGAATCGCACGTGCAGTTCGGAGGGAGGGGAGCCGGGTGACCGTGCTTCCCTACCCTATCGCCGGACCCGAAGTTTCGTTCTCGAATGGGACAGCACCGCTGGGGGGCCACTAAGCTGAAACTTGATCACCGGTCCTGGATCCTTCAAGATCGCGAATCTGCTGGATCGTTTCCGGTCTGGCGCTTCCGTAGCATGGCGGCGATCATCTGCTTGACATCCCGCCAGCCCTTGATTGCCACCACCAGGACGACACTGTAGAACATGAGACCCGCGACGATGAGGACGCCTGTCCAGATGATCTTCCATATTTCCGTGTCCATTGGCCTTACCCCCTATTGCTCGCTTGAAGTGTCCGTGGAGGGTGGGTTCGCTGCGTGATCAGCGAGCCCAAGACCATCCCCACACCTCCCAGAAGCAGGCTGAGAAGAGCCGGTAGGTTGGATCGCTCCACCAGGGGAGCCAGAAAACCTGGGACGGACTCGGGGAACTGGCTCATGATCAAGAAGCTGATGGGGGCAATGGCACCCAGTAGCAGTGCGCAATAGGCTCCCGGCGTATTGGATCTTCTCCAGTAGATCCCCAGAACCACCGTCCCCACGGCACCCGAAAAGTAGATGCTGCCGGTAATGTACATGAACTTGAAGGCAGTCTCTGGCAGCTGGTAGAGGGCCCCGAAGACGGCCAGGAAGGCCGCCAGGACGACTACGGTAACCCGGGTCCAGTAGACTTCGCGCGCGCTGGACAGGCCTCCCCAGGTCCCGTCCTCGAGACGAACCTGCTCAGTCTTGCCCAGGATGGCCTTGATGGGTGAGATAACATCGCGCACGATCACCCCGCTCCAGGCCAGCAGATAGCTGTCGTGAGTGGACATGAAGGCAGCTGCCATTCCCGCCATGAGCAGTCCAGCAAAGCCGATCGGCATGATCTGTCCCATCATGTGCGGCATCGCGAACTGCCCGTCATCGGCAAAAGGACCTTGGTAGGAGGCGGTATGGGTAAAGGCAAAGGCGGCGGCGCCCCAGAACATGGGAATCACGGCACGGCCCATGACGGTGGCGCTGGAGATCCAGAAGATCCGCTGTGCCACCCTTGGACTCTCGGTGCTGAGGGGACGGGACATCTCTGGTTGCCAGATGACGCTGATCAGGCTGACCGCCATGAAGTAGGCGATGAACATCCAGCCGTAGTCCGGGTTCACAATCGGGTCGAAAGCTTGGCCGCCTTTGTGCTGTTCAATACTCGCAACGATGTTGCTCCAGCCCAGCTGCGGGTGATTAAGAATGACCACTGTCCCCACTAGGAATCCGAGCGATAGCAGCACGAACTGGGCGAAGTCCGTCAGCACGACCGAGACCATCCCCCCCATCAGTGTGTAGAACACCACTACGGCCAGCATGGCCACCATGACGTAATTAACCCACTCGGGGGGTAAGCCAGTGAAGCCGACCACGAACTTACTACCCAGGATGGGAAAGAGTCCCATATTTAGGGTCCCCGCCAACGCCAGGAGGATGCCACCCGTCAGCCGGACTCCGCGGCTGTACTTGATCTCATAGAACTCGGGTACCGTCATCACCTGCAGCTGGCGCAACCGCCGGACGAGAAAGCCGGTGCAGCCTACGATGAGCATAGCAATGGCCGCGATGAGACCGACGATGAAAGGACTGAATCCGTTCTTGAATCCTTCCTCGGCGAAGTACATCACCGTCACCAGGCCAAGGCCGGTAGACACCATGGTGGCCACAGCCATGTGGGTCTTGAGGCTGCGTCCGGCCACCAGGAAGTCGGCGATTCCCTTGATGGTGGTACGCGAGAGGATTCCCGCCAGGATGGTGGCGCCGATATACACCAACACGATAGCGTAATCGATCCAGCTCAGATGCATTTTGTGTCTGATCCTGCGGCCGGTGGCAGGATCTCAGTCATCTCTGCCATGGGTCTTCCCTGGCTATCTCGGATCACATTACGGCGTCCGAACAGCTGGTAGGTCCCGGTCAACTGCAGCGCCCGATTAACCACGGCATCCGAGAGGACGCTGAAGAATTCCTTGGGCCCGCTGGTGTGGAGGATATTCTGTTCCCTCAAGATCGTGCCCAGGGGGAGATGTTCCTCCAGAATGAGTTGCAGTGCCTGAGTCTTGAAGAGTGTCAAATCGATCCGAATAGCCCCGAACTCAACCGGGGTGTCGTCAGCTTCCAGCTTCAACACCACCAGTCTCAGTAGCCGGATTTCTTGCTGATGACGTTCCAATACGTGAAGGGAGATTCTTCGTCCATGGAAAGCCTCTAATGTGGGCGTCATGTCGTTTTCGTGGACCAGCAGGTCCCGGAAGGGTTGGGGTACCCTCAGACAGCCGATGGTTTGCATTTGGGGAAGGGGCTGTCCCGATCGAAGGTAGATTGCTTCCAGCGCATCCGACACAGAGGGGAGTATGCCCACCCTGAAACTGCGTGGCAAGAGCCCTAGCTCCCTCGGAGCTTCCCGGATAGATGCAGGGCATGTATCATACTGGCTCGACCGGACTGAACAATCTAGCGCCAAGAAAGCACGAGATCTAGATGAAGAAGGCTAAGAAGCCCCATTTGAGTGAAGATCCGCTACGGGGACTGGAGCAGAAGAGGGAGGGCTGGGAGAAGGGAGAGCTGAAGCAGTTTCTCGACCGCAGCGGTGAGCGAGACGAGAGTTTTCGGACGGTATCCGGCCTCGACGTAAAGCGTCTCTATGATCCGCTGGATGTCAGTCAGCTGGACCACGAAAGAGACCTCGGTTATCCAGGATCCTACCCTTTCGCCCGCGGTGCCTATCCCACCATGTACCGTGGCAGGCTCTGGACCCGGCGACAGATCGCCGGCTTCGGCACCGCACGGTCCACCAACGAGCGATACCGTTTTCTCCTAGGTCACGGTCAGACCGGTATTAGCACGGATTTCGACCACCCCACCTTGACCGGATACGATTCAGATCACCCGCTGGCGGAGGGAGAAGTGGGCAGGCTTGGAGTCGCGATCGACAGCGTGAACGACATGCAGGAGTTGTTTGCGGGGATCCCGCTGGACAAGGTCAGCGTCTCCCTCACCATCAACCATCCCGCCATCATCCTGCTCAGCATGCTGCTCTCGGTTGCCGAAGCGAATAGCGTGGACTGGGGGGGGCTCAGGGGCACCGTTCAGAATGATTCCTTGAAGGAGTTTCACGGCCAGAAGACCTTCGCCTTACCTCCCAGACCCTCCCTGAAGCTCACCACTGATGTGGTGGAGTTCTGCACCCGTCACGTTCCCAACTGGTACACCATATCCATCTCGGGCTACCACACTCGGGAGGCGGGTTCCGACGCCGTCCAGGAGCTGGCCTTTACCTTGGCCCAGGGAATGGCCTACGTAGAATCAGCTCTGGAACGGGGACTGGAAGTGGACGAATTTGCTCCCCGGTTTTCCTACTTCTTTGGTTGCCACAGCGATTTCTTTGAAGAGGTAGCCAAATTCCGTGCTGCCCGGCGCCTTTGGGCGAGAATCATGAAAGAGCGGTACGGTGCTCAGCGGCCGGAGTCAATGCGGCTGCGCTACCATACACAGACGCTGGGGTCGACCCTGATGCGGGAGGATCCCAAGAACAATATCGTCCGGGGGGCCATCCAGGGGCTGGCAGCCGTCCTGGGCGGAACCCAGTCTCTCCACATAAGCGGTTACGATGAGGCCTACGACATCCCTTCGGAGGATGCCATGAAGATGTCTCTCGCGAGCCAACTCATCATCGCTCATGAGTCAGGTGTTACCAACACAGTCGACCCCATGGCAGGCTCCTACTTTCTGGATTCACTGACACAGACGATCGAGGAGCGTGTCTGGGAATACCTGAACAAGATCGAGGAGTTGGGCGGAGGCCCCGAAAAGGGGGAGAAGCCGAAAAGCGTCTTGAGAGGAATGCTGCGTGCCATCGAGACGGGCTACATCGAACAGGAAATATCCAACGCCGCCTACGAGTATCAACGTCGTGTCGAAAGCAGTGACTATGTGGTCGTGGGGGTGAACCAATATCGTTCGGAACAGTCCCAGCCGCTGGAGATCTTCGAGTACGATACCAGCGAGGAGGATCGGCAGCTGGGGCGTCTTAACGAGCTGAGGCGCGAGCGCAACAACGGACGTGTCCAGAAGCTCCTGGACGAGACGAAGACGGCGGCTGAAGCCGATGAGAACCTGATGCCTCCTGTACTGGCCGCAGTAGGAGCCGGAGCCAGTGAGGGAGAGATCATGGATTCCTTGCGGGATGTCTATGGGTCGTACCGGGATCCCGGCGTTTTTTGAGTCTTCTTCGATGGCTGACGAAGGGTTGTCGAGAGCATGACAGAGCAGGCTAAGCCGGTAAAAGTGCTTCTGGCGAAGGTCGGACTGGATGGGCACGACCGAGGCGTCAAGCTGATCGCGCGTGCCATGAAGGACGCGGGCATGGAAGTGCTCTATCTGGGCATGAGGCTGACCCCCGAAGAGATCGCCTGGGCTGCCCTGCAGGAGGATGTCGAGGTAGTCGGTATCAGTATCCTGTCCGGCGCTCACATGCGTCTAATCCCCAAGCTCGTCCAGGCCCTGGACAAGCAAGGACACGGGGACGCGATCCTCCTTGTCGGGGGTACCATTCCCGACCAGGACGTTCAGCCCCTGCTCGACATGGGGGTCGGAGCGGTCTTTCCGGTGGGAACATTTACCAGCAGCATCGTGGAATACGTCCAGTCGGCCGCCAGGCCGCAGAATGGCTAAGTGCTTCCTTCCATAAATACGATGATGTATGCGAATGGGGCTTGTGAGGCGAGATAAAGGCAGGAGGAGGAAGACGATGCGTGGCCATCTTCGACGACGACCAACACAGAGATCGTCCACAACCCCCATCTGTCCTCCGGGTGGCGACAGGACGGGCCGATGGCTTTGTTGCTCCTCCTCTACGATGCCCAGTATCGCCTCGTCGTCGCTTCGCGCCCTCGACCCCGTCGCGCTCGCCACAAACCTCATCGTATTTATGGAAGGGAGCACTAAACGGTCAAGATTCTGATGGAGTGGCCTCCTCAGTACGACGCTTCCTATCAGCCCGCTCCCGACAGCGAGTACTGGGACTCTCTGCGGGAGACCCAGGATCCCGCCGACAGGGAGAAACTCATCCTTCAGAAAATACGCCATCAGGTCAGCTACGCCTGGAAAAGGTCGGAGTTCTACCGAGAGTTCTACAAAGATTTGAAGGTCGACCCGACTGAAATCAGTAGTCTTGAACAGTTTCGGAAGCTGCCCATCCTGACCAAGGAAGAGATCCGCCTGGAGCAGGAACAGCATCCTCCTTTTGGGCGCTTCTTGTTTATCCCCGAAGAACAGGTGTTTCACATTCATGGCACCTCCGGAACCACCGGCAGGCCGACGGTTTTCGGCATAGGACGCGACGACTGGGAGCGTATCGCCGAGGCCCATGCTCGGGTGCTCTGGTCGGTGGGCCTGAGACCCGATGACATTGTCATGATCAGCTCCTTGTTCAGCCTCTACATCGGCAGCTGGGGAGCTCTGTTGGGGGTCGAAAGGCTCGGCGCCCGCTGCTTCCCGTTCGGTGCCGGTGTGTCCGGACAAACCGAGCGGGCTGTCGAGTGGATCAGAATGGTGCAGCCCACAGCGCTATACGGCACTCCCTCCTACGCCCTCTATCTGGCTGAAGTGGCCAAGAAGATGGGCTGTGATCCCAAGAAAGATTTCAACTTTCGTCTGATGTTCTTTTCCGGTGAACCAGGAGCCAGCGTTCCCGCCACCCGCCGTCAGATTCAGGACACTTTCGGCTGTGAGGTCGTGGATCAGGGCAGCATGGCTGAGATGACCCCCTGGATGACCAATTCGGGCTGCCGGCACCTGGAGCGGGGAATGCATCTCTGGATGGATATCGTCTACACCGAGATGCTTCATCCTGAAACCCGACACCCGGTGCCTCCGGGTGAGGAGGGAGTTCCGGTCAGTAGTGTCCCAACGTTTGGGTTTCTAATCTCTGTAAAGTATTAATGAGTAATATGTTAGAGAAGATAATGGGTGTTTCCGACTTGAAAGTGAGTGTACGCTCACGCCCTTCAGTTCATAAGGAGGGCGAGCATGTACACGGGCACGACGATTTTTTCTCAGGTGATGCGGCATCTTCCCTGGCATCATTTTCATCGCATTGTTCAGCACTACGGAGGCGACTACAAGGTCAAGTCGTTCCGCTGTGCCGACCATTACCGGGTCATGGCCTTTGCACAGTTGACCTATCGCGAGAGCTTGCGCGATATCGAAGCCTGCCTACGGGCCATGAGATCCAAGCTCTTCCACATGGGCATTCGCTCCACGGTCTCCCGCAACAATCTGTCCAATGCCAACGAGAGGCGCGACTGGCGCATCTATGCCGAGTTTGCCCAAGTGCTTATCGCCGAAGCGCGCCGCCTGTACACCGACGAGGACCTGGGAGTCGACCTGAACGCGACCGTCTATGCCTTGGACTCCACGACCATCGACCTGTGCCTCTCGGTCTTCCCCTGGGCGCGCTTCCGCCGTACCAAGGGGGCGATCAAACTGCATACCTTGCTCAACCTGCACGGCGCCATTCCCGAGTTCGTTCTGATCTCGGACGGAAAACTGCACGATGTCCACGCCTTGGACCACCTGATTCCTTGTCCCGGTGCCTACTACATCATGGATCGCGGATACCTGGATTTCGGGCGCCTGTACCGACTCCATTCTGCCCGGTCGTTATTCGTGACCCGCGCCAAGGCCAACTTCAAGTTCCGCCGCCGCTACTCCCACCCGGTGGACAGAACGACGGGACTGATCTGCGACCAAACTGTCCTGCTGAGCACCTTCTATCCGGCCAAGGCCTACCCCGAACCTTTGCGTCGCATCAAGTTCTTCGACGTCACCACCGACCTGCGGCTAGTATTCCTCACCAACGACTTTGCTTCTCCCGCTCTGACTATTGCCCGGCTCTACAAGCTCCGCTGGCAGATCGAACTGTTCTTCAAATGGATCAAACAGCATCTCCGCATCAAGGCCTTTTACGGCACCAGTCCCAATGCCGTGAAAACACAAATCTGGATCGCCCTCAGTACCTACCTGCTCATCGCCATCATCCGCAAGCGCCTCTATCTCGAGTTGCCGCTCTACACAATTCTCCAGGTCCTGAGTGTCTCGCTCTTCGAGAAAACCCCAATTTTACAGGCCTTTCAGGACATGCATTACATTACTCAGAATAGTGACATTCATAAACAGTTGATGTTATTCGACTAACGCTGGGACGCTACTGAGTTCCGGTATACACGCATCTGGAACGGACCTCCCAGCCTCTGATCCGCTATTGGTCGGGCGACATCGCCCGATGGCAGGACGCCTGCGCCGGCTGTGCCTGCGGCCGGACCTATCCCACTCTGAGCGAAGGCATCTACGGACGGGTGGACGACATGCTCACGGTTCGGGGGCAGAACGTGTTTCCCTCCCGAATCGAAGATGTGCTGCGAAAGCGGGAGGAGTTTGGTGGGGAATTCCGACTGCTGGTGGAACGGGATTCGGGTTCCCTCGACCGGCTGACCGTCCAGGCGGAGATCAAGCAGGAGGCCTCGCCGCAATCCGAGAGTCTAGGGCAGAGGATCAGGGAGGACCTGAGACGTGCGCTGGGCGTAAGTGTTCAGGTGGAGCTGAAGCCGGAGGGCACCTTCGAGCGCACCCAGCTCAAGTCAAGCCGGGTCATCGATAAGCGTGGCATCTGGAGGGTAGGGGGGTGAGGTCAGATTCGTCTGAATGTATCAATGTGAACGTCGCAGGTTGCTGAAGAAGACATCATTTGATGTAAGCATCCGGCGGTCGGTACCGTCGTCTTCGACAGCTCAGACCGATTCCAGTATTCGGATTGGTTTGCCGGTCACCAGGCTGTACAAGACATCTGGGCAAAAATCTACTCCATTGGGCCAGACAATCGTTCCGACTTCGGGATCGACTTCGACCTGTTTGAAAAAATCGATCTCTTGTAGTGGAACGAATACGCCGGCGCGACCGACGACTCGATCTTCCAAGTCAAGCTCACCCTTGGTCCCATCCGTAAAGCTCAATTCCAGACGATACTGCCCTAGATGCCGAACCTGTTTGACTCTCGGAAACATGCTTTGCCTTTCTACTCGAGCGGTTCTATCTTCTGTACGGGCTCGTCATTGGCCAACCGATGCCAGTTTTCTGCCAGTTCTTGCTGGTGAAGGGCTGCCCATTCAACCACCATGGAGGTCGCACGATTCGGGAGCTCCCCTTCACGAACAATGATAGGGTCAATTCCAACTTGAGCCTCGTTTCCGGCATAAATGGCGTGGAAGTGCGGTGGATTATGGTCGTCAAAATACATACGAATCACGATCCCGAAGAACCGGCTGATTTCTGGCATTCTCTCTCAAATTTACCATGTCCTGCCAGCTCGAGGCCAAAGTCAGCCAGACTAGACTCTTTCAGAGATCGATTCTCGTTGCCGATTCTTCGCTCGCTAAAGCCATCGCAACAAGCGATCCGCCCACGTCGCATCGAGCTTGGAGAGTGCACGTGCTAGTCGGGGACAGGTTGCGCCTACAGAATCAATAATGGACCTCTAATTCTGGATCCTATCCATCCGACTTGCCCGACCAAGCGGCCTAACGGATCGCGGCTCAAATAAGATGAAGCGTCTTACCCACATCAGATAGGCCTTCTCGGTCCTTCGGCTGTAAAAGCGCGAGCGCAGGGCCAGCCGCAGCCGGTCGAGAAGCTTTGGCTGAGAACTCGATGGTTCGAGAGCCTCGCGTACCAAAAGGAGGGGCCTGGGGGCTAAAAGCTATCGAGGGACTCCCAATCGAATCCAATGACGGTCGGGACATGACTAAACCCTGCGGCAAGAGAGCAATACAATCGATGGGCACCATGAGTGAGTTTGTACGGATACCTGGAACCTGAGGCCAACTCCACGATCTCCACGGGTGGGAGCATTGACCCAGATCGGAACCCCCGAAGGATTGACGCCACCCGCTCTCGCGCCGAAGTTTCCTCGTTATCCTTGAAGATCGCGACACCGGGGTTTCGACGAACCGGCCCGATTTCTTCGATCCTGACCTCCCGCACGCTGGGATGGGCATCGCGATCAACACGATAGGCACGCGTCTGGGGTTCGAACGTCGACATCCCCGCTTCAGCCCACCATTCGTCAAGCAGCTCGATCTCCAAATCATGGTGTGTGAGTTTCATGGACATCCTGTAGGTCTAAGGTGCAGTGTAGCACCGCCCTCTCAAATGGTGAGGGGCAAAGAAGGAAAGGACCGCCTGGGAAAAAGGCTCAAGAGAGGAGTGCGTATTTCGATGCAACCGGGGGAAGTGTTGTCTGATCCTACATCACCTGTGATAGTCGGCATCTGATCTTACAAACAGCGTCCGATTTGACCGCAATCGAACGGCCGCTTTCGCCTAGAAGCGGTCATTCAAGTTTCGCCCGCAAACGTCCAGTGAACGACCGCAAACGGCCTCAAGCGGAAATTGAGGGGCAGCTCAAATCTGTCTCCAGTTCGCAAATTCACCTAGCTTAGCTGCTAGCTCCTCAATCAATTTGACCCACCCGATGCTTTCTGCAATAGTGGCGAGCAGATCGAATCGGGAAGGGACAGCGTGCCAATCTGCAGACTCCAATCGACACTCCTTCTCCTGGTTTTGACGATGGGGGCAGGTGGACTCCTGGCAGGGCCAGAAGAGAAATTCATCTATATCCCGCAGTTCGTCGGGGGTGTCACAGAGGGAAAGGCTTTCACCACCACCATTTTAATCACCGACAAAGCCGGCTCTGGGGGTGCATTGGATCCGGATGGGACGAGAGCCTCAGCCACCGTCGAAAGCTTCGATTCCATGGGCAATCCTAGCGAGTTGATGGTAGTGCCCTCAGGTTCGGTGATAGGTCCGCTTGATCTCGCGTCCTCCCAGGGAGTGTCGCTCGTTGGTACGACAACCAGGCTGGTGAGTTCGCGGCCCAATGTACGCTTCGAGGATGGTACTTTTCCCGAAGTTCTCGTGGGATGGGTTCGTATCCGAAGCGAAGCGGATCTCCACGTGGAGGCGATCGTCACGATCCGCGATGAAGACACAGGGAAAATCGTGACCACCGTCCCCGTACCCGCCACGACGGCCAAGCCAACCTGGGAATTCCAGGCTGATAATCAGCAAGAACCCAGCCCGAATCAGGAGACGGTCGGAACAGGGATGGCTCTTCTCTTCCCACCAAGCGTTACTAACTCCGAGGGAATGATCTTAAAGGGAGGCCAGAAGGCCATGGTCGAAATCCGTCCCCGGAGCGGCTTATCGGGTACTCTCATTGGAGAACCCATCAAGATCGAGGTTGCTCCTGGGGAGCAGATTTCAAAATTTCTGCATGAGCTGGCTCCGGGAATTCGGGATTTCCGGGGCAAGGTCACCGTCACCAGCGATCTTCCGGTGGTGGTTCTCCCACTGGTGCAGGAAGGGTTGATCCTGACGTCCCAACCGGTTGACGGAGAGTGAAGACCAAACTTCAGAATTCAGCTTTCAGACCGGTCTCATTGACGCCCCGGTCCGTCCTGGGGATGGGGCTGATTCTGGTCTTCATCCTCACCGCGCATTCGCTGGAAGGGACCGCTCCAGCCAAGCGGATCTACATCGCCCAATTCGGCCACGGCGTGTTTGGTGAAAGAACCTTCTCGACAGAAATCAGCATCGACAACAATTCGGCGACGGACGTGGTCGATGTGACCGTTGAGAGCCTGGACGACAGCGGAGCCCCGACCCCCCTGTTGTCCGATGGCGCCCCCACGGACACCGTGAGCAGGCGCGTCCGGGAGAATGCCGTGCGAACCGTCTTCAGCGCCAACGGCACCGCCAGCGATCTGCAGTGGGGTGGGTTCGGATCACCTGTGATCCGGCCGAGGCGGACATCGATGTCCATGCCGTGTTTCGAATCGTCGGCCCCGACGGATTGGAGACCCGGGCCGGCATCTCGGGTAGGATACCGGAGCCCGCCTCATCATTTTTTGGTGAGAGTAAGCGGGATGTCGCCGAAGGCGCCGATACGATCCGAACGGGCCTCGCCCTGGTCGTGCCCCAACAAGCGGCCGGCGATGCCCTGATCACGGTACGGGCCCTCGATGGGGAGGGAGAGGTCCTCGGAGATCCGATTGAGATCACCCTGGCACCGGGAGCCAAGGGGGCCGTGTTTCTGGACGAGCTCATCGCCGATTTGCCCGACTTCGTAGGGCGAGTCGAAGTCCGGTCCGACACCCCCATCATTGTGACACCCCTCCTCCAGGAAGGGGTCGTGCTAACCTCAAGGGCAACCTTCGTTTTGCCCTGACGCCAACTCCTCACCACTGAGTGTACCCAGGCGATAGTAGGAGCCCTCCGACAAGCCGCCACCGCGCGAAACCTACCGGCTGACAGCTCGGTATAGCGGACCGTGTGCTGGCAGAGATGATGGGTATTCCACCGACGGGGCAGAAGGTGGAATGGAGAGACATGGTGGTCACTCGCTTCGACGGCGAGAAGATTGCTGAGGACTGCGCGGTTTCGGAGCTAGCGGGACAGTTGCTCTCAAAATCGCCCTATGCATGAACACCGGCCGCACTTGGCCGTTTGCGGTCGTTCACTCGACGCTTCTCCGGAAAACTCGAATGACCCCTTTTAGGCGGAACCAGTCATTCGATTGCGATCAAATCGGAAGGCAGCTTTCGCCTAAAAGCCGTCATTCCGATTTTCCCCGCAGACGTTCGAATGACTGCTTTTGGCCCCGGTAGCGGTCGTTCGTTTGGACATTTCAGGGGAGAGTTTGACTGACCCCTTCTAGGCGTTTCCGGTCCCTCGATGGCGATCAAATCTGACGGCAGCTTCCGGAAGCACCCGAAATAGCCAGATACGATCGCTCGGGAACTAGCTGTCAAATGTATGGATATCAACCTGGACGACGTCCTCGATGAAGGGATTCTGGCAGAGGCTTACACCTGGCTCTGCAAGCGACGGCGAAAGTACCCCGACCATGCCGACGTCTGGAACTTCCGTCGATGCTGGAGCCGAGAGATGGACCACCCACGCCGGGAGCTGTTGGAGGGGAACTATCGTCTGGGACTGCTGAGCCGGACGACGCTCGACAACGGAGAGGAAGTTGATCTGTTCTCGCGTGAAGCGGGACTGGAAACTAGCCAAGCTCTGGCTTCTGGGAAAACGTCCCGAGGTGTTGTTCACCGGAAGATACAGTGTTGCAGCGGGTCGAAACTACGACATTCACCCCGACGGCCAGCGGTTCATGATGCTGAAGGACCTTGAAGAGCAGGCTTCCGCACCCTCGCAGTTGACTGTCGTCCTCAACTGGTTCGAGGAACTCAAGCGCCTGGTGCCGACGGGGGAGTAACTGGACCTCCGCTTGGTTGGTACTTCCGGACCTATTGGTAGAAATTGAAGCCTTCGCGGGCGAATAGGAACACCATCCAGGTTCAACTCGATGTCCGCTTGTGGCCCGTTTGCGGTCGGTCGGTCGACATTTCAAGGGAAAATTTGAATGTCCGCTTTTAGGCGAAAGCGGCCGTTCAGGGATAATCTACTCTGACACTGTTTCTACGGTCAGATCTGTGCCATCACACCTTAAAGCACCGCGAAAGACGGAGACAATCTAAAGACGGATAAGGAAGGAACTCAGACCTCGTGGAGCCTCACTTCCCCATCCCTTAGAATCACCTCATGGTCCGCGAATACGGCCCCTTCAGAGAGCGATTCGAGGAGTACATCCTCCAGCGCACGGCCAACCATCCTTCCCTGGTGCCCATGATTATGGATGGTCAGGGTAAGGCCCGCTTCCGCCTCGCTTGCAAGGAGACGCTAGACAACACGGACCGGTCGTCCTGGCTGGACCAGGGAGCCCTGGATGGTCCTGACAGGGTCCTGATCGACCAAGAGATCTCTGCCTGTCTGAGGGAGCTGGGGTACTCAGGGGAGCTCTCTTACAAGACGGTTCCAAGTCAAGCCGATTCAACTGCTCCAGAGGATGAAGCCCTGCCGCCAGGCTTCGAGGAGCTGATTCAGATTGTCAGAGCGGCAGCGGCTACCACACCCTTGGACTTCATGCGTCTGGTATTGGCTTCCTCCCAGGGTGAGGTACGGTTTCGTTACAGACCCAGGACCAGGAGCGTCCACCGAGAGCACCGCGGCTCGACGCTCATCTTGGTCGGGACTCCTCTCCTGCTACTTCAGGAATCTGATCTGGTCTCGCCAGTCTCGCTCGTCGATGGGAGCAATCGTGCCAATCAGATAGAGATTGGGACGGTGCTCGTAGTGCTTCCCTTCGACAATAGCTTCTTCGGTTTCACTGCCGAACATGTGGAAACGGTTTCCCTCCACCACCGTGGAGGGCATGTTGTTGTTCAGAGGCAAGGGATCTCCTCGGCCGAACAATCCGGTCTTGGTGTCGTAGACCATTACGTCAGCGTAATATCCCTTCTTCTTGTAGTGCTTGTAGGGCCGGCCGTAGGAGGGCCTCACGGATCCGTCGGGGTTCAGAATCGAGGCGTACTGGTAACCGCCCACCAAAAGGATGAACCGACCATCGTAGGTGATCTGGCCGCTGGGGTAGTTGCCGCTGGCGATAGGTAGATCCGGTAGCCTTTCCCACTGACTTCGGGCGGGGTCGTAGCACCAGTTGTCCACCACAGTGCAGTACTGTCCTGCAGCGTTGTCGCCTCCGCTCAGACCTCCAAGTACGTAGACCTTGCCGCCGGCGGCGGAAACCGCCGGATACCAGCGAGCCGTCCCTGGACAGATCGCCAGATTCTTCCAGCCGGCATTCGGATTCCGTGTGTCAAAGACCAGGAGCCTAGCGCCCAGGCGAGGGATCTTTCCGTTTCGGTCTGCATTCGTGTACATCTTCTCGCGGTTGTAGTCCATGCCGCCGAAAATGTAGATTTTCTCGTCGATGGCACAGATGCCGGCACCCCCGGTAGCCCAGGGGAGATCCGGCATCGACTCCCAGATCCACTCTCCTCTTTCCTTGGAGGGGCGGTACCCGTCACGGTAGGTGTAGGGATCGAAATAGCTGAACCCGCCCCAGAGATAGAGCCGGTTTCCGACGGGAATTGCCGCATGGGCCTGCCGACGGAACCCGGGGAGGTCGGGCAACTCCTTCCAGCCTGATGAGGAGCCTCGGAGTTTCAGACCATAGGCCTTCTTGATGAACTTCTTTTCACTTTCTGGGAGTCTTGGCGCTGAATCGATTCCCAGGCAGGAAGGGTATTTGGAGGGCAGTTTGATCTACACCCTCGAAGCGCGTCCTACACCTCAGTGCCATGCCTCGACCCTCGCCGAGACCAGTGAGGGTCTAGTAGCGGCTTGGTTTGGTGGCACGCATGAAAAGCATCCCGACGTCGGCATCTGGCTGTCGCGTCGGATCGGGGGTCGTTGGCCGACCCCAATCGAGGTCGCCAACGGCATCCAGAAGAAACCAAACAGCGATTCCTCGCAGCGCCATCCTTGCTGGAATCCGGTCCTGTTCCAACCCAGGACCGGTCCCCTGGTCGGCCCGGATTATCTCAGATTTGCCTCACGGGCTCACCAAATGCGGAGGCCGGTTCCCCTTTCGGGGGCGTGGGGGACTAGGGCTGAGTATGCCCGGGTGTTCATCAACAGGGATCAACAACTCAGACTCTCGGCGGAGACGCCGCGACTTCGTTTCCCAGGGAGTGGACCCCTAGGAACAAGGGCGGAACGCCGCGTGAAAGGCGTATGCAACTCGTATTTATCACCGAATTGATTGGCGACAGTTAGAATTTCCCACGACGACAAATAGAATTCCCCACTTTTTCAGGGCTGATCCTGACCATGAGGGCATGGTTAAGGATCAGCAAGTGCGGAGGTTAGTAAAGTTGCAAAAGAACGAGAAGACGCTAACGATGGCGGCGGCCAAAGCGGGGCTGTCGCGAAAGACGGCTCGGAAGTACCTGAAGTCGGGAAAGCTGCCGAGCCAGAGTCAGCCGGAGCGATATTGGCGAACTCGATCGGATCCGTTCGAGTCGGTGTGGCCAGAGGTGGAAGAGATCCTGAAGCGATCTCCGACGGTGGAAGCGACAGCGGTGTTCGAGTATTTGTGCCGCCAGCAGGAAGGGGCCTTCCAGCAAGGTCAGTTGAGGACGCTGCAGCGCAGGATCAAGCAGTGGAAGGCACAACACGGAGAAGCGAAGGAGGTGATGTTCCCGCAGAAGTATCGGCCGGGACATCAATCTCAATCGGACTTTACGTTTATGGGGCGTCTGGGAGTGACGATCCAGGGCCAGCCGTTTCCCCATCTGCTGTACCACTTTGTTTTGGCCTACTCGAACTGGGAAGCGACCACGCTGTGTTTCAGTGAGTCCTTTGAGAGCCTCAGCCTGGGGCTTCAGAACGCGTTGTGGGAGTTGGGGGCGCTGCCCGAGGAACACCGAACAGACCGGCTTTCGGCGGCCGTCAACAACCTGAAACGGGAAGAGTTCACCGAGCGCTATCAAGGGTTGCTGAGACACTTCGGGATGCGCTCGAGTCGCACCCAGGCAGGAAAGGCTCACGAGAACGGGGATGTGGAACAGGCCCATCACCGCTTGAAACGGGCCATCGAGCAGGAACTGCTGCTGCGGTGTAGCCGTGATTTTTCCAGCCGGGAAGAGTACGAGGGTTTTGTAGCGGTGATTGTGGACCGGCGCAATGCGACCCGGCAAAAGCGCCTGGGAGAAGAGCTGGCCGTGATGCGCCCGTTGCCGGCACGCCGTCTGGATGACTTCACCCGGCAGTGGGTGAGAGTCTCCCCCAGCAGTACGATCCGGGTTCGCCACAACACCTATTCGGTGGACAGCCGGTTGATCGGCGAGCGGGTGCAGGTGAGGGTGTGGGCGGATCAGGTGGAGGTCTACTACGGGGGTCAGCCACAGGCACGCATGCCTCGCTTGCGAGGAGAAGGCAAGCATCGCATTGACTACCGGCAGGTGATCCATTCCCTGGTGCGCAAGCCGGGGGCGTTCACTCGCTATCGCTGGCGCGAGGATCTGTTTCCGGGGATCTTGTTTCGAGTCGCCTACGACGAGCTGCGCCAAGATTGTCCAGCCACGGCGGATCGCCAGTATCTGAAGATCCTCGAGTTGGCTGCCCAGGAAGGTGAGCAGCGAGTGCGAGAGGCACTTCAGGGGCTGATTGAGAGGGGACAAAGAATCCGTTTCGAAGCACTACGAGAATGCCTCGTCGATCCGGTGGTGGAGCCCTGGGAAGTGGCGGTGGAGAAGATGGACGTGGGCGTCTACGACACGCTGCTGGAGAGCCGGAAGGTGAGATCATGAGTGGAGGCAACTTGACCCGGCTTCGCGAGTGCCTTGTCCAGCTGCATCTACCAGCCTTTCGGGAGCACTCCGCCGCCCAGGCGGCACTGGCTACCCAGGAAAGTCTGTCCTATCCCCGGTTTCTCTTGTCGTTATCTGAGATCGAAGTGGCGGAGCGGCACGAGCGCAAAATCCAGCGCCTGCGCCGAATCTCGAAGCTTCCCTGGGAGAAAACGCTGACGGCGTTGGACCGCTCGCGCTTGCCCCAAAGCGTGGATCGACAACTGACGGCGCTGCTGGAAGGTACGTTTTTGGATCGCGCCGAGAACGTCTTGGCTTTCGGCAACCCTGGAAGCGGCAAGACGCATCTAGTCTGTGCTCTGGGGCAGGAGTTGATTCTGCTGGGGCGCCGGGTTCTATTCTCTACCTGCGCCCTGCTGGTACAGCGATTGCTGCGGGCCAAAATCGATCTGACTCTGGAGAAGGAGCTCAAGAAACTGGATCGCTTCGAGGCTCTCATAGTCGATGACATCGGCTACGTTCAGCAAAGTCGGGAGGAAATGGAGGTTCTTTTCACACTGCTGGCCCATCGCTACGAACGCCGCAGCATCTTGCTGACCAGCAACCTGATCTTCTCGGACTGGGAGAGGATCTTCAAGGACCCCATGACGACGGTGGCGGCGATTGATCGGGTGGTGCACCACAGCGTGATTCTGGAACTCAACGTCTCGAGCTACCGAATGGAGAGCGCCAAGAAGAAACAGCAGGAAACCACGAAATGAGGAAACCGCGAGGAGTTCAAATCCGGGCAAATCGGCTGATTGGCCCCTGGGAAGTGCTTGGTGGGGACGATAGACGAGTGCCCGCCAAGGGGAGAGGTCGTACAGCGCCCTACAGAGGCCGCTCAGGAGCCTCGTGGATCTGGTCCACTCCCCTCGACGCCGGCGCGAGCGAGGGGGAGCTCCGTTCGGGCTACGCCCTCACTCCATCCCCCTCGCATTCTAAACCGAAGTTACCCTGAAAACTAGCTGAAAAACAACCTGTAAGCCATTGTGGATCATCAGGTAAGGGTCTTTTTGTGTTCGACAATTTGTACCCATGTAATAGTTGCTTTAGTGTCCTTTATTGTCGGTAGTATGTGATATTATAGTGCCCATGTACATCGAATCCGTTCCCAACCGCAACTCGCCCCCGGCCATTCTCCTGCGCGAGTCCTACCGGCAAGCCGGCAAGGTGCGCAAGCGCACTCTGGCTAACCTCAGCAAGTGGCCCGCGGAGATCGTCGAAGGCCTGCGCAGCCTCTTGAAGGGAGGCTCCGTCATCTCCGACTTGAGCCAAGCCTTCCAGGTCCAGCGCACTCGCCCCCATGGTCATGTGGCGGCCGTCTTGGGTACCCTGCGCCGCCTCGGTTTGGAGCGCTTACTGGCCACTCGCAACAGCCTGCAGCGCCGCCTGGTAGTGGCCCTGATCGTGGCGCGCATCCTGGAGCCCCGCTCCAAGCTGGCCACCGCACGCGGATGGGATCCCCAGACCCTGTCCAGCAGCTTGGGCGAGCTCTTACAGGTGGAGGCCGCGACGGCCGATGATCTGTACGGCGCCTTGGACTGGCTGCTCGTTCGACAACCAAAGATTGAAAACCAGCTGGCGGCTCAGCGCCTGCAGGACGGTTGCCTCGTGATCTACGACGTCACCTCGACCTACTTCGAAGGGAGGAGTTGCCCGTTGGCCCAGCGGGGGTATTCCCGAGACGGCAAAGGGGGTACGCTGCAGATCGTCTTCGGCCTGCTGTGCGAAAGGCTGCCCCGTCGCGGTCGAGGTCTTCGAAGGCAACCGAGCGGACCCCACAACAGTGACCAGGCAAATCCAAAAACTGCGCTAACGCTTCGGGTTGCGCTCGGTGGTGGTGGTCGCCGATCGAGGAATGCTGACGGAAGCCCGCATTCGGGAGGAGCTCAAGCCGCTGCCCGGCATGGGCTGGATCACGGCCCTGCGAGGCCCTCAGATCCGCAAACTGTTTCAATCCGGTCCGCTGCAGCTGTCCCTGTTTGATCAACGCGACCTGGCCGAGATCCAGAGCCCGGACTACCCCGGGGAACGGCTCATTGTCTGCCGTAATCCCCTCTTAGCGGAGGAACGGGCCCGCAATCGCCAGCAACTGCTCCAGGCGACCGAGCTGGAGTTGGAGAAGATTGTCCAGGCAACGCAACGTCCGAAGCGTCGCTTCAAGGGCAAGGATCGGATTGCCCTGCGGGTGGGCAAAGTCCTCAACCGCTACAAAGTGGGCAAGCATTTTGTCCTGGAGATCGGCGAGGAGTCCTTCTCCTACCAGCGCCGGCAGGAGCGCATCGAGCAGGAGGCGGCACTGGACGGGATCTATGTGATTCGCACCAACCTGGCCCACGAGCAAATGGATGCCGAACAAACGGTGGCTGCCTACAAGGGGTTGTCCGTCGCCGAACGGGCCTTCCGCAGCTGTAAGAGTGTCGATCTGAAGGTCCGACCCATTTACCACCATCTGGAGGATCGGGTCCGCGCTCACGTCTTTCTGTGCATGCTTGCCTACTACGTCGAGTGGCACATGCGACAGAAGTTAGCTCCGATCCTGTTCGACGACGAGGATCCCGAGGCGGGGAGGCAGCTTCGCGATTCGGTGGTGGCACCCTCTCAGCGCTCTCCTCAGGCCCTCCGCAAGGCTCACCGCAAGCGCACCGTTGAGGGTGGGCCCGTGCACAGCTTTCAGACCTTGCTCAGCGATTTGGCCACGATCTCCAAAAACCGGATTCAGCCGCAGTTGCCCGGCTCAGCAGCCTTCGACAAAATCACCCGTCCCACATCGCTTCAGCAGCGAGCCCTGGATCTCCTCGGCGTTCGTCTATAATGTACCCAGTACCGACGCAGCTGATTTGTAGCATTACCCCAATCTTAACAATAGGTTACATCACTTTTCTACGAGGTAACTTAGGTCTAAAAACAATCTCTCTTTTTTACAGAAAGGAGGACCCCGAAAAGAGTCGTCTCAGAGGACGGCTACAGCTCTTTTTTTTTATCCCTCGTGTGGGGATTTCCAATTGTCGCTGCGGGAATTCCATTTGTCGTTGATCACCGAATGTCTGAGGCTGAGGGATCTGCGAGATTGATTGCAGTCTTTCCCTAAACTTAAGTGAACTTGCGACAGACTTGTGACAGAACTCGCGACACCTACCAATTGGTATAGGAGCCATCACCCCGGCGCCAGTGGGGTGCCTCCCAATACTCGAACGCGTAGTCAGAGGCGGCTTCTTCGTTGAACTCCACGCCGAGGCCGGGTTCCTGGGGTAGAAGGAAGTGATCCCCTTCCAGGTTCATTCCACGAGGGAATAGATCCTGAGGCTGTTGCCGTGTTGACCAGTTGTACTCCAGTAGCGAGAAGTTGAGGATCGCGCTGCAAAGGTGCACTGAGGCTGCGGTGGAGACCGGACCTAGAGGATTGTGGGGCATCACATCGATATAGTGAGCCTCAGCCATGGCCGCTACCTTCCGGGCTGCCGTGAACCCTCCCACATTACACACGTCCAGCCGAACGTAGTTGCAGAGGCCGCGCTCGATAAAAGGGGCGAAGACGTAGATACCGGAAAACTCCTCGCCGATGGCAAACGGAGTCCGGGTCATGGTCCTCAGGGTCGCATAAGCGTCGGGGCTCTCAGAGCGAATCGGTTCTTCCAAGAACATAAGGTCAACACCCTCCGCCAGTTTGCAGAAGTGGGCGGCCTCGGCGACACTCAGGCGATGATGGAAGTCCACCGCCAAACGAATTTCCGTCCCCACCAGGTAACGGATTGAGTGAAGCTCGTCACTCGTCCATTGAAGGGACTCCCAAGGATCGTACTGCTCTGCTTCCAGTTGGTCGAAGCCCTCGCCCGGCATTTCAGGCACGAAACGGACCGTCTTCCAGCCCTTTGCTGCAAGGTCTTGTGCCTGCTCTGGCCAGGTCTCACCTTCTCCGGCCACCCCATCGGTAAAGCAAGTCACGTGTTTGCGGCTGGCTCCGCCCAGCAACTGCCACACAGGAACTTTCAGATGTTTCCCCAGGATGTCCCAAAGAGCGATGTCGATAGCAGAGGCGGCGGCTGTGATGATCGTCCCCCCTTCGAAATACTGACCGCGGTACAGTGTCTGATGTATGTCTTCGATCTGGCGCGGATCCTTTCCGATCAGGAATTCGCGAAAATGGTCAATGGTTCCCCCCAGCGCTCTTTCCCTTCCGGAAGTCCCTGCTTCTCCCAGGCCATGGATACCGGCATCGGTCTCGACCTTCACGATGAACCGGCAGCGTATCCCTACCTTGAGAGCGAACCACTTGACGTTGGTGATCTTCATGACGCAAATGCTCCTCTGTTCTCCCGACGGCAGTGTTTGGAAGACAGAATATTAGCCGATCTTGCGCGAAATCGCCTTAGCCTGTGTAAACAACCAGTAGCGTCCCAGCGTTAGTCGAATGACATCAACTGTTTATGAATGTCACTATTCTGAGTAATGTAATGCATGTCCTGAAAGGCCTGTAAAATTGGGGTTTTCTCGAAGAGCGAGACACTCAGGACCTGGAGAATTGTGTAGAGCGGCAACTCGAGATAGAGGCGCTTGCGGATGATGGCGATGAGCAGGTAGGTACTGAGGGCGATCCAGATTTGTGTTTTCACGGCATTGGGACTGGTGCCGTAAAAGGCCTTGATGCGGAGATGCTGTTTGATCCATTTGAAGAACAGTTCGATCTGCCAGCGGAGCTTGTAGAGCCGGGCAATAGTCAGAGCGGGAGAAGCAAAGTCGTTGGTGAGGAATACTAGCCGCAGGTCGGTGGTGACGTCGAAGAACTTGATGCGACGCAAAGGTTCGGGGTAGGCCTTGGCCGGATAGAAGGTGCTCAGCAGGACAGTTTGGTCGCAGATCAGTCCCGTCGTTCTGTCCACCGGGTGGGAGTAGCGGCGGCGGAACTTGAAGTTGGCCTTGGCGCGGGTCACGAATAACGACCGGGCAGAATGGAGTCGGTACAGGCGCCCGAAATCCAGGTATCCGCGATCCATGATGTAGTAGGCACCGGGACAAGGAATCAGGTGGTCCAAGGCGTGGACATCGTGCAGTTTTCCGTCCGAGATCAGAACGAACTCGGGAATGGCGCCGTGCAGGTTGAGCAAGGTATGCAGTTTGATCGCCCCCTTGGTACGGCGGAAGCGCGCCCAGGGGAAGACCGAGAGGCACAGGTCGATGGTCGTGGAGTCCAAGGCATAGACGGTCGCGTTCAGGTCGACTCCCAGGTCCTCGTCGGTGTACAGGCGGCGCGCTTCGGCGATAAGCACTTGGGCAAACTCGGCATAGATGCGCCAGTCGCGCCTCTCGTTGGCATTGGACAGATTGTTGCGGGAGACCGTGGAGCGAATGCCCATGTGGAAGAGCTTGGATCTCATGGCCCGTAGGCAGGCTTCGATATCGCGCAAGCTCTCGCGATAGGTCAACTGTGCAAAGGCCATGACCCGGTAATGGTCGGCACAGCGGAACGACTTGACCTTGTAGTCGCCTCCGTAGTGCTGAACAATGCGATGAAAATGATGCCAGGGAAGATGCCGCATCACCTGAGAAAAAATCGTCGTGCCCGTGTACATGCTCGCCCTCCTTATGAACTGAAGGGCGTGAGCGTACACTCACTTTCAAGTCGGAAACACCCATTATCTTCTCTAACATATTACTCATTAATACTTTACAGAGATTAGAAGCCCAAACGTTGGGACACTACTGGTAAACAACAACAGATAGTCGGGGCCTCCGCCTTCGAGTCCGTGCCGCTCATGTTGAACCCTCCGAAAGGATGGGCACCAACGAGAGCTCCCGTGCATTTTCGATTGAGGTAGAGGTTGCCTACATGAAACTGGCGCCGGGCCTTTTCGATCTTGTTCTCGTTGTCAGTGTAAACGGCCCCCGTTAGACCGTACTGGCTGTCGTTGGCAAGAGCGATGGCCTGATCATAGTCTGCCGCCTTGATCACGGCCAGGACGGGTCCAAAGATCTCCTTCTGAGCAATGACACCGCCAGGTTCGATGTCGAACAGAATAGTAGGCTGTATGAAGAACCCCTCGGTGCTCTGCGCTTCGCCTCCGAGCAGGAGTCGGCCTCCCGCTTTCCGATCTCGATGTAGCGGAGTATCGACTGGTGAGCCTCTTGGTTGATCACCGGGCCGAAGTTCACGTCGCCACCCTCCACGCTGCCGGCGTGAATCAGCTCGTCTGTCTTTTCCTCGAGGATTTCCAGGAACCGGTCATAGATGGGTTCGACGACGATGGCCCGAGAACAGGCGGAGCACTTTTGTCCCTGGAATCCGAAGGCAGATGCAACTACGCCCTCGGCTGCTGTCTCGAGATCGGTCTCTTCATCAACGATGATGGCGTCCTTGCCCCCCCATTTCTGCGATTACCCGCTTGATCCAGATCTGGTCCGGCTGCGGCTTTGCCGCCGCTTCGTTGATGCCAAGGCCGACCTCCCTGGAACCAGTAAAGGCGATGAACCGCGTGCGTGGGTGCAGAACCAGGGTGTCCCCGATCTCGCCGCCACTACCAGTGATAAAGTTGACAACGCCTGCCGGAAGGGAGGCTTCCTTGAAGATCTCCATCATTCGGGCTGCGATCGTGGGTGAGTCACTGGACGGCTTGACGACGACAGTATTACCACTCACAACAGCTGCGAACGTCATGCCCACCAGAATGGCGAGGGGAAAGTTCCAGGGTGGGATGATCACGCCGACTCCCAGAGGGATGTATTCCAACTCGCTCTCTTCAGCCGGGATTTGTGTGAGGGCTGGGGGGGCTGAGAGTCGCAACATAGACCGGCAGTAGTATTCGCAGAAGTCAATAGCCTCCGCCACGTCCGCGTCAGCCTCTACCCAGGACTTACCCACTTCCACGACCATCCATGCCGCCAGCTCCAGCTTTCGCCGCTGCATGATACGAGAGACTCTCAGCAGGATCTTCACGCGCTCTTCGGTCTCGGTCTGGCTCCAATTCTGGAATGCCTGATCCGCAGCACCGATCGCGCGCTCTGCCATTTCAGGGCTGGCTTTCTGAAAGACCCCGACGACTTCGGTGCTGCGGGAGGGGTTGAGCGAGGTGAATTTCTCTCCGGACCGCACGGCCTCACCTCCGATGATGAGTTCGTATTCGTCCCCGAGATGATCGCGCACCGAGGTCAGGGCACGCTCCATCGCCTCCTGGTTTTGAGCCCGTCCGAAATCCGTCAAGGCTTGGTTCTTGAACTTGTCCAAATTCATCTCTTGTCTCCTTTCGGCGCCGCGAAACTGTTCTCATGATGCGAATTCCAGTTGATGTGGTCAAGCGACCGGCGCGTGCGCAGGGGTTGGTCCGTCCTGACAGGAGAGATCCTGGAGGTCACCTATCGGAAAGTCGCGTATGGTAAGCTGCCCAAACGGAGACAGGGAATGAGATTCGATGGCCAGATCATTCTGGAGTTGAGGGTCTGATGCCGAACCTGAAACCCGAAAGGCTGGTGCGGGTCATCGGAGTGCCCATGGATCTGGGTGCCGGGCGCCGGGGAGTGGACATGGGGCCTTCGGCGATTCGGATAGGGGGACTACACCAGAGGCTCGGGCAGCTGGGTTGTCGAGTAGAAGATGCTGGGAATCTGGATGTCAGGATTCCGGAGCAGACGGACTGCGGCGAACAGAAGCAGATGTTTCTGGACGAGATCGCCCAGGTTTGTCGCAAGCTCGCCCGGTCTGTGTTTGAGGCACTCGAAGAAGGTTGTCTGCCTCTCGTCCTTGGCGGAGACCATTCCCTAGCAGCCGGCAGCGTTGCTGGCTGCGCCAGCTTTCACCGAGGGCGTGGCGAGAAGATCGGTTTGATTTGGATCGATGCTCACGCCGACATGAACCTTCCTGAGACCAGCCCTTCCGGAAATGTCCACGGCATGCCCCTGGCGGCCATTGTGGGACTGGGACCACCCGAACTTGAAGCGATTGAGGGGTTCTCACCCAAAGTGGATCCGGCCAATGTCACGATCATCGGGGCCCGGAGCATCGACAGACGAGAAAGGGACAATATTCAGCGCAGCGGAGTCCGAGTGATCACGATGAAAGAACTCGACATGAAGAGGATGAACGGAGCCATGGAGGAGGCCTTGGACCGAGCGACACAGGGAACAGCGGGCTTCCACTGTAGTTTCGATCTGGACGTTGTCGATCCCCAGGTAGCTCCGGGTGTGGGAACGCCCGTTCTCGGCGGTGTTACGTATCGAGAAAGCCATCTCGCGATGGAGATGGTGGCCGACTCGCAGAGTCTGATTTCTCTCGAGCTGGTTGAGGTGAATCCAGTCCTCGATGTGCAGAACGCTACCGGCTCACTTGGGGTTGAGCTGATCTCTTCGGCATTGGGGAAAAGGATACTCTGAACTTCCTGCGGGATCATTCGGAAAGGAACTTTGCGTCCGGGCGTGGTGGCGGTCTCCAGGCCGCCGTCCGAGCCAAAGGCTCGGAAAAATAAGACTTCGGCCTGGAGGCCAAAGCTACATTCGCATTGCCGCTCGAACAGAAGCCGCGAACGGCCAGTGTGACGCGGTCACCGCAGGCATTTCAAGATCGCGTGTGCTGCATTGTGACCTGGCGCACCCGAGACCTCACCGCCCGGGTGGGTACCGGCACCGCAGAGCCATAAATTCTCTACCGGGGTCTTGTATTCGGCCCAATCGGGTAGCGGTCGGCGAGAGAAGAGCTGGCTCGGGGTCATGTCGAGGTGGTGGATGTTGCCGTCGGTCAGGTTGACTCGGCGCTCCAGGTCCAGGGGGGTAAAGAGCATCCACTCCTGGATGGCGTCACGGAAGTTGGGTGCATAGGCGGTCACCGTGTCGATCAGGGACTCTCCCACCTCCTGTCGCCGCCCGTCCCAGGTGCCCTCGGCAAGCTGAATCGGCGCGTATTCGCCGAAGATTGAAAGGACGTGCTTGCCGGCAGGACAGATGGTGGCATCGTAGAGAGAAGGGATCTGGATGGATAGGATGGGACGCCGGGAGGGACGACCTTCCCGGGCGTCCTGCCAGGCCTGCTGGACGTAGTCGACGGAAGGGCAGATCCAGACGCGTGCTGTGATGCACGGGTCGTAGTCCACACCGAGGTAGGAGGAGAAGTCGGGCAGTTCATTCATGGCGGCATGAAACTTGAGATAGCCTATCTCGGTCTTGAGGCGCCCTACCTGAGTGCGAAAATCCAAGGGCAGATGTTGGGGTTCGACCAGGCGCAGGAAGGTGCGTTTGGGATCGGCGTTGGAGATTACCAGGTCGCTTCGGATCCGCTCTCCGCTGCTGAGCTCGACGCCGCTTGCCCGGTTCTTCTTCACCAGAACGCGCTTGACTTCACACCCTGTCCGGATGGTCCCACCCTGGCTCTTGAGATAGCCGACCATAGCGCGGGTGATCGAGCCCATCCCTCCCTTGACGATGCCGACAATTCGCTTTTCTGTCTCCACATCGCCGGGGAGAAAGGCCGAGGGGTAGGCACTGCCGAGTGCCCGGGGATCGCCGTGGTCACCCGAGTGGATCAGGGCGGCCTTGATATGCTCGGACTCGAAGAACTCGTCGATGATGTCGGCGTGGCTAGTGGTGAGGACCTTCTCCAGGACCTGCTGGTTGCCGGTTTCCTGTGCCCGCTGCACCAGTTCGGTCAGGCTTGGAGGCGGAGTCAGAGCCCAGGGCTGGACGATGGAGTTGACTCGCTCCCAGAATTCATTCCAGCGCGGATAGCTTTCAGCATCCCGTTGGGAGAAAGCCCTGATGGCCTCTGCGTTGAGCTCGGCGTCTCGCCAGAGCACGAGGTGCCGCCCGTCGGGGAAGGGGCGAAACTCGTGCGGCCGCAGCTCAAAAACTTCGAAGCCGTATCGACTCAGTTCCAGATCGCGCGCGATCTTGGGATGGAGGGCATAGAGCATGAAGGAGCAGCTGGAGAAGTGGAATCCAGGGAAGAGCTCCTCGGTGGCACAGGCGCCCCCTACGATGGAACGTCCCTCGACAACCTGCACATCGAGACCGGATCGGGCCAGGTATCCAGCTGCGACCAGCCCGTTGTGTCCGGCACCGATGATAACGACGTCACATGCCTTCTCTTTCATGGATTCCGAGCGGCTGTAACTATACATGGCAGCCCGTGAGGATTCAGTTGAAGCTAACTATCACTGGGTATTCAGATGGGAACTCTTCCTGCACATCGACAGTGCTGGGCAGGGAGGAATGGACTCAGTTTCCGAATCTGTAATCGAGGTCAATCCCAACGGGATTGTGTATATCAGCCCAGGGTTTCCGAACCCTGGGTCAACAGTGCCGCCCTGGATTTCAACCCTGAAAGCGGTTGCGGACTTATGAGCTAAGCTAGCCGGACCGAAGGGGCACTCGAACATTGAAAACCAACAATCAGGGATGGGAGTGATTGTGCTGTTGACCGGTCGCTCCTCAGAACTTGGGTTCATATTGCAGACAAGTCACGTCGCTCGCGGGTCTCTTGATTTCGTTTTATGTTGTGACGGATCGGAAACCTGCAACCTGAAACGGTAGCCTGCAACCTATAACCATTGAAATTTCAACTCAGTAGCCCGCTTGCTTGTCCACCAGGTCACGGAGGGGCTGGCCGCTTCGGTAGCGGTTGAGGTTGTCGAAGAACAGCTTCAGGCAGACCTCGTCCTGCTCGACCGAGGTGCCGCGGCAGGGCGACACTACGACGTTGGGGCGTTGCCAGAAAGATGAAGCAGCGGGCGGTATGTCGGGTGAGCCCACTGGACCGGTGGGCTGGAGACAGACGCCGGCAATCCAATCCTCTTCGATCGCGCGCACCAGTGCACCAAAATCGTAAAGAGCCAGTCGGCCCGAACAGTCGATCAGATAGGCTGAAGTTTTCATTTTCCTGAGCAGCGCCTGATTGATCCACCCGCGGGTCTGGCCGGTCACTGGGAGGGCGATCACGACGTAATCGCACTGAGCCAGGAAATGGTCGATGTCTTCAACCGTGTAGAGATGATCGACCTGCTCCGGAGCGGGCCTGGGAGTCCGTGCCAGAGCCAGAACGTGCATCCCCATCGAGCCTGCGCCGCGGGCGATCGCCCTGCCCATGTTACCCAGTCCAAGGACTCCGACCGTCTTGCCCGCCAGATCCTCGGGATGAAGCTCGTGATCTCGGCTTTCGACTTCGACCGAAAGGGCCTCCGTTCCGATCACATGGTTCAGTCGGCGGGCGAACAGCAGCATGGCGGCGATGGCGAATTCACGACCGACCGTCGCGAAAGTCGATTTGATGCAGGTGAAGGGGATTGGGCTCGCCACCATCTCGGGAAACAGGTAGCTCTCAACCCCTCCCACGTGGGCGTGGACCCATCGAAGCTGCTTGGCCGCACTCAGCATCTCGGCGTCGAAGGGAGCCACGAAAGTCACCTCGGCGTCCGGCAGCTGCCGGAGAATCTCATCGCGGTCGTCGCCGATGAACAGCTCTATACCGCGCAACCCCACATCCTGCTCAAAGCGCTGGCTAATTGGACCCTTCAGCCCAGACCAGGTCACCACCACCTTCGAAAGCGGGCCCGGACTCACGAAGCCTCCAGTTCTGCCACCGCCTCCGGGACGTATTCGCCCAGCCCCAGCCCCGGCGAGGTTGGAAGCTCAATGTATCCCTCTTGAAAGACGAGAGGGCGTTCGATGATACTTTCGTGCATGATGCGGGTCTGCGTGTGACCGCGGGTGCCCGGTCCGTAGCTGGCGAAAGCCGGATACTCGATCATGACGCTGTTGATCACGGTCGAGAGCACGTTGACATGGGCAGCGACTGCCATCGCCGTCCAGGGTGAGTGGGGAATACAAAGGATCCGATCCTCTTCGGCCCTTTGCGCCACTCGGCAAAACTGGGTGATGCCGATCTGCTGAGCGTCGGGCTGGATCACGTCGGCTGCCTCCTGCTCCAGGTAGTCGATGAACTGCCGAATGGTGGTCAGGCTTTCCCCGGTCGCGATTCTCACATCGCAGCTATCCTTGAGCGCACGATGACCCGCGATGTCGTCCGGAAGCATCGGCTCCTCCAGGAAATAGACATCGAACTCTTCCGCCACCCGGGTGACCTCGATGACGTCTTTCAGCGTCCGCATGCGCCTGGTGTAGTCCGGGGGTCCCATGTCGAGCATGAGGCGAACCTCGGATCCGATGGTGTCGCGTATTGCGGCCAGCAGCTTCTGTCGTCGCGGTCCGAAGTCTTCTCCCCAGCCGAACTTGATGGCCTTGAAGCCGAGTTCCAGAAAGGTTTCGCATTCCTGGCGAAGCTGGTCTTCGGTCTTGTCCACCCACACGCCCCGTTTTTCGATGGTGTGCATATCGGCTGCAGTGCCGCTGGCGTAGGCTAGCATCCGGGGCTGCACCGCACCCCCCAGGAGCTGGTGGATGGGAAGTTGGCGTGCCTTGCCGGTGAGATCCCAGAGGGCCATGTCGATGGCAGCCATGGCATTGATGTCCACTCCTCCCTCGCAAGCTCGTCCTCGGTTTCCCGGGTATCCGTAGTACATCTTGCGCCAGAGCCTGTTGGTCTGGGTTGGATCCTCACCAATCAGCATCTGGCGAAGGCCGTCTTCTTCGCTTTCTATGATGTTCTGGATCACGGCCGGGGAGGCGGAAGTGGCTCCGATGCCGGTCACTCCCTCGTCGGTTGTGACGGTTACCAGGGGATAGTGGCTAGAGATGACTTCGATGTTCTTAATCTTCATGATCAGGGATGCAGAGGAATCACTCGGGCAAAGCAAGATAGAGGACAGGGCCTACTGAACGAGTGGCCGCTACTCTTCCTCCTTCACGACCGGTCTGAGGAAGTATTCTGGAGGAATGTCGACGTTGAAGTGGATTTCTTCAATGTGTGTCTGCTGGGCCATCTCACCATCGTGGTAGGTGTCACTTCGAAGAGGTGTATAGACCCCGTCGATGGTGTGCCAGTTGGAGATCTCGACCTCTTGTTTGTAGCGCACCCCGGATTTGCGGTCGGTGACCTCGGACTCGATCTTCTGGGGGAGATGGGTCTCCAGATCGAAGAAGACGACGCTCGATGCATTGGTGGGATCCAGAAACTCCACCGCCTCCCATCGACCCTCGCCGGCCACGTCATCGGGACCGTAGTAGAACAGGCTCATGCCCTCTTCGTCGATTCTCTTCTTGAGTAGTAAGGCCCAATCCCGGTTGACTGCCTTCTTCCACGCCTTGATATCCTTTTTTTTGAGCTCCTTAACCTCGTATTCACCTTCCAGTTTCCACGCCTTTCCCAACTCTAGATTGTAGATTTCCACCTCCTGGTTATCTCCCTTGCCAAGCTGGAACCGGGACTTGATGGGATCATATACAGTCCAGTCGTGGTAGCGTGCAAACCCCTTGCGGCCCTTGATGAAGATGAAGTATCGGCCCACAATCTCGGCGTTTCGGACATTTCGAAAGGCATCCCCACCCATCGCCTCAATGGCTCGCTCCACTGCCTCGCGAGCCTTCTTCTCTCCCGAATCTTTTCCTTCGGCTAGAGTTTGGTGAAGAGAATAGCTGCAGAGCACAAGGCAAGAAGCACCGATCGCCATACGTATTCCAGGCCTTCTCAGGTTCAGGATTCGCCACATAAACTTCATTGGCTCCCTTGGAAGATGCCCTGGATTCATCGTGGACCTGCTCTTCATCATACCGGACCTGCAGCCGCCCCAATCCAGTAGAATCCGAGGGCAACGCTGCTCAGACTGAGAGTCAGACTGACCCAATGCCCCGACCTTTCCCCTTTTAGAGCGTTGCCGATGAACAGGCCCCAGACGGTCATCGAAAGCACGATCCCCAGTCCGAAGACCCCCAGATAAAGCAGGATCAACCAGAGTGACTTGCTCTGTACAATTGGGACTGCAGTGATCAGGAGCGCCCGCAAGCCGCTCAATGCAAACAAGGCGCCCAGCAGTGTAGAGGTGTGGGGATGCGTGTGCTTCTTCGGATGATCTCCCTGCAAGTGGAAGTGATAGTGGGTATGCGGGGCGGCGCCAGGAGCATGCGTGTGCTGATGGGAATGAATGTATCCGGCCTCCCGCAGCCACTCCAGGAAGGTCCAGGCCCCAAGCAGAATCAGCAGAGTCCCTCCGAAGATTTCTGCTCTTGACTCCCAGGCTGGGGAAACCGAGAAGTTCCAGATCAGGGCCAGCGTGCACAAGACCAGAAGCACCCCGGCGTGTCCCATCCCGAAACGCAGGCCCAGACGAGCCACGTCGGCACGTCTGGCTCCCTTCTTGGCCAGCGTCGAAACCGCCAGCATGTGGTCCGCTCCCATGCCGTGGTAGATTCCGTTCAAGAGAGAAAAGAGCAAGACGAAAGACGAATTTTCTATGCTCACAACTTTCAGCAACGTTCAGACGTCCAGACGTTCAGACGTTCAGACCTTCGGACGTTCGGATGAATCTTCCAAGTTTCAGATTAACTCCCAATATACCTGGCATAGACGGCCCGAGCCTCTGAGAAATCGTCGGTTCCCTTGATGATCGAACGGCCGTCGGGAAACAGGGCAATCTCATATCCGTTGATCCGAATCCTCATCATGTATTCGTTGTAACGGACTTTACCACTCTTCGTCAGGCGTTGGCAGAGCTGGGGAAAGTCGAGTTGGGTCGTCCGGCTGGGACGGACCTGAACTGCATCTCTACCACAGAGCCGCATCAGCTGAGCCCTCTCCTCGGCCTCCAGGAAGCGGAATTCCCTTTTGCCGCAGCAGAGGCAGTTCTGGTTTCGGGCACCCGCGGCTGAGATCAGCTGCCAGTGATCCTCCCAGACGTCCACCTTGAGCACGTGCTCAGCGAGAGTCTTTCCAACCAGGATCTTCATGACCTGAGCGACCTGAAAGGAGGCCACAGCGTGCACTACCGAGCCCAGGACTCCTGCAGTGTCGCAGGTCTCCACGCTTCCCAGGGGTGGAGGCTCGGGAAAGAGACACTGAAGACAGGACGTAGCTCCCGGACGGACCAGGAAAGCCGTCCCGTAGCTGCCGACGCAAGCCCCGTAGGCCCAGGGTATGCCTCGTTTCACGGAGAGATCGTTGATCAGATATCGGGTTTCGAAGTTGTCGGTTCCATCAACGATGATGTCGGCTTCCCGACACAGGTTCTCGACGTTTTCAAAGGTCAGATCCTGGACGATGCCGTTTATGTCAACCTCGGAATTGATCGAACGGAGGGCCTTTTCGGCAGCCACCGCCTTGGGGATGCCAGACTCTGCATCCGCCTCGGTAAATAGGCTCTGGCGCTGAAGATTACTTTCCTCGACGAAGTCTCGATCGATGAGCTGCAGCCGCCCCACGCCGGCGCGGACCAGGAGTTCGGCGCTCACCGTTCCCAAGGCTCCGCAGCCGACCAGAACAACCCGGGCATTTTGGATTTTATCCTGTCCCTCCGGGCCGATCCCCGAGAACAGAATCTGGCGTGAGTAGCGATCGGTCACAGGCGTCATTGTACCACCGCCATGGTGTCGGGAGGCCCCGTTAGAAGCACCAAGAAGTTTTTCAGCTTGAAGGCCGACGACTGGATCGCTTCAGGAGTCCGGAGACGGTGGGTAGACGACTTCGTAACGCGTGTAAGAAGGTTACCAGATCGATCAGCTGGCGCACTGTCATAGATTCTCTGTAGTCTCGCATTCGGGAGTCGCCGCTGCTGGTCGAAACCCCGCCTTTGGGAAGTCGATCAATCAACTGATTTCCTGCCACCAGGAATGGGACGCCGAAGCCAATGAAGTTTCTTTCTCGAATGGGGCCAGCACCGCTGGGGGCCCACTAAGCTGAAACTTCATTGGACGGACGTAGCTTTGGCCTCCAGGCCGAAGTCTTCTTCCTTCGAGCCTTTGGCTCGATGCACGGCGGCCTGGAGGCCACCGCTAGTGCGCCTGTGAAGGCGTTTGATCAGAAGGGTGAAAGTCCCTTCCAGGCTAACGTTACCGGCCTGAAGTCGACAGTGGTAACTGCGTTTCCGTGAGGAAGGGTGGAGAGCAACCTGAGACGAACGACCAATCCGTAACGCAAGTGAACTCGATTCGGCCAAGCCTGTCGGGGAGGGTCCTGGCAAAGCCCGAACCCTTGACCGCGCGACGGCCATCCCTCCGACCTGAACGGTCTGCCCGGGGGGATAGACGCGGCAAGTCACGGCGGTGAAGTAACGTGACAAAGCGACCGTGACGAAATGGCAATGCGGTGGTTGGAGATGGAGAGGTCGGAAGGTCAAACGAGATAAGCAGGGAGATCTGTCGGGTGAGGGACGTGGACGACCCATCGTGAGAGCTCGCAGTGGGGGACGCTGCGTGAGCAATGGCCCAGGCCCGCGGTGCAGTATCGCCCGCCGAAGGGGAGCGAACCTGGCGATACCGGTGAGGTCGGTTGAAGCGGCTCGACAGAAGTCAGAGCTCCCATAGTAGCGGGGAAGCCGTGCAGCAAAACGCGGTGGAGCGAAGGGGAGCAGGAAGGTAGATGCGAAATGACTAAATCGCGGAAACGTAACTCCGCCCAAAGGCGGGACTACATCCCGGTCACAGTGCCGTTTTCGGCTAGCCCGGCTGGAGAGCCCGCTGGCATCGAACAGTGGGCTCATCGCGCGGTTTGGACGGATCGCATGTTGGAGACACTTTTGAAAGGAAAGGTGAGAGGAGGGAAATGGCACACGCTGATCGATAAGGTGTTTTGCAGCCGGAACCTTTCCAGCTCGGCCGAGAAGGTCTTGGGCAGGAAAGGAGCGGCGGGAGTGGACCGGCAAACGTGGGGGGATTTCGCCGAACACGAGCGGGAGGAACTCGAATGGTTGCAGGAAGAACTGCGTGAGGGGACCTATCGTCCGGCAGCGGTGCTGCGGAGGTGGATTCCCAAAACAGGCAGTTCGGAAAAGCGACCGCTGGGGATTCCGACCGTGCGGGATCGAGTCGTGCAAACGGCTTTGGTCCACGGGATCGAGCCGATTCTGGAGGCCACGTTCCATGATCGAAGCTACGGCTTTCGTCATGGGCGAGGGTGCCACGGCGCACTTCGGTACGTCGAAGAGCTGCTCGAAGCCGGTTATGTGTATGTCGTCGACGCGGATCTGAAGGGTTACTTCGATACGATCCCGAAAGATCGACTGTTGGACCTGATCCAACAGAAGATATCGGATCGCCGCGTGCTGGGCCTGGTTCAGCTGTTTCTGAATCAGGGGATACTGGAAGAGCTGCGTAAGTGGATTCCGGAAGCCGGAGTCCCCCAAGGCGCCGTTCTTTCTCCGGTGTTGTCGAATGCCTACCTCAATCCCCTGGACCATCGGATGGCCGATCTGGGCTTCCAGATGGTGCGCTACGCGGATGACTTTGTCCTGCTGTGTCGCGCACCCGAGGAGGCTGAAGCGGCCCTGGCCGAAGGGCGGGACTGGGTGGAGGACAACGGGCTGAGACTGCATCCCGAGAAGACACACATCGTGGACTCGCGAGAGAAGAGCTTTTCGTTCTTGGGCGATTCGTTCCGAGGCCGTTTTCGGTTTCCACGAGCGAAGAGCCACCGAAAGTTCGTCGAGCGCATTCACGAGCTGACGCCGCGCAAGTCGGGCGACTCGCTGGAGGTCATCCTCCAGCGGCTCAATCGCTCGACGCAAGGCTGGTTCAACTACTTCCGGCACTGTCATTGGAACATCTTCAAGGACTACGACGGTCTGATCCGTCGTCGTTTGCGACGCCTGCTTCTGAAGCGCAACCGGAAGAATAGAAAACGCCTCTGTCGAAATCACCGTTGGCCCAACGCCTTCTTTACGGATCATGGGTTCACGAGCCTGACTGACGCCCATATCCGTTTCGTCCAATCCATAGGAACCTACTGACTGGAGAGCTGTATGCGGGAGAATCGCACGTGCAGTTCGGAGGGAGGGGAGCCGGGTGACCGTGCTTCCCTACCCTATCGCCCGGACCCGAAGTTTCATTCTCGAATGGGGCAGCACCGCTGGGGCTCCACTAAGCTGAAACTTGATTTGGCTGTTTCTGAGGGACAAGTTTGTAACTCATTGATATAGCGTTCCTTGCGGCGTATTCAAGACACGTCACTACGCCGAAGGCGTTACTGCGGGTAGCCCAGGGTTGCAATGCGAAGCGAGCTGCCCTGGGTTCAAGTTCCTAGCTCGCACTAACCCACATTTCTCATCGCCAGTCTGCTGCGTCGCCACAATCACCCGCCTGGCTGTGTTTCGCTCGGTCGGCCTCCTCGAGGTACTGCACGAGTACGACTGCGGAGGCTCGCCACAAGTGGTCTCAGTCGCAAGCCTTGCCAGGACGGCGCTTGCGACGCCTCGCTACGACGGGCCATGAGAAATCCGGGCTAATCGACCGGGACACCCTGCAGAAGATCCGCCTCGTGCATCGCCACCCACTCGTCCAAGAAGGTCTGGTTCCAGGTCTGGGTGAGGGGGTGTTCCAGCATCTCCTTGAAGATAGGCCAGAAGATGATGATGCCATCGGCTCCGTCCCGGAGCGCCTGGTAAGCCGTATCGGCGGACCGAACCAGGGCGGCGGTGATGAAGGGGCGTTGCTCCCATCCTCGGAACATTTGGACACATTCTCGGATCAGCTTGGTGGAATCACCTCCCATTTGCTTGACCGGCTCGCAGAACGGGAGAATGTGGGTCGCCCCAGCCTGGGCCACGATGGAGGCCTGATTCAAGGAGAAGACGGTGGTGCAGAAGGTGTCGACGCCTACCTCACGAGCCGCCTGGAATGCAGCCAAGCCGTTCACACTACAGGGGATCTTCAGGATGATCTGGCTCGACATCTGGGTGAAGGCCCGACCCACCCGGATCAGTTCTTCCGTCGAGTGGCCGTCGATTTCAACCACGACGGGCTTGTCAGTGATGTCGAGGTAGCGCTTCACCACCTCGGTTAGCTGCCCGTACTTCTTGACCATCTGGTTGAGGACCACGGTGTTTGTCACCACACCAGTTGCCCCCAGGGGCAGCCACTGCTTCAGGTCTTCCGGGTCACCGGCCAACCAGATATCAGGGCCGTGTCCGTTGCGTCTGTATTGGGCTACACGTCCTGCTTGCTGCTCCATCTGAGTCTCCTCACAATTTGCATTGCCTAATTCGTTTTGATTCGAGCGCCAACCGGATCGAGCCCCAGGACTTTATAGTGCGCCGCTGTCCCTTCACGGGCCAGGGTCCCGACCATCCAGCGTCCAATGTCTTCTTCGTTGTCCTCCACCAGCGCAACGACAGCCGAACCCGAACCGCTGATGAAGGTCGCCAACAGCGACGAGCTCCAATCTTCCTCGATGCCTTCCCAGTTGAGCAAACCCGGTAGTCCAGGAACCAGCCGGGCACGGTACTCCTGGTGCAGTCGGTCTCTGCTAGCTTCCTTCAGGAGAGCCTTCTGGCCGGTCTGAAGAGCGTGGACAAGTAAGGCACAACGCTGCAGGTTGAAGACGGCCTCCCCCAATGAATAGCTGTCAGGCAGGATAGCACGGGCTTCGGGTGTGGCGACGGTTGCCTCGGGTATAAGGACCACGAACCGGCAACAGAGGGATTCTACCAGGCGCACGGCATCGACTTTTCCGTCGCTCACCCAGGAGAGGACCCATCCGCCCAGCAGGCTAGCTGTCAAGTTGTCAGGATGTCCTTCCAGGGGATAGGCAATCTCCAGGATCTGCTTATTGCTGAGCCTGGTACCCGCGATCTGCTCGGCAATCTTGATGCCGGCAATGATAGCGGCTCCGCTGCTGCCCAGCCCGCGCTTCAAGGGAATGGGGTTCTCAATTCCCAGGCGCAGGCCCGGAGGGTCAATGTCGAGGGCTTTGAAGGCCGTACCGAGGGCGCGGTCCAAGATATTCTCTGAGAGGGGCAGGGTCCAGTCGGGAGGCCATTCGATCCCTGGGGCTTGGCGTGGCGAAACGTCGACGATGAGATGAAGGCCGAAGGCCAGCGAGAGCGTGTCGAATCCAGGACCCAGGTTACTGGAGCTGGCAGGGACCTGGACTCTAAAGGGTTGCCATTCCATGGATCCCTATCAATCGACTATGTCGGAGGGAGATCCCTCCTCCTCAGCCAGGATCTGGTTCATCAGATCGCGCATCCAGTCCCGGTCCGGATCGAAGCCCGTCCAAGCGGCGAACTGCAGCGCTCCCTGCTCGATGAACATCTCCATTCCGGAGATGGTCTGGACCCCTTTTTGAGTCGCCATCTGCAGCAGCCGGGTCTGCTCCGGATGATAGATGAGATCGTAGACCAGATCGAATCGAAGCTGGTCTTCCGAAAGTGGCGAAGCCTCGGTCGAGGGGAATTGCCCGACCGGGGTGGTATTGACGCACAGGTCTGCCGCCAGGGGCAAATCCGAAAAAAGGGCGTGACTGCAGCCGTAGTGTTGGGCCAGGCGACTCACTCTTTCCTGATTGCGGCCCACCACCAACACCTCGGCACCCTCGTTCTTCAGGCCTGCGACCACGGTATGGGCTACTCCTCCGTTACCCAGCACCAGAGCCCGCTTCTGCTGCAGGGAAAGCCGCGAAATGAGTGGTCCCAGGAAGGCGGGATAATCGGTGTTGAGCCCCTTCCAGCCGGATCCGATGCGGCAAAGCGTGTTGATCGAGGCAACGGGGGAATCGGCGGAATCAGCCAGTTCCGCTGCATCGGTCTTGAAGGGAAGGGTAACGCTGAAGCCACCAAACTGGAGACGACTGGATCCGACGTACTCAATCCAGGGTTCCAGCTCATCCAGTTGAACCGGTAGGTAGAGATTGTCCAGACGATGGTGCTGGAAGAGGCGATTGTGGAGTTGAGGGGACCTGGAGTGGGCGACGGGATTGCCTAGGATGCCGTAGATGACGGGTGTGTTCTCCCAACTATCGAGCCGGTATAGATCTTTAGCCTCTTCCAGGCCGAACTGCCCGGGTGCCACCGTCTGCTCGGTGTCCTCACACACGAAGGTCCAGAAGTTCCCGAGAAAGGCCCCCAGGAAGCGAGACGGTTGTCCCAGTCCACTCATTCCCAAAACGATGTAGGGTTTCTCATCGGGCAGGGATTCCATCCAGGACAACAGCTGGATTAGTTCTCGAGTGGTGGAGACAGTAGCGGCGATCTTGACGACGTCTCCTCCTCGGCGGTCCAGCTTCTGGAAGAGAGCGGGCAGATCGTCGGGCAAGCGATCGAAGCAGTGAACGGAGCGCACTACCCGAGTCGAGCTGGGTAGATCAGGGTCCCTATCCACGTCGTGTTCCAGGTCAACCCAGGCAAATCCGTTGTGGGCGGCAGCGCTCAGGAGCTGCAGCCGGTCCCGTTCGGTTCCTTCGAACCTGCCGCCTTCACGGGGTGGTCGACAGGTCGCTAGAAACTCGGCTCGTGACTGTGTCGGGAGGCTCGGGAGTCCTGGCGAGGACAGATAGTCAAGACGAATCTCTATGAAGTCGACCTGCTCGCTGTACTGACTGATCTTGCGTTCAAGAGACGGGAGCGCGCTCTCGGCCAAGGGCAAACACAGCTTGTTCATGGGGCGATCCGGATCAGATCCTGGTGTTCTTCAGGGATTAATGACCGCATTGGAGCCGCTGTTATGTTTCAGCGGCGCCTCACTGTGATCCTGGAGCTTGGGGTACTTGATGCTTTCGTCTATCTGACTCCAGAATCTGCGAAAGTATTGGACCATCGAAACAAAGGCCAGTACCACAACCAACCACAAGAGAATCGTTCCAACTGGATGCAGCAGCCAGGTCGAATAGCGAGTGCCCAGAATCAGGGCACTGACACACAACACTTGACTCGCCATTTTGTATTTGCCCAGCCGGGAAGCATCGATGGTCAGGCCCTGCGCCGAGGCGATGCTGCGAAGGCCGGTCACGGCGAACTCGCGGCCGATGACGATGATGACCATCCAGGAGGGGGCCACCTGCCACTCGACCAGGGCAACAAACGCGGCCGAGATCAACAGCTTGTCTGCAATCGGGTCCAAGAGTTTGCCGAGGGTGGTGACCTGGAATCGCTTACGTGCAAAGTAGCCGTCGAAGTAGTCCGTGATCGCGGCGGCTGCGAAGACGACGAAGCCCCAGAGCTCTCGCTCGGCAAACCGACCCGTCAGGAGCACCACGAGCAACACTGGGACCAGGAAGATCCGGGTGACCGTCAGCGCGTTCGGAAGATTCATGGATTTCGCCAATTTAACACACTTCGCTTCGAGGTTGTACCAACCCGGCATTTCTCGTCGCCAGTCCAAAAAACGGCGTCGCGATCGCGCCCTGGCTGTATCATGATCGGTCGGATTTCTTGATGGACTGCGCGAACGCGACTGCCGAGACTGGTTGCTCACTGCGATGCCTTGGTGCTAGCATCCCCGAATGTGATCAAAGCCCTGATTCTGGCGGGCGGTTCCAGCAGTGGACTGCTGCCGCTGACCATTAGCACTCCCAAGCCCCTTCTTCCGGTAGCGAACTTCCCGCTGCTCCTGTTCCAGATAGACAAGTTCAAAAAGGCCGGGATCCGAGAGGTCATCCTCAGCCTGGCTCATCAACCCCGTAAAATTCGTGATTCCTTCGGTGATGGCTCCGATCTGGGGATCCTCCTTCGCTATCACGTCGAGAGTACCCCAGTGGGGACCGCAGGGGCGCTGAAAAAGGCAGAGTATCTGATCGATGACACGGTTGTCGTGATCAACGGAGACATATTGACCGAACTGTCTCTCGACGAGGTCCTGGCACAACACAAGGATTCCGGCGCTCTCGGACTGTGGGGGTCTGTCGCGTCGACAATCCACGACCCTATGGGGTGCTGGAAATGGACCGCAACAACTGGGTAACTGGCTTCGAGGAACGTCCTCGGGGAAAGTCCCTACGAGCGAACACGATCAATGCCGGTGTCTACGTCTTTGAGCCGGAGATCTTCCAGTCGATTCCCGGAGATGTTCCTTTTTCCTTCGAGCGCGATCTCTTCCCCCTCTTATTAGAGTGTCAGGTGCCCTTTTTTGCCTCTGTTTTCGAGTCCTATTGGCGTGAGATTACCCGTCCCGATAACTACTTCCAGACCAACATGGACTGCCTTGACGGAAGAATCGGGGTCCCCGCGTTTGCTGCCTTCCCCGACACTCGTCAAGAACATCCAGACCCTCGAATACAGGTCGAGGGAGACTCCCTGATTGATCGGTCCTGTATCCTCAAACCCGGCGCCCGAATCTCCCATTCGATTATTGGTAGCAATTGCCGTATTGAAGAGGGCGCACGCATCCGCAATTCGGTTCTGTGGCCTGGCTGCCGCATCCAAAAGGGCGCGGTAGTCACGGGAGGTATTCTGGGTCGGGGTGCCTCGATTGGGGAGGGGGCAACGGTACGCCGCAACACCATTCTTGGGGATAAATCCATCCTCTGCAGCCATAGCAAGGTTTGAAGCATTTCGGGAAGAAACTTTGCGTCCAGGTCGCCGTCCGTTGATTCAAAGGCTCGAAGAAGCATGAATACTTCGGCCTGGAGACCAAAGCCACGTCGGGCCGGCTGACTTTTGCCTGCGCTGCTAAACTGCTCACTGCTCACTGCTCACTGCTCTCACTGTGTCAGGGGCCACCCAAAAGCGGCCAGTGAGGGCCACTTCAAAACCGGCCATTTTCAAGAGCCATTGAGGGCCGCATCCTGCGTAGGATGCGCCGATGGCCAATACATTGAAAATGGAAAAGAAGCAAACGGTTTTGGCGCTCCTGAAGCTGGGCTGGTCGTATCGTCGGATCGAGCGAGAGGTGGGAGTCCGACGAGAGAGGATTGCCCGCTATGATCCCTCCCGAGATTCAAAACCGGCCAAAGTGGCCCCCGGCTCGGAGGAGCAAAAGCGGCCAAAGCGGCCCCCGGGTCTGCGCAGCTTCTGTGAGCCCTTTCGGGAGCAGATTGAAAAGAAACTCCAGCAGGGATTGCAGGCCAAGCGGATCTGGCAGGACCTGGTCTTCGAGCAGGGATTCGGGGGAGCCTACAACTCCGTCAAGCGCTTCTGTGGAAAGCTCAAGGCGGAGAGTCCTCGCGTGTTTGCTCGGGTGGAAACTCCCCCCGGTCGGGACCTGCAGATCGACTTCGGCAAAGGAGCCCTGACTCGGACCGAATCGGGTCGTTACCGCCGTCCTCATCTGTTCAAGGCCGTCCTCTGCCACTCGCGCCACTCCTATGAGGAAGTCGTCTGGCGGCAGGAACTGAAGACGTTCATCCGCTGTGTCGAGGAGGCTTTTCACGCTTTTGGAGGCGGCGTGGAGGTGGTTCGCCTCGATAACCTCAAGGCCGGGATCACCCGGGCTTGCTTGGTGGACCCCGAGGTCAATGCCGTCTTCAGTGCGCTCGCTCGCCACTACGGCTTCGCCGTGCTGCCCATCCATCCGGGCGCTCCGAACGAGAACGGAAAAGTCGAAAGAAGCATCGGATATACCGACTCCAGCGCGCTCAAAGCTCGCCGCTTCGAGAGCCTGGATGCGCAGAATGAGCATCTGCAGAGTTGGAACGAGCGAATCGCCCGCCAGCGCATCCACGGCACCACCAAGCAGCAGGTCTGGCCCCGCTTTGTCGAAGAACAGAAGCATCTCCGACCGCTTCCGGATTCCCGCTTCAGTTCTTCCGCGTGGGCCGTCGAACGGTCTCCACCGATGGCCACATCGAAGTCGACCGAGCGTTCTACTCGGTGCCCAATCATCTGCTCGGTTGTGAAGTCGCCGTGCACTGGGATGATCGTATCGTCCGCGTCTTCTTTCGTGAGCAACAGGTGGCCCTGCATCCGAAGCACCCGCCGGGGAGATTCCGAACCGAAACGAGCCATCTTCCGGAACGCAAACGCTACGCGCACTATCGAACCGAGCATCATCTGCTGAAGCAAGCCCGAGCCGTGGGTCCAGAGGCGCACCGCTGGGCCGAGCGAGCTCTGGAGGTCCGAGACATGCTCGCCTACCGACTCGTGCAGGGCATGATCTCGCTGACCCGCCGCTACCGCGCTTCGGTCGTCGACGAAGCCTGCGGCAAGGCGCTCGCACATGACGCCTTCCGCTACCGGACTCTGGTGGCTTTGTGTAAGCGACTGGACGTGCCGCAGCGCTCTTTGTTTACCTCCGAGCACGAGTTGATCCGACCGCTGTCCGAGTACCAGATCACCGATCCCACAGGAGAACCAGAATGATCTCATCAGAACTGGAACGAAAACTTCGTCACCTCCGGCTCTCGGGCCTGGCTCAGGTCTTTGACGTTCGCCTGCAACAAGCCGTCCAGGGAAGGCTCAGCCATCAGGAGTTCTTTGAGCTGCTGATTGATGACGAGCTGACCCGCCGTCGGGACCGGCTGTTGGAGCGACGTTTGCGCCAGGCCCAGTTTCCGGAACAAAAGCACTTGGAGGACTTTAACTTCTCCTTTAACCCCTCCATCAACCGGCAGCAGATCTTCGATCTGGCTACCGGCCGATTCATCCAACAGCGCCGCGGCTGGTTGGTCATCGGTCAGACCGGAGTCGGCAAGAGCCATCTGATCATCACCGTCGGGATCAAGGCGGTCGAAGCCGGTCACCGGGTGCAGTACAAGTCGGCTTTCGATCTGCTGGAAGACATCGCCGAAGCCACGGCCACCGGCAGACGCCGATCTTACATTACGGAGATGACCCGGATCCCGCTGCTGATCCTCGAGGATCTGGGACTCCGCAGAGTGCCGGAGTCGGCGGCAGAAGATCTGTTGGAGATCCTGCACCGCCGATACCAGAAGACCTCGACGATCCTCAGTTCGAATCGACCCCTGGAGGACTGGGGCGCGATGCTGGGAGGAGATACGGCGGCCACCTCGGCGCTGCTGGACCGCTTCCTGCACACTTCGGAAGTCACCTTCATTCGGGGCAAGAGCTATCGCCTCTACGAGCGACAGCAACGAGAGAAATCCACCCCGAAGCGAGGGAAAGAGAAATGACACCTGCGAGGCGAGTGCTGTGAGTGCGGGCTTGTCCCCTACTCGCAGACCCTGGGACTCAGCCCCAGGCTTCGTAGATTGCCCGCTCCGAGGGAGGGGTCAGGACAGGGTGGGGCAGAGCTCATTGCTTGAGGGGCCTCTGAGCGAATGTTTTTTGAAAAAAGGAAGCCAGGAAGAAGCCGTGTCGTTGAAACCAAGCAGAGACCATGGAAGCCAGGCTTCTCGAGTTTCCCCAACACCCCCGGAAAGCCGTGGAAACTGCCGCGCTATGGAAACCGTGGAAAACGGCTGCCTCGCGAAGACGACTCCAGGAGGCGAGTTTTTCCACCGTTCCCACAGCGCTTGGAAAACTCCTCCGGACGGAGTTTCCCACAGTTCCCACCGCTTCTACGGCTGAACACACAACAAAGCCTCCTCCCCCCGCTTCGCGGGGAGGGCTTCACAAGGGATTGAAATGACTCGAACCGGAGGATATAACTACTGAATCACTGGCCGGTTTTGACCCGGCCCCGCCTGGCCGCTTTTGAAGTGGCCCCCGACACTCACTGCTCACTGCCCACGAAAAGCAAACCTGAAGTGAAACTTTTCACACCCCTGGGCGTCTATCCCTACAAGTTTGAGTGAGAGAGCTGATGGTGGGACAAGAATGAGAGGAAAGTGAGCGTAAAAGATGTGGATACGCATTTCTCTATTTTCTATCCCGCTTCTGCTCTGCTCGGTCGTGATCCTTCGTTTTTCGTCTGGGAAAGTGGAGGCCACCACTTTGCCACCGGAGCCCGATTCCGCAGTAGAAATGAGCCTCGGCTCGCCATCGGAGCCCGACTATGAGGTGTTCGAGGCGACCGCTTATTGTGACAGCGGGATCACGCGTTCGGGTGTGTACGTCAAGCGGGGGATTGTCGCCGCAGATCCTTCGACTCTCCCAATTGGTTCCGTGATTGAGGTGGAAGCCGGAAGGTATAGTGGCATCTATACCGTCCTGGACACAGGATCCGCCGTCAAGGGCCAGATCATCGACATCTACATGCCCAGTTACGATGAGGCGATCGAGTTCGGTCGCCAGTGCGTCAAGGTCCGTGTGTTGCGGCACGGCTGGCATTCCGATCCCTCCGACACCTTCTCCAACGGGATCGCCGGCTAGGTTTACAGCGTACCTGTTAAGCCCATAATTCCCTATAATCCCAGCCATGGAACCGGAGATTCTCCAGGCCAAGCTGGAGCGCCTTCCTGCCAGGGCGGGCGTGTACCTCTTCAAAGACGCCCGCCACAAGATCATCTACATCGGCAAAGGGAAAAGCCTCAAGCACCGCGTCCGCTCCTACTTCCAGTCGTCGCGAGAAACAGATCACAAAACGGAGGTGCTCAAGCAGCATATCCGGGATCTGGAATATATCGTCACGGACAATGAGCTCGAGGCGCTCATTCTCGAGAGCAGCCTGGTCAAGAGGCACAAACCGAAATTCAACATCAATCTGAAGGATGACAAGGCCTTCCTGTTGATCAAGCTGACGGTAAACGAGCCCTACCCAAGGGTCCTATTGACGCGCAGGATTGTCAACGATGGAGCCCTCTATTTCGGCCCCTATCTGCCAGCCTCGCTGGCCCGCAATACCATCAAGATCATCAATCGCCACTTCATGCTGCGTACCTGTGACCTCAAGATTGACGGAGGCCTGGACCGGCCCTGCCTGGAGTACTACATAAAGCGGTGTCTCGGTCCCTGTGTGCAGGGGCTCTGCACTGAGGACGGATACAGTCAGGCAGTGAAGGATGTCGTTCTCTTGCTGGAGGGAAAGAACGAGGAGCTGATCCGGAGCCTGAAGCAGAAGATGCTGGAGGCTTCTGGAGAGCAGCACTATGAAGCCGCGGCCTTCTATCGCGACCGAATTGGCATGGTGGAGGACCTTAGTGAAGAGCAAAAGATGATCCTGAGCGGCCAGAACAGCGTGGACATTTTTGCCTACTATCGCGAGGGTTCCAGGTTGGCTCTGCAGCTCTTCACGCTTCGCGACACCCGAATTGTGGGGAAGCGCGAGTTCTATTGGGAGAACCTTCAGTTCTTTCAGCCCGCCGCCTTTCTGCGCGACGCGATTCAACAATACTACGTCAATGCCGGATTCGTCCCCGACGAGATCTACCTGCCGATCGGGATTTCGGACCAGGAACTGATTCGGCGCTGGCTCTGCTCCAAGATCGAATCACGGAGACGCAGGCAAGTGCGCATCCTCGTACCCAAGAGGGGACAGAAGCACAACCTTCTTCTCCTGGTGGAGCGTAACGCCAAGATCGCCTTCGAGAGCCGCTTCAAGATTCTCCGGGCGGAAAAATGGAAGGTTCTGGAGACCCTTCAAAGTCACCTGAACCTGCAAAAACCTCCACGGCGCATCGAAGGGTTTGATGTCTCCAATATTCAGGGATCCGAGACCGTCGCTTCGCTAGTAGTTTGCGAAGACGGCCAGATGCAGCGCAGCCAGTACCGCAAGTTCAGGATCAAGACGGTAGAGGGATCCGACGACTTCTCTTCGATCCACGAGGTAGTTCATCGCCGCTACCGACGGATCCTGGACGAGGGCAGCTCGATGCCGGACCTGATTCTGATCGATGGTGGAAAGGGCCAACTCCACACCGCCTACCAGGCGCTTTCCCGCTTGGGGACAGAGGAGACTCCTCTCATCAGCCTGGCGAAGCGGGAAGAGGAGATCTTCATCATGGGGCAGGAGGACCCCCTGACTCTCGACAAGACCTCCCCCGTGCTTCACCTCGCCCAGGAAATCAGAGATGAAGCCCATCGTTTCGCCGTGACCTATCATCGCAAGCGCCGAACGATCCGAGACTTCGCGTCCGAACTGGATGGGATTCCGGGAATCGGCGACAAACGGAAAAAACGGCTGCTGCGAAACTTCGGAAGCGTCAACAGAATCCGTCAGGCCAGCGTCGAAGAGCTCACCCCGTTCGTGGGGAACAAGCTAGCGGATCTGATTAAGCGGAGTCTGGACTGAAAGAATTTGTCGTTGGACGTAGCTTTGGCCTCCAGGCCGAAGTCTTCTTATTTCGAGCCCTTAGCCCGGATTTCTCATCGCCAGTCTGCTGCGTCGCCGCAATCATCCGCCCTGGCTGTGTTTCGCTCGGTCGGCCTCCTCGACGTACTGCACGAGTACGACTGCGGAGGTCTCGGTCGCAAGCCTTGCCAGGACGGCGCTTGCGACGCCTCGCGACGACGGGCGATGAGAAATCTGGGCTAGCTTGATGCACGGCGGCCTGGAGGCCACCGCTAGTGCGCCTGTGAAGGCGTTTGATCAGAAGGGTGAAAGTCCCTTCCAGGCTAACGTTACCGGCCTGAAGTCGACAGTGGTAACTGCGTTTCCGTGAGGAAGGGTGGAGAGCAACCTGAGACGAACGACCAATCCGTAACGCAAGTGAACTCGATTCGGCCAAGCCTGTCGGGGAGGGTCCTGGCAAAGCCCGAACCCTTGACCGCGCGACGGCCATCCCTCCGACCTGAACGGTCTGCCCGGGGGGATAGACGCGGCAAGTCACGGCGGTGAAGTAACGTGACAAAGCGACCGTGACGAAATGGCAATGCGGTGGTTGGAGATGGAGAGGTCGGAAGGTCAAACGAGATAAGCAGGGAGATCTGTCGGGTGAGGGACGTGGACGACCCATCGTGAGAGCTCGCAGTGGGGGACGCTGCGTGAGCAATGGCCCAGGCCCGCGGTGCAGTATCGCCCGCCGAAGGGGAGCGAACCTGGCGATACCGGTGAGGTCGGTTGAAGCGGCTCGACAGAAGTCAGAGCTCCCATAGTAGCGGGGAAGCCGTGCAGCAAAACGCGGTGGAGCGAAGGGGAGCAGGAAGGTAGATGCGAAATGACTAAATCGCGGAAACGTAACTCCGCCCAAAGGCGGGACTACATCCCGGTCACAGTGCCGTTTTCGGCTAGCCCGGCTGGAGAGCCCGCTGGCATCGAACAGTGGGCTCATCGCGCGGTTTGGACGGATCGCATGTTGGAGACACTTTTGAAAGGAAAGGTGAGAGGAGGGAAATGGCACACGCTGATCGATAAGGTGTTTTGCAGCCGGAACCTTTCCAGCTCGGCCGAGAAGGTCTTGGGCAGGAAAGGAGCGGCGGGAGTGGACCGGCAAACGTGGGGGGATTTCGCCGAACACGAGCGGGAGGAACTCGAATGGTTGCAGGAAGAACTGCGTGAGGGGACCTATCGTCCGGCAGCGGTGCTGCGGAGGTGGATTCCCAAAACAGGCAGTTCGGAAAAGCGACCGCTGGGGATTCCGACCGTGCGGGATCGAGTCGTGCAAACGGCTTTGGTCCACGGGATCGAGCCGATTCTGGAGGCCACGTTCCATGATCGAAGCTACGGCTTTCGTCATGGGCGAGGGTGCCACGGCGCACTACGGTACGTCGAAGAGCTGCTCGAAGCCGGTTATGTGTATGTCGTCGACGCGGATCTGAAGGGTTACTTCGATACGATCCCGAAAGATCGACTGTTGGACCTGATCCAATAGAAGATATCGGATCGCCGCGTGCTGGGCCTGGTTCAGCTGTTTCTGAATCAGGGGATACTGGAAGAGCTGCGTAAGTGGATTCCGGAAGCCGGAGTCCCCCAAGGCGCCGTTCTTTCTCCGGTGTTGTCGAATGCCTACCTCAATCCCCTGGACCATCGGATGGCCGATCTGGGCTTCCAGATGGTGCGCTACGCGGATGACTTTGTCCTGCTGTGTCGCGCACCCGAGGAGGCTGAAGCGGCCCTGGCCGAAGGGCGGGACTGGGTGGAGGACAACGGGCTGAGACTGCATCCCGAGAAGACACACATCGTGGACTCGCGAGAGAAGAGCTTTTCGTTCTTGAGCGATTCGTTCCGAGGCCGTTTTCGGTTTCCACGAGCGAAGAGCCACCGAAAGTTCGTCGAGCGCATTCACGAGCTGACGCCGCGCAAGTCGGGCGACTCGCTGGAGGTCATCCTCCAGCGGCTCAATCGCTCGACGCAAGGCTGGTTCAACTACTTCCGGCACTGTCATTGGAACATCTTCAAGGACTACGACGGTCTGATCCGTCGTCGTTTGCGACGCCTGCTTCTGAAGCGCAACCGGAAGAATAGAAAACGCCTCTGTCGAAATCACCGTTGGCCCAACGCCTTCTTTACGGATCATGGGTTCACGAGCCTGACTGACGCCCATATCCGTTTCGTCCAATCCATAGGAACCTACTGACTGGAGAGCTGTATGCGGGAGAATCGCACGTGCAGTTCGGAGGGAGGGGAGCCGGGTGACCGTGCTTCCCTACCCTATCGGATCAAAGACCTCCCCAGAACGAGCTACCATCAGAAGGTGTGTAAATAGCATAGGCGGTGAGTATCCTTCCGGGTTGATAAAACCCAGGGCCGAAAGGCCCGCAACGGAAGGAGTACACACCGCATGAGCAAGCAGAACATTGAGGAAAGTGTCCAGTCAAGAGTTTGTTTCGAGGAGCTGGAAGATTGGGTGCGGGAGAAGATCCAAGGCTGGGTTCAAGAGCTGCTGGAGGAGGAAGTCACGGAGTTATTAGGGCGGCGTAAGAGTGAGCGGCGAAGGGCCGTGGACGCTCCGTCGGGCTATCGCAATGGATATGGGAAGCCGAGGCATCTGACGCTGAGCTCGGGGACGATCCAGGTTCGAAGGCCTCGAGTGCGGGATCTAGAGGAACGCTTTGAAAGTCGGGTGTTGCCCCTGTTTGCCAAGCGGACGCGGCAGGTTCGAGAACTGATCCCTGAGCTGTACTTGCATGGTCTGGCGCTGGGGGATTTTGATCTGGCTCTGAGAGGGCTCTTAGGGGACAAGGCGCCTCTGTCGGCCTCCACGGTGGCGCGGTTGAAAGAGAAGTGGCAGGCCGAATGGGAAGTCTGGCAGAGTCGACCCTTGAATGATCTGGAAGTGGTGTATTTATGGGTAGATGGAATCTACGTCAAGGCGGGTCTGGAGAAGGAAAAGGCAGTCCTGCTGGTGGTGCTGGCCGCCTTAAGTGACGGAAGCAAAGCCGTGGTGTCGGTCACGAGCGGCTATCGGGAATCGACCCAGAGCTGGTCGGAAGTACTGCGCGACTTGAAGCGCCGGGGGATGGGCTGTCCACGGCTGGTGATCGGAGACGGCCACCTGGGCATCTGGGGAGCTTTGCGCAACGTCTATCCCCAGGCCGAGGAGCAGCGCTGCTGGAATCATCGGATCGTCAACCTGCTGGCCAAGCTCCCTAAGCGAGTGCACAAGCCGGCCTTGCTGATCCTGCGGCAGATCCCTTACGCCGAGACTCGAGAGGAGGCACAACGACTCAAGCAGGTCTTTCAGCACTGGTGCCGGCAGCGAGGGCTGACCCTGGCGGCTGAGCTAATCGAGCAGGACTGGGACCGGATGGTGACCTTTTACAACTATCCAAAGAAGCAGTGGCAGCATCTGCGAACCACCAATCCAGTGGAGTCACCGTTTGCCGCTCTTCGGCTGCGAACGGACGCGGCCAAGCGATTCAAGAAAGTGGAAAACGCCCAGGCGGTGATCTGGAAGATGCTGTTGGTGGCGGAGCAGCGATTCCGCCGGTTGAAGGCACCGGAGCTGATGAAAGACGTCTACCAGGGCGCCAAATATGTCAATGGAGTCCCGGTCAACCAAGTCCCGGAGGAGAAAGCCGCCTGATGTTTTTCCACACCTATTGACAAGAGCTCCCCCAGAACCGTCCTGGATTAAGGATGGCGTTGGGATCGAATTTCTGCTTGATCTGGGCCATGATCTCCAACGGTTGCGAGGTCGGACCCCAGACGTCGATTGAGTCCTCCTCGCTCAGGAAGCCATTCTTGAAGACGGTACCGTAGACCTGCTGGTCTTTCCATTCCTGGCGCAGCTTGTCAAACTCCTCCAACGCCTCGGGCTCCTTGGTGAGGACGAAGAGAGTGCCGTTTCTCAGATAGCCGCTGGCGGCCTTGAAAGGGACCCTCTGGGTCAGTTCACTGTGAACCCGATCCAGTAGACTGAGAGGACTGCTGATCCTCAAGACCGTCACCCCACTCCGCGGATGCAGGGCTTTAAGTAAGCTCTCCTCCTTCTCGATCCAGAATTGCCGCTCAGTCTCGGGATCCAAGAGACAAGCGTCGGGGTAGTGGCTACGCAGGGTCTCTATCTTCCAGGTGGTCAAGGGGGCGGAGTCCCAGGCTTGAGTGGCGATCCAATACGCTGGCACGGAGGACGACTCCTCAGCCGGTACAGACTCCAAGAACGGACGCATCAAGTCATCATCACCCAAGACCACATCCAGAGCCGCTGGATCGATTTTATTGCGTATGTTGATCCCCGCCTCAAGCAGCTCCCCGAAGTCGGAAAAAGCGAGGAGCGCTGTCTGTGACTGGGCCGGGCGGGGACGGACCTTGAAGGTCATCTGAGTGATCACTCCCAGCGAGCCCAGGGATCCGGTGTAGAGCTTGCAAAGATCGTAGCCAGCCACGTTCTTGACCACTTTTCCCCCGGCGTGGCTGACGACGCCTTCAGGATGGAGCACTTCGATTCCAATCAGATAGTCTCGGATGCCGCCCAGGGAGCCCGCATAGGGGCCAGCGAGGCCGGTGGCAACCAGACCTCCGATGGTCGACTCTCGATGATTGACTGGAAAAAAGGGAAGGAATTGACCCGCGCTTCCCAGGACTTCGTTGAGCTGGGTTAGTGGACATCCCGCCTCTACCGTGACGGTCAGGTCTCCGGGGCTGTGCTCGAGCACCCTGTTCCACTTGCGCAAGGAAAGGATGTCCGTGACTCGCCGGGGACGGTTACCGAGAAAGCAGTGACTGCCTCCACCCACGACCAGGACTCCTGCCGGTTCCCGGTGTTTTCCCTCGATCCAGCGGCGACAGCTCTCGACATCCTCGGGCTCGAAGACAGGAGGGAGCTCCGCACCAGGATCGATCCACTCGTATGCCTCAGGAATCGGAATCATGAGTTCGCCCAAACGGCGGGCAAGAATAGCGGCCATTTGGAAGTCTTGTCAAACCTGATTCCAATCGGTGTTGCACGGCGACCGGTCCGATTGCACAGAATACGCTCAGGGGAGCATAATGTTGGTCAATGCGACAATGGGTGTGTGCAACCCTCCTCTGCATTGTGGCCAGCGTCAGCCTGCCCGGTGCATCAGTGCCTCAGTTTGAGAGAGATGTTTTCCCTCTTTTGAATCGCCGCTGTTTTCAGTGCCATGGCGAAGCGGTTCGTATGGGTGAGTTGGACCTTCGCACTCCGGCCTCGATGCTCAAGGGCGGCACTCAAGGACCGGCCCTGCACCGGGGTTCGGCCGAGGGCAGTCGGCTTTTCCAACGGGTAGTGGATCAGAGCATGCCCATGGGGGAGGCCAAGTTGAGCCAGCCCGAGATAGCCCTGCTTCGGGACTGGATCGACGCCGGAGCCCCGGGCCCTGACTCGGAGATGTCGGGCAGGGAAGTATCGAATGGATCCAAGCATTGGGCTTTTGGGCCCCTGGATGTGCAGGGAATCCCACGAGTCGATTCGGTGGATCAGGTCGCAACTTCCGTCGATGCCTTCGTCTTGAGAAAGCTGGAAGAGGTGGGAATAGAGCCGGCCCCCCCGGCGGATAGAAGGGCACTGGTTCGCCGCTTGTATCTGTCCTTGATCGGTCTTCCACCTACGAGGGAAGAGGTCAGCGTGTTCCTGAAGGATCCGGCTCCTGATGCAGCCGAAAGGTTGGTTGAGGATCTCCTCAGCCGACCGCAGTATGGAGAGCGCTGGGCGCGGCAGTGGCCCGACGTAGCCCGATACGCGGAATCCAACGGCTACGAGCGCGATGGAACCAAGCCCCACGCCTGGCGCTACCGGGACTACGTGATTGAGGCCTTCAACCAGGACAAGCCCTTCGACCGATTCCTAACCGAGCAGCTGGCAGGGGACGAAATTGAGGACTCGAACGCGACGTCTCAGGTGGCCACGACTTTTCTGAGACTGGGCACCTGGGACGACGAACCCGCCGAGGAGCGGCGCGACCGTTACGATCAGCTGGACGACGTCCTGGAGCTACCATCAGAAGGTGTGTAAATAGCATAGGCGGTGAGTATCCTTCCGGGTTGATAAAACCCAGGGCCGAAAGGCCCGCAACGGAAGGAGTACACACCGCATGAGCAAGCAGAACATTGAGGAAAGTGTCCAGTCAAGAGTTTGTTTCGAGGAGCTGGAAGATTGGGTGCGGGAGAAGATCCAAGGCTGGGTTCAAGAGCTGCTGGAGGAGGAAGTCACGGAGTTATTAGGGCGGCGTAAGAGTGAGCGGCGAAGGGCCGTGGACGCTCCGTCGGGCTATCGCAATGGATATGGGAAGCCGAGGCATCTGACGCTGAGCTCGGGGACGATCCAGGTTCGAAGGCCTCGAGTGCGGGATCTAGAGGAACGCTTTGAAAGTCGGGTGTTGCCCCTGTTTGCCAAGCGGACGCGGCAGGTTCGAGAACTGATCCCTGAGCTGTACTTGCATGGTCTGGCGCTGGGGGATTTTGATCTGGCTCTGAGAGGGCTCTTAGGGGACAAGGCGCCTCTGTCGGCCTCCACGGTGGCGCGGTTGAAAGAGAAGTGGCAGGCCGAATGGGAAGTCTGGCAGAGTCGACCCTTGAATGATCTGGAAGTGGTGTATTTATGGGTAGATGGAATCTACGTCAAGGCGGGTCTGGAGAAGGAAAAGGCAGTCCTGCTGGTGGTGCTGGCCGCCTTAAGTGACGGAAGCAAAGCCGTGGTGTCGGTCACGAGCGGCTATCGGGAATCGACCCAGAGCTGGTCGGAAGTACTGCGCGACTTGAAGCGCCGGGGGATGGGCTGTCCACGGCTGGTGATCGGAGACGGCCACCTGGGCATCTGGGGAGCTTTGCGCAACGTCTATCCCCAGGCCGAGGAGCAGCGCTGCTGGAATCATCGGATCGTCAACCTGCTGGCCAAGCTCCCTAAGCGAGTGCACAAGCCGGCCTTGCTGATCCTGCGGCAGATCCCTTACGCCGAGACTCGAGAGGAGGCACAACGACTCAAGCAGGTCTTTCAGCACTGGTGCCGGCAGCGAGGGCTGACCCTGGCGGCTGAGCTAATCGAGCAGGACTGGGACCGGATGGTGACCTTTTACAACTATCCAAAGAAGCAGTGGCAGCATCTGCGAACCACCAATCCAGTGGAGTCACCGTTTGCCGCTCTTCGGCTGCGAACGGACGCGGCCAAGCGATTCAAGAAAGTGGAAAACGCCCAGGCGGTGATCTGGAAGATGCTGTTGGTGGCGGAGCAGCGATTCCGCCGGTTGAAGGCACCGGAGCTGATGAAAGACGTCTACCAGGGCGCCAAATATGTCAATGGAGTCCCGGTCAACCAAGTCCCGGAGGAGAAAGCCGCCTGATGTTTTTCCACACCTATTGACAAGAGCTCACGTCCTGGGGGTGACGGCCACGACCTTCCTGGGTTTGACCCTCCGCTGCGCCCGTTGTCACGACCACAAATTCGAGCCCTTCTCGCAGAGGGACTACTATCAGATGCTGGCCTTTTTCGAGCCCCTCAAACGGCCCCAGGACAAGCGGAAGGACCTGGACCGCCTGGTAGGTACGGCCCAGGAGTTGGATGGCTATCGGGTGGCGATCAGGCACGCAGACGTCGAGGTCGGCGCCCGCGAGAGAGATATCAAGAAGCTCAGGGACGAGATTCTTCCCCGTCTGTTGGCCCGTAAGAATGAAGCTGCTTCGGACCTCAGTTGGTTGGACCACGCTGAAACGGTCCTGGCTTTCCGGACCGACCCGGAGAATCGCTCGGATGAACAAAAGGCGTTGATCGAGAACTTCAACCAGCGATTGGATCGAGAGATTCTAGCTGAGGCGGAAGCGACCGAGGCGTCAAATCTCAAGCGCTGGAAAGAGGAGATCGAAGAGATCAATGCTGCCCGGCCGAAGGAGCCCCCTCGTGCCTACATCTGGTATGAGGACTCTCCCTATGCGCCCACGACCCGGATCCTGGTGCGCGGCGAACCTTCCATTCTGGGTGATGAGGTGCAGCCGGCTGTGCCCGGTGTCTTTGGGGAAATGGCGGACTTCAAGACGCGAACCGGGCCCATCGAGCCCACCTTCAACTCCACCGGACGCAGGCGCTGGCTGGCACGCTGGATGACCCACGAAGCTCAATCACTGGTTGCGCGCGTCCTGGCCAACCGCATCTGGCAGGCACATTTCGGAGAGGGCCTGGTGGCCACCGAGAACAATTTCGGCGTGATGGGGAAACGTCCCAGCCATCCCGAGCTGCTGGACCATCTTGCCGCTGAGCTGATTCGTTCCGGCTGGAGTGTCAAAGCGCTGCAGCGGCTGATCGTCAATTTGGCTACCTTTCGACGCTCTTCGACGTGGAACCCTCAGGCAGCCAAATTGGATCCCGACAACACCCTGTTATGGCGTTGGAGCCCCAGACGGTTGGAGGCCGAGATGGTTCGCGACTCCGTCCTCTGGGTCAGCGGAAGGCTGAATCTGGAGAGGTCCGGTCCCAGCGTCTATCCCAAGGTACCCGAGGCGGTGTTGGCGGGGCAGTCGGTACCCGGGCAAAACTGGGAAGAGTCGGAGGCGGGTCAGGCCTTGCGGCGCAGCATCTATATCTTTGTCAAACGTAGCCTGGTGGTGCCCGAACTGGAGGTTCTCGACGCCCCCGACACCACCTCGAGCTGCGAACAGCGGAGAGTTTCAACCACTGGGCCCCAGGCACTCATTTTTCTCAATGGCGACTTCATGCAGGAGCAGGCACGTCATTTCGCCGACCGACTCCGGCGTGAGTCAGGGCAGGGGCTGGCAAAGCAGGTTTCCAGGGCCTTCCAGGTGGCGCCTGCCCGTGAGCCCGAAGCGGTAGAGCTGTCGGCGGCTCAAGACTTCTTGGCCAGGCAGCAGCGGCAGATCGAGAGCGAAGAGTCTTCTTCAGAGCAGACCGAAAGTGCGCAGCTCAGGGCGCTGCAATCGTTCTGTCTGACGCTCTTGAATACGAACGAATTTTTCTATTTGAATTAGGTGAGGGGATCGTGAGTAAGCCAGAGTACGACCATGAATTCAAGCATCCCGACGCAACTCCCTGCGGGCGAACGCGGCGCGAGTTTCTGTGGGAGGCGGGAGGAGGCTTTGCCGGGACAGCTCTCACATTCTTACTTGCCCAGGACGGTTTTTTGGGGAGGAAGGTCCAGGCGACAGGCCTGGGAAGCTCAGCTCTGTCTCCGCGCCAGCCACACTTCCCAGCGCGGGCCAAGTCCTGCATTTTTCTCTTCATGTATGGCGGACCCAGCCAGGTGGATCTGTGGGATCCCAAGCCCGAATTGACCAAGCGTCACGGCCAGCCCATGCCCAGTTTCGACGCGGACCCCCTCCTGAAGCTGCGCAAGCATCGGTCCGGCGGTTTGATGGGGACCAACCGAAAGTTCCAGAAATGGGGACAGTCAGGCATGGAGGTGTCCGACTTGTATCCGCATCTCGCTCAGTGTGTGGATGACATCGCTTTGATCCGGGGTACCTATGCCGATAGCTTCGCTCACGGCTCGGGCCTGCTGCAGATGAACACCGGCTTCTTGCGCCAGGGGCATCCCAGTCTAGGCCCAAAATAAGCGCAAGTTCGAAAATAGACCCCTTTGTCGGCTCCGAGGAGCCATTTTGGAGACCTAAATTCTAAATTTCGGCGCGAAGTCACTCAGAACAGGCACGTGTTCAGCTGTCCTCCACGCCGATCGCTCAGGGAAAACGATTCTGCCCTCTTGGGGGGCGTTTGTAGAGACACCTCGCCCCAGCTCTGGCGACCCTCGGAGCTACTTTATCTCCTTTCAGTTTCAGGTAGCTGGCCGGTGTTTCAACCACTTACTGCCTTCCAAGAGAAGACGGCTCCAACCATTGACATCCAGCAGCCGATAGACCAACTGTCGGCCCCTGCGCAAAATCTGGCAGGGCATTTCAATGACCTCTCGCAGGAAACGGCGATACTCCATCTTCACCAGCTCTCGGGCTTGCAGTCGCGCCGGCAGCACCAACCCCATCCAGGCCTTCAGATTCCAGGCTTGAGCCGCAATCACCAGATAGGCCCAGTTGGCTACCAGCGTATCCGAGGGCATCCGCAGGGCCTCGACTCCGTTCTTGAGTTGTTCAATGACGTTCTCCTGGTTGCAGCGCCGGTTGTTTTCCCGTACGACTCCCGCCGTTCCCAACGTTCTGGCCGAGATATTGGTGACATAAAAGTGGTAGCGCGTCTGCGGCAGCAGCCGCTTCTGGCCTTTCTCGACCAGGATCGTCTTGCGCAAGATCACCATCCGATAGGTTCGCTTCGCTTTGCTCGGACGGTAGTCGATCTCCGCGATCTCTTCCCGTTCCAGCGTCAGCGTCTTGAACCCGCGTCTCTTGACAATCTCCGGCTTCACTTTGTCCCGCCGCTGGCGCCGCTTCTTCCCTTTTCCTTTCCCCTGGCTGGGGCGCCCCAGCTCTTTCCATCTCGCTTCTGGCAACGCCTCCGCCCACTTGACGAAGCTCGGATGGGCGTCGATCCCGAAGTCAAACTCCACGCCCGCCTCCGTCCAACGGTCAAAATGAGCCGTCAGCGAAAAATCCGTGTCCCCGCGCAGGCGCACCTTCCGAAAACCCGCCTCTCGAACCAGCTCGATACTCCGATCCAGCCATTCGGCCGCTCCCTCATGAGAGGGACGGTTGCCCGAGCGGTTGACCGCATAGAGCACCTCTCCCGTATTGGCCAGCGTCACGATCAGCGGCGCATAGCCCCACTGCCCGTCGTAGCTGATCTCCATCCCTTCCTTGCATTCGCCGCTCGTGGGGGCCATCGTCCCATCCACGTCGATCTCCGCCCGTTGGAAGAAACGGGCCGGTTGTTGGGCCCAGACCTTGAGGCGGCTGGCATTGACGGCTTCCATCAGATCCACCACGTCGGGCGCGTCAAAGCGGCGCACAAAGTCTCCGGCCGTGCTGGGGGCGGGGATCTTCTCGGCTCCCACCGCCTCCAGGAAACTCACACTCTGACGTCGCAGTTCAATATCCTGATAGCGGGTCCCGCCCGTGGCCACGTTGTAGATCAGGCTCAGGACGTGGTCCGATTCGTGGTACGGTTGGTGGCGTTTGAGCAGCGTCACCGCCTGGTCAATGGCTTTCCCCAGCCCACTCCACTTCACCACCTGCTGCAGCAGCCCCAGACCACCGTAACTGACCGCACCCGTTTTCTCCGAGACCTCGTAGCTGATGACCTCGGGCGAGAGCACCGGTTTCGGGTCTTGACCGTTCCAGCTGGGGCTCAATCGCTGAGCAACCTCTGCTTCCCGTTTGCGGATGATTGCGCTATCCTTTTTCTTCACCTGAAATGCCTCCTTTCGGCTTGTTCTGAAGTTTCTTTGACAACCCCAGAATACCCGTCAGGTCTGGCATTTCAGGTGTTTACATGTGGTTTAGTCCACTTTCATCTACTTCTTTTGGGTCTAGGGTCCTGGGTGACCTATGGACTGGGCACGGTCAATCAGAATCTCCCCGCCTTCGTGGTGCTATTGGATCATCGAGGGGGGCCTATCTCAGGTGCTCCCAACTGGTCTTCGGGCTACATGCCGGCAACCTTCCAGGGGACACAGTTCCGTCCAACCGGGGATCCCATTCTGTCTCTTGAGCCACCGACTGGAGTGACTTCCGCACAGCAGAGGAATCAGATTGATCTTCTGAGCGAGCTGAATCGGCTTCGGGGTGCTGCTGGCCCCGAAAATCAGGAGTTGATGGCTCGGATTGCAAGCTACGAGCTGGCTTTTCGCATGCAGCAGTCGGCCCCGGAGGCTGTCGATCTGACCAAGGAGTCAGAGGCGACCCGACGCCTGTATGGTCTGGACGATCCCCGGACCGAGAAGTTCGGGCGCAAATGCCTCATCGCAAGACGCCTGGTGGAACGGGACGTCCGCTTCGTCCAGGTCTACTCGGGGGGTGGGCACGGCGCCGATACCTGGGATGCCCACAGCAATGTGGACACCAATTATGAACTGCACTGCGGGGAGACTGACAAACCGATGGCTGGGCTGCTAAAGGATCTCAAGTCCCGGGGCCTGCTAGACGAAACCCTGGTCGTGTGGGCCGGTGAGTTTGGCCGAACGCCAACCAGCGAAGGCCGAGGTGGTCGCGACCACAGCCCCAGAGGCTTCAGTACCTGGATGGCCGGCGGCGGAGTCCCGGGAGGAAAGATCATCGGTGCCACCGATGATTTCGGCTATCAGGCCATCGAGGACAAGGTGCACGTCCACGACCTTCACGCCACAATGTTGCACTTCATGGGGCTGGACCATGAGCTGCTCAACTATTTCCATGGGGGCAGGAACATGAGGCTAACGGACGTCCACGGACAGGTCATAAAGCAGATGATCAGCTAGTAGCGGTGGCCTCCAGGCCGCCGTCCGTCGAGCCGAAGGCTCGAAAGGCAGAAGACTTCGGCCTGGAGGCCAAAGCTACGTCCGCCCAATCAAGTTTCAGCTTAGCTGTTCTTCCGTCTCCCCATCCAGGATTGCCAGCCGTAAAAGGCCGGTAAACCGCAGGCGATCAGCAGTAGGCCCGCATTGGCCTCAAAGGTTTTCCCCAGATAGACCTGCCCCAAGAACCAGGTGTAGAAGCCCACATAGAGCAGCGGAACCACCGGGTACCCCAGGGTTCTATAGGATCTCGGCCACTCAGGATGCTTGCGCCGTAGCACCAGGACCCCAACCACCGCCAGGACGTAGAAGATGCTGGCTGCGAATATGACGAAATCGGTCAACATGTGGAAGATGCTCTTCTCCCAGTTCAACACTTCGATCAGGACCCCGGAGACGACGACCAGGAGCGCTGCCATCAGGGCCTGAATGCAGATGGCTATGGCGGGAGTGCGGTATTTCGCGTGCACCTTGCCCAGCTGCGGAAAGAGCACACGGTCCCGGCCCATGGCAAAGGCGACGCGTGGCGCCAGCAGCAGGTTGCTGTTGATGCCGCCGAAGGTGCTGCACATGATCACCGCGGCCATCAATGCTGCCCCCAAGGGTCCCAAGAGGTTGCTTACCATGGTTTCGGCCGCATGTTGTCCGGCCTCGGCCATTTCCTGCATCGACAGGACTCCGTGGTAGGCGATGTTGGCGGAGACATAGAGGACGATCAGGATCCCCACGCCGCCGGAGAGGGCGAGGGGAATGTTTCTTTGTGGGTTCTTGACCTCTTCCGCCACCGGCGTGATGCCATGCCAGCCGTTGTAGGCCCACATGACTCCCAGCAGGACGAGTCCAAAGCGAGCCATGAACTCGCCGTCCGGAGGTTGAACCAAGCTCGACTGGTAGTTGCCGAAGTCGAAGCCTGAGCCGGTGACGAGGACCATCGCAAAGGGCAGGAGCGCCATTATTCCCAGAAACGAAGCCTTCACCAGGGTGGTGGCGCTTTGGACTAGTCCGCCCCAGACTACACCCAGGACATTCACCCAGGCCATGGACGCGATCAGGATCAGAGCGAACAGGATCTGCTGGAGACCGCTGACTTCCCAGCCCAGCATATTGGACATGGCGCCGATGAAGGCGACGGAAAGGGCGCCAATCGAACCCGGGCGGTTGAAGAGGAACTCATTCCATCCAAAGAGGAAGGCCACCGGACGGCCGTAGGCTTCGCGCAGGTAGACGTACACTCCTCCGGCATGCGGGAGCATGACGGCCAGTTCCGCAAAACAAAGAGCACCCAGCAGGCACACCAAGCCGCCCAGCACCCAGGCCCCCAGGATGAGGCGGAAGTCGCCTCCCTGAGCGGCAATGATTCCGGGCTTCAGGAAGATGCCGGAGCCGATCACATTTCCTACGACCGCCGCCAGCGCGGCGCCTGCACCCAGGGCACGGATGAGACTGGGCCGTTCAGATGGAGTCGATCCATTTTGGGTTTGCATTGGGATCTTTCGGCTATCGAAGTGTTCAGAGCATACGAAGTCCTGCCCCCTTTAGTTTGAATTGGGGCGAAGGCTTCATAGAATAGTCCGGTTGGTTGGAGAAATGTAGGTGTTTGCTCGAAATCGAAAGGACGACATGCGGACTGACGACAATTTGCTGGCCATCATCATGGCGGGAGGGTCGGGGACACGATTCTGGCCGTTGAGCACTGATTCCCGACCGAAGCAGTTTCTCAAGCTCTTTGACGACCGCAGCTTGTTGCAGAAGAGCTTCGATCGGCTTTCCGGGCTCCTACCCAGTCAGCGGATCCTGGTCCTGACCCATCAGAAATTCGTCGAGATGGTGCGGGAACAGCTCCCGGAGCTGTCCCCGGAGAACGTTATCGGGGAGCCGATGCGTCGCGACACAGCAGCCGCCATTTGTCTGGGTACGTTGCTGGGACGCAAGCGCTTCGGGAATCCGGTGATCGCCACTTTGACCGCCGACCATTTGATTGAGCCGATTGAGGTATTTCAGAAAACTCTGGTTTCTGCAGCCGCTGCCGCACGCAAAGCCGAGTGTCTCTACACTTTTGGCATTCGGCCCAACTATCCAGCGACCGGCTACGGGTATCTGGAGATGGACAAGCGTCTGGATGCACCGGACCAGATCGAACATTACCAACTAGCCAATTTCAGGGAGAAGCCCGACCTGGAGACGGCCCGCCGATACGCTCAGTCAGGTAAACACTACTGGAATTCGGGAATGTTCGTCTGGACGGCAGAGGCAATCCTGGAGGAGCTCGAAGCCCACCTACCCGCTCACGTCGAGTCGATCTCGACGGCAGTGGACCTGGATGGAGAGTCTGGCTGGATGGAAGCCCTGACGAAATCCTTCGAGCCGCTTGAAGCCATCTCGATCGACTATGGGGTGATGGAAAAGGCCCGGGACGTTCGCTCGGTGGTGGCACCCTTCTCCTGGGCCGACGTGGGCGGCTGGATGGCGCTCAAGGAGTTCCTGCCGCGCGATGACTCCGGTAATTCGTTTCGGGGTAGGCTCCAGACCTTGGACTCGACCGGTAATCTGGTGTACTGCGAGGATCCCGATGAACTGGTGGTATTGGTCGGGGTCGAGGGAATGGTTGCAGTTCGGGCTGGGAACAGGACGCTCATCGCAGGGGAGGATCGTGTCGAGGAGATCAAGTCGATTGTCCAAGCGATGCAGCACGGGGACTGAGCTGAAACTTGATTGGCGAATGTAGCTTTGGCCTCCAGGCCGAAGTCTTATTTTTTCCGAGCGTTTGGCTCGGACGGCGGCCTGGAGCCCACCGCTACGCCGGACTGATCTGGAATTTCGAGTAGCTTTGGTCTCCAGGCCTTAGTGATCCTCAATCAGGTCGCTTGGACCGAAGACCAGGGGCCAGTGATGGCGAGGGTTACCCCTTGGCCCTGGACGTTGACCAGTAGGGTGGAACCATCCGGTGTAAAGGTTGCCCCGGCAAACTCGCTGCGGAGTCGGTTGTCGGCCAAGGTATAAAGCGTGCCCTGGGGCGTGATGCCGACCAGTCGGACCACTTCGTCGCGGCGGTCTTCACAGATCACCACGTCGCCCCAAGGTGTCACGGTAAGATTGTCGGCGCTTTTCAAGAGGGTAGAATCGTCCGGTTCGAGGAAGAGCTCCAGCGTACCCGGCTGTTCTTGCTCCTGCGGCGTGCCCTCAGCCGGACTTGGCTTATAGCTCCAGATTTGACCGTTCCTGCGACGTCCCCCATCGGTACAGGCAAAGTAGACGACGTTGTCGCTGAACCACATCCCTTCACCACGCGCGAACAGAGCCGCCCCCGCAGCATAGCCGCGAGCCCGGAGGTCATCCTTGGGTGGGCTTGTTTCCTCCACATCTAGCCACCTGACGGGCAGCTGCTCACCCACTGGAATCTTGGAAGTCCAGAAGCTCCAATTCCGTGTGTCCGCACTGGCCTGGTCCTGGAGGGCAAGTGCCTGTAGACGTCCGCCGGCCCTCAACTGACCCGGGATCTTGGGGACGAAGCGATAGATCAGACCATCGGGACGGTCTTCGGTCTGGTAGACGATGCTGGTGTCTGGAGCTACTGCGACCGCTTCGTGATTGAACCGTCCCATCTCTCGTAGCGGGACCGGATCGACGATCCCGATTTGAGTGGTGGCAGGGACCTCGAAATTATAGCCGTGGTCCTGATCCGTCCAGATCTCTTCTTGGAGCTCGATTGTATGCCCGGCGGTAAAGACTGATTCTTCACAGCTGATCCAACTACCCCAGGGTGTGGGGCCGCCGGCGCAGTTGCGCAGGGTTCCTGCCAAGCTCATGAATTGGGAGACGACCTCCTGCGTCTTCGGATCGAAGACGAGAGTGGTGGTGCCCCCACAAGCTGGCGTCTTGCCGGTGCCATGGTCATAGACTTTCCCGCGATCGATACCCTCTAGCAGGCGGTGCTCGGGCCCAAACGGACCCATCTTGTCTGAGGACGTCAACTCGTGGTTGCGAATCAGGATAGTCAGGCCGTCGGGTCCCGGAAAGGCTGCCATGCCGTCCGGCATACCGGGCAGCAGGAGTCCATCGTCCATGGTTTGTCCGGCCCAGGATAGAATGCGATAGCGAAAACCCTCGGGTAGATCGACCACCTGTTGGGGATCACTCTCGAGAGGACCATAGCCCGAACAGATGAGATCGGAGTCGGTGTAGAGTGGTTTGTCGCTCTGCAATAACGAGCGCAGTCCCAAGAACCCAACGGAAAGAGCACTTCCGGTGGTCAAGAACTGTCGGCGAGTCAACATCACTCTTTTCCTCGGGTCTGAGCGATCGAGTAGCTGCGCACAACCCAATACCTATCAGTACCCTCGCTGTAGGTCAACTGTTCTTTAGTCGATCGGCGTCGTCTCGGACTCCGGCGACACCCTTTCGAGGTAGTCGTCCGGCTTGGTCTGAGAGCCTTCAAGCAGCAAGCCATTCCTGAAATCGAGAACGCTGGTGGAGGCGGGTCGAAGACGGACACCGGGTAGGATGATTCCGATCAGATTGAGCGGGTCGGCAGGGGACACACGCACCCTCTCCTCGGCCTTGGGCTGATTGCGGCGCACCGTCCTGAGGGCTTCGAGCGCCTGGGGCAGGGCGAATTGCTCACCCACGAAGCCCGACACGAATCGACCTCCTCGGATCCGTCCTCTGGCTTCCCAGCTTCGGTAGAGGCGCAGCAGCTCCCGCCAGGGGGGCGCCAATGGCTCACGCGCCAGGAGATCGCGGAAAACCACGCCCCAGCGCTCGAGAAGCTGCAGCGCAATCGTTTCCAGGTCGGGAACGCTCGCTTCCGAATCTGAGGTTGCCCCCGGGATCGAGGCGGCGCTCAGCAGGCTCCAGCGGCCCGCCACGGCTCGCGGACGAAGCTTTCGCTGCCTGAGCCGTGAAGGTCTTTGGTCGCCTCGCCGCCTCCTTGGATCCATCAAGGCACGGAGGTTGTCGAACCCGTCGGCGGTCACTGTCCCGGTGGCTACGAGTTCCCAGAGGCCCTCTTCAACCTCAACAGGCAGCCTTCCGGTGCTTTTCACCAGATCGTTCAGGAAGGAAGCACCCCAAACCCGCAAGGCTTCCAGCACTTCGCGGGCGGGGTGAGAGAGGTTCATGTCTTCGAGGGGTTGGTCCGTCGGGGAGATCCGTTCCCGTCTGGTTGAGCTCTGGCTCAGTTCCAGGTAGTAGGGCATCTCCTCGCGCCTGAAAAAAGCAACCGGAGTGATACGCGAGGGTCGAGCTCCTTTCCGAGTGGTGAGATTCTCTATTTCCAGGTCGGCGGGAGAGGGAGCGGTCAGCCGGGCCCAGAGGAACTCGCCGGAGAGGCAGAGTCGATCGAGGAGTTCCGGTTCGTAGTCGTCGAGTCTGGCCGGTAGTAAGGAGGCTTCCCAGGCTGAAGCAGGTGCCTCGAAGCCCTGCAGCTGTTCCAGCACCACTCGGAGACCGGCCTCACCATGAAGACGAGTCCCTTCAGAAAGGTGCTGCCAGCGGAGTAAGAAACGGGTAAGGTCCACCGCCGAGACAGGCTCGATTTCACGGCGCAGGCGTCCCAGCGTCCGACTGTGAATGCGGGCTAGGATTCGACGGTCACACCATTCCACTTCTGTCGCTCGGCGACGGAACGATCCTCTCAGAACCTGCCCTTCGGCCTCCAGGGCGTGAAGGGTCACCTCCAACTCTGCTTGGGGCAGGAAGAAAAGGGAGGCGAGCTCGGTGACGGTAGTGGGGCCGGTGTTCTCCATCCGGCAGCGCACGATTTCGCGCAGCGCTTCCTGGGAGCTGAGTCCTCGGTCGCGGTCCCAGAGGTAGCGGTCCATTTCCTCGGTGCTAGCCAGGGAGGGAAGGAATTGTGCTTCCGGATACGACCTCTGGACCAGCTGCACACGCTCGGCAGCCACCCAGAAGACCGTGTTCTCAGCCTCGACCCCAGGCTCGGTCGGCTGAGGTGTGGGCTCTGGGATCCCCGGGAGAGTGACCTGGTAGGCTCGCTTCTCTTTCACGAGCTGTTGTAAGGCGGATAGATGGGGAAAGGCATCCGGCCCACACAGGATTCCCAGCGTCAGCAGGGCATCGTGAAGCTCGTCGGGGTCTCGGATGGTAGGCCAAGCTTCGTCCGCGACTTCCCGGATCGCCTCCGGGTTGAGGGCGCCCAGCTCGCGAGCGTGAGCGGGGAGCAGCCTCCTTGGGGTCTGGACGGCCCGGGCTCGTCGCTCCTCCAGGGGAGCGTCGTCCAGGAAGGTGTAGGGGTTGGAGTTCAGGATCTCGTGGCTGAGGGGCGAGGGTTCCGGGGTGTCGACAGCAACACAGCGGATCTGGCCGCTCTCGATTTTCTCCAGGATCTGCGACAAACCGTCCACGTCCATGGCCTCTGTGAGACAGTCCCGCACCGTCTCGTCCACCAGGGGGTGCTCCGGGACCGTGATTTCTCCCTGGATGTTCTCCTGGCAAGCCGCCTGCTCGGGAAAGACGGCCGCCAATAGATCGTCAGCCCGAATTCGCTGTAAGGGCGGAGGGATCTTGCGACCGTTTGCGAACCGCAAAATGGCCAGAGCCCGGGTCACATTCCAGCGCCAACGGGTCCCAAACAGAGGGGTGGCCAGCATCGCCTGCAAGAGCACCTGGCGGACGGTCTTCGGCGACAGGAATGAAAAAATGGCGTCCAGCGGGAAGCTGTGCTGGTCGCTGAGTGAGATCAGGATCCCGTTGTCGGTGGCGGCCGCCTGGAGCTCGAAGTTGAAAGAACGGCAAAAGCGCTTCCTCAGAGCCAGCCCCCAAGCCTTGTTGATCCGGCCACCCAGGGGCGCATGGATGAGCAGCTGCATGCCTCCAGCCTCGTCGAAAAAGCGCTCCGCGACGATGCAGTCCTGTGTGGGAAGGGCGCCCAGGGCGGTCTGGGCCGCGTGCACGTAGGCGGTTGCCTGCTCCGCTCCTGCCTGATCCAGGCCACATTTGGCCTGGAGCCAGCGAACCGCGTCGGAGGCTTCGAGTCCGGCGACTTCTTCCCGGACCTGAGAGAGGGTCTCGGAGAGCTCCGCCGTCCTCGCGGGAGCTTCCCCGCGCCAGAAGGGTATTGTAGGCGGAGCCCCATGGGCGTCTTCGACCCGGACGCTTCCTGACTCCACTCGCCGAATGCGCCAGGAGTTGCTGCCCAGCAGGAAGATGTCCCCCCTCATGCTCTCAATCGCGAAATCTTCGTCGAGGGTGCCAATGATGGTCTCTTCTGGATCGACCTTGACCAGATAGTTCGCCAGTTCCGGGATCGCGCCCCCCGAAGTGATGGCAGCGAAGCGAGCATTGCGACGGGCTCGGATCTTTCGGTTGACTCGATCTCGGTGCAGATAGGCGCCCCTGCGCCCGTGTCGTGTGGATATGCCCTCCGAGAGCAGTCCCAGGATCGAGTCGAACGCGTCTTGGGTCAAACCCGAGTAGGGAGCGGCTCGCCGGAAAGCCTTCAACAGCGCGTCTTCGGACCACTCACAGGATGCTGAAGCGGCTACGATCTGCTGGGCCAGGATGTCCAGTGGAGCCTCGGGAATGAGAATGCGGTCCAGGTTGCCGGCACGGATGGCCCGCACCAGAGCCGCGCATTCCAGTAGTTCGTCTCGGGTGGAAGGGAAGAGGAGTCCCTTGGACACCGCCCCGGTCCAGTGTCCCGATCGACCCACGCGCTGCAGTGCCACTGCGATACTGCGGGTCGATCCGATCTGACAGACCAGATGCACAGAGCCGATGTCAATGCCCAGCTCCAGGGACGCGGTGGCCACCACTGCCCTGAGCTCGCCCTGCTTGAGCCGCTGCTCCACGCCCAGGCGAATCTCACGGGAGAGACTGCCATGGTGGGCGGCGACCGCTCTCTCCCCCAACCGCTCCGCGAGATGATGTGCGACCCGCTCGGCCAGCCTTCGAGTGTTTACGAAGACCAGGGTGGTGCGATTCTCTTCGATGACCGCCGACAGTCGCTCGTAGATATCCTCCCACATCTCGTTGGACGCAACCGCTCCCAGTTCATCGCGGGGTACTTCGACCGCCAGCTGCATTTCGCGGCGGTGTCCGATGTCGATGATAGTGATTGGACGCGAAGGTCCGGCCAGGAAATTCGCGATGGATCCGATAGGTTTTTGAGTGGCCGATAGACCGATGCGCTGGAAGGGTTTCTCCGTCAGCTCTTCGAGGCGCTCCAGAGAGAGGCTGAGGTGTGCCCCTCGTTTGTCCCGAGCCAAGGCGTGAATCTCATCGACAATGACAGTGCGCACGTCCTTCAGTATCTGTCTACCGCCTTCGCTGGTCAGCAGAATGAAAACCGATTCGGGGGTGGTCACGAGAATGTGAGGAGGGCGCTGGCTCATGCGCCGGCGCTCCCGAGGGAGGGTGTCGCCAGTGCGCACCAGGGGGTGGATTTCGGGCAGTTCGAAGTCGAGCTCTTTCCCCACCTGCTGGATCTCACTGAGAGGGTCCAGAAGGTTCTTCTGGATATCGTTGGCCAGGGCTTTGAGTGGCGAAATGTAGAGAATCAGGGTCTGGTCGGGCAATGCCGCGGAAGCACCCTCCTTGACCAGGCGATCGATGGCGCAGAGAAAGGCGGCCAGCGTCTTTCCAGACCCGGTTGGTGCCCCGATCAGAACGTTCCCGCCGGCCCGGATGGCGGGCCATCCTTGTTTCTGCGGTTCGGTGGGATCGCCGAAGCGGCGCTCGAACCAACTCGAGACGGCAGGGTGAAAATCCATCATCGGGGACTCTTTCCTCCGGACTCTGCAGCAAAGGGAAGACGACGGGAGACCTCTATTCTACCCGAATTAGGAGACATCTCCGAGCTGACTATAAGCTTCCGCGATAAGGGAGGATGCCAACCCTTAGGTAATTGGATTCGCCTGTTCGAAGTCTAGCGGTTCGCCATTTTCTAAGGATCAGGCGACCGCTGGCGTCTGGGGGTAGCCAACATCTGTTCCTGAATGATCCAACACGGCTGGCGGCGGGTCTAAGCTGAGACTTGATTGGGCGGACGTAGCTTTGGCCTCCAGGCCGAAGTCTTCTTGATTCGAGCCTTTGGCTCGGACGGCGGCCTGGAGCCCACCGCTACGCCGGGCCCAAAGTTTCGTTCTCGAATGGGGCAGCACCGCTGGGGGGCCACTAAGCTGAAACTTGATTGGAAAGCTTCCGAACTTCGGCGTTCGTACTGTTCGGTGTTTAGCGGTTCGAGATTTAGGCTTTCTTTCTACTCAGGAGAAAGAAACCGCAGAAAATACTCAACCGCAAAATATCGAACAGGCGAATTTCGAAGGGGACCCTCAGTTCTTCTCGAGGCAGGTTGCATTCGTGGCAACCCGGAGGTAGGGTTTCTGTTTCGGACCGCCTGATCATGAGCAAAAAAAAGGGGTTTCCCAAAGTAGCCTGGGGTTTCCTCCTGGTGCTGATCTCTTTTGTGGGGCTCGTCTACTTCAGCGGTGGCTCCCGGGTGACTGAGGAGCTGATCCGCCATAAGCTGCTCCAATCCTATGGCCTCTCGGAGACACAGCTAGATCGACTCTCCTTAGACCTGCCGGGAGGCTGGCAGCGATCCTCGCTGGCCCATTTGGAGTCTCCTCCCCACCAGCATGATCTGCCCCCTTCCTACTCGGTGGTGGAAACGGGCGTATCCCTGGTTTTTGCGCAGATGGGAGATGGTCCCATCGCCGGTACCGACCAGCGCTTACAGACGACTATCGAGCTCTTGGAGGACGACTTCTTCGACTCGGAGGCGGCCGTCACCGGGACCATCGAATTCTACGATGACAACGGGAATCCGCTCGAGCTGACGCTCAACGGGGCCACCGGATCCACCTTTCCCTTCCAGCTAAGCGAAGCCGAACTGGCAAGATTCACGACGGCGGGTACTGGCGAGATCAAGACCGGATGGGTGCACGTCCACTCAGACCAACCCATCAGTGGCTCCCTCAGCTTCGGGATTCGGGACTCCCAGGGGAACGTCCTGACCGACGTCGGAGTGCCTGCATCCATATTGGGCGGTGAATTTACGATCTTCGCCGATTCCATCGGGAGCAGCCGCACCGGGGTCGCGGCGGCCAATCCCAGCGAGGACCAGGCGGTGGATCTGGTCTTTACCCTCAACCGTAGCGACGGTACCCAGGTCGCGGTCGAGGAGCGGACTCTGGTCCCCCGCGGACATCTTGCCATTTTCCTGGACGAGCTCTTCAGCACCGTGCAGGGAATCGACGAGTTTGAAGGGAGCGTGGTTATCCGGTCCGGAGGCGCTGCTCAATTGAGCAGCGTCGCGGCCCAGACTGCTCCAGGGTTCTCTTTCGCCGCCGTAACGCTGCGATCCACCGGCAGCCTCCTGACCTCATTACCCGCCCTTCTGCCCCCGCCTGCAGACAGCCAACAGACCAAGCTGGTAATTCCACACGTCGGAGATGGCGTCTTCGGCGGACTTCGCGTGGTGACGAGCGTGATTCTCTTCAACAACACCCCCAACCCGGCCAGCGGGACGGTTGAGTTCTTCAAATCGGATACCAGTCCTTTGCAGGTGACCATCGACGGCGAGACCAATTCCTTCTTCAGTTTCGCGCTCAATAGCCGCGGGGTTTTGCGGCTGGAGACGGGAGCAGCTTCGGCGGTGGCGGAGACTCTGACCCCTGCCGGCGCCCTGCTGGCGGAGGTGGGTGGGGCGGCGACTCCGCTCTTCAAGCGGTTTCGGCTCATAGTCAGCTCCCTGGACCCCTTCAACACCGGTCTGGCCGTCGCGATGCCACGTATCAGCCCTTCAGATGAGCTGGGGGTTGAAGTGAACCTCAATCTGAGCCTCCGTGACCGGGAGGGTAACTTCGCCGCTTTTGGCAGCATCAAGCTGCCCCGAGGAGGCCACAAATCCCTGTTTCTAACCGAAATCTTCAACCCCACGGATTTCCCCGACCTGGATATCCAGGAGTTCGATGGCTCTTTGTCTTTTTCTAGTGGGGAATGGATGGCCCCCTTGGCCTTGCGTTCGGCCGGAGCCATGCTCACCTCCACGCCGACCCTGCGCACCCGGCTGAACCAGTTCCGGCCGGTGTCCACTCTGGACGTCGCCCAGAACCTGGCTGGGAGCTCTCCGGCCATTAGATGGCTGCTGCACCAGAACGATAACGACTTCGCGCTGGAGGAAGTGCGAATCAGCGCTCCTGATCTGGGCTTGAATACCGATGGTCTGGGCGAGGGAAGTCGGCTGGCTTTCGGTTATCTGGCTCTGGGCACCAATACCCGAACCCTCGAAGTCCTGGTCCGGGAGCTGGGGAGTGTGGAATTCGACACCGTGATCACAAGGAGCGACGGCATCTTCGTTCAAGCGCAGGGAAGGATGGAAGGCACGCCTGACGGTGGTCTTACCGTCGAGCTGACGCTTCTGGGGAAGGAGCCTTTTACCGAGGTGGCCGACGACGGCGACCTGGAATTCTTCTCCCCTTCCGGTCTGATTCAGGCGCCCGCCAGCCCGGGTCCGGTCACGATCACGACCGATTTCACGTCCGTTTCTACCGACCCCAATGGGGGGGCTTCCATCGTCCGGCGTACCACCCAGGAGATAGAGTTCGTTGAGCCGGACGCCCAGAAGGCCAACCTGGAGGCTATTGCGCCCCAGTTTCCTCAACCCGGTAGGTCCCTTCAGCTAGGTGGGACCAATCTGGGCGATACCCCCATGGTCCTGTTCCCGATGGCCGGAGGAGAAACCGTCTCGGTGCCGGCAGGTCGGGATGAAGAGGACGTTCTTATTGTCGGGGTACCGGCGGGAATGGTCGACGGCGCAATTCGAGTCGATAACGGCCAGGGTCCCGGGAATCCTCACCGGGCCAAGCTGCTCTTCAGTCCCCGTTCCCAGTTGGGGCTGATAGAGACCGAAGAGGAGGCTCTGCAGCCTCAAACCCCTTCAGATCCACCCCTTTTCTTCCGCTTCGAGCAGGACCCGGCGCAGTTTGTTCTGGAGAGTTTTTCGGTCGAGCTCTATGACGTGGACATTTCTCTCGCCGGGCTCCCGGTCGATAGCCTGGTGGGAAGCGGTGTCATGACGCAGGGATTCGACCAGGAGGCATTCGACCTCAAGGTGATCGAAGCAGAAGCGGACCGGGCGGTGCTGGTTGCGGTTAGCCCGTTGGATCCGACGCAATTGTCGGGTCAGACCATGACCGTGCAGAAGGTTCGGGATGGGGAAGGAGCCACCTTGGGTCTGGTCTTCGCCTACCTACCGGATACGCCGGCCGTGGAACCGGAGATGTTGGAGCCCCCCGATACCTTCGAGCTCAAGTTTGACTTCAGCGAGTTTCCTATTCAGCTGCCTTCGTCAGGCGCAGAGGTTCTGGCAGCGGTCAGCATGCGATCGGGGACCACGAATGGAGCCGATTCCGGCCTGCAGGTGGAAGCGGGCCGGATTCTGGAGATTCCTTAAGAGGCAGTCATGGTGTGGTCGTTTTTTAAGCAGCTGTATGAGTTTAAGTTCTGGGGACTCCTGCTGGTTCTGGCCCTGAGCAATCTGGCTGGGACCGTAGGTGGTTTTGATACGACGGGGGAAGCCAGCTGCGAAGACTGCGAGCAGACGCTCCTCTCTGGGATCTCTCTCTTTCCTGTCATCATCGACCTTCTTGAGCAGGGTCCAGAGGTTGAGGTAGTGGCCGAGATCGAGGCCGAAGAAGGTGCAGACTGGTCGGTCCGCCGAAAGTCTTCGAGTTCGACCGAGGACAGCGATTTTGTGGTGGACTCGTTCACTGTGAACCCGGCGCAGGGGAAGACAACGACCCTGACGTTTACCCCGACAAACGGGATGTTTAGAACCCAGAGGTTTGTTACTGGCCCGGGCCAGGTAACCAGCCAGACTATCGAGACAAAGGAATTGTCGGAGACGTTCAGAGTCATTGCCCTTTCCCTGGGCGAGACCAAGTTCCCGACCAACAACCGCTGGCTCCGCGTCCGCGGTCACAATCCCTACGTGAGGTGGCTTCCAGGACCTTCTATCGGGAGTGATGCCCTGGTGCTGCGGGCCGGCTCCGCGGGATCTTCCCTGATCCAGGTCTTTGACTCGAGTACCGAGAGCTGGACCGGCTGGACCGTCTCGGTAATTCCGCCGTTCCAACAACCGCCCCTCGCTGGCATCAGCTCCGAGATCGGCTTCGACGACAACCTCCGAGCCCTGGTCACGGTGAACGTGGCCGCCGACTATTTCGATTTAAACGCCGGCCGTACAGCCGAGGACGTTTCATTTCCCCAGCTCCAGACGAGAGCGGGCAGAAGCCTTGGCGTAAACGTTGCTCACAGCGGGATCGAGGGATTCGTGGGACGGCTTCGACTGAGGGTCCTTCCCCCTGCACCCGCCTCCTGATCGAGTGTTCCAAAATTGTTCTACCCTACAAAGTCCACTGTCTTATCATGTGTCTCGTTTCGACGCATGAGCGTCGAACAAACTTCATGAGTCTAGCCAGATTTTTTCGGACGAAGTGGGATCCAGAAGAACAGCGAGGATGTGATGACGGACAGGCTTGATCCAATAACTGGTCGGATTGGAGTGGGTGTTTTGCTGGTCCTCTTCCTGACCGTCGGGGTTTGGGGTCAACAGAGCTTCCGCTACTCAGAGGCGAGCAGCAATGTGATCCTCCGCTACTCTCGGACTCCCGCTGAGCTAGTGCCCGTCCGAAAACCGGGGTTTTCAGAACTGTAATCTGTTGAATCGTAAACACTTATTATACTTGAGACTGCTGACAGACCGGCTCGACCCAGCTCGATCCAGAGCAAGGACCCTCGAGCGAGGGCACGCGGGCCAAAAAGCAGCGGTTCGGCGCAGACCTCTCCCCGAGTCGGAGCCACAAGGCAGTACGGTCAGCCACAAAAGGCTACAACAGGAGTCGGGCCAGGACGACCAGGTTATAGGTCAGGACGCTGGCATGGACGTAGCTTTGAAAGTGAGGCCAGCCTTTCCAGCTACAGCGGTGGAGACCGAAGGTGTGCTTGAGGGTCCCAATGCACCCCTCAATCCCGGCGCGGAAGCGTTTGAGTTGTTTGTAGACCCAACTGGAACGCACCATGCTCTCAACCGTCAACCCACACTTTTTGGAAAAGGCCACATCCTGTACCCCCTGCTCTTTGGCCCAGCGCAGGTTGGCAGCCGAGGCAAAACCACCATCCCAGGCGCTCTGGCGGGGGACCTTCCCGTACAGCTGTCGATGCCGCTCTAAGAAGGGTTGCACATAGTTGCTGTCGGCCGGATTCCCCCGTTCCACCACACAATCCAGGATCAGCGACGAGGCGCCCGTGCTGACAAACACCTTGTGGCCGAAGACCGTTTCCCGAGGGCTCTTCTTGATAATATCGGTGTGCTCTTCGAAGAGGGAACAGATCTTCTCCTGGGCCGCGACGGCCTCGCCCGAAAGGACCCGTCGTTGAGTCTGCTCGATGACTTTGTGCAACAGCCCCAGATAGTGGGCCAGTTGCGCCGCCACGGCCAGACTGAGGGGATCGCTCCACTGCGCGGAAGCTGCCAGCGCCTGCTCGGCATAGTGAGCCGTCTTGGACGCCACTTTGATCAGATCGCGGTAACTGTCCAGGCGCTTCTTGCCGCGGCGGTTGCGGATGTTCAGGACGCGCCGCTTGGCCCGCCGCGTATGATCGACGAAGCCGATCCCTTCCCGCTCCCGCAGCCGCCCCAGCGACTGGGTCACGACTCGAATGCCGTCGTACAACAGCTCACTGTCGAGCGGATAGTGGATGTTCGTCTCGACCGCCGTGGCATCGACCCGAATCCGTTGGCCTTTTTCCAGACCCCGAGCCTGCGCCCAGAGCACCAAGTGGTCGTTGATCGCCTTCCAAGTCCCCGGCTCAATCTTCCCCAGGTTCTCCGCCAGGGTGGCTTTGCTGATCGACGCCCCATAGGGCAAGCGACAGAACCTCTGACAGCTTTGCGAATCCACCAGATGAAACTCCAGCTTGCGATAGCTGAACTGATGCAGCTGTTTGATGACGGCGCAACGCAGCACCTGCTCGGCCGTCAAACCGGGGGCGCCAACACCGGAATCGACCCTGTCAGAGAGATCTTGTACTATCAGCTCCAGCGTCTGGGGATTGTCGTCCAGGATGCGCGAGATCACCTTCAATTCATGGGCCAGCTGGTGATCGGGCCATTGCGGGGAAAGGGGGCGTTGTTTTTCATGCTTTTTACGCATCTTCGAACTCCTGAAATCGTCGTAAGTCGTTTTAGTCTAATTGTTTGTACCAAATAGTCTAGCAAACGGCCCTGACAGTTTCGGAGCTTGAAAAAGCCCTCTTTCCCCTTCCTTATCAATTACTTACACATTTCCGGACGGGCACGAGCTAGGAGGATCCGATACGAGTACCACGGTAACGGTCTACGGTGACGGCACGGTTGTGGTTCACTACCCCCAATTCGGGAAACGGCGAGGCGACTATACGAAGACGCTGATCAGGGCGGAGCTGGATGACCTGATCGCCTCAATAGTCAACAAGGGAGTAGTTGATTCGATTCCCGGGCCTTTGAGGAAGAAAAGCAGGCGACTTTGGCCCAGCAATCTAGGCGCTATTATGTCGCCGACGCCGATATCACCGAGATCGAGATCAATCTCGCCAGCTACAGTTCCACAGGGTTACGAGGACAGGAAACGTTCAATGTCAACAATAGAATTACCTGCTCTGCCCTGCAGTTCGAAGCTCAGGAGTTATCTTCGATCCAGTCGATCGTGAACCTGGCGGCGGCTGAGCGGGTGTTTCTCGACTTGGCGGCGGATGAAGATCTTAACCCGGTCCCGTAAGTTCCGCGAAGAACTCTGCCGACTGGACCTTGAGTCCGTTTGAACACCTTGGAGGATCGAAGGTTATGCGTAAAGTGTCGAAATCAATTCTGGTGGCGTTGGCCCTTTTAGCCGGGACAGGAGCGGGAACGGAATTGTGGGCTGGTGCGTTCATAGGCTCTCTAATGACTGATGGCAAAACCATAAGCAATGCCGCTTTCGTCTTGCATCCAAAGGGATATACACTTCCGAGTCCCGGGAATGTGTTGGTTGAACTCTGTATCGTACCCGCCACTCCGAACTCGGGTGTGATGAGTCAAGCGCTCGTTAACATAGCAGCCAAATTAACTGCTTTGGCGGGTCAGACGGGCAATCTCCTGCCGGGCGGAGGAGATGCTGTTCCCGCTGGGAGCATGGACTTTGAGTCGGTGGCGTTTCATGAAGTGGGATATTGTTTGGGCTTGGCTCATCCCAACGCTGCCACCGAATCAGGGCTAACCGAGCCTGACAGGAATTACACCAAGGCGGCTTGGGGTGCGAACACGACTTTTAACCTGGGCATTGGCACAGACGCAGTTAGAGGCTCGAGCGACGACATCCGCACTCCAGATGACCTCAACGTTCATTGGTTCAGGACAACTAGCAATGATCCCTGTAATGCCCCGGGGACGGCGACCTTCGACTCCACCACCTACAGCAACCTTGCGGCGAGCCTGCCTATCGGAGACACTTTTGCTGCTAATGCTGACCGGACCGTCTGCGCCAATGTTGTTCCGGCCGCGGCGAGCACCGAGGCGGTGATGCAGCAATTATCCTTCACTGGCGAATCCCAGCGATTCTTGGGCCATGACGACGAAGCCACCCTTGGGCATGTCGGGTGATGACATGACCCAGGGAAATGCTGACGACTATACTTTGACCGTGACGTCTCTAGGCGTCTCGGCCTCCCCAGATTGCGACGTCAATATATCATTCAACGATGCGATGACTTCATTCGGTGTCTGTTCGGTGGGCTTCTCGTTCCCGGTAGGTGCTGGGGGCAGCCCCAATCACGGAGTGATCACCTCGGCAACTGCCTACTTTAACGACGCCAGTGAAACCTGGTTCTTCAACACGAGTCCGGTCCAGTTGCAGTCGTTTACCATCGAGTAGGGCAGGGCCGCGGGTTGTGGTGCCGAAGTAGATTTGGGCTTCGGAAAACCGTTGCGAAGTGGTCTCCCCTTGGGCATTTCTTGGCGGCGGAATCCAGTGGTGGGTTAGTGCCCCAGCTCACCTTGCAGTGAAGAAGGCAGGGAATCGAAAGGCGGGACATCCTGCCGACCGATCCCATCTACGCCGGATGTCTCATCCCAGACATAGAGCCGTACCGAGCGCACATCGCTTAGCCTTTCCTGCGCTCCCTGATAAGTAGTCTCAAATCTAGGTTGGTCGACGGCCTGCTCCTGGCTATCCAGAGTCGCCCCGGTCCCATCCAGCCAATCGACAACCGCCCTGCTCGAAACCCAGATGCGGCGACTTCCGCCTTGACGCTGAGGCCGGGTTTTGCGCTCCAAGCAGGTGTCAAAGCCACCCTGAGTTGAGGAACAGCCAGTGGCACCGCCGGATCGCCCAGGAGATTGTAGCTCTCGACCAGGTTGGGATTCTGAATCTGCTGCTTGGCACGTAGAATCGCTTCACCCACCGTACCGGGCTGGGTCAGCTCGTCCACCAGCTTCTGGCTGTATTGGAAGGACGGGCTGTTCCGCCAGGAGGCCGCCAGGACGCCCACGGCTCCCCTTTCGGGCAGCCGCAGAAACTTCTCACCGATCGAATCGGCGTTGGGGTGGTCAAACGGCGCCGAGAAGCAGGTCATGCTGAGCACTACGGCGAGACGGCTGGTGGGCTGGAGCTGTTCCAGATCGTCCAAAGTGAAAAGATCGTGGTTCTTCTTCAGGTCGGGCGGGCCGGTCCGCCAGATATAGCGTCCGCCGTGGCCGTAGAAGTGCACCAGGAACTGGCCTTGATCGAAGGCCTCGCGCAATCGGGTCTGGTGAGCGGCGTTTCCCGCCTCCTGGGGAAGGGGATAGACCTTCTGCACTCCCAGCCCTCGCTCTGAGGCCACTGTGGCGAGCCGGTCCGACATGCGGTGAAAACCCTGCTGTTCGTTAGTGATCCAAAGGGAGTTGCGGCGCCAGGGGCCGACTGGGGGATCCTCAACATAGCGGATGGTCTTTTCGATGATGCGGCGGACTTCCTCTGGCTCGGTCACCGGGAACCGTCCGATGGCCAGGACCGGATGGTAGTCCTTCTCCTCCAGGGACACGAACCAGTTGTCGCTAGCCGAATGGCCGTGAGACGAGTGGTAGTTCCAGGTGGGAATGAGGTTGCGCCGGTTTTCGTCGGGGGTGTTTCGGTAAACCACGCTTTGCTTGACGACGAAACGGGGTCCGTTGAGCAGCTGGTGCGTCGTCCAGTTGGCGTAGTTGGCGTCGTCCACGGTCGGGTTCTTGGTGTCCCAACTAGCGTCCCCTACCAGCAGGACGAAACGAGGAGCTGGCTTCAACCAACGCCGATAGGCATGGTCGATGAAGTCTCGTATGGCACGGGGGTGGACGATGCCATGGTTGAACTCGTCATAGATATCCTGCACGTCTATCAGGGCGACCCTCAGGCCTCGGTTGAGGTGAAATTCGGCCAGCGGAGTAGCTGCTTCCAACAGCTGCTGGTGCGCGATCATCAGATAGTCGGCATTCAGAGTCTTGGATTTAAGGTGGGACGGTTGGTCCTGCTGGATTTGCTCCGGAAATCTGACGTGTTGGTCGGGCACGACGTAAAAGGTGTCCTCTGCCTCCGCCGGCCGGAAGATCAGAAGATTTGTAGTGGACGGTTCCTCTGGCCCTGAAGAGGGTAGCTTAGAGGCTTCAATGCGGCTGCCCTTGTTTCTATAAGCGACCAGGGTGCTTGCGCTGGGAGCGGTCAGGCGAACCATACCCGCGGCGGAACCCCCCTCCAGATTGAGCTGCGCCTGCTCCCCGCCGACGACCCCGCTGCGCGGGTAGTCGATTTCGATCCAATCCAGCATCGCTACGTCCACTACGGGATCCGATTGGTTGGGCGCAGTGCGAACGGGCACACTCAGCGTGAGCTTGTTTTCGCCAGCCACAAACGCCGTCACCTCAAGTGGGGGGAGCTCCAGGAGATAGGTGGTTCTGCCATCCCAAGTGGCGCTGGCGATGGGTTTGCCGTTGAGCGATAGGTCCACGTGGTGATCGGACAGACCCGAGTTACCTAAGCCCTGAGGGTAAGAGAGCGCCCGGAAATGAAGCTTGAGAGATACGGTTGCGGGAGACTTGGAATCCAGATCGCCGAGGTCCATGGTCAGGGCGTAAGGCTCGGAATCGATCTGTGTCAATTTGGCCCAGTACCATACCTCTGGCTGTTCCAACCCCTTGACTTCATGGCCGGAAAGCCGAACCAGGAGACGATCTTCTTCGAGGTGCTGCAGAGCTCGCAGGGGCAGAACTGACTCTCCCGCAGCCTCGATCTCTTCTGTCGTGGCGGCGGCTTGCAGGTTCATGCGATGGCCGAAGTTCCTGTTCAAATGGAGCCAGTAGACGTTCTAGCTGGAGTACTCGTGGAAATAGCGGTTCTCTCCGGCCAGCCGTTGGCCTACGAACTCGAACCAGTCCCCCGGACCCAAGACGCCGTCCCCTCCGTCGGCAACCCAGATGGGGACGGTCTCGTCTTGTTGGAGTAGGCCTAACCCGACGCTCTTTACGGGTTCCGAAGGGAGTCCGGCTGCAACCAGGGCTTCGAAGTGCACGCGGTAGACACCTGGTTCGTCAGTCGGGATCCGGAAGGTCGGTGTGGAAGCGGAGGCAAGCGAAAGGTTTACAAGAGCCGAGATTGTCAGCAGCAGAAGCCAGCTCACGGATGTTTTCGTCTCCGAGTTGTGTGTTGTGGTACTCAGGATCTTCCCCTTTCAGGGCAGATTCTACCAGAACCTCGCCAGTTATAGATCGCGGCTCAGAAAATAGTGTCTTCTCCATGTCCGTTGTAGGACACTGCTCGATGAAGTTTCAGCTTAGCTGCGCCACCGGCTGCGCCGGATCGTACATGATAGAAACCCTTCGCTCGCGCTTCAAGCTTCCATGGTTTTCGCATTACGGCGACAAGAGCCCTGCGACTTGCGACTCTTCTTGAAGTTTCGCGTTAGCGTTTACTGGGTGAAGCGGCGAACCAGGGAGTTTCGGCGCGAGAGCCACTGGTCTGCGTTGAGGCTGGAGGGAAAAAATGGGTTCGACCGGAAGCTGAAGTGGAGCGCGATTCGCTTTCTTCCCGGCGTCCCCTGATAACGACGATGGTAGCCGCAGGTGTTGGCTACCACGAGCGTGTTTACGGGGCACGAGTAGACCTCTTCCGAGTGCCCGTGCTCCTCCAATTCTTCGCTGTGAATGCGTCGGGAGCGATGGTTCGGGTCTAGACTCTCCCAGTAGGTTCGGCGTAGGCGATCCAGACTCAGCCGGTGAGAGCCGGGAACATACACGAAGGGACTGTTCTCAATCTCAACGTCATCGAGGTAGAGCCACCCCTTGTGGGTATTGAAGAAGGTGTCGACATGGAGGTCGGCCTCCCGATCCTCTTCCTCTGCCCGTAGTTGCGTCAGGCGCTCCAGAGTGGCATGAGCCTTGAGGAAGTCGACGTTCCGTTTTTCGGCAATGCAGATAAGATCTCGCAGCCTGGGGTGCTCTAGCAGGGAAAATACTTGAGGATAGTCCTGCCTGCCCGTGATTTCGAGAAGGTTGACTTGTTCCAGCTTGGCAGCCCCGTGGTCGTGGACCACTCGGGGAACGTCTTCTGCCTCGAATAAACGGAAACACTCCTCCCTGAGATCTGTGAACTGCTCCTCGGACAGGAAGTCCTTGATGACGACAATACCTTCCTTCCTGATAGCCTTCACCTGGTCGCGGAGTTCGTTCGGCACAGGGAACCTTCGCATGCGGTGTATCGTCTTGGCGGCCACGGTGCGGATGACCTGAACGCCCAGAACATTCAACAGCTTGCTGTCTATTATCTTCGAGGCAGACAGAACTCGAGCCGTCTCAATCAAGAGCTTCAAAGCGTCTCCTTCTCTGCCTGACAACCCGCGACTACAACACTACCGATCTTACTATAGTAAGCAAAGTAAGAAAAAAGGGTGCTGCGAGCCGGATCATTCGACAAAGAAACTTTGGTTGGGTGTAGCGGTGGGCTCCAGGCCGCCGTCCGAGCCAAAGGCTCGGAAAAATAAGACTTCGGCCTGGAGGCCAAAGCTACATTCGCCAATCAAGTTTCAGGTTAGGCGGCGTCGGAATATCCGTAGGCCCCTGGCGCTGGTAGCCTTGTGTATAATCCCTTAGCGAGGAAGAACGCAAAACCAAGAGCTGAATCTGGATTGTTACCGATGTGTGCGGACGCTGAAGTTTCTTCATCCTGCTTTGCCGGCGAAAGCGTCGTCGACGACGAATTAGACTCCCGGACCAATGTGCTGGCAGAGGGTCAGCGCCACCGCTGGCGACTGTTGGATGATTCGCTGTGGACCCAACGGCAGCTTTCGGAAAAGCCGGATCCGGCTCTCGCTGTCTTGAGGACCCTCTTCGATCAGCCTCGCTGGGTCGATCCCAGCTACCTCTACGATGATCGGGGCTCTGACTTGTTCGAAGAGATCAGTCAGCTACCCGAGTACTACCTGACCGGGTTGGAGGATGGCATCCTGGAGCAAGAGGCAGCGCACATCGTGGCTGCGGCGCCGTTCGAGTGTCTGGTCGAGCTGGGTGCAGGATTCTCGAAGAAGACACGGCACCTGCTGAGAGAGCAGGTCAGACAGCGTGGGCGAGGGATCTTTGCCCCGGTCGACGTCAGTCCTCTGGCCTTGACGGGTTCGCGCGATGCCCAACGGGAGGCTTTTCCCGAGATCCAATTCCAAGGGCTTGTCGCACGCTACGAGGATGCAATCGCAAGCATCGACAATGATCTGCCCACCCTGTTCGTTTTCTTGGGCAGCACCGTAGGAAACTTCACCAGGGTGCAGTTCGGGCACTTCTTCCATCAACTGTCGAGCAGCATGGGGCTCAACGATTTTTTGCTGCTGGGTGTGGATGAAGTCAAGGAAGTAGAGATCATCGAGCGTGCCTACAACGATTCCAGGGGACTGACGGCGGCCTTCGTTCTCAACGCCTTCGACCACATCAACCGACTCACCGGCAGTAATTTCGACAGGGCGAAGATGGAGTATTCCCCGCTCTACAACTCGCAGAAGAGGCAGATGGAGATGTATGCACTGCCCACCTCTTCTCAAGAGGTCCGTTTTCCGGAGGTTGAGGCCTCGTTTCGGTGGGAAGAAGCCGAGCCGATCCTGCTGGAGATCAGCCGGAAATTCGTACTGCCCTCGCTCCTGAGCCAGCTTAAGTTCTTTGGATTGGAGTTGGTGGAACGCTATCACGACGGTCAACGGTGGTTCTCCGTCTTGCTGCTTCGCAGGTCCTCCTGACTAGGTCAGGGACATGCCTGGAAATATCCAGGAGGCGAGTCTTGACCCGAGCCTTTCAGCTTCAAACATTTCTGGCTGCGATGCTTCTCGCCATCTCCCTCACCGCCGCCAGCTTTCTTGCGGCTGGCGGGGAGCTTCAGGTGCGATCTCCCGCCTCAGCTTCGGTTGTGATCCGGGGAGGAAGGATCATCGATGGAACCTCAGAGTCGGCGTTTGATGGAGATATCTACGTTCGCGATGGTCGAATCGTAAAGATAGGGGACCTGGGCGAGCTGCAGGCTGACAGAACCATCGATGGAACCGGCCTCTATGTGATCCCTGGCTTTATCGATCTACACAGCCATGCAGAGGCGGGATTGTCTGACCCTCGGCGGGCGGCTGCCCTCAACAACATCACCCAGGGGATCACGACCGTGGTGGTAGGACAGGACGGGCGCCACCCCTGGCCGGTCGGATCCAGCCTGACTTTACAGGTGGCGAAGTGGGAGAGTCACGGCCTCGGAAACAACATCATCCCTCTGCTGGGGCAGGGAAGTGTCCGGTTGGAGGTCATGGGTTGGAGTTCGCAGCCGTCAACCCCTTCACAGACGGAGAGAGCGGCGGCCAAGGTCCGGGAATACCTGGCACAGGGTGCCTGGGGGATCTCGACAGGACTCAGCTACACCCCGGGATGTTTTTCTTCCACGGCGGAGGTGGTCGCCAGCACCCACCCGGTCAAGGAAACCGACGGCTTCTACATCAGCCATCTGCGGGACCAGAGCGATTATCTGCTCGAGGCCCTCGATGAGCTGATAGAGATTGCCGAAGCCACCGGTGTTCGGCGGGCTGTTGCGACTCACATCAAGTGTGCCGGCCCTCGCAATTGGGGAAAGGCCGGTGCGGCCGTAGCGCGCTTGAAGAAAGCCCGACAGTCAGGCCTGGCAGTCTATGCCGATCTCTATCCCTATGTGACCTCGAGTAATGGGATCCATGTTTCTCCGCGATCCCTTGAGGAATCGATCCAGGACCTGGAGTGGTCTGATTGGGAGTTTCTGCTGGCCTTCTCGATGAAGGAGTTGCTGCGAGCGGCCTATCGACTGAACCCGGCTTTGAACGGACTCTACACCAATGAGTTTCTGCTGCGGCAGCCCGCTGCCATGATCCAATCGGGACTGATTGATTCGCTGCGAGAACATGTGCGCTCTGAAAGCAGTTCTCTTCAGCGTCTGCAGCAGCTGATGCAGGATTCCCAGCAGCGCGAGAAAGCAGTTCGGCGCCTGGAACGGGAAATCCGACTCGCGGGAGGCGGAGACCAGTTTCAGATCGCAAAGCACCCTGATCGGAGCCTATTGGGTGTGAGCCTTTCCGAAGTGGCCGGGCGCAGGCAGCTCTCGGAGGCAGAAGCCTCCCTGGACCTGGTTCTGGAGGGCGCTCTGTTCACCCAATTCCACATGTCCGAAGACGACGTGATGACCTTCATGAAGCAGCCCTTTATTGCGGCTTGCACCGACGGCAGAATCCCTGGGGACGGAAAGGGAAAGATCCATCCTCGGTCCTATGGCGCCTTTACGCGGAGACTCCACCGCTATGCCAACACACTGGGACTCATCGATCTGGCCTTCGCCGTCCACACTGGGACGGGACTGCCAGCGGAGATTATCGGGCTTCGAGATAGGGGACTGATTCGCACCGGTCAATGGGCTGACATTGTCATCTTCGACGCGAAGCGGATTCGGGATAACGCCACCTTCAGCGATCCCCACCAGCACAGCGAGGGGATCGAGTGGGTGCTGGTCAACGGCGAGATCGTTCTGGAGCGGGGTAGATCCAATCAGGCTCGGGCCGGGAAGGTACTGCTCAAGGCTGGCGGGGCCGCAGGGTCGTAGCCGATATGCTGGCCGACTTTGCCATTTTTGCCGCCGTCCGGGCTTTCTTTCTGAGCTTGTTCCTCTTGCCCAGAAGCCTTGCGTACGCGCTCTGCCGTGCGATTGCTACACTGATCTATCTGGTCGATTGGAAGCATCGCCGAATCGGCCTCACCAATCTGGGAATCGCTTTTCCGAAAGAGGATGATTCCTGGCGTCGCAGGACCCTGCTCCGAAGCTATCGTCAGTTAGGAGATCTAGCAGTGGAGATGAGTCGGTTGGCGCGGCTCACATCGGCCGAGGTTTGTCAGCGCGTCCGCTATGAGGAGGGCCGTGGCCTGGAAAACTATCTGAGTGCCAAGAAGGGATCCAAGGGCGTCCTGTTTCTGACCGCGCACGTCAGCGTTTGGGAGCTCCTGCCCGCCGCCCATGCCTTGTACGGTCATCCCCTGAGCTTCACCACCCGTCCTCTGGACAATCCCTTCCTGGAGCGCTGGGTCGTCCGACTGCGGTCCAGGTTTGGTAACCAGGTGGTTTCCAAACAGGGTTCACTGCGGCGAATTCTACGTCTTCTCCAGGAAGGGCAAGACGTGGGATTGCTGATCGACCAGAACACTCAGGTACAAGACGGGGTCTATGTTCCCCTCTTTGGACGACCGGCTTCCACCAATTCGGCAGTGGCGGCGTTGGCACTCAGGACCTCGGCTCCTGTGGTGCCGGGCTTTATCTATCCGGACCAGCGGCGCGGACATTATGTGATCCGCTTCTATCCCCCAGTTGAACTGGCGCGAACCGGAGACGAAGATTTGGACATCCAAGTGAACACCTCCCGGTTCAATCGCTATATTGAAGAGGTGGTTCGGGAATATCCCCACTGCTGGCTGTGGGGGCATCGTAGGTTTCACACCCATCCCGACGGAACCAGCGTCTATTGAAGGAGAGCAAGAGCGGCCTGGGGATGGACGCTACGCTATGATGATTTATTTGACTTCAGGTGATTGCCAAAGTCGGCTAGAATTCACCGGTCCGTCGCTCGGTGCTCTTTTTGTTGAACTGCTTGGGATTTCAGGTTTTCCGTAGGAGGAAAAATGGGACTGAAGATTGGAATCAATGGTTTCGGGCGCATCGGTCGGAATGTGCTCCGGGCAGCAATAGATAGTGGGTCCGCCCTTGAGTTTGTCGGGATTAACGACATTACCCAACCCAAGACGCTGGCGCATTTGCTCAAGTATGACTCTGTCTATGGTCAGATGCCTGGTGAGGTTGGCAGTGATGAAAACGGCCTGACCCTCGACGGTAGGAGCATCCGGGTTTTTTCCGAGCGAGATCCAGGCCAGATTCCCTGGAGTGAGGTAGGAGCCGACATCGTCATCGAGTCCACCGGGTTGTTTGCGAAGCGCGAGGATGCCTCCAAGCACCTCGGTGAATCCGTAAAGAAGGTCATCATCAGCCAGCCGGCCAAGAATCCTGACGTGACAATTTGCCTGGGTGTCAACAGCGAAATGTATCAGCCCGACAGTCACTCGATCATCTCGAACGCCAGCTGCACCACGAACTGCCTGGCTCCGGTCGCCAAAGTCCTTCACCAGCAGTTCGGATTGGCCCAGGGACTGATGACGACGATCCACAGTTATACCAACGACCAGAAGATCCTGGATCTGCCTCACAGTGATCTACGCCGAGCCCGGGCGGCTGCCCTCTCGATGATCCCCACAACGACCGGAGCGGCGGTTGCGGTAACCTTGGTGCTTCCCGAACTTAAAGGTCGTCTGGACGGGATCTCCATCCGAGTCCCAACTCCTTCGGTGTCCTTGATAGATCTAACAGCGACGCTCGAGAACGACGCAACCAAGCAGGATATAGCGCAGGCGTTCCAGCAGGCCTCAAACAGCAGCTTGAAGGGAATCCTGGTTTACACGGAGGAAGAGCTGGTTTCGTGCGATTTCATAAAGAATCCCGCCTCAGCAGTCGTCGATGGCCCCTTCACCCAGGTTCTGGGGTCCAAGATGGTCAAGATCCTGGCCTGGTACGACAACGAATGGGGCTACTCCAACCGGGTGCTGGAACTTGCGGAATTGGTTGCGGCCGGGGGAGAGTGAGCAGTGAGCAGTGAGCAGTGAGCAGGGAGTAGGGAGTAGGGAGTAGGGAGTAGTGGCGGAACCAGTTCAGCCAGCAGAGCCGCGAAGGGGAGAACTGCCAGTATTCCGAAGCCAAGTTCGGCAGAGCCGCGAACGCCTTGACCCGTTAGCACAATGAGGCCAATTTCCGAGGAGAGAGCTGGACAGCAGCACAATCTCGCCTAACCTCACCCTGGTCCCTTCGGTCGGCCCTTCGAAGCCAGCCAGTTACTTGGTGCCCGCAATCAGTAGTGTCCCAACGTTTGGGCTTCTAATCTCTGTAAAGTATTAATGAGTAATATGTTAGAGAAGATAATGGGTGTTTCCGACTTGAAAGTGAGTGTACGCTCACGCCCTTCAGTTCATAAGGAGGGCGAGCATGTACACGGGCACGACGATTTTTTCTCAGGTGATGCGGCATCTTCCCTGGCATCATTTTCATCGCATTGTTCAGCACTACGGAGGCGACTACAAGGTCAAGTCGTTCCGCTGTGCCGACCATTACCGGGTCATGGCCTTTGCACAGTTGACCTATCGCGAGAGCTTGCGCGATATCGAAGCCTGCCTACGGGCCATGAGATCCAAGCTCTTCCACATGGGCATTCGCTCCACGGTCTCCCGCAACAATCTGTCCAATGCCAACGAGAGGCGCGACTGGCGCATCTATGCCGAGTTTGCCCAAGTGCTTATCGCCGAAGCGCGCCGCCTGTACACCGACGAGGACCTGGGAGTCGACCTGAACGCGACCGTCTATGCCTTGGACTCCACGACCATCGACCTGTGCCTCTCGGTCTTCCCCTGGGCGCGCTTCCGCCGTACCAAGGGGGCGATCAAACTGCATACCTTGCTCAACCTGCACGGCGCCATTCCCGAGTTCGTTCTGATCTCGGACGGAAAACTGCACGATGTCTACGCCTTGGACCACCTGATTCCTTGTCCCGGTGCCTACTACATCATGGATCGCGGATACCTGGATTTCGGGCGCCTGTACCGACTCCATTCTGCCCGGTCGTTATTCGTGACCCGCGCCAAGGCCAACTTCAAGTTCCGCCGCCGCTACTCCCACCCGGTGGACAGAACGACGGGACTGATCTGCGACCAAACTGTCCTGCTGAGCACCTTCTATCCGGCCAAGGCCTACCCCGAACCTTTGCGTCGCATCAAGTTCTTCGACGTCACCACCGACCTGCGGCTAGTATTCCTCACCAACGACTTTGCTTCTCCCGCTCTGACTATTGCCCGGCTCTACAAGCTCCGCTGGCAGATCGAACTGTTCTTCAAATGGATCAAACAGCATCTCCGCATCAAGGCCTTTTACGGCACCAGTCCCAATGCCGTGAAAACACAAATCTGGATCGCCCTCAGTACCTACCTGCTCATCGCCATCATCCGCAAGCGCCTCTATCTCGAGTTGCCGCTCTACATAATTCTCCAGGTCCTGAGTGTCTCGCTCTTCGAGAAAACCCCAATTGTACAGGCCTTTCAGGACATGCATTACATTACTCAGAATAGTGACATTCATAAACAGTTGATGTTATTCGACTAACGCTGGGACGCTACTGGCCCGCAATGGAAAAGAAGTCCATTCGAAACCTGGAGCTTGAGGGCAGGTCCCTGTTCCTGCGGGTGGACTTCAATGTCCCGCTGCATGAGGCACGGGTCTCGGACGACACCCGCATCCGCAGTTCACTTCCCACCCTTGAGTTGGCACTCGAAAGAGGAGCTCGGGTCATTTTGGCCTCACACCTGGGCAGACCAAAGGGACAGTACTCAAAAGCGCTTTCTCTACGCCCCGTCGCAGCCCATCTTTCGTCTCTCCTCGACAGGCCCGTCGAGTTTGTGGAGCAGTCGGTGGGGCCACGGGTCAAGGCGGCGGTGGCGTCCCTCGGCAGCGGGCAGATACTCCTGCTGGAGAATCTAAGATTCGACCCAGGGGAGACCGCCAACGACCGTGGCTTTGCTCAAGACCTCGCCGGTCTCGCCGAAGAATACGTCAACGATGCCTTCGGCACGGCCCACAGGGCCCACGCTTCTACGGTTGGAGTCCCGTCGATCCTGGGCAAGGGAGCCGCCGGCCTCCTGCTGGAACGAGAGCTGAAATACCTTTCCCAGGTTATTTCCTCTCCTGAGCAACCCGCACTAGCCATTTTCGGCGGGGCCAAGGTCGCCGACAAGATCGCGGTGATGCAGCACTTCCTCGCCTTCGCCCAGACACTTCTGGTGGGAGGCGGGATGGCCTTTACCTTCCTGAAAGCCTCAGGCAAAGAGGTCGGCCGATCCCTGGTGGAAGAGGGAGGACTGGTCCTGGCAGAAGAGTTGATGGCTCAGGCCACTGCCGGCGGACTCCAGCTAAAGTTACCGGTAGACGTGGTGGCCGCACCTCGCTGCGAGCCTGGGACCGAGGTCCGTGTTGTCTCGGTTGATGCTATCCCTGCGAACTGGATGGGACTGGATATCGGACCGCAGACTCGAAAGGCGTTTGCGGAAGAGATTGGCAGGTCCAAGACCGTGATCTGGAACGGTCCCATGGGGGTTTTCGAGATCGAGGAATTCTCCGGAGGAACGATTGAGATCGCCCGAGCGGTCGCCTCCAGCGACACCGTCTCGGTGGTAGGTGGAGGCGATTCCGTAGCCGCCTTGAGAAAGGCAGGAGTAGAAGATCGGATCACCCATATCTCAACCGGTGGTGGTGCCTCTCTGGAGTTCCTGGCTGGCAGGACGCTCCCCGGAGTTGAAGTCTTGTCGAATAAAGGATAAGTTGAACGGCCGGTTGGGACTGGGGATCAAAGGAATCTGGGCCCGATTCAGACGATTCTGCGCGAACCTTAAGGAACTGCGGGATGAGAAAGCCAATCGTGGCAGGCAACTGGAAGATGTTCAAGACTAGAGCCGAGGCCGAGGCGACGGCTCGAGAAGTCAAGTCAATGCTTGCCGGACAACCCTCACCGTCCCCGGTCGAGGTAGTCCTATGTCCTCCTTTTACAGCGATTTCAGCGGTTTGTGATGTACTCCAGGGGACGCAGATTCGGGTGGGGGCACAGAACGTACACTGGGAGGAGGAAGGAGCTTACACCGGTGAGGTGTCCACGGGGATGCTTCTGGGGTGTGGCTGTGACTACGTCATCCTGGGCCACTCAGAGCGAAGGCAGTACTTTTCGGAGTCCGACGGGTCGATTCAGCGAAAGCTCGCTAGGGTTCTGACCACCGAGCTCACTCCGATCCTCTGCGTCGGCGAGTCTTTGGAAGAGAGGGAGTCGGGTCGTGCTCAGAACGTGATTCTGGGACAGATGGAGGGAGCGCTCCGAGGCCTGGATGTCGCTCTTCTTACTCGGATTGTGGTGGCCTACGAGCCGGTGTGGGCGATAGGGACGGGTAAGACGGCGACTCCCGAGATCGCCGATCAAGTCCACGGCATGATTCGATCTTGGCTGGCGCAGCAATTCGGAGCAGACGCCGCCGAAGGCCTACGCATTCTATATGGTGGGAGCGTCAAGCCGGATAACGCTGGAGTACTTCTGGGGCAGCAGCATATCGACGGCGCCCTGGTAGGCGGTGCTAGCCTGGATGCCACTTCTTTTGCCCAGATCGTGAAATACGACCAAGGCGATCAGGGATAACGAGCTAGTCGGGTATAATAAGATCTTGCGAATCGCGTCAGCATCGTCATCGATGAGCGAGTGCGAATCTGACGCGGTCAGAACGGCGGACTGAAAACGATGTTTACGCTATTTATCATTCTTCATATTGTGGCCTGTGCAGTCCTGATCCTGATTGTTCTGCTGCAGTCGGGGAAGGCGGGTGACCTGGCCTCGGCTTTTGGTGGAAGCAGCAGCCAGACGGCTTTCGGAGTCCGCTCGGCGGCCACTATCCTCACTAAAGGCACCACCATTTGTGCCATCACCTTCATGGTTACTTCTCTGGGGCTGGGGATCCTTTTCACCCGCGGCACAACCTCCAGCGTCATGGAGGAGTTGCCGGCTTCCGAACAGGCTGCCCCGATTCCTGCTTCCGAAGCGGCACCAGCCTCGGATCAGGCGCCTGAAGCAGGAGAGGCTCCCGCTCAGGAAGCTCCGCCTGCAGGGGCAAATCCCGAAGAGTAGCTCCGTGCCGGAGTGGTGGAACTGGCAGACACACCATCTTGAGGGGGTGGCGCTCGAAAGGGTGTGCGGGTTCGAATCCCGCCTCCGGCACCATTTCTCATCTCCTTGTTGAGGACAAAAAGAACTACCAGCTCACTTTGGCTGGAGGAAGCCCGCTGCTGAATTGAGGGTGAAGTGGTAGCCGCGATACCCTTGTTTTCTCAGGAAGGCCAAGCCCTGGTACCACAAACTGACCCAAAGGGTCCCGATGATCACGGCAATTGTTGCGGTTGAGGATCTCAAGAAGGGGGTGATTTTCTGGAAGAGACATCGTTCGGAACCCTGAACTACGTTGTCCTGGTGGGCTACTTCATCGTGGTCATCGGTTTGGCCCTGGCCCTCTCCGGCAAGCAGAAAGATACCTCTTCCTATTTTCTAGCCAACCGCAGCATGCCCTGGGTGGCGGTTTCCTTGAGCGTGGTTGCCAGTCTCCTGAGTGCCCTGACCTATCTGGGGGCGCCCGCGGTGGCATACCGAGAGAACGCCGCTCTGGTGTTGGGATTGCCAGCCGCACTATTGGCCGCTCCCCTGGTTATCTGGCTCTTTTTCCCTATCTATCGACGGCTCAACGTCACCAGCATCTACGAATACGTGGGGGCCCGTTTCGGCAGCCGGGCTCGCTACGCCGCCTCGTTCTTCCAGATTCTGCGGATCCAGGGATGGATGGGGATCGCCCTCTATGCTCCAGCCCTGGCTCTCTCAACCGTGACCGGTCTCAACCTCTGGAGTGCAATCGTCGTCATGGGGGTGGTGGCGACCGCCTACACCACCCTGGGTGGGATGGCCGCGGTGATCTGGACCGACGTGGTGCAGTTCCTGATTCTGGCCTTAGGGGCGGTTCTGATTACCTTTTCCCTCGCAGAGAGTGTGCCAGGTGGAATCGGGCAGATCATGGAGATGGCTTCCGCCAATGACAAACTCCCTCTGCTGGAACTGAGCTTCAGCTTCTCGGAGCTCAACGGGCTGGCCGTGGTCGTTTGCTACTTCATAATCGCGTTCAATCAGTACGGAAACAGCCAGGTGACGGTCCAACGGCTGCTCTCTGTCAGGACTTTTGCGGGGATGGTCAAGGCGCTCATTCTGGACCACGTTTTGGAGATCATCATTGTAGGGCTTCTCTATTTCATTGGTCTGGGCCTCTTTGCCTATTTCTCACTGTTTCCCGAAAGGCTGGGTGACGGGATTGGTGGCGATCGGATTCTGCCTTTCTACATCGTACACGCCCTGCCCGCAGGCCTTTCAGGACTGATCATCGCGGCCATTTTCGCTGCCGCTATGTCCACCGTCGATTCGGGAATTCACTCCATGAGTACCCTGATTCTGGTCGATTTCGTCGGGCCGCTGAGGAAGACAACCCTGGAAGCACACCGGAGTCTCAAGCTGGCGCGCGGACTGACCATCGCTCTGGGGCTGGTGGCCACTCTAGCTGGTCTTTTGGTCTCCCAGACCGAGGGCATCCTGAGGGCCATCAACATCGTGGGAGGATATCTGGGCGTACCCGTGGCCGCTCTGTTTCTGCTCGGGGTTCTGACCCGCAGGGCTCACTTCTGGGGATGGCTGATCGGCACCTGCCTGGTCACGATCCCGCTGCAGTTCTACATTCAGAACTACACCGACACGCACTGGGTCTTCTTCGGACCCGTAGCAATAGTTAGCTGTTTCGCTGTCTCTTACCCATTCAGCCTGATTTTGGCCAAGTCTTGGCACCTCGAACCAGCTAGCAGGGAGTTTACTGTCTGGCGAAGTTCACACTGAAGGGATGGGAAACCGATCTCGTCAGAACCAAGTGAGGTCAATCCTTTCAGGATTGACCTCCCGGATTGTACTTTTCTTGAGGTTGCCTCACGCCTTCTTGCCGATATTCACGTAGGTGTGTACGTGCGGCGATCCTCTGAAGTGCCACACCAGCGTCGGCGCTTCCAGCCGCCAGATTTGCCACTCCTGATCGTCGCCCAGATTCGCACTCTGGTAGAAAGCCAGATGCAGCTGGTCGAGACCGCCTCCGGCCTTCAGCAGTGACATGGTCTCGGTGACGTCCTCCTCCCGGAAGGGAGCCAGGAGGACCTGCATCGTTTCTTCGACCAGTGTCCGTTGATCCGGTGAGAGCTCACTGGCGGCAATGCCGGAAAAGCTGGCGCCGCGACCTTGGATCGGTACTTCTTCCTCGGGTGGCGCCTTGGGCAAGAGGGCTTTCTGGCGCTGCTTGCCATCCAGGGCCTGGAAGACCTGGTTGGCCTTTTCCAACTGGTAGTAGTAGACGTTGCCGGGCAGTCCAGCGACGGAATCTCCGGCACCGTGACCGTAGACAATCGGGCCTCCAAAGGCGGCGTCGCCGACACTGTTGCCGTCGGCACGGAGGGTGAGATGCCGTCCTGTCATCTCCCACAGGAACTTGTCTGAGCCAGGATCTCGAAAGATGGCCATGGCGTAGCGTGCGATCCCCCCCCAATCCTCTTTCATCTGGCGAAGCAGGCGTTCATATCCATCGGGACTCGTGACCGAGCGGAGGATCTGGTCGATCAAATGACGCTGCTCGTTGGTATAGAAGTCGCTGCCGATCCCCGGTTCGGTGACCTTCCAGTTAGCGCTGATACGGCTGCGTCTGCTGTCATTCCAGGGCAGTAGCACCACCGACTTCTGGGATTCCGTCAGGCTGTCATGGAGGGTTTGGACGATGCTTTCAGCCGCGCTCCTCGGAGTTGGTGCGGCCTCTGAGAACGGAGAAAGTCCCGCGCCCACGGGTAAGGTGCTGGCCGCTACGGTGCTCACCTTTACGACGAACTCGCGGCGACTCAGTTGACTGATTTTGCCGATCATATTCAAGTCCTCCGAGCCTAGGGTTGTTGACAATGATGCCTCAACGAGTCAAGTTCATTCCAGCGTCGCTCTTTCTACGGCTTTTCCCGTCGCCTCGATCAGTCCGTCGACATGGCTCTCTTGCATGGGTAAGGAGAGGCAGCACATACTCAGGGTATGGCCTAGGAAGTAGCCTTCTTCCAGCAGCGCCAGAAACACACGAGAGGCCTTGGCCCCGTCGCTGCGGGCCAGGTCGCGTTGGTTCCTGATCTCTCCGTCGACGAAGTAGATGCTGAAGGCTGAGCCGACACCGACCGCCTGCGCCACGATACCCTGGCGGGAGAAGAGATCGTTGAGTCCATTGCAGAGACAGTCGCCCAACCGGTTCAAGTGGTCGAATGCCTCGGGTGTCAGTTCTCGCAGCATCGCCAGGCCAGCCGTCATCGTCACCGGGTGGGCACTGAAGGTTCCACTCTGGGAGAATCCGGTGGGACCCTTGGAGGTGTCGAAGAGCGACATGACATCGGCTCTCCCACCGAACGCGCCCACTGGAAACCCGCCGCCGACGATTTTGCCAAAGCAGGTCAGATCGGGATCAATCCCATAGTGGGCCTGAAGTCCACCGGTCTGGGTGCGAAAGCCTACGATCTCGTCGAAAATCAAGAGGACGTCGTTCTTGCGTGTGATCTCGCGTACCGCGCGAACGAATTCGGGTCGTAGGGGAAGGGTTCCTGCCTTGGGATCAAAGATCACGCAAGCCAGTTCATCACGGTGCTCCCCCACCAGCTTCTCGACCGCTGCTTCGTCGTTGTAGGGCAGCACCAGAACTTCTGACGTAGCGTTGGGAGAGAGTCCTCCGGCGGTGGCCACCGAGTGAGGTGCATCGGCCGGACCGGCCTTGTCAGGTGGCGGGGCCGAGCTGCTCACTTCCACGAGGTCATGGCTGCCGTGATAGCCCCCCTCGAACTTGGCGATCTTGGGCTTTCCGCTGAAACCGCGAGCAAGTCGGATGGAATGAAGGGTGGCCTCGGTGCCCGAGTTGACGAAGCGGACCGCGTCTACTGAAGCTACCCGCCGACACATTTCCTCGGCGATCTCGGCCTCAACACCCATCGGCGCCCCTACGGCAAGGCCTCTTACCATCTGCGCCCTTACGGCTTCCATTACCCTGGGGTGATTGTGGCCGAGTATCTGTGCGGTGTGATGATTGGCGAAGTCCACGTATCGATGGCCGTCCAGGTCATAGAGGTAACATCCCTCGCCCCGCTCCATCCCCAGCGGATAGGGGGGGTAGAAATAGGCTCCCTTGATGGGGCCGGAAGTGTAATTGCTTGCTCTTTCAAATAACTCACGTGAGCGAGGCGTTCGGGCTACGTAGACTTCTTCCAACGATGCGACTTTCTCGATCATGGTCTTCTCCTTGCGATCGGTTTGAGCTCCAAGAGCTAGATCCTGTCATCATCGAGCATTGAGTTCAATCCGAAATGAGAAGCTAACCTGAAACTTCATTGGGCGGACGTAGCTTTGGCCTCCAGGCCGAAGTCTTTTTCCTTCGAGCCTTTGGCTCGGACGGCGGCCTGGAGGCCGAAGCTAGTGCGCCTGTGAAGGCGTTTGATCAGAAGGGTGAAAGTCCCTTCCAGGCTAACGTTACCGGCCTGAAGTCGACAGTGGTAACTGCGTTTCCGTGAGGAAGGGTGGAGAGCAACCTGAGACGAACGACCAATCCGTAACGCAAGTGAACTCGATTCGGCCAAGCCTGTCGGGGAGGGTCCTGGCAAAGCCCGAACCCTTGACCGCGCGACGGCCATCCCTCCGACCTGAACGGTCTGCCCGGGGGGATAGACGCGGCAGGTCACGGCGGTGAAGTAACGTGACAAAGCGACCGTGACGAAATGGCAATGCGGTGGTTGGAGATGGAGAGGTCGGAAGGTCAAACGAGATAAGCAGGGAGATCTGTCGGGTGAGGGACGTGGACGACCCATCGTGAGAGCTCGCAGTGGGGGACGCTGCGTGAGCAATGGCCCAGGCCCGCGGTGCAGTATCGCCCGCCGAAGGGGAGCGAACCTGGCGATACCGGTGAGGTCGGTTGAAGCGGCTCGACAGAAGTCAGAGCTCCCATAGTAGCGGGGAAGCCGTGCAGCAAAACGCGGTGGAGCGAAGGGGAGCAGGAAGGTAGATGCGAAATGACTAAATCGCGGAAACGTAACTCCGCCCAAAGGCGGGACTACATCCCGGTCACAGTGCCGTTTTCGGCTAGCCCGGCTGGAGAGCCCGCTGGCATCGAACAGTGGGCTCATCGCGCGGTTTGGACGGATCGCATGTTGGAGACACTTTTGAAAGGAAAGGTGAGAGGAGGGAAATGGCACACGCTGATCGATAAGGTGTTTTGCAGCCGGAACCTTTCCAGCTCGGCCGAGAAGGTCTTGGGCAGGAAAGGAGCGGCGGGAGTGGACCGGCAAACGTGGGGGGATTTCGCCGAACACGAGCGGGAGGAACTCGAATGGTTGCAGGAAGAACTGCGTGAGGGGACCTATCGTCCGGCAGCGGTGCTGCGGAGGTGGATTCCCAAAACAGGCAGTTCGGAAAAGCGACCGCTGGGGATTCCGACCGTGCGGGATCGAGTCGTGCAAACGGCTTTGGTCCACGGGATCGAGCCGATTCTGGAGGCCACGTTCCATGATCGAAGCTACGGCTTTCGTCATGGGCGAGGGTGCCACGGCGCACTGCGGTACGTCGAAGAGCTGCTCGAAGCCGGTTATGTGTATGTCGTCGACGCGGATCTGAAGGGTTACTTCGATACGATCCCGAAAGATCTTCTGTTGGACCTGATCCAACAGAAGATATCGGATCGCCGCGTGCTGGGCCTGGTTCAGCTGTTTCTGAATCAGGGGATACTGGAAGAGCTGCGTAAGTGGATTCCGGAAGCCGGAGTCCCCCAAGGCGCCGTTCTTTCTCCGGTGTTGTCGAATGCCTACCTCAATCCCCTGGACCATCGGATGGCCGATCTGGGCTTCCAGATGGTGCGCTACGCGGATGACTTTGTCCTGCTGTGTCGCGCACCCGAGGAGGCTGAAGCGGCCCTGGCCGAAGGGCGGGACTGGGTGGAGGACAACGGGCTGAGACTGCATCCCGAGAAGACACACATCGTGGACTCGCGAGAGAAGAGCTTTTCGTTCTTGGGCGATTCGTTCCGAGGCCGTTTTCGGTTTCCACGAGCGAAGAGCCACCGAAAGTTCGTCGAGCGCATTCACGAGCTGACGCCGCGCAAGTCGGGCGACTCGCTGGAGGTCATCCTCCAGCGGCTCAATCGCTCGACGCAAGGCTGGTTCAACTACTTCCGGCACTGTCATTGGAACATCTTCAAGGACTACGACGGTCTGATCCGTCGTCGTTTGCGACGCCTGCTTCTGAAGCGCAACCGGAAGAATAGAAAACGCCTCTGTCGAAATCACCGTTGGCCCAACGCCTTCTTTACGGATCATGGGTTCACGAGCCTGACTGACGCCCATATCCGTTTCGTCCAATCCATAGGAACCTACTGACTGGAGAGCTGTATGCGGGAGAATCGCACGTGCAGTTCGGAGGGAGGGGAGCCGGGTGACCGTGCTTCCCTACCCTATCGTCCCTCGACTGAAGTTTCTTTCAGCTACGATCCAGCGCAGCCGGTGGCGGGGCTGCCGCTCCCCAACTCCTCGCTTGCGCGTTCAGGCTCCTATGATCCGCTAGCGCCCGAATAGAGCATGGCTTATGATCGGGAACTCGAGGGTGCCGTCAGGCTCAGCGAAGAGGAATGGGGGGGACAGGATGATGACAGATAAGGAAGTTCGTCTGGAGAAGATGACGCGGCGCGAGTTTCGAGAGTCGCTGGAGTCGGGACGCTTCGAAGCCTGTGTGATCCCCACCGGTGCCATCGAGCAGCACCTGGAGCACCTGGCAATGGAGCACGATATCCGGTCGTCAGAGTGGGTTGCTGAGGAGGCGGCCCGGCGCCTCTATCCGCGCGTGGTGGTCACCCTGCCGCTCCGGGTTGGGATTTCCGAGCACCACATGCTCCACAAGGGCTCTCTAACCGCCAAACCGGGCTCGTGGCTAGCCGTCCTTTTCGACGCAATTGAGAGCATGGTGCGGCACGGCTGCCAGAAGGTTCTGGTCCTCAACGGCCACGGTGGTAATGAGGCGCCTGTCTACGGTATCTTGCGACAGTGGCAGCTCTACTTTCAGCTGGAGCATCCGGAAGCAAATATCCAGGTTCACTCCTACTGGAATTTGAGTCGCCAGGAGGCGGAGAAGATCTGCACTACCGGTGTACCCGGCCATGCTCAGGAATATGAGACTTCTATCGCCCTGGCCCTGTTTCCCGAAAACGTCCGACTGGATGTGATGCCTGACCAGGAGGACAAGCTTCCTCTCAAGGCCACGGCCGAGAAGGGGCGTCAACTGGCGGAGACGGCGGTGGCCAGGACGGTCGAGTTTCTGGAGGGAATGCTGGAAGGTCACAACCGCGAGGTGCAGCCTCAATTGATGTCCGCCCAACTCGATCCCAGGGTGAGGTAAAGGAAGCCGCAGCTTGGGCCGGGGAGGGCTGAGCGGCAACGTCGGGGGAAGTGGATTGGGCTGGAAGGAACAGACCAGACAGAAGCTCTCGCAGGCTGAGTTCCAGACTCAAGCCAGACAGTACCGGGGTCGGGCCGCGGTTCTAATGTCGATCTTCGAGCGACAGGGGGAACCGCACTTTCTACTCACGCGGCGGACACAAGAAGTCGCTACCCATAAGGGTCAGATCTGTTTTCCGGGTGGGTTGGAAGAAGAGGCCGATCCATCCCTCTGGGAGACGGCCCTGCGAGAGACAGAGGAGGAGATAGGGATCTCTCCGAGGGAGGTCGAGTTCCTCGGGTGCTTCAAAGACTATACTTCGGTCACGCCCTTTGCCGGGTACATCCGGGAGGGGTTCACGACGGTCGCAAATCCTCGTGAAGTGGCCTCAATTCTGGAGGTGCCTATCCGCTTTTTCCATGAGACCACGTCTCTGGTCCAGAGGCGATGGAGAGAGCACCGTTGGATTTCGGTCTACTTCTATCACTACGATGGACAGACGATCTGGGGATTGACGGCCAGGATGATCAGGGATTTCCTCGACTACGTCGAGAAGTGAAGTTGGCGTCAACTTCTGGAGTGATGCCGCCCTGAGAGCATAGGAAGGAGGTGAATCCTGAAGGGATTCCGTATATCAGCCCAGGGTTTCCCAACCCTGGGTGAACGGCGTCGCCCCTGGATTTCAACCCTGAAGGGGTTGCGTACAGAAGGGCAACAACTGGGTCAGGACACACGCGGGTAAGAGGCAGGCGGAGTTCCCGCCTGCCCCTCCCCGTTGTCGCGATGGGGTCTGTTCCCCACATTTACCGGCGTGAGGGTCACTCACCGGGCGACCCCAAAGACGTTGCCCCATTTCGGGGAACGACGTAACATACTTGACCGTAGGTGTTGCGACAGAGACAGAAGCTTTCCAGGGAAAGCAAGCCGAGCTTTCGGCAGAAGAACCCCACCCGGAGTTTGCGGTTGTCGTTGTAGTTCTTCCGTTTAAGCTTCATGCTCCGGAGTCGCATTCGGACCCAGGAGTCGAGCTTTTGGAAGAGCCAACGATTGGTCGCAAACTCGGGGGTGAAGTACTGTGCTGTCCCCCTGATCACTCGGTTCAATTTCAGGATTGCCTCGGCATCGAGGTTATGGCAGCGGACGGTTAATTCCCGCACCTTATCCTTGAATTTCTGCTGGGACTTGTCGCGCATGCGCCGGGAACGGGACGAGAGGAAAAAGCCAAGAAATTCATAGCCTTTTCCGAACGTCATGATCCGGGTTTTCTCCGGACTCAGCCGTAGCTGAAGTGGGGTTTCCAGCACTTGCTGGACGAGTTCCATAGCCTCTTGCGCCTGCTGTTGGGACCGGGTCAAGACGACGAAGTCGTCAGCATAGCGGGCGAATTGAAAACCCGCCCGGTGCAAGGCCCAGTCCAATTGGTTGAGGACGATGTTAGCCAGCAGTGGGGAAATGACTCCTCCCTGTGGCGTGCCGACCGTGGTCGGCTTGAAGACTCCGTCGTCCATGACCCCGGCAGTGAGAAATCGTTGGAGAAGGCGAAGGATATTGCCGTCGGCAACCTTGTCGGCCACCAACTGCATAATGACGTTCTGTGGAATGTGGTCAAAAAAACCTTCCACATCGGCGTCGAGTACCCAAAGGTAGCCGGCGTCGTGAAGGGACAACAGCCACTGGATCGCCTGATGACAGTTGCGTTTAGGACGAAACCCGAAGGAGGCGTCCTGAAAGAGCGGCTCGAAGATAGGTTCCAGCAGCCGCCGCAGAACCTCCTGGGCCACGCGATCGCGGACCACGGGGATCCCGAGCGGCCGGGTCTTCTTCGTGCGAGGGCCTTTGGAGATCCGGACGCGGAGCAGCGGATCGGGCCGAAACGCCCCTGATTTGAGAACTTTCATCAGGGCGAGAAGGTTTGGTTCGAGGTTAGCCTCGAACCTCCCGACGCTGACCTTGTCCACTCCAGCGGCACCTCGGTTGCGCTTGACTTTCTTGAAAGCGGCCCGCATGAGCTCGATCGTAATGCGACCGGTCAGCGAGTGCTCCTTTCTGCTCTTCACCATGGTGTTCCTGTTAGGTTGCATCATCAGGTGAGACGGATCGGGGATCTATCGGGTGTTTCTTAGCCAGGCACCTAGGTGTCTGTTTTCTCGGTTTGACCCGGGCAAGAGCACGGGCCGGCCCATTTTGGAGGCCACGGCCGGGACGCTAACTACCCAGAGCTCAGATCCTTCCTCAGCTCGTCTTCGGTTTTACCTTTCCTCCAGTCGAAACTGGAGTACTCCGGCTCTGCGGCAATCCCTAAAGCGGAGGCGGCTCAGGAGGCCTTCTCCACAGCACCGCATCATCCGTCGCCTTTCGCCGAGGGCTTATAGCGCGGACTCACCCAACGTGGGACGGTGGGGGACCTTCACCGGTCATGACTCGAACCATTTTCCTCAGGCGGCGACAGGTATCACCCAAAGCAGTTCCAGAGAGATAACCACATGTTCTCTCTGAAGACGAGGTCAGGGAACCTCGCCGACGCTTCGCTCAAGGGCGGTCGTTGGCACTTTGCTCTAGGCCGAAGTGCCGTCTCCCGAAGTCTTCCTGCCTGGCCCCTTCGTGACGATCCCTTCTTCCGGACCTGCCGTTGGGAGCGCCCTGGCTGCCTACCTCCGCTGGTTAGTTGCGGAGTTCGAGCAGGAAGTTCTGTACCAGCGTGGACTCGCACAGGTAGGCTTCGGCGTCTTGCTTCTCTTATCCCTCTATTTCCCTCCTTTCAAACGCCTCACCGTTTGTCTACCATGGTTGACTTAGTTCGAGCCACTGCGGTGTAGCTCCCGATTCATAGGTAACAATTTCTCCCGGGCACATAGGTTACACTTTTGGAGTCTGGGGACTTCATTTTGTTGTGCCGGGGGCCGGCTCGAAACCAGCCAGTGATTCAACCAGGATCTCCTTGGGTTCGATTCATTTTAATCGCTCGTGAAGCCTCGCCGCAAAGCGGCAGAGGCAGTCCGTTTATAGATCCAGCCGCAGAAGCAGTGGGAACTGTGGGAAACTCCGTCCGGAGGAGTTTTCCAAGCGCTGTGGGAACGGTGGAAAAACTCCACGCCTGGAGTCGTCTTCTCCATGTCGCCGTTTTTCCACGGTTTCCATAGTGCGGCAGTTTCCACGGCTTTCCGGGTCATTGGCCACTCTGGGGTGGCTCCTGATCTTGGGTTGGCGGTTTTCGTCGCAATCGTTTGGCCGGCAGCACCCTTCCCAGCCGTTCATCGAAGAGGCCGAGTTCCAGGGTCTCGAAGTAGACGGCCCACTGGGCTTCTCCCACGGGCTTTAATCCAATCTCCTGCCCCCGCAAGGTCGAGCTCACTAGGATGTCTTCGCCCTTCCACTTCATTTGACCGGCTTTGCGCACCCTCCGCTTCTCCCACTCATCGGGATAACCTCTTTGCTCGGGCAACCGGCAAGGATACTCCCGAGCCGCCGGCTGGTAGAAGAGCGCCGGGGGCCTCTGGCCCAAGGATTCATGGGGACGCTCCTCGTTGTATTCCCGGCGAAAGGCTTCAAACGCCTTCTGCTGGGCTCCGAGATTCGCTCGCGGCGGCTGGGCCGTCGCTTCCTTCAGCGTCCGATGCATCCGCTCATGTCTTCCATTCTGTTGCGGGCAACCCGGTTCGATGCGTTGCAATTCAATCCCCAAACGCACCCACCACACCGCCAGGTCACTGAGCCCTCCCAGGGCCCTCGACGCTAACGGCGGTCCATTGTCCGTGCGCATCGCATCGGGCAGCCCACACTCCCGGAACGTCTTAATAAACAGCGGCTTGACCGTGATAAATCCGGTCGCTCCCCCCAGCCCCTGGCAGCACAACAAGCAGCGGCTGTGCGCATCACTGATCGTCAAGGGCGTGCATTTGCGGCCGTTGGTGGTCCGAAACCAGCCCTTGAAATCCGTACACCACACGGCATTGGCCTCCCGGCACTCCTCAAAGGGCTGCTCCGTCGGCACCGCTCGCCGTCGTCGTTTGACCAGCCCACTCAAACCGTGCCGTCTGAGGATCTCGCTCACCGTGCTCTCCGCCGGACACCGATCCGCTCCCACCGCCTCTCTCAGTTTGACCCACAACTTCGGCGCTCCCCACAACGGCCAACGGGCCTTCAACTCTAAAAGCTTCCTCTCGATCTTCTCTTCTACCGCGTTGGGGTGGCTGTGGGGCGCACGGGACCGATCCTCCAGCCCCGCCCAGCCTTCTTTTTCGTATCGAGCAATCCACTTGTACATCGTCTTCCGACTCACCTCATAGGCCTGCGATAACTCTGTAATCCCATACTCCCCCTCCAGATACTCGGTCAGCAGTTTCACTCGTTCGTTCATTACACACGTCTCTTTCCATGGCATGACTCCTCTTGTAACCTATGTGCCTGGGAGAAACTGTTACCTATGTGCCCGGAACATACCGCGGCTCATCGCACCCCTACAGGGTTGATTCTTGAGGGGTTGACTCTCTTACCCAGGGTTGGGAAACCCGGGGCTGGAAGACACAATCCCGTTGGGATTGACCTCGCTTGGTTTTGACAACACCCATTTCCCATCCCTCGATCCCAAAGTCGATCCGATCGGACACGAGAGGGAAGACAGCGGTCTCAGCGGAAATCGATTCCGGCTTGTTTTCCTTCTAAATCAATGATTATAAGCATGTTGAAGCGATATCTAAATGCTTTAACCCTACAGCAGTGATCTTGTATCTTGTTTCTTAGCTTTCTCTTCTAGCAACAATCCGAACCCGGCACGCAGAGTCGGGCTTCCACCTCGCCCTCCGGTTTGAAGACCGTGAAGTAACTGCTGTGGGGTTCGTTCTTCAACACAGTGGCCGTCTTTTCACACACCTCCATGGGGACTCCTGCGGGAAAGACGTGGTCGGGATCCGGATCCAGGTGATAGGCCTTTGCGGGACCATCGTAGAGGGCGTAGTGACCTTTCCAGTAGCAGGGTCCATTGGGATCCAGGACCGGCTTGTAGGCTTCCACCGCGACGGAATACAGTCGTACTGACTCGACCGTCTCGAGCTCCTCAGGACTGAGCGAGGCCGAGGGAAAATATCGTTCGACGACCTGAGCCCCCTTTTGCCACAGGTAGTCCGTTTTCAGGGTTACTCCCTGGAAGCCGATCTCGCTCAACATCTGGTTCAGATGCTGAAAGGAAAGTGCCCCGGTCACACAATCGGCCCAGGCGGTTTCATTCACTCTCAACTTTGCCGGAAGGGGTTCGTACGACACGATATCCGAAAAGGACAGCTTGCTTCCCGGTCGGAGGATTCTGAGCATTTCCTCATAGGCGGTTTTCTTTTCCAGCGCGAGGTTGTTCACGCAGTTGGAGAAGATGACGTCGATGCTGGAATCCTCGAGTGGAATCTGGACATCGAATTGGCCCTTTAGAAAGCGCAGGTTGTCGTATCCCAACCGGGACACGACCGTTTGCTTGTAGCGCTCGGCCTTTCGGAGCATCTCGTCACTCATGTCGAGCCCAAACACTTGCCCTTCGGACCCCACTTTTCGAGCGGCGATGAAGCAGTCTCGACCCAGGCCGGGACCCAGGTCCAGGACGCTCTTCCCGGCCTCCAACCTTCTCAACTCTGGGGGCACTCCACAGCCGTAATTGAATTCCAGGACTTCCTCAGGGATGTGTTGCAGCTCTTCCGGGGAAAACTCCTGCTGATAATCAACCGGACAACAAAGCGTCGTATCCCTCTCCGTCGCGGCTTTCGAATAGGTTTCAAGAATCGCTTCTCGGCTCATGTACAGTCCTCCGTCGTGCCGGGTCTCTCACCCCACTCGTGAGATCTCACTGGAGAGGTCTCTTCCAATACTTTCCGGGTTGCTCCCGATCTGCTGCTTGGTGAGCTGGCGGACTATGAGGTCGACCTGTGCCAGCCCCTGGGAGATCAGAAAGGTGGGGTTTGTTCCGTAACTTTTGTTGCCTGCAATAAAGAAGTTGGGTTCTGGGTTCTGAAGTGTCTCGATGTCCGGTAGCTCCTGCTTGAGGCAATCCCCGGATCCTCCCAGCAGAGTGGCCGCCAGTTTGATGGGGCCGGCCGTGGCGTAGCACTTGTGAACCTGAAGTTGTTGGTAAAGGGAATTGTCCGGTCGGAATCCGACATTCGCGACAATTTCGTCGACTCCGAGCTCTTGAACCTTCCCCGGAGAATCCACCGTCACGACAAAGCAGGTATTACCATTGTGCCCGGGCCAGGTTTGGATTTCCTCCACGCTGGAACCACCATGATAGCGTAGCCAGGAAGGCGGGGTCTGGGCCAGCCGGTTGGCGAGTCTGCTCAGATCGTCCCGGTGGCGCAGAGGATCATCGGGGACTCGAACATAAGGAACTGTTTGATGGCCGCGGTTGACCCAGTGTACGCGGGTTCCTGGAGCTGACCGCACCAGCTCTGCAAAACCTTCTAGAGCGGTTGCAGCCGAGTGTCCACCCCCCACCAGAAGGACCTTTTTCCCTGCAAAACGCTCTCTGTCCGCACCCAGCATATCGACCACTCGTGAGTGAAAACGTGAGGGTGCTTTCCGGGCTGCCTCTGTTTCCCCGACTGCAGGAACGTTGCCGCTGCCGATGGGCTGGGGGTGCGAGTACACTCCCGAGGCGTCAATAACTGCACCCGCCTTGAAGATCTGTTCCCGGCCCTGGGATCGGGTGAGAATCCGGAAAGGGTAGCGGGCGCGGTCGGGGTCGCCGATGAGATCCTTCTTGCCGATCATGTCGCGCCCAATGGAGATGACTTCCACGCCTTCCAGGACTCGATCTCGTAGTTGGGGTAACCGTACCAGAGGCTCGAGGTATTGCTGGAGGTATTCGGAGCCGGTCAGATAGGCCTGCTCCGACGGTAGGTCCAGATTCGGGAAAGCTTCGGATAGGAGTCGGGCCCCCCAGACGGAGTGATTCAGGTGGAAAGGGCTGAACAGTTTGACATGACCCCAGAGCCTGACGTGGTGGCCGATGCTTCCCTTTTCCAGAATCACCGCATCGATTCCCGCGAGCGCTGCCCTGGCTGCGGCTTCCAGGCCAATCGGTCCGGCGCCTATGATGGCCAGACTGGCGGTGCAAGAAGGGTTGGGATCTTGTGAAGTGACCATGAGCCTGCTCTCGGTTCCGTCCTGCCTACGGTACAGGATCGTTTGTCACCAAGGCAAATTCCAAGATACAGGATACAAGCTTGGTGCTTGTTCCGAGCTCGGAGGAACCGAGCTCAGAACCCGAATGCCCCAAAAACCTCGTACCGTTTGGGTATTCGGCCCAGGAAGAAGCCGGCCGACACCAGGTGTCGGTCTTTCAGAGGAAGCGAAGATCGTTGGTAGCTGTCGAAGGTCTCCTGAAGGAACAGCAGGTCGTTGCCTCCGCAGACATCGCCGTCGTTTTTCACAGCCTGGTTGGCCAGGGTCGAGAGCAGCTCTGTCTTGGGTTGGTCACCCATTCCGAGGATGGCCTGTACCGCAGTTGCCGAGGCGTGAGGGTCGGAGTGGCTGATCACGCTCTTCAGGACATTCAGGGGATCGGTGGGCAAGAAATGACCTACTACGTCATCCAGTTCCCGGTTGGATTCTCCTTCACAGCTGTTTCGGGAGGCCTGGTTCAGTAGGGCCGCACTCATCATGAGGGCTAGGGTCTGGCGGTGGGGGGTCACCAATTCTTTCCAGTAACCGACCTGCTTGGCGAAGTGGAAGGCTCGCATGGGCACCAGCCAGCTTCCCCGCTTGGAGTTGGCGAGGGCCTGAGACGCGGACAATTGAAGTGTGTCCTCGACGGCTGCGAAACTGGCTCCGGCGCGAGCCAGTCGGCCGACGGCTGCAACCGCGCCTGAGACGGAGGGCTCGAAGAGCAAGGCCCGCTCCGTTTCTTCATAGAGATCCTTCGAAACCTCCCCCCCGTTCTTTAACAGGGAGGGCAGGGGATTCTCACGCCAGAGGTCCTTCACGGCTCGCGAGAGCTCGCGATCTTCGGGGCCCATAACCAGAAAATGCAAAGCGGCGAACAGGATCTCTTCCTGATGCTTCGACTCTAATTGCTCGGCAAGCTTCCATGCTTGAACAAGGTACAGAAACTTGGATCCTCCCAGAGCCGTGTCGTCCAAAGCGTAGGAGAGAGACTTCTCCCTAAAATGCTCCTGCCCTTCGAGATTGCCCATAAAACCTCGGGCCCAGCCGAAGGATCCTGAAAAGTCCCGGGCCTCGGCTGCTTCAACGAATTGCTGCCAGCGCGACCCCAGCTCGCCTTCTTCCTGGGGCTCGGCGTCGTTCAGACTCCAGGGCGTGCGCTGACGTTCCCGGGCTGCGCTCCAGGCCTGCTGAACGAATGGCCGCCACTGTTGCTCTTCTGAGAAAAGGTCACGGGACTGCGCCGCGGCGATGAAGCCGAAAAAACTCTGGGGGACCGATTCACCGTAGTACTGTTGGTAGAGTCGGGTGGGTAGAAAGGCAGCCACCGCCTCGAGGAAGTCGGCGGGAGCGGGGTACAGCTCCTGGGCCTCCTTCATGGTTTTGGCAAAGTCCTTGGCGTTGGCTGGTTCGAAGAGCCGCTCCAACAGATCGCTCATTTCTTTCAGAAGCACATCATAAGCAATCCACCCTCTAATCACAACCGACTTTGAGCCCAGTGGGGCCCCCAGCTGTGCTGGCGCCATTCGAGAATGAAACTTCGGGTCCCGGCGTAGCGGTGGCCTCCAGGCCGCCGTGCATCAAGCCAAAGGCTCGAAGGAACAAGACTTCGGCCTGGAGCCCAAAGCTACGTCCGCCCAATGAAGTTTCAGCTTAGATCAGGGAGGGGTGGAATTGTTGTCGAGATCGAATTCTATGTTGTAGAATTCACAAAATGATGAGGTCCAGGAAAACGGTCGAAGTTGCCGTAGGACAGGTGGTGGTCGGGGGTGAACACCCGATTGTTGTCCAGTCCATGACAAATACGGACACGGCTGATGTCGCGGCCACGGTGCATCAGATTGGCGAGCTGGCCGAGGCTGGATCCGAACTGGTGCGCATCACCGTCAATACGGACGCGGCGGCCCAGGCTGTTCCGGAGATCGTCGACCGCCTGGAGCAGGAGGACGTTGAGGTCCCGATTGTGGGGGATTTTCACTACAACGGACATCTTCTTCTCTCCCGTTACGAGGAGTGTGCACGACGCCTCAGCAAGTACCGGATCAATCCGGGCAACGTGGGAATGGGACGTCATCGCAACGACAATTTCCGCCGCATGATCGAAGTGGCGTTGGAGCACGACAAGCCGATCCGAATCGGTGTCAACTGGGGCTCACTCGATCAGTCTTTACTGGTCCGCATGATGGATGAGAACTCGCGTCTGCCGGAGCCGAAGGATGCACAGGTGGTCCTCAGAGAGGCCATCGTTCGGAGCGGACTGGAGTCGGCGACTCTGGCAGAGGAATACGGTCTTGCTCACGACCGAATCATTCTGAGTGCCAAGGTATCGGCAGCACCCGATCTGATCGAGATCTATCGTCAGCTGGCCTCCTCTTGCGACTACCCATTGCATCTGGGACTGACGGAGGCGGGAATGGGAAATCGGGGCATTGTTGCCAGTACCGCCGCGCTCTCGATTCTGCTTCACGAGGGGATCGGCGAGACGATTCGGGTCAGCCTGACGCCCCGCCCGGGTGCGGCTCGAACCGAGGAGGTAACGGTAGCCCAACAGGTGCTTCAGTCGCTGGCGCTCCGCAGCTTTTCTCCCCAGGTCAGTGCCTGTCCCGGCTGCGGTCGGACGACCAGCACCTTCTTTCAGGAGCTGGCAGAGAAGATTGAGCAGCACCTGTTACAGCAGATGTCAGTGTGGAAAGAGGTCCATGCAGGCGTAGAGGACCTGAAAGTTGCCGTCATGGGGTGTATCGTAAACGGGCCGGGGGAGTCCAAGCATGCCGACGTAGGGATTTCCCTGCCGGGCACGGGCGAAGACCCAAAGGCCCCTGTCTACGTGGATGGACAGCATTTTACGACGCTCAAGGGTGGACGGATTGCGGAGCAGTTTATCGAGATTCTGGAAGAATATGTATCCGCGCGCTACGGTAGGGAAGTCGCCGTGAACGAGGTTTCCTAGCCGAAGAACGTGTTGTTCGAGACGGGTGAGTAATTTTGCTGCATTGAGTCGGCGTGATCGTTACGGGCGCCTCTGCCCCATCCCTGATCACACCTTTCTGCGTCACAAGTAACGCAAGGAGTAGTAGAGCGATGATCCAGGTAGAACATCTGACCAAGCGGTACGGCCTGTTGACCGCGATCAAGGATGTGACCTTCGAAGTCAACAAAGGAGAGATTCTGGGCTTTTTGGGGCCCAACGGTGCGGGAAAGACGACAACCATGCGCATCCTGTCGGGCTTCTTCCCGGCGACCGAGGGAAAGGCTTCAGTGGCTGGGTTCGATGTCTTTGAAGAACCTCTGGAAGCCAAGAGGCGGGTCGGATACATGCCCGAGACCCCGCCGCTCTACACTGAAATGAGTGTGGACGCCTACCTGAAGTTCGTCGCGACCATCAAGGGAATCGAGCGAGGTTCGACCGCGGCGCGCTTGGACGAGGTGAAGGGTCGCCTGGGTCTGCAGGATCATGGCGAGCGGCTGATCAAACATTTGTCGAAAGGTTTTCGGCAGCGCGTCGGCCTGGCCCAATCCTTGATTCACGATCCCGAAGTTCTGATCCTGGATGAGCCAACGATCGGGTTGGATCCGAGACAGATCAACGAATTCAGGGAGCTGATTCGGAGTCTTCGAGGAGAGCACACTCTCATCCTTTCGACGCACATCCTGCCTGAGGTGAGCATGACTTGCGACCGGGTCATCATCATCAGTGGAGGCCAGATCGTGGCCATCGACACCCCTCAGAATCTGACCGATCAGATGCAGAGAGGCGAGAGGATCGAGCTGGAGGTTGCTGGCTCCGTCGAGGGACTCCCATCCCTGCTGCAAGAGATTCCACAGGTACAGAAGGTCGTGATCTCGGAAGCAAAGAATGGGCACCATCCGATTACGGTGGAGGCCGACGGACAGGCAGAGATTCGCCATCTTGTCTCCCAAAAGGTGATTCAGGCAGGTCTCGAACTCTACCAGCTCAGGACAGTAGCAGTGAGTCTCGAAGACGTTTTCCTGAAGCTGACGACCGAGGAGGACCCGGTTGAGGAACCTGCTCAGGAAAGAGCCGAGGAGGCCGCTGGCGAAGCCGCTGAAGAAGCGGTTGAAGAGGCAGCTGCCGACCGTGAAGGGGAGGGGGAATGAGAAACTACCTGGCAATTGTCAAGAAGGAAATGCATACGCTCTTCGTGAGCCCGATTGCGTATGTGGTCCTCGCCGTCTTCTACGCCGTCTCAGGCTACTTTTTCTACATCATCACAAGTTCGATCATCCAACGGGTGATGGAAATGGGCTTTCGCTCGCAGCAGTTTGGTTCGGCGCCGCCTCCGATCGACGTGCCGGCGGTGATCCTGGGCAATTTCTTCAGCGTGATTAGCACGATTCTGCTTTTTCTGGTGCCCATGATCACCATGGGCGTTTTCGCTGAGGAGAAGAAGCGAGGGACCATCGAGCTCTTGTTTACGTCTCCCCTGACCAACCTTCAGTTGATTCTGGGCAAATTCACGGGTGTGATGCTGTTTCTGCTCATCATGCTCCTGCCGACGATCCTGAAGTCGTCCCTCCTCTATTTCTACAGTGAACCCAAGCCTCCCCTGGGACCGATCTTCAATGGATTCCTGGGGGCGCTTCTCCTGGGTGGTGCACTTCTTACCATTGGCCTCTTCATCTCTTCTCTGACCGAGAATCAGATCGTTGCCGCCACACTCTGCTTCGGTGTCTTCATCATCCTCTGGGTGGTGGATGCGGTCGCTGGAGCTGGCACGACGGTGGGCAATGAGGTTTTGCGCTACCTGTCCATCATGAACCACTACGAAGACTTCACCAAGGGAGTCCTGGACAGTCGACATGTAGTTTTCTATGTGTCGATGATCTTTCTAGGTCTCTTCTTGACTTCAGTTTCGTTGAATTCTGCAAAATGGAGGGCCTGACGTGTTGAAGGAATGGCTCGAAGAAATCAAATCCGCGCTGGGGACCGTTGAGACTCTTGCCTACGTTGGGTTGGCAGCCTTGATCGGCGGATACTTTTATTACAGCCTGTACAGCGTGTGGGACTGGGGGGTTCAGGTCGCCATCTACGGTGGGGCCATATTGCTGGTCCTGTACGTGGTCTTGAACTTTGCCAAGATCCGGGCTGCTTTCGCCAGCCGAACCGGCCGACATGGCACGGCCGCTGGTGTGACCCTGATACTGGTGATCGGCATCCTGGCTCTTCTGAACTTTCTCAACTTCCGTCATAGCAAACGCATCGATCTGACCGAGAATCAGCTTTATGCGCTCTCGAGTCAGAGCCTGAAGGTTGTCGAGAATCTGGACGCCGAGATGCAGATCATCGGTTTTTTCCAGGACGAAGCGGCGACCCGCAGCTTCAAGGACCTGATGGAGGAGTACCGTCACGCATCCTCACAGATCGTCTATGAGATTGTGGATCCACAGAAGGAACCGGAAAAGGTGGCCCAGCACGATGTTCAGCGACATGGCCAGGTCGTTGTTGTGGCTGGGGCCAGGACGGAAGTCGTAGACGAGTTCAGTGAAGAGAAGATCACCAACACCATCATCAAGCTCACCCGAGAAGGCGAAAAGGTGGTTTACCTGTTGACCGGTCACGGCGAACGAGATCTGGAAGAAAGTGGGCCCGAAGGACTGTCCATGGCCAAGGAGATGGTCGAAAAGCAGAACTACGTAGTCAAGTCCTACAATCTGGCTCAGGAGAACAAGCTTCCAGATGATGCCACGGTGGTCCTGTCGGCGGGACCGCGCGTCAACTTCCTTCCCAATGAGGTCTCGCTGCTGAACGAGTACCTGAAGACCGGAGGGAAGTTTCTGCTCTTGCTGGATCCGGAGACGGATTTCGCAATGGATGATTTTCTCGCCGCCTACGGACTCTCGGTGGAGCAGAACGTGGTGATCGATGCCAGTGGGGTGGGCCAGCTCTTTGGTCTTGGAGTAGCCGCACCGATCGTGGCCACCTACGAGGACCATCCCATCACCAGTGAGATGCGTGGAGTGATGACGTTCTTTCCCATGGCACGGGGGGTTAAGACCGTCGATGGTTCCCTTGGCTACGAGGCCAAGACATTGATGTCGACCTCCGAGCGGAGTTGGGGCGAGACCAATCTGGATGGCAACCGAGCCGCTTTCGACGAGGGCGAGGATACTCAAGGTCCTGTTGTTCTGGCCGCAGTGGCTACCCGCTCCGTGACGGGATCAGAAACGACCGAGGGCTCTGAAAAGGACTCCGAAGGCGAAGCCAACAATGCGGTGGAATCTGCGGGTGCAGCCGAATCCGAACCGGAAGCAGCAGCGGGGACAGGGGGCGAATCTCGATTCGCTCTTTTCGGTGACTCCGACTTCGCCACGAACGCCTACTTTGCCAGTTCTGCCAACGGAGACATGTTTCGCATGACCGTGAGCTGGCTGGCAGAAGACTCGGATCTCACGGCAATCGCACCGAAGAATCCTGAGAACCGGCGTATCAACCTGACCCAGAGCCAATCGCGACTGATGTTTTGGGCAACCGTGATCCTGCTGCCGCTGTCGACACTGGTTTTCGGCTTGGCAGTGTGGTTTCGCAGGAAATGATGTAACAGCCTTCTGGTTGAGTTGAGCACCAGGGAGCGATCAGAGCGGCTCCCGGAAAACGGCTTTTCCTACCAGTTTGGAAATCCTCTTATCGGGTGACGAGCATGAAAAAGATCGGTTTGCTTCTTGTGATTTTCATCGGGCTGGTGGCATTCGTCTACCTCTATGAGATCGAAGGCGAAAAGAAGAGACAAGAAGCAAAGGAGAGGGAGGAAAGCCTTTTCCAGATGAAGCAGGAAGAGGTGACTTCTATCGAGATCGCGCGAGCCGGACAAGACCCGGTGCTGCTGGTGAAGGTGGACGATAAATGGTCCATCGACAAGCCGCTGGAGACACCGGCAGATAAGGTCAACGTCGATTCTCTGGTCGGCAGTGTGGATTCGGCCCGAATCGAACGCACCTTCGAAGAAGTCGGCAGCGGGGCGGAGAAGTACGGTTTGAAAGAGCCCCGGATGACACTGACTGTTCAGGGAGGCGAGCTGACTAGAGTCGTGCATCTGGGTAGCAAGGACTTCACCGGGAGCAACACCTACGTCCAACTGGCCGGTGATACCAAGGTTCATCTGACCGCCGATTCGCTTTTTACGACGGCCGACAAGGATCTTCTCCAATGGCGCGACAAGAAGGTTCTGACTCTCGACCGGGATAAGGTCCGAACCATCGAAGTTCAACGTGGAGCGGAAAAGATCCGGCTCAGCAAAGAGGGCGAGAACTGGGCTCTTGAGGTTCCTCTGCAGGAGCCTGCCGATAAGTCGGCCGTGAGTAGCTTGCTCTCCAGTCTGGAAACGGCCGAGGCTCAGAAATTCGTTGCCGAAGAGACCCAGGACCTTCCTCAGTATGGGCTGAGCGAACCGAGTGTGGTGGTGCGCCTGCAGGAGGAAGGGGAGGATCAGTGGAAGGCGCTCGAGCTCGGTAAGAAAGCGGAGGGTGAGGAGGACCACTACCTTGCCCGAAATCCTGCTCGCTCGGCGGTCTTCACGGTTCCCAAGTCCATCCTCGAAAAGCTGACCCAGAAGCTCTGGGAGTTCCGAGACAAGGACGTGATCGACGTGGATCAGGACGAGATCGACAAAGTCATCTTCCATCGAGGTGACATAGAAATCCAAGCCAGGCGCGAAGACTACAAGTGGATCATAGAGAAGCCGGATGGATGGAAGGACAAGGAGGCCCTCGCCTATAAGTTCTGGTACCCGATGGACGATATCAAATTCGAATCCATCGATGACAAGGCAGTCGCAGCCTCGGCTAAAGCCGATGTCCAGATCGAGATCCTGATGAAGGACGGTTCGGTTCGTACCTTCGAGTTCCTAAAACAGGGTGAGCGCTATCTGGCGCGAAAGGTTGAGGCGGAGAGAGGCGGCTCCATTTCCAAAGAGTCCTTCGAGAAGCTGCAATTCAAGGTGGAAGACATCGTCTAAAACCAGATTCGCGGTCATTGCGACAGGTCAAGGAAGCCTGAAGCGCAAGCGAGGGGTTGGGCCACAGCGACAGACGTCGACCAACGGGCTCTGAACCGAAGGCACCCAGAGGAGTCGGGAACATTTGTGCTGCTCCCCAACCCCTCGCTCGCGCTTCAGTCTCCAATGGATCGGAGAGTTTCTTCCTGAATGATCCCCAACATCAGTTCGATCTCCAAAGCACCCCAATGAAAATAGGCATCACCTGCTATCCCACCTTCGGCGGCAGCGGTGTCGTGGCCACCGAGCTGTCCCAGCTTCTCGCCGGCCGGGGGCATACGGTGCACCTGATCAGTTCGGCCCTGCCCAACCGTCTGGTCGAGCTGGGTGAGCGCATCTTCTTTCACGAAGTGGAAGCCATGCGCTATCCACTCTTCGAATACGTACCCTACGACCTGGCGCTAGCCACCAAGATGCTGGAGGTCGCCAGGCTGACGGATCTGGATCTGCTTCACGTTCACTACGCGATCCCCCACTCGATCAGCGGTTACCTGGCGCGGGAGATGTTAAGGCCGCGATGGCTGCCTGTGGTTACGACGCTTCACGGGACCGATATTACCCTGGTGGGACGTGATCACTCCTACCTCTCCATCACCCAGTTCGGGATCCGGAAGAGCGATGGTGTCACGGCGGTCAGTCACTCTCTGAAGGAGGCGACCCTGAAAGAGTTCTGCAGCGAATGTGATATCCGTGTGATTCCCAATTTCGTTGATTTGAGCCGTATGCGAAGGCGCTTCTCCGACGAGATTCACCGCAGATTTTCGCCCTCCGGAGAGAAAGTGTTGGTGCACGTCTCGAATTTTCGTCCCGTCAAGCGCGTGGACGATGTGATTCGAGTGTTTCATCGGGTTCGAAAGGAGACTCCAGCGGTCCTGCTGATGATTGGAGATGGAGTGGAGCGCTCCAACGCCCAGTATCTGGTGGAGGAGCTGGGTATGAAGGATTCGGTCTTCTTCGTAGGAATGGTGGAGGCGGTCGAGAATTACCTGTCAGTTGCAGATTTGATGCTGTTGCCCAGCGAGACCGAGAGTTTCGGTCTGGCTGCGCTCGAGGCGATGGCGTGTGGAGTCCCAGTCGTAGCCACTCGAGTCGGCGGGCTTCCCGAGCTGATCTCAGAGGGAAAGACTGGTTACCTTTGCCCTGTCGGCGAAGTAGAGAGCATGGCCACTGCGGCACTCAAGATATTGGCGGCGGGGAAGCTCGATGAATTCCGCTCCAATTCGCAGCAGAGGGCTGCCGAGAACTACTCGGCCGAGCAAATTGCCCCCCAGTACGAGGCTTTCTATAAGGAGATCATTGATCGGGGTCCTGGGCCAGCTGAGAGCTGAGGCTAGAGGAGCACACAATTCACCGCACACTGTTTGTTTGACCCCACGACCGGTGTGGAGCCAAGAAACCTGCAACTCCTCAGTACTCCTCAGTATTTCGCAAGTACGTTACAGATCCTGTCGATACAGCCCCGAGCGACTCCGCGACCGAAACGGTGGTCGTTGACCAGGATCGAGAAGGCGATCAGAGGACCCGATCGTGATTGCACATACCCGCCCAGTGCGATTGCACCTTCGAGGGTGCCGGTCTTGGCATGGATACGACGGGCGGCTGCTGTTCGGTGCATGCGTCCGCGCAGGGTTCCATCCTTCGCCGAGACGGGAAGGCTGGACAGAAAGAAGTGAAAATAGGGCATCCTGGTAAGCTGCTTCAGGAGCAACGATTGGGCTCGAGGCGTGATCAGATTGTACTGGGACAGCCCTGAGCCGTCGTGTAGATCTGCCAAACGGGCAGGCACTCCCACCTCCTGGAGAAACTCGTAGACCACTTGAAGGCCCTCCCCGTCGGTCCCTTTCCCTTTGATCTGTGCCCCCAGGGTCCGCAGCAGAATCTCCGCATAGAGGTTGTGGCTGTCCTTGTTGACCTGAAAGATGGTCTCAAGCAAGGGTGCCGACTCGTGAACGTAGATTTCGTGAATCCCTTGTGTTGGAGTCGGATCTCCGAAGTGTCGGGACCTTGCTATTCCTCTCACGTAGATACCCTTTCGCCGGAGGCGGTCTCTGAAGATGGCTGCCGTGTAGAGGGCAGGGTCTTCGATCGTCAGGTAGCGACTCCAGCCCGAGCCGTTGATCGGGAGGTTGCCCGACACAACCGCTCGGTAGTCTCCGACAGCACGGGACAGATAGGCCTCCTGCGGCGCGCCTGCCCCAATGGTCACACCGAGGTTCACGAACTTGAAGAGGGAGTTGGTAGGGTAGCTGATCAGATTTATGGGCTGGCCGGTTCGGGACGCGGGTCGAGCAATCACGGCAATGAGATTGTCGTGAAACGAAAGGGCAGAGACTGCGGGAGCGTACTGGTGCTCCAGGTCCGACAGGTTCCATCCTCGGCCGTAAGGGGCGTAGGGAAATAGAGAGTCGTCTCCGATAACATGGCCTTCTATGCCACGAATCCCGGCTTCACGCACCTTTTCTACCATCAGATCCAGGTGGGCGAAGCCGGGTCCCTGAAGGAGTTGACTGCTGGTCAGGTTCGGATCGCCTCCACCTACCAGAATCAGGTTACCTCGTAGAATGCCACTCTCGGAAAGCTGTCCTTCATAGTTGAGACGGGTCCTGAAACGGAAGTCCGGACCCAAACGATTGAGCGCGGCGGCGGTAGTGAAGAGTTTTACATTGCTGGCCGGAATGAAGTACTTGAAACTGTTGCGCGAGTAGAGGACCTTCCCGTCTTCAACGGATTGGACGTCCACTCCCCAGAAACCTTTCCGGAAGAGGCGATGAGCCAGAATCCGATCGATGTCCTTGACCAACTTCTGCCGGCGTCTGCGATCCTCGGAAGGAGCAACTGCCTTAGAATTGGGGAGGCTGGACGTAGTCGTCGGAGAAGGGCTCGATGCGGTCTCTTTCCTGGGAGTAGCCCTATCGACTCTGGCCGTATCGGGCGTCGGTTGCGAGATCGGAGCCCAGAGTGTGAGGGTGAGGATCACGGAGCAGACAAACAAGCCCAGAAAGAGCAGCACGAGGGCGCGGCCCCGAATGACTGATTCGAGGGCCCGATAGAGACTCAACAAAGAAGTAAAGGAAATCGGTTTCACCCGACGTACTCCAGGAGATTTGGATCTAGATTAGCGGACAATGTGGCCCATTCGGCTCCAGCGTGTCCGCGTCACGAAGAACACGATTCGCTCCAGATAGAGCTTCAGAATTTCAGGCAGTGTTGACTTCAGATAGGCGTCGGAAGCATCTTCGTAGGACCAGAAAACGATCAACGGCCTGCCTACGATGTGGCTCCGAGGTAGAAAACCGAAATAACGGCTATCAGCGCTATCGTCGCGGTTGTCGCCCATGACGAAGAAGCTGTCTTCAGGGATCACCACCGGTTCGGTATTGTCTCGACGAAGATCGCTCCGGAAGACGTGGGGAGATCCTCTTCCGTGAAAGACACCCGGGTCGGAGTGGATCTTGTAGGGTTCCTCCAGGGGATTGCCGTTGATATGGACAGTCTTGTTGTGGATCTGTAGGGTCTCGCCCGGGAGGCCGATGGCCCGCTTGACGTAGAGAACATCGGGCTGATTGGGGAACTTGAAGACGACGATGTCGCCTCGTTGGATCTCGCGACTGGGTGCCAATGGAAGGCCTGCGTTGAAACTGTTACGGAAGCTGAACTTGTCGATCAGGAGTCTGTCGCCTACCAGAATCGTCGGCACCATCGAGGGTGTCGGCACCGTCATGGGATGGACCACATAGGTGGTCACAAAGAGGGCAAAAATGGTGCATACCACCGTGGTCACGAAGTACTCGCGAAGGGTACTGTCCCCGGCTGAATTCGTTTTCTTTTTGGTCTCAGAAGCCTCTACCATGTGTGACCTGTTTCACTTACTCCTAAAATGGATCCGCCCGCTGGGTCGCTGGCTTGGGCCACAAAACGTGTAATTATAGTACCTGCTGCCCTTTGGTGCCACTGTGGATTGTCACCGGCGGTAGCGGTGGTCTCCAGGCCGCCGTCCGAGCCAAAGGCTCGGAAAAATAAGACTTCGGCCTGGAGGCCAAAGCTACATTCGCCAATGAAGTTTCAGGTTAGGGTTTAACCCGGCGCCTCACCCAGGAGCGGTCGCGGCAAAGAGAGCACAGTTGGGTCACTGTTTTTCCTGTCTTCGGGTCGCGGAAGGAGGAGCATATCTCCTCTAGTGGGATCAGCACGAAGCGTCTCTGCCTGAGTCTGGGGTGTGGGATTTGCAGCTGGGGTTGATCGATGATCTCCTGACCGTAGAAAAGGAGGTCGATATCGATTTTCCTGGGGCCCCACCTTTGCCTCCTTTTTCGTCCCATCTTTTGCTCCACCGCCAGGCAAGTCTCCAGCAGCTGATCTGGAGAGAGTTGGGTCTTGACCTCGCACACGAGGTTGACGAAGTTGGGTTGTTCCTGCAGGTCCACCGGCTCGGTTTCGTAGAGTGAAGATCGATGGGTCACGCTTATACCCGCTTCCTCCAGTTGCTCCAGAGCGGTCCTCAAATTGCTATCCCGGTCACCCAGGTTCGATCCCAGCGATAGGAGGATTGGAGTCTTCATCAGAATGGACTTCTGGGACGCCTGATAGTGCCCAGCGAGCCAATCCCTTTTAGAAAGAACGCAAAACGAATCTGACTTTCTTGTCGCGCCCCCAGATTGAATCCCTGAAAGTCTACCGAGATCCCGCAGCATTCCCAGAAGTAGTTCAAGTGAGAACGGTAATTGAGAAAGCGTGAGGTTTCGGCATCGTAGCTGAGGCTGCCGGAGACTGAGACTCCACTGCGGAGGCGTCCGATCGCAACATGAGATTGAATCTGTTGGCTTTCAAAGCTGCCGGCCTCCAGTTCTCGGGTGCGGAAGTAGGCGGCTCCGAGCAGCAGCTGATCCCAGCTGAAGTAACCGGCCAACCCAACGTTGCGGAGGCGGTGAAAGTCGGGGTCGTAGTCTGTCCTGGCATCGAAGCTGAAGCCGGGTCGAGGCGTCACCCGGGCCAGAGTGGTGAGCGGTGAAAAATTCCGCCTGATTCCTCCGAAGTGAAACCCAGTCAAGGAAGTAAAGCTAGAGAACTGGTTTACGGAGTTTGCTTCGAAGGCGCCTCCAAAATCTGGGTCGAAGTAGTGCTTCTGAGTCAGCTTGACAGACATCCATTCTTGCGTCTGACGCTCATCCCTGCTGCCCCGCTTGACGAAGATGCGATTGAAGATCCCGTATTCGACCTCGTGGGAATTGGTGATGGTGTCGTATTCGTCGAAGCGAAGGATCCGGTCGAACTCGTCGATCCCCGATCGGTACTGATAGCGAACAGCAGGTTCGATCAGATGTTTCCAAGAACCTGATGGAGAGGACGCGCGATAGATCCTGGAAAGCCCCCATCCTTTCAGGTCGAGAGTCAGCTCAACGTACTGGCGAGCCAGATCATCACCGCTCATCTCGGCCGCCTGGCCCAGCTCCGCAGAGGTTAAGCTGTCGCTGTAGAAAGTCTCTCTCAAGGCAACTCTTGGGGTCAGTCGGAGACCTTGGAAGAGGGGGAGCGACAGGTACATTTGTGGGAAGAAGTCAAATCGCTGGGTCAAGCTCGGGGTCTCGATCAGACTATCCGCTCGGCTGAAGCCACCGGCAGTGGTATCCAGATCCAGGTAGAAGGGAAGCCTGGCGAATCGATGGCCGTGAAGTTTGAACTGAAAGGTAGGAAAGCTCCGAATGACCGTGTTGCGCCCAGGGAAGAGCGTCTCCTCGCGCGAGAGCAATACGTTGATCGATCGGGACTGGAAGTTATTGGTCAGGAAGACGCGGGAAACTTCGGTTGGCTGTGTAGCTGTAAAGAAGTTGTCGGAAAAAACCTGCCGAAAGAGAAAATTGGAAACCAGGTTGAAGTCGGCGACGCCTCTGAATCCGTTGGCCAAGTGTGTTTCCCCGACGACATCGAGGCTGGCGCCTCCCTGACTCTTCTTATCGTCAAGAAGATATCCCTCAAGCTGTAGGGTTGTGTCTGAATTGGGCCGGGTCCGAAACTCGAAACCGTGCCCGAAGCCGCGTTTCGAGAAGTAGTCCTGGTGCACCGTGACGTCGGCGCTTTCTCCCAGGACCATATAGAAGGCTTGGCTGAGACGGCGTCCTTTGTTGTTCGAATTGCCGGTGCTTGGAATCATGAAGCCGCTGGACCTCTTCTTCTTTTCCGTAGGGACGACCACGTAAGGCAGGTAGAAGACGGGAACTTTCTTGATCCGGAAGAGTGTGTGCTTGATTCGCGCACTTGATTCCAATTGGATATCTGCTTTCTTGAGCTTGAAGCTCCACTTCGGGACCGCCTCATCACAAGCGGTGATGAAGCCGTCACTGGCAACGTAGGTTCCTGCTCCCGTCTTCACCAGTCTTTTTGCCTTGACGAAGAGTTCCCGATCGGTAAAGCCCTCAACCTCGTACATGACTCCGGTGTCGCTCTTCAAATTCAGCTCGGCCCGGTCGCCTTTGAGCCACTGCGTTCCGTCGATCAGCTCCACCTCACTCTCGAGGACTGCTTCCTCGGTCAGAGGGTTATAGATGACCTTGGAGCTTTTGATGGTGGTGTTCGCGAAGCGGATGACCACTCGATCTTCTGCCACCCACCGTTCAGCTGATTCTTTTGCTAAGTGTCCGGCTTCAATAGTGACGAGTCCCCGGGTCGACGGCAGCTCGACTCGGGCCCGATCCTGGGCGGGAGAGGAAGACATCATCAGCAGCGCGAGCAGTCCCGAGAGAATTAGTTCAAAGCGCATCTGTCTAGGAGATGGTACCAGAATCAATCCCGGCTGCTGCCAAGCCAGGTGATCGGCTGTGATCTGGATCGTGCCGCTGCCGCTGTGCTAACCTGTGTCGCACCATGGCAGACAAAAAGGAACCTCAGCAGAGCGAGAAGTGGCCCTCCTACAGCATGGTTGAACCGCGCATGAGGAAGATCTATTTCAACTTCTATCATGAGACCTACAAGTCATCGACAATCGACCGCAAGACCAAAGAACTGATTGCGATTGCCGCCTCTCTGGGTTTCAAGTGTGCGGGGTGCCTGGAGGGGCATCTTGAGAAGGCACTCAAACACGGAGCAACCAAGGAAGAGATCAGCGAAGCCATTGCGATTGCCATGGGTGTGGGGGCTGCGTCGGTGGTAGATCAAACGGACGTCGCGGCGAAAAAGCTTCAAACACGACATTTCGAGTAACGGTGATATCGATGGATGTCACAGGATAGCGAGGCGGCACTTCCTCGCCGCTGCAAACACATCAGGCTAAGATAATTGGGGGAAGGGCGCTCCACCACAAAAGGGGTCCTGGTTAGGGGGGAGGTTTCCATCCGCAGGACCCCTTTGCATGGAACACGTAGGTTAGTCTCATAGATGTCCGCTACTCCGGGAAAGTTCGATCGGAAGATCAGAAAAGTCCGAAAAATTCGTCACAGGCGATGAGGCGTCCCGAGCTTAAACGGATCTTCCTCGAAAGGGTGGGCGATTTCGTCTTTTTCCACCTGGGCGCCGACGCCAAGGTCGAGACACGGGAAGAGGATGCGGGCCTTCGTTTGAGTATCCAGCATGAGCGGATCCAGCCCTTCGATTTCGAGTTGACCTGGGTACAGGTGAAGCAGATGACGACCGATCCGGAGTTGCTGGAAGACTACCTACTCGAGTACCTGGCCAGGTACCGAAGCTGACGGTCAGGGACCCCGTTCCGGGGCTCCATCAATTTGACATCGGGCAGGCATTCGGCTAAAAACCTAAGAGCAAGGTGGCCCCATCGTCTAGTGGCCTAGGACGCCGCCCTCTCAAGGCGGTAACACGGGTTCGACTCCCGTTGGGGCTACCACTCGATCCCTTTTTAAATCAGTTGTTTATGAGGTTCAAACGAGTAACCGTCTAGACCCTTCAAGAAGTCTGTGCCGGATTTGTGCCATTTCAGGTGGCTAAAGACGCCGTCTCAGTAGTGTCCCAACGTTTGGGCTTCTAATCTCTGTAAAGTATTCAGTAGTGTCCCAACGTTTGGGTTTCTAATCTCTGTAAAGTATTAATGAGTAATATGTTAGAGAAGATAATGGGTGTTTCCGACTTGAAAGTGAGTGTACGCTCACGCCCTTCAGTTCATAAGGAGGGCGAGCATGTACACGGGCACGACGATTTTTTCTCAGGTGATGCGGCATCTTCCCTGGCATCATTTTCATCGCATTGTTCAGCACTACGGAGGCGACTACAAGGTCAAGTCGTTCCGCTGTGCCGACCATTACCGGGTCATGGCCTTTGCACAGTTGACCTATCGCGAGAGCTTGCGCGATATCGAAGCCTGCCTACGGGCCATGAGATCCAAGCTCTTCCACATGGGCATTCGCTCCACGGTCTCCCGCAACAATCTGTCCAATGCCAACGAGAGGCGCGACTGGCGCATCTATGCCGAGTTTGCCCAAGTGCTTATCGCCGAAGCGCGCCGCCTGTACACCGACGAGGACCTGGGAGTCGACCTGAACGCGACCGTCTATGCCTTGGACTCCACGACCATCGACCTGTGCCTCTCGGTCTTCCCCTGGGCGCGCTTCCGCCGTACCAAGGGGGCGATCAAACTGCATACCTTGCTCAACCTGCACGGCGCCATTCCCGAGTTCGTTCTGATCTCGGACGGAAAACTGCACGATGTCCACGCCTTGGACCACCTGATTCCTTGTCCCGGTGCCTACTACATCATGGATCGCGGATACCTGGATTTCGGGCGCCTGTACCGACTCCATTCTGCCCGGTCGTTATTCGTGACCCGCGCCAAGGCCAACTTCAAGTTCCGCCGCCGCTACTCCCACCCGGTGGACAGAACGACGGGACTGATCTGCGACCAAACTGTCCTGCTGAGCACCTTCTATCCGGCCAAGGCCTACCCCGAACCTTTGCGTCGCATCAAGTTCTTCGACGTCACCACCGACCTGCGGCTAGTATTCCTCACCAACGACTTTGCTTCTCCCGCTCTGACTATTGCCCGGCTCTACAAGCTCCGCTGGCAGATCGAACTGTTCTTCAAATGGATCAAACAGCATCTCCGCATCAAGGCCTTTTACGGCACCAGTCCCAATGCCGTGAAAACACAAATCTGGATCGCCCTCAGTACCTACCTGCTCATCGCCATCATCCGCAAGCGCCTCTATCTCGAGTTGCCGCTCTACACAATTCTCCAGGTCCTGAGTGTCTCGCTCTTCGAGAAAACCCCAATTTTACAGGCCTTTCAGGACATGCATTACATTACTCAGAATAGTGACATTCATAAACAGTTGATGTTATTCGACTAACGCTGGGACGCTACTGACGCCGTCTAGGAACTAAGGCGTGAGCTTCATCGAAAGGCGCCACTACGAGTTCAAGAAGTTCGTAGCTGGGGCAGTGACCAAAGTCTTGCAAGAGATTATGGAGCACTTCTCTGCGGACTCGCAGACAGCCGAATTCGAGGCAAAGTACAAACACGGGGACGCTTCCGAGTTCCGCGAGATTACTCTGGAGGCAACTTATTCTGTCCTTGATTTTTCGAGCAACCCGAGATCGCTTGGGTTCCAGTTCATCGTTGCCGAGGATCAATTCCACTCCCTGGATATAGACGAGGCAAGTGGTGTGCTAACTCTGTCAGTGACTAGCTCGTGCCCGTCCGGAAATGTGTAAGTAATTGATAAGGAAGGGGAAAGAGGGCTTTTTCAAGCTCCGAAACTGTCAGGGCCGTTTGCTAGACTATTTGGTGCAAACAATTAGACTAAAACGACTTACGACGATTTCAGGAGTTCGAAGATGCGTAAAAAGCGTGAAAAACAACGCCCCCTTTCCCCGCAATGGCCCGATCACCAGCTGGCCCATGAATTGAAGGTGATCTCGCGCATCCTGGACGACAATCCCCAGACGCTGGAGCTGATAGTACAAGATCTCTCTGACAGGGTCGATTCCGGTGTTGGCGCCCCCGGTTTGACGGCCGAGCAGGTGCTGCGTTGCGCCGTCATCAAACAGCTGCATCAGTTCAGCTATCGCAAGCTGGAGTTTCATCTGGTGGATTCGCAAAGCTGTCAGAGGTTCTGTCGCTTGCCCTATGGGGCGTCGATCAGCAAAGCCACCCTGGCGGAGAACCTGGGGAAGATTGAGCCGGGGACTTGGAAGGCGATCAACGACCACTTGGTGCTCTGGGCGCAGGCTCGGGGTCTGGAAAAAGGCCAACGGATTCGGGTCGATGCCACGGCGGTCGAGACGAACATCCACTATCCGCTCGACAGTGAGCTGTTGTACGACGGCATTCGAGTCGTGACCCAGTCGCTGGGGCGGCTGCGGGAGCGGGAAGGGATCGGCTTCGTCGATCATACGCGGCGGGCCAAGCGGCGCGTCCTGAACATCCGCAACCGCCGCGGCAAGAAGCGCCTGGACAGTTACCGCGATCTGATCAAAGTGGCGTCCAAGACGGCTCACTATGCCGAGCAGGCGCTGGCAGCTTCCGCGCAGTGGAGCGATCCCCTCAGTCTGGCCGTGGCGGCGCAACTGGCCCACTATCTGGGGCTGTTGCACAAAGTCATTGTCGGTCACCATGGTATATCCCCCACCTAGGTGGCTGATTCACCAAGGTATATCCCCCACCCCGTCACCAGGGTAATTCCCCCGGGGCGTCACCAAGGTATATCCCCCACCTGATCATCTCGGACTGACAGAGGCGAAGGCCATCCTTCTTCGAACAGAAGGAGGATGGATGGCGAGAAGGAAGCTGAGCATGAATGAGTATCTAGAGATGGTCTACCAGTGGCACCGAGGACGGAGCGTGCGGCAGATTCGAGACTCTCTGAGGATGTCCCGCAAGACGATCCGTAAGTACCTGCGCCGGCTGGCGGAGGAGGGACTGAGTCGGGAACGGCCTTTGCCCGAGGAGGACCAGCTGGCGCAGTTGGTCACGTCGGTGGTGAACCCGGCGGTCTTTGAGCAGCCCGCGCGGGAGCGGATCCGGCCCTACCACCAGCAGATTGTAGATTGGCTGAGTGAGCCGGACATGACGATTCGACAAGTGCAGCGGCTGCTTGAGGAGAATCACGAGCTGGGAGTCAGCTACATGAGCGTACATCGTTACGTACGCAGCCACATCCAGCCACTGGAGAGGCCGGTGACCGTGCGCCTGCACCCTCCAGCTGGGGAGCAAGCTCAAGTTGATTTTGGGTATGCCGGACTGATGCGGGATCCGGAGAGCGGCAAGTTGCGCCGAGCCTGGGCCTTTATCCTGATCCTCAGCCACAGTCGCCATCGCTTCGTGCGTTTTGTGTTTCGGCAGGACAACCCGACCTGGCTGGACTGTCATATCCGCGCCCTGAAGTTCTTTGGGGGTTGCCCCGCCCTGATCGTGCTCGACAATCTGAAAAACGGCGTGTTGCGGCCGGATCTGTACGATCCAACCCTCAACCCGGCCTACGCCGAGCTCGAGCGGCACTACGGTTTCGTGGCCGACCCAGCCAAGGTGGCCAGGGCTCGTCACAAGGGAAAGGTCGAACGATGTGTGCCCGTCGTCCGTCAGCAGGTCCTAGCGGGACGCGAGTTTCGGGACATCGACGAGGCCAACCGGAGAGCGCTCCAGTGGTGCCTCCAAGAGGTAGGCCTGCGAGAGCATGGAACCACTCATCGCAAACCCTATGAGGTCTTCCTGGCCGAGGAAGCCCCCGAGCTGCTGCCCCTGCCTGAGCAACCCTATGAGGCCCCCGAATGGAAACAGTGTACCGTGCATTCGGACTGCCATCTGATCCTGAACAAGTGCTACTACTCGATCCCTTATCCGTACCGGGGAGAGAAGCTCTGGGTGCGGGCCGACCTGAAGCTGCTGCGGGTCTATCGGGAGCATCAGTTGATCAAGACCCATGTCCGGGTCTTCGAGCCCGGAACTTGGCAGACCGATGAGGCGGATTACCCTCCGGACAAGCGAGTCTACTTGGAGCAGACCCCGGCTTATTGTCGCGCCCAAGCGGAGCAGCTGGGGCCGGAGGTCGGCCGCTATATGGAACGCATCCTGGCCGATCATGCCATGAGAAACGTGCGCAAGGCCCAGGCGGTGCTGCGCCTAGGCCAACGCTTCGGAGCCACCGCCTTGGACCAGGCCTGTCACCGAGCTCTGAGCTTTGACAATCTGCGCTTGGCCAGCCTCAAGGAGATTTTGGAAAAAGGGCTGTGGCGACAACCCTCGACACCGACCCGGCCCACGAGCCCGGCCCCCGCTGCCTGTCGTTTCGCCCGACCCCACGACTACTTCGTCAACTCCCCAACCCAGGAGATCCGATGAGTCACTATCAACATCTCATCGAGCAACTCAAGCCGCTGCGCCTGGGAGGCCTGGTGGACAGCCTGGAGCTGCGGCTGCAGGAGGCGGAGAAACAACAGCTGTCCTACCTCGACTTTCTGAGTCTGCTGATTCAGGATGAACTCGAACGACGCTCCCAGAGCAAGTTTGCCCGCCGGCTCAAGAAAGCTTGCTTTAGCGACCTCAAGACGCTCGAAGAGTTCGACTTCAAGTTCAACCCGGCCATTGATCGCCGCCGCATCTATGATCTGGGGACCTGTCACTTTCTCGAAAACAAAGACAACATCTGTCTGTGCGGGCCGGTGGGCGTCGGCAAGTCCCACATCGCCCTGGCCTTGGGACACGAGGCGGTCCGCCGCGGCTTTGAGGTCCGTTCTATCCAGGCGCCCCGTTTGTTCCGGACGCTTCAGGCCGCTCACGCCGATCTGTCCCGCGATCGGTTGATGAAACACTACTGCAGCTCCGATTTTTTGATCATCGACGACTTTGGGCTCAAGCCCCTGACCGATCAGCAGGCCGATGATCTGTATGACATTGTCTACGAACGCTATCAAAAGGGGTCGCTGATGCTGACCAGCAATCGCAGCGTCCAGGAATGGATGGCCCTGTTTCCCGATCCCATTCAGGCCAACTCGTTGCTGGACCGGCTCTGCCACAATGCCCATCAACTCGAGTGGGAGGGGGAATCCTATCGCAGGCGCAAGCGTCCGAGCAAAACCTCGAAGACCAAGGAGGGCTCCCGATGAGCTTCCCCAGCACACTACTGAAAATCAAGAGGGGCGAGGGTTGGTTTGCTGCCGACAGGAGTTGGCAATCCGCCTCTCACAAACTCTCCGATGGAGCCTTCAAGCTCTTCGTTTACGTCTCGCTGGCTGCCGAACGGAGCACGGGACGCTTCGTCTTTCGCCAGGGCGAGTTGGCGAAGGCTCTGAACAAGTCCCGTCGCTCGATCGGCAAGTATCTGAGAGAACTCGAAGAAAAACAGCTCTGCCAGATCTCTCTGAGCTCCAACCAGCATGCCACTGGGACCCTTCAGATCCGAGGCGACTACTGGCCTTATGAGCGGTCTTCCGAGACGGACGCTCTGGATTCGAATCGATCGGCTCAAAGACTGTTCGTTGAGGCCCTCGAGCAGATGCTGCTGAGCCGGCCCTGTGTCAGTTGTCGGTACTCGGCCGCGGATCGCCAACTGGCCGTACAGTGGTTCCAGCAGGAGGTGCCGCTGGAGGATATCGAGCAAGCCATCCTCCTCGGATGCGGACGCAAGTACGTCTCTTGGCTCAATGGAGGTCAAGGACAGCCGATCGCAAGCCTCCATTACTTCAGTCCCATCCTGGAGGAGGTCGCCGTCAGCTCCCTTTCGGACGCGTATCGGGCGTTCAATCGGTGGCAAGTCCGGCGGCTAGAACAACGCTGGTCGAGGGCCCAGAAGGACTCTCAAACTTCCAAGGAGGAAACTGGTTGGGAAAAATTTTCCCAACCAAAACCAACAAAACCAGAGAGAGACGAGATGATGATGTCTCCCAAAATGGGGGAATTACCTTGGTGACGGGGTGGGGGATATACCTTGGTGATTGACAAAGTCATCGAGCAGACTCAACGACGGGTCCTTTCGGGCGAGGCCGTCGCGGCCCAGGAGAAGATCTGTTCCCTCTTCGAAGAGCACACCGATATTATCAAGAAGAGCCCTCGGGAAACGGTCTTCGGCCACAAGGTGTTTGTCAGCACGGGCGCCTCGTCGCTGATCCTGGATTGTGTGGTGGAACGGGGGAATCCGGCCGACAGCAACTATGTGCAACCCTTCTTAGAGCGGCATCGACAGCTGTACGGGAAGGTCCCCCGCCAGAGCGCCTGGGATGGTGGTTTTGCCTCGGCTGCCAACCTGCGCTGGGCCAAAGAGCAGGGGGTACAGGATGTGGCCTTTTCCAAAAAGTGTGGGTTGACGGTTGAGAGCATGGTGCGTTCCAGTTGGGTCTACAAACAACTCAAACGCTTCCGCGCCGGGATTGAGGGGTGCATTGGGACCCTCAAGCACACCTTCGGTCTCCACCGCTGTAGCTGGAAAGGCTGGCCTCACTTTCAAAGCTACGTCCATGCCAGCGTCCTGACCTATAACCTGGTCGTCCTGGCCCGACTCCTGTTGTAGCCTTTTGTGGCTGACCGTACTGCCTTGTGGCTCCGACTCGGGGAGAGGTCTGCGCCGAACCGCTGCTTTTTGGCCCGCGTGCCCTCGCTCGAGGGTCCTTGCTCTGGATCGAGCTGGGTCGAGCCGGTCTGTCAGCAGTCTCAAGTATAATAAGTGTTTACGATTCAACAGATTACAGTTCTGAAAACCCCGGTTTTCGGACGGGCACTAGCTCATCGGAAGCCAATGCGGCCAGAATCCTGGGCACACTCTGACCTAGGGGGCAATGCACACCCCCTGGGGGTTGGCGCCTGTATAGGGGACCTATCAGGAACGAATGTTCCTGGGAAATCGAAGCTAGATCCTACAGCAATCCGGACGTATTATCGCGAAACCCGATATCTGTCAGCAGATATCAATAGTTGACTTTTTACGAAGGGAATCTCAGCTATGAAAAGACTGCCCAGCGCCCAGATTGCCACGTTGCTCCTTGCGATAACGCCGATCGGCTGTTCATCCACGCCGAATACCGTTCCGTCTGCGTCGCCGAACGAACCTCTGGTGGTATTTCTCGTGCGCCACGGTGAGAAGGCTGAGCGCACAAAGGATCCGGATCTGTCCGCTGCCGGACGCGAACGGGCTGTTGAACTTGCCAGAATCCTTCGTAGCGCAGAGATTGAATACATACATAGCTCCGACTTTATCCGGACAAGGAGAACGGCGGCACCCAGCGCAGCCGACTATGGCCTGAAAGTGCAGCTGTATGACCCTAAAGCCCTGTCTGCTCTGGCCGAGAAAATGCGTAGGGTAGGGGGGCGACACCTGGTGGTGGGGCACAGCACAACCACCCCGCAGATGGTCGAGTTGCTCGGCGGTAAACCCGGCTCGGCGATGAACGAAGAGGAGTTCGATCGCCTCTACATCGTCACGATGAGCAAGGACGGCGCAGCGACTAGCGTGATGATGCACTATGGAGAGCCATACGATTCGGGTCAAGACCAATGACCACCAGAAGGACCTCATAAACCAGCCAACAATCGGTTGCAGTAGTTCGTTCGGCGTTTCCGGGGAAGACCTGAATGTCCGCTTTTAGGTGCGAAAGCGGCCGTTCGATTTCGATCAAATCGGACGCTGTTTGCACAGCAAAACCACGAGTCTTACAGTACGTATCTTCCTTGCTTTCAGGTGAGCCGATCTCTTTCCTCGCCTGCACCACCCACGCCTCTCAGTGAGGCAGCATCCACCCAGTGCCGTTAGAGGGGCTTCACCTCATCGGGAAGAGCCTCGTAGACCCTGGGCGGCGGAGAACCCGGAAGAGGTGGCTGTGCTGGCTCCTGTTGAAGTGGTAAGATCTCGCCGCAGGGAATGCCTATTCTGGAAATCGCCTCCATTCTGACATGCTCCCTATTCGCTGGTGCAGCGATCTACATCAACCTGGTGGAGCATCCTGCCCGTCTGGAGTGCGGGCCGGAGTTGGCCGCAACGGTTTTCGGGCTGAGCTACAGGCGCGCTGCTCTGATGCAGGCCTCCCTCGCCATGCTGGCAACGGTCTCGGGAGTTGGCGTCGTACTGGCGGGCGGACCGCGACTCTGGCTGGCGGGGGCTGTGTTGATCTTCCTGGTGGTGCCCTTCACATTCCTGGTCATCATGAGCACCAACAAACAGTTGCTGGATCCCGAGCGCGATCGAACGACGGCTGAGACGGAGGCACTCCTCCGAAGGTGGAGTTCTCTGCATGCCGTCCGCAGCATCCTGAGCCTGCTGGCGGCCACCTTGTATGTGTATCTCGGCGTTGCTGCCTGAGTATCTGGGCGAGTTCGGGGCTGCCGCTCTAGGTAGATGGAGCTCTCCGGAGCGCAAGGCTGGGAGAGATCAGTAGAGGAGAAGAGCAGACGATGAAGCCGAAGAATACGATCACCCTGGGCGCGATCCTGGTTGTCGGAACTCTCGTGGTGGGTATGCAGGGCTTGATGGCCCAGCAGGACTCGACCCACCATCGAATCGACGGCGCAGTGATCTACGACCACGACCCCTCCACCCAGCTGGGGGATGACATCTTTGGCGACATCATCGCCGACTTCGAGAACGACGCTCCCGGGAGATGCTCCCATGGAGGTCCGGTCTGCCTGGAGTATCCCAACGGCTACATCGCGGCGTTCCATACCAACACCAGCGACCACAATCTGGATGGCTGGAGCGAGTACGCCCTCAGCAGGGATGGCGGTAGGACCTGGAAGCGCCACAACAAGGTGCAGTACAGCTTCGATGCCTACGCGAAAGACCAGAAGTATCCCGTCTGGGTGGAGGAGGGCCTGGTCACGGAGAAGGGCACCATCATCCTGTTCCTTACCCACTTCAGAGGCGGCGGAAGCGCCATCAGGATCCGGCTGGGAACCATCAAGAGCTACGACAACGGTGCGACCTGGACGGCCTACGAGACCCTGGATGATGGGGATTTCACCGGATATCCCTGTTCCACGGCGGTGGCGGGCGAGACCAACTACGTCATGGTCGACAGCAACGTGGGTGAGGAACAGGATGCCGGTCCCCACGTCCTGTACGTCAGCACAGACGACGGACGCAGCTGGAGCAAGCGGAGCGCCATGAGTCTGGACGACGACAAGTGGTATGGCACCATGACCATCATGGCGGACGGCCGATTGCTGGGCGGCGCCTACACAGAGAAGGACGAGCAGCATTTCTACTACTGCATCAGCAAGGACGAAGGCCACACCTGGGGTCCGCAGCAGAAGGCCTACCTGGACAAGATGATCCGGGACCCGGAGCTGGCCTATCTCAGCGGCAAGTACTACCTGCAGGGAAGATCAGGCCACGGCAAAGACGGGGGCTATCGCTTCGTTCTCTATCAGTCGGATGACGGTGAGAGATGGGGGAAGGGAATCATCGTCAGTGGCGATAGAGGGCACCCCGACGGGTACAGTCAGAACTGCATCATCCACAAGTACGACGACGACGTTCCCAATGAGCTGATGGCGGTGTACGCCAATTCGTCTACGAGGGCTACGACACCAACGAGTATGTCTATTTCATCCGGCCGGATGGGAACTAGCTGAATCCGGCTCAAGGCAGATTCCCGACAAGCCCGATGAGATCGAAGTTCTCCGGGGAAATCGCGATTCCTCAGAAGCGGTCTTGGAAGGCGACGGAATCGCCACCGAGCAGCTCGAAGATAACGCTTTGAACCGGGCCAGGAGGGGGGGCGGGAGACGGGCTCACTTGAGTGCCTGGTTCAGGAACTACTATGCCACCCTTGTTCAGAATCAGAAGCCCGTCGAAGAACCAAGAATGGATCGTCTCGAACGGTATGTGGCCATTGACAACAAAGGCAACTGGCCCAATCTGACGCTCATGCCCCAGAAATGAAGGTTCCTCCCGAGATGCACTATCTCATCCCCTACGGCAACCTCCCAGAGCTGCCGGGCGGGCGTCTCGCCATGTCGTGTTATTCCCACGATCCCCCTGATATTTCCAGAAACACGGCCTGGGTTTTCTTCATCCTGGAGGTGCCGCCCGCCGCAGGCCCGCTGCATACGGAGGTCTGGGGTGACTCGTTCCAGTTGAGGGACGGCTATCTGCTACCGCCGACGGCTCCCGGCCTGGGAGTACGGCTCACTGAGGAAGTCAAGAAAAAACACCCGTTCCAGCCAGGCACCGGAGAGTTCTCCAGCGTGCCGGGAAGGGTCATGAGGACTTAGAATGAATTTAAATATTTATCAGATCAGCTGGTTGTGCTTGTCCATCGCACTGATTTCCCAGCTCAGCGCCGCAGAGATCGTACGTCTCACTCCCGAGACCTGGGAGGAGGCCGCCCCTGGAGGCAAGGAAGTCGACGCCATCTACGGAGACTATGTTCTGCGGAATCAGCATCTGGTGGCAGTCGTGGCCAATGCAGTCTCGGGAAGGCATGCCAATACCACGGTCACCAACGTGGGAGGAGGCATCATCGACTTGACGACACGAGGGCAGGCATCCGAGGAGCAGAGCGATCAGCTCAGCGCCTTCTACCCGAATGGCAGAGATCCGTTCGCCTACCGCCAGGTCACGGTCGTTCAAGCTCATGGCGAAGAAGTCTCACTGAAAGTCAGGGCGGCGGGCGGGATGGATCGTCCAGAGGTACAGGTGACCTATCGTCTGAGGGACTCGTCGGACTTCGTGTTGGTGGAAAGTGAGTTCATCAACCGCAGTGACCGACAGCTCACCGTGGAACTGATGGATGAAGTCCGTGCAGACCGCTCCTTCGACAAGGTTGCCGATGGCACGACGGACCTGTTCTGGGCGTATGACAAGTGGTTCGGACAGGCCTACGGTATCCTGCCTGAGAGGGGATCGATCGAATCCTCGACAGATGACCGCAATCGACTGTCCACCCTGCGCTATCTGATCGACGGAGAGGACCGATTCGATCTTGCACCTGGGGAGGCGAGAAGACTGGTGCGGCGAATCTTTCCGGCTCGTCACCTGCTGGCGGTCAAGGCAATTAGCAAGCGAGTACGCCAGCAGGAGCTGGGAGCTGCCACAATCCGGGTCAGCGAGGAGGGCGGCGGCCCGGTGGCAAACGCCGACATCGAAATCTTTTCCGGCAGCAGCTCCCAGGGGTACGGGCGGACCGACAGCAAGGGAAAAATACTGCTGGAGCTTCCTTCCGGAAACTATCGGTCAAAGGTGTCTTCGCTGGGACGGGGCAGCCGGGAAGTCAGCTTTTCGGTGCCTTTCGAAACAGGGTCGGCGGCGATGCTCCAGGTTGTCCTACCCAAAGCAGCTCGTGTCCTCGCCCGGATTAGAGACGAACAGGGGGGACCGATACCCTCCAAGGTCGAGTTTCACGGAATCGATGGGACTCTGAACCCTGAACTGGGACCAGACAGCGGCACCTTCTCGGTAGGAAATCTGCACTACTCCGCCAACGGTGAGTGGTCGCAGGCAATTCCGCCGGGAAGGTATCGGGTCTTGATCAGCCACGGACCCGAGTACGACGCAGAGTACCGGACCATCGAGGTCCCGGCATCAGGAGAGGTCAAGTTGGAAGCGACTCTTGAACGGGTGGTTCAGAGCTCAGGCTGGGTCAGCGCCGATTTCCACAGTCATTCGAGTCCCTCGGGTGACAATACCGCCAGCCAGCTGGGACGGGTATTGAACATCCTGGCAGAACACATCGAGTTCGCCCCTTGCACCGAGCACAACCGCTTGTCCACCTACACCCCTCACCTCAAGCGCCTGGAAGCGGAACACCTGTTGGGCACCTGTGTCGGAATCGAGCTCTCGGGAAGGCCCGGCACTCTCAACCATCAGAATGCCTTTCCGATCGTACTCAAGCCAGGGACCCAGGACAACGGCGGACCCGTGGTTCACGCTGATCCAGCAGAGCAGATCCGCCGTCTGGCGCTTTGGGACGACGGAGCAGAGAAGCTGGTGCAGGTAAACCATCCGGATCTGGGCGAGATGTTTTTTGACCACGACGGCGACGGAGTACCGGACGCTGGTCTCAAGGGCATGTTCCAGTTCATTGATGTGCTGGAAGTTCATCCCCACTATGTCGGCACCTACGGCGGAACTGGGGCGGATACCTTGAGCCTACCGCCCACCCTCTCGTACCGCGGCAAGGTCACCAACAATCGCATTTTCAACTGGCTCCAGCTGCTCAATCAGGGCCATCGCATTCCGGGTGTTGTCAACACCGATGCTCACTACAATCTCCATGGCACCGGCTGGATTCGTAACTACATCCGATCAGCCACAGACGATCCCTCCCAGATCAAAGCCGTGGATATCGTGCGGGCCTCGGAAGCGGGAAACATCGTCATGACCAACGGTCCCTTCATGGAGGTGTCGCTGGAGTCGACAGACTCCAACCAAGACAGCACCAGGGTCATCCCGGGGGAAGACCTTTCTCTGCCCGGCGGCAAGGCCCTCCTGAAGGTGCGGGTTCAGTGTGCCAACTGGCTGGATATCGATCGGGTTCAGGTCCTGGTCAGCGGTCGTCCCGACGAGAGTCTGAACTTCACCCGCTGGACCCATCCCGGTTATTTCGGGCGTGGCGTTGTCAAATTTGACCGCACGATTCCGCTCCAACTGGAGGAAGATGCCCACATCATAGTCGCTGCCGTGAGTGAGAACTCGACGCTGGGGCCTGTAGTGGGTCCGGTGCTGAGCCGAGCCAGACCGGCGGCGATCTCCAATCCGATCTTCGTGGACGTGGATGGCAACGGATTCAAAGCCAATGGCGATACCCTGGACTCGCCGTTACCGGTAAGATCGGGCGCTAGAACAGGGGGTTGACTCCTTCACCAGCCCCCTCCGGGATCAGACCCAGGATCAAGAAAAGTGCAAATTACCTGCTGGTCGTCGTAATACATCAATGTCAATTCAACCAAGAGCGATTCGTGGAATCCCCCGCTGAATCCAACGCCTCAGAATACAACCCGCAACGACACTGCTCTCTTGACGCCTATCGGGGACTGATAATGGTCTCCCTGGCCTCCAAGGCTTCGGCCTCAGGCAGACGGCCGAGAATCATCTGGCAGCAGACCCGGATTCCTACGTCTGGCAAGCGATCCATTACCAGTTTTCCCATGTCCCGTGGACCGGATGTGGTTACTGGGATCTGATCCAGCCGTCCTTCATGTTCATGGTGGGAGTGTCGATGGCATACTCCTACGCCAAACGATTTAGACTGGGACACGCCTACGGGAAGATGTTCTGGCATGCCTTGTGGAGATCCGTCATCCTCATCCTCCTTGGCATTTTCCTGATTTCCGATTCGCGGTCCAGCACCCGTTGGTCTCTGATGAATGTCCTCACGCAGATCGGTCTGGGCTACACCTTTCTTTTCCTGTTCTGGGGTCGAAGGCTTCGGAGTCAGTCCCTGGGCGCCGCGCTCATCCTGACCCTAAGCTGAAACTTCATTGGGATCGTCGCACGTCTGAACGTCCGAACGTCGCACCTCTCTTGCCAATAGACAGTGTGGCGAGAGGCTTCAAGTTTCTTTCTCGAATGGGGCAGCCCGGCTGGGGAGCTACTAAGCTGAAACTTCATTGGTCGAATGTAGCTTTGGCCTCCAGGCCGAAGTCTTATTCTTCCGAGCCTTTGGCTCGGACGGCGGCCTGGAGCCCACCGCTACGCCGGACCCAATGGTACTTGGCTTCAAAGAAACTGTAGAGGTCCGTGGACCGGCGTTGGAGTAGAGATCAATCCGATGTGAGTCACCACGCGGAGTCAACTACTATCGAACCTGCTCCGGCGATAAGCTGTCACAATGGACGTCTGTACATTCTCTCGAATACACTCATCTACGTGGGTCGCCTGATCTCGGCTGTCCTTCTGGCTCTGGTTTGCGCCGTCCTTTTCCTATCAACCAACAGCTCGCTTATTCTGGCCGCCGTGATCGGTCAGGGACCTCAAGCGCGGGACGACCTTGGATGCCCGAGCACGGACGCTGAAATGGACGTTCAGGTTCGGCTTTGTAATGTCCTTCTATTCTCGCCTCGATGATGGTTGCAAGTAACTCATAAACGGATAGTTATCTTCGATTCAACGCCTCTCACCTGTCGAAGTACGGCATTTCGGCGGTCACGAGAGGGTTGGTGGGGGGGAATGGAAGCAGCGTTGGTCCTTCATACTCCGAGGGCGAAGGAGTATTCTATTCAGTGGCCCTTTTGGTTTTGATTGCAGCACTGGTGGAAGACTCTCCGAGGCCTGTGTAGGCTGGGAACATGAGTTGGTATTGTTGGAAGACTGCCCGGAGGCGGGTTCTCACCGCTTGTGTCGTTGGGATCCTTGGTGCCGGCGGCGAAGGACCCCTGGCCTCCGAATCCAACCAGGACAGCCAGATTGAGTTCTTCGAGCGTCGTGTCAGGCCGCTGCTGGCCGAGCACTGCTTCACGTGCCACAGCGCCGAGACGCAGAGTCCACAGGCCGACTTCAGGCTCGACAGTCGGGTAGGTCTGCTCCGAGGAGGCTCCAGGGGTCCGGCGGTCGTTCCCCGGAAGCCGGAAGAGAGCCTCCTGGTCGAGGCGGTCCGCTGGCAGTCGCTCAAGATGCCTCCTGGCGGCAGGCTCCCGGAGCGGGAGATTGCCGACCTGGTCAAGTGGGTCGAATTGGGCGCACCCTGGCCTGACATGCCGCAGCCTCCAGACCAGCAGCAGTCAAAGGGCTACGATTGGCCGGCACTTCGCAGCGCTCACTGGGCGTGGCGTCCGATCCGCAAGCCGACTCCTCCGGACCTGGCGAACACCCCCTGGACTCTCAAACCCATCGACAGGTTCGTCCTCTCCCAACTCTCGCCGGCGGGACTGCAGCCGGCTCCACCCGCAGCACCGCATATCCTCCTGCGGCGGATCTACCTGAACCTCGTCGGGTTTCTGCCGACGCTCAGGCGGCTGGATCGGTTCGTCGAGGCCGCCCGGCGTGATCGGCAGGCCGCGATCGCAGGGGTTGTCGAGGAGCTGCTGAGCTCCCCTCACTACGGGGAGCGCTGGGGAAGATACTGGCTCGACGTTGCCCGTTACAGCGATGGATTCGGAGGTTTCCTCGACCGTCGAAACGGTGAACTGACTCAGGCCTGGCGCTACCGGGACTGGGTGGTGGAGGCCTTGAACCGCGACCTGCCCTACGATCGTTTTCTCAAACTACAGATCAGTGGTGATCTGATCGGCCAGGGACGGGATGTCTTCGCTACCGGCTTCTTCGCCCTGGGGCCGCACTTCCGCTCAGATGGAGGCGATCCGGCGAGCGTTGCCCAGGCAAAAGGAGAGACTCTGGACGATCGGATCGACACCCTGACTCGGGGGGTGATGGCAGTCACCGTCTCCTGTGCTCGCTGCCATGACCATAAGTTCGATCCCATCCCGCAGCAGGACTACTATTCGCTGGCCGGTATCTTCAACAACACTGAGACCAGCGAGCTGCCAATGGCTCCAGAAGAAGAGGTCAAGGCCTACCAGGAGCACCAGCAGAGGATCAAAGACATCGAGAAAAAGAGGGCGGACCTCAAGAAGCAGGCTTCCGAAGAAGAACGGGAGTTGACCGAAGAGGAGAAGAAACGGATCGAAGAGTGGGAGGCGAAGATCGAGAAGCTGAAAGAGGCTTCGCCGGAGAAGTACGACTTCGCTCACGTCCTGGCCGATTCGGGCAGCGAAGACATGGCGGTTGCCGTTCGGGGAGATCTCAGAAGGCCAGGGGCTGTCGTCCCTCGCCGCTTCCTGAGGGTGGTGGTGGGAGCGGCCCCAACACCCTTCACGAAGGGAAGTGGCCGCGAGGAGTTGGCCGAAGCCGTCGCCAGCCCGGAGAATCCCCTGACCGCGCGTGCGATGGTCAATCGGATCTGGATGCACCATTTCGGGAAGGCGCTGGTCCGCACGCCCAGTAACTTTGGGACGCTGGGACGGAAACCGACTCATCCGGAGATGCTGGATTGGTTGGCGGCGACGTTCATCGAATCGGGCTGGTCCATCAAGTCGCTTCATCGGACGATCATGACCTCGGCGACCTACCAGATGAGCAGCCGCCATCGGAGTCGTGCATTCTCCGTCGATGCTGATAACGAGCTGCTCTGGCGGATGAACCCCAGACGGATGGACGTCGAATCCTGGCGGGATTCGCTGTTGGGGGTCACCTCTGAACTGGACCTGGAGATGGGTGGCCCACCCTTCGAGGAGATTACCAAGAGCAGGCGGCGAACCCTCTACGCCAAGGTCAGCCGTATCGGCAACACTTCCGAGACCGACGGATTTCTACGCCTCTTCGACTTTCCTGCGATGACGGCGACCGTCCCCAAGCGTGTTACCAGCACGGTTCCACAGCAGTTTCTGTTCCTGATGAACAGTCCGTTCATGGTGGACCGGGCGAAGGTCTTCTCGCGGAGACTGCACCAGGAGGCCGATACCGAAGGGGAGAGGATCGAAAGAGCATATCGTCTATTGTTCAGCCGTCCTCCGAGTGAGGAGGAGACCCGGATTGGGGTTGAGTACCTGGCTGGAGCCTCGGTGGGAATGGAGCTTTCACCCTGGGAGCAGTATGGGCAGGCGCTTATGTCCTCCAATGAGTTTATGTATGTGCGATAGTGTTTCTTTGTACTTGCCCGGATAATTCATAAGTTTTCGTAGCGAGGCGGTGACAGCGCCGTCCTGGAGACCGCCGCTACGCTGGAGATCGTTACCATGTTCCATCGTAATCCGTTAGCACCGTTGAGCCGCCGTGAGATGCTTCATCGAATCGGGTCGGGGTTCGGCACACTTGGACTGGCTGGGGTAGTGGCCGAGATGGGTGGCCTTCACTCGACGGCATCCGCCGCCCCTTCGTCTGCCGTCCCGCCGTTGGCTCCCAAGGTGCCCCACTTTGCTCCCAAGGCGAAGCACGTCATCCAGCTCTTCATGCCGGGAGGCCCCTCTCAAGTCGACACCTTCGACTACAAACCCGACCTCCGAAAGTACGAGGGGCAGCGTCCCGCGATTGTGGATCGGAAATCTCTTCGCAACACGAAGATGGGGTTGTTCCCTTCGCCGTTCGGATTCAAGCAGTATGGCGAGTGCGGAAAATGGGTCAGCGATATCTTCCCGCATGTGGGCGAGTGCGTGGACGATCTCTGCTTCATTCACTCGATGCACACGGACATCCCCGAGCACGCAGGTGCCATCCTGATGATGAACGTGGGACACCTGCAGCCCAGCCGACCCAGCATGGGATCCTGGTTGGTGTACGGACTGGGTTCCGAAAACCAGGATCTGCCTGGGTTCGTGGCCATGAGCCCACGGGCTCAGCCCCGTGGCAAGCTGGCGAACTGGGGGAACTCCTTCCTTCCCGGTGCCTACACCGGGACCTACATCAATATCCACCAGATGGAAACCGGAGACATTCTGCGGGATCTCGAGCACAGATGGCTGCCCAGGGCCGAGCAGCAGCGGCAGGTCGAGCTGCTGACCCGTCTCAACCAGCTCGATCTCCAACGGCAACAGCAGGACCAGCAGTTGGAAGGCAGCATCCAGGCGATGGAAATGGCCTTTCGCATGCAGTTCGCGGCCCCGGAGGCCTTCGATCTCTCCCAGGAGACCGAGGCCACGCTTTCGCTCTACGGGGACAGCGAGTATGCGAAGGGATGTCTGCTGGCACGACGGTTGGTCGAGCGTGGTGTCCGGATGGTGCAGGTCTCGCACTCCATCGACGAATACGACATCGCCTGGGACACCGGTCACAAGGATATCGCCGGGGGCCACAAAGCACTGGCCGACGCCTGCGATCGTGGGATCGCCGCCCTCATCAAGGATCTCAAGCAGAGAGGTCTACTGGACGAGACACTCGTGATCTGGGGAGGAGAGTTCGGCAGAGCCCCGACCTCAGAAGGGAAGGAGGGCCGCGACCACGACCACTATGGTTTCACCGTCTGGATGGCTGGAGGAGGGGTCAAGCGAGGCTTCAGTCACGGCGCCACCGATCAGTTCGGGCTGGCCGCCGTAGAGAATCCTGTCCACGTCCACGACCTCCATGCCACCGTCCTGCGCCTGATGGGTCTCGACCACGAGAAGCTCACCTACAGGTATTCAGGACGCGACTTCCGCTTGACCGACGTTCACGGAAAGGTCATCCACGACATCATTGCTTGACCAAGGGAGGCGGGTCTCTTCTTCATTCTGCCGCCGTAGCTGCTCCGCAAAAAGCGAAAACATCTGAAACTTTCTTGTTGAGCGCGCATCTATTTGCATATACAAGTTAAGTGGATTTCGATGAGAATGAGAATGCAAAATACAACGCCTGATCTTATCGCCCAAGAGTGCATCGCAGTGCGAATGCGGCTGCTCAACCGGGTCGTTACCAAGACGTACGACGATGCCCTGCGCCCCTTGGGCATTAAAACGAGCCAGCTGAACATTCTGGTAGTCACCGCTCGCCTGGGCTTGGCTCGCCCAGCTGAGATCTCCGACCGACTGAAGATGGATATTTCCACCGTGAGCCGAAATGTTGACCGGATGCGAGCCAAGGGGTGGATTGAAGTCGTAGACGACGAGCAAGACGCTCGGGCTCACCAGTTTCGGTTGAGTGCACCGGGCCAACAGCTTCTTGAGAAAGTGAAACCGTCCTGGGAAAAGGCTCAGGCGAAGGTAAAGAAGCTACTCGGTGGCTCTGAAGTAGCGGCCTTGGTAGGAGCCGCGGAGAAAGTCAGAGCGCGCGCGTGAGAGCAGCCGGGGGGAGAGTTTTTTGGCCCATAACTTGCATATACAAAGATATAGGAGCAAAACCTTGTGCAAATGCTTTCTTTCGTCAACAAATCAGAGAGGAGAACAACCATGAACAGCAGACCCATTGTCGTCACGGCAGCTGAGGGTGAGACCGGGGGCCACACTATGGCGAAACAGAATCGTCTATTGGTGACCAAGACCGTGCGACTGAACGAGGAAGGACTCAACATCCGTTACGCCGAGTTGGGCGACCGGGCGCACCCGACGGTGTTGTTATTGCATGGCGTTCCCGAGAATCTGCACGGCTGGTACGCTGTGGCGCCGCTTCTGGCCGAGCGGTACCACGTACTTGCATTCGATTGGCCTGGTTTTGGCGGGAGCGACCCGTTGACGTCGCCCGAGGACTATACTTCACGCCGCTTTGCTGAGGTGATTGTAGACTTCATGGACTCGCTTCATATCGCTCAAGCGGTCCTGTTGGCCACTGACATTGCCCTTCTCCCATCGCTGCTGGTCGGCCTGGACCACCCGCGCCGGGTCTCCAAGCTGGCGGTGATGGACGGCATTCCGTTTCCGCGGCCAAAGTACAGCTCCTGGGAACTCAAAAGTTTTGCCAAGAAGGGCTCGATCCTTGGCAAAGCCATGGTGCAGTGGTTCCCGCGTGTCACAGCCAACATTGCGTACTTTAAGGGATTTTACCGGGGGCACTCCATACCGGCTGAGGTGCGCCAAGAGTTTTTGGCCGATGGAATGAGTAAGAGCAACCAAGAAGCGTTTTTGTCGTACTTCCAAAACTTCCGCATGGGCCAAGAGTACTTTGAGCCGCACGCACACGAGCTTCAAACACCCGTGCTGGTGGTGTGGGGCAAGTACGATCGCTTCATCAGCAGCAAGCTGGGGTTTGAGATTGCGGAAAAGCTGCCAAACGCCAAGCTGAAGGTAATCGACAAGTCCGGTCACTACGTCCACATGGACACACCGCAGAAGCTGGTGCAGGTGGTGACCAGGTTCCTTGGCGAAGAGGCCTGACCATAGGCGGCTACCACAGGACTCTCAGAAGACTACGTTGGGCGTATCCAATTGAATTCGGAGCCAAGACAGTTGCCCGACCTGATGTAGGTTAATCCTCGAGATTCCAAATCTCCCCATTACGTGTAAATACACTACTGTCCGGTTAAAAGTCGACTGATATCAATTGGTTAGCGATGTGACCTACTTGGACTTGCAAGTCCCAATGCCTAAGTGGTTGAAGAATCGGGATTTGCTCGAACGGGGTAGTTTTGAAAATTGGCGTCGACTTCTGGAGTGATGGCGCCCTGAGTGCCTAGGAAGGAGGTGAATCCTGAAGGGATTCCGTATTTCAGCCCAGGGTTTCCAAACCCTGGGTCAACGCCGTCGCCCCTGGATTGATTCTTAAGAGGTTGACTTTTTTACCCAGGGTTGGGAAACCCTGGGCTGGAAGACACAATCCCGTTGGGATTGACCTCGCTTGGTCTTGACAACACCCATTTCCCATCCCTCGATCCCAAAGTCGATCCGATCCCACACGAGAGGGAAGACAGCGGTCTCAGCTGGAATCGATTCCAGCTTGTCTTCCTTCTAAATCAATGATTATACGCCTTGGTTCGAAAAAAAAACGCTGGATGCCACCAGCGGAAAGGTGGGGAAATACCAAATGCTCCCAAGCTAGCAAGAGGGGGCCGTCACGCAGATGTTCGATAGCGCCTTTCAGCCTCTCGGTCTTCGAGTAAACCAGTTTTCGATCCTGACCCATGCCGCAGACCGAGGTCCGATCGACATTAGCGATCTGGCACGGCGACTGGTCATGGACCGCACGACCCTGAGCAGGGACCTCGGTCCCCTTGAAAAGCGGCGTTGGGGCGCTTTGAAACCACTCGGTGGTCTCGCGGCTAAAGGGACCTATTCAGCACGACTGGGATCCCTCAGTCCCTCGATGCCCTGGACTGCAGATCGAATCGCGTAAAGGTGATGAACTGATAGCCCACACTCACACCTCTTTCCCAGAGCACGCCAACCGAACCGTCGTCCAGCATCTCCAGATCTGAATAGGCCGCGAAGCCTCCGTACAGGAGCCTTTCCTGAACGAAGGTCTGCCCCTCGTCTTCGCTCACCCGTAGTACCAGGTTGAGTCGGCCCGGCCCCTTGGGACCGGTCCAGATGATGCGGTTGACATCGGCTCCCTGAGCCTTCAGTGGATATCGTTCGATGGCAGTCGCAACCCGTCCGACCTCCTGTCCGGGCCTGGGTCGGGACCAGGTGATGCCTCCGTCCCTGCTGATGGCGACCCAGCGACGGCCTCCCCGACTCTGTCGGGCATCGATCATGACCGTTCCGTCGGCCAGTTCAACGACCTGATTCTCATCCGTGAGGGCCCCGATCATCTCCCCCCGCTGCCAGGTCTCTCCATGGTCGTCGCTGAAGAGCACGTAGGCTCGCATGTAGGTGGCGGTCTGCGGCTCCTGGTCGGCGGACACCAGGACCGAGAAGTCCTTGCCGATCTTGGCTGCGGCGGGAACGATCAGGCGCCCGGTCGTGGTCTGAATCGCGCCGCCGGGTCCCAGAAACATGGCCCCCCAACCTTCGAAATCCCTGGCGAAACGGGTGATATCACGAGGCTTCGACCAGCTGAGGCCGTCGTCGGCACTGTGACGAATCCAGGTTTGATTGTTGGCGGTTCCAGGTTCGGAGAGGACGGTTCCAAACCCAGGCTCCCAGCGATTGTAGAGGATAAAGACTCGACCGGCCTTAGGATCCACCACCGGGGTGGGGTTGGAGGCACTCCAGCCCGCGCCCGGGTCATCAGCAATCAGCAGCCGGCTCCAGGTGGCTCCGGCGTCGGTGCTGCGTTTGTAGACGAGATCGATATCTCCTCCGCCAGGGTCACTCCGGTTCTCCTTCCGACCCTCGGTAAAGGCCAGCAGGGACCCGTCTGGCGCTCGCACTATAGCCGGAATCCGGAAGGTATGGTAACCCTCGTTCCCCGAGGTGAAGAGGTCGACATGGCTGACTGTTGGCTGCGCCAGGGTCGGTGAATTAACCCCCAGAGCTACCACGAAACTTGAAACCAGTCCGATTCTCAATCGCATATCCAGGTTCTCCCAACGCCGATTCGGTTTTGATGCCTTTCTGGGACCATTCTCAGTGATCGTCTGCCGATCTTGACAGCCGAGAGGTAAGGCGTATTCTACACAATCGGGCGTCGAGAGACTCCTGGGAGTCCAGATTCGAAACGCAGACGCACATTATCTGACATCTGCATCGGAAGGGAGATTCTGCACCGGACGGTTGGGACGGCGGGAGGCCAGGCGTTTCATCGTTGAGAAATGTGAGTGCCTTTCGTCGGGCGGGACAGGGCGCTCTTGATTGCTTTCATTTCCGACACTAGCCTGATCTCATAAGAACACGGCCTCCTCTTCAGGGGCTGACTCTACAATGAGTCGCGTAGGCCCTAAGTTCGAAAGAGTCTGGGGACTCATCGAAGAGGAGGCCGAAATGAAACTAATTGGATCTGATTTTCACACAAGATTCCAGGCGTTTGCAATGGTGGATACGGAGAGCGGAGAGCTGGAGGAGCGACGCTTGAATCACGAAGGAAAGGAGGTCGAGAGATTTTACGGGGGTCTGGCGGGTCCGACCGTGGTGGGGATCGAGAGCACCGGGTATTCGATCTGGTTTCACGAGGTGATGGACAAACTGGGGGTACAACTGCAAGTGGGAGATGCGGCGAAGATCCGAGCGCAGCAGGTCCGCAAGAAGAAGAATGACCGCGAGGATGCGCGCTTGATTCGGCAGTTATTGATCGAGGACCGCTTTCCCCAGATCTGGGTGATCGACCCGGAGGGACGGGATCTGCGGCAGGTGCTGAGCCAACGCCGACGTTGGGTTCGGACCCGGACGCGGATCAAGAACGGGCTCCAGTCGTTGGCGATCAATCATCGACTAACCTTGGGGGCTGGGTTGTTCACTGGGGAAGGCCAACGAGCGTTTGCGCAGTTAAAGCTGCGCCCCTACGCCCAGCAGTCGGCCTGGAGTGGCTTGGACCTCGCCTCGCCGTACTGGACAAACAGATCCGAGAGGCGGCGGCCCAGCGCCCGGAGGCGGAGCGCTTGATGACGTATCCCGGAGTGGGGCCGGTGACGGCCCTGTCCTGGGTGCTGATTGTGGGACCGGTCCAACGCTTTGCCAGTGGCGGCCAGTTGTGCAGCTATGTGGGCTTGACGCCGAGCGAACGCTCCAGTGGCGGACGGCGGCGGCTGGGTCACATCAGCAAACAGGGATCGACCTTTCTGCGCTACCAGATGGTGGAGGCGGGCGTCTCCGCCGCCCGCCACGAAGCCAACTTGAGGCGCTTCTACCGCCGTTTGGTCTCTCGGCGAGGCCGACAGGTGGCCCGGACCGCCGTGGCCCGAAAGTTGTGTGAGCATCTGTACCTGATGCAGCGAGATGAAATCGACTATGCGGAGTTTTCTCGCCGCGGTCTTCTCGCGAGGCGTGCCTGTGAGAAATGCTGACTCGTTCCGAGTCGACAGCCTGATTAGGCCCAAAAGAAGTAGATGAAAGTGGACTAAACCACATGTAAACACCTGAAATGCCAGACCTGACGGGTATTCTGGGGTTGTCAAAGAAACTTCAGAACAAGCCGAAAGGAGGCATTTCAGGTGAATAAAAAGGATAGCGCAATCATCCGCAAACGGGAAGCAGAGGTTGCTCAGCGATTGAGCCCCAGCTGGAACGGTCAAGACCCGAAACCGGTGCTCTCGCCCGAGGTCATCAGCTACGAGGTCTCGGAGAAAACGGGTGCGGTCAGTTACGGTGGTCTGGGGCTGCTGCAGCAGGTGGTGAAGTGGAGTGGGCTGGGGAAAGCCATTGACCAGGCGGTGACGCTGCTCAAACGCCACCAACCGTACCACGAATCGGACCACGTCCTGAGCCTGATCTACAACGTGGCCACGGGCGGGACCCGCTATCAGGATATTGAACTGCGACGTCAGAGTGTGAGTTTCCTGGAGGCGGTGGGAGCCGAGAAGATCCCCGCCCCCAGCACGGCCGGAGACTTTGTGCGCCGCTTTGACGCGCCCGACGTGGTGGATCTGATGGAAGCCGTCAATGCCAGCCGCCTCAAGGTCTGGGCCCAACAACCGGCCCGTTTCTTCCAACGGGCGGAGATCGACGTGGATGGGACGATGGCCCCCACGAGCGGCGAATGCAAGGAAGGGATGGAGATCAGCTACGACGGGCAGTGGGGGCTATGCGCCGCTGATCGTGACGCTGGCCAATACGGGAGAGGTGCTCTATGCGGTCAACCGCTCGGGCAACCGTCCCTCTCATGAGGGAGCGGCCGAATGGCTGGATCGGAGTATCGAGCTGGTTCGAGAGGCGGGTTTTCGGAAGGTGCGCCTGCGCGGGGACACGGATTTTTCGCTGACGGCTCATTTTGACCGTTGGACGGAGGCGGGCGTGGAGTTTGACTTCGGGATCGACGCCCATCCGAGCTTCGTCAAGTGGGCGGAGGCGTTGCCAGAAGCGAGATGGAAAGAGCTGGGGCGCCCCAGCCAGGGGAAAGGAAAAGGGAAGAAGCGGCGCCAGCGGCGGGACAAAGTGAAGCCGGAGATTGTCAAGAGACGCGGGTTCAAGACGCTGACGCTGGAACGGGAAGAGATCGCGGAGATCGACTACCGTCCGAGCAAAGCGAAGCGAACCTATCGGATGGTGATCTTGCGCAAGACGATCCTGGTCGAGAAAGGCCAGAAGCGGCTGCTGCCGCAGACGCGCTACCACTTTTATGTCACCAATATCTCGGCCAGAACGTTGGGAACGGCGGGAGTCGTACGGGAAAACAACCGGCGCTGCAACCAGGAGAACGTCATTGAACAACTCAAGAACGGAGTCGAGGCCCTGCGGATGCCCTCGGATACGCTGGTAGCCAACTGGGCCTATCTGGTGATTGCGGCTCAAGCCTGGAATCTGAAGGCCTGGATGGGGTTGGTGCTGCCGGCGCGACTGCAAGCCCGAGAGCTGGTGAAGATGGAGTATCGCCGTTTCCTGCGAGAGGTCATTGAAATGCCCTGCCAGATTTTGCGCAGGGGCCGACAGTTGGTCTATCGGCTGCTGGATGTCAATGGTTGGAGCCGTCTTCTCTTGGAAGGCAGTAAGTGGTTGAAACACCGGCCAGCTACCTGAAACTGAAAGGAGATAAAGTAGCTCCGAGGGTCGCCAGAGCTGGGGCGAGGTGTCTCTACAAACGCCCCCCAAGAGGGCAGAATCGTTTTCCCTGAGCGATCGGCGTGGAGGACAGCTGAACACGTGCCTGTTCTGAGTGACTTCGCGCCGAAATTTAGAATTTAGGTCTCCAAAATGGCTCCTCGGAGCCGACAAAGGGGTCTATTTTCGAACTTGCGCTTATTTTGGGATTAGGCAGCCTCGCCTCCTTCAAAGGAAGGAGTCCGGACTGTAGATGATGCGTTGGACGAACGTGGTGCAGAAAACATCAACCGCCCATTGCCTGGGGCACACAGGAGTGCCGCAGAGGCTCTCATAAAGGCAATGGGCTCCTCGACCTTTTCCCAGGCGGCGCTGGGCCTTGCCGAGGACACCACCTTCGCCCGCTGATGCGCGTATAGATGGATGGGGGAGACCGACGTCACCGACGTCAACCCGCTGGTCATAACTAAAAACTAGAGTCCCCAGACTCGACGAATCCAATGGCCTACGAACAACTTCTTATCGCGCCTGGCCGGCTACGCGGCCAGCTGCTTAATCGGCTCTCCGAGCCGATCTAGGTGAAGTGCGCCCTTGACAACGGCCATGTTCTTATAGACGCATTTCTCATCGCTAGTCTACTACGTCGCCGCAATCATCCGCCCTGGCTGTGTTATGCTCGGTCGGCCTCCTCGACGTACTGTCAAAGTATGACTGCGGCGGCTCGCCACGAGTGGTCTCGGTCGCAAGCCTCTTCTATTTCATCCGCTTCATCCAAAAAGAGGAGCCGCCATGGTTATCAGCGAAGAGCAACGGAGTGTCCATCATTGCTAGCCTACGATCTGAGGAATCGGCGTGCCATGCACGTCGGTCAAGCGCATATTGCGGCCGTTGAAGCGATAGGTCAGTTTGCTGTGGTCCATCCCCAGTAAGTGCAACAGAGTGGCGTGGAGATCGTGCGCAGAGATCGGCTGCTCCAAGGCCCTGTAGCCGAACTCGTCACTCGCACCGACCACCTTCCCGCCCTGGATGGCCGGCGCCGGCCATCCAGGCGGTCATCGCACCGGGGTTGTGGTCGCGGCCCACACCCCGTTGCGAGATCGGCATGCGACCGAACTCACCGTGCCACAACACCAGCGTGGTATCGAGCAGACCCCGGGCCCCGAGATCCTTCAGCAACCCGGCGATGGGAAGGTCCGACTCGGCGGCGTGTTGTCTGTGGTTCGTTTCGAGGTCACTGTGGGCGTCCCAGGTGTCGGTGTTCTGGTTCCCCAGCCCGCCGTGGAAGAGCTGGACGAATCGAACACCGCGCTCTACGAGCCGTCGAGCCATCAGGCACTGCCTGCCGAAGGGTTCGGTGACCTCCTTGTCAAGCCCGTACAGCTTCTTGGTAGCGTCAGACTCAGAGTCCACGTCGATCGCTTCGGGGGCGCAGCGCTGCATCCGGTAGGCCAGCTCGTATGAAGAGATGCGGGCGGCCAGTTCGGAGCTGCTGGGATACTTCTGCATATCCAGCTGGTTGAGTTTCGCCAAGGTGGCGAGCCGGGAGCGCTGCCGCTCGCCGGTCATCCCCTCGGGCGGCTGTAGGTCGACGATCGGCTCGCCCACGGCACGGAACAAGGTGCCCTGATAGGCGGCCGGCGTAAAGCCGGCGCCCCAGTCGTTCGGTCCTCCCAGCGGCCCCCCACGATAGTCGTTCGTTACCACGAACGCGGGCAGGCTCGAGCTTTCCGAACCGAGACCATAAGTCACCCAAGCGCCCACACTGGGGAAGCCCATCCGAAGCTGTCCGGTCTGCATCTCATACGTCGCCTGGACGTGATCGTTGGACCGTCCGTAGACCGAGCGCAAAAAAGCGATATCGTCGACGTGGCGGGCGAGATTCGGAAACAACTCCGAGACCTCGATCCCGCTCTCGCCGTGGTTCTGAAACGTGAAGGGGCTCGGCATCAACGGTCCCGGCCAGCCCTGGCGGACGACGATGTCACCCTCGACCTTGCCTGCGAGCGGCTCGCCCGCGTACTTCGCGAGCGCTGGCTTTGGGTCGAACGTATCGATATGGCTGACTCCCCCACTCATGAAGAGCGAGATCACGGCGCTGGCACGAGGCGTGAAATGCGGCGCCTTCGGCTCGAATAGATTGCCGCTGACCGAGGTTGCGTCGCAGGGACCGGTGGCACCGGGCTGGGCTGCCAGAAGTCGGTCCTGGTCGAGCAGATACAAGAGTGCCAAGCCGCTGATGCCGCCACCGGATTGAAACAGAAAATCACGCCGCGACCAGAAACTCTTCACGGCCGTTACCTCAGGTAGAGGAACTCGTTGAGATTGAACATCACGTGGCTGAGGTCGACGAGCGACTGACTCCTGACGAGATCGGTGGCAACAAGGACTTCCTGCGCCGTTGGGGGCCGCGTCAGCGCGGTCCGGTACGCGAGATCGATCTGCTCGGACACGTCGTTCGGCGCCGCCTCCCGCAAGCGGTCCGCGAAGAGCCGAGCCTGGCCTAAGACGAAAGGATTGTTGAGCAGCGTCAGGGCCTGTGTTGCCACCGTTGACACGTTCCGGGCGGCGGCGGTGACGTTCTGATCGGGCAGATCGAAGGTGTCGAAAAACGGGTACGGAAGAGACCGCCGCTGATAGACATAGATACTTCGCCGCCAGACATTGCGCCCCTCTTCCTCATTTCGCCAGATGCCGTTGAACTGCGAGCGGAGGATCTCCATGGGCACGAACGGAAACACCGGTGGCCCCCCCACCGTTAGGTCAATACCGCCGCTCGTTGCCATGATCGCGTCACGTACGATCTCCGCTTCGAGCCGCTGCATGCGGTACCGCCACAGGAATCGATTCTCGGGATCGGACATTTCGTTTGCGGTATCCTCGAATGCCGAAGCCATCCGATAAGCCGCGGAAGTCATGATCAGCCGGTGCATCTGCTTGATACTCCAGCCGCGCTTGACGAATTCGACGGCTAACCAGTCCAAAAGTTCCGGATGAGTTGGGCGATCCCCCACTTTCCCAAGATTATCGAGTGTGCCGACAATGCCGCGTCCGAAATGGTGATGCCAGATCCGGTTGACCATAACGCGGGCCGGAAGCGGGTTTTGGGGCGAGACAAGCCATTCAGCGAGCGCCAAGCGGCGTCCGGAGGTACGGCCATCGGGGCGTAGGATCCCGGTGGGGGGATCATCATAAGTCGCGACGGTGACGAATCCGGGTGCCATCTGAGCGCCCTTACTAAAGGCATCCCCGCGGATCAGGAAATAGCTTGGTGGAACCTGGTATCGTCCCGACCCTTGATGCAAAAAAGTCCCCGGGCTGTCCGGCGCGATGCGGCAGCGGGGACAACCGATGATGTTGTCGCCTTCCCCGTCCGGCGCGAACCGGTAATCGCCGTCGGTGACGATCTCTGCCACAGGAAGCCTTTCGGGTCTCTCTTTCTCAAGGATCGCGATCTGACCACTCAACTCCCGTTTCCTCGCGGCATCCCCCGATGTCATCGCCTCCTCGACCTGGGTGTCGGATACCCTGACGCCGGATTCGAGCACTTGTGTAGCCAGGAGTCTCTCCCCCTCCGTCTGCTCGCTCTCTGGCTTCAAGACCGCCCGCTGCACATTCTCAGGGAACCGTCGTTTCAGCTGCTCGATCTGTAATCGCTCGCGATAGGGTGCCTCGATCACCGCCAGCTTTTCCTTTAGGGGCTGTTGCCGGGCATCGATCTCCGCCATCTTCCGGGTCCAGGCTTCGGCTTCCTGAGGAGACGTCAGCGGATACTCTGTCTCAACATAGCCGAAAATCGACGCCTGAAGACAGTAGTAGTCCCTTTGGGGGATCGGATCGACCTTGTGATCGTGACAACGGTCGGGGCCTATCCACGCCTTCGTCAGATACCTGTTTGTCGTCGGCAAAAACAAGAATTCGGCCGGCAGCTTGCCAGTCGTCCTTGTCCACCGCCCAGCCGGAGAACCGGACTCCCGTGTTTGTCTTCTGGGCGAAATCGAGTCGAGCAGTCACTGATTCCGAATTGGTGGGGAGGGCCATTCCATCCCGGCAGAGGAAGGTCGTGGATAGGGCCTCAGCCGGATCCTCCCAGAACGAGTATTCTTTGCGTCCGGTGAAGACCCTTCTTTTCCGCCGCTTGCGCGGGGATTTTGACAATAGGGATGATCCGCTGATAGGCCAGGGAATCTCCACCTTCAGGATATCGGAAATGGTGGGAAGCAGATCGATAGTCTCTGCCTTACCGTCGATCCTCTCTCCACGATCCTGGTGCGGCGCCTTGATCAGAAGCGGAACCGAGAGGATCTGCCGATAGTTCATCAGTTGCAGTTTCCGCCTGTGGAATCCGGGGATAAAGCTAATGCCGTGGTCGGCCACGATCACTACCAGGGAGCGGTCGTAGAGATCCTCTTCCTTGAGTCTCTCGATGAGTCGGCCCAGCAACCGATCCACGAACCCGACCTGAAGCAGGTGCAGCTGGAAGGAGAGTTCTACGGCCGGCTCGTCGTCGATCCACTTTGTGTCGTTCCTCAGTCGCCTGTGCACTGTCCTTGAGCTGTGTTGTTTTCCCGAGGGAAGGTAGATCCATGGAGAGTGGGGTAGAGGGGTGTGCAGGAAGTAGAAGGTTGGCGCGTCCTCCTTTTTCAAGGATGCGAGAAACAGTTCGAACGTGCTCACTGCGTCGCCGCTGGCTCTCTTGAATCGGTCATTGAGCGGAAATCCTCGGTCGGCGAAGTTGCCCCAGTTTCGGCGGATGCCAGGCAGATTTGAGGTCCATTCTCTAGGTAGGACCAGGTGGCAGTAGATAATAGACAAATCGCTGGTGAGCGATTTCAGGCGATCCAGAGCGGTCGGCTGGAAGAATGGATCACAGATCTCGAGCGGACAGAGCTGGGTGACGGATTCGACAACCTTCATTCGATGGCTGCGAGCGAGGAGGTTGAAAAGCGTAGGGGAATGCTCTGCGGCAATCGGAAGCCGGCGCCGTTCGGGGTGCCTGCCTGTTACCAGTGCGGGTATCGCATGCATGGTGCTGTCCGCAATGGACTGGGTTTCAGGGAACCAGTAGGAGTCCCTGGCGAGGGCGGCAAAGTTGGGGAAGCGAATGGGGTCTATTTCTCCCTCCCAGTTCAGGAGGGAATTCGTGGGTAGCTCGTCGAACACCACCATGACCAGGGGAGTATCCGACTTCGCGGGAGAGCTCAGCCCCCGCTCGGTTTCGGTCCTGCTCTGGGCAGTGTGAACAAGATTTGAGATCCCAGGTCCGAACAAGAAGATTAAGGGGAAGATTAGAATCGACGGAGTAAGTAGCGTGACGAAAAGGCGGATGAACGCAAATCGTCGATAGGCATAGGTGCCCGTCGCACCGAGAAGAAGGGCCGTGGACAGCAGGATCGCGGCGTCGTCGATTCCGAGCTTCTTCAGCACGGGTAAGGCTATTAGACATAGCAGGACCAAAATGAGGAAGTTTCTCCACCAGGGCAGCAAATGAGGGCGCAGGTGCAGCAGGACGGCATCCGGCAGGAGAAAGAGCGCGGGTAGCAACAGGGAGAGGGTAATCATCAGCAGGTGCAGCTCCACCGGACCCGAGTGACGGGCGACGAAGAACTGAGGATATCTGGCGAGCAGATCATAGAGCGGTTGCGCAAGCGCCAGGCTGAAGAGCACTAAAAGGTGCAGGCTCCAGGTCGGGAGTCTCTCTGGTTCAGACTGAGATGTGGTCTTGCTGTGGGCCGCCATTTTTCAGTCTTGGAGTCTACAGGGCCGTCACTGGGTTGACCAAGTGTTGAAGGTCGATTAGATTGTGTCAAAAGCCCCCTTCTGCGGAAGCTGCGTTTGTACACCGGTGGTCGTGTGATGTCTGTTGGGGGTCGCCAAGTGCCGAGGAGGGTCTTTAACAACCAGAAGGAGGAATTGGAAAATGAGGAGAACCCTTGGAGTCTGTGTGCTGGCTCTCGCCTTCACGTCTCTTTTTGCTGCCGAAGGGGATGCCACGACGGTGCTTGGGAGGACTGGGTTTCCGCCCGCGGGTCCTGACGAGTTTCCCATATCTCTAGCCGAGATTGGCATAGACCTCACCTTGAACGGCATTCCCGACGCTGAGGTCTCAGCTCAGGGCCCTTCCTGGTCAACCGATCGGATCCCCAGAGGGGATCCGATGGGCGGAATGTGATTGACACCGAGATCGTCCAGATGGACCTGGTTGGGTCCAGCCCTCTGGGTCCTGTGAGCATCCAACGAAGTCCCACCCGGCGTTCGGTAGGACAGATCGTGGCCCAACAGCGGGAACAGGATTTTCCGGCCGACAGTTTTTTCGACATTTTCGTGGAGATACGAGTTGGCGAACTCACGCTCGTCAATGAGGTGCCTATTCGAATGAGCGCGGTGATCACGGAGATTCCTCCCAAAATTACCGTGTATCGATCCTTTGAGAGTCCGATCATCCCGCTTACCGATGGTAAGGGCGAGGTTATTGCTTTGCTTCTGCACGTCGCCCACGCTCCCAATTCCACGGAGGAGATTCGAAACGAGGATCTGAAGATCCTGGTGGAGAGGGTCCAGCTGCAGCTGGAGCTGGTCAACAAGAAGCTGGAATTATTGACGAGAAACATCCCGGTCGGCCTCAGAACCCAGCTTCTTTTTCCATTTAACGTTTCGGCAGGCAACTTGGCGACGGGCCTGGCTATCGATAACACCACCCACCACTTTGCGGGACAAGGGATCGGCTCTCGTGTACAGGGAGGGTGCCAGTTCCAGCTCTATCCCACAAACCAACCTGGAGCACCGATTTCGGTCACGACGAGCCAACTATCTCGGGCCGGACTGGGTTCGGGGGCCAACGACGAGGGTGAGATTCCTCCGGGTGGGACCTACAGCGTATTGGTAAGCGAGCTACTCCGAGCTACCGGAGTGGAAGGCTCCTTTGTCGGTCACTTGTTCGCGCTTTGTGAGTTCCCGTCGGCTCAAGGGATCAATTTCATTGCCGACTCTCAGTTCAGTACGCAGTCTCAGGGATATCCGGCAATCGTGATCAAGTGAGTAAGCGCCCAGCAAAGGTGGGAATGGTTCGCGGCTCTGCTGGACTTGGCTTCATACTACTGGTAGTTCAGCCCGTTTGGCGAGGTGTCTTGCTGGCAGCTCTGCAACATTGGCCCGGGACGAGACGTGCGACACGCGGACGTTCAGACGTGCGACGAATTCTTCAACGTCGGTTCCTCTCCAAGACCTCGGCGATCCGATCGGCTACGAGCTGGACTTCATTTGTGCGGAGCATCCAAACAGTGACTTCCAGATCCACTGTTTCGGGGACTACTTCAATCGGTGGTTCGCCTTCACTCAGCTCGGCGATGGCCTCTTGCGGGCTGATCCGAATCTGTTCCTGATCCCAGCGGATGCGTAGATGTGGGGTGTGGTTCGCGATTTCGGGGACGTAAGTTTCGGTCTCGACGCCTGAGATCGCTTGGAGCTCTTGGGCTATAGTCTGGATTCCTTCTTCCCAGAGCTGCCAGTCCCGTTCGTGATCGCGCTTGAGGTAGGACTCAAGCGCCACCATCAGGGCCAGCATTTCTTCCTTGTTCACCTTCATACCCCTCCCAATGCTGTCGGAGTTGGGTATAGTGTTGAGTCGGGCCGCCTCGATCAGGTCCCTTCTTCCCATCAGTAGGCCCGTGCTCTGGGGCCCCTGGATCGCTTTTCCTCCCGAAAACGTCACCAGGTCGAATCCCAGCTTCAAGAAGCGCGACAGGTTCTCAACCGGAGGCACGTCCCCCGCACAGTCGATGAAGGTGGACAGACCGTGCTCCCGACCCAGTCGGGCGAAATCTGCAGCGTGGATCTGTCCCGGCGGATCGGCGGCGTTGAAGAACAGCATCATGGCGGACCGTGGGTTTACCGCGGCTCTCAGCTGATCGGGGGTTTCAACTTCCACGAACGTGGTGCCGCAATTCCGCACAGCATGGTCGTAGTTGAATCGGTGGGACTTCTGGATAATCACCTGATTCGGCATCTCGGAGGTGTCGGGAAGCCGTTGAATACGCTTTTCGCAGCTACCGGTGATGCAGGCGGCTGTTCCTAGAGTGAGTGCCGCGGCGGCTCCTGCAGATACCATCGCTGCCTGGGCACTAACCAATGAAGCGATGCGCTCTCCTACTGCATCGTGGAACTCGTCCAGGCGAAAGAAGTTTTGAGCTGCCTGCTGCCAGGCCTCGGTGACCTCGGGAGGCATGAGGGATCCCGTCAACTTGGTGTAGGTTCCCGAAGCGTTGAGAACAGGACGCACACCCAGTTCGGCAATGAAGTCACGGCTGGGCCGGCTCGAGTTTTCGAGAGCCTGATGAGGGGACGAGCTCATTGGCGGCTGTCCTTCTTCAGCAAAGAATCCATCGCTCTCTTGAAATTGCTGAAGCTCTGAGCACCGCGAATGGACATCACCACCTGGATCTCATCGCGCTTGGGAATCGTATATCCGAGCAGAAAAGTCGGCGTGCTAGTAACGCCAGCCCGGCGCGCCACCGCGAGTAACTTTTTGACCTCGGGAGCGAACTTTTCTTCTTTCAGGCAACTTTCAAAACGGGACATATCCAGCCCCAGTTCTTGAGCCAGACTGGAAAAGGTCTCCGAGCCCAGCCGGGTAACCTTGGTAAACAAGCGATCGTGCATTTCCCAGAATTGGTCTTGGGCCTCTGCACAGTGAGCTGCTTCGGCGGCTTTGAAGGCCTGTTTGTGGATGCTCACGAGAGGTAGATCGAGGGCCACGTACTTGAGTTTACCGGTCTTGATGTAGTGCTTTTCGATTTGCGGGAACGTCTCACGGACGTGTCTTCCACAGTAGCCTCATTGGTAGTCAGAGAACTCGATCAGGGTCAACCGCGCATCCGGCTTACCCTTGAAGGGTCCGGCGACTTTGACCAACTTGCCTTGAGATGGATCCTTCTTCTTGGCCCGATTCTGGGTTGCGATCAGTTTCTTGATCGCGTTCAGATCCTTTCGGATCCTGAGCTGCTCCTTCTTCAAGGATTCGACCTGTTTCTTGAGTTCCTCGACGTCTCCCTGCTCGGATTCTTCCTGTGCAGCAAGGTGACTGGTTGAAAAGGCCGCGAGCAGCAGAGACGATGTCAGCAGCGACCGTAGCGAGCAACGATTCATGGAACGATTCCTCCTTCTTTGAAAATATCATGCTCAGATGGTGATGGCTCCTTCCGACGCGGAGGAAACTGTCCGTGCATACTTCGCCAGTACGCCCGTCTTGTAACGAGGCTTGGGAGCCTTCCACTTCTTGAGCCGCCGGTTTATCTCCGTTTTGGACACTTCCAGCTGAAGCAGGCGCTTCTTGACGTCCAGGGTGATGATGTCGCCTCTCTTTACTGCTGCCAGGGGGCCGCCCAAGGCTGCTTCGGGGGCAATATGACCGACGACGAAGCCGTGTGTAGCTCCAGAGAACCGCCCATCCGTGATCAGGGCTACCTTGTCCCCGAGACCGGCTCCCTGAATGGCCCCCGTGACGGAGAGCATTTCTCTCATTCCGGGTCCTCCTATGGGCCCTTCGTAGCGAAGAACGATGACATCTCCGGCTTTGATCTTGCCAGCCTTGATGGCGGCGAAGAGCGCTTCTTCTCGGTCGTAGACCCGAGCTGGACCCCGGTGGACCTCTTGCTTGACGCCAGAGATCTTGAGCACGCAGCCCTCAGGCGCGAGGTTGCCGCGCAGGATGACAAGTCCACCGCTGGGTTTGATCGGATTCGAAACCGGACGGATCACCTGTTGGCCACGACGACCCTTGCCCTTTGCCAGTTCTTGCCCGAGGGTCTTGCCGGTCACCGTCAGCTGCTCCGGATGCAGCACGCCTGACTCAAGCAGGAGTTTGCCAAGAAAACGCATGCCCCCGGCCTCATGCATGTCGGGAGCCGTGAATCTACCCGCGGGCTTGAGATCGGCCAGCACAGGAGTCTTGCGAGACAGCCGATCGAAGTCGTCGATGCTCAGCCGGACTCCGGATTCCTTGGCGATCGCCAAGAGGTGAAGGACCGCGTTGGTCGAGCCTGAGGTCGCCATGGTACCGGCAATGGCGTTGAGAAGTGCCTTGCGGGTCAGCATATCTCGTGGACGTGTTCCTTTTTTCAGGAGCTTCATGACGATCCGCCCACATTCGAAAGCGACGTCATCCTTCTTGGGGTCAGTGGCCGGAACACCGTTGTAGCCCATCGGAGAAATCCCCAGCATTTCGAAAGCGGTCGACATGGTATTGGCAGTGAATTGACCGCCACAGGCGCCTGCTCCGGGGCAGGCATGGTTTTCGATGCCGTAGAGCTCATCCTTGTCGATCCGCCCTGCGTGGTAGGCTCCGATCGCCTCGTAGGCATCCTGGATGGTCAGCTTGCGCCCGTTGTACTCGCCAGGCTGGATCGAACCACTGTAGAGCACCAAAGCGGGGATGTTCAGCCTCATCAGGGCCATGGCAGCGGCGGGGCTGGTCTTATCGCAGCCCGAGATGGCGACGAGCCCGTCGAACATGTGACCTCGACAGACCAACTCGATCGAGTCGGCGATCACTTCCCGGCTCACCAGAGAGGCCTTCATCCCCTCCGTCCCCATGGCGATGCCATCGGTCACTGTGATGCTGTTGAACTCGATGGGTGTGCCTCCGGCCGCACGGATACCCTCTTTGACTTTCTCTGCCAGCCGTCGATGGTTGAAGTTGCAGGGAGTCACTTCAATCCAGCAATGTGCCACTCCTACGATGGGTCGTTGGAGGTCTTCGTCAGTGAAGCCGATCGCCTTGAAGAAGGCACGGGCTCCAGCACGATCGGGACCGTCCAGAATAATGCGGCTGTTGTGTCTCATGTCGAAGGGCATAGGTCTTTTCTCCATAGGGGTGATTATAGTCGAGGTGTCATCAAAGACTGAAGCTTCGACAACAAGTCGCACGTCAAGTCGGAACGTCGCACGTCCGAACGTCTGAACGTCACACGTCCCTTGGATGTCGGTCTGGAGGTGAGCACGCGGGATAGATAAGGATCGCGCACTTGCAGCTAGAACCCGGGAAGTTGAGAGAATGGGACGTTCAGACGTGCGACGTTCCTATCTGACGTGCGACGTTCAGACGTTCAGACGTGTGACGTTCCAAACTTGCGACCTTCAACCCATAGCCTGTAACCTGCAACCTGGATCCTATGTCAGGCGCAGCCATCGAGTTTGTTCAGGTCTCGCACAGCATGCTCGGGCACCGGGTGCTCTCTGACCTGAACCTGGAAGTTCATCGGGGCGAGACCTTTGTCTTGTTGGGGAGGAGCGGCTGCGGAAAGACAACCACCCTCAAGTTGGTCAACCGCTTGCTCGATCCTTCCAGCGGCCGGGTCAACGTCGAAGGTCGTTCCACTCGGGACTGGGATCCAATCCGGCTCAGAAGAGGCATCGGCTATGTGATCCAGGAAGTGGGTCTATTTCCCCACCGGACCGTCGCCCAGAACATCGCCCTGGTGCCGTCCCTCGAAAAATGGGACGAAGCCCGAACCCGGAATCGAGTGGAAGAATTGCTCGCCCTGCTGGGATTGGAACCGAAACACTATGTAGATCGTTACCCTTCGCAGCTTTCTGGGGGACAGAGACAGCGTGTTGGCGTAGCGCGAGCCCTGGCGGCTGACCCACCCATTCTGCTGATGGACGAGCCTTTCGGAGCCCTGGATCCTTGAGAGGTCCCACTCCCAGCGTTCCAGACTCGACGAAGTAAATCGGGCGGAGACAGCGGAGGAGCAGTTTGATGGACGTAATCAGAATCCAGAAGGCGATTGAGGGTAAGGTCTACGAGGACGAGGAAACCCTCAAGGAGGTGGGCACCGATTTCGGAAGGATCGTCCACAGGACTCCCAAGGCCCTGGTCGTGCCTGCATCTCCGCAAGACGTGCAGAATGTCGTGAAGATTGCAGCTCAGGAGGACTGGAGTGTTTCCGTTCGTGGTTCCGCCCACTCACAGGGTGGACAGTCGCTCTCTGAGGGCGGCATCCTGATCGATTTGAGCTCCTTGGATCGTGTCGAGAGTATCGATACAGAGTCGGCCCTGGTGCAAGCAGGGGTGCTCTTGCGGGATCTGGTGAGGGAGACCCATGAGCAGGGATTGATCCCTTGCGTTCTTACCGACAGTCTTGATGTTACGGTCGGGGGGGCCCTGTCTACCGCGGGTTTCGGAGCGGCTTCTCATCGGTATGGAACCCTGTCGGCCCAGGTAGAGGAGCTTGAGGTGGTTACCGGCGAAGGACACCTGGTTCGCTGTTCCCCATCGGAGAACGAAGACCTTTTCCAGTGCTCCCGCTGTGGGTTCGGCCAGTTCTCAATCACCGTTAAGGCACGCATTCGTTTACGGAGGTCTTCTCCCAGCGTGCGCACCTATTTCCTGCTCTACGATAACCTTGACACCTTGATGGAGGATCAGAGAAGAATCCTTAGAAGGGAGCACTTCGATTACGTTGAGTCTTGGTGTGCCCCTTGCTCGCAGGGAATGCGAAAACTCAGGGACGTCAAGATTCCTTTTGCAGAGTGGTTCTACCCCATGCACGTCAGTCTCGAGTATGGTGACGACGAACCCTCCGGAGCGGACCACCTGGCCGATTTGAGTTTCTATCGTCAAGTCCACACAGAAGATTCAACGCTGATCGAGTTTTTGAGCCGGAAGGACCCGGTTTTTTCTCTTTGGAAGCAAACCGGCACCTGGAACCTGAGCCACCCTTGGATGGAGGCTCTGCTGCCCTGGGACCAGGCGGCCGCCTATGTCCGGGGCGTCCTGAAGAGTGTTCCTCCCAACCTCTTGATAGGCGGACTCGTCTCACTGTGGCCTTTCCGGAGCAGCAGCTCTGACTCCCCCCTGCTCAAACGACCCGACGGAGATTCCATGATCGGGTTCGGTATTCAGCCGGCGGTTTCGAGACAGTTCCTGCCGGTATCTCTGGCTCTCCTGAGAACTGCCAGCGATCTCTGTGCTCAGATCGGGGGAAAACGCTATCTCTCAGGGTGGATCGATTTTGATCACGCCCAGTGGAAGCAGCACTATGGCGATACCTGGGAGAAGGTTCTACAGTGGAAGACTTTCTACGATCCCAGTGGAATTCTCAACCCGCGGTTCATCCAGTTTTCGGAGCCGGAGCCAGATGTGGAACCGGATGGGGAGATCGGCTAGGAGCCTGTCCGAGTAATGGTGCGGGTTGCGAGAATGGGGCTTGCGAGGCGAGATCAAGGCGGGAGGAGGAAGTCGATGTTCTGTCATCTACGACGACGACTAACGCAGAGATCGGCCGCAACCCCCATTCTCCCTTCGGCTTACAGGCGGCGTCAGCCCATCTGCTGTGTTCGGGCTCCTGGACGATGGCCGAACATCGACAGCGTCGCCCTGCCTTGCAGCTGGACCAACGGCGCCTGTAACGCAACCCACACCATTACTCGGACGGGCTCCTAGCCCGCCGCGTGCCGTGGGCATGGAATCAGGTCGAGTCGAACGGAAGCTTTCGCCAACAATCCGACCCCTTCGTCCGGGTTGATGCGGAGTGTGAAGGAAGAGAATGGTCTTTCGACTGGACAATGTGGGCAAAGAATTTGGAGGCAATTGGATCTTTCGAGGGATCTCGGCCCAGTGCAATCCTTCAGAGCGGATCGGACTTATTGGCCGCAACGGCTCTGGGAAGAGCACTCTAACGGCGCTCATCTCGGGGGGTCTCGAGCCGGACGAAGGTCGAGTACAGAGATCGCGGCCTCTCCGGATCTCATCCGTCGAACAGACGGCAAGATTGGATCCCGAACTCAGCATTCTCGACGAGGTACTCAAGGTATTTGCGCCCCTCAGCCAGATACAGGATGAGATGCACCGGCTGGAAGCACAGATGTCGGAGATTGGAGAGGACGCCCTCGACAAAGCAGCCGAGGCATATGAGGGCCTGCTGCTGAGCTTTCAGTTGCAGGGTGGTTACGATTTCAAGGCTCGCGCTCAAAGCATGCTTCTAGGATTGGGTTTTTCGACAGCTGAATTTGAAATGCCCTGTCGGAACTTGAGCGGCGGTCAACAGACCCGGATCCTCCTCATCAAGGCGCTCGCTTCTCCGAGTGAAATGATGTTACTGGATGAGCCTACCAACCACCTGGATCTGAGTGCGATTCTCTGGCTCACTCAGTTCCTTCAGACGCTGAAAACTTCCTTCGTCCTGGTCAGTCACGATCGACGTCTCCTGGACCAGGTCACGACCCGAACCTGGGAGCTGGAAGGAGGAGGTCTGCACGATTATCCGGCGTCTTTCAGCCGTTCTCGGGAGCTGCGCCGGCAGCGCCGAACCCTGAAGGAGCAGGAGTATTTCCGGCAACAGGAACTACGCCGCCGCACCGAGGACTTCATTCGTCGCAACATCATGGGGCAAAAGACTAAGCAATCCCAGTCCCGGCGAAAGATGCTGGAGAAGCTGAAACCACTGGAGAAACCTCCTGAAGAAACTCGATCGCTGAAGATTCAATTTCAGGAATCACCTCGTGGCGGCGCCTTGAGCCTGTCGGTCGAAGAGGGAGAGGTCGGGTACCCGGAGAAACGGCTGCTCAGCGACCTGAGCTTGCGAATCGGTCGTGGAGATCGGGTCGGGATCCTGGGAGGAAACGGAAGCGGGAAGTCCACGCTGCTGAAGGTCCTGGTGGGGGAATTGTCTCTGTTGTCCGGCAGGCTTGATGCAGGCCTGAACAATCACTTCATGTACTACAGCCAGAATCCTTCCATCGGCGATGGAGAGCGCACTATATACGACGTTCTTAGGGAGTTGGACACCTACAGTCCGGATGAAGACATCCGAAGCCTGGCCGCACGTTTCCTGTTCTCCCAAGACGATATTTTCAAGCAACTGAATCAGCTCAGCGGCGGAGAACGTAGTCGCCTGGCTTTAGCTCGTTTGTTCTTCTTTCCTTCCAACGTCTTGGTCATGGACGAGCCCACCAATCACCTGGATATCGACAGCCGTGAAGCCTTGGAGGATTCCTTGTCCGGCTACTCGGGAACCCTGCTGATCGTTTCACACGATCTCTATTTCCTGAAGAGGGTGGCTAACCACTTCTACCTGATCGAGAACCAGGGATTGGTCCCTCTCAAGGACCTGGATGAACTGTTCGGCCGTCGGGTGGATGAGGAGCAAGTGAAGGAGCCAAAGGCTGTGTCTGCCGGGAGGAAAGCCGATCCGCCTGACGCCTCCCGAGAGCTCTCCAAGAATGAAAGACGGCGCAGGCAGTTAAAGATGTCGCAGTTGGAATCGGAGATCGAGACCCTGGAAAAGCGCAAGGAGGAGATCTCTGAGAGCCTGCAGGTGACGGATGAGCACTTCACCCAGCTACAAGCCCTGGCACAAGAGCACCAGAGGATCCAGCTCCTGCTGGGCGAACTCTACCAGGATTGGGAGCGGGTAGCAGAAGAATGGGGTTATTTAACCGAGTCTTGACCTACGCCGGCTAAGGGCTCGCGCAGAAATAACTTGGTAGAATTGGCGCTCAGATTTGCGCCAGATTTGGCCGCGAACGATTGAGCGAAACCGCAGGCGTAGCCGGGTCTACGTTGAGGATTTCGCGATTGAGGAGCGGCCGAAGATGGTGTGAAGATGAGATGCCAAAATGCTAAGTTATTTCTGCGCGAGCCCTTAGACTCGGTTAGAAAGGCGGATTAAAAATGCGAATTCTGATCACAGGTGCGACCGGTTTCGTCGGTCGAAGGCTGTGCCAGGTCCTGTCTGAGTCTGGGCATGATCTTGTAGCCTTGTCACGCGATCCCGAATCGGCCCGGAAGCGGGTGCCAGAGTTGGCACAGGCCTTTGCCTGGAATCCCACTTCTGACCTCCCCTCTCTTGAGAGTCTGGAGGGAGTGGATTCAGTGGCCCACCTTGCAGGAGAGACGGTCACAGGGCGCTGGACTTCCCCAAAAAGGGAGGCGATCAGGACCAGTCGGGTGGAGGGAACCAGGAACCTGGTGGAGGCGCTCGCTCGGCGCGATTCCCGACCCAGGTCGATCGTTGCCGCCAGCGCGATTGGCTACTACGGCGACCGTGATGATGTAGAACTCCGGGAGGACTCGGCCTCGGGGGACGATTTCTTGGCGGACGTGTGTCGGGCCTGGGAGCGCGAGTCCCTTCGCGCCCAGGATCTGGGTATTCGGGTAGTGCAGCTCCGGATTGGAATTGTGCTAGGTTCAGGAGGAGGTGCCATGCAGGCGATGTTGCTCCCGGCCCGCCTGGGACTGGGAGGACCTCTCGGCTCAGGGCGACAGTGGTGGTCCTGGATTCATCTGGAGGATCTGGTAGGGGTTGTCCGGTATTGCGTGGAGGATGAGGAGCTGCAGGGACCCGTGAACGCAACGGCTCCCAACCCGAGTCGACAGAAGGATTTTGCCAAGGCTTTGGGTCGGGTGCTGTCTCGCCCGGCATTTCTCCCTGCGCCCGCCTTTGTGGTGAAGATCGCGCTGGGAGGCTTTGCTGCGGAGCTCCTTTCCAGCAAGCGTGTCTTACCGGGGCGGCTCCAACAGGTCGGCTTCGCCTTCCAGCTACCCGAACTAGGGTCAGCTTTGGAGGCCGTTGTTCAGGAGAGAAACTTTGATGGGTGATGGCTGAAACAGGAGCGAGAGATTTATGAAACACAGACAAGTTCTTCTGATCGTCTTTGCGATCGCGGTGGGTTTCGCTTTGGCAGCGGCGACTGTTTTGACGGAGTCGCCGGGGATGAAGAAGTGGCAGAAGGGTAAAGGATGGGGTTGGGTTTGGGGGGCAGGAGACGAGGTCGGCGCCTTTAACGAGATGACCGACGCCTCCCGTCTCAGGGCTCTGCGCCTGGCCAATCAAGGCAAGGTCTACGATCTTGGGATCGTCTACGATCGGACCTCCTACAAATGGCCGGGTCACAGCCCGGCAGAGGTTATGATGTTCCGCTCGCCGGAGGGGGTAAAGCGCCAGGAAGACATTCCCGGGGTGATCCAGGACAACCCTACCAAGACTGCCTGGCACAGTTGCGCCCTTTTTCTGAACGATAACGTTGCCGCTCAGATCGACGGTTTGGGGCACGCAACGGAGGGAGCGGATAACCACTGGTACAGCGGCTTCAAGGAGGCTGACTGGGGTGGAAATTGGGGCATTCGGAAGTGCGATGCGACCACTATCCCTCCGGTGATTTCGCGTGGAGTTCTGATTGATGTCGCCGGCTATCGTGGGGTGGAGGCGCTGTCTTCGAATTACGCGATCACCCCCGAGGATCTTCAAGGGGCTCTGAAGAAGCAAAAGACCACGCTCCGGCCTGGGGACGTGGTTCTGGTTCGAACCGGCACGCTCCGTTTTTGGGGAGAAACCGGAGCCGACCACCGAACCATCGATCGCCATGACTCGGCGGGGATCAACCTGGCTTCCGCGAAATGGTTGGTTGAAGAGCAGGGCTCGATGATGGTTGGAGGGGACACCAGCGGACTCGAGTACAGGCCGGCGGCAGCAGACAACAAGGCCTACCGCGACCAGTACGGATCTTTCATGCCGGTTCACAACTACCTGTTGATGGACCCTTACCATGCCAACCGGAGCGGGATCGCTGCAAGGCCGCAACCCGCCTCTTTCCACAGGCTTGTGTGATTCGAGGGAGTTATCCACGAGCATTCGGGAGACCCCCCCGGTGATTTCTTCGAGCATGGGGAGTTTTCCAGTACCAAAGTGAAGCTGAAGTTTCAGGTTAGCTTAGCCCCGCCACCGGCTGCGAGCCGGATCATTCAGAAGGAAACTTTGGGTCCGGCGTAGCGGTGGGCTCCAGGCCGCCGTCCGAGCCAAAGGCTCGGAAAAATAGGACTTCGGCCTGGAGGCCAAAGCTACATTCGCCAATGAAGCTTCAGCTTAGCGAAAATCTTTGGCAGACCCCCGGATCGGGAATCCGCGCTCAGCTTCCTGCTCCATGATGAAGGCCCGGGACTTGGCATGCCGGTACAGGACATTGTTGAGGCTCAGCAACATTCCGAGGTCGGATTCGTCCCGTACGACGCGGGCAAAGTGGGTTACTGCGCTGCGAGCCAGCTTGACCGACCGGGCTGCCAGGTCTTTGACCTCGATTCGCTTCTTCAGAACCGTTGACGGATCTCGCTGCCGGCGAGCCTGCTGACCGTCGCCGAAGGCAACTCCCAATTCTCGGACCGTCCGCAGCAGCCGCAGGTAATCGATGGCCATCTCCGACCGAGCCGTGAAATATTCAAGGTAATCTTTCCCCTGATCAGTTGAGCGGTCGGAGGCCCTCCGTAGGTGATCGAGGGCTCGTCGATAGATTTCGACGGCCTCATCAAGCTCCGGATAGTCTGCCTTCTCCACGTGGTAGTGCTCTTCAAGCAGACCTGGCATCGGGTTGCCGTAGATGATCCACTTTCCATGACGGCGCTGAGCCAGGAAGCGGGTCGCCTCATCGACGGCGTTAAAGGCATGGATCACCTCCTCGACTGCCTCCCTTCCACAGATCGTACTCAAGTGGTCTCTGTAGAAGGTTTCCGGGTCTTTGAGCTCCCACGAAGCACGAGCCAGATAGGCCGAGGTGGGAACCAGATCACCCAGAGTCCAGTAGCGCACCATATAGCCGTCCAGGCCGTATCTCCGCATGGCTTGAAGCGATTGATAGACGGAAGAGCTGGGCAGTTGAGGCAGGATCGACATGCTGTCGCCCTGCAGGGTCAACCAGAAGTGGGTATTCAACGAGCCCTGCTGGAAAGGCGCTAGAGTGTGGAGCGCCCTGGCCGACTCGACCGTGGTGTAGACTCCCGGTGCCACCAGAGCCTCGAAGCCAGATGGCAGAATGGTCGAAAGCAGCGGAAACAGCTCCCGCGTGACACCAGAGATCATCACGGTGGCTTCCGGATGCCTGGTCTTGGCCATTACCCTTCGTTCCGTGAAGAGGTGATCGAGGAAGTAGAGGAACTCGATGTCACCGCCCAGTTCGCGGGCGGCGCGGCCGGATCGGGCACGAGCCGAGTCCAGCATCTTCTCGAGCGACGCCCTTGACGCCAGGTCATACTTCTTGTCAAGGCGTTGCCAACAGCGTTCCAACCCTGAAACGGGAGCTCGAAATTCCGGCGTATGGATGATGTAATAGTCTGCTTCCGGGTAGGTATCCACGTGCGCCCGAATGATCACTTCCGCCAGGTCGGCAAAGACCGGGTTGAAGACGTTTTGAAAGGCCGTGTTACGAGGATCTGCCCCCATGGTCTTGACGCCAACATAGCCAAACTCAGGAGTCTCCTCCGGAGTGAGTTCCCGCTTAAACTCGGGAGGGGTCCACTGCTGCAGGCTTTGCTTGAATTCTTGGGGAGGATCGGTGGCAGAGAAGAGAATGCCGGTCTTCATCCCGAAATCACGCGCCAGCCTCAGGATACCGTGCACGTATCGCTGACCCGCCCTCACTCTTTGCTGGTAGGTGACAGCGCCCTCGAACTCAGGATGCACGAACTCGGTCGCATCTTGAAACAGCTCCCGCCCGATGGTGTCTTCAGCAATCGGGTACTGCCAGCCAAACCAAAGCTCTGCACCCTCCTTCTTGTGCCCTCGGAACTCGTAGTCAACAAACGGCTGAGAGGAATAGAACGAGAGCCACAGATGGTTGTACTTCAGCTTCACCAGCTGCTTGATGACACGCTCATACTCCCGAAGACTCCAGGCCTCCGGGCCCATGACAAAGTCGTTTATTCCCCGAAAAGCCCTCGCCCGGAAGAGGGGCTCCTTGAGCTCGTCGATATCCGGCAGTTGGAACTCGCCGCTTCCCTCGGGCAGCAGGTCACCCCAGAGCAGATAGCGCACCCCAAGTTTCTCGAGCAGCTCGTAGACGGACCAGAGGGTTGCCAGGGGGCTGCCCCCTCCGACCACTACAGCTGACCGACCTTCGAGTTGAACCCGGCGCAAGAGCAGGCCCTGATCGCTCAATTGAGGCCACTCGGGGAGCCACTTCTCCAGCACGGCGTTCGTCCCGGGCGAGCCAATCAAGAAGACACTCCCATTGCCTGGCGGCATTTGACTTCGAAGCTCGACGTCGGCCCCGTAGAGCCTCTTTAAATAGCTTCTCAGCTCGGAAGCCCCGAGTTTCTCCAGCCGGTGAGCATCCTCAGCGATGATGATCGAGATTTCGTTCGGCTGGGCGGGCGATTGGATTCCTCCGGACCCGCTGCCGGCTGCCAGCAGCGTCGGTATGGCGAGCAGAAAAAGGGTCAGACTGATTTTCCTGACAGGTAGGCTCAGGGGGCCAACAACCTGTGGGTGATTGCAGCCGAACATCATGGTAAACTCCCGCTCATTCAGCTCAGCCGACATTCCTCATATCAACTTCGGATCCGAGTTCCGCCGACCTACCTATGATGAATGGTCGAAACTTATCAGCCCTCCAACCTCGCGTCAACGATTCCCTCGTCATCTTTCCGCTGAAAAGGGCCTCTGGCCCCTGGGGTATCCAAGCGCCTTTGCCGAAATCCGACAAGCGGAAACACCTCTCCAGGGCCTTGTTCAGAAAACACTGGACGCTAAGCCGTACTCCATCTCAATCGGTCAATCCGAGACAATATCTCGGCCCATACCTCCTTGCTGACCGCGACTTCCGCCATCTGAAACGTCACCATCCGGCTATGGTGAACCACCTTCGCTCCGATCTTGATCAGTTTGCTCAATAGGGTGCGAAGGGACCAGTGTTTGATTCTTCTGGGAAGGACCAGACGCCGCAGAAAATTGCCCAGGTTGTAGGCCAAAACAAACAGACCCAACCTCACCTGATTCGGGATAAAGCGCTGGCAGGACAACCGCGTCCAGTTCAAGGCATACTTGCCTTCCTTGATCCACTGCTCGGCCCTGCCGCGACCGTTGTAAAAGTGAACCACCCCTGGGGCTCGTGCGCTCCTATTGGTCACGATGAAACCGACTCTCGGAAAGAGTTCGCCGCGATGCCACTCGACCTTGCCAATCACCCGACGAGCCCGCTCCCAACTGGCGGCTTGATATTTGAAATCAGCAAACCAAACGACGGGTTTTCTGGGTGGGCGCCCCACCGGTCGGGTCAGCAGGTGTTCGATCTTTTCTTGAAGCACCTGGTTGGCGGGAAGCCGGATGGCATACAAAAAGCCCTTCTCTTCCAGGTATTCATAAATCTCTGGCTTGGCGAAGGCGGCATCACCCCGAAAGTACTTGCGGACTGTTTTCCTCTCGTACCGAGCCACGATTGGTTCCAGCAGCTCCTTCCAGCGGTCCGCACTGTGAACGTTGCCGGGCCGAAGCATGGACCCTTCGCAATCTCCGAACTGGTTGAAGCAAAACAGGGGATGGTAGCAGGTGCATCCGAAATGGCCGTTGTATCCAGAGGCTTCTTGCTCGCCGTGGACCGGACTGGCTGAACTGTCCATATCCAAAATGATGCGTCGATGAGTTGTTTTCTGCAGCGCTCTTTCCACCCATCGACCATTGACTTCCGAAAGGGCTTGGAGGTTGTCCTCGACGGACAGCATCTTGGTCTCGAATCGACCCATCGTGTTGGCGCTGGCGGCATTCTTATCGTCGAGCTTCTTTCCGGTGATCCTCCGCATAGTCGGATCAACCGATAAGCGATGGGCATCGTTGACATCTTCATAACCCGCCAGTCGGCTGTATACCGATTGACGCAGCAAGGCCGTGAGGTGGTGCTGGATGTTGCGCCCGGTCCGCGAATCGTGAAACACGAAGGGCACACTATCGAATAAACCCAACGCCTCATCCAGATCACGATAGGCGAGAAGTCCGGCATCCGATGTGACCTTAGCACCATGAAATTCGAGCCTCAAACTGCCATCAAAACCGACCTTCACACCTTCCCCCTTGGGGTCAGTCATTTCCTTGCCCCCTTTATGCGCTATATCTCCTTTAATTATAGTAGGTTAGACCGATTCAGGCAAGCAATCTTGGGGTCCTATATGGTGAATGTGGGGTTGATTCAACAGGGAGTACACATCGCCGAGTTTCACGATCTGGAGGAGCTAGCACGAGACAGGGTCTACCAGTTCTGCTACGTCTCCAGCGTCAACAAGATCAAAGGGACGACGGCAGGATTCACGCTCAGACCGATCGCAATTTTTTAGTGTCCGATTTCACTACTGTCCGGTTAAAAGTCGACTGATATCAATGGGTTAGCGATGTGACCTACTTGGTCTTGTAAGTCCCAATGCCTAAGTGGTTGAAGAATCAGGATTTGCTCGAACGGGGTAATCTTGAAAATTGGCGGCAACTTCTGGAGTGATGGCGCCCTGAGTGCCTAGGGGCTGAACGGCGCCGCTCCTGGATTTCAACCCTGAATGGGTTGCGTACAGAAGGGCAAAAAGTGGGTCAGGCCGCACGCGGGTAAGAGGCAGGCGGAGTTCCCGCCTGCCCCTCCCCGTTGTCGCGATGGGGTCTGTTCCCCACATTTACCGGCGTGAGGGTCACTCACCGGGCGACCCCAAAGACGTTGCCCCATTTCGGGGAACGACGTAACATACTTGACCGTAGGTGTTGCGACAGAGACAGAAGCTTTCCAGGGAAAGCAAGCCGAGCTTTCGGCAGAAGAACCGCACCCGGAGTTTGCGGTTGTCGTTGTAGTTCTTCCGTTTAAGCTTCATGCTCCGGAGTCGCATTCGGACCCAGGAGTCGAGCTTTTGGAAGAGCCAACGATTGGTCGCAAACTCGGGGGTGAAGTACTGTGCTGTCCCCCTGATCACTCGGTTCAATTTCAGGATTGCCTCGGCATCGAGGTTATGGCAGCGGACGGTTAATTCCCGCACCTTATCCTTGAATTTCTGCTGGGACTTGTCGCGCATGCGCCGGGAACGGGACGAGAGGAAAAAGCCAAGAAATTCATAGCCTTTTCCGAACGTCATGATCCGGGTTTTCTCCGGACTCAGCCGTAGCTGAAGTGGGGTTTCCAGCACTTGCTGGACGAGTTCCATAGCCTCTTGCGCCTGCTGTTGGGACCGGGTCAAGACGACGAAGTCGTCAGCATAGCGGGCGAATTGAAAACCCGCCCGGTGCAAGGCCCAGTCCAATTGGTTGAGGACGATGTTAGCCAGCAGTGGGGAAATGACTCCTCCCTGTGGCGTGCCGACCGTGGTCGGCTTGAAGACTCCGTCGTCCATGACCCCGGCAGTGAGAAATCGTTGGAGAAGGCGAAGGATATTGCCGTCGGCAACCTTGTCGGCCACCAACTGCATAATGACGTTCTGTGGAATGTGGTCAAAAAAACCTTCCACATCGGCGTCGAGTACCCAAAGGTAGCCGGCGTCGTGAAGGGACAACAGCCACTGGATCGCCTGATGACAGTTGCGTTTAGGACGAAACCCGAAGGAGGCGTCCTGAAAGAGCGGCTCGAAGATAGGTTCCAGCAGCCGCCGCAGAACCTCCTGGGCCACGCGATCGCGGACCACGGGGATCCCGAGCGGCCGGGTCTTCTTCGTGCGAGGGCCTTTGGAGATCCGGACGCGGAGCAGCGGATCGGGCCGAAACGCCCCTGATTTGAGAACTTTCATCAGGGCGAGAAGGTTTGGTTCGAGGTTAGCCTCGAACCTCCCGACGCTGACCTTGTCCACTCCAGCGGCACCTCGGTTGCGCTTGACTTTCTTGAAAGCGGCCCGCATGAGCTCGATCGTAATGCGACCGGTCAGCGAGTGCTCCTTTCTGCTCTTCACCATGGTGTTCCTGTTAGGTTGCATCATCAGGTGAGACGGATCGGGGATCTATCGGGTGTTTCTTAGCCAGGCACCTAGGTGTCTGTTTTCTCGGTTTGACCCGGGCAAGAGCACGGGCCGGCCCATTTTGGAGGCCACGGCCGGGACGCTAACTACCCAGAGCTCAGATCCTTCCTCAGCTCGTCTTCGGTTTTACCTTTCCTCCAGTCGAAACTGGAGTACTCCGGCTCTGCGGCAATCCCTAAAGCGGAGGCGGCTCAGGAGGCCTTCTCCACAGCACCGCATCATCCGTCGCCTTTCGCCGAGGGCTTATAGCGCGGACTCACCCAACGTGGGACGGTGGGGGACCTTCACCGGTCATGACTCTAACCATTTTCCTCAGGCGGCGACAGGTATCACCCAAAGCAGTTCCAGAGAGATAACCACATGTTCTCTCTGAAGACGAGGTCAGGGAACCTCGCCGACGCTTCGCTCAAGGGCGGTCGTTGGCGCTTTGCTCTAGGCCGAAGTGCCGTCTCCCGAAGTCTTCCTGCCTGGCCCCTTCGTGACGATCCCTTCTTCCAGACCTGCCGTTGGGAGCGCCCTGGCTGCCTACCTCCGCTGGTTAGTTGCGGAGTTCGAGCAGGAAGTTCTGTACCAGCGTGGACTCGCACAGGTAGGCTTCGGCGTCTTGCTTCTCTTATCCCTCTATTTCCCTCCTTTCAAACGCCTCACCGTTTGTCTACCATGGTTGACTTAGTTCGAGCCACTGCGGCTCATCGCACCCCTACAGGGTTGGATCCGGACGACGTCGCGACCTACCCAGGGTTCGGAAACCCTGGGCTGAAATACGCAATCCCTTCAGGATTCACCTCGCTCCTATGCACTCAGGGCCCCCGGTCACCTTAGGAGCTGACGCCAATTGTCAGCATTACTCTGTTCGAGCAAGTCCTGATTCTTCAACCACTTAGATATTGGGACTTGCATGGTCACGAAGGTCACATCGCTAACCACTTGATATCATTCGACTTTTAACCGGATAGTAGTGATACTAGCAGGCTCTTCTCAGTTTGGTAAGTAGCACCCATCCCGACCAACCCATCACTCATAACGACTGCTCACTCTTCGCTGCTCACTATATTCGGGGTCGAGGAAAGGGGAGACTCTCGAGGAAGAGCCTAGCGAAGGTTGAACTGGACTTCTATAGTGGCCAGGACATCGACTGGATTGCCGTTGAGAGTGCCAGGTCGAAAGCGCCAGTTGGTAGCGATTTCCTGGATGGCCTGCTCTTCCAGACCGTGCCCAAGGCCTCTGAGCACCTTGAAGCTATCCACCGACCCATCCTTGCGGATGATGGCCTGAAGCCAGACGACACCCTGAACCTTGGCCTTGATGGCGTCGTCGGTGTAGCTTGGCGTGGTTTGGACGATGGGAACAGGATTGCTGACGCCACTCCCATATTTGTAGACGCCGCTGCCGTCTCCGGTGGCTGGTCCAGCCCCGGACTGCGGACCAGTTCCAGTGCCGACACCCTTACCTTGCCCACGTCCACCCTTTCCGACCGGTCCTGGCGGAGCCTGGATGTCGTCCAGGTTCAGCTCGGTCGTCAAATCTTTGCGGATCTGAGGGGTCTCCTCGGCCTCCAACTTCCGGATCGGCTCGGGGGCCAGCGGGGTAGGATCGGGGATTGGTACCAATATGGGTTTGGGCTTGGGTACTACGGGCTTTGGCTTGGGAGGTGCTGCCTTGGGACGCTCGCCCCCTCCCAAGAGGGCAGCTGGTCTGGCTAGACTCTTGAGGACGAGCACTTCTTGCGTGGGTATCAGAACGGCGTCTCCGAAGGACGGGAAGACGATCAAGAAAAGCACGATATGAAACAGAATCGCGAAAATCGCGGCAGTTCGCAGCGGCTTGCGGTCCTCGAAATCCAGCTGGAAAATGTTGTAGGGATCTCTAGCGTATTGAAGTTGCGCTGGCTGGAATTTCAGACCGAGTAGCCGTTCCAGGTAGTCTCTCACGCCCTCACCAAAGACTCAGCAGATAGCCGATTATGCCGAATTTCCCTCACTCGCAACATACTTCCTTATACTAGGGAAGCCACAATGCCTCCGTCAACTTCTCCTGAGTCCTTTTTGTGAGATGGCTCTCGGGCAGAAAAGTATCACCGATAACCATTCCGTGACGAAGAAAAAGTGTCTCTGACGTACCGGGTTCCCCGCTTTCAGTTATTCCGGGGACTGCTTTCGCAGGAACGTCGGGTAGATCGAACGGATCCAAGCCTGAGTCCGCTGGGGGTCGCGAGCTGGATTCTGCGCGAGGTCCCGATGCAGGCGGACCAGGTCTTCCACGGTATCGATGTCGTACCAGGATGGCAGCAGGGAGTACTGTTCGGGATCGAGCTTCGCCCGGGTCTGCGACAGAACCGATCCGGTGCCCCAGTCGATGTCCGAAAAGAGATCCTCTCTGGGTTGGGATAGACCGATCAGGTAATAGCCTCCATCCTCGGCAGGGCCGAGCACGACGGGGAGACGCTCGAGTTCCAGAAAGGCCTTTTCGATGAATTCGGTGGGCAGGGTCGGGGAGTCACTGCCAACAAAGATGACCTTGTCCCACTGGGTGGATATGTCCTGATAGGCCTTCCAGAGTCGTTCTCCCAGGCCGTCTCCGTGCTGGATTCCCAGCTCCAGACAAAGAGGCATCCTATTTTCTTCAGCGAACGCCTGTCCCTCCTTGCTGGAACAGGCAGCTAGGTAGAGGAAGCGCTGCAGATTGAGGGACGAGGTCCGCTCCACGGTATCGAGAAGCAGTGCCTGATGCAGCGCAAGGCAGGCCTCAGCCCCCAGAAAGGGCTGTAGACGGGTCTTTACCTCACCCAGACGGGGATAGCGCCCAAAGATGACCAGGGCACCGTTCAAGGGGTTGCCCCGTGCCAAAAGATGTAGTCTTTCCAGCTATCGGGGACGTTCGGCTGGCGGAAGAGAAGATTTATCTTGTAGGGAAAGCCGGAGGGAGCCTTGGGCTGACGAAGCAGATCCAGACCCGCCTCCGCAGGACGGCGGTTGCCTTTCTTGCGATTGCAGTCGATGCAACAGGTCACGATATTTTCCCAGGTCTTCAGGCCGCCGCGTGCTACCGGAAGGAGATGGTCGTAGGTCAGCCCGCTGAGGTCAGGCCTCAGGCCGCAGTATTGGCATCGATACCCGTCCCGGGCGTACAGATTCGCTCGGGTGAACCTTACTCGATTGTAGCTGTGTCTAATCTTCACGTATTGACGCAGCCTCAGAACGGCCGGCAATCGAATGCTGATTGAAATACTGTGAATCTGTCGGTCGTATTCAGCGACTACTTCGACCTTCTCTTGAAAGAGCATCCGAAGCGCACGCTTCCAGGAAACAATCTGCAAGGGCTCGTAGGTAGCATTCAGGACAAGTGTGTGTTCCAAGGAAACCGTTCCGATCCTTTCCCGCTCGGCGATCAAACCTTCGAGTATCCCGGTACTGGGATCGGGATCGCATTCCTCTGAACCCAAGGCGGTGCGGTAACCCGAGGCGAGCCACACGTTTTTTTGTTAGACTAGACGATATCATGAAGCAGGTCACTACCTTGTTGATATTCTGTCTTGTCCAATCCCTTCTTCCTCTGGAGGCGGCAGATAAGAAACCTCAACTTGAGCTGACCTTGCTCTTCACTGGCTACGTTCTGGGAAACTTCGAGCCCTGCGGCTGCAAGGCGGGCCCCTATGGAGGTTTGGCTCGCCGGGCGGGCTATATCTCTGACCATCAGAGGAGTAGCGGAGGCAGCTCCATACAAGTCGATGCAGGAAACTACTTCCAGACGATCGGACCCTACTCTGATGTAGTGAACCGGTTGATGTTGGATAGTCTCGATTCGTTTCCAGTCCAGGTCCTCAACTTGAGCTCTGAAGATCTGATGTTTTGGCGCAAGTTGTCAGAGGCATCCCTTGCCCAAACCCAGGTTATCTCGACGAACCTGATTCGAAGCAATGCCAGTTTGCCTTCACCTAAGCGGTATGCAGTGGTTCAGATTCCAGCCGACTCCGGCAAGCTCGACACGCCCTTGAAAATCGGCTTTCTCGGATTGAGCGACCCTGCTCGAGTCAAGCCGAGATCGGGTTTCCGGGGCCGTGATCCGTTCGAGGTGTTGGCGGAGGTCGTCACCGAACTGTCCGGGAAGGTTGACCTGATCGTGGTCTTGGCGGATCTTCCCCGGAAGGTAGCCATCGAGGTTGCCCGTAGGCACTCAGAGGTAGGAGCTGTCCTGGTGGCGCAGCGTCGTGCTCGAGTAGAAGAGGCCGAGCGGGTGAACAACGCCATCATTGCGTCGAGCGTGGATCGAGGACGTTCTCTGGGAAAGTTGATCTTGAACCTGGATCAGAAGGGAAAGGTTGTCGGCTGGGACTCAGAATATGTTGCGCTGAAGGAAGGCATGACCGAAGATCCGGTGTGGCTGGAGCGGCAGGCAAGAGTTGCGAAGCAACTCTAGGGAAGTCCCAATGCGGCCAATTAGCTCCTTATTTCCCGGATGGCTAAGAGAAGTCACACGGGACGACCAGGTCGCCCTAGTCTTTCTCATCGAGCTGTGGCCGCAGATTGTTGGAGGCGGGATAGCGGAACAGGCCAGGCCGGTGGCGCTCGATAAACGGATCCTCACTCTATCTGTCCCTAGTGAGGCTTGGGGGGACGAGCTCTCCGACTTGGGGAGAACCATCGTAAAGAGAGTCAATACTTTCTGGAGCCACCCTCTGATAAGAAAAGTAGAATGTAAGGTCCACCCTTGCTAGTCCGTGCCTCGTACGTCCCGTTCCGGGTCTTTTCCCATACTCCCGGGCGAGCGATGATCCCTGGATCGCCGGGTCCTGCGGCACACAAACAATATCAAGCACGTAATATAATGAGAAACTCATGCGTCAACTCTTGACTATCCTTATCGGTCTCTGGATGTCGACTGTGCTGGCGAAGGCAGAGAGAGCCTACGGTACGATCAATCCCAGTCTGATTCGGGAAGATCTGTTCTTCGATATCAACACATTTCCGGTCCGGATTGGAGATCGGAACGATCTCAACTTTGCTCCCAACATTGTTTTTACCCCTGATTCCACCCGGGCCTTCGTCAGCTTTCCGGCATCGGACACAGTGATGATGTTCGATCCCAAGAGCGGCGAAGTGCTTGCGTTGATTCCTGTAGCTCAGACACCAAATCTGATTGTGTTGACTCCGGACGGAAAGACGCTGCTGGTGGTCTGTCTCTTGTTCCGCGACAACTCGAGGGCGGATACCTTCCGCGGCGATACCAAGGGGGCAATTTGTCGGATCGATGTCGAGACACTGGAGGTCGAGACTCTGGAATTGGAGGCGACGTTTTTCTCGTTTGTCAACAATCTGCTCCTGATGCCCGATGGCAAGTCAGGCTTCATTGCCTCTTCGGGAACAGACGAAGTCCTCCGATTGGGTTTGGAGCCTTTTCAAGAACTCTCTCCGCGTATTGAGCTCCCAGGTGGGACTCGACCCTCTTCGATTACCCTGGCACCCGATGCCAGTTTTTTCGCCGTGATTACGGTGGGGTCCGTGTTGTTGTCGCCGGGTGAGGAACCCGACGCCATTCGAATCATCGACACCGGCTCGTTCTCCATCACCAGCACACTGGTTCCCTCGACCTTGGATTTGCCAGTCCCACTGCCGCACGACTTCGTAGGGGCCAATACCTTGGCCATTACGCCCGATGGAAGGTTCGCCTGCGTGGCCGATCGAGAGACGGGTCAGTTGTCGACGCTTCCGGAACTCGCACTAGACCATGCCCTTCTAATCGATCTGAGCCAGGGAACAACCCTCCGGATTTTTGGGGTATCGGGAATTCCCAGTTGGACCACGCTGACTCCGGACGGCAAGTGGTTCGCCGTCATCAGCACCCTGGATGTCGATATGATTCCGGTCCCGGTTCCTCAGCCAGACGGCACTATCGATGTGGATTCACTTGAGGCGGTGCGCCTGGTGCCTCAATTTTCGGAGTTTCGGCCTGGCACGCGGCCCACCTTTTCAGCAGACGGAAACTTCCTCTTTCTGGGGGCGCCGATCGATGACTTCGTCATGAAGATGGACCTCAGGACCTTTGAGTTTCCTCGACCCATCCTGGTGGGTCAGAAGCTCCACGGTGCGGATGAAGACTTTAGACCTGCCTTCTCGGCTGCCCCCCTGGAAGTAGCTACCACGCCAGATGGCGAAGTGATGACGGTTCTCAATTTCAATTCGAGCACCATCGACCTGATCGGCCCCAGCTATGACTCCTTTCTGCCGCGCATGATCAGCAATGCGACCTGGTTTACCGGAATTGCGGTAGCCAACCTGTCCGACGGTCAGGCCGGGCTCGATACCCGACATTTCAACAATGGCGGCATACGACTGCAAGATCTAACCGCTACCGAGGATGTGATCGAATTCGGCCCCAGTCCCAAGAGGTTTCCACTGGCTCCGGGGGAACAGTTCGCCACCACCGCAAGGCTGCTGACCGAGGCGCAGCCCGAGGACTCGACCTTCGAGGGCTGGATCCACCTGGATGTCGACCAGAAGGATGTCGTGAGTTTCTTCATGACGGGTGACCGTCTCCAGAACAGGCTCGATGGAGGTCTGGCCGTCTCCCAGACCGCACAGCAGGTAGTGCTGCCAGTGATTCGAATCGACGGAGATTTCCAGACTGAAATCATCGCCCTGAGCCCCAACATCAGCGGAACTGATGTGAGCTTGACCCTCTTCAACCATGCTGGCGAGATACTGGAGGAGTCCACAAGGCTGAGTTTTGCAGGGGTCGTGACGAACGCTGCCTTGAAGGGAGCGAACGGATTCTTTAGCGACGCGGCATTCGAGGGTTTTGAAGGTGGGTACGTCGTGGTGGAGAGTGGCGAAGGTATCGTGGCGTTTGAACGCTACTTCGACGGGGAGCGTCTGGCCTCTCTGAACGGAATCCCGGTGCGGGGTACTCAGGTGGTTACAGCAAATAGGCTTTATTTTCCCCAGGCGGTGGCCTTCGGAGGGACCTCTACCGTCGTCACCCTCAGCTACCTCGGTACCGAGACCACTACGGTCAAGGTGATTTTCAAAGACGACCAGGGAGCCGACGTGGCTACCGCGGAACCCATCGTTCTCGAGCCCAACCAGGGCCTTCGAAGAGATCTCACCGACCTCCTTCCCGGTCTCGTAGATCCCGGTGTCGCTATAAGTGGCTGGCTCCACATTGAGAGCAGTGAGGTGGGTCTCGTAGGTAGCGCCGAGCTACAGGTGTTTTCCGGACTCGCAATAAGTGCTATTCCAGCAGAATCCTCGCCGAAGAAAGCCTATGCGATGGCTCACCTGGCCAATGGCGGGGGCTTCTCTACTGGGATGGCAGTGCTTTACCCGGGAGCGGAGGGAATCGCGGAGGTGGAAATCAGCATCTACACTTCCCAGGGCGATCAGGTCGGCCAGAAGCAGCTCAGCTTGGGGCCCGGACATCGAGAAGTGAAGCTGTTGAGTGAGCTCATCCCCGGCTTGCCTGCTCTAGCCACTGGTTACGCCAAGATCGTGTCTGACCAGCCCATCTTCGCGCTGGAGCTCATTTTCGCCGATGCTCTCAACCTGATGTCGGCAGTCCCTGCCCAACCTCTGAGCTCCGGGCTTTGATTTGACTGTTCAGAGTGGTCTCCCTGCTAAGTGCTCCCTTTCATAAATAAGATGATGTTTGCGGCGAGCGCGATGGTGTAGAGGGCGCGAAGCGACGACGGAGGATGCCTCGGTGCCGAGCCAAGCTAGTTGGAAACGCTGGGAGTGTGGGATAATATGGACAGTTGAACAAAGTGCAACAGATGCCGAAGACGATCTATATGAGAATTTTAGCTCTTGTCCTTCCAGCGCTCCTGATTCAGGTCAGCCTCGCACAAGTCCAAAGCAGAGACCTGGGCAAATCCTACTACCATTTCAGCCTTGCCAAGCTCCATGTATTGAACAAGGAGTACTCGAACGCTATCGCCGAGTTTGAAAAGGCGATCGCTCTGAATGGCGGGAGTACCGAGCTTCGAATCGAGTTCGCTGGCAGCCTGGTGCGGGCTGGAGAAATCTCGCGGGCCGTCCAGGAAGGACAGAAGGCGGTTGAGTTGGATCCTCAAAGCAGTGAGGCTCATTTCTTTCTGGGACAGATGTACTCTGGCTATCAGAGTGGAGGTCAGGGCAGTTTAGCTCGGAAGGCGGCCGCGGAGTTTGAGCGGGTAGTTGAATTGGAGCCGGATCACCACGAAGCTCTCTTCTATCTGGGCCGGTTGTATCTGGGGCAGCAAGATCATTCTAAAGCTGCCCAGGTCTTCGAGCGCTTGACCAATTTACGCCCGGGGCTGGTGGAGGGCCATTTTCTTCACGCTACTGCTCTGGTCGAACTGGGCGAGGTCGATGAAGCTATCCGCGTACTCAAGAAGTCCTTGAGGATCCGAGCAGACCAGGCCGAGAGTTTGAACATGTTGGCCCGCCTGTACGAACAGAAGGAGCGCTTCGACGAGGCAGTTGAGACCTACCGACAAGCATTACGCAGCGAGCCGAACCCGAAATCGCAACTCCAGCTCGGTACCCTGCTAACGAGACTGGGGCGTTACCCGGAGGCGGTTAGCCTTCTCCGGGAGGCGGTGGCCCGCTTCCCTCAAAATGTAGAAGTGCGGGTCGAACTAGGCAAGGCACTGAAGGAACAGAGGAAGTTCAGCGCGGCTGCCGAAGTCTTCCTGGCGGTTTTGAAGGATGACCCCGACCAGATGGAGGCGAAGTTTGAGTTGGCGCGAACCCTGGTAGGATTGGGTCAGCGGCAAAAAGCCGCAAAGCGATTCGAAGATCTGATCGCACTGGTCGAATCGACTGGGCCATCCCGTTTCGTGGACCTGTTCAAGACCCATCTGGGTCTTCTCTATCAGGACATGCGCCAATTCGAAAAGGCTGTCCGGCTTTTTCGCCAAGTCGATGAAGCGAACACAGACGACCCGGACTCCAGGCGGCGTCTTATCTACGCGCTCAAAGATGCGGGGCACGTCGATGAGGCCAATCGCTTGACCAAGGATCTCATGGCTCGGTATCCCGACAATGCATTCGTTGTCATGACTGGAGCACAGATGCTTTCGTTCGCCGGCCGGGTTGAAGCCGGTGTGGAGTTGTTGAGAGAGAACCTGAATCCGGAGCGCGACTTCGAACTGCTTTATTTAACGGTGAGCCAACTTTACATGGATCACAAGAAATATGGCGACGCCGAAAAAGTGGTCAAAAAGGGACTGGCACAGAAACGCGAAAGCGAAGCGATCCACTTCCAGCTTGCGGCAATCTACGAGCGACAAGAGAAGCTTCAGGATGCCGAAACGGAGTTCAAGAAGATCCTTCAGGCCAACCCGGAGCACGCCGGTGTGCTCAACTATCTGGGCTACATGTTCGCCGACCGAGGTATTCGGCTTCAGGAGGCACGCGATTATATAACGAGGGCGCTCGAAGTAGATCCCTACAACGGAGCCTACCTGGACAGTCTGGGTTGGGTCTATTTCAAGCTCAATCAGCTTGACCTGGCAGAGACCAATCTGAAAAAGGCTGCAGAGCTTACAGATGATCCGACAATCTACGATCACCTGGGAGATCTCTACATCGAGTTGGGCCAGTACCAAAAGGCTCGTCAATACTACGAGCAGGCGGTATCTCTCGCATCTGATGATGAGCATGCAAGGGTCGTCGAGAAGCTGGCCCAGGTCAAGAAGCGCCTGTCTCCCCAAGCCCACTGACTGGCACCGACCGCTCCATCCAAATAGACAGCGAATTTTTCTTGCGACAACTAACGCTGCCTTGCTTTGCCAAGGTTAACTGGATTCTGAAGATCCTTGGCCGCCGGAAGGACGGGTTCCACCAGCTGCGCACCCTCTATCAGACGGTCGACCTGCAAGACGAGATCTCTCTGACACTGACTCGCGATGCGACCATCTTTCTGGAGGTTCAAGGGCACCCGGTACCTGCCGACCCCTCCAATCTGGTTTACCAGGCTGCCGAGCTCCTGCGAGAGTCTACGGGACGACCCGAAGGGGTTCGTCTACTTCTGCGGAAGAAGATTCCGGTCGGTGCCGGATTGGGGGGAGGCTCTAGCAACGCGGCGGTGACTTTGCTGGGGCTGAACCAGCTCTGGAACTGCGGTCTGTCAAATAGGGAGCTCTCCGGCTTGGCGGAGAAGCTGGGTTCCGATGTGCCTTTCTTTCTGGTGGGAGGATTAGCTCTAGGAGAAGGAAGAGGGGAGATCGTCTCACCCTTGCCCGATCCTACTGGAAAGGAAGATCTTATCCTGCTCTTTCCGAGGCGTTCAATCGCTACCCGGGAGGCCTATCAGACCAAGGATTGGGGTCGCTGGAAGGGCCAGGAGGTATTGACAAAGGACCCCGTCGAGACTACAGTTCAACGCTTTTGTGCCTTAGGCACCGGAAGGATTCGGGACTTTCTCGAAAACGATTTTGAGACCGCCCTGTTCGAGCGATATCCTTACCTGAGGGAGGCGGCAGAAGCGTTACGTAGTGTGGGGTGTGAGCGGGTCATGCTTTGCGGCAGCGGTTCGACTTTGATGGGAGTGGGACAGCCCCCGAGTTGGGCCGAGACAAGCATGGATTCGCTGGATAAATGGGGCCAGGTCTTTCCTTGCCAAACACTTTCTCGAAGGCAGTACCGGACGATCTTGCGCAAGTCAGGTTTGCGCTGACCCTTGACTCTGTCCTCGGCTGCATGAGCCGCAGGCAGAGTTGCTCTCTCAGGAGTGTCATGACTGTGGTCGAGCCTTTGATCGAATTGAAGGGACGCAGAACAAGTTCAAGCTCTCATGTCTGATTATAGAGTTTTCTCAGGCAGCGCCAATCCAATGTTGTGCCAGCAGATCTGCCAATATCTAGGGGTGACTTTGGGTGAAGTCAAGCTCACCCGTTTCAGCGACGGCGAGATCAACTTCCAGATATTGGAGAACGTTCGTGGCAAGGACGTTTTTCTGGTCCAGCCGACCTGCCCTCCCGTCAACGAGAATTTGATGGAACTACTCATCATGGTGGATGCCTTCAAGAGATCTTCCGCCCAAAGAATCACCACCGTGCTTCCGTACTACGGCTACGGGCGCCAGGATCGCAAGGACAAGCCCCGTGTCCCGATTTCGGCCAAGCTGGTGGGGGATCTGTTGTCCGCGGCCGGGGCGCACCGATTGTTAACCATGGACCTACATGTGGGGCAAATTCAAGGGTTTTTCAACATCCCAGTGGACCATCTGTTTGCGACCCCGGTAATCCTGGAGTATCTCAGGGAGTTGGAATTGGCGAACCTGACTGTGGTCTCGCCCGACGCTGGAGGTGTCGAGCGGGCACGCTTCTATGCCAAGCGCCTGGGTGCGAATCTGGCGATTATCGACAAGCGACGGATCGATGACAACGAAGCTGAAGTCATGAATATCGTCGGCGACGTCGAAAACAAAGACGTGATCATCGTAGACGATATGATTGACACCGCAGGTTCCATGCTGCGTGCCACCGAAGCGCTGCGGCGTCAAGGGGCACGCAGGCTCTTCGCGGCGGCCAGCCACGCAGTCCTGTCGGGCCCGGCAATCGAAAGACTGATGGCGTCGGAGTTTGAAGCGGTGATTGTGACCAACACCGTTTTCCTGTCGGAGCAAAAGCAGGTTCCCAAGCTCAAGGTGCTGAGTGTGGCGACCCTGTTGGGAGAGGCGATCAAGTCGATCCACGAAGAGAGCTCAGTGAGCAGACTCTTTGTAAACTAAGTACACTGGAACGTAAATACGGCAACGTTTGACAGGGCCCTAAGGACCTCGCCGTTTTGAAGCGAGGGGAGGTTTGAGCAGATGGCAGAATTGACGGTAGATGCCGAGATTCGACAGGAGTTCGGAAAGAACGCGAACCGGCGCATGCGAGCTGGCGGTCGAGTTCCAGGTATTGTGTATGGCCGCGGGCTCGATTCGGTTGCGGTATCGGTCGACCCCAAGGACCTGGAGAGGATCCTGCACTCAGAAGCGGGGCACAACACGATTTTCAAGTTGACCTTCGAAGGGAACGCCAAGGACGTTCTGATTCGCGATTATCAGGTAGATCCGGTGAGGGAGGAATTCCTCCACGCAGACTTTCAGACGGTCATCATGGATCAGCTGATGACGTTCCAAGTGCCCGTGGAGGCGGTTGGAACGGCAGAGGGCGTGAAACTCTACGGCGGAGTGCTCGATACAGTGCTTCGGGAAATTGAGTTGGAATGTCTTCCAACCGATCTGCCGGACCATATCCGGATAGAAGTCGACCACCTTGGAGTAGGAGACGCCCTGCGGGTCGCTGATCTTGAAGTAGACGAATCCAAGATCCAGGTCCTCTCCGATCCTGGACAGGTCGTATTCAACGTAATTCCACCTGTGGTAGAGGAAGAAGAAGTTGCGGAGGAAGAGGTAGTCGACGAAGAGGCAGAGCCGGAGGTTATCGGGAAAGGGAAGGCGGAGGAGGAAGAGACCGACGGGGAGTAGCCGTTGTATCTACTTGCGGGTCTCGGCAATCCCGGACTCCGGTACTCGAACACACGACACAATCTGGGCTTCATGTTGGTTGACCGACTTGCCAGTGAGTCGGGGAAGAAATTCGACCATCTTTTCCCCACCTGTCAAGTATGCCCGGTGAAGCGCTTGGATCGGCAATTGATTCTGGCCAAGCCGATGACCTACATGAATCGTAGCGGGGGGGCAGTCAGGGAGCTTCTCTCCCGCTATTCGGCGGACCCAAGTCAGTTGATCGTCGCCTACGACGAGGTCGCTCTTCCACTCGGGAACATTCGGCTTCGGCTCAAGGGCAGTTCCGGTGGACAGAAGGGGATGCAGTCGATAATCGATGCGCTGGGAACCACCGAGATTGCCCGCTTGCGAATGGGGATCGACGGTGAGCGCTCCCCTGCAGATCTGACGGACTATGTCTTGTCAGAATTTGGCCGGAAAGAAAGGCCGATCGTGGAGGAGGTCCTCGACCAGGCAGTTCCGGCGATTGATACGATCCTGACACATGGGTTTGCTCGCGCCATGGCTCTGTATAACAGGCGCGCCGAGCCTATCGACGAGTCTTAGGGGTTCGTGCAGAATAGCTTCGCAGAGATGGCGCTCAGATTTGGTGTGAAGATGAGATGCCAGAATGTGAAGTTATTTTTGCACGAGCCCCCAGGGAAAGGGTAGGGAGTGTTGATGATCTATCTGACGTTAGGAGGAGTAAATAAATAAAGGTGTCAATATATAGTTAGTAATGCTATGCTGCACATGCATGGATACGCTGACCGAATTGACGGAGAAATTCCGCTCTGTATGGCCCCTGTTGGATGAACGAACGCGGCGGATTATGGCGGCCAGTGAAGCGAGAGCGTTGGGCCATGGCGGAGTCAGTTTGGTACGCCGTGCCTGCGGACTGTCGCGCAAGGCAATCGCTAAAGGAATCCGTGAAATCGAAGAGGGTTTCGTGCCCATGGAAGGCCGCATCCGGCGGCCCGGAGCGGGACGCAAGCCCCTGACGGTTTCGGACCCGGGGCTGGTGGAGCAATTGGAAGAAATGATCGAGGTCCAAACTCGGGGTGACCCGGAGTCTCCGTTGCGTTGGATTTGCAAGAGCACGCGGGCCATCGCGAAAGAACTGGCCCGGCACAAACACCCGGTCAGTCATACGAAGGTGGCGCAGATCCTTCACGACCTCGACTACAGTCTGCAGAGCAATCGGAAGACCGAGGAAGGGAAAGATCATCCGGACCGCGACGCCCAGTTTCGGCACATCAGCGCCACCGTCAGACACTGCCTGAGGGAAGGCAGTCCGGTCATTTCCGTGGATACCAAGAAGAAAGAACTCATCGGCAACTACGACAACGCGGGCCAGCAATGGCTTCCCGCCGGGCAGCCGATCAAGGTTCAGGGTCATGACTTTCCCACTCCCGACGTTCCCCGTGCCTATCCTTACGGCGTTTATGACATTGGGCGCAATACCGGCTTTGTCAATGTCGGCACCGATCACGACACGGGAGCGTTTGCGGTCGCCTCCATTCGCGGCTGGTGGCGCCAGGAAGGGAGACGGATCTATCCGAATGCAAGAACGATACTGATCACCGCCGACGCCGGCGGGAGCAACGGTTGGCGGTTGCGCCTTTGGAAATTTGAGTTGCAGAAGTTCGCAGACGAAACGGGCCTCCCGGCTTCGGTCTGTCATTTTCCACCCGGCACCAGCAAATGGAACAAGATCGAACACCGCCTCTTTTCTTTCATCTCTTCGAACTGGCGCGGCGAACCTTTACGAGACTACGAAACAATTGTTCAACTCATCGCGAAGACAACGACAGCTAAAGGACTCAAAGTGACGTGCCGGCTAGATCGCCGCAAGTATCCCACTGGACGCAAAGTCTCCAATGAAGAAATGAAGCGAATCCAGATGCGGCCCAACCCGTTCCATGGCGAATGGAATTAATGTAATAGAACCGAACTCCGCCGAATCATAACATGATACCTTTATTTATTTACGATTCCTTAGTGGTAGCCCCCCAGGGGCTGGTTAGTTCTCTAGTCTTGGCCGCTGTACTCGGGCTGGTAGCTGCAGCTCTGATCTACGTTTTCATCAAGAGGATTCCGGTCGAAGACGAAACCATGGTGCGAATTTCGAATGCCATCCACGAGGGGGCCATGGTGTTTCTGCGACGCGAGTACTCGATACTGGCCGGCTTTATCCTGCTGGTATTCCTACTCCTCAGCTGGAAGGTCACTCAAGGGACCGGGCTGGCTTTTCTGTGTGGAGCCCTACTCTCGATGACCGCAGGCTTCGTCGGAATGAAAGCGGCCACGCGAGCCAACGTCAGGACCTCGCAGGCGGCCAGCCAGTCGGGCCTGGCAGGCGCTCTCAACGTGGCTTTCTCGGGCGGCGCGGTCATGGGACTGTCGGTTGCCAGCCTGGGACTGCTGGGGCTATCAATCGCCTACTTGCTGTACCTGAACGATGTCATTGCAGTTACGGATATCAACGGTTTCGCAATGGGCGCCAGTTCGATCGCACTCTTTGCCCGAGTGGGCGGGGGAATCTTTACCAAGACTGCCGATGTGGGAGCGGATCTGGTCGGCAAGGTCGAGGCTGGTATTCCCGAAGATGATCCTCGAAATCCGGCTACCATTGCCGACAACGTCGGCGACTGTGTCGGAGACACTGCCGGCATGGGAGCGGATATCTTCGAGAGCTACGTAGGCGCGGTGGTGGCAACGATCGCCATCGCTGCCGTCGGGACCTCGAAGGTTCTCGATATCTCTGACGAGCGGAAGTTGCTCTACATGTTGTTTCCACTTCTGATTATCGGCATTGGCCTGATAGCCTCACTGATCGGAGTTGTGTCGATTCGTGTTTTACGCAACCTGAGCCCGGCAGCGGTTCTTCGAAACGCGACTTACGTGAGCGCTATCCTGCTGCTGATAGGAGCGTTCCTGGTCGTCAATGCCATGGAACTCGAAATCGGGATCTTCTACGCCGTATTGCTGGGGACGATCGCTGGGGTGTTGATCGGTCTGCTGACGGAATGGTACACGTCGGGAAATCCCGTCCGTCGGATCGCCGAGGCCTGCAAGACGGGGGTAGCGACCAATATTATCTCCGGTCTTGCCGTGGGGATGCAGTCGACCGCGCTACCTGTTCTCAGTATTTGCGGCACGATTCTGATCTCCTACCACTATGCGGGTCTGTACGGGATCGGCATCGCCGCAGTGGGAATGCTGGCGACTGTCGGAGTCACCATGTCCGTGGATGCCTATGGCCCCATCGCCGACAACGCGGGCGGTATTTCGGAGATGAGTGGTCTGGGGCCCGAAGTTCGGAAGATCACCGACAATCTGGATTCCGTGGGGAATACGACCGCTGCGATCGGGAAAGGCTTTGCCATCGGTTCGGCGGCGCTCACGGCCCTGGCACTCTTCTCAGCCTACACTCAAACCGCCGGAATCAAGGTTCTGAATCTGATTGACCCCACGGTTGTCGTAGGCTTCTTTATAGGAGGAATCCTCCCCTTCTTCGTCGGCGACTTGACCATGTCTTCGGTGGGTAAGGCGGCCTTCAAGATGGTGGAGGAGGTACGGAGGCAGTTTCGCGAGATTCCTGGCCTGATGGAGGGAGAAGCCGAACCCGATACTGCGCGCTGTATTGATATTGCCACTCGTTCCGCCCTCAAGGAGATGGTGCTGCCCGGAGTGACCGCCGTCTCTGCCCCCGTGGCCGTGGGCTTTCTGCTGGGGTCACACGCCTTGGGTGGCATGCTTGCGGGAGCCACTCTGGTAGGCGTCCTGCTGGCCCTGTTCATGTCCAACTCGGGTGGGGCCTGGGACAATGCCAAGAAGCTGATTGAAGACGGTCTTCTGGGAGGAAAAGGTTCCGAGGCACACAAGGCAGCCGTGGTCGGAGATACCGTCGGCGACCCCTTCAAAGATACCAGCGGCCCCTCGATGAACATTTTGATCAAGCTGATGTCGATCGTGGCTCTGGTCATCGCACCCCTGCTGGCGTAGATATGCTGTGTTACAATAGACCGTTCGTAACTGAGGAACATTGAAGAGGATGAGAGAATACGAGACCACCTTTGTCCTGGCTCCTACGCTGTCGGAAGAGGAAGTCGAAGAGACTGTGACCGGTTTCACCGGCGTGGCCGAGGAAAAAGGTGCGAAAGTTGTAAACGTGGACAACTGGGGAAAGCGACGTCTGGCCTTTCCGGTCAAGAAGCACGAGGACGGGGTCTATGTCGTCTTGACGCTCCAGGAGGAGGCAGTCGAGGCGGTCACCGAGCTTGAGCGTCGGTTCAAGGTCAACGATTCCGTGATTCGCTTCCTCTCGATTCGAGTGGATGAAGAGCTGAGACGGGCCGAAAACTCGAGGCAGAAGCGGAAGCAGCGCAGTAAAGAAGCGTCCGAGAACTCGGACTCGAAAGCCGAGCCAGCCGAGCCAGCTAGCTAGTATCGCCAAAGGTAAATCATGGCCAGACGTAGATTCTGTAAGTTTTGTGCTGGGAAAATCGATTACATAGACTACAAGGACGTCAGGACCTTGAGCCCCTTCGTTCCGGAGCGAGGTAAGATTGCTCCGCGTCGACTTAGCGGTGTGTGTGCCTCTCACCAGCGTAAGCTGAGAAGAGCGATCAAACGGGCCCGCCATCTGGCCTTGATTCCCTACGTGTCAGACTGAGATACAAAGCCTGATCCCAGGCCAGGCCCCTTTCCATTTGAACTGAGGTGCCTGAGCGCACAAGGAACCGACCCGAAGAGGCGAACCATGGAACTCATTCTAATTGACGATGTCTTCCACCTTGGCCGGCGAGGGGATCTGGTCCGAGTAGCGAGCGGATACGGGCGCAACTACCTACTCCCGAAGCGCCTGGCGGTGGTGGCGACTCCCGGGAACCTGAAGATGATCGAGCAGCAGAAGCTGGCGCAGGTGAAGCGGGAAGCCAAAAACCAGGAAGAGGCCGGGATCCTGGCCGAGGAACTGAATCAGCTTCATCTAATCCTGAGCCGCAAGGTCGGCGATACTGGCGCCTTGTTCGGTTCCGTGACGACTAAGGACCTGTCCGATCTAATGCACGCCAACGGCGTAGAGTTCGATCGTAGAAAAATCCTACTGGAGCAACCTATCAAGAGCATCGGCAACTACGACATCGAGCTGCGCCCTCATCCGGAGGTCGAGGCCAAGATACTCGTGTCCGTAGTTCCAGAGGAAGCCGGTCCGATCGAACGCTTGAGGAAGAGGGACGAGGAAAGCGACCAGATCGTGGCCGAGCTAGAGGCCAAGCTGGCAGAGGTTCACCAGTCCCAGGACGCACCTGAAGAGGCACAGAAGCCCGTCCCCACACCCCCCGAAGACTCCGCCGAGGAGCCCGCAGAAGATCCTTCATAGGGTCGCCCAGGGGCGGCCGTGTGTCGCCCAGAGGCGGCCGTGTGGGTCAGCGGCTGAAATCCCAGTCGCTCTCTGCGTTCTTCGCTCTGTTTGAGCCCGGTGGAGACGCCGTACTGAGCCCGCTACAGCCAGCGGAGGTACTGCTGGACGATGTCGATCCCGACGAGGGTGCTGTAGGCCTGTTGGAGTTGCTGGGTCAACGGCCCCGGGACCTTGCCAGCGCCGATTCGAGTACCGTTGACCGTGGAAACTGCGCAGACGCAGAAGCTGGTTGAAGTCACGAAGACCTCGTCGGCGGTGTAGGCGTCGAATAGGTCGATGTCCTTCTGGTCGACGGTAATGCCCTCCTTCTCGGCCAGTTCCATGGTTACGTCTCGGCTGATCCCGGCGAGAACGTACTGTTCGCGCGGTGTGAGGACGGCTCCGTCCTTGACGATGAAGATGTTGCTCCCCATGCCTTCGCACAGGTTGCCGTTGATGTCCAGCGTGATGGCCATGGCGTCCGGATTCTGACCCTTGACCTCCAGATCGGCGAGAACCAGGTTGATGTAGTTGTGCATCTTGGCCCTCGGGCTCATGGCTTCTGGGGGAGTTCTCCGGATTGAAGGAGTCGCTACCGCTAGACCACCCCGGTACAACCTGGCTCGCTCCTTCAAGGGCAGCGGTTGGCACTCTATGATGACAGTAGGTTTGAACGCCGAGGGATCTCCCAGGCTGATGCCGGCACCGCGAGTGAAGCGCTGCGTTACCCAATAGTCCTCGTGATCGGCAAGGAGGGGCAGATTCGCCTCCAGGACCTGCATCGTCAAACTGGCAAGATCGTCCTGGGTCATGCCCGGATCGATACGTATGTACCTGAGGGAGCTGAACAGCCTATCCAGGTGCGCTTTGAGCCTGAAAATCTCATGGCCGAAGGTGCGGGTCGTATCGAAGACGGCGTCACCGAGGACGAACCCCCGATCTTTAATAGAAATAGTGGCCTTGCTCTCGGGCACAATTTTTCCATTTACGTAGGCGACTCTTTCGTTCATAGGATTCCTCGCTCAACTAGGATGAGGTTCATAGAAGCTATCTTCAGACGTTGGAACGATGTTCCGGCGGAGAATGACATCCCTTGGTTTTCCGTGCGCACTGAGGCTAGAATACTTGGGATCTGGAAGCCGATTCAAGGACACTGCCTAGAACGTTGCTGATGGAAGCCATATGGGACGGATAAAGGGCCCGGCGATTTTTTTAGCCCAGTTCATCCGCGATCAGGAACCCTACGACAGCATTCAGAGTATCAGCCGCTGGGTCGCGGATCTAGGGTACGTAGGCATCCAGATCCCTGGATGGGACGCGCGCGTCATCGATCTCGATCTGGCCGCCAGCTCCCAGACCTACTGCGACGAATACAGGGGCAAGCTCCAGGAAATCGGTCTGGAGATAACGGAATTGGCCGGCTACCTGGCGGGACAGGTGCTCTGCACACATCCCGCCTACGAGGTGCTATTCGAGGGCTTTTACCCACCTGGACTTGCAGGGGACTCAGTCACTGCTTGGGCCAAAGGGGAGCTCGAGAAATGTGTCCATGCCTCTGTGAACCTGGGCCTGGACTGTATCCCCGTGCTCTCCGGAGCCTTCGCCTGGCATCTCACGTATCCCTGGCCGCAGCGGCCTCCGGGGATTATCGAGGAGGCCTTCAAAGAGCTGGCGAAGCGTTGGCGTCCCATTCTCGACCTTGCCCACGAGAACGGCTGCGTAGTGGCCTACGAGCTCCACCCGGGATCGGACATCTACGATGGGGCTACCTTCGAAATGTTCCTGGACATGACGGATGACCACCCGGCGGCCTGTCTGAACTACGACCCAAGTCACTTCCTTCTTCAGCAGCTGGATTATCTGGAGTTCATAAGGCTCTACGGCGACCGAATCCGTGGCTTCCATGTCAAGGATGCGGAGTTCCACTCCTCCGGCCGGGTCGGGGTTTACGGAGGCTATCAGCCCTGGAAGCAGCGGGCGGGACGGTTCCGTTCTCTGGGGGATGGTCAGGTGGACTTCCGACGGGTGTTCACACTATTGACCGAAGTGGGCTATTCGAGTTGGGCGGTACTGGAGTGGGAGTGCTGCATCAAGAGCCCGGAGCAGGGGGCGGCCGAGGGTGCGCCGTTCATCAAGAGTCACATCATTGAGACCACGGAGGTCGCCTTCGACGATTTCGCGGGCGGACAAAGCGATCTCAAGAAGAACCGCAGCGTCCTGGGTTTGGACTGAAGGAGAAGCAAATGAGGATGGGTACAGCGATTCCAGAACGAAGTGCCGTCGATTGGGTCGGCAGCAGCTGTCTCAAGTGGACGAAGGCACTGGGAAGCCGTCCCCAGCAGAATGGACCTGCTCGAAGACGTCGCAGCACAGCTGCGATTCCATTTTTCAGCGTGTTGCTTTCCGTTCTTCTGGGAGCACTTCCAGGTCATGGAGAAAATATGAAGTTTCACGATCGCAGCGCTTGGCGGCTGGAGAATGACCAGCTCAGGGTCACGGTTCTAGAAGGCGGCGGACACATCGCCGAAATCGTACTCAAGGATTCGTTGGGAGGGGAATCCATCAATCCTCTCTGGGTTCCAAAATGGCCTTCCCTCGAGCCCTGGAAGTTCAGCTTCGAGCAGCATGGAGACATCTACGGGAAGGGGTCCGAATCGGCGCTTCTGGCCAGCATAATGGGACACAATCTCTGTTTCGATTTCTGGGGAGCCCCGTCCCAGACTGAATTCGCGGCGGGCCTGGCCTATCACGGCGATGCTTCGCTGGTACGCTCGACCAAGATCTCCCAGGATGCTGACTCGCTGACTCACCATTTCGATCTCGGGAGGTCAGGTACGGCCTTGGCCCGGACACTTCGGATGGTGAAGGGTCAGCCCGTCCTCTACATCGAGGAGAAGGCCGAAAACAAGCTCATCATCGACCGGCCATTGGGGTGGGTGCAGCATGTCACCTTTGGTGCACCCTTCGTGGATCCTGAAGCCTCCTTCTTCGACGCCTCGGCGACCCAGGGACACATAACCCGTGGGGAGGAGGAAGTCCCGGCGCAGTGGCCTGTCGGATCGGCGGAAAGTCCGGAGCAGGACCATCGGCGCTTTGCCCCTGAGCCATCTAGCGAGAAGATGTCCTACTTTCTCCTGGATCCGACCCGGGATGTCGAGTTTGTCTCAGGTGTGAACACGAAGCATCGGCTGCTGCTTGCCTATGTCTTCCAGCGCCAGGATTTTCCCTGGGTGATGGTCTGGGAACAGAATCGGCAGATCCAGGATCCTCCCTGGAATGGGAAGGAGATGACCCGGGGCATGGAGTTCGGAAATACCCGAATCCCAGGAACCATGCAAGCCTATTTCAAGCGGCCACGGATTCACGATACTCCGACATTCGGTTGGCTGACGGCGAAGGAGAAGCGTACCGTCAGATACCTGGCCGTTATGTCCTCCATCCCCGAAGGTTTCACTGGCGTTCGCGACATCCGACTCGAAGGCTCCGAGATTGTGGTCGAAGGAATCGGCGTGAAGACGCCTCTACGCATCCCTTACCGACCGGAGCTTTTTGTCCCATCGCAGCAGTAGATAGGCAGCGATGAAAAATGCGGGCTGGCGACCCAGCAATCGGCCTATTTCCTGGCCAAGCTGGGTTTTGGAATAGGGTTTTCGGAGCACACGGATCGAGCTTCCCCCAGAGTAGTTGTCCAAGTCGTGAATCTCGGACTTGAGGTCATGGCCCGTGACGAAGATGGCGGGTAGATCGGCTTTAAACGCACGCATCTGCTTGTAGGTCTCAGGACCGCTCATTCTCGGCATAACCACGTCCAGCAAGACCAGGTCGATGTTCTCTCTCTCCCTCTTGAATATCTCAACCGCTTCGACTCCATCTCTTGCTGTTAGCACTTCGTAGCCGAATCCTCCTAGCATGCGCACCCCGATCTTGCGAACATTGTCATCATCTTCAACCAACATCACCGTTTCACCACGACTCTCCAGGTGGAAGGTTTCGTCGCTTTGGGTCTGGACTATCCCGATGTTTTCAACTGCGGGGAAATACAGCTTGATCGTTGTTCCCTTGCCCTGCTCGCTCTCGACCTCGATGTAGCCATCGTGTTGTCTCATGATTCCGTAGACAACAGCCAATCCAAGTCCGGTTGCCTCGCCCACATCCTTGGTCGTGTAGAACGGTTCGAAGAGGCGCTGCTTCGTCTCTTCCCCCATACCCTCGCCGGTGTCTCGGACCGATATCTCGACGTAGTCTGCCGAAGTGTTCACCGGCAAGCTCGGGTTGCCAATCGAATCCAAGGGGACCAGGCCGGTCTGAATCGTCAATTGTCCGCCTTCATTCATGGCATCCTGCGCATTGATGACGATGTTCAAAAGTGCCTGCTCGACCTGTCCGGAATCCGCTTTCACCATGAGTGGCTGTGAGCTCTCGTGAAATCTCATCTCGATGCTCTCACTGATGATGCGTTCGAGCATCACCACGAGCTCTGCAACGACGTCATTGGCGTTCAGCGTCTCGAGTTTGAGGATCTGCTTGCGACTGAATGCCAGGAGCTGACGAGTCAAGAGTGCCGCCCGGTCACTGGCCCTGTGGATCCCTTCGATTTCCTGGCGATGGGGGAAGTGTGAAGGCAATTCCTCCAGCAGGATCTCGCAGTAGCCATTGATGACAGTAAGAAGATTGTTGAAATCGTGGGCAACTCCTCCAGCCAGCTTGCCTATTGCTTCCATCTTCTGCGCTTGGCGGAGCTGCTTGTGGCTCTTCTCCAGGGCTGCCTCCGCCCGCTTACGTTCGAGTTCGGCCCCGGCACGCGAAGCAAAAACACGCAGGATGGACTCGGCGAAAGTTGCCTCTCCCATGGGCTCGTCGTGCATCACACCCAGGTGTCCCAGAGGCTTACCGGCCTCATCGAAGAGCGGAATGGCGAGGTAGCTTTCGATACCCATCTCCTGCAGCAAAGTATCCTTCGGGAATAGCTCCTGGACCCGATTCGGGATGTAGGTCATCTTCTTGGCAACCACCTCAGCGCAGGGCGTGTCCTGGAGGTCATATTCGAAGTTGTCGCTGAATCCGCTCCCGTGCCACAGGGCAAGGATCCTGACTCTGTCCTCCTGGCTGTCGGAGAGCTCAGTGACAAAGGCGAAGCGCACACACAGTGCCGCCGCCAGCTGTCGCACCAGGGATCGAATGAAGTCTTGACCGAATCCGTGAGAAGTCCCCGCAACCACCAGCCGGAGTGCATCTTCGATCTCTTTGCGTTCGGTGATGTCCTCCTGGACGGAAATAGCGCATGTCCTGCCCGATATGTTGAGGGTACTGATGTGGGCAGAGGTGAAAACGTTGGTGCCATCTTTCTTGCGGTTTTGGAATTCTCCCGACCAGACTCCCTCGGTTTTCAGCGCTTCCACGATGGTATCCATGAGTCGACGGCTCTCGTCCGGGTTTGCATTGAGTAACGATACATGTGCTCCGATCAGCTCGCCTCGGCTGTATCCGAACATAGTGTCGAATGCAGGATTGGTGTAGAACATGTTGCCGTTCTCATCGCTGACATTGACTCCCTCCGCCATGCAATCGAGGACTCGTGATTGTACTTTGAGCTCCTCTTGCGCCTCGGTCAGCTCGGTGATGTCAACTGAGAAGTTGACGAGCCCCTTCCCGGTGACCTTGTCTGGGAAGAGGTAGTTCCGAAAATGCAGCGCCTTACCCTCGTAGACTGCGCGGTGCATCACCTCCAAGACCTCGCCCGCCAGTGCCCGCTTGACCTCGTCGTGGTGGGGCGCCGCCGGGTCAAGGAAGTTGAACCCCACGAGCTCATCCTCTTTGAGTCCGAGTCTTTCCAGCCCTCGCCCACAAGACTTAGTCACAAAACCGTTCTCGTCGATTCGGCTGACGCACAGAGATGCATTTTCAAGGAGAGGGCATTGAAGAGCTGCTGATGGTCAGCCTCGTCGCTCTTCGCCTGTGCTGACTCCAAGCCAGTGATTCGCCGGCGCAGCTCTCGTAACTCGTCCAGAAGCTCCAGTTTTGTCTTTTCTTGATCCTTCATTTCGCTTGGGCTGTACCCAGTGAAGCGTATAATCACTAGTATGAGCCCCGAGATGAGTCTTGAAAAGACCCTCCCTCACAGCACCGAAGCTGAGCGAGCTGTCCTGGGGGCGATTCTACTGGACAATGACATCCTGGACCAGGCAGCGGAAATGCTGAAGTCGGATGATTTCTATGTCGAAGGTCATCGTACCGTTTTCACCACCATGCTCGCGCTGGCCACCAGTTCCAAAGCCATCGATTCGTTAACGCTAAGGGAGGAGCTGCAAAGGAGCGATTCACTGGAGGCGGTAGGGGGAGTCGTCTACATTGCTTCGCTTCTGGATGGAGTCCCTCGCGTCTCCAACGTGGAACATTACGCCAACATCATCAGGGAGAAGTCCCTGCTGCGAAGGCTGGTTCATTCGGCTAACGAGATACTGGTTCGCAGCTTCTCGGATGAAGAGGATCCCGGCCATCTGTTGGAAGCGGCGGAGAAGGCCATCTTCGAAATCGGACAGGAGAAGATCCGGGGAGGCTTCGTCGAGCTACCTGAGATCCTGGCTGCCACCTATAAGCATATTGCAGCCCTTCATGAGCGTAAGGAGCTCGTGACCGGTTTGCCTACCGGTTTCACGGAACTGGACCAGCTGCTGTCAGGGCTTCAGCCTTCCGATCTGATTATCATCGCCGCTCGTCCCGGGCTGGGTAAGACCAGCTTGGCTTTGAACATTGCACAACACCTGGCGGTCCGCGAAAACAAGGTGACCGGCGTGTTCAGCCTCGAGATGTCGGCCCACCAGTTGGGGATGCGGCTTCTTTGCTCGGAAGCTCGGGTGGATGGCCACAAGATGCGCTCCGGCTACCTATCCAAGGAAGACTGGAAGGCGTTGGCCAAAGCCACGAGTCGTCTTTCGCAGGTTCAGATGTTCATCGACGATACCCCAGGCATTACGATTCTGGAAATGCGCTCAAAGGCCAGGAGACTGAAGGCGCAACACGGCCTGGATCTGCTGATCGTGGACTACCTTCAGCTCATGTCCGGGGTAACCACTGGTCGCAGCCGAGCCGAGAACCGGCAGCAGGAAATCTCCACCATCAGTCGATCGCTCAAGGGGTTGGCCAAGGAACTCGACCTTCCCTTGATCGCGATATCGCAGCTGAGCCGAGCTCCGGAGCAAAGACGTGGAGATCATCGCCCTCAGCTTTCCGATCTCAGGGAATCCGGGTCTATTGAACAAGATGCAGATGTCGTCCTCTTCATCTATCGAAAGGACATTTACAAGAGGGAAGAAGAGTTGGATGAGGAGGACAGCTATGCTCAGATCATCATCGGGAAACAACGCAACGGACCCACGGGTACCGTAAAGCTGGCTTTCGTCGATCAGTGGACGCGGTTTGAGAATCCCGCTTTGTAGGGAAGGGTAGCGGTGGTCTCCAGGCCGCCGTGCGTCGAGCCAAGGGCTCGAAAGAAGAAGAGTACTTCGGCCTGGAGAGCGAAGCTACGTCCAAGTTCTCGAGCGTTTGCTAGAAGGGTGCGCTCGCGCCATTCTCGTCCGAGAGAAGGAGCTGGCCCGTGAGCTTGCGTCCCGACTTCTTACTCTTGAGGTAGAAGAATCCTTCCACACTCTCTCCGGCGGCTACGGTTCGGGGTTGGATCTCGTATTCCTCCAGAAGGGCCCTCACCTGCTGGGCTGCTCCGGCGTTCACGACTCCCGGCTGGGAGCCCCCACCCACGTCAACCACGCGCCCAGTCCGACGAGGGTCACCGCCGTAGCTGGGAGTCTGTCGACCGTAGCGGGGGTCCTGTCGACCGTAGCGGGGGTCCTGGCCCTCTGAGTAGATCCTTCTGTGGGTGCCCATCTGGCCTGCCCGATAGTACTTCACGATCTTGGGCGTGATATCGGTTGATCGGGCTCGCTTGATCCGCTTCTTCTTGTGGTTTCTGGCTTCCATGACTGCTGGATCAATGCGGAAACTAGCGGACGAATCATTGCGCACGACGACGCTGAGAATGGCGAAACCCTCCTGAAAGACCTGAAAAGGGAAGCCCCGTGGAAGGTCCTTCTTGAGAAGGGACTTCACCTCGACGAAGACTCCCTTGCCAAGCTCCACCTCAGCGGCCTGGACTTCCTGCCCCGAAAAAAGGCCAGGAAGCAGCAATGTCCCTAGTGCGAAGACTTGAAGCACAGCGCGGTCAACGAGTTTCGAAATCATTGTCTAACTCCACCCAGTAGCGTCCCAGCGTTAGTCGAATAACATCAACTGTTTATGAATGTCACTATTCTGAGTAATGTAATGCATGTCCTGAAAGGCCTGTAAAATTGGGGTTTTCTCGAAGAGCGAGACACTCAGGACCTGGAGAATTGTGTAGAGCGGCAACTCGAGATAGAGGCGCTTGCGGATGATGGCGATGAGCAGGTAGGTACTGAGGGCGATCCAGATTTGTGTTTTCACGGCATTGGGACTGGTGCCGTAAAAGGCCTTGATGCGGAGATGCTGTTTGATCCATTTGAAGAACAGTTCGATCTGCCAGCGGAGCTTGTAGAGCCGGGCAATAGTCAGAGCGGGAGAAGCAAAGTCGTTGGTGAGGAATACTAGCCGCAGGTCGGTGGTGACGTCGAAGAACTTGATGCGACGCAAAGGTTCGGGGTAGGCCTTGGCCGGATAGAAGGTGCTCAGCAGGACAGTTTGGTCGCAGATCAGTCCCGTCGTTCTGTCCACCGGGTGGGAGTAGCGGCGGCGGAACTTGAAGTTGGCCTTGGCGCGGGTCACGAATAACGACCGGGCAGAATGGAGTCGGTACAGGCGCCCGAAATCCAGGTATCCGCGATCCATGATGTAGTAGGCACCGGGACAAGGAATCAGGTGGTCCAAGGCGTGGACATCGTGCAGTTTTCCGTCCGAGATCAGAACGAACTCGGGAATGGCGCCGTGCAGGTTGAGCAAGGTATGCAGTTTGATCGCCCCCTTGGTACGGCGGAAGCGCGCCCAGGGGAAGACCGAGAGGCACAGGTCGATGGTCGTGGAGTCCAAGGCATAGACGGTCGCGTTCAGGTCGACTCCCAGGTCCTCGTCGGTGTACAGGCGGCGCGCTTCGGCGATAAGCACTTGGGCAAACTCGGCATAGATGCGCCAGTCGCGCCTCTCGTTGGCATTGGACAGATTGTTGCGGGAGACCGTGGAGCGAATGCCCATGTGGAAGAGCTTGGATCTCATGGCCCGTAGGCAGGCTTCGATATCGCGCAAGCTCTCGCGATAGGTCAACTGTGCAAAGGCCATGACCCGGTAATGGTCGGCACAGCGGAACGACTTGACCTTGTAGTCGCCTCCGTAGTGCTGAACAATGCGATGAAAATGATGCCAGGGAAGATGCCGCATCACCTGGGAAAAAATCGTCGTGCCCGTGTACATGCTCGCCCTCCTTATGAACTGAAGGGCGTGAGCGTACACTCACTTTCAAGTCGGAAACACCCATTATCTTCTCTAACATATTACTCATTAATACTTTACAGAGATTAGAAGCCCAAACGTTGGGACACTACTGAACTCCACCCATGGATAAGTAATGATACAACTATTCAGCAGACAGAAACCAAACCGAGGGGGAATCGGTTCCTGATCTGGGATTCGCTCGGGGCTTGGACAGCCCCTCGCGTTACAATACAAACGTGGCTTCACCCTCGCTCAAGGCACTCTATGTTTGTCAGTCCTGCGGCTTGAGGAGTCCCAAATGGCTGGGACGGTGCCCCGGTTGTGGGGAGTGGGACGCTCTCTCAGAAGAGCGAGTCCAGAGCCGACCGACCGCGGTAGCAGGGGCTCCATTACACGCTTATCCTGAGATCGAAAAGGACGATTTCAGTCGCATTCCCAGCCTCAATTCAGAGTTCGACCGAGTGCTTGGCGGGGGCATGGTTCCGGGATCGCTCGTTCTGCTGGGCGGTGAACCCGGAATTGGCAAGTCCACCCTGCTACTACAAGTTGCTGAGAATCTGTCGCAGGAGGGCCTGCCGGTCCTCTACGTCGCAGGTGAGGAATCAGCCCAACAGATCAGACTGCGGGGCGATCGGCTGGGAATAAAGGGAACCAATCTCTACCTGGTGGCGGAGACCTGTCTGGAGCGGGTGCTGGAGCAGAAGGAGCTCCTGAAGCCAGCGGCGCTGATCATCGATTCCATTCAAACCCTCTACAGCCAGAACCTGGAGTCGATCCCGGGCAGTATCGGGCAGATTAGGGAGTGTGCCTCGAAGTTACTGACCTTCGCCAAGAGCTCGGGCGTCCCGGTCTTACTGATTGGGCACATCACCAAGGATGGAGCCCTGGCCGGTCCCAAGGCTCTCGAGCACATCGTAGACGTGGTGCTCTATTTCGAAGGGGAGCGACACCGGAACGAGAAGATCATTCGAACTGTCAAGAACCGGTTTGGTCCGGCCAACGAGTTGGGAATATTCGAGATGTCGGGGCGGGGCCTGCTCTGTGTCGAGAATCCGTCTCAACTATTCTTGTCCGAACGAGGGGAACAGGTTTCCGGATCCGCGGTTACCTGTGCCATGGAAGGATCCCGGCCCGTCCTGGTCGAGATCCAGGCTCTGGTCAGTCAGAGTCACTTCAGCTCCGCTCGCCGCGTCACCAATGGAGTGGACTCGAGTCGGGTGTCGTTGTTGCTGGCGATGTTGGAAAAGCGTCTTGGCCTGCACCTCCTGGGAAGTGACGTCTACGTGAACGTCGCCGGAGGACTCTCCCTCACCGAACCCGGGGTGGACCTGGCGATTCTTGCCGCCATCGTGTCCAGTTTCCGAGATCGTCCTCTGCCGGGAAATGCGGTGGTTTTTGGCGAGGTGGGGTTGGCAGGCGAGATCAGGGCCGTTGGTTTTCCCTATAGCCGCGTCAAGGAAGCTTCCAATCTGGGCTTCGAGTCAGCGATCGTGCCCCAGAAGAATCTCCCTCTGAACGAGTCCCTGGACAGCTTTTCACTGGTTGGAGTCTCTTCTGTTGGGGAGTGCCTCGAGCAGCTGGACGGTGCAGGGACATGAGGGCTAGGAGCCAGCGCGGCAGAAATTGATCTGCTGCGAAAACGGTAGAATCGGTCCATATTTCCCCGATTTTTCGGCAAATAGAACGACTATGTACCTCGAAAAGCGAGAAAATCTGGCCTCGATTCCCCGCTTTCTCGCTACGATCATCTCTACCGCACAGACTCCTAGATCCAACGACTGCGAGGACGGGTGAGGCGGCTTTGATTGGGCTTATCCTGGCGGCCGCTGGAGCGGGCAGCCGCTTCGGTGGCGACCTTCCCAAACAGTTTAGCAGCATGAGAGATAAACCCCTCTATCTACATGCTTTGGAACCGTTCTTAGAGTTCCTCGAAGAAGCCGTCATAGTGGTCCCTGAGGCGTGGGAGGAAAGGGTTGAAGAAGAGATCCGATCACTTCCCTACCGGGCGAAACTGCGGTTGCAAACCGGAGGTCGGGAGCGTCAGGACTCAGTGTACAGAGGGCTGAATCGACTCTCGGATTCGGTCCAGATCGTATTGGTCCACGACGCCGCTCGCCCCTTCGTGTCTCAAGGGCTGATCGCACGTGTAGTGGAGGAGACGCGCCGAGTCGGTGCCTGTCTTCCCGCAGTGTCGCTTCGTGATACCGTCAAGGAGGTAGCCTCTCATCAGGTGGTCAGAACCGTGGACCGCGATCACTTGAGGTTGGCCCAGACACCCCAGGGATTCGAAATCAACCTTTTGAGGCAGGCTTTGGAGCGGGCTCAGAAGGAGGGTGTTTACGGCACCGACGAAGCCTCCTTGGTAGAACGTCTGGGCTCCCCTGTTTATGTGGTCCCAGGGGAACTCGAGAATATCAAGGTAACCTGGAAAGAAGATCTATGATTTGGAGAGTTTGGGCGTGGGCCTAGAGAACAGCTTCCGGATTGGTTTGGGCTACGACTTCCACGCCTTTGGAGAGGACCAGCAGCTTGTATTGGGGGGGGTGCTGATACCGTACGATCGTGGTCTGATCGGCCATTCCGATGCGGACGCCCTTACCCATGCTGTGGCCGACGCCCTCCTGGGGGCGGCAGGGCTCAAGGACATCGGAACCTATTTCCCGGACACCGATCCCCGCTACCAGGGAATCAATAGCCTGCTGCTTCTGGAAAAGGTGTATCGGCTGATTCGGGGAAAGAACTATCGGGTCGGCAATATCGACGCCACCATCCTGGCCGAAGCACCGAAGATCCAGCCTCACGTGGAAGCCATCAAAGTCAGTCTGGGACGGGTACTGTACTTGAAGCCGGAACAGATTGGTTTGAAGGCGACCACGATGGAGGGTTATGGACCCGTGGGGCGGGGTGAGGGCTTGGCTGTCCAGGCGGTGGCACTATTGGTGAGAGAAGGATAGGAGCCTGATGAGTTCACTAGACGAGACCGCCTTGGCGGTAGCAAAAGAGGCGGCGCTCGAGGCTGGAAGCGTCCTAAGGGATTCCCTGAAGAGGGATTTTCAGGTGTCCAAGAAGGGACCGATCAACCTGGTGACGGAAATCGATTTGCGGGCGGAGGCGGTGATCATCGAGCTCATCGAGCGCCACTTCCCAGATCATTCCGTCTTGTCGGAAGAGCGGGACGAGAAGGTGGGGACTGTACCCTGCCGGTGGGTTATCGACCCGATCGACGGAACCACCAACTACGCCCACGGCTATCCCTGTTTCTGTGTCTCGATCGCGCAGGAGATCCAAGGCATTCTACAGCTTGGCGTCGTCTATGATCCCATCGCCAATGAGCTTTTCTGGGCCGAGCGCAACCAGGGAGCGTATCTCAACGATGAGCCGATCAGGGTCTCGGAGGTCGGGGAACCCATTGAGAGCCTTGTTGCTACCGGTTTTCCATACGATCCCGAAGAGAGAGACCTCAACCTCGAGCTGTTCGCACGAGTGACGAGGAGTGTTCGGGGCGTAAGGCGCGATGGATCAGCAGCCTTGGACCTCTGCTACGTGGCTTGCGGCCGCTTCGACGGTTTTTGGGAGGTCAGCTTGAACCCCTGGGACGTGGCAGCGGGACAATTGATTGTCGAAGAGGCGGGCGGTAGGGTGACAAGATTCGATCAATCCCCCTGCGGCATCGAGGGCAGCGAGGTGCTCGCAAGCAACGGCAAGATGCACGGAGCCCTTTCGGAGCTTCTAAGCTGAAACTTCATTGGGATCGTCGCACGTCTGAACGTCCGAACGTCGCACGTCTCTTGCCACTGGACAGTGTGGCGAGAGGCTTCAAGTTTCTTTCTCGAATGGGGCAGCCCAGCTGGGGCGCGACTAAGCTGAAACTTCATTTGCGAGCGTGGCTTTGGCCTCCAGGCCGAAGTCTTCTTGATTCGAGCCTTTGGCTCGGACGGCGGCCTGGAGCCCACCGCTACGTCCCTCGACTGAAGTTTCATTCAGGTACGATCCGGCGCAGCCGGGGGCGGGGCTAAGCTGAAACTTAAACCTAAGTTACCTCGTAGAAAAGTGATGTAACCTATTGTTAAGATTGGGGTAATGCTACAAATCAGCTGCGTCGGTACTGGGTACATTATAGACGAACGCCGAGGAGATCCAGGGCTCGCTGCTGAAGCGATGTGGGACGGGTGATTTTGTCGAAGGCTGCTGAGCCGGGCAACTGCGGCTGAATCCGGTTTTTGGAGATCGTGGCCAAATCGCTGAGCAAGGTCTGAAAGCTGTGCACGGGCCCACCCTCAACGGTGCGCTTGCGGTGAGCCTTGCGGAGGGCCTGAGGAGAGCGCTGAGAGGGTGCCACCACCGAATCGCGAAGCTGCCTCCCCGCCTCGGGATCCTCGTCGTCGAACAGGATCGGAGCTAACTTCTGTCGCATGTGCCACTCGACGTAGTAGGCAAGCATGCACAGAAAGACGTGAGCGCGGACCCGATCCTCCAGATGGTGGTAAATGGGTCGGACCTTCAGATCGACACTCTTACAGCTGCGGAAGGCCCGTTCGGCGACGGACAACCCCTTGTAGGCAGCCACCGTTTGTTCGGCATCCATTTGCTCGCGGGCCAGGTTGGTGCGAATCACATAGATCCCGTCCAGTGCCGCCTCCTGCTCGATGCGCTCCTGCCGGCGCTGGTAGGAGAAGGACTCCTCGCCGATCTCCAGGACAAAATGCTTGCCCACTTTGTAGCGGTTGAGGACTTTGCCCACCCGCAGGGCAATCCGATCCTTGCCCTTGAAGCGACGCTTCGGACGTTGCGTTGCCTGGACAATCTTCTCCAACTCCAGCTCGGTCGCCTGGAGCAGTTGCTGGCGATTGCGGGCCCGTTCCTCCGCTAAGAGGGGATTACGGCAGACAATGAGCCGTTCCCCGGGGTAGTCCGGGCTCTGGATCTCGGCCAGGTCGCGTTGATCAAACAGGGACAGCTGCAGCGGACCGGATTGAAACAGTTTGCGGATCTGAGGGCCTCGCAGGGCCGTGATCCAGCCCATGCCGGGCAGCGGCTTGAGCTCCTCCCGAATGCGGGCTTCCGTCAGCATTCCTCGATCGGCGACCACCACCACCGAGCGCAACCCGAAGCGTTGGCGCAGTTTTTGGATTTGGCTGGTCACTGTTGTGGGGTCCGCTCGGTTGCCTTCGAAGACCTCGACCGCGACAGGGCAGCCTTGACGGTCGCACAGCAGGCCGAAGACGATCTGCAGCGTACCCCCTTTGCCGTCTCGGGAATACCCCCGCTGGGCCAACGGGCAACTCCTCCCTTCGAAGTAGGTCGAGGTGACGTCGTAGATCACGAGGCAACCGTCCTGCAGGCGCTGAGCCGCCAGCTGGTTTTCAATCTTTGGTTGTCGAACGAGCAGCCAGTCCAAGGCGCCGTACAGATCATCGGCCGTCGCGGCCTCCACCTGTAAGAGCTCGCCCAAGCTGCTGGACAGGGTCTGGGGATCCCATCCGCGTGCGGTGGCCAGCTTGGAGCGGGGCTCCAGGATGCGCGCCACGATCAGGGCCACTACCAGGCGGCGCTGCAGGCTGTTGCGAGTGGCCAGTAAGCGCTCCAAACCGAGGCGGCGCAGGGTACCCAAGACGGCCGCCACATGACCATGGGGGCGAGTGCGCTGGACCTGGAAGGCTTGGCTCAAGTCGGAGATGACGGAGCCTCCCTTCAAGAGGCTGCGCAGGCCTTCGACGATCTCCGCGGGCCACTTGCTGAGGTTAGCCAGAGTGCGCTTGCGCACCTTGCCGGCTTGCCGGTAGGACTCGCGCAGGAGAATGGCCGGGGGCGAGTTGCGGTTGGGAACGGATTCGATGTACATGGGCACTATAATATCACATACTACCGACAATAAAGGACACTAAACCAACTATTACATGGGTACAGATTGTCGAACACAAAAAGACCCTTACCTGATGATCCACAATGGCTTACAGGTTGTTTTTCAGCTAGTTTTCAGGGTAACTTCAGCTTAAAGAAGAGGTCGCGAGTCGCAGGACGGTGTGGCGAAGAACGGGACCAGTAATGCGAGATTCATGGAAGCCTGAAGCCGCAAGCGAGGGGTTGGGTCACAGTGCCATACGTCGATAAATGGGCTTTCAGCCGAAGGTAGCAGACGAGTTGGGAACATTTGTGCTGCTCCCCAACCCCTTGCTTGCGGTTTCAGGCTTCCATGAATCGGCGGTACCTGCCCTGGGAAAAACGGTTTCTTTGTGTCAGATCTCGGCGCTAGAATCGGATGCAATGCGAATAGCTGTCGGCAGTACCCGAGAACCGGAGATCGCCGCAGTCAAAGAGGTCTGGGCGCTGCTGTCCGGCAGGCTTCAAGCCGATTCGGACGAGACAGCTGAGTTCCTCTGTTACGACGTCTCGCGGGAGGAGACCGGTACTCCCTTCTCTGGTGCCGAGTTGATGATGTCGGCTCAGACCCGTGTCGAGAACCTCACCTTGCAGCTTAAGCGAGAGCGAGGTGAAGCCGACTTTTACATCGGGTTGGTAGGGGGATTCAACGTCGTCGGTTCGGCGGGTCCCCGAAGGCAGGTCTTTCTCGAGAGTTGGGCTTATGTCTCGGACGGGCACAAGGGACACTTTGGGCATGGTGGGGGAATGCCTATTCCTCCCCGGATTGCCGACCCCGTGATCGACCGGGGAATTGAGCTCGAAATCGTAATTGATCGTTTCACTCACAGCAGGGGCATCGAACGGAGACACGATCTCCGAGAAATCCTGACCGACGATATCCTGACCGGTAAACAGTCCTTTGTCACCGCCTTGATCCTCGCCTTCGCCCCATTCTACAATCCTCTGTCCTACGGATCCTGAGCACTAAGCCGCACTGACGTTAGACCGTAGGAACGGAAAGAAGAGAGAAAATGAAGAATCTGCGTGTCGGGATCATAGGGTCGGGTGCGGTAGCGACCAGTCGGCATCTTCCGGCCCTCAAGAAGATTCCTGGAGTAGAAACGGCGGTTGTCTGGTCGCGAAACCCGGATAAGGCCGTCGCGGTGGCTGCGCAGTTTGGCATTCCAGCAACGCTGAGCTCCTGGCAGGAGATCGCGGACTCACCCGAGTTGGATGCCGTTGTCATCGCGACGCCTCCGGTGTTGCATCTTCCGGCTACCCTCAGGGCCCTGGATGCCGGAAAACATGTGCTCTGTCAGGCTCGGATGGCCAGGAACCTCGGCCAAGCGCAGCAGATGCTGGCCGCTGCCCGGAAATCAGACCTGGTCACGGCCCTTTATCCGCCCCGCCCCGGTCTCAAAGGGGACCGGGTGATGCAGCGGCTACTTCACGAGGAGCAGTTTGTGGGTAGGGTCCACGAGGTACGAGTCAACGGGATGGCCTGGTTTGGGGAAGGCTGGGAGGCCTTTGTCTGGGACTCGGATGTGGTGGGCGTCAACATGCTCACTTTGGGGATGTGGAACGAGGTGGTCAACCGCTGGCTGGGTCCATCCGTCGAAGTGGCGGCCCTTACCGCCACCCGCCAGCCGAAGCGGCAGACGGGGGCCGGAGACTGGGTCGAGGCAGGTGTTCCGGACTCGGTCGTTGTCGCAGCCCGCTTAGAGTGTGGCGCCAGCGCCAGCTACCATTTTTCGGGTCATGTCGCCTGTCCTCCGGCGCAGGCGATCGAGATCTACGGTTCGAGCGGGACTCTGGTCTACGATCTTTTCGCCGATGAGATCCGAGGTGCCTCCAGGGACAATCCCGAACTCGCTCCGGTAGCCATTCCCCCCGAAGAGGAGCGCTTCCAGGACACCGATGCCCTTTTCATTCAGGCCATTCGGGAGGGGACGCCTGTCCGGCCGGACTTTGAAGAGGGAATCCGCTACATGGAGTTCTGCGAAGCGGTAGCCCTCTCGGCGAAGACTGGAAGCGCCGTTTCCCTGCCACCACCAGCGCGGATGGACTCCTGGAATCACTTCACGTAGTCTTTCTTTCCTTGAGCCGGGACGCGTTCTTCTTTAGCATGAGCGGATCCTGATTCAATTACGGAGGGGTGACCTGATGAAAGTGAGCTCAGAAGCGCAAGATCTGCACCAACGGTCGCTGATCATCGACGGTTTGAACGTCAGCCGCTGGGGTGATGAAGACGTTTATCGTCACTTGTGGGAGGGCGGATTCACGGCGATCAATGCCACTGTCGCCGTTTGGGAGGGGGCTCGAGGGACCCTGCGAAATATAAGCTCCTTCTATCGAGATTTCGAGACGCACGGTAGCTACATACGACCTGTCACCTCAATTGCCGACGTTCACACCGCCAAGCGAGAGAACCGGGTCGGAATCATCTTTGGCTTCCAGAACTCATCCCCCATCGAGGACGATCTGGATCTGGTGGAGATTTTCTACCGCCTTGGTGTCCGCGTCATCCAGATAACCTACAACGATTTGAATTTCGTGGGTGCTGGCTGCTACGAACGGCAGGACGTGGGCCTGAGCCAGTTTGGTGTCGATCTGATCAAGGAGATGAATCGTTTGGGCATGGTCGTTGATCTCTCCCACGTGGGATACAGAACCACCATGGATGCCATCGAAGTCTCGGAACAACCGGTCTGGTTCAGTCACACCAACCCCCGGACTCAGCAGGATCATCCGCGGAATAAGACCGACGAGCAGGTCAAGGCGCTGGTGGCCAAAGGTGGGGTCGTAGGCGCCAATATTTTCCCGACCTTCCTGAAGAGCGGATACGACTCGACCATCGAGGATTTTCTGGATGCCATCGAGTATTGGGTGGATTTGGTTGGAATCGATCATACCTCGATCGGACTGGATTTCACCGAGAATCACTCGAAAGAGTGGTTCCACTGGCTGATGGCGGGCAAACTCAAGGACTCTACCGTCTATCCCATACCCTTTCCTTTCCACTTGCCACAGGGCATCACTCGTTCCGACGAAGCCCCCAACATTACCTCAGGCCTGTTGAATCGAGGTTATTCAGAAGAGGACGTCCAGAAGATTCTAGGACTCAATGTTCTTGCTCTTCTGGAAAAGATCTGGCGAGAGTAAACCAATCTTGTATCTTAAAAACTTTGGAGTGGACCATGAAGATCGCCGAGCTATCCCGGCCGAAATCGGCTGAGACCCTTGAACAGAATAAGAAGTACATTCCCGGAGGCGTGGTTTCGACGGCCCGGAAAGCAGACCCGGAGATTGTCTTTGCCAAGGCCGAAGGAGCCTATATGTGGGATGTCGATGGTAATCGATACATCGACTACCACGCCGCCTTCGCACCCTACGTCCTGGGCCACAACGATGCCTATGTGAATCAGGCGGTCGAAAAGGTCATCAAGGACAAGGTGAGCCTCTTCGGTAGCGGAACCAATCGGCTCGAGGGTCAACTGGCGGAGCTATTGTGCACGCATGTTCCAGCCATCGAGAGCGTCCAACTCTGCAACACCGGATCGGAGGCGACTCGAGGAGCGATCCGGCTTGCTCGGGCCGCGACCGAACGGGACCACGTGATCGTCATGCAGGGTGGATTCAATGGTTCGGATAATGATGTGGGCTGCAATGTCCTGACACCACTCGATCAGATTGGTCCCCGGGTTTCCCCTGGGGAATATCGATACGTCGCCCTGGGACCCGGTGCTCCCGTTTCCCACCAGCAGCTGATACACATCGTCAACTTCAACGACCTTGACTCGGTCCGCTATGTCTGCGACCGCTATCCGGTGGCTGGCCTGATCACCGAACCGATTCTCCAGAACATCGGGATTCTCAAGCCCCAACCCGGGTATCTCGCCGGCTTGCGGGAGCTGGCAGACGAGAAGGGTTTCGTCCTCATTTTCGACGAGGTCAAGACCGGCTTTCGCTATTCCGTAGGCGGCTACAGTCAAATCAGTGGGGTCAAGCCCGACCTGGTGGTCTTCGCGAAGGCGATTGCCAATGGTTATCCGATGTCGGCCCTCGGCGGCAGGCTGGAGTTGATGGATCGCTATGCGGATCCGGATCCGTCCAAGCGTCCGCTCCTTGCCGGGACCTACAATGGACACCCACTGGCGGTCGCCGCGGCCATCGCCACTATCGAGCGCTTACTCGAGGATGACGGGAGAGTCTACAAGCACCTGGAGACGCTGGGGCAACAGGCGCAGCAGGGGTTCGAGTCGGTTCTCCATTCCCACGGGATTAGGGGGACGGTTGCCAGGCAAGGCTCAGCCTTGTGCCTGTATTTCATGGATCACGAGCCCCTTGATTGGCACGACCTGGCCTCGAATCACGACTTCGAAAAAGATCTCGATATGCGCCGTGAAATGGTCGAGCGGGGAGCCTACTTCTTCCCCGTGGCGACGAAGCAAATCTCGATTTCTGCGGCCCACACGGAAGAGGACATCGCCTTTACGCTGGAATGCCTGGATCGGACTCTCGCTTCTCAGTGAGTAGTCGTGTGGAGTGAGCAGTGAGCAGTGGGGACAGTGAGCAGTGAGCAGTGAGCAGTGAAGAAGCAAGAGCGAGTCGAGAGCGACGTAGCGAACGGGAAACGAGTTCCTTGAAGTGGTGGAAGGGAACCTGGACCGTCTCTGCACGGCCGGTCCTCTCACTGTTTCACTGTTTCACTGTCCACTGTCCCCACTGCTCAACTGCTCACTGCTCACTGCTCACTGCTCACTGCTCACTGCTCACAATATTCACAACGACCGGTTCCGAAGCATAGTCAACCGATTCGTCCTTGGCTCCACTCCTACGCCTCCTGGTTGCCTCGCTCTTGATTCGCCCCAACGCAATCATGGGAAAGCTGAGTGGCTCCAGCCAGGCATCAGCGGTGAGGGTGATCGTTCGGCGGGTTTCGCCGCGAGAGATGACGATTCCGGAAGACCCCGAGTTTTCGACGTAGATGCCGGGCGGCCTGTTCTGGAAGACGAACGGAACATCTCCCAGGAAGCCTCCGCGCCGCTCAATTTGAACCTCGAGTTGGAGGCTCTCGCCGGGACGGATGGTGAGCTCCCGTGGCTCGACTTTGGGTCGGATCAAGGCGGCCGGAGTCACCGTTACCAAAGGGAGTGATTCTCTGGGGTCACTAGCTAGTGCCCGTCCGGAAATGTGTAAGTAATTGATAAGGAAGGGGAAAGAGGGCTTTTTCAAGCTCCGAAACTGTCAGGGCCGTTTGCTAGACTATTTGGTGCAAACAATTAGACTAAAACGACTTACGACGATTTCAGGAGTTCGAAGATGCGTAAAAAGCGTGAAAAACAACGCCCCCTTTCCCCGCAATGGCCCGATCACCAGCTGGCCCATGAATTGAAGGTGATCTCGCGCATCCTGGACGACAATCCCCAGACGCTGGAGCTGATAGTACAAGATCTCTCTGACAGGGTCGATTCCGGTGTTGGCGCCCCCGGTTTGACGGCCGAGCAGGTGCTGCGTTGCGCCGTCATCAAACAGCTGCATCAGTTCAGCTATCGCAAGCTGGAGTTTCATCTGGTGGATTCGCAAAGCTGTCAGAGGTTCTGTCGCTTGCCCTATGGGGCGTCGATCAGCAAAGCCACCCTGGCGGAGAACCTGGGGAAGACTGAGCCGGGGACTTGGAAGGCGATCAACGACCACTTGGTGCTCTGGGCGCAGGCTCGGGGTCTGGAAAAAGGCCAACGGATTCGGGTCGATGCCACGGCGGTCGAGACGAACATCCACTATCCGCTCGACAGTGAGCTGTTGTACGACGGCATTCGAGTCGTTACCCAGTGGCTGGGGCGGCTGCGGGAGCGGGAAGGGATCGGCTTCGTCGATCATACGCGGCGGGCCAAGCGGCGCGTCCTGAACATCCGCAACCGCCGCGGCAAGAAGCGCCTGGACAGTTACCGCGATCTGATCAAAGTGGCGTCCAAGACGGCTCACTATGCCGAGCAGGCGCTGGCAGCTTCCGCGCAGTGGAGCGATCCCCTCAGTCTGGCCGTGGCGGCGCAACTGGCCCACTATCTGGGGCTGTTGCACAAAGTCATCGAGCAGACTCAACGACGGGTCCTTTCGGGCGAGGCCGTCGCGGCCCAGGAGAAGATCTGTTCCCTCTTCGAAGAGCACACCGATATTATCAAGAAGAGCCCTCGGGAAACGGTCTTCGGCCACAAGGTGTTTGTCAGCACGGGCGCCTCGTCGCTGATCCTGGATTGTGTGGTGGAACGGGGGAATCCGGCCGACAGCAACTATGTGCAACCCTTCTTAGAGCGGCATCGACAGCTGTACGGGAAGGTCCCCCGCCAGAGCGCCTGGGATGGTGGTTTTGCCTCGGCTGCCAACCTGCGCTGGGCCAAAGAGCAGAGGGTACAGGATGTGGCCTTTTCCAAAAAGTGTGGGTTGACGGTTGAGAGCATGGTGCGTTCCAGTTGGGTCTACAAACAACTCAAACGCTTCCGCGCCGGGATTGAGGGGTGCATTGGGACCCTCAAGCACACCTTCGGTCTCCACCGCTGTAGCTGGAAAGGCTGGCCTCACTTTCAAAGCTACGTCCATGCCAGCGTCCTGACCTATAACCTGGTCGTCCTGGCCCGACTCCTGTTGTAGCCTTTTGTGGCTGACCGTACTGCCTTGTGGCTCCGACTCGGGGAGAGGTCTGCGCCGAACCGCTGCTTTTTGGCCCGCGTGCCCTCGCTCGAGGGTCCTTGCTCTGGATCGAGCTGGGTCGAGCCGGTCTGTCAGCAGTCTCAAGTATAATAAGTGTTTACGATTCAACAGATTACAGTTCTGAAAACCCCGGTTTTCGGACGGGCACTAGCTATCCTTGTCACCTGTCTCTCCCCAAGCTGAGCGAAACCGACTACCTTCACGGGTTGGGGCGTCCGGTTTATCGGTGCCTCGGCATCCGCGGGCAGAACCACTGTCGTCACGAACTCGCTCTTCCGGATGGTTCCGGTGGTGGCCCGAAGGCCTGAGGGCAGACCTTGCACTTCGACTCGGATGGGACCGTCGAAGCCATCAATACGAGAGGCTGAGACGGTAAGCGGTACGCTACCTCCGCGTGGCACATTCGAGTTTCGGGCGCCTGTAGTCCTACCATCGACGTACAGAATGAATCCATCATCCAGAAACAGTCGATAGTCTGGAGTGGCCGGACGAATCGTAAGACGGTAGGGATAGTGCCTCCCTCCTTGGTTCTGGAGGTCGCTCAGGGAAACCAGATAGTCACCTTCTTTCGGGACGGTGAAGAGAAGATAGGAGTCCTTGCCGTAGGGAGGTCCTCCATCGTCGTTTCGGAAGGGAAGGGAGAAGGACGCAAAAGGACCAGGGGGAACTTTGGTGTCCGCTGGCAGGATTCGGACCTTGTGAGCGCTGCCGTTGCGGGGATGGATTTGAGGTGTTGTCCCCAGCCAGCTCAGTCTTTGCCCCAGTATTCCCTGAGCCACCGAAAAATGGTCGATTCGCCGAAGGGCTCTTTCCAGTCGAATCAGCTCCCGTCCTCCCATCAGCACGAAGTCGAGTGGATAGAAACGGGTATTTCGAGTCGACTCGAACCGGCCCAGTGCCAGGCTCCTCGAACTGAGGCCGATATCCTGAGTGTCCTCTGACAGGGCCTGCAGTAGGGCCTGTGGGACGGGATCTCCACGATGGTCGAGGATCTCGATACTGGAGTCGAGAAAGGAACCCAGTCTCCAGGCCGTCACTTCGAACGCCAGCACTTGGCCCTGTTGAGCGCGAAAACCAAATAGATCCCGGTCCCCGGGTGTTTCGACGAGACCGTTGATGGTCGCGGGGGCTACGACCTTCTGGCTCGTGGTGATCTCACCGTTGGGCTCCTGCTCCAGCAGCTCTGGGAAGGTGCCAATGGACGTCTTCAAAGTATTGATGGTTGGTCCGAAAGCGGTTTCGATCCTGATCGGGAGCGTGCCGTTCTCGTCCGGTTGGAGATGTCCGTTCAACTGGGCTTCGGTGGCGCCCTCCAGGTTGTGACCTTCGACGCGCCTTCACGAGGGTGCCCCTCTGAGTTCCCAGGGGAAAGACCTGGGTTAGATAGGGGAGGCGTCCCAGTGTCAGGCGGTACCCGAAATTCTTTCCCCCTCTATCTGCCCGATCGGCGATCCGGAGGTAGTATTCCCCGGAGACCTTGAAGCGATGAGCAAGGAAGGAATCCGAGATCCCCGGCTGCGAATTGTCGTTCCGTGTCAGTACCTGGCCGCGCGCGTCCTTGAGTGTCAGCACAGAGTCCAACCTCGAGCCCAGCCGGTCTGCGGTCACCTCGAAGACCAACTCACTTCCGGCCGAGACCTGGAAGCGAAAATAGTCGGCCACTCCCGATTTTGCCAACGACCCATCCACCGTTGCAGGCAAGGGGATCCTCTGAGCCTCGCGCAGTGAGTTGTTGGGCTCGGTCTCGTCGACCGGTCGCAGCTGTCCGATCGCGAAAGGGACCCAGTTGCTGGTTCCGTGGCGGGTCCTCAAACGAAAACCATGGATCCCAGTTTCGACCTGTGGGCCAACCTCGAGCTCGATTCGCACACGCTGCCGGGGTGTTCGGTGCGGTTTGTTGGAAGTCTCCTCTACATCGAGTGTTTGTGCCCTTACGCCCTCCCGACTGAAGAACAGCTCGGGGGTGTCTTCCAGGTTGATCCCCTCGACGGTGACCATACGGGAGGTACCCCGTTCGGAGCCGATCGGGTGAACCAGGTAGATGTAGGGGGCAGGTGAGAATTCGCTGGTCGTTGTTGCGATGACGGCAGGACAGAAAGAAAACAAGGATAGGACGAGCATTCTCCGGGACCAGGAAGAACTGATCTTAGGCTGCGCTTCAGGCCGCTGGAGCGGGCTCTGAGTTGCTCTCAGTGATTGAATAGGAACTCCTTGCTCATCAGAACGCCAGTGAAAAAATCCTCCAAGACGTCACGCCGGATCTGATCCGCACGATGACTGGTTTGAGCACCCTTGCGAGCTCCTGATACAGCCTGCAGTATCCGATCTAGCTCCTCGGCTTCGGGGGCCCGGCTGAGGGACATCCAAAAGATCTCGCTGACGATTTCCCGATCAGGCAGTCCCTTTGCCAGGAGTTTTTCGAGCGTACTTAGGGGATTGCGGAGCTTCTGGTGTAGTGCTTCGCTGTTGATCAGGTGGAGAGCTTGGCTGACCGTCGTGTCCTTCACTCGCTCGGCATGACTGTTGATCTTGCGCTTGGGCCGGCCGAAGACGGTCAAGAAATAGGATCTGACCTGGCTGTCAGGAAGTTGAAGCGAGCGCGTGTTTGGAGGACAGCCTGGAAACTCGGTGGACGTGCCTGTCACCTGTGAGATGATGTCGAGGATTACCTCGGCGGGCAGGCGGCGCAAGACGAAGCGAGAATAGTATTTGTCGTCCTCGAAACCCTCCTGCCGTCCCCCAGAGCTAGACTGATAGGCGGCAGAATTCATGATCGTACGAATCAGCTCTTTCACATCGAAACCGGTGCGAACAAAGTCGGCTGCCAGCATCTTATGCAGCGCTTCGTTGGAGGCAGGATTTGTATCCCTGAGGTCGTCTACCGGATCCACCAATCCCCTTCCCATGAAGTGATGCCAGATCCTGTTGACGATGGACCGGGCGAAGTAGGGATTGTCTCCAGACGTGAGCCATTCGGCGAAGTCCTGGCGGCGGTCTCGACCGGACACCGACGCAGCCCTCCTGGCTCCCAGGGGACGGGGAGGCAGCGGGGCTCCCAGCCGGGGGTGAACCACGTCGCCGGCGCCGGCCCGGAACACGATCGTCTGTCCCGCATCGCCGTTTTTCCGGCCAACCCTCGAGAAGTAGCTGGAGAGAGAGTAGTAATCGTCCTGGGTCCAGCGGTCGAGTGGATGGTCATGGCATCGGGCACACGCAATCGCCAGTCCCATGAAGGTCAAGGTGACATTTTCCGCCACCTTGGCAGCATCGTCATGGAGGACATAGTAGTTGGCCGCCCCGTTTTCGAGGTTGCTTCCCTGGGCCGTGACCAACTGTCGCACCAACTGATCCCAGGGGCGGTTTTCCGCGACCGCGCCACGGATCCAGTTGTAGTAGGCTCGGGTTGCTGGAGGCGACATCCTGGAGCTGGAGACCAGAAGCAGGTCAGACCACTTGTACGCCCAAAAGTCCACGAAATCAGAGCGAGCCAGCAGGGAATCGATCAACTTTGCTCGCTTGTTGGGAGCTGTTGTAGCCGTGAAGGCTTTCGTCTCCTCGGCGGTAGGTAGAAGACCGATGGCGTCCAGGTAGGCCCGGCGGATGAAGTGGGAGTCGCTAGAAGGGGCGGCCGGCGGCAGTCCCAACTCCTGCAGCTTTCCCAGGACCAGGTCGTCGATAGCACCGTGGCGTGGCGCCTCGAGATAGGGTTTTGGATCAGTCAGCTGGCGAAAGGGCACCGTAATTCTGGTGGAGGCGACCTGGTTCAGATACCAGACTGAGACCTCTGCCTCCCCTTTAGCTTCGGCTTTGACTTTCCCTTCGGGGCCCACCTGGACCGTCCCCGCATCGCTACTGCTGTACTTGACCCAGCGAGTGACATCCTCGACGTGCCCGTCAGAGAAGAAGGCCTGTACCAGAAGTTGATGCTCGCCTCCGCGTCCAAGCGTCACGTGAGGGGGCAAGATATCCAGTCGTTCGACCCGGGGGTCGCTTCTATCCGGAGGCGGGGCCCCGGCCGCAATCCATTCCGATAGGATCTGGTATCCTGCCGAGTCGACAGCGATCCGTTTCCCCCCTCCGTGAGGAAGAGTCAGAGTGGGTTTCAACAACAGCAAGCTGTGGGCAGGTGCCAGCGGCAGTACGCGACGACCGAGTGCCTCATGCATCAAGGTTTCGTGATCCGCCTCGGGAGAGTAGCCGCGTAGACTCAATTTGAAGTGATTCTGGCCTGCTGCCGAACCGTGGCAGGGACCCGAGTTACATCCCGCCTTGGTCATAACAGACAGAACATGGTTACGGAAGCTCCAGGAGAAGGCCTTATCTGCTTCTCTAACCTCAATCTCTGCACTCGTTTCCCGGCCATCGAGAAGTTTCGCCGTCAGCATCGCGCGCCCGTCTGAGTGGGCGACGACCCTTCCCTGGGCGTCGACGCTCGCCACCTCTGGTTGAGAGGAGGCAAAAGCTGCTCCCTGAGTCAGCTCTTGTACTGAGCCCCGTCGTTTCGTCCGCTCGATGACGATCAGCTGCTGGGAGGAGCGGGGTCCTGACAAACTGATGGTGGGAGGGAGCACTTGCAGCTCGGGTAGATCTTCTGCAGCGGCCAGGATACTGGCCAGGATAAGTATCAGAATCATCCGCCAAACAGTTCCGAGATGGGCTCAACGCCGATGTCGACGATGGGCACCGGACGATTCTGCGGGCCCGGGAGTTCTGTGTGCAGATTGATCCCCAAGGCGCTGTAGATGGTAGCCAGCACTTCTTGCGGTCCAACCGGTCGGTCTCTGGGCTCGGCGGCGGTTCGATCGGAGGATCCCACCACCTGGCCGCCTACGACTCCTCCGCCCGCAAACAAGACGGTGCCACAGAAAGGCCAGTGATCCCGGCCCCCAGCAGGATTGATCTTGGGTGTACGGCCGAACTCACCCATCGCGACCACCAGTGTCTGGTCCAGGAGCCCCCGATCGCTGAGATCTTAAATCAGGGAAGTAAAGCCATTGTCGAACATCGGGCCCAGGCTGTCCAAGGCCGAGATTGGGCTGAAGGGTGAGGACCCGTGGATGTCCCAGGTGCTCGCTCCACCGAAGTCATCGAACATGTTGATAGTGACGAAGCGGACCTTGCGTTCCACCAATCGTCTAGCCAATAGGCAACTCTGGCCGAATCGATTTCGGCCGTAGCGGTCGCGCAGCTCCTCCGGCTCCTGATGGATATCGAAGGCTTCCCGCGCCTCCGACGAGGAGACGATGCGGTAGGCCTGGCTGAAACTTGAACTCATGAGCTTGGTGTCGGGGTTGCCTTGCTCGAACCTCTGAAACGAAGAATCGACTAACTTGCGGAAGTTGTCTGCCCGCCGCACCCGAGCTGCTGAGATGTACTCGGGAGGCACAAGATCACGAACTTGAAAATCGGGAGTTGAGGGGTCGGAATCGATGAGAAAGGGATCGTTGGTCTTGCCCAGAAAGCCCGCAGATTGACCCATCCGAGATCGCAGGGCGACCGGGAGCATGATATGAGAAGGCAGATCAGATCGAGAGCCGATCAGAGACTGAGCGGCGCAGCCCATATTGGGGTGGTTGATCCCGGGCGAGAAGGGCCTTCCCGTCAGGACGATGTGATGAGCCAAAGGGTGCGCGTTGATCTGATGGTGGAAGGATCGGACCAGAGCGTACTTTTCGGCCTGCTTTGCCATTCGGGGAAACAGCTCGGAGATCCGAATGCCGGAGACGCTGGTAGGAATCGGCTTGTAGGGTCCACGTATCTCTGCCGGCGCATCCGGCTTCAGATCCCAGGTATCTATCTGAGAGGGTCCGCCGACCAGGAATAGAAAAATACAGTTGATGTCCTTCTCGGGGTTGACGGCTCCTCGGGCCTTGAGCGAAATGAGGTCCGAAAGAGTCAGTCCAAGGAAGGCAAGGGACCCCACGTGGAGGAAATCGCGGCGGCTCAAGCCGTCGCAGAAGGGAACCGACTGAGGGCTGTCCAACCGGAACATTCTGAGGAATCCTTCCCTGCGCTTCGGCCAATGATCGTAACACCGGGGTAGGTATCCGTCAACGAAGTCACCCCTACTCCTTGGTAGCCTTCTGGGTTGGGTTACATTAGAATCTTGGCCTGATGATTGACGGGGACTATGTGTTTGCGAGCGGCTTCCTGTGGGTTGCCGGTGTGGGCTTTCTGGTGATTTTCGCCCTTCCCCTCTTTCTGGCTCCGTTGCACTGGGCTCGATGCTTCAAGTGGACGATTCCAGAGGACCGTAATCTGCTGGTCTACCTGGGTAGGAGTCTGGGCGCGGTTGGCCTTGCGGTTGTCTGGGTTTCTTTTGAGGCAGCGCCGGATCCGGAGAGTCACCTCTATGTCTTTGATCTGATTATCCTGGCCGGCACTCTGCTGACCGCCGTCCACATCTGGGGGGCGATCAAACGTACCCAGCCTTGGACGGAAAATCTGGAGATTCTCTTCTATGTGCTCTTGACCGGAGTCGCCCTCTGGGCCCGCTCGAGTTTACTCTAGCCCCATCATCGATGACTGATTCCTGACGATCGAGAGCGGCTGCAATCTGGCAGCCGCCTTCTGCCACGCTGAAGCTGAGTGTACTGGAAAAGCAGTGAGCAGTAAGCAGTGAGCAGTGAAGAAGCAAGAGCGAGTCGAGAGCGACGTAGCGAACGGGAAACGAGTTCCTTGGAGTGGTGGAAGGGAACCTGGACCGTCTCTGCACGGCCGGTCCTCTCACTGTTTCACTGTTTCACTGTCCACTGTCCCCACTGCTCACTGCTCAACTGTTCACTGCTCACTGCTCACTGCTCACTGCCCACTGCTCACTGTCCCCACTGCTCACTGTCCCCACTGCTCACTGCTCACTGCTCACTACTGTCCGGTTAAAAGTCGAATGATATCAAGTGGTTAGCGATTCGACCTGCTTGGCCTTGCAAGTCCCAGGGCCTAAGTGGTTGAAGAATCAGGATTTGCTCGAACGGAGTAATTCTGACAATTGGCGTCAGCTTCTGGCGTGACCGGTGCCCTGAGTGCATAGGAGGAGGTGAATCCTGAAAGGATTCCGTATTTTAGCCCAGGGTTTCCGAACCCTGGGTCAACACCGCTGCCCCCGGATTTCAACCCTGAATGGGTTGTGTACAGAAGGGCAACAACTAGGTCAGGCCGAAACCCTTGCAAACGGTTGATTATTAAGGGGTTAACGCTCTGCCCAGGGTTCGGAAACCCTGGGCTGGAATACGCAATCCCGTTGGGATCGACCTCGCTCGGTCTGACGGGACCCATTTCCCATCCTTTCCGATACCAGGCTCGAACCGAACCCACACGAGTTGGGCAACGGCGGAAGTCCCAGTTGAAGTCGTCTCCAGCTTATTGTCCTTTTAACTGATTGATTATAATCATGTCATACACTCGGCAAGTCGGGGAGTGATGCGGCGACTGCTGGGTTCACGATCTTCCCTTCGTGGGTGTTCAAAGCCGCAGCCCGACCCTCGCTCAATGCCGTGAACGAGTCGACTCCATGCTCTGCCAACTCCCGACAATAGGGGAGAGTAGCGTTGCAGAGTGCATGACTGCTGGTGCGGCCCACCGCTCCTGGCATGTTGGCGACGCAGTAGTGCACCACGCCGTCGACGATGAAGGTGGGTTCCTGGTGGGTGGTAGGAGAGCTGGTTTCGATGCATCCTCCCTGGTCTACCGCTACATCTACGATCACGGACCCGTTCTTCATCCTCTTCAAGAGCTCTCGCTGGATCAGTAAGGGAGCCCGTCCGCCCGGAATGAGAACGGCACCGATGACGAGATCCGCGCCGGTTGCGTAGCGCTCTATCGCATGCGGATCGGAGTAGACCGTGGTCACATTCTTTGGCATTACCTCGTCCAAATACCGGAGGCGGTCGAGGTCGATGTCCATGACCGTCACCTTGGCATCCAACCCAGCTGCCACACGGGCGGCGTTGGCCCCTACCACCCCGGCGCCCAGAATGAGCACGTCGGCAGGCTCGACTCCGGCGACCCCACCCAGTAGGATCCCCCGTCCCATCATGGGCTTCTCGAGGTACTTGGCTCCTTCCTGGATGGACATCTTTCCGGCGATCTCGCTCATGGGTGTCAGAAGCGGTAGCCGACCCCGCTCGTCTGCTAGAGTTTCGTAGGCGACCGCGGAAATTCCGCTTGCCAGACAGGAAGCTGTGAGCTCACGCGAGGCGGCGAAATGAAAGTAGCAAAAGACAATTTGTCCCTTGCGTAGCCGGGAAATTTCCTCCTCCTGGGGCTCCTTGACCTTGACCACCAGCTCTGACCGCTCAAAGATCTCCTGGGCGGTTTCGACCACCTCCGCTCCGACATCCGCATAGGCAAGGTCATCGAAGCCGCTGCCCAGTCCAGCACCTCTTTCCATAAGCACCTGGTGCCCATCCTTGGCCAGGAGGTGAGCGCCGACGGGAAGCATCGCGACCCTATACTCATCTGATTTGATCTCGCGGGGGACACCGACGATCATTACTGTTCTTCCCCTATGTCGGATTTGCCATCCGATGTCAAGACGTGGTCCTGTGCCGTTCTACCTGATAATGCTTGGCGGTACCGCGGAAAAAAAGCCCATTAAAGAGTTACCGAAAAGCTGTTGGACCACGATGGAGCCGCCCTCGGATCCAATATGGATATATCCTCCGATCAGCGTCTCAATAGACGGGATCAGTTCCGTTATGACGCTGGAGATCCTCTGTCCTGCGCCCAAGGCCACCAAAGCCTGACCTTTGAGTCGTCCCTGCGGGTCGAAGACCCGAACCGTCACGTTCACCGGAGAGTCTCCGGGAACAAACAGCGCCAGACCTGTGAAAAAGTTAGTGGAGGGATCTGCTGGGTTGGTGGCTCCGACAGCCACCTGGCTGAGGACCGCTTCGCTCAGGCTCTGACTCTGCAGGAGAAGAGCCGCTGCATAGGCTGCGGCTTCCGGATCCCCGAAGACGACGTCGCCGATGACTCCGGGACCGTCGGCCGCAATTTGCATCGATCCGGTTGTCAGATCGCCTAGATTCGAACCCAGAGAGAAAAGCCCCGAGACATCGCCCTGAAGGGATCCGCCGGGATTCAGGGTGGTTTGAAAGGTTCCGATAGTGGCGCCGGAATCTGCGATTGCTGTCACCACCATTGTCCGCACCTGAGCCGAGGTGTTGACGAGCCTCAGACTTGTGAAATTGAAGACTCCGGCCGTGCCTCCGTTGGCCATCTGGGCTGAGTAGATTGTCTCCGCACTTGTCTCGGCGACAGCATTCAGGCCGAAGATGCTGTCGGGCAGCTGGATCAGCTCAAACCCCACGGCTCCTGGCCCTTCGATCACGTCTACCCGAAGATGGCCACTGCTGATGGGATCCCCGGCGCCGATCAACGAGGACAAGGTCTCGCGTAGAAAACCTTCGCCGGGTATGGTTCGCAGTCTGGTTAGCCCCACCTGCTGACCGTCGCTGTCGAAACAGTTGACGACAATGCCAATCTCTTCGGAATTCGGATTGGCGATGCTGATGATCGTCTCGGTCACCAAAGGTCCGACGGCCGTCGGGAACACAGCACCCCGATAGAGTCGGGTGAAGTAGAGGATCTTCGACTGCTGCGTCAGGGCGACGCCACCGTCTAGTTGGTCCAAGGGACCCCTGAGGCCGTTCCCAAATTGAAAGAAGCTGGCCAGATTCTCGGATGATGTGTGAAAGTAAACCCAGCTATCTTGCTGTCCATTGGGTGCTGGACCAAACAGCTCTGCACCGAGTTTGGCAAATTGCTTCTGGCTCAGGAGCCCCTCGACGTGTGGGTTATCAGGATTGGGAGAGGATTTTCCGTCGGCTACCTTGTTGGTGAAGGTGATTGCGGAACTGGAGCTGCCGAAGTTGGTCGCCGCGAATCCGGTAAAGAAGTCAGAGTCTTCGCGATAGAAGGGAAAGTAGAAAGGTGTGGTGTTCGCCTGCAGCTGGATCTCCGTTCCGGAAAGATCGAAGGACTGGCCTCCAAACGACTCATACTTCTCCGCACCGTCGAGCGGGATGGCCTCCTCGAGCGCGCTCAGATCCTGGGCCACTCCTTGCCCATTGGCGAAGAATCCTGGGAAGACCCCAGCCACGACCTGTACCCCATCGCTGTCAGCGGTGACTTGGATGTCCTCGTATTGAAAGTTGATATCCCCGGTCGAGAATAGGGTGACTGAGAAAGAGTTTCCGGGTGGAGAATCCTCCTCTAAGGAAAACTCGGGCACTTGGTCCCATTCGAAGGTGATCTGGCCCGGCAACGGGATCGCTCGGATCTCCCCGCCTTGGCTGGTGTCGAGATCGGTGAACAAGGGGGCGACTCGAGGCAACGCCAGATCTCCAAACAACCCGAAAATCCGATCCAAATCCCGTGGGCTCGAGGTGTCATCGCCTTCCAGGAACGTCAGGTTGCCATCGCTGTTGATGTGAACCGATCCGAAGACCTTGCCGGCGAAAGGAAAGACGAACCCCGCTGGGAACTCGTATAGGACGCTGTCGTCGTCCTTCAGTTCGTCGAGACCGTCGGGCCGGTCCTCCGGACGGGTGTTGTTTGAAATCAGTTCAATGCCTTCCACCCCTTCACCCGCAGAAACGGTCAGGGAAATCTTTTCTCCCGGATCATCGATAGCCGCCAATCCGGATTCGTTCTCGCCGTTGTAGAAGTCCTTCGGGAAATCCAGGAAACGGTGGTTAATCGGCCCGACACCGCTGCCTTCAGTAAAGAAGGAGCCGATCGACTCGAAGAAAACGAAGTAGTCCCCCGGCGTCAGACCGGGAATCTCGAATTCCCCGTCAGCCTGCAGCAGGAAATCGGAAACCGAGGAGACTACCTCGAGTCGAGATTCTACGGGTAGTTCATCCGGACCCATCTCCAGCTTCACGGCAACCACGTGGGCTCCTGGAAAGGGAAATCCGGAACGGCGCAAGACGCGACCAGAAATTGTTCCGAATGTGGTTTGAAAGTCGGGTGTTGGATAGAGCCACGAAGCCCAGGCGATGTCATCCCTCTTGGGATCAGGGGATTGACCGATTAGGGAAAACGGATACATCAAAGGCAGAAAACGACCTGCCTCCAAGGCAACGATCTGGCGGTTGACCAGGGTGTGATCGAGGCCGATCAGATGTCCCAGCTCGTGGGTGATCGTTTGACCCAGGTTGGGCCGCTCCGCATTGAGTCCGTTCAGAACGGCGATCCCATAGGTGTAGAGACCATTGACTGGAAACCTGGGTGCCGCGAAACCCAGGACGGTGTTGCTAGCTCCGCTTCCCAGCAGGTCATCAGTGATTTCCCCGTCAGCATCGAAGATGATGGACACGGCAGGCTGCGGGATGTCGAAGAAGGGCATGAAGTTGGTCGCATCCACATCCACATCCAGCTTGCCCCCGTCCTCGAAACCGATCTCACTGGTTTCAACTGCTTCCCAACGGCCCAAGGCGTCGCGGACCAGCTGCGCACCGTCTTCGTGGTCCCGGGTGCCCAATCTCCCGGGGTCGATTTTGTAGACGATTGGATTGGACGAGTCCCATTTGAGAATGACGCCGTTTCCTTCAAGGCCCAGCGGGACTCCCGGGAACAGGGGGCTGGTGAGGAACAGCAGAACGAGGGAGAACGCCAGTTGCCGCGAAGACTGAGGTGAGGCTAGCCCGAAAGGCCTAGCAACAATACTGGCGGTAGAAGCCAGGGAAGTCTTTATCTCAATAGTCCGGCGACAGCAGCTGGCTCGACTAAGCTGAAACTTCATTTGCTAACGTGGCTTTGGTCTCCAGGCCGAAGTCCTCTTCCTTCGAGCCTTCGGCTCGATGCACGGCGGCCTGGAGGCCACCGCTAGTGCGCCTGTGAAGGCGTTTGATCAGAAGGGTGAAAGTCCCTTCCAGGCTAACGTTACCGGCCTGAAGTCGACAGTGGTAACTGCGTTTCCGTGAGGAAGGGTGGAGAGCAACCTGAGACGAACGACCAATCCGTAACGCAAGTGAACTCGATTCGGCCAAGCCTGTCGGGGAGGGTCCTGGCAAAGCCCGAACCCTTGACCGCGCGACGGCCATCCCTCCGACCTGAACGGTCTGCCCGGGGGGATAGACGCGGCAAGTCACGGCGGTGAAGTAACGTGACAAAGCGACCGTGACGAAATGGCAATGCGGTGGTTGGAGATGGAGAGGTCGGAAGGTCAAACGAGATAAGCAGCGAGATCTGTCGGGTGAGGGACGTGGACGACCCATCGTGAGAGCTCGCAGTGGGGGACGCTGCGTGAGCAATGGCCCAGGCCCGCGGTGCAGTATCGCCCGCCGAAGGGGAGCGAACCTGGCGATACCGGTGAGGTCGGTTGAAGCGGCTCGACAGAAGTCAGAGCTCCCATAGTAGCGGGGAAGCCGTGCAGCAAAACGCGGTGGAGCGAAGGGGAGCAGGAAGGTAGATGCGAAATGACTAAATCGCGGAAACGTAACTCCGCCCAAAGGCGGGACTACATCCCGGTCACAGTGCCGTTTTCGGCTAGCCCGGCTGGAGAGCCCGCTGGCATCGAACAGTGGGCTCATCGCGCGGTTTGGACGGATCGCATGTTGGAGACACTTTTGAAAGGAAAGGTGAGAGGAGGGAAATGGCACACGCTGATCGATAAGGTGTTTTGCAGCCGGAACCTTTCCAGCTCGGCCGAGAAGGTCTTGGGCAGGAAAGGAGCGGCGGGAGTGGACCGGCAAACGTGGGGGGATTTCGCCGAACACGAGCGGGAGGAACTCGAATGGTTGCAGGAAGAACTGCGTGAGGGGACCTATCGTCCGGCAGCGGTGCTGCGGAGGTGGATTCCCAAAACAGGCAGTTCGGAAAAGCGACCGCTGGGGATTCCGACCGTGCGGGATCGAGTCGTGCAAACGGCTTTGGTCCACGGGATCGAGCCGATTCTGGAGGCCACGTTCCATGATCGAAGCTACGGCTTTCGTCATGGGCGAGGGTGCCACGGCGCACTGCGGTACGTCGAAGAGCTGCTCGAAGCCGGTTATGTGTATGTCGTCGACGCGGATCTGAAGGGTTACTTCGATACGATCCCGAAAGATCTTCTGTTGGACCTGATCCAACAGAAGATATCGGATCGCCGCGTGCTGGGCCTGGTTCAGCTGTTTCTGAATCAGGGGATACTGGAAGAGCTGCGTAAGTGGATTCCGGAAGCCGGAGTCCCCCAAGGCGCCGTTCTTTCTCCGGTGTTGTCGAATGCCTACCTCAATCCCCTGGACCATCGGATGGCCGATCTGGGCTTCCAGATGGTGCGCTACGCGGATGACTTTGTCCTGCTGTGTCGCGCACCCGAGGAGGCTGAAGCGGCCCTGGCCGAAGGGCGGGACTGGGTGGAGGACAACGGGCTGAGACTGTATCCCGAGAAGACACACATCGTGGACTCGCGAGAGAAGAGCTTTTCGTTCTTGGGCGATTCGTTCCGAGGCCGTTTTCGGTTTCCACGAGCGAAGAGCCACCGAAAGTTCGTCGAGCGCATTCACGAGCTGACGCCGCGCAAGTCGGGCGACTCGCTGGAGGTCATCCTCCAGCGGCTCAATCGCTCGACGCAAGGCTGGTTCAACTACTTCCGGCACTGTCATTGGAACATCTTCAAGGACTACGACGGTCTGATCCGTCGTCGTTTGCGACGCCTGCTTCTGAAGCGCAACCGGAAGAATAGAAAACGCCTCTGTCGAAATCACCGTTGGCCCAACGCCTTCTTTACGGATCATGGGTTCACGAGCCTGACTGACGCCCATATCCGTTTCGTCCAATCCATAGGAACCTACTGACTGGAGAGCTGTATGCGGGAGAATCGCACGTGCAGTTCGGAGGGAGGGGAGCCGGGTGACCGTGCTTCCCTACCCTATCGCCCGGACGCAAAATTTCTTTCTCGAATGGGTCCAGCGCTACTGGGGGCGGGGTTGACCTGAATCATAGCCCGCTCTCACAGTTCGTAGAACCCGCGCTTTCTCCTACCCTTTTCGGCTTGCCGCCGCAGTGGGATTATACAGTGACCGGTCCCACCGGTGAGTAACGACGGAAGACCGGAGTCAAACTTTTGTCGGGAGCGCCGCTTTTTTGACGGATTTGACCACCCCGAGGGCTCACGCTAATCGCGTCCGAGGGAACCGGCTAGTCTCCGGCTAAGGCAGCCCTTCTCAACCATCCAACGGATCGTGTCGACCAGCGTCTCGTCAAGATTTCGAGGCCTGATTCCAAGCTGCTTCTGAGTGAGCGAGCTATCCAAGCGGTGATCGAGACCTGCGACGTAGACCGCCTGGAAGTTGACGGGTAGGCGAAGAGGCAGGACTCGCTGGATCCCGTCAGTCAGCCTCATCGGCCAGTGGAGAGTCCACGGAGGAACCGCGATCGTCGTAAGGTTGCGTTCGGTGATTCGGGCGAGGCTGCTCACGATTCTTTGAGGGGACACGTCGTGGGTGGGGCAAATGTAGCGACGCGGGCCTTGGCCCTTTTGCATGATCGCAGCGTGCAATCTGGCGACGTCGCGAACGTCGCTGATGGGGACTCGTCCCCTTGGGGTTACTAGCCAGAGACCTCGAAGGATATTCCCCGCTATTTTAGTGCTTTCCCCAAGATGGGGGTCGTGGGGTCCCCAGACGGATCCGGGGTAGGTGATCACCACGGGGGCTCCTGATTCCTGGAAGCTTCGAGCTACCAGATCGGAGTCGGCCTTGGAGCGAAAATACGCACCCGGCGGCCGCGTAGGAGGAGAATCGGGGGTCAAGGTAGATCCTCGGGTGCCAATCAGAGCCGCGAAGCTGGAAACATGAACGATTGGATCCAACCCTAGCTGGTGAGCCTTTTCCAGGACCAGTGCGGTTCCGGCGACGTTGGTCTTCTTGATCCGGGGGGCTGCCCTTGGGTCCAGCGAATAGATCGAGGCACAGTGAACAACCGAATCACAGCCCTTCAAGGCCCGCTCAACCGAAGCGGGTTCGGTGACGTCACCCAATATCGTCTCGGTGCCCTCCACTCCTAGAGGCTCCAACGCAGCAGGGACTCGCTGCTGGGTGCGCGCCAGCAGTCTCACCGTATGTCTGCTTCGGCATAGCTCTGCGACGGTATGGGCTCCGAGGAAGCCGGTTGCACCGGTGACCAGAACTTTCATGATGTTCTTCCGGCCGCCATGGTATTTTCGGAAAGAAATGCGAACTGTTCCGATTCAACCCTATGAGGGACGCTCATGCCCTTTTTGAAGAGGGCATTGGCTTTGACGGGTATCTTCTTGTTGATCTACATCGGCTATGGCCTGTACCTTGGTCGCTACGTTCCTGAGCGATCAGATACCTACCTCTGGGCAGTCTACCACGTCCATTCAGCTTTATCGGATGGTCTGCTACCACCCCGGGGGATTGCCAAAGCAGCAAAGCAGGCGAATGTAAGCCTGGTCCTGCTTACCGACCACGGCAAACCCCATTTCGATGCTTCGATCTACCGTGCTAAACCCGAAGGCGTTGAGATTGTTGGAGGTTCGGAGGTAGCCATGGTGGACGGGCATCTCACCTTCTTCGGGGCAAACAGGGTGCCTCTTTTCAAGCTGCCTCCCCACCCGCCTGACGCGGTAGCAGACATCAACGAGTGGGGTGGCTACTCGGTCATTGCCTATCCGGCCGATCCCGATCTTGGGTGGAGTTACTGGGACGCGGATTTCAGACCTTCCGGGATCGAGGTCATGAACATGTCCTCGATGCTCAGGCAGACGAGCCTGCTGCGCCGGGTGCTACTCTTCCTTTACCTTCCCTTCTCGAAGTCCTATTTCCTGACCACTTTGACGCATCCATCTGAGGCCTTGTCGCGTTGGGATGACTTGCTTCAAAGGACTGCGGTATCAGGATTCTTCGCCGTGAACGCCCATGGTGGATTCCACCTGGCGAGAGCTTTGGATGTCCCCGTTCCCTCGTATTCGACCTTGTTCGATTCTCTAGCACTGGGCATCGACAGGCGGTACCAGCGGGAGCCACTCCAGGCAATTCGGCAAGGGGACTTCTTCTGTTTTGTGAGAGCGGCAGGTGAGCCTCAGAGTTTCGAGTTTACGGCGCGTGCTGATGGTGAGTCATACCGCAGTGGCAGCACCCTTCGCCAGGAAGCAAGGCTGCGGGTATCGGTTGGAACGATTGCGCAGGAGGTCCGGATAGTGTTGAAGAAGGATGGCACGGTAGTCGCAGAAGCCCTGGATAGGCCGCTCGAATATGGTCCAGCCGGAACGGGGACCTATCGTGCAGAGGTCTATCTGGTGGAGCACCCATTCCTTTCGTCTGAAGTGCCCTGGATTCTATCGAATCCAATTCTTGTCCAGCCTTCAGGATTATCCGACCAGGAGGATCAGATTCCAGTAGAGTGGGCACCCCACCCCCTTGATTTTTCGGCTTTCCGAGTGGAGAAGGACCCTGGTTCGGTCGCCTCCCTCAACCCCAGCGGCAGCGGCGTAAGGTTGAACTACACCCTCTCGCGGTTCGTCCCGGGCGGAGAAAACAGGTGGTGTGCCCTGGCTAAAAGGGACAGACTGGATCTCTCCGGCTATTCGGGCTTCTACATCCGGGCGGTATCCGATAGATATCTCCGCTATTTCGTCGAGTTGAGAAGTGGTGACCGCTGGTACTACGCTTCCTTCAAGCTTCATCCTGGAAAGGAGACTCTCGGCCGGATCCCGTTCGCAGAGTTCTACCGGGTAGGCCGCTCCCGAGAGGAGATGCCTTTGTCAGAGATCGATTCCATGTTCATCACTGGCAGCAACTACACCTCGAGAACTGGGTTTTCGTCGGAATTGGAAATCAGAGAAATGGGGTTCTACTGAAGTAGGAAGGTACAGGTTACAAGTTGCAGGTTGCAGGTTGTCTGGCCCATTCAACCGGGGGTGCTGCCTCACGTGGCGTCACTTTGGTTCTGAAGCTATACTGGGTGAAAATGAGAGCTAGGAGTCTGCGCAGTAGAAATGATCGTAGCGAGAAAGCGGGGAATCGAGACCAGATTTTCTCGCTTTTGAGCTGCATAGTTGTTCTATTCGTCGAAAAATCGGGGAAATATGGGCCGATTCTACCGTTTTCGCAGTAGATCAGTTTCTGCCGCGCAGGCTCCTATAGCTGTCTTTTCCCTATTTGCCTGTCTTCTCGCTGCTTGTTCTCTCGCTTCTCCGATTGAAGAAGATTCTTCAATATCGGCGCGGAACTTTCTTTGGATCGGCAAGGACTTCTGCACCGGTGGGCAGCCGTCTCTCGAGGATTTGAGCAAGCTGAGAGCCCAGGGTGTCCGGACTCTTCTCAATCTGAGAAGACCTGGGGAAACGGACCTGTTCCAACAGGAAGAGGAAACGGCTCGATCTCTTGGTCTGAACTTCTTCAACATTCCGGTTGATTCGTCAAACCTTAGGAAGGAGCAGGTCGACGAATTTCTAGAAGTGGTCTCCGAGGAGTCCAACCATCCCGTGTTCATCCACTGCGCTAGCGCTAGTCGAGTGGGTGGTTTCTGGATCATCTACAGGGTGCTTCACGATAACTGGAGCATTGAGAAGGCTGAGGAGGAGGCGCGTCGCATCGGTCTGAGATCCTCGGGGCTGTTGGAGTTTGCGCGCAGCTACCTGGAGGAGGCGCGTCGCTGATTGCCAGGGCCCCAGACTTCGCGGTGTCCCGCAAGCTTGCGGGAGCGCTGGCCAATCCCAAGGACCCAGGTCTCACGACCAGGGTTGCAGAGGAGCAATGACGATGGATAGTCGGTTGAAACGCGGTTGCTTTTTCAGAGAGTGTGTGTCGGTTTTGCCGATCTTTTTCACGCTAACCCTTCAGGTTCCGGCTAATGACGTCTGGCGCGAGAGTTCTTTCGAGGATTTCGCCGACGGCAGCTTCGGGGACGGAGGTGCCAACACCTATGTTTCCCGAAAGGGACGGATCCAGCTGATCAACCGCTGGGATCTTAACCACGATGGATACATGGATCTGGTCTTTTCCAATACCCATCCTCACCGTGAGAAGCTGGATGCGGAAATCTACTGGGGCAATGGGAAGGACTTCGACGGCTTACGCAAGTCCTACATACCGAACGACGGAGCCCAGTGGTCGTCTGCCGCCGACCTGAACAACGACGGCCAAATGGACCTCGTCCTTGCCAATTACACCAACGGGACCTGGGATGGGATGGATTCCTTTGTCTACTTCGGCGGAATCAAAGAGCTGGAGGAGAGAAAGGATGCCTCCCAGTGGGGATTCCATCCGTTTTCCCGCAAAGTGACGCTCCCGACGCGGGCGGCCCAGGGCAGTGCGATCGGTGATCTGAATCGGGATGGGCATCTCGATATCGTTTTTGCCCTGTCTGCCGGATTCTGGGAATATCGGGTGGGCTTTCGGGGGGGCGGCTACGAGTCACCCTGTCCAATCTACTGGGGTTCAGAGGAGGGATTCGATCCCAAGAATTCCACCGACTTGCCCGGGCTCGGAGCCTCGGGCGTGGCCGTCGAGGACTTGAACGGCGACTCCTGGCCGGATGTGGTATTCGCCAATCAAGAGGCAGGCGGGAACCCCGACGTCAATTCTTTCGTTTACTGGGGTGGCCCCGAAGGATTTGATGCGGGCCGACGGAGTGAGCTTCCGACCCACAAGGCGTGGGCGGTGGAGTTGGCCGATGTCGATAGCGACGGTCACAGCGATATCGTATTTGCCAACGGGATGGGGCCTGTTTCCTACATCTATCTAAATCGAGAAGGCCAATTCTCCGATCAGCATCGTTCGGAGCTTCCCACACATGACGCCCGTGATTGTGTGGTGGATGACCTCAACAACGATGGCACGCCCGATATTTTCTTCACCAATCACCAGGCCGAAGGAAATCCGTTGGCGCATTCCTACCTCTATTGGGGATCGTCTGAGGGCTTCTCGGCAACACGCCGGCAAGAATTCGAAACGGTCGGAGCCTGGGGCGCTTCGACAGCGGACCTGAACCAGGACGGTTGGAAAGACATCGTAGTCTCCAACTACAAGGAGCATTTTTCCTTCGACGTCCCTTCCTACATCTTCTGGAACAAGCCCGAAGGATTTCTCGAAACTCGACGGACGGCTCTTTTCACCCAAGGGGCCGTGGGGAACCTCCCGGCCGACTTCAACGGGGACGGCCATTTGGACCTCTTGATTAACAACACGGTGGGTCGCAGCCGAGGGGGAAACGCTCCGATCTTTGTCTACTGGGGAGACGAGAAGGGAAACTACACCCCCCAAAGAAGGTTGGCTTTACCGGCCGTCGACCCCTATGAGTGGGCAGCAGCCGATCTCAATGACGACGGCTGGACTGAGCTGATCGTGTCCAATTTCGGGGAAACGGTGCGCTGGAAGCAGGAGAGCCACATCTATTGGGGCGGCGCCGAGGCCGAGAGCTTCTCTCCTACAAGACGGTCAGCGCTGACGGGAAACGGAAGCGCCGGGGCCACCGTGGCTGATCTCGACCGGGACGGCTATCTGGATATCGTGCTTTCCAATGCCCCTAAAGCGACCGACAAGGAGAAGGGGGCGTTTGTCTTTTTTGGAGGGGCGGAGGGCTATGTGGTGCCCGAGCGTCTGGAACTTCCCACAGGAAGCTCCGGAATTCCCTCAATCGCCGACATCAACCAGGACGGATTCCTCGATCTGCTCTTCGCCGGTGGGGACGAAGGTGTACCCATTTTTTGGGGAGATGGGACACGCAACTACTCTTCCTCTCGCCGGGGTCTTGTTGACGGATCAAAAGGGCTCCGCGATGTCGAAGTGGCAGATTTGAACCAGGACGGCACCCTAGATCTGGTGCTGAGTCGGAGTATCGAGGCAGGTAAGCGGCTGACCACCGGCTTTGTCTACTGGGCTGCCGGACCGGGGGAGTTTTCGAAGGACCGACGAGATTCCTTCGAGATTGAGGGCACCAACCTCATCACAGTGGCGGATGTCAACCAGGATGGCTGGTTGGATCTGGTCTGCCCCAACTACAACACAGGGTCCAGCCGTTCCACCCTGTCGCGAATCTATCTGGGTGGACCTGACGGCTTTCCCGCCGAGCGAATGTTCACGCTGCCCACGAATTCGGGCGCAGGGAGCCTGGTCACCGACTTCAACCAGGACGGGTACACCGATATCCTCCTGGTCTGTCATCGCTCCGAGGGGGACCCCAACCACATCGGGTCCTTCGGCGATCACGTCACCGACTCCTTCCTTTATTGGGGAGAGTCGGACGGTTTTCGGCCAGACAGGCGACTGGGAATACCCGCCCGCGGACCCCACAACGACTCGGGTGTCGACCTGGGCAACATCTACGATCGCCGTCATGAATACGACTACATCTCCTCCGCGCACGTCTATGGCCACTCGGTTCCCCGCGGCATAACCTGGAAGGCTCAAACGCCGCACGGAAGCCGGGTGCGCTTGCAAGTGCGCACCGCCGCCGCGGCCGAGGGCCTGGAGAAGGCTTCCTGGATGGGTCCTTGGGGCCCCGGCAGCTACTACGAGCAGTCGGGAATCCTACGCCGTCCCGATGCCTCGCACCAGGCGATGCAATATCGGGCTGTTCTCAATCCAACAGCAACTGGGGCCGTGTCTCCTGTTCTGGAGGAGGTCGTTGTTGTTTTCGATTAAGAGGGTTCCGACTGTGTGGGTAATCACGATCCTCTGTGGGGTTACACTGGGATTCATCTGGAATTCACCTGCTAAGATCGAGGAAGAGTCCTATAACTACGACGAATCGAAGGTGCCGGCCTACACGCTGCCCGACCCCTTGCTGACATCCAGCGGAAGCAAGATCGCGCATAAGGAGACTTGGCGCCGGCTCAGGCGAGTGGAGATTCTCAAACTCTTCGAGACTCACGTCTATGGTAGAAGCCCTGGACGACCACGGACAACAGCTCATAAGGTCTCGGTTGACGCCTTGGCCCTGGGCGGCAAGGCAACCCGAAAACAGGTTTCGATTTTCTTCAAGGACGACAAAACAGGCCCCGCCATCAACCTGCTGATCTACTTTCCCAATAGCGAGAAAGAGCCGGTCCCCGCCTTTCTGGGACTCAACTTCAACGGGAATCATTCGATTCACCCTGACCCTGGCATCACGCTCTCGGACGAATGGATGCGTCCCTCCAAAGAAGAAGGGCTTGTTGTCGATAATCGGGCCACCGAAGCCTCACGTGGCATCAGCGCCAGCCGCTGGCCAGTAGAGAAGATTCTGGCCCGGGGGTATGCCCTGGCAACCGCCTACTATGGGGACATCGATCCTGACTATGATGATGGCTTCCAGAACGGTATCCACCCCCTCTTCTACGAAGGAACCCAGAGCCAGCCAGCCCCGGACCAATGGGGGGCGATCGGCGCCTGGGCCTGGGGACTCAGCCGGGCACTCGATTACCTCGAGTCAGACCCCAGGATCGCTCGTCGGAAGGTGGCTGTTCTGGGGCACTCCCGACTCGGTAAGACGGCGCTGTGGGCCGGGGCCCAGGACGAGCGTTTCGCCCTGGTGATATCTAACAACTCAGGCTGTGGGGGGGCCGCCCTCAGCCGCCGCCGATTCGGCGAGACGGTCAAACGGATCAACACCGCATTTCCACATTGGTTCTGCAAGAACTTCTCAAAGTACAACGGCAACGAAGACGCGCTGCCGGTAGATCAACACATGCTGATTTCCGTGATTGCGCCGCGCCCGGTCTACGTCGCCAGCGCCCAGGAAGACAGTTGGGCCGATCCGCGGGAGAGTTCCTTTCGGCCAAGCACGCCGGACCCGTGTATCGACTCTTGGGCAAGCCCGGCTTGGACGTGGAGAGGATGCCCCCGGTCAATCAGCCTGTGATGAACACCATCGGATATCACATCCGCACAGGCAAGCATGATGTCACCGACTATGATTGGGAGCAGTACCTCAAGTTCGCCGACGAACACCTGAGGTAGAGAATTCATACGGGGAAGGGGCTGTTGATCCATGAAGCGACTTAACTTGATTCTCGCTGCTGTTTGTTTAGGCTGCTGCAGCCTCGAGATTCCCCACGCGCTGGCCAAAACGGAAAATCACATTACCCATGGACCTATCCTGGGGCATCTCAGTTCCCAAGGCATCCGCATATGGGCGAGGACCGCTCAAACCGCCCCCTTTGGAGTGCGGTACGGCTTGTCACCTGACGCGCTCAATCTGACCAGCCCTATCGTGTCGACACGACTCGAGCATGACAACACCGGGTGGCTGGCGCTCTCTGGCCTAGAAGCCAACACCGAATACTTTTACGAGTTGTTCCTGCCCCAGAGCCAGCGACCTTTGGGCCGCCGAGGTTCTTTCAAGACCCTTCCCGATTCAGCTGGCTATGTGGATCCCGAGTTGAATCCCAAAGGGCTCTTCAACTTCAGCTTCGAGTTTGCTTGTGGGAACAATCAGACCGGCGTCACCGGACCGGCGCTGCCGACCTTCCAGACTATGCTCGAGCGATTGAAGGACAAGATCCACTTTGCCATCCTCAACGGCGATTGGCTCTATGAGACCCAGCGCGAATATAGGATGCAGCAGTGGACGGCACAGGTGGACGCGTCTCCCGATGAGGTCCCTGAGGTGCTGAAGGTGGCGCCCACCTTGGTTGGGGTTTGGCAGAACTACAAGCACTTCCTGGAACAGGGGGAAACCCTGGCTCGCTGGCATCGGCATATCCCGTCGTTCTTTACCTATGACGATCATGAGATCCTGAACGACGTGTGGGGTGCCGGCACTCCCGGACTGCGCGATCGGAGGGCCGTTTACCGGGACATAGGTGTTCGTGCCTGGTATGACTATCTAGGGTGGAGCAATCCCGTCTCCTTCCAGCAAGAAATCTCTTTCGGGAAGGCCAAGCTGGAGTCAGGCAGCGATGTTCTGACCGATTCTTCCGCCGACTTCAGCCGACTCGATTTGAATCAGGCCTCCAATCTTCATGTCCATTGGGGTACCGCGACAGCCGGAGTGAACGACAACGCCCTGGATGGCGTGGATGGCGATCCCAACGCCGGCGTCTATCGGATTGTCCAGGTGCTGGATCGGCATCGGCTGCGTGTCTCCCCTGCTGCCAAGGTGGATGGGAGAGTCTCCTATTCCATTGGTCGACGCTCCTACTACCGCATGCGCGTCAGCAATTGTGACTTCTTCGTCCTCGATAACCGGGGGCAGCGGGAAATGCACGATGTGCGTCAGCCCGACAAGCCGGGTGTGTCCATGCTGGGCAAGGAGCAGCGGGAGTGGTTGATGGAGGGAATGAAGCAGAGCGACGCCGAGTTCATTTTCGTGGTCTCGACCGTCAACTTCATGGTTCCCCACGTCGGCGGAGGGAAGGTGAGGACAGTGAACAAGGACGATGCCTGGACCGTTTTCTTGGACGAGCGTGAGAAGCTGATCCGGTTCTGGGACAGCCTCGACCAACCGGTCCTGGTGCTCACCGGGGATCTCCACAACAGTTTCGTCATCAAGATCACGGACAACGTGTGGGAGTTTGCATCGGGTCCTCATAACTCCTCCAATCATTGGGCCAGCGACGAAGGGGATCGGCCGGCCAGCGGGCGCTTTAAATATGGTCCACGTCCGATTGAGATTCGATGGTCAACTTATTTCCGCAACGACATTCCTCGGGAGAATCTACAGTATCCAACCTATTGCGTGGTTCAGGTCAACAACGCCTTCAACAACCCCAAGCGGCTGGGGGAAGAGCGCTGGGTTGCCTTTCCCAAACCACAGATCGTTTTTCAATACTACGATGGGAAGACGGGCGACCTCCGCTATGCTGAGGCAGTGATCCCCAGATAGGAGACCCCATTTGCGACAGGCTAAGCTGAAACTTCATTGGGATCGTCGCACGTCTGAACGTCCGAACGTCGCACGTCTCTTGCCACTGGACAGTGTGGCGAGAGGCTTCAAGTTTCTTTCTCGAATGGGGCAGCCCGGCTGGGGCGCGACTAAGCTGAAATTCATTGGGCGGACGTAGCTTTGGCCTCCAGGCCGAAGTCTTATTTTTCCGAGCCTTTGGCTCGGACGGCGGCCTGGAGGCCACCGCTAGTGCGCCTGTGAAGGCGTTTGATCAGAAGGGTGAAAGTCCCTTCCAGGCTAACGTTACCGGCCTGAAGTCGACAGTGGTAACTGCGTTTCCGTGAGGAAGGGTGGAGAGCAACCTGAGACGAACGACCAATCCGTAACGCAAGTGAACTCGATTCGGCCAAGCCTGTCGGGGAGGGTCCTGGCAAAGCCCGAGAAGAGCTGCTCGAAGCCGGTTATGTGTATGTCGTCGACGCGGATCTGAAGGGTTACTTCGATACGATCCCGAAAGATCGACTGTTGGACCTGATCCAACAGAAGATATCGGATCGCCGCGTGCTGGGCCTGGTTCAGCTGTTTCTGAATCAGGGGATACTGGAAGAGCTGCGTAAGTGGATTCCGGAAGCCGGAGTCCCCCAAGGCGCCGTTCTTTCTCCGGTGTTGTCGAATGCCTACCTCAATCCCCTGGACCATCGGATGGCCGATCTGGGCTTCCAGATGGTGCGCTACGCGGATGACTTTGTCCTGCTGTGTCGCGCACCCGAGGAGGCTGAAGCGACCCTGGCCGAAGGGCGGGACTGGGTGGAGGACAACGGGCTGAGACTGCATCCCGAGAAGACACACATCGTGGACTCGCGAGAGAAGAGCTTTTCGTTCTTGGGCGATTCGTTCCGAGGCCGTTTTCGGTTTCCACGAGCGAAGAGCCACCGAAAGTTCGTCGAGCGCATTCACGAGCTGACGCCGCGCAAGTCGGGCGACTCGCTGGAGGTCATCCTCCAGCGGCTCAATCGCTCGACGCAAGGCTGGTTCAACTACTTCCGGCACTGTCATTGGAACATCTTCAAGGACTACGACGGTCTGATCCGTCGTCGTTTGCGACGCCTGCTTCTGAAGCGCAACCGGAAGAATAGAAAACGCCTCTGTCGAAATCACCGTTGGCCCAACGCCTTCTTTACGGATCATGGGTTCACGAGCCTGACTGACGCCCATATCCGTTTCGTCCAATCCATAGGAACCTACTGACTGGAGAGCTGTATGCGGGAGAATCGCACGTGCAGTTCGGAGGGAGGGGAGCCGGGTGACCGTGCTTCCCTACCCTATCGTCCGCCCAATGAAGTTTCTTTCAGGTACGATCCGGCGCAGCCGGTGGCGCTGCTAAGCTGAAACTTGGATAGTAAGCAGTGAAAAGCAGTGAACAGCGAGTAGTATCGGAAATAGCTGCAGCCAACAGAGCGGCGAACGACTTGACTCGTTAGCAGTATGAGCCCAGGTTCCGAGGAGAGAGCTGGCCAACAGCACAATCTTCCCTATCCCCGACCTGAAGTTTCCTCCTGAATGATCCAGCGACGACCGAAGTGGAACTGCGAATCGGAGACGGTTTCAAGGCAGGGTCCGGACTTCTTTCTTCCAAGACGGTCATGGCTTATGATTAAGGCTATCTACTCGGGAGGAAGAGCAATATGCACCGTAGAACTTTTTTCGGCAGCATCGGGACCGGACTAGTAGCGCTGAAGGGCCTTGCCTGCAACAGTCAGACGAAATCACTGGGAGATATTCCCCGTCGGACCTTTGGTAAGACCGGTGAGGAGCTCACCATCATTGGGCAGGCCGGAGGGCGATTTCCTCTGATCTCCTTTGACGAAGCGAAGGCCGTTACCCAGCGCGCCTATGAGCTTGGCATCAACTACTTTGACAACGCCTTCTCCTACTGGGGCGGCCGCTCGAAAGAAGTCTATGGGGCGGTGATGCCTCCCTTTCGAAAGGAAATTTTCCTTACCACCAAGAGCACTGAGAGAAGCCGGGCCGGTGCGGAAAAGGAGCTCCATACCTCCCTCAAGCGACTCAACACGGACTATCTCGATCTGTGGCAGGTTCACGCTGTTTCAACCCTGCATGAGGTCGACCAGATCTTCGCAGCCGGAGGCGCCATAGAGGCCTTCGAGGCGGCCAAGAAAGAGGGTAAGACCCGGTTCATAGGGTTCACCGGCCACGCCGATCCAGCGGTACACATGGAGATGATGAAGCGCTATTCTGACTTCGACACCATCTTGATGCCGCTCAATCCGGCGGATCCCTCCTATCTGAGCTTCGAGAGCGAGGTCCTACCCGAAGCCATCAAACAGGGTTTGGGAATCCAGGGGATGAAGAGCACCGCCAATGCCAAGCTTCTCCAGTCGATCAGCGTTAAGAACTGTATTTCCTATGTCTTAAGCCTTCCCATCCATTGCCTGGCACTGGGATGTACCACTCTGGGCCAGTTGGAGGATGACGTGCGCATTGCGCGGGAGTTCAAGAGCTTTGGGCAGGAGCAGATGGTGGAATTGAGAGAGCAAGCCGAGAAACTGGCTGGACCCGAATTGGAAGACTGGAAGCGCGATATCAACTCGGCTCATGCGATTTCAAGCACCGAACATCTCCACGGCTAGATTTGTCCGGATAATGAGCGTCAACCCCAACGGGATTGTGGCTTCCAGCCCAGGGTTTCCGAACCCTGGGAAAATCCGAAAACCAACCAAGATCAAACCTCTCAATGATTCAGTCCGCAGAAGTCGTAATCGTCGGCGGTGGTGCCATTGGCTGCTCGATTGCCTATCACCTGGCACGGGAGAAGGTCGATGTCCTGCTCCTTGAACGGGGCCAGGTAGGGCGGGAGGCGTCCTGGGCTTCAGCTGGGATCCTCACCCACGGAGATCCGTCAAGCCGCAAGCCACGGCAACAGTTGGCGGCCCAGAGCCGGGCAATGTTTGCTCCTCTGTGCGACGAGCTGAGGGAGCTCACCGGAGTGGATCCCGAGTATCGAGCCAGTGGGGGACTGCGCCTCTTTTTTTCCGAGGAAGAGATCCCCCACGCCCGCCAGTGGCATGGGCGATCGGTCGGCTCGGGTATTCGAGCCGAGTTCTTGCAGCCCCCGGAGTTGCGGCAACTTGAACCTGTAATCAGTTCCTCTGCTCTCGCGGGACTCCATTTTCTGGACGACGGTTCGGTTCGCAATCCCCGTTGGGTCCGCGCTCTGGCCCTGGGGGCTCAGAAGCTCGGAGCCAGAGTAATCGAATCCCTCCCGGTCATCGAGTTTGAATCCACGGGAGATCGGGTGCAGGCGGCGATCACACCCGCCGGAAGGATCGAAGGGGATCAGTTCGTGCTGGCGGCTGGGGCCTGGTCCAATCGCCTGGGCGAATCACTCGGGATCAGTCTACCGGTCTTTCCATCCCGCGGGCAGATAGTGCTGCTCGAGTCGGTGCCCAGAAAGATCGAGCGTGTGATCCACGCTAGCGGCTGCTACCTGGTGCCGCGGTCTGACGGAAAGGTGATCGTGGGTGCTACAGTCGAATCGGTTGGCTACAACAAGTCAACTTCGGCCGAGGGAATCCAGGAGTTGCTGGATTGGGCTCTAGAAGTGGCCCCCGGGTTGAAAGACATGGCCTTCGTCAGATGTTGGTCGGGGCTCCGTCCGGCCACCAGGCGAGGAGGGCCATTCCTGGGGCGGGTCGATAGATTGGACAATGTTGTTGTCGCCACCGCCCACAACCGTAACGGTATCCTTCTTTCTGCTGTCACCGGGCGCCTGATTGCCGAGCTGATCTCGGCGGGGAAGACGTCACTGCCGATTGACGCTTTTGCCTTGCCAGATCCTGCCGGAATCGAGCCAGGTACCTGACCGCCGGCCGGTTCAGGTCGAATTACTTCACTGCGTAGGTTCGGGTAAGGTTGTTACGGCTATTGGTCACGCTGAAGCTAGAGGCGTCGGCATTCACCGAGACGCGCACCCAGCGCCCGGGGCACCCGTCCTCGCCTTCCAGATTGGCAATGAAATCGGCTGGGGCGTTGTCTTCCGGTCCGGTTTTCAGGTTCCTGTGCACCTGAAAGATGTCCTTGATGCTCGGTGTGGACTTCAAGAGCGAAAACACTTTCGGGTCTCCCCCTTTTTGGGGCCCATTGTTAATCACCGCCACGGTGGGCTCGATGCCTCGGACCAAAGCCGGGTGATTGCTGCTTTTCAATCCATGGTGGGTCACCTGGTAGAGGTCTACCTTGCCAATGACGTTGGCAGGGCAGGCCAGTTGAGCCTCCAAATTCCAGGTCAAGTCGCCACAGTCCAGGAACTCGAACTGACCGAAGCGGAGCAGCAGTGCCACGCTGGCGGCGTTGTCGGTTAGGTCGACCTCTCGCGCAGCGGAATTCTTACACTCCGGGTTGGGAGCGGCGTTGGTACCCGGCAAAGTCTCCCTGTTCGATGCAACGCACTGGACCTGAAGTGGCACCTTACTCTTTTTCAGAGGAATCTGGTCACCTGGGCTCAACTTCTGGCGTTGTCCCTTGTTGGCACGCATGTAGGCGACGTAGAACCTCGCAAACTGCGGATCCTCGGGGACATCGCTCATGGGACCGTGGTCGAAGAAGTTTAGGATCGGGAGCATCTGGGCGAGACGTTGAACCCCTCCGTAGTGATCGCGATGGAAATGGGTTGTGACTAGATGATCGATCTGCTTCAGACCGGTTCTGCTGGATACGATCTGATGAATCCGCTTCGCGTCCCGGTTGTCCTCACGTCTCCATCCCGTGTCTACGAGGATGGTTTCCCGCTGCGGAGTGACGATCAGTGTGGCGGCTCCTCCTTCGACATCAATGAAATAGATCTCGAGAGGCTGGGCCAGCAGCTCAGCCGTCAAGCCGAGAACTAAGAGTATCTTTCCTCCCCAAGCCATGATGAACCGTTCCAGGTTAGCAGAGAAGGAATCTGTTTTCATACATTTTTGGGAGTCACAGAACGCAGTCGTCTGAACGTCTGCCCGTGCAGTTCCAATCTAAATCCTGCGAGCCGCCTGGTGCGTGCGCTACTTCGAGCCTCAGTTGTCTCTTCCTGATCTCGCTGACCTCACCCTGCCACAGGGTCTGCTCGTCACCCAGAGTCGGGGATTCATGTCTCCTCCTGGGGAAACTCCCAGGGAGAGGGATATCTCTCCCTGTAGGTGATCTTGGCACAGTAGATCCCGCAACTGGCCTTTTCCTCCTGGTTGATGATGGGAATCTCGGCAACCAGTCCCTGGCTTCCCATGTAGGGGTGGTTGAAGGACCGGACACTGACCCGGTGGAGGAGGTACTGGTTCTCCCGGTAGTGGGGAAGAAGCTTGCACATGTCGATCTTGGGAGAGCTGGCCGGGCGAATGGAGAGACCGGCGTCAACGCTGTCGTAAATGACCCGCCGGTGGGACGAACTGAAGTCCCGATCCGGGTCGATGTCCCAGCAGTAAAGGGGATCCCGGTTATTGCCGTGGGGGGAGATACTCCCATCTCCGGTGAACAGGCGCAGGACTCCATCTGGACAGGTGTAGGCGGTCAAGGGTCCCCGGGATGGGGGCACAGCCGGAGTCACGGGTGAACTGGTGTCGCTGAAGGGATCCCGAGTCCGCACCCAGGCCACACCGGGGCGGCCGACGCGCCGGGCAGCCGCGATCCAATCGCCTCCCCAGGGAGCTAGACTGGCCTCGCTCACGGGCCGCTCCGGCTCAAAGAGATAGGGTCCGGTCTCGACCCACTCGTAGAGCCCCAGACGGGGGTTGAACTCGTATTTCAGGGCGGCGACGCGCCCATCGAAGTGGTTACAGTCGGCCCACTGGGTACAGTCCCGGTTGAAGGGGACCGCCTGGGCGATGGCCTGGTTCATGAGCCGGGTTCCCTGGGCACTGCAGAAGGCCGACCCCTCCTCGTAACCCCTCTGGCGCAGACGGGTGGCCGGCTTCAGGATCTCGATGTCGTCTTCCCGCTCGTTGAGGCGAAACTGGAGCCACTCCACCGTATGGGTGCGCGCTCTGAGCTCCGGGTGGGCGATCTCGTTCTCCAGGTAGCTCCTCTCGTGATCCAGGACCCGGGCCACCTGCCGCCACTTGAGAACGAACACGTTGGCGCTGGGAGCAGGCTTGCCGGTGATCCGAGCTCCTCGGGGAACTCCGAAGGCCGCGGGGGAACCATGTTGTTTCACGTGGCGGCTGCCATCTCCCAAGGGATCCCACTCGTCGTGGGAAGGAACCAGCATGCCCTCTTTGATGAGGTCGCCGTCGGGCGCGTCCTTGCGAAGCTGGAAGACGATGCTGGCGTCGTCGTCATTACCCCGGAATCTGCGTGTGGCGTAGACGATGAGCCAGCGGTCCCGGCTCACCTGGATCCCATTGGGGTGGGCGGGCACGGTGTCGTCCCGGCGAGTCTCCCCGGCCAGGCTGCAATCGGAAATGAGTCGACCTTTGTGCTCGATGCTCTCGATTCGGCCCTGAGAAGGGGTGACCCCACAGCGGCTCTGGAGAAGAACTGGGACCACCGCCAGTACACTGGATGAAGTCTCTTGTAGCCAGTCCCGTCTGGTGAGAGTCTGCCCCAGCACGATGACCTCCTGCTCTGGACTTGCCAGAGGGGCTGCGAGACAGAAGAGCCAGAGAACACGGATTGTCGCTGAGTCCAAAACTACTCCCGGATCCGGGGAGAGTCAAGTGTTGGAACCCTATCGACCCTATCGAGAGGAGCTGGTAGCCGTGGGAGTCGAATCGACCTACAACTGGTACTGGCTGGTGGACGGGCTCCAGGAAGCGGGCTACGAGGTCCAGCTAGTCAATACCGCGGCCATCCGGCAATATGAGGGGCTCGAACACGAGCATGAGGCCTTCTGGATCGCTCATTTGATGTCGCTGGGCATCCTTCCCACCGGGTACATCTGTCCTCCTGGGATTCGGGCGGTACGAGATCTGCTGCGCAAACGTCTGCATCTGGTCCGCCACCGCACGTCGCATCTGTTGTCGGTGCAGAACCTGTACGCCCGCCCCTTCGCTGCCGTTGTTTCCTTATCTTAGCCCTAGGAGAGTCTTTGAGGGCCTGAGGGCTCGGTGAGCAAGCCGTTCCTGAAGATCAGGCTGTGAGGACGGAGAAGAACTGCGACCCCCCCGTACACAAGATTTGAGAATAACTCGGAGCCTCTGGTTTTCTGTAATCTCAGCGTAGTTCGCTCGACGTTTCCCGGACGACCTGGACGTCCGCTCTTAGGCGAAAGCCGGCGTTCGATTTCGATCGAATCAGACAGTGGCCTCTTTTCTGGGTTGCGTTGTACGATTACATAGCGACTGTCAGACGATCCTCCTCAGTCATACTCAAGAGTTTGTCCTTTGCCAAGGATTCTCCAAGAACGTCTGCATAGGAGCCTTCCCCTGGCAGCGCTTCCCTTGGTGTAGGCGCTGGGTATTACAGCGCTCTAGCCACGCATCCAAGTCCTGCTGCAGTTCCTAAATCGAGGCCTGTTAGGCCGACCGTCAGCCTTTACCCCACCCCAAACGCTCCCGAAAGCCCCACCCTTCTTTTCGGATCCAACCCCCCCCAACCTCAGTTCAACAGGATTGTATCCGCAATGCCCCCCCGTTCCCGGTTACCGAAAACGAGTGCTTTCAGTCCACACTGCGGATACAATCCTTTGGGTTAGAAACCTGCCGGATATCGTCAGAAATCACTCGATCAATACGAAATTGAATGTCCGCTTCTAGGCAGGCGAAAGTGGGCGTTCGATTGCGATCTACTCTGACACTGTTTGTACGGTGAATCAGTTCATCGCAGCAAAAAACCCACCCGTACCTGTGCCATATGGTAGCTGGGTTCTCGGGGGTCCATGTGGTCCCGCACTTCGACTCGCAGACCCCAACGATCACCGAACCAATGATCCACACCACCCCCGAAGTGGATCAGGCTGTGGACCCCGGATCGAAACGCCAGGGTGTAACCACCGGTGACGAAGGGCACCGTCTTGCGCTCGGGAGTGAACTGGTAGATGGCACCGGGTGAGAACATTCCGATGCCGTGGGAGAGGCGGCTGGCCGGTGCAAGGTAGCCCAAGTCGCCGGTGAAACCAAGGCCTCCTTTGATAAGCGCCTGACCTCCCCCGCCGAAGTGGAGCGCTCCGCTGACGCCGTGTCCCGAGAACGCACCCGGAGCCACAAAGAGGTACCCCGCGCTCCTTCCAGGTTGCGTCTGCTCCTGGTCCGGCTGTCCAAAAGCGTTCACGTTCAAGAGCCCGAAACAAAGAAACAGTGGAAGGTCTGGCGCCGGGTAACGATCCGGGACCAGCTCGGAGTCTGGTTCGTCGGCAGTTCGACGGCGGTTCGAGCCACCCGTGCAAAAAAGGATCGTCCCAGCCCCGTCCGCGAAACTGGGGAAAGACGAACAGGTCCTCGAGATAGAGTCCCCGCCGAGCCAGCGATATACGGCCAAGTGGTTTGTGCCGAGCTGAAAGTCCGGTTTTGGCCGATTGCGGCCGTTCATTCGACGCTTCCGCGGAGAATCTGAAGACCGCTTTTAGGCGAAAGCCGCCGTTCAAATTCGCATCGATCGCGTGATTTCCAGGGATATCCTATCCTACCGCTTTCTGGACGACATATTTTCCAACAGGGTTGATTGTCCAGCTTGCCAAGAGCTAACCTCATATCGACTGCCTATGATTGTTTAGTCGAAAGCATTTCAGTCAGATCCCTCCTGACATGGGGAGAGGTTTGCCTGAGAATGCCCTTCCGTAGTCTCACACTTCAACAGAAACGAGAGACCGGCTCGAGGGCCGGTAAGACTCCCTGGAGGACAGATATGGGCTCTAACAAAAGCTCTGCGCCAGATTCTCTGCAATCTTGGGGCTGGGACGAACTCTGGAGAAAAGAGTTTGAACCGTATGACCGTCGCGGCTGGTATCCCGCCCGGGTCACTTCAATCGACCGTCGATCTTCTACAGTTTGCGGCGCCGGCCCGGAGCGGCGAGTGCCAGTTGCGGGGCGACTCCTTCGCGAAGGATCGGCAACGTGGCCGGCTGTTGGCGATTGGGTGGCGATCGCATCCCACGGTGATTCGGAGGTTGAGGTGGTCGAAGTGGTCCTGCCAAGACGTAGCCAGTTCGTGCGACAAGCACCGGGGAGACGGACGCAGCCCCGGGTGGTGGCGGCAAACATCGACACCGTCTTTCTGATGAGTGCCGTGACCGAGGACTTCAACCTCAGGCGTCTGGAGCGCTACCTGGTGGTGGCCTGGGAGAGCGGCTCCAGACCGGTTATCTTATTGACCAAGTCGGCTCTAATGGCGGATGTCTCAGGGCGACTTACCGCCGCCGCGTCGGTGGCTCCGGGTGTTCCCATCCACGCCATTTCCTGCCTTGGCTCGACCCATCTCGAGGTTCTCGACAACTATCTCTTCCCCGGCCGGACAGTGGCCATGTTGGGATCATCCGGTGTCGGCAAGTCAACTCTGATCAACCGGCTCAGGGGGAACGAGGTACTGGCTACGGCACCGGTCCGTAGCCGGGACGGAAGGGGACGTCACACGACAAGCCGGCAGCTATTGCTGCAGCTACCCGGAGGGGCCCTGGTCATCGATACGCCAGGACTGCGCCAGCTCAAACCCTGGGAAGGTGAGGAAGGCTTGGGGCGGACGTTCTTCGACGTAGAGGAGCTGGCCCAGCGGTGTCACTACGGCGACTGTAGTCACCAAAGCGAACCGGGATGCGCCGTCCAGGGAGCTCTCGCGGAAGGTCGGCTGAGTCCCGCCCGTTTCCAGAACTACCTGAAGTTGCAGCAGGAGCTCCAGCTGCAGGCCCAGCGTCGCGACCAACATCTGGCGCATGAAGAAAAACAACGCTCCAAGAGTGCTCACAAGTTGCTCCGGAGGCGGGTCGCCGAAAAGACACGCTGGAGGGAGTAAAGGTTAGCCCCATTGGTGGCGGTGGGATCCTGGTGGTCGCCCAAGACGGTCTAACGCTGGGTACGAGGTGCGGCTCGAAGCGGTCATCTTCACGCCTCCGGCCAGGCGCCCTGCCGCAAGACAAACGTCGTCCGCTTCAATGCTTCAATCGATAGCTGAGCAGCATGAAGCCGCTTGAATAGATCTTCTGGCCGACCAGTTCCAGATCGGTCTTCGGAACGGCTCCTGAGAAGACGGGAATACCTGAGCCGAGCAGGAACGCGTGTCGCTCGTCGAACAGGTAGTTGAGGCATTCACCTAACGACGTGATGGCAGCGCACTCCGGGAAATCCTCTTCCACGAAGGAAGCGGCTCGAAATGTCCGTTCCGGAACGCGGTTGCGCGCCAAAGCGAGCATGTCACGGGAGATGTCAATACCAAGAACTGCGTATCCAGCATCGACAAGACATCGTGCCCAGAGTCCACTTCCACATCCAAGATCGATGACTAGCCCATCGGTGACGCCCACGCGTTGGAGCATATCCAGCAAAGCCGGAGCTGCGTGTTCTGCGAAGCTGCTGAAACCTACGTCATGAATGTAAGCAAGATCCTGCCGGTATGCTTTCATCCTTCTACCTGCCAGGAGCCGAACATCAGCGTGAAGCCAGACCAGGGCGGTCCGTGATTCGTCTCTTCGCAGATTATCCTGCTCGAGCTTGGACAGCGCCAACATAGCACCGAGAAGAAGGGCCGGTCCATACTGCTGCTTTACACGATCCATGGCCTTGGGGGGCGCAGATAAGGCGGGGCAGTGTTCGTGTGATAGCCCAGATCTGACGGTACAAACAGTGTCAGAGCAGATCGCCCGCTGACCGGCTGGGCTCGCCTAGAAGCAGCCACTCAGATTTTCCCTGGAAACGTCGAACGAAATACCGCAAACGACCATAAGCAGCCATTCCGCCCAGACCGAGCGGACATACGACCACGAAAAGCTTGTGTCTGAAAAGAATGGGTCGCCTTTTGGGGAAACACACGTGGCTGCACCAGCCGGCGGCCACAGTTGCTTCTTGACTCTCAAAGGAGTGGCCGCCGCAGGTGAGCCACAGAGCGTCAAGCCGCCGAGATGTACCCTGAGGACTTGTGGCATTCTCCGGTGACTCGGACGGCCCTGCCGGAGAAGCGTCGGGGCTTGAAGGCATCTCCAGAGCGGAAGGAGCCTCTGGGTTCTGCAATCTGAGTGTAGTTCATTCGGCGCTTCCGGGGAAGATCTGGTCGATCGTTTCAACGCTGAGCGAACTCCCTGCAACCAAAGGACGGGGCCAGGGTAGGGCAAGGAGAAGGCAAAAAGACAAGGTACGCGCGGGGTGCTACACTTCTGCCGATAGTCGATAAACTGGATCTCAATCCCGAAAGAACGAGGAATCTGGACATGAACAGCAACAAACAAGCAGCAGTCGCCCTTTGCCTGTTCGTCTTTATTGCCAGTCCCGCCGGCGCCCAGGATCAGGAATCCATCGACGGCGCCGTAATCTATGACTACGATCCAGCGACGAAGCTGGGCGATGCTGTATTCGGGACGCTCATCTCCGATCTGGAACACGATGCCCCGGGTAGAAACTCTCACGGGGGACCCGTTTGCCTGGAGTATCCGAACGGTCAGATCGTCGCCTTGTACATGAACAACAGCGACCACAATCTGGATGGTTGGAGCGAGTACGCAGTGAGTCGAGACGGCGGCAGGAGCTGGGACATGTACAACAGGTTTCCGTATTCCCTCGACGCCTACTTGAGAGATCTCAGCCGCCCGGCCTTCGTCGAAGCGGGCCTGGTCACCGAAAAGGGGACGGTGGTGCTCTTCATTAGCCACTTCGAGGATGGCGAACGAAGCATGAGCGGCTTCATGAGGAGCTTCGACCAGGGTGCCAGCTGGGCCGACTACGAGTCTCTCGATGGCTCCTTCGTCGGCTATCCGGTGGGCACGGTGGTGGACGGGGGAACCAACTACATCGTGCTCGACTCCACCAATATCGAGAAGTTCAGGAACCTCAAGGAGGAGCAGAAGCAGCGGACTCGGTTCACAGACGAGCAGATCCAGAAGGTTATTGATGCGGTCAGGGGACCCCGCGTTCTGTACGTCAGTACCAACGACGGGCGAACCTAGCAGAAGCGGAGCACCCTCCCTCTTCAGGACGAGAAATTCTACGGGGCGGTGACCCTGATGGGGAATGGCGGACTGCTGGCTGGAGCCTACGACAGTGACGATGAGTATCACTTCTACTACTGCATCAGCATGGATCAGGGACGTAGCTGGAGTGAACAGAGGAGGGCACGCGTCGACAAGAAGGTGCGAGACCCTGAGCTGGCCTATCTTGGGGGACGATACTATCTGCATGGGAGATCCGGGGACCACGGTGAAGGAGACGATCGCTTCGTGCTGTATCAGTCGACTGACGGAGAGAACTGGGGCAGCGGACTCATCGTAAGCAGCGACGAGGAAGGACCCGACGGCTACAGTGCCAACTGCCGGATCCACACCTACGATGACGATGTTCCAGATGAATTGATGGTGCTGTACAGCATCATCTACAAGGGCCTAGACACCAACGAGTACGTCTTTTTCATAAAGCCCAACTAGTGTCCACTTAACGCGACCGGCTGAGACATCCTCAATAGAACGCGGTATGGGCAGGTACAAGTGCCCTGTGTCCAGGCGGCAAGCCATCTGGATTCGACAACCTCCCTGGCTCTGGGAATGCTGGGTTGGCAGGTTGGCAGGTTGGCAAGGAGGCGGTGCAGGCGAAGAAGGAAGACATGAATATGCCTGCGCTGGGCCGAAATATGGAAGATTGGTTCCGAGGAGTCCGCATTCAAGTTGCTGATTCATTGGATGTTAACGTCCTGGACAGAGACAAAGACACCAGGCAGATAGGGGCCAGACACAAGGGAGTTACCTCGAAATACGGCGGCACTAAGGGACAGAATCGGGCTGAACAGGCGAGGAGATTTCTGGGAGCTGTCGGCAGCGAGCTGCACTGGCATCTCCAAGTTTGAAGTAGACGTTATTTTCAGTGAGAACTTTCAGAATCCTGATTCTCAACCCAGAATAACCTCCGTCAACAGACTGATCTCGGAAGGGCCGTTGCGGCTGGCTCAGAATCATCCCCCAATCCCATCACTTTGCTGAGCTATCCTCGTCCTTTCGGCTCCCTAATGGTGCCGGAATCCCCTTGTAATGCCCTTCTATTCTGTTCATGAACGGCCGATCATAGGCGACGAGATTGAACGGGTGGTGTCCTGGACGGAGGGTAGCAACGTGAGTCGGATAGCCGGGAAGCAGGTCCGCTTGCGCTTCGTGATGAAGGACGCGGATCTCTACTCCCTGAGGTTCAGGTAGGCTTGGCCATGCAATCGCCGACTGTCCTGATCACCTCCCACAGCAGGTTCGAGTAGGCTTCCATCTGCTGGATCGATGCGATCAGTATCGCCTGAAACGTCTCCTGGGCATGGCTAGCCCGCAATCAGTTGGGAGAACTGGCTCGCTGTGCCTGGAAGACTCTGCGCCAGTCGTAGTCACTCCAATGGGGTCGTATCTTTAATATTGAAATTGAACGGTGACAAGACTCAAGAATTCAAGATACGACCCTACTTACGAACCGCAGGCGAACAGGCTTGCCAACAAGTTTGCTCACGTCGCTCTTGCCGCTCCAGGAGACGGTCTTTTTCATCTCATTACCGATCAGCACCCGTGACTCTTTCAAGGAATAACCCGGCAACGCCTGGCCGTCGGCAGCTTGTATCTCTACCTTGATAAAACCAGCCGCCGAGGTGGCAAAGTTGATCACCAATCGGTCTCCCCTCGAATGTCAAGACCTTCGTCAGCAATCCACCGCCTTCATATGGGGCACTCACCGAGGCCAGGCCATCGATGCGGAAGGAGTAGCGTCTGAGGCGCGCGGTGGGCTGACCATAGTCCTGGTTAACGTATAGCGACATTTCTGTGGCGCCGGTCTGGACCAGATTCAGGGCCGGATAGTTTGTTCGTGAAACCCAGTTCTGGGGACCGATGCCGGGCCGGATCAGTGCGGACATAAACGTAGGCAAACGCGATCCAGGAGTGGGATGTTTGCTCGTAGCCCGTGATCGATGTGCGCTCTGTTTGATCAAGCCAGGACGTACTTCTTCTTCTCCGTGGCTTTCCAGGCTTTTTGCCAAGCCGGGTCATCGACGTCGTCCCACCACTCGGTGCGTACCTGGTTCATGTAGCCGGGAACGGGTCCGGGGAGCTTGCCGTCGCTGCCCAGCAGCCGCGCGAGGAACCGCATGTCGTCGGTGTGGCCGTCGAGGTTGGCGTCGTGCCGCGCGATGATCGTGGGTCCGTCCTGATACACGATGCGAACGAGAAACGGCTTGTATTCTGGACGCGGCCTGCCTGCAAGGTGTTTCAGCTTTTCTACGTCCACCGTCACGCCGAGGCCGGGCCCTTCGGGAACGGCGATGCTTCCGTCCTTGATCGGCATCCTTTCGTGGATAATGTGCTCGTTCCAGAGTTCGGCAAGGTTGACCTGATCCATCGTCGCAGCGGGAAAGACCACGGCGCGTCGCCAAAACAATCCGCTCCAACATTGAAGAATGTCGGAAGGCCCTGACCAAGTCGAAGTGACCTGAACCTTCGGCGCCGGCCCCAATGATGAGGGCGTTGGGGCGAAGACCGCCGTTCAGGGACGCGAACCTTACCTTGTGAACTGTGCCCAGAAGGGCTGCGTTAACCCTGCCACGTCCCTGAAAACGCGCAGCAGATTACCGCCCAGGATCTTTCCTATGGCCTCGTAGCCCTGGCCCCGCTCGCGTAAGCGGCCGTCGAGGCGCCTTCTCCGCCCTCCGAGAACTTGATCCGGCGATTCGGCCGAGGTCGGGACGGTTCGCCGCCTACCGGACGGCGGACACGGGTAGAACCCAGCAAGTAATGTCGTGAATGAGCGAATCCAGACCGTCGTCGAAGAGCACATCCGAAGCGAGATCCCCATGATCTAGAGGCCATCATGAAGACCTTTGGCCAAGATCTGAGAGACGAAGATGAATTCATGGGGAGAGCCTCATCAGGGTCGGGCAGCCGTTCTTGCTATAATGCAAACCACCTGCTCTCCTGAAGGCGGGAGTTGTCAATGCCAATCCAGGGTAAGGGAAACATCGAGGGCTATGGGACCCACAGAACCGAAGCGCAAACCTCGTCCCGATGCGCTAGACTTGCGGCAAGGAGACTCACGCCATTACAGAGTTGAATCGCAGAGGTTTTCTTTCTCTGAGCGGACTCGCGACGGCACTTCCAGGCCCGCTTGCGACTGTCGAATCCGAAGCCGGAATCGGCGAGGTCTATTCACTGAGGGTATGTCCCTGGACCATCGAAAACCCACGCCATGACCATCAACTGATCTTCCCCATGAGGGACGGGAGCCTTCTGCTGGTCTGGTGCGAGTACTACGTCCGCAGAGCTTCCCGCGTCGCTCCAGACTCACCCCAGTCCTACTTCCTTCGGGATGACTCGCCCTGCCGAATCTCGGGGAGAATCTCCCGGGACGGCGGCAGAAGCTGGAGTGGCAGGATCACGCTCCAGGAGAACTTCGGTTTGCACAATGTCAAGCATCCCAACCTGCTGCGGCTGCCCTCCGGAGAAATCCTCTTCACCTTCACCGTCCGAGATATGACGCAAAAGGATCTTCGGATCTACCTCAAGAGATCCAGTGACGAGTGCGAGACCTGGACGGAGCCGGTGCAGATCTCGCCTCCAGGCGGAATCTTCTTCACCAACGCCGACCACATCCTCAGGCAGAGTTCGGGTCGCATCATTCAGCCTCTGCACCATTGGGACACGGCCCGATACGAGAAGGTACACAACCTGGCCTTCTGTCTCTACTCCGACGACGAAGGACAGACCTGGCATCCCAGCCGAAAGAAAGTGGACCTTCCCAAGCTGGGGGCGGAGGAACCGGGAGTCGTTGAGCTGAAGGACGGATCCTTGTTGGCCATGCTGAGGAATAGAATGAGCAAGGTCTACCGCTCGATCTCTACCGATCGCGGTGAGACCTGGTCAGAGGCCGAGCCAACCGAATTACCTTCGCCGGCATCGGCAAACTGCATCAAGCGCATTCCGCTGACCGGAGATCTGCTGTTCATCTGGAACAATAGCGTGCCCTACTACCTGACCCGAGCAGGATCGAAGCAGACCACCCGTCCCCGCCATCCCTTGAGCAGTGCGATTTCCCGCGACGAGGGCAAGACCTGGGCAAACATCAAGAACATCGAGAATCACAGCGGCTACGACCTGTCCTGCCCCTCCGTCACCTTCGTGGGTGACGAAGCCCTGGTGGCTTACTACAAGCGCCCGGAGAACACGGCTCCGGGCACGGATGTGGTACTCAAGATCTTCAAGACCGACTGGTTCTACGGTGGATAAGGCAGTGGATTCGAGTGGAGTCTGGTTGTGAGTCGTAAGCGAGGAGTCCTGGATCGGCGATCCTTTCTGTCCACTACAGGCACCGGGGCGGTTTTGGTTGGCCTTCCTGCGCAGATTGGAGCCCAAAAGGCGGGGGTCGTAGCCCGCACCCGGGATCACGATGTCAACGAGCTTCACCTGGACACCGTTTGCCCCTGGACGGCCGAGAACCCTCGCCACGACCATCAGCAGATCTTTCCCTTGAGTGAGGATCGCCTGCTGCTGGTGTGGTCCGAGTACTACGTGAGAAAGCCGTCCCGGATCCGTCGGACGCCTTACTCCAGGGCCGGCAGCAGTGATGCCACGCCCTGCCGGATCTCGGCGCGGGTCTCGAAAGACGGAGGGCGGTCGTGGAGCGGGAAGATCACGATCCAGGAGAACTTCGGGGTGGACAATGTCAAGCAGCCGAATCTCCTGCGCCTGCCCTCGGGAGAGATCCTTTTCTCCTTTACGGTGCGAGATATCGCCAGGCGCGACCTGAGCATCTTTCTGAAGCGATCCCGCGACGAGTGCGAAACCTGGAGCAGGCCGGTGCAGATCTCGCCGCCCGGAGGAGTCTACTTCACCAACGCCGACCACAATCTGCGCCACAGCTCCGGGCGTCTGATCCTGCCCTGCCACTGGGGAGAGTTCTACGGCCCCGGCGACCACTACCAGGCCTTTTGTCTCTACTCGGATGACGAGGGCAAGACCTGGCAGAGCAGCCGCCAGAAGATCGATCTTCCCAGCCGCGGTGCGGAGGAACCCGGCGTCGTCGAGCTCAAGGACAGCTCCCTCCTGGCAATGATGAGAACCAGCCTGGGAAAGATCTACCGCTCGATTTCCAGGGATCGGGGAGAGACCTGGTCAGAGGCCGAGCCCACGGACCTGCCCTCGCCCTCGGCGGCTAACTGCATCAAACGCGTTCCCAAAACAGGTGATCTGGTATTCCTCTGGAACAACTCTACGCCTTTTGCGCTCTCCCAGCCGCGCTCGACCAGCTACCACCACCCTCGTAACCCACTCACAGCGGCGATCTCCAAGGACGAAGGGAAGACCTGGGCCCACTTCAAGGATGTCGAGCGCCGCCAGGGATACTCGAGCGGATACCCGTCCCTGACGTTCGTCGGCGACGAAGCACTGGTGACCTACTACCACGCCTCCCGCTCCATGTCGCGCGACACGGAACTGAGGCTGAAGATCCTCCATCTAGACTGGTTTTACTCGTGAGTCGCAGGTTGCAGGTTGCAGCTTTCTATTCCCTGGAAAGCGCACCGAACGGAGCAATGGCGTCAAGCAGAATCAGGCCAGGCAAAACAGAGCCGCGAACGGGGCTCCATGCCAACAGAATGGAACTCGGTTCCGGGGAGAGAGCGGGACAACAGCACGATTTACTCAGTCCAGGGATGAAGCTTGGTTTGTTGAATGATTCCGCGCAGCAGGCGAGGGCAGAGGCAAGGGCAAGGAGCACACCATGAATCTAAGAGCCCACCGGGTCATCACGATTCTCCTCTTCGTATCGATGACAACACTCGGCGTCAGGGGCGAAGACGGGCGGGCCTTCGAGCTCATCGTCGCTCCGGCCACGTTGGAAAACCCTCGTAACGATCACCAACTCATCTTCAAGATGAAGGACGGGCGACTCCTCCTGGCGTGGTCGGAATACTATGTAAACAGGCCTTCGCGCATCGCCCGGACCGCCTACACCGGGAAAGGCGGTAGCCCCATCCTGGATTCCCGCCGAATCTCGGCTCGGATATCGGAGGACAGAGGCAGGAGCTGGAGCGACAAGTTCGTCCTGCAGGTCGACCAGTATCCCCTCAACGTGCGAGGGGGTGGAAACCTCCTTCGCCTGGCCTCGGACGAGATCCTCTTCTTCTACGGCATCATGGAACCCTCCATCGTGGAGCTGAAGGATGGCTCCCTCCTGATGGTGCTCAGGAGCAACCTGGGAAAGGTCTACCAGGCCTTCTCCAAGGACCAGGGGAATACCTGGAGCAAGGCCGAGCCGACCCGGCTCGACGCCCCCGCCGCCGAGCATCTCCTGGCGCGGATACCGACGACGGGAGACCTCCTCCTGGTCTGGAACCACACCAAACCGACCATCAACAATTCCCTTCCCCGAACCCCTCTGACCTCCGCCATCTCCAGGGACGAGGGCAGGAGCTGGACTCACTTCAGGGACATCGAGACCCACGTCGGATACGACTGCACCTATCCAGCCGTGACCTTCCTGGAGGACGAGGCCCTCATCACCTACTATTACGGCAACCGAGCGGACACCCCGGGGTGGTACTCAGTGAAGCTCAAGATCGTCCCCATCGGTTGGCTCTACCAGGAGTAGTGCGTGAAGGAGTTGACCGCTAGGATCGAGGCTTGGCGCTAGTGGTTAAAAGAATTGTTGACGCGAGCTTCCAGAGCTGATAGGTCTTGATTATTCATCACGGGGAGGTCGATGGAACTCGGCTCCCTTCTAGGACGTTGAGTGAGCGTAACTCAGCCAGAACGGGGGATTGAGGCGCCGTAGTAGGTCGGGGGTGAGAAGTGCGGGCCAGGTCGGGTTCCCAATTGAGTCCTGTCTCAAGAAGTCTCAGGCCCATAATCGGTAGGATTTCTTACCTGGTCTCGGCCCTATCGATACTCTTACCCGTCCTTCCGGCCGACCTAGTGGCCCGGGAGGCGGAGGTGGTCGACATCGGCACCCGCCTCGAGCTCTTTATCGACGATTTCCTCATCGATCGGATGACGGGTCTGGAACTGGAGCTGCACCACCCCGTGCCCCAGGGGGTGGTCTTACGTCATGATCGACCCTGGGAGGGGAATGGCTGCGGCTACCATCAGATCTTTTGCGACGGAGACCTGTTCAGGCTTTATTACCGAGGTTGGCAGCCCTCGAAAGGTTGGCCCATGCCCCTGACCGCTGAGGATACCGAGCGGATCCCGCCCCACGGGCTGGTTGGCTGCTATGCCGAGAGCCGGGACGGGATCCACTGGGAGAAGCCGGAGCTGGGCCTCTTCGAGTTCCAGGGCTCGAAGCGCAACAACATCATCTGGGACGGTCATGAGGGGCACGACCTCACGCCCTTCAGGGATGACAATCCCGCCGCCCTTCCCGAGGCCCGCTACAAGGCCGTGGCCTTTAGCCGCACGGCTCTGCGGGCCCTTCAGTCTGCGGATGGGATTCACTGGTCGCTTATGAACGGCGGCAAGCCGATCATGACTCAAGGGGCCTTCGACACCCAGAATATCGCCTTCTGGGACTCCGTTCGCCGCGAGTACCGAGCCTACATCCGGGATTTTCATCCTGCCCGGAAAGGCAACAAGAGGATCCGAGACATCCGAACGGCCACCTCCCGGGACTTCATCAACTGGAGCGAACCGGTGATGCTGAAGTTTCCCGGCGCTCCCGAGGAGCAGCTCTATACCAATCAGATCGCTCCCTACTACCGTGCCCCTCACATCTTCATCGGTTTCCCCGTGCGCTACCAGGAGCGAGCATGGGACGAGCACTCCAGACATCTGCCTCAGTACGAGCATCGGAAGAGACGCAGCAAGGTCAATCAGCGCTACGCGAGCGCCGTCACCGACACGCTGTTGATGTCCAGCCGCGATGGCCTCAGCTTCCGGCGCTGGGGAGAGGCCTTTCTTCGCCCCGGCATCCAGCATCCCAACAACTGGGCCTATGGCGACATCTACGTGGCCTGGCACGCGGTCGAAACCTCCTCGCCCATCCCCGGCGCTCCCAACGAGATCTCTCTTTATGCCTCGGAAAGCTACTGGACGGGTCAAAGCAATCGTCTAAGGCGCTACACCCTGAGGATGGATGGATTCGTCTCGGTCAACGCCCCCTTGAAGGGAGGCGAGCTCCTGACCCGACCGTTGGTCTTTTCTGGAAATACCCTGGAAATCAATTTTTCCACCTCGGCCGGCGGCGGTATCCAGGTGGAGATTCAAGATCCCTCCGGCCGCCCCCTCCCCGGATTCTCCCTGGAGGATTCCTACGAAATGTTCGGCGACCAGCTGGATCGTCCTGTGGAATGGAGAAGCGGAAAGAGACTCGGCTCCCTGGCCGGCAGACCCGTTCGGCTACGCTTTGTCATGAAGGATGCCGACCTGTTTTCCGTGAGGTTTCTTCAAGGTGGCTAAGACGACCGAGCCGGGTCTGTCGAACGTTCCCCTATGAACCCTGGATGGCTTTCCAGAGCTTGTCGCCATTCTCCTTCCCGTTGTGTTCCAAAATCAATCTCGTCTCTTCCGTAACTTCAGTAGCGTCCCAGCGTTAGTCGAATAACATCAACTGTTTATGAATGTCACTATTCTGAGTAATGTAATGCATGTCCTGAAAGGCCTGTAAAATTGGGGTTTTCTCGAAGAGCGAGACACTCAGGACCTGGAGAATTGTGTAGAGCGGCAACTCGAGATAGAGGCGCTTGCGGATGATGGCGATGAGCAGGTAGGTACTGAGGGCGATCCAGATTTGTGTTTTCACGGCATTGGGACTGGTGCCGTAAAAGGCCTTGATGCGGAGATGCTGTTTGATCCATTTGAAGAACAGTTCGATCTGCCAGCGGAGCTTGTAGAGCCGGGCAATAGTCAGAGCGGGAGAAGCAAAGTCGTTGGTGAGGAATACTAGCCGCAGGTCGGTGGTGACGTCGAAGAACTTGATGCGACGCAAAGGTTCGGGGTAGGCCTTGGCCGGATAGAAGGTGCTCAGCAGGACAGTTTGGTCGCAGATCAGTCCCGTCGTTCTGTCCACCGGGTGGGAGTAGCGGCGGCGGAACTTGAAGTTGGCCTTGGCGCGGGTCACGAATAACGACCGGGCAGAATGGAGTCGGTACAGGCGCCCGAAATCCAGGTATCCGCGATCCATGATGTAGTAGGCACCGGGACAAGGAATCAGGTGGTCCAAGGCGTGGACATCGTGCAGTTTTCCGTCCGAGATCAGAACGAACTCGGGAATGGCGCCGTGCAGGTTGAGCAAGGTATGCAGTTTGATCGCCCCCTTGGTACGGCGGAAGCGCGCCCAGGGGAAGACCGAGAGGCACAGGTCGATGGTCGTGGAGTCCAAGGCATAGACGGTCGCGTTCAGGTCGACTCCCAGGTCCTCGTCGGTGTACAGGCGGCGCGCTTCGGCGATAAGCACTTGGGCAAACTCGGCATAGATGCGCCAGTCGCGCCTCTCGTTGGCATTGGACAGATTGTTGCGGGAGACCGTGGAGCGAATGCCCATGTGGAAGAGCTTGGATCTCATGGCCCGTAGGCAGGCTTCGATATCGCGCAAGCTCTCGCGATAGGTCAACTGTGCAAAGGCCATGACCCGGTAATGGTCGGCACAGCGGAACGACTTGACCTTGTAGTCGCCTCCGTAGTGCTGAACAATGCGATGAAAATGATGCCAGGGAAGATGCCGCATCACCTGAGAAAAAATCGTCGTGCCCGTGTACATGCTCGCCCTCCTTATGAACTGAAGGGCGTGAGCGTACACTCACTTTCAAGTCGGAAACACCCATTATCTTCTCTAACATATTACTCATTAATACTTTACAGAGATTAGAAACCCAAACGTTGGGACACTACTGCCGTAACTTAACGGCTCAGTGTTGGAGTGAGCAACTGAGCAAACAGAGCAAACAGGTAGATCGTGTTGCGGGCGGGGTGATGCTCAAGCCAGGCCTCTACAGCAACAACCATGACGACATGAGGAGATAGGTTGGCTCGTCTTTGGACGCGGGCGTGTCGAGCAGCCTTTCGGAAGTAGTCGTTGACAACACCACCGAGGACGCATCGTCGGACAACTTTCCCGACCTGAGGGAAGTGGCCTTTGCCGCTCAACACACCCAGGCCCTTCCAGCGATGCGGGCGACGTTCGTTGTAGTAGGCGATGAATTCGTCCAGCACCCACCGAAGATGCCGCTCGCTCACAACGATGATACGGTCCAGGCATTCCTCCCGGAGGGTCCGCACCCAGCGCTCCGCGTGAGCATTCAAATCGGGCGATCGCACCGGCAATCGCACCGGTCTGGTTCCCATGCTTCGAAGCAGCCGATCGCCTTCGCTGCTGAACTTGCTGTCTCTGTAGCGAGGGAGCAGATCGCGGCTGACACTCAAATTTCGAAACTGCTGACTCACCCACGCACCGCTGGGATGTTGGGAGAGGTTCCAGAAGACGATCCTGCGGGTTGAGATCTCGATGAAGAACAACACGTAGTAGGCAACAAGACGGCGACGCTAACAGTAGAAGCACGGACCAGAGCATGGCTGGGAGGATCGGGCCTGAGAAACATCGGTGTCAAGGGCTGTGGCCCACGGTTTGGCTTATGGCGGACGCCGACTTAGGGGGACAAGTGATCAATTTTGGAACCCTACGGAGAACCTGATCCTCAACTACTCCACTTCAGCGGCCGGCGGCATTCCGGTCAGAAGCTGAAGAGATAAGTGAGCTTGGTGATCAGAGCCCGATCAAGGACATGTCCTTCCGGAGACCGCTGCTCGTTGTAAACCAGGAACAGATCGCTCAGCGGCCTGTGGATCAGGTTAAAACGGATGTTGCTGGCAATCAGACCTTCGCGGCTGCTGTACTGAATCAACGCGTTAAGGAACATGTTCGTGGTAAAGGAGTAAGCCACGCGCGTGCTCACCAGCTCGGTGCTGAAGTCGTACGTGCGCAAACTCAGATCGGCGTGATCCCAGAAGATATCTAGTCCAAATTGAGGGCTGGGCGAAATTCCCAGTCCCACACCGTAGGAGGTCTTTTCGCCATTGTAAAACTCTCCGTTGCTCCAATTGATCGACCCGCTGAGCATCCGTCTGCGATCGCTGGCGAAGGATGCCGTGGTCTCCTCGAACTGATAATCACCCGGATCCAGAATCTCATCTAGAATTTCATCCTCTTGGGCCAGACGCTCGAAAGTGGACCGTCGACCCACGGAGAAAAAACTGGTGTCGTTGAACTGGATCGAGAAGCGACCATTCACTTCACGCGTCTCAAGCGTATTGTGGTCGTCTGTGATGTAGTTCACGTCAACACTTGGCCTGAACTCTCTCACCCAGGGGATGCGACCCTCGGGTCGGGGTGTCAAGCTGAGCTCCCCGCTGCTTTTTCGCATGGCTTCGCCCACACCCTTCTCCCGATCGAAGCCGCCGCGCTGCACGAAACCCACTTCGGGATTGAAGTTCTCCTCGATAGAAATGTGTGAGGCCTCCACATCGAATAAACGATCTCTCCAGGCGACCCGGAAAAATCCGGCCATATCTTGGTCCACGAGTCCCGGCGTATCCGTGTTGAGAACGTAGGAGGAGAGATCCAGGTAGTCGAAGAATCTGAAGTTCGCGTCCGCACCGTAGGTGCGGTTGAACTGGCCTGTCCCTTGGTCTTTGTTGATGAGGATCACACCAATATCCGAGCCCCGAAAAACGTCACGGCGCAGGCGGGTCACGGTGAAGTTCGTTGATGCTGTGTCCTGAAAATCGTCCGTTTGCATGGAAATGATGCCCACGCGGTACCGGCCCGCCCGGCCAGTCAGGCGGGCGCCACCCAGGATTGGGATCAGCTCACCGTCATCGGAAACTCCGATGCGCCGGCTGAAGAAGGGAATGAGGTCGTTGCGGGGCCGAAAGAGGCTGCGACGGCCGGTGCGCCGCCTTCCTGAGAATCCTCGAAATCCAGGGTTGCCAAACTCAAAGATCTCTCGGTTCTCCAGAAAGAATTCGCGTTTCTCCGGAAAGAAGAGACTAAAGCGGGTGAAGTTGATCTGGGCATCGTCGGCTTCAACCTGGGAAAACTCCGTGTTAACCGTCAGATCCAGTGTCAGACCCGACGTTACTCCGTACTTCAGGTCGAATCCTGCGTCGGGCATGAAGTCCACATCGTCCTCTTCCCGGCGCAGAATGGGAGCGGACACATACGGTTTGACGTAGAGGTTGCGGCCCTGATGGATGCCGTCGATCCCCTCCAGCACACCTGCCATGGAAACGCGGTATAGAAAGTAGGGACGAGGGATGGGTGCCCAATAGGCGCGTTCGTTCTTACGCCGGATGCTGCGGTAAAAATTGACGCCCCAGACTTGTTTTTCCCCACGCGGGAAGCGCAGCGTCTTGAAGGGTATCGCGAGCTCCGCCTGCCAGCCTCGGTCGGTAATCTTGGCCTTGGCGTGCCAAACGGCGTCCCAATCCCGATTGAAGCTGAGACCATCTCCTCCTATCTGTATGTCACGTTTGGCTCCTTTGGGGTTGATCCCGAAGACGAAGCCGTTTCGATCGTCATTGAAAGTATCGAAGACGACCTGGAACAGGTCGCCGCTCGACGAGGGGGAAAAATCACGGGCCATGTCCTGGACGATAACTCCCTTCCTACCCTCTGAGTCAGAACAGTACACGCCAACGTACAGGTTGTGACGATCGTAGAGAAGCCGCACCTCCGTCGATTCGCTTGCTGGCTTCCCGGAATAGGGTTCGTTCTGGATGAAATCCTTGGCGAGCCCAGCTCGATTCCACTGGAGCTCATCCAGCTCACCATCGATGACAAGCGATTCGTCGTCGATGTGGGCCGCTGTGACTTTCTTGTCCTTGTAAGCCGTGGCGAAATCGACCTGGGTGCCCAGGCTGGTGCGGGATGCGAGAAAAAGAATGATAAATAGGACACGGACCGGCAATCGGTGCCTCATTTTCCCTGAGTATACCCAATCTTGAGAACTCCCATTCGGACTTTGTGCCGCCAGCGTTCCCTCGAGGAGACGTGGAGCAGCAGTTGATCATCAGCCAAGACGGGTTTCGCCGGCACTGCGCGCGCGGAAGCGTGTTGGTGGCAATCGGGTTGAATTCACCCTTGTACGCGACGGGCCCGTCCGGCTTCAAATCGAACGTGTCATGCTGCGAGGGCCCGCCCGTGAGAAAGATGTAGATGACCGCTTTGGGTTTCGGCAGAGCCGGGCCACTGGCAGCAGCCTGGCCGCGGCAGGCGGGTCCCAGCGACAATCCCAGCAAGCCAAGGGAACCGGCCCGCAGCGCCTCGCGCCGCGTGACTGGGTGCGATGGACTCTCTAGTCGCGTTCGCGTCATCACAGACAATCCACAAGTGTTTTGGCCGACCAAATCATGTTACTGTCTGTCTTCGGTTATCACAATGTCGAGCTGGCGGTCGTCCAACTCCTCAATGGAGACCGCGGTCAGAAGGCGGTGGCCTCACTCAATCGGTGGAAAGGAGCCCCCATGAAAGGTCGAGAAATCCGCGCGGCACTCCGGACCGGGCGACGAGTCTATTCGACCGCCGTGATTGCTGTCTCGCATCGCTGGCCGGAGGTCCTCCAGCACGCCGGCTGCGACTTTGTTTTCATCGACTCGGAACACACGCCGCTTGACCGGGAATCCCTGGCCTGGCTCTGCCAGGCTTACCGGGCTGTCGATGTTCCACCCGTCGTACGGATCCCCAGTCCCGACCCCTACGAAGCGTCGATGGTGCTGGACGCGGGCGCGGCGGGAGTGATTGCTCCGTACGTGGAATCCGCGGATCAGGTCAGGAGGCTGGCGGCGGTTGCCCGCTACCGGCCGCTCAAGGGCGAGCGGGTCGCCAACGCGGTTGTCAATAGCGATTCCCTGGAACCGCAACTTCGCCAATACCTCGAGCGGCGTAACGCCGACACGATCTTGATCGTCAACATCGAGAGCGTGCCCGCCATCGAGAACTTGGACGAAATCGTCTCGGTGGCCGGACTGGACAGCGTGCTGATCGGGCCGCACGATCTATCCTGCAGTCTGGGCATTCCGGAACAGTACGACCATCCGCGCTTCGATGACGCCGTGCGTACGATTTTTCAGAAGGCCCGCCAGCACGGCGTGGGCGCGGGGATCCACTTCTGGACAAACCTCGATCAGGAACTTCAGTGGGCCCGGGCCGGTGGCAATTTAATCATGCACGGCTCGGATTTGGCCTTCTTTCGGCAAAACCTGGAACAGGAACTCGATCACGTCCGAGCGGCACTAGGCGACAGCCGCAACAGCGAGCAGGGAGGAGGCGAGCTGGTCGTTTGATCCGGGCCCCCTGCGGGGCTCGTCGATGGTTAAGTGCCTATCCCAAAACCAGCCACGTAGGTCAATCCCTCCGAGACTGACACCGCGATGCGGTGGTTTTCCGAGTCTCGGAGAGACTCGACGGACTGTCAAAATACGACTGCGGCAGCCTCGGTCGCAAGTCTTGCCAGCACGGCGCTCAAGCAGCTGAGCACCCACACCAGTATCGTGTTCCGGATCATTCCGGAATGAACGTCATTTCCCAGTCCTGAATCGATTTCAGCGCAACGGAGCTAGTGCCCGTCCGGAAATGTGTAAGTAATTGATAAGGAAGGGGAAAGAGGGCTTTTTCAAGCTCCGAAACTGTCAGGGCCGTTTGCTAGACTATTTGGTACAAACAATTAGACTAAAACGACTTACGACGATTTCAGGAGTTCGAAGATGCGTAAAAAGCATGAAAAACAACGCCCCCTTTCCCCGCAATGGCCCGATCACCAGCTGGCCCATGAATTGAAGGTGATCTCGCGCATCCTGGACGACAATCCCCAGACGCTGGAGCTGATAGTACAAGATCTCTCTGACAGGGTCGATTCCGGTGTTGGCGCCCCCGGTTTGACGGCCGAGCAGGTGCTGCGTTGCGCCGTCATCAAACAGCTGCATCAGTTCAGCTATCGCAAGCTGGAGTTTCATCTGGTAGATTCGCAAAGCTGTCAGAGGTTCTGTCGCTTGCCCTATGGGGCGTCGATCAGCAAAGCCACCCTGGCGGAGAACCTGGGGAAGATTGAGCCGGGGACTTGGAAGGCGATCAACGACCACTTGGTGCTCTGGGCGCAGGCTCGGGGTCTGGAAAAAGGCCAACGGATTCGGGTCGATGCCACGGCGGTCGAGACGAACATCCACTATCCGCTCGACAGTGAGCTGTTGTACGACGGCATTCGAGTCGTGACCCAGTGGCTGGGGCGGCTGCGGGAGCGGGAAGGGATCGGCTTCGTCGATCATACGCGGCGGGCCAAGCGGCGCGTCCTGAACATCCGCAACCGCCGCGGCAAGAAGCGCCTGGACAGTTACCGCGATCTGATCAAAGTGGCGTCCAAGACGGCTCACTATGCCGAGCAGGCGCTGGCAGCTTCCGCGCAGTGGAGCGATCCCCTCAGTCTGGCCGTGGCGGCGCAACTGGCCCACTATCTGGGGCTGTTGCACAAAGTCATCGAGCAGACTCAACGACGGGTCCTTTCGGGCGAGGCCGTCGCGGCCCAGGAGAAGATCTGTTCCCTCTTCGAAGAGCACACCGATATTATCAAGAAGAGCCCTCGGGAAACGGTCTTCGGCCACAAGGTGTTTGTCAGCACGGGCGCCTCGTCGCTGATCCTGGATTGTGTGGTGGAACGGGGGAATCCGGCCGACAGCAACTATGTGCAACCCTTCTTAGAGCGGCATCGACAGCTGTACGGGAAGGTCCCCCGCCAGAGCGCCTGGGATGGTGGTTTTGCCTCGGCTGCCAACCTGCGCTGGGCCAAAGAGCAGGGGGTACAGGATGTGGCCTTTTCCAAAAAGTGTGGGTTGACGGTTGAGAGCATGGTGCGTTCCAGTTGGGTCTACAAACAACTCAAACGCTTCCGCGCCGGGATTGAGGGGTGCATTGGGACCCTCAAGCACACCTTCGGTCTCCACCGCTGTAGCTGGAAAGGCTGGCCTCACTTTCAAAGCTACGTCCATGCCAGCGTCCTGACCTATAACCTGGTCGTCCTGGCCCGACTCCTGTTGTAGCCTTTTGTGGCTGACCGTACTGCCTTGTGGCTCCGACTCGGGGAGAGGTCTGCGCCGAACCGCTGCTTTTTGGCCCGCGTGCCCTCGCTCGAGGGTCCTTGCTCTGGATCGAGCTGGGTCGAGCCGGTCTGTCAGCAGTCTCAAGTATAATAAGTGTTTACGATTCAACAGATTACAGTTCTGAAAACCCCGGTTTTCGGACGGGCACGAGCTAGTCTGCGGCTCGAGTTCCCCGAGGCGTGACCACTCCGACAGCGCTTCACGATGCCCCAAGTCGTAATACCCAGGGGAAGTGATCCTTTGCTGCTGGCGATCTCGTCTATCCGACGGCGCAGCTCCTGCATGAATTGCGTGATGATGCCGCTGCGAAACCTCAACCAGCGCAGATCATCTTCGGGCAGCTGACGAGGGTCGGTTCCAAACTCCTGTTGAAACTGCTTTATCAGCGGGCCCTCATACTCCAGAAGCGGCGGACGCCGGTGAAAAAAATGGCGATTCCGTCAATCTCATACTGGCGCGCGCGACTTCCTCGAGCAAGGAAAGTGCAAAGGCTCGCGTTTCGGGAAAGGCGTAGGAAATGCGTGGAGCAGTGGTGCCGTCCCGGCGGACCCACCGGAGTTCCGGGTGTTTCTCGTAGAAGCCGTCACGGTTCCAGGCATCGAATGGAGGCGAATAGTAAAAGGCACCCATGGCGCCGCTGCCCAATCGATAGCTAGGAGGAGTAAATAAATAAAGGTGTCAATATATAGTTAGTAATGCTATGTTGCACATGCATGGATACGCTGACCGAATTGACGGAGAAATTCCGCTCTGTATGGCCCCTGTTGGATGAACGAACGCGGCGGATTATGGCGGCCAGTGAAGCGAGAGCGTTGGGCCATGGCGGAGTCAGTTTGGTACGCCGTGCCTGCGGACTGTCGCGCAAGGCAATCGCTAAAGGAATCCGTGAAATCGAAGAGGGTTTCGTGCCCATGGAAGGCCGCATCCGGCGGCCCGGAGCCGGAGGCAAGCCCCTGACGGTTTCGGACCCGGGGCTGGTGGAGCAATTGGAAGAAATGATCGAGGTCCAAACTCGGGGTGACCCGGAGTCTCCGTTGCGTTGGATTTGCAAGAGCACGCGGGCCATCGCGAAAGAACTGGCCCGGCACAAACACCCGGTCAGTCATACGAAGGTGGCGCAGATCCTTCACGACCTCGACTACAGTCTGCAGAGCAATCGGAAGACCGAGGAAGGGAAAGATCATCCGGACCGCGACGCCCAGTTTCGGCACATCAGCGCCACCGTCAGACACTGCCTGAGGGAAGGCAGTCCGGTCATTTCCGTGGATACCAAGAAGAAAGAACTCATCGGCAACTACGACAACGCGGGCCAGCAATGGCTTCCCGCCGGGCAGCCGATCAAGGTTCAGGGTCATGACTTTCCCACTCCCGACGTTCCCCGTGCCTATCCTTACGGCGTTTATGACATTGGGCGCAATACCGGCTTTGTCAATGTCGGCACCGATCACGACACGGGAGCGTTTGCGGTCGCCTCCATTCGCGGCTGGTGGCGCCAGGAAGGGAGACGGATCTATCCGAATGCAAGAACGATACTGATCACCGCCGACGCCGGCGGGAGCAACGGTTGGCGGTTGCGCCTTTGGAAATTTGAGTTGCAGAAGTTCGCAGACGAAACGGGCCTCCCGGCTTCGGTCTGTCATTTTCCACCCGGCACCAGCAAATGGAACAAGATCGAACACCGCCTCTTTTCTTTCATCTCTTCGAACTGGCGCGGCGAACCTTTACGAGACTACGAAACAATTGTTCAACTCATCGCGAAGACAACGACAGCTAAAGGACTCAAAGTGACGTGCCGGCTAGATCGCCGCAAGTATCCCACTGGACGCAAAGTCTCCAATGAAGAAATGAAGCGAATCCAGATGCGGCCCAACCCGTTCCATGGCGAATGGAATTAATGTAATAGAACCGAACTCCGCCGAATCATAACATGATACCTTTATTTCTTTACGATTCCCTAGCATGAAACTCCAGGCCAACCTCGCCCCAGCGCCTGGTTGTGAAAAGACCAGGCATCGTTGGTGGCGAACAGCCGACGGTGTTCACTGCTGCGCCGCTCCCGCGCGATCAGCTCAACGCGGTCCCGGCTCAAAGGAACCAGCTTGATGTACTCAATCCACACCATGTCACAAACATCGCCATAGGTCTGGGCTTCCGACACGATTTCGCGCCGCACCGCCGGTCTGGCATTCACCTGCCCACAGTACTATGTTAAGCCTAAGTTACCTCGTAGAAAAGTGATGTAACCTATTGTTAAGATTGGGGTAATGCTACAAATCAGCTGCGTCGGTACTGGGTACATTATAGACGAACGCCGAGGAGATCCAGGGCTCGCTGCTGAAGCGATGTGGGACGGGTGATTTTGTCGAAGGCTGCTGAGCCGGGCAACTGCGGCTGAATCCGGTTTTTGGAGATCGTGGCCAAATCGCTGAGCAAGGTCTGAAAGCTGTGCACGGGCCCACCCTCAACGGTGCGCTTGCGGTGAGCCTTGCGGAGGGCCTGAGGAGAGCGCTGAGAGGGTGCCACCACCGAATCGCGAAGCTGCCTCCCCGCCTCGGGATCCTCGTCGTCGAACAGGATCGGAGCTAACTTCTGTCGCATGTGCCACTCGACGTAGTAGGCAAGCATGCACAGAAAGACGTGAGCGCGGACCCGATCCTCCAGATGGTGGTAAATGGGTCGGACCTTCAGATCGACACTCTTACAGCTGCGGAAGGCCCGTTCGGCGACGGACAACCCCTTGTAGGCAGCCACCGTTTGTTCGGCATCCATTTGCTCGCGGGCCAGGTTGGTGCGAATCACATAGATCCCGTCCAGTGCCGCCTCCTGCTCGATGCGCTCCTGCCGGCGCTGGTAGGAGAAGGACTCCTCGCCGATCTCCAGGACAAAATGCTTGCCCACTTTGTAGCGGTTGAGGACTTTGCCCACCCGCAGGGCAATCCGATCCTTGCCCTTGAAGCGACGCTTCGGACGTTGCGTTGCCTGGACAATCTTCTCCAACTCCAGCTCGGTCGCCTGGAGCAGTTGCTGGCGATTGCGGGCCCGTTCCTCCGCTAAGAGGGGATTACGGCAGACAATGAGCCGTTCCCCGGGGTAGTCCGGGCTCTGGATCTCGGCCAGGTCGCGTTGATCAAACAGGGACAGCTGCAGCGGACCGGATTGAAACAGTTTGCGGATCTGAGGGCCTCGCAGGGCCGTGATCCAGCCCATGCCGGGCAGCGGCTTGAGCTCCTCCCGAATGCGGGCTTCCGTCAGCATTCCTTGATCGGCGACCACCACCACCGAGCGCAACCCGAAGCGTTGGCGCAGTTTTTGGATTTGGCTGGTCACTGTTGTGGGGTCCGCTCGGTTGCCTTCGAAGACCTCGACCGCGACGGGGCAGCCTTTCGCACAGCAGGCCGAAGACGATCTGCAGCGTACCCCCTTTGCCGTCTCGGGAATACCCCCGCTGGGCCAACGGGCAACTCCTCCCTTCGAAGTAGGTCGAGGTGACGTCGTAGATCACGAGGCAACCGTCCTGCAGGCGCTGAGCCGCCAGCTGGTTTTCAATCTTTGGTTGTCGAACGAGCAGCCAGTCCAAGGCGCCGTACAGATCATCGGCCGTCGCGGCCTCCACCTGTAAGAGCTCGCCCAAGCTGCTGGACAGGGTCTGGGGATCCCATCCGCGTGCGGTGGCCAGCTTGGAGCGGGGCTCCAGGATGCGCGCCACGATCAGGGCCACTACCAGGCGGCGCTGCAGGCTGTTGCGAGTGGCCAGTAAGCGCTCCAAACCGAGGCGGCGCAGGGTACCCAAGACGGCCGCCACATGACCATGGGGGCGAGTGCGCTGGACCTGGAAGGCTTGGCTCAAGTCGGAGATGACGGAGCCTCCCTTCAAGAGGCTGCGCAGGCCTTCGACGATCTCCGCGGGCCACTTGCTGAGGTTAGCCAGAGTGCGCTTGCGCACCTTGCCGGCTTGCCGGTAGGACTCGCGCAGGAGAATGGCCGGGGGCGAGTTGCGGTTGGGAACGGATTCGATGTACATGGGCACTATAATATCACATACTACCGACAATAAAGGACACTAAAGCAACTATTACATGGGTACAGTTTGTCGAACACAAAAAGACCCTTACCTGATGATCCACAATGGCTTACAGGTTGTTTTTCAGCTAGTTTTCAGGGTAACTTCGGGTTAAGAGAGCTGCGGTCGTGCTCGGCGTCTTTCGCTCCAGGCGCTGTCGCAACACCACCCGACAGAAAAATGAGCAGCTTCTCTCTCATCGACTAATGAACGCGCAACCGAGCCGGGCACAGATACAGGCAAAGCTCGCTCGCCTGGTCCAGGCGGGATACGTACCGATTCTGCTGGACAACGCGGTGGACCCCCTGCTCGTCTGCGAGGTTGCGTGCGAGGCGGGCCTGCCTGCCGTCGAGTACACGCTACGGCGGCGCGATCACGAGATGCTGCCGATCATGAGGAAGGAGTTTGGCGACCTGCTGCTGCTGGTCGGCAGCGTGATCGACCGGCCCGAGGTGGTGCGGTTCGTCCAATCGAGGCGACCGTTCCACGCGATCGAGCAGCTCTACGATCTGGGGGTGGACGGCATTGTCAGCTTCCTGCCGTTTCGCGAGCAGACGTACCAGTGGCTGGCCGGCAAGATGCTGCTTGCGCCGGGCGTGGCGACCGCCGCTGCAGGATTCGAGCAGCTTGCGATGGGGGCGGACCTGATCAAGATCGTCGGCATGGAACCGAATCTGATCACCGCCATGGAGGACGCCACGCAGTGCACGCTGCCGATTCTCGCGACCGGGGTTTCGCTTGACCAGGTCGATGAGACGATCCGCTGTGGCGCCCTGGTGATGGCGACAAGTCTCGAGCGCACGCTCGGGCCGGAGCGGTTCTCGTCTTTTCTGGGGAAACCGGACCGCAAGGCGCTTCTTGACCGCCTGCTGGAGTACAAGGCCGAGATCGCCGCCGCGCGCCGCGCCCTGGGATTGGCTTGGGACGATCTGGACGATCCGGCTCAACTGCTTGCGGCGACGGGCCGCTACTACCACGGCTGGGAGAACCACTCTTGAGGCGTGACGCCATTCGCGCTGCGTTGACAGGCCCGCTTGACACGATCCGAACGCCCTTCAACCGCGACGGATCGATCGACTACAGCGCGATGCGCGCCACGATCGACCTGATGCTCGACGCCGGATGCCGCACGACCATGCTTACCGCCGGCAACAGCCACTTCCACGCTAGGCCTCCAGCGTCCTCAACACGCGTGCGATCCAGAGCCCGAATTGAGCACTCACATTCGGAATCAACTCCCACCGCTGGGGAGGGTAGGTGGGCCAGACTTCAGGGTAGGTGAACGCCCCGTCCTGCTGTTGCAGAACCACCAGATGGTCGGCGAATCGACACGCCTGGCGGAGGCAATCCGGTTCCCGTGTCAACGTGTAGAGAGTCGTGGCCGCCCAGCACATCTTGTGGCTAAGGGTGTTGGTCCACAAGTCTGATGCCCGTGCGATGGTATCGTTGTAGAGCCTGGTGGCGGCATCCAGATAGGTTCGCTCGCCGGTTGCGCCATAAACCTGGGCCAGTGCTACCACCAGCAATCCCATCTTGTAGTAAGGTTGTTTTGGTTCCGTCCAGCGGAGAACCGTCGTCTTTTCCCCTTCCCCCGGCTCCGTTAACAAGCCCCCCGGCTCGTTCCAGGCCGTGAAGAACTGCTCCTCCGGCGCTGGCTGCCTCTGACAGAGGCTCAGCAGATACCGGCCGCCTTTCACGCAGGGCACCACCCGGCCGGCCCGAGCCAAGGCGATGGTGGCCATGGTTGTGCTGTCAAAGTCGATGCTACCGCTGCCCTTGTCGCGCTGCTGGGCGCCTGCGAAAAAACCGCCTGAACGTTGATCCTGAAAGGAGCAGACGTAATCCAGCCACAATCCACTGAGATGGAAAGCTTCGGCGTCACAGGCTCCCCAGGCAAGCCAACTCGGCACATAGGTGATCATTTGCTCCCGGTTGGCATTCTGTTGCAGCGGACCGTCTTGGCTGACGAATCGCTCTTCGACCTGCCAGAGCAGGCGCAGCGCCAAATCGCGACGGCCCACGTAGTTTGCATAGGGTATCAGGGAAAAATATCCATCTGCCGAGGCCGGCTGACTCCCGCATCCCCTGTCTGCTTCCAGATTCCCCTCGATCCATCGGTCGAATTGAGCGAGCGATGCCCGGTAGGCCTCGATTCGCTCCCGGTCATCGCTAGCGCCTGCCGCCGAACCGGACGATGAGCTGAGGCTCTCCTTCTGTCGCAGCACTCTTAGTTTTTTATTGATGGTGGAGGCCATGTTCACACGGACTTCAGCCGAGTCGCTGCCGAACCCGATGATCCGGAATCCGCTCTCGCGCGCCTGCTGGAACCCGCCCGTGAGAATGGCGGGCACTTTGTTGTGTTCTTTGCAGGCAGCCACGACCCGCGCCGCCGCCTCCAGGAAGGGCCTATGCGACCAGAGGTCCTTCCCCAACCATCCGCAGCTCAGGCTCAGGTCCTCAGGCCCCAGGAGCACCCCCGTCACTCCCTTTACCGCCACGATCTCCTCGACGCGCTCCAGCCCCTCTGCCGATTCGATCTGGGGGAGCAGGATCATCCGGTCGTTGGCCCTGGTGGGCTCGATGCCGTACATGGAGGCTCGGATGCTGCCTGCAGTGGAACGAGCCCCTGTGGGGGGAAAGTAGGCCGCCCGGACCAGCTGCCGCGCTTGCTCGGCTGACTCGACCAGGGGCACGATCAAGCCCGCGTAGCCGGCGTCCAGCGATTGCTGAATCCAGTAGACATCGTGATTGGGCAGCCGCACCAACGGTGTGACATGGGGGTCGGCTGCTTGAAGGGCTCGCAGCAGGTGGACCAGATCGGCAGCGCCCACCGGGGAATGCTGGAGCTCGACACCCACAAAGTCGAGATGGGTGCCGTGAACCACCAGTTCGAGTAGCGCCGGCGAGTTCAGGCCGAAGAAAATGCCACAGGCCAGCCTGGACTCATCCAGGCAGTGGTGTAAACGAGTTACGTGCTGCACGCCTTTGAACCTTTCCTGGCCAGCGCTTGCAGGTCCAGCGCCTTCCCCGAAGACGACTCAGAAATTCCATGCCGGATGAGGCGGTCCGGTTGATAACACCTCTTCCAGATACCCGCCAGTCTGGGGAGGCACGGGCAGATCCCGGGTCTCGACATCTTCCAGAATGCGGTATCCAAGCACGCTGTGCCACTTGCCATCGGCGAGCTGAACGACTCCACCCTGTGCGTGATCCGCTCGCCAGACCGATCCAGCAGGAGCCGGTCCAAATTCTGACCGGCAGTCTCGCACCAGAATGGGTGTTTCGAGTCCGGTGCGGTCGGGATTGAGCGGCCAGAGAGAGAGACTGTTGCGTAACCAGCCGCCCGCTCGAACCCGTCCCTGGTCGTCGCGGATCTGTGTTTTGTCCTTGATCTTCAGGCCGGTGGGTGTCTTCTGGGCGAGGGGATGAGCCAGCACCTCATACAGGTTGGCCGCAATAAAAGGCGTTCCATCAGCCGCTTGGTTGATGGTAATCGGACCATCGCCAATGCCGCCCGTAACGTGGATGACCTTCTTCCAGCTCAGACCACGATCGGTCGACCGCCAGACGCGAATGTCGTTGCCAGCCTTGTGCCTCCGTCCGCGGGCACAGAACAGCAGCGAGCCGTCCAGGTCTCGAACGACGCTGGGCTCGAAAGACTCGTCGTCGACCACCTGCACGCAGGACTCCGGTTTCCAATCCTCTCCCTGACGTCTCCACCGCATCACGCCCGAGCCGCGCGGACCGCCGGTTCTGGAGCCGACCACGGTTATCAACAGGTCGTCGCCGTCTGGAATGCCGTTCCTCAGGCCTCGGTTTTGAATCTCCCAGCCGGCCAGCAATTCGTTCGGTAAGCGCCGCTCGCTCTTGACCACCCGGAAGGTGTTGCCGTCGTACCCGAGCTGATGGACTTCCAGTTGTCGGTATTCCTCCGAGCCTCGGAACGGTGCCAGGCCGTAGGCGGGTTTGGTCGTGGCCGATGGCCGCCAGGCCACGGCCAAGTTCACTGCGAACCCACTTCCGGCGTGCGGGTGGGGCGAACCATCGGCGCGCTTGGCTCCGAGTGGCACGAATTCTCCACAGGGGATGTATTTCACCATGAGGGCTCGTTGATCCGGGGGATTTGACCGCGGATTTGACAGCTCGTGATTTCGCGTCAGCTCGATCACCTGCGGTCGACTTATGCTGGAAAGCTTGTCGAACAGCAGCACGTCTACGCCTATCTTCAAATCACCCGACTGGGTGGACAGCTCGCCATTACGGATGCGGATGTTGACAAAGGCGGCCGCCTGGCGAGGCGCGATCTGGAATGGAAAGGGGTATCCGTACCGCCAGGACTGACCTGCTGGAGTGCTGGGGGGATAGCGGATGTCCGGCCCCTCGCGTGTGACACCGGTGATACCTCGCGGGTTCGAAGTCTCCGTATCCTGGGCCTTCGCTGGAGGCGTCCCGGTAAACAGGGCCAGAAGTGTCACTATGGAGACGAGTCGTAGCTGGATCTTCATTTTTCAGACCACCTCAAAAATCGATAATCGATACACCCACACTTAACTGGGGCTTGTCAGTTGTCAGTCGCCAGTCAGTTGTGAGTCGGGGTTGATAGGGGCTGCTCACTGATAACTGACAACTGAAAACTGCATACCACAGCAGACAACTATACAAGTTTGCTCGCTGGCTACAGCAGCAGTTTGTCGACAACCTTTCCGCCCACATCCGTCAGGCGGAATTCACGACCCTGGAACTTATGGACCAGCCTGGTGTGATCCAATCCCATCAGCTTGAGGGTCGTGGCATGGAGATCGTGTACGTGGACGGGGTCTTCCACGACATCGTAACCTAGATCATCCGTTTTGCCGACGGTCAGACCCGGCTTGATGCCTCCCCCGGCGACCCACATCGTAAAAGCATAGGGCTGATGGTCACGGCCGGGATACTTGCCTGGATTCTGATTCATCGCAGTGCGGCCGAACTCCCCACCCCAAACCACAAGGGTGGTGTCCAGAAGCCCTCGCTGCTTTAGATCCTTGATCAGGGCCGCCGCTGCCTGATCGGTTTCTAGGCAGCGCTGGGGCAATCCCTTGGCTGTGGCAATGGAGCCTTTCTCCACTTCACCGTGGTGGTCCCATCCATGGTGGTAGAGCTGAACGAACCGAACCCCCCTCTCCACCAGCCGCCGCGCCAGCAGACAGTTGTTGGCGAAGGACACCTTACCCGGTTCGGTCCCATACATCTCGTGAATCCTGCGCGGCTCCTGGGCGATCTCCATCAATTCCGGTACGCTCGTCTGCATGCGGTAGGCCAATTCGTAGGCGGCAATCCGAGTCAGAATCTCCGGATCTCCAACCGCTTCGAATTGCGTCTGATTCAGCCTTCTTAACGTGTCCAGAGAACGCCGGTTCGCTTTCTTGCTCATCCACTCCGGACCGGAGACAAACAGAACAGGATCCCCCTCGGAGCGAAATTCGACCCCCTGGTACACGCTAGGCAGAAAACCACAACCCCAACACGAATTACCGGCGAAGACCTGGGTGGGACTGGATTGAAGCACCACGAAGCCGGGCAGATCACTACACTCACTGCCCAGACCGTAGGTCATCCAGGAACCCATGCTGGGACGACCGCTCAGGTGATGGCCGCTGTTCATGAAGAGCTGAGCGGGAGCATGATTGAATTGCTCGGCGTGGACCGACTTCACGATCGAGATGTCGTCTGCGATCTCCGCGGTATAGGGTAGGAGACTGGACAGCTCGGCGCCAGACTCCCCGTACTGCTTGAAGGGATAAGGAGAGCCCAGCACCTGAGGCGTTCCTCGGATGAAAGCGAAGCGCTTCCGGTCCAGGAATCCCTCCGGGACCTTCTGCCCGTCAAGCTGGGCCAGTTTCGGTTTGTGGTCGAACATGTCAAGCTGGGAGGGCCCACCCGACATGAAGAGATAGATGATGCTCTTCGCTTTGGGTGCGAAGTGGGGCGATCGAGGTGCCAGTGGGTTCTTGGCAGTTGGCGTGGCGGAGAAGGCGTCGTGATTGAAGAGCGTGGACAGGGCAGCGGCACCTACGCTCAATCCCCCCTGAAAAAAGAAGTGTCGACGAGTGATCGCTCTCAGGATCTCTTCCCTCTTGCTCATCAGAATCTCGCTCCCTAGGGGCGGGTTACGGTCTCGTCCAGATTTAGAAGGACCTGGGCGACGGCGGTCCATGCGGTCAACTCGGCACCACCGACATCGTCAGTGGTTGCAGAACCTTCTTCATCCGACCACTTTGCGGGCAGCTGGTCGGCTTCCTCGAAACGCCTCTGTTGGTCGTGGAAGAGTCCTGTTAGCTCCTCGATTTCCTGAGCTGAAGCAGGCCGGGCCAAGCAGAGGCGGATTCCATAGCCTATGCGCTCCTCGATCTCTTCTCGCCCCTCTTTGATCATGCGTCCTGCCAAGGCTCTTGCCGCCTCCAGGAACACCGGGTCGTTCCACAGGTTCAAAGCCTGCAGGGGGGTGTTGGTGCGTGTCCGCCGGACACAGATGGTCTCACGGCTGGGAACGTCGAAGTTGGCGAAGAATGGATAAGGGACAATCCGCTTCACGAAAGTGTAGATGCCACGACGATACCGATCAGCTCCCTGGCTGGTGACCCATTCGTCGGGAACGTACAGGTTCTCCCACAGCCCTTCCGGTTGAGGAGGGAAGGCACTGGGACCATACATCTTGGGACTCAAGAGGCCTGCTATCTTCAAGGCGTTGTCTCGGATGGCTTCCGCCTCCATCCGGAATCGAGGTCCCCGGGCGTAGAGCTGATTATAGGGATCCCGCTCCCGGAGATCTGACGTGACCCGAGAACCTTGCCGATAGGTGGCCGAGGCCACGACCAATCGATGCATCGCCTTGAGGCTCCAACCCTGGTGAAGAAACTCGGTCGCCAGCCAATCCAGCAGCTCAGGATGGGTCGGAGGGGCGCCTTGACTCCCGAAATCCTCCGGGGTCTCCACCAGTGCGCGCCCGAAATGGTGCATCCAAAGTCGGTTCATGGTAACGCGTCCCACCAGGGGGTTCTCCCCATCTACCAGCCACCTGGCTAGTGTGAGACGGTCGGGTTGCTCCTCGTCCGGAAGAGGATGAAGCACGGCAGGGACACCCGGGGTCACCACCCTTCCCTTGTTCAGGAAACTGCCCTTGATGAAGAGGTGGCTGGTGCGTGGTTTCTCCAACTCTTTCATGACCAGGCTGCTGGGGGCGGTCAGTTGACGCCAGAAGGCTCGAGCCTGGGAAAGCTGCTTTCTCACCGGCTCCAAGGAGGGATCGATCGATCGGTAGTGGTCGGTCACGATCCTCTGCTGTTGGTCAGTACGCCGCTCCAGAGCCAGGATCCGCTCGACACGGCTGGGTACGGTCACGTGTCGCCCGGGGTCATCTTCTTCGGTTACCCAGAACCGAAACCTGCCGATAATCTGATTCGCCTTCTCTGATTCGTGCCTCAAACGTACGGTCAGTCGGGTCCCGCCGTCGAAACCTACCGGTGACTCGGGGATGAAAATCGCCTGACGATTGACGCGCAAACTCTCCTTGCTGCCGCCAATGGACCAGCCCGTGACCGGATCTCCGTCCAGGACTCGTTGCGCCTCGGATCCCCGGAGGGCATATTCTTCCACCGCCGAGTCGAAGGCGACTGCTCGAGACCTCGACGCTCCGTTGAGAGGGGCAGCCGACACCTCGAACCCGGTCAAGATGAAGTCGCCGCTCGAGCTGCGACTGGATCCTCCATGAGGAAGACTGGAATGGGTCAGGGTTTCGAGCCGAAATGCCGTGATCCGTCTCGCGGCAGTCTCCGCCGTTACCAGATAAGTATCTCGACCGGGCGTAATCCCCTCTGCCAGGAGAGAGCCGTCTTCCAGCTTGACAAGACGGGCACCAGCTGCAGAGGTAGAGAGAATCGGGTCGACTGGTATCCAGGAAACCAGCGAACCTCGTACTTCAGACTCCCACTCGGCTTGAGCCGCCTCGAGCTCTGGGGAAGAACTCTTCAAGATCACCTCGAGGCGGGCGATCTCTTCCTCCAGGGGCGGCCGGTGCGACGCCAGATGGGCCAGAGGCGGTAGGGTAATACTCGCATACGAGGGTCCGATTCCTTTGGCTCGATTAATCTCCTCTTCGGTATTGTTGAAGAAGGCGAACAGGCGATAGTACTCCTCCTGGGTCAAGGGATCGTACTTGTGATCGTGGCACTGGGCACAGCCAAGGGTGGTGCCCAGCCAGACCGTGGCTGTGGTATCGACCCGATCGAAGACGGCAGCGACGCGATACTCGTCCGCATCTACTCCTCCTTCGGTATTGATCATCGTATTGCGATGAAATCCAGTAGCTACCTTTTGGTCAGGAGTCGCATCCGGCAGGAGGTCGCCCGCCAACTGCTCCAGTGTGAACTGGTTGAAAGGCATATCCGCATTTAGAGCCCGGATGACCCAATCGCGATAAGGCCAGATGCTCCGCCGCCGATCGTGAATGTATCCCCCAGTGTCGGCATATCGGGCCAGATCCAACCAGGGCTTCGCCCATCGCTCTCCGTAGTGGGGTGAAGCAAGGAGTCGATCCACCACCTTTTCGTAGGCGTCAGGGCTGGAGTCGGCAACGAAGGCGTCAACCTCGTCAAGGGTAGGCGGCAGGCCGATCAGATCCAGGGTCAAGCGTCGAATGAGGATTACCCTGGAGGCCTCAGGCGACGGCTCCAGACCTTCTTTCTCGAGTCGGGAAAGGATAAACGAGTCGATGGGATTGCGAACCCAGGAGGGGCGCTTCACTGCTGGAGGCTCAGGTCGGCTAGGTTTGACGTAGGCCCAGTGCTTCTTGGGGGAGGGGGCTTCCGCAGCCAGTTCGTCGGGCCAACCGGCTCCCTGGTCAATCCACCCGAGAATTGCCTTGATTTCAGTGTCGCCCAGGGCGTCTCCTGCAAGGGGCATTCGCGAGCCATCAGCCGAGCCCATGGCCTTTCGGTAAAGTAGACTCTCGGCCCCGTTACCAGGAAGGATAGCAGGTCCAGATTTGCCACCTTCGAGGGCAGAACGCCTGGAGTCGAGCCGCAGCTCAGCCATCTGCTTCTCGGCCCCGTGACAGGTGAAGCAGCTAGCCTCGAAAATGGGACGGATGTCCAGGACAAAGTCAATTCTTGGTTCCGCTCCTGGCTCTGACTCCCCGCTGGGTGCCGCCCGGCTCATGCTGGCTCCGGAGACACCCGGACCGGCCATGCCAAGAACCAGAAACAGGCCAGCGACTGGGGCAACCCGCCACCCGACTTTGCTCCGCATCTTGTCAAACCCCAAACCTGGAATACATCCTTTCCTTATAGTATATCCGTAGTCAGTAGCGTCCCAGCGTTAGTCGAATAACATCAACTGTTTATGAATGTCACTATTCTGAGTAATGTAATGCATGTCCTGAAAGGCCTGTAAAATTGGGGTTTTCTCGAAGAGCGAGACACTCAGGACCTGGAGAATTGTGTAGAGCGGCAACTCGAGATAGAGGCGCTTGCGGATGATGGCGATGAGCAGGTAGGTACTGAGGGCGATCCAGATTTGTGTTTTCACGGCATTGGGACTGGTGCCGTAAAAGGCCTTGATGCGACGCAAAGGTTCGGGGTAGGCCTTGGCCGGATAGAAGGTGCTCAGCAGGACAGTTTGGTCGCAGATCAGTCCCGTCGTTCTGTCCACCGGGTGGGAGTAGCGGCGGCGGAACTTGAAGTTGGCCTTGGCGCGGGTCACGAATAACGACCGGGCAGAATGGAGTCGGTACAGGCGCCCGAAATCCAGGTATCCGCGATCCATGATGTAGTAGGCACCGGGACAAGGAATCAGGTGGTCCAAGGCGTGGACATCGTGCAGTTTTCCGTCCGAGATCAGAACGAACTCGGGAATGGCGCCGTGCAGGTTGAGCAAGGTATGCAGTTTGATCGCCCCCTTGGTACGGCGGAAGCGCGCCCAGGGGAAGACCGAGAGGCACAGGTCGATGGTCGTGGAGTCCAAGGCATAGACGGTCGCGTTCAGGTCGACTCCCAGGTCCTCGTCGGTGTACAGGCGGCGCGCTTCGGCGATAAGCACTTGGGCAAACTCGGCATAGATGCGCCAGTCGCGCCTCTCGTTGGCATTGGACAGATTGTTGCGGGAGACCGTGGAGCGAATGCCCATGTGGAAGAGCTTGGATCTCATGGCCCGTAGGCAGGCTTCGATATCGCGCAAGCTCTCGCGATAGGTCAACTGTGCAAAGGCCATGACCCGGTAATGGTCGGCACAGCGGAACGACTTGACCTTGTAGTCGCCTCCGTAGTGCTGAACAATGCGATGAAAATGATGCCAGGGAAGATGCCGCATCACCTGAGAAAAAATCGTCGTGCCCGTGTACATGCTCGCCCTCCTTATGAACTGAAGGGCGTGAGCGTACACTCACTTTCAAGTCGGAAACACCCATTATCTTCTCTAACATATTACTCATTAATACTTTACAGAGATTAGAAACCCAAACGTTGGGACACTACTGATCCGTAGTATATTCGAGATCCTCATGTCACCACCGTTCCGAGTTTTTCTGATCTCCCTGAGTCAGTGCGAATTCAGTAACAGCCACCCAACAAAGCCCGAGATCCGAGCGACTGGAATTGTGTGAACGCCCGCCGAAGAAGATCTCGGTCCAGGGGAGGTCGATCCATTTGTTTGGATGGAATCCGGATCAAAATCCAATTATTTGGCTGAGGAGCGAGGGTCGCTTGGCCCCGCTCAGATATGCATCGTATCGATAACCCTCTTTTTAATACCGGCTTAAAAGGCCCGAGCTCTCTGACCTCCGAGTTGCGGGTTGAATCTTGCATAAATTTTATAGTAGAGTATATTATCTTTCATACTTTTTTGAAAGGACACTGATTTTTCAGGTGCTGGCGCTGACCGACGAATCACCGGGCCCGGTTTCAGGAAGGGCCCACCGGCGTCATTGTGGCCCTTGATCGTTGCTTATTTCCATGATCTCGCGACATCCGCTATCGAAAACCAGATTAACGCGCTAGGAGGCAGCATGACTTTGAAGACTACCAAGTTGTTCCTGTTGGCCATCCCGCTGTTGGGCTTGAGCTTCGGCATCGCCCTGGGACAGGGCGACAAGGCCACGGTTGTTGGCACCGTCACCGATCAGAGCGGCGGGGTGATCCCCGGAGTGGAAGTGTCTCTGACACGGGCCTCCACAAACGAGGTCGTTACCGGGCTGACGACTGAAACCGGCGATTTCGCCATTCGCGGTCTGGTTCCCGACGTCTACCAGATGCGGGTTTCGTTGCCGGGTTTCAAAACGGAAGTGCGCTCGGGCCTCAAACTGGACGTGGGCGGCACCTATCGCATGGACGCCCAACTCACCGTGGGTGAGGTCGCCCAGGTGGTCGAAGTCGAATCGACCGCGCCCATCTTGAAAACGGAAGCGCCTGAACTGGGCCAGGTCATCGACAACAAGAAGATCGTCAGTATACCCCTGAACCAGCGTGATGTCTTCGGTGCTCTGGGCGCCCTGACTCCGGGTGTCCAGCCGCAACGTGACTCCTTCACGGGTTCGGGGGTTCAATACAACGTGAAAGGCATGCGTCGAACCGACAACTTCGCCATGCTCGATGGCACCATGATCAGCGAAACCAACGGTTCGCTTCAATTCTTCGTCAACCCCGACGCCGTACAGGAGTTCGAAATCAAGAGCGGGCTCTATGGGGCCGAGTATGGCGTCAAACCGGGCGGGCAATTCAGCGCGATCACCAAAAGCGGCACCAACGCCGTGCACGGCACCCTGTTCTGGTACCATCGCAACGACAACCTGGACGCCCGTAACTTCTTCGACCCCGGGCCGCGCCCCGAGTTTAAGCGCAACCAGTTTGGTGCCGTCGCCGGAGGACCGATCGTCGTTCCCCGTCTGCTGGATGGGAAAGACAAGGCCTGGTGGTTCTTCGCCTACAGTGGGGAGCGCATCCGCCGCTTCCTCTCCCTGACGGGAAACGTGCCGACGGCGGAGGAGAGGAACGGCATCTTTTCAGAAGAGATTATCGATCCCCAGACCGGGCAGCCTTTTCCCAACAACACCATCCCCCGAGAGCGCTTCAATCCCGTGGCCCAGAAGCTGACCCCATTTTACCCGGATGCCAACACGACGGGCCGCGGTTTCAACTACACCAGCACTTCTTCAGGCAATATTGACCGTGACGAGATCATTGCCAAGATGGATTTCAAAACCGGACCGGACAGCCGCTGGTCGGGCCGTTTCCTCTGGAGTGACCGGCCCATCAATCGTGTCAACGCCATCGATGCTTTCACGGAAGAGTTCCCGCTCTATAATCTATCCCAGAACGTCACCAACACCCGCAACTTCGGGACCAACATCGTGAACGAGGCCGGCGTTCACTGGTATTACCGGCCTTACTATCCCGGCGATCCGCACCCCCTGGGGTTTGGGCCTACTTTGGGCATTGCCAACTGGCCCATCAGCTTCGGCGACGTCGACGGCGTACCAGTTACCAACGTGACGGGGCTTCTGAGGAATGGATCTTTCTCCAAGACCGGTTTCATTCCCGAAGGACAATGGGAGGTCAAAGAGAATCTCAGCTTTACCAAGGGATCCCATTTCATCAAGGCCGGCTACCATTATCGATACCATTTCGTCGGACGGACGGAGCAGAACCGTAGCCAGTTCACCTTCACCAACGACCGCTTCACCGGCGATGCCTTTGCGAATCTTCTCCTGGGTCATCTGACCAAATCATTCGATGGAAAAGAGAGCTACTTGCGTAATGGCTTGCCCGGACATTACTTTTATGTTCAGGACAGCTGGAAGGTGAAACCCAGGCTGACCCTCAATCTGGGTCTGCGCTACGAGCTACGGTTGGCCTGGATCGACAGACGCGGATTCTCGAGCAACCTGCGGGCCGATTGTGTCATTCAAAACCCGCTTGACCCGATCCCCCAGTGCTTCGATCCGAAAGTGGCGATTGCCGACGCCGTCTTTCCGGCCACCGGGCGCTTTGAGGCAAACGAACCCATATGGAGTATGTCGAAAACCGGATGGCAGCCTCGCCTCGGTCTCTCTTTTCGGCTCACCGATGACACCGTCCTTCGGGCCGGCGGAGGCATCTACGGGAACGAACCGATGGGGGGGATGATCTATGGGGCAGTCCTTCGAAATCCCCGGGCCAACGCCGCACAGCTCGACTACATCTCCAATAAGGACACTCCGACCCTCTCTCTATCCAACCCCTTCGACCTGACGGCCCAAGCGTCTGGCGTGGGCCTTCCCAACGCGGGCGGCTTTCAAAGTCCCATGCCCCAATGGTACGTGCCCAGCTGGGGGCTGTCGGTTCAACACCGATTGTCGGAGAACACGCTGTTCGAGGTCGGCTATCAAGGCACCCGGTCGGTTCATGAAATGCTAATCATGACCTTCAACGACGCGGTGCCGGGTCCGGGTGATCGCCAATCGCGGCGACCCTTTCCAACCCTTCAGAACTACCAGTATCTGCAGGGCAACGGGAGCGCGAATTATAACGGCCTCGAATTCAAATTCGAGAAAAGGCCTGGCCCAGAGGGCCTGACCGCGCTGCTGGCCTATACCTGGGCCAAAGGTATCGACACAATGGGTGGGCGCGGAGGTGTGGCCGGCGACCCCCGTGAAATTTCCCGAAATCGCACTCTGGGAGAGAACCGGGGCCTGGGGGAGGCCAATATTCCGGGTCGCTTGGCCATGCTGGCCGGATACGACGTCCCCGCTCCTCAGGAGGGGGTGCTGCGGAAGGTTCTGGGAGGATGGAGTGTCTTCGGCATCCTGACGTTTCAGAAAGGACAGTGGTTTACGCCCGCGGACACGGACCGTCTGGACGTGGGCAGCACGGCCGGATCGCGACCCTTCGTGATCGGAGAGCCCAATCTGTCGTCGGGCCAGCGCACACCGCAACGGTGGTTCAACACCGGCGCCTATTGTTGTAAGAGCGAGGCCGATCTCATCGCCAACGGTTTACCCTTGTACACCTATGGAAATGCCGGGCGCGGGACCCTGGAGGGTCCGGGTCTGGGGAATCTGGACATATCACTGATGCGGAGCTTTAAGACTTCCGAGAAAAGCCGGCTCGAATTTCGTTTCGAGGCCTTCAACCTGACCAACCACACCAACTTTCAAGTCCCGACGAACAGTTTTGCCTCCGGAAGTTTCGGCGTGGTAGGGCGGGCCGCCGAAGCCCGGGACCTGCAGTTCGGTTTCAAGTTCTACTTCTGATCCCCTCCTCGGTCGATTCGAGCAGGTGGACCCGCAATCTTGCGGGTCCACCTGCTCCCTTTTTCAAGCCTACCCAAATATCCTCCGAGCGAAGCACTGGTTGATCCTACAGATCATGGTATAAGCCTACGTGCCCAGCTGGGGGGAAATCATGGCACTCACCGTCAAGTCAAACGTCAGACCCCGATCGAGCTTGCTCATGTTGATGATGTTGACCTCGGCACTCTTCCCCGGCTGCGGCCCCTCCACACCCGAGCGGACAAGCAAGGACGCTTCGTCAATCGATCAATCTCGGGATGCCATAGGCGAGGGCCACACCTTCGTATACGAGGGCCCTCTTCCGCAGACGTTTCAAGAGGCTCCTTCGTTGGCTGAAAGGGTTGCCAAGGGCGAGCTCCCCCTGGTCTCGGAACGACTCCCTGAAGAGCCCCTGGTGATCCCGCCGGTAGAAAGGGTCGGCAAGTATGGGGGTACCTGGAACCGGGCCTTTACCGGTCCGGAGGACCGGCAGAACATCGATCGGATCCTTCATGACCACGTCATCTACTACGACCTGGATGGTGTGACTCTAATGCCCCACATCGCCCGCTCCTGGGAGGTGGAAGCGGACGGTCGGGTTTTCACCTTTCATCTGCGGAAAGGAATGAAGTGGTCGGACGGCCATCCCTTCACGGCAGACGATTTTGTCTTTGCCTATGAGGATCTGATTCTGAATGACGACCTGAACCCGTCGAAACCCTCCTGGTTCCAGATTGGGGGACAGTTGGGCCGGGTCACGAAGCTGGACGAGGTAACCGTCCGCTACGAGTTTGCCAAGCCTTATCACGTGTTTCTGGAGCTCTTTGCCGGACATCTGGTGGGTGGGCAGGGGGCGAAGGCCAAATACTTTGCCGCTCCCTATGCCCCGGCTCACTATCTGAAGCAGTTCCATCAGGACTACGTCGGGGCTGAGCAGATCCAGCGGATGGTGAGGGAGTCCGGGTTGGGCAGCTGGTTTCAGTTCTTTCGGCAGCGGGTCATGCCGCAGCACAATCCGGAGCTTCCCGTGCTGGCAGCCTGGAAGACGGTTCAGCCGATCACCTCGCAGCAGTTTGTGCTGGAGCGCAATCCCTACTACTGGGCGGTGGATCCGGAGGGAAATCAACTGCCCTACATTGACCGGATATCCATGCGCCTGGCAACCAACCCTGAGGTCTTGAATCTCTGGGCAATCTCGGGCGAGCTGGACATGCAGCACCGCCATATACAACTGGCCAAGGTGCCCGTCCTGAAGGAGAATGCGGCGAAGCTTGGCTACCGCGTCCTGATGTGGCCTGACGGCGGCTCCGAAGCCGCCATATTCGTCAACCAGACGTATGAGGAGGATGCAGAGATTGCACAGTGGCTCCGCAGCCGGGACTTTCGTCAGGCGCTCTCGCTCGCGGTCGATCGTGATGCCATAAACGAGACCATTTTCTTGGGGACAGGGACTCCGCGCAACTTCCTTCCTCCTCCCGGGTCTCTCTACTACCCCGGGGTTGAGCACGAGACCGCTGGACTCGACCGGGAGCAGGCTAACACCATTCTCGATCGCATCGGATTGAAGCAGAAAGGTGAGGACGGATTCCGGCTCCGAGCCGATGGTAAGGGCCGACTGGTGATCAGACTGGCTTCCTCTCTGGGAGCCTTGCTGGATTTCCCGGGCGTGGCGGAATTACTGGCCGGAAAGTGGGCTCGGGTGGGACTGTGGATCGATGCCGTGGTGGAGGAGCGAAGCCTCTTTGTGACGCGTCTCCACGGCAACCAGCAGCAACTTGCTCTCTGGGGTACGGGCGGTGCGGAGAATCTCTGGGCCTACCCCTCCTTTACGATTCCGGTAATCCAGTTCGGGATGAACTTCGCTCCCCTGGTGAGTGCCTGGTATCAGTCCGGAGGGGAACAGGGCCGAGCGCCCAGCGGCCGGATCCAGCGCTTGATCGAGCTGTACGAGCAGGGCAGGTCCCTGCCCAGGGATCAGCGGATCGCTCTGGGCCAGGAGATCTGGCGGATTCATGCCCAGGAGCTATACGTTATCGGAACAGTAGGTCTCTCACCTGCTCTCAACGGGGTAGTGGTCGTGAGAGACAATTTTCGGAATGTGCCCGATGTCGCTCCCAACAGTCCTGCCCTGCAGAATCCTGGCATCGCCCGAACCGAGCAATTCTTCTTCGAAAATTGAGGCTTATCTGAAAAAAATGAAAATCCACCGACTACTCGTCTCCATAGTGACACTTCTGGCCGTGTTTATCGGGACGCCTCCAGCGAATGCCCAGGATCCCCAGACGTCGAACCCGCGAGGGGTCACCGGTGTGACCCGCGGGGGGCCGGACATCCTCCGTCCCCCCAGCACTCCGCCTGGCCAGTCCTGGCGTTACGGCTACCCCTTCCCTTTCCAGATCGCGCCCCGTAAGGCCGCCGCTTTCGTCAGTCTCCGCATCCGTAACGGCGTCCTCTCGCCGGTGGCAGGGGATTTGAAGATCGGCGTCGACGTCTTCTTGTTCGACAAGATATCGAACCTGGGCGATACTCAGGTGATCGAGATTACGCGAAATCACGAGCAGGCCAATCCGCACTCAACCCCGCCTGGCCAACCGGCCGCGATGGTGAAACACATCGCCCGCGGTGGATTCGTACCCCGGGGCGCCAAGCGGCCTGATGGTTCACCCCATCCGCACGCCGGCAGCGGGTTCGCCCTGAACCAGGCGATCGCCTGGCGTCCCTCCACCACGACCAAACCCGCCTACGGTTTGTCGCCGTTCCGGGGCAGGGAGGGATATCTGCAGCTGGAAGTGCATCAGCTGGCCTACGACGGGCAGACGTTTCGGGTTGTCAAAACTGAGCGGCGCTTGCCGGACGAGATGCTTTCTGGATGGAAGATTTCCGGCGGAGCACTGAAGAACGCCATCCCAGACGGTGATGACCTGTTGGTGTGCATGGTCGGTTCGCGACCAGGCGGTCCGCGAGGGCCCGGAGTGATGCGGTGGAGACGTGAGGCGGGCAGCTGGCGACCCGAATCCTTCGTGCAGGTCGTTGAGGACGGGTCGTTCGAACCGAGCCTGGTTCGAGATGTGGACGGGTCGCTCCTGTTTTGTGCCCGCGGGCCAAGATTCCAGACCGGCAACGATATTCGGGTCTGGCGGTCGGCCGATGACGGTCAGACCTGGAAGAAGGTCATCCAGGTGACAGGCGGGAATGGAGACGGACCGATCACGATCAATCGAGCGGTTGATGGAACGCCTTTCATCCTGGCCAGTCTGTACCAGGTGCTGATGCACCCTCTCGCCCTGCAGACGCCCAGCGGGCAGAAGATCAAACCGAAAACGGCGATCGTCGACAAGCAGGGACGGGTTCGAGCGGGCGGCTGGTTGCGAAACGCTCTGTATCTCTGGCCCCTGAACCCCGAGCGCACCGGACTCGAAGCACCTCTTCCGGTGCGGGATTGCCGCGCAGAATTCGGACGGGCTCCCACGGGATCCGTCTGGCGAGCGGATCATGCCCAGGGAGGAGTTGTTCAGCTGGCCGATGGCAAGTGGCACAGTGTCATTGGCTATCGCATTCTAGAAGACGTGGAGGCACAGGACCTGCCCGTACCACCTCAGACAGGGGGATATCTGGAAGAGGTACTCTCGAGCGGAGCGCCTCGTCCGCAGTGGAAGTTCTGATGGGCGTTCGCCAGAGGATGTGATGACTGAGGGCCTGATTGACTCAAGTGGTGCTCGGGGCGCCGCTGCAGCAGGGAAGACTGGCTGTTCCTCGTGAAGAGTGGATAGAACATCCCCCTGACTGGATGGACGACGACCTTCGGACTCGATATGCACAGCTCTATACGATCCACGAAGAGACCGGGCTCAGTTTGGCTGCACTTGCGATTCGATTTCTGCTAGCCGACAGAGATGCAGCCACCGTAATCCGTTGGTGCAGCGACAGTGGAACAACTGGAGGAAAACGTCGACTGCGCAGCTTCAGGCCATCTTCCGCTGGACATACACTCTCGCCTGGAGGCGCTGGGCAGAGTGTTTGACGGTGTCTGGAAGAGAGAAAGACAGAAAACAAGATGAAGAAGATATATCTGATTGTGAAACCTACTATAATCGACCCCACTTGAGAAACGCTCTTCTCCTCTTCGTGTCTTTCATGTGGGTTGCACCTGGGCTGGGAGCCCCAGGCGAGAGCGGACCTGTCCGGCTGCCGCCTCCCGCGGACAGGGAGGTGGATTTCGCCCGGGAGGTTGCCCCATTGCTCCAGGACCGCTGCTTTCTCTGCCACGGTCCCCGACAGCAGATGAAGGGCTTGCGTCTGGATCGTCGAGAGGATGCGCTTCGAGGCAGCGAATCGGGTCCCGTGATCCTGCCTGGGAACAGTGCAGACAGCCGACTGATCCAACTCATCGCCGGCACGAACCCCACCCAGGTCATGCCTCCTGACGGCGATGGGCTCACGGCAGAACAGGTCGGCACGCTCCGGGCCTGGATCGATCAGGGTGCCCAGTGGTCGACACCCGAGACGGCGGACTCCCATCCGGGAGCCCAGGAAGCGGAATCTTCCCACTGGGCGTTCCGACCCATCCGAAGGGCACCGGTCCCCGAGGTGGGTGGAAGTAACTGGGCCCGGAATCCCATTGACCACTTCATCCAGAAACGCCTCGAGGCCGAGGGCATCGAGTCCTCTCCCGAGGCCGACAGGGCCACCCTCATCCGGCGTCTAAGCCTGGACCTCATCGGGCTTCCCCCGAATCCCAGGGAAGTCGCCGAGTTTCTTGCCGACGCCAGCCCCCACGCCTACGAGCGCCAGGTCAGTCGCCTTCTGAACTCGCCCCACTTCGGGGAGAAGTGGGCCCGATATTGGCTGGATCTGGCCCGGTATTCGGACAGCGACGGTTATCGCGGGGATGGATTTCGGCCCCACGCCTGGCGCTATCGCCACTGGGTGATCGAGGCCTTCAACCGGGACATGCCCTTCGACCGTTTTACCCTGGAACAGATTGCCGGAGATCTCCTGGCCGGCGCCACCGCAGAGCAGAAGGTCGGAACCGGGTTTCACCGCAACACCGCCAGCAATCGAGAGGGCGGAGTCGACATGAACCAGTTCCGACATGAACAGGTGGTGAACCGGGTCAAGACGGTGGGGACCACCTGGCTCGGCTTGACGGTGGGCTGCGCTCAGTGCCACGATCACAAGTACGACCCCCTGAGTCACAAGGAGTACTATCAGTTCTTCGCCTATTTCAACGACGCGGAGGAGGTCAACGTCGACGCTCCCCTGCCGGGTGAGAGGGGACCGTTTCTGAAGGAAGTGGCTGCCTACCGCAAGAAGCGCCGGGAGCTGCTGGAAGAGTACGGCGTGCCCGGGGAGCAGCCTCCCTGGGAGGCCAAGCTCCTGGAGGCCATGGCCAATCCCGGCAAGTGGCAGAACTGGGACAAGGCGGTAGGGACACTGCGAGTGGGCGTTTCTCAGGGTGTGTACGGCATGGGGGAGAAGATTCTCCGCACAACGCCCGAGCAGCGAAACGAAAAGGAGACGGTGCTACTCACCAACCACTTCGTCTGGCACTCCAGTCGCGGCCTCCCGGTAAAGCGCTACAAGGAGGAGCTCAAGTACGACGAGCTCTGGAAGAAGCTCCAGGAACTGGACCAGGCCTTCCCGGCTCTGAGCCAGGCCCAGACGCTGGCCACGGAGAAGGACCCGCGCCGGACCCACATCCACCCCAGGGGTGACTTCAAGCGTCTAGGAGACCCGGTGGAGCCGGCGATCCCAGGATTTCTCCAATCAATGGCCGACAGCGACGAGCCCCCGCGGCTCAGACTTGCCGGGTGGCTCATAGACCCGACCAATCCCCTGACGGCCCGGGTCGCCGTCAACCGGCTCTGGCAGGAGCTCTTCGGCCGGGGCATCGTCCCCACCCCGGAGGATTTCGGCACGCAGGGGGAGAAACCCAGTCACCCCTTGTTGTTGGATTGGCTGGCCAGCGACTTCCGGGACGGGGGCTGGAGCATGAAGGAGAGCATCCGGGGCATGGTCGTGTCGGCCACCTACCGGCAAGACTCGGCCCCCAGGCCCGAATTGGCCAGCGTGGATCCCAACAACGCTCTGCTGGCCCGCCAGTCTCGCGTGCGGCTTTCGGCGGAGCTGATCCGGGATTCGGCTCTGGCGGTGAGCGGCCTGCTGCATCCGGTCATCGGGGGAAAGAGTGTCAGACCTCCCCAGCCCGAAGGCGGACAGACAAAAGGGAAGTGGGTCGAAAGCCAGGGTAAGGATCGCTATCGCCGAGGGCTGTATATTCAGATCCAGCGGATGGCTCCCTATCCCTTCCTGCTGAACTTCGACCTCCCTCCTGCCTACGCTTCGGCCTGCCGCAGAGGTCGATCCAACACCGCCCTTCAGGCGCTGAATCTTCTCAATGACCCAGTTTTCTTCGAGGCCGCCCAGGGTCTGGCCCTACGAGTGCTGACCGAGGCTCCGGCCAGGCTGGAGGATCGTCTGGACCACGCCTTCCGCCTCTGCCTGGCCCGAGAACCCGACCCCAGCGAACGGCAGTGGCTCGCCACGGCGATACGTCGACAGGAGGAGATCCTGGAGGAGGAGCTGGAGTTGGCCCGTCTGGCACTTCCCGCCGATCTGCCAGGGGTGTCGGTGACGGAGGCGGCCGCCTGGGTGGGAGCTAGCAGGGTGCTTCTGAATCTGGACGAGTTCATCACCCGGGAGTAGAGCCTGAAGCTGCAAGAATTCCGAATGATCCAGAGCTGGCGGGCCAACGCAGGTCGACGCCTTCTCCCCCTTTCCGGTCTTCTCCTGTGTCTTCTCTACGCACTGGGGCCTGGTCACACCGAGTCTGCTGGGATTGTCACTCCCAGGCCGCACCTGCAGGATCTCTACGAGATCTTCCAGGATGAGATCCGGCCCAACCACCGAGACAATGTCTTCCGTCACATGGGCAACCGCTTCCAGCTGGACGGGCGGGTCTATCAGAGGGTCTGGCAGGCACTGGACGCGTACGAGGTGCTGGAGGCCACTCTCTCCTCTCGCCACCCCGGTCAGCAGCACGAGGAGGCCCTGCAAAGGCGGGAAGCCAGGGCCCAGGAGCTGTTTGAACAGCTCATCGCCGGATTGCCCTGGCCCCGCTACACGGTTCGCTTGAGGCCAGGGCAAATAGAGTGTTCTGTGGACTCCAGGTCCCCGGCCTACCAGTCGATCCTCCAGCCCGTTCTGATCCGGCTGGAGAACTTGACCCGGGAGCCCACGATCCTGAGCCTGGAGAGTAGCGATGTGGAGCTTTCTCCCGGCAAGCTCGAGGTGGAGCCAGGGCTGAACCGGTACCTGCTGGCCTCATTCCTCCCCAGCATCGTGGGGTTATCAGGACTGGATCTGAGTATCAGCGGGGGTTCCAGGAGGCTCGATACCCGGCTGGAGATCCAGGTGGAGGCCACTGCTGTTCTGGAGGGTGTGCTCACGGAGGAGAAAGGACTCAACGCTCCCTTGGCCCGGGTCCGCGTCACCGATGGTGCGGGGAGATACTTTCCCCCCCACGAAGCTCGTTCCGGTCTCATCATCCGTGTCCTGTGGCCCCATACGGGACAAAGAGCCCAGCGCTGGTTCTATGCCCAGGGCAGCTTCAAGGTTCGGGTCCCGGCCGGTCCCGTGCATGTCTCACTGCGGCGCGGTCTCGAGTACCGGGCGATGGACCGTAGACTGTCACTGGGAGCGGGTGAGACGGTCAAGCAAGAGTTTCTTCTTTCCCGCTGGGTCGACATGGAGGGAAGGGACTGGTATTCGGGGGATGCCCACGTTCACCTCCTGGACCCGGAGACCACGCTCTTGGAGATGCGGGCGGAGGACCTTCGGGTCGCCAATGTCCTGGTGCTGGACCATCGGGGAAACGTTACCGCCCGGGAGCACTTCACAGGTGCACTGGATCCTGTCTCCACCTCCAGGCACCTGGTCTACTATGGGGAGGAGTACCGGCATGGCCGCCTGGGGCATGTGGGTTTCCTGGCTCTGCGGCGACTCATCGAGCCTGTGTCCATTGGCCGTCTGGGGCTACCGGCTCCTGGTGAGACCCGGGTCCGTTACCAGTTTCACCTGAGCCAGAGCCCCCTGCCCTCTCATGGAGCCGCCGGGTGGCCGGACTATCCCCTCTTGCTGCGGGCGATGAAGGAGGTCCGCCGCCAGGGCGGTCTGGTCAACTGGGCCCACCTGCGGAAGAGCCAGTGGGAGTTTCCTGTGGACATCGCCTTGGGCCAGGTCGACACGGTGGATCTACTCACCAACACTCAGCTCGACGAGGCTCTGAAGTTCTGGTACGACCTCCTCAACTGTGGTTTCCTCCTCGGCCCGACAGCGGGAACGGACCGTGCTGCCCCGGCCACGCCCCTGGGCCACCAGCGGGTGTACGTCCGGGTGGACCCTCCCTTCACCTACCCACGATGGATCGAGGGACTGCGAAAAGGAGCCTCCTTCGTGACCAACGGACCCATGCTAGACCTGGAAATCCAGGGTCTCGGTCCCGGTGGCCGCCTGGAGCTCTCCGCTCCCCGCTCCCTCAGGATTCGGGCCAGCGCCCTCTCCCAGCTGCCCTTCGAAAAGCTGGAGATCGTCTCCAATGGAGAGATTCTCCAGAGTGTGGAGTCGGATCCGGGGGGAAGAAAAGCGCAGCTGGACTTCCAGCTCCAGGTGGGCGAGAGCCGGTGGATCGCGGCCCGGTGCCTGGGGACCGATCACCCCGAGATCCACTCTCCCCATCCTCTCCACAGACATCCCGTGGTGGCCCACACTGGAGCCGTCTATCTGGATTTCAAACGCGGGAGGGTCGAGCATGGCGAGAGCGCCTGCTCGCTCCTGGACTTTCTGCAAGAGATGCTGGTGCCCTGGATGGAGGGAGAAGCCTACTTTGCCAGCGAAAGCCAGAGGGAGGAGTCCTTGGCCACCATCCGCCAAGGTATGCAGTATTACGAGGAAATCTGCGGCCGGCGGTAGAGGAGCTCCCGGTCTGGGACGGTATTGTGGTCCATCCCTCTGTCGTGGCAGAAAGCGAAACGCACTTTCTATGAGTGGAATCCATCTGTTACGCTTTCACCCCTCACCCAAACGAGGGGAGAGGGGTTTCGGGGAGCGACGTATGGCATTCACAAGACAACAGGTATTGGACCGTTTACGGAAACGCATTGCAGAGGCTGTCCCGATCATCGGAGGAGGGGCGGGCAATGGCATCAGTGCGAAGTGCCAGGAGGCAGGAGGCGTTGATCTCCTGATCCTATACAACTCCGGCCGCTTTCGGATGAACGGCCGGGGGTCATTGGCAGGTTGCATGCCCTACGGCGCTTCGAGCGTCGAGCGCCTGCCTGCCGAGGTCGCTATCAAGGAACAGATGCAGAAGTTCAAGGCCATTAGTTTTGAGTAGCCAGCACCCTCTCCCACCCATGAAACGTCTCTTCGTAATCTTGTTGAGTGCTGCAGCTCTCCTGTTCCTTTCAGGCTGCGGTGAGAAAGACCTTCGAGTAGCAGAAGCCATCAACTGGGAAGAACTCCCCGAACTGCCCAATGGCCACGGTCTTGGAGGCGCCTTTGCCGGAGTCAGTCAGGGCGCGCTGATCGTCGCCGGAGGGGCGGTTTCTCCCGAGACTCCGGAGGGGAAGCACGTCTGGCATGACGACCTCTACATTCTTTCAGACGATGGGCCAACAGGATGGCTAATGGGCTTCAAGCTGAAACAGCCGCTGGCTTACGGGGCCTCGGTGAGCACGGAAGACAGCCTGATCCTGATCGGTGGCAAGAACGCCGAGGGCTATCAGAAGGCAGTAACCCGAATCACCTGGGATCCGGCAACACGGACCCTTGAACAGGAATCCCTACCCTCTCTCCCTGAACCTGTTGCCTTTACAGACGCCGCCAGAATTGGCGGCACTCTCTATGTAGCTGGGGGTCAGACGCCGAATGAGGGATCGTCAAGAGTTTTCTGGTCGCTCGACCTGGCTGACTTGGAGGCGGGATGGAAGGTGTTGGAACCCTGGAAAGGTCCTGGTCGGAGAAAGGCGATTGCAGCTACCCAGAATATCGGGAACAACGTCTTCTTTTTCATCATGGGTGGCGAAAATCTGGCCGCACGTGATGACGGCACCATTCAGGAGACGCCCGTGACTGACGGCTACCGGTATTCCCTGCGAGATCGGCAATGGAGGCGCATCGCCGAGAGTCCGCACGCGATCACCGCCGCTCCGGCGATCGACTACGGCCAATCGCACATTCTGGTCTTCGGAGGTGCTTCCCAGCAGTACCCGACGAATGACCTGAGGGTCGAGCATTCCGGGCTTTCTCGGGACTTGCTTGCCTATCACACCATCACCGACACCTGGATCAAGGCGGGAGAAATTCCCCTGAGCGTGGTGGCAGCTGAGGCGGTGGCCTGGAAAGGCGGAATCGTGCTGGCCAGCGGAGAGTTCCGATCCGGCAGCAACACACCGAAGATACAACGCATGATTCACTATCCTGGTGCACACGCGTCCTTCGGGCTTCCCAACTACGCGATACTCATTCTCTACATGGTGGCCCTGGTATACCTGGGTATCCATTTTTCTAAACGGAAGGAAGGAACGGAGGATTATTTCCTCGCTGGCCGCCGCGTTCCCTGGTGGGCTGCAGGTCTCAGTATCAAAGGCACGGTGCTGAGCGCGCTGACCTATATTTCTTATCCCGCGATGGTCTATTCGATGGACTGGTTTCTTTATCCTGCCGTACTAGGACTTGTTCTCGTTCCCATCATTACCATCTACTTTTACCTTCCCTTCTATAGAAGACTCAAACTCACCACCGCTTTTGAATACCTCGAACTACGCTTCAATCTTCCTGTTCGATTATATGGGAGTGCACAGTTCATCATTTTTCAAATGGCGCGGATCAGCATTATTCTCTATCTTCCTGCCATTGTTCTCTCCACCATCACCGGGATCAATATCTATGTGTGTATCTTGTCGATGGGACTGCTCAGCACTTTTTACACCGTCCTGGGCGGTATCGAGGCAGTCATCTGGACCGATGTCCTACAAGTCTTCATCTTCTTTTCTGGTATTGCTGCTGCGCTCTTTATCGTGCCCTATCATCTCGATGGCGGTTTGATGGGACTGATCGAACTGGGTCTGGCGGATGATAAATATCGCATCTTGTATCTAGACTGGGATTTCACCTATCCAACCTTATGGGTAGTCATTATTGGCGGCGGATGTGGAACCTTGATTCAATATTCAGCCGACCAAGCCCAGATCCAGCGGTATCTGACCACCAAGGACGAAAGGTCGGCGGCGAACGGGCTCTGGTTGAACGTGTTCCTGGCTGTCCCCAGTGGATTTTTGTTCTACGCTATGGGAACGGCGCTATATGCCTATTACAAGACACACCCGGAAAGTCTCAGTCTGGGAATGCAGAATGATGCTATCTTCCCCCTGTTTGTGGTACAACAGATCCCCACGGGCCTCGCGGGTTTTATTATCGCCGCGATTTTCGCCGCTTCCATGTCGAGTCTGGATAGTGGAATGAACTCCATGGCCACGGCATTTGTCACCGATTTCTACCGGCGTTTCAGACCGGACAAGCCTCAGCGGATTTACTTAACAATCGCCCGCTGGTTTACCTTGTTCATCGGGTTGTTTGCCACTGCAGCCGCTCTCATCCTGATAAGCTCTGACATCCAGTCTGCCGCATTATTCTTCCTGGCTGCTCTAGGCCTATTTAGCAGCGGTCTGGCAGGACTATTTATCTTGGGGATATTCACTCGCCGAGCCAAAGGGGTCGGAGCCCTCGTTGGAGCCATCATCAGTGCTCTGGTGCTGTATTATGTCAGGGTTCAGACCCCTGTTAACTTCATGCTCTATGCATTTATCGGCATCGCAGTTTGTGTCCTGGTAGGATATCTTGCCAGTTTGGTAATCCCGGAGAAAGGGAAATCTCTGGAGGGACTTAGTCTCTACACGGCTCTACCAAAGGAAGATTGAGTTGCGGCGGTCTTGATTGTTCATGCGGCTGCGGGCAGGGCCCTCTACTCGCCAGTCTACTGCGGCCTCGCCACCTCGCGAATTCCTGTCCGAGAAGTTCCTTATTGAAGATGCGTGCTATCAACACCGCTGCGTGGCGATCGAATGACGTTTTCTGCGCCGATTCTTCGATGTGGACCATAATAGGGCTTCGGAGAGAGGTGTCTTGATGCGCGATTTGAGTAAGGATAGTTCTCAGCTATACGTGGAAGGCCGCATCCAGACATTTGTGGATAATCTGCTGATCGAGTCGGTTCAGGACGTCACCCGACGATGGCACACGCCGGAAAGGTATCAGGACGCGCCGGTCCTCGTGAAAGACCGGCCCTGGGAGATCAATCCGGTGTTCAGCTACTCTAGCTACTGCGTTCTTCGCGATCCAGCGGATGGACGCTTCAAATGCTGGTACGAAAACATGTCGGGCCAGCCCAACAAAGAATTGATGGCGTTGGGTATGGAGTCGCAGCAACTGTACGCCGAGAGCGAGGATGGGATCCAGTGGACGAAACCAGAGCTCGACTTATTTGAGGTGGACGGCCGCAAGACGAATATCATCCTGGGCCGCGGCGAGCACTGTATGAGCGTGCTCATCGACCCGCACCCTAGATCACCGGAAGACCGCTTCAAAGCGTTTTACACGCAGATGTCGGAAAACAATAGCCAGCGTCGAAGCCAATGCGCCTACTCGGCCGACGGTATCCATTGGCAAATCTACGACGAACTGCCCCGATTAGGGATGGCGGGCCCTAGGCTGTGCGATGTGACGATTCTGTCTTACGATGAAGACGCGCGCGAGTTTGTCCAGAATACTCGCCATGTTTTCATGACCGCGGCCGCGACCCGTTCCCAATGGGACCGTGACGAGTCTTTTGCACGGCCCTACGAGCCGGATTATTTCGCCAGCTACAACCAGCGCCGCGTTTGGCAATCGCGCAGCTCGGATTTTCTTCACTGGAGCGAACCGGTTCTGGTGGCGGCAACCGATGAGGAGGAAGACAACCTGGACGAGTCTTTGTATGGCATGCCCCAATTCAAAGTCGGTACCCTACATCTGGCCACGGTGGGCGTGTTTCGCGCGGTGGATAACGAAATGGACGTCCAGCTTCTGGTCAGCCGTGACGGGTTGCGCTGGCAGAGAACCATGAAGCGGCAACCATTTCTCGCGCCTCGGGGCGAGGGCCATTGGGACGCCCATATGGTTTCGATGACCAGCCCGCCGATCGAGGTGGGCGACGAATTGTGGTTCTACCACGGAGGGACCAGTTACCATCATGACTGGTGGCTTGTTGGCGCGCGTGAGGGCATCGATCACCCGGAGACGCTCGACCCGCTCGGCTGCGGCGCCCAATTCGGACTGGGACTGGCGACGCTGCGCAAAGACGGTTTTGCCGGGCTCGAAGCCAACCGATATCGACAAGGTGTCCTCATCACACGGCCGCTAATCAGCCTGGGTACCCAAATCGAGGTGAACGCGAAATGCGCGCCGGGCGGATCGATTCGAGTGGAAGTGACGGACCGCTTCGACCAAGTGGCCGGCCCTTGCCACCGAGACAACTGCGACCCCATTACGGACGACAGTGTGGCGCAAACCGTCAGCTGGCAAGGAAACCCAACCATTCCCACGGGACGTGATCAAGGTATGCATTGGCGGAAACTGAAATTCTATCTTCACGACGCCGAGCTTTTCTCCTTCCGCTTCAAAGAACTTGCAGAGGATGCGCAGCAGTATAAGACGGAAAAAGAGTGGTAAAACGCTACAAGGTTTCCGATGTCCACGGACTTCGAAAATGGCATGGTCTTTGCTCCAAGAACACAGCAGGTGTCCTTTCTTTCGTGGGGGGTCGCCTTGGCGGTGGGTGTCATGGGGACGGCACTGGTGGATGTGCGCGCCGAGGACGCTGCAGAGCGGGAAGCCATTTTCAGCTGGGTCTCGTTGCCCGCTCCGGACGAGGCGGCTCGCCTGTCCGGAGCATTCTTCGGAGTCTCGGGAGACGCGCTGATCTTGGCCGGGGGAAGCTACCGGTCTGCCGAGCACGACCGCAATCAAAACGCAGAAATCTATTCCGATCAGGTCTATGTGCTGAAGGATCCGGACGGCAGGTGGGAGCCTTTGGATGCGCGTCTCCCGCGGCCGCTGGCTGGCGGTGCGTCGCTACCCTGGAAAGATCGTGAGAAAAACGACTGGCTGGTTTGCCTGGGCGGCGAGGATGCCCACGGCTCATACGCCGAGGCGTTCATGCTCCAATTCCGTGACGGGCAGATCCTCCGCGAAGACCTTCCACCCATGCCCTCGGCGGCGGCGCATTTTAGTGGCGCGTTGGTGGACCAAACCATCTACATCGTACCGGGGGCACGAGATTCCGAGAGCTCGTCGCTCAAGGCCTTCTGGAGCTTGGATCTGTCGCAGAATCCGTCAGATCGAACCTGGAATCAGCTCGACCCTTGGTCCGGTCCGGCTCGATCGCGGGCCGTTACTGCTGCGCAAGACGACGCGTTTTTCCTCTGTGGCGGAGTCCATACCGTCGGCAATGTAGACGGTCACTCGCACCCGGAATTCCTTCAAGACGTCTACCGTTTTACGCCTTCACAAGGCTGGATGCAGGTTGCCGATTTGCCACGCACGATAGCATCGGCTCCCGTTCCCGGGGTTGCGTTGGGGCAGACGCACGTCTTGATCCTGGGCGGTGTCGAGGATCGGATCCCAACAAACCCAGCCGGCGGCGAAGGCCGCCTGAGTTCTTCCAAAGCGATTCTGGCCTATGACACGACTACCGACACATGGCGCACCCTGGGGACCATGCCGGACGACGTCAGCGGTAGGGCGAGCGCCCTGATTCACGACAACGCACTAGCACTTGCAATGCCAACCACGACCTGGTGGCGTGGTCGTTTGGTTCTGCTGGCAGCCAGGCAGAGTCCGGGGCGGCTTTCTTGGGCCGAGGTGCATGAGGCGGCAAAGTCCGGATTGAAGTACTTGGACTACGTCTCGTTGGTCGGTTATCTGCTGGTGCTGGTGAGCATGGGGATTTTTTTCTCGCGGCGGGAGAAAAGCACCAACCAGTTCTTCCTGGCCGGACGCCGGCTTCCGTGGTGGGCTGCGGGGATCAGCCTGTTTGGCACGCAGCTGAGTGCCATCACGTTTATGGCCATTCCCGCCATGGTGTATCGGACCAACTGGGTTTACTTTGTCAGCCAGTTGACCAATATCCTGGTCGCCGTAACGATTATCCACTTCTATCTGCCGTTCTACCGGCGGCTGAAGGTCACCACCGCTTATGAATATCTTGAAAAGCGGTACAACCTGGCGACACGGTTGGTTGGCAGCAGCGCGTTTATCTTCTTTCACCTGGTCCGCATGGGAATCATTCTGTACCTCCCCGCGCTGGCGCTGTCAGCCGTTACCGGATTGAATATCTCTCTGTGCATCCTCGTGATGGGAGTCCTGGCCACGTTCTACACCGTGCTCGGAGGAATCGAGGCGGTGGTCTGGTCTGACGTGCTGCAAGCGGTTCTGCTCCTGGGCGGGGCGCTGCTGAGTTTCGTCATCATCTCGTGGAGAGTCCCTGACGGAATCGCGGGGGTGGCGTCGCTGGCCGCGGCGGAGGGTAAATTGCGCATCGTCAACCTGGACTGGGACATCACGACTGCCGCGGTGTGGGTCATCGTGATCGGTGGTTATATGAACTCGCTGGGCGTCTACAGCTCGGACCAGACCGTCGTTCAGCGGTATCTGACGACGCGGGATGAGCGGGCGGCGACCCGTTCCATCTGGATGCACATCTCCATTGCGATTCCTTCCGCCACGCTCTTCTTTGCTCTGGGCACGGCGCTGTGGGCCTTTTTCAAGACCCACCCAGAGTTGCTCGACCCCACCGGCAAGACGGACCAGATCTTTCCCTGGTTCATTGCGGGGCAGCTTCCCGCCGGTGTCTCCGGGCTGGTCATCGCCGCGCTGGTCGCGGCGGCCATGTCCAGCCTGGACAGCAGCATGAACTCGATGGCCACGGCGATCACGATCGACTTCTACGGGCGGTTCCGCCCAAAGGCAACCGATCGGCACCGCCTGAGGGTGGCTCGCGTCCTCACGGCGGTGCTCGGCGTGTCGGGAACGGGTGTTGCTCTCTATACAGCGAGACTGGGGAGCACATCCATCTGGGATTTGAACTTCGAGATTGCCGGCCTCTTCGGCGCCGGTCTGGCTGGACTGTTTGCGGCGGGAGTGTTCACTCGCCGTACCAGCGGTGCGGGGATTCTGGTCGGCTTTTTGGCAAGCGGCGGGGTGCTTTACTTTGTGAAATACTCGACCACCGTGCATTTCTTCATCTACGGCCCTGCCGGCATTCTCAGCTGTGTTTTGATCGGCTGGCTGGCCAGCTGGATACTACCCAGTCGCCCCAAGGACTTGGCGGGATTGACGATCTATTCCTTGAACCAGACGAAGCGAAACGAGCGATGAAACAACTGAATGGATCATCCTGATGCGGCGCGACCCGGCACATTCCGATCAGGACGCGATTCGTTTGGCCAGGGCCCTGATAGAGGCTGCCGCCCGGTCTACATCGGCCTCGGTGATGTCCAGGTAGGTGACGGCGCGGGCCCAGGTTCCGGGTGTGCTGATGCGAACTCCTTCCTCCTGCTGGAGTCGCCGGGCAAACTCAGCCGCAGAGACTCCGGGGGCGGATGACTCGAAGCGGACGATGTTTGTCTCCACCGTCTCGGGGTTGATCTCTATCCCGGGTGAACCGGCGATCTGGCCGGCCAGACGCCGCGCGTTCTCATGATCCTGTGCCAGGCGATCCACGTGGTGGCGCAAGGCATGGATCCCCGCGGCCGCGATGATGCCCGCTTGCCGCATGGCACCCCCGATGCGCTGCTTCCACTGCCAGGCCTCCTGTATGAATTCCTGCGTGCCCGCCAGGACGGCCCCCACGGGAGCCCCTAGTCCCTTACTCAGGTCGACCCAGATCGAGTCGAAGGAGGCGGCATACTCGGCCACGGCCACGCCGCTGGCCACGGAGGCGTTGAAGAGGCGAGCCCCGTCCATGTGGGTCCGGAGCCCTCTGTCGTGGGCCTCGCTGCAGACTTCCCGGATCTGCTCCAGTGGCCAGATGCGCCCGCCGGCAGCGTTGACCGTCTGCTCGATGGAAACCAGTCGCACCGGGGGACGGTATCGGGTGGGGGGAAGGATCAGCTCGGCCACCTGTGGCGGCGTGAACATCCCCGAGGGGCCGTCGATGGGATGCACGGTCACGCCCGCCAGGAGGGCAGCCCCGCCCGCTTCGGAGATCAGAGGATGGGCCGTTCGATCCAGCAGAATCACATCGCCGGGCCGGCAATGGGTGGCGAAGGCGATGAGGTTGCACATGGTTCCCGAGGGAAGGAAAACGGCGTCTTCCTTCCCCAGCATCCGGGCGACCATCTCCTGGAGCTGGTTGACGGAGGGGTCTTCCCCCTTCTGCTCGTCCCCCACAGGAGCGGCCCAGGCGTACCGGCGCATGGACTCGGTAGGAAGACTCAACGTATCGCTGTACAGGTCAATCCGAATCTTGGCCATGGCTCAGCAGTCGGGTAAAGGGTCTGTAAGGAAATAACCGGTACACTTTGCTGGGGTCCCCGGGTGCGCCGGCTAGCCGCGAGCGACGCGCATACCCGCTGCGGTATGTAAGGAGCAAGCAACACGCCAGCGTGCCTGCGGACCTCAGCCCGCAGTTCGAGTCAGGATTCCCCCTATCCGGCCCGGCCGGGGGCGGGACTGATCAGAAATTCCACTCCGGACGAGGCGCTCCGCTCGACAGCACCTCTTCCAGGTATCCCCCTGTCTGAGGTGGTACGGGCAGGTCCTGTGCCTCCACGTCTTCCAGAATGCGATAGCCGATCACACTGTGCCACTTGCCATCGGCCAACCGGACGACTCCGCCCTGGGCATGATCCGCTCGCCAGACGGATCCCGCCGGAGCCTGTCCGAATTCTGCGTGGCAATCCCGCACCGGAAGGGGTGCTTCGAGTCCGGTGCGCTCGGGGTTCAGGGGCCAGAGATACAGAGCGTTTCGCAACCAGCCGCCCGCTCGAACCCGTCCCTGCTTGTCGACGATCGCCGTTTTCGGTTTGATCTTCTGCCCGCTGGGCGTCTGCAGGGCGAGAGGGTGCATCAGCACCTGGTACAGACTGGCCAGGATGAAAGGCGTTCCATCAACCGCTCGATTGATCGTGATCGGTCCGTCTCCATTCCCGCCTGTCACCTGGATGACCTTCTTCCAGGTCTGACCGTCATCGGCCGACCGCCAGACCCGAATATCGTTGCCGGTCTGGAATCTTGGCCCGCGGGCACAAAACAGGAGCGACCCGTCCACATCTCGAACCAGGCTCGGTTCGAACGACCCGTCCTCAACGACCTGCACGAAGGATTCGGGTCGCCAGCTGCCCGCCTCACGTCTCCACCGCATCACTCCGGAGCCATTTCCCGAAAGGCCGCCCCTCCCGCCAGGGTCTGGCGGACCGCCGGTTTTCGTACCGACCATGCCCACCAACAGGTCATCGCCGTCGGGGATGGCATTCTTTAGCCCTCCGTTCCAAAACTCCCATCCGGAAAGCATCTCGTCCGGCAAGCGCCGCTCACTATTGACCACCCGAAACGTCTGCCCGTCGTAGGCCAGCTGATACACTTCCAGCTGCACGTACTCCTCCTCGCCCCGGAACGGTGACAGACCGTAAGCGGGTTTGGTCGTAGTGGAGGGACGCCAGGCGATTGCCGCACTCAGGGCGAAGCCGCTGCCGGCGTGCGGATGGGGTGAACCATCAGGCCGCTTGGCACCCAGGGGTACGAACCCACCGCGGGCGATGTGTTTCACGATCGCGGCCGGTTGGCCAGGGGGTTTAGAGCGCGGATTCACCTGCTCGTGATTGCGCGTGATCTGGATCACCTGGGGACGATCCAGGTTCGAGATGGTGTCGAACAGAAAGGCATCGACACCGATCTTCAAATCCCCCGCCACCGGCGAGAGGACGCCGTTACGGATGCGGAGGCTGACGAAAGCGGCGGCCTTACGGGGCGCGATCTGGAAAGGGAAGGGGTAGCCGTAGCGCCAGGACTGGCCAGGCGGAGTGCTGGGGGGACGGCGGATGTCCGGCCCCTCGCGGGTGACACCGGTGACGCCTCTTGAATCCGCCTGTGCTGGTTCCGCCCAGGTAACCGCCCCCAAAAGTAATGACCCAACAAGGACGCCTTTTAGCTGGATTGCCATCTTACCCCACCCCCATGGATCAAAACTGGATCTGAGAACCATCCTCTGGAGCCATTCTACATGGTGAGTCGAGCCATTAACAACACAAAGTGGAGACTGGTTCAACCGACACAGACAGTTCTTGCGGCCACCTTATTCCCGGTCCTCGATGGAGTGCCTGGAGACCGCGACCGTCGAGTCCGTATATGAGGTAAAATGTGGTACAGTTTCGAGCCGCATACGGGCCCCAACTGAGGCCGACCCTCGGCGCAGCGGTGGGCTCCAGGCCGCCGTCAGTCGAGCTAGGCTCGACCGAAAGACTTCGGCCTGGAGGCCAAAGTTACGTCAGAGACCGACTCTACCACCCTTCTGCTTCACTCCAAGATACCCTACCATCCCTGCCGGACTTCGGGGACCTTCTCTTTGCCTGAAGGCGAGGCGTTTCCACCATCCCCGATGGGGACACTAATGAAGGTTGCCGAATCAGGCTCCCAGACGTTAGGATTGGAGGACAAAACCACGGTCACATTTGTAGTCAGCGGCTTGGTGAGTTCCACCACTGAAGGATTCCGTGGGTGAAACTCCCATCGACCACCGATGGCTCAGCGGGGATGAATGACATGACGAGCAGCCGAGATGGCCTGAAATGGAAAGTCGGCGTCATCGGGGCGACGGGCTTCATCGGAACGCCCTATCGCAGGGAGATTCGCGAAGCACCCGAGGAGGCAACCATCGTCGCTCTCTGCGCCCGGCGACGGGAACTGCTCGAAGCAGCCGGGCTGGAAGACGGGGCCGAGTTGATCACCGACGATTGGCGAGCGGTTGTGGAGCATCCCGCCGTCAATTTGGTGGTCGTGGCCACACCCGACGCCTTGCATCTTGAGCAGGTGATGGCTGCGGCTGGGGCCGGCAGGCACATGCTGTGCGAGAAACCGGTAGGGATCAACGCCGGGGAAGCCCACCGGATGTGGGTCGCCTATCGGGAGTCCGAACTCGGGCACTTCGTACCCTTTTGGACCCGCTATATACCGGTCTTCGCCCGGGCCAGGGAAGTGTACCAATCCGGAACGCTGGGCGAAATCAAGGCGGTGATCTATCGCTGGCACAATCCGCGTCCGGCGGCCATACCCTTTACCTGGCGGGACGACGCCCAACTGTCGGCCGCTGGCAGCATCGCCGATGTGGGTTCCCATGCCTACGACACCATGCGCTGGATTCTGGGCCAGGAGGCGGTGCGAGCACTCGCTCATGCCGATGTCATCACTCCGGCCAAACCCGACCTGGGAGCCATCAATCTGGGCGAAGCGATCCAGTGGGGGAAGTCGCATCAAACAGGGGACACCTCAAACCTACGCAAGGGCACAGCCTTTGACTACGCGACTGTGTCGTTCGAGTGGCAAAGCGGGGCCGTGGGCACCTTGATCCTTTCCCATGCACCCTTCTTGCGCAAGGGCTTGGCCCCCGAGTTAGAATTGCATGGCGAGCTTGCATCCCTTGCCGTCGATCGCATCCGCAGCACCCTCACGCTGGGCCATCCGGACCAGGAGCCTAGACTACTGGAAAAGGTAGCCGATCCCGGTTTCGGGAATCGGTTCGCCAAGCACGTGTTTCCCGCCATGCGAGCACACCTGACCGCAGAGCGAAGCGAACATCCGACGCTGGAAGACGGTTGGAGGGTCCAGCTTTTCACCGATGCCGCTGCTCTCTCGGCCAAGGGAGGCGGCTGGGTCGAGCTGGCGTCCTAGCCCGGCCCGCCAGGCTGGCCAACTTAGGGCCCTGTCAAAAATAACTTCACATTCTGGGGCCCATCTTTACCCCATCTTCAGCCGCTCCTCAATCGCGAAATCCTCAGCGTAGACCTGGCTACTCTTGCGGTTTCGCTCAATCGTTCGCGGCCAAATCTGGCGCAAATCTGAGCCCCAACTCTGCGAAGTTATTCTTGACAGAGCCCTTAGCCCGGCCTACTCACCTCGACCGGCTGTCCCGACTTGCCGGAATCGATGGCGGCTTGCACCGTAGCGCAGATCGCTTGCCCCGCTGGAGCATCGAGAATTGTCTCGCAGTCGGTGTCGATGGCCTGGGCGAAGTTCTCCATGAGCAGATAATCGTTGTCGCTGGCGAGGCGTCGGTGTCGGAACTCCTTTGCAGGTTGGCCGCGGTAGAAAACGCCTATTTCCGGTCGACCTTCGCTCACAACCAACCCGCCCCTGGAGCCCAGGACATGGATCTTGATCTCACCGGCGTCCGGATGGCTGGCGGCCCCGATCCTCCCGATGCACAAGCTGGCAAGCAGACCCCGCTCCATTTCCAGGGTGACGCTGGCCAGATCTTCCACGTCGTTATCGACATTGACCTGATGGAAGTGGGCCGTCGTCCTTGCAAAGACGCGTTCGACCTCGGCATCCATCAGCATTCGGATATAGGCCAAGGGATAGATTCCCTCGATATTCAGCTCGCCCAGGGGGTCGTGTCCCACGCCACCGTCGGAGCCGTCGACGTGTGCGGCAATCTGATGTTCCAGCCAGGAGATGGCGGGATCCTCGGGCCCTCGTGAGCCTTTGGGAGGACCCGAGTCCTTGGAAAAATAGAAGTCCACATGAACGGCAAGAGGCAAACCGATCTCCCCCGATTCAATGAGTTCACGGGCGTGCACCAGGGCCGGGAGAAAGTTCCGGTTCCACATCAGGAACTTGACGCCGCTCCGCTGGACCGCCTCGATGACGCGGTCGCATTCCGAAAGCCGGTTCGACATGGGTTTGTCCTGCACCACATGCATCCCCGCGTTGGCAGCGCGCACGCTCAGGTCACAGTGGCGTTCGGCTTCCGAGCTGACCACCGCTACCTGGACGCCATACTCGGCCAGGGCCTTTTCCACGTCCTGCAGGTAGGGGATACCGAATTCGTCGGCGAACTTCTGGTTTCGCTCATGCACCCAATCCGGTTGCCCAGGGTCGTCCGCCACCACCGTCAGCTCGAACCTGGGGTGAGACACCACACCGCACGGTACATATTCGTGCTTGACCACGCTGAGAACGGCACAGTGGAATTTCTCCATCTTCCTGTTTCCCCTCTCCTCGAGTCGCGGCGAAATGCGGGTTAATGGGTACCCCTATTCCCGTTCCCCCTGCAATTCATGGCTGAATCGCCAGTCCCGTCCTTAGCGATCGCTCCGCAGCTTCGGCCACTTGGATCACGGTTCGTCCGTCCGAGCCAGAGATCGACGGCTCGCGGTCCTCTTCGATTGCTCGAACGAACTCCTGCACCTGCGCCAGGAGATGACCGTTGCCTTCCCCGGTTTTCCTGGCCCCTGGACTTCCCCCATGGTAGACGAGCTGCATGTTGTGATGGTCGTCGGAGTGGGCAGCTCCCGTCGAGCCGATCAGGCTCAACGACGAGTAAGACTCTCCTTGTGGCAAACTCCAACAATAATCGATCAAGCCCATGCCGCCATTGGGGAATCCCAGGTGCAGTTGCAGGTAGTCCAGCAATTCCAGCGGGGGATGCGACCCACGCCGGTCGACGGCGAACACTCTGTCCGGAACGTCCTCAAATAGCCAGCAGGCCAGATCGATATCGCAGGCGAGGCCATAGACACCTGCGCCCTCCTGTTCGGCTTCCTGCTCCAACCGACGGTCGCTTCCCGACGGACGTGGTTCCCAGCGGTGAACCCGCAGCAGCCCCGGCTCGCCCAGGCGTCCGGAGGCAAGACTTTCTTTCACCGCCTGGACCGATGGCAGGAAACGCCCAGCCTGGCCCACCATCAAACGGACCCCCGCTTCTTGGCAGTCGTCGGTCAGGCTCTGGGCCTGCTGGGCAGAAAGCGCCAGAGGCGTCTCCACGAGGACGTGTTTGCCCGCCTGGGCGGCCAGCGCACCGTCCCGTTGGTGGTGGCAGTCTGCCGAATGAATCAACACCGCATCGAAGGCCTTGGCGTGGGCCGCCACCAGTTCATCCAATCCGCTGGTCGAAATGGAAGCGCCCAATGCCCGAGCCGTCCGGCGAGCCAGAGTCAGGTCTTCATCCGCTGCGGCCAGGAAGCAGGCGTTTTGCAAACGCGACGCAATTCGGGCATATCTTTCCGCCACACCGATGCAACCCACCAAAGCCAATCGAACCATGGGGAACTCCTTCCGCCTTGCCGCCGACCCACAGTGAGATTCAAACCGTACTGATCTACGTCTTGAACACCATCCCCGAGAGGGACATTACTTATGAATCGGTGTGCTAATCGTCCAACTGTCTCCGGGTCGTGTCTGGTGCGAGCCAGATGACCAGCATTCCGATCAGGTAAATCAAGCTGGTGACTCGTCCAATCTGGGCATAATCGCCTGCAAAATAGGTCTTCAATGCGCCGGTCGCAAAAATCGTCACTGCCGTGAGAATCCGGCCAAAGTTGAAACTCACCCCGGCCCCGGTCGAACGAACCCGCGTGGAAAACAGCTCCGGCAGGAGCAAGGGAAGCCAGCCGAAATAAATGCCGCTGAAAAAGCCCAGCGCCGCCACCCAGAGCAAGAAGGAGTGGTCCGTGGGCAGAGTAAACCAAAAGGCGTACTGGGCGCAGAACAGCGCCGCCAGACTGACGAGAAAGTAGGTCTTGCGACGTCCGATGAAATTGGCAATCCAACCGCCCAGCAGGCTGCCCACGATACCCGTAAACGCTCGCGCCTGCGCCACCTGTGCCTTGAGATACGGATTGGGTGGATTCGCCGTTTCCCCGGCTTCCCCGGCCCAGGGGATCATCCAGTTGGAGCTGCCCCAACCTCCCACCAGTGGAACCGTGGCCAACAGGATTCCCACCAAGGTGACATAGAGCAACGGTCGTCGAAAAACTTCGGTGGCCACCGAGTTCTGGCGTTGGGCCCTCAAATCGGTCTGGCGGCTCTCCAACCAGCGCGGCGACTCGGGCACGGCCACCAAGGAGAACAGGCCCAAAAAGACCGGCGCTCCACCGACCAGCATGACCCATCGCCAGGTCTCCGGGGTGATCTGGACCAGGGTTCCCAGCGTGGACATCAAGAAGATCCCCACGTTTGCGGAGGTGCCGATCACGCCTGCCACCATGGGTCGCGACAGGTTCGACCAGGCTTCCGAGACCAATGCCACTCCGTTGGGCCACATGCCCCCCACTCCCATGCACGCCAGAAAACGCAGCAAGAGCAACTGTTCGGGTGTCTGGACAAAGTTGGCGGCCAAGGAGAGCAAGGAGTAGCAAAGAATGCTTGCCGCCATCCCCCGAGATCGGCCGATGCGGTCGCCCAGCTGGCCGAAGAGGAATCCGCCAGCGGCGGCTCCGAACAAAAGAGCACACTGATACCAGGCGAACCATTGGGCGGCTTCGGCTCGCCAGTCAGTCAACTGCCGCCGATCCGCTTCCGAGAGTCCCGCCGCCGTCGGGTCATCCCGGCTTTCCTGAAGCCGCCGATTCAGGTCCGTGAACTCTTCCTGGTCGATCTTGCCGACGCGCGAGAGCAAATCGAGCGATGCGGAGCGCATCGCCAGCGAAGTAATCGACATTTGCACGCCGGCGAACAGCCAGCCGAGAAAGGCGACTGCCAAAATCAGATAGCGGGCCGTCGGTGTCAGCGGCGCCAGGGAAGCTGGTTCGGGCCTGGTCTGCCTGGTGCTATCCATGCTTAAGGTAACGCGGCCGCCCAAGTGCGGCCAATCTCTGCGTTCTCCGGGAAACCACCGTCTTTGGACGACGATGCGGCGGAGCGAGGATATCCTATTCAGACATCATCCGTCGATCCTCTTTTCCGGTTGGACCGACAATTATTTCTAAAGAGGCTTGCGGCTTTCGGTCCGAAAAAGCAAACTGAAGACAACTGGCGTCGTAACGTCGAAATCCCATTGGAGGAAATTCCCCGTGTTATTTTCAGCAATTCGACCCGTGCTGTTTTGGTTGTGTCTCCCAACGATCTACTGGTCGACGGCTTCTCCGCTTGTTTCGGCCGAGAGGTGGATCGAAGACAGCTTCGAGGATTTTGCCGACGGCTCGCTGGACGCCTCAGGCCAGAACATCTATGTGGGCCGTGATGGCAGCGTTCGTGCCATCCACCGATTCGACCTCAATAGCGACGGCCATATTGATCTCTTGTTCAACAACACCCATGACTCAACTGCTTTCATCCCCGCAACCTTGGCGACATCGGCGGCGAACCGGCGGATTCAGGTCAGCCAGCTGGCGGTTGAGGGTAGTCTTCAGACGCAGGTGGCCGATCTCAATCGCGATGGCTTCGTGGATCTGATTTTTTGTCCGAACCGCAGTGGCATCCAACAGTCGGGGCGTTTCGTGACCATTATCTGGGGGGGTGAGGACGGCTGGCCGGCCCATCGGAGCAATGGCATCCTCCCGGTGCACGAGCCCAAGGCATTGTCGGTCGCCGATCTGAACAGCGACGGTTGGCCGGACATCGTCACCCTCAACAGAGAAGCCTGGCTTCCGGGACAGCCGGAAGGCAAGATCATCCGAATCTACTGGGGAAGCAAACGAGGGTTTCTACTGACGCGATATCAGGATGTTGGCGTACCCGGTGCGTTGTCTCTGGCAGCCGGCGATCTGGACGCGGATGGTGCCAGGGACGTTGCCATCCTTGCGGCGGACGGAACCATTCATTTCTTCTGGGCTCAAGAGTCAAGGGATGGGACGGGTGCCCTCAAACGCTCTCAAATCTCACTTCCCGGTGACGGTTTTCAGTGTATCGAAGCGGCCGATTCCGATGGTGATGAACATGTGGACCTCATTATCGGCGCTAGTCTGAAGGAACTTCACATTGTCAAGGGCTTGGCAGGGAGTGCTTGGGGCCCCGTGATGACCTTGCCCGGTCTCGACGCTTCCCATATTGCCGTGGGAGACATCGACGGCGATACCCATTCGGATCTGGTGCTCTCTACTTTTTCACTGCTCAGAGCTGCCGGCGGTGAAATGGCTGGGGGCAGCCGGGAAGTGGAGAATGCGGTGCGAATCCTCTGGGGGGCTCGGGAGGGGTTCTCAAGGACGCGGATGTCCAGTCTCGAGGCTCCCTATACCGTCGCTTCAGCGATTGTTGACCTGGATGGCGACAGCCACCCGGATATCGTCTGTGCTGCCCACCAGGGCGAAAAAGAATATGCCACCGGCTCACCTGTTTTTTTCGGCAACGGTAGAAGAGAGTTTAAGCGCGGCGAAAGCAGTATCCCAACACAAGGAGCTCATCACGTCGCTGTCATCCCTGGTGAAGCGAACCGGCCCGGCGGAGTCATTCTGAGCAATAGCCGGCGTGGAACGCTCCGAGAGGAAGTTCCCCTCCTGCTTTATTGGGGCGGACCCCAGGGGTTTGAGCCGGACCGCCGTCTGGAAATCCCCTTCCGAAGCGGTTACGAGAGTACGGCGGCCGACCTGGATGCAGACGGCTTCGTCGACCTCATTGCAATCAACTCCATGCATGGGGGGCAGACCGCCGAGGAGGATCCCCACCACGGCGCCAACATTTTCTGGGGAAGCGCCCACGGTTTTGATCCTGAAACTCACCGACTGGTCCTGAACGAAGAAAGCGCAGGGACCAGTAACGTGGCTGATCTCAATCGCGACGGCTATTTGGATATCGTGATCGGCTTCTTCGAGGGCGGCAATAAACCCACCGAAGTCGTCATCTACTACGGGTCAAAGGGCGGCTTTGACCGGAGTCACCGGTCTGCAATTCCCTGTCCAGGGAGGTCCAACACCCCCATGATTGCGGACTACAACAAGGACGGCTGGCTGGATATTGCCGTCGGCTCCTTCGCTACTGACAGTTTTCATGTCTTCTGGGGAGGCCCCGAGGGCTTTCGGGAAAAGAGGCAGGTGACCCTCGATGTTCCCAGTCCCATAACCCTTGAAACGGCCGACCTGAACAAGGACGGGTATCTGGACATCATCGCATGCAGCTACCAGGACAAGGTCAGCGGTAATCACAATACGGGGGTCGTGCTTTTCTGGGGTAGTCCCCGGGGATTCGAACCTTGGAACTCCCAATGGCTTCCGGGGTTTACCCCGCGTTCCTCGGTGGTGGCCGATTTTGACGCTGACGGCTTCCTGGATCTGTTTTTTCCTCACTATCACGCTGAACTCACGCGTGAACGCATTCCCTCCTATCTCTATTGGGGAGGGTCCGATGGCTTTCACACCCGGCGGCGAACCGCGCTGATCAATGATTCGGCTACCGACGGTCTGGCCGCCGATTTCGACGGCGACGGTCGACTGGATCTTGCGGTTGTCAATCATACAGTGGATGGCAGTCATGAAGCTGCACGTTCGAAGGTCTTCTACAATGACGGCAACCGATTCACCGATCCGGACCGGATCGAGTATCTGCCTTCGCCCGGTCCGCACTGGATGTGGAATGAGGATATAGGTCACATTTACGATCGCAGTTATAAACAGACGTATGAATCATCGACATTTCAGTGGAACCGGAATGCCGCGGGCGGACGACTGAGTTATGACGCTGAAGTTCCCACCGGTACGAAACTGACCTTCTCTATCCGGTCCGCCACGACTCCTGAAGAACTCGACACAAAACGCTGGCGGATGGTTGGCGACAGAGAGTTTTTCTTGAAACATGAGGACCGTAACCTGGAATACAAGGCGCGGTTCATATCGGATAACGGGGACCGTTTTCCCGTTCTCTATCAGGTAACGATTGACATTGACGAGTAGTCATGGCGTCCCCGCAGAGTGGGGCGCTTGACGATTGTGAGCCGCCCCAAGGGTGACCAGGTGAACAGCGGTCAGATCAGGTCCGAATGAGCGGCCGAGAATAGCCCGGCCCGTGCGCTACCCGGTTCAACGATCGGTTGCTAAAAGGTTTCGTGATCCGTGAACTTCAGGCCGACGAGATCAGGACATTTGTAGGGACCAAGAATCGGGTGAGCGGGGTGCTGACAACGCTCGAAGTCTGGTCCAGGCTATGGATCTCCGTCGAGATCGGTCGCCGTAACTTCCGAAACATCAAGAGAGTGCTGCTCGGAACACAGGCAGAACTGGAGGAGACACTCTTTCATTCGGAGGACTCCAGCCATGCAAGCTGGACTGGCCAAAAGGAGGCTCTCCTTCCGGGAAGTATTCACCAGCCAGGTGGCGTTCTATTTATTCTTCTTGATGGTGCTTGTCGCACGGTACGCTAGATTGGATCTCAGGTCTGTCCGGTTTGGGCACTGGAGGGAGAACGGCTCAACAACACTTCCCTGAAGAAGCACCGCGCATCGGCAGACCGGTGCCGTCCATTCCTAGGTAAAGGGTCGAATGCTTGCTCCAATGTGGGAAAGTTGATAGGTTGTGATCACTCCTCACGGGGAGGCCGAGGAACTCGGATCCGAAGTTGATCTGAGGAATGTGGGTTTTAGAATGTCTCGGACGCCTCGACGATCCAAGCTGTTCCTCGCCATCAGCGGATTCTTGGCTGTTGCCATCCTCATGACAGCCGTCCGGATACAGGGTAGGGCTGAGGCAACGGAACACTGGCTCAAGGCGCGCCACAAGGACTACTTTCACCAGATTCTAGAGTTCGACTGGCCCCGGCAGGCTGAGCGCTGGGATAGTCTCTCTGCCAGTATCACCGTGACCCAGCCCTATGAATTTCGCCACCAGCTCAGTGCCCAGGCTCATCGCAGCGGTGCCAACGGGACCGTGGAGATTTACTTTCCGCTGATTGATGACGGCCGCTATGCACCCTCGACGCCCGGCTCTGTGCGGGGACTCTGGGACATGGGTCAATACCGCTTCGACGTCGAACTGAGGGCAGGAGGCTTGCTGCTGGGCCAGCGCAGCCTGGAGATCGACCCCAACAAATTCATCCGGGAAATGAACGGCAAACGCTTGGCGCAGGTCGACTCTCTGCGCCAATTCATCGAGTGCAGTCCGGAACGTCTCGCCTACATCGACCATGACGAGATCGGCTTCACCATTGGGACGATCCCCGAGCGTGTCGAATCCTGCTCGGTCGAGATCGACGTCTTGGGTCCAGATCAGAATCGGGTTGCTGGTCCTTTGAGACTGCGGTTGACCCCACAACGTCAGCGTCATGCTTTCGACGGGAACGGATGGCCGCGCGGCGAGTACTGGCTTCGGGCCCGGGTCACGAGCTCGGGCAAACCCGTTGGTCCCTACCTGATCCGCCAATTCTGGAAAGAAATCTCGACCGAGAGTCGGAAACCTCGGCTCCCGCTGCGTCCGGGACACACTCCTCAGTACCTGGTGGACGACTGGATCTTCGCTGATTCGGTTGGTCTTCGACACCAGCCCGATCCACTGAATCGACTCTCGGATGGTCCGGTCGTCAAGATCGATCGTTCCTGGGAAGAAGGTCCCCCCAGCGTGAAGGTCCATTCGCTCAGCTGGGATGAGCGGTCGGCTCGCTACCGGATCATCTACCTTGCAGGAGCGCTTCCCCATGACCCTACCTTCAGCACCGGCTCCATTTCGCCACCTCGCTACCTCTGCCTGGTCGTCTCTGGTGATGGAGTGCACTGGGTGAAGCCAGAACTTGGACGTGTGGAGTTCCAAGGCTCAAGGCAGAACAATATTCTCCGAGATCTGGCGGAGGAGGACTTTCTCAGGTCGGGCGAATTCGACAGCTATCTCTATTCCACCACCAAAGAGCGGCCGATTCCCGGGAGATATCGATTCAGAATGTACGATCGCGACACAGATGGATCGGTGAACATGGACAATTTCGTGTTCCGATTCTTCTCTTCCCGATATATGGAGCCGGGCACCCAACACGCGGGTAACTTCCGCCCCCAGCCCGAAGAGTTCTGGGGCTTCGAGCGCCGAGGCGATCTTTTCCTGTCCCTGACCCCGAGACCCATTCTGCACGCTGGCTCCGGTATGAGTCTTTTGCGCACCACCGAGCGGGCATCCACCTATCCCTTCGAAGGCGAACCAGGGGCGTTTTTCCAATCGGGTCGGTCAACCTTCACCTACTACGATAGGAAGAGCAACTCCTTCTATTACTATTTCCGACCGGACTACCCGCCCTATCCTCCCCACGGAGTGTCCTACGAGTACGTTACCCGCTGCTCTCGGCGAGTCCGGGCCGTTATGTGGACCCGGGATGGTTTCAACTGGCAGCGCCGGCACATGATCTCGCCCGACGAGCACGATCTTCCGGGGACCACTTTCTATGGTTTTGGCTATCTGAGCCCGGCCGGTCACACCGAGAGCGACACCGACGGCCAGCTGTTTCTGGGAGCGGTCCTTCACTACAATCTGGTAGAGCAAAAGCAAAGACAGGAACTGGTCTGGAGCCGGGACCGGGTTCACTGGCACCGCTTCGGAGCCAACCGAATTCCACTGGTTGCGAATGGTCCAGCCGGAAGCCTCGACGCCGGTTTCGCCAAGGGCATGTCCACCTTCTATCCAGTCTCCAGCTCGAAGGGACAGCTCGAAGGGACAGGAGGAATGGTGGTTTCCCTATGACGGCGGAAGCGCCCGCTACATGTTGGCGGCTTCGAAGCATACAACGCGCAAAAGGGGCAAGTCCTTGGGCGAACTGGGTCTGGACTACTTCAAGAAGAACTATCCCCAGTACGAGATGGCCCCTTTCTTCAGCAGTTGGGAAGACTTTTTCGAGGAGTCAAAGGCCTCGATCTGGCTCCCCGCCCTGGCCCGATGCAAGGCCGGCAGGCTGGTACACGTAGAGCCTGTCGATGAGCAGGGAGAGTTTACGACCTATCCCCTGGTGCTGGAGGGCAGTCGGCTCCTGCTCAACGCTCACACACTGGAGGGAGGAAGCATCCGGGTGGAACTGCAGGACGCCGAAGGCAATGTCTTCCCTGGCCTTGGCCTTGGAGACAGTGTGCCCTTTTTCGGGGACGAGGTGAGGGCGGAGTTCAGGTGGAAGGAGTCGGATCTGGTAGAGGTCTTCCGCAGGGTGGTGCGGATACGCTCGTGCTCGCCAAGGCACATCTGTACTCGTTTCAGATAGGTCAATAAGGCTCTGGACCGATACGGGACGTACCTTAGCGTGCTCGGCGGTAGCCTGGCCACCGTTGTCGAACCAGCAAGACTCCGGTTCGAGAGGCAAGCGTATGAACATCGATGAGATTCTGCAGCGCCTGGAGATAGACGGCTGGTGTGTGGTCGAAGGAGTCATCCCAGAAGACAAAGTGGGGACTGTGCGGGTGGAGGCGGAGGCGGCGACTACCGCCAAGGGTGTCAGCAAAACCTATCAAGGACTGCACAGCGCCCGCGTCATTCTGACCGCTATTCCCTCCTTCTTGCCCTATCTGGCAGACGAGCATGTGCTAGGCGTGGCCGAAAGGTGGTTCGGGCCACACGTGCGGATCTCCTTCACCAATACTCTCGTCACTGCACCCGGCAACGAGCGGGGCGGCTTGCACGCAGACTGGCCTTACAACCAGGAGAAAGCAGCGCATATTCCGGCGCCCTATTCCGACTTCCCGGTCCAGCTGTCGACCCTGTGGATGCTCTCGGACTTCACAGTCGACAACGGCGCTACCTGGATCGTTCCCGGCAGCCATCGGACAGTCGACAACCCGACCGGAGCTTTGCCGGTAGATCGCTTCACCCCTTATCCGACCGAGATGCCGGCCACCGGGTCGGCGGGCAGCGTCCTAATCTTCGACAGCCGGCTCTGGCATGCCACCGCGACCAACCACGGCGACGGGCTGCGGGTGGGAATGGTGGTGCGTTATGCGCCCTGGTGGCTGAACCTGGACGTGTTGATGCCGGGATCGGATGAGCGCAGGCGCATCGTGGATGAGCCAAGGTTATCGGCAAACGAGGTGCCGGCAATAGCACCAGAGGTGTATGAGGCCCTGCCCGAGATGGTGAAGCCCCTCTATCGCCACTGGGTGAGATAGGGATTCGAGCCGAAGAATCAGGCCCATGGAGGAGGGGATGACCCTGACAATACGAGAGGGTATCTTTACAACGACGGTGAAACCTGGAAGGAATTCACGGAGCAAGGATTCTTTGCTGACGATGAGATTCCTGATCCACCCATCCCATCGAGGGATGATACGTCGTCGAGAAACGAATAACCCTCCTTCGACCATGTTCAAAGACGACAAAAACGGAGAGTAATGAGAAGCCGACCGTGATCACGGTAAAGAAGTCTATCGCCCAGGAGACATCCAGATGGTTGCGCAGGAAAGGCAGCCAGTTCGTTGGTTTGTCAGGCTGATTCTTCGGCTGGTCCATGTACTTGCGGATGGTGTCGTCACAAGGGGGATCACAGCCGAGAAGCCGCAAGGTGTCCCCGATTCGTTCGGCACTCCATAAGGGATTCTCTCGGCTCAGCTTGCGAATCAGATCGCGCATCTCCTTTGGCACGGGAGGCCGGCCCGGCCGCCCCCTCGACTTCCTACGCCAGTAGAGATGAAAGGCTGTGGTGTGCCATCGCTTGATCGTGGCGGGCTGCATCAGATGTGCCACTTGATGCCATTGATCCCACGCCTTGGACAGCAACACCCAAAGCAGTCTGAAAGCCTGAGTGAATCTGGGCCTCGGTCGATCCTTCCTCTCGATCCGACGCTTGCACGCGGCCAACTGACTTTCTGCCGCCAAGACTCGCGCCGCCAAAGTTGCCCTTGAGCTGAAGAGAGCCGATAGAAAAGTATAGATGTACCCGGCAGCTTGCCTGAGGTCAGAAATCGTCTCGAGCATGATCTGGAACAGGCAACGAATCTCTCTCATGGCCCGCAGGATACGAGGCCTTGAGCTCCGCCTCAAGATTTGCGTAAGTCATTGCTGTTCCAGGTGGACGATATTCTTCGGGGGGACAAGGAAAAAGAACGAGGGGCTGGCCAACCACCAGCCTGTGTCTCTCAGGCCCGACTACGCCTCTTTGAGCCAGGGCAGATTGAACCGAGCTATGCTGATCCTCTCGCAATGTCGGCGTCGCTTGGTGGCATAGTCGTAGCCGGTAAGGCTGTCATACCAGCGATCGATCCTCTCTTCAGGCCAGTCCAGGCTGTCTTCGTGCACGCAGAGAATCGTCTTGTCGGCGGTCACCGCGAGGTCGGAATACCCAGACGGTCCATCATCAATAGGTTTTGCCACTGGCCAGGTCCTGCCATCGTCATAGCTGGCTCGAACCGTCACTCGGCTTCTCCCTGGACCTGCTGGATGGGAGAACAGCAGAACGTTTCCTGCTCCCTCCTTCTGGTGTGAGTACCGGACCAGGCCCGCGTGGCAGGTGGGGGTGGTAAGATCTTTCGGTTGGCTGTCCCGCTGAGAGAAGGTCTCGCCGCCGTCGTCGCTCCAGGAATGCCAGCGCCAGGCGTTGCGATAGGACTTGTGACCGGCAATCGAATTCTTCCTGAAATTCGCGTAAACGCCTCCTGAGGTAGTTTCAGCCAGGGTGACTTCATCCGACCCTGGCGGGAGGAATCCTCCCACCTGCCAAGAGGAACCATGGTCGTCACTGAACAAGACCCCTCCCCGGACTCCAGGGATCTGCCCTTCTTCCCCTTCCTTGTAGAGAAACCCAGGGATCAGCAACCTTCCCTGACGGGGACCTCTGCTCAACTGGATGCCATGTACCGAGTTGTTCGTCCAGCCTACCCAGCCGGCCGGGTTCGGTTTGGCCTTCATCGCATTGGGCTCGCCCCAGCTGCGGCCCTGGTCCGTGCTTTTCACCAGCCAGAAGCGTCCGTCCGTCTCGGCATAGGTGGGAAAGTACTTCAAGTCATGTGGCGCCGTCGTCGGCAACTTCCAGAAGGTCACAAAAACCGTATCCGTGGCACGATCTTCAATGATCGGACCCACTAGACAAAAGGTTCCAGGCTCACTGAAAAGGACCCTCTGGCGGCCCCAGGTGCGGCCACTATCCACACTCCGTTGGACCAGAATGTCGGTATCGTGCCCGTAATCTATCATGGCACCTTTGCGCCTTTGACAAATAGCGATCACAGGACCACCCCGCGTCACCAACAGGCCGGGCAGCCGCACTCCAAAGCCCTCATCAGGAAGAAACACATCCGTCTTTTCAAAAAAGGGTTTGCCTGCCCCTTGTCCCTGCCCACCAAACAAGTGGCTGAGAAAAAGTCGGTCGAGGCCGGCTGCCATGGCCACCATCCCCGGAAGCGGTTTCAGAAAATCACGCCGATGCATCATTTCTTCTTATCCTCCTGCTAGCTTTGACATTCGACTTTTCCTGAGGACAATCCAGAGTCCCTCACTGGCGCCTGACCGGTTCGCGTAAGGCATATACGAGGTTGGCGCTTAGGGTCTGTCAGGGAGTAACCGATGCACTTTGCTGGGGACCCCAGCCCTCAGGGGTGCTGCGCCAAAGCGCATCGGTTATTTCCTGACAGACCCTTAGCTCCTCTCATCGACTTCTCGCAGAAGTGGATCAACTCATCTTCCTGCTCAGACTTCGCAGCGCGAACACCTGAGCCCAAGATACGCTGAACCTGTGGCATAGGCTAGTCTTCCTGAATAAGCCAGGCCGATCTTGGAGAAAGTACAACAAGTTCCAATTCTCCTATCAGACGTACAGAAAAGACCCGAAGCGGATGGTGTGGGTTGAAGAAGGCCTGATCACCCAGACCGGACCCAGCATGCTGTTCCGGGTCGTCTCGCACAGTCGTGCAAAAGAAGCACGACTGTTGTTGAGTGGTAGGCCGGCCCAGCTGCTTGATGGTCTTTCGCTTGGCGGGAGCAGCCTTCTTCTTGTCCTTGGCCTTCTCGGCCTTGACCTGTTCCTCCTGCTCGACTTCAATTATCAACTGGAGAGGTCCGCTCCCCACTCCTCACCTGATTCTCTTTTCCAGAAAAACGGTGCCCGAAAGGGTCCTCTACCACTAAAGTGTAATAGCCCGGATCTGACAGTACAAAGTGTCAGAGTAGATCGTCCCCTGAGCGGCCGCTTCCGCCTACCGACTTTTTCGTGCAGGCGAAACCATCCGCGCTTGCCGTTTTCGTAGTAGTTCTCAACCCGCATGGCGGTAACCGGGGACAGCTGAGGAAGCACTTCGTTGACGCTACCCCACAGCTAGAGTTTCGGTCAACAGCACAATCCCCCCTATCCGCACCATAAAGTCTCCCGCGGAATGATCCAGCATTCAGTTGGACCTGGCACAAACCTGCGATCTGTTACCCGGGTCACTCCGGCACCGAATCCCGTGCGGCAATCGGCACCTCCAGCCGCATCATCAGCAACGCTTGTGCCAGGGTCTTTCCCTGGGGATCAATGCGCAGTGAGGAGGTCCCTCCTCCCCCCAGAGCATCGTGCAGTAGGAAGTTGAAAGCCCGCAGATTGGGAAGCTCGAATCGCTCTACCTCGCCCCGGCAGAGCTCGCCGAAGTATTCCTTCACCTTTTCCGCCGTGAGGGTCCCTCGCAGCCACTGGTAAACGGTCTCGGATCGGGCGACGATGCCTACGTTGCAGATATTCCCCTTGTCTCCCGAGCGCGCGTAGCAAAGATCAAGTAGAACCGCAGAAACCGTAGGACCGATCGCTTCGCCTGCTTCTTCAGGCCGACTCGGTCCAGGAGCGGATTCTCGAAGTTCCTGGGCCTGGGCGGGGCCGAGTGAAGGCACCTGGAACACCCTACGCGGATGAATGAGAACGACTCGGGGTGTGACCTCGTGCTTGGGCACCAAAGTCGGCCAATAGGCAATCACCTCCTGAATCCGGGGACGGGAACCCACCATGGCGACCCCAGGAGCCGTGCTCAGGAGCAGCGAGGTGAACTGCTTCGCAAAGGCTTCGATTTTGCCTTTGCTGGGGTCCTTGGCACCCAGCCGCAGCAGAATCTCGGCCGGATCAACGGGAGGTACGAGGTGACGGTGGCAGGCGTTGTACCCGACCATTTCGGCGCTGACTTCCTGGAAGTCTATTCCCAGACGGTTCCAGAAGCAGTCGGCAATCCACTGGCACTTGGTGAGCGCCTGCGGCCTGCTGACAATCAAGGTCCCGTGGGCCATGAACCCGTCTTGGTAGGAGATAGAGACCTTCAACTGATCGGTGGGAGGACGGCCTCGCACACCTGAGACGCCCACCCGGTTGTCTCCCTCACTGGACAAGCTTACCGTAGTGAAATCGACGATCGCATCGGGGGTGTAGTAGGCGCGCGGATCACCGATCTCGTAGACCAGTTGTTCGGTAACGGTCTTGAGATTGACGAGGCCTCCAGAGCCCTCGGGCTTGGTGACGTGAAAGCTGCCGTCGGAGTACATTTCGCCGATGGGATAACCCATTTCGAGAAATGAAGGCACTTCCTCCCAGTCAGTCAGGTTTCCGCCACTGGCTTGAGCTCCGCATTCCAGGATATGACCGGCCACCAGAGCGGAAGCGATCCGATTCCAATTTTCTGGGTCCCAGCCGAACTCGAATAGGGGAGGAGCGACCACCATACCCGCGTCGATGACGCGGCCTGTAACGACGACCTCAGCCCCCTTCTCCAGGGCTCGGGCGATCGAATGGGAACCCAGATAGGCGTTGGCGCTCTGTACCTGATCCCGAACCTGGGAAAAGTCCTCTTGGGTGTCCAGATTGGTGAGGCTGATGCCCTTGTGGAGAAGCTCGTCCAAGCGGTCCATCAGGTCGTCACCGTCCACGGCCGCGATCCTCGTCTTCAGCTTCAGCTCGGCGGCGATTTCTGCGACCTTTTGGGCACAACCCAGGGGGTTCAGCCCTCCGGCGTTGGTGATCACCTTGGTGCCATTAGCTTTCAGTAAAGGCAGAGACTCGTGTACCAGTTCCAGGAAATCGACGGCATATCCGAGGGCAGGATTGCGAGCGCGCTGCTTCTGGAGCACCGACATGGTGACCTCGGCCAGGAAGTCGAGTGTCAGGTAGTCGAGCTTTCCTCCGGAGAGCTGACGCCCAAACGCTGTGAGGTCATCTCCCCAGTATCCACTGGCGTTTCCGATTCGCAGACGTTGGCGAGCCTTCATCTCTAACCATTCTAGTCCAGGATTGAACCAAGCGCTCGTCCGAGCGCCGAAATCAAATCTGCTATGATCGGACCCCGCCGCCGGTGCAGAGATTATGTTGACTAAGGGGACGATCCTGGAACTCGAAACTGATTCTGCTGCCTTTGAGGGCCATTCTGTTGCCCGATCGGACGGATTGGTGGTCTTTGTCCGCAATGCTGTTCCCGGAGACCGAGTCCGCGCGCGCATTGTGAAATCTAGAAAGAAGTACGCCGAGGCGGTAGTGGAGGAGTTGCTGGAATCCTCACCTTATCGTGTGGATCCGCGCTGCAAGTATTTTGGGGTCTGTGGGGGCTGCAAATGGCAGCATATGGAGTATGAGCAGCAGCTCCTCTTCAAGCAGCGGCAGGTGAGTGAGATCCTCGGACACATAGGCGGTTTCGATTCAATATCGGTGGAGCCGACGCTCCCGGCACCCCACATCTACGACTACCGAAGCAAGATGGAATTCAGCTTCGGAACGAACCGATGGCTGACCGAAGCGGAGATCGCGAGCGGAGAGGAACTGGAGAAGGGATTTGCTCTCGGTCTCCACATCCCCAAGCGTTATGACAAGATCCTCGATCTGGACGAGTGCCATCTCCAGAGTTCCCTTAGCGTGAAGATCGTCAACAAGGTCCGCCAGCTTGCAATGGCGGAGGGTTGGCGGGCCTATAACTCGCATACGCGAGAGGGGTATCTGCGCAATCTGGTGATTCGCACCGGTTTTTTCACAGCCGAAAGCATGATCTACCTGGTCACCCGTCATAACCGTCCGGATAGGATGAAGCGGCTCACCGAAGCGATTCTCGCTGAGATACCTGAAGTAACCACTGTGATCAACGCGATCAATGACACGCTCTCGCCGGTAGCCTATGGTTCGGAGGAGATTGTTTATCACGGCCCCGGAGCCATACGCGAGCGGATCGGTGACCTGGAGTTTCGGATTTCTCCGACGGCATTCTTCCAGCCCAACAGTTCTCAGGCATGCCATCTGTTTCAGGTGGTCCGCGAGTACGCCCAGCTAAGCGGTCGCGAAGTGGTCTATGACCTTTATTCTGGAATAGGGACGATAGCTCTCCTACTTTCGCCAGATTGCCGCAAGGTGGTTGGGATCGACAGTCACGAGCAGGCAGTCGAGGGAGCCCGTGCTAACGCGGCGGCGAACGGAATTGACAATTGCAGCTTCTTCTCCCTGGATGCGGCCAAGTCGTTGACCAGAAATTTTGCCCTGCGTCGAGGTCGTCCCGATGTGTTGGTGGTGGATCCGCCGCGGGCTGGCATGCACAAGGAGGTGTGCCATTCGATTCTGATGCTGGCCCCAGAGCGCATCGTGTATGTGAGTTGCAACCCCGCCACTCAAGCACGGGATCTGAAGGTTCTTGGCAGCTCTTACGAAGTGGAGAAGGCGCAGCCTGTCGACATGTTCCCACAGACCTACCATATCGAGAACGTGATCGCGCTGAGGCGCGGATCCCACGTCCGTCCCGCGCCACTTTGAAACAGGGGCTACGATACCTTCAGCACGACCTTTCCGAAGTTCCGATTCTCTTCGAGGTAGGTGTGGGCGCGAGCCGCTTCTTCGAGCGGGAAAACTTCGTCCACGACAGGTGTCAGACGGTTCTGGCCAAACAGGGACAACAGCAGAGTCTGGAATTTCTGAGACAAAGTGATCTTCTCTTCCAACGGCCTGGGGCGCAGGACGGTTCCCAGGATTCTCACGCGCTTTCCCATGATTCTACTCAGGTCAACACTAGCGCTTGGGCCACCCAGCAGGCCCACGAGCAGCAGTCGCCCCAGAAGAGCCAGGCTCTCCAGATTCTTTTCGAAGTAGGGGGCCCCTACGACGTCCAGGATTACATCGACCCCACGTCCGTTGGTTTGTTCGCGGACGATGTCGGAAAAGTCCTCACGCTTGTAGTTGATCCCGACGTCGAGTCCCAGCTTGGCAGCCTGGGAGAGTTTCTGGTCCGATCCCGCGGTGCCGAAGGTCCTGGCGCCGGCCAGACGAGCGATCTGAACCGCAGCTGTTCCCACTCCACTCCCCACGCCGTGAATCAACACGACTTCGCCAGCCTTCAAACGCGCTTGCAGCAGCAGGGCGTCGTAGGCCGTGAGAAATACTTCGGGGATGGAGGCTGCTTCCAGGAAAGACATTTCGGGTGGGATGGGCAGGGCCAGGCGCTCCCAGGTCACGATCTTCTCGGCATAGGATTCTCCTGGTAGGAGCCCCATCACCCGGTTGCTCTCCTGGCATCCCGTGACTCTTGCACCGACCGCCTCGACTTCTCCGGCGAACTCCAGCCCCGGCACATCCGACCTGACTCCCGCAGGTGGTGGGTAATGTCCCTGTCTTTGGAGGATGTCGGCCCGATTGAGGGCGGTCGCACGCACCCTGACCAGGACCTGATCGGGGCCAGGACGAGGCTCCGGAAGGTCCTGGACCTCAAGAACCTCAGGGCCTCCGGGGCGCGTGATAACAATGGCTTTCATCAGTGTTCCCTCGTCTGGTTACAGGTTTCTTCCTTCAATTCCAACAGGGCCGCGCACGACTTGAACTTTCAGCAGTATAAGGCCAAGTTCCGAGGAGTGAGCAGAAGGCAGCAAAGATCACGCCGTCTTCAACCACCGATCTCTCACCGTCCATTGTCCCAACGAAGTCAAGCTATGACTTCAGCGGATCAGCCGCCAGAGCCCCAGCGCCGTTTGAAAAAGCGCAGACGCTGTGTTAGTTGTGTAGTCGCTTTCGGTCGTCGGTTGGGTTGCTCCTTCCTCCGGGAGATGCAGCGATCGCAGCCCGAGCGCGGAGACCTATGGACATACTATCGATCTTCCGACCTTCACCGGAAAAGCAGATCAGAAAGGCACGTAAGCGCGTCAAAGAGCCTCACGGAGACGCCGCGGTTCGGATCAACGCAGCCCGGCGACTCTGGGAAATTGGCACGCCTGAGTCCATCCTGGCACTTCTCGACCGGTTCACCATCACCTCGTCCCCACTGGTACAGGACGGGGAGGAAAAGGAAGACGTCCTGGCCTGGATCGTGGAGCTCGGCCCTAAGGGGGTGCCGCCACTAAAGACCTTCTTGAAGCGCGAACGGCAGGTGTACTGGCCGGTGCGGGCGCTGCGGGAAATTCTCTCCGAAGAGGAGTTGACGGCCAGTATTAACGAAGTGCTCCGCTACCACTGGGAGTATCCTCCGGCCAGTTCGGAACCGAAGGCGCAGCTGATTCGTCTATTGGACGAGCTCCATTCACCGGAACTGCTCGAGACAATGCGCCTCTTTTTAGAGGACGAAGACGACGACGTGTGTCTGGGAACCCTTGGGTACCTTTTCAGCCAACCCGAGGAAGAGGTGCGAGAGGCAATTCTGCAGTGCTATCTCGATTCCGAAGACCGACCCCGCGTCCGAGCGGGCATCCTGGAGCGCCTGGCCGAGGCGGGTTGGAGAGTCCGAGGCCATCGCTCGCGGGTCGAAGAGTCCCTGCCGGAAGGATACACTCTCACCCGTGATGGGACGGTTAAGACTATGCGAAGAGGCTCCTAGCGTGTTGGGAGAGCCGACTTCAATGTGGCCGAAGACCTTTTCCTGGAGCAGCTAGAATCGTGATCGAAGGAGTCGTCTTGAAAGAGTTGGTTGCCCACCGGGATGATCGGGGATTCTTCCGCGAAATCTTGCGAGTGACCGACGATTTTTTCGCCGAGGGATTCGGACAGTGGAGCCACAGCCTACTCTACCCCGGTACCTCCAAGGCCTGGCATATCCACAAGAAGCAGACTGACTGGTGGTATGTGTGTGGTGGTGTTCTCAAGGTCGCGTTGTACGACACTCGGACCGACTCGTCCACCCATGGCACGACCATGGAGCTTTTTCTGGGAGACAACCATCCGTCTGCAGTGCTTTGTATCCCGCCTGGAGTGGCCCACGGCTGCAAGTGTGTCGCCGGACCCGCCAATCTCCTCTATCTCACGTCCCGGGTGTACGACCCGCAAGACGAAGGTAGAATTCCCCACGACGATCCAGAGATTGGTTACGATTGGCTCGAGGGTCCCCCTATCAAGTAGCCGTGTTCCTTTACTGGTTCCTCAGCAGTTTGGCGATGCTGTCCTTGTTGGAAGCCCTCTACTCCCTGAAGGAGGGAATTCGCCATCTGCGATTCTTCCGGAGGCGCCTACATGATCGGCCAGGAGACTTTGCCCCTCCCCTGACCTTGGTGCTTCGCTGCCGTGGAATCGATCCTGGCCTGGAGGAGAACCTTCGAGCCTACTTCGAGTTGGATTATCCGGATTTCCAGCTGCTGCTGGTAACAGATAGCTCCAGCGACCCCTCCGTCCCCGTCCTGGAACGGTCTCTCCAGGATCATCCAGGAGTCCAGGGCAAGCTGCTTCTGGCAGGGAAAGCCAGGAACCGGAGCCAGAAGGTGCAGAATCTTCTGTACGCCCTCGACTCCCTTCGTGGCCAGGATCGGGTGATTGCGTTCGGCGATTCGGATATCCGGCCTCGACAGAACTGGCTGCGCTTCTTGGTGGCGCCGCTAGCTGTCCCAGATGTGGGCGCCAGTACCGGGTTTCGCTGGTATCTGCCCCCTGATCGCTCCTTTGCCTCCATCCTGCGCTCGGTCTGGAACGCGGGGATCAGTTCCCTGATGAAAGAGCGGGACAGCATCTTCGCCTGGGGTGGGGCCATGGCTCTTCGCCGCGAGGTTTTTGAATCCAGTCGTGTCGCAGACTACTGGGCTGAAGCCTTGAGCGACGATTTCGGCTTGAGCCAAGCCGTTCGCAATGCGGGATTGTCGATATGTTTTCAGCCCCAGTGTCTCAGTTTCTCCTATGAGAATTCGACCTGGCAAACGCTGCTGGCTTGGACTTATCGCCAGCTCCTCATCACCCGACTCTGCGCTCCCAAGTTGTCGGGCATCGCCCTCGCAGCCCATCTTCTCAACGTGCTGACGGTTTGGGGGGGCGGGCTATTTCTGCTTGTAACTGTGACGCTAGGTCCGGCTTGGCATGGGGAGTCGACCTTCCTACTGGCTTCTACCTGGGCTTCGGTCTATCTACTGGGGTGCCTCAAAGGAGGGCTGCGCCTAAAGGCGGTGACGCTGCTCTTTAGAGAGGAGGCGCTCCAAATGAGAAGCTATCGCTGGGCCTATATTTTCTGGGGATCCTTGGCATCCCTCCTGTCTCTGGTGGGAATGGTCCGTGCGTTGTTCACCAGGACGATCGAGTGGAGGGGTATCCGTTACCGAATGATCGCACCCAACCGCACGGTCGTGATCGATTGAATAGCTGATGACTGGCGAAATCCCACCCAGTGCAGACCCAACTTCTCCCTTGCTGCTTCGAAGGGACCACGAGGGTCCTTCCAAGGTTGCCGCCGCACAGGATCCACAAAGACCTGTGGGATGTCGATGAAGCGAATCAGCTTCTGCAACCCTGCTAGCGCCAGGATCAGAGAGAGTCACCGAGCGGACTTTGCCTTCAATCCCATATCTGGTAAGCTCCTGGCCGATTTTGTTGCCGAGGGTAGGACCAGCAGCGACCTGGATGTCTATTCCCCAGACCGATTCGAAAACGAGACGACCCGGCACTTCCTGGCCCCGAGCCCATGACCCAGGGGCTGATGGTCGAGATGCGCCCGTACAAAGCCCGGAAGACCTGAATTTAGGAGACTCCTTCATGGCGACTCAATTCAGCTTCGGCACCCTCAACTATCTGATCCTCTTGGCCTACTTGGCCTTCATGTTGGGCATCGGTTTCCGACTCTCCCGCCGCCAGACTTCCACCCAAGAGTACTTTCTGGCGAATCGCCGGATGCCCTGGTTTGTGGTGGCATTGAGCATGTTCGCCTCCGTTACCAGCGCCATCACCTACATGGGCGTGCCGGGAACGGTGTACGGCGAGAACACCTCATTCGTTCTGGCCGCCGTCATCAGCCCCATCGTGGCTCCTTTTCTCATCTACCTCTTCTATCCTTTCTATCGGAGGCTCAAGGTCACTACCTGCTACGAGTACATCGACCGCCGCTTCGGTGGCAGTGCCCGCTATGCCGTCTGCATCCTTTTCCTGCTGGCCCGACTGGGTTGGTTGGGAACGGTCATCTACGTACCGGCCCTAACCCTGTCGGTGGTAACTGGGATCGATCTTACCCTGGCCATTCTGCTGATGGGAGCCCTGGCTACCGCCTACACCGTAATGGGGGGGCTGGCGGCCGTGCTGTGGACGGACGCACTTCAGTTCGTCATCCTCATGGGCGGTGCCCTCTTGGTGGCACTGGAACTGATCCAGGGGATACCAGGTGGAATCTCCGGCATCCTGGAGTTTGGTAGTCAAGCCGGCCGGGTGCGCATCGCCGAATGGACCCCCAGTCTCTATAAGATGACCGCTCCCGTGATCCTGGTCAGCTACTTCTTCCAGTACATGCAGGAATACGGGACTGACCAGGTAACGGTGCAGAGGCTGCTGGCGGTGAAGACCTTCCGCGGAATGGTCAAGTCGGTAGTTTTCAACTCCTTCATCGATTTCTTTATCCTGATTCTGTTGACCTTCATCGGCTTGGGCCTGTTCGTCCACTTCCAGCAGCACCCGCAGGATCTAGCGCCGGGGCTTGAACGCAACCAGATCCTGCCCTTCTACATCATGGCTGTCCTACCCCAGGGAATCTCGGGGCTGGTGATCACGGGAATCTTTGCGGCTGCCATGTCGAGCATGGACTCGGGCATCAACTCGGTGACCACAGTTGTGGTCACCGACTTCATCAAGCCCCTGAGGAAGCGCTCCCATGATGAGAAATCGGACGTACGACTGGCCCGCAGGTGCACCCTCGCCTTGGGGGCTTTTGCTACCTCGGTGTCGTTTGTCGTCTCCTACATCGAGGATATCCTGAAGGCCTCCCAGACTTTTTTGGGCCTCTTCACAGGACCAGTGTTGGCTCTCTTCCTGTTGGGGATCCTGACCCGGCGGGCCAATTTCCGGGGCTGGCTGATCGGGACGGTCCTAGCCCTTTCCGCCACCATCTGGGTGCAGACGAGCACCCAGATCCACTGGATCTGGTACTTCCAGATCTCATTCACCATCGCGACCTCAGCAGGACTCCTCTTCAGTCTTCTTTTGGGTGGAAGCAAAGCAGATCGGGCTCTGACCCTCTGGGGAAGGTCACAATTGGGCCACCTGGAGTGACTGGGGGCACTAACCCGGATTTCTCCTCGCTTGTCGTAGCGAGGCGCCGCAAGGGCCGTCCTGGCAAGGCTTGCGACCGAGACCACTCGTGGCGAGCCGCCGTAGTCGTACTTGTACAGTACGTCGAGGAGGCCGACCGAGCATAACACAGCCAGGGCGGATGATTGGGCGTCGCAGTAGACCAGCGAGGAGAAATGCGGGCTAGCTTGGCTAGCTAGTGCCCGTCCGAAAACCGGGGTTTTCAGAACTGTAATCTGTTGAATCGTAAACACTTATTATACTTGAGACTGCTGACAGACCGGCTCGACCCAGCTCGATCCAGAGCAAGGACCCTCGAGCGAGGGCACGCGGGCCAAAAAGCAGCGGTTCGGCTCAGACCTCTCCCCGAGTCGGAGCCACAAGGCAGTACGGTCAGCCACAAAAGGCTACAACAGGAGTCGGGCCAGGACGACCAGGTTATAGGTCAGGACGCTGGCATGGACGTAGCTTTGAAAGTGAGGCCAGCCTTTCCAGCTACAGCGGTGGAGACCGAAGGTGTGCTTGAGGGTCCCAATGCACCCCTCAATCCCGGCGCGGAAGCGTTTGAGTTGTTTGTAGACCCAACTGGAACGCACCATGCTCTCAACCGTCAACCCACACTTTTTGGAAAAGGCCACATCCTGTACCCCCTGCTCTTTGGCCCAGCGCAGGTTGGCAGCCGAGGCAAAACCACCATCCCAGGCGCTCTGGCGGGGGACCTTCCCGTACAGCTGTCGATGCCGCTCTAAGAAGGGTTGCACATAGTTGCTGTCGGCCGGATTCCCCCGTTCCACCACACAATCCAGGATCAGCGACGAGGCGCCCGTGCTGACAAACACCTTGTGGCCGAAGACCGTTTCCCGAGGGCTCTTCTTGATAATATCGGTGTGCTCTTCGAAGAGGGAACAGATCTTCTCCTGGGCCGCGACGGCCTCGCCCGAAAGGACCCGTCGTTGAGTCTGCTCGATGACTTTGTGCAACAGCCCCAGATAGTGGGCCAGTTGCGCCGCCACGGCCAGACTGAGGGGATCGCTCCACTGCGCGGAAGCTGCCAGCGCCTGCTCGGCATAGTGAGCCGTCTTGGACGCCACTTTGATCAGATCGCGGTAACTGTCCAGGCGCTTCTTGCCGCGGCGGTTGCGGATGTTCAGGACGCGCCGCTTGGCCCGCCGCGTATGATCGACGAAGCCGATCCCTTCCCGCTCCCGCAGCCGCCCCAGCGACTGGGTCACGACTCGAATGCCGTCGTACAACAGCTCACTGTCGAGCGGATAGTGGATGTTCGTCTCGACCGCCGTGGCATCGACCCGAATCCGTTGGCCTTTTTCCAGACCCCGAGCCTGCGCCCAGAGCACCAAGTGGTCGTTGATCGCCTTCCAAGTCCCCGGCTCAATCTTCCCCAGGTTCTCCGCCAGGGTGGCTTTGCTGATCGACGCCCCATAGGGCAAGCGACAGAACCTCTGACAGCTTTGCGAATCTACCAGATGAAACTCCAGCTTGCGATAGCTGAACTGATGCAGCTGTTTGATGACGGCGCAACGCAGCACCTGCTCGGCCGTCAAACCGGGGGCGCCAACACCGGAATCGACCCTGTCAGAGAGATCTTGTACTATCAGCTCCAGCGTCTGGGGATTGTCGTCCAGGATGCGCGAGATCACCTTCAATTCATGGGCCAGCTGGTGATCGGGCCATTGCGGGGAAAGGGGGCGTTGTTTTTCACGCTTTTTACGCATCTTCGAACTCCTGAAATCGTCGTAAGTCGTTTTAGTCTAATTGTTTGCACCAAATAGTCTAGCAAACGGCCCTGACAGTTTCGGAGCTTGAAAAAGCCCTCTTTCCCCTTCCTTATCAATTACTTACACATTTCCGGACGGGCACTAGTCCCAAAATAAGCGCAAGTTCGAAAATAGACCCCTTTGTCGGCTCCGAGGAGCCATTTTGGAGACCTAAATTCTAAATTTCGGCGCGAAGTCACTCAGAACAGGCACGTCTTCAGCTGTCCTCCACGCCGATCGCTCAGGGAAAACGATTCTGCCCTCTTGGGGGGCGTTTGTAGAGACACCTCGCCCCAGCTCTGGCGACCCTCGGAGCTACTTTATCTCCTTTCAGTTTCAGGTAGCTGGCCGGTGTTTCAACCACTTACTGCCTTCCAAGAGAAGACGGCTCCAACCATTGACATCCAGCAGCCGATAGACCAACTGTCGGCCCCTGCGCAAAATCTGGCAGGGCATTTCAATGACCTCTCGCAGGAAACGGCGATACTCCATCTTCACCAGCTCTCGGGCTTGCAGTCGCGCCGGCAGCACCAACCCCATCCAGGCCTTCAGATTCCAGGCTTGAGCCGCAATCACCAGATAGGCCCAGTTGGCTACCAGCGTATCCGAGGGCATCCGCAGGGCCTCGACTCCGTTCTTGAGTTGTTCAATGACGTTCTCCTGGTTGCAGCGCCGGTTGTTTTCCCGTATGACTCCCGCCGTTCCCAACGTTCTGGCCGAGATATTGGTGACATAAAAGTGGTAGCGCGTCTGCGGCAGCAGCCGCTTCTGGCCTTTCTCGACCAGGATCGTCTTGCGCAAGATCACCATCCGATAGGTTCGCTTCGCTTTGCTCGGACGGTAGTCGATCTCCGCGATCTCTTCCCGTTCCAGCGTCAGCGTCTTGAACCCGCGTCTCTTGACAATCTCCGGCTTCACTTTGTCCCGCCGCTGGCGCCGCTTCTTCCCTTTTCCTTTCCCCTGGCTGGGGCGCCCCAGCTCTTTCCATCTCGCTTCTGGCAACGCCTCCGCCCACTTGACGAAGCTCGGATGGGCGTCGATCCCGAAGTCAAACTCCACGCCCGCCTCCGTCCAACGGTCAAAATGAGCCGTCAGCGAAAAATCCGTGTCCCCGCGCAGGCGCACCTTCCGAAAACCCGCCTCTCGAACCAGCTCGATACTCCGATCCAGCCATTCGGCCGCTCCCTCATGAGAGGGACGGTTGCCCGAGCGGTTGACCGCATAGAGCACCTCTCCCGTATTGGCCAGCGTCACGATCAGCGGCGCATAGCCCCACTGCCCGTCGTAGCTGATCTCCATCCCTTCCTTGCATTCGCCGCTCGTGGGGGCCATCGTCCCATCCACGTCGATCTCCGCCCGTTGGAAGAAACGGGCCGGTTGTTGGGCCCAGACCTTGAGGCGGCTGGCATTGACGGCTTCCATCAGATCCACCACGTCGGGCGCGTCAAAGCGGCGCACAAAGTCTCCGGCCGTGCTGGGGGCGGGGATCTTCTCGGCTCCCACCGCCTCCAGGAAACTCACACTCTGACGTCGCAGTTCAATATCCTGATAGCGGGTCCCGCCCGTGGCCACGTTGTAGATCAGGCTCAGGACGTGGTCCGATTCGTGGTACGGTTGGTGGCGTTTGAGCAGCGTCACCGCCTGGTCAATGGCTTTCCCCAGCCCACTCCACTTCACCACCTGCTGCAGCAGCCCCAGACCACCGTAACTGACCGCACCCGTTTTCCTCCGAGACCTCGTAGCTGATGACCTCAGGCGAGAGCACCGGTTTCGGGTCTTGACCGTTCCAGCTGGGGCTCAATCGCTGAGCAACCTCTGCTTCCCGTTTGCGGATGATTGCGCTATCCTTTTTCTTCACCTGAAATGCCTCCTTTCGGCTTGTTCTGAAGTTTCTTTGACAACCCCAGAATACCCGTCACGTCTGGCATTTCAGGTGTTTACATGTGGTTTAGTCCACTTTCATCCACTTCTTTTGGGACTAGTTAGTGGCCCCCCAGCTGCGCTGGCCGCATTCGAGAACGAAACCTTGGTTGTCTATAGCCACGAACATCGATAGCAGCATGCCCATCCTACGTCAGTCGCTGCTCGATGAAGTTTCAGCTTAGTCCCACCCCCAGTGGAGCTGGCCCCATTCGAGAATGAAACTCCGGGTCCTGGCGTAGCGGTGGCCTCCAGGCCGCCGTGTATCGGGCCAAAGGCTCGAAGGAAGAACTTCGGCCTGGAGCCCAAAGCTACGTCCGCCCAATCAAGTTTCAGCTTAGTAGCTCCCCAGCCGTGCTGCCCCATTCGACAAAGAAACTTTGGCTACCCACAAAGACCAGCGTCGCCTGATCCGGCCTTGGAACTTCGCCTGTTCGATATTTTGCGGTTGAGTATTTTCTGCGGTTTCTTTCTCCTGAGTAGAAAGAAAGCCTAAATCTCGAACCGCTAAAGATCGAACACGAAGGCTAAAGGGGTTTCCTTTGAAATTCGTATTCGATATTCAGCGGTTTAGCCTTTAGCGGTTGCCTTCTCGGGATGTCGGGGGCCACTTCAAAAGCGGCCAGGCGGGGCCGGGTCAAAACCGGCCAGTGATTCAGTAGTTATATCCTCCGGTTCGAGTCATTTCAATCCCTTGTGAAGCCCTCCCCGCGAAGCGGGGGGAGGAGGCTTTGTTGTGTGTTCAGCCGTAGAAGCGGTGGGAACTGTGGGAAACTCCGTCCGGAGGAGTTTTCCAAGCGCTGTGGGAACGGTGGAAAAACTCGCCTCCTGGAGTCGTCTTCGCGAGGCAGCCGTTTTCCCACGGTTTCCATAGCGCGGCAGTTTCCACGGCTTTCCGGGGGTGTTGGGGGAAACTCGAGAAGCCTGGCTTCCATGGTCTCTGCTTGGTTTCAACGACACGGCTTCTTCCTGGCTTCCTTTTTTCAAAAAACATTCGCTCAGAGGCCCCTCAAGCAATGAGCTCTGCCCCACCCTGTCCTGACCCCTCCCTCGGAGCGGGCAATCTACGAAGCCTGGGGCTGAGTCCCAGGGTCTGCGAGTAGGGGACAAGCCCGCACTCACAGCACTCGCCTCGCAGGTGTCATTTCTCTTTCCCTCGCTTCGGGGTGGATTTCTCTCGTTGCTGTCGCTCGTAGAGGCGATAGCTCTTGCCCCGAATGAAGGTGACTTCCGAAGTGTGCAGGAAGCGGTCCAGCAGCGCCGAGGTGGCCGCCGTATCTCCTCCCAGCATCGCGCCCCAGTCCTCCAGGGGTCGATTCGAACTGAGGATCGTCGAGGTCTTCTGGTATCGGCGGTGCAGGATCTCCAACAGATCTTCTGCCGCCGACTCCGGCACTCTGCGGAGTCCCAGATCCTCGAGGATCAGCAGCGGGATCCGGGTCATCTCCGTAATGTAAGATCGGCGTCTGCCGGTGGCCGTGGCTTCGGCGATGTCTTCCAGCAGATCGAAAGCCGACTTGTACTGCACCCGGTGACCGGCTTCGACCGCCTTGATCCCGACGGTGATGATCAGATGGCTCTTGCCGACTCCGGTCTGACCGATGACCAACCAGCCGCGGCGCTGTTGGATGAATCGGCCGGTAGCCAGATCGAAGATCTGCTGCCGGTTGATGGAGGGGTTAAAGGAGAAGTTAAAGTCCTCCAAGTGCTTTTGTTCCGGAAACTGGGCCTGGCGCAAACGTCGCTCCAACAGCCGGTCCCGACGGCGGGTCAGCTCGTCATCAATCAGCAGCTCAAAGAACTCCTGATGGCTGAGCCTTCCCTGGACGGCTTGTTGCAGGCGAACGTCAAAGACCTGAGCCAGGCCCGAGAGCCGGAGGTGACGAAGTTTTCGTTCCAGTTCTGATGAGATCATTCTGGTTCTCCTGTGGGATCGGTGATCTGGTACTCGGACAGCGGTCGGATCAACTCGTGCTCGGAGGTAAACAAAGAGCGCTGCGGCACGTCCAGTCGCTTACACAAAGCCACCAGAGTCCGGTAGCGGAAGGCGTCATGTGCGAGCGCCTTGCCGCAGGCTTCGTCGACGACCGAAGCGCGGGTAGCGGCGGGTCAGCGAGATCATGCCCTGCACGAGTCGGTAGGCGAGCATGTCTCGGACCTCCAGAGCTCGCTCGGCCCAGCGGTGCGCCTCTGGACCCACGGCTCGGGCTTGCTTCAGCAGATGATGCTCGGTTCGATAGTGCGCGTAGCGTTTGCGTTCCGGAAGATGGCTCGTTTCGGTTCGGAATCTCCCCGGCGGGTGCTTCGGATGCAGGGCCACCTGTTGCTCACGAAAGAAGACGCGGACGATACGATCATCCCAGTGCACGGCGACTTCACAACCGAGCAGATGATTGGGCACCGAGTAGAACGCTCGGTCGACTTCGATGTGGCCATCGGTGGAGACCGTTCGACGGCCCACGCGGAAGAAACTGAAGCGGGAATCCGGAAGCGGTCGGAGATGCTTCTGTTCTTCGACAAAGCGGGGCCAGACCTGCTGCTTGGTGGTGCCGTGGATGCGCTGGCGGGCGATTCGCTCGTTCCAACTCTGAAAGCGTGAAAAGCCTCCTCGACACAGCGGATGAACGTCTTCAGTTCCTGCCGCCAGACGACTTCCTCATAGGAGTGGCGCGAGTGGCAGAGGACGGCCTTGAACAGATGAGGACGGCGGTAACGACCCGATTCGGTCCGAGTCAGGGCTCCTTTGCCGAAGTCGATCTGCAGGTCCCGACCGGGGGGAGTTTCCACCCGAGCAAACACGCGAGGACTCTCCGCCTTGAGCTTTCCACAGAAGCGCTTGACGGAGTTGTAGGCTCCCCCGAATCCCTGCTCGAAGACCAGGTCCTGCCAGATCCGCTTGGCCTGCAATCCCTGCTGGAGTTTCTTTTCAATCTGCTCCCGAAAGGGCTCACAGAAGCTGCGCAGACCCGGGGGCCGCTTTGGCCGCTTTTGCTCCTCCGAGCCGGGGGCCACTTTGGCTGGTTTTGAATCTCGGGAGGGATCATAGCGGGCAATCGTCTCTCGTCGGACTCCCACCTCTCGCTCGATCCGACGATACGACCAGCCCAGCTTCAGGAGCGCCAAAACCGTTTGCTTCTTTTCCATTTTCAATGTATTGGCCATCGGCGCATCCTACGCCGGATGCGGCCCTCAATGGCTCTTGAAAATGGCCGGTTTTGAAGTGGCCCTCACTGGCCGCTTTTGGGTGGCCCCTGACACTCGGGAAGCAGAAAAGCCCAAATCTCAAACCGCAAAACACCGAACAATACGAACGCCGAAGTTCGGAAGCTTTCCAATCAAATTTCAGCTTGGTGGTCCCCCAGTGATGCTGGCCCCATTCGAGAAAGAAACTTTTTCCTACTTCTGGATCCATCGCCTGAATAGAAGGTTCTGCTGCAGGTAACCCGATCCAGGAGCCCGCTTGAAGCGGGCTCGCGCCGAAGCGTATTAGACCGGTCCTTCCTGTATCTTGGAACCTTCCAGGGTGCCCTATTCGATCAGGATGAATCGTAGATCCATGACGTTGGTTTGGGTGGGACCGGTTATGATCAAGTCTCCCAGCTCCAGAAAGAAGTGGTAGGAGTCGTTGCGAGCCAGGAAGTCTTCCAAGGAGAGATTGAGTGCTTGGGCGCGCGCTGCTGTTTGCGGCGAGGCCCAGGCGCCGGCTGCGTCCGTGGGACCATCGGTTCCGTCTGAGCCCAGACAGGTGAACAGGATCGATTCGAAATCCCAGTCGGCGATCTCGGCGGCGCAGCAGAGGGCGAAGTCCTGACTCCTGCCACCTTTACCATCCCCGGTGACCCGGACGGTGGTCTCACCCCCAGAAATGATGCAGCAAGGCCGCTGGATCGGGAGTCCGGACCGCAGCACCTCGCGGGCAAGGGCGGTATGGACCAGAGCCACGTCCCCGTTGTTGCCGGCGATCGAAGAGGAGAGAATCAGGGGAGCGAATCCAAGCGTCCGAGCCTTCTCTGCTGCAGCCTTCAAAGCCACAATATTACTGGCGACGATTGCGTTCTGGACTCTTGAGAACCTGGAATCTCCAGGTTTCGGCGTCTCCCCTATCCCTGGAGTCTCGGAACCGGCTCCTCGGCGCAGATAAGATAGGACTTCCGGCGGCGTTGATTCCTTGATTCTGTACTTGGCCAGAATCCGCAGACAGTCTTCGAAGCGCGTGGGATCGGGCACAGTCGGTCCGGAGGCGATGCTGGTCAGATCATCGCCCACCACATCCGAAAGCATCAAGGAGAGAATCTGAGCGCCGCCAGCGTGCTCGATCAGTCTGCCTCCCTTGACTCGACTCAGATGTTTGCGAATGGCATTGATCTCGTGGATGGTGGCACCACTCCTCAGAAGGGTGGCGTTGGTGGCTTGTTTGGCTTCGAAGGAAATCTCAGCTACGGGAGCCGGAAGCAAGGCCGAGCCCCCCCCGGAGAGAAGCACCAGGAGCAAATCCTGTTCCCCGACGTGGCTATGAAGAAAGCTCAGCAGCGCCTCGGTTGCTCGCCGTCCATCCTCGTCGGGCTCGGGGTGTCCGGCTTCCAGCACCCGGGTCTTCTGGAGGTCCCCGCCATGGCCGTGCTTGACAACGATTAGCCCCTTGTGGAGACGCTCTCCCAGGAGGTCCTCGACGGCTCGAGCCATGGGAACGCCCGCTTTTCCGGTTCCCACCAGAAACACCTTCCGGTAGTCGGACAAGGTGTAAGGTGTTCCAGCCAGTCGAAGGGAATCTTCCTGACGCTGGAGCGAGCTTCTGACCGCCTTCTCTGGATCCACCGCCTTCAGGGCGGCCTGATAGATCTCGCGCTGGCTGGATTTCAGTGTTTCGATCGTCATAATTATTCACGACTAATCAGTTGCGCCACCGGCCACACTGAATCATTGCGGTGAAAACTTCAGTGCCGCTCTCTCCTCGGAACTTGGCTTCAGCTTGCAAACGATTCAAGTCGTGCGCGGCTGCGTCTTGCTCTTACATCAATAGATGCGTTCCTCAGCAACCAGCAACCAGCAACCAGCAACTTGCGACGTTCAGACGTTCAGACGAATCTCATCTCCCTTCTCATCGCTCATTGATGTTGAGACGAATCATTCCGCCTTTCCCCCCCCAGGGTAGGTATCGTTCCAACAGGTGATGTCGGAAGAACCCCATGAGGGCGCCGCCTCCAAGGCTAAAGAAGATGAAACCCAGAGCACCCATACCCACTCTCTGCACCATGCCTAGAAAAGTAACGGCGTCGTCTCTCAGGGTGGGTCTACTTCGCTTTTCGTAGATCCACTTGATGCTGGGCGTATAGCTCACGTTGCTGAGGATTTTCTTGGCTTGTACCTCTGGGCCGATCAGCAGGCTGACTAGAAGGCCACTGCGCTTCATGTAGATGCCGGTCGAGGAGATGTGAGACTGGAGCAGGTTGTGTAGTCTCCCAAAGTAATCCTCAGCGAGGGCCGGGGTTGGATATCCCAGGAGAAAGAGGGTGCTGTCTTCGGGACCATAGCGGGCGTAGGTGACTTCGGCTTTGTCTTCGAATCCGACTCTGGGGATGAGGTCGCTGGGGAATTCAGGATTGAGGCTCAGAGAGTTCGTGCCTAGATAGAAGCTAATCGATTTCTGGATCAGATCATCCTGGGGCAGATAGAGAACGGTAACCGGGTGGACGTTGAGGAGCGGAATGACCTCGACCAGACTTGAGGCGATCCCTCTCAGGAGCTGTGGGTCGGCAGGTGCGCTTCCATTCTGGCTCAACCGGAGGACGTAGGGACCTCTCCAGAAGCTCAGTGTGGCATCGCGGTAGAAGTTCTCTACCGGTAACTCGAGGCGTTCCCCGGCGGGATCCGCACGGTTTTGCAGAGAGAAGATCCCGAACGCGCCCGAAGAGTCCAGCATCTCATGGACCTGGAGCTCGATAACGGGTGAAGTCTTTGCTCCTCTCTTCCTGAGATGCCAGCGCGAATAGGCAAGCAGACCGTATTCCTCGAGAAGCGGGACTTCCAGGGCCCCTATCTGGTCGTGACCCTGGATGCGGTCGACCTCTTCCAGATTGTCGAATCGGTAATCGTCGAAGGAAGGGAAGTACTGCTTGATCGTGACGTCTGCCAGGGAAGGATGAGTCAAGCAGATCAGAAGGAAGAGGCAAGCGCCGGTGGTGGCAGCGTGAGGGCTCCTAGCCGGCGCTGGAAGGTTCCGTAATCCGTCTTGCGAGGCCTCTTCCCAGTCCATGTCTGATCGCCGGCACCGATTCTAACATGCCTCGTTTCCTGGCCTTGGTTTTCAGATTCGGGTTTTCGTCGGAGATATTGTGCCCAAGCATGACTAGGGCGGATGATTGTGGCGCCGTAGTCGAATGGCGATGAGAAATTCGGGCTAGAAGCCTCGACTATGTTCTGCCCGCTCGTTGAGGGGGATTGAGCCCAGGGCCCGGAAGTATTTCTCGATACCCGTATAGAGCGATTCGACCACCTGCTTCCGGCCTTTCTTGCTCTTCAGGAATTTTTCCTCGGAGGGGTTACTCAAGAACCCTATCTCGGTAAGGATGCTGGGCATTTTCGCGCCAATGAGCACGATGAATGGCGCCGTCTTGACGCCCCGGTTTCGAAATCCGGAGCGATGCTTCCTGATGCCGGAGAAGAGGTTCTTCTGGACCACGTGGGCAAGATCCCTGGACTCGGCATTGTAGTCGCCCTGAGTAATCTGGTGCAGCAGATCCTCCAGCTCTTGAATGTTTCTTTGAGAGGAGGCATTTTCGCGACTGGCCACATCCCTGTCGGACGCGCTGGAGGCGAAGTTCAGGAAGAAGGTCTCCGCTCCCGTGACCCGGCGCACCCGGCTGGCATTGCCGTGGATCGAGATAAACAGGTCGGCCTTCTGCTGGTTGGCGATGGCAGTTCGGTCCTCCAGAGCGACGAAGCGATCCCGGTCTCGGGTCAGAGTGACCTTGGTCCCGAGGCGCTCTTCAAGCAGACTTTTCAGCCGCAGGGCAACGTCGAGAACCAGCACCTTCTCGGTCATCCCTCCGGGTCCGACGGTGCCGGTGTCGCTGCCGCCATGACCGGGATCGAGAACTACATGACCCACCTTCAATCCCAGCACCCTGGTCAGGCTTCTGTCCCCGTGTAGGTTCGGCGCGGGGACGACGGGGGTAGGGGGCGCTGACTCTTCACTTGGATTGTTGGCTGGAGGAGACTTGGTCAGGGGTAGGACGGCATCAGCTGTCGCCGACTCTCGCTGCTGCTCGGAGGCCAGGAACCGGTCACCGCTGATGTCGATTACGATCCGAAAGGGATTGTAGAGGGCGAAGACGAGGTGTTCGTGAATTCGATTGAAATCCAACACCACCCGCACCACATCCGGTCGATTTTCAGCTACCCGGATGCGAGTGATGAAGACGTCATCGATCTTGTAGGTCTTACCCTTGAGATCGGTCGCCAACTGGGCTTTTTGAAGGTCGAAATAGATCCGGTCGGGATTGCTCAGAATGTCCTTTCTGAACGCGACTTCCCGGTCCAGCTGGATGACCACGCGAGTGTATTCTTGGTTGGCACGATAGCGGATCTCAGAAACCTGCGCGATGTTCCTGGCCCTCTCCTTGGGTTTGGGCCGGGGCGGATTTCGCAGTAGCCGTGCTCGCTTCAAGGCTGTCGAGCGGTGCTTGGTGGAGGGGTACTCCCGAGCCACGAATTCGTAGTAGTAGATGGCTTTACCTCGGTAGGTGTTGCTCTTAAAGCGGTTGGCCATCTGGTCGTAGAGGCTGGCAATGGTGTAGAGCGCGTCATCGCAGGCCGAGTAGGTGGGATCGTGGTCGATAACGAGCCGATGGAGGAAGATGGCTCGCTGGTACTGGGAGCGTGTTCTTTGGGACTCAGACTTTCGGGTAAGACGCTTGTGGTACTGATCCGCCTTTTCGTAGGCTCTTCGGGCGGCACCCCGATTTCGAGACTCGAGCGGGTGCAGGACCAGGAAAAGACACAACACACCTACGATAGCGATACGCAGGCCAGTTAGCACGTTCACCCTCCTTCGGCCCCGGGGTGTCCGTTCTCCGTATCTTTTCAAAACAGTGTAGTTATACACGAGCGGCCTGTCAAAGTTGTCGCTCTGGGTGAGTAGTGAAGAGTGAGCAGTGAGCAGCGAGTAGTGAGCAGTGAGTAGTGAGCAGTGAGTAGTGAGCAGTGAGCAGTGAAAGTTGAAGAGTCGGGAGTGAACTGGTAAGCAGTGATCAGTGAGCAGGAGTTGGTAGAAGAGTGGCGAGTACTGTCAGTCGAGAGTGAGCACCTCGCAGATGACAGCAACTCCAATTGCCAGCTCATCACCGACACTGTTCACCGCTCAGCGAACCGGCGTATTGGTCAGGAGCACTCGGCCGTCCGATTGGACGATTCGCTGGATTCGGAAGGAGGGTTGGGCGACCTTGGCTGCCCATTGGCGATAGGAAGAGTAGAGCGCCTCGACCTTGCGCACGTATCCCTTGGTCTCGGAATAGGGCGGGATGCCTCCATGGCGTTTGACGGCATTCTCTCCGGCGTTGTATCCGGCCAGAACCAGGTCCAATTTCTGATCGAAAAAGCCCATCAGGAACTTCAAATAGCGGATGCCACCCTCGATGTTCTGGGCGGGGTCGAAAGTATTCTTGACACCGAAGCGGCGAGCCGTATCCGGGTGCAGCTGCATCAGTCCCTTGCAGTCCTTGGAGGAAACTGCGAGCGGTTGAAAGTCGCTCTCGACCTTGATGATGGCTCTGACCAAATCGGGATCGATGTCGTAGCGACCCGCGGTATCTTGAATCAGGGGTAGGAAGTCGGCTTGAGCCTCGCCATTTCCAGGCGCTTCAAAGAGGGGCTTGCTGGGGGCCGGGATGGATAGATTCGTCAAGACCTTGACCCCATCCTCATTCAAGTAGGAGTGGATTGGGCTTGCCGTCAGGAGGGAGACCCCAAAACAGCCCAGGAAGGGTAAGACTCGAAGCAGGATACCGCCGCGGGCAGGCGCCTCCTTTTTCCTCCCGTTCTGAGCGTGTCTAGTCAGCACCACTTGAATCGCCTCATGAACCAGAGTCGCTCGTCCCCAAAACAGCTAGGATGTCACATCCCACAAAAAGGACGAAGGTAAACTCGTATTCTATCCTAGAACGACCGCTGAACAGTGAAACAAACGACCTCCGATGCTGCGAACTGTTCACTGCGAGCTCCTCACTGCTCACTGCCCACTGCTGCTCACTGCTCACTGCTCACTGCTCACTACTCACTAATGTCTCTTCGACAAAGCGATAGGCTTCCTTGAGGGCCTCGTCCAGACGTGATGGGTCCTTTCCTCCAGCCTCAGCCAGGTCGGGCTTGCCCCCGCCTCCACCGCTGACCAGGGGAGCCAGTTTGCGGATCAGATCATCGGCCCGAATCTTTTCGGTCAAATCGCCGCTGACCATGGCAACCAGGCTCACCTTGCCGTTGGAGGGCATCCCCAGAACCACCACCCCCGACTTCAACTTGTTCTTGAGTTGGTCGGCCAGTTGCCTGAGGGCGGTTCTGTCCAGGTTCTGGACCTTCTGTGAGAGCACTCGAATGCCCTGGATCTCTCGCGAGTCTTTGAGGGCTTCGATGCTTTCCTGTTGCGCCAGTTTCAGCCGTAGGGTTTCAGTTTGCTTCTGGGATTCCTTCAGCTCACGGACTGTCCTGTCTACGGCCTCTGGCAGGTCCGCCGGTGCAACCCGGAGGCGATCAGATAGCTCACCCAATAGGCGTTCTTCTTCTGAAAATCGTTCCATCGCCGCTTCTCCGGTGATGGCCTCGATGCGGCGAACTCCGGCCGCGGTACTGCCTTCCGAGACCACTTTGAAGAGAGCAATGTCACCGGTTCTACTCACGTGGGTACCGCCGCACAGCTCCACGCTGAAGCCGGGAACCGTGACGACCCGAACCCGGGGAGAGTACTTCTCCCCCAAAAGGGCCATGGCGCCCTGCTGGATAGCTTCCTCCAGGTCTCGGGTCTCGGTGTGAACTTCGATGTTTTCTCGGATCTTTGCGTTGACCTGCTTCTCAATCTGGCTAATCTCACCCGGGCTCAGCTGTCGATAGTGGGTGAAGTCAAAGCGAAGACGGTCGGGTGCCACTAGCGAGCCTGCCTGTTTCACGTGCTCCCCCAGAACCTGGCGCAGGGAGGCGTGCATCAGATGAGTCGCAGTATGGTTGCGGGCGGTGCTCAGACGCGACTCTGTCAGCACCGAGGAGTGCACTGAATCGCCCTTTTGCAAGCTTCCTCGCTGCATCTTGATTTTCGAAAGCCGCAGACCCTTGGCCGGACTGTATGTATCTTCCACTCGGGCATAGACGCTTTCATTCTCTAGAATGCCCTCATCACCCACCTGACCACCGGCTTCGGCATAGAGAGGGCTTTGATCTAGGATCACTTCTCCGGTCTGGCCTTCCTGGAGCACGTCAACGGAACGATCACCCTGTAAGAGGGCAAGAACGTGTCCCGGCACGCGCTCGATGTCGGTGTATCCGGTGAATTCTGTTTCCAAGCCCTGGCTGGCCAACTCCTGGTAGATTGGCTGAAAGGTCTTCTCTTCCCCCTTCCAACTTGCCCGAGCTCGCTCTCTCTGCTTCTCCATTTCTACGAAGAAGCCTTTTTCATCGACCCCCAGTCCCCGCTCCTTGGCGATCTCTCGGGCCAGGTCCAAGGGGAATCCGTAGGTATCGTAAAGTTTGAAGAGTTCTTTTCCGGGGAGTTGATTCTGGCTCTTCCGGGCCGCTTGATCGCTGATCTCTTCGAAAAGGCTCATACCGTGGCTGAGTGTGGTGTGGAACCTCTCTTCCTCATTCTTCACCAGCTTGGCGACGTAGTCGCTCTGAGATTCAATCTCGGGATAGGGAGCTTTCATGAGGTGGCTCACCAGCGCTGCCAGAGTGAACAGGAACGGTTCCTCTCTCCCCAGCGCTTTGCCATGGCGAATTGCCCGGCGAAGGATCTTCCTAAGGACGTAGCCCCGTCCCTCGTTGCCAGGGATCACTCCATCGCTGATCAGGAAGGTACAGGCTCGACTGTGATCCGCAAGAATTTTCAGGCTGACATCGGTCGCATCGTCCTGGCCGTAGGGGGTTCCGGTCAGACGGGTAGCCTCCTCGATGATGGGCCGAAAGAGGTCGGTATCATAGTTACTTGTGTGTCCCTGAAGGACCGCGGTGATTCGCTCCAGACCCATCCCGGTATCTATGGAAGGAGAGGGAAGTGGTGACACCGCTCCGCTACTGTCGCGGTTGAACTGCATGAAGACGAGGTTCCAGATCTCGACATAGCGACCACACTCGCACCCCATGGCACAGTCCTGGTGACCCTGGGGACTGGTGCCCAGATCGAAGTGAAGCTCGGCGCAGGGACCGCACGGACCGGTGTCTCCCATGGCCCAGAAGTTCTCTTTTTCGCCCAGTCTCAGGACACGGTCCTGCGGCAGTCCAATGTGCTCCCTCCAGAGAGAGTAAGCTTCGTCGTCTTCCTCGAATACCGTGGCATAGAGTTGTTTAGGGGAGAGTCCGTAGACTTTGGTGCACAACTCCCAAGCAAACTCGGTGGCCTCCTTCTTGAAATAATCGCCGAAGGAGAAGTTTCCCAACATCTCGAAGAAGGTGTGATGCAGCGGTGTGCGGCCCACCGTTTCGAGGTCGTTGTGCTTGCCACTCACCCGCATACACTTCTGACAAGTGGTGGCGCGATTGTAGTCCCGCTTTTCCAGTCCGAGGAACGTATCCTTGAATTGGTTCATCCCGGCGTTGGTAAACAACAGGGTGGGATCATCACCTGGGATCAATGGGCCGCTCTTCACCACACGGTGGCCCCGGTCTTGGAAGTAGTTGAGGAAGGTTTCGCGAACGTCGGCAGAGGTCTTCATTCTAGCTTGTTTCATGGCACACCCCAACCCGGCACAGCGTGGCCAGGTCAGGCGATTACAGTGCTATCGTAACAGATCGACGCCAGCACCCGGTCTGTTTGCGATCTGGTGTTGGATTGGGAGGGAAGGGACGGAGTCACTGGGCCTTTACTTGCTCTTTCTGGTAGACCTTCGTCAACCAGAAATGGCAGTCATCTACCTTCCCCTCGACGTAGTCGAAGAAGTCCTGCTGGAGCTGGGTTGTGATCGGTCCGCGCTTGCCTTTGCCTACTGTAATTCCATCGACAGAGCGCACGGGTGTGAGCTCTGCAGCGGTCCCAGTCAGGAAAAGCTCATCGGCAATATAAAGGTTTTCTCTAGGAATCTGCTGCTCTACTACTTCGTAGCCTCTCTCCTGGGCCAGCGTCATGATGGTGTTTCTTGTAATGCCGGGAAGAACGGCACTACCTAGAGTTGGAGTGAGCAGTCTTCCGTTCTGAACCAGAAAGACATTCTCTCCCGAGCCTTCACTGACCAGCCCTTGAGAGTCCAGGGCGATGCCCTCGGCGAACCCACTCAGCGTGGCTTCCATCTTGATCAGGGCTCCACTGATGTAGTTTCCTCCCACCTTGGCCAACGTGGGGAAGGTATTGGGGGCGGCTCGCACCCAACTGGAGACGCACACGTCGACTCCGTTTTCGAGGGCTTCTTCTCCCAGGTATTTGCCCCACTCCCAGACGATAATGAGTGTCTCGATCTCATTCTTGAGAGGATTGACACCCAGTTCTCCAAATCCACGGAAAACCAGGGGGCGAATGTAACAGTGCAGCAGTCCGTTGACCCTGACGGTCTCCAGAATCGCATTCTGGAACTCCTCTTGGGAATAAGGAATCTCGGTACGGTAGATCTTACAAGAGTCGAAGAGTCGGCGGACGTGTTCTGAGAGCCGGAAGATTTCGGGCCCTCTCAGTGTGTTGTAGCAGCGAATTCCCTCGAACCAGGAAGTCCCATAATGCAGGGCGTGAGACATCACGTGAAAGGTAGCCTCTTCCCATTCCACGAAACTGCCGTTACGCCAGATTTTTTCGGACTTGGGAGGCGAGATCATGACGCTCAGGATAGGCAGGAAAAGGACCCAAGTCAATGCTGGGTTGCGTCGTCTTCGGCTGAAGACTCTGGACCTGCTGGAAAATAGCCTTTCTTCGCCCGCACGGACAGTTTTTGCTGCTTCGCCTCGCGGACTTGGACCGTGATGGTCCTCCAACTCCCGTTCTTGAGTGGATTGTGGGTGATGTAGGCAAGCCGGTACTGATTCCTCAGTTCGAGGGCGATTTGCTGAAAGACGTCGTCCAGTTCCTGGACCTTTTCCGGAAAGTACACCTTCCCGCCCGTATTCTCTGCGATCTCTTCAATCTTCTTCTTGACCTTGTGCCTCTTGGACTTGAAAACGCCGAAGAAGCCACCTTCATCGCTGAGATCTGGATCAAGGACGGCGATCATGAACACCTGCACATTCGATTGACGTATCTTTTCCAGCAGCTCCTCATGGGTATAGTAGCTGTCCCGATCCTCTCCGTCGGTGAAGATGACAATCACTTTCTTCAGCTCGCTTCCGTTCTGCGCCTTGTCGATGGCCAGATAGACGGCGTCGTAGAGAGCAGTCCCACCGCTGACCGTGATGTTGTCCAGCGCGTCGCGGATGTCCTCGGCATCTCTGGTGTAGTCCTCCTCCAGGTCTACATCGTGATCGAAGGTGATCAAAAATAGCTCATTCTCCGGATGATTCCTGCTCACGAACAGTTTGGCTGCCTTGCTGACGAGGCTAATCTTGTTGCGCATGCTCCCGCTGGTGTCCATGACGATGCCGCTGGTTGAAGGCACATCGTCGCGACCGAAGTAGGTAATGCCCTCTCTGACCTTGTCCTCGAAGACGGTGAAGTCCTCCTGTTGTAGTCCGGTGACTAGCTCACCATTCTCGTCGTAGACTGCAGCGTAGAGAACGACTTGATCGACGTCCTTTCGGAATACGGGTGCGCCCTGCCTCTGAACGGTCGGCTCAGGGGGTGGTTTTTTCTGCTCGTCGACGCCAGGCGCCTCAGTTGTCTCTCGAGTTGCCCCGGGACGGGAACCTTGAGCTCGGCCCTCTCCGGATAACAGCAAGACCAGAGCGACGCAAACTAAGTGGACTAAGGATAGGAGGCCCTGCCTCCCTAGCGCGAAAGACAGCATGGGGGAGAAGTGGAAGGTCCAGTTACTTCCGAGGTGCGAAATAGCCTTTCTTGGTGCGAATGATCAGTTTTGGCAGGCCCTCGGGTGGGTCCAGCTTAACCTGAATCTTGCGCCATTTACCTTGGTAGTCGCGGTTCGTAGGGAGGTATCCCAGAACGTATTGATTGCGTAACTCGGTGTGAATCAAGTCGACGAAATAGTCCAGCTGCTTGAAACTGTTCGGAAAGAAGGCCCGACCTCCAGTCAAGCGGATGATCTCGGTGATGACGCCACGGCCATAACCCAGATCTCCACGCTCGCCGATGACGTAGATCTGGACATCCGACTCTTTCACGAACTGTTTGACCTCACTGAAAGTATATCGGCTGCTGTTGTCCTCACCGTCGGTAATGACGATGAGAGCCTTCTTATCGTTATGAGCCTCACGCATCTTCTCGAGGCCAAGGTAGATGGCGTCGTACAACGCGGTTCGGCCCTTGGGATTGGAGATCGAGACTTCGTTCTGAAGGTTCTCGGCCTGCGAGGTGAAGTCCTGAACCACCGAGGTGCGGTCGTTGAAGGAAACTAAGAAATACTCATCCCGAGGATTGCCCTCCTTCAAGAAGCGCACCACGGAGTTGCGGGCGCTCATGATGTTGTCACCCATCGACCCGCTGATGTCGAGAATAATCCCCACGCTGATGGGGGATTTGTCACGGGAGAAATGTTTGATCGATTGCTCGACCTTGCTTTCGAAGAGCTGGAAATGGTCCTGCTCGAGGCCGATGACATAACGGTTGAGCGGATCCGTCACGGTGACACGCACCACGACCATGTCGACGTCCACACGGAACCGTGGAGGCAGATCTACTTCCTTGCCGAAGATCCATCCCCCTAGAGAAATAACAAAAACGACAAAACTACAAGAGCGGAAGCTGACCATGGATAAAATCCATTCTACAGAAAAGTGACTGGAAAGTGGAATATCCGAGGCCCAGGACGTCGTTTTTTCTACCGTCTGCACTTGTGAAACGTTGCTAGCAGGACCGATTCGGTGCCGGATTCCCACTTCCTATGGCAAGGCTTTTTGGGGTTTTCCTCTACAGGCTTTTTCTGATTTGTCCGATAAGAGAATTCGTGAGGAACCGATGAAAGGCGAAGTTACCAAACGGTAACAGATCCCTAAGAAGTCCACAGCGAAAAGGGCAACCTGAGCGCGAAAGACTCGGGGCGCAAAGCTGAGTCCTAACTCTTGGCCGACAAGGTCGATCAGCTACCGAAAGTGGATTCGTAAAACCCGGAGGAGTTTGCGATGAAATGGAATCCGAATGATCGAGGTCAGGCAGTCCTAGAGTTTGCGATGGTGCTGCCCTTGTTTATGCTGATCATGATAGGCACGGCCGAAGTCGGTATTCTGCTACACGACTATCTTGTCCTTCACGCCGGGACCCGTGAAGGCGCTCGAGTGGCTGCCACAGGCTCGCCCGTGGCGGACATCCAAACAAGAGTCTACAACACAACTCCATCCCTGAACTCGGCTAATCTAACGATAGGCGTCACCAACGCCCAGGGAAACCGAGGGACAATGGTTGTGGTCAACGCGACCTACACCGTGGATCTGATCACTCCCATGATCGAGACGCTCATGGGCCAGGACCCTTTTCCGCTCTCCACCCAAGTGACCATGAGGCTCGAATGAGCCGACCTTATCATTCGGCTTCGATGCATCCGTGAAGGAGGAGGCGCGAGAGATGAATTTCATAAACGCAGAAAGAGTGAATCCGGGATTTTTGGGGTACTAGGGGCCATAGCCCTGGTGACGACTCTGGGCCTGTCTGCCCTGGTCGTCGACATTGGAGTGCTTCTTGTCGGACGAGCGCGAATCGCCGCTGCCCTGGACGCCTCGGTCCTGGCTGCAGCTCAGGACCTGCCCAACACGGCTCAGGCCCAGAACACGTTCGATCAATACGTGGCCTCGAACATGCCGCAGAATGGGCTCTACTCAATCAATGGGACCAACCTCACCTTTCCCGGAGTTCTCAACAACCGGATAAGAGCCACGACAACCGTCAATGCAAACCTGCGCTTCATGCGAGTCCTAGGAACGGATTTTGGTACCGTCGGGGCAGTCGCCGAGGCACAGAACGCCGATCCTGATCTAGCGCTGGTGGAAGATCGTTCCGGCAGCATGTGCGAGGACAGCCATCCCGGCTATCCCGACTGGCTGGGCAACTGCCCCGATGAGCCGCCCACTTGGCAGCCGATGCAGAGGGTTAAGCAAGCCAGCAATCTCTTTACCAACCAACTGGGATCAAACGTTCAGCTGGCACTGGTCTCCTATTCCACGTCCTCGACTCTGGATGTTCCTTTGACCACTAACTTTAGCAGCGTCCAAGATGCCGTCGACCTTCTCGAGCCGGACGGTTATACCGATATCGGTGGAGCCATCTATACGGCGCAAGACGAGCTCATCAATAACGGAAGGGAAGGCGCTCCCAAGGCCATTGTCCTGATCAGCGATGGAGTCCCCAACGCTGCAGAGGGAACGTTCTACTGGTGGTCCTCATATCCAAGGACTTATGCGCTCGGTGCCGCACAGGATGCCGCTGATGATGGCATCATCATTTTTAGCATTGCTTATGGCGAAAGTGCCGACGACGATTTGATGGAAGACATTGCCGACATTACAGGGGGACAGTACTACAATGCCCCCGATGAACAGCAGCTGCAACCGATACTGATAGAGATCGCCAACCACGACTACGTCAAACTCATGCCGGAGTAGTGTGGAGCCGGTCTCCAGGCCGGCTTTCTCAGAGGACCGAAAGGTCTTGGAGAAAGCTCCTGAGAGTCTCTATTTCCTGGTCGTTCAAGGAGTAATACGGCTTTCGCCTCCAGCGCTGCGCAATGCCGTAGAGTTCTAGCATCCCGTGCATCGCCGCATCGAACCCACCGGGTTGACCTTGGATGAAATCGAATAGAGGCATATCGTAGGTCTCGACGATTGTCCGTGCCTTGTCGATCCGGCCCCCCTCAATGGCAGCCCAGTATTCGTGAGCTACCCGGGGGCAGTAGCTGGCGTAGGTTGAAAGGTAGCCATCGCATCCGTAGGGAAAAAGATCCAGGTGATTCTGCTTTTGCCCTCCGGAGAAGACCGCCCACTGTGGATGGACCAAAAGAGACATCCTGCGTGCGAATTGGCCGCAGAAGTCGTCTTTTATGGCGACGATTCCAGGGACTTGCTGAAGCAGGACCTTGAGGGTCTCCAACCCGAAATCCATACCTCGAGGACTAAAGATGTTCGTCACCACCATCACTGGGATTTCCTGAGCTACCGCGGCGAAGTGCTCCGAGAGTGTCTGAGCGGTACAGGACGACGCCCAATCGGGTGGGAGCGCCATCAGCACATCAGCACCCATCTGCCGCGCCTGCCGCGCAAACTCGACGGACCGGTCGGTCCAATAGTAACGATCGGCGGCCACGACCATGGCTCTTCCGGCTGTGTGCTCGGCGGCGACTTGGGTGACCTTCAGGATCTCCTCGTCGTCGAGCAGCAGGTAATTGCTGTCGCCAGCGGTTAGGAGGACGGTATTACTCCCGCCGTCGATATTGAAGTCGATGACGCTTCTCAGCCCGTCGTAGTCGATGTCGCCGTTTCGTAGAAAAGGAGTCCGGACCGAGCCGAAGGGTCCCTTGAGTGCTGCCCTGATTTCCTCTCTTGTCATCTCCTTCTGCATCGGATCTCCTCCCCTGTTACTGGGCCCTAGGCTAGGAGCCTGCGCGGCAGAAATCGTTCTACCTCACAGACTCTGGCCCGCCTGTGGATCGCAGCCAAAGTCGCTATGGACGAGGCATCTATTTTGGGAGTGTCGCCGGGCTGATGCAACTCCAGCTAGTGCAAGGGGCTGCCAGACCGGTCGGTTAGACTGGGCTTGATCAAGATGAATCCCACTCGATTTCTCTTCGAATTCGTGCTGTTGGCCACGGTCACCTACTTCTGGTTCCGTCCTGGGCCGGCTCGAAGACGAAAACGCTATCGGAGGAGGATGCGCCGATGGCTGCGGGTCCTGACGCTAAGACGGATGCTATGGACTGGAGTCATCGCTTTCCTCTTGATGCCCCATGGTCTGGGCCGCTTCGTGCCTATTCTGCGCGATGTTCCGTCCCTACTCGAGGGGCAGAAGCTTCGTCTGACCTATGGACCAATCGCATTTCTCGTCCAATCACTCGGGTTGGAAGACTCAGTGATGGAAGGTATCCGGAGTCAGTCCAGAGTACACAGAGTGGAATCGGCGCTGGTTCGAGCGGTCGTCCAAGCCGAATCTTCGGGTCGGCAGTTCGCGGTTTCCAGTTCTGGGGCCATGGGGTTGATGCAGCTAAAACCTTCTACCTTCTTCTCGCTCAGGGGCGGAAATCCCTTTGCAGTGGAAGACAACATCGCCGTGGGAACCGAATACCTGCGCCAGCTTTTGGACCGCTTCAAGGGAAGCTACCGGCTGGCGGTTGCGGCCTACAACGCCGGTCCCGGAGTCGTTGAAAGTTGTCGCTGCGTGCCCAACAACGGGCAAACTCCCGCCTACGTCGCACGGGTTTCGTCCTGGTATAGAAAATACAAGGGCAAGAAGCGTTTCTGATGGGAACTTGTTTGTATCTTGTGCCTTGAAACACACAGGAGGGTCGATAGAGTAGACTAGATATCAAACAGTTCAGTTTCTGGTTCCGATGTTTGAAGTACTAATTGAAACACAAAATCTGTGGAAGAGTTACGATATGGGCTCGCAGAGTGTCCACGCCCTACGGGGAGTGGACCTGCAGATCCGACGCAACGAATACGTCGCCATCATGGGTCCTTCTGGTTCGGGAAAGTCGACGCTGATGAACCTGATGGGTTGTCTGGATACGCCGAGTCGAGGCAGGTACATTCTCAATGGGCGTCTGGTCAGCGAGATGAGGGACGATGAATTGGCCCACATTCGAAACCAGGAAATCGGGTTCGTTTTTCAGACCTTCAACCTGTTATCGCGTGCCACCGCGATTCAGAATGTTGAGCTGCCCCTGATCTATGCGGGACTCCCTTCTAAAGAACGGCGTTTGCGCTCTCAGGAGACCCTCGAGCGGGTGGAGCTCGCCAACCGGGCGGATCACCGTCCCAATGAGCTCTCGGGAGGACAGCGTCAGCGAGTCGCCATCGGTCGAGCTCTGGTCAATAGTCCCTCGATCCTGCTTGCCGACGAACCGACGGGCAACCTGGACTCGAGAACAGGTCGGGAGATCATGACGCTGTTCGAATTGCTCCATCGGCAAGGGAACACCATTGTTCTCGTGACCCATGAAGCGGACCTCGCAGGCCACGCCCAGAGGGTGATTCACCTCCTAGATGGTCAGATCGAGAGAGACGAGTCTACGACTTTTCCGGCTTCTGTTTGACAAGAAGCCAGCGGATGATTCAACATGGTTTTCGGTCCACAGGCTCCAATGGGAGCGGTGGCGGCTCTCAGGTTTGGGCACCGAAAAGAGTCGGGCAGGTTGGGTCCTGCTGCTTACTGGATTGGCCCGGAAAAGGAGGTGATCTAGTGGATTTAGATAAATATGGCATGGCGAAGGTGGCGTCCTTCTAAAGGGAACCACTCCTGTGTGGTGTCGAGGAAGGATTCCCTGAAGGGGGGAACCCAACGCCACCGCAACCATCGCTTTGGGCCCCGGCTTGCGAGCAAGTCCGGGGCCCTTTTTGTTGCTCGATTTCGCTTCGGATTCTGTTCTGGGATCTGGACTTGGAAAACTAACCTGAAACTTCATTGGACGGACGTAGCTTTGGGCTCCAGGCCGAAGTCTGCTTCTTTGGCTCGGACGGCGGCCTGGAGCCCACCGCTACGCCGGGCCCAAAGTTTCGTTCTCGAATGGGGCAGCACCGCTGGGGGGCCACTAACCCGGATTATTCATAAGTTTTCTACTGCGGCGGCACAATCATCCGTCCTGGCTGTGTTTCGCTCGGTCGGCCTCCTCGACGTACTGCACGAGTACGACTGCGGAGGCCTCGGTCGCAAGCCTTGCCACGACGGCGCTTTCACCGCCTCGCTACGAAAACTTATGAATAATCCGGGCTAAGCTGAAACATCACCGCGAACGGCCCACGCCGTGGCACGGCCTTCCAGGCCGTGATTGTCGAGCCCTCTGACGGACCGGGAATCATGGGCAGGGATGCCCGTGCCACTGCAGGATCCCGAAGTTTCTTTCTTCAATGATCCGGCTCGCAAGCCGGTGGCTGGACTAAGGCCGGCGCAGTAATTGTGTCATCCAACCTGCCATTGCTTCTTGCTTCAAGCTCGCTATGCCGGCGGCATCTGCTTCCTGCCGCTGCTGATCGGTTGTGTAGCCCCAGCTGGCGTGGTAACAGTTGGCACCTAGCTGCCGGGCCGCCTTCAGATGGGAGAGCTGGTCGTCCACCAGGTGGATCTCCTCAAAGGGGGTCCCGGTGAGCTGGTGGACCTTTTTCAGGTGTCCGTTCTTGCCCCGGCCCGTTTCTACCTTGTCATAGCCGTAGATGTGATTTTCAGGCAGAGGAATGCGGTGATGGGCCAGGATCTCGACGACCGCATCCGTAGGCTTAGAAGTAGTCACGTAGATGCGATCAAAGCGTTCCTGGCAGGCCAGTAGTCCCTCTTCCAGCTCTCGGTAAAGGGGGTTCAGCCCTAGCCAGGCGGTCTCATTCCTCGTCCGAATTTCGCGACGCTTTCTTTGAAAGAGCTCCTCCAGCTGCTTCGCATCTGCGGCTCCGACCTCCTGACACACTCGATCCAGATGGTCGCGAGAACTTTGATCGAAGTCTTCCTGCCCCTCAATGGGTATCCCATTGGTAATGAAGTAGAGAATCAGCATGTAGTCTTTCCCGTCCTGGATGAAGGGGCGTATTCGATAGAACTTCTTCCGGAGACCCTCGGGAATCTCGTCCAGACCCGGTGCAGATGGGAGGCCTGCGATCGGAGCATAGTAGGAATAAGAGGTGAAAAGACACTCGCCGGCGCTGTCACAGATGACGCCGTCAAAATCGAGTGCCAGAATGTGAACAGCCATTGCGTGAGTGCCTTGCGTTTTGTGATCGAATCTTCGGATCCGGGCTGAATCTATTCCGCAGAGGCGAACTGGAAGGCGTACAGGTCGGCATCTCGCAGATAGAAGCGGATTCGAACCTTCTGTCCTTGGAGCTGACTCAGGCTCGTTTGCCCCTTCCAGCTGATTACATGAGCCTGCGAATCGGTGAACACCGGATCGCAATCCGTGGCTCTGAACCCAGGGATGGGCTCTCCCTCCCGGTCCAGAATCTCGACCCTCAATCGGCCTCGAGCGTTAGCGTTGATCGTCAGACGTCCCTCGACGGGTGCCAGGGCCCTGGTGGTAACGGTGGCGTCCTGAGTGGATGCCGTCAGCGAAACAAACCCGTCCAGGCGCAGCTGGGCGAATCCGGTTGCCCGCTGCTTTCGCTTTCCATCTTCGATCCAACCTTCCTGAATCTTCCCAAGGCTCTCGGCTCCGTAGGGGATGTTTTCGCCCCAATAGTAGATCCACAGGTTGCCGTCGTGGACCACGGGGGCTACCGGAATGCTCAGCTCGCTATCCCAGGAACCCGGTTCGCCCTTGCTCAGGATGAAGCTGCCGGGGAAGGGCCGTCTCCAGTCGATACCATCTCGGCTGAAAGCGAGCTCCGAGTCCGCTCTGACCCACTCTTTTCCACTTTTCTCGAAGACCCAGAGCCATCCTAGATAGACTCCCTCGTAGAGGAAGGAGGCCAGGCCCTTGAAGTGCTGTTGGGACTCGTCAGGATCGGGTGCGAGCACGGTTTCCGCCTCTGACCAGGTTACAAAGTCGGGGCTGGTAGCTCGACCGACGGAGTTGGGACTTCCAGGCATCCGTACATAGAAGACGAACTTCTCGATCCGCGGGTCCCAGCCCAGCAGGTTCCCGTTGTGAGGCCTCCGGAACCAGGGTTTCCCATCTCCGTTCAGGAGCCAATGAACACCATCTGTGGAGTAGGCTTTGGTGACTGCGGGCTTGCCGTCGAAGATGTCCACGTACGTCATCTTGAAGCGACGACTCGGATCCGGATCTCGAGGGTCCTTGATCACGTTGGCCCGTCTCATCCAGTTGCTGCCCCAGGGAAGCATGTTGTTTTCCTTGGAACCTTCCCATTCAACCAGACCCAGATTGGGTTTGGTCCACTGATAGCCGTCCTCGGACAGAGCGTAGGACACTTTGTACTGGATTCCTGCGTGGGCCTTGGGATCGAGCTGGGAGGTCATGTACCACATCTTGAACTCATCCGTCTCCTGATCGAACAGCACCGCTCGCCCATTGGGTGAAACGGACCAGCGTTCGCCAGGCGCGTCGCCGACGAGAACGGGATTGCCTGAGTAGCGCTGGAGTGGATGAAGTACGCGGGTGACGCCCTGAGTAGAAGCGACGACAAAGTCATCGATAAATAGCTGTTTTCTGTGTCCGATCTCGAGGACTGGTGTAGAGGAATCGTATTTTTGGCAGCCACCAACCAGGACCGAGGTCAACAGCCCCGTGGCGAGGATGGACTTCATTGGTAAGGATTATTCCGCGAAGACGTCACTCGTAGTGAAGCGCTTCTATCGGATCCAAAGCAGCGGCCCTGTGTGCCGGGTAGTAGCCGAACAAGACACCGATCGCCGCCGAAAAGAGAATCGAAACCACGATTGAGTTGGGATCGATGAGGGTTCGCCAGCCCGCTAACTGGGAGATCCCGTAGGCTCCTCCGACCCCCAGAGCCAGGCCTACCAGGCCACCGCAAAGACAAAGCAGGATCGACTCAGACAAGAACTGAATGCGGACATGGCCTGGTCTTGCGCCTATGGCCATTCGGATTCCTATCTCCCGAGTCCGCTCGGTAACGGATACCAGCATGATATTCATGATGCCGATACCTCCGACCAGCAGTGAAACCGCTGCGATGCTTGCCAGCAGTCCGGTCATGACTGCATTGGTGGCCTCGGCCGCCTCGGCGAACTCGCTAAGATTCCTCACCCTGAAGTCATCTTCGTCTCCAGATCCTAGATTGTGCCTCTGCCGAAGCAGATTGGTAATCTGTTCCTGGGCAGCAAAGCTGGCCCGGGCGCTGACGGCTCCGATCAAGCCGGACTGGACGTAGAGGACACCTCCCTGAAATTTCTTCTGCACGGTGGTGTAGGGAAGCACGATTGTGTCGTCCTGATCCCGCCCCCAGTTGTTGGATCCCTTCTTGGCCAGGACGCCGAGAACCTGGAAGGGGAGGTTCTTGATGCGGATGGTTTGACCCACCGGATCCCCTCCGCCGAAGAGTTCATCTACCACCGTCTGGCCCAACACCGCCACGCGCGAAGCAGCCTTGACGTGAC
>CBDCOR010000031.1:0-186027 GCA_965219855.1 Acidobacteriota bacterium
CCGATGCCAGACCGAAGTGGAGACGCAGATCTGAGTGTGAGGCGTAGCTACCTCCGCTGATCACGTCCCCCCTTTGCCGCTTACCGCCGGCAGCAGTCAAGAATACGGTGGTTCCGATCGCATCGCTTGGGCTTCTCCCAGTCCCGATCAGGAGCAAGAGGACCCAATTGTTGCTGCTGCCAGCTCGGTTGATGAGAATTTTCGGAGAGCCGTCGACACAGTTCATGACGGCATCGATGGATCCATCATTGTTCAAATCGCCGAAGGCAGCTCCCCGTGCCGGCACTACTACCGCGAGGCCACTGCCAGCCAGAGGCGGAACCACTTCGAATCGTTTTCCACCCAGATTTCGAAAGAGCAAGGGACGCTGGGCCCAACTGGTACCCCAGTTGTGTTGGTCGACGGCGGCGTAGGTATGACCGTTGGCAACGAACAGGTCCTTGAAGCCGTCGTTGTCAAAATCGAGGAACCCGGTGCCCCAGCCCAGGAACGGGATCGTTGGTCGGGCCAGACCGTACCGAAAGGTCGCATCCACAAAGAATCCTTCCCCCTCGTTTCGGTATAGCGTGTTGTAGTCGTCCGAAAAATTGGTGATGTAGAAATCGACGCCCCCGTCGTTGTCGAAATCCCCCACGGCAAGTCCCATGCCCGCCTGTTCCGTCCCCGACTCACTCAGGGCAAAGCCTGATCGATAGCTGATGTCTTGAAAGGTCCCATCCCCCTTGTTGTGGTAGAGGTAGTTGGGTGTAGAGTCATTGGCCACGACCAGATCAATCCAACCGTCGGCGTCGGCGTCGACCCAGGCGGCCGCGAAGCCATAATATCCTTTGGGATCGTCCACTCCGGCTTCGATTGCCACCTCTTTGAAAGTGTGATCCCCGTTATTCACAAACAAGAAATCCCGGGTCCCCTGAAGGCCCCGCGGACCACACATCACCGGCTTCCCCCGAAACTGGCAGAAGCTGTCGTCGATCGCACTGGCGCCCGGATCGGGGAGGCTGGCGGGGTCAAATTCCAGGTAGCCGCAAACGAACAGATCCAGCTGACCGTCGCGATTGAAGTCCCCGAAAGAGGCTGCCGTCGACCACGTGCCCAGGGCGACACCCGCCTTCTCGGCCACATCCGTGAAGGTCCCGTCACCCTCATTCCGATAAAGCCGGTTCTTGCCGAAGTTGGTCACATAGAGGTCGGGCCAGCCGTCGTTGTTGTAATCCCCAACAGTCGCACCGAACCCCCATCTTTGGTTCGCTACGTTGGCCTCAGAGGTAACGTCCTTGAAGCTTCCATCCTGATTGTTCCGAAAGAGAGCCGATCTGGGCGGAGCCTCTTTGCCCTCGAGGGCTTCGTAGGTGGAGCCACTGACCAGATAGATATCGAGCCATCCGTCCCGGTCGTAGTCGATCAGAGCGACCCCGCCCGATGGGACCTCGAGAATATAGCGCTTGGACTTGGATCCGGAGCGATGAATGAATCGATCTAGCCCACTCTGGGAGGTGACGTCGGTGAAGATCTCCGGGGCGTCGTCGACAAAGCCACCGGAGGTGATCGGACGCATTTCTTTGTCGAAGACAGGAGGATGTGCTTGACCCGAAACAACGCCTGACTTCTGTTGGCCCTGCGCTGAAAGCTGGTGAAGCCAAGGCCAGGCGAGACACAGGGTAAGTAGGAGTGTTCGCTGAAAAGACTTCGATCTCATAGGCACAGGGCTTCACTCGCAGTCGACCTGGAATCGACCTAGATTGTAGACGAATCGTCTGCACGTCTGCACGTCGCACGTCTCTTGTCGCCGGCGTGGCGAAGAATGGGACCAGTATCCCTGGGGCTGGAACTAAGCTGAAACTTGATTTTGGAAGTCCGCAGGGAAATGCCGGTGGCGGGACTAACCTGAAACTTCATCGCCAAGCTTCCGAACTTCGGCGTTCGTATTGTTCGGTGTTTTGCGGTTTGAGATTTGGGCTTTTCTGCTTCCCGAGAAGGCAACCGCTAAAGGCTAAACCGCTGAATATCGAACACGAATTTCAAAGGAAACCCCTTTAGCCTTCGTGTTCGATCTTTAGCGGTTCGAGATTTAGGCTTTCTTTCTACTCAGGAGAAAGAAACCGCAGAAAATACTCAACCGCAAAATATCGAACAGGCGAATTTCGAAGGCCGGATCAGGCGACGCTGGCCTGTGGGTAGCCAAAGTTTCTTTGTCGAATGGGGCAGCACGGCTGGGGAGCTACTAAGCTGAAACTTGATTGGGATCGTCGCACGTCTGAACGTCGCACGTCTCGTGCCACTGGACAGTGTGGCGAGAGGCTTCAAGTTTCTTTCTCGAATGGGGCAGCCCAGCTGGGGCGCGACTAAGCTGAAACTTCATTGGCGAATGTAGCTTTGGCCTCCAGGCCGAAGTCATATTTTTCCGAGCCTTTGGCTCGGACGGCGGCCTGGAGCCCACCGCTACGTCCCTCGACTGAAGTTTCTTTCAGGTACGATCCGGCGCAGCCGGAGGCGGGGCTAAGCTGAAACTTCATTGAGCATTGACAGGCGTAGGATGGGCATTCTTGCCCGTCGCTGCCTTCGACGGGCAGGAATGCCGGTCCTACAACGGAATCGCTGCTGTCGATGTTCGTGCCTAGAGACAAACAAAGTTTCATTCTCGAATGAGGCCCCCAGCCCGGGGCCCCACTCGGCTGAAACTTGGCGAGCGGAGCTTGGGATTGTTGGCAAGTTCTTGGAAGAGCGCGTATCGTTATTGGTAACGGGAAGAACGGCGGAGCCGAAAACTAGGAAATGCAAATTCTAGAGTGCGCGGGTATTTCTCGTCGAAGATGGTTTTCCGTGTTCTCGGGAATCCTGGCTTCCGGACTGCGGTTCTGGGAAAGCCTGGGCAGCGTTGGTCCAGCTTCGACCCAATCCCAACCTGCCACCCAGCAGACAGTCCTCGCGCCATCACATCTCAGCGATGATGGCTATCGTGCCAGCTCGCTCGCAGATGTAGAGGGAACCATCACGCCAGCGGATAAGTTCTTTGTTCGAAGTCACCATCCTGCACCCGAACTTTCGTTTGCGAAATGGAAGCTTCGCATCGAGGGCAAAGTCAGTAAACCTCTGGAGCTTACTTTTAGCGACCTGATTGAAGCGCCTACAACAAGACAGGAGGTGCTACTCGAGTGTGCTGGGAACTCCAATAGTCTCATCAGCAACGGACTCTGGGAGGGTGTGTCACTGTCCTACCTATTGGAGCAGACGGCGCACCTGCCGGAGGCGGAGCGGGTCATGTTGGTGGGTGCCGATTCAGGCTCCTTGCTGAGCGAGAGCCCGCCCTCAGCTTTTGCTCGAGTATTGCCGCTCGATAAATGCCTGGCACCGGAAGCGATGGTGAGTTTCAGGTTGAATGGCGGATTCCTTCCGCCCAGTAACGGCTTTCCAGCTCGTGCCATCTTTCCCGGGTGGTACGCAATGGATTCCGTGAAGTGGCTTCAGCGCATCGTGGTGCTGGGTCCGTCCGACTGGCCAGACGCCTACTACGCCAGCGGGATGGACTTGCTCTACCACCGCTGGCTCAAGGACGGGGCGGACCAAAAGGTCACCGCGCGTGTCTCCCAGATTCTGTTGAAATCCGCCATTGTCTTCCCCAGCTCCGAGTCGCGGCTGGCCGCCGGAAACTATCGTGTGTCGGGTTTCGCCTGGGCGGGAGAGCAGACCGTTAGAGCCGTTCGGGTGAGCAGCGACGGTGGCACAACCTGGAATCCAGCCAGTCTTGAGGCCTCCTCGAGACCCTTTACCTGGGTCAAATGGAACTACGATTGGAGCGCGGAGCCAGGTGACTTCGTCCTGATGAGTCAGGCCCAGGACAGCGCCGGAAGATGGCAGCCGCTGCAACGGGACCGGACTCGAAGCGATGGCTACGAGCTGAACTCGGTCATGCCTGTCAAGTGCTCGGTGAAATAGCATGTTCCCGGCTCTCCCCATGGCCAGCGCCTTATGAGAAAAGCGATCGCCCTCCTGTGTCTCGCTCCCATGACCTCTCTGATTGCGCTGGGGCTCCCACAGAGAAGCTCCGGCGATTTGACCGGGGTTCAACGAGCTCAGGCCTCCGAGCTTATTCAAAAGGCTCAGGGAGAGTTGAAGCGTCGAGACTATCCGCAGGCGGCCAAGTCTTTCCAAGATCTCACGGAGTTGATTCCTGACAATGCTCAGGTATACCTGGGTCTGGCCACCGCACTCATGGGAATGCGCGATCTGAGCGGTGCCGATGATGCCCTCGAGAAGGCCGCTCGCCTGTCGCCCCAGGACCTGAACATCTCGCTGACCCGTGCCAAGGTCGAAGCCTCTCTTGGGGAGCTCGATAGGGCCCGTCGCACTCTGGCCAAGGCCAGGGTGATGAGTCCCAATGACCCCCGGGTCGAACTTCGCTCGATTGAAGTCGAACTGGCCGCCAATCAGAGGACCGAGGCTCTCCGGAAGGCCAAAGAGCTTTCCAAGGCACATCAGGGAAACCCCTCCATTCATGCCTACCTGGGTTCATTGTTGTTGTCGGCCAACCTCTTGGAGACGGCGGCAGAGGAACTGGATCGGGCCCACAAACTCGATCCATCTCAGGAGCCTTATGCTCTCGAACTAGCAGAGGTCTGGGTTCGGCTGGACCGCTCTCGCGAAGCACTGGACCTGCTGCTACCTCTGAAAACGGGCACGATCCAGAAACAGCAGCCGAGCCGCTTCTACCGTCTGCTGGCCCGGGCCGAGCTGGGTAGCGGACATCTACCTGCTGCTCTGGAAAGCATCGAAAAAGCCCTCCAAGGGCAGCCTAAAGATCCGGCTGGCTGGCTGCTCCTTGCCTCGATCCAGCTCGAATCCCAGCAAGCTTCCGAGGTCGAGACCGCTCTGCAAGAGGCGATTGCTCTGGCACCCACATCCCTCAAGCTTCACGCAGGCGTCCTCGCCGTATATGTGGAGAGGCAACAATATAAAGCCGGCCGGCGTTTCTTCACACGTCTGGCGAAGGAGCATCCTGAGAACCCCCTTTTCCTGGTCGATCTGCTGCGACTCAACGTATCTGGCAACGACACATCCGAGGTGAAGAAGGTCTTGAGATCGGCAGCCCGGCGTTTTCCTTCCGATGGCCAGCTGCACAAGCTGCTGGGACAGATTCTCTATTCCGAAGAGTTCGAGGCATTGGCTCTAGCCGAGTTCCTCCGTGCCCATCAGTCGGGCATGACAGATCCTGAGGTCTCCCTGCGGCTGGCGAGGTTGGCGAGCAGATCCGGTGCCTTCCGAGATGCGATAGCAAGGGGAGTGGCAGTGGTCGGTAAGACTGACGTCGCGCCAAGCATAAGGGCAGCCGCAGCCTCAATAGTAGGGGAGAGCCATGCCGCCCTGGGAGAGACGGAAAAGGCCGTGCATTACCTCAATCTTGCAGTTGAACTGGATCCTGAGATTGATGAGTTCTGGATTTCGTTGGCACGAGTCCATGAGAACGCGGATGACAATCTGAGTGCTTCCACGGTTCTGAGAAAGGGTCTCATCAGGACCCCGGACTCGGCGGACTTGAGGCTGGCACTAGGACTCAATCTGATTACCTTGGGTGACTTCGGTGGCGCGATCCAGGTGCTAGAGGAATTGATCAAGCGCTTTCCTGAGCGCCAGGAGGCCTACAGGCCGCTGGCGGATGCCTACACCTCGACAGGAAATTCGGAGGCTTCCACGAAGACCCTACGCCGACTCCTCGACAAACAGCCCGATTATCCGATGGTTCGAGTGTTATTGGCTCAGTCTTTGCTCGAGCAGGGCGCCCCCGAGGAGGAAGTCCTGAGCCTGCTCGAAAGTGCTCGGAAGGTCTCACCCTCGGATGCCGAGATCTACTTGTTGCTAGGAAGAATCTACAGTTCGATGGGGAAACCTGAAGAGGCTCTGGCAGAGCTCAAGCGCGCGGTTGAATTGGAACCTGCTTCGTCAACGTATCGCTATCAGCTGGGCCTGATCTATCATCGGCTGGGCAAAGAGGAACTTGCGGAAGAACAGTTTGCCCGAAAGGCCCACTTGGAAAGCGTGGATCCCTGAGGCGAAAATGAAGCAGTGTAAAACCTCCACTAGCCTGATCTTCTCTGGACTATCGATCCCGATCCTCTTCTCGCTGGGCCTCTTGTCTCAGAGCTCCGATGCCTGGCAGGACAAGGCTCGAGAACTGCTTCGTGGCAAACGCCACTCGGAGGCCTTGATCTTCTTCGACGAGGCCAAGCACAAGGCTTCCCAGGATCCCAATCCCTACTTCTACTCAGGCATTGCTCTGGCCGAGCTGGGGCGTCTGAGCGAAGCTGCCGCCGAGCTGAGAGGAGCGATTCGTCTGGACCCCAAGACAGCGCGGTACGGACTCGTCTATGCCGACGTGCTCGCCAGCCTTGGAGACGAGACCGCTGCGGTCAAGGCGCTAGAGCCCTTTGAGGAGCAGGACCATGCCCTACAGTTGACGAAGGAACGCCTTTGGCTGCTGTCCGATCTCTATTTTCGCTTGGGGAAATTCGATGAGGCCTTAAGGGCGATAGGTTGGTTTGCCGGGCAGAATCCCGAAGACGAGCGCCTGGATCTTCACCGGGGGGAGATCTACCTGGCTGCCGGGAACCTGGAGCCCGCCGAGATCGCCTTTCGAAAGGCTCTGGAACGTTCCAGCGACGCGGCGGGTGCCCACTACGGTCTCGGCTTTACGCTATGGATGAAGAATGAGCTGGATGATTCCAAACAATCACTACTCGAGGCTGTGGAGCTCGATCCCTCGAATGCCAAATACCTTCGTCAGCTAGGTGAAGTATGTCTTGCTCGCCAGGAAGCCAAAGAAGCAATCGAGTATCTAGAGCGTGCCGACGCGGCTGGCCCCAAGCTGCCGCAGCTGTATCGCGCGTTGGGGAGGGCCTTCCGGAAGGTGGGCAAACCAGAGAAGGCGAACGAGTACCTGGAGAAGTTCGAAGCGTTGATGTCCTCCCAGCAGAGCGAAAAGGATAAGGGAAGCAGGCTTCAGTATCTGATGGTCCAAGGGAAGACACTACTCGAGCAAGGGCAGCTCTCGGAGTCCCTCGGTCTATTCCACCAGGCTCTGGAAGTAGACCCCGATCTTTGGGTGGCCCACAGCTTTCTGGCCAAGCTCTATATCTCTTCACACTACTTGGAACAGGCGCGCCAGCATCTGGAGAAGCTGGAAAAGCTTGCTCCTGATGCCTACGAGGGAAGATACTTAATGGCTCTGTTCTGGTACGAACGAGGAGACCCCAAGCGCGCCCTGCAGTATGGGGAAAAAGCGAAGGAGCTGTGGCGTGGCGATGCTACCCTGCGCAATCTCATGGGCAACATCCTCTTGTCTCTTGGACGCCTGGAGAACGCCCTGGAGGAATATGCCGCTGCAGTGGCCATCGCCCCCGATCAGATTGCCTACGAGATGAACTACGAGGTTCTGGCTCAACGACTTGGTAAATAGGTAGAAGGGAGATGGAGGGAATAATGGACTTGAGATCATGGCTGTTGTTGTCTGTCTGTATCAGCATGCTAACCTCGTGCGGCTCGCCCCAGCCGGAGCAACAAACCGAAGAGTCAAAGGAGGGCACGAATCTGCTCTTCGAGGAAACCACCCTGTTCCAAAAGGGGGAGAAGGACTACTTCTGCTTCCGAATCCCCGCCCTGGTGACCTCAACCAAGGGCACCCTTCTAGCCTTCGCCGAGGGGAGAAACACGAACTGCCGGGACGATGATGACATCGAACTGGTCGTGAAACGAAGCCTGGACAATGGAAAAACTTGGGGCGAGCTCCAGATAGTCGTGGACGACGGGATCCATACCGTCGGCAACCCCTGCCCCGTGGTGGACCAGACAACTGGGACCATTTGGCTGCCCTATTCCAGGAATAACCAACGAGTTCTTGTTACCAAGAGCACCGACGACGGAGTGAGCTGGTCGGAACCGGTCGACATCACCGAGTCGGTCAAGGACCCGACCTGGAAATACCTGGGAACCGGACCCGGGCACGGAGTCCAATTGACGAGCGGCAGGCTGCTGATTCCCAGTTGGGGAGACACAAGCCCTGGTCCCGCCACCTGGAAGCCCGATAAGCCCAACTGGGGCAAGGTCCAGTTCTCCTATGCCTTCTTCAGCGACGATCACGGAGCCAGCTGGCAGAGGGGAGAAATTCTGACCAACGATATGTCGGATGAGTGCGAAGCAATAGAGACTGTGGACGGTCTCGTTTACATGAACATGCGCAGTCGCCAGAAAAAGCTCCGTCGGGCCTATTCTCGAAGTCAGGATGGGGGGGAAACCTGGTCGGAAGTCCAATTCGAAGAAACACTTCCGGAGCCCTCTTGTCAGGCCGGCCTGGTCCGTTTCACTCATCAGGACCAGTTCCAGAAGAACCGTGTCCTACTCACCCATCCCTCCAACACCGAAGCGAGAACGCATCTGACGGCGAGAGTGAGCTATGACGAAGGCAAGACCTGGCCGGTTTCGAAATTGGTCTATGAAGGCTCGGCGGCCTACTCTGACCTTGCCATAGCCCCTGATATGACGATCGCGTGTCTCTACGAGGTAGACAGATACGCCAAGATTGTCCTGGGCCGCTTCAACATTGAATGGCTGACGGAGGGAAGTGATTCTCTCCAGAAGAAATAGTTGGAGCGAATCAGCGGTCGAGCCAACTTGACAAGGAGGTTTTCACTCTGATAGATTCGCACTAATCTCAGCTTCAGCAGGTCAGAGAATATGGGTCCAGACGATCACGCAAAAGGCTTCCGGCGTCTCTCGCAGCGAGTCGGCAGGATCATCGTTGCCACCTTTGTGCTCGGCCTGGGATTGGGTTCTACCGCCGCCGCCTCACTCAGATTGAACGATTTCCAGCCTTCCTCTCTCCGCAGCGCCTACGGCATTGTAAGCGGCGTAAGCTTCTCCACGGGATTGATGATGCTGGAGCCGGACGCATTGGCCCACTCTCCTGTCGGATCAATGCAGAATTTCAGCTTCTCCGAGCCGGTGTGGATGATTGGCTATAGGTCGGAGATCCTGGACTGGCAAGGTCAGAAGCCGAAGGGCAACCACCTTTGTCATACCTTCTTCGGGGACCAGATGGTTCATCAGGGCAACGACCAGGTGATGAAGGCCATCTATTCGGATGCCTTCACCGAAGAGATTCGATTCCCCGACGGCTTTGGGATGCGTCTGGAAGCCGGAGAGGAGCTCCATTGGATGCCTCTGTTCAACAACCGCACCCAACGTCCTGCGCGGGTGAGCATGAAGTGCAAGGTTCTCCTGATCCGTGAAAAGGACCTCAAGCGAGAGCTGCGTCCACTTCAGGCCATCATGCGCAGCGTGAACATGCCTCACCTGTTCTTCGTTCCCCCTGGTCGCCACCAACACGAAAGCACCTTCAAGTTTCCTTTCAACGGCCGGATTCATGCAATGGGAACCCATATCCATCCCCATGGCCAGTCGATCGAGCTGTTCAATTTGACTCGCCAGGAAAATGTCTGGGAGGGGAAGAAGAAAACCAACGACCAAGGCGAAATGGTGGCCATGGAAGTCTATTCGAACCCTGAGGGCTACCCGGTGCGTTCAGGAGAAGCCTACCGGGTCAGGAGCGTCTACCAGAATCCCACCGACCACAAGATCGATGCCATGGCAGGTCTCTTCATCTTCTATTCTCTGGATACGCCTAACCCGTCCACTCCCTGACGAGTAGCGCATGAGCGAAAGGCTTTTGGTCGCGGTCCTATCTTACTGGCTGCTTCTCTGCCCTTGTCTCGAAGCCGCAACCAGTGCGACACAGGCCGCGCAGAGTGAGAAGAGCCTTGCGCTTGTCCTCTCTCCAAATGCACCGGATCTGGAGAAGTTCGCCGCCAACGAACTGAAACGGTATCTGGAGAAGCTTTACGGAATCCAAGTGCGGGTGGTAGCCTCGCTGGAAGCCGCAGACGAACTCCTCATTGTCCTGGGCAGTCCCGCCACCAATCCGGCCGTCGAAGCAGCGCTTGCGTCAGCTCCCTGGCCTGAGGTCAGCGATCAAGGGATCGTCCTGAAAAAGCTTTCCAGGCGGGGTCGGCCGATTCTCGTGATCGGCGGAGGCAGCCCTGCGGCAACGCTGTGGGCAGTCTACGACTTGGTACAGCTGTGCGGCGTCCGCTTTCTGCTGGAGAAGGATGTGCTTCCAGAGAGACCGGTTCCCTTCCCTCCGTCGACGCTGGATCTGGTTCAAGAGCCTGAACTCCGTTTCCGGTCCTATCGTGGAATCAACGACCTCGCCACTTCCCTCGTCTTCTACGGAATGGAGGACTACCGACATCTGATCGATCAGCTGGCGAAACTCAAGTTCAATGTACTCTATGTTCAGACCTATCCTTCCCAGCCCTTTGTCCACTACGAGTTTCGAGGACAGCGGAAGACCACCGGGGTGCTGCACTACGGCTGGAAGCTACCGATCCATGCCCAGACCATCGGACGGAAGCTCTTCAGGGGAAGCAGTGAGTTCACCAATCCGGACTTCGAAGACGCCCGGAGCTATCAGGAGAGAGTCGTTGCAGCTGAACGGTTGCTTCACAGCATCTTCGCCTATGCGAAGAGTCGAGGCATGCAGACGGGCCTGATGTTCTGGATCAATCAGTTCACCTCCGAGTTCAATCAGCGTCTGCCGCAGTGGTCGGATCGGGAATACGTCCCCATCGAAGCCATCAAGGGACTTCGGAGCGCCCGCCTGGGAGTTTCGGAATTTGGAGTGAACCCCAGCTTCTTTCCCTATCTGACACCCGGCAATCCGGTGATGGCCGAATTGAACCGGACCATCATCCGAACCCACGTCAGGACCTATCCGGAAGCAGACTACTATGGCGTCTTCCAGCCGGAGCTCCCGAAATCGGGTGAGGAGTACCTATCCATCTGGGAGCGTCTGGACAAGAAGTACCAGCTCCAATCAAAGTTCAAACTGGAGCAGCTGATCCACTCCGCGCGCACCAACACCCTGCCGGTCGGCGTTCGCAAGGGGGAACGACCCTTGCATGAGCTGAAAGCCGCGATCGCCTACGCCGGCGTTCTGGACCAGTTGATCAATGAAGAGAAGATTCTCGACTCCACCGAGAATCCGAAAGCTACCATTGTCGCCAGCACCTTCAGCGACGAGTTCTATCCAGTGATGGCTGAGATCTTCCCAGAGCGGGTCATGCTTCAGGTTCAGATGGACTATCTTTCCTCCCTGGCAGCAGAGCGGACCGAGATGCTCTCTTTCGCCGCCTCGACTCCCATGAAGGTTGGAGTCATGGCTACTCTGGCGGATGACAACATCGGCGTTCTTCCACAGCTCCCCACCCCGTCCCTGCACCGCATCCTGAAGGCGATGAAGCGCTACCAGGTTCATGGATTCTTCGGGCGCAACTTCCTGGTCACGAAGCTTGAAGCGGCTACCGCCTACCTGGCTCAGGCGTCCTGGAGATCGGACCTCACACCCGAAGCCGTCTACCGGGATCAGGTGGAACAAGTTTGTGGGCGGGCATCGGTTGCCGATATGCTCGAGGTCTACCGGCTGCTGGAAGCGGTTACCTTGAAGTCCGATCAGTCAGCCATGGGGTTTCTCTTTCCGGTGCCTAACCTGATGCGAAAGCACTGGCTTGACGACTCCGGTCCAGTGGCCGCATGGGATCAGTTGACGGCGGATTATCGCCAAGCGATCCCCCTACTGGAATCTGCCCTGAGCAAGAGCCGGCCCCAAGGAAAGAGTTACGTAGAGCAACTGTTGGGGCAGCTCAAGTCCAGCGCTCAATACATTGCTTCGGTTCAACAGGTGCGACAGGCCCGATTGGCGTACCTCAAGGCGCAGAGGAGTCGGGAGGCGAAGGATCCAGCCGGGTATGAAGAGAGCATCATTGAGTCTCGGGAAGGACTGCAGAGAGCTGTAAGGCTTCTCGAAGCAGCCATTGAGGACTGGGCCCGGGTGGTCCGAGACCCTTCTGATCTGGGCGCCCTCGCGGTCCTGAACTGCTACGCTTACGATTACCTCAAGGGCGTAGCCTGGGACGTGTACCTGGAGTCGCAACGATGGAGCATTACCTTCGAATAGCCTGAGCGAGCGAGTCCTTGGCCAGGCTTGATTGCCCATACTAGAAGGTTCAGAATGCATCCAAGGTAATCGTGTTCGAACCATCCACATTGCCCCAACCGAACTTGAAGCGTCTGGGACTGGTCACGCTTTCAGGGATTCTCCTGACCTCCTTCACCCTGCAAAACCCCGGAGGAGCGGCTGCCGAAGAGCTTCCCCCAGCAGCAGAAAGCGGCAGGGATTTTCTGCGTGACGTAAAACCCATTTTCGAGAGCCGCTGCTACAGTTGTCATGGTCCGGAGCAGCAGTTAAGTGGCCTGCGTCTTGACCTCCGGGAGGACGCCCTCCGAGGAGGTAATTCTGGTCCCTCGATCCATCCGGGAAATAGTGCGGAAAGCAAGTTGATCCACCTGGTAGCGGGCGTCAAGGAAGGTGAAGTGATGCCCATGGTGGGAGAGAGACTCACCCCTCAGGAAGTAGGAATCCTTCGTACCTGGATTGATGATGGTGCGGACTGGCCCGCGACCGCCGATCTCGGAAAGACAGAAGCAGAGACCGATTCCTCCAGCGAGAAGGGCTCGCACTGGTCCTTCCAACCCATTCGGCGACCTGCAGTTCCCGCGGTTCGGAACCGGAATTGGATCAGGAACCCGATCGACGCCTTTATTCTGGCCAGGCTGGAAGAGCAAGGAATCGCACCCTCTACACAAGCCGATCAGATCACTCTGATTCGTCGGCTTAGTCTCGACTTGATCGGGCTTCCCCCGACTCCTGAGGACGTCTCGAAATTCCTGATGGACAACCGCCCGGATGCCTACGAGCGTCTGGTCGACCAGCTCCTGGAATCTGAGCACTACGGTGAGAAGTGGGCCATCCACTGGCTTGACGTAGCTCGCTATGCCGATAGTGACGGCTACGAAAAGGACTGGGTCAGGCCCCATGCCTGGCGCTACCGCCATTGGGTCATCAACGCGCTGAATCGAGATTTGCCCTTCAACCAGTTCACGATCGAGCAGATTGCGGGCGACTTGCTTCCCAACGCAACCACTGCGCAAAGGGTAGCCACAGGCTTCCATCGGAACACGCTGACCAACCGCGAGGGGGGTGTCGACATCGCCCAATTCCGCTTCGAGCAGGTTATCGACCGAGCCAACACAGTGGGAACGGTCTGGCTGGGACTGACCGTGGGCTGCGCACAGTGTCACGATCACAAATACGACCCGATTTCCCAGAAAGACTACTACCGCCTCTTCGCCTTCTTCGACGGGGACCAGGAGGTCGATATCGATGCCCAGCTCCCTGGTGAGATGGGTCCCTATTTGCAGGCTCTTCCTGGATATCTCGAAAAGCGCCAGGCGTTGTTGGAACAGTACGGCGCCCCCGCACTTCAACCCTCCTGGGAAAAGAGGATGCTGGAGACGGCGGCCAATCCGGGTAAGTGGACCGACTGGGACGAGGCTTACGACGCTTTAGAGAAGACCCTGGATAACGGAAACAAGATTCTCAAAACCCATCCGGCCAAGCGCACGCTCAAGGAACGAACCGCGCTGGAGGATCATTTCGCAAAAAACTACAACCGGGTTCTAAGCAAGGAGCGTCAGGAGGAGCTCAAGTTCAAAGAGCTGTACGAAAAGCTTGTTGAGATGCGGGATTCCTTCCCGGCCTTGAGTCAGGCTCAGACGATTGCAATCAGACATCGCCCGGTCGAAACGCACATCCATCTCCGTGGAGACTATCAGGCTAAGGGAATCCAGGTTCATCCGGGGATTCCCGAGTTCTTGAGTTCAACGTCCTCTGATCCCCAGCCCAACCGACTGACGCTGGCTCGCTGGATCACGTCTGAGGACAACCCGCTGACCGCCAGAGTTACCGTGAATCGCATCTGGCAGGAATTGTTCGGTCAAGGGCTCGTGAGGACCTCCGAGGACTTCGGCACGCAGGGGCAGAGACCTTCCCATCCGAAACTCCTGGACTGGCTGGCCGAGGAGTTCATGAGCCGCGGCTGGAGCATCAAGGGGATGATCAAGACCATTGCAGTGTCGTCTGTCTACCGACAGTCCTCCCTGCAGAGGCGCTCGCTGGAGTCTCGCGACCCGGAGAATGTGCTGCTTTCCCATCAATCCCGTCTACGGCTTCCCGCTGAGTTGATTCGAGACGCGGCGCTGACAGCAAGCGGGCTCTTGAACCCATCCATCGGAGGAAAGAGTGTAAGACCCCCTCAACCGAAGGAGGTCGTCGACGTGGGCTTTGGCAATTCTGTGAAATGGGAAGAGAGTCGAGGCGCTGGTCGGTACCGCCGCGGACTTTACATTCATTTCCAGCGGACGGTTCCGTACCCGTTCTTGATGAATTTCGATGCTTCCGAAAAGAACGTCACCTCCTGCCGGAGAAACCGCTCGAACACGCCCTTGCAGGCTCTCAACCTGCTCAACGATCCTGTGTTTCTGGAAGCGGCCCAGGCCCTTGCCGCACGCACGCTACGCGAGGTCCCGGGCAGTTTCGAGGCTCGGCTGGGGCATGCCTTTCGGCTTTGCCTGGCCCGGGAACCCAGATCGAGTGAGCGAACGAGGTTGACCGGGTACTTTCGACAGCAGAGGCAGATGCTCGATTTGGAAACGGCCCAGCTGTTGTTCCCACTCGATCTCGACAGCGTCGATCGGATTCAAGCTGCGGCGTGGGTGGGTCTGAGCAGTGTCCTGTTGAACCTGGACGAGTTTGTGAGCCGGGAGTAGAAAGATGAATCTGGGAACCTTCAGAATCTCTCAAACCCGTCGTGATTTTCTCAGCAGATGTGCCGGCGGAATCGGGACTGTTGCGCTCGCGCACCTGATGGGGTTGGAGGGGCGCACTGCTTCGAATCGGCTGACCGCGGTGAATCCACTGGCGCCCAAATCCCCTCACTTCCAGCCCTCCGCCAAGAACATGATCTTCCTGTTCATGGCGGGGGCTCCCAGCCAGCTCGACCTGTTCGATCCCAAACCGGAGCTCGTGAAGTGGAATGGACAGCCGCTTCCCAGCTCGATGACCAAGGATCTGAAACTAGCATTCATCAAACCGTCGGCAAAGATCTTGGCCAGCTCTCGGCAGTTCAAGAAATATGGTGAGTGCGGTATGGAGTTTTCCGACTACCTGCCTCACACGGCGTCCAAGGCCGACGACATCTGTCTGATTCGTTCCCTGCACACCGAGGCATTCAACCACCATCCGGGCCAGATGCTGCTAACGAGCGGTACCACCCAATTCGGTCGACCCACGGTGGGCTCCTGGGTGGTGTACGGACTCGGCAGCGAAAACCAGGACCTACCTGGCTTCGTCGTCCTCAACTCGGGTCATGGGACCAGCGGAGGGTCGAACAACTGGTCGAGCGGTTTTCTTCCATCGCTGTACCAGGGCGTTCCTTTTCGCAACGAAGGGGCCCCGATACTCTACTTACCCAATCCCCCCGGTGTCAGTCCCCAGATGCAGCGGGCCCGGCTGGACGCGCTCCGCGACCTCAACCAGGAAGAGTTTCTGGAAACGGGAGATCGTGAGATCCTCTCTCGAATCGCATCCTACGAATTGGCGTATCGGATGCAGATGTCGGCTCCAGGCTTGCTGGACTTCTCCGACGAACCCAAACATACGCTAGACCTCTACGGCGTAGACAAAGAGCCTACCGGGCCCTACGCCACCAATTGCCTGTTGGCTAGACGGATGGTCGAGCGTGGAGTCCGCTTCGTCATGCTGGCTCATGCCAGCTGGGACGATCACGATAAGATCGACGAGGGTCTGAAGAAGAACTGTGAGATCACCGATCAGCCCATCGCTGCGCTCTTGCAGGACCTGAAACAGCGTGGGCTACTGGATACGACGCTGGTGGTCTGGGGTGGCGAATTTGGGCGCACGCCTCTCTCCCAGGCGGGCCGTCCCGACCAGGCGCCGGGCCGCGATCACCATCCGGATTGTTTCAGCATGTGGTTGGCGGGCGGAGGAATCCGAGGCGGGCAGACCATCGGCAGAACCGACGAACTCGGTTTGAACGTGGTTGAGGACAAGATCCACATTCACGACCTACAGGCCACAATCCTCAAGTGTCTGGGCTTCGAGCACACCCAACTGACCTACCACCACATGGGACGAGACTTTCGCCTGACCGATGTCGGCGGCAAGGTCGTCGATAAAATGCTTATTTGAGACTTCGTAGATCCAAACAGAGGAGATCCGATGTCTTCCAACCGCAGGAACTTTCTGAAAACCGCAGCGGCAGCAGGAGGCGCGGCTGCGTCGTCCAGTGCCTTGGGGACGACCACAGCAACTCGCGGCCCGGGCGAAACTCTCGCGACAGAGGACAATCGTCCCCCCTTTCGACTCATCTGGGAAGGCGAATGGAACGACGTCCCCTGCTCGGATTACCCCCTGACCCCAGAAAAGTGGGCACAGGAGTCGATCACGCCGATTGCCAACACCGACGTCGATGCCCTGGTCTACAACCTCTGCAGCAGCGACGGCTATGTCGCGGAGCTCGAGAACGGAGAGCGTCTACTTGCCAATGTCAAGCAGTTTGACGATTCCTGGATCTGGCGCTATCGCGAAAACACCAAACGACTGATCGAGGCGGGTGCCAACCCCCCGGATCTAGCGGTCAAGTATGGGCGCCGGCATGGATTGAAGATCTTGCCAGCCATCCGCATGAACGATGCCCACGATCAATACTTTCTTCCCGAGGTAAGCGACTTCAAGCTGAAGAATCCGCAGTACCTCCTCGGCAATCCCCACTGGGGCGAGGAGGAGCAGAAGGAATATCCACTGGACAAGATGGAGTGCTTCACCTGGGGTATGTTCGATTTTTCCCATCAGGCGGTACGCGACCACAAGCTCGCCATTATCAACGAGTTTGCGACTCGCTGGGATAACGACGGAGTGATGCTGGATTTCGATCGGGATCCCTTGTTCTTCTGGCCGCCTCAGGGCGGTGGAAGCAAGGCAGAGAATCGCGCCAAGATGACCGATCTGATCCGATCGGTGCGTGCCACCCTGGATAAAGTAGAGACAGAACGAGGAAAGAAGCAATTCTTGATGGTACGCCTGATTCCCAGAATCGAAGTCTGCCTTGAGCGGGGATTGGATGTCGCTACCTGGGTGAAGGAAGGCCTGGTTCAGGTGATTATTCCCGGCTCAGGTTTCGCTCCACTGACGCTTGACCCGAAGCCCTGGCTGGAGTTGGTGGAAGGAAGGGAATGTTGGATCTACCCGGGAAACTGGCACTGGAGACCCACCAGAGAGACGCGGGCCTGGGCCGCTCAGATGCTCGATCAGGGAGTCCACGGGCTCTACCTGTTCAACTGGGGTCATCTTCTGATGGGGTACAGGCCGGGAGACCGGCCACCACCCCCGATTCTGGGACGCACGGAATGGCGCAATCAAGGCGGTTCGGTCTGGAAAAGTGAACTCGATCCCGATTACTACACCACCTTGAGTGAGATTGGCGACATTCGGAAAGTGCAGTTCAAGGCGAAGACCTACCTACTGGATTCGCATCCGCACGAACTAATCGAGAGACATGGAAGGACCCACGGAAAGCTCTTCCGCGAGTACCGGGCGATCGATGACGTGGTTCTGCCCATCACCCTTTCGGTCGGCCGGCACGAGGTTCCCTTCCGGATCGGCGATGATCTCGCTCTGGCTCAGAAGGCCGCCTTCGATCCCCAAGCCAGGCTCAAGATGGTGATCATCAATACCACTCATCCAGACCGCTTCAGCGTGACACTGAACGACACCCCTCTGGATGACGCGACCCGCACCACTCGAGATGTGTACATCATGAACAACTTCACTCGGGTGGAGTATCCCCTTCCGGTGGAGGCACTCGAGAAAGGCAAGAACCGGCTGAGTATCGAGATGCATGAAACCAATCCCCAGATGCGTGTGGATCCCGTGCTCGATCGCGTGGAGATTGTGATCGACTACGTATGAGCTCAGCACTGGTAACGCTGGAGAAGTATGACAAGCGCCGGATCGTTCACATCAAGGGAGTGGACCATCCCGAGTCCATTGGCGTTGGACCTCGAGGTGAGGCCTATACCACCGGGACCGGGTGTCAGGTATATCGCCTGGACCTGGACAACAACACAGCGGAACAGTTCGCTCAAACTGAATCTCGTTGCTTGGGCTCAGTAGTTGACTCAGAGGGAAATCTGTATCTGGCACACACAGCGGGTGATGTCCTGAAGATCACGCCTGACGGTAAGTCGCGTGTCTACGCTACAGGGCCAGACGGCCAACCTTTCCTTTGTACCAACTACCCTGCCTTCGACCGGCAGGGAAATATGTATCTATCCGACAGTGGTGATTGGTCGGAGAAGGTCAACGGCCATCTCTATCGGGTGAAGCCCGGAGCAGGAGAGGCGGAACTCTGGTACCCACAGCCGGTCGACACACCCAACGCCATTGCACTCGATGCCGACGAGGACTACCTGTACTTCGTGGAGACCTACGGCAGTGCCATCGCACGGATCGAGATCAATGAGAACGGTTCGGCAGGTGGTTTCGAAAGAGTGGTGCACATGCCACGCCACGTACCCGACGGCATCGCTTTCGACACCGACGGAAGACTCTGGATCGGTTGCCATCGCCCTGACGCGATCTATTGTTTCGATCTCGGCTGCAAACGCCTGGAGCTGTTCTGTCACGATTGGGCCGGAGAGGCGCTCCGGGGCCCGACGGATATCTCGTTCGCGGGGCCCGACCGTGAGATCATGCTGGCTGCCTCTCTGGACAACCTGGTGGTCCACCGCTTTGACGGCACCGGCGTCAGAGGACTGAAGCTCAACAATCCCGTGATCGGTTAAGTGTTCCCATTCCCGATAAACGTCCCGGCGTACTCCTGTCTCCGGGGCAGGTACTGCCGATTCATGGCCCTGGCGAAACCACCTTGGAGAAGCAGATGAAGATCAGTGACATCAAAGTGTACATCATGAGCATCCCCCGCCCCGATGGCAGCGGGGTGATGCGCAACTGGATCTTCGTTGAGATCTCTACCGACGAAGGCATCACTGGAATCGGCGAAGCAACCACTGAATACCACGAACTGGCAATCAAGGCTCAGATTGAGACGGAACTGAAGCCCCGGCTGCTGGGTATGGATCCAACCGACATCGAGCGGATCTGGCAGCTTGGATACCGGGACTTCTGGTGGCGACGAGGTGTGGTGCACAGCAGTGCGATGAGCGGTATCGACCAGGCACTGTGGGACATCAAAGGCAAGGCCGCGGGACTTCCCGTGTTCAAACTGTTAGGCGGCGCGGTTCGAGAGAAGGTTCGCTGCTATATCCGTCATGGCCCCGAGTTTTATGGGATCCCCCTCGAAGATGCCGCGCGGGCTGCTCTCGAAATGGGATTCGACGCATTCAAACTGGGCTTCGGCAAGGTGACGAACCCCTACGACATGAATCGCCAGACGGAGATTGCCATCGCGGCGCACACCAAGGTGCGGGAGATCTTGGGTCCCGAGGTCGCGCTGATGATCGATGCTGCGGCCATGTTCGACCCGCAGTCTGCGCACCGTCTGATTGCCGGGTTACGGCCCTTGAACATGACTTTCGTCGAGGAGCCCACAAGCATGGACACGATCGAGCCGACCCGGCGACTAAAGCGGGATCATCCCGACGTCAAGATCGCTCTAGGAGAGCGATTGATCACCCGTTGGGACTTCCGTCCCTGGTTCGAGCAGCAGGCGATTGACGTCTGCCAGGCCGACACCTGCCATGTCGGCGGAATCAGTGAGCTGATGAAGATTGCCCACTTTGCCGAGGTCTATGGGATTCTGATGGCACCGCATAATCCCTACGGTCCGGTAGCACTGGCAGCCTGCGCCCATGCCGCAGCGGTCATGCAGAACTTCCTGATCCTGGAACACTGTCCCATCCAGCCCTGGTTTCATCGGGTGCAGCGAGTTGAGATTCCGGTCCGACAGGGTCATATTGACGTCGCAGAACTTGCCCAGCAACCGGGTTTGGGAGTAGAACTCGACATGGACCTCGTCCGCTCACGCAGTCAACACGTCCCGATGGAGGCTACGCGCTACACTACCGTAGACGGCTCCACACCATTGCTTTAATCTCTAAGCCCGGAGGAGACGATGAAACTAGGCTTGTCGCAGGCGTCCTATCGCTGGTTGTGCTATCCCCCGCTCCGTCATGACAACGCCGGTATCTACCTCTTCAACGTGACCGATCCGGCGTTCCTCAACTATGGGCGCCCGCTTCCCTATGTAAATTCACTCCAGGGTCCGGAACCGGGAAAGCATATTGAATGGCTGATTCACAGATGCGTGCAATTGCACCTGTCCCCTCTCTATATGACTTCGGACTGGTTGAAGAGCGACGAGCATGCGCGCCGTGTGGGGAAACAGCTCCAGGAGCAAGGAGTTGGATTGATCGCCGGCGGTAATGCCGACTTTGCCGCGGTGGGTTCCACCTGGGAGGGAGAGCGGGCCAAGTTCATTCGGCATATGGAGCTGGGCAAGGAGGCGGGGGCCGATCTGATCGTGGCCGTACACAACGGAGCCATTGAGCACAATCATTTCTCCAAGGATCCACCGGTCGAGGCCCAGCTAGAACGTCTCATCGTCAACTTCCGCCAGTTGCGTCAGGAGGCTGAGCGCATTGGAATCGTGATGGCCTTGGAAAACCACATGGATTACCGCTGCTCGGAAATCGCCGTGGTGATCGAGGGCGTCGATTCCCCCTGGCTTCAGGTAAACTTCGACTTTGCCAACTCTTTCAGCGTCATCGAAGATCCGGTAGATGCCGTCAAGGCCGTCGCGCGCTGGACGGTCATGACCCACGTAAAGGATATGCGAGTCCAGCCGAAGACCTTGGAAGGCGAGCCCAAGATCATGCTTTCGACACTGGGCGAGGGCTCTGTGGACATAGACACAATCATGCAGGTTCTGAGCGCGGAAGCACCGGATCCCGAGAACCTGCCCCAGTGCCTGGAAATCGCTCCCCTGCCGGATCAGGACCCGGACCTATGGATCCGCACCAGTATCCGTTGGTTGGACCAAAACTATGGGCATCTTTTCGTTGATTCGAAGGCCAGGGTAGATCTGCACTGACTCCCTGGCGTGAGACCCGCACCTGCGTGGCGGCGAAGCCGATGACAGACTCAAGCTCACAGCTACCCGATCCCAACGCCGGAACGGCTCGACTTCCAGTCGTCGTAATTGTCGCCATCATCACCTTTTTCTACACCGCCATTCTGGATTACTTGCTGCCCTTGTATTTCGGCGCGCTCAGCGAGGCCGCCCTTGCCACCGGAGGCAGTTATCCAGCGGATATCTGGTCGAAGCTGGTCATGTACCGGGTCACTCCCTGGATCGTCGGGCCAACTCTGGCCGGGCTATTGGCACGACGCTACGGTGAGCGCCTGGTATGGTGCGGTGCCCTGTTGGGAGAGGTAGTTGTCCCCTTCACACTGGTAATCGATCCGGACCCGGTCTCCATCCGCTTGCTGGCTCTGTGGCAGGGTTGCACCGGCTCGCTCATGTGGATTTCGGGCATTTCGCTGGTTCAAATGGTGGCTCCCGGCCGCAAGGGTCTCTCCAACGGGTTGATGATGACCTCTCTCGGGGTCGGCAGTTTACTTGGCCCGGTCTGTGGTCGGGCACTCCTGAATCGGCACGAACTCGGCAATCTGGCGGCTGGGGGAAACTGGAGAGATGTTTGGAGTCAGCTGTTCGCATTCCAGCCGATGACCAGCAGGCCCATCGTCGTCGACTTCGAACTGGTGTTCTGGCTGATGGCTGCCAGTACTTTCACCGGCGCTATTCTGGTCGGTCTCTGGGGACAGAGAAAGGGTCGCTACCAACTGCAATCTGCGTTCAGTTGGGATCAGACGCTGAAGGATCTGGCTCGGCTGGTGAGAAACAGCAAGTTCTGGGGATTGGTCATCGCGCTCTGTCTGTTGGGGGGGCCGCTGTTTCAAGCATCGAACCAGTTCCTCCCCTACCGCGCCCAGGACATTGGACTCATTACCGGATCACAGGATCAGGGCTGGATCTGGCTCCAGTTGCTAAGAACCCTGATGTGGATCCCTGGCGGGGCAGCCGTCGGATTACTGGCGGGTCGCAGGGCAGCGGGGATCGCAGCTGTGTTGATACTCATCAGTTACACCTTCTCCACCCTGGCCATTGGCCTCTCTGCCTTTCCCTGGCAGCTTTTTCTCTTCGTGGCCACGTTTGAATTCGTGCGGCAGTTCATGCGCTGGTCCCATGCCGGCTATCTTTCCGAGCACCTTCCCGGCGATTTGCGATCGACCGCCATCGGCGTGGCCATCACCTTTTCCGGACTGGGCAGCGCCATCTACGGTTGGACAGCCGACGCCCTTTGGGATCCGGCAACCCAGTCCTCACTTCCCTTCTACACGGCAGCCACTATAGGCATCATCGGCGGCATTGGGCTGTTTGTCTTTGACCGCTTTCGCCCCATTCGTGACGAGGTGTAGATCGGGTCGAGCGAAAGCGCCCGGTTCATTGGCCTACACCGAAGGTGTTGTTGCGGGTAGCCCCCTTTGGCTGAAGTTTCAGGTTAGCTTAGCCCCGCCACCGGCTGCGAGCCGGATCATTCAGAAGGAAACTTTGGGTCCGGCGTAGCGGTGGGCTCCAGGCCGCCGTCCGAGCCAAAGGCTCGGAAAAATAGGACTTCGGCCTGGAGGCCAAAGCTACATTCGCCAATGAAGCTTCAGCTTAGCGAAAATCTTTGGCAGACCCCCGGATCGGGAATCCGCGCTCAGCTTCCTGCTCCATGATGAAGGCCCGGGACTTGGCATGCCGGTACAGGACATTGTTGAGGCTCAGCAACATTCCGAGGTCGGATTCGTCCCGTACGACGCGGGCAAAGTGGGTTACTGCGCTGCGAGCCAGCTTGACCGACCGGGCTGCCAGGTCTTTGACCTCGATTCGCTTCTTCAGAACCGTTGACGGATCTCGCTGCCGGCGAGCCTGCTGACCGTCGCCGAAGGCAACTCCCAATTCTCGGACCGTCCGCAGCAGCCGCAGGTAATCGATGGCCATCTCCGACCGAGCCGTGAAATATTCAAGGTAATCTTTCCCCTGATCAGTTGAGCGGTCGGAGGCCCTCCGTAGGTGATCGAGGGCTCGTCGATAGATTTCGACGGCCTCATCAAGCTCCGGATAGTCTGCCTTCTCCACGTGGTAGTGCTCTTCAAGCAGACCTGGCATCGGGTTGCCGTAGATGATCCACTTTCCATGACGGCGCTGAGCCAGGAAGCGGGTCGCCTCATCGACGGCGTTAAAGGCATGGATCACCTCCTCGACTGCCTCCCTTCCACAGATCGTACTCAAGTGGTCTCTGTAGAAGGTTTCCGGGTCTTTGAGCTCCCACGAAGCACGAGCCAGATAGGCCGAGGTGGGAACCAGATCACCCAGAGTCCAGTAGCGCACCATATAGCCGTCCAGGCCGTATCTCCGCATGGCTTGAAGCGATTGATAGACGGAAGAGCTGGGCAGTTGAGGCAGGATCGACATGCTGTCGCCCTGCAGGGTCAACCAGAAGTGGGTATTCAACGAGCCCTGCTGGAAAGGCGCTAGAGTGTGGAGCGCCCTGGCCGACTCGACCGTGGTGTAGACTCCCGGTGCCACCAGAGCCTCGAAGCCAGATGGCAGAATGGTCGAAAGCAGCGGAAACAGCTCCCGCGTGACACCAGAGATCATCACGGTGGCTTCCGGATGCCTGGTCTTGGCCATTACCCTTCGTTCCGTGAAGAGGTGATCGAGGAAGTAGAGGAACTCGATGTCACCGCCCAGTTCGCGGGCGGCGCGGCCGGATCGGGCACGAGCCGAGTCCAGCATCTTCTCGAGCGACGCCCTTGACGCCAGGTCATACTTCTTGTCAAGGCGTTGCCAACAGCGTTCCAACCCTGAAACGGGAGCTCGAAATTCCGGCGTATGGATGATGTAATAGTCTGCTTCCGGGTAGGTATCCACGTGCGCCCGAATGATCACTTCCGCCAGGTCGGCAAAGACCGGGTTGAAGACGTTTTGAAAGGCCGTGTTACGAGGATCTGCCCCCATGGTCTTGACGCCAACATAGCCAAACTCAGGAGTCTCCTCCGGAGTGAGTTCCCGCTTAAACTCGGGAGGGGTCCACTGCTGCAGGCTTTGCTTGAATTCTTGGGGAGGATCGGTGGCAGAGAAGAGAATGCCGGTCTTCATCCCGAAATCACGCGCCAGCCTCAGGATACCGTGCACGTATCGCTGACCCGCCCTCACTCTTTGCTGGTAGGTGACAGCGCCCTCGAACTCAGGATGCACGAACTCGGTCGCATCTTGAAACAGCTCCCGCCCGATGGTGTCTTCAGCAATCGGGTACTGCCAGCCAAACCAAAGCTCTGCACCCTCCTTCTTGTGCCCTCGGAACTCGTAGTCAACAAACGGCTGAGAGGAATAGAACGAGAGCCACAGATGGTTGTACTTCAGCTTCACCAGCTGCTTGATGACACGCTCATACTCCCGAAGACTCCAGGCCTCCGGGCCCATGACAAAGTCGTTTATTCCCCGAAAAGCCCTCGCCCGGAAGAGGGGCTCCTTGAGCTCGTCGATATCCGGCAGTTGGAACTCGCCGCTTCCCTCGGGCAGCAGGTCACCCCAGAGCAGATAGCGCACCCCAAGTTTCTCGAGCAGCTCGTAGACGGACCAGAGGGTTGCCAGGGGGCTGCCCCCTCCGACCACTACAGCTGACCGACCTTCGAGTTGAACCCGGCGCAAGAGCAGGCCCTGATCGCTCAATTGAGGCCACTCGGGGAGCCACTTCTCCAGCACGGCGTTCGTCCCGGGCGAGCCAATCAAGAAGACACTCCCATTGCCTGGCGGCATTTGACTTCGAAGCTCGACGTCGGCCCCGTAGAGCCTCTTTAAATAGCTTCTCAGCTCGGAAGCCCCGAGTTTCTCCAGCCGGTGAGCATCCTCAGCGATGATGATCGAGATTTCGTTCGGCTGGGCGGGCGATTGGATTCCTCCGGACCCGCTGCCGGCTGCCAGCAGCGTCGGTATGGCGAGCAGAAAAAGGGTCAGACTGATTTTCCTGACAGGTAGGCTCAGGGGGCCAACAACCTGTGGGTGATTGCAGCCGAACATCATGGTAAACTCCCGCTCATTCAGCTCAGACCTAGTAATCTGGTTGCATACCGCAGCGGGGGGGGCGCCGCCAACGCCATGTCATTCTATCAGAGGATGGGGTAAACGGAGCGTTCCCAAAGGGCCACTTCGTAGTCTGACGGGCAAGGGCACGCCCTGCCGGATGACCCCAAGGACTGAAAACTCGTCGAATCTCCGGTTCAGAAAGGCTGAGAGAGCCCCAAGCTGAAGCTTCTACCAGATCGCTTGTCACGAATGTCGAGCCGGTCTTTCCCGACCCGGATGTCATCGACCCCCTGAAATCCCTCGGGAGTGCGGGTCCAAAAGAGCAGAAAGCTCGCCTCGATCTTCGATTTTGCGGGCAGCCAACGATACAGCAACTGGTCGAAGAGCTTGTTTTGGGTGATGATCTTACGGCGAGCTCCGTCGAAGGCCTGGGTGCCAAACTCCAAGCCACGGGCCATGATTCCCTGGGGAGGGTAGTCCTCCCAGATCTGCATCCACGGATATTCGGCGCTTCGCAAGACGTATCCAAGTAGGAGCCGTTTCTTGGGATGAAGCGCGGTCACAAAAGCGAATTTCTGATTCGGATCCCAGAGATGGCCCGTCCAGTCTTGGGAGTTAGGCGACTTTGGGGTGAGCCGCAGATTCACGGGACTGCCGTCGACTCCTGGCGCCATTGGCCACGTGAATTCCGCGTACGGAGCCAGCCGGTTGGGGAAGTGAGTCCGCCTTTCCCGAGATCGTGTTATGGCCCGGTTGTTGGACAAGTCGATGACGGTGACACCCGGCTCCAGAAAGGGAGACCCCACAGTGCCATGCTCGACCCAACAGACAGGTCGGTCGAAAGCCAACCGGCTTTCCAGGGTACTGTGGGCGTAGATGACGTTCTCGCCGTCCACCAGCTTGAGGGTCCGGGTCAAGACCTCCTGGAGATGCGGCAAGAAGACCGTCTGCACGACGATCGCCGTGTTCCCCTCCTTTTTCGCCTTCAGGGTGACCCAGGGGAGGGAATGCGCTTCTCCGTGAGAGAAGGGCAACCCCGCCGCCCGCTCTTCTTTGGAAGCAGTCCCGAACCCATCGAGACAGGTAAAATGGCCAGTGATCCCGTTCACGCGCTCCGGGCGGCCCGCTTCTCGGTCTACGCGCAACCCATCCCACAGGGGATTGAGTTGTTGCGGGTCGTCTTGTAGGACCAATCGAGCCAGGGCACCACCCATTTCGAGCACGGTCAACTCCAGTACGTCGTTGCCAAGTACGAGCGCGGGACGACCGCCGTAGGGCTCTTGTCTTATCTGCTCGACCGACGATGCCGGCCACAAGCTGCCGGCCCCCAGAGCCGTCCATAGGGCGAAAAGCACAATGCTACTGGTGCTAAGTGGGCCTGATCGTAAGTTCATGGGCGGGTATGATAAATCTTCCTGGGATTCTATCAGATCGGTTCCGTCGCCACTGCTTGCTGCTCGTACCCGTCGGTCAAGCCAGCGGTTTGGAACCTGTTTTAGCGCCGTGGCTTGATCGCGATTCTACTGCATCGTTAAGATAGTCCGTCGGGAAAGGAGATTTTGACATGGCTTCTGCAATGGTGAAGCGCATGGCGTGGGGCGCGATCTTGCTCTTTGTGCTTTTCACCCTTCTTGGGTTCGTCTCTGGGGCGAGTTCCTCCCGACGACCGAACATCATTCTTATTTTGACCGACGATCAGGGTTACGGGGACGTAGGCGTCCATGGGAACGCCATTCTCCGGACGCCGAACATGGATCGTCTGGCCAAGGAAGGGGTTCGGATCAAGGAATTCTATGTCACTCCGCTCTGCTCGACGACTCGGGCGAGTCTACTCACGGGTCGGTATAACCAGCGAACCGGAGTCCTCTGGCCGTTTCGGGGTGCCGAAGTGCTGAGACACCGGGAAGTGACCATCGCCGAAACCTTGAAGGAGGCCGGATACCGGACCGCGATCGTAGGAAAGTGGCACCTTGGGAGATACGGAAAATACAGTCCCTTGACCCACGGTTTTGACGAGTTTTTCGGTTTCCGGGATGGTATGATCGACGATTACTTCGACACCGCCCTGGAGCATAACGGCCGACCGGCCCGGATCAGCAACTACATCACAGACGCCTTGACGGAGGCTGCACTTCGTTTCGTGGAGGCCAATCAAACCCACCCCTTCTTTCTTTACCTGTCCTACAATGCTCCCCACATTCCCAACCAGGTTCCCCAGAAATTTGAGCAGGAATACGTCGAGCGAGGGTTGCCTCCCCACCTGGCCAAAGTCTACGGAATGATTACCTGCATGGACGACGGCATCGGCCGAATCCTGGAGACCTTGAAGAAGCTGCGCCTGGATGAGAAGACTTTAGTACTCTTCCTGTCCGATAACGGTCCCCAAATGGAAACCAGCCGGCAGATGCAGCAGTTCCGGTCTCCTGAGTGGCAGGCCATGGACTCCCTGTGGAAGGGCGCTGCCCGGTACAACGCCAACTTACGGGGAGAGAAGTCCACCGTGTATGAAGGAGGGATCCGTTCACCATTTTTCGCCCGCTGGCCGGGTCATCTTCCCGCGGGGAAGACCGTGGATGTGGCGGCGGCTCATATCGACGTGCTCCCGACCGTTTTGGATCTCTGTGATATTCCTCTTCCTGAAGGTCCGCCATTGGACGGCAAGAGCATGGCTCCTCTTCTGAGAACGGGGCATGGTGATGCGCTTCACGAGACCTTGTTTTTCTGGAGTGACGCACCGGTGACGGAGGGCGCCAATCCCCGAATGAGTGTTCCCCGCAGCAACTACGCGGTGCGCAGGGGACGCTGGAAGCTGGTGGCCGGCAAGGAGCTTTATGATCTAAGTCAAGATCCTTCCGAGCAGAAGGATTTGGCCGACCGCCAACCCGCGATGGTGAGAGAGTTGCAAGAGGCCTTCGATCTATGGACGCAGGAGGTGGTGACTGGGGAAGATCTGGTGCGGCTCCCCGTTCCCGTCAGTGGAGAGGACACTCCCTCAATCATGTCTAATACGTTCTTAGGGGGGACCGTGGTCGACATCGCCTGGGCTAACCTCCACGGCGAGGGACTCAGGTATGCATACGGGAAGTTGATCCGGGACAAGATCACGGGTTGGCAGGACCTGAGCGATTCCATCCGCTGGGACCTCGATGTGGAGCGAGAAGGGCGCTACCAGGTGATCCTCCAGTATGGCTGTGGGGCTTCCGATGGCTCTCGGATCCAGATCGCGGTAGGAGGTAACCGTATCGAAGTAGCGGTCGAGCCAACACCGGCTGCGGACGTGTGGCGGACTCAGAGTGTCGGGTTTCTCGACCTGAGTAAGGGGCACTCCACTCTGGAGATCAGAGTCCTTTCGAAATCGGGAAAGCAAGGGATGGATCTTCACGAGGTTCGGCTGAGGTGGGTGGGAGGTAAGCATGCGCAGGTTCTCGCTGCGAGTCTGCCGTCAAATGGGTCAATGCCCTGGTAGACTGCAGATCACAACCTTCTCGCCTCGCTTGGCGATCTGCTCGTCGAAGTAGGCCACAATCTTGTCTCGTCTGGCCATGAGCCCCTCGATTTCCGGCCTGGCCAACACGTCACCCAGGCGCTGCTTCACCCCGCCCCGATCCAGTTCTCGCATCCCGGTGTAGAACCTCTGGTCCAGTTTGCAGTTCTTCGGGTTGTTGGAAGCACTTCGGTTGATCCCGCTTACCTCCGCTCATCACCCTGCTGCCCCGCAATGGGCTGCAGCCTTCATCCTGCGCCCCCAGTCTTGCCCCCAGCCGACTGTGCTAGGATGGGAGCACAGTCAAACCGAATATTGGGCTTTTGTTGCCAAGTTTTCTCCGGGGGTCCTGGGCCTAACGCCACGCACCAGACGTTTGGGCATTTTAGGGGGCGATCGTTCTACCTACAAACGTCAGGTGAATATCACCGATGCGCGGCATGCTTCAAAATCCGTCAAGCAAAAGAGGGGCCATAATCTCAGGCTGGAGGCCAACTGTGAATTGCAGGAAGCGTAGGTCGTGGTTGTTGGTAGCGGCGTTGATTTCGCCTCTGCTTTTTACGAGCTTGGAGGCCCAACTTGGCGGGGGCGCGATCTTCGGAATCGTCACTGATGAGACCGGGGGCGTCATCCCCGCAGCGGACGTAAACGCCACCAACGTCGGGACCAACAAGGTTAACGCCACCGTGACGGGCGATGGGGGGTTCTACGAATTCCCACTGTTGCCTCTCGGTGATTACATTCTGAGCGTGGAGATCCCGGGTTTTCGGAAGGCCATCTCTGGAACGGTCGTCCTAGAATCAGGTACCCGACCCCGAATCGATTTTCAGCTGCAGATCGGAGAGTTCACGGTGCGAGTGAAGGTGGTTGGGACCACACCGCTTGTCAACCGTTCCAATCCTCAGCTTGGGGTTGCCCTGGACGAGAAAACCACGAAGGAGCTTCCCCTGAATGGCCGCAGTTTCTTCGACATGATTAATCTACAACCGGGAGTGATCGCTTCCAACGCCGAACCTACAGCCGGAAGCTCAACCGGAAGCCTTTCCGGTCAAAGGGGCGGCGTCGAGTTTTACGGCGCTCCGGGATACGGCAACAACTGGCTGCTCGACGGCGTTGACATGTCCTTCGGAGAAAACAACGCGGCCGGCGACCAGGCTGCTGGGACCGGCGGCAATGGAGCCGTCATCAACACGGTGAGCATTGAAGCCATTTCCGAGCTCAAAACAACCGGCAGTTCCTTTTCGGCTGAGTACGGTCGCGCGACAGGTGCCGTGATCAATATCAGCACCAAGTCGGGTACCAACGACTTCCACGGGACAGCCTTCTATTTCTGGCGCAGGACCGGGTTCAACGCCAATAGCTTCGCCAACAACGCTCTTGGAGTGCCCCGGCCCGCCATGAAGCACGATCAGTTCGGTGGAAACATCGGCGGCCCCATCGTGAAGGATCGGGCCTTTTTCTTCTTCAACTATGAGGGGGTTCAGTTGGATCGCGGTCAAGGGATTGCCGGAAATCGCTTGACAGACGAAGTGATTGAAAACCAGCTCGGCATTGACAGCGCAACCGTGGTGGATCCCGAATTGGGAAGAATCAGACATGCCACTCCCAATCCGATGCTCCAGGACCTGTACCGGCAATTGAGCCCGACAGGCTGCTCGGCGACCAGCGATCCCAGAATCTGCCTTCACGCGCACGCAACGCTGCGGCCATCAACGACGAGAACACTTATCTCTGGAGAGGCGATGTCGAGCTCACCGATAAGCAGCATCTAGCGGGACGCTACAGCTTCAACAACCAGGATTTCATCACCCCGAATTTCACAGATTTTGCGGGTCATACCCGCCAGTTCCCGACCCGCTTCAGAAATCTCGCAATTCACCACAATTACACCCTCTCACCCAGACTACTCAACGAATTCCGTTTTGGCCTCAACAGCAACCAGCTTACCCGTCTACAGGCCGCTCTGCGTGGGGAGTTCCCTGCTGGAGCAGGTTCGGCTCGCGTCACGGAATTGAACCCTCTCGACGGGCAGTGTGTCATCGACTTCAAGACAAAGACCTATACGCTCGCCGATAACTTCTCCTGGGTGCGTGACCGTCACCATTTGAAATTCGGCTTCGAGGCTCGCCGTATGGACTCCAAGCGGATCATCGCCGAGAACCCGATCATCGTCTACGGCAGTGTCGATGATCTGCTCTTCGAGCGAGATCCGCTGTATCTGCAGATCTGGTTCGGCTTTCCCGATGGATTCGACGGATTCGATCACTGGCAGACGGGTTGGTACGTGAATGACGACTGGCGGGTGAGCGACCGTGTCCAACTCAACCTGGGACTGCGCTACGAGTATTACACAGGATTCGTGGGGCCCTGGAATATCGCCACCGGTGATATCTTTGGGCCTTTCATCCCGGATCGGAACACGCCCATATTCGACAAGGACGGGAACAATTTCGCCCCCCGTCTCGGTGCAGTGATTGATCTAAACAGCGAAGGGACGACGGTCTTACGGATCGGCGGAGCCACGACCTACACCCCTGCGCAGCCTTTCTATTACTTCGACATGGCTTTCCTGCCGGACCCCACGTTTCCGTCTTTCGCACAGTTCGCTCCAATCGATATTCCGGCCGCTTTCCAACCGATTCGGTTTCCCTTCCCCTTTGAATTTCAAGAAGCGGTCATCGAGGGTTTGAAGACTGGAGACACGTCGATTATCCCACAATCGATACGGGACCTCCCACCCACTCCTTCGCCCGCCGAGCGCGACCGGGCTGATGAATATGCCTCTCACTGGAATCTGAGCTTGGAACGTCAGTTGCTGCCCTGGCTGGCTGCCACAGCCTCTTATGTGGGAAGCGCGGGGAACAAGCTACTGAGCAACTTCTACCCAAATCTGATCGATCCCACGACCGGGCAGCGTGGAAGACCCGATTTCGGCCCGATTCTGGTGCGACTCAATGATGGCCGAACCGATTACCATTCCATGCACCTGAGTTTGAGGGCGCGAAGAGATGACCTCACCTTCCTCACCAGCTACGTGTTGGCAAAGGCACACACCTACCATTCCATCGATGCGGGCTTTGGTACAGGGGACCGGTTTACACAGGATTTCAGCGACATTGCTGCCTCCTACGGTCCCAAGAGCTCAGATACACGCCATCGCTTCATGGGAAACTGGATATGGACGATTCCGGGCGGCAATTCAGGCTCGGGCGCTTCACGCTTTCTATTGAAGGGGTGGAATCTGTCGGGAATCGTTGGTGCGCGGAGCGCCTATCCCATCAACGTCATCAGCGGATTCGATACCCGCGGCGATGGATTGAACTTTGGAAAGCGGCCCAACAGGGTTCCCGGCGTCAATGCTCGGTTGAGTGGGTCGGATCAATTGGCGTGGCTTAACCCATCCGCTTTTTGCTTCCCCGCGCCAGGTGGCGGGGGGTGTACCGCCACTGGTGGTCCTGAGAGGAACGGAGCATTTGGGGATGTCGGACTCTTCACCGAGCGTGGGCCCAGTGCTTTCTGGCTCGACTTCGGAGTAACCAAGGACTTCTACTTCAACGACAGGAACCGTCTCCAGTTCCGTTACGAGATGTTCAATGCCCTCAATCATGCCGTGCTGCAAAACCCTGCGGGTTTTGGTGGTACCGGCTTGACTTCTCCGACCTTCGGACGGATTTTCGGTGCCTCTGATGGGCGCACCATGCAGTTCGCTCTCAAGTACATTTTCTAGCCGAGGACAGTCCAAAAGGCGAAGCTCCAAATTCTGTCAAACCCAGAACTCGGATTCATTCATCATAAGACGACAGCCGGGCGCGGCTGGCTGTGTCAGCAGTATGAGGCCAGGTTCCGAGGAGAAAGTGGATGACAGCAGAATCTCACCGGTTCCCGACCGAAGAGTTTCTTTCCTGCCAGTGGTGGAGATCACCGAAGTTTCGTTCTCGAATGGGGCCAGCGCTTCTGGGGGCACTAGGTGAGACAACCGGTTACTGAGGGTGCTAAACTGGACAGTGATTGTTCCCAGGAGGCCCCAGTGGCTACCGCTTCCGCACAAGAAATCACCCAACTGCTGCAAGCTTGGGGGAAAGATGATGAGGCCGCCCTGGAGAAACTGACCCCCCTGGTCTACGCCGAACTCCACCGCTTGGCCAAGCACTACATGGTCCGGGAGCGACCGGAGCACCTCCTACAGACCACCGCCCTGGTGAATGAGGCTTATCTGCGACTCATCGACTGGAGAAAAGCGGATTGGCAGAACCGAGCTCACTTCTTCGGTCTGTCCGCCCACCTGATGCGGAACATCCTGGTGGATGTCGCGCGCAAATCACGTCGGGGTGGTGGCGTGGGTCAGGTGTCCCTGGATGAAGCGTGTCTAGTGTCCCCGCCGAGAGGCACGGACCTGGTGCCTCTGGACAAGGCCCTCAAGGCGCTCTCCACTCTAGCCCGGATTTCTCATCGCCCGTCGTCGCGAGGCGTCGCAAGCGCCGTCCTGGCAAGGCTTGCGACCGAGGCCTCCGCAGTCGTACTCGTGCAGTACGTCGAGGAGGCCGACCGAGCGAAACACAGCCAGGGCGGATGATTGCGGCGACGCAGCAGACTGGCGATGAGAAATCCGGGCTAGACCCCAGGAAAAGCAAGGTGGTTGAACTGAGGTTCTTTGGTGGTTTGAGCGTGGATGAAACAACCGAAGTCTTGTCGGTCTCTGCGATCACGGTCATGCGGGGTTGGAAGAAGGCTAAAGCCTGGCTCTGGCGGAAACTGGATCAGAGGCAGAGCCATGAAGCCTGAGCGCTGGCAGCAGATCGATCAGATACTCGACGGCGCTTTGCAAAGAGAAGGCAGCCAGAGGAAAGCCTTTCTAGACGAAGCTTGTTCTGGGGACGCCTCGCTGCGCAAAGAAGTTGAGAGTCTGCTCAAGGCCAGCGCGCGCGGAAGATTTCATTGAAACGCCTGCCCTGGAGGAGGCAGCCAAGGCCATGGCCCAGAATCAGGTTCAGTCCATGGTAGGACAAGAGTTGGGTTCCTATCGAATTCTTTCCCTGCTCGGCACGGGAGGCATGGGAGAAGTCTATCTGGCGGAAGACACGAAGCTGGATCGGAAAGTCGCTTTGAAATTCCTGAGCGGGGAGCTGCAGGAAGACGAGGCAGCCAGAAGGCGCTTCCTGCGGGAAGCCAAATCGGCTGCTGCTTTGGACCATCCCTATGTCTGCAATATCTTTGAGATCGGGAAAGCGGAGAGCAAAGACTTCATCTCGATGGAGTACGTCCGGGGCAAGACGCTCAAGGAGCAGCTAGAAAAAGGCCCGCTTCCTCTCCAGGTTGCTCTCGAAAAGGCCACGGAGATTGCTGAGGCACTGGAAGCCGCCCACCGGCAGAACATCATCCATCGGGATCTGAAGCCGTTGAACATCATGATCACCCCCGATGGGCACGTCAAGGTCCTGGATTTTGGGTTGGCCAAGCGGCTGACAGCCGAGGGAGGAGACAGTCAGGAACAGACCCTCACCGGCAATCTGACCCGAACGGGTGACACGCTTGGGACCCTACCTTATATGTCTCCGGAGCAATTGCGGGGGCAAGAGGTCGATGCTCGATCGGACATTTTCTCCTTTGGCGTACTGCTCTATGAGATGCTCACCGCTGTCCATCCCTTCAAGAAGGACTCCCCTATGGATACGGGGAACGCCACCCTGAGCCAGGACCCAGCTCCCTTGCCTCGCTACGTGGAAGGCATCCCCGAATTACTTCAGCACACTGTCAGGAAGATGCTGGCCAAGGAGCGGGATCGGCGTTACCAATCGGCTAAAGATTTGCGGGTTGATCTCGAACAATTGAAGCGGGATGTGGATCGGGGAAGGGCAGCGGTCCGTGTATCTACCCCCGCCAGAAAGTCAAACCTTCGTCGGCAGCTTGCCTTGGGAGCGGCTCTGCTGACGATTGTGTTGATGGCTGGCGTCGTACTCTGGTTGATCCGCTCACCATCAAAACCATCACTGCGAGTTGAACCCCTCACCAGTTATCCGGGCCATGAGACCCGCCCCACTTTTTCTCCCGAGGGCAATCAGGTCGCCTTCTCCTGGAATGGAGACAAGCAAGACAACTTTGATATCTACGTCAAACTGATCGGCAGTGGAAGACCTTTGCGGCTGACCACCAACCCGGCAATGGACATCAGCCCTTCCTGGTCACCGGACGGCCGCTCGATCGCCTTCCTTCGTCTTTTGCCAGACAGAAAGGTCGAGGTGCTTTTGATCCCGGCCCTGGGTGGCTCTGAGCGCCCGGTGGCTGAGATCAACTTTCAGCCATTTGGGCACTTACCAGGCTCCTTTTTGCCCTGGTATCCGGACGGCAAGTGGCTCATTGTCTGCAATGAGGTGAATAGTTTGTCCGTCGGTTTGACCCTCCTCTCCATCGGGACTGGTGAAAAGCGGCAACTGACCTTGCCGCCAATGGATTCGGGAGTCGTCGCCGATATGGCTCCGGCCGTGTCCCCGGGCGGCGACGCCTTGGCTTTTATTAGAGGGGTTAGTCTTGGGGTGAGCGATCTCTATCTGTTGTCCCTTTCCAAGGATCTCAAGCCAAAGGGGGAGCCGAAACGGTTGACCTTCTGGAATCGGTCGACCAACAGTCCCTTTTGGACGCCAGACGGCCGCGAAATCCTTTTCTCTTCTGGTTGGCACCTGGGTAGCCGAAGTCTTTGGGAAATAGCAGCATCCGGGTCTGGCGAGCCGGAACGGCTGGCAGCTCTAGACTTTGGAGCTCAGACTCTTGCCGTCTCTCGCCAAGGCAAGCGTCTTGTCTATGAGCAAGTGGCCTTTGACTACAACATTTGGCGTATCGAGGACCCTGGCCTTGAGGGAAAGAGCGCAGCGCCGAGCAAGTTGACTTCCTCCACACGCTGGGACGGCTGGCCCGACTTTTCTCCGGACGGCAGCAAGATTGCTTTTGTGTCGTTTCGCTCGGGAACTATGGAGGTCTGGATCTGCGATAGCGACGCTTCAAATGCCATCCAATTGACTTCTCTTCGCAGCTCGTTTGCGACGGATGCCACAGACGAGATCTACGAAACGCGCGGCCCGCGTTGGTCTCCGAACGGTGAGCACATTGTCTTTGAGTCTCGCCCGGAACAGACGCCCGACCTCTACCTCATCAATTCGAACGGTGGAACGCCCCAGCGACTGACGACTCATCCTGATTGGGATGAGCAGGCGAGTTGGTCGAGGGACGGGCAGTGGATCTACTTTGCCTCGAATCGTAGCGGAGAGCACCAGGTCTGGAAGATGCCAGCTAAGGGGGGAAAGGCGGTCCAGGTGACCCAAAGTGTCGGAGAAGTGGTGCAAGTCCCGTCTGAGTCCCCCGATGGCAAGTTCGTTTATTTCATGAAAGGTTTAAGCCTATGGAAAGTTCCAGTGGAGGGAGGTGAGGAGAGCCGGGTGCTTGAATCTGTCATCTCCTTTACCATAGTAGATCAGGGGATCTACTTCGGTCATCGCAGGGAGAGATCCGTTAAGTTTTTCAGTTTCGCCACTGGGAAAATCCGACACATAGCCTCGATTGAAAAGCCGATGCGAGGTTACCACCTGTCCGCTTCCCGCGATGGCCGATGGGTCTTATATGCGCAGCTTGATCAAGATGACAAGGATCTGATCTTGCTGGAAGATTTCCGCTAAGGGTTCGTGCAAGAATAACTTCGCAGAGTTGGCGCTCAGTTTGGCGCCAGATTTGGTCGCGAACGATTGAGCGAAACCGCAGGCGTAGCCGGGCCTACGCTGAGGATTTCGCGATTGAGGAGCGGCCGCAGATGATGGGAAGATGAGATGCCGGAAGGTGAAGTTATTCTTGCACGAGCCCTAAGATGAAGAAGGTCGTGGTTACCGGTGCCAAAGGGGGAACCGGTCGCTCCATTGTAAAGGTCTTCCGGGAAGCCGGATATGCAGTCATGGGGGTTGACCTGAAGCCCTGTGATGTCTGGGAAAGGGACTATTGCCAGCTCGATGTCGAGGACGGGGCGGCTCTGTACGACGTGTGCTCAGGGGCTGACGCCGTGGTCCATTTCGGCAGCCTGCCCACCGATTCGTGGACGTCCTGGGAAACGGCCTACCGCAATCTTTCGCTGGGTGGGTACCATGTTCTACAGGCGGCCGCTAATCTAGGGATCCCTCGGGTCGTTATGGCCAGCAGTCCCGAGATCTACGGCGAGTACCATAATGTCCCTTACCTGCCTATTGACGAAGAGACTCCAGCGCGGCCGCCTGGCATCTACGGCGCCGTCAAGCAGAACCTGGAAACTCTAGCGCAGCATTACACGCGCTGGCACGGGACCGCGGTCGCTGCCCTCAGACCTCAGCGCATTGTGTACGAGGGTTCATATGAGTGGCGTTTTCGAAAGTTTACCCGGAATGACCAAGCGGCGGCAGATGATCTGTGGGCGTACGTAGACGCAAGGGATGTAGCCAGGGCTTGCCTGGCTTGGGTCGAATCGAATCAAGCTGGATTCGAAGCCTTCAACGTGGCAGCTGACGATGTGTGTGTGACCAGCTCGACTACGACATTACTCGAGGAGTTCTACCCCCACATCACAGACATTCGGCGCGAGCTGCCGGATCGGGCGGGTCTCGTGGATTGCTCCAAATTGAAGCAGATGCTCGGCTGGAAGCCACGGCACGACTGGCAGGCCATGGCAATAGAGAGCGAGGTGGGCCAGTATCCCAAAGAGGCACCACCACGATAACTCTTGACGGTGATTCTTGTTTCCGGGCTCCAATCACTGTAATCCTGTCAAACCCGCCCTAGCTTGGCTAAGGGTCTGCGCAAGAATAACTTGGTAGAATTGGCGCTCGGATTTGCATCAGATTTGGCCGCGAACGATTGAGCGAAACCGCAGGCGTAGCCAGGTTTACGTTGAGGATTTCGCGATTGAGGAGCGGCCGAAGATGGTGTGAAGCCGGGATGCCAAAATGCCAAGTTATTCTTGCGCAGACCCTAAGACATCACCATAGTCGCCTGGGGCACGCTGACTTCATGCGGCTCCTCCCTCCCCGGAGGTTGTTCGCCAGCACTGGGAGAAAACCCTGCATGCCGAGTTGGGTGCTGGAAGCCAGGGAGGTCGTGAAGGACTTCGGCGGGACGCGTGCCCTGGACCAGGTAACCTTCGCTGTCCTTCCCGGCGAGGTACACGCCTTGGTGGGCGAGAACGGTGCCGGCAAATCGACCCTCCTGAATATCCTCTGTGGAGCGCTGCAACCTGACGTTGGCGACACCTTGATGGACGGTCGTCAGATCTCGCTGGAGAGTCCCCACCGAGCCCAGCAGGCAGGCATTGCTGTTGTCTATCAGCACTTCACTTTGGTACCTGAGCTGACCGTCGCAGAGAACATTTTCCTGGGTCACATCCCCAAAACTAAGCTGGGACTCGTTGATTGGAAACGACTCTCCTTAGAGGCGAAGAAGTTGGTGCAGGGACTGGATTTTGAGCTCGACGTCAGCAAACGCGTAAGAGAACTGACTGCAGCTGGTCGCCAACTGACAGAGATCGGCCGCGCTCTCTCGGCCTCGGCGCGCGCGTTCTCATCCTGGACGAGCCTTCAGCGGTGCTGGGCCCGAGCGACTTGGAGAAGCTCTTCAAGACGATTCGCAGCCTCAGGAACGAAGGCAGGAGCATCATCTATACCTCGCATCGTCTGGAGGAGATCTTCCGGATCGCTGATCGGGTGACTGTCCTGAAGGACGGTAAGCAAGTAGGCACCTATGATCTCGATGGGCAAGTTGATCGCAGCTTTCTCATCGGTAAGATGGTAGGACGTAAGTGGAGCGATCAATTCCCAGAAACCGCCAGAGGTTCAGGCCGCGAGCTACTGCGGGTCCGGGATCTGACGAAAAAGGGATCGTTCGAGAAGGTGAGCTTCACACTCCAGGCGGGCCAAATCATCGGTCTGGCCGGGCTGGTTGGATCGGGCCGGACCGAACTCTGCAAGGCCATCTTTGGCGCTACAGCCTTCGATAGCGGTAGCGTCTACGTGGATGGTAAACTCGCCGCCATCAGGTCGCCTCGGGAAGCGCTGGCCCACAGCATCGCCTACCTCTCGGAGGATCGGCAGCATGAGGGATTGGTCATGAGTTTGACCGTTTCCGACAATGTGACCTTGCCGATTCTCCGCCGATTCTCACTGCGAGGAATCCTTCGGCTGGGCCCGGAAAAGCGTTTCGCCAGCCAAATGACGGGTAGAATGAAGGTACGAGCCCGAGGCCTCAGCCAGTTAGTGAAGCATCTAAGCGGAGGAAATCAGCAAAAGGTGGCACTGGCCAAATGGCTGGGTACTAAAGCGAAGATATTCCTTCTAGACGAGCCAACGGCCGGCATCGATGTAGGCGCCAAAAGTGAGATCTACCATCTTATTGCCGAGCTGGCACGGGACGGTGCTGCGGTCCTCATGGTTTCCTCAGAAATACCTGAGATTTTGTCTCTGAGCAGCCACATCATCGTCATGAGCAACGGGCGCATTACCGGTCATCTTTCCCCCGAGGAGACCAGCGACGATGAGGTGCTGAATTATGCTATCCAATAATCGGGCCACCTCGAAGACGACAAGAGGTTGAGGGGAAAGCGATCGTAGGTCTACATCAATGAGGGTGGGTGCGAATGGGTGTTAGATGTGGCATTGACACTGGTGGAACCTTTACGGATCTGGTTGCTCTGGACGACATCAGTGGCGAGCTGGTGGTGGCCAAGTGGCCCTCCTCACCCTCAAATCCGGTGGAGTCGATCGTCGGTGTCGCCAAAGAGTCAGGGCTTGCCTCTGAGGATCTCTCCTTCCTGGTTCTGGGAACAACGGTAGCGATCAACGCACTCCTTCAGCGTAGTGGCGCCCATGTCATCTACGTGACCACCGAGGGTTTCGAGGATGTCCTTCACATTCAGCGCATCAACCGGCGACACCACTACTCCCTCGAGTGGGTTAAGCCGGTTCCTCTGGTGGAGCGGCGCAATTGCCTGGGAGTTCGGGAACGCATCGATGCTAAAGGGGAAGTGCTGATCCCTTTGCTTTCCGAACAGCTGGAGGAGCTGGGCCAAAGGATTGAGGAGCGACTGGCTGAATACCGAGGCCAGGACGTGGCTATCTCTGCCTGCCTGTTGTTCTCCTACCTCAATCCCCAGCATGAAATAGATCTCAAGAACTATCTGGCGTCCCGTTTCCCTCTGGTACCGGTCTCCGTCTCTCACGAAGTTGCACCTATCTGGAGGGAGTATGAACGGGGCAGCACGGTGGTGGCAGATGCCTACGTCAAGCCGATTCTCAAACGATATGTAGGGGCCATTCGACAAAGCTTCGAGAGTCTGGGTGTTCGGTGTCCCTGGGCCGTCATGAAATCAAACGGTGGTCATGCTACCGCTCAAGCTGCCGAGGGTCAGCCAGTGAACATCCTCATATCCGGCTTGAGTGGGGGGATCATTGGTGGCAAGTACTTCGGAGAACTGTCTCAGGAGCAGAACGTCATCACCCTGGATATGGGTGGGACCAGCTGCGATGTGGGGGTAGTCAGGCAGGGGAGCCTTTCCTACATTACGAATTACGAAGTGGAATGGGGCTTGCCGATCAGCGCCCCCTTTGTCGATCTGACCACGATCGGTGCTGGGGGTGGAAGCATCGCGTGGATCGACAAGGGGGGCTTTCTGCAGGTGGGACCCCAGAGTGCCGGAGCCGATCCGGGACCGGTCTGTTACGACCGAGGCGGCACAGAGGTGACCGTCACCGATGCCAACCTGGTCTTGGGTCGGCTGAACCCAGCATACTTCCTGGGAGGAAAGATGGACCTGAACCTGGACAAAACCCAGGAAAAGTTGCAGAAGCTAGGTCGGCGGCTCAACCTCCGTACTTCAGATGCGGCCCAGGCGGTGATCGATGTGGCCAATGAGAATATGGCCAACGCAATTCGCCTCGTATCCATCGAGCGAGGCCTGGACGCACGAGACTATGCTCTGGTTGCCTTCGGCGGGGCGGGTCCCCTACATGCAGGTGGGATCCTCGAGAAAATGGGTATGACTCGCGTCGTGATACCCCTTTACCCCGGTCTCTGTTCGGCTTTTGGTGCGGTGATTTCGGACTTTAAAGTGGACAAGGTCTGGAGCAAGCATTTTAGATCCGACAGTGTTGCTGCCACCGTCGTCAATGACCAGTTCCACGAACTGACCGCAACGGCCGTGGACGAGCTTCGGGGAGAGGGCTTTACCGGAACGCCCCAGTTGGAGCGCAGCATCAGCATGCGCTACGCGGGTCAGAACTACGAGCACGAAGTAGAGATCGGGGATTCAACCGTCACCGAACAGACTCTGCAAGAAGCTTTCTCCCAGTTTCATCGACTACACGAGCAGTTCTACGGTTACTCGATCAGCGGAGAAGTCATCGAACTGATTCGCTTCAAGGTCACGGTCACGGGCCGCGCAGCCAAGCCTCGGCTTCAGACTGTGCCCAGCAACGAAGCGACCTCGGAGCGGCGCACCCGCCAGGTCGAATTCACAGGACAAGGGGCTCTACCCTGCCCGGTCTATCATCGGGAAGATCTTGGCAGCGGCTTCACCCTGGCCGGACCAGCCGTTGTCGAAGAGGTGGATTCCACCATTCTGGTCCACCCCGGCCAGAGGTTATCTGTCGACAGCCACGGAGTGATCATTATCGATGCCTAAAGAGGATCGGAAGATGGAACAGATCGACACGGTGACCTTGAGCGTGATCCACAACGGCCTCACCAATATTTGCCGCGAGATGGGTACGGCCATGATGAGGACGAGCTACTCTCCGATTTTCAACGAGGGCCTGGACTTTTCCTGCGTCATCTTCAACACCCGGGCGGAAATGATTGGCCAGGCGGAGTTCTGCCCCACGATGCTGGGGTCGGCGCAATATGCAGTCAAGTGGACCATCGATGAGCTGGGTCTGGAATCCTTCGCACCCGGCGACGTCGTGATTCACAATGATCCCTACCGGGGCCAGTGCCATATGCCCGAGCACATGGTCCTGAAACCGGTGTTCTTCGAGGATGAACTGTGGGGTTTCGTGGCCAACATCGCCCACATCGGTGAGATCGGCGGTATGGCTCCCGGTTCCTTCGCCGCCGATGCGACCGAGGTCTATCAGGAAGGTCTGCGGCTGCCACCCGTGAAGATCATGAGCCGAGGGGAGCATGTTCGAGATATCTGGAAGATCGTCCTCAGCAACCACCGCACTCCCAAGACCAGTTGGGGAGATCTCCACGCCATGATCGGTTCTCTCAGCATCGCAGAGAACCGAGTGCTGGAATTGCTGGAGCGCTATGGAGCTCCTTTCCTGACGGCGGCGGCGGATCAGCTGCTGGACTACTCCGAGCGCTGGATGCGGGCCGAAATCCAGGAAATTCCGAATGGAATCTACTCTGCCAGCGACTGCATGGAGGACGACGGAGTGACCGACCAGCCGGTTTGGATACGACTGAAGCTGGTCGTCCGAGATGATGATGTCATCGCGGACTGGACCGATTCCGATCCTCAAGCCAAGGGACCCGTGAACGCTACCTTCGTCGTTACCGCAGCCGCCTCCTACAGCGGGCTGCTGCATGTGACGAACAAGGATATTCCTCGCAACTCAGGTTGTTACCGTCCCATTCGTCTGATCACCCACCCGGGCAGCGTCGTCAACGTTCGCCACCCGGGCCCCTCGTGGGAGGAAATACCGAGACCCACCCCCACATCCAGAACGTCGTGGTGGCCGCGCTTAGTCAGGCGATTCCCGAGAGGACGGCGGCAGCTGAGGGAGCTAGTTCGTGCAACTTTCTCTTCGGCGGCGTCCACCCCGGAACGGGCGAGTACTACACTAACTATCACATCGAGGGCTGCGGTTGGGGTGGCACTGCGTACCACGACGGAAACAACGTCATGTGTCCCGAGAATGGGAACTGTCGAAATACGCCGGTGGAAGTCCTGGAGACAAAGTTTCCAATGCGAACGCTGGAATATCGGCTCCGCCCCAACTCTGGAGGAGCGGGCAAGTATCGTGGTGGTCTTGGAAGTACCAGGGTTATGCAGGTCCTGGCTCCGGAGATGACGGTCAGTGCCCTCATGGATCGGACCAAGACCCGGGCCTGGGGTCTGTTCGGAGGGGGCCAGGGGGCCAAGGGCGGAATTTTCGTGAAGAAGAAAGGCGATACACGTTTTCGAACCTTCTCGGAGGCTTTCGGCACAATCTCCGACTCCAAGTTTTCGAGGATCGTTCTGCAGAAAGGGGATCAGGTGATGCTTCAGTCGCCAGGTGGAGGAGGCTACGGTGACTTAGCGGAGCGCACTGATGAGAGCCTGAAGGCGGATATCCGACAGGGTTTCACTTCCGCCGATAGGACGCGGCAGATCTACGGAGCCGAGGAGTAGAAGACATGGGCCGTTGGGAAGAGACCACAGCCAGGTGGTATGAGCTCAAGACCGACTACTGCAGCCTCTGCGGCGTTATCATGCCCAAGATGTTCTGGGTCACGGAGGTGGCAGGAAAGAATCTGGTCTTCTGTAGCGAGGCGTGCGAGCAACTTTACCGGGACTACTGGTTATCTGAGGCGGCGAGAAAGGATTGATCGTCTTCAGGTCACCTGAAACCTCATTTGGTAGGAGCAGGGAGCTTCTCGGGTTGGCGGACGTAGCGGTGGCCTCCAGGCCGCCGTGCTCCTTCTTTTGAGCCTTTGGCTCGAAGAACGGCGGCCTGGAGGCCACCGCTACGTCTTGAGTGCGCTGATCCCTTACATCGGCCAGTAGTCATCCGGTTTATCCAGGGCGACGTAGTCAACTGCGTTTTCGGGCGTGATGATCGCTTGGGCAATTGGCAACCGTTTCGGTAGTGGCTCGCCCCTAAGCCGAAGTTACCCTGAAAACTAGCTGAAAAACAACCTGTAAGCCATTGTGGATCATCAGGTAAGGGTCTTTTTGTGTTCGACAATCTGTACCCATGTAATAGTTGCTTTAGTGTCCTTTATTGTCGGTAGTATGTGATATTATAGTGCCCATGTACATCGAATCCGTTCCCAACCGCAACTCGCCCCCGGCCATTCTCCTGCGCGAGTCCTACCGGCAAGCCGGCAAGGTGCGCAAGCGCACTCTGGCTAACCTCAGCAAGTGGCCCGCGGAGATCGTCGAAGGCCTGCGCAGCCTCTTGAAGGGAGGCTCCGTCATCTCCGACTTGAGCCAAGCCTTCCAGGTCCAGCGCACTCGCCCCCATGGTCATGTGGCGGCCGTCTTGGGTACCCTGCGCCGCCTCGGTTTGGAGCGCTTACTGGCCACTCGCAACAGCCTGCAGCGCCGCCTGGTAGTGGCCCTGATCGTGGCGCGCATCCTGGAGCCCCGCTCCAAGCTGGCCACCGCACGCGGATGGGATCCCCAGACCCTGTCCAGCAGCTTGGGCGAGCTCTTACAGGTGGAGGCCGCGACGGCCGATGATCTGTACGGCGCCTTGGACTGGCTGCTCGTTCGACAACCAAAGATTGAAAACCAGCTGACGGCTCAGCGCCTGCAGGACGGTTGCCTCGTGATCTACGACGTCACCTCGACCTACTTCGAAGGGAGGAGTTGCCCGTTGGCCCAGCGGGGGTATTCCCGAGACGGCAAAGGGGGTACGCTGCAGATCGTCTTCGGCCTGCTGTGCGAAAGGCTGCCCCGTCGCGGTCGAGGTCTTCGAAGGCAACCGAGCGGACCCCACAACAGTGACCAGCCAAATCCAAAAACTGCGCCAACGCTTCGGGTTGCGCTCGGTGGTGGTGGTCGCCGATCGAGGAATGCTGACGGAAGCCCGCATTCGGGAGGAGCTCAAGCCGCTGCCCGGCATGGGCTGGATCACGGCCCTGCGAGGCCCTCAGATCCGCAAACTGTTTCAATCCGGTCCGCTGCAGCTGTCCCTGTTTGATCAACGCGACCTGGCCGAGATCCAGAGCCCGGACTACCCCGGGGAACGGCTCATTGTCTGCCGTAATCCCCTCTTAGCGGAGGAACGGGCCCGCAATCGCCAGCAACTGCTCCAGGCGACCGAGCTGGAGTTGGAGAAGATTGTCCAGGCAACGCAACGTCCGAAGCGTCGCTTCAAGGGCAAGGATCGGATTGCCCTGCGGGTGGGCAAAGTCCTCAACCGCTACAAAGTGGGCAAGCATTTTGTCCTGGAGATCGGCGAGGAGTCCTTCTCCTACCAGCGCCGGCAGGAGCGCATCGAGCAGGAGGCGGCACTGGACGGGATCTATGTGATTCGCACCAACCTGGCCCGCGAGCAAATGGATGCCGAACAAACGGTGGCTGCCTACAAGGGGTTGTCCGTCGCCGAACGGGCCTTCCGCAGCTGTAAGAGTGTCGATCTGAAGGTCCGACCCATTTACCACCATCTGGAGGATCGGGTCCGCGCTCACGTCTTTCTGTGCATGCTTGCCTACTACGTCGAGTGGCACATGCGACAGAAGTTAGCTCCGATCCTGTTCGACGACGAGGATCCCGAGGCGGGGAGGCAGCTTCGCGATTCGGTGGTGGCACCCTCTCAGCGCTCTCCTCAGGCCCTCCGCAAGGCTCACCGCAAGCGCACCGTTGAGGGTGGGCCCGTGCACAGCTTTCAGACCTTGCTCAGCGATTTGGCCACGATCTCCAAAAACCGGATTCAGCCGCAGTTGCCCGGCTCAGCAGCCTTCGACAAAATCACCCGTCCCACATCGCTTCAGCAGCGAGCCCTGGATCTCCTCGGCGTTCGTCTATAATGTACCCAGTACCGACGCAGCTGATTTGTAGCATTACCCCAATCTTAACAATAGGTTACATCACTTTTCTACGAGGTAACTTAGGCTTAAAGGCCTTGAGCAGTGCCTTCACCGACTCTGAGCCGTGCAGTCGAGGTGGATGCTGGATAGCGTACTTTCCCAGACCTGCCTGGATCATCTTCAAGCCTCCGTTGTAGCCGTCTAGCCAGGTGAGAACCGGCCGCTTGGACCGGATCATCTCATCGGTGATTCCGGCCTCCCTCAGCGCCTGGATCCCACCCAGGGCCATTTCGCCACCGTCGAAATGGATTCCCTTGAGATCGGGATTGGCCGTAATGATGTTCTCCGTGACTCTCTGGCCGCTGGCTCGCGACCAGTCACCGGCCTGACGAACAGCGCTGACGGTGGGGCGTTTCGCAAGGACGGCATCGTAAGCAGCGTTTCTCTCAACCGCCGGACCCGCACCCGGAATGCCCTCTACGATGGCAATCTTTCCCTCGCTGCCGATCAACTCAATGAGCTTTTCCAGGACCTTGGTCGCCATGTAGCTCTGGTCGCTCGAGACAAAAGTCGTGTATTTGTCACTCGAGACTTTGCGGTCTACTATCACCGTCGGGATCTCCTCCCGGTGGCACTCCTCCAGAATGGGATTGGCCACATAGGGATTTACGGGTCCGATAATGAAGCCACTGACACCTCTTGCGAGCAGGTCCTCGAGATCGGCGATCTGCTTGCCCGGTGACTCCTGGGCATCCGTGATGATCAGGTCAACGTTATCGTACTTGTCAATCTCCTGTTCGATAGCTTCGCGAAGCGCGGTCCGCCAGGTATTCATCTCCGAGGCGTTACTGAAGCCGATGATCCAGTGCGCTCTCGCAAATTCATCGACCCGCTCGCCAGAAGCGGGCGCTGTGGACTGCCGACACCTTCCAAGAGGCAGGGCCAGGACGGTTCCTGCCAGGGTCCCAATGAAATCCCTTCGTTTGTAGAGTTTGCCCGAGGTCATGGCTTCACCTCCAGAAAAAGAAGCTACGTCGCTCGCTTTTTATACAGAGCGATAGCGATCAGGATAATCGAGCCCTTGACGATGCCCTGGGTATAGGGTGACACATTCAGCAGATTCAGCAGGTTGTTGATCATGGAGATGATGAGGGCTCCAAGCAGCGTGCCCCACATGGAACCCACACCTCCGAAAAGGCTGGTGCCACCGATGACGACCGCCGCAATGGCATCAAGCTCCAGGCCTCGTCCCGCCCAGGGGTCTCCCACGGTCACACGGGCAGTGAAGATGCTGGCGCCTAGAGCCGCCAGCATTCCGCTGGCCACGTAGGTGATGAGCTTTACCCGGTTCACGGCAACACCCGAGAGTCGAGCCGCTTCTTCGTTTCCACCTACGGCATACACCTCGCGGCCGTAGGGCGTGTAGCGGAGTATCAGGACGCCCAGCAAGAAGGTTGCGAGCATGACAATTACTGGTACTGGCACTGGCCCGATGAATCCAGTTCCCAACCAAGCATAGCTCCCAACGATGCCTCCGATTGGCTTGCCACCCGAAACGGTCAGGGCGGCACCGCCTGCTATCGCCATGGTTGCCAGGGTGACAATGAATGGCGCCACACCCCGCCAAACAATGATCGTTCCGTTGAAGGCTCCTACCAGGGCACCCAATGTCAGGGTTATGAGAAGTACGAGGGGCAAAGGATAACCCTGACCGCCGTCGTAGAGGAGTGCCGCCACGACGCTGAAAAAGCTGAGCGTCATCCCCACCGACAAGTCGATTCCACCGCTCAGGATCACGAAGGTCATACCCACGCTGACGATGCCCAGCACGCAAGTTTGACGGAGCACATTGAAGATGTTCCGCTCGCTAAGAAAGGTAGGGGAGATCAGGCCCCCGACCACCAGAATCAGAAGGAAGGCCAGGATGGCGTCCGCGCCCGGTCCGAGTCGCTCGAGAAGAAGTCCCAGGCGCTTCAGTTTGTCTCTCACGTGGACCTGGAACTTCATGCCTGTCCGAATATTTCCAACATTGCGATCAGCCTCTGCGGCGAGCAGGGACTGCCGTAGGAACGAAGCGGGTGTGGAATCTCGATTTTGGTGATAGCATCACTCATGCTGGTCTTGGCGAGAATAGTCAAGTTCCAGTCAACTCTACCTGGGAAGCACTGGCAAGCCAAGAGGACGAAGGAACGAGGGCTTGTTGGGATCACGCTTCAACACTTGATCTTGATGTGTAACGGAGGGTTAACTTCATGAACCGAAGGTTCTTCTTGAGCACCACGCTCGTCGGTGCGGCGAGCCTACCTACGAGCCTTGGAGCAGCAGAGTCTGTACCTCGAAACATTCAATCCATCGCACAACGGATGAGATCCCTGGAGGACCTCCCCGACCGACATCTAGAGGTGTGGCGAATTTCGGGGAGATTCACCAAGAATCCCGATCTCATCCGATTTCCTTCCGGCAGAATGATGCTCGTATTCTGCGACGTGGAAAAGCATTGGACCGAAGGAATCAGTCGGATCACCACGTTGGAAAGCACCGACGACGGCAAGACCTGGGCAAATCCCAGGGTGGTGGCTGAAGCTGACGTCAGAAAGGGAGAGGAGCGCTGGGTCACTCCGCGCTTGAGCCTGCTAAAGGACGGCCGCCTGATCATCATCTGTGACCATGACGATTACGCTCACTACCATGAGAACCAGTCTCCAGGAAACTGGATCTGGTTCAGTTCAGACGAAGGACGCACCTGGGGCAGGCCTCACTTGATACCCCTGCCGGGAATCGAGCCGGATCGTATCGTTGAACTCCGGGATGGGACGCTGCTGACGTGTGCCACCGTGGTTCACAAGGATACCCAGAAAGAAGCCATGGTCATGATGCGTTCCCAGGATGGAGGAATTAAGTGGGAGGATCTGACAGTCATCGCCAAAGACTATGTCCAGAACTACACGGAGGGTGCCATCGTGGTTCTGTCCACTGGACTGTTGGCTTGTGTCATGCGTAACGAGAATCACAACGGCTATCCCTCCTTTGTCAGCTTCTCCTCCGATCAGGGAATGAGCTGGTCGAGTCCCAGGCCGATGCCGTTTTCGGGGGACCGGCCCTATGCCAAAGAGCTCTCGGACGGGCGGGTGCTTGTTACTTATCGAAACCGATGTGGCAACCGGGGAACCCATGGCTGGATGGGAGATCTAACCCGCGATTACGGTCATCAGATCGGAGGGACGCACTACGGAGACCATCTAACGTTGGAGCCGGATGCCCTGCACATCCATCCCAAATCGAAAGCCGTCACGAGGTACTTCCTCTTGCCCCCTGAAAGCTTCAGGAGTGACGTCGTTATGGCAACCACCCTGCGAGTCGAAGGGCCTCCAGACCGACCGATAGCAAAGATGGAGATCAGTCGCCTGGGCGTCAGCTTGGAGATTTCCAGCAACACCGTCTGGCTTCGTGACGAGCGACTTCCTGGGAGATCCGGCGCGGACACGAGACATGCGGTCGATATGACCTCATTCCGCCAACTCCGCTTGGAAATCATCAAAGGATTGGTCACTGTGAGAGTAGATGATAAGCCCGTTATCTACCGCATAATCCGAGACGAAATGCGCCTGCGAGAAACCTGGTTTGGGCCTATCCCGGAACATGCCGGAGACATCTGGTGGCGGGATTTCACCTATCACGTCAAGAACCAGACGGAGCCGGATCATCTATGGTGCTGGCAGGCCCGACTAGGAGCGTACCCGGACCAGTATCAAATCGAACACATGCTGGAGCTTCACAGCAACCCTCCCTCTGAAAACCACAGGCCAGACAACGGCTATTCCTCCTGGGTGGAGCTGCCAGATGGTCGGGTTTACATGGTGGACTATAGCAATCGCGGTGATCCCGTCCGCTCCGCCCATCTCTATGGGGTCTACCTCTACCCTGAGGATTTCAGCCGTCGGCCCGGAGTCCGGAACCGTTGACCCTTCAAGGCTGGGCAGTAGAGATTTCGTGTCTGATGTCCCGAGCGTGTCAATCTGAGAACAGCTGCAGGCGAGTTGAGATCCACATTCCATGTGGCTAAAAGGTCCAGAAGGGGCCCTTTACTTGATCAGCAATCGATTGTGCGCGGCCAGTCCTTATTTGTCCCGAGTGTCGCTCTTGCTGGCGCTCGTCACCTTCCTTCATCAAGCAGAGGCGACCCCTCCATATCTGCACTGAATACAATCCAGCCGGGATTGGAGATTGTCCGCTGCGTGTTCTTGTCGAGGTCTACATCTGAAAAGCGCAGGTCGTCAAGATCGATTCCTTCCGGTGAAAGATTCTCCAGCGGTATGCCGACAAGATCAAATACCAAAGTACTGAACATCAGGGAAAGAGGTTCGCGCAAAAGGTCATCATACTCCCGACTCAACGAATCGAGTGGTACATACTGGCCGTCGGATCCAATGATCCGAAGAGCGCTCAATATTTGCCGCATGACTTCCGTCGTGGGTGTGAGGTCTCCAATGCCGAGCCGCGTTACATAAGCGTTAAGACCCTCACGTTCGGTGATTTCGAATTGCCAGACACCGTTGCAGGCGCCAAGAAACTTACCTGAATGTCGGGGGCCACTTCAAAAGCGGCCAGGCGGGGCCGGGTCAAAACCGGCCAGTGATTCAGTAGTTATATCCTCCGGTTCGAGTCATTTCAATCCCTTGTGAAGCCCTCCCCGCGAAGCGGGGGGAGGAGGCTTTGTTGTGTGTTCAGCCGTAGAAGCGGTGGGAACTGTGGGAAACTCCGTCCGGAGGAGTTTTCCAAGCGCTGTGGGAACGGTGGAAAAACTCGCCTCCTGGAGTCGTCTTCGCGAGGCAGCCGTTTTCCCACGGTTTCCATAGCGCGGCAGTTTCCACGGCTTTCCGGGGGTGTTGGGGGAAACTCGAGAAGCCTGGCTTCCATGGTCTCTGCTTGGTTTCAACGACACGGCTTCTTCCTGGCTTCCTTTTTTCAAAAAACATTCGCTCAGAGGCCCCTCAAGCAATGAGCTCTGCCCCACCCTGCCCTGACCCCTCCCTCGGAGCGGGCAATCTACGAAGCCTGGGGCTGAGTCCCAGGGTCTGCGAGTAGGGGACAAGCCCGCACTCACAGCACTCGCCTCGCAGGTGTCATTTCTCTTTCCCTCGCTTCGGGGTGGATTTCTCTCGTTGCTGTCGCTCGTAGAGGCGATAGCTCTTGCCCCGAATGAAGGTGACTTCCGAAGTGTGCAGGAAGCGGTCCAGCAGCGCCGAGGTGGCCGCCGTATCTCCTCCCAGCATCGCGCCCCAGTCCTCCAGGGGTCGATTCGAACTGAGGATCGTCGAGGTCTTCTGGTATCGGCGGTGCAGGATCTCCAACAGATCTTCTGCCGCCGACTCCGGCACTCTGCGGAGTCCCAGATCCTCGAGGATCAGCAGCGGGATCCGGGTCATCTCCGTAATGTAAGATCGGCGTCTGCCGGTGGCCGTGGCTTCGGCGATGTCTTCCAGCAGATCGAAAGCCGACTTGTACTGCACCCGGTGACCGGCTTCGACCGCCTTGATCCCGACGGTGATGATCAGATGGCTCTTGCCGACTCCGGTCTGACCGATGACCAACCAGCCGCGGCGCTGTTGGATGAATCGGCCGGTAGCCAGATCGAAGATCTGCTGCCGGTTGATGGAGGGGTTAAAGGAGAAGTTAAAGTCCTCCAAGTGCTTTTGTTCCGGAAACTGGGCCTGGCGCAAACGTCGCTCCAACAGCCGGTCCCGACGGCGGGTCAGCTCGTCATCAATCAGCAGCTCAAAGAACTCCTGATGGCTGAGCCTTCCCTGGACGGCTTGTTGCAGGCGAACGTCAAAGACCTGAGCCAGGCCCGAGAGCCGGAGGTGACGAAGTTTTCGTTCCAGTTCTGATGAGATCATTCTGGTTCTCCTGTGGGATCGGTGATCTGGTACTCGGACAGCGGTCGGATCAACTCGTGCTCGGAGGTAAACAAAGAGCGCTGCGGCACGTCCAGTCGCTTACACAAAGCCACCAGAGTCCGGTAGCGGAAGGCGTCATGTGCGAGCGCCTTGCCGCAGGCTTCGTCGACGACCGAAGCGCGGTAGCGGCGGGTCAGCGAGATCATGCCTTGCACGAGTCGGTAGGCGAGCATGTCTCGGACCTCCAGAGCTCGCTCGGCCCAGCGGTGCGCCTCTGGACCCACGGCTCGGGCTTGCTTCAGCAGATGATGCTCGGTTCGATAGTGCGCGTAGCGTTTGCGTTCCGGAAGATGGCTCGTTTCGGTTCGGAATCTCCCCGGCGGGTGCTTCGGATGCAGGGCCACCTGTTGCTCACGAAAGAAGACGCGGACGATACGATCATCCCAGTGCACGGCGACTTCACAACCGAGCAGATGATTGGGCACCGAGTAGAACGCTCGGTCGACTTCGATGTGGCCATCGGTGGAGACCGTTCGACGGCCCACGCGGAAGAAACTGAAGCGGGAATCCGGAAGCGGTCGGAGATGCTTCTGTTCTTCGACAAAGCGGGGCCAGACCTGCTGCTTGGTGGTGCCGTGGATGCGCTGGCGGGCGATTCGCTCGTTCCAACTCTGCAGATGCTCATTCTGCGCATCCAGGCTCTCGAAGCGGCGAGCTTTGAGCGCGCTGGAGTCGGTATATCCGATGCTTCTTTCGACTTTTCCGTTCTCGTTCGGAGCGCCCGGATGGATGGGCAGCACGGCGAAGCCGTAGTGGCGAGCGAGCGCACTGAAGACGGCATTGACCTCGGGGTCCACCAAGCAAGCCCGGGTGATCCCGGCCTTGAGGTTATCGAGGCGAACCACCTCCACGCCGCCTCCAAAAGCGTGAAAAGCCTCCTCGACACAGCGGATGAACGTCTTCAGTTCCTGCCGCCAGACGACTTCCTCATAGGAGTGGCGCGAGTGGCAGAGGACGGCCTTGAACAGATGAGGACGGCGGTAACGACCCGATTCGGTCCGAGTCAGGGCTCCTTTGCCGAAGTCGATCTGCAGGTCCCGACCGGGGGGAGTTTCCACCCGAGCAAACACGCGAGGACTCTCCGCCTTGAGCTTTCCACAGAAGCGCTTGACGGAGTTGTAGGCTCCCCCGAATCCCTGCTCGAAGACCAGGTCCTGCCAGATCCGCTTGGCCTGCAATCCCTGCTGGAGTTTCTTTTCAATCTGCTCCCGAAAGGGCTCACAGAAGCTGCGCAGACCCGGGGGCCGCTTTGGCCGCTTTTGCTCCTCCGAGCCGGGGGCCACTTTGGCCGGTTTTGAATCTCGGGAGGGATCATAGCGGGCAATCCTCTCTCGTCGGACTCCCACCTCTCGCTCGATCCGACGATACGACCAGCCCAGCTTCAGGAGCGCCAAAACCGTTTGCTTCTTTTCCATTTTCAATGTATTGGCCATCGGCGCATCCTACGCCGGATGCGGCCCTCAATGGCTCTTGAAAATGGCCGGTTTTGAAGTGGCCCTCACTGGCCGCTTTTGGGTGGCCCCTGACATTGATAGAGGGACCCTGGCCGGGCAGTCGGACGCAGCTGATTGACCAGTCCAACCTGGGGAAGTACTTCTTCGAGGTTGTAGACCTGGGCACGAACCGAACACTTTGCTCTCAGGGATTTTCCAGCATCTACGGAGAATGGGAAACGACTGCCGAAGCCAAACGGGGGGTCATCAAAACGCTTCCTGAAGGAATTCGTTTCCCGGAGCCCCAGCGTCCAGTTCAGATCCGGCTCAGGAAACGCGGTCCAGATCAGACCTTCCTTGAGATCTGGTCAACCCAGATCGAACCCACTTCCCGCTTTGTCGCTCGGCCAGCGATGAGCTCCCGGGACATCTTGCTGTTGACGGAAAACGGTCCTCCGTCGAAGCGGGTGGATTTGCTGCTGCTGGGAGATGGGTACACCCGTAAAGAGAGGCGGGAGTTTGAGCGGGATGCGGAACGCTTCATGAAGGAACTGTTCTCCGTAGAACCATTCGGCTCTCGTCGGGACGATTTCACCATAAGGGCCATCTTCGTCCCATCGGCTGAATCGGGGATCTCCAGGCCCCGAGCAGGGGTCTTCCGCGACACCCCTCTGGGTACGAGCTACAACTCACTCGACTCGGAACGCTATATCCTGAGCGTCGAAGACAGAAAGTGGCGGGATATTGCCGCGGCTGCACCCCATGATTTCGTGATCATGCTTGTTAACAATCAGAAGTACGGTGGCGGGGGCATCTACCGGCTGTATGCTACTGCTGCTGCGAGTTCGGACTTCAGCTCCTATTTGTTCGTCCACGAGTTTGGACACAGTTTCGCGGCCCTTGCCGACGAAGACTACACCTCCGACGTCGCCTATGAAGACTTCATTCCGGCCAACACCGAACCTTGGGAGCCAAACATCACATCGCTGCTTGATCCAGGAAGCTTGAAGTGGTCCGAACTGGTTCAGGAGGGAACTCCGATCCCGACGCCCTGGGGAAAGAAGAAGTACGAAGCAGCTTCTCGCTCCTTTGAGGAAAGACGCCGAAAGCTGCGGGCGGAAGCCGCGTCGGAGGAGGCCCTGGAACACCTGTTTCAGGAGCAGCGATCTCACTTCGTTCAGATGCTGTCGACTCAAGACTACTCAACCACTGTGGGAGCGTTCGAGGGGGCAAGCTACCAGGCGAAAGGACTCTTGAGACCTGAGATTTCTTGTATTATGTTCTCCCGTAGCGAAAAGGGATTCTGCAGAGTCTGTCGCCAAGCCATCGACCGCGCAATCGATTTGCAAGTAGAGTGACTGGAACACTGCGCGAGCCATTCGCACCACATCCGGCGGGTGAGACAGAGGTACTTCCCGGTCACCCCAACCCAGAAGGGAGAGACGGAGATGACACGACCAGTCCACTTCGAAATCCTCGCTGAAGATCCGGATAAGACAGTTAAATTCTATGAAGAGGTGGTCGGCTGGGACATTGCCAAATGGGGCGAAGGTGATCAAGGCTACTGGCCTGTGACAACCGGCTCTGGCGACGACGGCATCAATGGTGGCCTCATGCACCGTCACTTTCCACAGGCCGTCATCAACACGATCTCGGTGCAATCACTCGACGAAATGATCGCTAAGGTCGAAGCCGCAGGCGGCGCCAAGGTGCACGGGCCCAGCCAAATCCCGGGCGTCGGTTTGCACGCCTACTGCACAGATCCAGAAGGAACCTTCTTCGGCCTGCTGCAGCCGGACGCTCAGGACTCTGGTTCATAGATACGGGTCCATTTGCAGGTGGCTTGTGATGCGGGGTTGGACAGAAGTTTCGACAAGGGCGGTGAGCCCGCCAGATGACGGGCTCACCAAGTAAGGGAAAAGAGCATGGAACTTGCTCTTGTTCAGATGAAAGCTCGGCCGATTTGTTTCAGATTAATCGAATATACGGCCAAGGACTTGATCCATGAAGGCAATGGTACTGCCAGAGATCGTCTCGCTGGCTGACGTGGACACTCCTCTGCAAAAGGCTGATCTGCCGACACCGGAACCTGAGCGGGATGAAGTGCTCATACGAGTTTCCGCGTGTGGCGTCTGCCATACCGAGATCGACGAAATCGAGGGCAGAGCACCCCCTCCGAGGCTGCCTATTATTTTGGGGCACGAGGTTGTGGGTCGGATCGAGCGCCAAGGTGCGGGGTCGAGCCGGACTCTGAGAAAGGGGGATCGGGTTGGGGTTGGCTGGATCCACTCTTCCTGTGGTGGCCCTGACGAGAATATCAGCCCTGAGTTCAGAGCGACCGGAAGGGACGTCAACGGTGGGTACGCCGAGTATATGACCGTTCCTCAAGACTATGTACACGCGATTCCCGATGTATTCAGTGACGCGGAGGCAGCACCGCTCCTGTGCGCGGGGTCGATTGGGTATCGTGCGCTGAGGCTCTCAGGTGTGGCCGCTGGCGCCCGACTTGGCCTCACGGGCTTCGGAGCCTCGGCACACCTGGTACTACCACTGGCACGACATCTGTTCTCAGGAATCGAGGTCTACGTTTTCGCCAGGAATCCGACGGAAAGGGCCTTCGCACTCGAACTGGGCGCCGTCTGGGCAGGGGACACGGCAGACCCGGCCCCACAAAGGCTCGATGCCATCATCGACACCACCCCAGTCTGGAAACCGATTGTTGAGGCACTCGCCAACTTGCGTCCTGGCGGGAGGCTCGTCATCAACGCCATCCGAAAGGAGGAAGTCGATAAGGGCTACCTGATGAACCTGAGCTATCAGGAACACCTCTGGCAGGAGAAAGAAATCAAATCCGTTGCCAACATCACCCACCAGGACATCGCTGAGTTTCTACCCCTTGCTGCCGAGATACCGATCCGACCCAAAACCGAGGTCTATCCACTAGAGAAGGCAAACCAAGCCCTGATGGATCTCAGAGGAGGTGGTATTCGAGGCGCCAAGGTGTTGCTAGTGGGCTGATAGGGCAAAGAATCGGTCAGCCTGAGCCCGACCCTAATGTTTCAGCTTTGTAGCCCCCGCGCGACCTGAAGTAGAGAATAAGGATCAGATAGCAAGCGAGCATGATGATCGGCAAGAGCGCAACGCTGGCGAGTGCACCACGTTTGGCCCCCTCTTGCAACCCCGTGATTATCTGCTTTTCGGGGCCGCTGGCCTCCTGCATCCTTTGTGAATCGATGGTCCGATAGGAACCGAAAACGCTGAGCTTTTGGTCGCCCGCTACTCTTTCGTGCAGGGACGGATCTTTCGCCAGAAGCTGCTGGTCGACCTCGCGGTCCTGCACATTGCCCAGTAGGGCGGCGCCCACGACACCAACACCCAGCATGCCTACCGCTCCGATCGTATTCAGCGTCAGTGCACCACCCTTGGGGAACTGTTCCGATACGACCCCCAGCATGGTCGGCCAGAAGAACGTCTTCCCGAAACCGTAAAGGGTCGCGGCCAGCAAGACCGTAAAACCGGTCGACTTGGAAAGGACAATGAGTCCAACCGCGGCAATCAGGCTGCTGACAGCCAATAGCCCCAGGGGAGAAATCCTGTGAACGATCGGCCCGGCGAAAAAGCGAAGAACCATCATGATGAGAGAGGTGTAGACCAGGACCCAGCCAGCCTGTAGGCCTAGGCGCTCCATCTCCGGCGTCAGCAGGGAGGTGATCCAGCTGTCCGTGCCCAACTCGGTCGTGGCTAACGGGATCATCACCAGCAGCAAGAAAAGGAACATCGGGCGGCCCCAGGATCGGGTGTAGAGTCCGTAGGCGAGCACCAGGGCACCACCCGTCAGCCACAGAACGCCCGCCGACAGTTCGGCTACCCGACCCACCTCCAGCAGAATCAGCCCGACCACCAGGACACATCCCAGGATTCCTGCTTCCTGCAGCATCGCTCTATAGGACACACCGGCCGCCACGCGCTCCTGTATCGGGAACTGCGCCCGAATCATCATGACCCCGTAGACCAGCGTGGGGAGAAAGATTAGAGCTACCTTCCAACGCCAGTCCACAGCGGGTCCGAGCAAGAGTCCAATCAGGCCGCCCAGCACCAGTCCTCCAGGCCAACCCGCGTGAAGGATGTTCAACCACTTGGTCTTTTCCCGGGGAAAGATGGTCGCTACCACTGGATTGATCACCGCCTCCACGGTCCCATTGCCAAGAGCCACGATGAAGGTGCCTATATAGAGTCCCCAGTACCCCTCCGCTGTAATTGTGACAATGGCTGAGGAGACGTGACAAACGAAGGCAAAGAGCATTGCCTTGGAGTACCCAACACGATCTACAACCAGACTAAACAGGACAATGCTGATCGCGAAAGGCCACAGACCGACGCCGAAGATCTCGCCCTTCTGTGTTTCGGTCAGGTTGAATTGCTCGCCCCAGGTATCGATGACCTGAGTTCGAACGATGAATCCGAAGGCTGTGGCAATCAGAGAGATAAAACAGGCCCAGAAGAGCCACTTCTCTTTCTGATCAAGATTCGTTCCTTTCATCTGGAATGTCTCCTGTCGTCAACAACAGTTGGTAGCAAGAAATCGTTCCGCAATCGCCCCGTCGATCCGAGGATAGCCAGATTCCAAACAAATACCAAGAGCTTGGGAACGTAGCTTTGGTCTCCAGACCGAAGTTTCTTCTTCTTTCGAACCGCTGGTTCGACGGACGGCCTATCTGTCGGACGATTTTCAATCCGAGATCGCCTTCTGGGGTATGGAGAGTTCGCCGCCTTTGTCCGGGAACCGGAAGGCAACGGCCTGGAGACCACCGCTACGAGAGGGGGTGGGAATGACCCGCTAGAATTCGACACCGGGTCGAGTTAGAGTCGATCTCAGACATTCACCAACAACAAAGGGAGCAAAGATGAAGAAATTGGTCAGTCGACTCTTGTTGCTCATTCTTCCGTGGATCGGGATAACGGCTGCGCAGCAGCTTCCGGATCCACCTCAGCGTGGCTCTTCCAAGTGGGGTGCGGAGGATCAGCGTGGCGCAGCAAATCTTCTCACCCCGCAAAAGGTTCTGGAAGCAGTGCGCTTGGTAAAGAAAGGCCAGGTCTACCAACTGGGTAGGGTCTACGAGGAGTCGATGCCGCTGGTGCCCCACCGTCACTTCTCGGTCATGATGCCGGTTCCGGATGAACCCGCAGGCAAAAACCAGATCAGGGGCACGGAGGCATTACTTATTGCCGAGATCGGGCAGGTCGGGACCCAGTTTGACGGAATGGGTCACGTCGGTATTGGCGATATCTTCTACAACGGCTACGATCGCCGCGAGTTTCATACTGCCAAGGGACTAACCAAACTTGGAATCGAAAACGCGGGGGCCTTTTTGACCCGAGGTGTCCTGCTCGATATAGCTGGGCTGAAGGAAACCAAACGCCTCGAGAAGGACTACGAGATCACGGCCCAGGATCTCCGAGATGCCCTGGATAGAGAAGGGATTGAAATCCACAAAGGAGACGCAGTATTGATTCACACGGGTTGGGGAACCCTCTGGAAGGTGGACAATGACCTTTTCAACAGCGGGGAACCGGGGATCGGAGTGGAGGCGGCCAACTTTCTAGTCAGCCAGGAGATCTGCATGGTTGGAAGCGACAGCTGGGCTACCGAGGTGATCCCGAATCCGAATCCTGATTTGGCATTTCCAGTACATCAGATTCTCATTCCACTGAATGGCATCTACAACCTCGAGAACCTCGACACCTCGGCCCTGGCTCGAGATAAGGTGTACGAGTTCGCCTTCTTTTTTGCGCCTCTGAGACTCAAAGGCTTCGCAGGATCGCCCGGCAATCCCGTGGCGGTTCGCTGAATAGGGTGGAGGCAGACCGTTCGATCTAATTCTCGTAGCTTGATTTGTCTTTGGCTGAAGGATTTAACATAATGCTCCACGAAGGTTCTCACCAATGAAGTTCGCAGCCCAGCCTTCCCGAGCGTAAAGCGTGCTATGGGTTTTAGAGACATTTTTCGCCAGAAGAAGGAAGACCCGGAGATTGATCCTCTCCACGATCTGGTCCTCTCGAAGCTAAAGGTGGGTTACTTCCTGGACTACGATCTCAAGACCTGGGAGGTGACGGCCTACAATCACTACGACTATGGAGACGGCGACTCTGGCGATGAGTGGGAGCTGACTTCGGGTCGAGAGAAGTGCTATCTGGAGCGATCCGAAGATGACGATGTCGAATGGATTCTGGGAAAGAAAATTCCTATCGGCTCGCTCTCGGGTGGAGTTCGCCAGTATATAATCCAGCACGACGACCCACCCGAGCAGGTTGTGCTCAAGGAGAAGCTGTATTACCTCGACGAGTCCGGAGCCGGCCACATGAGTCCGGGGGGAAAGGAACCTCGACAAGAGTTTGTCTACTGGGGCTTTGTTGACGAGGAAGATGAAAACTGCCTGACGATTGAACAATGGAGCGAAACAGAGTTCGAACTCACCAGCGGGCACTATGTGGAGGAGTACCAGTTCACCAACATCCTCCCAGGGGGCGGCGAGTGAGGGGAACCCGGTCCATCAGGAGGATTTCAGATTTGAACAACAAGTCTCGTTCGATGCTGCTGGTCGGCGCTCTCCTGTTTGTTTCCTGTGGATCTCAGTCTCCACTTGATCGACTGCGGGAGCAGCTCTCTCGGTACCCCGAGTACTCGATCATCCTGCAGGACCTGCGGCTGGAGGGCAACTTCTTCAAGGAGTACTACCACCAGTACAAGATTGTCGTCGCTCAGAAATCCGGGACGTCGGAAGATCCGGTCTACGACACCCAGACCAGCGACTGGCACAAGGTCTCCCAGACTGAATTCGATAAGTATCAGAACAACCTGGGGATGGTGCTTTTTTCCAAGACGGCCGAGAGTGGGCTTTCTGACGCCAAGTATCCCCCGGGCTATCAACAAGTGGGGAATCCTCGCTACGGAAACTGGCGTACCGACAGCAGTGGCAATTCCTTCTGGGAGTTCTACGGGAAGTTTGCGTTCATGAGCCACATGTTCGGAATGTTCAGCCGCCCCATCTACCGCAACGATTGGAATTCCTACCGACAGAGCCGCAGCCGAGGAGCCCCCTACTTTGGACGCGGCGGCGAATACGGCACCAACGGCAGCCTTACGAAACACACCAACAAATCCTTCTTTGATCGCAGAGTGCAAAGGGAGAGGGCTCGCAGGTCCAGTTTCTCCGACCGGGTTCGACAGCGAGCCAATCGAAGCAGGATGAGCGGGTTCCGTGGTCGCTCGGGAGGCTTCGGCAAATAGCTCACGCAAGACCATCAGGCGTCACACCAAACCGGGTTAGGTTCCGTGTCAATCTCGAATGGAGGTCCCAGTGACGATTGATCAAGTAGCGAGTGCCCTGGTCTATTTGTTGTGTGCGTTCGTCGTTTTTCTGGTCGGCAAGTGGACCTACGACAAGCTCCATCCCAGATTTGTCCTGCGCGAAGAGTTGTTGGTCCGTGACAATCTGGCACTGGCTCTGGCAGTCGTTGGATACTATCTGGGACTGGTAATCGCTATTGGGGGCGTGTTGGAAGGGCCTTCTTATGGATTGTTGGACGAACTTCTCGACATCTTCTTTTACGGTCTGATTTCGGTCGCTTTGCTCAACATATCAGCCCTTGTCAACGACAAGATCATCCTTCGCAAGTTCGACAATCAGAAGGAAATCATCGACGACCAGAATGTGGGAACAGGTGTGATCGAGGCGGGAAATCACATCGCCGTCGGCCTGATCGTCTATGGCGCCATCTCCGGCGAAGGCGGAGACTTGTTGACCGCAGCAGCCTTCTGGCTTCTTGGTCAAGGAGTTCTGATTCTGACGGGTCTGATCTACAATTTCATCACACCCTTTGACATCCACGAACAGATCGAAAATGACAACGTTGCGGTGGGGGTAGCGTTCTCGGGCGCCTTGATAGCCGTAGGCAACATCATCCGCATTAGCGTGGAAGGTGACTTCGTATCCTGGAGTCAGAATCTTTTCGAATTCGGAGGTTTCGTCCTCTTCGGGTTGCTGCTGCTTCCGGTTGTTCGATGGGTCACAGACAAGGTGCTGCTGCCCGGCCACCGACTTAGCGACGAGTTGGTGAATCAGGAAAAGCCGAATGTAGGCGCAGGAGCAGTCGAGGCATTTTCCTATGTCGCGGCCTCCTTCCTTATCGGTTGGGTTGCTTAGGAGGAGTAAATAAATAAAGGTGTCAATATATAGTTAGTAATGCTATGCTGCACATGCATGGATACGCTGACCGAATTGACGGAGAAATTCCGCTCTGTATGGCCCCTGTTGGATGAACGAACGCGGCGGATTATGGCGGCCAGTGAAGCGAGAGCGTTGGGCCATGGCGGAGTCAGTTTGGTACGCCGTGCCTGCGGACTGTCGCGCAAGGCAATCGCTAAAGGAATCCGTGAAATCGAAGAGGGTTTCGGGCCCATGGAAGGCCGCATCCGGCGGCCCGGAGCGGGAGGCAAGCCCCTGACGGTTTCGGACCCGGGGCTGGTGGAGCAATTGGAAGAAATGAGCGAGGTCCAAACTCGGGGTGACCCGGAGTCTCCGTTGCGTTGGATTTGCAAGAGCACGCGGGCCATCGCGAAAGAACTGGCCCGGCACAAACACCCGGTCAGTCATACGAAGGTGGCGCAGATCCTTCACGACCTCGACTACAGTCTGCAGAGCAATCGGAAGACCGAGGAAGGGAAAGATCATCCGGACCGCGACGCCCAGTTTCGGCACATCAGCGCCACCGTCAGACACTGCCTGAGGGAAGGCAGTCCGGTCATTTCCGTGGATACCAAGAAGAAAGAACTCATCGGCAACTACGACAACGCGGGCCAGCAATGGCTTCCCGCCGGGCAGCCGATCAAGGTTCAGGGTCATGACTTTCCCACTCCCGACGTTCCCCGTGCCTATCCTTACGGCGTTTATGACATTGGGCGCAATACCGGCTTTGTCAATGTCGGCACCGATCACGACACGGGAGCGTTTGCGGTCGCCTCCATTCGCGGCTGGTGGCGCCAGGAAGGGAGACGGATCTATCCGAATGCAAGAACGATACTGATCACCGCCGACGCCGGCGGGAGCAACGGTTGGCGGTTGCGCCTTTGGAAATTTGAGTTGCAGAAGTTCGCAGACGAAACGGGCCTCCCGGCTTCGGTCTGTCATTTTCCACCCGGCACCAGCAAATGGAACAAGATCGAACACCGCCTCTTTTCTTTCATCTCTTCGAACTGGCGCGGCGAACCTTTACGAGACTACGAAACAATTGTTCAACTCATCGCGAAGACAACGACAGCTAAAGGACTCAAAGTGACGTGCCGGCTAGATCGCCGCAAGTATCCCACTGGACGCAAAGTCTCCAATGAAGAAATGAAGCGAATCCAGATGCGGCCCAACCCGTTCCATGGCGAATGGAATTAATGTAATAGAACCGAACTCCGCCGAATCATAACATGATACCTTTATTTATTTACGATGCCTTAGTACACTGGAACGTAAATACGGCAACGTTTTTCCAGTGTATTTAGTACACCTGTTTACTTGGTTCCTTTCCTCAGTGCCAATGTCTCCAATTGAGTCCGGCCCCTTTTGCGCTCGCTCGAAGTGGGTCGCGTATTAAGCATGCAGATCGAGCAGAATCCAGCCGCAAGTCAGAGCGAGGAATCAGCCCCCCGTTCCAGTCTCAGATTGGTGTTGAAGGCTTGCATCTTTGCCACGGGCGTTGCCGGCATCGTAGCAGAGTACGTGATGTCGACCCTGGCGACCTATCTTCTGGGCAACGCTGTCCTCCAGTGGACGCTGACGATCTCCCTGATGTTGTTCGCCATGGGCCTGGGGAGTCGACTCAGCAAGCATATTCGCACCTCTTTGCTGGACGCATTTCTACTCATCGAATTCGTGCTGTCCCTGCTCTGTGCGGTTAGTGTCTGTCTGGCCTATTTGCTTTCGGCCTATATCCAGAATATTGCTCCTGTCATCTACACTCTAGCCTTCATCATTGGAGCGTTGATCGGTCTGGAGATACCTTTGGCCCTTCGCCTCAACAACTTTTTCGAGGAACTCCGCATCAACGTCAGCTCGGTGATGGAAAAGGACTACTACGGGGCTCTTGTTGGCGGCCTTTTGTTCGCTTTCTTCGCACTTCCCCAGCTGGGACTGACCTATACGCCTATCGCTCTGGGCGCCATCAATTTCCTGGTGGCCTCTGTTCTGTTTGTTCGCTACCGAAGCCTCTTGAAGTTTCGGAAGGGTCTCACACTCGGCTTTGTCACCGTCCCGATTCTGCTTGTGCTGCTGACCTTACTGGCGCAGCCCATCATCCTCTACGGAGAACAGCAGAAGTACAGGGACCGCGTCGTCTACCAGGAACAGACTCCCTACCAACGCATCGTGATCACCCAGTGGAAGGACGATTTCTGGTTTTACCTGGATGGGAATGAACAATTCAGCAGTTACGACGAGGAGCGCTATCACGAGCCGCTGGTCCACCCCTCCATGGGAATTGCGGCCTCTCGCAAACAGATCCTGGTGCTAGGTGGTGGAGACGGCTTGGCAGTACGTGAGGTTCTCAAGTATCCCGAAGTGGAGCGGGTCGTCGTAGTTGACATCGATCCCGCCGTTACGGCTCTGGCGCGCAGTCACCCGATGTTTCTGGAACTGAACCAAGGAGTTCTCGACGACAGTCGAATCGAGATCATCAATCGAGATGCCCATGCCTACCTGAGGGACGACTCGTCCCGCTACGATGTCATCATCATTGACCTTCCCGACCCCAAGAGCGCCCATCTAGCCCGCCTCTATACGCTGCAGTTCTACCGGACTGCAGCTCAGCATCTGGGACCCGGGGGAGTACTGGGCACCCAGGCGACCAGTCCCTTCTTCAGCAAGACAGCGTTCCTCTCCATTCTCAAGAGTGTCGGAGCTGCAGGGTTCGTAGCAGTTGCCTATCACAATCATATCCCCACCCTGGGAGAGTGGGGCTGGGTTGTGGGTATCAAGGCCCCGGGTGTAGACGCAGCACAGCTGAAGCAAAAGTTGTCCCGACTGACCTTTAATGAGTTACCAACCCGGTTTCTGAATCAGGACGCCATGGTGAGCATGCTCAACTTTGGTAAGGGCGTCATGGATCAGCTGGAGGAAATATCGATCAGCGAGGAACTAGACCTCGCAGTCCACCGTTATTATCGAGAAGGGGCTTGGGATCTTTATTGACTAGCCCGGCCCTAAGGCAGTTTACTGTAGCATGACCCTGGTTGCAGGTTGCAGGTTGCAGGTTGCAGGTTGCAGGTTGCAGGTTGCAGGTTGCAGGTTGCAGGTTGCAGGTTTCCGGGCAGACCCGCCCGCGGAGCGAGATTCGAGATGAATCGGAAAAACAATGAAACCGGAAGACTGAGAACGAGACTTCGAAGTCTCTTCGTCTTTCTCCGCCGTGAGAATCTCCTCCGGCTGTTTCTGATTCTGGCCTCGATGATTCTGCTGGGTGCAATCGGGATGTCGGTTTTCGAGCCCGACACTTCCTTTTCCAGCGCCGTCTGGTGGAGCGTCGTCACGCTAACCACCGTGGGCTACGGTGACATATCTCCGACTACCCTCGGAGGCCGCCTGATTGGAATACTGATCATGTTCTGTGGTATCGGTGTATTGGGCATTTTCAGTGCGACCGTCGCCAGTGTCCTGGTAGAACGGAAGCTGAAGGAAGATCGCGGCATGCATTCCTACGATTTCGCTGATCACATCATCCTGTGCGAGTGGAACTATCGCGCCAAGGAGATCCTTCACGAGCTTCATGCCAATCAGCAGGGGCATGAAGTACCCATAGTGCTAATCGCCGAGATCGACCTCAAACCTATCGACAATGACAATCTCTACTTCATCCAGGGTGACCTCAACGAAGAAACCCTGAATCGAGCCAATCTGGCGAAGGCCAGGTCCGCCATCATCCTGGGTGACGATCGTCTCGAGCCACGAGCAAGAGATGCAAAGGTGGTTCTTTCCACACTGACGGTCGAGAGTCTGAATCCTGACGTCTACACCATCGTGGAACTGGTTGATGCTACCAACATTCGCCACTGCGAGCGGGCCCAGGCCAACGAAATCATCGTTGGAAGCGAATTTTCCAGCAAACTGATTTCCCGAGCCACCATGGAACACGGGATTTCCAAGGTCGTCTCGGAACTATTGAGTTCCCGCTTTGGCAACAACCTATTCAAGGTCCCTGTTCCCGAACCGATGGCGGGGCGGACCTTCATGGATGTTTTTACCCAAATGAAACAGGACCACGACAGCACTGTGCTGGCGGTGCTGAAGGGAGAGGAGGGCGAGGTCGTCTCCAATCCACCTGCCGACCATCAGGTAACGTCGGGCGATCATTTGATAGTGGTATCGGCTCGAAGGCCGCAGGCCTCCTAGTCGGTAATACAAGGGTGTTCGGAGTGTGTTGACGCGCCAGAACAATCTCAAATCACAAGCACCACAATTGGGTGCGTTCAATTGGTGCTGACTGTTTGTACTTTCCACCAAGAGGAGGTGAAAACCATGTCCGCAAACCTAGATCTGGTCAAGGAGTACCTGCTCAACCTTGACCTTGAAATCGTTAGCGAGAATGAGGGTGAGGAACTGGTCGTCGTCGACGATCAGGACAATGGCATTACCAATCTGATCATCGACTGCGAAGCTCCCATCGTCATTCTGGAACAGCTCATCATGGAGACGCCCAAGGAACCTGGAGATTTTTTCAAGAGGCTGCTGCAGATCAATCGTTCCCTGGTCCACGGGGCCTTTGTCCTGGATGAAGAGGGAACGCGCGTCTTCTTTCGTGACACCTTGCAACTGGAAAATCTGGATCAGAACGAACTCGAAGGCTCCATCGATGCACTTTCGTTGGCTCTGGCCGAGAACGGCCCGGAACTGATTGAGTACAGCCACCGATGATTCGATGCGCCTTTCTTCAGTTCAAATCAACTTTTTTTAGGAGGTAACCACAATGGGTGTTTTTCAGAGAATCTTCAAAACGGCCCAGTCTCAGGCACATTCCCTAGTGGATCAGATGGAGGACCCGATCAAGACCACGGAGCAGGCAATTCGAGACTTGAAGAAGGATCTGCATGCTGCCATGCAGAGTCTGGCGCAGGTCAAGGCGATCGCGATTCGGCTGAAGAAGGATTCCGATGATCAGAAGAAGTCGGCCCAGGATCACGAGCGGAAGGCCATGTTGCTCCTCCAGAAAATGGAATCTGGTGATCTAGCACAGGACGAAGCAGAGCGCCTCGCCACCGAACTTCTGTCCAAGAAGGAGGATGCGGTTCGCCGGGCCTCCACCCTGCTCGAAGACCACAAACAGCAGCAAAAGATGGCCGATCAGCTTCAGGCAAAGGTAGAGAAATTGAAACAGACGATTACCCGCTATGACAACGAACTGGTGACACTCCGAGCCCGCGCCAGGACCGCCAAGTCGATGCGCAAGATCAACCAGCAACTTTCCAGTGTGGACTCCTCGGGCACGATCGCCACCTTGGAACGCATGAAGGACAAGGTCATGGAGGAGGAATCGCTAGCCCAGGCCTACGGTGAGATGTCCGACAACAGCTCCGATCTGGACGATCAAATCGAAAAGGCTCTGGCTCCTTCCGCGGCTCAGGGAAGTGAATCGCTGGCACAGCTCAAGAAGAAAATGGGAATCGGATCCCAGGCGTCGTAGGGAGTCTGAATGATCAACGCTCACAAATTCACCGAAAAGCTCCAGGCTGGCCAAACGTGTCTGGGAACCTGTATCGGGCTTTCCGATCCCCACGTAGCCGAAGCGCTTGGCTCGAAGGTTGACTTTCTTTGGATCGATCTAGAGCACTCGGCCTTGGCGTTCGAATCAGTGAAGTGCCATCTGATGGCCCTCAGGGGCACTGATTGTGCTGCACTCGTCCGGGTACCCTGGAATGACCTTGTCCCCATAAAAAGGGCCCTGGACCTTGGAGCTGATGGGATCATAGTTCCCATGATTCGGACGGCGGAGGACGTGCGCCAGGCAGTCTCCGCCTGCCGCTATCCGCCCGACGGGATTCGCGGCTTCGGCCCACTCAGACCTTCGGATTATGGAAGGATCGGGGCGCAGGAGTTCTGTCAACAATCCAACGAGAGCATCATCGCGGTCGTGCAGATAGAGAATGTCGATGCGGTCCGCAACATCGACGAAATACTTGCCGTTCCGGGCCTTTCCAGCATCGCCTTCGGACCCAATGATCTAGCCAACTCGATAGGCCATCGAGGCCAGCCGGGCCACCCTGAAGTGGTGGAAACCATGGAGAAGGTAATCGGGAGAGCCCAGCAAGCCGGTATCCCAGTCGGGATCTCCACCGGCTCGAACGTGGACGAACTCTGCGCTTGGGTGGACAGGGGAATTCAGTGGCTGGCAACCAGTGTTGATGTGATGCTCATGGTAGAAGCGCTGATCCGAGTCACCTCACAAGTCAGCGAGCATGCCCTCGACAAGCAAGTGGGATGATGTCCCGGCGGATAGTTACAGGTTACAAGTTTTGCAGGTTGGCGGTTGCAAGATAGGAGGGGCGGTTTTCCTGAGGCCGATCAGACCTTTGGGGCCGCAACCCCTCCAGGGTTGAAATTCAAAACGGATGTCCCTTACCCAGGGTTCGGAAACCCTGGGCTGATATACGCAATCCCGTTGGGATTGACCTCGCTTGATTTTTCCCTAAAAAGGTGAGTGCGGGCAAAATTGGGCTGCAACCTGCAACCTTCCCTACTCTTCTGGCTCGAAATCGTACGTGCCAAAAGGACCCGCCAGGCAGGCCGGTTCGGGGTTATCCTCAATGCACGAGCAAGCCAGCTCGTTGGAACCGATACTGAACTCATCTGCATTGCCGAGAAAGTGCCGCCATCTCCTTGATCCGTAGCCGGCTGCCAGGCTGATGCCGCTACCCGATGCATCGTGGACAATGGCTGCCTGGTGATGTTCTAGAACGTAGTGGGCCAGCGGACGTCCCGGAGGAGCAAATACCGGATCGTTGAGGGAGTACCAGAGACCCACGGTCGCATTCCACTCCTGCCAGGTGTTGCACTGGATCCTCCCGTTGAAGACGGGCTGATAATACAGGACATCGTCCGCCACTCCATCTTCATCATGATCGATATCCAGGGCAACGTAAACGGCGCGTCGACGGTGGCCAAAGAAGCCAAATCGACGACAGTGCCGCCGCGACTGGACATAGGTTGAATAGGTGATGGTTCCCACCGTTCTGAGTTTTATGGGCCAGCCTTCACCTAGCCGCATTCTGGCACCTGCCGGGCTGAAGTAAGAAGTGTTGCCGACCCGGAACTCGAGGCTACCCACACCGGACGGAGGTGTTCCTGGCCCCGTTACGAACTCGACATCGGCATCGCCATTGCTGGACTCTGCCCATCCATTCAGGTCTCCCGGGGTCACCACTGCAAAGAATGCCGCTGCGCTCAACATGGTTGCGCAAAGGGCTACGGCGCCGACACCACCCAAAACGCGGAAAAGACTCCTGTGTCCTCCTATCCTAGTCGCGGCGTCGAAGCATCATGATCCGAAGTGCCGCATTCTTCGAGTCTCAAAATGTGGCTGCAACTTTTGTGGCTGGAACGATTCTACACCTTCTAGCGGTTGGATACAGCGCGATTCAACCCTGCCTTCTAGGAGTCCGCTCTACGATGGCCTAAACCGGCGCTACCTACTTTCGACTTCACTCGAATAGAACTGGCGGATCTTCTCAAGAACGTAGTCCTGCATATCAGGCGTCAGTCCGGGATAGATGGGAATGGCGATCGTATGCCTGGAAGCATATTCGCTGCGGGGGAAGTCACTCGGGTCCAAGGCAAGGTCCTTGAAGCACTCCTGCCGATGAAAGGGCACTGGGTAGTAGATAGCCGTGCTAATCTCGGCTTCTGCCAGGAAAACAGCTAGTTCATCGCGCCGCTCAGGCACCCCAACTACGTACTGGTTATAGACATGGCAGTTCCGGTCGTACGCCAGTACCGGTTCCTTGATCCGGAGATCGGTCAGTCTGGCATCGTAGTACTCGGCAACCTTACGGCGCTTCTGGTGCCACTGCTCCAAGTGGGGCAGTTTCAGTCTTAGCGCCACAGCCTGAATTGGGTCGAGACGAAAGTTGCCGCCGACCAATCCGTGGTAGTACTTGGGACTTGCTCCGTGATTTCTCAGCTTTAAGAGTGTCTCGGCCACACCATCGTCGCTGGTCACCACCAGGCCTCCGTCGCCCAAAGCTCCAAGATTCTTGGACGGAAAGAACGAAAAACAGCCCATGAGACCGAAAGATCCTGCCTTGCGCAGACCGCCGGCAGCAGGATACCCGGCGCCGATAGCCTGAGCCGCATCCTCCACTACTGCGACTCCGCGTCGCATTGCTACTTCGATGATCGGATCCAGATCCGCACACTGTCCGTAAAGATGAACCGGAATGATGGCCTTCACGTTCTGATGGAGGCTGGGGTTGGATTCGAACCAATCGTCAACGGCTTCGGGGCAGATGTTATAGGTGTCGGGATCTATGTCCAGCAGGACGGGGGTCGCGTTGAGGCGGGTTATCGCCCCGGCAGTTGCGAAAAAGGAGTAGGTAGTCGTGAGTACCAGGTCGCCGGGTCCGACATTCAAGGCCATCAGGGAAACAAGCAACGCATCTGTCCCAGAGGAGACGCCGATCGCATGCTTCACGCCCAGATATTCTGCAACCTCCTCTTCGAATCGCTGGACTTCGGGTCCCAGAATGTAGACGGTCGAGTCAATGACCTCGCCGACAGCCTCTTTCAATTCCGGGCCCAGCTGCTCTAGCTGCGGTTTCAAGTCGAGCATGGGTACCCGCACGTCACATTCTCCTCGAGGCCATTCGGCTATTTCGCGGGAGCTACCTGCAGAACCTCATTGACCCTTGAGTGGTGCGGGGAACAGTCTCTCGAAGTTCTTCCAGAGGATCTGCTCTTGCGCAGACGAACCCAACCCGATGGCTTCCAGGACGGCGGTCTGAGCCTCCCAAACAGGCCGGTTCCATCCTCTAGGGAAGAAGGATGAGTCAGTGCCGAAGAGCAATCGCTCGGGACCCACCACCTCGAGTGCCTGAGCATAGACTTGAGTGAGGGTGAGCCCAGGAAAATACTTGATCCAACCATTCGAGCTGGAAGTGTCCAGAAAGACATTCGGACAGAGGTCTGCGAGCATCAGTGCCTCCCGAAACATACCGGCCCCAAAATGGGGCATGATCAGGGGAAGCTCGGGGTACTCTCCAGCTATGCGGTGCAACTGTATCGGGTTGGACAGCCCCAGGTCGAACCGGCTGGGCAGGCCCAGCTTCTTCCTCGCCCCTACTGTCAAAACGCCACAGTGAACGAACACGGCAGAACCCGGGTGCGACGCCGCGGTCTCGAAAATTTGGCGGGTCGCCTCACCAGAAAGATCGTAGTGGTGCATTCCCGGAAAAAGACAGGCACATCGGAGCTTGAGCTCCGAAAGGGCTCTGGAAACGCGTTCCGAGGTGTCTACCTGGGTAGGGTCAACCATGAAGAAGCCCACGAACCGATCAGGGTGACGTGCGATCGCTGCCGCCACCGACTCCTCGTCTTCTGGAAAGCTTGCAATCAGAGCTGCTCGTCCAACCTGGTTTCGATCCAGCTCCTGTTGCCAACGATCGGCCAGCATCTCAGTCGAACCGGGATCATCCCAACCCAAGAGCCCTGCAACCCCTTCCCCGCCGTTCTCGGAGTCGATTCCCTTCTCACGGGCCAAAGCTTTCAGAAACCGAGGTGAGAAAAAATGGCAATGGCAATCGTTGGCAATCATCTGGGATCCCGAGAAAAAAAGAGCGGTTTCCGGAGTCCTCATCCGATCTGCACGACTTCGATGAGAATCAGGGAGATATTATCTATTCCCCCTCTCTGGTTGGCGCGGCTGACAAGTTGGTCGGCAATCTCGCCAAGGAGCTCCTTACTCTTGAGCACATCATGAATCTCCTGATCGACGACCATATCGGTCAAGCCGTCGGTGCAGATCAGGAAGACGTCCCCGATTTCTAGATCTACTGGAAACACATCCACATCAACCGGTGGTTGGAGACCCAAGGCACGATCGAGCAGATGCTTGTAAGGATGAGTTAGCATCTCGTCCTTGCTCAGTAGACCCGACTGGAAAAGACGGAAGACCGGAGAGTGGTCTACCGTCAGCTGCTGAAGCTCGCCCTGGTGATGACGATAGATCCGACTGTCTCCGACGTGCCCGATCCAGCCTCTCGGACTCCGGTCAGGAACCAGCCACAAGGCGCTCACCGTTGTTCCCATCCCTCGATGCTGCGCACATTCTTCCTGATCTCGAAAAACTCTCTCGTCAGCCTTTGCAATAGCGTGCCTCAGTGCCTCCGAGGAGGAGTCTGTGGTGGATGCGATCTCCTGAGTCAGCACCTCCGCTGCGATGGAGCTGGCCACCTCTCCAGCAGCATGTCCACCCATACCATCGCAGACCCCGAAGAGGCGGAGGTCAGGAGCCAGGATCAGGGAATCCTCGTTTCCACTGCGCACGCGTCCCAGATCGGAACGAGCCTCCTGGCGAAAACCGAAGGAACCTTCTTGCAGCAAATCGCTTGTCATCCTGGTGATCCGTTCACACGCGACCTTGCCAGCTCAAAATTCATTCAGGCCATCCAACATTTTCAAATGACATTGAACCAGACCGTAGACAATCAAGATGAGTAGGATCGAGGCCCCAATTTTCTTCCACAATGGATAGGTCAGCTGCACCCCGCAGTAGGGGCAATAAGTGGTTCGTTCTACTAGAGTATAGCTGCAGCCGGGACAAACTTGAGTTGAGGTTCGCCACACTAGAATACTCTTCCTGGCCGGACCAGACCCGACACCTATGCTACCAAAGCACCGCTGGCACCCCAACTCTTGTTTCTCCTGCTTGAGCCGTCTCTAGTCGAATATCACCATCAGATCACCGTCCCAAGGACCGCTTAGGACGCCTGTTCGCCTTCTGGTCTCTGGATTTGTTCCGCGACCCGACTCAGGTAATCAGAACGTACCTCCGAGAAGAATCCAAGTGTCGCCTCTGCTTTGTAGTCGGGATAGGTCCAGGGAAGCGGCTCGGTCTTGCTGCGCCTGAAAAGCAAAGTTAGTTCGGAATAGATCCCGTTTTGAAGATGAACCCGATGGGCATAGTTCTTGACCGTGGCAAGCACCAGATGCCAAGCGGTCAGGTAGCCCGGATCCAGGTTCACCGTTCGGCTCAGAGCCTGGTTCCGAGGAACTCCGGTGGCAACTGGTCTGGTCAGGAACATCTGCTCCAACTCCTCGGTGAAGAGCTTGAGCTGCACCAGGTCTGGAACCGGCCGAAGTCGGCGAAAAGTGATGAAGTACTTCCAGATGGGATTGCCCATTTCTCTTTCATAGTGGTTGGTGTACTCACTGAAGCAATAGATTTCCGAACGATGATCGATTGCCCCCCACTTGCGCTCCAGGTGTTCTTCTACCTTCTCACAATAGGCAGGACTGCCGGACATGATGGCGACGAACAGCTTGGCCTGTGGCGGGGCCTTCAGACGCTGGCTGTCCGCCGAATTCGGACGCCCTTGATCGTTATCCTTGGGACTCATCGCCAATCCCTCAGAGGAGCGGCCACGCTATTTCGAAGGAGTCATCTCCTTCAGCTCGTCCTCATTGAGGCTCTCTACTCCCAGTTTCTGGGCCTTTCGCAGTTTCGACCCAGGCTCGGCGCCGACAACAACATAGTCGGTTCGAGATGAAACCGACGAGACGACTCTTCCGCCGTGAAGGGCAATCCGTTCTGAGGTTTCTTTCCGACTCAGGCCCGGTAGTGTCCCTGTAAGGACAAAAGTCTTTCCCGCCAGAGCTCCTGATGTTCGAGTCACCTCCTCATCGAGGCTCAGCTGCAACCCTGCCTCTTCCAGTTTTCGCACCAGGACTCGGTTCTCGGGTACTGAGAAATGCTGTCGGACGCTGCGAGCGATCTCGGGACCGACCCCCAGGACCCCGGCCACTTCCTCCTCTGGAGCCCCCATGAGAATCTCGATGCTTCCGAATTCTTTCGCAAGCAGGCCCGCGATGCTCTCCCCTACATGCCGAATCCCTAGACCGAACAAGACGCGAGGAAAAGGCTGCTTCCTGCTCTGTCGGATGCCCTCCAGCAGGTTCTCGATAGACTTTTCCTTAAAACCATCCAGACGGTCCAGATCATCGGTGCTTAGCGAATAGATGTCCCCTGGGTCCCGGATAAGCTGCAGTTCCAGCAGCTTCAGAATCGTCTTCTGTCCGAGCCCCCGAATATCCAGGGCGCCGCGGCTCACGAAATGCCGCAGTGATTCGAAGCGCTGGGCGGGACAATTGCGGTTGGTGCAGTAGGCCATGGCCTCCGCGGGGTCGCGGCTGATAGCCGCACCGCAAGCCGGACACGCACTCGGGTAAACGAACCGCTTTTCCCGTCCGCTTCGCTTCTCCCGAACGGGTCCCACTACCTGGGGAATGACATCTCCCGCCCTCTTGACAATAACCGTATCTCCCTCCCGAATATCCTTTCTCTGAATATCATCCTGATTGTGGAGCGTGGCGGTTCGAATGGTCACTCCTCCAACTCGTACGGGCTCGAGCGTCGCGTAAGGATTCAAGGCTCCGGTTCGACCCACATTGATGTCGATCTTCATTAGCCGCGTCGTGGCCAGCTGGGCGGGGAACTTGTAGGCAATGGCCCAACGTGGATCGTGGCTAACGGTGCCCAGAAGCTCCTGATAATCGAGACGATCAACCTTGATCACAACACCGTCGACTTCGTAATCGAGCGTGTCTCGTCTTTCTTGCCAACGGCCACAGAATTCAATCACATCGTCGATCTTGGATTGGTGCTTCGAATTGGGGTTGATCGGGAAACCCCATTTGGCCAGCTGATCCAGGGTCGCTATCTGAGTCGGGAAATTCATACCCTCGACGTAGCCGACAGCGTAAGCAAAGAAGGACAAGGGGCGAGTTGCAGAGGTCTGCGGATCCAACTGTCGCAGAGCCCCCGCAGCCGCGTTTCGGGGATTCGCGAATGGGGTTTCTCCCAGGGAAATACGCTGATCGTTGATCCGCTGAAAGGCCGAAACAGGGAAGTAGGCTTCCCCTCGGACCTCCATCAGTGGAGGGGCCGGTATGTCTTCCTGAAATCGGAGTGGGATCGAGCGTATGGTTCGAAGATTGGCCGTGATTTCCTCTCCTACCAACCCGTTTCCTCGAGTGGCGCCCCGCACCAGACTGCCATTCTGGTAGGTCAATGCAACCGCTATTCCGTCAATCTTAAGCTCCGTCACGAACTCCGCATCCTCGGTACCGAGCAGATTGCTGATCCTGCGATAGAAGGCTCTCACCTCGTCCCCATCGAACGCATTGGCGAGACTCAGCATGGGGGCGTAGTGAGAGATCTTCTGAAACCTCTCCTGAGGCTCACTCCCGACCCGCTGAGTGGGAGAATCTATTGAAGCCAGCTCCGGATACTCGCGCTCCAGTTCGACCAGTTCCCTGAAGAGCCTATCGTACTCCGAGTCACTGATTACGGGGTCGTTCAGGACAGAATAGAGGTAGCTGTGGTGCTCGATCTCTCTCCGCAACTCAGCACAGCGGACGGTCGCCCGGTCGAGATCTTTTTCCACAAGTCGAGGAATATAGCACAGTCAGACCATCGGTTTTTCTTGTTGATCGATTCTGTTATCATGTGCCTACTGAATGGCTACTCAGATTCTATGCAAGATCCTGTTTACGGTCAGCTTCCCACCTGACCATGGGTGCTCGCATCACGTGCCTCCCTTCAAGCTCAGATCTCTCGCCAGCAACCAACTCGCCGACATGGAGGTGATCGAGACCATCGATCACCTGTTCGACTGCCCCAGATGTCTGGACACCTACCGCTTTATTCGGGCCTCCCACGTCCAGAGACACCTAAGCTGAAACTTGATTGTAGAGCTTCCGAACTTCGGCGTTCGTATTGTTCGGTGTTTTGCGGTTTGAGATTTGGGCTTTTCTGTTTCCCGAGAAGGCAACCGCTAAAGGCTAAACCGCTGAATGATCCGGCTCGCAGCCTGGGTCTAGGGATTCGGAGTGGGGCCAGTTGTTTGGGGTGTCCTGTGAGGACAATTAAGGAGGAGAGAAGCTCTGACCCCACTCCTAAAGATTCTGATGCAATTTCTTTCCAAAAAGTTGTGTTAGACCATCGATTTCTCTCTGAGGTGGGCCGCTCCCTGGTGCTGGTCGGGATAGATCCGGGGTCATCCGCCGCCTTCTTCTCGAGGGGTCGTGTATCATAATTGTCCAACGATGAAAGAGCCGCAGGTCAAGAGTCCAGCTCCCCTAAGGCTCTTCAGGCTTGCTGATCCCCTTGGACAGCTAAGCTCTGCGTGGCCAACCACCGGGAGGACGACAGGTTTTCGAGCAATTCAACTATGCTTGCTGATCCTAGTTGGGTGCGCCAAGGTAGGAGATCCGGTTCCTCCTGTTTCTGAACCACCGGTTTCAACCCGGGACCTGCAGCTCATTCAGGTAGCGGATCGACTCCAACTCATTTTTTCGATTCCGCCAGAGAACATAGCGGCCGTACAGCTCCATGGCGGGTGCAGTGGGTCCAAGCCCCCACTTGATGACCTTGAGCTGCTTGAGGGCTTCGAGCGTGAGAGCTTGAGGCCCTATCCAGCCGCTGGCTCGTTGGTCTTCGTGGAAAACCCAGCCAACACCGATGAGAGGTGTCAATTTGCGTTGCGCCTGCTGGATCGGCGGGGCCGGATCTCCGAACTCTCCAATCGGGTAAACTCGATCCCTATTTCTCCTGCCTCCCCACCGTCGAACCTTCGCTCCGAGGTGGGCCGCGACCGCATCATCCTGCGTTGGGATCGGCCGTTGACGAACAGTGACGGCTCGGTTCCGGCGAACGTCGAGGGATATCTCTTGAATTCAAGGCATCGAGTTTCCACCGAGCGTTTCGAGGATCTGGAGGTCGAATTCGGCCAGAACAAGACTTATTGGATCCAAGCCATTAGTCGGAGTCAGGACCCTTTAATTCTTAGTTCTATCGGAGACACCTTGGTAGTGTCGCCAAGAGATATTTTCCCCCCCCAGGTTCCTCAGAATTTGACGGCAGTGTATTGGAAGGGAAAGGTACAGATTCTATGGGACCGCGGTAGAGACTCAGATCTGGACAGATACGTCGTGTACAAGGGGACCAGTCCTGAATCCTTGAAGAGGCTAGCTCGACGCGTCCCCATCAACCGGCACACAGATGAGGTGGTCCGCGTCGGCCTGACCTATTACTATCGGGTTGCAGCTCTGGACACATCCGGGAATGAAAGTCCACAATCGGATCCTGTACGAGTGATGATCACCGACTGATGCTGGTAGGTGGCTTGGCACACCGTAATCCAGGTGAAGGCTCGAGAGGGGATGACTTCGACCTGGAGACCAAAGCTACGCCCTAAATCCTGCCGCAGGCTCGAGGAGAGTGGGTGCCATGGATTCTCTGAAGCAATTGGACGAACTTAAACGAAGACACCTTGAAGCCGAGGCGGCTGGAGGTCAGAAACGCATCGAGCGCCAGCACCAAGCAGGAAAGCTTACTGCTCGGGAACGCATCTCGTTCTTGCTGGATGAAGGCACGTTCGAAGAAATGGACAAGTTCGTTGTCCATCGTTGTTCTGACTTTGGGATGGAGGAGAGGAAGATCCCGGGAGACGGGGTGGTCACAGGATACGGCAAGATAGACGGTCGACTGATTTACGTCTTCGCTCAGGACTTTACGGTGTTCGGAGGTAGTCTATCGGAAACCTACGCTGCCAAGATCTGTAAGATCATGGATCTGGCCATGAAGATGGGCGCCCCGGTTATTGGTCTCAATGACAGTGGTGGAGCTCGCATCCAGGAGGGCGTGGTCAGCCTCGCGGGTTACGCCGACATCTTCCTGCGCAACACACTCGCCAGCGGAGTGATCCCGCAGATCTCGGCGATCCTGGGTCCCTGCGCCGGCGGAGCCGTCTATTCGCCCGCGATTACCGACTTCATCTTCATGGTCCATGGCTCCAGCTACATGTTCATAACGGGTCCAGAGGTCATCAAGACCGTCACCCAGGAGCAGGTGAACAAATCGGAACTCGGCGGGGCCACCACTCATAGCAGCACCAGCGGTGTAGCACACTTTGCGGCAAGCTCAGAAGAGGAGTGTCTTGCCCGAATCCGAGAGCTGCTCTCGTTCCTTCCCTCCAGCAACATGGAGGATCCGCCGCGTGGAGAGCCGGATCGCTCGGAGACGGTTGATCCCGGTTTGAACCAGCTCATCCCCTCGGAGCCAGACAAGTCCTATGACATGAAGGAGCTGATTCAAGCCGTCGTAGACCATCACTACTTTTTCGAAGTCCACGCTCACTTCGCACAGAACCTGGTCGTCGGCTTTGCCCGGCTCGCTGGGATGCCGGTCGGAATTGTGGGGAATCAGCCTGCTGTCCTCGCGGGAACTCTAGATATAGACTCTTCCGTGAAGGGCGCTCGCTTCGTCCGATTCTGTGATGCCTTCAACATCCCTCTGGTCGTCTTCGAGGATGTCCCCGGGTTCCTGCCGGGTGTCAACCAGGAACATGGCGGCATCATCAAACACGGGGCTAAGCTCCTCTATGCCTTCGCTGAAGCGACGGTTCCCAAGATCACTGTGATCACGCGGAAGGCCTACGGGGGAGCCTATTGTGTGATGGCCTCAAAGCACATCCGTGCCGATCTGAACTTCGCCTACCCCACAGCTGAAATCGCCGTGATGGGGCCGGAGGCGGCGGTAGAGATCCTCTTTCGCAACGAACTGAAATCCCACCCGAAGCCCGCTGGATTCAAAGCCGAGAAAGTAGAAGAATTCCGGTCGAAGTTCGCCAACCCCTATGCGGCCACAGAGCGGGGCTATATCGACGAAGTTATCGAGCCGAAGGACACCCGGCAGAAGCTGATCCGGGCATTGGAGATGACCTCTACCAAGCGCGACTCGAATCCACCCAAGAAACACGGAAACATTCCTCTGTGAGCGCAGAACAAGTAGCCTTCCATACGTCAACGCGATCGCCCCATATCTTGCGACCCACAACCTGCAACCTGTAACCTGAAACTTGCAACCTGAGATCACCTGGTATGTTCAAGAAAATCCTCATCGCCAACCGGGGCGAAATCGCTGTCAGGGTAATCCGTGCCTGCCTGGATCTCGGCATTTCTCCAGTCGCAATCTATTCGGAGGCTGACCGGGGCGCGTTGCATGTCCGGCTTGCAGAGCAGGCTCAATTCATCGGAAAGTCCCCGGCCTCTGAAAGCTACTTGTCGATCGAGGCGGTCCTGGGAGCGGCGCGGGCAGCAGAGGTGGAGGCAATCCATCCCGGTTATGGATTCTTGTCAGAGAACCAGTCCTTTGCTCGTGCCTGTGAAGACGCTGGCTTTCGGTTCATTGGTCCTTCACCGGTTGCGTTGGCGCTCATGGGGGACAAAGTCGCCAGCCGCAAAGCAGTAGCGCAAGCTGGGGTACCAGTCATTCCGGGAACTGCAGATGCCGTTCAGTCTGTAGAAGAGGCGGTATCAGCGGCAGCGGAGATTGGTTACCCGGTGATGGTAAAAGCCAGCTCGGGCGGGGGCGGGAAGGGACTGCGGCTGGTCTCCAGTGAAAAGGACTTACGTTCCGTCTATGGAATGGCACGTGGTGAAGCGGAGTCGTCGTTCGGCGACGCCACCATCTTTCTAGAAAAGTATCTGCAGCAGCCTCGCCACATTGAAATTCAGGTCCTTGGTGACCACCACGGCAACCTCGTCCACCTGGGTGAAAGAGAGTGCTCGATCCAGAGGCGACACCAAAAGCTAGTCGAGGAAGCGCCCTCTCCAGCTGTGGACGAAGACTTTCGCCAGGAGTTGGGCGCTGCTGCTCTTACCGTGGCTCGCGCCGCCGAATATCACAACGCAGGCACGGTTGAATTCCTTGTCGAGTCCTCGGGAGGCCAGCGATCTTTCTACTTTCTCGAAATGAACACTCGTCTGCAGGTGGAGCATCCGGTGACCGAAATGGTCACCGGAATCGACCTGGTTCGAGAACAGATCTGTATTGCGGCAGGCGAAGAGCTGAGCTGTCGGCAGAGCGACGTCAAACTGCAGGGATCGGCCATTGAGTGTCGGATCTATGCGGAAGACCCATTCAACGATTTTCTACCCTCGCCAGGACCGATCCTGGGTCTCCTGGAGCCAGCCGGTCCAGGTATTCGAAACGACAGCGGCGTCTATCAGGGCTCGGAAGTCCCCATGCACTACGACCCGCTGATCTCCAAACTGATCGCCTACGGTAAGGATCGCCGACAAGCGACGGCGCGAATGCTCAGAGCCCTGAGGGAATACAGAATCGTCGGAGTTAAGACTACCATCCCCTTCTTTCAGGCGCTCCTTGGCGAACCTGAGTTTCGGGAGGGGAACCTTCACACCGGCCTGATCGAGACACTCTCTAGCCGAACTGAGGAGGCGCCGGACCCCGACGAGCTCTTCCCCATTATCGCAGCAGCTCTCGAGTTCCACACCGGCGGTCGCAGCCAGACGACTGAGCGTCCTCAGTCCGGAAGTCGATGGAAGTACCACGGGCGAATTCCGACCCCCTTCCCTCGCGGTTAGGGCTGAGACACCAGTGAAGATCGAAGCCAGGTATCGGCAACAAACCTACCTCATCGAGATCCAGGAGGAAGAGCGCGAAGGGTGCGAATCCGAGTTCAAGGTCCGGATCGAAACAGGCCCCGCAAGTGTTGAAGAGTTCGTCGTCTCTGTCCTATCCCGGACCGAACGACATTGGACCGTCGAGTTGAACGGCAAAGTCCAAGACTTTTCTATCACGGGTGATCGAGGGGAAACTGTGGTGAACTGGCAGCACCGTCTTTTTCCGATCGAAGTCTACTCACTTCGAGACCGGCTTCGGCGAGAGGTCACCGAACTAGAGGCCGCGGAAACGATTACGCTCAAGGCCCAGATGCCCGGAAAGGTGGTCAAGGTTCTCTTGAATGAGGGTGATCCAGTGGACGCAGGTGAGGGGTTGGTGATCATCGAAGCTATGAAGATGCAGAACGAGCTGCGATCACCCAAGTCCGGAACTGTGCTCAGCTGTGAAGTCGAGGAAGGTGATACGGTGAGTGCGGGTCAGATGCTCTTCCGGATCGAGTAGTCTGCCTGGTTACTTCCATTAGAATCGAAGCTACTCTTGCTGAAAGCGGAAGGCGAATAGATCTGCATCCTTGAGGATTGGTTTGTATCTTGTATTATCTTGTATCTTGGAACTTCAGGTTACCACGACGTCTTCGCTCTCCCAGAATCTCGCCAACCAGGTAGAAGGACCCAGCCGCCACCACCGTAGCGCTTGAAACACTGGCCCTTTCACAGGCACGAATCGGATCCGGCTCGAAAATACCCGAGGGATAGATTCTCTTGAGTTTTTCGGCGGTTGCGGCCCGCTCGGATCGGAATTGCGTCAGAAATACCCGGTCAAAGAGGGGCTGGAGTCGCCTCAGCACCTGTTCCGCTTCCTTGTCTCGCATCATTGCCAGCACCAGAGATCTCGGTGGGGGGCTGTGGGCTTCAACGAAGGCGGCCAAGGCCTCCGCTGCATCTTGATTGTGGCCTCCATCGACCAAAAACATCGGGTCGTCTCCAACCTTTTCGATTACACCCGACAACCTGGTCCGCCGGATACCTTCCGGGACACTGTCCGGAGAATGGGGAAAACCGTAGCCGTCCAAGATCGTAAGAGCCTCAATGGCGATGGCCGCATTCTGAACCTGGTGGCGGCCATTTACCGGCAGCCGGCAGCTGTACCCACGAAAGTCAAGAGCGTACTTGCCCACACCGGCGTCGCTCCAGCCGAGAGAGCTGGGATCAAGCTCAATTACCCGCGCCTTCCTGTTGGCTGCCTCCCGGAGTACGACTCGGCGAGCCTGAGGGCGCTGCTCAGAGACCAAGACGGGGCGATCCGAATGAATGATCCCGGCCTTCTCCGATGCAATCTGTTCTAGGGTATGCCCCAGGGCTTGCTGATGATCCAACCCGATGGGGGTGATCACAGAGAGTACCGGTTCCACCACGTTCGTACTGTCCAGCCTCCCCCCAAGACCCACTTCAAGAACAGCGATATCGACCTGTTCTTCGGCGAAATAGACAAAGGCCGTGGCGGTCAAAGTCTCGAAATAGGTGGGGTGATGCCCGAAACCCGACTTCTCGATCGCTTTTACAACGTGGGTGAAGTGTCGAGCGAATTCTTCGGATCGGATTGCGTGATCGTCGATAACCAAACGCTCCTCAAGATCGACTACGTGAGGAGAAGTAAAGAGACCGGTTCGGTAACCACTGCAGCTGAGCATCGACCTCAGAAAGCGAGCGACCGAGCCCTTTCCATTGGTCCCGGCAATCAACACGCTTGGATATTTCTGATGGGGATTGTCAAGGATCTGTAGAAGGTGCTGGATCGTCTTCAAACCCAGCTTCATGGTCAGAACCTCGTTTCCCAACCGGTCCAGGTAAGCCAAGCATTGAAAATGGTCCATGGCGGGTTACGAGGTAGGAATCTCGCTGAAGTGGAGCTTCAGTGGATCTAATTGGGACTCATGAAGACCAGCCAATCGGCGATGCATCTCCTGAGGTCCTTGCGGTGAACCACGCTGTCCAGCATCCCATGTTCGAGCAAGAATTCGCTTCGCTGAAAGCCTTCGGGAAGCTTCTGGCGGATCGTCTGCTCGATAACACGAGGCCCGGCAAAGCCGATCAGGGCCCTGGGCTCGGCAATGTTGAGGTCACCTAGCATGGCGAAACTCGCGGTCACTCCACCGGTCGTCGGATCGGTCAACACCGATATGTAAGGGGTTCTTTGGCGATCCAGCCGAGCCAATGCCGCACTGATCTTCGCCATTTGCATCAGGGAGAGCACCCCTTCCATCATGCGAGCCCCCCCACTCGCAGAAACGATGATCAGAGGCTTTTCCTGCTCAGCTGCGGATTCGATCGCCCGGGTGATCTTCTCGCCAACCACCGAACCCATACTTCCGCCAATGAAGCTGTACTCCATCGACGAGCACACCAGCTGATGCCCAAGTAACGTACCCTCGGCATTGACCACGGCTTCATTGGTTTTCCCGTTTTTCGAGGATTCCTCGATCCGCTGCTGATAGCTCTTTCGGTCAACAAAATGTAGTGGATCTGAAGACCTCAGGTGGGTGTCGAATTCTTGGTATTGTCCCTCATCCAGGAGCATCTTGAGGCGCTCGTGCGCCCCCAATTTGAAATGGTGATCACACTTCGGACAGACGGACAGATTCTGTTCGAGTTCCTTTTTCCAGATGACATTGCTGCAGTGGTCGCACTTAGTAAAAACACCCTCGGTCCTAACCCGGCGCTCTCCTTTCGCAGGAGCTTGGAGTGGTCGTTTTTCCCGTTTGAACCACGTCATGGAGACCCATCATAGTGTATGCCAACTGCTTCGAACAACTGTCGACCCAGTCGTCCCTGGCAAGTCCGGTTGTGGCTGTTTTGAGGCTAGTGAGGCATCCCCTCAGACCAACGAGAGGTGTAGTGAGGCTTCGCAGCATATCCCCCAGGGTACTGATCCCTTCAAGAAGGAGACTTCTGTAGCAACAAAGGGCACAAGTCTGCCCTCGGCATTCACCTCGATGACAGCGAACTCACGCACTCAGGGAGCCCCTGAATCAACCCGGACGGGTTGCGTACATACTAGTACCCTATAATCTGTGTTACAGGTACTAGACACCTATGGGCCCAAGGCTCGAAAGAAGACTTTGGCCTGTATCTTGTATCTCGTATCTTGTACCTTATCTGGAGGGTGAGGGGCATTCCTAAGCGCCACAGCTACCCTGCTCACCCAAGGGACGAGCGCTCATGCAGCCGCGACAGCTGACCCTCTCTGACACCCGACGTATTCTCTCGGTTTCTCAGCTCGTCAACGACGTCAAGTTCCAGCTCGAGACCAACTTTAGAGATTTCTGGGTCAAAGGCGAGATCTCGAACTTGAGGACACCGCCCTCTGGACACATCTACTTTACACTCAAGGATTCCAGTGCTCAGATTCAAGCCGTCTGCTTCAGGATGCAGGCGCGCTACCTGAAGTTTCAGCCGGAAGACGGAATGGAGTTGCTGGCCAGGGGATCCGTCTCTATGTACCCCCCCAGAGGCCAGGTTCAGCTAATCGTCGAGCATTTGGAGCCGCTGGGCTCGGGTGCGCTCCAACTCGCGTTTGAGCAGCTGAAGAAGCGTCTGGGAAAAGAGGGTCTATTCGACGAGTCTCACAAGAAGGATCTCCCCCTTCTTCCTTCCAGAATAGGAGTCGTAACTTCCCCAACCGGAGCAGCCGTGCAGGACATTCTGAGAGTGCTCCAGCGCCGCAATGATCGACTCGACGTCCTCATCTTTCCGGTAACGGTTCAGGGAGCTGGAGCCTCGCAGGAAATCCGTGCTGGCATCCGATTCTTGGATACCGAGACCGAGGTCGACGCCATCATCCTGGCTCGAGGTGGTGGATCGACGGAGGACCTCTGGGCTTTCAATGAGGAACGGGTTGCCCGCGCCATATTCCAATCCGAGAAACCCGTCATCTCTGCGGTGGGACACGAGACGGATTTCACCATTGCAGACTTTGTGGCGGACATAAGAGCCGCTACCCCGTCGGCCGCCGCCGAGCTCGTTTCCGGTGTTCGGAAGGAGCTCTTCAATCAGCTGGAGCACCTTACGCGACGTTCCTCGCAAGCGATCCGATTGATCCTGAAGCAAAAGCAGCACCGCCTCAGGCAGCTGACAGCAAGCCGCGGCTTCGTCGACGCGGAAACCAGGCTTCGAATCTTCCTACAGCGCCTGGACGAGCTTTCCAATCGCCTGACCAAGGCGATTCCCTTGTTCCTGGTTTCGCTTCAGGCACAGCTGGCGACGCAGAGCAAGGAACTGGGCCGCCAGGCGAGCTTGCACCTGAAGTCCAATCAGCAGCGAGTACAGTCAGTCACACAACGGCTACGGGCCTACTCGCCGCTCGCGGTTCTGGAGCGTGGCTACGCTATCGTCGCCACCTCAAAAGGTGTCATAGTTCGGGAGTCTTCCCAGGTTGCCGACGGCGATACGTTAGATATCCAGCTGGCACGAGGACGACTCCGAGCCAAGAAGGAAGGCGACCATGGAGTTTAAAGATTTTGAGAAGGGTCTCTCCCGGCTAGAGCACATCGTGGGAGAGTTGGAAAAGGGTGACCTGGCGCTGGAAAAGGCCCTGCAGCTCTTCGAGGAGGGGATCAAGATCTCCAAGCTGTGTAGCTCGAAGCTGGAGGAGGCCGAGAGAAAGGTCGAGATTCTGCTTCGGAATGAAGAAGGTCAGCTGGTCCAGAGTCCTTTCGAACCCGAGGAAAGGAAGGGGGCTGAAGAATAGAATGGCCTTACCCCAGCAAGATGGGTTGGACCTCAAAGCGTATCTGGCCCGCCAAAGGACTACTGTCGATACCTACCTAGACCGATTTCTTCCTCCCCCCGATACCCGCCCCGAGATCCTCCATGAGGCGATGCGCTACAGCGTTTTCGCCGGGGGAAAGAGAGTGCGTCCCATTCTAGCGTTGGCGACCGGGGAAGCTCTGGAGACTGAGTTTGAGAGGCTGATATCTCTCGCTTGCGCGCTGGAAATGATCCACACCTACTCCCTTATCCATGATGACCTTCCGGCCATGGACGACGACCACTATCGCCGGGGAAAGCTGACTACCCACAAGAAATTCGGGGAGGGGATCGCGATCCTTGCGGGCAACGGCCTGCTGACTCACGCTTTTCAGCTCCTGGGCCGCATCCCCTGTGAAAGTGAAGCCACGCGTCTGGAGATCATCGACACAATTTGTAGCGCGATTGGGACGGAGGGAGGCCTTATCGGCGGCCAGGCAATGGATCTGATGACCCAGGGAAAACCTTTCTCTCAGGATCAGCTCGAATACATCCACTCGTCCAAGACAGGAGCTCTCATCGAGGCCTCCACCTACTGTGCTTCGCTCCTGTCGACGGCTTCAGCGGAGGAGCGTAACCAGCTTCGTGCCTACGGTGCCGGCGTAGGTCTCAGCTTTCAAGTCGTCGATGATCTTCTGGACGTCGAGGGATCCCAAGAACAATTGGGCAAGGCATCCAATAAGGATGCTCAGACATTGAAGGCCACTTATCCATCCCTCCTCGGAGTCGAGAAGGCCCGAGAAATCAAGCAGGAACTCACAAGGACGGCAGTCGAAGAAATCAGTTTCCTGGGCCAGCGAGGTCAAGTGCTGGAAGCAATCGCGCTCTTTATCTCGAATCGAGACTCCTGAAGGAACGGCATCCGAATCGGTCTGAGGTAGTTCGTGATCGGTGCCTAGGAGCCCGTCCAGTAATGGTGCGGGTTGCGAGGCGAGATCAAGGCGGGAGGAGGAAGTCGATGTTCGGCCATCTACGACGACGACCAACGCAGAGATCGGCCGCAACCCCCATTCTCCCTTCGGGTTACAGGCGGCGTCAACCCATCTGCTGTGTTCGGGCTCCTGGACGATGGCCGAACATCGACAGCCTCGCCCTGCCTTGCAGCTGGATCAACGGCGCCTGTAACGCAACCCACACCATTACTCGGACAGGCTCCTAGGGGGCGAAGCCCATGGCAATCCTGAGGAAACGGCTCGATGACCTGCTCGTCAATCAGGAGCTTGCATCCACTCTGCAGGCAGCACGCGCCCTGATCCTGGCCGGCTCAGTCTTCGTCAACCAGCAGCGGGTGGACAAACCGGGCACACAGGTCAACCCCTCCTCCGAGATTTCCCTGAGGGGAAAGCCTTCGAAATATGTCTCTCGGGGTGGGTTGAAACTAGAGGCCGCGCTCGAAACTTTCGAGGTCAGAGTTTCGGGAAAGACTTGCCTGGATCTGGGCGCTTCTACAGGTGGCTTTACGGATTGTGTCCTACAGCAGGGGGCGCGGAGGGTATACGCGGTTGACGTGGGTCGAGGACAGCTTGATTGGAAGCTCCGGAACGATCCACGGGTAGTTGTCCGAGAAGCCGTGAACGCTCGCTACTTGACGCCAGCCAATCTCCCCGAGGAGATCAACATCATTACAGTGGATGTTTCATTTATTTCCCTTCGACTTATCTTCCCGGTTGTTCACCGATTTCTCGGAAGCAAAATATTGGCCCTGGTAAAGCCCCAGTTCGAGGCCGAGCGTCACGAAGTTGAGCCAGGGGGACTTATCAGGAAACCCGAGAAGCGGGAGGAGATTCTCGACCGGGTCAAGAGATTCGCCCTTGAGCAGCAGCTCCAGATCATGGGCACCATGCCTTCGCCTATCTTGGGGCAGAAGGGGAACCAGGAGTACTTCGTTTACCTGCGAAGCGATCCTGCCCGATAGGGGCTCAAGCGGCTAGGCAGTGAATCAGTTTTTTCAGGTAGTCGGCCAGCCGGAACATGTTCTTGTCGAACTCGCTCCAAAAGGCAAGAAACCCCGACTCAGCCGTGTCGGAAATGACCTTGGGAGCCAGTCCGGCGATGCCGTGACTTTCTGCCACCTCCAAGGCAATAGCGCATTCAAGATCGCAGATACTCGCCCCCTCCAGACGATGGAGGTCTTCGCGGGCCTGCTTGCGGATCACGGGAGCCTTGACAGTGAGTCCCAGGTCCGATACTTCCCAGCCATGGTCTCGGAGCCGCCCGATCAATCCGGAGTCGGCAGGATAGCGACGACCATCCCGAAGGCCCCAGGTTTCAGGTAAAACCACGTCGCCCATTTTCAACTTTGGATCGAGTTGGCCAGCGGTCCCCGTAAATACAAAGAGTCTGGGGCTGTTCCGACTGAAGTAGCTCTCCAGGGACTGCCGAGTACGTTTCGCACCCAGGCCAGTCACCAGGTGCTGGCAAATCGGCCCCAGATGTTGTTCCAAAGCTGCGCTCTCCTGTTTGAGGGCACACGCAACCAGGCAATGGGCTGGTGCTTCCATGAAACATGACTCCTAGTCTTGTGAGGACCGAGCCCACTCTAGACGGTATTCTCGGCTTTTTCGACCTATCGCTTTTGTTTCTCTATAATCTGTGGTTTCCAGACGACAACAAGTTCTGAGGTAGACTTCCGCACCCAATGCCAATCAGAAAAAGGTCTGAACTCGATCTCATCCGTTGGATTCGCGGTCAGGAGGTGCCTTCTCCCCCTTCCCTCACACGGGGCATCGGAGACGATTGTGCCACCTTCGATCCCGCTTTTGCGAAATCTCTGGCTCTGACCTCCGACCTTCTGGTGGAGGATGTGCACTTCCGGCGTCGTTGGATCCACCCCTACTTTCTGGGGCGGAAGTCGCTCCTCGTGAACCTGAGTGATCTGGCAGCGATGGGTGCCAATCCTTACTCCAGTTTGCTCAGCCTGGCGCTTCCGACGGAGCTGACAGACGAATACTTCCAGTCTTTCATGGAAGGCTTCCTAGAGGAGGCACGACGTTGGAACGCACCTCTGGTGGGAGGCGACCTCTCTCGCAGCTCTCGGGTCCATGTCGCCGTAACCGTCCTCGGGTACCTGACGAAGGGAAGTTTTGTCTATCGCTCGGCGGCGCAGGAGGGTGATCTGGTGGCTTTGGTCGGTGACCTGGGTCTTTCCCGCTTGGGACTCCAGATTCTAGAGGATGAGAAGCTGGAAAAACTGGGTGAAATTGCTTCGGAAGAAGACCTCTCCTCTTGGGCAGCAGACTCCTTTCGGTTGCGCTGTCTGCGGGCTCATTTACTTCCACAACCTCACATAGAGGTGGGTCGTTGGCTGCGTCAGAACCAGCTCGCAAACGCCATGATTGACGTGAGCGATGGTCTGGCGGTAGATCTGCTCCAGGTCACTCGTGAAAGCGAGCTGAAAGCGGAGCTCGATTCCGCTAGGATCCCCCTGATAGGGGACATGACTCTCGAGGCAGCCCTGGAGGGGGGCGAAGACTACGCACTCTTGTTCACTTCTTCCAAACTGCAAGTCGAACGTTTGGCCCGATCTTACCCCAGTGGTTTTTCGCCCTATCGACTCATTGGTAAGCTGAAGCAGGGGCCCTCCTCACTCCACCTGATACAGGGCGAGGAGCGCACGTTGTATCAACCAGACGGCTTTGATCACTTTCGGAGTTTCTAGATACTTTGTCGGAATTAGCGGAATCTGGACAGGACAATACCCATGAAGACGCTGAGGTGAACGCCGCTAGCCGACGCCAATCCCGCCCAGGGAAAGGGCTTACCTCAAGGCTAGTGCGCTCCCTGCTTCAGGTGACTGAGCCGCCCGAGCGAATCGCTCTCGGCTTCGCCGTCGGAGTGTTTCTGGGTGTTTCTCCCTTACTGGGACTGCATACCATCCTGGGACTGCTGGTGGCTCATCTCGTTGGCTTCAACCGAATTGTGGTGCTGGCTGGTGTCTACTCCTGCAACCCCTGGATCCTGGTGCCATACTACGGTTTCGCCACCTGGTTTGGGATCCAGCTTCTCGGCGTCAAAGAGGGCCGCAATCTCGACGGACTGAATCTTCTCGAGATCTTCCAGGCCGAGTTCTGGAACCTGCTCGCGAGTCAGTGGCGGCTGCTTCTGCCAGCTTTCGTTGGCTCTACTATCCTCTGCACAGTACTTGCGCTGATCGCCTATCCGATCTCCCTCCATATCGTCCAGAAATATAGACGATTCAAGAGATCCCCGTCGGCCGTCTCTGATCAATTGGAATAGAAGTCCTAGGTTCGGGTACCATATGAGTCTACGGTGTATGCTGAGAAGACCCACGCTATTTTACCCTGCCGAGAGGACCGATCGTTCGGTCTTAGTCTGCCTGTCCCTCCTTCTGATTTGCGCTCTCACTGCTGTGAAGGGGGAGAACCAGGAGACTGAGCCCGCCCAGGAAACCACACTGGAAGACCTTGTCAACATCGACTTCAGGGCCGACCTGCGACTCTTCACTGTGATGGCCGCACTTAATGCCGCAGGGTTCGACTACGAGCGACCGGACCAGGACATGTCTCCGGTCCGCCAAGCCGTTCGCTTGGCGCTCAAAGACCTGGAGCCCAGTCTTTCCTCGCGACTGACTGCCTTCTATCAATCGCACCGAGACCTTCAGGAAGAGTCTCGACAACAGATTGCCTATACCTCACTTGGCCTTTTGATTGCGGACGCACCCGCCTTCAGCCTGACGGAAGGGGAAGAGACCATCCCCGACGATGTGCTCAAGATACAAAGCTTTGCCGAGCTGGTGGCAGAATTCTACCGGGTCGCTCAGATCGAAAAGCTATGGCCTCGCTTCCGGGGTTCCTACCAGGAAGAAAGCCAAGCCTACCGGCCGGTGTTGGAAAAGGTTATCGAGGATATCCTGAGATACTTTCGCATTGGACCTCGCCGGGTACTCAATCGTCAGATCATCCTGATTCCGGACCTTTTGAATGCCAAGGATCTGGTGAACGCCAGAAATCTGGCCCGGACCTACTACATCGTGGTCGGGCCTACCGATGAGCCGGCAAAAAACTACTCTTCGCTGCAGCATGAGTATCTTCACGTTCTGATTGATCCTCTGGTTGAGAAGTTCTCGGCTCAGCTGGGGTCGAGGAAGGAAATTCTGAAGCTGGCCCATGCCCAACCGAAGGTGAAGCGAGCGTATAGGGACAGCGTCACACTGGTCGTAATAGAGTCCCTCATTGAGAGCATCGCATTGAGACTGCGTCCGCCCAGTGACCTCAGTGCCCAGATACTTCGATTGTTCCGAGAGGGCAACGTTCTGGTGCCTTTCTTCTATCGCGAACTCGTCTCTTATGAACAGAGCCGAATGCTTTCCTTCCCTATCTATGCTGAGTTTCTGCTCCAAAGCGCAGGTGGGGATTCACTTAAGGACGACATCAAGAGAATGGATGTCATCGAAGCGAAGATTCAGGAGAGAGAGCGGCAGGAGGCCGAAAGGCAGCTTCAAGCCCAACAGGAAGTGGAGAGAAGGAACCTTATCAACTCGATGCTGTCTGAGGCTGGACGCCTTATTTCCCGCCAGCAGTTCGAGGCTGCCAGGCAGAAGCTAGGGGAGCTCCTGGATGAGGATCCGGGAAACGGGAACGCCTACTTCTACCTGGGCCAGATAGCCGATCAACTTGAAGAACACCAGCACTCCTTTGAGTATTACCAGCGCGCTGCGGAGGCTCTCTCGAATGCACCCTGGATTCGAGCCTGGTCACTGGTTCGAATGGGAAAATTCCTTGCCTTTCAGGATCAGTTTGCCCAAGCGCGGCGGCGCTTCGAAGAGGCCCTGACATTCGAGGGAGAGCTCCGGGGCGCTAGAGATAGGGCGGAACGGGCCATCAAAGAGCTGCCTCGACCAGAATAAGGAGTAAGAATGAAGGGTGCTTTGGCAGCCTTCCTGTGGCAGACTATTCCACTTGGAGGCTCTTTCACAGGGCAAATAGTAGTCAGGAGGAACGAATGAGACATCAGTTCACATTAGGGGTGATTGCGATATTGATCGGTTCTTGGTCCGGCGCTTCGAACCTTCATGCTTCCGTTCAAGGGCAGGGCCAGAACGAGGGACAGCAAGGAGGTCAGCAAGAAGGTCAGGAAGGCGTTCCAGGCGCTCCTGCTAAGCCTCCTCGAGTCGTTGGCCAAGCCCAAACCAAAGAAGAATTTGATGCCTGGTCTGCCATTGAGAAGACAGAAGGCTTCAAAGAGAAGGCACAACTCAACCTGGAGTTTCTACAAAACCATCCAGAGAGCGGACTTACGCCTCTAGCACACCAGTTTTTGGCACTGGCCTACCAGCAGCAGAACAACTACGAGAAGTTTGTTGAGCACGGAGAAAAGGCCGTCGCCGAGCTGCCCACTAGCTACGTGCTTATGATCGAACTGGCAGTCGGTTATGCCGAACGCAGTCACCCAGATCAAGCGATCGTCTACGGACAGCGAGGACTTGAGGTGTCCACAGCCGGAACCAAGCCTGCCCAGCTGACCACGGCCGACTTCATCTCGAAAAGGGACGCCCTACAGGCCGATGCAAACTACGCTATTGGCTTGTCCCACTTGCATCATAGTCTGAAAGGAGGAAGCTCCAAAGACGAGATGGTGGAGTTGGCACGCGTTCATCTGGAGAAAGCAATTGAGCTGGATCCCAACCATGAGCGGGCGTATTTGCGGTTGGGGCGAGTGTACCTGACCCAACAGAATGCCGACCAGGCACTCGACGCTTTTGCCCGTGCTGTGGCGGTGGGAGGCGTGACTCAAGAAATCGCTCAGGGGCAACTGGAGCAGCTCTATACCTTTATTCACAAGAAGACCGACGGCATGGACGAAGCAGTCGCCAAGGGAAAGGAATTCGTGGCGCAGAAAAGCGCCGAAAAGGAGGCTAAGCTGCAGGAAATCCAGGATCAGGAGGCTCAGCAGCTTACTCAGCCCGGGGCCACTCCGGCGGCGGCCGAATCGACAGAGGAACCCTTTACCCTGCCAGAGTAGACTCTTAGCGTTCGGTTTGGGGAATCTCGAATCTCAAGCACGGGATGACAGAGCCTTGGGGCTGGGCAACTCAATAAAGCGGCTCGGGCAGTGTGTCTTTGATTCGCTGCTTGAGACTGGGTGCTTTCAAAAGATTGCGTGTACTTCAATCGTTCTTTTTTCTCGACACCCGGCCTTGCACTACGTCGGCTAGCCCATTTCTGGGTTCAGCCAAGGTCGCGTTCCGCTTCGTCCTCAGAACCATCTCGACAGCGCAGTGAGCAGCTGGAACAGCTTCAGGTCCGCTTGGACTATTCTTTCAAGGACCTTTCCCTTCTCGACCACGCGCTAACCCATCGCTCATTCGCTCACGAATCAGGGAGTCCGGGCGCCGACTACGAAGCCATGGAGTTCCTGGGGGATTCAGTGTTGGGTCTCGCAATCAGCGAACACTTGTTTCGCGCCGATCCAAACCGTCTAGAGGGCGAGCTCTCAAAACTCAAGGGGCTGCTCGTCTCGAAGCCGGAACTGGCTGAGCTCTCGAGTCGTCTCGATCTCGGGAGTTTTTTGAGGCTCAGTCACGGTGAGGAAAAGACAGGCGGAAGAAAGAAGAAGGCAATCCTGGCCGATGCCTTCGAGAGTGTCGTGGGGGCCATCTACCTCGACGGGGGCTTCGAACCAGCTCGACGATTCATCTTGGATCAATTCCGGGATCACCTTCGACGGGTCGCCCGGCGGAAGCTCGAGCTCCGAGACTTCAAGTCTACCCTCCAGGAGCAGCTTCATTCACAGGGACTCCCGGGGCCGAACTACAGAGTCGTGAAAGAAACGGGTCCGAATCACCGCAAGGTCTTCCTGGTCGAGGTTCGCTCGAAGGCGAGATTTCTTGGTCAAGCAAGTGGCCGCGCCAAAAAGGAAGCCGAACAGAACGCCGCACAAATTGCCCTCAGCAAATTAGCCCGCAGTTCCAAGTCCTGACCTCGTCGCCGGGACTATGGCGAGGGGGCGCAATGCAGAGATCGGTCTCGAGGTCTATTGATGTACTAGTACTAGTGCTTCGGGTGTTATGGTCCACTAGACCCAAAAGAAGTGGATGAAAGTGGACTAAACCACATGTAAACACCTGAAATGCCAGACCTGACGGGTATTCTGGGGTTGTCAAAGAAACTTCAGAACAAGCCGAAAGGAGGCATTTCAGGTGAATAAAAAGGATAGCGCAATCATCCGCAAACGGGAAGCAGAGGTTGCTCAGCGATTGAGCCCCAGCTGGAACGGTCAAGACCCGAAACCGGTGCTCTCGCCCGAGGTCATCAGCTACGAGGTCTCGGAGAAAACGGGTGCGGTCAGTTACGGTGGTCTGGGGCTGCTGCAGCAGGTGGTGAAGTGGAGTGGGCTGGGGAAAGCCATTGACCAGGCGGTGACGCTGCTCAAACGCCACCAACCGTACCACGAATCGGACCACGTCCTGAGCCTGATCTACAACGTGGCCACGGGCGGGACCCGCTATCAGGATATTGAACTGCGACGTCAGAGTGTGAGTTTCCTGGAGGCGGTGGGAGCCGAGAAGATCCCCGCCCCCAGCACGGCCGGAGACTTTGTGCGCCGCTTTGACGCGCCCGACGTGGTGGATCTGATGGAAGCCGTCAATGCCAGCCGCCTCAAGGTCTGGGCCCAACAACCGGCCCGTTTCTTCCAACGGGCGGAGATCGACGTGGATGGGACGATGGCCCCCACGAGCGGCGAATGCAAGGAAGGGATGGAGATCAGCTACGACGGGCAGTGGGGCTATGCGCCGCTGATCGTGACGCTGGCCAATACGGGAGAGGTGCTCTATGCGGTCAACCGCTCGGGCAACCGTCCCTCTCATGAGGGAGCGGCCGAATGGCTGGATCGGAGTATCGAGCTGGTTCGAGAGGCGGGTTTTCGGAAGGTGCGCCTGCGCGGGGACACGGATTTTTCGCTGACGGCTCATTTTGACCGTTGGACGGAGGCGGGCGTGGAGTTTGACTTCGGGATCGACGCCCATCCGAGCTTCGTCAAGTGGGCGGAGGCGTTGCCAGAAGCGAGATGGAAAGAGCTGGGGCGCCCCAGCCAGGGGAAAGGAAAAGGGAAGAAGCGGCGCCAGCGGCGGGACAAAGTGAAGCCGGAGATTGTCAAGAGACGCGGGTTCAAGACGCTGACGCTGGAACGGGAAGAGATCGCGGAGATCGACTACCGTCCGAGCAAAGCGAAGCGAACCTATCGGATGGTGATCTTGCGCAAGACGATCCTGGTCGAGAAAGGCCAGAAGCGGCTGCTGCCGCAGACGCGCTACCACTTTTATGTCACCAATATCTCGGCCAGAACGTTGGGAACGGCGGGAGTCGTACGGGAAAACAACCGGCGCTGCAACCAGGAGAACGTCATTGAACAACTCAAGAACGGAGTCGAGGCCCTGCGGATGCCCTCGGATACGCTGGTAGCCAACTGGGCCTATCTGGTGATTGCGGCTCAAGCCTGGAATCTGAAGGCCTGGATGGGGTTGGTGCTGCCGGCGCGACTGCAAGCCCGAGAGCTGGTGAAGATGGAGTATCGCCGTTTCCTGCGAGAGGTCATTGAAATGCCCTGCCAGATTTTGCGCAGGGGCCGACAGTTGGTCTATCGGCTGCTGGATGTCAATGGTTGGAGCCGTCTTCTCTTGGAAGGCAGTAAGTGGTTGAAACACCGGCCAGCTACCTGAAACTGAAAGGAGATAAAGTAGCTCCGAGGGTCGCCAGAGCTGGGGCGAGGTGTCTCTACAAACGCCCCCCAAGAGGGCAGAATCGTTTTCCCTGAGCGATCGGCGTGGAGGACAGCTGAACACGTGCCTGTTCTGAGTGACTTCGCGCCGAAATTTAGAATTTAGGTCTCCAAAATGGCTCCTCGGAGCCGACAAAGGGGTCTATTTTCGAACTTGCGCTTATTTTGGGACTAGCCCCTCATCAGGAACCAGAAGACTCCTAGCGTGATCATGTCGTACAAGGCGTGAGCCCAGATGGGTCCAACGACGCTACCGCGCAACAGGTACAGCAGACCGAACAGAAGTCCAAGAACTCCCGCACCTACCGCGTTGTCGATTCCCTGTACCGCATGGCCGGCTCCGAAAAAGATGCTCCAAAGGATCAGCCCGGTCGGCGAACCACCTAGAAATCGATCGAAGCGTCTGAGGACGAATGCCCGTTGGATCTCTTCCTTGATTCCGCCCACGTAGAGGCTGCTGATCAGAAACAATGTCAGGTCTGTCTTGGTTTGGACCAGCTCCAGCAAGGGGTTGCTCTTCGAAATCTGCTCGGGAAGAAAGACGTGGAAGAAAGTACCGACCAAAAAGGTCGACCCAAAGAGTAGAGGAACACTCACTACACCAACCACAGCTTCCTTGACAACGCCCTGCCCCCTCCAACCCAGAGACCCCAAACCCTCCCCAGCCATCCGCAGGAAAAAGAACACGAGCATCAGCGTAATCGTCGCCTCAACCACCATGAATAGAAACAGCGTCGGCGTATCCTCCCAAATCTGATCCGGGGGGAAAGCAAGGACCTGAAGCACGGTCCTGGCGAGCAGCGAGCCCGCGACAGCCACGATCGCCACTTCAATTAGCGCCATTACCCTTGTCACAATACGATCCTGTATGCGCGCACCTGTATGCGCGCACCTGTATGCGCGCACCTCATGCTGACAGCGCCACAATATGATCCAGATCTCCTCGAATCGGTATGTTAGCGGAAGTCCCGATCGGTTGCGCTATTTCGTCGCCTCATAGGATAATCGGCTCTGGAGGCCGTATGACCAAAGAGTCCCGACTATCAGTACAAGATGAATTCGACGAAGTGGACGTGGGTGAGGAACTCGAGGATCTAGATGACCTGGACGATGACTCTTACGAAAATCTCGAAGACCATGACGATTTTGGGGCAAATGGAGAACCAGACAACCTCGAAGATCTCGAACACACCAGCAACAGCTCCAACTAGCTTTCCCATCCCGGCAACCAGGTTGTCGGGTCCGGGAAGAACAAGGATTTAATACCATGAACCAGATCGATTTGGAGGGAAAAACAGCGGTCGTTACCGGAGGCGCCAGGGGGATCGGGTACGCCATCGTGGAACGCTTCTTGGCTTCCGGCGCAAAGTGCAGCCTTTGGGACCTCGATCATGTGGCTTTGGAGGAGGCGGCCGCAAACCTTTCGAAAGCAGGCGAGGTAGTGACGCAGACAGTGGATTTGACCGATGCCGCCGCAGTGAGTCGGGCTGCAGGAGCAACCCGCGATACTCTGGGCTCGATCGACATTCTGGTCAACAACGCCGGGATCGCCGGTGCCGCCAAGACAGCCTGGGAATGCACTCCGGAGGAGTGGCATCAGGTTATCGAAGTAGATCTCTACAGTGTATTTCACTGCTGCCACGCAATTGTCCCGATGATGCTGGAGCAGGGCTGGGGTAGGATAGTGAGTATCGCCTCGATCGCAGGTAAAGAGGGTAACCCCAACGCCTCCCACTACAGCGCTGCTAAGGCAGGCGTCATCGGCTTTTGCAAATCTCTGGCAAAAGAACTCTCGACCAAGGGCATCCTGGTCAACTGTGTGACCCCGGCAGTCATCAAGACGGACATCCTGAAGCAGCTCACACAGGAGCACATTGACTACATGCGCTCCAAGATTCCGATGGACCGCTTCGGGGACACTTCGGAAGTGGCCGCGCTGATCGCTTGGCTGGCTTCTCCGGATTGTTCCTTCAGTACCGGGGCTGTTTTCGATATCTCCGGAGGACGCGCGACCTATTGATGTGAGATTTGGAAATTCCAAGGTACAAGATACAAACAAACTCCAAATTCCAAGCATCCACACCTTAGACCACCCGGGTCCTTGACCCGTCGCGCTCGCCACAAACGTTGCCGTATTTACGTTCCAGTGTACTAAGGGTCTGCGCAAGAATAACTTGGCATTTTGGCATCCCGGCTTCACACCATCTTCGGCCGCTCCTCAATCGCGAAATCCTCAACGTAGACCTGGCTACGCCTGCGGTTTCGCTCAATCGTTCGCGGCCAAATCTGATGCAAATCCGAGCGCCAATTCTACCAAGTTATTCTTGCGCAGACCCTAAGGTAACTCCAGATTGCTTGGAATCTGGTGATTGCGATTTGGAGTCTGTTCGCATGGGGCAAAGAGTGCTTCGACGAAGGCTCCTTCTTGTAATCCTGAGTCTGTTACTCTTCCCTGCCGTTACCGATTCGGCGGATGGACGAGAGAAGATAAAGTATCTGAATCCAACATTCATAGGTTCGACGGGTCTATTCAATCTCTTCAAGCCCAGTACCTTGCGTCGCGGAGAGTGGAGCCTAGCGCTGCACGGCACCCGCATTCACCGTGAGCCGGGAGACCTCAAGCTCACTCTGCTTCCGCTATCAGCGACGCTGGGAGTACACGACAGGTTGGAGTTTTTCTTCTCCTGGGAAACCTACCGGCGGGTGCGGGCCAGCGCTATTCAGGTGAACAAGATGGCAGCTCCGGATGAAGTGCTTCCCAGCCGCTTGGCAACCGGGGCCTTGGGCTTCTTCAACGACTTCCCGTTCCTGGATGTTCCCTTGGGAGAGGGTCCAGGAGAGTTCTGGACCGGCCTCAAACTGAACCTGTTCTCTGAGCTGTCTGGAGCCCCATTGGGTTGGGCAGTCCAGGCAAGAACACGCTTCTCAATCGAAGACAGCCGGCAGCGACTCCTACAAGGCCTGACGACGGGAACTACCGATGTCGGCTTCGACCTCTTATTCTCCAAAGACATCGGGGACGGCCCAAGTTTAACTGGAAACACCGGGTTTTTCTTTGTGCAGGACAGCCTCGGAGTCGACCGTCAGCATGAATTCAACTACGGGGTCGGTCTGGAGCTGCCTTTCTGGCGTGACAATTCGAGGCTCATCGGGGAGCTGGTCGGAACCCATTTCTTCGGGTCCCACAGCCCGTCGACGTTCGCCAACCCGGTGTCACCGCTGGATATACTCGCCGGAATAAGACTTCTGTCCTTCCGCCGGCTTCATCTCTCCGGCGCTTACCGATCGAACCTGAGGACAATTGACCCCGAGCTACTGGGGATCCCCAAGACGGGCCGTCATGGCTGGTTTCTGCAGGTCGTGTTGCATCACAAGATAAATCGCTCACCATCGGTGCAGTGCAGCGTCGACCAGGAAGTCTTGGTAGAAGGAGATTCGACAACGATCCGCGTCATCGTCTCCGATCCGGACGATGAGATGCTGGGCATCACCTGGACAGCCAGCTCGGGCAGAATCACGCTCAACGGCGATTCCGCGATCTTCGATTCCACTGGACTGCCGGCAGGACAATACACGGTCAACGCAGAGCTGGATGACGGAGAGAGCGCCTCCAGTTGTACTGTCAACCTCCTGGTACGGGAGAAGAATCTCCCGTAGTACTCTGGTTCATAAATAGCCCAAGAAGCTCTTTCAGGCGCAAGAACCGGTTTGAATCAGTTAGGATATTGGCGATGAAAAAGTCAAGAGCGATGAAATCAACCCGTTCTCAGCTGCGAGCGACCCTGTCTTGCTTTCTCCTGATTGCTTTGGGATTCCAAGGTTCAATTCTTGGGAACAGGCTCGACTTCGACCCCCTGGGTCCCTATGGGGGGGATGTTCGATCCCTGGCTGTACACCCTCAACGACCCGATGTCTTCTTTCTCGGAACCGCAGATGGCCAGATCTATGTTTCTGGGAACGCGGGGCGATCTTGGTCCCTACTGGTTCCAGGATTGGACCAACGTGAGCTGGTCGTGGACAATCTTGCTTTCGACCCGCAGGACCCGGCCACAGTCTACGCCGCGACCTGGGAGCTGAAGAGCGATAGAGGATGGCTGTTTCGCTCCAGGGATAGCGGGAAGAGCTGGGAAAAGATAGATCTGGGCCGATACAACAGCACCATCCGCGCCCTCGCAATTGCCCCCACGGATCCCTCCGTGATGGCAGTCGGCATCTCGGAAGGCGTTTTGGTTACCGAGGATGGTGGACGCAATTGGGACCGAATCAGTCGTGGTTATCGCAGTCTCTATAACGTTGAGTCCCTCGCATTCGATCCACTTGATTCGCAGAGTCTGTACGTCGGTACCTGGCACTTGAGCTGGAAGACTCCCAATCTGGGGAAAAAGTGGCAAGCTATCCATGACGGAATGATGAGAGACAGCGATGTTTTCGACCTTCTGGTTCAGCCCGAGAATCCCCAGACTCTCTACGCGAGCGCCTGCAGTGGGATCTACAAGTCAGTAAACGGAGGTCTCCGTTGGACCAAGTTGAAGAACGGGTTGACCACTGCCGCAAGGCGCACCCGAGCGCTCCACATGGATCCATCGGATCCCAATAGGATTTACGCTGGGACCACCAAAGGATTGTTTGTTTCGTCGAGCGCAGGCAGCCGCTGGCAGCGATTGTTTTCCGGCGTCGTCATCAACGCTGTCGTCGTTCATCCTGCGGACAAGGACATCGTGCTGGTCGGGGCCGACGATGCAGGTATCCTCAGGAGCGAGGACGGGGGAACTACCTTTTCAGCCTCGAACGAAGGATTCATCCATCGACAGATTGGTGCCCTTTCCGCTGATCCACACCGTCGGGATGCATTCTATGTGAGTGCCGTCCTGGATCTCCAACATGGGGGCTTCTTCGTCCTCGAGAACGGTCGCCCAGATTGGAGTCCCTACAACGAAGGCTTAGACAAGGACTCGGCAACTTCAGTTCGAGCTATTCTTCCCTCTAGGAAATCGAAGACGGTCTATCTGGGCACCCGCTCTGGCGTATTCGTGGGCGTGCCTCTGGAAGAACCTTGGCGGCCTATCGAGGCCACAAACCGACTTGTGCTCTCAGACTTTGCCTTTTTGGACCGCCAGGAGGAAGCCATGTACCTTGCCTCCGAGACTGGCCTTTTCTACCTCGACCTTCTAGAAAAGAAATTGGAGAAGAGGGAGATTCCCTCCTACCAGGGAAAGATCCACACGTTGCACTACGATCAGACCAGATCCCTCCTCTTTGCAGGCACCGACGTGGGCCTCTTTCGGTCCAGCGATGGGGGCAAGACCTGGAGCAAGAAAGCACACGGATTGCCGTTCGCTGCGGTTAACGAGATCCGGAAGATTGGAACCCGTTTGCTTTGCGCGACCCGTCAGGGCCTCTTTCTAAGCGAGGACTCTGGGCAGACCTGGTCGCCGTCCTCTGGTATAGACCCCATAGACGTCGTGGCAATCGGATCCAGTCCGGATCAGAACGCGAATCAGGTCTTTGCCGTGGACGCCCTGGTGGGACATCTATTTGGAAGCTGGGACGGAGGGCAGACCTGGCGTACGGTGAGTCTGGGACGCTCTTTTCCAAGGATCACCAAGCTTCTCCTCGACTCCTCCGGGAACCTACTAGCTGGAACTGTATCCGAGGGGGTTCAACAAATCGCTGCGGATGCTGCGTTCGGAGACACAAATCAGTAGAGTAACTTCCAAGTGGGATTCTCTTTGAATCCCAACGTCTGTAGTGATCAATCCGTTCGTATCTTATTCGACCCTCCTTCTCATCTTCATCACCGCTCTGCTCCTACTCGCCTTGATCTTGGTAATTCGTCGGCGCAACCCGGCCGAACCATCCCAGTTTCAGGAAATGCTGGCCGAGCCCAGGATTCCTGAAGATCAGCTCAAATACCTGGTCCCTCTTCTTGTCTACGAAGAATCGTATCCACGCTTCTGCGAGATCGTTTCGCTGGTGCTGGAACATTTTCCACTGGAACGGTTCCTGGAGGGAAAGGAGTTTCGCACAGCCCTTGTCTTCTTGGAGAATTCGGCCTTTTCAGAGTCCAGTCGACAGAGCGTTACCTCAGCAATGTCGGTGTTGGTCAGCTCCTTCTTGTCTGATCCCGACGTCGAGTATCGCTGCCGCTCGCAGCTTCGGCCGTTGGTCGAGCTTTTTCTTCAGGAGATCGAGAGCTCCTGACGGTGCGGGCTGGGACTCAACCTCTAAACCGACGCGCCGCTCCCAGCATCTTCGTTGTCTGGAATTCAACATTCGATGGTCGATTCCGAAATAACATGACAATTGTTCATCTAGAAGTCATTAGGGACGACTCGGGTATGGGTCAGCCGGTCGTGTAGACAACGCCGTCCCGGATCGAAGAGACTCAAACACAATCCCACCAGACTGGCGGCTACGGCAGGGAAAAGCAGTACCCGAAAAAGGATTGCGTGCGCCGGGACCGCTTCCGGACCCTCTTCGGCTATCAAACGAAGCTCGGTCAGGTACATACCTGGAGTCTGCCCACAACTGATCAGAAAGAAACACGAGCTGAGGAAGTAGAAACCCAGGGAGCATGCGCCGCCTAGACTCAGAGTGGTAACCGACAGAAAACCTAGATTTAGAATCAAGCAGGCAGTCCAGCTGAACAGAAACCCGGTCAGGATCGAGAGGGAAGCATCCACGATTCCTGAAAGCAAGCGAGACAGAATGATCTCGGAAGGGATCTCGGGGGAGGGTGGTGTTGTCTCTTCCGCACCTGCACTGCCCGATTGTGGAGGAGATGCCTCCAGCCTCAGTTCTTGCTGCTTGGGTACCTGAGCCGGCCGCGACCCAGCCGGCATCCTTATCAAGGGTTTGTCCACTAAGGACCGTGCGGAAGAGGCCTTTCGGGTAACGGTGACGATCTTCTTCTCGCCCCGCCCTCCTGTACCTGAAAACCCATCGGGGAAGAGGCTTCGCTCCGGTGCTGCGCGAGATCGCGAGATCCTGGGCCTTCTCGGAACCGGTCTGGAGGTAGACGCAACGCGCAGGGAGTTCCGTAAGACTGGAGGGCGGCTGGCCTGATTCTCCGGCCCAGAGTCCGGCATGTCCCCAGGAAGAACCTCACGATCATTGCCCAGGCGAGATTCGAAGGGAATCGATCTCTGAATAGTCTTCTCCGCGTCGCCTTCGAGGCCGCAGTGCGGACAAACGCTGCCCTGAATCTCGGTGCGACAGCGGGAGCAAATCACTCCAAAATCTTAACATACGGTCGAGAACCCCCAAAAGGAGGACATCGGTGGAGGATTCAAATCTGCTCGTCACCCAACTCGAAGTCAAAAGGGCGGGGGAAATATGGACCGCTTCGACCGTTTTCGCAGGAGATCGATTTCTGCCCCGCAGGCTCCTAGCCCGGCCTTCTCATTGCCAGTCGCTTGAGCGGATCGCCAGGAGTAGATGCGATACTTCTTGCTCGGTCAGGCTCTGAGTCTTCTCCAGTCTCTGGGAGATTTCAAAAAGCCGCTCTAGATAGGCCTCTGAGTCGTCCGCCTCCGCCGCGGCTCGGCACGCCAGGTCAAAAGCATCGTGAATGGTCTGGCTGGGATAAGTGGGAGGGGCCTTCTGTATCAAGGCATTCACGACGACGGTGTGGATCAGTCCTACCGTGTAGAGTCTTAGCAGCAGAAAGCAAAAGACCAGGACGACCAACAGGGACAGAAGGGCAATAGATCGTGGGTTTCGTCTCACAGCTATCCAGGGTCGGGTCATCACGTCAGAGACGTCCGGTCGCTCCTCGAAAGCTGGGCTCATATTGCAGACAAGTCAAGTCGCTCCCGGTCTGTTGGCTGCAGATGTTTCCGGTACTGCTCACTGAATCACTATTGAGGTTTCAGCTTAGCCCCACCCCCGGCTCTGTTACTGGAGAAGGTTGCATTATTTCCTCGCAGAGGTTCTAGCCCGCATTTCTCATCGCCTGTCGTAGCGAGGTGCCGCAAGGGCCGTCCTGGCAAGGCTTGCGACCGAGACCACTCGTGGCGAGCCCCCGCAGTCGTACTCGTGCAGTACGTCGGGGAGGCCGACCGAGCATAACACAGCCAGGACGGATGATTGCGGCGACGTAGTTGACTGGCAATGAGAAAGGCGTCTATAAGAACATGGCCGTTGTCAAGGGCGCACTTCACCTAGATCGGCTCGGAGAGCCGATTAAGCAGCTGGCCGCGTAGCCGGCCAGGCGCGATAAGAAGTTGTTCGTAGGCCATTGGATTCGTCGAGTCTGGGGACTCTAGTTTTTAGTTATGACCAGCGGGTTGACGTCGGTGACGTCGGTCTCCCCCATCCATCTATACGCGCATCAGCGGGCGAAGGTGGTGTCCTCGGCAAGGCCCAGCGCCGCCTGGGAAAAGGTCGAGGAGCCCATTGCCTTTATGAGAGCCTCTGCGGCACTCCTGTGTGCCCCAGGCAATGGGCGGTTGATGTTTTCTGCACCACGTTCGTCCAACGCATCATCTACAGTCCGGACTCCTTCCTTTGAAGGAGGCGAGGCTGCCTAATCAGGCTGTCGACTCGGAACGAGTCAGCATTTCTCACAGGCACGCCTCGCGAGAAGACCGCGGCGAGAAAACTCCGCATAGTCGATTTCATCTCGCTGCATCAGGTACAGATGCTCACACAACTTTCGGGCCACGGCGGTCCGGGCCACCTGTCGGCCTCGCCGAGAGACCAAACGGCGGTAGAAGCGCCTCAAGTTGGCTTCGTGGCGGGCGGCGGAGACGCCCGCCTCCACCATCTGGTAGCGCAGAAAGGTCGATCCCTGTTTGCTGATGTGACCCAGCCGCCGCCGTCCGCCACTGGAGCGTTCGCTCGGCGTCAAGCCCACATAGCTGCACAACTGGCCGCCACTGGCAAAGCGTTGGACCGGTCCCACAATCAGCACCCAGGACAGGGCCGTCACCGGCCCCACTCCGGGATACGTCATCAAGCGCTCCGCCTCCGGGCGCTGGGCCGCCGCCTCTCGGATCTGTTTGTCCAGTACGGCGAGGCGAGGTCCAAGCCACTCCAGACCCTGCCACAACTGCTCGGCCGACTGCTGGGCGTAGGGGCGCAGCTTTAACTGCGCAAACGCTCGTTGGCCTTCCCCAGTGAACAACCCAGCCCCCAAGGTTAGTCGATGATTGATCGCCAACGACTGGAGCCCGTTCTTGATCCGCGTCCGGGTCCGAACCCAACGTCTCCGTTGGCTCAGCACCTGCCGCAGATCCCGTCCCTCCGGGTCGATCACCCAGATCTGGGGAAAGCGGTCCTCGATCAATAACTGCCGAATCAAGCGCGCATCCTCGCGGTCATTCTTCTTCTTGCGGACCTGCTGCGCTCGGATCTTCGCCGCATCTCCCACTTGCAGTTGTACCCCCAGTTTGTCCATCACCTCGTGAAACCAGATCGAATACCCGGTGCTCTCGATCCCCACCACGGTCGGACCCGCCAGACCCCCGTAAAATCTCTCGACCTCCTTTCCTTCGTGATTCAAGCGTCGCTCCTCCAGCTCTCCGCTCTCCGTATCCACCATTGCAATCGCCTGGAATCTTGTGTGAAAATCAGATCCAATTAGTTTCATTTCGGCCTCCTCTTCGATGAGTCCCCAGACTCTTTCGAACTCAGGGCCTACGCGACTCATTGTAGAGTCAGCCCCTGAAGAGGAGGCCGTGTTCTTATGAGATCAGGCTAGGGTTCCGACGAATTGTTGAAGTTTCAGGTCAGAGAACCCTCAGAATCTCGAAATCTCCCTCACCATCCAACTGGATACCCCTGCTTCGAGCGTGACCCAATAAAGCGCTCAAGAAATAGGTTCTTACCCACCTGGGCCGCCAGCGACTTCTCTTGGTTCGGCCGTGCGCATAGGGATTCTTGAGATAAAAAACCAGAATTTCCTTGAGCACTTCATCTTTCAGCTTTAGAATCTGGTTGAGAGAGAGGTCCTTTAATCGCACCGGACGACCTGTTAAAGGGACACTTTTGAGATCAAGCTTCTCTTCGATGAGAGTTTGATTCTGCTCGGCGGTCCTTGCTTTCTTGGCCATCATATCGATGGCTTTTGAGTAGGTCGTGTTCTTGTCGGCGACGTTGATCGCTAGAGTGCGGCAGAAAAGATAGTCAGGGTAGTACGAGAAGAACTCTTGCGTGAGTTCGGGGACAGGGTTCTTTGCTGATTCCATCCTGGATGACTTGGTTTTCGGGGTCGGGAGATTCAGGAAAGACCAGAGTACCATTTTGAAGTCGGTACCGCGGCTGACTTCAAAGGCTTCCAGATCTTGACTTAAACAGGAAGTCAATTATAGTAATGAACATCACTATAGGGAGTTTATCATGTGGAAGAAAGACGAACAATCTGAGCCAATGCCGGAGACACCTCGCCCTGCGGTCAGAAATCCGGTGGAACGAATCAAGGAGAGAGCATTGATCGGCGCCTCAATTTCGATTAAAGGAGACCTGAGCGGCGAGGAAGACCTGGTCGTTCAAGGTCAGGTTTCAGGCACAATTTCCTTTTCAGACCACAGCGTGACAATTGGAAAGCAGGGTCGCGCCCAAGCTGATGTCTATGGCAAGATTATCAGCGTAGAGGGCGAGGTAAAGGGAAAACTTTTCGGTGAAGATAAGATCGTCATCCGTCAGTCGGGTAACGTGCGCGGCGATCTCCATGCTCCTCAGGTAATTCTGGAAGAGGGCTGCAAGTTCAAGGGGAGCATCGATATGGAGGTCCCGCCCGCCTCTTCCAAACCTCGTCAAGGGAAGTCTGAACCCAAGCTGGAGAGTCCAGGACAGGCAGAGCCCAAGAAGCGCGAGCTTGAGGAGACCTCCAAGGTCGGCGTCGGCCTGAAGATGGGTTCGGTCTCGTCCGGGACATGATGCGTTGGTTCCGCCGAGCTGGAACTAAACCCTCAACCAAAGCAGCGACTGAAGCCCTTCCAACCGATCCCACAGCGCATATCTCCTTGGTCTTGAACGTGGTGTATCATCACCTCCAGCGGGGGCGCAAGTACCACATCCTGGATCTTGGATCGGCATTCGGTTCCAACGTAGACTTCTTCTCGCAGTTCCCCTGCAAGATTCACATTGAGGATCTTTACCAGACCCTCTCCTCCTTCGACTTCCTCTCTCCCGAAGACGGCTTTTCCTATGACGTGGTGTACGACTACCTCCTACCCTACGGAAGAAATACCAGCTTCGACCTCATCTTTGTCTGGGATCTGTTCAACTATATGGAGGAAGACGAATTCCGCCACCTGATCCTCTACCTGGGAAAGTTCTGTCGAACCGGCACGCTCCTTTTTTCTTTGATTTCGACCTTGAAGCACATTCCGGAAAGCCCAACCAGGTTCAAGATCCTGGATCAGGAGCATCTCCAATACGAAGTCTCCTCCCCAGTTCTCAGACCTTGCCCCCGCTATCAGCAGACCGACCTCACTCGTCTTATGCCACACTTCAGGGTCTGTAACTCCTTCCTGCTGAGAAACGGCTTCAAGGAATATCTTTTCAGCTATGCGAACTGAAATACTCCGAGGCAGGGTGCTTAGGCTCGCCTCGCTTCCCTTGCTCCTGGGCATCGCTGTCTGCAGCCTGCACTCACCGCCGCGGGTGACGAAGAGCGCGGTTACCGGAGAGGCTGACCGAATTCTTCGACATGCCCATATCGGGGTCGCCTTGATGGAGCAGCTGAAGTTCGAAGATGCCAGTGTCGAGTTCGCCAAGATCCTGGATCTCGATGCCAGCTTTGTTCCGGCGCATGTCAACCTCGGAATAGCCCACTTCAACCTACAGCGATATGACGAAGCCAGTCTTCACTTTGGGAAGGTCCTGGAGCTGGACTCAAAACAGATCCATGCCCACTACATGATGGGGTTGATCTATCGAAACCAGGATCAAGTTGATCGATCGATGGACAAGTTCCATGAAGTAATCCGACAGGATCCAGGCGATCCCTCTACTCATTACTATCTGGGGCTGCTCTACTCCAGGCGCAAGGAGTACGATCAAGCCATAGAACACTTGCGCGAGGTTGTTTCGGCCGAGCCCTACAACGCATCAGCTTATTACAATCTGGCTATTGCCTTGACTCGCAGTGGGAACCGCGAAAAAGGGCAGGAAGAGATGCAGCGCTTCCGGAATCTACAGGGTAGGTTTGGCACAACCACGCTGGGCCTCAGATACCTGGAGCAGGGTAGATACTCGATCGCACTCGAGGCTACTGAGGAACACCTACCCGACTCTGGAGACGTTTCGCCCAGGGCAATCCAAGTAAGGTTCGAAGAGGTGGGGAGTTCTTCAGGGCTCGAATTTCAGCATGCAGGGCCGGGGAAGGTTGGCAGCTTTAGCGTGGACTCGAGATCGGCGTTCGAACAGGAAGTCGCTCCCTTCTTGGGTTCGGGCACCTCCTTCGGCGACTACGATGGGGATGGAAGGATGGACCTCTTTCTCTCCAATACAGGAGCCGAGGATGCTCGTAGCGCACTCTTCCACAACCAGGGTGACGGCACCTTCCGCGAAGCCGGTCATGGTCTGGGACTCGACTCCTCGGCGAAGACGATGAGCGCTCTCTGGGGAGACTACGACAACGACGGTTATCTCGACCTTTACCTCATAAATAGCGGTACCAACCTGCTGTATCGAAACCAGGAGAACAAGGCGTTCCGCAACGTGACAGAGGCGGCGGCCGTCGGGGATCCCTCATGGGGAGTGGGTGGCGCATTTGTCGACTACGACCACGATGGGGACCTCGACCTCTTCGTTGCCAACTTCGTCCAGACCAGTCCTTTCCCTGAGTCGGGCTCCCGATTTCCCGATGATTTCCAGGGAGCCAATAACGTCCTCTACAGGAACAACGGCGATGGCACTTTCACCGACGTCTCCGACGTCTCCGGGCTCTCCGGAGGGCGGAGGAAGACCTTATCCGTGATCTGTACGGACTTCGACAACCGCAGAGACATCGACTTCTATCTGGTTAATCTGGGTCAGCCCAACCAGCTGTTCAGCAACCAACGCGATGGCAGCTTCATTGACGTGGCGCCCGAACTGGGCATCTCGGACACCGGATCAGGCACAGGCATAGGGATTGGCTATCTGGGCCAGGAAGACCTCCCCGATCTTGCCCTGCCAACCCTGGACGGCACCAACCTGAGCCTCTGGGGACAACAGCAGAATCGCCGGTACCGTCCTAAATCTCTCTGGCCTTCGTCCGCTTCACCGGTTCCGGATCAGGTCCACAGCAGTCAGCTGCTCGACTTCGACAACGACGGCGATCTGGACGTGCTGCTGGTGACGGCCCCCCTGTTCACGCAGTGGGATAAACCCCGGCGAAACTTCTTCCTGCTCGAGAGCCGCAATGGGGCCTTCCACGACGTGACCGGGGAGGTGGGCCTGGACGGCTTCCAGGGGCTTGCAGTTCGAGGAGTGAGCGTTGCGGACTACGATGGAGACGGCGACCTGGACTTCGCCGCGAATGTGAATGGCGGCTCCCCCTTACTATTCAGAAACCAGGGTGGGAATCAGAACAACTGGATCTCGGTGGGAACGCGGGGCACCAACAGTAACAAACTGGGTGTTGGCGCGAAGGTGGAAATCAAGAGTGGCCGTCTGTATCAGAAAGCAGAAGTCTATGGAGGCCACGGATTCCTCAGTCAGAATCCCCCAGTATCTCATTTCGGCCTGGGAAAACAGGTCGGGATCGATACCCTCCGCATCCTCTGGCCTGGTGGAGTCCTTCAGTCCGAGATCGATCAGCCCATTAATCAGGTCCTTCGAGTCCAGGAGTTGGATCGTAAGGGTACCAGCTGCCCGCTTCTCTACGCCTGGGACGGGCAGACGTACCGCTTCGTAACCGACTTCCTGGGAGGCAGTGCCTACGGCTACCTACTTGCTCCCGGGGTCTATAACTATCCCGACACGAATGAATACGTAAAGCTGGATCGAGGCCGAACCGGCCTGAAGGACGGGCGGCTTGCCATCACTCTGAACAACCAGCTCGAGGAGGTGATCCTTTTCGACCAGCTGGAGCTCGTAGCAGTAGACCATCCGGCTGAATACGAAATCTATCCCGACGAAAAGCTACTGCCAGGTCCTCCCTATCTGGACTTCCGGCTTCTCACCGCCTCAGGAGCTCGTCCCCCGGTAGTTGCGATCGACGGAGGTGGGAACAACATTCTGCCCCAGATCAGTTCTATCGATCGGGTCTATCCGACCGACTTCGAAAAGCTCCCCTTCAAGGGTTACTCCCGATCCCATGAAATGGTCCTCGATCTCGGGACCACAGCAGCAGACAGAACAGTGCTTCTGATGCATGCCTGGATCGACTACGCGGACAGCACTAGCAATCTGGCGGCATCCCAGGCAGGAGCGTCGCTGGTTCCACCCTACCTACAGGTCGAAGATGACCAGGGAAAGTGGGTCACCGTGTTGGAACGCATGGGGTTCCCAGCTGGTTTGCCAAAAACGATGACCGTGGACCTCTCGGGCAAGTTCCTTTCAGCGAGTCGCCGGATCCGCATCGTGACGAATATGTGCATCTACTGGGACCAGGTGCTGGTCGAGACGGGGTCCGCCCAGCGGGACTACAGGGTACACAGGTTGAAGCCAGAGCAGACCGATCTTCACTTTCTTGGCTTTCCAGACTTCCGTAGCAGCGACGGACGAAGCCCCAAGACCTATGACTACGATCGGGTTTCTCCGACCGCTCAATGGAAGGTCCATGTCGGCGGCTATACTCGCTACGGTGATGTTCGACCACTGCTTCGAGAGCGGGACGACATGTTTGTCATCACCCGATCCGGGGATGAGATCGAGGCCTTTTTCGATGTCAGCGCACTCCCCAGACTGGACCCTGGCTGGGTGAGGGACTACCTGGTCTATGTGGACGGCTTTGGTAAGGACATGGACGTGAATTCCGCCGAGCCTGATTCCGTGGGCCCTCTTCCTTTCCATGGGATGTCTGCCTACCCGTATCTCCCAGGAGAACGGTATCCCGATGATGAGGCCCATCAGAAATATCTTCGGGAATGGAATACTCGACTCGAGGAACGCTGGTACGCCAGGGCAAGGTGATCATGCCGGATAGCGGATCGGCATCACGCGAACGTATAATAGTCGCCCATGGTACCTGTGCTCGCGACCCTTGCTTGTTTCGGTCTTTACCTGCTCGGCTACCACGTCTACGCCAAGTACCTCGGCAGCACAGTCTTCAAGCTAGACCCCAACGCCGTCACTCCTGCCCAGGAGCTGAACGACGGCGTCGACTACGTCCCCTGTAATCGATACGTGCTCTTCGGGCACCACTATGCCTCGATCGCCGGACTCTCTCCGATGTTGGGCCCCGCGATTGCGGTTATCTGGGGATGGGTACCTGCGATGCTGTGGGTGGTCCTGGGAACCCTCTTCATCGGAGCCGTACACGACTTCGGAGCGCTGGTCATTTCCATGCGCGCCCGAGGGGTATCCGTCGGGAAGGTAGCCGAGGACATCGTCGGGCCGCGAGCCAAGTCCTTGTTCCATATCATCATTTTCTTCCTGATCGCCCTCGCCATGGGCGTTTTCGTCAACGTCTGTGCCACGCTCCTCACCGCCGACCACAGTCCCGAAGCCGTTTATCCGAGCGCAACCATAATGGTTGTCGCCCTGGTGGTGGGTTGGAGTGTCTACAAGCGAGGAGCTTCGATTGGCAGGAGCACCCTGATTGCGTTCCTCATCACTCTACTGAGCGTTTGGGCCGGACTCAACCTGCCGGTACTAAGCCTGTCCCTGGGCCAGTGGAGCGTCATTCTATTGGTCTATGCCTTTACCGCTTCGGTTCTGCCGGTTTGGCTGCTGCTTCAGCCCCGGGACTACGTGAACTCACTTCTCCTCTACCTGGGACTCGCTTTGATCTACTGCGGCTTTTTCTACCTGAGCCCCGACTTTGCGGCCCCGGCGGTTCAGGCCAATCCACCCGGCGCCCCTCCGTTGTTTCCCTTTGTGTTCATTGTCATAGCCTGTGGGGCTGTTTCGGGATTTCACGGCCTGGTCTCCTCAGGTACTACGGCGAAGCAGATCAGTAAGGAGACCGATGCGCCCTTGATTGGATACGGCGGGATGATTGGAGAATCCCTGCTGGGTCTGGTGTCCGTCCTTGCCTGTACCGCCGGATTTGTGACGCGCGACCTCTGGCTTCAGCATTATCAATCCTGGGATCTGGCCCAGGGGTTGGGTCTGAAGATGAAGGCCTTCATCGATGGGTCGGCTCTGTTCATGAGCCAACTGGGGATACCACTGGATCTGTCCAAGGCCTTTGTTGCCCTGGTGGCTATCTCCTTCGGCCTGACGACGCTGGACTCCGGCACCAGGCTCCTACGCTTCAACATCAGCGAAATCAGTGAGACTCTCAGGATACGAAGCCTCTCCAACCGCTATATCGCTTCCGTGCTCGCCGTAATCACGATCGGCTTTTTCGCCTTTTACAAAGTGGGAGGAAAGGCGGCGGGCCTTGCCCTGTGGCAACTCTTCGGCACCACCAACCAGGTGCTCGGAGGGCTTACCCTGCTAACCATCACGCTCTACTTGATCCATCGAAAGCGTCCCTTCTGGTACACGGCAATTCCCATGGTCTTCATGCTAGCGACTACCCTGGTGGCTATGTTCCTGAAAATACGCGACTTCTGGAACTCTGGGGCTTACCTTCTTCTGGCCATAGGCGGAAGTATCCTTGGGCTCGCAATCTGGCTCGCGATCGAGGCTGCAATCAAGCTGACAAGCAGTCGCAAAGCGAGCGCTGAACTCGCCGAATAGGAATCCCAGGACATCATTTGGCTGACGTAGCTTTGGGCTCCAGGCCAAAGTATTCTTCTTTCATTCGAGCCCCTGGCTCGACACACGGCGGTCTGGAGGCCACCCCTATCGACCCCAAACTACATGTTCTTGTAGTCGGGTCCCCCTCCCCCTTCAGGCGGGGTCCAGACGATGATCTGGTAGGGATCCATGATGTCGCAGGTCTTGCAGTGAACGCAGTTGGTGAAGTTCAGGTGTAACTGGGCCCCTGAATCCTGGTGGGCAATCTCGTAGACTCCGGCCGGGCAGAAGTGCTGACACGGGTTGGCATATTCCTGGACGCATCGATTCTGACAGATATCGAAATCGAGGATCTTCAGGTGGCAGGGCTGATCTTCGTCATGGGAGGTGTCTGAGAAGTAGACATCCGTAAGCTTGTCAAAGGTATGCTTGCCATCGAACTCCGTCTTTGATGGTTTATCCGGTGCCGCTCCTTCCTGGCTTCGCCGCTGCATGTAGTGATGGCCGGAAAGGGCTGGTAGGGGCCCACCTGATCCCCGTCCTCCGCTGAGGACCTGCCATCCGCTGCGCAGCATTCCCGACCAGAAACCCCTCTGAAATGACTGCCGGAAGTTGCGTGCTCGCCACAACTCTTCCCTGGCCCAACTCCTCTCGAAATCCCCCTCGTATCGCCTCAGCGTCGCTGAAGAGTGGTCGCGCTTCAGCAGAGATTCGAAAATCGTCTCGGCAGCCAGCATCCCAGATTTCACAGCCAGATGGATTCCTTTCAGACGCTGAGGATTCAGAAACCCGGCCGAGTCTCCCACCAGAAGCAGCCCATCGGCGTAAAGCCGGGGCATCGAATAGTATCCGCCTTCTGGAATCACCTTGGCGCCATAGGAGACAACCTTCCCTCCCTGGATCATCGACTCTACAAAGGGATGCTTCTTGAAGCGCTGAAGCAGTTCGTGACCGTCGGTCTCGGGGTCCTTGTAGTCGAGACCAACGACAAAGCCCACGCTCAAAAGGTCACCCATCCCGTAGACAAAGCCGCCGCCTAATTCTGTCCCCAAGGGATAGCCCAAAGTATGAATAACCCGTCCCGACGCTGTATCGTCTGCAAGCTGCCAGATCTCCTTGACGCCCAAGGCGTAGATCTGTGGCTCCTGCCCCCGATTCAAACCGAACCTGTGCTCGGCCTGGCGAGTCAGCGTGCCCCTGGGCCCCTCTCCAAGAACCGTGATCTTGGACACGATATCGATTCCCGGTTCGAAGTTGGCTTTGGGAGAGCCGTCGGCACTGCGCCCCTGGTCTCCAATCCGCACGCCTGAAACCCGTTCTCCTTCGAAGAGGAGTTGGGAGGCGGAAAAACCAGGATAAACTTCGACTCCGTTCCGCTCGCACAAATCTGCTAGCCACTTCACCAGACTCCCCAGCGAGCCGATAGAGTAGCCTTTGTTCCTGAGAGGAGGTGGAGTGAGGGGAGATCGATAGGACCCTTTCCGGGTCAGGAATTGGAGGGAATCCTCCTCAACCGCACTTTGGTAGGGAGGCTCCTCCCCTGGAAATCCCTGGAGGAGCTCGTTAAAACCCCGGGGGTCTACGACCGCTCCACTGAGGGCATGGGAGCCTATCTCCCTCCCTTTCTCGACGACCAGGATGGTTAGATCTTGAAGAGAATCGCCTTCGCCGGTGTGTGTTCCCAGACCTTCGTTATGCTCCCGAACCAGCCGCGACAGATGGAGGGCTCCGCTCAAACTGGCAGGTCCGGCGCCTACGAAGACGACATCGGCGTCTATTTGATCCTGCTGCATCGTTCCTCCTGAAGAAGGGACGTAGAAAATATCACCCTGGAGCCGCTCCCGGACAGGGCTGCTGGAAGAAAGCACAAGACTGACAATGTTCCTGATCGGTCGTCCTGGGGAACTCCGAGGACTCGACTGTTCGTGGAAGTCTGTCGAGCAGAGTTTGGCAGCGGTCGGCGACGGCTGCATCAAAGTGGATTGGGATCGCGTGTCCACTCTGAGTCAACAACAGGAACCCCTTCAGTCGGTCAGTCGAGAGTATCTGGGAGGCCGCCCACAAATAGAGCTCCACCTGTAAATCGTATCCTAGGCGCTGGGCTTCCTCGTTCGGATCAGGTGAATCGATCTGCCCGGTCTTGAAGTCCACTACTGCCCAACCGTCATCGTCATCCTGAAACAGCTTGTCGATAACTCCCGTGATCAGAAGTCCTTGCCGGTTCACATGGAATCGCCTCTCACTGTAAACCTTCTTGGAATGTGAGATCCGCTGGAAGAGAGAGTGCGTTGTCACCCTGTGAACACTCTCTTGGATTCGCTCTCGCAGCGAGCCTACCTCTGAGGCAGCGAACAAGGAAGCGTATTTCTGCTCCCAGCCATTCAGCAGATCCTGCAGCTTTTCCGGGCTCTCGGTGACCCCCAGACTGTCGAGAATCTCATGGACCGCAGAGCCTACCAGAGAATGACGGGATTGAATCCGGTCCCAGCCCATAGGAGTCCCTTCGGGAGTACCCAGAATGTAGCTGAGATAGTAGCGATAAGGGCATTTGGAAAAGAGAACGATCTCGGTAGGAGTCCAGGTTCGTTTTTTAGGTAATCGCCTTGGCAAGCTGGGCGACCCCGCCGGGATCTCCTCCCTGGAGGCTGGAGTCGCTGGATCGGCTTTCGCTGATAGGTCACCTGTTCTTGGTCCGAGGGATGGGATGGACCGCGTTCGAGCTAGCTCTGGCAGTGAGGAAACCGGGATGCTCTCGCTGATGGACTCGGCACCCGCCGCGATCAACCAATTCGAATAGGATTCCTCTTCACTCCTCCTGCCGATGAGCAGAAGACGATCCTGAGCCCGGGTCGCAGCCACATACAGGAGTCGCTTCTCCTCGGCCAGCTGCCGGTAGGTCTCCAGGCGCCGCAACATTCTGTAAGCCGGAGGCTCCCATTCCTGGTGGCGATCATCTGGATTACGGATCCTCATCCCGAAGAAGGTCTTCCGCTCGTGCGCCACGACGAAACTCTCGCAGTAGAAGCGACTTCGGTGCTGGGTGGGTAGGGGGCTGCCAAGGTCGGGCAGAACCACAGCTGGAAATTCGAGGCCCTTGGCCCCGTGTATGGTGTAGATCCGAACGGCACCTTCCGAGCTCTCCTCACCCGTGGAGCCTCCATCCGCGGGATCCACCGAACGGAGAGCGTCGAGGAACCGAAGAAGAGGTCTCAGGGCAGGACCGTGACCCAGCTCAAAGCTCCTTACCAGATCCAGGAACTTGCCGAGGTTGGCATGCGCCTGAATACCCCTCCGGGAGGCAGAAACGATCTCCCTATAACCGGTCTCGTCTAGCGCACTTGCAAGGAAGCTGGCCAGGGTCTCGAATCGATACCGAGTCTGCCACTCTTCCAGTTTCCTGCGTGCGAATCGCCAGTGGGAAGGCTTCCTTGAAGCCGGAGATGAGACGGGATCTTCGCTATTGAGCTTCGCCCAGAATCCCTCTCCTGGTAATCGCGAGAGCAGGAATAGATCCTCGTCAGAGAAATTGAAGAGCGGACTCCGCAGAATTCCAAGAAGCGCGATGTCGAAAGACGGATTATCCAGAAAGGCGAGAAGATTGGTGAGATCGAGTACCTCAGGCTCATCGTACAGACTCGCTCCGGCCAAGGTGACAAAGGGCACCTGACGTCGAGACAGGGCCCGCTCGAAATCCTTGAGTCGGGTGCGTGACCGCAGGAGGATCGCTATCTCACCACGCCGGAATCCCTCCTTGACCAATTGCTCTATCGCCTCGACCGAAAAATCTGCTTCCGTAGGAAATCCATCCGGCAGGGTATCGTAGAAAAAACTCCGTACACTCGAAGTGGCACCGGCCCTGGTTGATAGTGGCACGGGTCTACAGGGCTTCATTTCCTGGTAAACGGCTTCGTAGTCAAGTCGCAATCGAAACAGATCTCGAAAAATCTGGTTGCTGGATTCCACTAGTTGAGGAGTAGCTCGATAGTTCTCGCGCAATTCCAGTAGACGCCCCCTTCTTTCAACCCATCTCTGGACTTTGCGGAATACCGAGACATCGGCATCACGGAACCGATAGATCGACTGCTTGGTATCGCCCACGGCGAAGAAGTTGCTCTCGGGCCCAATCAGAGGGAGTAGGATCTGCCACTGAAGATGGTTGGTGTCCTGGAACTCGTCAACCAGAAGAAAGGGATAGCGTCGTCTCAGGACATTTCTGACGCGGCCATTCTGGACCAGGCGATGAGCAAATTCCAGCAGGTCGTCGAAGTCTACGACTGAATCCTTCGCTTTCTCCTCTTGATACCGTGCCAGAACATCTTGATAGAGTCCCCGCACCAGTTCTAGAGTTCTGTCGTAGTGGAACCCTGACGCTTCTACCCGATCACCCCGGTTGGGCCTCAATTGGAGCGGGAAGCGCTTGTATTCCTCTCTCACTCCCTCCCAATGACTTCTTAGTTCGGAATAGAGGGGCCAGTTCAACCATCTCTTTGAGGGCCGCGCCCTGGTCTTGAGAGTCTCCTGAAAGCGAGGGACAAACTCATCCTCCGCAGATGTGGCACGACTCACAAGCAGGTCTTTCTGGGCGGTGCAGCGGTTGGCGTAGGAGTCCCCTGAAGTCAAGAGCTCCGACGGCACCCGGTCAAGGAACCGTTTCAGGCCTACCCATACGGGGGAGTGGTAGAGCCGATGAGAATTCTCTTTGAAGTAGATCTCCGACAGTAACTGCTGGGAAGACTCCAAGGCCTCGAGCTGCCGATGATTTCTTCTCTGAATCAAATCGACGAGCAAGAACTGCAGCTCATTGGGGGCGATGTAGTTCAGGATTTCCCTGAGACCCGGATGAAAAAGTTCTGAATACGCCCGCAAGGCATTACGCACACAATCTTGCACCCAGAACTTCTGCTCGCCTGCAGAAATGATCTGGAAACCGGGGTCCAGACCCAGCTCGGCGGGAAATTCCTTCAGGAGGGAAAGACAAAAACCGTGGAGGGTTGTGATCTTGGCGTAAGAAAGCGTGTCGAGGAGAGATTGCCAGGGATTCTCTGCTTCCTCCGAGGACGCTGCCTGACTTCTGGTTAGAACAAGCTCCTGGACACGGTGCCTTATTTGCGCCGCGGCCTCCTCAGTGAAGGTGATCGCAACCACCTGCTCAGGTCTGAACTCATTCCTCTCAAGGATCTCGACAACCCGATTTACCAGGACCGTCGTCTTTCCGGAACCAGCGGATGCGGTAAGCACACAGTGGCTGGAAAGATCCAAAGCAGTCTTCTGCGCCTGGTTCAGTTGCCGGGTTTCGGTTGTCTGCCCCCCACGCGACTCGAGTGGGGTAGGAGTAGGAGTAGGAGTGGGAGAAGTTCCTCCACTCATTCGGAAAGCCTTACTCTTCGGCCGGCAAAAGCAGGGGACAGGATCGAGGTTGGGAAGATGGAGTCTGTGTCTCGTGCCCTTTCCATTTTGGCCCTGTCGACTCGGCAAATCCTGGCATAGGGACAGCTTCGACAGCCCGCGGCTCGTGCTCCCAGGATCGTCACGGGGAAGTGTCCCTGGTACAGCTGTTGGGCAACTGCGACTGCTTTCTGACTGTATTCCTGAGTAAGCTGGATCGGGCTCGTTGCGTTCGAATCCCTCTCTACAAAAGCCGTCAACGGCTTCAGTTCAAGCCTGAGGGGCAGCGAGACAATGTAGAAGGCTGCGCCAAGAACCTCTTTGTCCAGCATGGACTTCGCTGCCAACAGATAAAGGGGTAACTGAAAGCCCCATCCCCCTTGGAGCTTCTTCAAGGGACTGGTCTCTCCGGTCTTGTAATCGAGAACAGCGTAACCGCTCTCGGTTGAATCCATGCGATCGATCACGCCGGTCAAACGGATTGGAACAGCGGCCGCTGGATCCAGATGCCCCAGAACCAGTGAAATCGGCTGCTCAACGAAATGCACCTCCGAGTCGCGAGGCCGCTCCCAATGCTGCTCCAGAAGACTCGCCAGCAGGCCCGTCCCATCGCCATCCAGACCTTGGAGCAGCTTCCCCACCTGGTCCTGCCAGATCAAATCTCGGGTGCGCTGGTAGCGTCCGCCCAAAAGTTTCAGTTCCTCTGACGCAATCCTCAGCATCAGGCTCTTTGCGTCCTCCAGACTGGGCCCTTGCTCCCTATTTCTGTTTTCAATCGTCTTCTGAAAAAAACGATACAAGATCCGGTGGACGATCCGCCCCATCTCTCTCGTGGGCACACCCTCGTCGGCCGACTCCGGTGCTTCTACCTCAAGCAGCCTGCGAACATAGTAGCGAAAGCCACACTCGACATAGTCTTCCAGCCGACTCGGCGAGACGCTGATACCCTCGGGGAAGAACGTCTCTCTCAATTCAGAGATCACCCGATCGTTCCTAAACACACCTTCGTAGTGTGACAGGCGTGTGGACTCTCGTCGCGCCTGAACCTGAAGACCGAGGCGAACGTTGGCTACGAGCTCCACTTGCCGGTCTGGTTCAGGATTTGTCTGGAGCTGCGACCTTGAGGGAACGGGTCCCTCGATTCTCGTAGCCTCTAGATGTCGCAAGAACGGACTAGGGTGAGACGGAGCACTTCCTATTCGTTTAGGGTTGGAAAAGTAGACGGTTTCGCTCGCTCTGAGGCGCACCCCATGGAACAGGTGTGCCTCCTCCTTGATTGCCTGGGCCAAACTCGGAGTATCCTGGTCGCCCTCCTGCCGCCCAACGAGGTCGATATTCCGAGGCGGCCCTGGGCACTGTCCCTGGCCGAATCCCAACCAGTAGATGACCCGAAACTCACACTGTTGAAAGTCCCGGCTTGTCCCCACAGCTACCCCATCCTGGTCGAGCTCGGGGAGGAAGCGTGGCTGTGACACCAATTGGGAGAGCGCGAATCGCGCCCGGTCCAGGGTCAGAGGCCGCGTCTCCCAGGCGAGAGCTAGATTCCTCAAGCTGCCCTGGTGCGCCTTCAGGGAGAGATTCTCTCGGCGCACCCAGCTTGGAGAGCCATCCAGAAGCTTGCTGAATGGTGCGATCTTCTGGCTCAAGTCCTGCAGCCATTGGGCCAGGGCTTTTGTTGAGTCGGTATCCAGACTCAGAGCCTCGACGAAATCTCGAAAAGGGATATAACTCGCCTCCAAAGTGGCCGCGTCCGCGCCCTTCCCTTCTTGCCTCAGCTGTTGTACGTAGTGTGTGATCCAACCAGCAAAGTCCACAGTCCAATGTTGAAGACCCTGAACGATGCCTACTTGAAGAGCGGCCTTTTCGAGTAACCGGATCTCTGGCTTGCCAAGTTCCCCTACTTCAATCCAGGGTGAGGAAAGAAGATCAAAGAGCTGATCACGATGGAAGTCCCGTTGCAGCAGGCGTACGTATTCCAGTAACAAACGAGCGGCGTGGGTGACTGGAGCCGAAGTGGCTGAAAACCAGACCAAGGGGATGTGATGAGCAGAAAAAATCTCGCGTATGTAGGTCTCGTAGGACCCACTTCTGGAGCAGACCACTGCAATATCGGAGAATCGGAGATCGGGCTGTTCAAGTTTGGTACGGCAGATTTGGCTAGCTAGGCTCCGGACCTCAGCTTCCTGAGTATCTGGCTCCGAAAAATAGACTCGAGGGGGGATGGAGCGACCTGGGTAGAATCGCCACTCCGCCTCGAGGTCCTGCCATAGGCCGACGGTGTCTCCAAGAGCGTCTGAGAAGCAGTCGAGATTTCTCTCGGGTGAATCCCAGTCAACCGAGAAGTGAATTTCTTCCAGTTCGCTTGCCAGCATGCGAAGAATGCCAAGCTGGACAGGGGTAAAGTGGTAGTAGCCCTCAAAGGTAAGAACCCGTAAGCCAGGTACGGCCGACTTTGGAACGATGGCACCGGTGAGAAGACCTTCATACAAACGAACAGAGGCGCCAGCGGTGTCCTCGGCCTCTCTGGTCTGGAGCAGCCGCTGGTAACGTGAATAGCACTCGAAAAGCGTGTCCGCCTCAGAGCCTATCGACCCTTCCCAACGTTGGTATCGCAGCCGGAGTTGCTCCTCCTCCAGGAGATAGTGCTGCTGCGCGAAGCTTACGATTTGGTTCAAGCGGGTTAGCCGAGAGCCGAGCTGCTGTCGAGACTGCTCTGAGTCGCCGCTTGAGTCCTGGAGAATCCCTTCGAGCAGACAGAGTTTTTCAGTCTCGGATATGCGACGGCGCCTCGACTCAGCTGCTGCCAACAGAACCTGTACGAGTCTCGGAAAGGTTACTATCGGAATTTCGAAGACTTGGGGGAAGCGTGAGAGGAACAGCTCTTGTAGCTGCCGTTGTCGGGAGCGGGTTGCGACCACGTAGAGAAAGGGCGTGTCGCTGGAGTCCCAGGAACGGAGGCCGAGTTCGAACAGGCCTCGGTTACGCTCGACGGAAGGCGGACCGTAATGAACGATAGTTCTATGTGTCTCAGCCACCTACACAATCTACCGCCAGGGACTGACTGATCCCCTTCCTCCCTTGCCCTTGCCTTTGCCTTTGCCTGTGCCCTTTTCCTTACCTTTTCCCTTGCCTCTGTCCTCCAATGGTGATCGCAGGGTCAGAGAACAAGGCAAAGGCAAAGGGATAGGGGAACTGAAAACCAGCTACTCACTTGGCTCGTTCGAGGTACCGACCTTCAGTCGGATCGACACGCACCAGCTCTCCCTGTCGAATGAAGGGGGGAACTTGAATCACAACACCTGTTTCCAGGGTAGCCGGCTTGGGGGAGTTGCTCGCGGTTGCTCCTTTGAGCTCAGGTTCGGTCTCGATCACCTTCAGTTCCACCGCGGGAGGCATCTCGAGACCGATTGGTTGGCCATCAAAGAGCTCGACGTCAATTGTCGCACCCTCTTTTAGAAAGTTCCGGCTGTCTCCGAGGGCCTCTTCATCAAGCGCGATCTGTTCGTAGTTTTCTGTATCCATGAAGTGGAAGAGGGGACCATCACGGTAAAGAAACTCCATCTTCCGTTGATCGAGAACGGCCCTTTCGACTTGCTCACTAGAACTGTATCGATGCTCGTAGGAAGCTCCACTCTTGAGTTGTCGCATCAGCACTCGAACAAAGGCAGGACCTTTGCCAGGATTTCGATGATGCTGGTCGAGTACTCGATGAGGCTCTCCCTGGTGAATGATGACCATCCCTTTACGAATTTGAATCGCGCTGATCATAGGCCCATACGATAGCAAATCGTTGGAACTCAGAGCAAACGAGCAGAGGGGCTGCCGCCGAGCCTCAATTATTCAGGCCGATATCAAATAGTTTGAAACTTTTGTGCTTCATCCGGTGTCTTATGTGATGAATCAAATTAGGTAGATTAGGGAGAGTATAAAAAAGTGGCTATGACCCGAACTTGTGACAGAGCGAAACTCGGCGCATTCCTTTCAGATCAGCTAGAGCTCGACGATCGGCTTGAGTTCCTTACTCACCTGGAGCCCTGTGCTGCTTGCTGGGATCAGCTATACAGCGCTACCAAAGCGCAGCACCCTCATTACTACCAGACCGGCTCGAAGAGGACGAAAGGAGTGAGGAAGCAGCTGGGCTCGGTCAGGCCGAAGCGCAGTGTTGAAGAAGAGGAAGTAGTCCTCGTCTGATGTCGGTGCAGGATCCTCCTCGATTCTGCGAGCACCAAGTTCCAAACGAAACTGCCGAGCACTCCTATCGGCTGGCTCGTCCCGAGTCAGCTCCAGCACCTTGTACTCTGGTGCTCCATTCCAGAGGTAACAGGATGGTTGAGCTTCCTTCGATTAGAGGGCTGCGCCGGCTCGAAACCTTTGACATTGGGGTGAAATTTCTATAAGAAGAAACAGGTCCAGGTTAGTGGAGGAACATGCGTGCTGCCGATTTGGTTAGGACTGTCACTGATGCTCGTGGGAATGCTCCTGCTCACGGTCGTGGGCTTGTCGAATTTAGGCGGGCGCTTTTCTGATTTTGTCTTCAAGGCGGGTCTGGGGCTGTTCCTGATAGGCATCGTGGCTGCTGTGCTCTCGACGTAGCCAGTAAGCCTGCGCAACGTCTTGCTGGAACAATCACCCTGGCGGAGTTTTGTATGGAGCTGACTGAAATTCAAAGCGTGCAGCTGATGGACAGCGGTGTGGTCTTCAGGTATCTGGTTTTCTCGCTTGAATTGAAAGGACAGCAGCAGCGAATCGTACGCGCCTTGAACTACCAACCCGAGGAGTCCGGGGTGGAAGAGAGGATTATTGCGCAGACCAAAGTGGGCCTCGACGGGGTCGGTTTTTTCGATGCCGGAGGCGAGTTCGGAATAGAGGGTGGTGGCAGCCTCGCCAGCAATCCCTATTACCGCACCATGACCTTCTTCGGAGCGGACAGCGTTTACGGAGCGGAGAAGAATCGGGAGGGGATCGCCAAGATGGCGGAGTCAGAACTCGGGGACCACGAGGTCTCCTGGTCTGATCCGGATGCTGACCCAAAACCGAGCGCCAAGAAGCCAGCCGCAGCAGCGGCTGAGAGCGCTGAGTCAGAAAGTTGAGTTTCTCTCTTCAAGAGAATGAACCTGTGAGGCAGTGATGGCAGTCGATCAACTGAAGCATCAAGGAACGATCAAGCTCGACGAGGCTCGAAAGCGCAAGCCGGCCTTGATCGCGGTCATAAACTCCGCCTGTACAGGGTGCGCCGGATCGCCGGCCTGTGTTGACTACTGTCCGGTAAAGAATTGCATGGTCTGGATTCCAGACGAGGACCACCCTCCTTTTGGCCGAATCGAGGTCGACAGCCTCCTCTGTATCGGGTGCAAGCTCTGCACCAGCAAAGGTCCCGAAGGTGCGTTTCTCGACGGCTGTCCCTGGGACGCGATCGATATGGTCAAGCGCGCGGACTACGAGACCGAGCACGGCTCACTGCCCTACTGATTCCCTCCTGATCGGAATCTTGAATAGTGAGCGGTAGAAGGACAACAGACTGGAATTGACTTCAACTGGGACTTCCGCCGTTACCCAACTCGTGCGGGTTCGGTCCGACCCTGGCATCGGAAAGGATGGGAAATGGGTCCCGGCAGACCAAGCGAGGTCAATCCCTTCAGGATTCACCTCTCTCTTTTGAGAATTGCCTCACGGGTCAATTCGATCTGACGCTGGAGCGTGTCCCCATTCTCTGTTCGCTTCCGAAGAGATTCGACGAGCGGCAGATCCTCGAGGGTGCCTACCAAATAGAAGGCCCGCAACGATTCCCAGACATGTTCCGGGTCGGGCAAGAGCACCAGTAGCTTTGCCTTATGTTTTACCTGGGAATCATCCGCTGCCAGTCTACTCCCAACTTGTCCCGAAACCGGAGCAAGAACATCCTTAACCCCAGCCTCCGTGGTGACCCGGGCAATGCCTGAGCCGCTGTCCGCCCAGTCCTTCTCCTCCACTAGAAAGGAGAGCTTCCCTTCGAAGGGACTCTCCACCACGAAGGACTCTAGCATTGCCTGAAGCTCCGAACGTCCGCTCGAGTCCCCGAACCGAACCAGTGAAAGGGCGGCATTCCTACGGACCAGGGGATGAGGATCACTCAGCATCTGGAGCAATTTCTGGCGGAACCCTACCTGGGCCGTCCCCTTGCCCATGATCCAGGCAGAGAGCGTCCGTATCTCGACTTGCCCGTGTTCGGTCAGCTCTAAGACGCGCTGATGCCAGACATCCAAGAGTCCCTCGCCCCGATCCATTCGTTCGCCTAGCTGCACCAGGGCATGCTGAATCCTTCGGGGGCTCGCCTCATCTGCCAGATACTCGCCTAGCTCCTGGTTGTCCAGGCTCCGGCCGAACCAGACATCATGCCAGAACATGGAGGGAAGTACAGTGCAGATCAGAAGGATGGCAACAAGAATAAGCTGTGACTTCAGCCCTGCCCACCTGACGCTCGTGCTAACCATAGATCTGGTAGATCATCAGGTAAACCACGATGCCCGTCAGCGAGACATACAGCCACAACGGAAGGGTCCATCGGGCCAGCCTGCGGTGGGTCTGGAAGCGCTCCTTCCAGGCCAGAGTCAAGGTGGCTATGGCCAAAGGGCCGATCGCGGCAGCAAGAACCACGTGGGAGATCAGAATGACAAAGTAGACGCTTCGGATCCAACCCTGCCCGGGAAAGGGCTTCGACCCGACGTGGTAGTGGTAGACCAGATAGGAAACAAGAAAAAGAATCGAGGTTGAGAAGGCGGCCAACATCGCTGCCTTGTGACGATTGACCTGTTTGGTGCGAATGAAGAAGTAACCCAGAAGCAGGAACATGGCGCTGACGGCATTCAGGCTCGCGTTGACCGCCGGCAGATCGGAAACATTCATCATCCAAGGCCTCGCAGGCTTGGACGTCGAGCCAACCAGAAAGAGATGGCGAAGGTAATCAGTCCAAAGCCCAACGTGGCGGCCAGAGAGACCGAGAAGGACGGCAGGCCAAGCTCAACTCCCGGTGTACTCCAATAAAGTACTTGCCACAAAGCCGAGAACTCGTAGGTGAGCGGATTCAGAGTCATGATGCCCTGTACCCAGGAAGAGGCCCCTTCAAGGGGAAAAAGGGCTCCGGAAAGGAGCCACATGGGAAATAGAAACAGGTTCATGATCGAGTGATACCCCTGGGTGGATTCACTTTGCCAGGCGATAGCAAATCCGAGGCAGGTCAACGAGAAGGCCATCAGGAAAAGGATCACTGCGACCATCAGGATCTTCTTCAAATCCAGCGGAATCCCAACCAAGGGAGCCAGTAGGACAAACACGAATCCTTGAAGAAAGGCCAGGGTTGCCCCCCCCAGAATCTTCCCCAGGACCAGACCCATACGGGAGATGGGAGCTACCAGGGCAGAGAGTAGAAAACCTTCTCGACGATCTTCAATCAAGGAGATGGTCGAAAAGATCGCCGTGAAAAGCAGGATCAGAACGATGGTTCCAGGATAGAAATAGGACAGGTAACTGAGACTGTCAGAAGTTGAAGAAGGCCGGAAGGTTTCTCCCACCCCAGATCCGATCAAGAACCAGAAAACCAAGGGAGTTCCAAGAGCTCCGATGAGACGTCCCGGCTGGCGGTAGAAACGAACGATCTCCCGCCGCCATAGAGCTCCTACCGAGATTAGAAAGCTCATGGTTGAACCGCCTGGAAACGGGCGAAAAGTCTGTTTTGCATGCTTGCTCCACTCACGCCCCATATGATCCCGCAAAAGTTGACAGGGGGCAATAGCATGGATATTCTAGGTGAACAAAAGGTGAAGCAATGAAAGATAGAAGGGCTCTGGCGCTTGCAAATTTACCTATTCCATTGAGTGCCCAACCGGATCCAGTAGAGGCAGTTACCTGCTTATCCACTGGGATCGATGTATTGGACACTGTATTGGAAGGGGGACTTCCACGAGGAAAGGTCAGCGAAATTGTAGGAACCCCTTCCAGTGGACGCACGGGACTGATCCTTTCGATTCTGGCTCAAGCAATCGCCAAAGAAGAGCTCGTCGCCTATATCGACGCTTTTGACTCATTGGATCCCAGTTTCGCGATCAAGGCCGGCATAAAACTGAAGCAGCTTCTCTGGGTTCGCTGTGGAGCTTCACAGGAGAAGGCGTTCAAAGCAGCAGATATTCTTGCACCTACGGGGAGATTTGGGGTGCTGGTACTCGATCTGACCCCGGCTGAGAATCCTTTTAAACGAGTCAGGGTCAAGAGAGCTGCTCTTTCGTCCTGGTTCAGACTTCAGCGCTCGCTTCAGGGAACTTCTACACTGCTGCTGGTTATCGGTCAGGAGTCCACTGCTGGCAGTGCGGCGTCGGTGACCGTCTCTCTCAGAAGGTGCAAGGTGCAATGGTGCTTTGCTTCGGGCGAAGATTCATCTCCCTCTCTTGCCAGCCTCACCCCCTTTTTCTACGGCATTTGGACGGAAGCTCGGTTATTGCGGGGTAAGCACCACGGTCATGTCACGTTTTATAGCCGTTTTTAGCTCAGATCTGCCGCTCACACTTCCAGTGGTGCAGTCCCTTTCGCCTCGGGTATCCCTCTGCCCTCCAGATGGAGTTTTTGTAGAAGTTTCTGCACGCGTCGAACGCGACATTCTGGAGCAGTTGATTGAGCGTAGCGATAGGTCCGTCGTCTTGAATACAGGAGTGGCTTCAACCCGTACAGCCGCCTTCCTTGCTGCCAGGTTTCGTTCGGGTAGCATAGTTCCCACCGGCAAAGAGCGAGAGTTCTCGGCCACATTCCCGATCCAGCCACTTTTCCCATACGCCGGAGTCCACCCCGACCTTTTCAGAGTCCTCGATCACTGGGGGATTCGGACAATGGGTCAGCTGGCGAATCTTCCCGAACGAGAGCTATCTCTCCGCTTGGGGGAAGCCGGACTTCATTTACGAAGGATGGCCCGCGGTGAAGACACCGAACCTTTTTATCCAGGGATAGCAGAACCACATTTTGAGGAACGGGAATCGCTGGATTGGGCAGTCGATTCTTTGGAATCACTTGCCTTCATCTTCAATACGCTTCTAGGGCGCCTCTGTGCCCGACTGCAGACCCACGGTAAGGCCACGGATTCGATCCGTTTGATTCTAAAACTGGACAATAAGCCTTCTTACGAACGACGACTCCAACTGGCGTATCCCATGAAGGATCCCAAGACCTTACTTTCGATTCTCCGTTTGAAATTGCAATCGGATCCACCTCAAGCGGCCATACTCGAGGTTTTTCTTCAGGCGGAGCCGACCCGAGCACGCACTCCGCAGCACCATCTTTTCCGGCCAAAAGCCGCTTCCAATCCGGAAATGCTCCCCCGTACGTTAGCCCGATTGCAGGCCCTGGTAGGTGACGGAAACGTTGGCTCCCCAGCTTTGTTGGATAGCCACCGTCCTGACGCAGTGCGCATCAGGCCCTTCCAACTCGTCGAGTCCAGGAAGCAGAGTAGGAAGAAGAGATCTGCCCCAACAGATAGCCCAAAAGAAGAAATCTCTCCCTATTATCCAATCGAACCAGGTATTGAATCCGCTTCACTTTCGCTGAGAAGAATCCGGCCTCCGGTCCCTGCGTTGATTCGTCCAAGCCAGATCCTGGCCCGGGCTGGACCCTGGCGTTCTTCGGGCGAGTGGTGGACCGGAAAGTCTGAGGCAAAGGGGTGGTCACACGATCAATGGGACATCGAATTCGCCGAAGGTGCGGTGTGCCGCGTCTACTGGGATCACGATAAAAGCAGCTGGTTCGTCGACGGAATCTACGATTGACGTGAAGCTTCGGTAATCGGCTGGTCGTAGCGGTGGTCTCCAGGCCGCCGTACCTCGAGCCAGAGGCTCGAAAGAAGAATACTTCGGCCTGGAGACCAAAGCTACGTTGACATCCTATATTGAACTTCACAGCTGCAGTGCCTTCAGTTTTCTCGAGGGTTCCTCACTTCCAGAGCACCTGGCAGAGGAGGCGGCTCGGCTGGACTATCCGGCTCTGGCCTTGATCGATCGGGATGGGTTCTGTGGAGCTCCTCGCTTTTATAAGGCTTGTCGTGAGGTCGGAGTGCGTCCTCTGGTCGGTACCCAGATCACCGTCGCTGGATCCAGGTCTCCCCACCCCTACCAATTGCCACTGCTGGTAGAGAATTGGGAGGGCTATCAGAACCTCTCCCGCCTCATCACACAGATGAAGCTGCGTTCGGGAAAAGGAAAAGGTGAGCTTCAGCTTCGAGAACTCGAAGATCACACCTCCGGGGTCGTGTGTCTGACCGGGGGAGAGAATGGATTATTGAGAAGTGTGCTGCAGCAGGAAGGAGCGGAATCTGCTGGCCAATGCCTCGAGGGATTGAAGGACATCTTTGGCCCGGAGTCCGTGTATGTGGAGCTGCAACGACATCTTGATCGTGGCGAGGAGACCGTCAACCGATTCCTGATCGAGCTGGCTTCTCGACATCGGATGCCATTGCTGGCCACCAACGGAGTGCGCTACACCCAATCTGAGCGCCGTCCACTATTGGATGTACTGACCTGTATCCGTCACAAAACCGATCTGGATTCCGCCGGGAAACTCTTGAGTCGGAATGCGGAATGCTACCTCAAGGACCCCAACCGGATGAACCGACTGTTCCGGGACCTTCCGGAGGCACTGGCAAACTCTGTCGAACTGGCCCAACGACTCGACTTCACCCTGAAAGACCTGGGCTATCGCTTTCCTGAATACCCCGTGCCGGAAGGTCACAGCATGATGAGCTATCTTCGCGAATTGACCGAGGCAGGAGCCCGTCAGCGCTATCGCCCCTATCATAGGCGCGCTCGCACCCAGATCGCACACGAGCTGAACCTGATCGAGAAGCTGGAACTATCAGGCTACTTCCTGATCGTCTGGGACATCGTACGCTTCTGTCGTGAGCAGGACATCCTCTCTCAAGGTCGGGGATCGGCAGCCAACAGTGCAGTTTGCTACAGCTTGGGGATCACCGCCGTCGACCCGGTAGGTATGGACCTGCTATTCGAGCGATTCCTCTCCGAAGAACGGGGAGAATGGCCTGACATCGATATGGATCTGCCCAGCGGCGATCGACGAGAGCGGGTAATCCAGTATGTGTACGAACGATACGGACGACGCGGCGCGGCCATGACCGCCAACGTCATTACCTATCGACAACGCAGCGCTGCCCGTGAGGTCGGCAAGGCCCTCAAATTTCCACCCCAGATCCTGGAACGACTGTCCCGTCTTCTCATGACCTGGGGACTGGAAGGTCCTGAGGAGGTTTCCTTCGAGAGGCTGCAACAGGCGGGTCTGGATTTCGCTTCGCCACGGGTAGAGAAGTTCGTCCAGCTCTGGAAACAGATCCAGGACCTGCCCCGTCACCTGGGTCAACACTCTGGAGGAATGGTCATTGCGCAGGGCCGTCTGGATTCCGTAGTACCCCTGGAAAATGCTTCCATGCCCGGACGAACCATCGTTCAGTGGGACAAGGACGACTGTGCGGATCTGGGAATCATCAAGGTCGATCTGCTGGGCCTGGGGATGATGTCGGTCCTTCAAGATTCGCTGGAACTGATCCAGCAAAGAGGAGGGAAGCTGGATCTTGCCCACCTGCCTGAAGACGATCCCGAAGTCTACGCGATGCTTCAGAAGGCGGATACGATTGGGCTGTTCCAGGTCGAAAGCCGGGCCCAGATGGCGACTCTACCACGCCTGAAACCGCGGCGATTCTACGATCTGGTCGTAGAAATCGCCATTATTCGACCAGGCCCTATCGTGGGGAAACTGGTCCATCCCTACTTGAAGCGACGGGCGGGCCTGGAACCGGTGACCTATCCCCATCCTTCCCTGGAGCCGATTCTGAAACGAACATTGGGAGTCCCCATCTTTCAGGAACAGCTCTTGCGCATCGCCATGGTGGCGGCCGGATTCAGTGGGGGAGAGGCCGAGGAACTACGGCGGGCGATGGGCTTCAAGCGATCCCAGGAACGGATGCAGAAAATTGAGGTAAAACTCCGTCAAGGGATGGAAGAGAAGGGTATCGTGGGCAGGCCGGCCGAAGCGATTATTCGTCATATCAGTTCGTTTGCTCTTTACGGATTCCCGGAATCGCACTCCGCCAGCTTCGCTCTCCTGGCCTACGCCAGTGCTTATCTCAAAACCCATCATCCGGCCGTTTTCTGCGCTTGCCTGTTGAACAACCAGCCCATGGGCTTCTACCACCCGGCCACACTGGTCCAGGATGCTCAACACCATCGAGTTCGAGTCGAGCCTATCGACGTTTTCGAGTCCGATTGGCTCTGTACCGTGATAGGCGAGAGGTCCTTGAGACTGGGCTTGATGTACGTCTTGGGTTTACGCAAGGAGTCAGGAGAGGCTATTTCATGGGAACGCAGCAAAAGGCCTTTTGACTCGGTCGAGGATCTGCGCAGACGGGCCAAGCTAAACCGGACAGAAATGAGAACCCTGGCAGAGATCGGGGCTCTGGCCTCTTTCGGAATGAGGCGGCGCCAGGCACTGTGGCAGGTAGAGAAGCTGTTCCGTCCCGCCGGCCCACTCTTTGAGCAACTCAAGGAACCCCAGGATACCTCTCCCCTTCCGGCCATGAACGTTCAGGAACGCCTCATCGCCGACTACAGTGGAACCGGACTCACCCTGGGTGACCATCCCCTGGCCCTCAAACGGAAAGAGCTGAAATCTTGTGGAGTGGTGCAGGCCTCTGCGCTTCCGAACTGCCCCAAAGGACGTCGTGTCAGGGTTGCCGGCAGGGTAATCGTGCGGCAACGTCCCTCCACCGCTCGCGGATTTCTCTTCATCAGCCTGGAGGACGAAACCGGCATCGCCAATATCGTCACCCGCCCCAACCTGTTCAAACAGGAACGACTGCTGCTGGTCAACCAGCCGTTCTTGATAGTCGAGGGCATCCTGCAGAAGCAGGACGACGTCACCTCCCTACTTGCCCAGAAATTCTGGCCCCTCGAGATCTTTTCCGGTCCTTTACCCTCCCACGATTTCCACTAGCACTGGCGGAGCAATCGCAACCCATCTGGGAGATCAGTGTTCCGTCCAGAACAGGTTCCGGAAGAGAACCAAACGGTTACCTTCCTGATAAGGACATTCTCTGATCGGAGCCGACACGGTCCTTCTGCCCCCCGGCGAGGGCGATCAAGAATGGATGGTCGGGGTCCGCATGGGATAGCAGCTTCGACAGCTCTGCGTCGACTCTCTTTGCCGCTTCCTCACGGCCGGTTTGGCGATAAACATCTGCCAGCTGCAGGCGGAGTCTCATCCAGAATAGCGGCGCTGATTCGTAGCCGCTGAAAGCGGCCTGAATCTTCTCACGGTGGTTGGAGTTCATCTCCAGGATCTGACGAGCTCTTTCCGGTTTGCCCTGTTCTAGCCAGATTTGAGCCAGCGACTCTACACCGAGATAGAGGGGCGACCTGAAGTCAACCTCATGGATGCCTTCTTCAAGTGCCTCAATCGCCTCCGCTGTCTGTCCTCTTGCCAGCGCCAGCGCCCCGTTCATGATTCTGATGGTCCCTCTCCGAGCGGTTTCACTGTCCTTGCTCGAACGATAGCGGGACAGGGCCTTCTCCCTCGCCTCCTCGGCCTGGCTGAGCAGTCCCAGCCGAGCCAGAAGGATAACGGTGACTGGGCTAGGTCGAACGAAGCTGTCGTGCAAGGCTCTGCGAAGTGCCTTCTCGTCTTCTCGAACAAGGGCTACTCCAGCCAGTGCTTGCTGTATGATATCGACCTTGGCCGTGCTGAACCGGTTAAGGAGCTGCTCTCCTGCACGAAGTCTTCCCATGGTGAGATAGGCGATGGCCACCCGGTGGCCGAAACGGGAGATTCCACCTTCAGGACGTGACTCGAGTGTCTGGGCCACCCGGTCGACCTCTCGCAAGGCCGTCTCTGGACTCCCCTCCAACCACTGTCTGTAAGCGGGAAAGAGCTCAACCCAAGCGGCCCAGTCAGCCCGGATCTCCGCTCCAGCCGACATCAACTCCCGAGCCCGGTCCACCAACTTCTGGGCCTGTGGCAGGTTGTCCCAGTACGCGGACCAGAAAGCACCAACCGCTTGGATACGCGCGTTGTCAGGACGCAGTTCGGCCCGGCGAGCAGCGTATTGGTATACCTTCGCGATCCAAGCGTCTCTCCGATAGGCTTTCCGGGACCAGTGGTGGATCAGATTAGCCAGGGCAAATTCATGATTCGGATTCAGGGCAAGCAGCGCCTCGTAGTGTTCTGCCGCCTTGTCTCGTTCCCCCTGCAGGTCGTAATAGCTGCCCAAGATCCACTGGCGCTCTTCTTCGCTGCTCTTGTCGGCGAACTCGAAGGCTCGATTCAGATGGTGGGAGAACTGCCTACGGCTCTCGACCGTACTGCGCAAGGCCCAAGCCAAATGAATGTGGGCCACTGCCAGCTCTGGATCTTCCTTCAGTGCCTCCCGCAGGAATGGGAGCATCCTTTCTGGACGCCCAGAGTGCCAGTTCTCGACTGCCTTGGAGTAGAGGTGCAGAGCTCGCAGGCGGGACGGCGTCAGTCCCTCCCCGATGCCCTCTCCTGGTTGGTACCCGCCCGTTTCTTCTCCCAGCGACTCACGCACCCAGTAGGAGAGGGAGCGCAGCGCGGGCAGTACCTGTTGGCTACTCGGGACCTCCTCCCGGTTTGTGGCCAGGACGGCTCCCGAGACTGGGCCAACCAGCTCAACCTGCAGGCGATAGCCCGACCTCAGCTTATCCAGGCTTCCCGCCACAATGGCAGCGATGTTTCCGGCTCGGAGGCAGATTTCCCGTGCCAGCTTCCGGTCGATGGGCGACTCGACAGGCTTCTTCATCAACCTGAGGCTGTCCTGAATCCGCTCGTGCGAAAGGACCCCCACCAGGGACGACTCTGCAAGCTCCTGCTCCAACAGGTATTCTAGCGTGCCGTCGAAGACAGACTCCCCGGTGCGGTTGTCCAGTCGAGTGAGCAGGACCCAACCGGGCTCCGTGAAGTCCAGGGCTTTCGTTTGTGTCTTCAAGACTTTGGGGACAAACCACCAGAGGAGGCCGACAAGTAGAACCAACGTGGTCGCCACAACCCAGCGACTGGTTGGCTTTCTGGTGCTGTTGGCTAGAGAAGAGCTGCCAGGCGGCTGCAAGCCTGAGTCCCGGCGTGACAACCAGGCGCCGATCTCTGAACGGTAGGCATAGACCGAGCCACGGCTCTGGTGGATCTGACGGTGAATCGGCAACCCTTCATGCTTCTCCCAACGCTGCACCGTAGTCAGAGTCCGCCCCAAATAGGCCGCAATCTCCTTCCAGGAATCTAGCAGTTCCTCTTTCCGCTCCCCTGCGTGAGGAGGCTCTGGTGCTCCGCTGAATGAGCTCATACGACGCCGATTGTATAGAAGTGCCTGGGTCTGGCCAATCTGAAGACACCATTAGAGCACATTACGCACCATTAGACGTTATCCCGCCCCATGCCCCTTGCGGTTGGCCCGGGCTGGCTGCTGGAGTGGACAGCGAACGCAGGGAGCGCAGCCTCAGAGCCATGGCGTTGATGCTAGGACCGCACCGATCGGAAGGAAGGCTCGATGGAATACTCACGAGGCCAGAAGGGACTTCGGATGCACCCGTCGCATCTGGCGTTTCGTTCGGCAGTCAGGGAGGTGGGCCGACAAGTAACAGAGCACGACAACTTGAAGAGGGTGGGATGGTTTCTGCTGTTTCTTCTCCTCTTCCTATTTGTCATCGCCACAGCGGTCGGTACTAGCGGGGGTAGGGTGTCGTGACCGAAGCGGGGTTTTGAAGAGACGATTCAGCAAAAGGAGGAAAAAGATGAAGTATCCCAACGTTTTTCAGAGAAGCCCACTGGGGTCGAGAGCATGGATGCCCGCGCTCTGTCTCCTGGGTGTTGCCCTTCTGATTGGCACACCAGCGAAGGCCCCACCGAACTGCGACAAGGATGGTGATGGATTTGAGAAGGCAGGCGGCCAGTGTGGCGCGCTTCCAATTGACTGTAACGACAATAACGAATTCATCTTCCCGGATGCCGAAGAGATGTGCGACGGCGTCGCCAACGACTGTGATGGCATGATTGATGAAGGATGTAGCGGCGGTGGTGGAACCTTCACCGCGATAGCCACCGTTACCCAGACCTTCCTCGGGGGATGTGCCAGGACCGACATCTACGCTCTCAGCGGCTGCACCACGAATAACACCCGGAATGAGTGCACCGGAATACTCCGGACAAGTGGAGATCCAGCGGGGACCTGTGGTCCAGCTCCAGCTGCGTCAGGAGAGATGCAAACCGGGCTCTGGGATGTTTCCTTTCAGGGTACCTATCCGGATGTAAATCCCATCACGAACGTGACCCGGTTCTATACTCGACAGTTTGCGACCAGCTTTGCCTCCACCACCCTGGCCACGAATGACTATGGCCAGGGTCGCAATCCGAAGCTGCTGGGGGCTGAGCCCTGCGCCAGCGTGGACGCCTTTGGTGACCCGGTATCGAATCCGGTCCTACCCCTTGATTCTGGTGAGACCTTTCGGGTGGCGTGCGACGCGGCTCTCGTAACCGAGTCGAGCCTCAACCTGCGCAAGGGAGGTGGCTTTCTGGACGAGCACCTGCTGACGCTCGATAAGCTCAACATCGCGGTGACCCGAGACAATCCGTGATCATCGAGCCCCTACGCGAAGTGAGTGGAAAGGGATCCATTAGTCTTGTCCGCTCTATTCGGAGTCGAAACTTAGTGCATCGTCCCAGCAGAGCAAGCTGGGTTCTCCTAGTCCTGACAGCGGCACTCGTCTTCTTCTGGGCCCCCAGTTTCGGGGAAGAAACAAATCCAGAGCCTCAGAAGAGTCCAGCCGCTCCGGGCGGCGAGCCCCGCACCACTGTCGTAAGTGCCGATGGGAGTAAAGCCCTGGAGGCCGAAGGAGAAGAAAGTCCTCTGGAGGGGAAATCCTTGACGCTGCCTCCGATGTCTGCCCAGAAACGGACGCTGGATGGGGCGTCCTCTGGCTGGGTCGGTGACGTCTTCCTTCGGATCTCCGGAAACGAATCCTTCCCAAACCACCAGATCCTGGGCACGCTCGCCCTTCCCCGATCCAACGACGGCCGTCAGCTAGGGCGGACCATCGAGGGACACATCCGAAGCTTCTACCGAGATGCGGGTTTTGCACGGGTCCGGGTGACAGCAGCGCTATCTGCCTCAGAACCTTTCATTTTGGACGTCGAGATCCGGGAAGGTCGCGTTCTCTTCTATGCGGGACTGGAGCTGGAGGGGGTCAACGCAGTTTCCCATGCCGAGGTGGCCTCCCTCTATCCAGGGCCGGGAGGCCTGGTCGACTGGGATCGAATCCGGGACGCGAATATCTCGCTCAGGCAGAAATACCATGACATGGGATTCGCCGGCGTGATCGTCAGCGGCAAGGGAATCGTCTCGCCTCTGTCCAGCCAGCTGCGCTACCGGGTCCGGGTGGTGACAGGCGTCCATCCGGTAGCGCGAAGGCCGGCCGGACGCTAGATCCAACCAATGCAATTACTGGATACGACCGGTCCACCTCGGACCAAACAGGAGTACTAAAATGAGAAGGAAGATCACATTGGAACCCACTTTGCCTTCAGGGATGACCGCCCGCTCGGTCGGATCGGGCTGGAGCCTTGTTCTGCTTGCTCTGATCGGCGGTATGACCCAACTCGAGGCTCAGCCCGCGTATCGGGTCAAAGACATCAACACGGAATCGTCGAGTGCCAGCTCGAGTCCTCGTGATTTGGTCGACGCGGGAGGCCTGCTCTTTTTCACGGCTAGATCCAAATCTACCTTCGGCCCTCAGCTCTGGAGAAGTGACGGAACGGAGAACGGAACCATTCTGTTGTGGGAAAACCCGTTTGAGACCAGCCCAAATCTGCAAGGACTGGAAGCGGTTGGAAGTACACTCTTTTTCTTTGTGGGGACAAGAGGAGACCTTTGGAAGAGCGACGGTACGCCCGCAGGAACCGTACTGGTGAAATCAGACGTCTCAGATTCGGGGGAAACACCTATCGCCGTTGATGGCACGTTGTTCTTCGTCGATGCCGACCGACTATTCCTCTGGGTCAGCGACGGGACCGAAGCGGGCACGGAGCCTATCTTCGGAGAAGCAGGCTGCTTCATCGATAAAAATAGCCTTGCCAATGTGGTGGAGCCCTGTTCTTTACTGCTTCCTGCGGGGGGAGCAATGGTTTGTGGGAAAGCAACGGGAAGGCGGTCGGCACAAAGCTCGTCACAGACAATGATCAGATTGGAGTCATTGTAAGCCGTGAGTTGACAAACTCAAATGGGACACTCTTTTTCTCGAACGATGACGGAACAAACGGCCGGGAGCTATGGAAGAGCAACGGGACAGTTCCAGGAACACAGCAGGTCGATGATATCAACCCAAGCGGTTCATCCCATCCAACCTATCTGACTGAGGTCAACAATGTTCTCTTTTTCACAGCTCAGGACGACACGGGTGACCGCGAGCTGTACAGGAGTGACGGGACCGTCTTGGGCACCTTCAGGGTGATGAACATCAATACAAGCGGGTCCTCCAATCCGGCAGGCCTGACCGACGTCAACGGCATCCTCTACTTCACGGCCTATGACGGTACCCTTATTGAAACCTGGAAGAGCGACCCAATCTCCAGGGTCACGGAGCGACTGCCCGCTGGCTCGCCTGCAGGCGGAGGCTTCACGGCGGCTGCCGATGGGAGCGTCCTCTTCGGTGGATCAATCGGAGGTGACAACGAACTGTGGACATACGACGGAATGGACACGATCAAAATCAGCATCAACCCCGCTGCATCGTCGAATCCCCACTCTCTGTCCCGATCGGGCGCCTCGGTATTCTTCGTCGCCGATGACGGTACGACTGGGCGTGAGCTGTGGAAGAGTGGTGGGACCGATGCGCTTCCCGAGCGCCCCGAGGGTGGGGAGCGTATGAGCAGGAAAGCGTGTCTTGCTGCCATGCGCAAGGCTCCGCTGCGCTCGAGGATAGGATGGGAGCAGCTGAGGCAGATCACGCGTGAGCCATGATTCTACTGGACACGAACGTCCTGATCTACGCCTTCGACCCTGGCTCTCCCTACAGTCGCTGGTCGCGTGAAACCATCGCAGAGGCCGTGGCTGGCGACGGTGCGGCGATCAACGCTGTCAGTCTTGCCGAGCTATGCGTGGGAGACGAAGAGCCGGAGACTGTCGCCGACCGCATTCGCGGATGGGGCGTCGAGATCCTTGATGTGCCCGTAGCAGCCGCTGACACCTGTGCCAAGGCCTACCGCCGCTATCGGGAGCGACGGTCTTCTCAGAGCAGAAAGGACGCGCCCACCATGCCGCTGCCAGACTTCTTTATCGGTGCACATGCCAAGATCATGTCGTGGGACCTGGCTACCGTCGCTCGAGGCCGCTTCCACACCTACTTCCCCACGGTCCGTCTCAGGACGCCCTAGTTGCTGCTACCCCACATCTCCTTGACCTTGGCTATCAGGCCTCCCAGACCTTGGCTATCAGGCCTCCCACACCCTTGCAGCTTCAGGTTGCTTCGGGCTCGTCGGCGATGCAGATAGACCGGGAAGGAATCCTGCTCAGGCATCGCCGGCTGGAAGGCGAGGAGCCAGGCGGTAGCGTACCTCTGGATTCACCAGCGACATGGGCCAGGCTCCCTTGAGGATGCGGGCAGCCTCCTGACCCAGGATCTGGAAGCCCCGGGCCAAAACCTGCTCGAACAGCCCAGCCGTATGGGGAGTCAGTATCACGTTGTCGGGGTCGAGTAGGGGGCTGTCGACTGGGAGTGGTTCCTGCTGGAATACGTCCAGACCGGCCCCCGCGATCGAACCCTCTTTCAGGGCGGTCACGAGTGCCGCCTCGTCCAGCGTCTGGCCCCGGCCCGTGTTGATCAAAAACGCGGTAGGCTTCATCGCCTGGAAGAAGCTCTTTCCCACCATGCCTCGAGTCCCGGCGTTCAAGGGTACATGCAGGGAGACAAAGTCGGAGCGGGCCGCGAGCTTCTCGAGGTCGTCCACCAGTTCGACGCGTACTCCTGGGCGATCCAGGGAGGAAGATAGGGGTCATGGACGATCACACCCAGACTTAGGGCCCTGGCCTTGGGTGCCACGGCCCGGCCGATGACCCCCAGACCGACCAGACCCAAGACCTGGCCTTCGATGGGGGGGATCGGGGGAAGCTCGGCCAGGGCGCCGTCCTGCCACTGCCGTGCCCGCACGAGGCGGTCGAGGCGCACCAGCTGTCGAGCGCATGCCAGCAGCATGACGGTGTGATTAGAGACTTCCTCGGTGCAAAAACCGGGCGTGTTGACCACCACGATCCCTTTCCGGGTCGCCGCCTCGCAGTCGATCTGATCGTAGGCATGTCCCAGACTCACAATGCCCTGGGCAAGGTCGATCTCCTGGATGACCGACTCTGGTAACGGGACTCCAACGTCGATGATCAGATCCGAACCCTTTACAGCCCGAATGGTCTCCTCCGGGTCCCGGCAAACCAGAGACCGGATCCCGTAGTCCATTCCTGCGAGCTCTGCCTCCAGAGGAGATGTGTCCAAGCTGTTCTTGGAGATAAGGACGAGGCGATGGCGTGCCATGAAATCCTCCTAGTGTATGACCGATGGTACTCCGGCCTCCGAGGCGGATCAATTCGGGCCAGTTTAACTTCGCACCCGATCCCCGAAAAATCAGTGTCCAGGGAACCACGGATATTCAACCCTGGACTCTTTTACTGTAAGCTGAAGACCCATTCAGGAGGTTTATCGAATGACAGTTTCTCCCGCGGATTTCAGGAAAATAATAGGGAACTTCGCCACCGGCGTTACCGTCGTCACTACCCAGACCCAGGATGGCAGTCCCTATGGGCTCACGGTCAACTCCTTTACCTCGGTCTCGTTGGACCCGATCCTCATCCTGGTCTGTCTGGACAATCGTCTCAGTGGCCTCGATGCTTTTTCCGAGAACGGTAAATTTGCCGTCAATATCCTCTCGGAGGACCAGAAGGGTATCTGTGAGCACTTTGCAACACGCGGGACCGATCGCTCTGCCGCCGATTACGTTACGGGCGAAACCGGGGTTCCGGTCCTGAAAGGCACGCTGGCACGGATGGAGTGCGAAGTCACCGCAATTCATCCTGGCGGGGATCACAAGGTCCTGATAGGCGAGGTAAAGTCGGCTGAAGTGGCACCCGGAAGAGAAGACGAAGCCCCCCTGCTCTTCTTCCGGGGCGGCTATCACCAATTGAGCGCCTCGTAGGAAGGAATACTGTACCGGCTGTCCCCGGCCTATCCCGCATTTCTCATCGCTAGTCTACTGCGTCGCCGCAATCACCCGCCCTGGCTGCGTATTCCGGTGAAACCGGCCACCGAATCCGGAGCAAACCGGCCGGGTCGGAGCGAAGCGACGCCGGAGGTTGATAATCATCTCCGAAGTGGCCGGTTTGAGTCAATCCACAGGAGTCTCTTGGGTTGAGAACACATCATCTCGTCTCTCCTTTCCTGAGTGAGTTGCTGAGGCAAAGCTTGCTTCAGCAGAGTGTTGTTTCCATTGTTGCCTCAGAGTCTTCAGGCGACTCCTGAGATAATCCCAGTATTGATCGGAGACAGGTTGTTGTCTCACTTCCTGGATTAGAGGTTCGAAGTAGCTCAGGGAAGTGATCGGTCCACCGGTGTGGCCGTTGAGCCAGGCGACGTGCTTGCGGGCGCAGCCGAGAAGCAGGGCCTGCTCGATCTGCCGCAAGGACAGGCCCTGGCGGTAGAGGCGAGCGGCCAGCTGCCGATCGGCCGGGGAGAAGGAGCACTGAACGCCAGGGGCATCGAGCAGCAGACAGGCCACCTGATCGAGGTATTGGGATTCGGCCGCTTCGGGCTCCTGGACGAGGGATCTTTGGTAGGGCCAGAAGGCCTCGCTGATCTGGATGTGAGTGCGCTCGTGTTGATTGCGAGCGAGGCTGAGCTGAACTAGACCTCGGGACTGGAGTTCTCCCAGGTAGGTGAACAGGGAGCGGCGAGATTTGCGCAAGGCCGGAGCCAACTGGGTAGGCGAGACGGTCAGTTCGCCGGTGCAGCGATCCGCTTTCAGGCACAGATAGACAAAGAGTTTGAAGGCGCCGTCGCTGACGCTCTCCATCGCCTGTAGCAACGGAGCACCGGCGGCGGCGAACCAGCCACCTTGGACTTTCAACTGCGGTGTTGGACTCATGATTCGTCCTTTGCTTTGGTGGGAGGATGACGATGCCGGCGCATGGAAGCCCCTTCGAGCTCAATGCGGTAGGCATTATGGACCAGACGATCCAGGATGGAATCAGCGGTGGTCGGATCTCCGATCTGCTCATGCCAATGGGCGACGGGAAGCTGGGAGGTCAGGATCGTGGATCGACTGTCGTAGCGATCCTCGCAGATCTCGTAGAAGTCCCGTCGCTCGCTCTCGGCCAAGGGATTCATGGCCCAGTCATCGACGATCAGCACGTCGGTGCGGGCGATCTTACGCAGGAGCTTGTCGAGCGAGCCGTCGGCTCGAGCCAAAGCCAGATCGCGAAAGAGTCGAGCGGCACGAGTGTACAGAGCCGTCCACCCGTCGCGAGCGGCCTTCTGAGCAAAGGCACAGGCCAAGAAGGTTTTCCCGACTCCACAGGGACCGATGATCAGGAGATTGTGGTGGGTCTGGATCCAACGGCAGGTGGCGAGGCTGGCAATCAGCGAGCGATCCAGCCCCCGAGGTCGGCGATAGTTGACATCTTCCAGACAGGCCGAGAGCTTCAATCGGGCATTCTTCAGACGACGCTCCAAGGCCCGATTCTCTCGCCAGGTCCACTGCCGATCCACCAACAGGGCAAAGCGTTCTTCAAAGCTCAGTTGGGCCATCTCCGGGTCGGAGAGTTGCTCGGTGAAGGCCTCAGCCATGGCCCTGAGCCGCATGGCGTGAAGTTTTTCGACGGTGGGATTAACCAACATGAGAGGCTCCTTTCTCGCCTTCGAAGTACTCGGCCCCTCGCACGTTGGCGTGCTCGATCGGAGGACGTTCCGGCAACGGTTGCGGTTCCGCTTGACGGTCCAGACCGTTCTTCAACATGGACTGGATACTCTTGTAGGAGCAGGCCTGAAGTCGCAGGGCCCGACGGCAAGCCTGCTCCAAACGGTCTTCCCCAAAGCTGGAGCCCAGGCGCAGGATACCCAAGCAGGAGCGATAGCTTTGCTCGGGATAGCGACGGGATTGGAGGATCTTCTCGACCACCGATGCGGTATGGGGCCCGACTTTCTGAGCCCAGTGGATCAGACGCGAGGGTGACCACTCCAGATAGCGGCGATGGCATTCGGGCCGGTGCTCGTCCAAGGTCGTGGCCTTGCCCGGCTGATAGGAGCGACGGTGAGAGGTCACGCGGCGACCTTGATGGAAGATCTCCACGGTGGTGACGGTGGTGCGCAGCTCGACCTTCTGACCCACCAGGACATAAGGGACGCTGTAGCAGTGGCGGTCGAACTCGATGTGGTAATCGATGTTGACGCGGGCCTTCTTCCACTGGGCGAAGACGTAGCGTTGGGCCGGCAGGGGCCCCAGAGCCGGACGATCCAGGTCCTGGAAGCGCTGGCGGCGGTTGCCGGGGAGCTTGTGAAAGTTTCGAGTGTTGAGACGCTCCAGCAGCTCGGCAATGGCTTCGTTGAGCTCTCCCAGGGAAAAGAAGGTCCGGTGACGCAAGGCGGCCAAGATCCAGCGCTCGACGACTAACACACCCGACTCCGCCTTCGCTTTATCTCGAGGACGGCGCACTCGAGCCGGGATCACCGCGACGCCGTAGTGCGAGGCCCAATCCGAATAGCTCGCATTGAGATCCGGTTCATAGCGACAGGGGCGATGGACCGCATCTTTGGTGTTGTCTGGAACCACGACGCAGGGGCAACCCCCCAGGAACTCCAGAGCCCGAGTGTGGGCCGCGAGCTACGAGGGTAAGTCCTGCCTTAGGGAGGCTTCCGCATAGGTATAGTTGCTTGCCCCCAGCACGGCCACGAAGATCGAGGCCTCTTGGGTTTCCCCCGTATGGCGATCCACGATCGGGACCGTGTCGCCGGCATAGTCCACGAAGAGCTTCTCGCCGGCCCGGTGTTCCTGCCGCAGCACCAGATCCAGCTTGCCCCGCCAGCGATGGTACAGATCGCAGAACTGACTGTACTGATAGCCCTCCGGATACGCCTGCTTGTACTCATCCCAGAGCAGCATCAAGGTTACATGTTTGTGTCGGCAGCGCTCCTCATGGACGGTGGCGAAGTCGGGGAGGGGACGTTGCTCCGGGGGAGATTTACCCGTGGGAGGAAACACCCGGTTCTGAATCGCCCGGTCATCCCACCCCTCAGGGAGTGGCCAACTCAGACCGGCTCCTTGGGCCCGGCGCACATACTCTGCCACGGTGCTGCGCACGAGGGCACAGCTACGGGCGATCTGCCGATCCGAAAGATGAAGCTGAAACTTCAGGCGTAGGACATTTTTGATTTTGCGCATGGACTTCCTTTGGTTCGGCACGATCGCTCCTCCGAAAAGGAGTCATGGTACCGAAGGAGTCCAACGTCGCTTCCGTCCGCTCTGGAAACCGATTCCGGGAAACCGGCCGCCTTTCCGGGAAACCGGCCACCCTTCCGGGAAATCGGCCACCCTTCCGGGAAATCGGCCACCCTTCCGGAAACCCCGTTTCTAGTCCCAAAAGAAGTAGATGAAAGTGGACTAAACCACATGTAAACACCTGAAATGCCAGACCTGACGGGTATTCTGGGGTTGTCAAAGAAACTTCAGAACAAGCCGAAAGGAGGCAGTTCAGGTGAATAAAAAGGATAGCGCAATCATCCGCAAACGGGAAGCAGAGGTTGCTCAGCGATTGAGCCCCAGCTGGAACGGTCAAGACCCGAAACCGGTGCTCTCGCCCGAGGTCATCAGCTACGAGGTCTCGGAGAAAACGGGTGCGGTCAGTTACGGTGGTCTGGGGCTGCTGCAGCAGGTGGTGAAGTGGAGTGGGCTGGGGAAAGCCATTGACCAGGCGGTGACGCTGCTCAAACGCCACCAACCGTACCACGAATCGGACCACGTCCTGAGCCTGATCTACAACGTGGCCACGGGCGGGACCCGCTATCAGGATATTGAACTGCGACGTCAGAGTGTGAGTTTCCTGGAGGCGGTGGGAGCCGAGAAGATCCCCGCCCCCAGCACGGCCGGAGACTTTGTGCGCCGCTTTGACGCGCCCGACGTGGTGGATCTGATGGAAGCCGTCAATGCCAGCCGCCTCAAGGTCTGGGCCCAACAACCGGCCCGTTTCTTCCAACGGGCGGAGATCGACGTGGATGGGACGATGGCCCCCACGAGCGGCGAATGCAAGGAAGGGATGGAGATCAGCTACGACGGGCAGTGGGGCTATGCGCCGCTGATCGTGACGCTGGCCAATACGGGAGAGGTGCTCTATGCGGTCAACCGCTCGGGCAACCGTCCCTCTCATGAGGGAGCGGCCGAATGGCTGGATCGGAGTATCGAGCTGGTTCGAGAGGCGGGTTTTCGGAAGGTGCGCCTGCGCGGGGACACGGATTTTTCGCTGACGGCTCATTTTGACCGTTGGACGGAGGCGGGCGTGGAGTTTGACTTCGGGATCGACGCCCATCCGAGCTTCGTCAAGTGGGCGGAGGCGTTGCCAGAAGCGAGATGGAAAGAGCTGGGGCGCCCCAGCCAGGGGAAAGGAAAAGGGAAGAAGCGGCGCCAGCGGCGGGACAAAGTGAAGCCGGAGATTGTCAAGAGACGCGGGTTCAAGACGCTGACGCTGGAACGGGAAGAGATTGCGGAGATCGACTACCGTCCGAGCAAAGCGAAGCGAACCTATCGGATGGTGATCTTGCGCAAGACGATCCTGGTTGAGAAAGGCCAGAAGCGGCTGCTGCCGCAGACGCGCTACCACTTTTATGTCACCAATATCTCGGCCAGAACGTTGGGAACGGCGGGAGTCGTACGGGAAAACAACCGGCGCTGCAACCAGGAGAACGTCATTGAACAACTCAAGAACGGAGTCGAGGCCCTGCGGATGCCCTCGGATACGCTGGTAGCCAACTGGGCCTATCTGGTGATTGCGGCTCAAGCCTGGAATCTGAAGGCCTGGATGGGGTTGGTGCTGCCGGCGCGACTGCAAGCCCGAGAGCTGGTGAAGATGGAGTATCGCCGTTTCCTGCGAGAGGTCATTGAAATGCCCTGCCAGATTTTGCGCAGGGGCCGACAGTTGGTCTATCGGCTGCTGGATGTCAATGGTTGGAGCCGTCTTCTCTTGGAAGGCAGTAAGTGGTTGAAACACCGGCCAGCTACCTGAAACTGAAAGGAGATAAAGTAGCTCCGAGGGTCGCCAGAGCTGGGGCGAGGTGTCTCTACAAACGCCCCCCAAGAGGGCAGAATCGTTTTCCCTGAGCGATCGGCGTGGAGGACAGCTGAAGACGTGCCTGTTCTGAGTGACTTCGCGCCGAAATTTAGAATTTAGGTCTCCAAAATGGCTCCTCGGAGCCGACAAAGGGGTCTATTTTCGAACTTGCGCTTATTTTGGGTCTAGTTTTTAGTTATGACCAGCGGGTTGACGTCGGTGACGTCGGTCTCCCCCATCCATCTATACGCGCATCAGCGGGCGAAGGTGGTGTCCTCGGCAAGGCCCAGCGCCGCCTGGGAAAAGGTCGAGGAGCCCATTGCCTTTATGAGAGCCTCTGCGGCACTCCTGTGTGCCCCAGGCAATGGGCGGTTGATGTTTTCTGCACCACGTTCGTCCAACGCATCATCTACAGTCCGGACTCCTTCCTTTGAAGGAGGCGAGGCTGCCTAATCAGGCTGTCGACTCGGAACGAGTCAGCATTTCTCACAGGCACGCCTCGCGAGAAGACCGCGGCGAGAAAACTCCGCATAGTCGATTTCATCTCGCTGCATCAGGTACAGATGCTCACACAACTTTCGGGCCACGGCGGTCCGGGCCACCTGTCGGCCTCGCCGAGAGACCAAACGGCGGTAGAAGCGCCTCAAGTTGGCTTCGTGGCGGGCGGCGGAGACGCCCGCCTCCACCATCTGGTAGCGCAGAAAGGTCGATCCCTGTTTGCTGATGTGACCCAGCCGCCGCCGTCCGCCACTGGAGCGTTCGCTCGGCGTCAAGCCCACATAGCTGCACAACTGGCCGCCACTGGCAAAGCGTTGGACCGGTCCCACAATCAGCACCCAGGACAGGGCCGTCACCGGCCCCACTCCGGGATACGTCATCAAGCGCTCCGCCTCCGGGCGCTGGGCCGCCGCCTCTCGGATCTGTTTGTCCAGTACGGCGAGGCGAGGTCCAAGCCACTCCAGACCCTGCCACAACTGCTCGGCCGACTGCTGGGCGTAGGGGCGCAGCTTTAACTGCGCAAACGCTCGTTGGCCTTCCCCAGTGAACAACCCAGCCCCCAAGGTTAGTCGATGATTGATCGCCAACGACTGGAGCCCGTTCTTGATCCGCGTCCGGGTCCGAACCCAACGTCGGCGTTGGCTCAGCACCTGCCGCAGATCCCGTCCCTCCGGGTCGATCACCCAGATCTGGGGAAAGCGGTCCTCGATCAATAACTGCCGAATCAAGCGCGCATCCTCGCGGTCATTCTTCTTCTTGCGGACCTGCTGCGCTCGGATCTTCGCCGCATCTCCCACTTGCAGTTGTACCCCCAGTTTGTCCATCACCTCGTGAAACCAGATCGAATACCCGGTGCTCTCGATCCCCACCACGGTCGGACCCGCCAGACCCCCGTAAAATCTCTCGACCTCCTTTCCTTCGTGATTCAAGCGTCGCTCCTCCAGCTCTCCGCTCTCCGTATCCACCATTGCAATCGCCTGGAATCTTGTGTGAAAATCAGATCCAATTAGTTTCATTTCGGCCTCCTCTTCGATGAGTCCCCAGACTCTTTCGAACTTAGGGCCTACGCGACTCATTGTAGAGTCAGCCCCTGAAGAGGAGGCCGTGTTCTTATGAGATCATCTATAAGAACATGGCCGTTGTCAAGGGCGCACTTCACCTAGATCGGCTCGGAGAGCCGATTAAGCAGCTGGCCGCGTAGCCGGCCAGGCGCGATAAGAAGTTGTTCGTAGGCCATTGGATTCGTCGAGTCTGGGGACTCTAGTTTTTAGTTATGACCAGCGGGTTGACGTCGGTGACGTCGGTCTCCCCCATCCATCTATACGCGCATCAGCGGGCGAAGGTGGTGTCCTCGGCAAGGCCCAGCGCCGCCTGGGAAAAGGTCGAGGAGCCCATTGCCTTTATGAGAGCCTCTGCGGCACTCCTGTGTGCCCCAGGCAATGGGCGGTTGATGTTTTCTGCACCACGTTCGTCCAACGCATCATCTACAGTCCGGACTCCTTCCTTTGAAAGAGGCGAGGCTGCCTAATCAGGCTGTCGACTCGGAACGAGTCAGCATTTCTCACAGGCACGCCTCGCGAGAAGACCGCGGCGAGAAAACTCCGCATAGTCGATTTCATCTCGCTGCATCAGGTACAGATGCTCACACAACTTTCGGGCCACGGCGGTCCGGGCCACCTGTCGGCCTCGCCGAGAGACCAAACGGCGGTAGAAGCGCCTCAAGTTGGCTTCGTGGCGGGCGGCGGAGACGCCCGCCTCCACCATCTGGTAGCGCAGAAAGGTCGATCCCTGTTTGCTGATGTGACCCAGCCGCCGCCGTCCGCCACTGGAGCGTTCGCTCGGCGTCAAGCCCACATAGCTGCACAACTGGCCGCCACTGGCAAAGCGTTGGACCGGTCCCACAATCAGCACCCAGGACAGGGCCGTCACCGGCCCCACTCCGGGATACGTCATCAAGCGCTCCGCCTCCGGGCGCTGGGCCGCCGCCTCTCGGATCTGTTTGTCCAGTACGGCGAGGCGAGGTCCAAGCCACTCCAGACCCTGCCACAACTGCTCGGCCGACTGCTGGGCGTAGGGGCGCAGCTTTAACTGCGCAAACGCTCGTTGGCCTTCCCCAGTGAACAACCCAGCCCCCAAGGTTAGTCGATGATTGATCGCCAACGACTGGAGCCCGTTCTTGATCCGCGTCCGGGTCCGAACCCAACGTCGGCGTTGGCTCAGCACCTGCCGCAGATCCCGTCCCTCCGGGTCGATCACCCAGATCTGGGGAAAGCGGTCCTCGATCAATAACTGCCGAATCAAGCGCGCATCCTCGCGGTCATTCTTCTTCTTGCGGACCTGCTGCGCTCGGATCTTCGCCGCATCTCCCACTTGCAGTTGTACCCCCAGTTTGTCCATCACCTCGTGAAACCAGATCGAATACCCGGTGCTCTCGATCCCCACCACGGTCGGACCCGCCAGACCCCCGTAAAATCTCTCGACCTCCTTTCCTTCGTGATTCAAGCGTCGCTCCTCCAGCTCTCCGCTCTCCGTATCCACCATTGCAATCGCCTGGAATCTTGTGTGAAAATCAGATCCAATTAGTTTCATTTCGGCCTCCTCTTCGATGAGTCCCCAGACTCTTTCGAACTTAGGGCCTACGCGACTCATTGTAGAGTCAGCCCCTGAAGAGGAGGCCGTGTTCTTATGAGATCAGGCTAAAGGCCGGTACCTGTTTAGCGCATTGCCCTGGCCCTTGCCCTTAAACTTGCCTTTGCCTTACCCCTTTGCCCCTGCCTTATGCCTTCCCTGCACCCACATTTTTGATCAATCCGGTCAGCATAGAAACAATTTCAGGCAGGATCTGCTGAAAGGTGATTGGCGACAGTTAGAATTTCCCACGACGACAAATAGAATTCCCCACTTTTTCAGGGCTGATCCTGACCATGAGGGCATGGTTAAGGATCAGCAAGTGCGGAGGTTAGTAAAGTTGCAAAAGAACGAGAAGACGCTAACGATGGCGGCGGCCAAAGCGGGGCTGTCGCGAAAGACGGCTCGGAAGTACCTGAAGTCGGGAAAGCTGCCGAGCCAGAGTCAGCCGGAGCGATATTGGCGAACTCGATCGGATCCGTTCGAGTCGGTGTGGCCAGAGGTGGAAGAGATCCTGAAGCGATCTCCGACGGTGGAAGCGACAGCGGTGTTCGAGTATTTGTGCCGCCAGCAGGAAGGGGCCTTCCAGCAAGGTCAGTTGAGGACGCTGCAGCGCAGGATCAAGCAGTGGAAGGCACAACACGGAGAAGCGAAGGAGGTGATGTTCCCGCAGAAGTATCGGCCGGGACATCAATCTCAATCGGACTTTACGTTTATGGGGCGTCTGGGAGTGACGATCCAGGGCCAGCCGTTTCCCCATCTGCTGTACCACTTTGTTTTGGCCTACTCGAACTGGGAAGCGACCACGCTGTGTTTCAGTGAGTCCTTTGAGAGCCTCAGCCTGGGGCTTCAGAACGCGTTGTGGGAGTTGGGGGCGCTGCCCGAGGAACACCGAACAGACCGGCTTTCGGCGGCCGTCAACAACCTGAAACGGGAAGAGTTCACCGAGCGCTATCAAGGGTTGCTGAGACACTTCGGGATGCGCTCGAGTCGCACCCAGGCAGGAAAGGCTCACGAGAACGGGGATGTGGAACAGGCCCATCACCGCTTGAAACGGGCCATCGAGCAGGAACTGCTGCTGCGGTGTAGCCGTGATTTTTCCAGCCGGGAAGAGTACGAGGGTTTTGTAGCGGTGATTGTGGACCGGCGCAATGCGACCCGGCAAAAGCGCCTGGGAGAAGAGCTGGCCGTGATGCGCCCGTTGCCGGCACGCCGTCTGGATGACTTCACCCGGCAGTGGGTGAGAGTCTCCCCCAGCAGTACGATCCGGGTTCGCCACAACACCTATTCGGTGGACAGCCGGTTGATCGGCGAGCGGGTGCAGGTGAGGGTGTGGGCGGATCAGGTGGAGGTCTACTACGGGGGTCAGCCACAGGCACGCATGCCTCGCTTGCGAGGAGAAGGCAAGCATCGCATTGACTACCGGCAGGTGATCCATTCCCTGGTGCGCAAGCCGGGGGCGTTCACTCGCTATCGCTGGCGCGAGGATCTGTTTCCGGGGATCTTGTTTCGAGTCGCCTACGACGAGCTGCGCCAAGATTGTCCAGCCACGGCGGATCGCCAGTATCTGAAGATCCTCGAGTTGGCTGCCCAGGAAGGTGAGCAGCGAGTGCGAGAGGCACTTCAGGGGCTGATTGAGAGGGGACGAAGAATCCGTTTCGAAGCACTACGAGAATGCCTCGTCGATCCGGTGGTGGAGCCCTGGGAAGTGGCGGTGGAGAAGATGGACGTGGGCGTCTACGACACGCTGCTGGAGAGCCGGGAGGTGAGATCATGAGTGGAGGCAACTTGACCCGGCTTCGCGAGTGCCTTGCCCAGCTGCATCTACCAGCCTTTCGGGAGCACTCCGCCGCCCAGGCGGCACTGGCTACCCAGGAAAGTCTGTCCTATCCCCGGTTTCTCTTGTCGTTATCTGAGATCGAAGTGGCGGAGCGGCACGAGCGCAAAATCCAGCGCCTGCGCCGAATCTCGAAGCTTCCCTGGGAGAAAACGCTGACGGCGTTGGACCGCTCGCGCTTGCCCCAAAGCGTGGATCGACAACTGACGGCGCTGCTGGAAGGTACGTTTTTGGATCGCGCCGAGAACGTCTTGGCTTTCGGCAACCCTGGAAGCGGCAAGACGCATCTAGTCTGTGCTCTGGGGCAGGAGTTGATTCTGCTGGGGCGCCGGGTTCTATTCTCTACCTGCGCCCTGCTGGTACAGCGATTGCTGCGGGCCAAAATCGATCTGACTCTGGAGAAGGAGCTCAAGAAACTGGATCGCTTCGAGGCTCTCATAGTCGATGACATCGGCTACGTTCAGCAAAGTCGGGAGGAAATGGAGGTTCTTTTCACACTGCTGGCCCATCGCTACGAACGCCGCAGCATCTTGCTGACCAGCAACCTGATCTTCTCGGACTGGGAGAGGATCTTCAAGGACCCCATGACGACGGTGGCGGCGATTGATCGGGTGGTGCACCACAGCGTGATTCTGGAACTCAACGTCTCGAGCTACCGAATGGAGAGCGCCAAGAAGAAACAGCAGGAAACCACGAAATGAGGAAACCGCGAGGAGTTCAAATCCGGGCAAATCGGCTGATTGGCCCCTGGGAAGTGCTTGGTGGGGACGATAGACGAGTGCCCGCCAAGGGGAGAGGTCGTACAGCGCCCTACAGAGGCCGCTCAGGAGCCTCGTGGATCTGGTCCACTCCCCTCGACGCCGGCGCGAGCGAGGGGGAGCTCCGTTCGGGCTACGCCCTCACTCCATCCCCCTCGCATTCTAAAAACAATCTCTCTTTTTTACAGAAAGGAGGACCCCGAAAAGAGTCGTCTCAGAGGACGGCTACAGCTCTTTTTTTTTATCCCTCGTGTGGGGATTTCCAATTGTCGCTGCGGGAATTCCATTTGTCGTTGATCAGAAAGGACAAGGGGGAGGGGCGGGCAAAAGGCAGAAGGCAAAGGCAGTTTGAGGGCCAGGGCAAGGGCTAAGGCAATACCGGGGCGCTAAGCGGGTGCCAGGGCCGGGTCTAATACGCTTCGCGCCGCTGGAGCGGCATCCTGCGGATGCTTACACTCCAGTGAACCCCTTGGGCGAACCGGTTCCTAGTCGGTTTCCAGCATATCGTCGTCCTCCCGGAAAGGGTGGCCGGTCTCGTGCACGAAGACGTCTTCCAGGGTTGGCTTGCCCACCGTGATCGACTGGATGTGATCCCTGAAGTCCTCCATCAAGTCGTCGATCAACTTGTGTCCTTTGCTGTGCTCTAGTCGCACCGCGCCGTTCAGGACTATGGGCTGGCCAGAGAATCTGCCCTCGATTTTTTCTCGGAGCCCTTCCGGATCGCGCGAGTGGAGGATAATTACATCGCCACCGATACGATCCTTCAGCTTATCCGGAGTACCCTCGGTGACGACTCTTCCCTCATCCAGGAGGATCAGATGATCGCAGTGGTCGGCCTCCTCCATCAGGTGGGTGGTAAAGACCAGGGTCAGGTTCTGCTGCTCTCGAATTTTCTTCAGCTGGCCCCAGAAGGAGCGGCGTGCCGCCGGGTCCAGGCCTGCCGTGGGCTCGTCCAGCAGCAGGATCCGGGGCTGATGAAGCAGGCTCTTCGCCAGTTCAACCCGCCGCCTCAAGCCGCCAGAGAGTGTTCCAACTCGATCGTTGCTTCGCTCGACCAATTTGAACGAATCCAACACCCCTTTGATTCTTTCCTTGAGGCGTGAACCCCGCAGACCGTAGAGCTTTCCGTGACAAGCGAGGTTCTCCGAGGCACTAAGATGGAGGTCGAGGCTGTTGGATTGGAACACCACACCGATCAAGCGACGGATCCGATCTGGATCCTTCGCCGCGTCCCAGCCCCCAATCTTCACCTGGCCCTTGTCGGGCAGCAGTAGGGTACACAGAATCCGGAAGATGGTTGTCTTGCCACTCCCATTGGGCCCTAACAGGGCCACGATCTGATTCTCTTCGATGGAGAGGCTGACGTCCTGAACAGCCTGACGGTCAGCGTAGCTGAAGCTGATTTTCTCGACTTCAACATCCAAGGAGCGTGGAGGGGGAGACTCGGCCGCGGCTGGAGGAGATGCGTCTGATGTCGTGCTACTCGGATGCATCAGATCCGATCCAATACCATCAGAAGCAGGAGAAGGGGAAGATAGGCCACCGAGGCCCGGAGCACATGTCTCGCCGACTCTCGCGACCTGTCGAGGACAATCTGGGCGGAAAACCACAAGAACAGTAAGCCCATGATCAGAGCGCCAATCGCGTAGATCATCCCTGCCATACCTAGAAGTGTGGGAAGCAGGCTGACTCCCAATAGGAGAATAGTGTAGATCAAGATGCGCCGTGCAGTCTTTCTCCCATCCCTATCGACCACAGGCAGCATCAAGAATCCTCCACGTTCGTAATCTTCCCGGTAAACCCATGAGATCGCGAGGAAGTGGGGAAACTGCCAGAGAAAAAGCAGGGAGAAGAGAAGCCACGCCTCCAGCTCTAGACTGTTGCGGGCAGCGGCCCATCCGAGCAGCATGGGGCTGGCCCCCGGGAAGGCCCCCACGAAGGTGCAGAAGAGGGACCTTTTCTTGAGGGGCGTGTAGGCAAACAGATAGACAACCGCCCCCAGGAACCCCACCAAGCCCGTCAAGAGGTTGGTGGTAGCAGACAGGTAGAGCACTCCACCCCCCGTCAGAAGAACTCCGAAGATCAGAGCCTCGGTCGCCCCTAACCGCTTGGCCGGCAGCGGCCGACCCATGGTCCGCCGCATCTTGCCATCGGCCTCGCGCTCGAGAAACTGGTTCAGAACCGATGTCCCGCTCGCGAGCAGCAGGGTACCGAGAGAGAGGTGGATCAGGAGGAAGGTGTCAACTGCAGACGCGGCCAGATAGAAACTGGCGATGGCCGTCAGAACCACCAGCAGCGTCACTCTCGGCTTGGTCAGCTGGCAGTAGTCCTGAAGCCGCGAAATGGTTGGCGCCGAGCCAGCCCGCAGTGGATCGCCGAGCTGACCCGAAGCGGATTCTGCCTTCAAGAGGAAAATCCCTCGGACTTTCTGAGATCGGGGAGTGGATCTCCAGATTCCGTCTGCTGAGCGAGCGAAAGAGAGAGGATCAGGCTCCCGGCCAGGAGCAGCGCACCTACGGCCACATGACCGGTCGTAATAACGACACCGCTCAAGAGGGGTTGCACCTGCTGGAGCCGAACGACCCGCGCCCAGTAGGCTCCCAGTCCCAGCAGCAGTTGAAGACCGAACAAACACACCATCAGATATCCCAGCCGATTCGAGGATCCGGCGCCGGTACGGCTCAGAACCGCGAGCACCGTCGCGACAACGAAGCCACCAACCACAAGGGCCCAGAACAGGTGGAGCAAAAGCGCAGACGTTACCAAGGTTGCTCCTTTGCTACCTCCAACGGTCCCAGTGTGGCGCAGGATTGCCCCCAACATCAACTGGACGAAAATAACCAGTAGGGTCATTGAGGCCATTTTCGTCTGACGATCCAAGACTGGCTGCGCGCCCGATCGATGCAGAGGAGAATGATCTCCCTGACCGGCGGACGAGGTCAGATAGGCCAGGGTCACCAGTAAACAGAAGAAAATCTGGCCCAGGCACGCGTGAGCAACGGAAACAGAGGTGGGCAGAAAATAGAGAACCGTCATCCCACCGAGAATCCCCTGGGCGATTACCATTCCCAGGGCCAGCCAACCGATCCGCCGGACCCACGGTCTTGACTCTGACTTCTGCAGCCAGCAGGCAAGAACGATGGTAAGAAGACCGACGGTAGCTGCAATCAGTCGATGAGAATGTTCATAGAGGATTCCCCCGACCATTTCGGGCAGGAGGCTACCATGGGAGAGAGGCCAATCGGGGACAGAGAGGCCAGCATCGTTGCTGGTGACGAGAGCCCCCGCCACCACCAGAACGAAGCCAGCGACGGCGGTCACCACTGCAAACCTGTGTAGCCCCCTGGAAGGGTCCCCACCCATACACCTACTCCTCCAGTTAAACCGGGAAATCGACTCGATCCTGCCCTGATCCCGTTGGAGAGAGTCCCCTATTCCCTGGGGTTGTGTGCTCAGCCCGTAAAGCTAAAGCTCACTTCCTTGCTCTCGCTGGCTCCGACGGTAACCTTCTGCTCGGTCGCTCCAAACTTCTCGTGCCAGGCCTCGATCACGTAGTCACCTGGCGGCACGTCCTTCAGCTCGAAACTACCCTCAGCGCCGGTAACGATGAAGTAGGGATGAGCGACTACGCCAACATAGCTCTTCATCCAAGGGTGGACATTGCACTTCACCGGAACCATCACTTCAACGCGGGGGAAGGACTTGATCAGCGGTTTCCCCTGGGCTCGCTGAGATTGGTTCCACTCCCGGTTGTTCTTGGGTAGGGGATGGATGTTGTGAGTAGTCGGGTCGCTGTTGAGGATCTTGATCTCCTGCTTTACTTGAACGCCGATAACGTGCGGAGTATAGAGGCAGGATTTCTGGTCCAGGGAAGCCTGTTCACTGGGTGTAGGGAAACTGTACTGCTCCAGGCCCGTCTTGATCCAGACAAAGACATTGCTCAGAGTGCCATTCTCGTTGACGATCACGTCCTGCGAATAGACTTTATCTGAATGCTGTTTGGTGCAGACCGGATCGGCATCCATCCGAATCCGTTTGCTCTTGGGAGCGGTCCCTTCGAAGCTTACTTTACCAGCGATACTTCCAGCCTGTGACAGATCGGGGGGCACACCCTCTGCCTTCTTCTCGGCAGGCTCGTCGCCCGGGGGCGCTTCAGCGGCCTTGTCGCCCCCCCCACAGGAAACAGCAAGAAACAGAAAGCTACCCAATACGGTGAAGCTGAACATCTTACTATGCATCTCTACTACCTCTCTCGAACAGATTGATTAAGTTGATTACCGAACCAGAAATCTCCTTTCCCAGACTTCCTGGTTCATTCAGGAATCGCTCCGGTTCACTTCAGTCTTCGCTGTTCCTCTTCGGTGAACTGGAACATATATCTTACGACAAGATCGGCGTGGTCCTTCGGATAATCTTTCATACTTGGCAAATCAGCCAAGGCGAAGATCCAACGCTTCCCGTCCCATTCGAACAGTCCGGAGGGCATCGAGGTGCCCGGCTGGATAATCTCCGGATGGACGATCCACCTTCGGGTCCAGTCCGGTTTCAGCCGTTCCCTTGTCAGTGCAAAGCTGGGCGCGGTGGCCGTCTGATCTGCCTTCGGATCACCGGTTGCGTGACACCTCAAACAAGGTGCAGCCGGGTGGGTAAAGAGCTGCCGAGCCATGCCCAGCTCGGGTGCGGAGAGGGGTTCCAGCTCAGACGCCATATAGGGCAGGGTCTGCTGGCTGGAGGCACTGAAAAAGCGCACTAACTTTTGGACCTCGGCATTGGAGAAATTGAAGGTAGGCATCCGCAGCTGCAGGTAGTGCCGGACCCCGTTTCGGTGGGTGTCCGTCTCACTCAAAGCCGGATTCTTCAAGAACGGCGCCAGCCAATTCGGATCAACGCGAGCTCCCTCGCTCACCAGGGGTGGGGGAAGGAGCTCCTTGCCCTCACCTTGATAGAGGGGTAATTGCTGAAGGACAGTTTTTTGCCCTGGAGCCAACTGATGGCAAGCCACACAGTTATACTTCATCACCACTTCCCACCCCTCCTGAATATCTTTGCGGCGGTCTCGGGGACGGTAGTGAAATTTCTCAGGAAGCTTTTGATCGACGCTGCCCAGTAGAAATGTGGTGAGCCGCGTTTTTTCCTCCTCACTCAGGTGGAAATTGGGCATTTTCAGCTTTTCCAACGGCTTCTTGAACTTGCCCTCGTCGTAGACGGCAGGGTCGGCCAGCTTGCCCTCGAAGAAGCCCTTGTGGTTGTACCAACCTTCCCTCTTGGCTTCCTCTGTGAGGAGTGCAAAGTCGAGGCGTTCGATCGGTTTGCTGCCCTCTTTGGTCAGGTCGGTACCGATTTTCCCCTCGTTCTCCAGCCCGGCGATCTCATGACAGCCGCCGCATCCGTAGTGGCGGACCAGAAAGCGGCCCTTCTCGGCCAGAGCCGGATCGTCCAGCTCTGGTGCCGCCGAATAGGCAGGATCCTGCTCTTTTAGCGTCATGAGATAACTGGCAACGTCTCGGGACTCCTCAGGGGTAAGGCGTAGAATGGGCATCAGGGTGGGGTTCTGAACTTGAAGCGAGTGATCCCCCAAGGGACAGGTGTAGTCGTCCAGACCAAACTCGAAGGGAAGACCACTTGCAGCGTAATCTTCTGGGGTGATGTCCCGCCGGTGGATGGGGCAATAGGGAAGAGTTCGATCTCGGGGATTGTGAACCCAACCGACCAGATAGTCATAGTTGAGTTTCTCGCCCACGCGGCTCAGGTTCGCTGCGAAGGTACCTCCGACCTGATCCTCACCCGCTCCAACAGAGTGGCAGGCCATACAACCGCGGCTTTCGAAGAGTGTCTTCCCCTGTTCCGCGTTGCCTGGAGCCTGTTCTTCTGTTCGAGGTTCGACCGCTGACTGCCAGATAAAGGCAGAAATAGCCTGGACCTGCTCATCGTCCAGCCTGAACTGCGGCATCTTGGTGTTGGGCCGAAAGCTCTGGGGCTCCTTGATCCAAATGGGTAGCCAATCACGCCGCAGTTTCGCCTTCACCTCTTTCAGGTTCGGCGCAACCTTCTTGGCTTCCATGAGGATCTCGTCGGCTCGAACCCGGTCGCGATCCAACTGAGTGTCGATGTCAGCGATGCTCAGTGTGCGCTTCTCGGCCTCAGCGTAGAGTCGAGCTGCCTCCTCATTGGTCTCAGCTTCATCGGCCCGTGCGACGGTCCGCTCGATCTCGAGTTGTGTCTCGACCCTGCTCGCGGACAGATCAGCGATCGTCTTCTGCACTTCACGATACTCGCGAGCGTCGACATCGAAACCCTCCCGGGCATGACAACCCCAACAACCGCGCTGGGCAAAGATCTCTCTTCCCCCTGAGAGAACCGGCGCATGATCCAATCTACGATCGGCCTCGTGGCACTGGAGGCACCCGGCCTCGAAGTTCTCGGGGGCGTACAACGGATGCAGCCAGTGCTTGTACTTGCCATGCGCCTGCACCACGCTCACGGTTCCAACTCCGTTGCCGTTGTGGCAGGGGGAGCATCCAAAGATCTCGGTGTCGTGAATATCTAGGAGGGAGGTATTGGAGTGACTTGCAAAGACTTTCTCACCTCCCATGTTCTCCGAGGTAAGAGTAACCGGCTCCAAGACCCCCGCGTGGCAGGACTGACATCGGTCGACCAGGCCCATCTCAGAGCTGTGGATCTGCTTTATCTCGACCTTATATTGGTCCAGGCTGCTAATCAGCCGGGAGATCTGAATCTCGTTGGGACCGGTCAAGCGAGCCTCGGCGTAGGCCTCAAGCTCGCGCCTCAGTTCACCCGGACGCCTCGCGATTTGGACCTTGCGAGCTCCAATCTGACCCTGTCGGACCTTGAGCGACGAGAAGAGCTCTTCAAATTCCTCGAACCTCAGGGTCGTCGACTCTGGGGTCGCACCACCGGATGAAGGCATATTGACTTCATAGGGACCGGCCAGGAGCTCATCCAGCTCTTCCTGGAAACTCGCTTTGTCGCTTTCTGAAGCCGTCTCCAGCTCATACATCTTTGCCTGAACCTGGCTCCGGACGATGGCGAAGCCCTTCGTTATCGCGCCCAGGCTGTCTCTTACCTGGCGCTCCTCTTCGCCGACCTGCTCCACCTGAGCCTGATTGTCAGCCTCTGCCTTTGCCAGTGCCGCCTTCAGCTCCTGGTACCCTTCAGAGGTGTAGATGGCATCTTCCTCGGCCGCCCGTCCCGGTTTGAGCTCCTGAAGCGCCTCACGATACAGCCCCACGAAGCGCTCCTGGTACCCAATCCAGGGACGGAGACCTGAGGCTTCGTCGTAGAAGGCCCAAATCAGGGTCAAAACGAGAAGCAGCGAGGTGATGGCGATGGGAGTCGCCAACGAGGAGGTGACGATCGGATCATCCTCGGGAACGGGAGCCTCTTCAAGACGGGGTCGGGATTTCCACCAGGTAATCGGATTAAGACTCATATTCTTTAAACGCTGAACCAAGGAGTTACCCAAACGTACTTGATTCGAAGAAGGAGGCGCAGCGCGATCTTCAGAGGAAGCGCCCACATGGATAGTAGTAGCATCTGCAGCGTCAGATACTGCAGTAGGGTCATTCGGGCGTAGATCTTCTTGTTGAATTCCGTCCACACAATCAATTTATGCGTCAGAAAACCGAAGACGACTACGTACAGACTAAACGCCAGGAAACCAACCAACCCTATCCAGGGTTGGCTCGTAATACCCAGCATCTCGTGAAAATCGACGTTGGTCTCAAATACGAGACGATGGTGATCCCAGGTCTCGCCGGGCCAGAACCACATCCAACCAGGCCCACGAATGAACGTCCCTATCAGGACCAACAGTAGCCAGAGAACCAGGAATCCGAAACAGAAGGTAAGAATGGCGAACTTACGCTGACGGAACGTGTAGTACCCATTGCCCAGGGGGTTCGTGTCAATAAAGGGAATCGCGATCAGGCCCACAATGATCAGCGTCGGCATGAGTACGCCTGCGATCCAGGGGTCGAAGTACGCCAATATCTCCTGAAGTCCCAGGAAATACCAGGGAGCCTTGGCGGGATTCATGGTGAGGTTCGGATTGGCCGGTTCCTCCAGCGGTGCATTCAAGGTGATGGACCACACCATCAGGATCACGGTCACGATGAGGGTTGCGAAGAGCTCGACACGGAGCAGATAGGGCCAGACATGCACCTTTTGCTCCCATCCTTCGCGATAAGGTTCGATCTTTCGGTGATGCGACTTGGCCAGCTTGGGATCTTCCTCTAACTTGGCGATGAGTCGATCCGTGGCAAGGGACTGCCGAAAGCCGTACCAGACGAAGAACGGTACCAGGAACACAATGGCTACGATCGGTACATTGTCGGGAGCTGAGACAATCACCCAAAGCTGATGCCAATCCATGGGGCGAAACCTCGTAACAAATCGGTCTTACAGTTCGACTTGACCCGGTAGAACGACTGGGCCTAGCCCTTCACTTCCGCGGCCGTTTTATCTCCGACTCGAGCATGACGGGTGAGGGCCCTGAGATACTTCCGTCCTTTCGAACCCGCCAGAAATGGACGGCCAGCAACACTGAGAGAATCAAAGGAATGGCGATGCAATGCCAGATGTACGCCCGCAAAAGCGCATTCGAATCTACGATGGACCCTCCCAACAGGGCGAACCGCACATCGTTATAGGCAGTGATCCCCAATTCGGGACCGAAAGGTCCTTCGTGCCCCAGCAGAGGGGTGGCACGAGCCATGTTGGTCCCAACCGTAACCGCCCAGAACCCCAACTGGTCATCTGGCAGCAGGTAGCCGGTGAAAGAGAGGAGCGACGTCAGCACCAGCAGAATCACTCCCACCATCCAGTTGAACTCTCGTGGGGTCTTATAGGAACCGGTCAGGAATACCCGGAACATGTGCAGCCACACCGTGATGATCATCAAGTGCGCGGCCCAGCGGTGCATGTTTCGAAGCAGGCCTCCGAAGGGCACATCGTTGTGCAGATACATGATGTCCGCGTAGGCCTGTCCCTTGGTGGGGTGGTAGTAGAACATCAGAAACACACCCGTGATCGTGAGCACGATGAAGAGATAGAGAGAGAGTCCTCCCATTCCCCAGGTGTAGCGAAAGCGGACGGCGTCACGGTTGACCTTGGCCGGGTGCAGGTGCAGGAAGACGTTGGTCAGAACTGCCAGAGCCCGGTTGCGCGGGGTGTCGTCGAGCTTGTGACGGAAGACTGACTTCCAGAGTTGGGTCCGCTTGTGATTACGAACCGCGTCCCAGTCCTCTTTGCCCTTATCGACAAAGGGCTGCAGTGTGACACGGAGTCGCTTGATCAGTGGTGGTCGTGACTCCTCCGAAGGAGTCTCTTCCACCTCTGTTTCCTTGACCTTCTCTTCCTCAGCCATAGAGGCAACCTCCGACCGATCCGGACGTGCTGTCGGCTTATACGCGCAAGAACGCGCCCTCTTCCTCGAACCCGCACTCGTGACCAGGAGCGCACGTGTACAATAGGCTTACATCCACCACAATCTGCCCATCGGGACCCAGTGCTAGATGCGGTCGATCCATGGGCCGCGGAGCGGGACCCTCGAAGTTGACTCCTTCGGTGTCATATCCACTGCCATGGCAGGGACACTTGAACTTCTGCTCGCTCTCGACCCAGTCCGGGGTACATCCGAGATGGGTACATTTCGCAAAAATAACGAAGAGCCCTTCACTGTTACGCACCACCCAGATGCGGTGCTTCGCCTGAAACCTGGTGTCCACACCAGGGCTAAAATCGCCAGGGTATCCGATCTTGAAACTTGTCTTGGGCTCGAACAGGACTCGGGGGAAAAAGAACCTTAAGGTCATGAACAGGTTCGCCCCCAGAAATCCGAAGACACATGCCCAGGCGAAATTCCGCCGACGCACGAGACCCCTTGTTTCTTCTTGGGATTCGGAAGTCGCTGCAATCTGTTGTTTCGCCATGTTTCCTATGCTCGCAAATGCTGGAACAACTTCATTCGGATCTCGAGAAAAATGGCTCGAAATCCGCGTCCAGAAAGTAGTCACATACTATGTAGGTCACTCCCAAAAACTTGTCAAGTTGTCGCTTGGATCGGAAACCTTGTGGCCGTCTCGGATCGTGACTACGATACCATCTGCACGATCTCTATATTCCGACTCACCATCTCCCTATGATCGCCTTTTGAAGGCAAGGTACAAGAAGGTCGACATAATTCCCAGCGGGGGTATCAGAAGTAGAATGATTCCTACGTTCAAAGCCCATACACTAGACAGCGCCTGCGCTGTCGTCTTGCACATGGCACAGCTCTGAGCCTGCAACGACTCGGAGCTCGAGAAAAGCAAGAAGATGATGGAAGCCTGAAGCGCGAGCGAGGGGTTGGGGACCGACGCAAACGTTTCCGACTTGTCTGCGTGCCTTTGGTTCAAAGCTCGTTTGCCGAAGTATGCTGCCGGGGCCCAACCCCTCGCTTGCGCTTCAGGCTTCCCTGATCCTTCGAAATGACCGCGTTTCAGCTTAGATCCCCGCTCCCCGTTCACGACCCTCGCATCTCCAGCAGGCGCATGCTGTCCGGCATGAAAAAGACCACGATCAGGAAAATGCACAGAAGCAGCATGGGTATCAGGGTCAGCGTCAGGCTGAACTTCTCGAAGCGCAGATGCATGAAGTAGGCCATGATCAGCGCTGCTTTGAAGATGGAAAGGCTGAGCAAGGTCACCAGCATTACGGTCACGGACAGGGCCACATAAGCCAGCACTACCTCAACTATGGTCAGCACCAGGAGCCCCACCCACACTGTCAGGTAGAGACGATTTCCGTGGGATTCATGAGCCACTTCATCACTCATCGTGATTTCACCTCGATCGATTCCTTCTAGACTACGTTTGACAACAAGTAGACCATGGGGAAAATGAACATCCACACCAGATCCACGAAGTGCCAATAGAGACCGCTTACTTCGACATCTTCGGCATCGTACTTACCCCGTTTGAACCCTAGAGCGACGATGCCCAGATAGATAACTCCGATGGTGACGTGAGTCATGTGCAGGCCGGTCAGAGTAAAGAACGAGGCTCCGAAAAGAGGACTACCCCAAGGGTTCCCAAAGGGAGTCACGCCATGGTGGATCAAATCCAGCCATTCGTTGGTATGGAGAACTATGAACGCAATGCCCCCAATCATCGTAGCCAATATCCACTTGGCCGTCTTACCTCCGTCTCCACGCTGACTGGAGAGTACAGCCATGACCATGGTAACGGAGCTGGACAAGAGGCAGAAGGTCATCACCGATGCCATGGTGATACTGGGCCAAAGTTCAAAGGGTCGGGGCCAGTCGGCACTCGAAACGCGAACGTAGGTGTAGGCCAGGATCAAGGCCGAGAAGGTGAGGGAGTCGGAAATGATGAAGAGCCACATTCCCAGCTTTTTGGACCCAATCGCGTAAGGGGAGCCGCCACCTCCCCAAGCCGAAACTGCCGCACCTTGCGTGTGCTCAGCCATTCATTACCTCCAGAAGAAAAGGAGCAACAACAGATAGATCCAAAGCCCGTCCATAAAATGCCAGTACATGGCCGTCACATCTATCGGCGTTCGGTTGAACAACCCAAACGGATTCTGCCGATTTCGAAACAAGAAGTAACCCAAGGCGAACACGCCGCCCGATAAATGAACTCCGTGTGCTCCAGTCAAGACGTAGAAAAACGAGCTGCTGGGGTTAGAGCTGATGTAGACACCGTCTCCAATTAGCTGCCGCCACACCACCACCTGACCCACCAGAAAAGCAGCTCCCAAGACCGTTGTCAGCAGCCACCATCTTGAAAAGCTGGAGTTATCGCTGAGGACGTGGCGTGCCCGCTCCAGTGTTAAGCTGCTGGCCAGCAGCAACAGGCCATTGAACCAGAACAGACTGGGTAAGCTGGTGGGAATCCAATCATCGGACAAGCCCTTGCGCACGATGTAGGCACTCGTAAATGCCGTGAAAAGCATGAGGATGCCCGCAAGCGCAGCCAACATGCCGGTTCGGTAGCGGCGATCAGAAGTCCCTTGGTCGCCCGCTCCAGGACCACCCGGACCCTCCCAACCATTGCTCGCAATGCCACCCCCGCCTCGACCCAAATTTTCGAGCTCAACCTCGACCGGGGGTGGTGCAATCGTTGTAGCCATCTGCTAGCTCTCGGCGGTTGCCGCCTCGGGAGTCGTCTGAGGCACGAAGTCTTCCGCCTCCCCCGGGACACTGTACTCGTAGGGTCCTCGATGAACTACGGGAAACTTTCCCCCGAAATTGTCGTGGGGAGGAGGAAAAGGAACTTCCCATTCGATGGTGGTTGCCCTCCAGGGATTGATGTCCGCTTTCTTTCCCCGAAAGAGAGCCCAGATTAGAAGAGCCAGAAAAATGAACTGGGCACCTATGGTCGTGAAGGCGAACATGCTGATGTATTTTTGAACTGCTAATAGCGGCTCCAGAAATTCGAAGGAAGTCAATTCGGCGTACCTGCGCGGATGTCCCGCAAAACCCAGGAAGTGCATCGGCATGAAGATCGCGTACACCCCCACGAAGGTGATCCAGAAGTGAACCTTTCCCCAGGTTTCGTTCAGCATGCGGCCGAACATCTTGGGAAACCAGTAGTAGGTTGCTGCGAAGATCCCGAATATGGCCGCCACGCCCATGATCATATGAAAGTGGCCGACGACGAAATAGGTGTCGTGCAGGTAGACGTCCACTGCGGGTTGATTCAGGAAGAGGCCACTGATGCCCCCGGTAACGAACAGAGAAACGAAACCCAGCGCCCACAGCATTGCCGTCGTGAACTGGATCCTCGCGCCCCACAGAGTTCCGAGCCAATTGAAGGTCTTGATTGCAGAAGGCACCGCCACCGCCGTCGTCGTTAGAGAGAAAACGATTGCGGTATAAGGGCTCATCCCACTCATGAACATGTGGTGCCCCCAAACCAGGAAGCTGAGGAAACCAATGCCCATGATGGCATAGGCCATCGCCTTATAGCCGAAGATCGGTTTGCGGGAAAAGGTAGAAAGAATATGCGAAACAACGCCCATCCCGGGAAGGATTGCGATGTACACCTCGGGGTGGCCGAAGAACCAGAACAGGTGTTGCCACAACAACGGGGAGCCACCCGTATGGTCTATGATCTTGTCGCTCACCACCAAGCCGCCGGGAACAAAGAAACTGGTGCCGGCATGGCGATCCAATAGTAGCAGCACCCCTGCTGCCAAGAGGACTCCGAAGGCCAGAAGACCCAGAATCGCTGTTACGAACCAGGCCCAACAGGTCAAGGGAAGCCTCATCATCGACATCCCCTTTGCCCTCAAATCGATGGTGGTAACGATAAAGTTCAGTGCGCCCAACAAGGACGCGATTGAGAAGATCGCAATGCTCACGATCCAAAGTGACTGACCCATGCCCTGGCCCGGGCCGACAATCTCGTCGAGAGCACTCAATGGAGGATAGGCGGTCCACCCGGAAATCGGAGCTCCTCCCTGTACAAAAAACGCGGCCATGATCACCACCAGAGCCAGGAAGGTAATCCAGAACGAAAGCATGTTCAGCGTGGGGAAGGCCATGTCGTCCGCGCCGATCTGGATGGGAAGAAAATAGTTTCCAAAACCACTCTGAGGGGCTGTGGTGAGGACGAAGAACACCATGATGGTGCCGTGCATGGTTAACATCGACAGGTAGAACTCCGGCGTCATGACGCCATCCGGTGCCCCTTGCGGGAAAAGGGTGCCCAGTATGGAAATCTCGGTGCCGGGCCAGGCCAGATTTACACGGACCAGCAGAGAAAGGGTCATGCCCAGGAAGACGGAAAAAAGCGCCAACAGGTAATACTGAATCCCGATTACTTTGTGGTCGTAACTGAAAATGTACTTCCGTATGAACCCCTGGGGCGCTTCGTGATGAACCGAGTGTGTCTGGACGGCTTCTCCCATCTCAATCCTCTCCAGTGTCAATCAAGAGTCGGTCTCTGAATCTTGTCGGCTGGTGTCCTGTCGCCTACTCTTCTGCCTGATCCTTGAGCCAGTTGGCATAGTCCTCGTCTGAAAGGATCTGGATCGTACTCCTCATCTTGTGGTGCCCCAACCCGCACAGCTCGGCACAGGCAACTTCGTAGTGGCCTATCTTGGTGGGCTTGAAACGGAGGGGAATGGTCATGCCGGGTACGGTGTCCTGCTTGATTCGCAGCTCCCGTACGAAGAAGGCGTGGGTGACATCCTTGGAGCGAAGTATCAGCTCGACCTCGCGGTTGACCGGCACTGCCATCACGGGTAGCACAAGATCGTCGTGTGAAGTAGGATCATCCGGATCCAAACCTAGAAAGTCACCGGCTGAATCGTCGATCAGCTCCGGTTTCGTGGCGCCGAACTGACCATCCGCACCGGGATAACGAATGTTCCACTGAAACTGCTGTCCCGTTATCTCGATCCGAACTACATCCTCTCCTGGCGGGATCAGATGCAAACTTGCCCAGATACTCTGGCCAGGGATGACCAGGGCGAAAAAGATGACGGCTGTTGCGACAGTCCAGACAACCTCCAGTTTATCGTTTCCGTGACTGTAATGGGAGCTTCGACCGGGTCGGTCCTTATAACGCAGTATCAAGTAGCCCAAACAGACCTGGGCCAGGACGAAGATGATCCCAGTGACCACCAAGGTCAGCATGAATTGCCGGTCCAGAGCCGCTCCGTGCTCCGAGGCCAGCTCTGGAAACCACCAGTACTTGCCAACGGTGAGGACAACGGACACAAGGGTAATCAACCAAATAGTAATCGCCAAAATCATCTCTCACTCCTCAGGAAAACAGACGCTATTGTACCAAGTGAGTTCCAACTTTCAACGTTTAAATAGAGAGTTTCTTGGAAGAGCCTAAATAGGGGAAAAGTAGGGGGTCCGGCTGAGCGCGTTTCTGCCCGAAAGAAACCTGACGCCGGGGCGATCTAGCGGCCTTCCGATTGAGTAGGAAGTCAGCGCCAACAGTCCCCGGGTCTGAACTAATTTGGGGCCCTGTCAAAAATAACTTCACATTCTGGGGCCCATCTTTACCCCATCTTCAGCCGCTCCTCAATCGCGAAATCCTCAGCGTAGACCTGGCTACTCTTGCGGTTTCGCTCAATCGTTCGCGGCCAAATCTGGCGCAAATCTGAGCCCCAACTCTGCGAAGCTATTCTTGACAGAGCCCTTAGCTTACTCTCGGGAGCTCCATTCCAGAAATGGAGTGCTTAAGTTTGTCTTACCGGGAGCAGTATCTCGAAGGTGGTCCCTTTCTCGAGCTCGCTGCTTACCTTGATCTCCCCTCGATGCTTTTGAACCACCGCCTGGACGTTGGCCAGGCCGACGTGGAGCCTCATCTTGGAGCCTTTCTCTATGAACCCGACCTCGAAGATCTTGGCCAGGCGGTCCTCGGGGATTCCGTGCCCGGTATCGCTGGTGGTCACGCGTACATGGCCATTCTCGGCACAGGTTGCGATCGTGATGACCCCCTCCCCTTCGATGGCCTCCCCAGCGTTCAGGAACAAGGTCATGAAGGCCTGGTTCAGCTCGACGGGGAAAGTCTCGATCTTGGGAACGTCGGCGAACTTCTTGATTACCTTGATTCGATCCCCCCACTGAGGACTCAAGAGCGCCAGGGTGCTTTCGATTCCCTGACGGACGTCGGTGAGCTGAAACTCGGCCTCGTCAAGATGGATAAAGCTCTTGAGGCTTTGTACAATCGCGCCGAGGCGCTCTCCGGCCTGCTCTACCTCGACACGATGCTGGCGAAGCGCTTCAAGAGCAGCCCGCCACTGGCTACTCTTCTTAAGTGCTTCGATACTCTCAGTCGCGGCGAGTTCGCCGTCCAGCTTGGCCAGCGCTCGCTTCGCGACGTCGGTGCTCCTGCCGATGACACCTACCGGAGAGTTGATCTCGTGGGCCAACCCGGCTACCAGCTTGCCGAGAGAAGCCATCTTCTCCATCTGGATCAAGCGCGCCTGGGCACTCTTGAGTCTTTCCAGAGCCTCGGCCTCGAACTTGATCTGCAGGTTCTTGAGCCTTGTGTTGGTCTGTTCTCCCAGGACCTCTTCCTTGACCTGCTGAAAGGCCCGGTGATGCTCCAGGGCCTTGCGAAAATCACCGCGAGCCTGGTAGGTGCGGGCAAGAGCTTCATGGGCGCGATAGATCTTGGGCTTCGTCTTGGCCTTCAGGGAAAGCTCTAGCGCCCTAAGGAGGTAACTGAGCGCTTCATCGAAGTTGTTCTTTTCTGAAGAAAGATTACCGAGATCAATCAGGGTAGTGATCTCAGCCGGCCAGTTCCCGACTTTCCGGCGAATTCGAAGGGCTTGGCTCAAGGACTCCTCTGACTTCGCCAGATCCCCTTTCGCCTGGTACAGGGTGCCAATGTCGTTCAGAGCCCTCGCCTCGCCCAACTCATTATCGCCTTCCCGGCTGAACTCCAGGCTCATGAAGTGGTACTTCAAAGCTTCGTCGAGCTTTCCCTGACGCTGGAGAATCGATCCCAGGCCCGTGAGGGCACGTCCTTCACCTAGTCGGTGATCTATTTCGCGAAAAAGTTCGAGACATCTGGTCTGGCACTCAAAAGCTTTGTCCAGGTCACCCACACTTTCATACACACCGCCCAACGAAGTGAGCGCCCAGCCCTCTCTTACCTTGATTCCCAGACGATGGAGTTTGTCGATTGACTGGTGAAGGCTTTCTACGGCTCGGTCGAATTGGCCGATACTCCAGTAGACCATACCGAGTCCCAGGAGAGCGCTCCCAATACCTTCCTCGTCCTCCAGTTCACGAAACAGCGCGAGCGACTCCAGGCCCTTGCTTAGTGCCACGTCGAAAGCCCCAACGAAATAGTCGCGGGTACCCTGGTTGAGGAGAGCCCAGGCGATGCCCCTCGGGTACGAGAGTTGGCCAGCGATTTCCAACGCCTGGCTCGCAAACTCCCCCTTCCGATCGGCGTCGTCGAAGTTTGTCTCCCAGGCAAGCTGGTTCAGAGCGTCGACCTTTTCCGTCGAGAGTTCGTCGCCGAGAGAGGCGAGCCGTTGTTTCAGTTGTTCGACAGCGTCATTCATCGAATTGCTCTAACGATGTGTCCCATTCTATCGCAGACCAAGATGAATTGAAGCGACGAGTGAGAGGAAGAAGCTTGGCTTGCCTCTGCCCTTAGCCCGGATTATTCATAAGTTTTCTACTGCGGCGGCGCAATCATCCGTCCTGGCTGTGTTTCGCTCGGTCGGCCTCCTCGACGTACTGCACGAGTGCGACTGCGGGGGCCTCGGTCGCAAGCCTTGCCAGGACGGCGCTTTCAACGCCTCGCTACGAAAACTTATGAATAATCCGGGCTAGATATCACTGGCAGTCGACTGAGCAATGACCATGAAAGAGCGGCCCCTTCGTTCCAGGTCGTAGCGGTAGGCTCCAGGCAGCCGTGCCGTCGAGCCAAAGGCTCGAGAAGAAGACTTCGGCCTGGAGCCCAAAGCTATATCCGCTGGGCTCAGATCACTACAGTCTTAGAGAGAAGTTCCACAGGAGAGAATGAGGAGGGCGTATACCGAGTCATTTGAGAGAGGCTGAGATTTTAGGTGGGACAAGGGGACGCCCTCCTTATCCACCATCCAAGTTCCCACGGGACCCTGGAAAGAGGAGCAGAGCTTACAGGACGCCCCTGACAGTATTATTGCTTGCGCCAGACAGGGGGACGTTTTTCAAAGAAGGAAGCCACTCCCTCCTTGAAATCTTCGGTGTTGCGTGCCACCACATTCCATTGAGCCGCCAAAGCCAGCGCCTCTTCCAGACCCAGGCCTCGGAGATGCCCGAGGAGATGCTTCGTCCAGGCCAGGGCACCCGCATTGTGATTCGCAAGAACCTCTGAGAGGTTGCGGGCCTGATGCATCAAATCGCTTGGGCAAACAACGTCATTGACGAGTCCGATGCCCTCGGCCTCCCGGGCAGAGAGGACCCTTCCAGTCAGCAGCAATTCCCTGGCTCGCCTCTCGCCCACTTGCTGCAGAAGAAAAACACTTACCAGGGCCGGGATGAAGCCAACCTTGACTTCCGGGAAGCCAAAGCTGGAAGCCTCTGAAGCCAGCACGAAGTCGCAAACACTCGCCAATCCGCAGCCTCCTGCCAGGGCGGGGCCGTTGACCGCCGCGATCACCGGCTTGGGAAACTGATAGAGCCGCAGCAGCAGATCAGCTAGAAGAAGGGTATCGTGACGCGCTTCCTCGGCAGAGAGAGAGGTCATTCGGCTCAGATCCGCAAGATCGGCACCGGCACAGAAACTGGATCCGGCACCAGTAACGATAACGGATGAGATTTCCTTTTCTCTTTCAATCTCGCTGAGACCCTGCTGGAACTCCTCGATCAGGGGAGCGCAGAGGGCATTTCGAACCTTGGGTCGGTTCAACGTGATCAGGGCTCTTGGATGTGCCAACTCTAGCTGCAGATGCTTCATTGAGATCTCACTAGCAGAGGCGGTTTGCTTTCCCAGTTCAGACTTGAAGGACACCCGTTTTGAAGGGCGGAATATCGGGATTGAGCGAGGCGACCTCCAGGGCCAGCTTCAGGGCCTCCCGCGTGAGGTGAGGTTCGATGATGGCATCGACCCACAAACGGGCTGCCGAGTAGCGAGGATCCATCTGCCCGGTGTAGTTCTCTTCGATCTTCTCGCGCAGCTCTTCACGGGCCCGGTCATCGATCTCGCGGCCCTCTTTCTGCAGCTGACGAATCCTCAGCTGAAGCAGCGTCCGCGCTGCCTGCTCGGCTCCCATGACCGCATAGCGGCTGTTGGGCCAGGCGAATAGGAAACGCGGATCGTAGGCCTTGCCGCAGAGGGCATAGTTGCCCGCTCCGTAGCTTCCACCCGTAATAACCGTGATCTTGGGCACCACGCTGTTAGCCACCGCGTTGACGAGCTTGGCTCCCGATTTGATGATCCCGGAGACCTCAGCCTCTTTCCCCACCATGAACCCGTTCACGTCCTGGAAAAACAGCAGCGGAAGCCGACTCTGATTGCAATCCAGCACGAACCGAGCCGCCTTGTCAGCGCTCTCCGTGTAGATCACTCCCCCGAATTCGAAGGGCCTATTGGATTCTCTGATGTGCTGCTTCTGATTGGCCACAACCCCCACGGACCATCCCCCCAGGCGCGCATACCCACACAGCAGCGTCCTTCCACGCTCTGCCTTGTACTCAACCAACTCATCATCGTCGAAGATACACTCGAGAATCTGCCTGACATCGTATTCCCGGGAAGGATCCAGAGGCATCAGACGATAGATATCCTCGGGCGCCCTCGAAGGAGATTTCTCCTCCACTCTCTGAAAAGGGGCCCGGGGGAACTCGCCCAGTCGCCCTGCCAGCTCCCGGATTCGCGCCAGGCAGGCTGGGTCGTCCTTCTCTCGGAAATCGATGGAGCCACTCGAAACCGCGTGGAGCTCCGCGCCTCCCAGCTCCTCGCTATCGATCTCTTGACCGATCGCCGCCTTCACCAGAGAGGGCCCTGCGATGTAGAGGCCGCTCCCCTCGGTCATCAGGACCTTGTCGCACATGATCGGAAGATAGGCTCCGCCTGCCACGCAGTGACCCATGATGGCAGCTATTTGCGGAATTCCCTCGGCGGAGATCCTGGCGTTGTTACGGAAGATGCGTCCGAAGTCGTCTTCATCGGGGAAAATCTCATCCTGGAGCGGGAGGAACACGCCGGCAGAATCGACGAGATAGATCAGAGGCAATCTGTTACTGATCGCGATCCGCTGAGCTCGCAGCACCTTCTTCACCGTCATGGGGAAGAACGAACCTGCTTTGACGGTGGCGTCGTTGGCGATGATCATGAACTGCCGAGCGGCAACCTGGCCGATCCCAACGATCACACCCGCGGCAGGGGCTCCGCCCCATTCGCGATACATATCGAAGGCCGAAAAGAGGCCCAGCTCGAAAAACTCGACACCCGGATCGACCAATCGATCGATCCTCTCGCGGGCCGTCAGGCGCCCCTTCTGGTGTTGTCGCTCGATGGCTTCGACACCTCCACCCAGTTCGACTTCACCCTGACTGGAACGAATCGTCGCCAGTACCTCGTCCCAGCTTTGGCAGGCTTCGAGAGCTTTTTTCGCCACGTTAACCTCTTGCTATCGTCATTATAGACGTTGCGTTCGTCGTGTCGTTGGCGTAGAAAGCATGGAAATACGACAAGAACCAAGTCCCTGCGTGCCTCGTTTCCTGATCGCGATATTCGTGCTACGATCCTAGGTCCTTATGACTCTCGATTTTTTCGAGCAGTTTCGAGCCAACCTATCAGAGTTCCCCGATCGAGTCGCGCTGCAGGGACTCTACGAGGACAGCAGGGAAAGTTTCTCCTATCAACAAGTAGCCGACGAAACTGCCAAGATTGGCCTGTTCCTCAAAGGTTCCGGCGTCGAGCCCGGGCAGGCAGTTGGAATCCTCATGGAGAACCATCCGCGCTGGGGTATCGCATTCCTCGCAGCCCACAGCGCAGGAGCCGTGATCGTTCCCTTCGACATTCAGCATTCAGACGAAATACTCGCCAATCTCATCCAGCATGCAGGGTGCCGATTCCTGATCTCCTCCGCTCGCTTCTACCCTAGACTCGACGGCATCCAACAGCGGCTGCCGGAGCCCCTTCCTATCCTGGTCGCGGGCGATTCTCCCAGCGAGGACAGGAGCTGGGATCGAGTACTCCAGGAGACCGATTCCACAGCTCCGCTGCCGCTGGTCCAGCGGGATCTGGACGATCCCTACCTGATCATCTATACCAGCGGCACCACCGGCAACCCAAAAGGTGTGGTTCTAACCCGACGGAATGTGTACTCGAATACCATCGAGCTGCTGAAGGTCGTTCAAGGGACTCCAGAAGACAACGTGCTTTCCGTGCTGCCCCTCTACCATGTGCTCGCGCTCATGGTGAATTTCATCATCCCCCTCTACATGGGAGGTCGAGTCACTTACCTCGATGCCCTCGACGCCCAGCGCATCATGAAGGCGTTCCGTGAGGAAGGCATCACCATCTTTGTCTGTGTCCCCCAGTTCTACTATCTGCTGCACCGACGAATCCGGCAGGCAGTCGAGGCCCAGTCCTTCTTGAAGAGATTCCTGTTCCGGCGACTGTTGAGCCTCTCGCATTTCTGCGAAGAGAGGCTCGGGCTCCATCCAGGCCGCCGGCTGTTCTCGCCGATTCACAAGCAGTTTGGCCGACAATTCCGCATCTTTGGAGTCGGTGGTGCTCGCTTCGACGTCGAAGTGGCCAGGGCTCTTCGCGACCTCGGGTTCACGTTCGTGCAAGCCTACGGAATGACCGAAACGGCGGCTTTGGCAACGGTTACTCCTGCGGGTTTCGACGGCCTGGGATCGGTCGGAAGGCCTCTGTCCCACGTGCAGATCAAGATCGACTCGCCCAATGAACAGGGCATAGGTGGTGTGCTCATCCGGGGTGACAACGTCATGTCGGAGTATTGGCAGAATCCTGAGGCTACTGCAGAGGTGATTCGGGATGGCTGGCTCGATAGTGGGGACCTTGGGTACTTTTCACCCGATGGGTTCCTGAACATCACGGGGCGCCAGAAGGATGTCATCGTCCTCTCGTCCGGCAAGAACATCTATCCAGAGGAACTCGAGCACTTCTATCAAAGCAGCTGTCCCTTCATAGAAGAGATATGCATTGTCGGGGTAGCGCCAAGCGACGCCGAGACACAGGAGAGGCTGCATGCCGTCATCGTTCCGGACTTCGATTACCTGAAGAGCCAGCAGGTGGTCAATTCCTACGATATGATCCTCTATACGCTCGAGACTCTTTCCCGCCAACTGCCTTCTCACCAGCATGTCCTGAGCTTCGAGATACGGACTGAGCCCCTGCCCCGAACCACCACTCGTAAAATAAAACGCTTTGAAGTAGTGGAGCAGGCAGTGGGAACGGCCTCCTCCGGCTCCGCGGACCGCTTCGAAGCAGCCACGGCTCCCCAGGGCATGGTGGAGGAGAAGATCTTTGAATTGCTTCGTCAGCTCAAAAACCCTCCCTTGGTCCATAGGAAGATGAACCTGGAGCTGGATCTGGGCTTCGATTCCTTGGGTCGGGTGGAGTTCTTTTCAACGGTTCAAGAAACCCTGGGCGTGCGAATCTCGGATAGCGCTGCCGCAGAAATCTTCACCGTCGAAGATCTGGTGGCCTTGGTCGTAGACCTACTGGGAGGAAAGGACGTCAAAGGGAAGGACGTGCGACAGTCCTGGACTGAGATCCTGAACGAGGACTTCGATGCGGCCGACGCCCAGAAGGTCGGGGAGATCCTGGTCCGTCGCCCGGTGATGGAGGCAGTCTTCTACCTGACGGCCAAGCTCGTCCACTTCCTTTCCAAGATCCTTTTCCGAATCAAAGTGACGGGGCGGGAGAACCTCCCTCGGAAGTACCCTTTCATGTTGTGCCCCAACCACTTGAGCTTTCTGGACTCGTTTCTGGTGGTGGGCGTTCTTCCCTATCACGTCATCAAGCAGATCTTCTTTTTAGGATACAGTGATTATTTCGGTGGTCGCTACATGTCGAAGCTTGGAGGGATGATCAAGGTCGTCCCGGTGGACTCTGACCGGCACTTGAGACAGGCGCTTCGGCTGGGAGCCGAAGGGCTGCGTCGCAACCTGGTACTCTGCGTTTTCCCCGAGGGGACGCGTTCCATCGATGGCAGTCTCAAACCTTTTCGAAAAGGACCGGGAATCCTGGCCACCGAGCTGAATATCCCCCTGGTTCCGGTTGGCATCAAGGGAACGTACGAAGCCTGGTCCAGGGGTTCCAACAAGATTCGGTTGCATCCTGTAGAGATCCACTTCGGCAAGGTCTTCTCCCCAGATCGCTCAGAGAGTTCCGATGCCGTGACCGAGCGCCTTTTTCAAAAGGTGGATCAGTTGATCACCTCCGAAAATACTGCTTAAATGGTCAGGGATGATGGCCTCTCCAGCGTTTCCAGTGGCTGAATTCGAGTATCTGGATACCCTCTGGTTCCAAGTCTCTGGAACCCTCTGCAACCTACGCTGCTCCCATTGCTTCATCAGCTGCTCTCCTGAGAATCACAGCTTGGAAATGATGGAGACCTCACAGATTTTCCAGAATCTGGAAGAGGCCAAGCGGCTGGGCGTCAAGGAAATCTACTACACCGGGGGAGAACCGTTCATCCACAGGGATTTCCTCGACATCCTGGAGCGGACCCTGCGTGACTTCCCGACCTCCGTTCTGACCAACGGCCTGCCCATCGATGAAAACCGCGCCGACCAACTCCAGCGATTGGCCGAGGCCTCCCCCTACTCCTTGGAGATTCGGATCAGCCTGGACGATTACGAGCAGGAGAGAAACGATGCGGTTCGGGGAAAAGGGACGTTCCGGAAGGTTCTCGCTGCCTATAAACGACTGTACGACAGGGGTCTGCTTCCGATCTTGACGGTGACGGAGATCCGAGACTATCTGGATCCACAGGGGCCTGGGGACGGAGTCTACGACAAGTATGTCGAACTGCTTAAGTCCATCGGCGTCGGCCGTCCCAGGATCAAGCTCATCCCCGTCTTCGAGATGGGCATGCTGGACGCTCCCAACCGTCCCTCCTACGTGACCCACGATATGATGGAACACTTCGATCCGACGTTGCTGCAGTGCTCATCATCCAGAATCGTGACCCACGAGGGAGTCTACGCCTGCCCCATCCTGGTTGGCGAGAAAGAGGCACGCATGGGTACCTCTATCGAGGACGCTCTGAAGCCGTGTTCCCTCTACCACAGCTCCTGCAATACCTGCTATGTCACCGGCATGACCTGCAAGAACCACTAACTCTCCGTGCGGCGAGGAGCTCATGAAGACATACTCCAAGGTCGCGTTGTTTGGCGGCGTCTACAATAACTACCTAGCCCTGGAATGCTTACTGCAAGACTGTGAACAGGTCGGCGTAGATGCCATCTTCTGCCTCGGCGACATGGGCGGGTTTGGCCCAAATCCCGACCGCTCTTTCCCCTATCTTCGAAACGGCAGAATACAAAGCATGGCGGGGAACTACGATCTCTCTCTGGCCCAAGGGAAAGAGGATTGTGGCTGCGGTTATACGGATCCCCGCGACAATCACTTTGCCCAGATCAGTTACGAATACACCTTCGAAAACACGTCGAGGGAAAACAAATCCTGGCTCGGTACTCTTCCCCCTGCGCTGCGCTTTGCCCTGGGTCCGCTTCAGGTCGAGTTATGCCACGGTTCGCCCCGTCAGACCAACGAGTTCCTCTGGGAGAGCGCATCCCCCGACCATCTCTTGTTCAAGTTCACCCAGGAGCACAATGCCGATGTCGTCTGCTGCACCCACACAGGTATCAAATGGCATCGGGCTCTGGATCGAGGGCGGCACTTCTTCAACGTGGGAGTCATCGGCCGACCCGAGAATGATGGAGCCACGAACGTCTCGTACACGCTCCTCGAGTACACCGCAGGAAAGTTGAAGTGGGACTTTCGCCCCCTACACTACGACTACGAAGCTCTGGCGAAGGAGATGGAAAAGGAGAGCCTGCCTGAGCCCTTCATCACCACCACGCGCAGCGGCTGGTGGACCACCTGCCTGGAAATCATGCCTGCCAAGGAGCGAGCCTCCGGCCTTTACTGATTCATCCAATGTGAAACTTCATTCGGCTTGCGGACGTAGCTTTGGCCTCCAGGCCGAAGTCTTCTTCTCTCGAGCCTTTGGCTCGACGGACGGCGGCCTGGAGGCCACCGCTACGCTCGGAGGCGTTGCGCCGCCTCCGCCATTGCCCGCAGCTTCAGATACGCCTCGTCGGGGGGTATGGGATTGGTGTGGGAGGGAGCGAAGCCACAATCAGGGTTCAGGGTGATTCGCTCTCTGTCGACATAGCGGCAAGCTTCCTTCACCATGCCGACGATCTGATCTGGATCGGGTATCTCTGCGGCGCGAACGTCGACACAACCAAGCCCCAACTCCATGTCTTCCGGAAAATTCTCCAGGACCTCGAGAGAACCGGCGTTGGGCAGCGCGAACTCCATTACCAACTGAGAGACCTTGAGCTCCTTCAGGAAAGGCATCAGGTAGGAATAATCCCCCCGGAAGCCCGTCTGGCGGTTGTAATGGGTTCGGCAGAAGTGGGCGCCCGTCTCTACCTCCAACCCCTCGACGACTCGATTGATGGAGTCCATGCTCAGGTGGATCTCACGCTCCACCTCCTCGAAATGATCGCGGTAGCCTTCATCCACGAAGAGCGAGAGCCAAGGATCGTCCAGCTGGATGAAATGAACCCCCTCGCTCTGAAGCCGGAGGCACTCCTCCCTCAGGATAGGCAGGATCGCCTCCAGGAAGTCCTCCCGGGTGGGGTAGGCGTCGTGCGAAAAATCGGGATGCCAGAGGCGCCTGGCTAGTATGTAGGGAGAGGGAAGGGTCACCTTGACCAGACGAGAAGTATTCGCCAGGAGGAACTTACTGTCCTCCAACACCAGAGGTTGGTCGTACTGAATCGGCTCAACCACAGCCGGATAGCGCAGCGGCGAGCTGGCCTCCGACGGCGACAACACCTCTCTGGATCTGGGATTGAAATAGTTTCCGTCATCAAGAATGGCGGATCCGTCCAGGGCATCTCGTTCGAAACCAGACACCCTCTGGGCAAAGATCTTCACGTAGCTCTCGCGCCGATATTCCCCATCCGTGATGATGTCGATGCCCGCCATATCTTGGAACTGAATGGCGAAGAGAACTGCGCTGTCCAGCCTCTGCTGGAACTCTTGTTCGCCAATTCCTCCATCCCACCGGCTCTGGAACAGGTCCAGAACCCATTTGGAGCGCGGTAGGCTGCCAACGACAGTGGTAGGAAACAAAGCAGGCCGATTCATGATTTCACTCCTGAGCGCCTGGCTGGATCAAAGTTTCGGCGAGGGCGAAGACGCAGGAGCTTCGATCTCCACCGATGCTGGCTTGCCAGGTATCCACCAAGAAGGGTGTCCCGGGAATCGGCGATCCATCCAGCTCCAGCGTGGTTTCGTCGGAGAACAAGAGCAGGGTGAAAAACTCGATTCCCTCGCGAAAGGGTCCATAGGCTATGACGGGAGGCTCCTTGACCGTCCAGCCTGCGACGATCCGGTGGCCTTCTGTCTCCACCACCCAGCGGGGGGAGTCATGGGTGGCTCCTTGTCGCTGAAAGCTGGCCTTTACGATTGGAGCGTCGGGTGAGGGTACAGCGCCCATCTTGAAGAATCGATCGTTGATCCATTCTCCCAGCCTGGGATTGTCGGTGCAGACGAGGTTGATCTCCGCCGCCGGTATCATCAGATGGAGAGCGTTGCCTTCGCCGGCTTGGCTGTATCGAGTGTGGTAGAGGCTAAACCGGGCACTGGGCGCTTCTGCATCTTGTGGCTTGATCACGTTGATCCAGTGCTCTCCCGACCACACGAGTTCCCCTGAATTGAGAGCAGGTCTCACCATCGCGTGTCCCTCCTTGTACGACTGGAAGCCTATGGTAGTGACTTGAGGTTGAAGTGGCAATCCGTCGGGTCGGGACGTCGTGTGCCGCGATCTGTCAGCACTGGGAAAAGCCCATCCCTCACCGGCCTTCGTCAGTAAACCGCCTTCTGAGTTCCTTGTGGATATCGGCAAACTGGAGAATGAATCGACGATGCTCGCTATTCTGCCAGTCGTACAGCTCAAAGGACCACCACCGGACTCCCTCGGCTCCTCCCGTCAAGGCCGTCCATGCCATCTCCACAAGGACCTCCCTGGGGGGCCGTGGATCCGACTCGAGCGGAATCTTCTGCCGAAGGTTTTCGGTCGCGTATTGGTACCAATCCCGGCGGCCGTGGCCTTGAAGCACCATCCAGACCGGACGCTTTCCTGCCAACCTCAGGGCTTTTGATGTAGCGCGTTCGACGTAACGCTTCCAGTCGACACCTTCCTTATAGGGGTAGATGTCCAGTCCGAACACCGACGAAAAGGGAAGAAACTGGCGAACCCATCTGGCTTCAGCGGAGGCAGCGTCCACGTGAAAGATTCCTTCGCTCCCGTATTCCTTGAGGCGATTGTAAGCCGACTGAAATCGTTTGACTGAGGGCTGCCGAGTAGGCCCCTCCAGGGGAAAGCGGTATCCAGGTTCATCCGGCGCATAGACACCAGCGAACGCAGGATGAGTGCAGCTGGTCTCGAGGACGGCGTCCAGCCAATCTTCGGGAATCGCGGCTGGCTGCCAGCTGTCAAAAATTAGCCGAATACCTGACTCGGCAGCCCGACCCAAGTCCTTGCGCCACTGTTCGGGCTTCAGTTTTGGGCTGCGCCAATACAGCGTGTGTGTGAAGCCGAGATCCACCAGAAGCTGGAAATACTCGACATCCAGGTTGCGGGGAGCGCTCCAGGAACCGAAGACTGGCGAGCGATCAGCCGAGGGGCCTTTTCTGCCAGGCGCTTCGGGGTCTTCCTGGCTCGGCGCCAGGCAAAAAAAGAGTGGAATCAAGACGAGGAAGGACAGCCGTCTAGCCAGGATCGAAAGCCGACGACCCTCAGCGAGAGCCACTTCAATCCAGATCCCAGGGGCGGATCGGATCGTCTAACTCGTCCTTGGACTTCAAGGCTTCTCGAAACTTCTCTTCGAGACCTTGCTGACGTTCCTTCTCATCAACGAAGGCCTTGTCGAATAACTCTGCAGCTTTGTCCTTGCGGTCTTTGACGTCCTGCACCGCATTCTCGAAGGAGTAGTCCAACTTCTTCTTCTCGGAATGAAGGACCAGACCTGTCTGGGTATTCACCAGCAGACTCGCCTGGCAACAGGGGCACTCAACTTTTACGTTCTTCGACTCAGTCATAGCGATACTATTCTAACAGGCCAGATCGCGACCTAAGTACACGGATCCATAAATACGGTGACGTTTGCAGATGGGGCTTGTGAGGCGAAATAAAGGCAGGAGGAGGAAGTCGATGCTTGGTCATCTTCGACGATGACCAACGCAGAGATCGTCCGCAACCCCCATCTGCCCTACGGGTGGCGACGGGACGGGCCGATGGAGTCGCTCCTCCTCTACGATACCCAGCATCGCCTCGTCGTCGCTTCGCGAACTCGACCCGTCGCGCTCGCCACAAACGTGGCCGTATTTACGTTCCAGTGTCACTACTGTCCGGTTGAACTATTCAGATATCTTGATAACATAAGTCTAATCATTTAGTTACAAGGATAGCACACTGGAATCGACTTCAACTCGGACTGCCGCCCCTACCCGACTCGTGTAGGTTCGGTTCGACCCTGGCGTTGGAAACGATGGGAAATGGATCCCGTCCGACCAAGCCAGGTCAATCCCAAGGGGATTGCGTATTCCAGCCCAGGGTTTCCCAACCCTGGGTAAGAGAGTCAACCCCCTAAGAATCACGCGGGTAAGAGGCAGGCGGAGTTCCCGCCTGCCCCTCCCCGTTGTCGCGATGGGGTCTGTTCCCCACATTTACCGGCGTGAGGGTCACTCACCGGGCGACCCCAAAGACGTTGCCCCATTTCGGGGAACGACGTAACATACTTGACCGTAGGTGTTGCGACAGAGACAGAAGCTTTCCAGGGAAAGCAAGCCGAGCTTTCGGCAGAAGAACCCCACCCGGAGTTTGCGGTTGTCGTTGTAGTTCTTCCGTTTAAGCTTCATGCTCCGGAGTCGCATTCGGACCCAGGAGTCGAGCTTTTGGAAGAGCCAACGATTGGTCGCAAACTCGGGGGTGAAGTACTGTGCTGTCCCCCTGATCACTCGGTTCAATTTCAGGATTGCCTCGGCATCGAGGTTATGGCAGCGGACGGTTAATTCCCGCACCTTATCCTTGAATTTCTGCTGGGACTTGTCGCGCATGCGCCGGGAACGGGACGAGAGGAAAAAGCCAAGAAATTCATAGCCTTTTCCGAACGTCATGATCCGGGTTTTCTCCGGACTCAGCCGTAGCTGAAGTGGGGTTTCCAGCACTTGCTGGACGAGTTCCATAGCCTCTTGCGCCTGCTGTTGGGACCGGGTCAAGACGACGAAGTCGTCAGCATAGCGGGCGAATTGAAAACCCGCCCGGTGCAAGGCCCAGTCCAATTGGTTGAGGACGATGTTAGCCAGCAGTGGGGAAATGACTCCTCCCTGTGGCGTGCCGACCGTGGTCGGCTTGAAGACTCCGTCGTCCATGACCCCGGCAGTGAGAAATCGTTGGAGAAGGCGAAGGATATTGCCGTCGGCAACCTTGTCGGCCACCAACTGCATAATGACGTTCTGTGGAATGTGGTCAAAAAAACCTTCCACATCGGCGTCGAGTACCCAAAGGTAGCCGGCGTCGTGAAGGGACAACAGCCACTGGATCGCCTGATGACAGTTGCGTTTAGGACGAAACCCGAAGGAGGCGTCCTGAAAGAGCGGCTCGAAGATAGGTTCCAGCAGCCGCCGCAGAACCTCCTGGGCCACGCGATCGCGGACCACGGGGATCCCGAGCGGCCGGGTCTTCTTCGTGCGAGGGCCTTTGGAGATCCGGACGCGGAGCAGCGGATCGGGCCGAAACGCCCCTGATTTGAGAACTTTCATCAGGGCGAGAAGGTTTGGTTCGAGGTTAGCCTCGAACCTCCCGACGCTGACCTTGTCCACTCCAGCGGCACCTCGGTTGCGCTTGACTTTCTTGAAAGCGGCCCGCATGAGCTCGATCGTAATGCGACCGGTCAGCGAGTGCTCCTTTCTGCTCTTCACCATGGTGTTCCTGTTAGGTTGCATCATCAGGTGAGACGGATCGGGGATCTATCGGGTGTTTCTTAGCCAGGCACCTAGGTGTCTGTTTTCTCGGTTTGACCCGGGCAAGAGCACGGGCCGGCCCATTTTGGAGGCCACGGCCGGGACGCTAACTACCCAGAGCTCAGATCCTTCCTCAGCTCGTCTTCGGTTTTACCTTTCCTCCAGTCGAAACTGGAGTACTCCGGCTCTGCGGCAATCCCTAAAGCGGAGGCGGCTCAGGAGGCCTTCTCCACAGCACCGCATCATCCGTCGCCTTTCGCCGAGGGCTTATAGCGCGGACTCACCCAACGTGGGACGGTGGGGGACCTTCACCGGTCATGACTCGAACCATTTTCCTCAGGCGGCGACAGGTATCACCCAAAGCAGTTCCAGAGAGATAACCACATGTTCTCTCTGAAGACGAGGTCAGGGAACCTCGCCGACGCTTCGCTCAAGGGCGGTCGTTGGCGCTTTGCTCTAGGCCGAAGTGCCGTCTCCCGAAGTCTTCCTGCCTGGCCCCTTCGTGACGATCCCTTCTTCCGGACCTGCCGTTGGGAGCGCCCTGGCTGCCTACCTCCGCTGGTTAGTTGCGGAGTTCGAGCAGGAAGTTCTGTACCAGCGTGGACTCGCACAGGTAGGCTTCGGCGTCTTGCTTCTCTTATCCCTCTATTTCCCTCCTTTCAAACGCCTCACCGTTTGTCTACCATGGTTGACTTAGTTCGAGCCACTGCGGCTCATCGCACCCTTACAGGGTTGAAATCCAAGGGGAGACGACGTTGACCCAGGGTTCGGAAACCCTGGGCTGAAATACGGAATCCCTTCAGGATTCACCTCGTTCTCGTGCGCTCAGGGCGCCAACACTCCAGAAGCTAACGCCAATTTTCAGCATTACCCCGTTCTAGCAACTCCTGATTCTTCAACCACTTAGGAATTGGGACGTGCAAGGCCAGTAGGTCGCATCGCTAACCACCTGATATCATTTGACTTTTAACCGGACAGCAGTGTTCCAGTGTACTAAGCAAGCCGGGCTAGTTGCTCTTGAACCCTAGGATCCGAAAGTAGCTCCTGGACACGGAAGAGTCGGAAAAAGGGATAATCACTGAGGTTCTCTTCCGCTCCCTGTTCCCGATCGACCAGACAGACCACCGCAACCACCTCATAGCCTTGGGTTTCAGCTCTTTCTATCGACTTCAGCGCGGATGCAGCTGTTGTACAAACGTCGTCGAAGATAACGATTCGAGATCCCTTCTTGCCTTCGAAGCCCTCGATGTAAAGCTGGGTACCGTGCTTCTTTGCTTCTTTACGCACGATGAATGCAGGCAGAGGCGCGTAGCAATCTCTTTCGGCGAAGCTGACGGCGGCTACTGCCGCGACCACCGGGTCTGCTCCCAATGTGAGTCCTCCGATCGCCTCGGCTTCGACTTGATTTCGGGCTAGCTCATCCAGGATCAGACGGGCGCAGAGATAGGAGCCCTCAGGATCGAGTGTGGTCTTCTTGGCATCGATGTAGTGCGTGCTCGTCATCCCCGAAGTCAGCGTGAAGTGACCGATTTGCAGCGATCGGGTGATCAGGAGCTGGCGCAGCTTTTCTCTGATCTCATTCATGTGGAATTCCCTCCGAAGTATATGTTATTCCGGCGCGGAGAATGACAAGTAATGTCCCGGAGGAGGGCGCGGGAGAGAGATCGCTATCGAGAATAGATGTTGTTACCATGAGGAACCTTGCCGACGATGAGGGAAGCCCTCTCGAAGGGGAGCCAGTGGCTGTCGCAGCTTCGCCAGGTTGGTCCCGGCGCAATCGTGGCGTCAGCAAGTATTGGTGCCGGTGAAACCGTTCTGGCGGTGCGTGCCGGTGCCTGGGGCGGCTACGATCTTCTCTGGTTGATTCTCATCGCGACCATCACCAAGTCGTTTCTGACCCTCTATTTGCTAGGACGTTACGCTGCTGTTTCGGGTCAAACCGTTGCCGAGAAGTTGGTCGAGTTTCCCGGCCCCAGAGGTTGGCTGTTGTGGCTGATACTCAGCCTTGAAGCAGTCGTAGCTCCCTTCGTTTTCGTCGTCATCGCCGTTCCTAGCGGCCGCCTCATGACAGAGATTGTGGCTTCGGGCGGACTCGTGCTCTCCTACAAGTGGTTCGCGCTCACGTTCGTCACTCTGGCCATTCTGGCTGGAATCTTTCAGCGCTATGAGACTCTGGAGAAGTCGCAGGGAGTGGTTTGTCTCGTCCTGCTGGCTTGCACCTTGCTGGCCTCCATCCTGGTCCGACCGGAGATCGGGTCGATATTCAAAGGATTCTTCCGTTTCGGGTATTTCCCTTCCTATCCGGAGTGGCTGCCATTGGAAATCAAGTCCCGGAGCAGGGTGTTGGAGATGGCTTCGGTGTTCGGCTATGCCGGGAGCATTGCGATGAACTACATTGTCTATTCCAATTGGATCTTGCTCAAAGGGTGGACGGTTGGTCGGTCCAGATTGGATCGCAAGCGTGCCCTCAAGCCCCTCAAATTGGACGTCTTCTTTACCGCCTCTTTGATTCTGCTGGTCACTGCGGCTTTCATGATCGCTGGAGCGGCAATCCTTGCGCCCAGCCAGAAGATTCCCAGAGGATATGATCTGCTCACCGAACAGGCTCACATCTTTGCCCAGATTTCTCCACTCATGATTCCGCTCTACTATGTGATCATTCTCGCGGCCCTCTGGGGCACGCTCAACGCACTTCCAGAGATCTACGGAAGGGGGGCCCACAGCTTTCTGCAACAGCTGCTTCCGCAGGGGAAAGATCTCCGCTATTCGCTGGTGATGAAAGTCTTCGGATTCACCTTGCTAGTCCTGACCTGGGTCTTTATCTGGACCGAGACGACGCCCATCGTCATGATCGATCTGGTGGCCCTATTTAGCACCAATATCGGCGTGGGATTAACCTGTATCGCCGCCGTCTGGCTGGATGGGCAGCTGCCGCCCGAGCAGCGGACGGCGAGACCCGTCCGTTGGGCCGGAATCGCCGCCGCCGCCGTTATCTCGTTCATGGCCGCGATCTCTGCCTGGGCGGTGGTGATGCGCTACCTGTGAGACGAATGCAGCGAACCAGGTATGAATCGTTGATTTGAATCCTGCATCTTATAAGGGGTAAGGAGACCCACTGTTGGGTTGACGAGTGTGCTAGGAGAGGATGATCTAATGGCATTCGATAAGCGGTTCAATCCGGATGAGCTGAAACAGCTATTACAAAACAAATACGGCACCGGAGTGCGGGTTGAGGTCTTTCCCAATGCCCAGGGGGACGAGACCGACGAGGTAGAAGGCGAGGAACTCCACGCCACTCAGAGAATTGATTTCGAATATAAGCCAAGCGAAATCAAGGAATATCTCGACCGCTACGTGATCCAACAGGATGATGCCAAGAAGGTGCTGGCCACCGCGATTTGCGATCACTACCACCACATCCAAAACTGCCAGGACTCAGAAGATTGTCGGGACTACAAGAAGCAGAACATCATCGTGATCGGTCCCTCGGGAGTAGGTAAGACCTACCTGATTCAGAACATTGCTCGGCTTATTGGAGTGCCGTTCTTCAAGGCCGATGCGACCAAGTACAGCGAGACCGGCTACGTCGGCGGAGACGTAGAAGATCTGATCAGGGAACTGGTGCATCAGGCCAAGGGGGATATCCAATTAGCAGAGTACGGTATCGTCTACCTGGATGAGATCGACAAGATCGCCGCGCCCTCGAACAGTCTTGGGAGGGATGTCAGCGGGCACGGAGTCCAGAGAGGTCTGCTCAAACTATTGGAAGAGACCGAGGTGCCCCTGAAGTCACCTACCGATATCGCCAGTCAGATGCAGGCCTTCATGGAGGTCCAGGCCGGGGGAAAGCCCGAGAAGCAGACGATCAACACCAAACACATTCTGTTCATCGTAAGTGGGGCCTTCACGGGTTTGACGGGCATCATCAAGAAGCGCCTGGGTGCGAAGAGGATCGGCTTCGTGGGAGAGAAGACCTCCCAGGAACAACAGCGTTTCCTTTTGCAGAAGGCTCGCTCCGTCGACTTCATCGACTATGGCTTCGAGTCTGAGTTCATTGGGCGGCTACCGGTCGTGGTCCACTGCAATCCGTTGACCGTACCAGATCTTTTCAGCATCCTGAAGGATTCGGAAGGTTCGCTGTTGAAACAGTACAAGAATGACTTTCTAGCCTACGGGATTGATGCTTACTTCCAGGACGAGGGGATCAGAGCGATCGCCGAACGAGCGGCCTTGGAGGAGACCGGCGCCCGGGGGCTGATCACTGTATGTGAGCAGGTCTTCCGAGAGTACAAGTACCAGCTGCCGGATAGCGAGGTAGGGAATCTGGTCGTAGGACGTGAGATGGTAGAGAACCCGCCGGGGAAATTGGCAGAACTTCTCGCTAATCCGGACCTCTATCGAGAAGATGTGCTTCGTTTCAGGCTAAAGAAGTTCGAGAAAGAATTCAGCGATAACTTCGACGTCAAAATCACGTTTACGCCGGAAGCGGCCCAACTCTTGGCTTCTCGAGCGGCCGCCGCTGGGCGAGACATCTTGGACTACTGTCGAGAGCTGTTTCGCGATTACGAGCATGGGGTCAAGCTCTTGAAGAATAGTTCCCGGAAGGAACCCTGGGTGTTCGATGTCGACGTAGTTTCTGATCCATCAGGATCCTTGGAACGCTGGATCAAGGAAGCCTATCATTGACTTGTAAGTCTCCCGCTTTAGCGGCCACACAAGCCCCATCTGCATACGTATCAGTATTTACGTTCCAGTGTACTAAGGGCTCTGTCAAGAATAACTTCGCAGAGTTGGGGCTCAGATTTGCGCCAGATTTGGTCGCGAACGATTGAGCGAAACCGGAGGGTCCCAACAGCCGCAGTTCTTGGAAGGGCTTGAACTATTCAATCGGCAGGAGTTCTACGACTGCCACGACCTGATAGAAGACCTTTGGCTCCAGGAGTCAAGTGACGAGCAGCCTTTTCTGCAAGGCATCATCCAGGCGGCCGTTGCTTTCTTCCACTACCAACAAGGCAAATGGGGTGCAGCGCGTACCATGATGCAGCAGTCTATCGACCGACTAGCCCCTTACCCAGGTTCCTATGGGAAGATCGAGCTGGAGCGATTTCGGTTAGAGTTGCGAGTCTGGAAGCAGACCCTCGATGAGGCGATTAGTCGGGGGAGTAGGGACCCCCTGGCTCTAGACTACCCGATGATCAATCTGCGATCGGAATGACGGTCGCCGTATTGAGGAAGCGTCAACTCGAGATGCGCCGGTAAACCGCCGCATATACGGTTCGGAAAGGTGAAACGCAGTAGTTCTCGATCAGATTCTTGCCTGAAACCGGATGGTTGAGGCATTTTTCCAGATGCTGGTTATTGACACTGAAGGAGAGACGCATGATGTCGGCGCCTTCTGTTCTCGTCTCAACCTGGAAAGCCTCAGTGGGATTTGGCTTCAGCAAGAAGATGTCGCAGTAGCGGTAGTTCTTGAGTTCGTAGGGTGTAGGGACCAGTTTTTCACCCAGATTCTCGTAGTGGGCTAGCAGTCGTCTGTGAAAGTCCTGATAGTCGAATCTCTCGACCTTGTTGTTCACGCTGATTTCGATCAGCAGGGTGTTCTCCTGCCAACGTGATGCCAGCCCGTAGGTAAAATCCAGGTCGTCCTTGTTGAACTTGATCCGGTGCTGCCCTCGGTCATCGTGGAAACGCTTTAATTCTTCCTCCCGTTTCCCCAGCTCCGGCTCTGCTTCGAGCCGCTCTCTGGTCAAATAGAAGCCGGAAACGTTTTCATACCAGTCGTCGATGATTGACCCAAGGATTTTGTCGGTGGCTTGCTGCAGGCTGCTCTCTTGATTGGTCAACGTCATCAATTCATCAATTGCCGGATCTGCTGTTCAAGTTCCAGTCGTGTCACGAAAGAGGTCTCTTCAAGGTCTGGATCTTCTGTCAGCAACTTACGGACCTCAAACAGTAAACTTCCTCCCAGAATGTCATTGAGTTCCTGGGGAGTGAGGGTTGACGGGTGAGGTCCCAAAGGAGAGATCCAAAGCTCGCTCTCTCCCCTAGCGCAGCCAATGAGCAGTTGGTTCGTCTGACACAATAACTCCAGGTAGTCAAGTGTAATCCAGTTGATCATCGACGCTCGTCCGGGCTCAGTATATTCAGTTTCGATCCGTGGTTGCAAGCGGGGGACCCTACGTTCTGCGACGGAAAAACGAATCCGCCTTCGGGACATTTTTCCTGAGCCCTCAACGCTCGCTATAATGTGAGCGGAGAGTGCAAAGAAATGCAGGAGAAGATCAGGGAGCTCGTTGTCGATGTAGTCGAGAAGAATTTCCAGGAACAGGTCGTGGAGCACTCCCGAACCCGGCCGGTGATCGTCGATTTTTGGGCCGCTTGGTGTGGGCCGTGCCGAACCCTGACTCCGATCTTGGAGGGACTGGCTGAGGAGTTCGGAGGCGCGTTTCTGCTGGCGCGAGTGAACACCGAAGAGGCGCCCGAGCTCGCTCGCCAGTTCCAGATTCAGAGCATTCCCATGGTGGTGTCCTTTCGTGATGGCAAGCCCGTGGATCAGTTTATTGGCCTGCTTCCGGAAAGCGAGGTGCGCCGCTTTCTGAGGGCGCAATCTCCGAGTCAGGCAGATCAGATCGTTGTTCTGGCCAACCAGAAATTTGCAGCCGGCGATGTTGAGGCGGCCTATCAGGATTTTAGGGAGGCTCAGACTCAAGAGACCGACCACCCTGGAGCCCTGCTCGGTCTCGCCCAGATCTCCCTGGAGCGGCAGAGCTACGACGAAATGGACCAGCTCCTTGCCAGGATTCCACCCCTTTCCTCTCAAGCTGAGGAGCTGGAGCGACTCAAGATTCTGGCAAGGCTCCAAAGGCGGTGCCGAGAGGCGGGAGGGTTGGAGGCATCTCGCAGCCGGTCAGAGCAGGAACCCGCGAATCTGGCGGCCCGTTACGATCTGGCCTGCTGCCTAGCGTTGAGCCAAGAGTACCGTCAGTCCCTCGAGATCCTCCTGGGTATCGTAGCTGAGGACCGCTCTTTCGAAGATGACGCCGGGCGTAAGAGGATGTTGGATGTTTTCGCTCTCACCGGCAATCGATCGCCGCTCGCCGAAGAATACCGAACACTCCTGTCTCGAGTGATCTTCTGAGCCCGCGACTTGCCGTATTTCGTCACCCTGAGTTGACAAAAATCGTCCCTTTTTCTTACGAATCACGTTCGCACCCAGATGGTGTTAATTAGATCTAACCCGGTGTAACTCCAATTGTGCTAATACTTTTCCTCGAACCCTTCGACATCAGCTCCCGGAGTGGCCCCTGAATTGCCGACATAGTCGCTTCGGAGCCTTGGGCAAATTTAGGAGTGGGTGACTCGCGCTGTGTTTGCCAGAACCCGTGTCGAGCCTTTTTAAATTGTGCGTCCAAGGCTCCGGACTCTTCTTCTCTTCGCTTTCCCATATACCTAAGTACACTGCAACGTACCTCCATCATCGAGATGCCTTCGGCTAGCTTGGCTAGCCAGCCGGTTGCGGGCCCAGGGCGGATTCCTTTGCTGCCAGTTGGGCTTGCCCAATGCGTGCCGGAAGCGCCATCGCCATCAGGATGCCGGGCACTCCCAGAAGCGCGATTCCGGACAGTGCCACCTGCAGCCCCACTCCCTCGCTCAGAAAGCCCACGCCGGGAATGAAGAGGCCGCCCACTCCCCAAGCGAAACCCATCAGGAAGGCCGAAACGGTCGATACTCCTTCGGGAACCAGCTGCTGCGCTAGCACGACGTTGACCGGGGCCGTGGAGAGTAGAAATGCCGACCCCGCGACGCAGAGGAGAATCGAAATCCACCCCTCGGTCCAGAGAAAACCCAACAGCAAGGGGCAGCATCCCAGCATCGAGACCGTAATCAGACCCTTACCTCCGAATCTGTCGCTGAGAAGGCCGCCCAGGAATCCGGCACTCCCTCCAACTGCGAGAAAGAGCGTCAGGATCT
>CBDCOR010000032.1:0-9805 GCA_965219855.1 Acidobacteriota bacterium
ACAGTGAGCTCATCGCGCGGTTTGGACGGATCGCATGTTGGAGACACTTTTGAAAGGAAAGGTGAGAGGAGGGAAATGGCACACGCTGATCGATAAGGTGTTTTGCAGCCGGAACCTTTCCAGCTCGGCCGAGAAGGTCTTGGGCAGGAAAGGAGCGGCGGGAGTGGACCGGCAAACGTGGGGGGATTTCGCCGAACACGAGCGGGAGGAACTCGAATGGTTGCAGGAAGAACTGCGTGAGGGGACCTATCGTCCGGCAGCGGTGCTGCGGAGGTGGATTCCCAAAACAGGCAGTTCGGAAAAGCGACCGCTGGGGATTCCGACCGTGCGGGATCGAGTCGTGCAAACGGCTTTGGTCCACGGGATCGAGCCGATTCTGGAGGCCACGTTCCATGATCGAAGCTACGGCTTTCGTCATGGGCGAGGGTGCCACGGCGCACTGCGGTACGTCGAAGAGCTGCTCGAAGCCGGTTATGTGTATGTCGTCGACGCGGATCTGAAGGGTTACTTCGATACGATCCCGAAAGATCGACTGTTGGACCTGATCCAACAGAAGATATCGGATCGCCGCGTGCTGGGCCTGGTTCAGCTGTTTCTGAATCAGGGGATACTGGAAGAGCTGCGTAAGTGGATTCCGGAAGCCGGAGTCCCCCAAGGCGCCGTTCTTTCTCCGGTGTTGTCGAATGCCTACCTCAATCCCCTGGACCATCGGATGGCCGATCTGGGCTTCCAGATGGTGCGCTACGCGGATGACTTTGTCCTGCTGTGTCGCGCACCCGAGGAGGCTGAAGCGGCCCTGGCCGAAGGGCGGGACTGGGTGGAGGACAACGGGCTGAGACTGCATCCCGAGAAGACACACATCGTGGACTCGCGAGAGAAGAGCTTTTCGTTCTTGGGCGATTCGTTCCGAGGCCGTTTTCGGTTTCCACGAGCGAAGAGCCACCGAAAGTTCGTCGAGCGCATTCACGAGCTGACGCCGCGCAAGTCGGGCGACTCGCTGGAGGTCATCCTCCAGCGGCTCAATCGCTCGACGCAAGGCTGGTTCAACTACTTCCGGCACTGTCATTGGAACATCTTCAAGGACTACGACGGTCTGATCCGTCGTCGTTTGCGACGCCTGCTTCTGAAGCGCAACCGGAAGAATAGAAAACGCCTCTGTCGAAATCACCGTTGGCCCAACGCCTTCTTTACGGATCATGGGTTCACGAGCCTGACTGACGCCCATATCCGTTTCGTCCAATCCATAGGAACCTACTGACTGGAGAGCTGTATGCGGGAGAATCGCACGTGCAGTTCGGAGGGAGGGGAGCCGGGTGACCGTGCTTCCCTACCCTATCGCCGGGACCCGAAGTTTCATTCTCGAATGGCGCCAGCTCCACTGGGGGTGGGACTAAGCAGGTTTGTCTGAAGTTCTTCGTGACGTTTGAGTCAAGTTCAGAAGGCGCAGACAATGACCCCGACCTACACCAGACCAAAGTCTTCTTTCGGACCTCTGGCTCGTAGGTCTCTTGTGCTTTCGCCCAAGATGTTGAGGGCTTGGGCTTCGAAGCCCAAGAGAGGTCAATCCCAACGGGATTGTGTCTGTCAGCCCAGGGTTTCCCAACCCTGGGTGCTTCGCCGTGTCGCCAATTGGCAAGCAGGACCGAGCGGGATCGTCCCCGGCATGTTCTTCCTCAGTCCACTACCAGGTCCCATCCAAAACCCGGTCGATCTGAAGGGCTCATGTAGATTCCTTCGGGGCCGCGGCTGATGTTGTTCTCTTCCTCGAATCGCTGGTAGACCTCGTCAGGGCCGCCGGGTGGAGGTAGAAACATCTCGCACCAGGGTGTGGCCATGATGTAGTGCGGACCCGCTCCGCGCCAGCCACCGTGAAGAATGACAGGAATGTCGTGGGCCGCAGCAAGAGCGCCGATTCGACGCAATTCGGTCAGCCCCCCGCACCAGTTCATGTCCGGCTGCCAGATGTCGGCACCCTGGCAGTCCAGCAGCAAACGAAAGCCGTAGCGTGTGTACTCGTGTTCGCCGGTTGCCATCCGCGTCGAGCTGATCTGGGCGTTTAGGCGTCCAAAACCGGCGTAGTTGTCGGGTGGCAGGCACTCCTCCATCCAATAGACACGGTAGGGCTCCAGGGCTTTTGCAAATTCGAGGGTGTAACGTTCGGTGAAAGCCATCCAGCAGTCGAGCATGATCTTGCCATCGGGACCCAGGAGCTTACGCGTTCGCTCTACCAACTCCAGGTTCTTCTTCATTCCTTGAAGGCCGTCCGCCGGTCCATAGGGGATGGCGAGCTTGAGCTTTTGGTGTAACCAAACTCGATGTGCTGCTCCAGATCGTTACCTGTACAATAACCCGGAATGCGTGACTTCGTCTTTCCCCCCAAAAGCTTGTACACGGGCATCTTCAGGGCGTTTCCGACCAGATCCCAAAGGGCGTTGTCTACCGCGCTGATGGCGTGCACCACTACCCCCCTTGCGACCGTAGTAGAGGGTCGAGCGCCACATGATGTCCCAAAGTCGCTCCAGGTTGAAGGGATCCTCATCGATCAGCAGTTGGGTCAAGTGTTTCTCAATCACGAAACCCGCACCCGGGCCGCCATAGCCGATTCCTCGAACTCCCTTATCGGTTGTGATCTCTACTGCCGATGGTCCCAAGTCAGGGGCCATGAACAGCGATCGACGGGCCTTGTACTCCGGATAGATCGACATCGGATTGGCCACTTCGACGCTGCCCGTCGACCAGGAGCCGGGCGCCGGTTCATAGGAAGGCAGCGGCCGTCTCGGCCTCGGGCGAACCATACGGACACCGGTGATCTTCAGCTTGCTTCGCTCCTCGGCGAACGGCGGCGAAGGAGTTGTTGGCATGGCGTCTTCCTTTTTCTGGGCCCACAGGCCGGCAGCGCTGATCGAACTCATCAAGCCTGCCTGTAAGAAACTACGGCGATGCATCAGGTCTAGAAAGGGAAAGTTGGCGTTTCCAGTCGGATGGTAATCGGCCCTAGTAGATGAAAGTGGACTAAACCACATGTAAACACCTGAAATGCCAGACCTGACGGGTATTCTGGGGTTGTCAAAGAAACTTCAGAACAAGCCGAAAGGAGGCATTTCAGGTGAATAAAAAGGATAGCGCAATCATCCGCAAACGGGAAGCAGAGGTTGCTCAGCGATTGAGCCCCAGCTGGAACGGTCAAGACCCGAAACCGGTGCTCTCGCCCGAGGTCATCAGCTACGAGGTCTCGGAGAAAACGGGTGCGGTCAGTTACGGTGGTCTGGGGCTGCTGCAGCAGGTGGTGAAGTGGAGTGGGCTGGGGAAAGCCATTGACCAGGCGGTGACGCTGCTCAAACGCCACCAACCGTACCACGAATCGGACCACGTCCTGAGCCTGATCTACAACGTGGCCACGGGCGGGACCCGCTATCAGGATATTGAACTGCGACGTCAGAGTGTGAGTTTCCTGGAGGCGGTGGGAGCCGAGAAGATCCCCGCCCCCAGCACGGCCGGAGACTTTGTGCGCCGCTTTGACGCGCCCGACGTGGTGGATCTGATGGAAGCCGTCAATGCCAGCCGCCTCAAGGTCTGGGCCCAACAACCGGCCCGTTTCTTCCAACGGGCGGAGATCGACGTGGATGGGACGATGGCCCCCACGAGCGGCGAATGCAAGGAAGGGATGGAGATCAGCTACGACGGGCAGTGGGGCTATGCGCCGCTGATCGTGACGCTGGCCAATACGGGAGAGGTGCTCTATGCGGTCAACCGCTCGGGCAACCGTCCCTCTCATGAGGGAGCGGCCGAATGGCTGGATCGGAGTATCGAGCTGGTTCGAGAGGCGGGTTTTCGGAAGGTGCGCCTGCGCGGGGACACGGATTTTTCGCTGACGGCTCATTTTGACCGTTGGACGGAGGCGGGCGTGGAGTTTGACTTCGGGATCGACGCCCATCCGAGCTTCGTCAAGTGGGCGGAGGCGTTGCCAGAAGCGAGATGGAAAGAGCTGGGGCGCCCCAGCCAGGGGAAAGGAAAAGGGAAGAAGCGGCGCCAGCGGCGGGACAAAGTGAAGCCGGAGATTGTCAAGAGACGCGGGTTCAAGACGCTGACGCTGGAACGGGAAGAGATCGCGGAGATCGACTACCGTCCGAGCAAAGCGAAGCGAACCTATCGGATGGTGATCTTGCGCAAGACGATCCTGGTCGAGAAAGGCCAGAAGCGGCTGCTGCCGCAGACGCGCTACCACTTTTATGTCACCAATATCTCGGCCAGAACGTTGGGAACGGCGGGAGTCGTACGGGAAAACAACCGGCGCTGCAACCAGGAGAACGTCATTGAACAACTCAAGAACGGAGTCGAGGCCCTGCGGATGCCCTCGGATACGCTGGTAGCCAACTGGGCCTATCTGGTGATTGCGGCTCAAGCCTGGAATCTGAAGGCCTGGATGGGGTTGGTGCTGCCGGCGCGACTGCAAGCCCGAGAGCTGGTGAAGATGGAGTATCGCCGTTTCCTGCGAGAGGTCATTGAAATGCCCTGCCAGATTTTGCGCAGGGGCCGACAGTTGGTCTATCGGCTGCTGGATGTCAATGGTTGGAGCCGTCTTCTCTTGGAAGGCAGTAAGTGGTTGAAACACCGGCCAGCTACCTGAAACTGAAAGGAGATAAAGTAGCTCCGAGGGTCGCCAGAGCTGGGGCGAGGTGTCTCTACAAACGCCCCCCAAGAGGGCAGAATCGTTTTCCCTGAGCGATCGGCGTGGAGGACAGCTGAACACGTGCCTGTTCTGAGTGACTTCGCGCCGAAATTTAGAATTTAGGTCTCCAAAATGGCTCCTCGGAGCCGACAAAGGGGTCTATTTTCGAACTTGCGCTCCTGGTAGTCTCGGATGTGGACCGGGTCCTTGACGATGTTGTAGGAGAAGTCATCGGTTTCGCCGTGGACGACACCGCCTTTGATGCCGCCTCCGGCCATCCACAGACTGTAGCAGCGCGGGTGGTGGTCGCGTCCGTAGTCAGTGGGTGTCAAAGTCCCCTGCGAGTAGATGGTCCGTCCGAACTCACCGCCCCAGATCACCAACGTCTCCTCGAAGAGGCCGCGCTCCTTCAGATCCTGGACCAGGGACCAGGCGGCGCGGTCGACGTCCCGGGCCTGTGCCGGGAGGACTTCCGGGGCGGAGCTGTGGACGTCCCAGCCACGGTGATAGATCTGGACGAAACGGACACCACGCTCGACCAACCGGCGCGCCATGAGCGCCGCGTTCTGGAACTTGCCCGGTTCTTTCGCCTCTTCGCCCCAGCGTTTGAAGGTGCTTTCGGGTTCGCTCGAGAGATCCGCCATCTCCGGGACCGAAGCCTGCATCCGAAACGCCATCTCGTACTGCTCGATCCTTGCCAGCGTCTCTGGATTGGCGATTTTCTCGTGCCGGATCTGATTCAGCTCACTGAGGCCGTCCAGCATCTTGCGGCGGACCTCTCTGGAGACTCCGTCCGGATCGCTGAGGTAAAGTACCGGGTCGGTGCCTGCACGCAGCCCTGCGCCAGCGTATTTGGGGGAAAGGAAGCCGGAGCTCCAGAGCTTGGCCGAAATCGCCTGCACCCCCGACTTGGGATGACTCTTTTCGGCGTTCATCACGACGAACGTGGGGAGGTCCTGGTTCATGCTGCCGAGTCCATAGGCGATCCAGGAGCCGATGCAGGGACGACCGGCTACTTGCCTGCCTGTCTGGATGAAGGTAATCGCCGGTTCATGATTGATGGCATCGGTGTTCATCGAGCGAATAATGGCGATTTCATCGACCATTTTCGCCGTGTAGGGCAGCAGCTCTGAGATCCAGGTGCCGTTCTGGCCGTGTTGTTTGAACTGAAAGACGGACGGAGCGATGGGAAAGCGCGCCTGTCCGGACGTCATAGTCGTCAGGCGTTGTCCCTGACGCACCGCCTCCGGCAAATCCTGATCGTACCAGTCCCTCATCTTGGGCTTGTAATCCAGCAGATCCATCTGCGGCGGCGCACCCATCATGTGAAGGTAGATGCAGCGTTTCGCCCTGGGGGCAAAATGCGGCAGGTGGGGCAAGCCTCCAAACGATTTGTCACCCATGATCGAGCCAAGACCGTTGTCGGCCATGAGGTTGGCCAGTGCAATTCCAGCGATACCCTTGGCTCCGCGGGCGAAGAACTGCCGTCTGGTTTCTGCCAGGAGTGCCTCTTTGTGTGGATGCATCGTCAATCTCTCCGCGAAACAGAAGACCCCGGTTCCAGGTGTGCGACCTCTATCGGTTCAATACCTCGTCCAGATTCATGATCTGGCTCGCCAGCATGGTCCAAGCTGCCGACTCTGTCGCTGACAGCGCCTCATCGGGAGCCGATTCGCCGGTCGAAAGGAGCTTCCTTGCCTCTCCGCCGTTGGTGCGATAGAAGTCTCTGAAGCCTTCGTACGTCCGTTTGGCGATGGCGCGTTCTCTTTCCTCAAATGGGCGTGCCAGTAGCCGGGCCGTCACGAAATCCAAGCGGGGATCGAACCCGTCTCCAGCCTCACGCATGGCGCGCTGTGCCAGGTAGCGTGAAGCTTCGACGAACTGGGTATCGTTCATCGTGACCAGCGCTTGCATCGGTGTATTGGTTCGTTCCCGTCGGACTGTAGCGTGTTCCCGTGTAGGGGCATTGAAGATGTCCATGGAGGCAGGCGGGGCGGACCGCTTCCAGAAGGTGTACAGACTGCGCCGATAGAGTTTGCTGCCAGAGTCCGGTTCGTAGATTTGCGTATTGCTGCTGGGCATTGCGACTGTTTTCCAGACACCTGCTGGCTGGTAGGGCTTCACGCTGGGGCCGCCGATTTTGCGAACCAGCAGACCGCTTGCCGCCAAGGCGTAGTCCCGAATCATCTCTCCATCCATACGGAAAAGTGGGCCTCGCGAGAGCAGGCGATTCTCCGGGTCTTTTTCGAGCTTTTCCGGGGTGCTCTGGGCAGACTGACGATAAGTGGAGGAAGTGACCAGGCGGCGAAAGAACTGCTTGATGTCCCAGCCTGATTGGCGAAACTCGAACGCTAACCGATCGATCAGCTCGGGGTGAGATGGAGGCTCCCCCTGCGAACCGAAGTCGTCACTGGTCCTGACCAGCCCAGTACCAAAGACCTGCTGCCAGTAGCGGTTCACGATCACGCGGCTTGTCAGAGGATTCTCCTCATCGACCAGCCACCTGGCCAGACCCATTCGGTTGCGAGGGAACGACGCCGACATGGGGTGCAGAGCCGAGGGAGTGTTGGCAGCAACGCGCTGGCGAGGTTGGTCGTACATGCCGCGATGCAGCACGTGAGCCACCGGCTCGGTATTGGGGGTCTCTTGCATGACGTGTGTGACGCCGCCGCGCCGCCGGATCTCTCGCCACTCCCGATCGATTGCTTGCTTGCGCGCCAGTAGGCCGCGATAATCCGTGTCTTCGACGTTCAGGTAGTAGAGACGCAGCGCCTCCCGCTGGTCGTCATCTAATTGTTCCGGTTTGTGATCTCTAGCGTTCTGGAGAACGTTCCACAACGAAACGACCTTGGCCTCCTGAACCGTAATCGGGCGATTGAAGAATCGAAGATCGGCTATCCCACCGCCTGAGAAGTGGCTAACTTTGGGATCTTCTCGCTCACTGCTCTTGCCGAATCCTCTACCCAGCTGGAGCGGAAGTTGGGTCCGAATGCTTCCCTCCACCTTGGCAAAAAACTCGCTCCCCTGCTCCTCCACCAGATCCCCGTTCCGGTAGAGCCGCAAGCCCCCTCGCTCACCGGAGCCGTCGTGGGTTACCACGATATGCGTCCAGAGGCCCGGAGGCATTCGCTTGGTGTTGATGGGGAGGATCTTCACTGCCGACGGACTCTTATCTCCCGCTGGCTTTTCACCGGTCAGGGTGAAGGTGAGCTGCCGCTGCTGGATGGTTAGCGCCCATCCTCGGGAATGGTCCTCGGGGTCATCCTGGCCGGCGACGGTGAAGTTCCCGACGACCTTGGGCTGGTAGATCCAAAGGGCCATCGAGAAGGGGGTGTCGGTATCCAGTTCCAGAGGAGGCAGTTCCACCCACGATTCCTCCTTGAAGCGCAGCGCCGGTTGGTTTGGGTAGGGTCCTTCTGCGACCATCGCTCCCTGGCGCAGGGTGATCCCTCTCCGGCCTCCCTGGATGTCGACCGCGGGTTCCTCGTCGAGGACGAGCGTCAGTAACTCCGCAGACGGTTCTAGGGGGGTCGACAGGGAACGATAGAGACCCCCGGCAAGCCAGCCGGCGAAGGGCTCGTCCACCGAGCCGGCATGCTCTGCTATCCTTACCCCGAGCTCGGCTGCTTCCTGGCGCAGATTCTTCCAGAGCTCCCGGTCCTCGTCGCTCGGTACGACCAGGGTGGGCGGGGGATCCGATATGTTGCCGTCCATCACGTACTGGGTCGTATTTCTGAAAAAGGCCGTCAAGGCATAGAACTCGCTCTGCGCGATCGGGTCGAACTTGTGGTCATGGCAAGTAGCGCATCCGACCGTCAGCCCCAGAAAGACGGTGCCGGTTGTATCGGCTCGATCCTTGGCATAGATGGCTTCGTATTCCTCGGGGATCACGCCGCCTTCATTGGTTGTGATGTTGCAGCGGTGAAAGCCGGTGGCAACCAATTGATCGAGGGTTGGGTCGGGAAGCAAGTCACCCGCGATCTGCTCGACCGTAAACTCGTCGAATGGTTTGTTCTCATTCAGAGCTCGGATGACCCAGTCGCGGTAAGGCCACATCTCGCGGTAGTTGTCGATGTGGATCCCGTGGGTGTCCCCGTAGCGTGCGGCGTCGAGCCAATAACGAGCTCGGTGCTCACCCCAATGTTTGGATGCGAGCAGTTTGTCGACCAGTTTTTCGTACGATTTTGACGAGCTATCGTTCAGGTAGCTCTCCAGGGTACCGGGGTCGGGAGGAAGCCCCGTCAGATCCAGAGCTACACGGCGCGCAAGGGTGCGTCTGTCGGCTTCCGGTGCCGGCGCCAGGCCTTCCTTTTCGAGCCGGGCGAGAATGAACCGATCAAGCGGGCTGCGCACCCAGCTTTCGTTTTCTACTGCAGGAGGCCGGTGTTGATGGATCGCCTTGAAAGACCAGTGTTGATCCCAGGAAGCTCCCTGTTCGATCCAACGTTCGAGGAGGTCGATCTGCTCTTTCGTCAGCTCCTTCTGCGAGTAGGTTGGAGGCATCCGCAGTCCACCGTCGAGGGTGGAGACGCGCTGGTACAAACGGCTGGCTTCGAGGTCGCCCGGTACGATGGCACTGCCGCGAATGCTCGTGGCGAAGGCCCCTTCCCGGGTATCGAGTCTCAACGCCCCCATGCGGGTCTGAGCGTCGGGGCCGTGGCAGCTGAAGCAGTTGTCGGAGAGAATCGGCCGTACCTCACGCTGGAAGTCTACAGTACCCACCGAGGCTGCCGAGGATAGGGCATTGGTAAGGAACAGCCCGAGTAAGAAGCGTGTGAAGATGCTCCGAGGGAGCATTAAAGCCAAAAGGAAAGTCGCACTTCGCGTGTCCAGCATTACCACTTTTCCGGTGATGTCTAGGTAGGATATGGTACACGCTACATCGCCCGCTAGCAACAGATCGGCAAGCACTACAAGCACTGTCGCCCTGTGTGCCGGATCATTCAGGAAGAAACTGTTTTCTTCAGCGCGAGACGCCGAAGGCGTTATTGCGGGTAGCCCAGGGTAATGTAAAGCGAGCTACCCTGGGTAAAGGTCATTCCCCAACTGTAGCTCCCGATTCATAGGTAACAATTTCTCCCGGGCACATAGGTTACACTTTTGGAGTCTGGGGACTTCATTTTGTTGTGCCGGGGG